>NZ_JAAFZH010000009.1 GCF_010435915.1 Spirosoma terrae | reverse complement strand
GTTCTTCTAATAAATCACTATAAGTGGATGATACGAATACTTGTAATTTTTTCATTTCCAAAATCAATCCTGCTGTGCATTGAAAATATAAATAAAAGCGGAATGTGAAGATAAAATCAACCTAGGAGATTATTATATCGCAGGAAACCCAGAAAGAGAGATCAAATCTACCCAAACAGGTCGGCTTGAGGTCAGCTCTATGTTGAAAATAGAAATTTTAAATACGTTCTGTTGAGCTCTACACTCTGTCACACGGGGAAAAAATAGAAGCCAATTTGGCCTCACCCAACTCTAGTACCTGGCACCGCCTAATTCGCCCCTTTTTTGACCGACGATTGGCGAATCAGTAATTCCGAGTGTAAGATAATCGTGTTGGTATTTTGAATATCCAGAGAGCCGTTTAAATGATTGATGAGGCTCTGGGCGGCAATTTCGCCCATTTTTTCGCCCGGATAGTCAATGGTAGTCAGGTTCGGTTCAATGACAACCGAAACCGGATCATTATTAAAACCAACAACCGCAATATCGTCGGGAATCGAGAAACCATTCTTTCTGAGCGCGCTCATACAACTGACAGCGCATAAATCATTCGCAATAAAAAGTCCATCGGGCTTCTTATCCATGCGTTGAATCAGCCGGGCAGCCTCAATACCGGCTTCCTGGCTGAGATCAGTCACCATCACCAGTTCGTCCAGATAAGGAAGACCATGCTCAAGAAGTGCCAGCCGATAGCCTTTGAGCCGATCGGCGTACACATTACGTTTCAAATTACCCGTAATGTATAGAATTCGGCGGCAGCCCTGCTCAATGAGATGGGAAACAGCCTCATAACCTGCTTTCGTATTGTCAATGATGATGCTGGTACCTTGCTTATGTTCCAGTACCCGGTCGAAGAAGAGGAGTGGAATCCCTCTCTTTACAAAGGCGTCAAAATGATCGGTATTGTCTGTATCGTAAGCTACCGATACCAATAAGCCATCCACACGACTATTGAACATCGTTTTAGCATTGGCAATTTCTTTTTTTACCGATTCAAGCGATTGACTGATGATGAGATTGTAGGACGATTTATTGACCACTTTTTCCATGCCTGCCAGCACGGTCGACATAAAGTGGCTATTTAGCCGGGGCACAATGACGCCAATTGTATCGGTACGTTGCCGTCTTAAATTGCTGGCAAACGTATTGGACCGATACCCCATTTCTTTGGCTTTGGCAGCAATTACGCTTTTCGTGTTGCTATTGATTGCCGGATGATCATTTAATGCCCTGCTGACCGTGGCAGGAGAAAGGTTCAGCAACTTAGCAATGTCGTAAATCGTAATTTCTTTTTCCATGAAAACAGGATGTCAGGTATCCTGAGCTACAAGGTACTGTATATGAAGTAATATGTAAAATTCATGCAATCGATTGCAATAGTAAAAAAAATAAGATATTTATGCGTCAATTTGACAATTGAAGCCATTCCTCAGGGTATAATCCTGGAAGGAGTTGGGCTAATAGATAATGGTCCAATGCGTGTAAGGTCTTCATTTGACTGACAACTGACAGAGTTTTAGGCATAATTCTAGCCCAGAAAAGTCTTTTTGTTCATCATAGATAAGTAGGTCAAACATCCTCCTGCCATTGGCGGGAGGACTGTTTTTTGCTGTATAATCAGAAGAACGGTTCGGTTTGGGATAAAAATTTCAATCGGTTGCATAGGGTAGAAGCGTTCAGTAAAATCCTTATGCTGAGCAAATGAGCTAAACCCTTACTTCTTATTCCTGATTTATGAAACCGATAGTCTTTATCGCGGCTGTGGTATCGCTTATAGGATTGCAAACCAAGTCCGTGGCACAGCAGATCTCCCGCGAAGAACTGATCTTTCTAACCCCCGACTGGAAGGGAGAGCGTTTCCCGGATGGTCGTCCGAAAGTATCCGACGCTATTCTGAAGCGCATGAAGCTGGTTACGCACGAAGAAGCATGGGCTGTATTGAAAGGAGAAAAATACCGCTATCAGTTTGCAGGCGACTGGCAGACCATTAATCCCGATAGCGTATTGATTGGCCGGGCAGTAACCGCTACGTTCATGCCCGGCAGGCCGGATGTTCATCGGGTTACGGACGAAAAAGGACATACGAAAGATGGGCGTGTTAAATCGCAGAATGCGTGGCCAATCGATCTGCTGGTGAAAGGAGATGTATACGTCGTGGACCAGTTTGGTATGCACGAAGATGGTCCAACCATTGGCGATAATCTGGGCAACTCCATCTATGCGAAAACGGGCAACGGAATCGTCTACGAAGGTGCCGTTCGGGACATTGCGGGCCTGAAAGAAATCGGTGGTTTCACGTCGTACTTCCGTAGCTATCATCCCTCGCACCACAACCCGGAGGGAAATTTAAATACGACTCTGGTGGGCATTAACCGCCCAACGCGCATTGGTAAAGTGATGGTTATGCCGGGCGACATTGTGCTGGGACGCGATGGCGCCGTATGCTTCATCCCGCCACACCTGGCCGAGAAAGTGGTCAAAACATCGGAGATCATTCGACTGCGTGATATGTTCGGCCACCAGCGACTGCGTGAGCAGAAATATACGCCCGGCCAGATCGACTCGCGCTGGTCCGACGAGATCGAAAAGGATTTCTCTCAGTGGCTGAACGCACACGTAAACGAACTACCTGTCCCTAAAGAACAAATCCAGGATTATCTCAAAACCCGCACCTGGTAATTCTCCCTCCCTAAACTCATTAACCATGAAAACTTCCCGTCGTTCGTTCCTTACCAAAAGTGCTTTAGCCAGTGTCTTTAGTGCCAGTGCTTTGTCCAGTTATGGCGAAGGTCTGGAAACCGCCGTTGATCGGGCTCCCCAGTCGTCGGCACCTTCTGACCTGAAAATCACGGATATCAAATGTGGCTACACCCGCAATGGCCACAGCCTGTTTGTAAAAGTGCATACCAACCAGGGCATCTGGGGGTGCGGAGAAGCTGTTGATGCATCGGTCGGTACGTATCATCTGGTGAAACTGATCGGAACGCGGATCAAAGGTCGTAGCCCGCTGAACGTGAACCGCATTTTTGAAGATGTACGCAAAGCGGGCTTCTTCGAGGGTGCTCAGGCCGGTATCTATATTTCGGTGTTGTCGGCTGTGGAAACGGCCCTCTGGGATCTGGTCGGCAAAGCGCTGGGTATGCCGGTTTATCAATTACTGGGCGGAAAGTTCCGGGACAAAATCCGGGTGTATTGCGATACGGGTGCCTATCGGGATCACGATACCAGCCCTGATGCGTTCGGTAAAAGTGCCAAAAAAGCGGTCGATATGGGCTTTACGGCCGTGAAATATGACATCGACGAACGTAACGATCCCAATAAATACGATGCTTATAACTGGACCGCCAGCCCAGGCGAGCTGGAGCGGATGTATAACCAGATTGCAGGGGTTCGGCAGGCCGTTGGGCCCAAGATTGACATTTGTGTGGATATGCACGGGCGCTACGACGTAACAACGGGTCGGCGGGTGGCCAAAATGATGGAGCCATTGAATCTGCTCTTTCTGGAAGAACCCATTCCTGCCGAAAACCCGGAAGCCTACCGCCAGATTCGCGAAGCGTCGAACACGCCCATCTGTGCGGGTGAGAATCACTACCTGGCGCATGGCTTCCGTCGATTGCTCGAAATCGGGGCCGTCGATATTATCATGCCGGATTTGCAGAAAGCCGGTGGGTTAGGGGAAGCGCAACGTATTGCCAATCTGGCCAATCTCTACTACGTTCCGTTTGCGCCCCATATGGTAGCTTCTTACCTGGGGGCTATGGCATCGAGCCACGTTTGCGCATCGGTGCCGAACTTCCTGATTCTGGAATGGCAGCTTTATTTCCACGAAGAGCCGATGTTTAAGGAGATCGTTACGTTCGACGGGCCCATGGTCGAAAAAGGATTTATTCCGCTCTCCGAAAAGCCGGGTATCGGAGTAGAAATTAACGAAGAAGGTATGAAAAAATACGCGCCTAAAGACGTACCGTTCTTCGTATAACCGTTCGCCTGATCATCAGCATCGCTGTGGATAACTGCTCGAATAACGATCTAAATTGTGGATAACTCGTTTGGGGTGTGGATAACTCGTCAAGAATAACGCGGACATAACCCCCGAATAGTCAATACGTATACAATTGATAAGTTGAGTCCTACTGGCTCAATTTGATACCATGGGAATGCTACAAACTATGCGCTGGTTCGGGCCGAACGATCCGGTGTCGTTGATGGATATTCGGCAGGCAGGCTGTACGGGCATCGTTACGGCTTTGCATCAGATTCCGGTCGGAGCGGTCTGGTCGGTCGAAGCGATTGAGGAGCGGAAACGACTGATCGAAGCCGCCAATGATCGGTATTCGCCCCTTCATTGGGCGGTGGTCGAAAGTCTGCCTGTTCACGAAGATATCAAGAAAGGCCGTCCAGACCGGGCCCTCTATATCGACAACTACAAGCAGTCGCTTCGGAATCTGGCGGCCTGCGGTATCAATACGGTGTGTTACAATTTCATGCCGGTGCTCGACTGGTCGAGGACGAATCTGTCGTATGAAATGCCCGACGGATCGTTGGCCTTGCGGTTTGTCTGGGAAGATTTTGCTTTGTTCGATCTCTGCATTCTAAAACGGCCCGATGCCGAATCTGACTACGAACCCGACGTAGCGCAGGCTGCTCGCCAGCGGTTTGCCCGGATGACGGCAGACGAAGTTGCTACGTTGGTCAACGTAGTATTGCTGGGATTGCCTGGCTCCAACGAAGCGTTTTCGCTCGATACGTTTCAGGGATTACTGAATGAGTATGCGACGATCAGCGATCAGGCTTTACGCGACAATCTGTACTTTTTCATTCGGGAGGTAGCTCCTGTCGCGAATGAACTGGGCGTAAATCTTTGTATTCACCCCGACGATCCGCCACGGCCGTTGCTGGGTCTGCCGCGTGTGGTCAGTACGGAAGCCGATCTGGCGCAGCTAATGGCCGCCAGCGACGTAGTGGCGAATGGCATTACGTTCTGCACGGGCTCGTTGGGTATTCGTCCGGATAATGATTTGCCCGCTATGATTCGCCGGTTCGGCAATCGCATTCATTTTATTCACCTCCGTACCACGAAGCGGGAGGAGAACCCGCGTAACTTCCATGAGGCTGATCATCTGGAAGGCGATGTGGATATGTATGCCGTGGTAAAGGCTATTGTGCTCGAACAACAGCGACGTAGGCAACAGGGAACGGGCGCTACGTCGATTCCGATGCGACCCGATCACGGTCATCAGATGCTCGACGATTTACGGGTCGATAAGGGTACGTATCCTGGCTATTCGGCCATTGGTCGCCTACGGGGACTGGCCGAAATAAGAGGGCTTGAGTTGGGGATTACTCGATCGCTGGAAGAAACACATTAGTCTTTTGTAGAAACGCCATGCCGATACGCCATGTCTTTAAGAGATGGCGTATCTAAAAAAAATCATCCAACAACGCATGAATTGTAAAAAGCTTATCTCCTTCTGTTTTTTGGTATTCACCACTATATGCAGTTACGCTGACGATGGGTACCGTTTGTGGCTGAAATACGACTTAATCAAGGATGCCGGTAAGCGGGAAGCCTATGCCCGTTCTGCTCAATTTATTGCGGTTAGTGGAAACAGTCCTGTGCTGAAAGCCGCGTCGGACGAGTTGAAGAATGGGCTTCAGGGATTACTGGGAAAATCGGTGCCGGTCCTGGCGAACGCAGGCAATCGGACGGGTGGGATTATTCTTGCCGTAACGAATACCGGCCTCCCGACGCTGAACGCCGAAGGCTACCAGATTAAAAGTCAATCGAACAACATCGTCATCAGCGGAAAAACAGAATCGGCGGTGTTGTATGGAGCCTTTGCTCTGCTACGTCAGTTGCAAACCTTACAGCCCATGGCGAACCTGGCGCTGACCAGTAGCCCGAAAGTACGTTACCGGATGCTTAACCATTGGGACAATCCGAATGCAACCATTGAGCGGGGGTACGCCGGTGAGTCGCTCTGGAAATGGTACGAACTGCCGGAACGGCTCGATCCGCGTTATCGCGACTACGCACGCGCCAACGCATCGCTGGGAATCAACGCTACGGTAGTTAATAACGTCAATGCCAGTTCTCGTTTTCTGACTACCGAATATCTCCATAAAGTAGCGGCTTTGGCGGGTGTGTTTCGGCAGTACGGTATTCGGGTGTATCTGTCCATTTATTTCCCGGCTCCCAAAACCATTGGCGGCTTAAAAACGGCCGATCCGCTCGATCCTGAGGTTCGGAAATGGTGGGCCGACAAAACCAAAGAAATTTATTCGCTCATTCCCGATTTTGGTGGGTTTCTGGTCAAAGCCAATTCGGAGGGGGAGCCGGGTCCGCAGGATTATGGTCGGAATCACGCCGATGGGGCTAACATGCTGGCTGAGGCACTGAAACCGTACGATGGCATTGTGCTCTGGCGGGCCTTTGTCTATAAAGCTGACCCAAAAGCCGATCGGTTCAAGGCGGCACTCGAAGAGTTTGGCGATCTCGATGGCAAATTCGATAAGAAAGTGATCGTGCAGGTCAAAAACGGACCGATTGATTTTCAACCGCGTGAGCCTTTTTCTCCTTTATTCGGGAAAATGCCAAAAACACCCCTGGCCGTGGAGTTCCAGATCACGCAGGAGTACCTGGGTTTTGCTACGCACATGGTCTATGAGGCTCCGCTCTTCAAAGAATGCCTGGAGTCTGATACGTATGCGAAAGGCAAAGGTACAACCGTAGCAAAAGTGGTGGATGGCAGCGCCTTTGGCTATGAACTGACAGCGATGGCGGGTGTGGCTAACACCGGTTCGGATCGTAACTGGACGGGACACCCTATGGCACAGGCGAACTGGTATGCGTTCGGTCGGTTAGCCTGGGATCATACGCTGTCGTCCGAAGCCATAGCGAACGAATGGGTAACCATGACGCTGACCACCGAGCCTAAAGCGGTGAAGCCCATCACGGATATGATGCTTAAATCGCGGGATATTTATGTGAACTATAATACGCCGATGGGCCTTTCGCGGCCCTGGACAGGTGTACATTTTGCGCCGGAACCCTGGCAGAACAGAAGCCCTCGCCCTGACTGGACAGCAGTCTATTACCACCGGGCCGATTCGGTTGGCATTGGGTTTGACCGGACCGCGAAGGGTAGCGATGCCTTAAGCCAGTATGCGCCTGCTGTTCAGCAGCAGTGGAATAATCCTGAAACCTGCCCATTGCCTTATCTGCTCTGGTTTCACCACGTTGCCTGGACGAAAAAACTGTCGACAGGCCGGTCGCTCTGGGACGAACTCTGTACGCACTTCTATACAGGGGCCGACTCGGTTATCTGGATGCAGAAGCAATGGAATCAGGTGAAAAACGAGATCGATCCCGAAACGTACACCAACGTAGCGGCCCGATTGCAAACACAGCATAAAGAAGCTATCTGGTGGCGCGACGCGTGGGTGCTCTATCTGCAGGAGTACGCCCGTCAGCCCATTCCTGCTTCCTATAAAAAGCCAGACCGGACGTTGGACGATGTGAAAAAACTCGTCGATGTGTATTTGATGAGGTAAAGGTTGACTTCACCCCCTTGAAATAAGGAGAGGGGAGTTGTCTCCCATAATCGAGATTGAATGACTGTAGGCTATCCCCTCTCCTTATTTCAAGGAGAGGGGGCAGGGGTGAGGTGAAGTATAGAATGTATTGCCACTTTTTTATTAACTAACTAGTCCTAAATCCTTAACGACCATGAAGAGCGATAAAACACGGGATGAATCAAGACGGAGTTTTCTGAAAACAACGGCGAAAGGCGTCCTGTCGACAACGATTATTGGCGGCTTCCCGACGATTGTGCCAGCCTCGGTCTTTGGTAAGAACGCGCCGAGCAATCGAATCAACGTAGCGGCTATCGGCACGGGACGTATCTCGCGCGGACATGACATACCAGGTGTCTGGCAATACGACAATGCACTTATTATGGCCGTTTGCGATCTGGATAGTAATCGGGCCGAAGACGCCAAAAAGCTTGTCAACGACTATTATTCGAAAAAAAATGGTAAGAATTACGATGGTGTACGGGTATATACGGACTACCGGGAACTCCTTACCAATAAAGATGTAGATGCGGTGATCGTGAGTACACCCGATCATTGGCATGCGCCGATTGTGGTCGATGCGGTGCGGGCTAAAAAGGACGTGTATATGCAGAAACCAGCCTCACTGACCATTTCGGAAGGACGGATGATGGCCGATGCCGTCAACCAGTCTAAGCAGATTGTGCAGGTTGGTAGTCAGCAGCGCTCGTCGGAGCAGTTTCGATATGCGGCCGAGCTGGTACGTAACGGACGTATCGGTCAATTGAAAACAGTTTATGTGGGGCTGCCCGGCGACCCGGCCGGCGAGGATGAGCCAAAGATGCCGGTTCCCAAAAACCTGAACTACGATATGTGGCTGGGTACGACGCCTGACGTATATTATACCGAAAAGCGGGTTCATCCACAGGTCGGTTACGACCGTCCGGGCTGGTTACGTTGCGAACAGTTTGGGGCTGGGATGATCACCGGCTGGGGTTCGCACCATATCGATTGTGCGCATTGGGCCATGAATACCGAACATACGGGGCCCATCGAAATCTGGGGGCACGCCGACTTCCCAAAATCTGGCCTGTGGGATGTTCATGGTATTTTCAGAACCGAAGCCTTGTATGAGAATGGTGTTCACATGATTGTGAGCAACGAAATTCCGAACGGTATCCGATTTGAAGGTACCGACGGATGGATTTTCGTGTCGCGGGGCGATGCGTCTGTAACGGCCAGCGACCCTATCGCCAAGCAAAATGCCGCCAAAAAACTGGATGCCAGCGATCCTAAAATCATGACGTCGGTTATCGGGCCGAAAGAAGTACACCTGACGGTTAGCAAGGAACATCACGGCAACTGGCTCGAAAGCATCGTTAGCCGGAAGCAACCCATCGCTCCCGCCGAAATAGGGCATCGGTCGTGTTCGGCCTGCCTGCTGCATCATGCCGCCATGAAATTGAACCGTAAGCTCTACTGGGACCCTAAAAAGGAGCAGTTCAAAAACGATCCGGAAGCTAATAAACTGCTGTCACGTCCACAGCGGTCTGAGTACGCCATCAAAACGATGGCATCGGCCAGGGGTAAGTAGAGTTTTGGGTTTATAGTTTTTTGTTTCTAGTTAGCGGGTAAAGGAGCTTTCCAAAAAAGCTCCTAACCATAAAAACCAAAGACTATAAACTATATAAACCGAGTGATTATGCTGTAAGCGTCAGCAGGATGCTGACGCTTACAGCATAATCACTCAACACAACTCTAAAATTATTACTGTAGAATGAAGTTATTTCCAGTTGTTGCCAGCCTGTTGTCGGCAGCCCTGATTTTGGGCTGTCAGTCGTCGGAGAAAAAAGCCGGACAAGATTCGGAAGATGGTATGATTCGTTTAATTACGCTGGACCCTGGTCATTTTCATGCCGCTCTGGTGCAAAAGTCGATGTACGAGGGAGTAGATTCGGTTGTGCATGTGTATGCCCCCGATGGCCGTAGCGACGGACCGTCCGACCTTCAACTGCATCTGGATAAAATTGACGGCTACAACACACGGGCTGGCGATCCGACGCATTGGAAAGAAGAGGTCTACAAAGGCGCTGACTTTTTTGATAAAATGATTAGCGAAAAGGCTGGAAACGTAGTGGTGATGGCTGGTAACAATCGCCTGAAAACGGACTACGTCTACAAGACGGTTGAGGCCGGATTTAACGTATTGGCCGATAAACCAATGGTTATCTCCTCGGAGAAGTTCAACGAGTTGAAGGAGGCTTTCGCTGCTGCTGAGAAAAACAACGTACTGCTCTACGATATTATGACGGAACGGTATGAGATCTCGACCATGCTGCAGCGGGCCTTTTCGCAGCAAGCCGACGTGTTCGGTACGTTGGAAAAAGGAACTCCCGAAAACCCGGCTGTTACCAAAGAAAGCGTTCACCATTTCTACAAGAACGTATCGGGCAGTATTCTGACACGTCCGGCTTGGTTTATGGACGTAGCGCAGCAGGGCGAAGGGATCGTCGACGTAACAACGCACCTGGTCGATCTGGTGCAGTGGGAGTGTTTCCCCGAACAAACCATCGATTACCAGAAAGATATTAGCCTCAACTCAGCCCGCCGGTGGACGACTGATATGAGCCTGAGCCAGTTCAAGGCAATTACCAAGCAGGCTACCTTTCCGGACTATCTCAAAAAAGACGTAGTGAAGGATAGTATTCTCCGGGTATATAGCAATGGAGAGATTAACTACAAAATCCGGGGTGTCAATGCGAAAGTATCCGTTACCTGGGCTTACAAGGCACCAGAAGGCGCGGGCGATACGCATTACTCGATTATGCGCGGCACAAAAGCCAATCTGATTATTCGTCAGGGGGCAGAACAGAACTACAAACCCACACTTTACGTCGAACCTGTTGCGGGCAATACGTCGCTCGACGCGTCGTTGAAGTCGGTTTTGCCTGCTATTCAGAAAGAGTTTCCGGGAGTAGAGGTGAAGAAAATTGCCAAAGGCTATGAAGTCGTTATTCCTGAAAAATACAAAGAAGGCCATGAAGCGCACTTCGGCCGGGTGATGCAGAAATACCTGCAGTTCCTGAAAGAGGGTAAACTGCCTGCCTGGGAAGTGCCGAACATGATTGCCAAATATTACACAACAACCCAGGCACTGGAACTGGCGAAAAAGAAGTAACCTGGCCGGGCTGGCGTACCAGCCCTTACGCCCAAGCCTGACCCAAAACTAAACCCATGTCTGGACCACCCCGTCCTGGCTACTAACCTTATGAACAATACACAGGATAATCGACGTAAATTTCTGAAAGAGTCGGTTGCTACGGCCGCTGGATTAGTTATGTTTCCCGAAGCGCTGAGTGTGCCAAAACGACTGGTCATTGAGGAAGATTCGAAGACGCTGGTGATGCCTAAAGCGTCCCGGATTAAGTTTGCCGTTATTGGTATGAACCACGGCCACATTTACGGTCAGGTTGAGGCTACCATTCGGGGTGGGGGCGAACTGGTCTCTTATTACGCCAAAGAGCCTGACCTGTTGGCGGCTTTTGCCAAACGCTATCCGCAGGCAAAGCAGGCCAAAAGCGAACAGGAAATTCTGGGCGATAAATCCATTCAGCTTGTGCTGAGTTCGATTATTCCGGATGAGCGCGCACCACTAGGCATCCGCGTAATGAAAGCCGGTAAGGATTATATGTCCGATAAGCCCGGAATTACAACGCTTGAACAGTTGGCCGACGTGCGTCGTGTTCAGAAAGAAACGAAGCGGATCTATTCCATCATGTACAGCGAACGACTGGAAAATAAAGCAACCGTAAAAGCGGGCGAACTGGTCAAGGCGGGTGCTATCGGAAAAGTGATTCAGACCATTGGATTAGGTCCACACCGCATGACGCCCAAATCGCGGCCCGACTGGTTTTTCGACCGGAAACGATTCGGGGGTATCATCTGCGATATTGCTTCGCACCAGTTCGATCAGTTTCTGTTTTTTACGGGCTCTACCAAAGCCGACGTAGTGGCTGCGCAGGTGGGCAATACGAACCATCCGCAGTATCCAAATTTCGAAGATTTTGGCGATGTCATGCTACGTGGCGATAAAGGGGTCGGCTATATCCGGGTCGACTGGTTTACGCCCGACGGGCTGAAATCCTGGGGCGATGGTCGTTTGACTATTCTTGGTACCGAAGGCTTTATCGAAATACGTAAAAATATCGATCCCGGCGGACGTGAGGGCGGCAACCACCTTTTCCTGACCGACAGTAAGGAAACCCGTTACATCGATTGCAGTAAAGAACCGCTTCCTTACGGCGAACAGCTTGTCAACGACGTACTGAATCGCACGGAAACCGCTATGTCGCAGGAGCATTGCTTCCTGGCTACCGAGCTGGCGTTAAGGGCCCAGAAACAGGCGCAAATGCTTCATCTGAAAGTTTAACGTCTTAAACGGCTTCCGGCTGTTTTTAAATCATGAATCGAATCCCTCTCCTCTTTCTTCTACTGTTCGTAGCTGGCACCAGTCAGGCGACGGATGATAACGTAAACTGGAAAAAAGTCAGGGTACTAGTCTACACCAAAAACGGGAAAGGCTACGTCCACGATAACATTCCGTATGCTGTTGAGTGCTTCCAGAAATTAGGCCAGCAGCATGGCTTTACAGTTGACGTATCGGACCAGCCAACTGTTTTTACGGAAGAAAACCTGAAGCAGTATCAGGCATTGGTGTTTACCAGTACAAACAACGACGTATTCGATACCGACGCGCAACGACTGGCTTTTCGGCGGTACGTTGAGGCTGGCGGTGGTTTCGTGGGTATTCATTCCGTAATGGGTACCGAACGGAACTGGACCTGGTTTAAGCGAATGCTTGGTGGTACGTTTGCCTGGCATCCGCATTTTCAGAAACTCCGACTGACTATTATCGACACCAAACACGCATCCATGCAGGGGCTTCCGCCCGTTTGGGAGAAGCAGGACGAATGTTATTTCTCGAAAGATATGTCGCCCGGCCCAACCGTGGTGATGGTGCATGATCTGACGTCGTTGGCTCCGCAGAATGAGGAAGAAAAAGAAAAAATAAAAACCAATCGTGGCTCCTATACGGAGCTATATCCGGCTGCCTGGTACTATCAGTTCGATGGCGGCTATACGTGGTGTACGACTCTGGGACACGATAAGAAAGACTACGCTGATCCAACGTTTGTTCAGCATGTTTTTCAGGGCTTACGCTACGTTGTGACGCAAGTAAAGAAAATTGATTTTACGAAAGCGTACGCCGAGTCACGCGATACGCCGATCAGGTAGGTTAAGGTTTACAGTTTATGGTTTGTAGTTCAACTTACCAACTATAAACCATAAACCATAAACCATAAACCATAAACCATGAACTATAAACACAAAACCTATTAACAATGGAACAAGTGCAGCCGCAACTACCAGCTTATCCAACCATTTTTTCACTACAGGGGAAACTGGCGCTCATCACGGGCGGTGGAAGTGGTATCGGTTTCGACATTGCCCGCTGCATGGTGCAATCTGGGGCTCGCGTCGTCATCACGGGTCGCCGGGAACAACCGCTCCAGGAAGCTGTCAGAATATTGGCCGATAGTGGTTCGGGTGAACAGGCGTACTACGTAGTTAACGACGTAACAGAACGTCAATCGTTGAATGGCCTGGTCGAAACCATCGAGACTACCTATGGGCCAATCGATATTCTGGTCAATAATGCGGGAGTCAATATGAAAAAACCGGCTCTGGAAGTTACCGACGACGATTTCGACCGTATTGTTCATACGAATCTGAACTCTGTTTTCAGTTTGACCCGTGCCTGTGCGCAGCGGATGATGGCGCGTAAGCAAGGCTCTATCATCATGATTTCGTCGATGGCGGCTTATTACGGGATCGATCGGGTGGTGGCCTACGCTGCTTCTAAGTCGGCTGTTGAGGGGATGGTGAAAGTACTGGCATCGGAGTTTTCGGGCAATGGTGTTCGGGTTAATGCCATCGCACCCGGATTTATTGAAACTGCCATGAGCAAAACCGCCATGAGTGGCGATCCCGACCGATTTGCGCGGGCTATGCGCCGAACTCCTATAGGGGCATTCGGCAAACCGGAAGATATTGGCTGGGCCGCTGTTTTCCTGGCTTCTGAAGGAGCCAAATACATTACAGGCGCATCGCTGCCGGTTGATGGGGGAAATTCAATTGGGTTTTAACAGGGGCCGTAACCGGTTTTGTCATCTTTCGGTGGCCTTGTAAGGGGCTACTACGTTGTCTTTACCGAAAAAATAATTGTAAACGTAATCATAATTGAACCGACTGACGAAGTTTTCCATCAGGTCCGCTTCTCCGCCATAGGTATGTTCCAGGCTGGCATCCAGTCGGAAAATAATCCACTGTGGTCCGGTGGTCGCGCAGGCTTCTTTCACTCCTTTTTTGAGCCGGAGTAGCGGGAAGTTGGTGTCAGTCCATCCCGTCGACGTTTGCGTTGTGGCCTGGGTTTTCAGCCAGTAAACCGGTTTATTCTCCTCAATGGATGAAAGCGTGAAGCAGTCGATATTGTTGTTGATGTCCTTCAGATAAACATAGTCGCCAAGCTGGTTCTTAAACTGGTTTTTTAAAATCCGTAAGCCATTTTGTGCCTTCCCGAGCAGATTTTCGAGCTTCACGCTGTTTTTTTGAATCGCGTACATCATGGGCAAACGCTTTTCAAGCCGGTTTAAGAATTCGCCTATAGTTACCTGCTCGAAGGGGAGCGGCTTACCATCTTTGGTCATAATTACCACATAAAAGCCACCGTCATTCCCCAACTGTTTACCCGGCACATAATAATGATCGTATTTTTTAAGATTGGGGCTATCAGTGAAATTTCCGAAATTAGCATACTTCGGAATCCACTCTTTATCGTAAGCCCCTTTCATGCCCAACGTATAGCGAGGCTGCACGCAGTAGTATTCGTCGGGCGACGACAGGTAAACCATCTGCCTGCTGATCAGCTCCACGTTGTTGGCCATAATATTCCAGTTGTCGTTGCATAAATTACCGTACATAGGCCAGAATTTATGGGTTGCAGTTTTGACAACACATTTATGGAGCCGGGCATAAGCCCCATACGTATTTGGTAACGCTAACCGATTACTTTTTTCGGCTTCATTAAAATCATATGAGCTGTTCGAGATGGGCAGCGCTGGGTCAGGAGCTAACACACTCAGTCTCATTTCGCCCAGTAGCCCTTTGGGTAGGTAGGATTCCTGCCACCAGCTTACCATAGTTCGGATAAAGTCGATTTGTGTTACTGGATATGTCCAACCATTTTTGGAAAACGGCTTTGCGGCTTCCTTGAATTGCATAACGCTCATCCAGCCCATCTCTACGTTTTCAATGTCTTTCGAATCGTACCACCCTTTTGCATTGGTGGGCTGGGCCAGCAGTGGTATTGACAAGAAAAGGAGACAGACGAGGGTGGATAGTGATCTCATACGTAGTGACGTTGGTTTGACGCATAATTCTACTCGATAAAGCTATCTATTCGCTCCGCATTTTCAGCGCGTAAATACGTTGAGGTGTCACATTTTGTGAATGAAAGCCTTATAAAACAACCTGGGCGACTATCCACAAAAGATAGCCGCCCGATTGCTACGTAGTAACGTAATGCTTACGCATAGCACCGTACCTCCAGCAAGGCCGCCGGAGCCTGACCCGGTTTGGGTTTCAGATGAATGGTGAGTTGGCTGGTTTCTACCGGCTTTTCAAACGAAATGATGTTGCGTGCCTGGTGGTTATCAATCGTTTCGTGAATGCGTTCCTGTCGGTCGTTGCAGAGGACGTAGTCCTGCACACAAAAGGGCGAAGCCGTTTCGGGATTCAGCATAATGACCGTTTCGAGCGGATGGTCGAAATCAGTATCGAAAAACAATTCGACACGGCTGATCCGTTGTTGCTCCGACCAACGTAGCGAGAGCGTCGGACTTGAATCGGTTACGTCGGCCACCCACGCATTGGGCTGGCTGGTGGGCCGTTGTACACCATTGGTTAGATTGCTGGCTCCAAACAGGGCAATACCGCCATCAATGGTCATGGCAATATTGTGTCCTTTCGGGCGTCGTTCGGGGCACCAGAATTCGAACGTATCAACGCCAATGTCATCCGTAGGCTCCTGTTTGCCGTAGTTCGATACGGCCGGATTGGTTTTGTTGAAAACCGACAGTACACCCGTAACGCGCAACTGGCTGTATTGAAGCTGAATATGCTCGTTCTTGATAAACATGACGAACACGTATTGCGGCCCATCGAGCACTACGTCGAAAGGCAGACGTACTTCCTGTTTCCCTTTTTGAATCGGTAATGTCAGGGTTTGCAGCGTAACATCGGGCGTGTGATTCTTTACCTTACTGCTCCGGCGAAGCTCAACCGTCAGCGTCGTGTCGGCATCCGACGTAACGAAAACCGTCATCTGTGGAACAGGACCTGTCGGCAGGGGCAACATCTGCGCGGCTGAGTCGGTCAGGGGTTGCAACGGGCCATTAGGCGGTAAATGAGTCAGAACGAACTCGCTCGATGGCAGCAACGTAGCGTTTGGCACCAGATTACTGGGGTCGTGCAATTGCAGTCCGGGAATATGGTGTCCAGTTTTCAACAGTTCCCTTTGTAAAGACGCAAGCTCTTGCCCGTCGGCCAAATCGCGCGGCAGCAGACCTTCGCGGGCGCAGATAGCGGCAGCCATACCTGCCGCCTGACCCACGTGTGCACTTGTGCCCATCACGCGCGATGAGCCAAACGCTACGTGTGTTGCCGAAATAATCCGTCCGGCCAGAAATAAATTACTGATGTTGCGCGAATACAGGCAACGATAGGGAATATGGTACGTGCCTTTGCTGTGCCATTGATTACAGCCCGGCTTTTCGCTGAAAACGCCATCGGCCGGATGCAGATCAATACTCCAGCCACCAAACGCAACGGCATCGGCGTGTTCACGCTGTTCGACTACGTCCTGCTGAGTCAGCATGTAATCGCCCTCAAACCGGCGGCTTTCACGCTTACCGGGAATAGTACCAACCCATTCGAGGGTCATGGTTTCGGCTTCGGGAAACTGGCCTGAATTTTTGATGTGATTCCAGACGCCATAGACCACTTTCCAGAGTTCCCACTTGATCTGTTCCGTATCGTGAACGGTATCCAGGCGCCCGCCATATTCGATCCACCATAACTGGCAGCCGTATTCCTTGGCGTTGAAACGGCGGTAGCGTGGAATCGTTGTAATATCGTCAAGCGCGTAGGAGGGAGGAACGAAACGTACCGGTCGACCCGTGTCTTTTGTGTAGAAATACATAGAGTGGCCCAGCAGCTCACCGTATTCGGCGGAGGGTGCAAATTTTTCGCCAAACTCCTCTTTCGATTCGGCGCCCATCCGGAAAGCCGCCCCGGCCTGAAAACCAACAATCCCATCGCCCGACGCATCGCAAAATATCGGTGCTACGAGTTCATACATCGTGCTGTTCTGACTACAGAAAGCTTGCACCGATTGGATATGACCAGTAGCCCCTAAATCCCCTGAAGGGGATTTAGGGGTGGGAGACATTTGTACCTCAAACACCGCCGTGTTCAGCAACAAGGTGATATTGGATTCGGATACCACTTTTTCGAGCAGAATCGTATCGAATATAAGGGGATTGCCCTCGGGGTTTCGGTACCAGTTTTCAACCAGTAATTCGTCAATAACCCCGCCTTCGCGTGCCCATCGGTTGTTGTTGCCCATGTGCGACGTAGCGCCCAGTACCCAAAGTCGTACTTCACTCGATGCATTGCCACCCAGTACGGGCCGATCCTGCACCAGCACGACGCGAGTACC
Organism: Spirosoma terrae; assembly: GCF_010435915.1. Taxonomy (GTDB): domain Bacteria; phylum Bacteroidota; class Bacteroidia; order Cytophagales; family Spirosomataceae; genus Spirosoma; species Spirosoma terrae. Next base: position 259,958 of record NZ_JAAFZH010000009.1, on the reverse strand, counting down.
CGCGCGAGCCGCTGTGATGGCACTACATACACCCGATAAGCCTCCGCCAACTACAATCAGATCGGCGTCATATCGGATGGTTTTTAACGTTCGTTTATCGCTTGCGTTGGACTTTATCATTAGGTTTTCCTGTTAAGCTTGTAGAGTATGTCGATTGCCCGGTTGGATTAATGGTAGCCAGTCGGTACTGATAGGTCTTTTTAGGGTCTAGTCCGGTAAGAATAAACCGACCTGTCTGAGCCGCTGAAATGGATTGCCGTAGCCACGTAGTCGATCCCTCAGGCTGATAGTCCAGTACGTAGCCTGTTGCTTTTGGAACCGATTCGAAGCAGATAACAGCCTCGTTGCCGTCCCGGATGATTCCCTGCAAGACCGGAGCAGCTGGTTTTTGTCCACCATCGGGTGTAACGCTACGTTCTTCCGACCAGTCCGAATCGGTCCAGCTATCGGTAACGCGCTGGAATCGGAAGAAATAGGGCTGGCCGTTGGTTAGCTGGGATACGAATAACGCACCGGGATTGGTCGTCTCTACGGTACGCACATTGGTGTAATCGCCAGACGTTGAGGTTACCTGAACCCGATAGATGTAATCCGTTTCGGGACTGGCGTAGCCAATAAAAAAGCCACCATCGGCTGGTTCTACGTGCTGGATAACCGGTGGCGCATAGGGCAACGAATCGACTTTTATCCGCTGAATAGCCGCTGACTGAGTTTCGCCTGCACCGTTTATGCCAATCAGCGCGACCTGGTACGTTTTGCCAAATGGTAGCTTCGGGATGTCAATAAAATCGTTAATGGTTGTCGGGGTTTCCTGAGTTAATCCCGTTTCGCCAAAGCGAGCCTTGTAGGCCGTTGCCGTCGGGTCTTTCTGGAAGTGAATACGAATCAAACCGCCCCCATTCGTGCCGTTGAAGTACGAACGGCCACCGTTGGTATACGTTATTTTAGGGGGCAGCGGCTTTTGTAAAAACAATGTCGTATCGGCCTGCACATCACCGGTGGGGGTAATAAGTTCAACCGTCATTGCAAACGCATTGTCGGGTTGCCAGTTCAGGGCATACGTTTTAGGCGCGTCGCCCGGCCGAATGTCGGGAAGGCTGATCAAACCGCCCTGCCCGATCTTTCCAGCGGCATCGGTACGTTTCCAGACGAGCCGGTAGCCATGTAAAGGATAGGCCGGTAGATCAAGAACGCCACGAGGGGTAAGCGTTACGTTTGCCGATGTAGCGCTGGCATTGAGCGTCAGCGAACGTAGCGGGTTGTATTCGTTACGTATTGCGAAATACGCTTGCTTTTTGCGCCGATATACATCGACCACGCCCCAGGGCCGATTGCCAGAGCCTTCTTTTGTGCCGTTGAATCGGCTCCGGTAATCATTGAATGTCCATAAGGATGCACCAATCAAATACGGAATGTTACGTATCGAATCGACCAGCAGCCGGGCGTTTAGTTTACCATCCAGGTTTTCGTCTAACTGTGTGATGCCGTATTCCGTATAGAAAAGTGTGTGATTCGGATGTTTTTCGTGTTGCTGGCGCGTAGTTGGCCCTAAGTTCTGGCCGTAGCGATTCACTAAACCAATATCGCCCAGATCAACAATGTCTGGATTAAATTGCCCGGTATGGCTCACGGATGACACAAATCGGGTACTATCGAGGGTGCGGGCGTAGGCAATGGCTTTTTCCACGTAGGGGAGCACCTTGGGGAAATACCCGATTTCATTCCCTACACTCCAGCCAATAACACTGGGGTGGTTATACTGATTGGTAATCAACCGCGTAAGCCAATCTTTCGACGTAGCACTGGCCGGATCGGCAAATCGGTCGAAACCCCAGAGCGGAATTTCCGAAATGATCAGTATGCCGCGCTCATCGAGGTAGTCCATTACCTCTTCGGGCAGGCAGAGGTGCGATAGGCGCGTCATGGTACAGCCCAGGTTTTTCAGAAGATCGATGTCTTCTTTGATACGCCAGGTTGGTAACGTATTCCCCGTAGTACGGTCATCTGGTACCAGATTGAAACCCATCGGCCGAATGATTTCACCGTTAAGTTTCAGCGTATAGGCTTTGTTGTCAATCTCTATTTTACGAAGACCAAAGCGGTTCGACTGCTTTTCGCCCGTGTTGGCGAGTGTTACGTTCGATGTATATAGAAATGGATCATCGAAATGCCATAGATGCGTTTCTTTTGGCGTTACGGTTGTCTGCACAACGACAGAAGCCATACTGCTAGCGGGAAGACTTACCTTGAACGGCAACGACCGCCTAAATCCATTAGACGCTGTGAGCTCTACTGTTCCTGCTGTTTCGGCAGCTTGATTGTCGTGATTTTGTAGGAAAACCCGAACCGATACCGACGCTGATTTTTTGCTTAAGTCGACCGAGGGCGTAATGTGCTGCCGAACGATCCGAACGGGGTTTGACACCACCAGCGAAACCGGACGGCGGATGCCGCCCCAGTTCCAGATGGCTCCGCGCGTGAGCGAGTTATCGGCACAAACGACTACTGTATTTAGGCCATTGGCATTGAGCCGCTTCGTTACGTCGAACTCAAACGGCAGAAAGCCGCTATGGTTTTCGCCTAGCTTCTGACCGTTGAGCCATACCGCGCAATCGTGGTAAACGGCTTCGAATAGTAATCTGGCTACGTTATTGTTGCTACGTGTTGGCGTCGTGAAGGTGCGCCGATACCAACCTTTACCCACGTAGTGCGCGTATTCATTCCGTAAGTCCCAGTTTCCCGGCACTGGTAGCGAATCCCAGCTTGCCGTATTCGTTTCGGGCCGGAACCAGCCTTGTTGCTCGCCTACGTTAGTAGGGTCGGTTCGAAAAGACCACGTACCATCGAGGGTAGTTTTTTGGGCCAGTGATGGAATGGCTATGCCCAAAAGAAGACAAGTAATTTTGAGTAAATTTGTAAAAAACGATTTACGGAATGGCAGCACAAGGTCTTTCTTCATTGAGCAATCTGCAGCAAGAGTTACTGAAGCTCTATGCATATAATGTGTCTGACGATCAGATTTTGGAAATTCGGCAATTGCTGGCTGATTATTTTGCCCAAAAAATTGACCGGGAAATGAATCAATTATGGCAGGAGAAAAGCTGGAATGAGCAAACCATCGAGAGCTGGAAACAGGAGCACCTTCGTTCATCAAAGGCCTGATTATGCGTGTTGTTCTTGATATAAATGTATTACTGATTTCTTTACCCGTGTCGTCGTCATATCGACCTATTTTCGATGCGCTACGTGCTGGGCGTTTCGAGCTTGTTGTCAGCAATGATATTCTCTTTGAATACCATGAGAAACTGGCGGAGAAAACATCTCCATCTATTGCCGACAACGTCATAAAGCTCTTGTTATCCCTTGAAAACTGCATACTGCAATCGATTTATTTTGAGTGGGGTTTAATTGAGAGTGATGCTGACGATAACAAATATGTCGATTGTGCTCTGGCAGCTAATGCCTTACATTTAGTCTCGGAAGACCGCCATTTTTCCATTCTTCGCTCCATTGATTTTCCTCAAGTATCAGTTATCCGAATTGATGAATTTCTCCGCCTGATTCAAGGCTGAATGTGTCGGTTTGCTACGTTGACTCGCCCGCCAGGGAATCAGGGCTGCCAGCAGAACCACAATACCGATAATCGACGTAATGCGTCCGCCAATATCGGCCAGTATGCCCAGGCCAAATAGCATAACGGCGGTAAACACCAGCGAACCGGCAATCACGCGTAGACCAAATTGATTTTGCTGCGCAATGGCTTCTTTCTCTTCGTCGGAAGTGGCTTCGGCTACATTGTCGCGTTTTTGTTGTCGGGCTTTCTGATACTGATAATGCTCGTCGGCCACCAGCCCTTTCGAACGGGCGTAGAGTTCATAGGCCAGGAGTAACGCCAACGTGAGTCCAACGCCTATTACGGTTTCTGGTCCTCGTGAGAGTTTAAAATCAAACAGGATGGGAGAGAGCACTTTAAAGAACAGATTCACCGCCAGGCCAATACTCGTTATCCAGAGCGTAGCGCGGCTAGTCAGGCGTTTGGAAAATAAAGCCCAGAGCGGAGGGGCCAACAGTGGTCCGCCCGTTATCGATGAAATACTTAATACCACTTCAACAATGCCGCCCGCTTTGGGAACCAGCAGCGCGATAATGATCATACCAAGGCCAAAAAACCACGACGAGCCCCGCGCCACGCGAATCAATTGCCGGTCTGATGCTTTGGGATTCATCAGCCCTTTGTAAATGTCGTTTGTAAATACAGCCGACACTACGTTGAGGGCGGTGTTGGCACTGGCCGACGTAGAGAAATACATCCCCGTCAACATCAGGCCGAGCAGACCGGGAGGTAATACTAACTGGCATATTTTTAGGTAGGCATTTTCGGTATCCAAACCCGTTAGCGATGGGTCGATGGCGCGGTAAATCATCGGTGGCATCATCCATATGACCGGGCTGATTAGGTAAAGTCCGGCAAATAGAAAGGCCACTTTTCGGGCTGATTTTGGACTATCAACACTGGTATAGCGCTGCACAAACGTCCAGTTGCCCCCGATGTAGGCGATGTGATAGAACACAAAAGCTAAGACAAAGCCAAACGTGTATTCGCCATTCAGCATATTGAAAAAATCGTCGGGAACGGCCTTTGTAAAGCCCTCGAAACCGCCGACTTTATCCAGCGAAAGCGGAAGCAGAATGAACACTGCCGCCGACAAGACCACAAACTGGAGTATATCAGTGACCATAACGGCCCACAAGCCACCAACGGCGGTGTAGGCAATCATAAAAATACCCAGGCCAATAGTCGTCGGGATAAGCGGTAAATTCAGCGACGAACTGACCAGTTTGGCTACCGGATACAACACCGACCCTTTGATGAAAACGCTGACCAGCGTAAAAATAAAGATATAGGCTTTCTGGACGGTTAATCCGAGTCGTTCGCGGATGAATTCAGCAGCGGTGAGCGCACCGGTGGCTTTCCAGCGAGGGGCCAGATACAGACCCGTTACCAAGGCACCAATACACATGGTCCACTGAATCGTAATGGCGACCCAGCCGTATTTATAGGCGATGCTTCCCCAGGCCACAAACGTACCAGCCGAAAAAAAGCTCATAAACAGCGACAGGCCGCCAATAAACCAGGGCACAGCTTCGCCACCCGCGAAGAAAGACTTCAGATTGCGTCCTGTCCGGGCAAATAATAGCCCAATCCCCAGCACAAAGGCGGAGAAGATGACAATGACGGCGGTATCGATGGTTGTATTCAAGGTTGTTCCGTTTTGGGTTAAATGCGTTTAGTCTCGCTTCGCTTACAATCCTTTCGCGTCCACTGTAATGACTTCCATACCGAAAGCAGGCAATTGCTTTGACGTTGCTTTTCCATTTCTGATTGCCAGCTGGAAATCGCTTGGCTGGGCACGGTTATTCAGCAAAATCACGAATAGCTTATCGCCCTGAACTGAACGGGCCAGTATGTGATCAATGGAAGGATTATTGAGTTGAACCAGCTTCTCGTCAATAACCAGATTGGCTTTTTCGCCATTAACGGTACCCGGTTCAAAACCATAGGTCTGGTGCGGACCAACTTTAGGGGTAACGAAACCGCGCGGGAACGTAACGCGCCCGTTGGAACGTAGCTCCGCTTCGGCCAGTAAATAATCGGTTAGCCAGCCAACCTGCCACCAGGCATGGTGCGGATAAGGCCCAGCTCCCCGGTTCATCGCATTCCAGTAGTACGATGCTACGCTCGTTTTAGGATCGACAAAAGCGTCGCGCCCAATCGCTCCGGCCCGTGCCATATCGGCAAAAATGGGTTCTTTGGTCAGGCCGTATAACCGGATGAACATACCGGCGTGGCTGCAGAGCTGAATAGGGCCGTGGCGCGTGGCCGATCCGAAAATACCGCCGTGCTCAAAGCTCAATCCCGTCTGGCTGATTTCCCAGTCTTTCCGTTGAACACCATTTACCGTTTTGACGGTGTGATTGGCTATCGGATGCGTATAGATTGAGGTTGTGTAGATTTTGGCGGCTATGATAGCGGCCTCTTTGTAGCGGGCATCGTTCGTCAGATCATACAAATCAAGTAGCGCCTGAGCCGACTGGCCTGTTGCAAAATCGGGAGCGTAGCGGGCATCGCCACAAACGCCTAGGAAACTCCCCGTTTCGATGGCGTTTTTGAGGAACCAGTCGGCCCCTTTCCGGGCGGCTGCCAGGTATTTAGGGTCTTTCAGGAGCCGATACGCTACGATCATTCCGTAGAAGGTTGGGCGAACATCCTCAATATCCTTGAAGATCTCTTTCTCGGTATGCCGATCGTAAGCAACGGCCCATTGACCATTCGGTTTCTGCCAGCTCAGCAGCCGGTCGGCTCCGAAACGTAAGCGTTCTTTCAATTCGGCGTTGGCTGGATCGAACAAGAGCATGTTGCCAATGTCGAGCATGGTATAGTACGTCAGCGCAATGGGCTCAACCACTTCACCCCACTCTTCCACGAACTTTTTGGATTTGGCCAGATAATACTGACCCTCAACGGCTCCCTTGAAAAAGTTGTCTTTCGTTTCCTGCTGAACCAGCTTGAAGTTCAAGGCATAAGGCAATACGTTCTGCGTTAGGAGCGGGTCTTTGGTTGCTTTGGCCAACATCCACATGGCGCCATAATCCGCATTCTTCATCGCGTCTTTGTCAGAACCTACTACGCCACCCAGGTAGGATTGTGCCCCAATTTTCTTCCCCTCGAACTCTTCAATGTTCCACATCGACGTTTTGGGATCGGTGAGGTAGTGGTGCATTTTCTGAATCCGGTCGGTCAGGGATTGTTTGCTCTGACGTAGTGCCAGCGTTTCTTTGAACTTATAGATGTCATATACCGCATGATTCAGGGCTTTAAACCAGTCGCCATCCGTCAGGCTGTACCGGAATGTATAGCTTACGGTTTCGCCTGCTTTTAGCGACGATTTAGCTTCGCCCAGTACCGGATAATAGATCGTTGGCGAAAGCTGCGCTTTGCGGTTCATGTGCGATAGCCCGATGTGCCAGTCAACCTGCGTGATTTTGTCGTTTGCCCACGGATCGCGGGCTAGCCCAGGCTCAGGAATAACGGCCAGCGTAATACCGCTTTTGCTAGTCATCATGGGGCTAAGCGTACTGGCGCACCGTTCGCGATAGATGGCTGGCAGTGTCGGGATGCCATGCCCATACGCATAAGCCAGGGCGAAATTTTTCTGGAATTTGTTGCCCTGAAAATAACCCGGTACGGTAGCCCAGGCCAGATTCTGTTCGGTCAGACTGGATAGAGTGGGCGTTGCCAGCGAAAAGAAGCCATCTTTTTTAGGCGTAATGGTCTGCTTAACAACAATATCAGACGGGAATGCTGGGTCGAATGACCACTCGCTACGTACGGTTGCTACGTCGGTTTGCTGTTCAAACGTAATACTGTTCTTCCCAGACTGCTGGCCTACGTTTGGGAAAAAGTAAAATGCCTGCCCAGCTTTGTTGAGCGAAACAGGGTTGATGCTTTCCGCCCATTGGGCTTGCTGATAATGGTATTTTTCGCTCGGAAAGATAGCGCCCGTGATGTCTTTGAACGTAGTGTCGGGCTTATCGGAAGGTTTGTCGGCGGCATAAATCAGGGTGTTTTCGCCCGATGGCGCTGGCAACGTAATCCAGGCATTGCCTTTGCGTACAGACACCTGCCGAATTGACCATCCTTTTGCTGAAGATTGCCAGTCAATTTTGACCCGATCATTCGTCAGCGATAGCTGTTTGGGCGATTGGGCCCAGGCCGGTAACGTAAGGATGGTCAGTAAAATAAAAAGTCCTTTTGGGTACTTCATAATCTATAAGTGATTGAATCGGTACAGTTGCTCAGGGGAATTAGCGCCTGGAGCCAGTTGGTTGTAAATGCTTAAGCCCTTCGGTTGCGTATGTCTGCAATTGGCCGTTCGTATCGGTATACATCAGAAATGCATCCAGATCGGGCCGGTTTTTTAAAAAGCGTTTCGTCTTTTCCAGACCCATCACCATAAAGGCTGTATCGTAGGCATCGGCGGTTATCGCATCGGCGGCCAACACGGTTACGCTCAATAACTCACTTTGCTCCATCATACCCGTTTTCGAATTGATGATGTGGCTAAACACCTGCCCGTCCGATACGTAGTGATTTCGATAATTTCCGGCGGTAGTCATGGCCCGGCCTGGCGTGGCCCGGCCTGGCATGGCCTGATCTACTAGCTTTAGCGTTACGTACAACTGGTCTGGGTGAAGCGGGTTGGTAATGCCTACCGTCCAGAATTGGCCGTTGCCTTTTTGTCCTTTTGTTCGGATTTCACCACCTATTTCCACCATGTAATTCGTTATTCCTTTTGCTTCCAGAAATTTCGCCAGCACATCTACGGAGTAGCCCTGCGCAATTCCGTTAAAATCCAGTTGTACGTTCTTTTTCTTTTTTTGAACTGTTGTTGAATCAAACGTAATGTTTTGTAAACCAACGAACTGTAATAGCGAGTCTACGTTCACTACGTCGGTTGCTACTGGTTTTTTCGGGCCAAATCCATAGGCGTCAACCAGTGGCAAAACCGTCGGGTCGAAAGCGCCGTCGGTAGCCCGAAAAACTTCATCCGATTTTTTTAGAACCGGGTAGAAATAAGGCCGTTGAAACCGATGGTTCATTCCTCGGTTAAACTGCGATAATTCGGAGTCGGCCCGGTAAATCGACAGGCACTTATCGATCTCGGTCAGCAGCGAATCAATGCTCTGTTTAACATTTCGTTGTCGGTTATCCTGGTATTTAATGTGGTACGTAGTGCCCTGCGTTTCCCCTTCCAGACTGATTAAGGGTGTTTCAGGAAAAGTTAGGCTGAAACATAAGATTACCACCCCCAACCGAACGTCGGCCCGGCCCCTCCTAAAATAGGAGGGGGCTCTAGACCCAGGGCTTTTTAAAGCCCCCTCCTGTTTTAGGAGGGGGTTGGGGGTGGTCCCCCTACGGTTTGCTTGCTGTGGTAGCGGGTTCATCTTTAATGATCGCCATAAATTCTGATAGGTGATCCTGATAAACGCTACGTGGTGTTGTGTTGTATTTTTTTGCCACATACGATGCAAAGCCAACTACCTCGCCCATCATACCGCATGTGCGCATAACGCGGGTGCTACCGAACGCTACGTGGGTGGTACTGATGTTACGTCCGGCCATGAACAGGTTAGAAATATTCTTCGAATACAGACAACGGTACGGAATGGTGTAGGGAGCTACTTTGATGTGTTTAGTGCCGGCAAAAAACTCCTGCCCCTCAAAATATTTGCTGTTTTTCGGATCAGGGAAGTGCAAGTCGATTGTCCAGGTGGCCGTAACGGTGCCGTCTGGGTATTGCTTACCTTCCTGAATGTCCATCTGGTTCAGAATATGATCGCCAAGGATCCGGCGCGATTCCCGTTTGCCACCGATGTAAGCTACCCAGGCCAGTTCGCGTTTGCCGTATTTTTCTTTCTTGTTGTTTTTCAGATACGACCAGTTGCCAAAAATGGCCCGCAGGTTATGATCGCGGATTTTTTCGGCATCGGTGATGGTATTGTAGTTACCAAACCCTGTTTCCCATTCCCAATCGGCTTTGGGCTGATCGATGTGATATTCGTCCGTAAATGGCAGCGCCCAGGGTGTTTCGGGAAATGACGACACCGTATCGCGCTCCAGCGATGCCCACAGATTTGAGGTGCCCAGCGTGAACTGATCGGCTTTTTCAGCGGCCAGCGATTCCCCCGTTTCGGCTTTGCTTTCGCGCCCGAATCGGTATTCGGCGCCCACCAGATGCGCTAACGTACCGTCGCCGGTGCAGTCGGAGAAGTAGGTTCCTGCAAAGCGCGTTTCCTGATTGGTGGCAATATCGCGGCCAATTACCGCAACGATTTTATCGTTTGCCTTTTCGGCTTTGTATACATGGGTGTTCAGGAACAGGGTAATGTTACGTTCAGCTTTAACAATAGCAATCTTACGAGCATCGCCGTATTCTTTCGAGTCAGGGTTTCCGTTGCCGGGGTCGCCGTTGTCCATTTCGCGAACAATACGGCCAAGTTTCGGATAGTGGTTTTTGTCGGTATCGCCCATCAGGTGCACCCGAATTTCCGAACTGTTATTGCCACCCAGCAGTGGTCGATCCTGAATCAAGGCTACTTTCAGTCCCATACGGGCGGCCGACAGGGCAGCACACGTACCGGCAATGCCACCGCCTACAACGACTAAATCGAAGTTGCCTGCGTCGGTGGTTTTGCCCGTCAGGTTTAGCAGTTTATTCCGAAACGCATTCAGATCGTCCAGCTTGTTGGGTGGCGTAAATTTGGGTGCGTTCGTGAATAGAATGGCGTCGCAACGGCCATTGAAGCCCGTCAGATCGTGAAGCGCGAGAATAGCCTTCTCATTCGTTACGTTAACTTCGCCCCCGTTATACCATTTCCAGTCGTCGGAGCCACTCTCGCCAAAAACCATCGGTAGCGACTGATTGTCGAGCTTTACCTGAAACTTGCCCGGTCCTTTCGGAAACGGAGCCCAGTCTTTAGTACGTACCCAAAGCTGGTATTTCCCTTTTTTCGGAAAACGAACGGTGGTTGTGGCATCTTTTACGGGACGTCCCATGCCGTGCGCCATGATGTAGGATGAGCCCTGAACCACAAACGATTGTTGATCAATTACCCAGCCGCCTTTGTTTTCGAAGGATTCTGTTTCGACAAAAACGTGGTCCTGCGCTGCCAGGGGCAGACTCAGCAGCAGGCAAACCAGTACGTTAACTAGTGTTTTCATAAGTAAGTTAGTGTTTCTATGTTGTCATCCCGACGGCAGGAGGGATCTCAATGTTGCCTATTACAGAAGATCCCTCCTGCCGTCGGGATGACAAAATCACATGAACTATTTTTGGCGATTTTTCTTCACTTTGCTATTGGGCTTATTGTTCGCTCAAAGGTCTTCAGCTGCGCCAGAACTTCCTGATTTGTCGGTTTTAGCTTTTTGAGTAACTGATAAATGGCCGTGGCCTGCTCTGAGCCTGGGCTATGGATCTGGCGAGCCAGCTGAATCTGTGCTTTTTCGGGTAATTGAGGTTGTTGAGCCAGTAGCTTTGTTAGCATCGTCGATTGCTCCTGATTCGCTTTGGGCAGTTGCTGCACGATTGCTTCGGCTAGCTTCGGCCGAACGGGTATGGTGGTCAGCTTTTTTAAAATGGCGATCTGAAATGGGTAGCTGGCTTGCTGATACGTATCCCACAGCCATGTTTGCCGGGCGTCGGTCTGAAAGAACTGATTCGACAGTTTTTGTAGCGCGAAGCGAGCCGTGAACAGGTTTTTACCCTGAACGATTTTCTGAATGTCGGACGTAAAACCAGGGTAGACATCGCCATCTGGTGTCATGGTACGTTCCATCGCCCAGTACTGATAATGGTGATTGGTGCTGGTTAAAAAACTATGGAGTAACTGGTCGTTCTGATACGTCTCCGTAATTCGGCGGATCTCATTTACTACGTTTCCGTGCGCCAGATGCCAGAGTGTGTAACAGGTGTAGACGGCTCCGTCGATGACTTCATTTTTAACGGTTTTCAACGTAGCACCCGCTTTAGCATCAACAGAATCGGCCAGGTTTTCGGTGCCTTTCCCAACCAGATCATCCATCGCTACGTCTTTTAGCAATGAATTCGAGTTGGCCAGAATGTCGCGGAGTTTATCGTAGTCCTCGGGTTTGAACGCTTCATGATCCATTTTAGTCAGGATCTGGTTCGGCGGCAGATCGTATCGCGTGTAATTGCCCAGCAAATCCCAGTAAAAATTGATATAAACCGGTTTGCACTCGCCCGTCAGACACACGGGCGTAAAGACGTTTCGGAAGAAATAAACAGGATGCCCATCATCATCCAGCACCAGTTTGAGGGTGTAGGAAGCTGTGTCGTTTTCGCGGATATGAAACTCCCGTATTTTTTCGGGATCAATTGCCGAGGCATACGATCGACCGAAAAAAACAGCCAGCATCAACCCAATCAAGAACCACTCACTCCGTTTCATGTCTAACCTGTCTATTGCCAATAGCACGCAGATTCTTATGATGTTTTATGATCTTAATCAATCATAAGGATCTGCGTGCTATTGAAACGCTCCTTATTTCCAGTCTGGATTCTGTTGCAGTTTCAGGTTTGCGTTCAGCTCATCCTGCGGAATTGGGAAATACTTGTTTTTGGCCGTAACCGGGCGCGATGGATACACGCTGTTGACGGCTTTTGGAATTACGGTCAGGTATTTACCAGTACGCGTCAGGTCGTACCAGCGATCGCCTTCCGCAAAGAATTCCCAGGCGCGTTCCTGAATAACGGCATCAATGAAAGCATCCTTGCCTAATCCCGTTTGCAGGTCAGGCAAACCAGCCCGTTTCCGTACCGTGTTGATGTAGCCATAGGCCGCTGGTGTAGCTCCGTTTAAGCGTGCTTCGGCTTCGGCAGCAATCAGATACGTATCAGGCAGCCGCAGAATGGGGATGTTGGCAATATTGCCCTGCGTAGAATTGGGGTCCTGGTATTTTTTGATCAGTACACCGTCCGTTGTAATAGGCGTAATATTGCGCTGAGCGACGGTTTTGCCACTACGGTCAACATACGTAGTGTCGAGTAACTGCCGACGTTTATCGGCCGGGTTGAATGAGTTGAAGAACGACATATAAGCGAACATCGATCCAAACGACGTACGGGCATAATCAACACCAGCGCTACCAGGAGGGCCGCATAAGCCGACCAATTGGTGACCGCGACCGGGTGAGATGGGGTCCGATTCGAAGGCCCACATGTTTTCGATCCGGGCTGCATCTTCCTGATCGTATTTGTACACGTTACGTACATCGGGCATCAGCGAATACTTGCCCGACGAAAGAACGGATTGTGCTTTTTCCAGCGCTTTGGCCCAGTCTTCATTATACAAAGCCGCTTTGGCGTAGAGTGCATTGACTACTTCTTTGGATGGGCGACCTTTATCGACCGACGGGTAGGATGGTAAACCCGCTGCAAACGCCTGATCCAGGTCAGCGTAAATCTGCTTGTAAACGTCGGCTTTGGGGCTTTTTCCAACTACTGCATCAGCTTCAGAATAGCTTGGCGTTGTTTTGATGGGGACATCACCGAAGTTTTTGGTCAGCGTAAAGAGGTAAAAGGCACGGAGGAAATACGCTTCGCCAAGGATTTGTTTCTTGCGTGTTTCATCCATGTTGGCGGCTGGAACTTTGGCAATAATCCAGTTAGCCTTCTCGATGCCGTCGTAGCCCGATTGCCAGATCTGCTGGGGCGATTCGTTGGTACGTCCGTTGCTTTTCTGAACGGTGTAGTTGACATCGTAGGAAAACAGGGTTAGCGTGTTTCGGCCTACCACACCACGCGGATAGGTTTGATCATCGCTGAAATCACCCACGAGTGTCAGGGCAGGACCGCCACACATATCGGCGAGTGGGTCGTAGGCCGCGATCAGCCCTTTTTCGGCATCAGCAGCCGTTTTGTAGAATGCTTCGGTATAAATAGACGAGTAAATGGTTTCGTCCAGTGTGCAGCTTGCCAGACAGAAGGCTGCGAGTATAGGAATGAGTATCTTTTTCATGTTGCTCAATGATAGAGTGATTGACTGATAGAATGATTGAATGAAGAATCGAAGGTGCGCGTAAGCTATTCTATCAGTCAATCACTCTATCATTCAATCATTATAATGTGATCTGCAAGCCGCCCAGGAATGATTTGGCTTGTGGATAAACCAGGTTGTCGATACCAATCTGCGTATTTGAACCCGCATAGGTGTTTACTTCGGGGTCGAAACCACTGTAGTTCGTAATCGTGAACAGGTTATTGGCGCTTACGTACACCCGAATGTTCTGGATACCTTTGATACGTGGCAGCGTATAACCCAGCGTAATGTTCTTACAACGCAGGTACGAACCGTCTTCCACTACGTAGTTGCTGATAGGCATCCGTCCGCCCTGCGCCGGAGCTGGGTATTCGTTGTTTGGGTTGGTTGGCGTCCACCGATTGACGACGCCCTGGAGCATGTTACGCTGTCCCAGTGGCATCGTAAACGACAGGCGGCTGGCGTTGTAAATGTCGTTGCCCTGCGACCCCGACAGAAACGCATTGAAATCGAATCGTTTGAACGACAGATTAGTCGAGAAACCATAAATGAAGTTCGGGTTAGGGTTGCCCGTAATGATCTGGTCGGCAGCCGTAATGGTGCCATCGCCATTAAGGTCTTTCACTTTCTGGCTTCCGACTGTACCGCCATAACCCGGCAAAACGGTTTCGCCCGTTTGGTTAACACCGTCGAAGACATAGGTTTTGAATAAGCCAAGCGGACTGCCGACCTGTAAAACCGAATAGGTTGTCACAAAACGCTCCTGCGTAGTGCCGCCATCCAGATCCAGTACTTTGTTGCGGTTGAACGTAGCGTTGGCCGATACGTTCCATTTCAGCGCACCGTCCAGAATGCGTGCGTTGGCGGCCAGTTCGAGCCCTTTGTTTTCGAGTGCGGCAAAGTTACCCGTAATGGTGCTGTAGCCCGAGCTTAATGGCAGCGTTTTTATGTAGAGAAGATCTCGGGTGGTCTTTTTGTAGACATCGACGATAAAGCTGATTCGGTTGTTTAAGATGCCCAGATCTAAACCGATGTTGGTCTGAGCCGAACGCTCCCACCGAAGGTCAGGGTTGGCAATACCCGATGGGTTAATGCCCGTTACGTAAACATGGTTGATGTTGTAATCACTACCATTGGCCGATACTGTAGCCAGTGATTGATAAGGAGCAATACCAGCCGCATTTCCGGTGATCCCGTAGCTGGCCCGTAATTTCAGATCAGAAACCCAGCTAACCGATTTCATAAACGGTTCTTCGATGATCCGCCAGCCAGCCGATACCGCAGGGAATAAGCCATATTTGTGGTTAGCCCCAAAGCGGCTCGACCCATCGATACGGGCGGTCAGATCAAGAAAATAGCGGTCCTTGAAACCATAGTTGATACGTCCCAGGTACGAATCGAGTCGTTGTTTATTCCGGTCGGAGCTAACAGTGCGGTTCAAGGCTAACTGGAGTGCATCGTTCTTCGTCGCATCGTTCGGGAAGCCCGTCGCGTTGATCTGGTTCTGGTTGTAGTTTTCCGATTGCGTCGCAAATACACCCGTAAACTTCAGGGAATGATCTTTCGCAAACGTAGTACTGTAGGTCAGAATACTTTCGTGCAATAGCGCCAGGTTATTGGTATTGGTTTTCGACGCATTGCCCGAGTTATCGTTCAGATCCGATTTGTTTACGATAGAACGGGGTGAATACGTATCGCGGAGTGCGCTTTGCATGTCGATGTTGAACGATGCCCGGTACGTTAGACCTTTCAGGATGTTGAAATCGGCATAAACGTTGGCCAGCGTCCGGCGAATGGCGGTTTGGTTCAGAATCTCCGTATAGTTCAGTGGGTTGATCACTTCGCGATACTGGCCATTAGCCTGTTCACCGAAGGGAAAAATGGTGCCATCTTCCCGGTAAGGTTTCAGGGTAGGCGGTGCACCAATGGCCGCTCCCAGTACTGTTCCAGTTACTACGCCTGCGTCGCCAATCGACTGGTTACCCGTTGTGACCCCCGAATTAATAGCATAAGTCCCTAAGATACTGGTACCTACTTTCACCCGGTCGCTAAGGCGGTGATCGACATTCAGGCGGAACGAATAGCGCTTGAAGTTGGAGTTGATAATAATCCCGTCCTGATTGAAATAGTTGGCTGAGAGGGCCATCTGCGTTTTCTCCGAACCGCCGTTGATGGATAGCTGATGGCTCTGAATCGGTGCTTGCCGGAAAATAATGCTCTGCCAGTCAGTGCCTTCACCAAGCGATGATGGATTGGCGTAGTAGTTGTTTTTGAACGTTTCGTTTTCGACCTGCGCAAACTCGGCTGCGTTCAATACATCCAGCTTTTTGTTGACGTTCTGCACACCATAATAGCTGTCTAACGTAACGCGGGTAGCCCCGGTTTTACCGCGCTTGGTCGTAATCAGCACAACGCCGTTGGCCGCGCGAGAACCGTAAATAGCTGAAGCTGATGCATCTTTCAGGATTTCAACCGATTCAATATCGTTGGGGTTGATGGTCGATAACGGGCTGACATCATTGATACCTCCGCTGTTAGAAATCTGGATACCATCCACTACGTAGAGCGGTTCGGAGTTGCCGTTGATGGAGTTTGTTCCCCGAATCCGGACGCTGATGTTACCACCGGGCGCTCCTGTGTTCTGGCTTACCTGTACGCCCGACACCCGAGCCTGTAGACCCTGTGCTACGTTGGCAACGGGTGTTTGCACGAGTTCCGTTGATTTAACCGAAGCGATAGCACCCGTGGTTTCCACCTTGCGCTGCGTACCGTAACCAACCACAACCACTTCGTTCAGCGAGCGATCGTCCGATTGAAGCGTTACGTCTAATGTGGTGCGGTTACCAATCGCTACGTCCTGCGATACGTAGCCGATAAACGAGAAGGTCAACGTAGCATCCGCTGGTAGGTTCGGGAGTGAATAACGACCCTCTGCATTGGTGGTTGTACCACGTTGCGTGTTCTTTAGAATAACACTCACGCCCGGAAGCGCATTGCCGTCTGCGCCTACGACGCGCCCACTCACCGTACGACCCTGTGCCATAACCCTCGCTGTTGCTGTAAGGGCGATCAATACCAGACACAGAAATAAACGTATTCGTTTTTTCATGAGGTTAGATATAGGAATAATTATATTTTTGTTGGTAGGTACTATGAATTTCACAGAAGGTGTATTTATCGGTAGAAATGCCTGTAAATCCACTTTTTTCTATGAAATCTTCGACTTTTTATTGAAGTTGATGCTATAAGTGCCTTTTGTCAAGGAAAACTTTGATTATTTTTTTGGGAACATTCCCAATTTAAATTGGGAATGTTCCCAAAAAGGAGCGCCTTATTTGTAATATTAACGGAGTGTTACGTAGTTGTTTAGGAAAAGTACAATTTTATGAGCCGACATCTGACAACCATTATCGATATTGCCAAACAGCTGGATATTTCAAAGTCGACGGTGTCGCGGGCGTTGACCGGGCATCCGAACGTAAATGAAAAAACGCGTCAGCGGGTGCTGGAGCTGGCCGAACAACTGGATTATCAGCGGAATCAGCTGGCTATTTCACTCCTGACTAACCAGACCCGAACGGTTGGTATTATGGTCCCTGAGTTTATCAGCTTTTTCTTTCCGAAAGTGATTATCGGGGCGCAGGAAGTACTGGCCGAAGCGGGCTATAACGTCGTGATCTGTCATTCCAATGAGTCGTACGAAACGGAAGTGAATAATGCGAAGGCGTTGCTGGCCAGTCGGGTAGATGGGCTTATTGTGTCGCACACCAAGGAAACGCGCAACTTCGATCATTTCCGGGTTTTTCAGCGGAAAGGTGTTCCGGTCGTGTTTTTCAACCGTGTCTGCGAGGATATGAACGTATCGAAAGTGACGGTCGATGATTATGACGGGGCCTTCAAAGCGGTTGAACATCTGATTCAGACAGGCCGCCGACGTATTGCGCACCTGGCGGGTCCAGATAGTTTGCCAAACAGCCGCAGTCGACTCAATGGGTATCGCGATGCGCTACGTCAGTATGGTATTCCTGAAGAACCGGAGCTGGTGATTTCGTACGACCTGACGCTGGAGAAGGCTAATATTTACGTCAATCATTTGCTTAATCTGCCCCAGCCGCCCGATGCGCTGTTTGCGATCAATGATCCAACCGCCATTGAAGCACTCGACGTGATCAAAGCCAGAGGGCTACGTATTCCCGACGATATTGCTATTGTGGGTTTTAGTAACGATCCTATTTCGGCGCATATCGAGCCAGGGTTGACTACCATCGGGCAACCTGTCAGCGAAATCGGGCAGGAAGCCGCCAATTTATTAATGGAGCAATTACTGGATAAAGAAGAAAATAAGCCACCGCGTACGGTTGTGCTGGGCACCCAGCTTATTGTAAGAGGATCGACCGTTCGTAACCCCGATAATCGGGTTTAACCGTAAATGGTATTATTACGTAATGGCGTTGGACCAGCCACCGAATCAAGTACGTTGTGTTAACTTTTCTTCAAAAAGATTAACCGATTAATAACAGCTAGACAACGGTAGAATAAAACTCTGGTAATGTTTGCGGGCTTCTTTTGTGTTTTGAAAATGACCTATGAAGCCTATTTTGAAATTTAATACGTATTATTCTGAAAGTCAATTGATTGGTGGTGGTTGGTGCGTGTTTGATTGGGTATGAACTGATGCTCATGAAGACGCTACTTTTCGTTGTTGTTTGTATTCTTGGCATTCTACCCTTTTCTGGGTTTGATGTTACCGTTACCCTCTCTGCATCCACAACTATTGATTCGCTGGGGGCCTGTCAGGGAGTGAGTTACCAGGCTGGTAAAGCCTATCTCTATGGTGACCGTGAAGTCGGTGTGATCCGTGCTTATACCGTCAACAAGGACGTACTGAAGTATACCGGACAGGAAATCAGGCTGACCGTTGATGGGAAAGATGTTATTAATCATCCCACGGGTATTGCCTACAACAAAACCGGCCCTACGTTTATTGGAAATAGTATCCGAATGAATCCGGAGGGCACAAAATGGCGCGCGGTTATTTATCTCGTTAACTGGGCGGGCTTACTGCGAACCGGCACGCTTGATGGCAATCTGCTCAGCACCATTGACGATGATGCCTGTATTCAGGGCACCCGGCCCGAATACGTTCAGTACCAGAATAAGTGGTACGTTGCTACGGCCGATTATGGCGATAAAGCCAACGAAGTCAGACTGTATGATCCCGTTCTGTTAGCGAAAGCCCAGAAAACCAGCGAGCCAGGCGTAGTGGTGAAAAAATTTACCTGCTCGCCCTGGGTGCAAAATCTCCACTGGATTCCGTCGAAGGATGTACTCGTGCTGATTCAGAATCAGATCGAAGGACGGCGCTGGCGTTTTACGTTCGTGGATCTGAAAAAATCCATTGCTTCTGGAAAGCAGGAAGTTATCCGGGAAATCGATCTGGATAAAGCGGATGAACTGGAAGGCTTTACCATCCTGAATGATCTTAAGTCGGGACTGGCTGTCACATCGTCACGAACCAATAACGTGCATTTTATGAACCTCAACTGGTGAGGCTATCTGTCGCTTACCCATAAAACACCTCCATATACAACTTGATATGAATCGTTACTCAATTGACTTGAGCAGGTCATTGCTTTGCCTGCTTATGCTGATAAGCTTGTCGGCTTATCAAACCGTCTGGGCTGGCACTATGCCCGCCGGACTGGTCATCCGCGCTGCCCGGATTAGCGGGACAGTGGTTGACGAACAAAACCAGCCCATTCCGGGCGTAAACGTTGTTGAAAAACAGACCCGCCGGGGAACTGTTACCGATGCCTCCGGTAAGTTTATGATAGAGGTAAATCCTGGCGCTACGTTGGTGTTTTCGTCGGTTGGTTTTACGACTCAGGAAGTTACGGTTGGTTCTCAGCCAACGCTAATCATTACGTTGAAAGAAGATGTGAATCAGTTGAGCGAAGTGGTGGCGGTTGGTTATCAAACCTTACGCAAAAGCGACGTAACTGGTGCCATTGCTAACGTAAAAGCCCGCGAGCTGAACGTAACGGCACCAACGGTTGGACAGGCGCTGGTGGGCAAGCTGGCAGGGGTACAGGTGTCGCAGGTGAGCGGTGCGCCTTATGTCAGTACTAAAATTCGGGTGCGGGGTATTGGTTCGATCAATGCCAGTTCGGACCCGCTGTATGTGATCGATGGATTCCCTGCCGGGAATGATGTTTTTATCAACCCAAACGATATTGAAAGTATTGATATTCTGAAAGATGCGGCTTCGGCAGCTATCTATGGCTCACGGGCATCGGGGGGCGTTGTGCTGATCACGACCAAACGCGGTAAGGATGGTAAAGGCAAGTTCGAGTACGAATACCAGTATGGCGTTAATCAGCTGGCGAAGAAAGTTAAGCTTCTTAATTCCAGTGAGTTTGCTCAGCTGATGATCGATGGACGTAACAATACGTATCGTGATCTGGTCCAGAACAGTGGCAAGCCGTGGACCGATGCTATGTTTTCTGATGATAACGCTACGCGGATCGCCAAGGTTGGTAATGCCAGTGCCGTTAGTATTCCAACAGAGTTTTATGATTTTGCCAATCAGCGGTTGATTACGCCCAAATACAATACCGACTGGCAGGATGAGTTATACCGGAATGCGCCGGTTAGTCGCCATAATCTTACGTTTTCGGGCGGCAATAATGGTGTTCGCTACCTGATTAGCGGAGGCTATCAGAATCAGCAGGGAATTATTGTGTCGACCAAGCAGGATCGGCTAAACTTCCGCGCTAACATCGACGGCGATATCAGTAAGAAATTCAAAGTAGGGGCCAGCATGTTCGTTACGTCGACCAACAGCCGGGAGGTGCAGGAAGGGCGTTTCAACCAGGGACCAATTCTGGGTGCCTTGATCTATGCGCCTACGTTCCGGGCGCGTGACGACAATGGGAATCTGGTGAAAAACGAAATGGCTGCCCAGCAGTCGGCCTATGGCTACCAGACCATCGAAAATCCGGTAGCACTGGCTATGGAAACCAACATTACTCGGAAAGGATTGCGGGGTACGTATAACGGCACGGCGAGTTACGAGATCATTCCAGGGCTGGTTGCCAAAGCGAATCTGGGCTTGCAGACGTTCAACGAAAAGTATGAATACTACCTGCCTACCAGCTTAAGCAGTGGCAATAATCCGCCTTATTCACCACAGGCCATTGCGGCTGCTACGGCTACGGCGTTGAGCGTTACGACGCAAAACCTACTGGCCGAGTTTACGGCGATGTATACGAAGCAGTTTGGTCGGCATAGAGTGAATGGGTTGGTCGGCTATACGGCGCAGAAAACGAATCTGGATCAGATCAGCGTATCGGCTCAGGGATTCCAGAATGACGCCGTTCAGGAAATTACGGCTAAAGGGGCCGATCCAACCAATTTCTATCAGAGCAGTGCCACCAGTAGTGCGGGCTTCACGGGGACCGGCAAGCTGGAAGAAACACTGTTGTCGTATCTGGCGCGGGCCGAATACAACTACGATGAGCGCTATTATTTGACGGCTGCCTTCCGTACAGATGGGTCATCGCGCTTTGGGCCACTCAACCGCTGGGGTAATTTTCCGTCGTTATCGGCGGGCTGGACCATCTCCAACGAACCCTTCTATAACAACTGGCTGGGTGCTGCGTCGACGCTTAAACTGCGGGCCAGCTGGGGACTTACGGGTAACTATAACGTCGGTAACTACAACTATCTGCAAACGATGGCTAGCCCAACGGGAGCCGTATTTGGTGCTGGAACCATCCAGACGGCTTTCTTTCCTGGTCCCATCAAAGATCAGCGACTGGGCTGGGAATCGACCTCGCAGTTTAACCTTGGCCTGGACGTTGGGCTGTTCAATAACCGATTGCTGTTGATTGCCAATGGCTACCTGAGTGATTCGTATAATCTGCTTTTCAACCAGCCAATTTCGGCTATTTCGGGTGCGACAAGCATTCTGACCAACCTACGTAACTCCCGAATTCGCAACCAGGGTGTTGAATTACAGATCGATGGACGTGCTATTTCGACGCAGGATTTCAAGCTGAATCTGAGCGGAAATATATCCATAAACCGAAACAAAGTGCTGGACATGGGTGGGGCAAACATGATTCTGTCGGCGGGAGCTGAGCGGTCTTACATTACGCACGTAACGCAGGAAGGACAGCCTGTTGGATCGTTCTACGGTTTCAAGGTGATCGGTATGGTTCGTCAGAAAGATGTTGATAATCTGGCGGCCGACAATGCGGTTTACAATGCTGCTACGCAATCGTTTCCGGCTGGCTACGTCCTGAAAGGACCGGCTCGCTCTACGGCTTCGACGAACCCGCTCCGGCCGGGTGATCTGATTTTTCAGGATGTAAATGGCGATGGCGTTGTGAACGATGCGGATAAGCAGGTGATTGGATCGCCTTATCCGAAGCTGACGTATGGCTTCTCGGTAAACGCTACGTATAAAGATTTCGATGCCAATATTGGCTTCAATGGCAGCTACGGTAATCAGGTGCTCGATGGACAGGATTATTACCTGTTCAATATGGAAGGGTCTGGCAACCAATATTCTATCGTGAAAGATCGGTACCGTTCCGAAGAACAGCCCGGCAATGGTCAGGTGTATCGGGCAGCGCGCGGTGGTACGCAAAGCAACAGCACCCGTCTGTCGACATTCTATCTGCAGGATGGCTCTTACCTCCGGTGCGCCAATATTACGCTGGGTTACAACCTGCCAACTGCCCTCGTCAGCAAGGCGCGGGTTAGTGGACTACGTCTGTACGTGAACGTTAACAATGCCTTTACCATCACCAAGTATAAAGGCTACAATCCCGAAGTGGATTACAACAACGGCGCGAACCTGACGCCCGGTGTCGATTATGGTAAATATCCGTTGGCACGAGGCTACAACGTTGGCGCAAAAATTACTTTTTAATCAGACGCAGATCGTATACTCATGAATTATAAATCAACACTTCGATTCATTCCGGTGCTGGGCCTGCTGTTGCTGGGCTCATGCAGTCAGGATTTCCTGGTCGAAACCAATCCAAACGCGGTTGCCACCGTCGACTATTATAAGAGTGAAAACGACGTACTGTTGGCGCTGAATGGCGTTTATAATGCGCTACGTAACAACAGCGGTATCGCAGAAGGTAGCGGCCTCTATTCCGAAGAACGGTCGGATAATACCGGACGTAACGACAACCAGTCGAATGCGGGCGAGCCGTTTCAGTTTAACGATTTCTCGCTGCTGCCCAGCAACTCGTATCTGCAAACGCACTGGACAGCTCTTTACCAGATTATTACGCGGGCGAATAGCGTGTTGGCCGGTTCTGAAAGCGTTACGTATACGAACGATGCTACCAAAGCACAATACCAGGCCGAAGCTAAATTTATCCGCGCCTTAACGTACTTCCATCTGGTGCGTAAGTGGGGCGATGTGCCGCTGGTGATCAAGCCACTGACCTCTGCTGATGAGGTGGCTACCAATACATTCCGTGAAAAGAAGGAGAAGGTCTATGCACAGATCGTAGCGGATTTGACCGACGTAGTCAATAGCTCGCTCCCCGATAGTCGGGTGGCTGCCGATAAGGGTCGGGTGTCGAAAGTAGCTGGTAATGCCTTGCTGGGGCAGGTGTATCTGACCATGGCCACTACGTTGGATCAGGCGAATCGGGCTGCGAATCTGAATCAGGCAAAAACGTATTTGATGAATGCCTACAACAAACGCCCGTTCGGTACGCTCAAAGAAATCCCGTACACCGATGTGTTTGATGTAGCCAAGAAAACGACGAACCCTGAAGCCATTTTCCAGATTGTGTATCGGCAGGGCGATATCAATTACTCTTCGAGTATTGCGGCTAATAACCAGGCGCAGGGCGAAACAATTAACTCGCTGAGAGCCACAACCGGGGTTGGCGGTAACGTAACGCCCGACCTGGTGAAAGACTACGAAGAAGGCGATGTTCGGAAAGATTTCTCGATTAAGTACGCCAATGCGGCCGTTGTAAAAGACTATTTCATTACCAAGTATCGGGATGCCAGTTCAGCGGCTGGCACGAACGGCTACGGCGGAAACGATTGGTTGCTGATTCGCTACGCCGATGTCATATTGATGCTGGCTGAGGTAAACATGTACCTTGGCGACGAAGCTGCTGCCATTAGTTTTCTGGATCAGGTGCGTGAGCGGGCCAAATTGCCGCTCTATACCGTAGCGAAAGTCAATTCTGTCTATAGCGCTAAATACCCAACGCTGAAGCTGGCCATTCTTCACGAACGACGTACTGAGCTGGCATTCGAAAATCAGCGTTGGTTCGATTTGCTACGTTTCTTTACCGCCGACGAATTGGTCGCGTATTTTAAAACAAAAAGCCAGGCAGATTTTGGTTCCGCCCAGCTTTCCAATGTCGGCCCAAAGGATTACTACTACCCGATTCCGTTCAATGAATTTAAATTGAACCCAACCGGTATGTATCAGAATCCGGGGTATTAAGTTTATAGTTTTTCAGTTTATAGTTTATAGTTGGCTGGCGCAACAGAACTACTGACGCGTCAGCCACTATAAACTATAAACCTTACTTCTTCCGCGTTGATAGGTAGTAGACTGGAATGCCCAGACCCGCAATCAGCAGGCCCATACCGGTGTTGAAGGTTTTGGTGTAGAGCAGAATCGCGCAAATGGTTAAACCCGCAACGATGTACAGAGCAGGTACAAGCGGATAGCCGAAAGCGCGATAAGGACGCTCGGTATTTGGCTCCGTACGACGTAGACGGAAAAGGCCAGCAATGGTAACGATATAAAACAACAGCGACGCAAACGTGCAGTAATCGAGCAAATCGCCGTATTTTCCTGACAAACAAAGGAGCGACGCCCAGATGCATTGCAGCCATAAAGCCCGACCCGGAACTGCATTCTCATTGAGGTGAGAAGCCTGCTTCAGAAATAAGCCATCTTTGGCCATCGCGTAATAAAGCCGGGCGCCAGCCAGAATCAATCCGTTATTACAGCCAAACGTCGACACCATAATCAGAGCGGCCATAATAGCCACGGCTACGTTGCCGAACAGCGTTTCAACAGCCGCCGTGGCTACCCGATCGGCATCGGCAAACTGAATACCACGACCGATGATGTCGGTAGCTGTTGGAGAACCTTTCAGGGGTAGTAATGAGAGGTAGGAAACGTTGGCCAGAAAATAGATCGTGGTTACGATCAGCGTACCAAAGAACAAGGCTAAGGGAATATTCCGACGGGGGTTTTTGATTTCGCCCGCAATGAACGTAACGTTATTCCAGGCATCGGCGGAGAATAGTGACCCAACCATCGACGTACCGAAAGCCAGTATCAGCGCCATACCCGCCAGGGGAACGATGTCGCCGGTTGCCGAGGTACTGGTGGCTTCCCAGGCATTGGTCAGGTTGGTCGACAGCAGTCCACTGCTTAATCCTACCGTAATACCGATGACAATTAAGCCGAGCAAGGCAATGAGTTTGGCCGATGTGAAAACATTCTGAATGAGTTTGCCGCTTTGAACGCCCCGGCTATTGAGCCAGGTCAGCAGGATCAGGCTGGCAATGGCAAACAAAGACCCTGCCGAAATATCGATAGGGCCGAGTGAGAAGAGCACGTTTGATGGACTTAAGGCCGGGACAAACACCGCCGTGTATTTCGTAAAAGCTACCGCGACAGCAGCAATGGTTCCGGTTTGAATAACCGTGAAAACAGTCCAGCCGTAAACGAATCCGGTCAGTTTTCCGTAAGCACGTTGGATGTAGATGTACTGACCACCGGCTTTGGGCATCATACCGGCCAGCTCGCCATAGCTGAGCGCTGCCGCTACGGTAAGCACGCCCGTAAGTACCCAGAGCATCAGTAGCCAGCCCGAAGAACCGAGGTTTCGGGCCATATCGGCTGTTACGATGAATACGCCGGAGCCAATCATCGAACCTGACACAATAAGTGTTGAATCGAGTAGGCTCAGAGAGCGTTTAAAGTCAGTAGGCTCAGTCGCCAGATCGACAGATGAAGTGGAATTGGTTAGGTTTTCTGACATGAAGAAGAAGAATAAGGCCTACAATAAGCAGGTCGTTCTGCAAAAAAACAAACCTTTGGGGTTAAAACCATACCAGCAGCTTGCTAAAAATTCTGATACATGGCCAATCGTCAGAATTTATTTTGCTGGCAGTCGCAGGGGGAAGAAATCAATTTTGTTCGTTTGACGCCGATACTACGTCCACTTTGGGGGATATTAGTGGCATACTGACCAGAAACCTTTGATCGTCGTTATGAATAATTACCGATGGATGATCAAGGAGCTGATATTTCATAATAATGTTACGTAGGCCAATCTGATTAGACTGAACAGTTAGCTTCTTTTTCTGGATGTTATTTTCGACATGCAGACGTCCATCTTTTGTATACAGCCTAATGGTTAGCGGTCGTCTGACAGCGATAACATTATGTTTGATCGCGTTTTCGAAAAGGAGTTGTAGCGTTAGGGGAGGAATCAGATAGCGCATGTATTGAGGTTCAACGGCGCTTTCCAGAAAAATACCGTCGCCATAGCGCGTTTTAAGCAGATGAAAATACGCCTTAATGAACGTCATCTCGTCCGTAAGTGGGCAGAGGTCGCGGTTATTTTGCTGGAGCAAATAGCGGTACACGGCCGATAGTTCGTCAAGGAAACGTTCGGCCTGTTCGGCATCGCTGGAAATAAGCGACGATAGTGAGTTGAGATTATTGAACAGGAAATGCGGATTAATCTGCGATTTCAGAGAGTCGAGTTGACTTTGCAGATTGACTTTTTTGAGCTCCTGCGTTTCCGTATAGGATACTTTCCAGCGCTGATACAAGTAAACTCCCTCGTAATAGGCAGCCAGTTGAATGGTTCCTACAACCGAAACAAACGTATTGAAAAAGTAGGGTTTAAAGAGCAGGTAGTCTTCGCTTGGCCATAGGCCGATCAGGTGATAAATGAATGTTTGCGTAACCCGAATGATGCTGCAAAAAATGAAGAACCAGATAAGCTGATATAATATGCGTTGGCGCGTTTGGGCCAGGTCAGGAAATCGGCGTCTCGACAGAATAATACCTTGCCGATTGATTTCCCAGACCAATACAGCGCCCACGATAAAAAAGAAAGGAATGCGCCAGTCGTCGGGATACGCTACGTTGACGTAACCGTACATCATCCATTGACCAGTCAGTGCCAGCAAGGGAACACCGATAATACGCATCCATTTATCGTTGACTGTTTGCATATCATCTGATCAGCCATTGATTAAACTCGTTTGTGCGCTCTCGATTGATCAGCACATCGTAGCCCGGATCAGGGCTCAACGATACTTTTAGCTGGCCATTCAAGGAATAATGGGTTTGAACAACGGCTTTCGCTTCAATCAATAACTGGTTGTTGATCCGAAAAAAACGGGTTGGGTCTACCAGCCTTTCCACATCATTCAGCGAATAATCGACAATGTAGCTTGATTGCTGAGTGGTACGTATGAACGTATTGTCTTCAGTGGTGAAGAAATAGGCAATTTCGGACGTATAAACGGGAATCAACTGTTGCTCGTAGCGTACTAGAAACTGGTGTTTGAACTCGCGTTGCTGCGTCTGTTTTTTTAGATCCATCAGTAAATCATCGATATCTGAAGCGCTTACCGAACCCTTCGTGACCTGGTCAAACTTACTCAGCGCTTGTTCTAATTCGTCTCGTTTGATGGGTTTAAGCAAATAATCCAGACTGCTTCCCCGGAAGGACTTGATTGCCGATTCGTCGTATGACGTAGTAAAAATGACCGGGCAGCGGATAGAAACCTGATTGAAGATCTCAAAGCTCTGACCGTCTGCCAGTTCGATATCCATCAGAATCAAATCCGGCGACGGATGCGCCGATAGCCACTCTACAGTCGATTCAATACCATCGGTTACTCCAACAATGGTAGTTGGTGTTGGGCTGGTATTGAGCAGCTTGGTTAGCTTTTGAACGGCCAGGTATTCGTCTTCAACAATAAGGATGTCCATAATTCCACACAAAATATATGACGTTGAATTATGGATCAATTTTGCCCGAAAAAAAGGCAATGGTGCGTCAAGCGGTAGTATAGACTGGTGAACAGCGATTCTGGCCGACTGGATCGTTCTACCGAATTTCGATTTCGTCGACCATAAGTTGAGCTGCCTTGCCCGGATTACGTAGTCCGGCGGGCACACGGCCTACGTTTCGGGCAATGATACGCACGTAACGGGCGGTGGTTGGCTCAAAACTAAATGGTAAGCGCACGAATCCACGTTTGCCGCCTTCTGCCGCGTTTGTTTTAGCCGATAAGGCTGGCCTGAACGTCTTGCCATCGTCCGAAACAGAAATGTCTACCTGTTTTGGAAGGCATATATTACGAGCGGTATACTTCAGAAAACCAATTCGAACCGTTTCTACCGATTGCGGCTGGCCAAGGTCAATAACGGCGTTTATATCATTGGCAAAAGCAACGACGCCCGCTACTTCATAACCGCCCATACCGCCTACGACGCCATCGGTGAGACTGTAATTTTTGTCAGGCCGTCCCGATGAAGGAGGATTGAGGAGTGTGTAGGATTTGCCTGTTGCCTTCGAAATCAGGTACTCTTTCCTGATCTTACCGAGCTGACTCAAGGGCTTACTATTCAGGAAGGAAGCCGTTCGGATCGTGGTCGACTTCTCCAGAACAATGGGTTGAGTGTATTGGGCTGACTCACCGGAGGGAATGCCACCATCGGTTGTATAACGAATGATTGGCACCTGTTTGCTGGCCGACAAACTCACCTGGATTTTGCCATCAGTTGTTGGCTGACTGGTAAAGGCAGCATCATACAACGTTCGGGCATAGTTGACATTCAACGCATTCAGACGTTCGAAATGAGTAGACAGCCGTCGGGTAAAATCATCATAGTTTTTCAGCGACAGAGACGTCCAGCCAACTTCGGCCAGAGCCGCTGCACGAGGCCAGAGCATATATTCGAGCTGGTCGTGCGTATCAATGTACTCGGTCCAGATATTAGCCTGTACGCCCAGAATATGCGTTGCTTCCGTTGCATTTAACTCAACGGGTGTTGGATTATAGGAGTAGACCTTATCTAATGGGAGCGAGCCGCCAAAAGCGGTAGGTTCCTGAGCTGGATCGCCCTGGTAATGGTCCAGATAGCAGAACGTACCAGGTGTCATGATCACATCGTGGCGCTGTCGGGCGGCCTGAACACCGCCTTTGATGCCTCGCCAGCTCATGACAGTGGCGTTGGGCGAAAGTCCCCCCTCCAGAATTTCGTCCCAGCCGATTATCCGGCGGCCTTTCGACGTAACGAATTTGTCGATACGTTTGATGAAATAGCTTTGCAAGCTACTCTCGTTCTTCAACTTTTCCCGCTTGATGAGTTGCTGGCAAAATGTGCTTTGCCGCCATACGGTTTTAGGACATTCGTCGCCACCAATATGGATATATTTACTGGGAAACAGATCAATGATTTCGGTGAGGACATCCTGTAGAAACGAGAATGTTTTTTCGGTTGGGCAAAATACGTCGTTAAAAACACCCCATTTGGTGGCGACCTGATAGGGGCCGGGTGAGCAGGCTAATTCAGGATAGGCAGCCAGAGCCGCCAGCGCATGACCAGGTAGTTCAATTTCCGGTACTACGTTGATGTGTTTTGTGGCCGCATACCGAATCACTTCCCGTACGTCGTCCTGGGTATAAAATCCACCGTATGGTTTTCCGTCAAATACCTGCGGATCATAGTCATCGTAGTGGCCAACTATCGTTTCCCGCCGTTTTGAACCAACCTGAGTCAGTTTGGGGTATTTCTTGATTTCGATACGCCACCCCTGATCGTCGGTCAAATGCCAGTGAAAGGTGTTGAACTTGTGGAGCGCCATCACATCAAGGTATTTTTTGATGTAAGACACCGGGAAAAAGTGTCGGCTTACGTCCAGATGCATACCCCGGTACCCGTAGCGAGGTATGTCGGTGATATGGCAAGCCGGAATGGCCAACGTAGTAAGGTTCGTAGCCGGAACAATAAAACGATGCGCCAGAACGGTGGGAGGCAATAACTGATATAGTGTTTGAGTCGCGTAGAAAAAACCGTTGGGTGTGTTCGCTTCAATGGTCACCACTTTATCCGTTACGTCGATTCGGTACCCTTCTGCCCCAAGCGTTGAATCTGATAAGGGACTAAACTCAATGAGATTTCCGGTGAGGGCAACCTTGTTGGTATTTTTGACCGCAATCGTCAGACCCGTACTACGGTTAATATGATGGACGAACGTATCGACTACCGCTTTTAGATCGCCCTGCCCAATCGGTGCCATAATCGTGGTAGCTTGGCTAATAATGAATTCACCCGCTCGCGGATCTAGTTGGGTCGGTTTAGGTATGATAGTATAGCGATCAACAGATTGGCAGAAAGCAGCTGGCAGCTGTAAGCAGAAAGCGACTAGTAAGAAAAAGCGATTCAGCATTGGAAATAGGGGCAACGGCACAAGACTACTGCCGTTTCAACGCATAAATCTGTAAAACCGTATCCAACCCAATATGTTCACTACGTAGCGTTGAACAGTATTTAGATGCTTTTAATTGGTAACTGAACGCCTGGGTGCATTGCGCCGAAGGGCTTTTACGAGAAAATAGATACCTCCGCCTAATGCGCCTAAGGCTACCAAACCAACCAGAACGGCGGCTACCCCCTGATTCGCACAGACTAAGCGGCAAACCAGGGCCGAACCCAGCCAGGCCAGGACTAATCCAGCCAGGAAAAGCAGCAGATAAGGAACTGTTTTTTCGTGGGCTGGACGGTGTTTATGATTCTGGTGAGCCAGTTTACGTTCGTGGCGCAGTTCCTGACGAGTAAGTGGTCTTGTTTTCTGGATATCATTCGGGGCTGTTTCGGACTGACTGGTTGCGCTTCCACCGGTTTCGGAAGATCGACGAGTACTAGCCCAGGCTAATGAACTCGTATCTTGAGGGTCAGCCACGTATTGGAAACGATTCCCCAATAGCATGGACAACAGTAAACTGGCTGTCAATAAAAAAAATGCTGTACGAGTTCGTAGTACGTACTGTTCCGCTTTCGGTAAAACAAGCGTTGCTAATCGATTTCTGTAATTTCTTTCGATACATAGAACTGCGATTACCAGCACCGTAACGATTAATTCAATAGCTATACCCGGCAAAGGAGGCCAAAAACGGCTACCAATTCGGAAGCCGATCCACCCTTTCAAAAATTCCAATAAAATAATTGAGGCTATTGCCAAATATCTATGGCGATTCGCCCAATAGGATAGCTGTTTCATCAGTCTATCAGGTTGGTAGTACTCTAAGCCAGTTTTGGTGTATTTGTTTTAGTTTAAGCCTTATTTTTTATTGAATTAGTTATAAATGTTAGTCTGTGGTGATGCTAATACGTTTATTGATTGTACTGATAAATTGGTAAGAAATGGGTGTTTATTACGTATAAAATAGAAGCAATGGGTAGAGTTAGTTGGGAACCTATCGATTTTAGTGTACTTTTACACACTCTCAACGAAGCAAACACGTGTACGTTTGCTTTTACTAGTACGTCGGCCAGGTCTTTTAGTACGTGTTCACTGGTCTGATGGAAAACCTCTACATCAAGTAGCAGGCTTATCTAACTCAACAACAACTTATAGGGCGGCTGCTGGATTGATGCAGTACGAAGGGACAGGAGAGGGAGCGAGATGCCGCTGAGTACCGATTGCTATTCAGGTTGAATAGCCGAGAAACGTATCTATCGTAATCCACTTTTGTCAATGACAAAGCTGTACTTGATGGTTGCGGCCGTATTTGGTTGCCTTACTGTATCGACTCTACCGACTGCTGCGCAAAACAATCGTTTTTTAGCCATTAGCGCGGGTAAATACCTCACTAGTTTCTCCTCTGTTATAAAAGATGATGGTATAATTGATTTTTGCGGGGAAAATCTACCAACGAATCATCCGGCTATTGCCGAGCGATGGAGCCGAACCCTGAGCCGCCAGGCCGCCTTAGCCAGTAGTCTTGCTTTATTGAAACGACGGGCGTCAGTTATTTTTCCTTTGATTGAACCCGTTCTGAAGCAATATCGAATTCCTGCCGATTTTAAATACTTACCGCTACTGGAGAGTGCTATAACCAATCGGGCTGTTTCGCGGAGAGGGGCCGCCGGGTTTTGGCAATTGATGCCGCAAACGGCCCAATCGTTGGGTTTACGCGTATCCCGACGTAATGATGAACGATTCAATCTGCAAAAAGCCACCCACGCGGCCTGCCGATATCTGAACGAATTATACGAGCAGTTGGGATCGTGGATGTTAGTGGCTACGGCCTACAATGCTGGCCCTAACTATATCCAGCAACTAAGTCGTCAGCATCCTGATGTGCATCCAATGGCATTGCCTTATCGATCTGCCGAAACAAAAGCCTATTTGTTTCAGGCAGTGGCTGTTAAAGAATTACTGACGCGCCCACATGCGTATCGCCATCAGTTGAGCAGCCGTAATCTGGAAGAACTCAGTAGTACTGATTTAGTTGATTCTGGCGAGAGAGCTTCTATTCTGGCTTCGTTCGATATGGATGAAGCCGCTTTTATTGCTGCTACGGCTACTCCGTTTGCGGATGATGCAGAACCAACTTTCATTGCCGATTCAACTACTACGGTTGTGTTGCTGACGGAAGCAGAAACCGATAATAATGGGGTTATATTGTTAACGGATTCTGCTGAGGTCGATGTCGAAAAAGTGCCTGCATCGGCAAAAGTTGCTGACGTATCACCAGTATCTGTTGATCGGTTAACTACCCGAAGTTTAAGCGCAGGTGCATTGGCAGAAGGAAAATTATGCCTATTTCAGGTTGTCCAGCCAATAACCATAAACGGTCGCCAACTGGCAGTTGGCGATGTCGTTCAGGCTCATATCGAAATCATTGATAAGGCTTCGGGCCGTGTATTTCTACGTACCGACCGGCTGGTGCAGGCTCAGACCCAGGAAACAATACCGTTAAAATTAGTGGCTACCAGTGTTCCTCGGCAACCTGGCGTAGCGATACCATCTACGCTGGACGGTTGGCAACTAACCTGGGAGCAGCTTTAGCTAGCTGGCTACCTCTGCCGTAGTTAACACTTTCGGGCCTTGCTGATTGATTTCAGAGACGTAGGACTCGCTGGAAATACCAACCGACAAAAACGCCTGTTGCATAGCTGCCCCGACTCGTTCGGCGGTTTGAGGATCACGGCATAAGGCAAACATAGATGGGCCTGAGCCAGAAATGCTACATCCCAAAGCGCCGTTTTCCAGCGCTGCTTGTTTCACCTCGTTGAATTCAGGAATCAGAATTGACCGAACAGGCTCAATAATCACATCCACCAACGACCGACTGATCAGGTCATAGTCGGGCGTCATCAGCCCGGCGATCAGCCCCGCTACGTTGCCCATCTGGGTGATGGTATTTTTCAGCGATACTTCATTTTTAAGAATAAAGCGGGCATCTTTTGTGTTGACTTCAATATCAGGATGAACAAGCGTACAATAGAGCGAAGCGGGCGTATTGACGCGAATAACATCCAGCGGTTGGTAGCTACGTATCACACAAAATCCGCCTAGCAGCGATGGCCCCACATTGTCGGCGTGAGCTGAACCACAGGCAATGCGCTCACCTTCCATGGCGAAAGGAATCAACTGGCGCACAGTCAGTGGACGATTGAGTAATTCATTGATGGCAAAAACCCCCGCAACCGCACTGGCTGCGCTCGATCCCAAGCCACTACCTAAGGGCATCTTTTTGCGTAATACTACATCGACACCAACGTCTGTCCGGTTAATGTGCTGAAGGTAGGTTTGTATGGCAATGCTGGCGGTATTCCGGTTGGCTTCGCGAGGGAGTCGACCTTCGTCGCCTATAATATCGATGATACGAACGCCGGGTTCGGGACTGGCTGTCAGGGTAATCTGATCGCCGGGGTTGTCGACGGCAAAACCAAAAATATCAAATCCGCAGGCCACATTGGCTACGGTAGCGGGAGCAAATACGGTTATTGAATCCACGATGGAAGGGAGAAACGTAGACGCAAGTTTATGGATTTTGGCCCTCAAAATCAACGTAAAGCCTTTCTGAGCAAAATCCTTTTACCCAAACAGCTCGTTTCCTAATGAACGATCATGTTGTCGGTAGTGACCCATACGATGACAGCTTAATTGATCGTTTAAGACTATAGGTTTGCTATGATAATTAAACACATATTTCCTGTTATTCTGATTTGTTCTATTGTAGGGTTTCTGGAAGCCTGTACGGGAGTTGGCCCAGCCACGAATTTATTTCGACCATCGTCCCCTCACGATCAGTATGCGCAATCCTTAAAAGAGGCTAAACTCGACAAAACGGCGCTGGGAGCCGATTGGGCATCTGTAGGCGAGCGCGCCTTACGAGATTCGTTAACGATTGCCATCCCTTATCGCGAAAGCGGCTACTTTTCGGCTACCAAACCCATTGCAGTTGGCTATCGGTTGAGCGTTCAGCAAGGAGATCGCTTTTTGGTAAAAGTCGAAACACAAGGTCAGCAACAGGCCAGCGTATTCATTGATGTATTTGCTTTGGATGACCGAAACCGGCCTACTCTCCTGGCTGCATCTAAAGCCGATACCAACGTACTGGCCTGGGAGCCACGCCGAACCCAGACTTGTTTGATTCGTATTCAACCGGAGTTGTTACGTAGTGGTAGCTATACAATTGCCATTACGCGTGAACCCGCTTTGAGCTTTCCGGTACAGGGTCGTGATAGTCGGCAGATTAGTAGCTTTTTTGGGGCCGCTCGCGATGCTGGTCGTCGACGTCATGAAGGAGTGGATATTTTTGCTCCCCGAGGAACACCGGCCATTGCTTCGGTTGATGGTATTGTGACGAGCGTTGGGACGAATAGCTTAGGTGGTAACGTAGTGTTCGTGTCTGATAATGAGCGTAATATTCGTCTTTATTATGCCCATCTTGACCGTTGGAACGTAAACAATGGGCAACGTATTTCGGTAGGCGATACGGTTGGATTTGTTGGCAACACGGGCAATGCACGGACTACCGGACCGCACCTGCATTTTGGGATTTATGGCTTTAACGAAGGAGCAGTCGATCCTTTACCGTTTATTCGGCTAGGTCGTGGACCGGCTCGTCAGGGATTATTGGCTAGTGATCGACTGGGTGACTCAATACGTGTTGCTTCACCTCGGTCGTTTGTCCGAATCGCTCCTGGCAGTGATGGGGCCGTAGTACGAGAAGTAGCTAAATCAACGGCCCTGACAATTGTTGGGGGAACTGAAGCGTGGCTACGGGTTGAATTGCCAGATGGTCAATACGGCTACATTGCCAGTGGGGCCACCGAATCGATAAAACGACCGCTACGTCGGCTGGCGCTGTCCGGCCCTGCTACATTGTTAGATGCTGCCGATAGTCAGGCCGGTGTAATTACTACGCTTCCGGCGGGGGCATCCTTAGATATACTATCGACATTCGCTGATTTTCAGTTTGTTCGGAGCAATAAAGGGCAAGCAGGATGGATCACTAAAGTGGGCTCGCTCTAAATGCATAAAATCTTGTTTAGAAATACTCTAAATTGAGTGTTGCTTCGTATATTTGTGCATTCTTTTAGGCAATCATGACGAGTAACCTACCTGTAACGTATCAGGAAGTATTTAAGACAGACAAAGGAGTTGTTTATCAATGCGATAAGACGAATCGGCTGATACTTGAGTTTTGGGACACTCATACAACCTTATCTGCCCGCGATTTCGCTCAATTTCGGCGTATGGTTGAAACCATCGATATTCGACAGATGGCTCTTAGTACCGACGCTGCTCACGATGTTGAAATAGTAGCTCCACCACGGTCTGAACGTTGTTACGTATTAACCTTGTGTGAGGTTGTTCATTTACGTGAGCTGCTCAATGGGGCGAAGTTAATGTTTGAACTAAATGCGATGCTTCGTGAATGTGGCTGTTCACTGGCTGAATAGTAATAAATAGACTGCTTCTAAATTTTCTGATAATCAACCGACTGTATAACAACGGTCGGTTTTTTGTTGTTCTTTTGTCGAAGGAATCATTAAGAATTATCTCACCGAACAGATACGGTAGCTATATTATGAAAGACTTAGCAAGACTTCGTACACCAATCAAAGAAGCAGTTGAACTAGCGCTTAACCAGCAGATACAAATGGAAATGGTTTCGTCATCGAAATACTTAGCGATGGCGGGCTGGTGTGAT
Source organism: Spirosoma terrae (assembly GCF_010435915.1). GTDB lineage: Bacteria > Bacteroidota > Bacteroidia > Cytophagales > Spirosomataceae > Spirosoma > Spirosoma terrae. The sequence continues at coordinate 224,063 of NZ_JAAFZH010000009.1, read as the reverse complement.
CGCAACGGCCTGGATTATAGTGCTGGATTCTTCTACAAACAGTCGGAAGAAGAGCGTCATCATGCCATGAAGCTTTTCCATTATCTGTGCGATCAGGGTGCAACAGCTTATTCTCCTGAAGTTCCGGCCGTATCTCAGGAATTTGATTCGCTACGGTCAGTTTTTGAAGGTGCTCTTGAGCAGGAAATTGCTGTAACAGATTCAATCAACCGGATTATTGCTGTTTGTCGTCGTGAAAACGATTTTGCTACGGAAGAACTGCTGAAGTGGTATGTGAAAGAGCAAATGGAAGAAGAATATATTGCTCGTCGTTGTCTGGATCTTTTCGATCAAATTCCAGCCGACCAGCTTTATTACCTGGATAAAAAAGTTTCCAGCGTTACGTATCAGGATAACGTTTTTGAAAACTAGGATTGCCTGGTTTTATCGCAGAAAAGGCTCTTCACTTGAGGAGCCTTTTCTGCGTTTAGTCGAGCACGCTACACTCCAGTCCAGTCCGCGTTAATATTCTGATTATTTCGGATTCGGTCAGGGATTCTGCCTCAATGCGTAATACACAGTCGTGATCCTCCAAATCAACACTCCAACGACAAATGCCACGCAGCATGCATAAACGACAGGCGGCCTGGTGAACTCGCTGGCTGCTGTTGATATTAGTCCGAAAGACAAGCACGTTAGCCATAAAACGTAGTTGTTAGTTTTGTGCGTGTCGCAGTGTTTCGATCCAGTGGAGCTTGGCTACAGCCTTGCTTAATAACTGTTTTAATTCGATCAGCTCGTGAGGGTGAAAACTGAAACACAAATAGGGTGATGGTGTGCTGAGATGGATTCGATCTTCGTGCGGGTGAGCCTGCGAATAAGCCTTGCTATCAATACCTCTTACATTCCATTCCAGAGCCAAAAAATCTTCATAACATAGCCACTGGGTGATATTGTTATACTGCAAGGCAATATTGTGAGTATCGTCGGGTGCTGAGTGGCCATATAAAACAATCCGGCCACTGGTTGTAGTGGCAAGGAGATGACATTCACATTTCATAAGCATTTGAGGTTATAGCCGATTTTGGTTCGCTGTCGTAAGGTTCTTATTTATACAAAATTATATTTATTTAGACTCATTACAAATAAAAATAAGTAATCTAGCTAATATGCTGATAAGCAGTTGCTAGCTAGCTCTGTGATTAGCGGGCTTTAATAAAAAAAGATAGGGCAGTTAGTGTATTGTCACCAATTATGGCTAATGGCCTGGGTTGAATCAACCGCAGACGGTGATCCCCATGACGTATCAACAGGAGGAACTGTTTTGATCGTATCGCAATCTTCTAGTTGTTGCTGTAAGTTTTTAATCTGTCCTTGCTGCTGAGTAAGGTTTCGGCGAAGGTCCTGAGTTGCGTCTTCAAGACGTTGATGCCGGTAATTGGCAACACTTACCAATGCAGCAATGCCCACTAGTAGTACAACTACTGCGGTCAGGAGAGAATAAATAACTCCTTTGCTGGCAATTTGCATGACTGGATAAACGCGAAAGGCGCAAATAAACAAAAAGCTTAATCCATAAAAAAGCCCATAACTCAATTGAGCTATGGGCTTTTTAAAATGATGACAACAAATTACCGGGCGGCACCGTAATCTTGTCCGGCGCTCTCTGGGAAATTCTTCATGATACTGGTAACAGTTTCACGGAACGTTTGATCCCGATCGCGTTCTTTGTTGCGATTGTTAAGCTGGCCAGTGGCCCAGCCTTGCCAAACGATATCATTGGTACGAGCGTCAATCACGTTGATAACGACACGGTTTTCTTCGTACTGGCGAGAATAAACATTATTGCCCATACCACCGTACCACCAGGAATAAGGTGAGTACATATTATTGGACTGGATTTGCTGACGATCGCGGGAATCGGTAAAGAAACGAACAACCAGATCCGCTTCACCCTGAGTTACGGGCTTATAGCCACGTGCTTTCAGCGATTGATCCAACGCATCGGCAATCCGGCGCTGGTTCAGATTACTACCCACAATAGGGTCGGCGTTACGTTGACGGTCAGCTTCGATACGATACGTAGTAAATTGACGAACGTTTACTTTAGGATCGTAATCGTACTTAACCGTAATAGAGGGGGCGCAGGACGCCAGCGTACCGACGACAAACAGGCTGCAAATTATGCTTTTGATTTTCATGAGTTTTGAGATCATTTTGGGTGTCAAACCGATTACTTAACGTAAAGAAAAGCGTCGTTCGTATATGACACTTTTATAACTAAATATATAGGGTATTCGTTCCGGCTGTTATTGCATAGCTTAGGTATTTTTTGTGAGTTAATTTGTTGATTTACAGTGGTATATTTCTCTTTTAAGATTTTTTAACGACCATTTACAGGTATAGAATCTTGTGCTAGGCTCCTACGGCAGAAACCCGTCTTTATAGCGTTAGATCATCGCTGTCAGATGCTGCCATAGTTTATGATCTATGACGCCATAATTACCCGAACCGTTGCAAGTAGCTAAAAAATTTAGGCTATAAAAACAGATGGCCTCCTGAATCAGGAGGCCATCTGTTTTTATAGCCTAAATACAATTCTATAGTTAAGCGCTTGCCAGTGCTTCTGCACCACCAACGATTTCAAGAATCTCAGTTGTGATGGCAGCTTGTCGAGTCCGGTTATAGACCAAACGAAGCTGTTTCAAAAGCTCTCCAGCATTTTCTGTTGCTTTATCCATAGCTGTCATCTGCGCACCATAGAAGGCTGCGTTTGAGTCGAGCACGGCTTTATACAGCTGGGTTTTGATTGTTTTAGGAATCAACTCCGTAACAATCTCTTCTTCTGAGGGCTCAAAAATATAATTGATAGACGAAGAAGTTTCAGAAGCTGGGGTAGCCGAAACAATAGGTAGCATTTGCTCGGTACGTACAATTTGTACGGCAGCATTCCGGAACTCGTTGTAAACGATTTCTACTACGTCGTACAAACCCGCAGCATAATCGTTCATTGCTTCTTCGGCCGCTGCCCGAACGGTTGCAAAGCTCAAGGAGCTATAAACAGTACTGTGCGTTGTATTGACTTTAAAGCCCCGGCGTTGAAAGGCTTCTGCACCTTTCTTACCGATTGCCATAATTTCGAGATTACCAGCCCGATATTGAGCTGCGTATTTCTCCTCTATCAACGTTAGTGCGCCCTTGATTGCGTTTGTATTGAATGCACCACACAGACCTCGATCAGATGTAATAACGATCAATAAAACGCGGTCTATAGCCCGAGCTTGTTTGTAGGGGCTATCTGAGGCCGTCTCAGCTCCGGCTGAAACGGTTCCGAGCATTTGACTGAGTTTCTGAGCGTACGGACGTAGTTGCGTAATATTATCCTGAGCCCGGCGCAACTTAGCAGCAGCCACCATTTTCATGGCTTTCGTAATTTGCTGCGTCGAGTTGATGGAGGATATACGGGCGCGTACTTCTTTAAGAGATGCCATAGTCTTCTTAAAGTTTTCAGTTTTCAGTTTTTAGTTTTCAGTTGCGAAGCGGTCTTGCATCATCAACTGAAAACTAAAGACTGAAAACTGAAAACTAGTTTAGTATTGTGCTGATAGCTCAGCGGCTACTTTCTTAAGGGTAGCAGTTGCTTCGTCCGTGAGTTTTCCGGCACGAAGGTCGTTCAGCACGGCAGGGTATTGAGCGCTCAAGATCATGGCAAACTCGCTTTCAAACGCCTTCACTTTGTTTACGGGTACTTTATCAAGCAATCCGTTTGTAGAAGCGTAGATGATAGCGACTTGTTGTTCAACCGGTACTGGCGAATACTGAGGTTGTTTCAGCATTTCCTGGTTCCGGCGACCACGTTCGATCGTTAGCTTGGTAGAGGCATCAAGATCAGAACCGAATTTGGCGAACGCTTCAAGTTCGCGGAACTGGGCCTGATCAAGTTTCAACGTACCAGCAACTTTCTTCATTGATTTGATCTGAGCGTTACCACCTACGCGAGATACCGAAATACCTACGTTGATAGCTGGGCGAATACCTGAGTTGAACAAGTTCGACTCCAGGAAGATCTGACCATCAGTGATCGAAATTACGTTCGTTGGAATATAAGCCGATACGTCGCCAGCCTGCGTTTCAATGATTGGAAGCGCTGTTAATGAACCACCACCTTTAACCTTGTCTTTCAGAACAGGAGGTAAATCGTTCATGTTTCGGGCGATGTCGTCGTTGCTATTGATTTTAGCAGCCCGCTCCAGCAAACGGCTGTGCAGGTAGAATACGTCTCCTGGATACGCTTCACGTCCTGGTGGGCGACGTAGTAGCAGCGATACCTCACGGTAGGCAACCGCCTGTTTCGACAGATCATCATAAACGACCAGAGCAGGACGGCCCGTATCGCGGAAATATTCACCAATAGCAGCCCCTGTAAATGGAGCAAAGAATTGCATTGGAGAAGGGTCAGATGCGTTTGCTGATACCACAACGGTATAGTCCATAGCACCAGCTTTACGTAGCGTTTGCTCGACTTGTTTTACCGTAGAGGCTTTCTGACCACAAGCGACGTAGATACAGAATACGGGCTCGCCTTTATCGTAGAATTCTTTCTGGTTGATAATGGTGTCGATAGCAACAGCCGTTTTGCCTGTTTGCCGGTCACCAATAATTAATTCACGCTGACCCCGGCCGATGGGTATCATAGCATCGATAGCCTTAATACCTGTTTGCAGCGGTTCATTTACCGGCTGGCGATAAATAACACCTGGTGCTTTCCGCTCCAGCGGCATCGGAAACAGTTCTCCCTGAATTGGGCCCATACCGTCGATCGGCTGACCAAGCGTATTTACTACCCGGCCAAGGATACCATCACCAACGTTAACATAGGCAATCTGGTTGGTACGTTTAACTGTATCGCCTTCTTTGACGTCTGAATAGTCGCCAAGTAATACGGCACCAACGTTATCTTCTTCAAGGTTCAGGGCCATGGCCTGAAGTCCGTTACTAAACAACAGCAATTCGCCGGCCTGCGCTTTCGAGAGGCCATAGATACGCGCTACGCCGTCGCCGATTTGCAGCACCGTACCGACTTCTTCGAGTTCAGCCTCGGTTTGCGTACCGGCTAACTGCTGACGCAGAATGGCTGATATCTCGTCGGGTCTTACGGATTCCATATAAGTAGGATGAAATTTAGAGATTGTTTTTCGGCCGCAAAGGTACGATTAAAATTTAATAAAAATGCGATCTTTTCTATATTTCGATCCTGAATCTTAGACTTTTCCGATAGAGCGCTATATATAACATAAGCCGCTAAACGAATGCTAAAACCGTTTGTCCAAATTTGGAGTATTTTAAGAAGGTTATAATAGCAAAAGCAGATGGGTTTCGTTACTTTTATAGGCAGGATAGAATAATGTTTTGTTGTTCGTTAGTGAGGTTTTGCGCTACAATTATTCGACAAAATTTTATCGAAACTCTAGGTGTCCAAACTTTTCTGCTATCTGTTCACGTTTTATCAATAAATCAAATTTTCCGTATTACCCCGTTTTTAGTTCACATGAAGTTCAACCAATGGATGCTGGCCGGTGTTGCGTCGGCCGTTTTTGTCGCCAGTTCTGCGACTGCACAAGTTAAAAAGCCAGCTGTTAAAAAGCCTACTTCAGTCGCTAAGCCAACAGCTGCCAAGCCAGCTCCCAGTAGTGCGCTAGTCTCAACCCAAGACTCTATTAGCTACAGCATTGGCCTGTTTATGGCCCAAAATTTAAAACAGCAGGGCATTGCCGATTTAAATAGTGCTTTGTTGGCTAATGGGATCGACGATGCATTGAAAGGGCAAAACACTCGCATTTCGATGGAGCAGGCTAGCCAGGTCATGAATACCTTCATGCAGAAGCAAATGGCGGTTCGTACGGCTGAAAATTCGAAAGTATCTGCCGAGAATAAAAAAGTTGGGGAAGCGTTCTTAGCTGAAAATAAAACCAAAGAAGGCGTAAAAACGACAGCGAGCGGCTTACAGTACACAGTTGAAAAAGAAGGCACAGGCGCTAAACCAACTGCTACGGATCGGGTTAAAGTACATTATACTGGCCGGTTATTAAACGGAACAGTGTTCGATAGTTCGGTAGAACGTGGTCAACCCGCTGAGTTTGGGGTTAATGAAGTAATCAAAGGCTGGACGGAGGCTTTGCAACTGATGCCAGTTGGGTCGAAGTGGAAATTATACATCCCTTCCGATCTGGCGTATGGCGATCGTGGTGCAGGTGCCGACATTAAACCGGGTTCAACCCTGGTCTTTGATGTTGAATTACTTGATATTGTTAAACAATGAGTGAATCGTGATTGCGTATAGGAACAATAAATTGGATAAGTTTTTTCGTTCTTACACGCATTCACTCGTTCGCAATTAACTTGGGTAATGTAGATGAAGAAGTATCTGGTGACCCTTTTACCCGTGCTGATGTTAAGCTTTCAGCCGGATTCGCCTTCGGGCGGTGCGCCCTTACATCTGGCGCCAACATCGTCTCCATCCGACGATTTGAAACCGTCTATCTCTCAGGAGAAGGTAGAATCGTTGGTAGCCAAGTTGTTAACAACGTATCATTATCGGAAAGTGCGGCTGAACGACTCTCTATCGTCAGTAGTGTGGGATAATTATTTGAAGGAGGTCGATAATAGTAAAACCTATTTGTTGGCCTCTGACGTAGCATCGCTTGAAAAATACCGCTACCAGATTGATGATGCGTTAGTTAACGGTGATCTTACGGCTGCCTATGACCTTTACAATATCTTTCGTAAACGCTATCAGGAACGTAGCGACTTTATAAAGGAGCAGCTTAAAAAACCGCTTTCATTTACGGAAGACGAAACATTCAATACGGATCGGGAGAAAGCAAGCTGGCCCAAAACCGTAGAAGAGCAAAATGAACTCTGGCGCAAGATTCTCAAAAATCAGGCGCTGGAACTCCGTCTGGGTAACCGTAAGGATAGCGCGGTTGTCGCGTTAATGACGCAACGCTATAGCAACCTCGATAAGGCTGTGAACCGGGTAAAAAGTGCAGACGTATTCCAAATGTACATGAACTCGTTCGCTGAAGCACTCGACCCGCATACCAATTATCTATCTCCTTCCAATGCCGATCGGTTTAATCAGGAAATGAGTCAGTCGCTGGAAGGGATCGGAGCCATGCTACGCGAAGATGGCGATTACATCCGCATTACCGAAGTATTGCCGGGCGGTCCAGCTTTTAAAAGTAAACTGCTTAATAAGGAAGATAAGATAGCGGGTGTAGCGCAGGGCGATAATGGCCCAATGGTGAATACAATGAACTGGCAGGTCGATGACGTAGTCAAACTAATCAAAGGGCCTAAAGGTACAGTGGTTCGTTTACAGGTTATTTCGCCAAATGCTATTGCTGGCGCACCACCTAAAGAAATTCGCCTGGTTCGGGAGAAGATTAAACTGGAAGAACAGCGCGCTAAAAAAGAAACAATAGAAGTAAGTGATAACGGACGTTCGTTTAAAATCGGTGTTATCAATATTCCTATGTTCTATCGCGATTTTGAAGGAGCCCGGAAGCGCGAAGAAGGGTTTAGCAGTACAACCAGCGATGTCAAGAGATTCATTGAAGAACTTAAGACCGAAAAAGTGGATGGTATTGTCATCGACCTGCGTGATAATGGAGGTGGATCATTAACGGAAGCTATTAACCTGACGGGTTTGTTCATTCCTAAAGGGCCAGTTGTTCAGGTACGTGAATCGACCGGCGAAACGGAAGTTTATACCGATCCTGATCCAAGTGTTACGTATGATGGGCCAATGGCCGTTCTGGTTAACCGGTTTAGCGCATCGGCATCCGAGATTTTTGCGGCCGCTATCCAGGATTACAAACGGGGGATCATTGTTGGTGGTCAGACGTTCGGGAAAGGAACAGTTCAGACCCTAATCGATCTGAATCAATGGCTTCCTAAAGAGCCAGAAAAGGTTGGTCAGGTGAAGATGACCATTCAGAAGTTCTATCGCGTAAATGGTAGTAGTACGCAGCATAAGGGAGTTACGCCAGATATTGAATTACCATCTGCTTTTTCGGCTGAGGAGTATGGCGAAAGCTCGCAACCAAGTGCGTTGCCCTGGGATCAGATCAAATCGACCCGTTACGAGCAATCGAGCGGAATTGATGATAAAATCCTGTCTCGCTTGCGTGACCGTTTTGATCAGCGTCTTAAATCAGACCCTGAGTTGAAACAATTAGCGCAGGATCTGGCTGACTTTAAGAAAGCAAAAGAGAATACGGTAGTATCACTGCAGGAGTCTAAACGTCGTAAAGAGCGGGAAGAAGCCGAACGTAAGCGTGCTGCTGCCAGCAAAGTGTCGCAGATAAGCGCGCCCGTTGATGAAACCGGCACACCCACCACTAAGAAGAAAAAAGACCTGTATCTTAATGAAGCAGGGTTGGTGCTAGCTGATTACATCCTGGCAGTGAATAAATAAACAAACCTGATACGTACTAAAAACCCCACGTAGCAAATCTGTTACGTGGGGTTTTTAGTACGTACCAAAATCATAAACAAATCATGTGGTACTTCCTTATCCGGCAGAATTCCATTGAGATTAACCAATACCAGCTGCTTCAAAAAAAAGCGACTCTGACTGAGGTAGAAATTTTTAACGAACCTTACGAAAATTGGTACGTCTTCTCCGTCGAAAAAGCGGATTACTCAACGTTTGTAGATCTATTGGATCGCGAAGGAATTAATTACGACGTAGCAAGTAATCGCCCTGATAGATCAGAAATCAGGCTTGGTACGTAGTGAATCACACGCGTACGTACAGGTCTTGCTAATGTTGTTATTTAGCCCATTTCAGCGAGTTTACATTAGCGCCAATTTTTTTGCCTTCTATCAACCCCGTCTCATTATCCTGATGCGTATGAATGTTACCATAGAAGCGCGAGTCGGCTGATTCCTGAGCTGCCTGCTCAAAAGACTGGAAACTACGTGCCTTGAAAGCAATGTTACGTAGCGGATCGTTAGGGCGACCAACGTGCGAAACATCCGTAAAGGAGAAGGACTCTCCGTAAAGGCCAGTCATAACAGTAGCTGCTGCTGATGATTGCGTAGCATGGCCAGAAGGATAACCAGGAAACGGAGGAGCAGGCCAGAAAGGTATCCAGTTGGGGTCGATAGCTAGTCTGGCGTATGTATATGGCCGTAAATTGTTATAAGCATACTTACAGCGCCAGCATAGGATGAAAGCGTCATTTACGGCAATGCCTGTTCTGGCGAACGCTTCTACCGCTCGATCTAACGAACTTTTAGCCGTTTGGACGGCAATTTTGGCAATACTATACGAATGACCCGGTGGCGTAAAAGACTCTCCTGGATTATCAGACCACCAAACAGAGATTTCTTTTTCTGTGTCAGTCAGATTTTTTGATTTTGTGTATACGTCCAGATATTGCTGAAAGAATGTAGATTTAACATCTGTCGAATACGGCAAAGGCTTTGGCATGGGAAGATCATTGTTCGCCTTAATAAAGGTTCTATTGGTTCCCCAGTAAGGTTGCATTGGAATCTTCTGACCATTTTCTGTCGTTTTCCAAAGGCCTGGGCCAGTAGGGACTGTGTAACTTGCCGGGAAATTACGGGTGTATCCTTCGTGACCGCCGTCTGACTTTGACCACTCTAACAGAGCGTTTGCAATTTGCTCACCAAACGCTATAGAACGCTGGTTAATATCTTCATTTGTGTCTTTGAGTTCATTCAGAAGTGCCTGCTCAAGCGAATCAATAGCAGTCTTATTCGTGGTTGACGTAGTAGGGTATAAAGCACGTATCATGGTTGCCTCAGCTTTATTAGCACTGAGAGCCCAGTTGTATTCTTTATTGAGTTCAGGCTTTGGCAGGGTTGTTAAGCCTTGCAGCTGACCTACTAAAGACTGCCGGTCTTTTATACCCGGCACAACTGCTTCATACATCGCCAAGCCTGCATAACCGTATGCACGTGCCGCAACAACGGGCGAAAAGCCAGGGGTTGTTTTGGTAAGTTTTAGCTGGAGTCCTGCCCAGGAAGTTGCTACGTCGGCCTTATACAGATCGGCTGTTTTACCGAGCGGCATACCCGTCTCCGTAGGATCAACTGGTTGAGTACGACACGCTTCCAGGAAGATAAACAAAATGATAGCCGCTTGAGTACCGTATCGTTTGTATTCAGGCAATGCTTTGCCAGAACGTAGTTTCTGTAGAATACTTTTCATATGCAATCACTTAACTGTGGAATGGTGAAGTAGGTACTACACATTGATAGTTAGAAAATTGTGCAAAAATATTGCCAAAGCCACGATCTGTTTCAGTTTTTGTAATGAACAATTGATTAGCGGGTTCTCTTTCACCGTACCTTTAATACGTTATTTCTGTTACTAGGTTCCATGCGCATTCCCGAAGAAACTGTCGATCGGATTCGACAAGCCTCTGATATTCTGGAAGTAATCAATGATTTTGTTTCTTTGAAGAAACGCGGCACGAATTATATTGCCTGTTGCCCGTTTCATAATGAGAAAACGCCATCGTTTAATGTTAACCCTGCCCGGCAGATTTACAAATGCTTCGGGTGCGGTAAGGCGGGCGACGCTGTTCGTTTCGTTATGGATATCGAGAATATAGGCTATGGCGAAGCACTACGTTATCTAGCTAAGAAATACAGCATTGAGATTGAAGAACAGGAGCAGACTCCCGAGGAGTTATTACGGCAGAATGAGCGTGAGAGCTTGCTGATTGTACTGAATTTCGCTAAAACCTTTTTTCAGGAAACACTGCTTAAGTCGGACGAAGGAAGAGGTATAGGGTTAAGTTATTTTAGGGAACGTGGATTCTCGAATCCAACGATTGAAGCGTTTGACCTAGGCTATAGTTTCGATCAGTGGGACGCCTTAATGCAGGAGGGAACTCGTAAGGGCTATAGCCGGGAGTTACTGGAGAAAGCTGGTCTTATCATCAGCAAAGAAGCCGGAAAAGTTTTTGATCGCTTCCGGGGGCGGGTAATGTTTCCGATTCATAATGTGTCGGGGAGAGTAATTGCCTTTGGAGCCCGCATTCTAAAAACTGATAAAAACCAGCCTAAATACTTAAATTCTCCGGAAACTACTGTTTACCATAAAAGCCAGGTATTGTATGGAATCTATCAGGCTAAACAAACGATTCGGCAGGAGGATATCTGCTATTTGACGGAAGGGTATACGGATGTCATTTCGCTTCACCAGGCAGGTATAAAAAACGTAGTAGCCTCATCTGGTACGTCGCTTACCACAGAACAGATACGGTTAATTGCCCGCTTTACGCCTAATGTCACGATTTTGTATGATGGTGATGCCGCAGGTATAAAAGCGGCTTTGCGCGGTCTTGATATGGTGCTTGAAGAAGGGCTTAACTTAAAGCTGCTCTTGCTACCTGATGGAGAAGATCCCGATAGCTACGTCCACAAGGTTGGTGCCGAAGCGTTTAAAACTTATGTGAAGCAACACTCCCAGGACTTTATCGATTTTAAAGCAGGGCAGTGGCTGGCAGAAGCAGGGGATAATCCACTAAAACGGGCAGAAGGAATTTCGGATGTATGTGCCAGTATCACCAAAATTCCCGACCCTTTAAAACGCCAGACTCTTTCGCAGCGAGTTGCGCAGGTTTTTCACGTTAACGAACAATCGGTCATTTCGGAAATAAATCGGCTGTTGAGGAAACAGCAGGACCAAACCAAAAAGGATGCCGATCGGCAGCGCGACCGGCAGAGTCGTCAGAAAGATAGCGTACCTGGTGAGCCTTCTCCTGAAGAGCTGGACGCTTTATTCGCTGATGCTGGTATCGATAGTGCAGAAGCGTTCAGTAACAAGTCCTCATCAAGTTCTGCCAGCGAAACTGCGAAGCTGACCAAAACACCGCTGGCGTACCAGGAAGAAGAATGTGTCCGGTTATTAATTAACTACGGAACTCGAGAACTGGAGCCCGGTATTACGCTTTGTCAGTACGTATTAAGTGAACTTCACGAAATAGATTTTCAGACGAAACCCTTCAATCTAATTCTTGCATTATTCCGTGAAGCCTACGTACACGGTGATATTCTGACTGCGGATGATTTTTTGAACCGTAGGAAAACTGATGACACCGATATTCAGCATCAAACAATCAATCTTACTACGCCAAGGTATGAGATAAGTGAGGGCTGGCTAAGGCATGAAATACACGTACCTTCAGAAGAAGAGATTAGTATTCTCGCTGATGCAGCCTATCGAAATATTTTACGGATTAAAAAAATGCTGGCAGAGCAACGTATGACGGCTTTGCAGCAGCAACTTCGAGACATCAGCAATGCTTCGCCGGAAGAGGCCGATCAGATTCTGACGGAGTTTATGCACTATAAACGTGTTGATGTAGAGATATCCCGTCTACTTGGGACCGTCATATCTGGTTAATTGAGAAAGCTCTGAACATTTACCAATAACTGGTTCAGTTAATAAAAATGAAGGCCATTTCGGCTTATTACCTGTTTTGGCCTTTACAATAGTAATTTTTTACTATAAGTACCATAAAAAAAGCTCCCCTTGTTGGGGAGCTAACCTTTATCATTGGGAGGGGTGAACACTATGCTTGTGCTACCGTTTTGACATTTGTCAACTCGGCATCTATTTCCCGATTCAACTCCGCAAGTAAGCGAGCATGCGAGTGGAGTTGGCCTGGCTTGGATGATTGAGATGAACGGCCTGGTTTAGTACCGGTCATGTCTAGCATCAGAGTCATTAATACGTCGCTCATGTGATGACGTAGCGCAATAAGTTTTCTTAACCGTGAACGGGTTATGCTAGTCGATTGACGACGATCAGTAGCCTGAAGAGAATTAATGACCTCAGTGAGTTTAGCGTAACGGCGATGGAACTGTTCCGTCGCTTCTACCCACTCCATAATTATGCTTTGTATCTCGGCTGATGATGCCTCATAGGCCGTCGATAATAGTTCTTGCTGGATCATTGGAACAAACTCGTTTCTGTTGGCTGATGATCAAAAATAGTATAGTATTATAAGGCAATACAAGCCGTTTTGCGTGAAATCACCATTTTGCCGGACGAAATCACCCATAATCCGATGTCCATTTCGGTGATTTCGTCCGGCAAAATGGTGATTTCAGGATATGCATATTGCACAACCTATCAACTGGGTGTTAGATTCATCCACTCTTTTACGTCTTTATCGATATGAACCAGTCTGATAACAGTCAGGAGGCCGCTAAAAACTTTGCCATACGACGTCGGGATTTCTCGATTCTAGTTGCGCAATCTGAAGTATTCAATTGCGAGGTTCTGAGCCAGCTATTAAAGGAACAAGGGTACAACGTAGTTGGCCGAGCCGTAGAAATGGAAGATACGCTCCAGCAGATTCGCGTAAAACGTCCTCAATGCGTTATTCTTGAGTCGGAGATATCAGGACAGCGAAGTTTTGATATAGTTCAGGAGATGCAACAGTCTAATTATCAGACTAAATTCATTCTCTATACGAGTAAGCCCGACCTGCGAATGATTGCCAAAGCCATGCAGATGGGATTCTTTGGCTTTTTGTACGCCAGTGATGGTTTAGAAGAGCTGTACAGGTGTTTTCAGACTGTTAGCAGTGGAGGGTGCTATTACAGTAACGGGTTTATGGGCCTTTTGAAAAATTTTGGCGTAGAAGTACTGTCTGATCGAACCCGGGATGAGCTTAATCGCTTGAGTGAGCGGGAGAGAGAAGTGCTACGTATGATTGCTAATGGATTGACTTCCAGTGAGATTGCTGAAAAGTTAGGGATTAGCTACCGGACAGCGGTGAATCATAAAGCCCATATAGCCAAAAAACTGGATTTGCCGAGTTGTCGGCAATTGCCGCGTTATGGAATATCCGTGAAAAACTATTTATAGGACATCACGAAGCAAGAATAAATGGATCAGGGGAGGTATCTGCGTAAGGCTGCTGATTGTTAGAGGGTGTATTGCCCTGAAGCCACTCCCTAAATTCCTGCATTCGAGCACGTGGCACGACAATTTCATGACGATCGGGAGTGTTTAAACGGACTATATACTTTCCATTTTCCCAATAAGCATAGTTTAAAACGGATTGTCGGTTAACAATATAGTCGCGTTTTATTCGGAAAAAGCGAGTTGGATCTAGCTCTGTTTCCAGATCGTTCAATGTCTTTGTAACTAAATACTGCCCTTTTTCTAATTGGGCATAGTAATATCGATCTTCTATTGTAAAGAAGTATACATCTTCAACTGGAAAGTCGAGTTCGCCTTGAGCATTTTTGCCCTTTAATGATGTCAGATAAGGGGAAGTGATATTGTTTACTGAATTCGATTGAGCTGCTATAAAGGCTTGCGCTTGTTCAACAGCCTTAGCCGCTTTACTTTCTGCGGCTTCCTGAGCTGCTTGACGTTGTTTTAGATAGTCGGAAACCAGAGATATGTTTAACGTAACATAGCCAATAAAAAAGATTGGGACCAGGTAACGTAAATAGACTGATATAGTAAATGTGCCGCTTAGATATGTCTCCCAATACGTAGTGAGCGTATAATCAGGATAGGATTCTAGAAAGAAACGTAACGTTTCTGTAATTGGATTAAAGACGAAAAAGGATAATAAAATGGTAGGAAGGAAACTGAGTTCGTATCGACTTATATCACGTAGCGTTAAGCCTACGGAGTTAAGTCTTAAGTAAACATGCTGCTGATTAAGTAGCGTGTTGAGGATGATAACAGTAACGATTTCAGGTACAATAAGACTCCTCACAAGAAGACTTATATATGGTAACGCGCCACCATGCTTGATAAGAATGCTCAGTTTGGAGTTGTAAGCAATGGCCCATCCTAAACCTTCCATCAATAAAATTACACCCATCAGGAGGCCAACAGTATACAGCGGCTTCTTCAGAAAGTCTCTGGTCAGGTGTATTTTCTCCATGTTCCCCTTAGCAAAAATCTGGACTAAGTTAGTGGTAATTATTGACTAATCCAACAGTGTTATTATGACTTTTCTGTGATTGATGCCCCTTCATGCAGGCTCTAATTTTGCATCAGTCAAACACAAAACTTTCACAAAAGAAAAGTCAACATGAAAAAGCAATTCGCCATCAAAGCCGCTCAAACATCAAAAAACATTGTTTTATCTGCTGCTAAAAAAGAAACAAACAATTTAATGAAATTTATGCTTGCTGCTGAATGCTGTCAGTTTACTGCACTTCAGGGTACAGCTCCAAAAACAGCTTTTTCGCTTTAACAAACTAAATTATGCCATCCGCGCTACGTCTTTATAAACAGGAACTCAGTCGTTGTCGGGAGCATTTTCAACAACTTGATCTACAACGGGAACGAGGGTATTTAATGAAGTTTACAACCTTCTCTGCGAACGTTGAAAACATAATGCCTTCGATCCCTCGTAGTGAACATGAAACTCTGTTTCAGGAGTTGTTGTTACAGCAAATTTTTACAACATTTGACCAGCAGTGCCTAACTGCAGGTGACCTGGTTAAAATACGTGGTTCGCAGGAATTACTTAGGAAACAAGATGGCCCTAAGATTTATTGTACCTATCATCTTGGTTCATATAGGCTGTTAACCAGTATCTTATTTCGCCGAGGGATAGATTGTGTATTGCTGGTCGGGAGTAATATGAATCGGTCTCAAGGTGACGATATGACTGAGCATATTGAGGCTTTACGCAAACAGCACGGCTTAACAAATGTATTTCGTGTTGTAGAAGCCGGACATGCTTCTTCAGGGCTAACAGTGCTACGTGAATTAAAAGCTGGACGCTCGCTGATAGTTTATGTCGACGGTAGTCCCGAAACAGCACCTGAGCCAAAAGAACAAGATAAATTTATTTCAGTTCCTTTGGGTGAGCGAAGAGTACTGACACGAAAAGGTGTAGGTTATTTATCGCATGCTACGGGTGTACCAATTGTGCCTGTTGTTAGTTATCGGCAGCAGGACCTGACCAATATTCTTCGTTTCCTTGATCCTATTAAGCCTATTCGTCATAGTGATCGAGATATGTACTGCCGGGAGGCTATGACCCAGCTGTATAATGCTTTCTGGCCTTATTTAAAGCGTTATTCAGCTCAATGGGAGGGGTGGTTATTTATTCATTCGTTCTTAGAACAGCAAGAACAAACCCATAAAGTAGGAGGCAACTGGCCGTCGCATCTTACTTTTAATGAAAGTCGCTATTCGCTTTGCGATTTGGAGCAAGCTCCTGTTTTATTTGATCGCAGGTCATATCAGACCTATGAAATTACCGAAGACCTGCGCGATCTTTTATTAAACCTTCATACAGTTGATTCTGTAGAAAGCCTTGTCGGGAAAGAAGTATATAATGAGTTGATAGAATTAGAAATTCTCCATTAATAATCAAGGCCCATAATAGATACGTCTATTATGGGCCTTGATTATTAATGGATTAACTTGTTTTTGCTTTACTAACACTTTACCTGTTTAGGCTCCTCCGCTGATTTCAATTTCCTCTCCAGATTTGTGAAAGAATTTGAAATTAACAATGCCTAGCGAGCTGTCTTTAATCAATTTTACCCAAGTATGGTATTTTAGATACCACTGTACTTGTTTTGAGAACAGGCCTTTTGTGTAGTAAGCATATAGGAATGGATGCATCGAAATTGAAATTCCTCGTTCATTCTGCTTTGTCAAAATATAATCAAGGTTATTTTCAATTACGTCGGTTACCAGCACGCTGGCCTGAATTGTACCTGTTCCACCACAAGTAGGACAAACTTCACGGGTAACGATATTCATTTCAGGACGTACCCGTTGGCGAGTAATCTGCATTAGACCAAATTTGGTTAATGGCAGAATCGTAAACTTGGAACGTTCTGTTTTCATTTCATCGCGCATGATATCCTGCAGAAGCTTCTTGTTTTCTGCTTTTTTCATGTCAATGAAATCGATGACGATAATGCCACCCATATCGCGCAATCGCAATTGCCGAGCAATCTCTTTGGCTGCTTCACGGTTTACGCTGATTGCGGTAGCCTCCTGATCTTCCTCAGAATTCGACTTGTTGCCGCTATTAACATCAATTACATGTAGCGCTTCGGTATGCTCAATAATCAGATACCCTCCTCCAGGCAGGCTAACTGAGCGTCCAAACAGCGATTTTAGCTGTTTTTCCAATCCCAGGGCTTCGAAAATCTTTGTCTTGCCGTTGTGTAACTTGACGATCTTCTCTTTGTCTGGAGCAATCGTGTGAATGTATTCTTTAATTTCTTCGAACGACTCCTTCGTATCTACAGTAATGCTCTCGAATGATTCGTTAAGCATATCTCGCAGAATGGATGAAGCTCGGTTCATTTCGCCTAAGACTCGATCGCGAGGCTTGGCATCTGCTAACGTTTTAATGGCTTGTTCCCATTTGGCAAGAGAGTGCTGTAGATCTCGATCAAGTTCTTCTACATCTTTATCTTGCGCAACGGTACGTACGATAACGCCAAAATTTTGAGGCTTCAGTGAGGACATAATCCGCAGAAGCCTCGACCGTTCAGCTCGGTCTGTAATCTTTTTTGATAAATTAACGCCGTCTGAAAATGGTACTAAGACCAAGTAACGGCCTGCAATAGAAATGTCGCAGGAAAGGCGTGGACCTTTGGTTGAGATGGGTTCTTTAACCACCTGAACCAGAATGGGAGCGTTTTTCGTCAGCACCTTATCGATTTTCCCAATTTTCTCGATAACCGGTTCTAGCTTCATGTTACTAAGCCGGCCTGTGGTGACGCGCTTGGCAATTACATCTTTAACAAACTTATTGAACGAATTAATATTCGGTCCAAGGTCCTGATAGTGCAAAAAACCATCCTTTTCGTGACCAACGTCTACAAATGCTGCATTGAGGCCTGATGATAGTTTTTTGACTGTTCCTAAATAAAGATCGCCAACGGTAAAGCTGTTGTCTAACTCTTCTTCGTGATATTCCAGCAATCTCTTGTTTTGCAAGAGTGCAATACGATCACCTTTCTGAGTTGAACTGATAACTAATTCATTACTCACAAGATGAATGAACGGTTAAAAATGGCTGTATAAAAAAAAGAAGCCACGCTCGGGCTTTTCAGACCGGCACGAGGCTTCAAAATAAGTTGGCAGCTGGCAGTGTACAGTAGACAGATAAGAGACTGGCAATCAGCACTATTGACTGCCCACTGCGTACTGCTTACTGCTTACTATTTTTTCTTATGCCGGTTTTTTCTTAGCCGTTTTTTCCGCTTGTGAGTAGCAATCTTGTGCCGTTTCCGTTTTTTACCGCAAGGCATAGTGTTAAATGTCGTTTAATGGTTGAAAATATGTGACGGCCAACCACTCGGTTCAGCCCAAATATCAGTTAACAGTAATGTGGGTAATTAAATGAATTCCCAATCACTGATCACTGGTTACTGTGAAAGACGTTCCTCGTATTCCTGAACTGCTGCCAGGATCTGAGGATCTTTTTCTTGCTTTTTTACTTCGGCGAATACTTTGCGCGCTTCTACTTTTTGGCCAGCCTCTGCCAGACTAACACCCAGATAGAACTGAGCCTTCCGACTGCCAGGATTTGTAACCAGAATTTGACGAAAGCGTTCTATAGCACGCTCATATTGCCCGGATCGCATTGACAATAACCCTAAATTGAATAGAGCTAGTTCATTTGTTGGATCTTGCTGCAATACTTCACGCAAAAGCATAATTCCCTGCATTGGCGTATCTGTATTTACGTACGTCATGGCCATGTTGGCTTTTGCCGCAAGTAGATTTGGATTCGTTGCAAGGGCTTTCTGGTAGAAATCGCGTGTCTTTTTTCCCAGTGTTGCCGTTTTTGTTTCGTCGACGGCAAACGTGTAAGCTTCGAAGTACTGATCGCCCGCCCGAAGAAGGTTCCGTTCAGTCGGTTGTTGAACGGCTAGCTGATCTGCATAATAGGCAGCACTGTCGTACTGCGTTACCGCTCTAAAAAAGTCCACCAGTTTAGTAAGGGCAGCTTCTTTTTGAGCAGGAGCTACAGATGCAAAATCATTCTTCAGGGAAGCTAACTGTTTTTGCTGCGCAACAGATAAAGGCTGGGCATGTACTGTTGACCCTTCACCCGCAGTGGCTCCTGGCTGAGTAGCTGTAGATGCCTGCGTCGTCCGACCGCCTGTTGCTGAATTAGTCAATTGCTTGTTGTCACTGCGAACGACGACTTTAGGGAGCGTATATAATCCCACAGTTAAAGCCGTGGCAAGCACGATAACCAAGAATACTGATTTATTCATCATAGGAAGTCATCTCATTGCAACTATCTGGGCAACCCAGCCAAGAAGAACTGCTTAGGCTTACTCAGCCGCTACTTTAGCTCTGTCACTTGTTTTTACTTGTTCTACAAAAACTTTGGCAGGCTTGAAGCTCGGAATAAAATGCTCATCGATCACCATAGCGGTGTTTTTCGATATGTTCCGGGCTACTTTTTTGGCTCTTTTCTTGTTAATGAAACTGCCGAACCCTCTCACATAAATATTCTCTCCCTCGGCCAACGAGTCTTTAACCACCGAGAAGAAGGTCTCAAGGGTGTTCGTTACCTCTGCCTTATCGATTCCGGTCTTATCGGCGATCTCTGCAATTACGTCTGCTTTCGTCACGACTTCTTAAACTTTAACGTTTACTGTGTTGTTGAAAATTCGGGTGTCAAAAATGGGAGCACAAAGGTAGAGCTTTCTAAGAAATTATAAAACCTTGTCCTCCAGTTTTTCATCATCAACGACGCTTTTTATTTTTTTATTTTGGATTGGCAATCAGACCTTAACGTTATTGAAGCGGTATTTGTACCTAGCCTGGAGGGCTGGTATGAACACCACAAAAGAGACTTGCCATGGCGGCACACACGTAATCCATATTACATATGGTTATCGGAGGTTATTCTCCAACAAACTCGCGTAGCGCAGGGAAAACCCTACTACGAACGCTTTGTTGATACGTATCCGACCATTGAGGAACTTGCCAGAGCAGATGAAAAAGAACTGCTACGTCTTTGGCAGGGACTTGGGTATTATTCCCGTGCCCGAAATTTGCATCAGACGGCACGATACGTAACGGATCAGTTAGCTGGAAAATTTCCGGCAACGTATCATGAGTTGCTGAAAATGAAAGGAATAGGTGTCTACACAGCTGCCGCTATTGCTTCATTTGCTTTCGGAGAACGAGTCGCTGTCGTCGACGGGAATGTATATAGGGTATTAGCACGGGTATTTGGTATTTATGAAGACATAACCACTACAGGGGCTAAAAAAACGTTTGCTGCTTTAGCAACACGATTAATTCAGAAAGCTGATAATCCCGCTACCTACAACCAGGCTATTATGGAGTTTGGGGCCATTCAGTGTACTCCAGTAGCGCCAGATTGTTTGTTATGCCCTGTTCAGCAACATTGTGTGGCTTATTTAACGGGACAACAGCATCGGTTACCAGTAAAAGCAAAGAAAGCCCCCGTTCGCGATCGTTATTTTCATTACCTCGTTTTTAGTAATAATAATAAAATGGCTATGCGAGAACGTACTGAGCGTGATGTATGGCAGCAATTATACGATTTCTATCTACTGGAAACTGATGAACCGAAACCGAACTGGCGCGATTTGTTGCTTCCCGATTCTGTGAACGAATTGGTGAGGCAGGGTGTTCTCGCTGCTACTCCGGTAGAAGCAATGCAGCTATTATCGCATCAACGCATCCGGGCAATATTCCATTTTGTTGAGTTGCCGGATGGGTTGACCGAACAGTTGCCAGAAGGATTAAAATGGTATTCAATGGCTGAAATTACCGACTTACCAAAGCCAGTATTAATTACCAATTATTTGGAAAAGGCGTTTGGATAAGTGCGTTTGTTTCAGTATCTTTAATATTCTTAATCCCTATAATTTTTATCAGTAAATAACACAATACAGTATGGCAAGCCTTAATAAAGTTATTATTATTGGAAACGTTGGCAATGATCCAGAAGTCCGTTATCTGGATGGAGGATCGGTTGTTGCAAAGTTTAGCGTTGCCACGAATGAACGATACACAACACGAACTGGTGAGCAAATTGAATCAACAGAATGGTTTCGGGTTGAGGTCTGGAACGAACAGGCAAAAACAATTGAAAAGTACTTGCGTAAGGGCCATCAGATTTATGTAGAAGGTCGTCTGCGCACAGAAACATATACCGATCGGGATGGTAAAGAGCGCTTTTCGCTTACTGTTCGAGCCACTACGTTCCAGTTCTTAGGTGGTCCTAACGATCGGCAGGAGGCTCCTTCCTATGAAGCACCGGCCCAACAGGCACCCCCACGTCAGCAGGCGGCTCCGCAGCCAGCTCAGCCTGTTCGTCAGCAGACAACGGCAACAGCCGAGCGACCACGCCAGCAACCTGCCGGAACGCCGGACCGTCGCCGGGAGCCAGATCCTGTACCTTTTGAGAGCGCTGGTGACGACGATTTACCATTCTAATACGTCGCGGCTCTATTGTTGAACGAGATTTGATATACATGGACCCAAGTAGTGATCCTCTTCCGAGACAGGTGCTCCCAGCCGAACATGGCTGGAGCACCTATTTTGATTTATATGCGCCTTACGCAGCGTTGATTTTATTGCTGCTGGTGTTAGCTGGCTTAGTGTCAGCGTCAGAAGCTGCATTCTTCTCTCTCTCGCCCGACGACCGTGCCCGTTGTCGAAATAGTAGCCAACCTGGCGATACCCGTATTGCTACTCTGCTCGACCGTCCTAAGCGGTTGCTAGCATCGCTAGTCATCTTTAATAATCTTCTTAATATCGCCATTGTTGTAATCGTTACATACTTGACCTGGAAGCTTTCTCGTACGTATCAAAGCTCAGGGTGGATATTAGCAGGAGTAACTTTATTGATAACATTGGCCATTGTCCTCTTCGGCGAAATCGTGCCGAAAGTATATGCCAGCCAGAACAATATGGCTGTTGCCCGACGAACGGCTCCGTTAGCTCAACTTGGCCTGATTGTTTTTCGCCCACTTGCTATGTTGCTGGTCAATCTGAGTAATCAGGTCGATAAACGCATTGAGCGCCGGGGGTATAAACTATCCGTCGAAGAACTAAGTCAGGCTGTAGATTTGACGGGCGATGGAGCAACCGTAGAAGAAAAAGAAATCCTGAAAGGTATTGTGAATTTTAGTAATCTGACAGCCCGTCAGGTTATGCGTGCCCGACTCGATATTTCAGCCATAGAAAATGACCTGACTTTTTCGGAACTGATGAATCAGATCAATGCTTCCGGGTATTCACGCGTTCCTGTTTTCAAAGAATCGCTGGACCAGATTGATGGAATTTTATACATCAAAGATTTGCTGCCGCATATTCACGAGAACGATACGTTCCAGTGGCAATCCTTAGTACGTCCTGCCTTTTTTATTCCTGAAAATAAGAAAGTAGATGATCTGCTGCAGGATTTTCAGAAGCGACGCGTGCATATGGCTATTGTTGTCGACGAATATGGTGGAACGCGCGGCCTGGTAACGCTTGAAGACATTATTGAAGAAATCTTTGGGGATATCAACGATGAGTTCGATGAGGAAGTCCCTGTAGGGTATCATCGCGAAGATGAACGTACGGTGGTATTTGAGGGTAAAATGCCAATTACCGACGTCTGCCGGGTCTTGAATGTAGAAGCCACTACGTTTGAGTCCGTTCAGGGAGATAGCGAGTCGTTGGGAGGGTTATTGCTCGAACTATTTAGTCGTTTGCCTAAATCAGGCGATGAGACTACCTACGCTGGCTTTACGTTTCAGGTGGTATCGGCCGATGACAAACGGATTAATGAAGTTCGGGTTATTAAAAACGATTCCGTCGAAGAAGAAGTGGAGAATAATCTCTAACCTTAAACCCACAAACCCCGCCCCTGATTATATTCTTCGCCAATGCGCTGAATTTCTTCCGTTGAGTAAGTGAGGAAATTTTTGCTACGCAGTTGACGTAATCGCCGTTTTTCAATCCAGGACAATTTTCCGTCTACCAAAACGCCAAATACGATAAGCCGTTCGAGGCTTCGACGTATTTCGATCGGAGCATGCAAAGCCTGTTCGACGAAATGGCCTGTCAGCGTAACGTTGGTGCGTAAGTTAAAACGATCGACTAAGGTTTCTGTCAGCAGAAAGTGCGCGTAGTTATATTGCCGTTTGAGAATGGCTACGTACTGAAGCGCTTCCAAAATAAGAGGACGAAACTGTTCATTGTCGCCCCATTCGTCGTGTAGTTCATTGACAAACTCCCGAATGGTGAGTGGAGCCATAACCCGTACCTGAGCTTCATGGAGTACCTGCCAGGAAGCATACGCATTCCAGGCAGCGTAGATTGGCATACCGGCTAAATCCGTAAGTTGTCTCAGCGCATACCGCCCCATAAAACGTCTGAGCAGGAATTTCAGCGTCAGACTACTTAAGGCCGCTTTCGTAATGTTTAACAGGAAGAATATGGTTAGTCCCCAGCGAGGCATATTCAGATAGGGGTCGATCCCAAAGCGCAGAATTCCCCGGTTTTTCTTCTCTAAAGCTGCGTTAGCCAGTGCCTGAAGGTGTCTATCATATTGTGCGTCATGGGCGCGGGGAAATTGACAGATCTGCATGATTGCTTTTACACCGATCAGATTGAGTCCGACCAATAAATTAATTTCTATGTAGACCAGCAGGATGCCGTACAACGACGTAACGATAGGCACATAATACGTAGTACTACCAAACCGTATGGGTGTATTTTGAAATAAATCAGGCCATGTATACTGAGGAATATACAATAATAAAACGCCCAAAATACCTAGCAGCGCGGCTAGACTAAGGGTCAGAATTTTGGTACGGCGGATAATACGGCTTTCTACTGGATTAAGTACATACGGCTCATCACTCGGATGTGGGGTGTCGAGAGCCTGCCGGAGATAGCGCATAGCCAGATGGTCTAAAGGACCAAAGCTGTTATTCGGTGGCCGGGTTGACATGATCGTAGAGTAACAGTGGATTTATTTCTACAACTAGCGAAAGCCCCTTGTTGTTAGCAAAGAGCTATATATTTCATCGAAAAAGCTAAATCCGTATATAAACCTGCGGATGGTTGGTAAGGTGAACGGGAAAGCTTAATGATGTCCAATGAAATGTTCAGTAAATTCAAACCAAGCTCGGCTTTTCCTAAAAAACCTTCTTATGCCAATTATAATCCGCGTTCTTCTAGGTTGTCTGATATGGGGACAAATAATGGGGCAGAGCGCAGCTCCAGCGAAAACAACGTCGGCAGGCAAACAAGTGCGTGATGAGATGCGTGAAGCAACGCAGTCATTCTTACAAAATTTAACCGCTGAACAACGCAAAATCGCCACATTTGCTTTCGACGATGAGGAGCGATTCAACTGGCATTTTGTACCCAGACAGCGCAAAGGACTACCGCTAAAACAGATGACCCAACCCCAGCGACAGGCCGCTATGGCAATGCTTAAAACAGGTCTGAGTCAGCAGGGCTACGATAAAGCGACCGCCATTATCGACATGGAGAACGTACTACGTGTTATTGATAATCGGCCACCAAATGATACGTATCGCGATCCGGAAAATTATTCGTTTACCGTTTTTGGCGACCCAACCTCCAAAGAACCCTGGAGCTGGCGAATTGAAGGCCACCATTTGTCGTTGCAGTTTATATCGCAAACCGGACAAATTGTATCGCAAACCCCTACTTTTTTCGGCAGCAATCCGGGCGTGCTTGATTACGATACCAAAATGGCTGACAAACGAATGTCTGATCCTCGGGTAAAAGATTTGCCACAGAAAGGCCGGCAGATCTTAAAGCAGGAAACAGAGCAGGCTTTTGCTCTGTTAAAAACACTTGACGCTGAACAACAGAAAAAGGCAATATTGGCTAACGTAGCTTACCCCGACATTGTGACCAGCAATAAACGTCGGGCTTCACTGGAAAAAATGGAGGGATTGATGTATTCCGATATGAATGCTGACCAGCGCAAGTTGTTCCTGAGTTTGCTGCAGGTGTATCTGGATAATTACCGCATTACGCTGGCGAATCAGCAAATGGATAAGCTAAGAAAAGCTGGGCTTGAAGGACTACGGTTTGCGTGGGCGGGCGACGTAACGCCCGAACTTGGCGAAGGGAAAGGCTGGTATTACCGGATTCATGGACCAACCATCTTGATTGAATACGATAATACCCAAACAAACGCCAACCATATTCATACGGTCGTACGTGATCTGACCAACGATTTCGGGGAGGATATGTTGGGCGAACATTATAAGAATGCAAACCACAGTAAACCATAAAAGACAGTAGGCGCTACGTTTAAAATCCGTCACATAAAATGTTGAATCGACGCGAGTTTCTGCAACTGAGTGCATTAGCGGCTATAAGTGCTGCTGGGCAAGGCTGGACTTATGCCAAAAAACCTTTGTTATCGTTTTCGACGCTTGGCTGTCCCAAATGGTCGCTGGATAAAATTCTAAGTGAAGCGGTAAAAGATGGCTATCAGGGATTTGAAATTCGGGGTTTGGAGGGAGTCATGGACTTAACGAAGAGTCCGGCCTTCGATACGTCGGATCACATAGCCACAACCCGACGTAAGGTAGCTGATACAGGATTGAAAATTATCAATCTGGGTGCATCTACTCAATTACACCATGCCGACCCAGCCGCGCGGCAAAAACACCTGGACGAAGCGAAACGATTCATTACGTTGGCCGATCAGTTGCAATGTCCCTTTGTACGCGTGTTTCCGGATGCATTTCCTAAAGATCAGGAACGTAGCGCTACGCTGGACCGAATCGCCAAAGGACTGGTCGAATTAGCCGATTACGCCAAAGGAAGCCAGGTAACCGTATTGCTCGAAACGCACGGCGATGTGGTTCAGTCTGCTGATCTTTTGGGGGTGATGAAGGCTGCAAGTTCTCCCAAAGTAGGCTTACTATGGGACGTATTTAATATGTGGGCTGTAACCGGCGAACCACCGGCCAGGGCCTATGAAACGCTACGTCCTTATATTCGGCACGTTCATATCAAAGATGCCAAAACAGTTGATGGAAAACACTTGTACACGGCTTTAGGGTTGGGCGATTCCCCCATTTTTGATGGGATCGCTATCCTGAAAAAGAGCGGTTATCAGGGGTACTACAGCTTCGAATGGGAAAAAACATGGCATCCGGAAATAGAAGAGCCAGAAGTCGTTTTCCCTCAGTACACAACCGCCTTTAATCAGTTTTACTTTTCGGGCAAGAAGCCAGAATAAGTCCAACGCTAGCTGACAAATCGATCATAAAATGGTCATTATGACGTAGCGTACCTTGCCGTTTAACAACTTTTAAGGATAAACACTGCTGGTTTCTTCGTAATTTGTGAAGATTTTTTGTTACCAATTCATGAAGAAACTCCTTATCAGCGCGTCGGTGTGTTTGCTCT
Organism: Spirosoma terrae; assembly: GCF_010435915.1. Classification (GTDB taxonomy): domain Bacteria; phylum Bacteroidota; class Bacteroidia; order Cytophagales; family Spirosomataceae; genus Spirosoma; species Spirosoma terrae. Next base: position 197,629 of record NZ_JAAFZH010000009.1, on the reverse strand, counting down.
CTGTAGCAGCCTTGGCGCAGGAAACGCAGTGGTATCTGCAGGATAAAACCGACAAAACTGCCGGAATCAACGTAGAACGCACCTACCGTGAGTTACTCAAAGACCGGAAACCAACCCCAGTAGTTGTAGCGGTAATCGACGGTGGAATCGATACGACCCATGAAGACCTGAAACGGGTGTTGTGGGTCAATCCCAAAGAAATTGCTGGTAACGGTAAAGACGACGACAATAACGGCTACGTTGACGATGTCCACGGCTGGAATTTTATCGGTGGCAAAGATGGACGTAACGTTAGCTACGAAACTGCCGAAGTAACTCGTTTGTACGTTCAGCTAAAGCCAAAATACGAAGGTAAAAGCCGTGCTTCGCTGAAGCCCGATGAGCAGAAAGAATACGATCTGTACGTAAAGACAAAAGCTGAAGTTGAGAAAAACCAGGCGCAGTATAAAGCGCAATATCAGGGTATCAATCAGTTCTATCAGCAATTCTCAACAGCAGTAGACGTGCTGAAAAAAGCCTTGAACGTATCAAAATTAGATACGCTCACCCTACGTAAGGCGTCTGATACGCTTACTGACGCTACGTTGAAGCGGCCTGTGACAGGTATTTTGCGATTACTTAATCAGCAGGGCGCGCCCAACACAGATGTGGTAATGGACGAGCTGGAAAAAGCCAATGAACAGCTTAAATCCAGAGCTGAATACAACTACAATCCTGATTTCGACAGTCGGGCTATTGTCGGCGATAATCCAAACGATTTCACCCAGCGGGATTACGGTAATTCAGATATTGCCGGTCCACGGGCCGATCATGGTACACACGTAGCCGGTATCATTGGAGCCGACCGTACCAATAATCTGGGTATTCTGGGTATCTCTGATGCTGTTCAAATCATGGGTGTACGGGCGGTGCCAGACGGTGATGAGCGCGATAAAGATGTTGCCAACGCCATTCGGTATGCCGTTGATAATGGCGCCAAAATCATTAACATGAGTTTCGGTAAAGACTATTCGCCACAACGCAAGGTGGTAGAGGATGCGGAACGCTACGCTCTCTCGAAAGGTGTATTGATGGTTCATGCGGCCGGGAACGATGGAAAAGATATCGATACAGCGGCCAATTATCCGGCACCCCGGTTTATGGATGGTAAGGATATTCCGAACGTAATAACAGTGGGTGCTAGCGCCGAGACCAACGATGCTGATCTGGTAGCTAGTTTCTCAAATTATGGCAAGCAAACGGTGGATGTTTTTGCACCAGGTAAGGACATTTATTCAACCGTTCCAGGCAGTAAATACGAGAATAATAGCGGTACGAGCATGGCCTCACCCGTAGTAGCTGGCGTTGCTGCCGTACTGAAATCGTATTTCCCTAAGCTTACTTATGCCGACATTAAACGAATTATCGTGCAGTCGGCTACGCCCTATAAGACCAAGGTCCATCGGCCCGAATCGACCGATTTGGTTGATTTTGCCACCCTCTCGAAAACCGGTGGTATTGTTAACCTTTACGATGCTGTCAAGCTTGCCTTAGCGGAAGAAAGCGGGTCGAAAGGGAAGTAATGATAAAATTGCAAGAATATCCCTTGCCTGTGTTCGGCAAGGAATTATTATAAAAACAGAAAACCGATCAAGCGTTAGCTTGATCGGTTTTCTGTTTTTATAAAGCGTATCTGTTCAGAAAGAATAGTCGTAATGTTCGTTGCGGTAGCCAATTTCTAAGACCTGATTGCCAATATAATATCTGCCATCTTTACGTAAGTTCGCCCGAACTGGCGTAGCGTCAGGATCATTTTGATAGGTATACTCTTGAGGTCCTCTTTCGAAATTTTGATCGGTACGTTCCGTGATATCACGAGTTACAAGGACATAGCTTTTTTTTCGTCAACAATTGTGTAAGCGTGCCGATCTGACCAGCAGAGTAACGTAGCACCATCACCTATTTTAGGCTCAACAGGTTTCTCGTCAGAGTAAACAAGGTTTGTTAACGTACCGTAATTTGGTATGGTCGTGCTGAATCGGATAGTAATCTTGCGTAACTTCGGTTATCATGGCAAATTCCAACAAACTCACCCCGTCCTCTCGTAAGTACGACAAAACCTTCAAAGCGGAAGCCCTACGTATGCTTGATGAAGGTCAATCAGTGGCGCAGGTCGCTAAAAGCCGCAATGTCAGTGACCAACTACTACATATCTGGAAACACGCCCACAAAAAGCAACTGCAAAAGCAGACGGGCAATGCCGATAGCAGATGTGTCTCGCCAGTGCTTCTGCGGAGACTCCAAAAGAATCGTTTTGGGATGAAAATAACAAAAGTGTTGCACCAGCCGGTTTGTTAATGATGAGAGCTACTGCAAGTATAAACCCTGTCCAACCATCTTTTTGACTAACCATAGGTAACGATACGCAGCCTATGCTTGCTAGATCTCTTTTCATGCTGGTTCTAGCGTTGCTGATGGAGGCCTGCACAGCGAGAAAGCCTGTCGCCGAGCCGAGCCAAATCCTGAAAGATGCGAACAGCTTTTGGGATTACAAACAGAATTACATTCGACTCTACGAAGATTTCCAGGCCGTCGATAATCAGCTAAACCCAATTACTAGAAAGACTTTTCTGCGCACCCTGGCCACGGGGCGTTATCTGCCGCTACGGCAACAGACCCAGAATTCGACCGCGCTTTATCAACTCTATCCACTACCTGAGCGAGTTGATAAAAACTTACAGGCCCTGCTTCACCAATGGGGGTTCTATTAGTAAATGGACAAAGAATTTCGCTAAGCGAGATTCAATAAACAACGGCTTTCATTAGTAGAGTTATCGGTCGTTCGATGGAATTTTAAAAATTAAACCCAAAATCAAGCCCAGGTTGAATAAAGTAGTTAGGCCATTTATTTTCTACTACTTTAAATGATGCTGGAACGTTGGTTCTTACAGGCCAATAACTACAGCCAATAGCTGGTTCAAAAAAGAACCGATTCTTGAAAAACTTAAACTGATAACCTACATAGAAGTCCAGATATAAGGTGTATCCATTTCCAATCTTTTTCTTATTCTCATCCATATATTTTTCAAAAGCATTTAACGCATAAACGGATGTATAGGCTCCTTTCCACCAAAACCGCTGATAACCTACTGTAGGTGCCAGTATGCGGGCATGACCGGGATAGTTTAGTCCGGGCGCGTCAAATGATGGCCCGAAAGGAATGCCTAATGGCCAGGAATAAATGGAACGTTTAAACCTAAAAGAAACAACATCTTTCGGTGTTATCCTGTAGCCAACATTTAACTGTACATACTCAGGTGGATTTGCGTCATTAGGAATACAATTCCCTACCATCAGTAATGAACTCCCAACGAACCACCGCCTGTACATACTGTCTGTTTTAGCGTACTGTGCTCTGAGCGGAAGCGTACCTGTCATCAGTAAGACCAAACCGATGAAGAAAATCTTCTGGTGCATTTCTTTTCCTGTTACGTGAAACGATACGGCAAAAGTGGATCGGAGAAATGCCATAACTCGTTCACTTAAGTTAAGAAACACACCTTACCCTTTATCTTTCTCTATAATTCTGGCCCGTAGTCGGCTTAATGACTGGGGTTTGATACCTAAATAACTCGCTAATTGATGTTGTGGCACACGCTGGATAAGGTCTGGTCTTTTTTGTAGTAAGTTCAGGTACCGTTGTTCGGGTGAAGACATCTTAAACTCGTCAAAGTCGATTCGCTGTTTGGCTAATAATTCTTCCGACAATATCCGACACATTATGTCAAACTTTGGGAATTTACTGTTTACTTCTACTTCCATGTCAGAAGTTGAAACGGTAAGAATACTATCTTCAACACAACTGATGAAATACTCAGAAGGTGCTTTATTCGTAACGCAAGGAGGAGTTAAGGCGTCCATTTCTGTGTAGAAAGCAGTTGTTTTTTCTTCGCCGTCTATGATGTAATAGACCCGGATACAGCCCTTTAGAACAAAGTAGCTATCTTTTGATTTTTGTCCTTCTTTGAGTAGAGTCGTCCCTTTCTTTACCAAGCGAAATAGGTTCAAAGAAACGAGTGCGTTCTTCTCATCATCTGTCAGAGAAATGTATTTCGCTATAAAGTCAAATAGTGTGTCCTGCATTGTTTTCATAGTTTTTTGCCCTCTCTGGTGTACTTGCTACTAAACGACTCCCACGTAGCGAAGCCACTCGGATGCGTGATGGGCGTTCAATAGTGGCAAAAGTAAGTGACACTACGTTCGGACGGTCGCAAAAAGGTACAGGCGGATACAGATGGACGCGCGGCACCGTCCGAATCCGTATGTTTACGGCCTATTAGCTTCCAACTCCAGTTAACTGCTTTTCTCCACCAGCTTGTTGTCCTACTAACCTATCACCATCGGCTGGGTAGGTTGCCGGGATATGTATGGAAGCTTCACTTCTTCGATGAATAGATGGGTCGGTCCTGTTTAGCCGGATACGTTCCAAGAGCAAGAATTGCAGAGAAAAAACAGAGGGTAAGGTTTGTTATTTAACTTAAGTGAACGAGTTAAGGCATCTCCCTAATCTACTTTTGCAGCACCTTATCTTTGAGAAACGTATCAAACCCCATTGCTTCGACTAAATCCCAGACTGACACAGTTCATAAAGCACTCCCCACAACCCTTTAAATACTACATTCTGAAATAAATTATGAATTCATCAATCAATAGAGTACTGTACTTTCCAATTATTAAAATTATCATCGGAATTGTCGTTCCTTTTTTTCTATTTGTTGTAATTCAAAACTTTGTTTTAAAACCATTTTTTTATATCATTATATCAGAAAAAAGTATTGCTGATCCAATTATTATTTTTATTTCTTCAGTACTATTATTAGTTAACTATTACTATTTGTTCCGTTTTTATGACAAAAGAAAAATAACAGAGCTATCTACAAAATATCTGCTCAAAGAAATGTTTGGAGGGTTTTTCTTTGGTTTTTTTACAATTTCATTATCTATTTTCATTTTATACCTATTAGGCCATTATCAGGCTTTTAGTATTACAACTACTCACTACTCAGCAAGAATGTTTACTGTAATACTATTTGCTGCGATAGTTGAAGACTTATTTCATAGGGGATTAATCCTAAGGATATTGGAAAATTGGTTAGGTACTAACATAGCCATTTTCATTGCAATGTTGGTAGAATTACAACACATTACCAATCCCAATTTCAAAATATTTGATCTATTATTATATTTAATTTGGGGGTTTACCATGGGTATGATGTTCGTATATACTAAAAGAGTATGGCTACCTTATTTCTTCCATGTAGGTTGGAATTTTTCTCAGCCTTTTTATGGCTCAAATCTCACAGGGCAAAATGATTTTGGAACTATCATTCAATCAAAATTTACGGGATCAGAACTATTAACAGGGGGTGCTTTTGGGATTGAAAATTCAATTTTTACTCTATCTTTTTTATTATTTATCGGAATTTCACTTTATTATCTTGCCAAGAAAGAGGGTAAAATTGTAAAAAGAAAACCATTTAAAAGATGAATTTGAAAGAAGCTTTTTTAAGTCTTGATAACTATTTTTCAACAAGGGTGAGGGCAGGATGGCTAGTACTCAAATGGCCGGGGCGTAGCGCAGCAAAAGCTTTTCCAGCCGCCGTGCCGTTAGTTTTTCGTCTTCAAGAACACTACGTCCATAATAAAGAAGTCAATTTGTATAGCTGATTAAGCCCGTACTCCCGTTAGGAGCGGGATTTTAACAACAAACTTTCCCTCGACTTCTCCAGCCCAAACCGGCGGACCGGCAGCCATGCACGAAAATTACTGTCGTGTATTTAGACAAAACTATATCGGGCTCACCAGGGAGCTTTTTGTCGTGGAGACGATACCGAATCGGACTGGCGCTCCAGACCATGCGCATGAAGAAATTTGCGGACGATAAGTTCGGGTTTCGTGTCTTTGTTACGTACTCGGCTCATGTTATAGCTACGTTGCGAAGGGGTGAGTACGTCAGTCATGAAAACAGGGCGTTGAGTTGGTATAAGCTATAACAACATCTTCAACAACTTTGTCTTAAAGATGGCTTTTCACTCTATTATGAACAACCCTTGTAGAAACGGTTGCGTCTCTACATTTTTAGGAAACTACACCCACCCGTTTTACGTTGTTCTTTAGAATAAGCCATCCCCAACGTGATTGACGAAAAAACATCGGACCGGAGCTCGGCACTTACCGATATTGACCTGACGGGCTACGACCAAATTGAAGTACTGGGCGCCCGCGAACACAACCTGAAAAATATTGATGTTACGATACCACGCAATAAGCTGGTGGTGGTAACTGGAATTAGTGGTAGCGGCAAATCGTCGCTGGCTTTCGATACAATCTACGCCGAAGGACAACGGCGATACATGGAAAGCTTTTCGGCCTATGCTCGTTCGTTTATCGGCGACATGGAACGGCCAGATGTCGATAAAATTAACGGCCTCAGTCCGGTGATTTCAATCGAGCAGAAGACAACGTCCAAAAACCCTCGGTCGACTGTCGGCACTACTACCGAAATCTACGACTTTTTGCGTCTACTCTACGCCCGCGCTGGCGAAGCATTTTCCTACGTAACAGGGCGCAAGATGGAGCGTCAGTCGCAGGACCAGATTATCGATACGATCCTGAATCAGTATGCCGGTCAGAAACTGACATTGCTGGCTCCCGTCATTAAAGGACGTAAAGGGCATTACCGCGAGCTGTTCGTGCAGATTGCCAAAATGGGCTACACGAAGGTTCGGGTCGATGGGGTCGTGCAGGACATTGCGCCCAAGATGCAGTTGGATCGCTACAAAATTCACGATGTTGAAATTGTTATCGATCGATTAGTCCCCAAACCCGACGATCGGTATCGACTGAGCCAGTCCGTGCAGACGGCCTTGAAACAAGGAAAAGGAGCCATGCAGATGCTGGATGGCGAGGGGCAACTGGTTTACTTCTCGCAAAACCTGATGGACCCTGAATCGGGAATCAGTTATGATGAGCCATCGCCCAACACGTTCTCTTTCAACTCGCCATACGGAGCCTGTCCGGTTTGTAATGGCCTAGGCGTCGTTGAAGAAATTACCGAAGAATCTGTCATTCCTGATAAATCAATAAGCATTAGCCGTGGCGCTATTGCGCCGTTGGGCGAATACCGTGAACTGTGGATTTTCAAGGAGATTGAAGCGATTCTGAAGAAATACAAACTCAATTTAACCTCGCCCGTCAATAAATTCCCCGACGATCTGCTTCATGCGCTTATGTATGGAACGGAAGACGATAATGCGAAATCGGCTGGCGGCAGCGACGGCAAAGAAGATCGCTATAGCTTCAAATTTGAGGGGATTGTCAATTTTCTCAAACGTCAGCAGGAAAATAGTAATGACAAAATTCAGGAGTGGCTAAAGGATTTTATGGTTGTTAAAACCTGTCCTGAATGCAACGGAGCCCGGCTGAAAAAAGAGTCGCTCTATTTTCGGATCGACACTAAGAACATCTCTGAGCTTGCCCGAATGGATATTTCGGAGCTGACAGCCTGGTTTGATAACGTAGAGAGTCGTTTGAGTGATCGGCAGAACGTAATAGCGAAAGAAATTCTCAAAGAAATTCGGAAACGTATTGGTTTTCTGCTCGATATCGGTCTTGATTATCTGACGTTGGACCGTCCGTTACGTACGCTTTCGGGTGGTGAAGCACAACGGATTCGGCTGGCTACGCAGATTGGTACGCAACTCGTTGGTGTACTTTACATTATGGACGAACCCAGCATTGGCCTGCACCAGCGCGACAACGTAAAACTGATCGATTCGCTGAAAAATCTGCGCGATCTGGGCAATACGGTCCTGGTTGTTGAACACGACAAAGACATGATGCTGGAATCGGACTTTATCCTTGATATTGGTCCGGGAGCTGGTCGGCATGGCGGTCAGGTGGTTGGTATCGGCACGCCCGAAGAATTCATACGTAACGGTAGTACAACGGCCGAATATCTGAGTGGTCGGCGAGCTATTGATGTACCGGCAGAACGACGTAAAGGCAGTGGCAAGTTTCTGATTATCAAGAACGCAACGGGCCATAACCTCAAGAACGTAACACTAAAGGTGCCGCTTGGTCGGATGGTGACAATTACGGGGGTATCGGGTAGTGGCAAATCGTCGTTGATTCACGAAACGTTATTCCCGATTCTGAACCGCTATTTCTATAAATCGAAGCGTGAACCACTGCCTTTCAAATCGGTGGAAGGCCTTGAGCATCTGGACAAAGTGATTGAAGTCGACCAGTCGCCTATTGGTCGGACTCCGCGTTCCAATCCAGCTACGTATACGGGCATGTTCTCGGAAATTCGGACTTTGTTTGCCGAACTACCCGAAGCAAAAATCCGGGGCTATAAACCGGGCCGGTTCTCGTTCAATGTGAAAGGCGGCCGTTGCGAAGACTGTGAAGGTGCGGGCATGAAGAAAATCGAGATGGAATTTCTGCCCGACGTACACGTTATGTGTGAAACCTGTAAAGGAAAACGGTTCAATCGGGAAACTCTGGAAGTTCGTTTCAAAGGAAAATCCATTGCCGACGTACTGGATATGACGGTTGAGCAGGCACTGGACTTCTTTGCCAGTCAGCCTAAAATACTTCGTAAAGTGCAGACCTTGAACGACGTAGGGCTGGGCTACATTACGCTCGGGCAGCATGCCACTACGTTGTCGGGGGGCGAAGCGCAGCGGGTGAAACTAGCGGAAGAGTTATCCAAGAAAGATACCGGAAAGACGCTCTACATTCTGGATGAGCCCACCACCGGCCTGCATTTTCAGGATATTGCTCACCTGCTCGACGTACTGAACAAACTGGCCGACAAAGGCAATACCGTATTGATTATCGAACATAATCTGGACGTAATAAAAGTGTCTGATTACTTAATCGATCTGGGGCCAGAGGGCGGAAATAAAGGCGGAACAATCATTGCCGAAGGAACGCCCGAAAAGGTAGCCGAGGTGAAGGGCAGTTATACCGGTAAATTTTTGAAAATGGAGCTGGAAGGCGCGCAGACGTAAAAAGATAGTATTTTCGTTGCTTGTAAAAACTGCGAAAACAACCTGTATGCGTAACCCTTTTTTTTATGTTCTGCTTCTTGTGCTAGTCGTTCTGGATGGCTGGCTGTTAGCACACCCCAATCTGATTGGTCAGGCTGGGGTGTTCTTTTTTGATTACGATTACATTGCTACGTTCCCTAAAGCACTCGGAACCGTAGCGTTAGTGGTGGGCATCGCACTAATCATTTCCTGGACGGGTAGCCGTTTAAGTCAGCCGGTTGCCATCGGCGTTCTGGTGGCGTTATTAGCGGCTTCGGCTTACTATCTATTTCAAAGCTTTACGCAGTACAATACAGGAGTTTATAAATTAACAGGGGCCGGATTCCGTGCGGGAGCCATTGTTTTGCCCGGCCTGCTTGTGCTGGTATTTGGCGAGGCTTTGCTCCGGCGTTTACGATCGTAATATTATCATTTTGACGATTACAAAGATTTCGACTAAAGGCACAGACAAGCCTCAGTTTATCTGTGCCAATTACCACTTCACCCATGAGAATTATCTACTTCCTCTTATGCCTGCTTCCTTTGTCGCTTTGCGCCCAAACAACGTACCTGCTTAAACCCGACCGCGTTTTTGATGGAGAGACCAGCCACGAAGGTTGGGTCGTTCGGGTAAAGGGAGATAAGATTGAAGCGGTTGGCGCTACGTCTTCGGTCTCATCGGCTGGTGCTGAGATCATCGAGTTAAAAGGCACTACGTTACTGCCTGGTTTAATTGAAGGCCATTCCCATTTATTCCTGCATCCATACAACGAAACACCCTGGGACGATCAGGTGTTGAAAGAAGCACGGTCACTTCGGACGGCTCGGGCAACCGTTCACGCCCAAAAAACGCTTCTGGCGGGTTTTACCACCGTTCGTGATCTGGGAACCGAAGGAGCTGATTATGATGATGTAGGGCTTAAACAAGCGATTAATCAGGGGATAATTCCGGGACCCCGGATGATGATCGTAACGCGGGCACTTATTGCGACCGGAAGTTATGCCCCAAAAGGGTTTAGCGCCGACATCGACGTACCGCAGGGAGCTGAAGAAGCTGACGGGCAGGATGCGCTGATCAAAGCAGTTCGGCGGCAGATCGGCAAGGGAGCCGACGCGATAAAAATCTACGCCGATTATCGGTGGGGCTTAATGGCCGAAGCTCGTCCAACTTACACCATCGATGAAATCAAACTCATTGTCGATGTAGCGAAAAGTAGTGGACGATCAGTTGTGGCCCATGCCAGCACGGCCGAGGGAATGCGACGGGCTATTCTGGGGGGCTGCGAAACGATTGAACACGGCGACGCGGGAACGCCCGAAATCTTTGCGTTGATGAAAAAAAATGGAACCGCCCTTTGCCCGACCCTGGCAGCGGGTGATGCCGTCAGTCAGTATCGTGGCTGGAAAAAAGGGCAGGAACCTGAACCGGCCCGGATTCGGGAAAAGCGCGTTACGTTCAAAAACGCGCTCAATGCAGGTGTGACGATTTGCGCGGGGGGCGACGTGGGGGTTTTTAGTCACGGCGATAACGCCCGCGAACTGACAATGATGGTTGACTACGGAATGACGCCAATAGACGTGCTACGTTCGGCTACGTCGATCAATGCCGATGTTTTTCATTTGGTCGATCGGGGACGTATCAAAGCAGAGTTGTTAGCTGATCTGGTCGTGGTAGAGGGCGATCCTACAAAAAATATCGCTGATTTGTCTCGGATTAGAGTAGTTATGAAGGGCGGAACCTTCTATAAACGGTAGCATTAAACTTATTGTGTATGCCTGCCGTTACATTTTAATACAAACGTAATGTGGCTTTTTTCACATAAATTCATTCGCCGTTTAGGTTTTTGGCTTAATTTCGCCGGACATGAACGTATCAGATGCTTGAAAAGCTGCTAATTCGTTATTTCTGAATACTCTACCCTGATTTTTTGTATGGCCAACACTGCTGAACTTTCTGTCGATGGTAAATCGTACGAATTTCCAATTTTTGAAGGAACGGAACACGAAAAAGCCTTCGACATTTCTAACCTCCGTGACCAAACCGGCTACGTTACTTTAGACCGGGGCTATAAAAACACCGGCGCTACCAAGAGTGCCATTACATTTTTAGATGGTGAGCAGGGTATTCTGCAATATCGTGGATACTCAATCGAAGAATTAGCTGCCAAAGCGTCTTTTCTGGAAGTAGCTTATCTGCTTATTTACGGTGAATTGCCGACTCAGGAACAATACGCAACCTTCGAAACGGCTATCCGTAGACACACGTTGGTCAACGAAGATATGCGGAAAATTTTCGATGGTTTTCCGGTTAGTGCTCACCCAATGAGCGTTTTGTCTTCATTAGTAAGTGCTATGAGTGCTTTCTATCCAGATGCTCAGGATGAGAAAGGCAGTGAAGATCGGCACATCATTCGGTTGATTGCTAAATTACCAACCATTGCTACGTGGTCTTACAAACGTTCATTAGGCCATCCAACCAACTACCCCAAAAATAATCTCGACTACATCTCGAACTTCCTGAACATGATGTTCGCGCTGCCAGTCGAAGAGTATAAAGTTGATCCGGTTGTTGCGGAAGCTCTGAACGTACTACTTATTCTGCACGCTGACCACGAACAAAACTGTTCTACATCGACGGTACGTCTTGTCGGTTCTTCGCAGGCTAATTTGTATTCTTCGATCTCAGCGGGTATCAGTGCTTTGTGGGGTCCACTACACGGTGGAGCAAACCAGGAAGTGATTGAAATGCTGGAAGCAATCAAGGCCGATGGTGGCGACGTGAGTAAGTACGTTGACATGGCGAAAAACGCTAAAACGACTGGTTTCCGTCTGTTTGGCTTTGGTCACCGTGTTTACAAAAACTTCGATCCGCGTGCCAAAATCATTAAAAAAGCGGCCGACGATGTTCTGAGCAAACTGGGCGTTAACGACCCCGTTCTGGAAATTGCTAAAGGTTTGGAAGAAGCGGCATTGAACGACGATTACTTCGTACAGCGCAAACTGTATCCAAACGTAGATTTCTATTCCGGTATCATCTACCGGGCTTTGGGTATTCCGACCAATATGTTTACGGTTATGTTTGCCATTGGCCGTTTGCCAGGCTGGATTGCTCAGTGGAAAGAAATGCGCGAAACAAAAGAGCCAATCGGCCGTCCCCGGCAGATTTATACAGGTGCAACGCTACGTGAGTTTGTCCCTATTGAAAAACGTTAAGCCAATTGTGCTTTCCGGAATAAGAAAAATCCCCAGTCGTACGGCTGGGGATTTTTATTGTTAGAAAGTCAAAAGCCCGATACCCAGCGCTCCGATGAAGAAAAGGACAGCCGTTATGCCATACATAAAGCTGAGCAGGAAAAACTTCAGGGTTGTTTTTCGCCAGGGCTGCTGATAAACCCGTTTTAGTGAGAACAGAAAATAAAGCCAGCAAACCAGGAATGTCCAGTTAAAAACTGTAGATGATGTCTTGGAAGAGGCAAAATAAGTAGCGGCAATTACTATAGAAAAGACCAGAAAGAGCACTGTGTGAATGTGGACGGAAAAAATCAGGTGCTCATAGTAAAAGCGGCCACGTCGATAATAGAACAAAAGCAGGAGAACGGCTACGAATGGCATCAGAACAAACATCACAACCGACACATTCTTAGTCATTACGTGCAATAACTGATGTCGGTTTTCACCCTTATTCAGATTCGCAAATTTGCCTTGTCGCTGGTAAAGTTTTCGGGTCAGCCAGTTGGGGCTTTCCCCTTCTGCCCGGATGATAGAGTCAAGTTCTGTTGCCGACATGTGACTTAGTCGCTCTTCGTAGGCCTCACGGCTTTCTCTATCGTTGAATTTTCGATTACCTATCGTCACTGGATCGACCGAAATGCGGGGGGGGTCGGGTAGGAGGGTGATTAGCTCACGGAGCCTGGACCGAGTTGAGTCCGTTTTCCTGATTTCGGCCTGATCTAAGAGTGAATCAAGTTGGTTAGCGTTGAGACTTTTGAGTTTCTGTGAAAGACGAGTGATGCTTTCGTCGCTAATTCCCGTTTTAAATTCAAATTCATCGGCAAAGCCTTTGAGCTGTCGGCTTTTAAGTAGGCTATCATTACCAATTAATCCGTCAAAATCGATACGTAACGTTTGATCGAGAAAGGCTTTGTCATCCATCCGATGATCGGCAAATTTACCGACTAGAAAGAAAAATATGACGCTGACAAATACGTACAGCCGGGCGGGCGGAACGTAGCGTACGCGTTTACCTTCCAGGAATTCGGCTGTCATTTTTCCGGGGCTGGTAAAAATAGCTTTTAGTGAATTCCAGAGCTTATTGTCGAAATGGGTTATGCTTTCAACAAACTCATACAGTATATGTCCCAGTGGGAGTTTTACTTCGTGGTTTTCCTGGCCACAGTTGGGGCAAAAATTGTCGTGTGGTCCCAGAGACGTAGCACAGTTGGGGCAAACGGTGAGTTTGTTGTGATGATCCGACATTTGTTGTGAGATTGGCAACTACAAAAATAGAAAAAGAGGTGGCTGAGAAAACTCAACCACCTCTTTCTGGCAAGATTTACAAAAACTTAATCGTCGAGCAGACCTTCATCGTCAGCTTCAGTGCCTTCCAGAACGGGATCGAGAAGGGCGTCCTGATCTTCAGCAATTTTGGCGCGAATCTTATGCTCCAGTTCGGCCATCAATTCAGGATTGTCGAGTAGTAATTCTTTCACGGCATCGCGGCCCTGTGCCAGACGGCTGGTGCCGTATGAGAACCAGGAACCAGACTTCTTAACGATGTCCATTTCAACAGCCAGGTCGAGCACTTCGCCTACTTTCGAAATACCCTGACCATACATGATGTCGAATTCAACGACTTTAAAGGGAGCCGCTAATTTGTTTTTCACGACTTTCACTTTGGTGCGGTTACCGATTACGTTATCCGCACCTTCCTTAATCTGACCGATACGGCGAATGTCGATACGTACCGATGCATAGAATTTCAAGGCGTTACCACCGGTTGTGGTTTCGGGGTTACCGAACATAACGCCAATTTTTTCCCGTAGCTGGTTGATGAAAATACAGCAGCAACCGGTTTTGTTGATAACGCCAGTCAGCTTCCGTAATGCCTGCGACATAAGGCGGGCCTGAAGGCCCATTTTGCTCTCACCCATTTCGCCTTCAATCTCGGCTTTTGGAACAAGGGCAGCAACGGAGTCGATGACGATAATGTCGATTGCGCCTGAGCTGATCAAATGCTCAGCAATTTCGAGCGCCTGTTCGCCATTGTCGGGTTGCGAGATAAGCAGATTCTTGGTATCTATTCCCAGCTTCTCGGCATAAACCCGATCAAAGGCGTGCTCAGCATCAATAAAAGCGGCTAAGCCACCGTTTTTCTGAGCTTCTGCGATACAATGCATCGTTAGGGTGGTTTTACCTGACGATTCCGGGCCATATATTTCAACAACACGACCGCGTGGTACACCGCCTGTACCGAGCGCTAAATCAAGTCCTAACGAGCCTGTAGAAATTACCGGAACGTCAACGACTTTGCTTTCGCTCAGGCGCATTACGGTGCCTTTCCCAAACGCTTTATCTAACTTTTCAATGGTGGTTTGAAGGGCCTTTAACTTACTGTCATTAGCAGATGCTGTGGCTTGCGCCGTATCTGATTTCGCCATGTTGGATGGTTGTTTTTAAACAGATAAAATTAACCAAAAAGGGCCGGATTACCAAACCGATTCGGGAAATAGTTGGACTGTTTTGCCGGATAAATAGCTCCTTTTTTTTTCGGCGTTTAAAGCGGCTTGTATGGCTAGTTTGACGGTTGGTTAAGAGTAGGTTTTGCGTTGGTTAGATAATTTCGAAAAGGAGTTAATTGGTTCTTTAAGAGGCTGATTACGCCTTTTCGGGCAGCCTCGTTTAATTCATTGGTTGCCGTTGGTGACAGATACCAGCCAAGCGGATATTGGTGGCCGGTCGATCGATCAAGGGCGAGATTGATATAGGAAAAACCCAGCTCATTGGATACGTCGGTGCTGTTGCGTTTAATAGTGTAAGCAACCAGTTGATCAAGGCTGATTCCCTGACGATCTGCGGCATTAAGAAAACCCGTTAGTGGCTCACTCAGAAAGCGAAATGTCGACTTGGCAACTGCCTGGTCGCTGGTCTGACCATTACGTAAGAAAAGCAGATAGAATCGTACTTTGTAGGCATTGGGATTTTTGCGGGTAATCTGTTGTAGACGTCGGATAATCTGAACGGCTGTCATGATTCCCGTATTCTCAACATAGCCGCCATCAATCAAATGGAAGGCTGGCTTACAATCCCGTTTCATATTGGGCAATTGACCTTCTGCTCGTCCGCCACTCGTCACAAACGGAAACCGGGCGCACAGGAAAGCTGCCGTTTTAAAAGGAATATCGTGCTGAGTGACACCGAATAGATCGACCGTATCGTAAAACGGATTTGTCTGCGATTGCTGATTCTGTAAGGAAGTGGGCGTATTGTCCAGAGTCAGCGGAGATAAAATCACTTTTTGGCCGGTTTCTGCCACTGATGAATTTAGGAATAGGAGGGGAAAACGAGTGCTGTCTCGTTCTGAATCGAAGCACTGCAAGAAAGACGTCGATAGAATGCGATGGACAGAATCAGTGCGTACAAGGTCCTGGATAATGTCGCTTGCTTTACTCGTATTGCTGGGAATCTGCTTAAATAGGGCATTTTCCCAGGCATCTTCGAGCCATCGGCTCCGATCTAAAGCAGTAAGAGGAACCGGAGAAAAGTTGTGAAATCCTCCCCGAAAAAGCATAGCCGCCATTACCGGAGAAATTAAATCGGAGGAAACAACCTGTCGGGTCAGATGACCGACGAGCGAATCTTCCGTTGGACCAGCCTTAGCGCGTCGGAGGGCAACGTACGTAGCAGCGCCAACTCCTCCGCCCGATACACCACTGATGCCAAAGACGTAGCGGCCGAAACCAGGCATAATGCTATCGAGCTGGTGCAAACAGGCGGTGGTCCATCCGGCCGCACGAATACCACCGCCTTCACTGGCAATAATAACGACGGGCATTGCAGCTGTATCGGCATGGCTTTTTCGCCACGGGTTGTTGTACCATTGGGAAAAATACGTATCGAATGATGGGCGGTTTGCTACGTATTTGTCACGTTCCGATGTTTGACGAATCGTGCTGTTATCATTAAACGTAGACGCTACAACTACATAAATAACCAGTCCCAGTGCAAGGGGATAAATCGGTAACCGGTTGAATTGGATAAGCAACGTGCCCAAGTAAGCAACGGCACACAGCCATAAGAATAAAATGGTGTGTAGGCCAATTGCCTGGGCTATAAACAGGCCAAGCTGGGTCGGTACAAACAGAATCAGCAAAAGGCTTAGTAGCCCCTGCCCGAACAGAATACTTTTGGGAGCAAGACGTACCAGCAGTGCATAATCTTTAGCTGGCGAACTAGGGATAAATAGTGCCAGGCTGGTTTCGTCCTGGGAGCGACTGTGGCCTTTGTAGAACAGGTATTGGATTAGGCTACCTACGGATAATAGCAGAATGATCAGTACCATAAACCGATACACGTAGAGAGGATTACTACGTTCGGTAGCCGGTAGGCCAAAATAGCTGGAAAGAAAGGCAATGAGCGTAATCAGGAAAGGTAGGGCTACAAACAGTAACGGGATAATTTGAATCAGTTGAAACTCCGATTTTCGGGCGCGTAAAGCGTCGCTAATGGCTTCGGTATCTTCGGAGTCGATGCCAACGGTTGGTTTCAGATACAGCAGGATTTTGCTGGTTACGTAGAGCATGGCACTCAAACATAACAGGCTGGCGAGTAGCCAGAAAATTGAGGGGAAGAGCTGCACAACTGAAGCACTAGACGATAATAGCAGAAAAAAGACCTCATCAAACTGTCCCAGATTGATAACAATGTGCATGAACAAAAGCAGATATACCAGAAATTGGATTCCTAATAAACTGGTCCACAAGGTAAGCAGCCACCAGAAACGTTTACGCTGCGGTTCATGGGGGGGAATCGGCTCCTGATTTTCCTTGTCAACTGCTTTTTGCTGGATAGTTTCCATGGTTTGCTGACCGTGCTGAGCATAAGTCCGCAGGCGTAGGCTATTGGCCTGAAAAGCGTGGTTGTATGTGGGTAAAAGCTCGAGAAAGGAATAAAGAATGCCGAGGGGATGGAGAGAAATATACCAGATAGCAGCAACAATAGGGACAAACTTGATGATAACGATAATTCGCCAGAACCACGATGGGGGAACAAACGTAACGCTTTCAATAAACCAACTGTTGATTACTACGTTTTCAATCAGATCAGCGGCCATACCGGCAAACACCAACATGGCCAGCAATTCACCCAATCGGCGCATCAGCTTTGAGGTTGCCCCTGGTTCAGGGCTTCCATCCAGCACAAAAAGCGAATTGTTAGCGAAAAAATAACACCACGTAATGAGAGTGCTCCCGTAGACAAAGACGAAAAAGTTGTCTATCAGCATCTCCAATTGAGCCAGTTGCCACTGATTGTTCGTCCACGAATAGATCGTGGGTAGGGGAGACTGGCCGCCCAACGCTAATGAATGGCTTAACGCATGGATGTGATAGTCGCCAAAAGGGGCTTCCAGAAACAGCAGTATCATTGAAACGACCAGCGATGCGAGTAGCAGGTACACTCGAACAGGAGCTAATCGTTGAGCAAGCTTTGCCAAGCCATTGATTGGTCTGGAATTATTCGATGGCTCAGGTAAATCCTGGGAAATGGTGGAAGTAGACATGGTTAATAAGTATGGAAAGGTGAGGAGTGAAAAGAGTAGGCATAAAGTTTGACAATCAGTAGATAAACCTCAATGTGATTTTAGGGAACGGTAGTCCATAAAAAAAGCGCAACACCCGATCGTTAGGTGTTGCGCTTTTGAGCTGATAAACAATATGTTATATCGTCGTGTCGGCGGTAGCTGGTGTTTGTTGCGGAGCTGATTGCTGCGGCACCGTTTGTTGGGGTTGCTGGCCACCCGGATAAGCGGGATTCGTGCCATAGGGAGATGGCGGAGGCCCAATAACTTCTACCGCTGTGATGTAGTATTTGGTTTCGCCGTTCCAGGGCAGTCTAAGAATTTTCTCTTCGTAATGAAGCGTTACGCGCTGTCCTGTTTTTACCGCGTCAGTAATCTGCTGTGCTACGGCATCATCTTTTACTGAAAAATCAAAATATTGAGGGGTTAACGAGCCCGTTTCGCCCGAAAAACCACCAACGTTTAAAACACCCTCATACGTCTTGAAAAGGTAGCCCCGACGGCTAAACTTAGAAACCGTTCCGGCCCGTTCGCCATCGCTGTAGCTCCAGCCCGTCAGGACGAATAAGACGCCAAAAACAACTAGTAGAAATAGCAGGAAGTACAAAATCCCTCGCATGGAATTGGTTAGTTAAGTTGCGGTATACCGTGCAAATAGACGAATTTTTTGAATATGTTCAGAAAACAGAACACCATCTCTTCAGAATTGTTTGTAAAACGCTTCAGGTAAGCCGTTGATAGCGGGCTTACGCGCTGATAAACTATTTGGCCCGAATAGCCACGACAGGATCTAGCCGGGAAGCCGAAAAAGCGGGAATGATACCAGAAATAATACCGATGATGCTCGATACGCCTAGCCCCAGCATAATATTACCCGCCGTTAAATGTAGCGTAAGAGTACCTAGTTTAATAAATGACAGCAGGTATACCAGGCTAATCCCCGCCAGCCCGCCAACCAGACTCAGTAAAATGGCTTCAAATAAAAACTGGAAGAGTATGAAGTAATTTTTGGCACCTAGCGATTTCTGAATGCCAATGATATTGGTACGTTCTTTCACGCTGACGAACATGATGTTGGCAATACCAAAACCACCAATCAGGATAGAAAACCCACCGATAACCCAACCCGCAACGGTTAAAACGCCAAAGATTCCACCAATGGCTTCGGCGGCTGCGTCGGGGCGATTAATCGCGAAATTGTCTTCCTGGGTTGGGCGAACACCACGCCGGGTACGCATCAGTCCCCGAATTTCACTTTCCAGTTCCAGCAGTCCTTCGTCACTTTCGTAGCCTTTGATGGCAATGTCGATACTGGGATTGATGGAATGAAACATCTTGGCAAACGAACCGTAGGGAATAAGGCATTTGATGTCGGGATTGCCGCCAAAATTGATTAGTCCCTGTCCCTTTTTTTCCTGAACGCCAATGACGGTAAAGTTCGATCCATTTATCTTGATCACTTTGCCGACAGGGTCTTCGTCGGGAAATAAGTTGTCGGCTACTTCGCCACCAATAACCGTTACGTTACGCGCCAGATTCATTTCCTGTTGCGTAAAGTAACGACCATTTACTGTCGGAACATCTGAGATTTTATTGTAATCGAACGTAGTGCCCTGAATCAGCGAGGCCATACTGTTGTTGTTACGTTTTACCGTAACCCGGCCTTTGAAATCCATAGCGACAACGGCAGCGGCATTCTCCAGTTTGTCGGACAAAAATCGATACTCTTTGTAGGTCGGTTCCGGGCGCTGAAAATATTTCCACCACTGGTAATCACCGCCAAAGGTCCAGGGCCATTTTTGAACGTACAGCACTTTGTCGCCTATAAACGACAGGCTATCTTTAACGCTACGTTCGAGCGAGTCGACCAACGTAAAAACCGCGATAATGGCAAAGATGCCAATCGTTACGCCTAATAATGAGAGGGTTGTGCGTAGCAGATTGGAACGTAGCGCCTGCCACGCAAAGCGAAAACTTTCTAAAACCTGACGAAGAAACTGCATGGATGAAGCACGCTGACTATGCCTGTTTGTTATCTGTTGCCAATGAAGTAGGACAAATTAAGAAATTTACGCGATTGATACCTATCCGTTTCGGATAAGTGTGTCTTTCTGAGGGATAAATGGTTGCGTTAGAACAGAGAAAATAGCGCTATGTAGTTGTACTAATCGATTTGTTGACAAATGGATGCTACACAGCTACTGTGATTTTCGTAGATTAGGGGTTTTATAATTACCTGGCCGGACGCTGTATGAAAAAAAGTATCATCTACCATTCTACATTAATTGCCTTTATGGTAGCCCTGGCTGCCTGTAAAACGCAGAAACCATCAACTACTGGGTCGAAAATTGAGCAGAGCCAGGGCGTTTACCAATATCGCGATGAAGATCCGACCGTTCAGCCGTTTTTCTCGGATCGTAAGGGTGTTATTGGACGTAATGGAATGGTAGCGTCGGCCCATCCGGAAGCATCGCAGGTTGGTTTAACTATTCTGAAAGCTGGCGGTAATGCGGTAGATGCTGCTGTTGCTGTTCAGTTTGCCCTGGCGGTGGTTTATCCGGGGGCGGGTAATATCGGTGGTGGTGGTTTTATGGTCTATCGCGATCGGGCGGGTAGTGCCTATACACTCGATTACCGGGAGAAAGCACCCGGACAGGCTACTCAAAATATGTATCTGGACTCTCTGGGAAATGTTCGGCAGGGGCTGAGCATCAGCGGACATCTGGCCAGCGGAGTTCCGGGTTCAGTGGATGGTATGGTAGAAGCGCATAAGCGATTTGGCAAGCTAGCCTGGGCCGAGGTGCTGCAACCAGCTGTGGATCTGGCTGCCAAAGGTTTTGCGCTTACCGAACGGGATGCGTTGGGTTTAAACCGAATCAAGACGGATTTAACAACCATCAATCCTGGTAAAGCCTATTTCCTGAAAAGTACATCGCCAACGGATACCACGACATGGAAGAAAGGCGATTTGCTGGTGCAGGCCGATTTAGCCAAAACATTGCAACGGATTCAGGCGCAGGGCCGGGCTGGGTTCTACGAAGGCGAAACGGCTCGTTTACTGGCCGAAGAAATGAAGCGTGGTAAGGGGTTAATCTCTGCAGAAGACCTGAAAAATTACCATTCTGTCTGGCGTCAGCCTCTTCAGGCGAACTATAAATCCTATAACGTAATAACTATGCCGCCAACCTCCAGCGGAGGGGTGGCGCTCATTCAGCTCATGCGCTTTACGGAACCATATCCGTTACGTAAATGGGGGTGGAATCGGGATTCTACAGTTCAGGTTATGATTGAAGCCGAGCGTCGTGTCTATGCCGACCGGGCCAAGTTTCTGGGCGATCCTGATTTTGTGAAAGTGCCCGTCGATACGCTGATCAATCCTAATTATCTGCGTACACGCTGGACCGATTTTTCATTTGCCAAAGCTACGGATAGCCGGGCCGTAAAAGGCGGTACAATTCCAGGCTATGAAAGTCTGGAAACAACCCACTTCTCGGTCGTCGATAAAGAAGGGAATGCCGTCAGTATTACCACAACGTTGAATGGAGGGTATGGTAGCCGTGTGGTGGTTGGTGGCGCTGGTTTTTTCCTGAACAACGAGATGGACGATTTCAGTATTAAACCGGGTGTGCCAAACATGTTTGGTTTGATTGGTAATCAGGCCAACGCCATTGCGCCCAACAAACGGATGCTATCGTCTATGACGCCAACCATTCTGGAAAAAGATGGCAAGTTGTTTATGGTGGTTGGCACGCCGGGTGGTTCAACGATTATTACGTCGGTTTATCAGACTATACTGAACGTAATAGAACATGGCATGAGCATGCAGGAAGCGGTTAATGCCCTGAAATTCCACCATCAGTGGTTGCCGGACAAAACGATATTTGAGAACGGAGCCTTTTCGGAACCAACTATTCAGGCGTTGCAAAGCCGGGGGTATATCCTCGAAAAACTGACCAATACGCTCGGCCGTATGGACTGTGTTCTGGTACGTCCCGACGGTTCTTATGAAGGAGCTTCTGACCCACGGGCCGATAATACGGCGCGGGGGTATTAGGTACCAAGCTTACTATATTGAACCACAAAGAACACCGAGACTGGTAATCAAAGCTCTCGGTGTTCTTTGTGGTTCAATACGTTTAAACGGACTCGCAAGGAGTTGAATTTTGCTAAACAACCGATTCCTGATCCGTGAATAACGGATGGGAAAAGGCATATGTTAGTCCAGTGCGTTTTTTAGTTGTTTAGCCTGATCCTTGTGCTTTTTGTCATCATCAAGTATTTTTCTGGCAAACGTTTTAGCATCATCGTTTGGCGCTAAATCGATTAGATCATCGGCCGCATCGATGGCTTTGTCGTTTAGGTCAACCATATTGCTCAGATACTGTAGATCAAACTCGGTACCAGCTTTCTGACTCGTTAGTTTTTCTTGGTAACTCTTACTTTTTTCCGAAAGCTCAGCCGGAAGTGTTACGTTCATCTGCTTGGCCAAAGCACGTAGCGTACGGTCGTCCTGCTGGTGGTCATTAATGGCCCGTTGCGAATAGGCTCGTACCTCCGGATTCGTCGCTTTTTGCAGAGCGATCTTGCTTAATTCGTACTCTGTGAGGCCGGAGTCGGACAATCGTACCATTAGTCGACTTACCTCTTTGGCGTCTTTTTTAGCGTCGTCGCTAACCGCAATGGCCTGTTTGTCGATACGTTCGTCGTTGATTCTGTCGGCTTTGTCGGTACTATCGTTACTAGAGCAACCTGCGGTAAGCAGCAGGCAGAACGATACAGAAAAAAATGTACTATGTTTCATGGTTACCCAAATTGAATTGTATAGTAAACCGCGCTTTACGACTACTTGTTTATCGTGTTGGTTTGGATATCACCGAATTTGTAGCAGCGTTAACCAGGCCTCTTTTACGTTGTTAGTGCTCAATAACTGTTTGGCCCGAAGGTGTAATAAATCCGGTAAGTATTGACAGCCATATTGTGCTTCATTGAACAACTCAGTCAATACGCCTGATTCTTTATACTGCTGGATCTCATCATCAGTCGGGAAGGCCGCAAAACTGCCCAGTTTACCCAGATCGTTACCCGACAAAATAGGACTGTTACGTATGGCGGTCGGAATTTGATCGATACCAATGCCTATCTTCGGGCGGGCCACTTCAAACAAAGCGTCACCGTGAGCACGGGCATACCAATCGCCACCCATACGGCCAACAAGATCAAGTTGCTGAGGATCAATCGCGCCAGCCTCATCGAGAATAAAATCGTTGATGTGGGCCATAACCACTTCGCAAATGATGAGGTGGCTGGCACCGGGTGGGTACGAAGAGTTATTGTCCGACTGTTGATACGTTGGAATAATTTGCCGGACAACGCATTCAAACGAAGCTGGTGATTCGCCAACGCGGGGTGGACGTACCAGCGTGGACGGAATAGCCATAAATCCAGCTTTCTCGAATTCATTGACTCCCCGCTCAAATTCAGCGCTGGCCAACGACATTTGCTCGACCATGGCGTAGTTGACGATGTTTATGACCAGTTCGCCTACTTCTTCCAGGTTTAGTAGGGTATGCTTTTTATGGCCATGCCGGTTTATGGTTGGAGCAACGATCAGTGTTGGCGGATTATAGCCAACAATATTGAAAAAACTGAATGGGCTGAGGTTAACCTGGCCCGCCGTATCGATGGTGCTGGCAAAAGCAATCGGGCGTGGACCTATGGTACCAATCATGTACCGATAGAATTCGTTCGGTTGTAAGTCGGCGGGATTAATGGTTTTAGTCATGTTGAGAAGTAAGCTTTTTCTGAAAGGGTAGTTTGACGAACAAATGTAAGCCTATTCCTACCCCACAAACTAATGGATCGCCAGCTACCAGACCTATTCCGGGAATAAAATAAGCATTTACCTTGTCTTCTTTGGGACCAATTAACAAGGCAGGTGTAAGCCGCCCCGACAAACGGAGCAGCAGGCTTTCTGATAAACGAAATTGGTGAGCTAAGCTACCTTCAAAGCCAATAATAGCTCGATTCCTTGCCGGAATGGGCGCTAGATAATCGCCAAATGTTGGGCCCTGGAATGTATAGTTACCGTCTTCATGAACGAACCCTATTAAGCTGTTCCAGCTTGCGGTAAAACCAACCTGCTTGCCAGGCTCAGTGCCAATCTTTACGTAATAGCCATACGTATTAAGCTTGACATTTCGGTAGATTACACCAGAATGACACTCGCCATAGCCTGCCATGAGCGATAAGTATCGTCCCGAAGCGTTGGGAATTTTTATGGTTGCTTCAGCCAGACGGAAAAGGGTACGATTGGGCGTAACCAGTAAAAGGGCTGGTTTTAGCACATCAATGCCAATCAGAATAGGTCGATCTGTTTGGGCAAAGCTTGATATAGAATATAAAGCAAATCCGACAACGAGTAAACAGTTCTTCATAAACGAATAGACAGGGAGATGCCACTTTTCCGGGATTCCTTCAGGAAAGCCCCATCCTGATTGGGCATATACCATACGTTCTGAATCTTACCTCTGGTTATCTGAACTTGTTGATCCGGCGATTTATCGGGCGGTTCTTTTACCGTTAATACGTAGCCACATCGCCTGTTACGATAAGCAAAATCGAGCGTATAAAATACGGTTAATGTATCCTTACGACCGTTTATCTGGAATACATAGCGGGTTTTATCCGCATTCAGGTTTATCGGTAGAATCCGCTGTTGGGCAGAATTTAAACCTGTTACGGAATAAGGCTGGCTGGGTAGCGGCTGTTGACTATCGAGTGTATAAAGCGTATCAATCGTAAACGGGTTGGCCTGGTAAATGATCAGGTCGAGAGCAGGTTCTCCATCGGGACCACACTCGTCGCAGCCAGCCAATAAAAAAGAAAGAATGGCGAGTACGATTAACAGCCTCATTTAGGAACAGTTTATGTCGATAGAAAGAGGCTAATCCGGAATCCTACTGACAGGCGGGTAGATAGCCGGTTGAATCGTTCCAGCAACTTCTCCCAAATCAACGCGGATGCCACGAGAAAATGCCCGGCCACGTAACGTAACGGTGTCGCCATCGTTTAGGAAAGTGCGCGTATCTCCGTTCTCAAGGTGGAGCGGGCGTGTGCCATTCCAGCTAAGTTCCAGCAACGAGCCATAGCTACCAGGCGTATTCCCCGAAATAGTCCCCGTTGCCAGTACATCGCCTACTTGCAGGTTGCAGCCACCCGCTGTGTGGTGAGTAATCATCTGGGCGAAACTCCAATATAAAAACCGGGCGTTCGACTGGCTAATCACAACCGGCTCCTGGCCAGGAATCGTCAGCATGACGTCGAGCTGTATGTCGAAGTAAGATGGTCTGGCGTGTTGCAGATACGGTAGCGGAATAGGTTCCTGTTCTGGACCTTCCAGGCGAAATGGTTCCAGGTCCTCAATGGGTAATACCCAGGCCGACAGACTCGACGCGAAGTTTTTGCCCAGAAAAGGGCCTAATGGCTGGTATTCCCATCGTTGGATATCCCGTGCCGACCAATCGTTGAACAGGGTAATACCAAAAATATACTCCTCAGCCTCATCGATACGTACGGGTTCGCCCAGTGAATTGCTTTTGCCGATAACCAGGCCCAGTTCCAGCTCAAAGTCAAGGGTCTGCGACGGCCCAAAAACGGGCTTGTTATCTATATCCAGGTATTGCCCATACGGCCGTCGAATTGGTGTTCCTGACACTATAATCGACGAAGCCCGGCCATGATAGGCTACGGGCAGATGTTTGTAGTTGGGCAGTAATGGATCGCCGTTGGGACGAAACATACGACCAACGTTTTCGGCATGATGAATGCCTGCGTAAAAGTCGGTGTAGTTGCCGATACGAATGGGTAAATGCAACTGAGCGCGTGATTCTTCGATAAAAACCTGATCGTGGATACCTTCGAACGAGTTGCTTTCAGCACTCAACAGCTCCCGTAATCGCTGCCGAATGCGTTGATGAACGGGTTTGCCCAACGCAATGAAATCGTTCAGAACGGGCTGAGCAAATACGGCAGGATCGATGCCCAGACCATTGAAATAACCTAACAGGCTAACGATTTCGAGGTCAAGAATAAATTGGCCGTGTTTTAGACCCACTCGGGGCGAGGCAATACCATAGCTGAAAATGCCGTACATAAGCAGGGAAAGTATACGCTAATCGCTGACGTTATTGTATATAGAATCCATGATCCGTACAAAATGTTGGTAATCTTCTTCGCTGAGTTCACCCCAGCCTTTGCGTCGCATCGCCGACACAATGGGTAAGACTTCCTGATGTTTGGCTTCTCCGGCTTCGGTCAGATAAACCAGAAACTTTCGCCGGTCATTATCAGCCATGCGCCGTTCGGTTAATCCTTTTTGCGACAGCAGGTCGATAATTCGCGTAACGGTTGGCGCGTCTTTAGTGGTTAGTTCTGAGATCGTATTCTGGCTTATACCCGGATTTCGATACAGGTGATCGATGATAACCCATTGATCGACAGTCAAGCCAAAGCCCGCATCATTAAACTGTTTCTGAAGCGCGTTACGTATTTTCTTGATCGTTGTATCAATTTTAAAAAAATAGGCCCGTGTATCTGAGGGGTGCGTCATTATACAAAAAGTCAGACATTGTCGTACGATTCAATGCGTTAGATTGCACTATAATAGACTTAAGCGCAGTCAGCAGCACGAATCTGTTTACGACAAAAATAGTCAACTAACTAACAGTCCTTCTAAAGTGGCCTCAATTTCCGGTACTGAATGGTAAAGCTGATCGTATGACTGAATTACAAAATACTGTTCCTGATAATGATCGATGATATAGGGCGTTCGCAACAACGTATCGACCTGATAGGGCAGGCGTCGGGGTTGGTCGCTATACAAACTGTATGTTGTTTCACCCACTGACGATAGAATACCACCGCCGTATATGCGAAGCCCATCATTCTCCTCAATAAGACCAAATTCG
Source organism: Spirosoma terrae (assembly GCF_010435915.1). GTDB lineage: Bacteria > Bacteroidota > Bacteroidia > Cytophagales > Spirosomataceae > Spirosoma > Spirosoma terrae. The sequence goes on along the minus strand of NZ_JAAFZH010000009.1, from coordinate 170,795 downwards.
ACCGTGTACCAGTATAATCGCGAAATCATATCAATCGCTTCTTCATGATCGACAAAGCGGAGAGCGATCTGGCTGAGTGCGGCCAGAAAGTCACAGAATGCCTGATTGGAGAGCATCGGAACATGCCCGAACGTATCGTGAAACATGTCGGGCTCGGGTAAGTAATCCAACTGATCGCGTCGGCGGAGCCAGGTCGTGGCCGGGAAATGTCGATTCGCCATCAACTCAAAAAACGTTCGGTTCGGAATAAGTCCGTCAACGGCCGATACTCGCCAGCCAGTTAACTGGGTTAGGCGTGGATTCAGGTCCAGCTCAAAATCCGGGATGCGGTCGGCCCGAAAGCCCGTGGCCTTAATGCCATCCAGATAGGCCTGACTGGCTTTTCCGGGCAACTGCGCCATTTGTCGCTCAACTAATAGTTTCCATACGGCCTGATCGTCAGCCGTATAGTTAGCATATGTCTGGGTCATGGCTGAATGGTGACTGTTTAATGAGTGACTGTTGAGTGATAGAATGAGTGAATGTAGAACTAAGTGAAGCGTAAGCCTATTCACCTATTCACTCATTCTATCATTCAACATTAATTATAACGTACCTCTGAGTTCCTGCTCTCGTTCGATGGCTTCGAAGAGCGCTTTGAAGTTGCCTTTGCCGAACGACTTAGCGCCTTTGCGCTGGATGATCTCGAAAAAGAGTGTAGGGCGGGGGCAAACCGGTTTCGTGAAAATCTGGAGCAGGTAACCCTCGTCGTCGCGATCAACTAAAATTCCAAGCGGTCGTAGTCGGGAAATCTCCTCATCGATGGGACCAACGCGTTCAGCCAGGTCGTCGTAGTACGTATCGGGCACGGTCAGGAATTCGACACCCCGGCTACGTAACGTCATAACGGTGTCGATAATATTGTCGGTTGCTACAGCAATGTGCTGGATACCAGGCCCGCCGTAAAAGTCCAGATATTCTTCAATCTGCGATTTTTTCTTGCCTTCGGCTGGCTCATTAATCGGGAATTTGACGCGCCCGTTGCCGTTACTCATAACCTTACTCATCAGAGCCGTATATTCCGTTGAGATATCTTTATCATCAAACGAAACGAGCTGCTGAAAGCCCATTACGTCATGATAAAAGCTCATCCAGACGTTCATTTCGTGCCAGCCTACATTGCCAACCATGTGATCGACGTATTGTAGTCCTGCTTCCTTTGGTCGATAATCGGGGTTCCAGGGTACATAACCCGGAAGAAATACGCCCTCGTACGTGCTACGTTCGACAAAGATGTGCACAGTATCACCATAGGTATGAATGCCGGAACGCACCACGTAGCCATAGTCATCCTGTTCGCGCGTTGGGTTCAGGTAAGCCTGCGCACCCCGGTTAACTGTTTCAGTAAAGGAACGGGCGGCATCATTGACCCATAAGGCCACCACCCGAACACCATCGCCGTGCTGGTCGATGTGACGACCGATGGCAGTATCGCCATGTAAGGGAGAGGTAAGGACAAGCCGGATTTTTCCCTGCTGCACTACGTATGATTCCCGATCTTTTAGTCCGGTTTCCAGCCCCGCATGAGCCAGTGGCTGAAAACCAAAGGCCGTCTGGTAATAATGGGCGGCCTGGCGGGCGTTACTGACGTAGAGTTCAATATAGTCGGTACCGTTCAATGGCAGAAAATCTGCGTTTTCGACGGAGTAGGTTTGTGGGTCGAGAATATCGATTGCTTCCATGATTATTTGTTGATGCTGAAGAGGTGAACGATCGTGTTTTTAGGATGGGTCCAGCCAGGATTTATAATACGTACCGTCGTCGATTTGGAGCGCTTGCTCGGTCAGCATCAGCGGTCGGAACGTATCAACCATAACCGCATACTCCTGGGTTTCTTTCTTGCCGATGCTACGTTCCATAGCGCCAGGTGCCGGTCCATGCGGAATGCCGCCCGGATGGAGGGTAATATGGCCCTGCGCGATGTCGTTACGCGACATAAAATCACCATCGACGTAATAAATGACTTCGTCGGAGTCGATATTGGAGTGATTATAAGGAGCGGGAATCGCTTTTGGATGGTAATCGAACAGCCGGGGCACGAACGAACAAACGACAAATGAATCCGTCTGAAACGTCTGATGGACTGGTGGTGGTTGATGGACCCGACCCGTGATCGGTTCAAAGTTAAACATGGAAAATCCGTACGGATAGTTATAACCATCCCAGCCAACCACGTCGAATGGATGACTGGCGAACACCAGCGAATGAAGCGCACCCTGTTTTTTAATCTTGATCAGAAAGTCGCCCGTTTCGTCGTGGGTTTCGAGATCGGTTGGGCGAACAAAGTCTCGTTCGCAATAGGGCGAATGTTCAAGTAATTGACCGAACTGATTTCGATAGCGTTTAGGCGTATAGATTGGCGAATGTGATTCGACATACAGAAGGCGATTATCGGCCGTGTCGAAATTAATCTGGTAAATCGTGCCGCGCGGAATAACCAGATAGTCGCCATACTGGAAAGGGATCGTGCCGAACAGGGTACGTAGCTTTCCGGATCCCCGATGGATAAACAGCAACTCATCCGAATCTGCATTTTTGTAAAAATAATCGGTCAACGATTGTTGGGGTGCCGCCAGTCCAAAAATCAAGTCTTTGTTGACTAATAATGGCACTCGACTCTCGAGATAGTCGTTGGTTGGCTGAACCGAGAAACCAATCAGTTTTCGGGAAAGTATGTTTTTCTCGACGGCTACCTTAGGTGTTACGTCGACGCTCTCCAGTACATCTCGTACCATAGTTGGCCGGTGTATGTGGTAGAGTAGGGAAGACATGCCATCGAAGCCAATTGTTCCGAACAACTGCTCATAATAAAGCCCGCCTGAACCATCCGTTTTTTCGAACTGCGTATGGCGCTTTTGAGGGATCTTACCGAGTGTATGATAGAATGGCATAGCATTTTTAGGAACTCCCCAAATAGGGACCTACTCGGGGAGAATCCAGACTTATTGATGAAGTGTAATTGTTGTTAAAGCAATTATTGCTTTGCGTAAAGTTATAAAACTAACTAAATTAAATTGTATATTGTTTAGAAATATTTTTCTTAATTGATGATTAAGCGGGTAAAATAGTAGTAGAATCTATTTGTATAGGTAGCCGAAAACCTTTTTCCTACTTTTGATTCTGATCTGACGATAACTCATTATTGACTATTACGAGAATGCAACCTACCCTTTTAATCCTGGCAGCTGGTATGGGCAGCCGCTACGGTGGTGTAAAACAACTCGATCAGTTCGGGCCGAACGGCGAGACTATTATTGACTATTCCCTTTTCGATGCTATTCGTGCCGGTTTTGGCAAGGTCGTTTTTATCATACGTGAAGAACTACGTAGTGATTTCGAAGAGGTATTCAGCGGGAAGCTGGCTGGAAAAATAGAAGTAGATTACGCCATTCAGGCACTAACGTCTTACGTACCAGAAGAACTGGGCGACGTAAGACGGACCAAGCCCTGGGGAACTGGTCACGCCATGCTTTGCGCCAAAGACCATACCCAAACGCCATTTGCTATTATCAATGCCGATGACTTCTACGGGTTTGAAGCGTTTCAATTAATTGCCGAATTCCTGAAAACAGATACGGACGACCAATTGCACGCAATGGTGGGCTACGAAGTCAAGAATACATTGTCGGACAACGGTTCTGTGTCGCGGGGAGTTTGTGAAGTAAACGATAACGGAAATCTGGCGTCAGTGATTGAGCGGACCAAGATTTATGAACAGGAAGGCCGTATCGTCTATGAAGAAGCAGAGGGCGTAACGCCTTTGTCGCCCGAAACGCCCGTGTCGATGAATTTCTGGGGATTTAAGCCCTCGGTTTTCCCTTTGGTATTGCAACAGTTCGAAAGCTATGCTTTTGCCAACATCGACTCGCCAAAAGCAGAGTTTTATATTCCAACCGTAATGACTAATCTGATTCAGACAGATCTGGGGCATTGCAAAGTATTTCGCAGCCAGTCAGAATGGTTTGGGGTTACCTATCCGGAAGACAAACCCGTTGTGCAGGAAGCGTTAAAGCGACTGCACGATGAGGGTAAATACCCGGATAAATTGTGGTAGCGTTGAGTGTCTAGTTTCTGGTTCATTGTTTCTGGTTAAATCGCTCCTTATGAGCCTAACCAGAAACAATGAACCAGAAACCAAGAACCAACTTACTTCTTCGTCACGCGTACGGCGATACGTCGGTTTTGGGCCCGACCTTCGGCAGTATCGTTAGACGCTACCGGGTGTTCCTGACCGTATCCTTCGGCATCCAGGCGCGAAGCCGCAATCCCTAATTTAACGAGTTCTCCTTTTACAGAATCTGCGCGCTCCTGCGATAGTTTTTTATTGACGGCGGCACTACCTGTGTTGTCAGTATAGCCACCTAATTTAAGCTCAACCTGGGGGTATGCTTTCAGGATTTCAGCCATATTTTTCAACTGTTCCTGCGATGCTGGTTTGAGCGTTGCTTTGCCCGTATCGAATAACAAACGGTCGAAGTTAAACCAGGTTGTTTTATCGACAGGCTTGTTGGGGTCTTCAATAAATTTGACCAGGTTGTTCTCGATCCCAAACTCTGGAATGTTCAGCTCAATACCAGATGGTAGTTTCCGTTTGAAAAAGGCCCCCAGCTTCGCGGTTAAGTCTTTCAGTTCTTCTGCCGTCGAGTCAACAACCGCTTCTACCGTATTGGCAACCGTATCGGCACCGGCTGAAGCGTCTGAAGTGATGCTGCTACTATCCGTTGTTGTTCCGTTGGCACTGCCTTTATCGTTGTTGCAAGAACGGAGTACAAAAAACAGCGCTACGGCTCCTAGCAACAACATTAGCCAGGGTAGCCACCGATTGCCACTATCCCGTTCGTCAGGCTGATAGGCAGGTGCTGGCGGGGGCGTAGTAGCCTGAACAGGTGGTACGTAGCTTCCTGAGCCTGGACGTGATACGTTGCTAGTTAGGCTTCCCAGTAGACCTAAACCAGGAATGGTGCTGATCAGGGAGCTTAGATTTGATGGTACGGCAGCCTGCGCGTAGGCTGTCTGACTGTTCAGGAAACTTGTCAACCCTACTGGACCGCTACCGTCGTCGGCCATTTTTTTGCCAAGCAGGCTTAATAACACGGTACTGGCTATACTCATTAGCGATGACGCTGAAGACGCCTTTACACCACTATAGCTGGCAATGACATCAGCTACGTCGTTTGCCTTTGCGCCGAATACGTTATTATTGATGTCAGAACCGATCGAAAGTAGACTGCTGAATTGAGTAGGCTGGCTACTGAGTAAATTAGTCAACTGATCCAGTATTCCGCTTTCTGACGCAGTTAGTTCGCCAGTAGCACGATTAGGTGTTGTTAGCTGGCCAATTAAGTCCAGAAGCGTACCCGGTCCACCGGGCTCAGACGCTTTCTGAATAATACCTCCCAACATGGTAGGCAGTGTGCCAGTCAAAGCTACTTGTGTATTTTGTTCACTTTCTCCGAGCAGGTTGCTGGCTTTCTTTACGAACGTATCGTTTAGGTAAGCTTTGGCTAAATCTAGTAGGTTCACAGCCATATAATGATTTTAGTTAAGTGTGAACTATTAGACGGGGATTTGTGAATAAATCACGGAGGATAGTCACTTTCTTACGGAACGGTATCAACGTGCTGTTTTCTTAAGAAAAAAAAGCGTTGAAATAGCGGGGATTAGCTTGACAAGGTGTTCGTAGATAGTGACTTAGCTTTCTGTTTTTATTCTTATGGTTGAGGAATGCCATACGAAAGTGGTATCTGCTACGTAGTGCGTTGATTACTACGTAGTAGATACCGCTTTGCCGGGTTGGTGAAGGTGCGATACGTATTGAGCGTAGTAGTCTCCGTACCGAAAAAAGCATCGATTATAAGTGTAACCGATAGATTAGTCTGTGGCGACTACCTGTATTGGCTATAATACCGTTGTGAAGGAAAATAAACGTACTACGTTACGGCCTTAAGCAGATCGTTATGAATAGCTACTAGTTGAGGAATTAGTAGCTGTTTTTCATCATTAATGACCGTATAATCAGCGATTTTGGCTCGTTCTTCATCACTGATCTGTCGGCTGATAATATTCCGGATTTCCTGCTCAGAGCGTTGCGGGTCCCGGTGTTGTATCCGATTGATACGTAGCGCTATTGGGGCTTGCACGACTATTACCTTATCAAGCGAATTGGCATCGCCGGCCGCGTTCATGATGGCTGCTTCTTTGATCACATACGGTTTATTCGTATGCTCTTTTACCCAGGCTTCGGTATCGCTCATGACACGAGGGTGGATAACGCTATTGAGCTGCTTTAATAAATCCGGATCAGAAAATACCTGCGACGCTACCCAACCCCGATTATAACGTCCTGTGGCGTCATACGCGTTGGGACCCAGAACTCGTACAATATCGGCTTTTACAATTGGATCGTGTTCGGTAAGCCATTTGGCACGCTCGTCGGCTTCATAAACAGGAATGCCAAATGCCTGGAAAATACGACATACGACGCTTTTCCCGGAGCCAATACCACCGGTTACGCCAATCTGGAGGGGCGTTTTGAGTGATTTTTCCGGGAGCGTGTTTGCCATACGACCTACCTATTTGCTGGCGGTTGTAGAGGATGGAGGAGGAGATAACAGCTCACCAACCTCAAAACTAACGGCCACCCGATCGGTACTTAGACGCAGGAGCGGGTGCCGAAAGTGATTGAGCGGAGCTTCATTATCGTAATTATCGGCAATACGTTTGCCTGGAATCGATACCGATACCGTATCCGGTAAACCTCGAACAAGCCGGGCAGGACCTTCTACCTGAATAGTTCGGGGAGTAAGGTTTATTACGCTGGATACAACAAATCGAGGGGCCAGATCAATATGTACACTATCGGGTACTAGTTGAATTGTCTTCGTCATGCGACGGTCGAACCCCATCTCTACTGTATCGGCTACTACGTAGTTAACGTGGAGTTTTTTAATGTGCTCTTCCAGAGCAGCCGTAAGCGACGACGTATTGATGATCGATGCCTGCAGCGGATTCACTACTTTGTAATCAACTGGATCTACGCGGAACGGAAGCCAGGAATGTCGCAGAAGCCCCCAGCCATCTCCCGATACGTTCACCAGAACGGTGCGGGGCAGGGGTTTTGTGGGAACAAAAAGCGAATCATTATAAATGAAATGAATTGGGTACTCAATGTTCAGTGTATAGCCTGTTCTATTGAGCGCACTCAAAAACCAGAATAGCGTTGCCGCAATCAGGCATAATAACGCCTTGGTTGGCTGAAATGGACGATTGTTAGACGGAGCGGTCACAAGAGGTGGCTATAAGAAAACTTAGGTTTTATAGAGACCTAAGCACTACTCTTTTTTGTCCGAATCGGCTGGTTTAACCGATGCTTCGCGTGAGATAGACGACCGTTCGAAGGTCATTTTAACGCCACGATCTACTTCAAGCGTAACGGTGCTGCCCTCTATTGAGGCAACCCGACCGTGTAATCCACCAATTGTTACTACGTTATCTCCCTTCTTCAGGTTATCGATGAAGCTCTTTTGGTCTTTTTGCTTCTTCTGTTGGGGACGTATCATGAAAAAGTAGAAAACACCGATGATACCTACCCATAGCAGTACGTTATAAAGCATGGATACATTTGAGCCAGCCGGAGCCTGTAGTAAAATCGAAAACATGAGTTTAGTGGATTATGATTTTTTTGTTGAATCAGCTTTAGGATTCACTAAAGCTTTGAATTGAAGATCCGTCATAGCGGGATCAGTATTGGCAATGACCGTAATGGTCTTGTTCTGCTCACCACTTTTTCCCCGGCTATTGAACCGAACACGAATGGAACCAGCAGCACCAGGTGCAACGGGTTCGCGGGGCCACTCAGGCGTTGTACAGCCGCAGGAGGCTGTAATGTTATTGATGATCAGTGGAAACTCGCCGGTGTTCGTGAACTTGAAAACGTGTTCGACGGTGTCGCCTTCCGTTAACGTTCCAAAATCATAAATGCCTTTTTCGGCGAACGTAATTTTTGGCATCTTTCCTGACGCCGTAGCCTGTGCTGTTTCGCCCTGTTTTCGGTTATCGCAGCTAAGATGCCCACAACTTATCAGCGCCATAGCGATAATAAGCTGCCATTTTTTTGAGTACATCGATAGTGAATCGTTTTCAGTTTAGCGTGGTTGAGTTTTTAGTAAGACTATCGCATCGTGAACTAAAAACTCAATCACGCTAAACTATAAACTGACGTAGTTATGCGTTCTGTTGCTTTATTTGAGCCATCAGGCGATCAACATCTTCCAGTAAGCGTTCAGCTTTTTCACGAGCATCGTTGACAACGCGCTGACCTTCGTTTTTCGACAGGTTTTCGGGTAATTCGGTTGAATTAACCAGATCATTAATCATGCTTTCGATCTGTTCCCGATATTTCGACAACCGGAATGTTAAGCGATCACGGGTAACTTTCCCTTTGTCGGGAGCGTATAGTAAGCCAATCACAGCACCTGTAGCAATACCGGTCAGCAAAAAGGTTAAATCACGGGCTACCTTGTTCATTTGTAGAAAAGTTTTCAGTGTACAACTTTCAGTGAGAACTAAATAACTGAGTTTTCTCCTAAAAATTGCAGACTCATTAGCTGCAAATTATTTGTTATCCAGCAACCCGCGTCCACTCTTACGCAAACGCCCCGATGCCTGAAGCTTTTCGGAAAGGTTGTCTAAGATTCCATTGACAAATTTACCGCTTTTGGGCGTACTATAAGCTTTTGCTAGTTCGATATATTCATTAATCGATACTTTAACCGGAATGTTTGGGAAGTTAAGCAATTCACAAACAGCCAATTTCAGGATAATTTTATCGAGCATAGCTACTCGCTCAACATCCCAGTTTTTTAGTTGATCAACGATTAATTGCTCATAGTCGCTCTCATTTTCCAGCGATTTCTGGAAAAGTGTATTCAAAAATAACTCGTCTTCTTCCCAATCGTCGGTTAATGGTTCGAGTTGCAGGCCGGTAGGCGATTGGGCCGATTTCAGTGTTCGTATGGCAAGTCCACGTACCACTTCGCTGTTTTCGGTCCAGCTCAGATCAATCTCGGCCAGATGGTCCCGAATTACCTCATGTTTAAAGATAAGAGTACGTAGCACATACTGTACCAAAGCCTGGTCTTCGTCGGCGGTATGAGTTCGTTGTTCGCAATAAGCGCGGTACGTATCGTCGGTTTTGAACACTTCCCGTAGTGCTTTCCGAACAAAACTCAAATCGTCGGTCCACGATACGTTATGACGTAGTGCTTCATTACGTAATGGCTGAAGGGCAGCCAACGCCTGAATCACTGTATTGTTATTCAGATCTGACTCGAATGGAAAGGGGGCTTCGTCAACATCGCGGTATTGCCGCTCCCGGTCAGTACGGGCAGCATGGCCAAGTTCTACCAGTAGCAAAAGAACCCGTAAATAATCTTCGTAGATACCGTTTACCTGCTTCAGCATCATCTGGGCAAAATGCTGACGATCTTTTTTGGCACGGACCTGATAGAACAGGAAACCATCATTAGCGGCTTTGAGCACCTTTTGGGGCGCGTCTTCGTCCTGAGCGGGCTGATTGGTTTTGATAGCTTCTTCAAAAAGAAGACCGGCGAGTTGTCGGTAGCCTTCGAGTTGCCGCTTATCCTGTGGCTGCATTGAGTTCAGGTCGGGCTGAAAAATGTCCGCGATGCCATCGAGGACTAGTTGTTGATTAGAGAATTCGGTCTGCTTTAACGCATACAGTGCTTGCATGACCTTTATTCGGAGTAGTCGCCTATTGAGCATCCCGGATAAAACTAGTGTATCTACCGATAAAAAAAAGAACTGCTTTGATCCTGCAAATTTAACAATAATTGGTTAGATGGCAATTTTCCTGGCGCTGATAATGAGATATATCTGCGTATTAAAGTAAACTAAAATTTGGTAAAAGATTACTAAATGGCGTATTTTAGGTTTCTTTGTACCAATTCAAAGTTGGTTTTTATCATTCACCCTATCATTCATGTTAGTTCGCTTCTACCTTACTTTTTGTATTATTCTTAGTTTTTGTACGAGCCAGTCTTGGGCTCAGGAAATCTTAACCAACCAGTCAATTTTGGCTATGCATGCAAACAAAGTGGCTAGCGGGATTATGGTCAGTAAAATAAGCGGTTCGACCTGTCAGTTTGATATGACAACCACCGGGTTGCTTCAGTTATTGGGCGCTAAGGTAAACAGTTCGGTTATTGAGGCTATGATGCGTGGCACAAAAATGACTGATGTCCTTACCAACACAGACATTATTAAGCTTTGGGAGGCCAATCTGCCCCGCAAATTGATGACGCAGAAAATCAACGAATCTCGCAATCAGTTCGATCTGACAACAAATGGGCTTATCCAGCTAAAAATTGGCAAAGTACCGGAGGCTATTCAGAAAGTGATGATGGCTGCTCCTACCACACAGCCTGCCGATAAATCGACCTCATCGTCTATAAAAGCAGATGCAAGCCAGAATCGTCAATCGGCACCAGCTAGCTTGAGCGATATGAAAGGAGTGAAATGTCGGACATGGAACGATAAGTTCACCAAAAAGCAGGTGACCGTGTCGAGGGTGATCCTGCGCGGAAAGAAAGTTGGCAATATATTCCTTGGTCGGAGCGCATCAACGCTGGTAGGTATTGAAGATATGGAAGTATCGCTGCTATTTCGGCGTGATGCACAAACCGTCAATCTGATCCTCTATGCGATGAAGCCAGGAGTTCATAAGCTACAGGTCGAACGTAACAAGACGCTCATGCTGTTAATGAACGATGAGACGGTGATGGAACTTAAGCCAGTCATCGATTCTGAATACGGCCTTAACATCGATTTTGGCGATTACTCTATCGACTCTAATTTATGTGTGTATTATGAAATCAGCGAGGCTCAGTTAACAACTCTTTCAACGAAAATAATCAAAAGTTATCGGCTGAATACGTACCTACGTCATAATGTAGAGGATACCGTAAATCAATTGCGGGCAGAGCAGGTTCAGGTGGCAGCGCGATGCATGCTCGACGAACAAATGGCAACGCATTAAGCACAATGATTTGTATAGACTACTATATCTGTAGCTTTAAAAGGAAAACTTTAGAATAAGTACGTTAGCGGATTGTATTGACAGTTCTTTATTCGTATTTTTCCAATTGAAACCGTATGACTTAACCTTTACTTTTTCTTTCATGTTCTTCCTCTTTGGGCGATTGAGCAGCCGCTTGGTTGTGATCGCTGTCTCTGTTTTATGGCTATTCGCTAGCTGTGGCCCGACGCGTTACGCCTATTTTCAGCCACAGGTAAATAGCATTCCGCACGTAGTAAATTCAACCGTAGCGATCAACGTAGCAACTGATACAGTATCGCCCAAAACGACAGATTATGCAGAGCTAAAAGCAATACCTGCCATTAGCCAGCCGATGCCAACAGCGAATGCGACTACCAAATCGACTCCATCAATAGTCAGGCTTTCCCGACATCGCAATCCCGACAGCTATCAAAATCAACGTATCAACCGATGGCTCCGCTCCGCGAACGTTGGACACGTAGCACCAAAAACTCAATTGATTGATCGGCACAGTCGTAGCCGCAAAACCTATCCGCTAGCCTGGGTAGCTTTAGGGCTGGGAGTATTATCAGCCGGGGCAATGTTTATTGTAAGTGGTGGTACATTGATGTGGATACTTGGCATAACGGTGCCACTCACTGCTACGTTACTGGGAGTAGCCAGTATGACAACCATTAAACGGAACCAGGATCGCTATCGGGGTAAAGGATGGGCCATGGCGGCTATCATGCTGGGAACGGGCGTCCTGGGGTTGGCGTTGATTGCCTTAGCTGCCTTGTCGGTATCAGAAACAATAAACCGATAGAGCCAAAGCCCGTTACGTTCGCTAAATAAATAGGCGATAACTATACTCGAAACAGAGGTACGGATTCGGGTATAGTTATCAGTGCAACTTTTCCCGAATTCAGACGGTTACAAAAATAAAGTTGTTGGGCCGTCCTGTGAAAGCACTTTCCTATCTGAATAAATATCTCCTCAAATATAAATGGTATCTGATTTGGGGAACGATATTCACTACCATCTCTAATCTATTTGGCATTTTCCCGGCGCAGCTAGTCCGTTATGCGCTCGATCTGGTCCGGGAAACGCTCGATATCTACTATCTCTACGATCAGTCGCCATTGCAATCATCATTATACGATGTGTTTGCATTTAGCCTGTTGCTATTTGGTTTAATGACGCTGGTGATGGCCTTGCTGAAGGGTTTTTTTCTGTTTCTGGTTCGGCAGACACTTATCGTTATGTCGCGCCATGTGGAGTATGATCTTAAAAATGAGATTTACGATCATTATCAGACCTTGCCGCTTAGCTTCTACCGTCAGCATAGCACGGGCGATCTGATGGCCCGGATTTCGGAAGACGTCAGCAAAGTGCGTATGTACGTAGGGCCAAGTATTATGTATGGCGTCAACCTGATTGTGCTGTTTGTGCTGGTCATTTCCTATATGGTCAGCATCAATGCACGCTTATCCCTTTACGTCTTGTTGCCGCTCCCCATTCTGTCGGTGGCGATCTACCTGGTCAATAACATAATCATTCGTCGATCCGAAGAAATTCAGCGCAGTCTGTCGAAACTGTCGACCTATGTGCAGGAAGCTTTTTCCGGTATTCGTGTCTTAAAAGCCTTTGTTCAGGAGAATAATTCGGCAACCCGATTTGAGATCGAAAGTGACGAATACCGGGCTAAATCGCTGGAGCTAACTCGCGTCGATTCGCTGTTTTTCCCGATTGTCGCTATTCTGGTCGGACTGAGTAACGTATTGGTTGTGTATGTGGGCGGTCAGGAGATTCTGGCCGGTCGGCTGACACCGGGCAATATCACAGAGTTTATTCTCTACGTCAACATGCTGACGTGGCCGGTCATGGCGCTTGGCTGGACAACTAGTCAGACGCAACGGGCGGCCGCTTCACAGCAACGTATCAATGAGTTTCTGAATATCAAAACGGACATTGTTTCCCAGAAAAATATCCATCGTAGTATAGATGGTGAAATAGAGTTCAAAAACGTTCGGTTCGTTTATCCAGACTCAGGAATAGTAGCTATCAAAAATTTCTCTATGCACGTTCGGGCGGGTGAAACTGTCGCTATTCTGGGAACGACGGGCTCGGGTAAAACAACGCTGGCCAATCTGCTGACACGGATGTATGACGTATCGTCGGGTGAAATTCGTATTGACGGTGTTCCGATTAAAGACTACAACCTGACGTCGGTGCGCGAGCAGATGGGCTACGTACCGCAGGATGTGTTCCTGTTTTCGGATACGATCAGTAATAACGTTCGGTTCGGAAAGCCAGATTTATCGCAGGAGCGGGTAGAGCAGGCGGTTCGTGATGCCGATTTATACCAAAACGTGATCAACTTCGCCGAACAGTTTGATACACGCGTTGGCGAGCGGGGCGTTACGTTGTCGGGTGGGCAAAAGCAACGACTGAGCATTGCCCGAGCCATTGCCCGTGATCCTAAGATTCTGATTCTGGACGACTGTTTGTCGGCGGTTGATACGAATACGGAGAACATTATTCTGAACAATCTCAAGCGTATCATGGCTGACCGGACATCGGTTGTGATTTCTCACCGGGTTTCCTCAGCAAAGTTGGCTGATTACATTATTATGTTCGACGAAGGAGAAATCATTGAAGAAGGTACGCACGAAGAACTCTATGCGAAGAACGGTGCTTACCGGGAGTTATACGAAAAGCAGCTACAAGCCGAAGAGGTATAAGGCTGGCCAAAAAACGAAAACCTCCTGAATTGTCGAACGATAGCTCAGGAGGTTTTTTTATAAATACTGAGCTCTGAGATTAGCTATAATCGATTGTAAGGTGTATCACACAACTTTACTTCATTGATTAATTACCTTAATAGTCGGATGATCGGCAATGATTGCCATAATACTGTCAAAATACGTTTCGCCAGTACCGGCCTCCAGATCTGCCAGCTTTTCTTCAAACAGTTTTCTGTTGTACGGTGATCCCGTTTTAAGTTTATCCAGATAGTAAATGCGGGTAGTTTGATAGCCTAACGCCTTTCTGCTGTGCTCCATATTATACCAGAGAAGCTCGACTGATTGGACTCCTTGTAAGGCTCCGTAGCCACCATACAATAAATCATCAAATGCGTCGAGGCTATGACCAAGCTTCCAGCTTTCTCCTGTCATAAACACTCGGTTGATCTGCTCGTAAAAGGAGGCAATGTCGTTGATTGAGCTTCCATCAATCGTTAGCTGTTTGACCATAGTTCAGTTTTGGAGACGGTGCAAACTGGTTTGTTTGGCGGTTGAGTATTGCCCTGATGTCGAATCGAATGCCCAACTTTAATATATCTGTATACAGAACAGGAGGTAAGTTCACTATGTTGGAAGCTATACTTCATTCGGTGCAACAGCGCAGACAAGACTTCTTGGTTCCGAGAACAATTCTAGTAAATCATAGAAAACGACCGTCTTATGTTAGGTGGACGTTATTAGGAAATAAGTAAGTGATTGGTCAGGATTCTTAATCGGCGAGCTTTTTCCTGATCAGTTGCATGGTTTGCAAGTGACTCAGGATACTGGCATGTGTCGCATCTGGAATCACTAAAAACTGATCGTTAGAGGTTAAAACGGAATGGAGCTTATAAGCCGTACTATGCGGGTTGTCGGTGCTGACAACTATAACCGGACTGATTGCATGTTGGACATCCTGGTCCGTGACGAAAGTGAAGCCATTCACCGAGGGCAGGGGATAATACAAGAGATCCGTAAAGCGATCGCTAAAATCACCACCCGCCGAGGCTGGGTCAATCAGGAACGTGAATTTGGGGTGGTTGGTCGCAGCTAGATGAGCCGCTATCCGACCACCTAAGGAATAACCACAGATCACAATCTTATTTTCCAAATATCGACGCTTCAACGAGTCGTAAACAGTTTGGGCATCACTGTAGAAATTAGCCAGACTAATGGCTCCTCTACTTTTACCATGTTGCCGATAGTCAGTGATCAACACATCGTAACCGCATTGTAGAAACGTAGGGGCCATAGCTCCCCAATTAGCTAAAGTTCCTCCATTCCCTTTCCAGAAACAGACTATTCCTTTGGGTTGAGAGACTTTGAAAAGTAAGGCATTTAACAAACCCTCTTGCGGAGTGTGAATTGTTAATTCTTCCAGGGGGTGGGCAAAGTTGTAGCGATACGTATCGGGTAATTGAGTAGACCGATACCGATTAGTCTGCTGATCTTTAATGCTGTAGAGAAACAGATAAAGGCCCAGATAGAAAAGTAAAACGATAGGCAGCCCAATCCAAACCCACTTGATCCAGTTACTTTTCTTGGCCATTGTACCTTCCGTTCGCTGGAGTCAAAGCTAAGTAGTTGGCAGTTAAAGTAATTATTAATAAATGTTAAACAGTGAGACCGGGCATTGTATAACAGTTGGTTTAGCCAACGATCAGCTTTTGGCCTGGACGTAACGTACTAGTGCGTATATGATTCAGCTTCTTCAACCGCTCAATGGTCAGGCCGTCGTAGCGTTGGGCAATGTTCCAAAGCGTATCACCATCCTGAACCCGATGATATTTGGGTTTATAGCGTTTGGTTTTGGCAACTACTTCGGCTTTTTTATGTGCCTTGGCTGTTCCCTGGTCGGCTAGCCGTTCGGAGCGTGTTTCGGCAACTTCTTTCAGAATAACCAGTTTCTGGCCACGCTGAATTCGGGTAGAGCGAAGATGATTCCAGCGTTTTAAATCATACAGATCAACATTGAATTTGTCGGCTATGTTGCCCAGATTGTCACCCCGTTTTACTACGTAGGTTTGCTTTTTAGGCTTGCGAAGAACAACCGTTTCTATATCTTCTTCGGGTTCATCAGCTGATTCGGCTGAAGCTAGTAACGTAGCTGTTTTTGACGTACTGTTTTCACGCTCGTCAAGAGCTAGTTTAGCAAGTGGATTGCTACCCGTACCGGCCCAGGCTCGCATGCTATCGTCGTCATAGCGAATAGATTCGCCACTGGCCAGCAGAACGTGGGCCATAGCCGGTGGAATCTGGCTGGACGAGTCCATAATAGCCCGGCGTTTGGCTGAAAAATAAGCGTACTGCTGACGAGGGATACGTAGTGGATAACGATTCGTGAATTCAGGTAATATGGTCGTTGTAACGGCCGGATTCATTTTCTGAAGATCCGACAGTTGTATCATGCTTTGCCGGGCGAAGGTTTCGAGGTTGAAATAGCCCGATACGTGTATTGTATCGTGCGGAATGGGATACTCGTAGTTTTCAGCTACTATTCCATGATCGTTGGCATGGTTCATCAGATACATAAAGGCCACAAACTGCGGAACGTATCCTCTGGTTTCTTTCGGCAGCGCATCATAGATCGTATAAAACGAATCACCACCCGAGCGACGCATGGCGCGTTTGACGGCTCCAGGTCCACAGTTGTAAGCCGCCATTGCTAGCTCCCAATCGCCGAAAATGTTGTAGAGATCACGCAGGTATTTGCAGGCTGCCTCGGTCGCCTTAACAGGGTCCATACGCTCATCGACATAATCGTCCTGATAGAGTTTCAAATCGCGGCCCGTTCCCGGCATAATCTGCCACAGTCCTCCAGCGCCCGCCCGTGAGATGGCGCGTGGATTCAGGGCTGATTCGACAATCGATAGATACTTCAGTTCGTCAGGCAGGCCGAAGTCCGCCAGCATCCGTTCATAAAGTGGAAAGAAAAGCGGCATACGTTCCAGCATCAGCTTGGTTGAGCTGGCTTTACGGAACGTGAAATAATCCACATAGGCCTGGACCGACTTGTGGTAATTGAGCGGAATCGTTTTCTGGAGTTTCACCAATCGCTCACGTAGCAAACTGTCAGGAACAGTGGCTACAAACGCCACCGTGTCGCTCTTCACAATGGTAGTATCCGACTGATTGGCCGTGCTTGGCCCGGATTGAATCGTAGTCTTGGCGTAGGTACTTATTGTCAGACCTAGCGCCACACTCAACAGCCCCATTCGTAACAGGCTACGGTTCAAGTGGTTCATGCATTCTATCGGTTAGGTAATCGTTACGTATTCAAAAGCAGAAAGAGGGGTAAGCTGTATGAAATAGGATGTAGTGCGTATTTGACTAGGTGCATCCTATTTCATACATTCTACATCATATCTCTTTACTCATTTCTTTCGCTAAAGCAACCAGCGCTCCTTCTGCAAAAGGGGGAGCCATCAATTGTATACCGATCGGTAGTCCAGTTTCGTCAGTACCATTGGGTATTGACATGGCTGGATAGCCTACTACGTTGGCCTGGACCGTGAAAATATCGGCCAGATACATCTGTAGCGGATCGTCGGTTTTCTCCCCTAATTGGAAAGCGGTTGTGGGTGTGGTGGGCGATAATAAAAAGTCGTATTGGGCAAACACTCGTTCGGTTTCTTCCCGAATAAGCCTGCGGACCTGCTGAGCCTTTGTATAATAGGCGTCGTAATAGCTGGCACTTAACGCAAATGTACCAAGCAAAATCCGACGACGAACCTCGTCACCAAAGCCTTGTGTACGACTTTTTTTGTACAACGTCAAAAGGTCCATTGTTGATGTATCCGCATCCGATTTGGCGCGATAACCATATCGTACGCCATCGAACCGCGACAGATTAGACGAGGCTTCGGCAGTGGTCAGGATATAATACGTAGGTAAAAGGTATTTCAGTAGCGATAGATCGACGGGCTCGACGGTATGGCCTTTGCTACGTAATTCGTCAATTTTACGCTGAGTTGCCTCCCGGATACTGGCGTCGATCCCGGTGCTTTCAACGCCGTCGCGCAGATAAGCGATACGTAGCGGTCTGTCTGGTAGTTTTCCCGCTGAATAGGCCTGAACGGGCTGGCTCGATACGGTACTGTCGAAATCATCGGGGCCTGCCATAATTTCCAGCAGAAGGGCTGCATCTTCGGGCGTATTGGCGATAGGACCAACACAATCGAATGACGATGCGTAGGCAATGAGTCCCCATCGGCTAACACGTCCATAAGTAGGTTTCAGACCCACAACGCCACAAAAAGCAGCTGGCTGACGTACTGATCCGCCCGTATCGGAGCCAATGCTGGCCAGGCAAAGACCCGCCTGTACTGCTACGGCTGAGCCTCCACTCGATCCGCCGGGAACTCGGCTAGGGTCGGCTGCATTTCGAACCGGACCGAATGCCGAATTTTCGTTCGAGGAGCCCATAGCAAACTCATCGCAGTTTTGCCGACCAATAATAATAGCATCTTCATTGAGCAACCGCTGAATTGCTGTGCCGGTAAATTGAGCCGTAAAGTTTTCCAGAATGCGACTTCCGGCCCGAACACCATGCCCCTGGTAGTTCAGAACATCCTTTATACCGATAACCATGCCCGCCAATCGGCCTGCCTGATTATTGGCTAGCTTCTGGTCAACGCGGTCGGCTTGTTGTAACGCTTCATCAGCGTATACTTCGGTGAAGACATTGAGGTGTTTTTCCTGCTCAATACGAGTAAGATATTGCTCTACCAGTTGGCGGCAAGTAGTGGTACCGTTTTTTAGATCGGTTTGAACTGTAGCGAAGTTGCGGTAGTAACTCAAACGACAAAGGATTTGGAGGTTGGAAGCGGGCAGGGGATACGTAGTACGTATGCCTTGTTCTGATTCCCGGCTATCCAGAATCTACAATCTCTACAAATACAAACAGACAATCAGACGGATCCGAGGAGGGGCCGCCTGATTGTCTGTCTATAACATAAAATCAATTATTTCTCTGACTCTTTCAGACCTTCTTCGATATTCTCGCGAACGTCTTTCGTGGCGTCTTTGAACTCCTTGATACCTTTTCCAAGGCCGCGCGCGAGTTCGGGGATTTTCTTAGCGCCGAACAACAGGAGCAGTGCTAAGAAAATGAACACCATTTCCTGACCGCCCAAACCCATAAATGCCAAAACACTTGCCAAAATCATGATTCCTGGGATTTGAATGTATGCAAAATTAAAAAAACTCTCTCGTACTAGCTAGCAAAAATGAACGAAACTTGTTCGCTACCAGATTAAAAAGGCGTGAACCTTAAATCTCTAACGTTCTACCTTAACTATAGTTATCTATAGTGGCGGCAAAATGCTATCCAATTTTAACTGTTTTCGGTTGCTGGGCTGCTTCTGTCTGTTGACTGGAAGAACCTTCCCACTGGCGAAATTGCTCGATATCGTCTTTAATGCCGCTAAAAAGCCATAACATCAGCGCAATGTCGTCAGTTATGCCCACTATAGGCAGAAAATCAGGTAGTATATCGATCGGTGAAACAAAATAGATCAATACGGCGATAATCCGAATCAGCGTTTTCCAGGGTATCTGACGGTAGTCACCCGATGCGTACGCTTTCAGCAATCTCGTCACAATGGTCAGTTGATCCCGAAAGACCGCAATATTAGCCCCCGACAATCCGCCACTTTTATCCATCGCTTCCCGAATAAGCGCCAGTAAACTTCGGGTGTTACGGGCGTAGCGAACAGCGCCAATATTGGCCCGTTTGAAAAAAATGGAACTTAAAATTCGTGATATGAGACTTTTGTTTGCCATTCGTTTAATAGGTGGATGTTAGACGTTGATAGTGTTTTGGCTACACTGAGTATTGGATAGGTGATTTGTGCTTTGGTTTAAAGTTGATCACTGGTTCGGTGCATTTTTATTCTATCTGGCGTCAAATCATTCAACAAAAAAAAACTATAAATAGTCCATAAACTGAGTGACAGGCCCCGAAGTTTATTCCCAACCCGTTGGTTTGTCAGGTTTGGGGTACGTACTTTTGCGTCGCTTGTTAACCCTTTAATTCCGAATTTTATATGAAAGTTACTGTAGTAGGTGCCGGTGCCGTTGGGGCAACCTGCGCCGACAACATTGCCCGCCGTGAACTCGCCCACGAGGTTGTGCTTTTAGATATCAAGGAAGGTATCAGTGAAGGTAAATCGCTTGATATGCTTCAGGCGTCAACATTGCTCGATTGCGATGTTAAACTAACGGGCTCTACTAATGATTACGAAAAAACAGCCGGTTCGGATGTGGTGGTGATTACATCGGGTTTGCCACGTAAGCCTGGAATGACTCGTGAAGACCTGATTGGTATCAATGCTGGTATCGTTAAGGGGGTAACCGAAAATATCCTTAAGCACTCGCCAGACGCGATTTTCATCATTATTTCGAACCCAATGGATACCATGACGTACCTGGCGTTAAAAACGTCGGGTCTGCCAAAAAATCGAGTAATCGGTCTGGGTGGTGCGCTGGATTCGGCCCGTTTTAAAACATATTTATCGCTGGCGTTGAACTGCTCTCCTAACGATCTACAGGCTTCTGTAATCGGCGGACATGGCGACACAACGATGATTCCTTTAACGCGTCTGGCTACAAAAGCGGGTGTTCCGGTAGGCAATTTCCTGGACGACGAAACGCTGAAAAAAGTAGCGGCCGATACCATGGTGGGTGGTGCTACGTTAACCGGCCTGATTGGTACGTCGGCTTGGTACGCTCCAGGCGCAGCGGGGGCCTATATGGTTGAAAGTATTTTGCGCGATCAGAAGCGCGTTATTCCATCCTGCGTACTGCTGGAAGGTGAATATGGACAATCTGACATTTGCCTGGGCGTTCCGGTCGTATTAGGCCGTAACGGTTGGGAAGAAATTATTGACTATAAACTGAACGACGAAGAACAGGCGGCTTTCAATAAGTCGGCTGATGCCGTTCGGAGCATGAACAGCGTATTGAGCACACTGAACATTGGTGTATAAGTCAGCCATACGTTGTCTGGTATAGTTGGAAAAGGTTTCGCTGGCGGAACCTTTTCTTTTTTGCCGTTTCCTAACTCGATTGATTAATGCATAGTATTTCATGTATTAATTTAGAGCGTTATAAACCTATTACGTACCACTTGACAGAGTTTTTGTTATGAAAAAAATGCCTCTATTGCTTTTGCTCTGCCTAGGCTTTTTACTATCGGCGTTTCGACGCGATTCAGTACGTGTTGAGCCAGTTGATGATTTCGCCACCATCTATATATACCGGGGAGGTCAATTCTTCGCGGCTAGTATCAACTACAGTATTTACGTCAATGGCCAGAAAATCTGCAAGCTCAGCAACAATAAATACATTGAGTACAAAGCAAAACCCGGCAAATTGATGCTGACTGCACAACGCGGAGGTATAGAAGTATTCAAGCGGGAAACCGAACTCGAACTGGATACCGAAGCCGGAAAGAAATACTACGTAAAAGGGGAGGTGAAATCGAGTATCACCCGTACCCGCCTGGAATTGTCGGAAGTAACAGAAAACACGTCTAAACGTGATATGAAGGAAATGACAGTCGATAACTGTCAGGATGCGATTAACAACAAACAATAGTTGAAGTCGAACGAAACCGTTTTAGTATGATCAAAATGGTTTCGTTCGCTTTTCAGGCTAAATAAACACCTGATATTGCAGGGTCAACTGGCCCCGGCGGCCCTGAGGGGCGTATTGGTTGCCGATTGTTTCGTAATAAGGTCGATTCTGATAATCAAGGGTGAGTTTACCGTTGTGACCTTTGATCAGATAATTAAGGCCAACCGTATAAATGCCAAGCGTTTTTGTCAGCCGTTGGTAATTGGCAAGTTGGGCGTGAACATACGGCATTAACGTACCATTGCCCGGACCGAATAAATCACGTTTCAGTAAATAGCCAAACTGCCCATACACTACGTTTCCTGTTCCGAACATCGGAAAAGCATTCCCTTGCGTACCGGCGGGGTAACCACTCGCCAGTCCGCTGGCTGGGTTCATAATGCCATTGAAACGCAGGTAGTTTTTGCCGTAGTCTGTGTGGAAATAACCCAGATAAGCGTTAACCGCCGTACCTTTCTCCCGGTTGATGGGCATATCCAGGAAGGAAGCAACTGACCACAAGTTCATGTTCTGATACGTAGTGTCGCCGGGAGCATCGACACGTACCATGGCATTTTTCTGCGTAATAAATCCGGCTTCGAAATTGACAATCTTTTTCGCTCCTAAATAGGTGCCGGTATTATAGCCGGGCGTTTGATGGGCTTCTTTGTCGAAGAATTGCCACATAAAGAAGCCCTGAAACTGCTTATGATGCCCTTTGAGTGCATAAATGGCGTTGGGGCCATAGGTAGGTAAAGCCGTACCGCTTGTCTGAATAGGGAACGGGTCGGTTAAGGCAACCCGATAATCGAGGTGACCAATCTGGCCACGGGCATATAAGCTCAACTTGCGCGAAAACTCATCGGTTTGGTCGACGGTGGCCTGGGCAAATACCGGCACGTCCAGGCTCATAATGGTTGCTACGCTGGGTGCGCTGAAGCGAGACAACCCGTTAACGATGGTTAGGCCACCCCCAATATTCAGGTAATTTTTGTTCTTAAAAACTAAATACTCACCAACAGCATCGTGGAAGAAGGCCTGTATCTTGCGGTTCGACGAAGCAGTTGGATTAAAGCCTCCGTTTAGATAATTGAAGTTATTTAAGCCAAACTGAATGTATAGAAATACCCGGTCGCTAATCTGGCCAAACAACTGCATTCGAGTACGACGCAGGCCAATGTCGAACGTATTATCTTTTGGCTCCTGAATGACAGTGGTTCCGGGATTGCTCTGATTAAAACGGAGCCAGGTCTGATTTAAGAAAGTGACTTTAAAAAAGTGCGAACCTGATGTATTCAGATTATACCGAAGTTCATTTTTGTCTACGTCTGGTTTTGCTGAAGCTGCCGTTGGCGGAGTGCCCAGCGTATCGGACGAGGTCCTAATGGATGATTGAGCAACCGCAAAATGACCGATCATCAACAGGGCGCTCAGCCATACAGATTTAGCAAGTATAGTCATCTACTTTAAAAAGAGTCAGGTTTAGGGGATGGAGAAGATTACCAGCAAACGTAGCGTTTAGAGACAAGTATAAGGTAGTAAATGTACAGAAAGCGGCTCGTTTGTACTACCTATGCTACGTGTCAGTCTACTTTATCTTTACGAGAAGGGCCAGGAAAAGAGAAGCCACTCATTGCAGTAATGAGTGGCTTTTGGTTAAAGACAAATTCTTTTTTGACAGGCTTAACAGGATTTTTACATCCAGCCAATCTTGTAAACCCTGTTAATCCTGTCAAAAAGAAGAACTAAACCTTCGCCGGTACGGACTTGTCTTTTTTGCCCGTAACTCGGTTCCATAGTCGGCTCACGCCATTGAAAATATTTTCGAAGGTCAGATAGACCGTCGGAACCAGAACCAGTGTTAGCAGAAGAGAACTGATCAGCCCGCCGATGAGCACCCAGGCCAGCCCGTTTTTTGATTCTGAACCGTCGCCCGTCGCCAGGGCCATCGGAAGCAAACCGATCGTCATAGCAATGGTGGTCATCAAAATAGGACGAATCCGCTCACGACCGGCCTCAACCAGTGCATCGACCGTGCCTTTTCCTTCTTCTTTCTGAGCATTAGCAAAGTCGACCAGCAGAATAGCGTTTTTCGCTACCAGACCGATCAGCATAACCATACCCAGCATAACGAAGAACGAAATCGACTGCTCGGCCAGGGCCAGTGCGAGGAAAGCACCAATAACGGCCATCGGGATCGAGAACAAGACCACAAAAGGACGGAAATAGGAGTTATACAACGCTACCATCAACAGGTAAACGAACATAACTGCCAGACCAAGAGCTATGCCCAGGCTACCAAATGCATCCGATTGGCGTTCCAGATCACCTTTGAGTTTATACGTAACGCCACCTGGAAGTTGCTTGGTTTTCAGAATGTTGTCGATCTCCGCGCCGACCGTACCCGTAGGGCGGCCAATAACGTTCGAGTTAACGAACAACGAGCCAACGCGATTGTAACGAGTTAACTGCGTAGCACCCGTGCTTAATTGCAAATCAGCGATCTGACGAATTTCAACCAGTTTGCCCTGCGCATCCGGCACTGTCAGGTCGCCTACGTCATTTTTACTCTGCCGATTAAATCGGTCCAGTTCGACACGGATATCGTAGTCGCGGCTACCAATTCGGTATTTACTGTCGGTATTACCCGAAAATGCCGTCTGTAACGTAGCACCAACGTTAGCAACTGAAACCCCAAACTGAGCCATTTTTCGACGGTCGAGATTTACTTTCAGTTCTGGCTTGGGGTCATCAACTCCTAGCTCTACGTCGGCTGTTCCGCTTACGGATTTGATAACCTGCTTCACAATAGCTGCCGCCTGTTCTAAATCCTGTTGAGAATTACCCTGTAGCAGAATCTGAATCGGTGTAGCGTTGGCCCCACCCGTAATGCCCACGGGTGCTGATTTGACGTTCAGGCCGGGTGTCTTCATGATTTCGGCTTTGGCCTGTGCGGCAAACTGATCGACCGTAATGCTACGTTCGTTTTTAGGAATGATCGTTACCGTAATTTCAGCCTTGTGATACGGCGTTGACCCAAGTCCTCCACCCGAGGCTGAGCTTGAGTAGCCAACGTTGCTGTTTACTTTCGTGACCAGCTTGTTCTGCATAAGCTGCTTCTCAATTTTCTGGCAAATCCGGTTGGTTTCGGCCAGACTATTGAACGGCTCACCTTCGATCTGAACCACGAATTCGCCCTGGTCACTTTGCGGGAAGAACGTAGTACCGATAAAGCCACCGGTCACCAATCCAATCGACGCTACAAACAATACGATAGCCGTAATATAGACCCAGCGTTTATGGCGTAGACTCCAGCTCAGTAAGTTAGCGTATCCATGTTTCAGTGAATCGAACTGACCTTCAAACCAGGCCAGAAACCGTTTGCCCAGGCCAGGCCCATTCAGGTCCGTTTCTTTGGCAAAACGAGATGCCAGTAGCGGAGTGATGGTAAACGAAACAATAAGCGACATCAGTGTCGAGAACACAACCACCAGCGCAAACTCGCGGATAATGTTGGCAATCAGGCCCTGAACGAATACCAGAGGCAGGAACACCACAACGTCGACCATCGTGATGGCAACGGCGGTGAAGCCAATTTCGTTACGTCCGTCAAGCGAAGCCGTACGCCGGTCTTTCCCCATTTCGAGGTGACGGTAGATATTTTCGAGGACCACAATCGAGTCATCGACCAGAATACCAACAACCAGCGATAGCGCCATCAGGGTCATCAGGTTGAGCGTAAAGCCCAGCAGATACATCGGTACAAAAACCGAAATGATCGACGCTGGCACCGACACCATCACAATAAAGGCGTTCCGAAGGCTGTGAAGGAACAGAAGCATCACCAGGGCTACCAGCACAACCGCAAACTCAAGGTCGAAAATTACTCCTTCAGCGGATGCCAGCGTATAGGTCGATGAATCGCTCGTAACTTCAAATTTTAGCCCAATATCAGCGTATTGTTTTTCAATACCGCCCAGAATACCGCGTACCTGCTGGCTGATTTCTACCGCGTTGGCATCCGTCTGTTTCTGTATCGTGATACCAATCGACTCACGGCCATTGATCCGGTTAATCGTTTTGGCATCCGCTACGCCATCCGTTACGTTCGCTACGTCGCTTAGTAAAATTTTGGTGCCATTAGGCGAGGTTTTGATCGCCGTATTCCGAATTTGATTGATGTTCGTGAACTTACCCGCCAGCCGGATCGCATACTGTGCCTGATCGGTTTCGATTCGTCCGGTTGGATAATCGAGGTTAGCCGAATTAACAGCCTGGGTTATCTGGCCCAGCGATAGATTATACAGCTTTATTTTGTTCGGATCGATGCCGATACGTATTTCCCGCTCACGGCCACCCGTTAGGGTTACCTGACCGACGCCGTTCACTTTCGTAAGTTGCGTACGGATCTGATCATCGACCAGATCGTAGAGTTTGGTGGGTTCCAGATTGGCTCGTACACCCATCCGAATCACCGGTACGTCGTCGGTTGAGAATTTGAGCAGCGTGGGCGATTCTACTTCGTCGGGCAATTGCGACAGAATGGCGTTTACCTTTCGCTGGGCATCTTCCAGCGCCTGGTTCGGGTCGGCATTGGCGTTGAGTTCGATCTGGATCGTTGAAGCCCCTTCCTGACTGGTTGAGCTGATGTTTTTCAGGTTTTCGATGGACGATACCGCATCTTCGATCTTACGAGTGACCGAGTTTTCGACCTCACCGGCAGCCGCTCCCGGATACGTAGTGATGATTGTCACCACCGACGCATCAAACTTAGGTAGCAGCGTATAATTGAGGCTTTTATACGAAATGAAGCCCAAAATACCCAGGACAGTAAAGGCCACGACAACCAGCGTAGGGCGTTTTATGGCAATCTCTGTTACTGACATATTACTATAAAGTTTTCAGTTTTATAGTTTATAGTTTATGGTTTTCAGTTTATGGTTTATAGTGCCTACTACAAAATAATTGCTGATGCGTCAGCCACTATAAACCATAAACCGAAAACTATAAACTGTAAACTTTCTATTGTTTTACGGCCACTGATGTGTCTGTTTTGGGCTGAGTCTGCTTGCTGCCGCTAACAGAAACCTTTGCGCCATTGCTTACGTTGAGCTGCCCGTTCACGACGATTGGTTCGCCCTGCTTCAAGCCACTAAGTACCTGATACAAATCGCCGGTGTCATAGCCTAGCTGAACCCGGCGTAAACGGACCGTATCATTGTTTTCCAATACGTATACACTCGCACTATCAGCACCGCCAATCAGCGCCCGGCGAGGAATGAACAATCCATCGATCCCGTTGCGGAAGGTAAAGCTTGCATTGGCCAGCGTACCGGCTTTCAGCTGGTTTTTGCTGTTGTTGTTCAGGTAAATTTCAACGGGATAATTGTGCAGGTCGTCGCCTTTGGGACTGATGTAGTGAACCGTACCCGTGAACGTAACACCCGGAAACGCCTGGGCTGTGATGTTGGCTTTGTCGCCAGTTTTTAGCTGATAAACGGCCTGTTCGGGTACGTTAACCACCAGTTTTAATTCCTGTAGGTTAATCACCGACGCCAGGACGGCTCCAACCGCTACGTATTCGCCATTTTCAACCTTTTTATCGTACACATAACCACTAATGGGAGCAACCACAGCGCCATTGCCCAGAACACGTTGCTGTTGTTTGGCGTTTAAGAGGGCCGTGTTGTATTGATCTTTGTATTTCTGATACGCTTCCTGCGTAACGGCTCCACCTTTCAGCAGGCGCTCATACCGTTCCATTTCACGCTTGGCATTTTCAACAGTCGTCTGATTGTTTTCAACGACAATGCCTTGCACATCGTCCTGAATGTAGCCAACCTGCTGGCCTTTCTTAACGAAAGTGCCCAGCACCAGTTTGAAGTTCTGAAGCTTACCGCGAGTTTCGGCAATAATATTGCCTTCGTTTTGTGCTTCAACGGTTCCTAAAACCGAAAGCTTCTGGTCGAGACGTTCGTACGTAACGGGCTGTACTTCCACAACCGGTACGGTCTGAAACTGCGCCGTCGACGTTTTGGCGGCTTCGATTTTTTCTTTGTTATTCATTAATCGGAAGGCAATCAGCGCAACCAGGGCAGCTACCGCTCCAATAATTATAATTCGTTTCATGGTAACTGTTTATTTTTGAGTAACGTACTGAAGAATAGTGCCTTGTGCGTTTTCGTAATCTAATCGGGCCTGATATAAATTAATCAGTTTGTTGGCCAGGTTGTTTTGTGCCGTGGTCAGCGCATCTTTCGAGTCGATCAGTGTTACCGACGTAGCAATTCCTTCTTTGTATTCGAGTTCGGTAACGGTCAAAATCTTGCGGGCCAGATCAATATTGTCGCGCTCCCGCTGAATGTCGGTTACCAGATTCTGATAGCTTACCTGCGCGTTGTTTACGTTCAGCTGGGCCGACTCGCGAGCCAGAATCTGCTGGAGACGTAGCGTTTCCAGGTTCAGCCGGTTTTCGCGATCCCGATAGCGACGCTGATTGCCATCAAACGGTGTCCAGGAGAGCGTTAAGCCGAGTGTTGAGCTTTTAAACCAGGGCAGTCCGCCATCGAAGAAATTAAACTGTCGGCGCTGGGCATTCGTGGCATAAGTTCCATAAAATCCGATTGATGGATAGTAGCCTCGGTTATTCGACTGACGGTTCAGGTCCTGTAGCTGAGTGTTGAGCACCAACTGTTTAAAGTCAGGCCGGTTCTCAAAAAAACGATTCGTGACGTCAGGTAATTCGTTGACGTGCAATTCTTTTTCGACTTCCAGCGGCTGAATGGTGAGCGTTTCGCTGAGCGGCATACCCATCTGAAATTTCAGCCGATTGATGGCCTGTTCGTAATTACGGGCTATTTGCTCCAGCTGCGATTGTAAATTGTTGCGATTGAGTTGAATTCGGCCAAAGTCAATTTCCCGGGTTGTACCGTTTTGCAGTCGAACTTTCTCCTGCTGCAATAACGTATCGGACGAGGTCAGATCGCGGATCGTTAACCGTCTTTGCAGATCAATAACCAGCGTCTGATAATAAGCCGTAGCAATGTTATAAGCCTGCGTCTGTTCGGCCTGAAGGGTAGCCTGTGCCTGTACCTGCGTTTGAATTTTGGCCGCTTTCAGCGCCAGTCCGAACGAAGGATCAAAGAGTTTCTGATCAACGCGCCCGGTTAAGGTCGTGTTATACTGCGTACCGAATTGAATCGGTATAAACGTACCGGATGGCTGTCCAGCTAGTTCACCTGGCAACAACTGAACCGGAATTTTAACGTTGTCCAGCACGGAGCCTGACACCGAAACTTGTGGAAGATTTCGACCAATCACCTGTTGCGTTTGCGACTCTGATATTTGTTCGTTAACGCGGGCAATCTTGATGTTAGGATTGTTCACCCGCGCGTATTCTACACATTGAGCCAGGGTATACCCGCCCGCCGGCGTAGTAGGAGTCTGAGCTTTAGACCAGTTGACTAACAGACTGAGCATCAATGCCGTCAGTATAGTCTGCTTCATGCGTTTCATGTTGCTTGAGAAATCGGAATCTAGTGAAGTGAGTACTAAGTTTTTAAGCCGCGTACGAATCGACGGATGGCTCGTTCAAACAATTCCTGAGGTTGCT
Organism: Spirosoma terrae; assembly: GCF_010435915.1. GTDB lineage: Bacteria > Bacteroidota > Bacteroidia > Cytophagales > Spirosomataceae > Spirosoma > Spirosoma terrae. The sequence goes on along the minus strand of NZ_JAAFZH010000009.1, from coordinate 141,685 downwards.
TAAAGAGAGCGACCATTTTGGGATCATGAACTCGTTCGATCAGCCTGGCTCCCTGGTCGGGCCGGATACTGGTAATGAGATTTATGTAGCCCTGCATCAGGCAGAACCAGTTGAAAATCAGTTCGCTTATGTTGTCTGCATTGGGAGAGATGTCACGAAAGAGGCTCTCAATTTTCTGTTTGGCTTCTTCCATACTTTCCCGAACAATTTCCCGTTGCTGTTCAACACGTTCAGGATTGTGCATCAACCGATATATTTCAGGCCGTTCGTGGGCAAATGTCCACTGGAGCATCGATAGCTGAACAATTTTCTCTTCCGGGTTTAAATCCATCGCCAGAATCTCGTCGAATACCTTCCGATTTTCTTCATGCCCTTCCTTAACAATCGTCAGCAATACGTCTTCTTTATTTTTAAAATGCTCGTATACAATCGGTGGTGTGTAGTCAATCGCTTCCGCTATGCTACGTATCGTTACGGCATTCCAGTCTTTGTCGCGGGCTATCTGCCGGGCCGCGTCCAGAATACGTTGGCGTATCTCTGCTTTTTGCCGGCTCCGACGATCAATTACGCTCATTTATCTAACAGCTTTCAAATTATCTAACAAAGGTAGATTTTATTTGTTTTGTTAAATCCTGCTAATCTTTATATTTTTTACTAACGGTCATTTTTAACGGATAAATGGCAACTAACTGATAAGGAAGATAGTTGCCATTGTTGAAAAAGTTATAAAAAATACTTTTTTGGTTTTATTGAAAAACGGCGAGTTTCATGTTGATATTAATAACCAGTAGTGCGTTGGGAAACCCTCACAAAAGTGCTGCTCAGAAGCTTAGAAGATGTTGATATGAGCCAGATGAAGTGCGTAGAAATAAAGGAGATAAACCAGCGCAAAGCCTAGCGATAGGCCAGCATATCGGTAAACGGGGCGGCTACTTTTCCTGAATAGGGCCAATACGAGATTCACCAGCATAGCTAGTATTGAAATCGGAAAGTTCATCAGGCAGAAAATACCAATCAGGCTACTGGCGAAGAGGGCAGGCTGAAACACAAGGCCGCCAAATGCCCCATAAATAGCGCCCATCATAAATCCGATTCCCAGAAAATAGAGGGCGTAACGTATCCCCGCTTTTATCTGAACAGCAAACCAGGGCAAAAGCGGTTGTGGACTAGAAAATAGTTCAGGAGCCATTATGAATGGATTTTTATCGGCACTTCAGCACCAGAAACAGTATTGGCTTTACGAGATTTTCCCCTGGCTCTGCCTTTCCAGCGGGGCCACCAGATTAGGATACCTGTAACGAACAGGATGGACGGGACTAGCGACGTAATAAAGGCAACGACACGCGTTACGTTGCCACCGAACGTACCGTAGTGGATCGGGGTTACCCAGTTCAGATACATTTTTCCCGTATTCGGCAAATCGACCGACGTATTGAAATTAACTTTTCCCGAATACTGGTCAATGTACACGAAGTTATTGTCGCCCGTTTTCGTTACGTATGGTCCAAGCCCATACACAGCATAAGCACCTTTCTGACCATCGGGAAACACGAGTCCACGAATTTCACTCCTGGGTGGAAAAGCTCGCTGGGCAATAGCAATAGCCGAATCAATACTGATTGGTTTAGCACCTTTCACGTAAACCGACTTGTTATTGAGGATTTGGGCCAGTGATTTAGGCTTTTCAAAACTCACCAGAAACATCACGGGGGCAATAATGGTGAGGAACGTAATAACCACTCCCGTTAGCGCAATCAGCAGGATCATAGGCGATGAATACAGCCCGAGAACCTGATGTAGATCGTAATTCTGGCGCAATAAGCTGGCATTACGTTTGATGGTTAGTCGGGATTTGACGTATTTCCATTGTCTGGGAATCCAGAGCCTTAACCCGCTGATTGTTAAAATGACTAAAATAAGAGCCGCCGTTCCAACAATATATCGGCCGACAGCCGGAATGAGGAGCGTTCGATGAATGGCCAGCACTACGTCGATGAAGGCTGACTCGTGAATACGCGATCCGGTAACTTTACCCGTATACGGATTGATGAATACCTCTTTTTCGTCTTCGTCTGCTTTTACTTCCAGGTGAGCCCGATAGGGAAGGTTTTCGCTGTTTTCACCTTCGGCCCGGAACAAGAACTCTAGTTTCCAGCCGGGATGATCGCGTTTGATCTGCTCCGTAATTTGCTGAAACGAGAGTTTTTTCTCCTGGGCAGGTGCATGGAATAGTTCCGGATTAAGGGCCTGATCAATTTCATCGCGATAAACCAGGATAGTACCTGTCAGACTGACAATGAAAATGATGGTTCCGGCCAGTAAACCCAGCCAGACGTGCCATTTGCCATACCATGTCTTCTGGTGGCTGGCCCAGTTTTTCTTTTTCCGTACAGATTCTGCTTTCATCATTACTGGACTGGTCGATAGTGCGTTTGGCTCTAATACGCCATCTGCTCATGGCAAGGCCACAGCGAGAGCAGGGGCTTTATAGTGAGTAAGTCCACACAGCCAGAATTATGGCTTTTCATACGCTGATAAGGCTGCCATCACAGGGCAATCATATAAAGAAAAGCAAATATATAGGCCACTTTAAATATATTTAGAATAATTAAAAATAATTTTCATTCCTGATTTTTTTACCGTTGCTTTGTTCCAGGAATTGAGCATAATCTGCGTGATAACGTAATGCCTATAAATTTTAGCAAATAGAACGGACCGAATGCAAAAAGCGTATCGAGGGCTCTCGATACGCTTTTTTATAACGCACTCAACACGCTGTTTAGGGGTGCCAGTCGCAGGCAGGAGCTAACCATTCCTGACCGGTATCGATCGGCATGCCATCAGGAGGAGTTTGTGGATTGGTTGGTTTCACATCCGCTACGTTGCCTTCGGCCCGGCGTAGTTGATCCAGAGCGAAAAAGTGATGAGCAGCCACTTTAGGGTTTGCGTTCGATGCATTCAGTTTTCCTTTCAACTGGCTTAACTTTAGCCCCGCTATGGCCCGAACCTGGGCAGTAGCTTCCTGATTATTCGCCAAATCGATCAATTTCTGAAGCAGCAATTTATCAGTCAGACGCTTTATTTCGGCCTGATAGCTATCCGACGGATCGGCCTTGTACCACGTAACAGCAAGCAATTGATCGAGCATTGCTTCAAGACTTAACTGACCCGGATCGATCGCCGATTGCGCTACCAGTCGGCTGGTTCGTTCGGGGTTGAACAGCATTTGCAACGTCATGCCGGCGGCTGCTTCGGGAGCCGCCATTGGGTCGAACGATAAACCAGTTCTGCGTTTGAATACTTCCCGAGGGTTAGGATCGTAGCGGAAAGGATGAGGAGGAATCAGCGCCAGTACTGATTTCGGTACAGCCAGAAAAGCCGGGTCAATCGTTGCGACCAGGGCATCTAAAGCCCGTTTTTGTTCGGCAACCGGAACCGTTGATACAACAGGCTGACCGTCGCCCCGGAGGGCGTTGGTATACGCCTGTCCACCAACGACTTTAGCGGCTGCTTCCACCTGGTAGCGGTGAAACATATACATCGGAACGAGTACTTCTTCGAGTGTGGCCATTGGTGTGCCTACTGGAATTTTCTTTTCCGAGAAATTAGACAAAACCAGCTTCCGAACATCGGACACGCGTTTTAATTCATCGACGGCGTTAGCGCCATTGTCCCATAAGTGGGTAGCCGGATGAACAGAGCCTTCGGGCCGGGCGTCTTTGTCGGTCAGGAAGGTCAAACCGGCTTTGTGCATATCATTGACAATATTGTCCAGTGACTGTTTTTCATTAGCATCCTTCGCAAACTGTTCGTAACCGTAACGAATGCTCCATTTGTCATATTCACCGATTCCTTTAGCGTAGGCATCCGAAATATCGATGCTTGCCCCTTTGATCTTGGCGACCATGGTTGGGTAATCCATAACCGATGCCCGGTTGTGGGTGCTGGCAATATAGTTGTGCGGTAAACCCAGCGTATGACCTACTTCGTGGGCGGCCAGCTGCCGTAGACGCTCGATAGACATTTGCATCATCGGATCGGCATTGGGGGCCAGTGCACCGGCATAATCACCAACCAAACCCTGAGCGATGAGATAATCCTGACGGACACGTAGCGAACCTAAGGTTACTTTTCCTTTGATAATTTCGCCAGTACGTGGGTCTGAAATACTTCCCCCATACGACCAGCCCCGCGTTGACCGGTGAACCCACTGCACCAGATTGTAACGAACATCCATCGGGTCAGCATCGGCTGGAAGCAGTTTTACCTGGAAAGCATCTTTAAAACCGGCCGCTTCGAAAGCCTGATTCCACCAGGCAGTACCTTCTACCAGTGCTGAACGGATGGGTTCGGGCGTACCCGGATCAACGTAGTAAACAATAGGCTTAACCGCTTCACTAACTTTGGCCGAAGGGTCTTTTTTCTCCAGCCGATGCCGCGAAATATACCGTTTCATAATCGGCTGACTAACGGGCGTAGCGTAATCAAAGTATTCGATGCCGCCGTAGCCGATACGTGGATCAAAAGCGCGTGGCTTATAACCCGGCTCAGGAAGCTGAACAAAGGAATGGTGTTGATGAACCGTTACAATGGAAGGCGTTGGAACAACTTCGCGCAGATAAGCGCCAGGGTTATCTCCCGTTAACGTAATGATGGTTTCAAATTCGGTGTTTTGCGGGAACGCTTTCGTTCTTGGCAGATACATGGCACTGCGATTTGGGTCAAAGCGGAACGTACCCTGGCGAGTCCGGGTAATAGCCTGCACCGCTCCTACGGCATCCTGCATTAGGAAAGGGGTCAGGTCGACCAACACTCTGCCTCCTTCTTCAGCAGTGATATCGAAGCCTGCATGGACCGATTTGGCAAAAGACTCCTCAACAGCCCGGCGTTCGAGCGGATCGTTGCTGATAGCGCGATACGAATAGTTGGGTTCAATGAGGAGCACTTTTGGGCCACTACGCTGGAATTTTACAATATGTTCCTGGCCTAAACGGCCACGGTCCAGGCCAATGTCGTTAGAGCCAACGCCCTGAGCGAGTGTTGGGTAGTACAGCAATTCGGTGTCGAATTTGTCAATTTCGAGCCAGATTTTTCCTTTTTTCGCATCCCAGTAGAAAGTCATATAACCCGGATGTTTTTCCATACCGGTCGTGAACGTACTAATGGTGGGGATGGCCCCTCCGGAGCCTTGTCCTCCTTGGGCGAAAAGCTGGGAAACGGTTGTTGTCAGTAAGCAAAGAAGTGCTAGTAATCGGTAGTTCATTGTAAGCGAGGTTGTAATTCACCGCTCAAGTTACACCCAAATCGCTTATAGCCAAAACTTGAAAAAGTGTCAGACCTCGCAATAATTGTCTGATAAATTATGGAATAGCTCTATAAAATAAGGAGAATTTGCGCTACGGTATAAACGTAGCGTTCTAGCGAATTAGCTGTCGTTTTAGTACCCCGCCAATAAAGCTGCCAATAAATGTCAGAATAATGGCTCCATACAGTCCGAATAATTCCAGGTCGCGGGCACCGCTGGTTTGTGGGGCGTCTGTGAAAAATGTGTAGCCAATCCAAATGGTTGCGGTTTGTATAATCGCCAGCAGCCAGCCTTTTCTGGGCTCAAGAAAGCCAATAACAGCGGCTGCTACGGCTGCCAGCAAATAAGGTAGGTGAATAACGGTCGCTTTTTTGATGACAAGGAGTAAAATCGCGCTGTTGATTAAAATTAACAGAACGTGTCTTAAAAACTGACGATCCAGAAACGAACGCTGTTCTGGCTGTAGGGAGGAGTTGGTAGCTATGGCTGTTTCCCGAAGTGTATTGGCTCGTTCCTCGTCCTGTTGCGCTTCGGCAGGCTGCTGAAGCTGTTGTCGGGTCATTGCCCGCCATCGATAAGGTTCGGCTTCGGTGCCCTTTGAATGAAAAACGGCTTTATCGAACTCAAGAAATGCACCTTTATAATCTTGCTGTTCGTACAGGATCTGTCCCATTTCCAGGTGCAAATCTGCCACTGAGTCGTCGTAGCTCTCACCGGTTTTTAGGGCTGTAAGGGCCGCTGCTACGTTGCCCAGAGCCCGGTAACAGCGAGCCTGATAGAGATAGGCGACACTCGATTTAGGCTCTTTAAGAAGGTATTGGTTGAAAAAAGCCAGAGCATCCGTAAACTGTTCCTGTTGATACAGTTTTATACCTGCCTGTAGTTTTTCAACATCCTGTTCTGAATTACTGCGCAAATCGGCATAGTAGCGTAGGTAAATAATATACCCAATAATGGCCGCTGTTACGATTATTTCCATTGACTTCTTCTGACGCGAACACGTTAAATCGCTGTACAAAGGTAACCAGCTACGTTCAGAACGGTTGGCGCTATTCGCTAAAAGATCAGGGAACGGCATAGGCCACCAGATCAACAATGGATGGAGAGGGACGTTTTCCCGCATTCCGACGCTAGCGGTAAACAGTATTCAGTATGATCAGTCTGTTATTATTTGCAAGCCCATTTGCAGTAACTGGCTTGATATGACTTGACTGTTTTGGGATATGCGAGTCGTATGCTCATCAAACTGCTCAATACTTACGCAGTCAAGGTTGTTACCCAAATCTTCGAATAAGTGTTGCAGGAGTCTAGCCATAGTATCCTTTAGGGAAAGCAATTCTGTTTTGCGTTCCAGCGACTGAACACTGGAATAGGTATTCTGAATCAGAAACGTATCTATTCTTGTATTCAGACTGGCAAAATCTGATATGGCCTTTTCCCAGTTCGCTATTGCTACGTCGTAGGAGTGTAGTGCTTCTGGTGACTGATCGTTCTTTTTTTGAGCGGCTTTTAACGGTAGAGCTAGGTATTTCATAGTAAAAGACAGGTAGTACATTCATAGATACAATATCTACAGCTTAGTAGACGTATCAGAATGCAATTAGTCTCCAATATTTACTATAAGGTAAGTAATGGTCGTCGGGAAGGCTATGTTCCTGAAAAAGAGGTTTCTTTTTACAGGGTATAACTTAAAAAAGGCTCGGGTCAATTATGAAAAGTGCATAATTGACCCGAGCCTTTTTTAAGTGGAGAAATCAGGATACGCTACTAAAGCGGATTTTGTTCAATCGCTTTGTTGGCGTTTAATTCACGTCGTGGAATCAAAAACTCCCACTGCTTATCACCCGCCGGCATGTCGAAAAGTACAACTACAGAACTTTGGATATTAGTAGACCCATTCCGATTTAGTGGTGCATTCATACGTTTCAAATCGGTAAATCGGAAACCTTCGCCCCATAGCTCAACACGCCGGTGGAATAAAATCTCATCGATCAGGTCTGTGCCTGTTTTGGTTGATTTAACATAAGCCGGATCGCGGGTGGTAATCAGGTTAAATAAGGCAGTGCTGGCTTCTGCATTGTTTCCAAGCCGAGCCTGTGCTTCGGCTTCAATCAGGTACATTTCAGCTGCGCGCATATACGGAATATCGCCCATTGTACTAGTGGATGGTGTACCGGGTAACCGGAATTTCTGATTCAGGTAGGGTGCCCGAACACCCCCGGTTGGTACAATCGAGTTGGTTGCTGTTGGCGTTTTAACCCACATTTTCGACCGCACATCCGTAGTAGGGATTTTATCGTAGAGGGCACTGTTAATGACCTTTGGCGAAACACGAATATTCGTCGAGTTAAAGTTACTGGACATATAGGAGTGAAAAGCGCCGAAAAACTCCGACTGATCTTCCAGGTGATCGAATCCCCAGATCCACTCAGGATTGCTGATGTCTGAGAAACCGTCCTGGTATTGAGTAGCGCTCATTGGCGAATAGCCTTTCCGGGCTTCAGCCGCTAACTTGGCTGCATCGGCCCAGTTTTGTTGAGTCAAGGCAACCCGAGCCTGAAAGCCTTTGATTACCTCCAGGTTAATGTGTGATTTATAACTACGGGTAGAGGTCAGGAGCGTAGCCGCCTGAGCCAGATCGGCGTTGATCTGCGTATATATCTCTTCAACTGTTGCCCGAGGCAAGCCGTCGGTAGTTGGTGTTAATACCAGTGGCACACCTGGCTGAGTATTTGGTTTAGCAGCCCCATTGTAACGTTTGCCATATAGCTGAACCAGATTGAAGTACGAGAAAGCCCGCAGGCCTAATGCTTCGCCCTTGAGTCGGTTTTTGTCAGCTTCAGGTCCTGCTGCGTTGTCAATACTGGCGATGGCAATATTCGCATTCCCAATTAGACGATAGTATAACTCATAAGCTAATTGATCGCCAGCAGACGTATCGTTGCGGTGAGCTAGCCAGCGGATTTCTGGAAGGTGCCAGGTGTTCGACGTATTGGAAATCACTACGTCCTCGCCCAATAGATCCAGAATAATCATCATGGCTGGATGACCAAAATGCCCCTGTGAACTCAAATAACGCACCACCATAGCTCGGTAAATACCGTTTATGGCAGCCGTAGCATTAGCCGTTGTAGCGTAGGCCGATCCGGCGTCGATACTGCCGGTTGGGGAAGTCTCTAAAAATTCTTTTTCACACGACGTCGTAGTAAGGAGGCCAAGTGCCATTACCAACGTCAAATATCTTTTTTTCATGAGTCGTCTGTCTGAAGCTTAAAGTGTAAAGGAAACGCCTAGTACCAGGCTCTTGGCTGGACTGAATGCATTGCTGGTTACGCCATTGAATTGCTGCTGAACGTTCATGCCTTTCCGGCGCGACAGGATCAGCATATTCTCGCCACTGATGTAGATCTGCGCATTTTCCAGGAATGCCTTACGGGCAATCGTACTGGGCAGTTGGTAAGAAAGTGTGATGTTACGAAGGTTCAGATAGCTGGCATCAATCAACCAACGGTCCGATTGAGCATCAAAATCGGTAGTACGTCCAGCATCCATCCGAGGGACATCGGTAATGTCGCCTGGCTTTTGCCATCTTCTCAGAATGTCTATATGCTTCGCACTACCATAGCCACCTGCACTCATCAGACCCGCATAAGCGCCATCGTAGGTTTTGCCGCCTAACTGATAAACGAATAGCGCTGATAACGTGATTCCTTTCCACGTAAATCGATTGGTTACGCCACCCGTCAGAGCAGGGATAGATGAGCCATTGTAGTGGTAACGGGCATTGTTGATGCTGTTCGTTAACGTATCGCCCGACTCTGTTATGCGTGAGTTTGCCGCTACGTAGCTGGCGGCCCGGTACTCAACTTCGCCTGTATTTGGATTGATGCCTTTATACTCACGAAGCCAGTTATCGTAGATCGAGTGCCCAACCGACAATTTCTTGGTGCCGTCGATGATTTCAGGGTTTTCATCGGGCATTTTGGTGATCCGGTTCTTGATTTTGGTTGCATTCAAATCAATGTGCCATACAAAATCTTTGGTACGAACTGGCTCAACGCCCAATTCAACCTCAAAACCCCGGTTATACATCGTACCGATATTCCGTGTAACGGTTGAAATCCCAGCTGATAGCGGTAAGGGTACGGCGAAGATCAGATTTGATGAGCGACGATCAAAATATTCGACAGTACCGGATACGCGTCCTTGAAACAAACTAAACTCAAGCGCTGCATCAAAAGCGTTACTCGATTCCCAGGCCAGATTGCGGTTGCCCAGGCTCGTCTGCAAAATACCGGCTTCCGATGCATTGTTCCAGCCCAAACCATAAAGTGGTTGCCAGGCGTAGTAGCTGATCGTATTATCCTGAGCATCCTGGCCCGTATTACCGCCACCATCGTTACCTGTCTGGCCATACGAAGCCCGTAGTTTCAGGGCATTAATTGAAGGAATCGACTTCAGGAATTCTTCCTGATCGATACGCCATGCACCACTCACCGAATAGAAATTACCCCAGCGCGTATCGCGGTAGAATTTACTCGAACCATCCCGGCGGATAGAAGCCGATAGAAAATACTTCTGATCGTAGTCGTAATTAACTCGGGAGAAATAGCCTTCAACCCGTCGTGTGTTCAGGACAGACGATAGATTGGTTGTAGTGGTGAAATTGACCAGTTCGTAATTCCCCTCCAGAATCAACTGCGACCGCGAACCTTCCAGGTTATTGTCGTTTATCTGGTAGTTTTCATGGCCTAGCAGAACATCCAGACTATGCTTACCAAACGACTTGTTGTAGTTTAATAACTGGTTAAGGTTGTAGCTGGAAATGTTCTGGAATTCGTGAGTAGCACGGCCAGCCGGTGCGCCATCACCAACTTGTGGGTTTCCAAACGTATACCGATTCATGTTGGTGATATCGGTACCAATGTTGGCCGTAAATTTGAAATCCTGCAGGAATGACAATTCTGCATACCCCCGTGCGCTTAGCACATTCCGACGTAAGTAATTCTGATTGAGTACTGTCTCAGCTACAGAATGACGGCCGCCGTATTGAGGGCGAGCGGGTAAACCTAATGAGGTTAAGTTGCCAAAATCCCACCGTCTGTCGCCATTCGGTAAGGTCAAAAACTGTCCTGGGTTAGCCGGGTCATATGCATATACTGGATAAATCGGACCAATATTCCGGGAGAAAAAGAATGGGTTAACGAATGTCGTACTACCTCCCGTGCCACCGGCATCGGCCTGATTCGATTTTGATAGCGTTGTTGAAATATTAGCGCCTGTCCGAAGCCAGGATTTCATTTGCGAGTTAATGTTTAGACGGCCCGTAATGCGTTCAAAATCAGAGCGAATCAGGTAGCTTTTGTCGTTCAGATACGACAACGATAGGAAGTAGTCGCTCTTGTTCTGACCACCTGAGAAGCTTACGTTCAATTCGTCGCGGTTGCCCTGACGCATAATCGGTTTTTCCCAGTTCAGGTCATCAGGCGAAAAAATCAACTGTGCATTTGGATTCATTTGCCCGTTTACATCAACGACCTGATTGTTCGGTACGTTATATACGTTATAACCCACCAAGCTAATTAATTGGTCCGTTGCCTGCTGATTCGCTGTTGCCAACGCAACCGGGTTAGTAGAGCGATAGGCAACACTGTTCCGGTAAATTTCCCACATCAGCGGATAATACTGATCGACGCCTACACGGTCGTATTCTGGTACGCCCCGGGTGCTAACTCCTTTTGTATAACGGACATTGATCGAGCTACGGTCTTTCTGACCTCTTTTCGTCGTCACTACTACCACACCATTAGCAGCTCTTGAGCCATACAAGGCCGTGGATGAAGCATCTTTGAGGACGGATATGCTTTCAATATCGTTCGGGCTAATGTTGGCAATATTTCCTGAATAAGGGATACCATCAACAACATAGAGTGGATCATTTCCGGAAGAAATCGACCCAAAGCCACGAATACGAATTTCCGGAGCAGAACCCGGTTGGCCCAGACCAGCATTTGTCTGCACACCCGAAATAGCGCCTGATAGCGCCTGGGCTATGTTACTCGTAACGCGGGTTGAGAGTTGATTGCTGGAAAGCGTGCCCGCTGATCCCGTGAAGGATGCTCGTTTGGCCGTACCAAACGTAGTAACAATAACTTCGTCCAGATTGGCGGCATCCGGTGCCAGTGCTACCTGAATCGTTGTCTGATTGCCAATGGCAACTTCCTGCGAAGAAAATCCAATGTAGCTGAATACCAATCGGCCGGTGGACGGAGCACTTAACCGATAATTCCCCTCGGCATCAGTGGTAGATCCTCGGGTTGTTCCCTTAAGCTGTACACTTACTCCGGGTAAAGGCGTTCCGTCTTCTGACGACGTAACACGGCCGGTTACTGTTACATCCTGTGCTAGCACCGGCAGGCAGAAAAAGACAGTTAATAGCCAACTGCCCAGTAAAAGTTTTCTCATGAAGTGTAATACGAGTAGAAGTTTTTAATTCTGTTTTAATACAAGCCTCGAAAATAGTATATTATCCTACATGGCAATATTTTATTCTAAAAAATTATTACTACATAGTATTTTGTGTGGATAATAATGCAATTATTGGTTTTTTGTGTATAGATAATAGCTTTTTATTGATATGGTAAAAATTCTAAGTAGTTGGTTATGTATGTTATAATAATTCCGAAAATCCAGGCAAAAGCAATTTATTTAGCGCTTATGTGTATTAACTAATTAGGTTGCCCCCGACAGTAGGATACTGTCGGGGGCAACCTAATTACTCTGTTCATTTATAGAGTAGCCTCTTGTTATGTGTTCTAGGAAAATGTATATCTGTGTAGGATAGAATTAACGACCGCAGCGAAATAAGAAGCTGATACGTCCCCACTGATGGTCCAGACCACTTTTGAACTGAACGGTTTGTAGCGATTGAGTAAACGACAACTGGGCATTTTTGTACGCGATTACCCCCCCAAAGTCAATAAGACCAAGGAAGTGCTTTAGCTCCACAGCTGGGAGAGCATAGTAGTTCTCACCGCCATTGAACCAGCCGCCCTGCAGAATGGAGTTATCCAGCAGCGCGCGAAACGAGGTACCTAACGTAGCATAAAACTGGAACCGATGAGTGCCGGGAGCGGTGTATAAACCCGTTGCGTTCAGGAAATAATCATTAAACCGACCAAATCGGATCAATGTACCCATTGTAGCATAGTTACTCAGCATACCGATATTGGCATCAACACGACCAATAATATCGACAATGGGAGAAAACTTGGGAAAAAGTCGTGTCTCGTAACCTACAAAGTAGCTGATAGCCGGATCGTTGGGCATTTGCGTACCCCATCCCATCGGTTCTTTAAAGTTTTCGGCCAGGTGAAAGGCTTGCTGGACTTCAGCGGCTCCACTCATAGGACCTATAACGCCCAAACTCAGCCTCGACGTTAGCTTACGTCCGCCAATCGGATCAGTCGTGACAAGTCCCCACGATACGTATAGATACCCGGCATAAGGATGGTCGTTTGGATAAAGCGGGCGGTTACGAACTGTCAGGTTACGGGGCGTGTAAATTTCCTGACCAACACCAAAATCATACTGGTATGTGTAAGTCCGGTCGTCTTTGGGAGCTATTTTCAGGAGAGCGTAGCGGGTGGGCCATCGTCGCCAATAATTGCTGATATGCTTTATATGAATACCATTCGTATAGTATCGGTCCGACGTATTTTTGGCCCGGAGCTGAAAAGCGTCGTTGTCCCACGCTAGTTGTAAAAAGCTGCCAGAGGGCAGACTATCAGTGGGAGTTACTGATTGAGCTAACCCATTGGTAGCCTGCAAGACCATAAACATCCACCATACTCTCCGTGGAAGGGTTGGCACAAGCGTATTGATTTAGTTAGATAACTTTGTTTATAGTTACCAAATATAGATTTAAATTGTTTTGTTGTTGTTATTATTTTAAATTGGTATAGTAAGTGTGATGGCTTCCGGGCGGTGATGTTTCCCTCACCCCAACCCCTCTCCCAAAACGGGAGAGGGGCTAATGCAAGTGCGACGTTCCCCTCTCCTTCAAAAGGAGAGGGGGCAGGGGGTGAGGTTTAATCGAGGCTTGCTCCTTTCAAATGGGTCTCCAGGTACGTAGTATATTGCTGATAAAGTAAGAGCTGTGTTCCGGCGCTGTAGGCAACACCGTGCGCACCAGGCGGATAGATTCGCAGGTCAGCATCTTTGCCTGCATCCTCCAGTGCGTTCACAAGCTGAAACGTATTCCGTACATGCACATTCTCATCCATGGTCGAGTGAGCAATAAACATCTTTCCGGCCAGGTTTTTCGCGTAGGGTGAAACCGCGCTGACTTTATATTTCTCGTCATTTTCTGGCAACAATCCCATGTAGCGTTCGGTGTAGATAGAATCATACAAACGCCAGTCGGTTACAGGAGCGCCCACCAGCGAAACCTTAAACACGCCCGGATGTGTCAGCATGGTGTAGCTGCTCATATAGCCACCGTAACTATGCCCACGTATCGCTATGCGGTTTCCATCAACCCATGACTGTTTAGCCAGATAGGTTGCTGTTTCGGCAAAATCCAGACTCTCAAACTTCCCTAGTTTTTCATAAACAACTTTCTCGAAATCGCGACCGTAGCCACCGCTGCCTCGGTTATTTACACCAACCACAACGTAGCCAGTCTGGGCAAGCCATTGATGCCAGCTCGTTACGGCAAATTCGTTATAAACGGACTGAGAACCCGGTCCACCGTAAACATCCAGTACGACCGGATACTTTTTAGCAGGATCGAAATCAACTGGTTTGATGATCGAAATATCGATCCGCTGCCCATCCGACGTAGTGAACGCGGTTATTTCTTTAGGCGCGTAAGCATGACTGGCTACGTAGTCCGCAACGGCTTTGTTCGTCTCCAGGGCTTTCAGTAACTGACCTTTCGTATCGCGTAATTCAACCTGTGTTGGTGTTTGTAGATTCGAATACCGGTCAATGAAGTACAGGCCATTGGGTGAGAAATTAACCGTGTGCCGTCCGGCTACCGTAGTCAGTCGGCGTTTGTTTTTGCCGTCCAGGTCGGCTACAAAAAGGTGTCGTTCCGTGGGTGACACTTCCGTGGAGGTGAAATAAACCTTCTTTCCTTTCGGGTCAATGTGGTGAACGTAGGTTACTTCCCATTTTCCGTTCGTGACGGCGTTGAGTAGTTTGCCGGTATAGTCGTACCGATACAGATGCGAATAACCATCCCGGTCCGAAACCCTGTAAAACTCCTGAACACCAGCCGGGAAATAAAGCAAATGATTGATACCGGCGAAAAAATCAAAAATGTCGATCCATGTATTGTTCTTTTCTTCCAGAATTTGCCGGGCTTCGCCAGTACGGGCATTCGTCATAAACAGCCGCATCTGATTTTGCTTCCTATTCAAATGCATAACGGCCAGCTGCCCTTCCTGGGTAGTCCAGTAAATCCGGGGAATGTAGCCATCGGCCAGATCAACTTTCATCCATTGTTTCGACGTAGTAGTCAGTTCGATGACACCAATACGTACCGTTGGGTTTTGATCGCCAACGCGCGGATAAGGTAGTGAATCGTATTTCTCATCGAATCCTTTATAGTCGGTCAGTTTATACATAGGAACGTTACGTTCGTCAGATTGCCAGAAGGCAATGAATTTGCTATCGGGCGACCATTCCCAGGCCTGTGCCAGCCCAAATTCTTCTTCGTATGCCCAACCAAACCGGCCATTATAAAAGGCAGGAGCGGCATCGTTGGTCAGTTGGGTTTCTTTTTGCGTAGCAAAGTCAAATACGAACAGGTTACCACCCCGCTCGTAGCCTACTTTTTGCCCATCCGGCGCGAGTTCAGCCGTTTGTGCATCTTTAGCAACCAGTTTCAAACTTTTATCGGCCACGCTGTAGACGTAGTAGTCCGATATGCCGGAGCGCCGGTAAACAGGGCGAAAATTGCTCTGGAACAGAATGTTTCGGGAATCTTTCGACCACTGAAACGAGCCATACGTAAACGCTTTGCTGGTGCCCGGAAATGTCAGTTGGCTACCATCGAACACAACGGCTTCCTTTTGGTCTTTGGGCGATAGCGTTTTAATTACATTGTCGCCGTCTATAAACGAAAATTTAGTACCGCCTTCGATCCAGTTTACGCTACGTGGGCCGGTAGCGCCATTAAGTTGGCGGCCAGCCTGTAAGGCCTGCTGAAGATTGGCATAACGCTGTTTGGTCGGCGACTGACCCAGCGCCGGCCAGGTCAGGATAACGGCCAGGCCAACGAGCCAGCTGATTCTAGTATGTGTGATCATGTGTTGTTTATCAAGATCAGTTATCTGAAACGGTCAAAGCTACTGAAAAAAGACTTTTGAAAACATAGGCGAATTGGATTTGAGTAAGATCAAACAGGTGGCTTCGTAAACGGTACAACATTCGTAAAACGCGCTTTTTGATCGCTTGAGCCGCTTTTTTTGTAATTTGGATGAATGGTAGTTATGTCGACTATTTTATAACTATATTTCACCCTTCAACAACTGATTTTTTATCACGTAAACGACTACTCACCTATGACTGACAGGTACACAATGGTTGGTCATGGCATTCGGCAAGTCTGCATGCTATGGCTTACATGCCTGCTTTGTACAACAGCTCTGGCACAAAGCAAGCAATTCACGCTTAAGGGAAGCGTGAAAGATGGAAATGGGCAGAGCATTCCGGGCGTAACCATCCAGGTTGTGGGAACAACAACCGGTACCGCAACGGATGCGAACGGGAATTACTCCTTCTCGACCAGCCTTAGCCCTGGCTCTTACGTATTGAATTTTTCGTCGGTAGGCTATAGTCCGGCTAAAGAAACCATTACGCTGGGTAATGCGGAAACGATCACCACCAACGTAATGCTGAAAGAGGATATCGCCAATCTGGATGAGGTTGTTGTAACCAGTCCAGGCCAGCAGGCAGAACGTCGTTCGTTGGGAAATGCCATCAGTACCATCAAGGCGGCCGATTTACAACAAAGTGGCTCGGCGGGTCTGATTAACTCGTTGCAGGGGAAAGTGCCGGGGGCGCAGATCGTTCAGAACTCGGGCGATCCGTCGGGATCAATTTCGATTCGGTTACGGGGTATTAAATCGCTGTCGGGTTCGTCGGACCCGCTCTACGTTATCGATGGCGTTATTGTCAGTAACCAGAGCGCCAACGTATCGCAGCTAGCCGTAGCTGACCAGATTGCTTCGGCTCAGCCCGGCACGAACCGTCTGGCCGACATCAGCCCGAACGACATTGCTACGTTAAGCGTACTGAATGGGGCCGCTGCGGCTGCGCAGTATGGTTCGCGGGCAGCTAATGGTGTGGTTATTATTACGACCAAGCGCGGGGCCACCGGAGCGCCGAAGATTTCGTTCTCGACGTCGTTCAACATCAACGAGCTTCGGAAAAGTGTACCGGTTAATATGTACAACAAAACGTTCGGGAATGCGCAGCAGCGTCTTTTTCCGATTCAGACCTTTGCACCGGGATCGGCTCAGCAGGCAGCCATTGCACTGAACCCGGCCACTACGTTTCTGGAAATACGTCGCGATGGTACAACGAACTATCTGCTCTCGAACGTAGTGGATAACGTACCGCGCTACAATTATTTTGATCAGATTTTTCGGACGGGTTACGGCACCGATAATTCGATTTCGGTGTCGGGAGGCCGTGATAATACGCAGTACTACGTATCGTTTGGTTATCTGAAAAACGAAGGGATTATTAAAGGCACCGATTTCACGCGCTATAACTTCCGCGCTCGTCTCGACCAGCGGCTGACCAACTGGGCTAAACTGTCGGCGGGATTGACCTACGCGAACAGCTTCTCCAATGAGAAAGCCAACGGAAACGTATTCTATAGCCCGATGAACTCGGTTACGATCCTGAATAACATCTACGACATCACCAAGCGCGATGCGTCGGGTAACTTGCAGGCAGTAGAAGGTCCGCGGGTGAACCCACTATCGACCATTGAAGATATGCGTTTTACGCAGTCGGTGAACCGTACCGTCAGCGATGTTCAATTGAATCTGACTCCGTTGAAAGGCTTAAGCGTAGACTATATTCTTGGGGTTGATACGTACGGACAGGTTGGGCAAAACTATATCCGCCCGTATCCGTATGCGGCTCAGGCATCATTGGGTGCTAACCTGTACCCACAAGGTTATTCGGCAACGGGTAATAACACGGTTTTTCAAATCAATACCGACCTGAACGTGAGCTACGAACGTCAGTTGTCGGAGCGATTCAAGCTGAATGCCATTGCCGGTTATAGTTACCAGTTTTTCCGGTCCGATTATTCCATTGCGCAGGGGCAGAACCTGTCGCCATTTATCGAAACCGTGGGTGGTGCTGCCAGCACAACCGTTCAGGCCAACTACAGTCTGGATAGGTTCAACCTGAGTGGTTATTTTGCCCAGGCAACGATTGGATATAATAATCTGGCGTTCATAACGGCAGCTGTCCGTCGCGACCAGTCCTCTAAATTCTCGCCTTCGGTAACCAACCAGTTTTACCCAAAAGTCAGTGGTTCGTTTGTGGTGTCTGACCTGAGTTTCTGGAAGGATGCGTCGTTCAGTAAGGCGCTTAACAGCCTGAAACTTCGGTTGAGCTACGGCGAAGCGGGTAACCTGTCGGGCGTAGGGTCTTATAGCCGTTTTTACCAGTTCACGCCGGTGGCGTATCTGGGTAAGAATACATTGCTGCCGGGTGCTCAGCTGGCTAACCCGCTGGTACGTCCGGAGCGTATGGCTGAGGTTGAAGGTGGTGTCGATCTGTCGTTTGTTAACAACCGGATTGGTCTGGGCGTAACGGTCTACAACCAGCAGATTAAAGATCTGGTAGTAAACCGGGCGCTGGCTCCATCGTCGGGTGGAACGAGCATTGTGAACAACGTCGGTACGATGGAAAACAAAGGGGTTGAAATGGTACTTGATCTGGTGCCGGTAAAAACCAAAAATTTCTCCTGGGACGTAACGGCCATTTTCAATAGCAACCGCAACAAAGTATTATCGTTGGGCAGTCCAGCCATCGCTATTTCATCACCCGCTGGCGCGCCATATCTGCTTCAGGGACAACCAGCCAGCGTTTATTACGGCACGGGTTATGCCCGTAATCCAGATGGTACGTTGCTGTTAACGCCAGCAGGATTCCCACAATCAGAACGGGCTTCGTCGCAGGCGACGGGTTCAACGGAGTTTACGCCAGCACGCACGGCAGAAGGCCAGCCCGATACTCGTTTTCCAACAGCGAACATCGTGATTGCTAATCCGAACCCAAAATGGACCGGCTCGTTTACGACCAATCTGAATTACAAAGCGCTTACGTTGCACGTCTTGCTCGACATGGTTCAGGGCGTGGATGTATTTAACGCTGACCGCCGGACCCGGCAGGGGGTAGGTATGGGCGACTACGTAGAGAAAGAACTGAAAGGTGAAATTCCACGGGGCTATATTTTCGCGATCTACAACACCGAAGAATGGCGGGTAGAAAGTGGTTCTTATACCAAACTGCGCGAAGTAGCATTGAGCTATACGCTGCCTAAGTTAATCAAAAATGTCAGCAATATCAACGTAGCGCTGGTTGGCCGGAACCTCTATTCGTGGGATAAATACACCGGCTTCGATCCGGAAACCAACGCGGGTGGTACGAATGATCTGCTACGTGGCCTTGATTTCGGTAACGTACCAATTCCGCGCACGTATCAGGTAAAACTTTCGGCAACATTCTAAAAACAATCGGTAGTAGCAGTCAAATCAATCTGAAGATTTGGCTGACGACGATCGATTTTAGACGGAACTATTCATGAAAAAACTAATTATAACGTCTGTTATGGCAGGTTTGCTGGTCTTGCAAAATGCCTGTACACAGGAATATCTGAACCCCGGTACAGCCAGCCAGCCGCAGGTGGTTAGCTCGGCCGACGGACTTATCACGGTTTGTAACAGCCTTCAGTACCGTTATTCGGTAGGTGGTGGCGGTTCGCTGTTGGGGGCTGCTGTTTCGGCGAGTGGCCTCACGACCAACGAAATGATTGTGCTTAATCAGGGCAATGGCGAAGAGTTTGCCTTGCAGCAGGGCCAGGGTAACGTATCGAATACGAATGGTGTTGTACGTACCATCTGGACACAGGCTCAGCTGCTACGTTCCAACGCCGACTTGGTGCTGGCTAGTGTAAACAACGTAACGACCGACGCGGGGACGAAGAGTGGTATAGTGGCCTATGGCTCAATTTTCAGAGCGTTGGCCCTTGGAACGCTGGCTCAATTTTTTCAGTCGGCTCCAATTGTAACGGGCACAAACTCGCCTTTTATTGAGCGGGCTCAATTGCTGAAAGAAGCCATTACGTCGCTGGAGTCGGCGGCTACGGCGGTAGCCGCCAATCCGGTCTCGGCTAACTTTACGGGTAAAATTGTTCCCGGTGTCGATATTACCAATACGTTGCAGGCGCTAATTGCTCGTTATGCACTCATGGCTGGTGATAACGACAAAGCATTGGCTGCCGCTGCTAAGGTTGACCTGACCAAAAAGTCGGTATTTAATTTTGATGATACGTCGCGGAATCCGATGTTTTTCTACGCGTTCAGCAATGTTAACGTCGTAGCGCCAACCAATACGGCTCTTGGCTTAACGGGTGCACTGGCTCCGTCGGCTGACGATAAGCGGATTGCTTTTTACACGCAGACAGCCAACCCAAGAGCCAACCTGGGTACAGGTTTTTATACGGCGAACAACACCCCGATCCCTGTCTATTTACCTGGCGAAATGCTGCTGATTCAGGCGGAAGCATCGGCTCGTAAAGGCGACATACCAGGCGCTATCACAGCACTGAATAAAGTGCTGACCAAAACAGCCACAACTGATGCGTTTGGCGTTGGCGCTGCGTTGCCAGCCTATAGCGGTGCGCAAACGGCTGATGCTGTTCTGGTCGAAATACTACGGAATCGGAATATTGAGCTGGCTTACAGCGGCCTCCGTCTGGAAGATAGCCGCCGATTTGGGCGGCCTGGCCCAGGAGCGGCCGGTTCGGAGCGGACACGTAATTATTATCCGTATCCGCGTATTGAGCGTGAGAATAACACGAGTACGCCCGCTACCGATCCTGCCTAATTTTTATTTTAGAGTTGATTAATAAAATCGAGAGCCCGATTGAAATCAATCGGGCTCTCGATTTTTATAGTTTAACCGGCATTCCGGTTCGGGTCGATTCGTAGATGGCCTGGAACAAGGCGACTACGTTACGTCCATCTTCGCCCGTAACAACAGGCGGGCGGTTTTCCCGAATGGCATCGCGGAACTCGGCAATTTGTAAGCCGAAATAATAAACCGTAGCGTCGATAGTCTTAAAAAATTCAGTGTCTACTTCTACAAATTTTGCTAACTGATTTTCCTCACCCGGTACGGTCCAGAGATCATTGACTGGCGGGTCCGTAATACTCGACATACCCGCAATGAACAGGGCTCCACCGTCGGTTTGTACGCCCACCGAAGCACCATTTTCACCGTGGACATGAACCTTACCAAAAATGCCCGGCTTCTGCGAATTACTCACGATGACATTGCCCAGTGCGCCATTTTTGAATTTGATAATGGCCAGTGCCGTATCGTCTACGTCAATGTATGGGTGGTTCAAATTACGCCAGACGCCATATACTTCGTCAATCTCGCCCATATACCAGAGCAGCAGGTCCAGCTGGTGGGGCGACTGATTCACCAGTACACCACCGCCTTCCTGATCCCACGTACCGCGCCAGGCATCGCTTTTATAATACGCTTCATCGCGCCAGCCCAGCATTTGGATGGTACCTAGAACGGGCTTTCCAATTTTACCCTCGTCGATAGCCCGACGAATTCGCTGGCTTGGTTCGTAAAATCGCCGTTGACTGATCGTACCCAAATAGCGACCGTTCCGTTTAGCCGCTTCGATCATGGCGTCGCAGTCTTCGAGCGACGAGGCCAGGGGCTTTTCGACCAGCACATGCGAACCGGCATCCAGAGCCGCAATGGTTGGTTCCCGGTGGGCTGGGTGTGTTGTACAAACCAGACAGAGGTCAACGTTTTCGCGGTTAACCATATCATAAATGTCGCTATACGCCTGGATGCCATACTGATTGGCAAAGTCTTCGGCTTTCTGGTAGGTCCGGCCATAAACGGCGACCAACTCGGTGTCTGGTGTTTGGAGAACGGCTTTCGCGTGCAGGTGAGCTACTTTGCCGGGGCCGATAACGGCAATACGAATAGGGTCAGGCATTATACGAGTGATTATTCACCGAAGAATTGATCGAAGCCGCGTGAACGTAGTCCTGTTTTCAAGACCTCGTCGCGTGTCCACAACTCTCCGTTGAGTTCAAGGGTTAAAGCGATATAAGCCGTATCATTTTCGTCTATATCCTTGCAAAGATGGTAAGCCGTGAAAAAGTTTTCAAGGCTTATTAGTTCTTCGTTGAAAAAATGAACTTTTTGGATGACCTGATTCAGATAACTCAGCACTTCTAGTTCAGTCGCTTTCGATTTCTCGACGATTCGTTGCCTATGTTTAAATAATTCAACAATCAGGTAGTTGGGCGTATAGAAGTTAAAGGGGCTATTCAGTAATTGCTGTCGCGTGTGAGAGGACTTTGTGTAGATAGCTGAGAATAAAATGTTGTGATCAATAACGACATTATTCATAGCTATTCCTTAATGAAACGATGCTTATTTTGCTGCCACCAATTGGCATTGATTTCTTCGCCTAATGCTAGGATAGATTCATCGATATCCAGTTTTTGTGCCAGTTGTTCAAGCTGCAACCGTTCCAGCAAATCGAGCATAAACTCCTTGCTCACGGCTTTTTTATCAATGCTGATTACGTAGCGATCCGGTTGATTCTGTATGTTGATAGCACTCATAAAATAAGCGTTTATGTGTCTAAGGTACGGAAAAATTAAAGAAGACGCGTAGCGTTTGAAGGAATGATTCGTGTAGGGGGCACTAAAACATTTCTTGATTTATCGTTGTTTGATTAACCTTTTACCAGTCAACCCTACCCGTACATCGAAGCCTTCCGCTACGTTTAGTTTTCAACCCTACGCCAATTCGGATAGGTGGTTTTAGGGAGTACAGCAACTGATAGCGTTGATAAACGCGCCCATCCGTAATGGTGTCGGGTTGGTTGGCGTTCTAGGTCAGATAGGTAGCGCCCTGACCGTTATCTGTTACCATTTTGCTGCTGAAAATCCATGTATTCCAACGGAGTAGCCTAAAACTGGATCAATAGTAAAACCGCTCAAATATGGTTAGTGGGCGTATATAAGTACCCCCTGTTCGATCAGAAACCAGATACTTTTGCTACTAATGATACGTATCGTTTTACTGTCTGCTTTGTTTTTATCGCAGATCATTGCCTGCCATAAGCCTGGTCAGGATATATCGTTGCCGGAATCAGACCAGTTGTATCGGACCTGGCGTCTTGCCCGAAAGCTGTATGACTGGCAGGTGACCACGGATATGTATCCCGAAAAGGTGACGTTTCCGAGAGATGGTAAATTCGTTAAAGAGCAGGACCCTAAAAGTTGCTGTGCACCTGTTCGTTTTGAGGGGAATGGGACGATCATCCGATTTATATGGGATACATCAGATCCCGTTTGCGCATTGATCGACTGTGCCGGATCGCAGCTGCAGGCAGGTGTTGACTGGCATATTACTACCTTAACTGATACGTCGTTGGTCTTATCGGGTAATAAGACCGTACTTGAATTTGTTCCTGAACCTTAACGTACGTTTATGAAAAGCTGGATCGCTATGTTGCTGGGTTTAGTGATGGTCAGTGCCTGTCAGGGCGACGGTTCTATTGGCCCCAAAGAACAACTCTATAAGCGCTGGAATTTGAATCGGGTGCGCAACGCTCAGGAATCTACATGGGTGTCGTACGACACAGATGCTTATTACGATACGGAATATAAAGCAGATGGATCGCTCGTTTATCGTAGAAACGGCGTCGAAACTCCGACGCCCTGTTGCTCGGGAAGCCGGTTTATTCGGGATGGGTTAATGCTTGTGTATGGCGAATACCCCTCGTGTCCGAGTGTAAGTTGTGTTGATAATTCAAAGGCCACAATCAGGATTTTGCGGAATAACCTGTTAGAACTGCAAAGTGGAGAACGGGTAATGCAGTATACTCCGGCTAATTAATTGTCTCAGACAGCATCTTGCTGTCTGAGTTATGGATATCACAACAGACAGCAAGATGCTGTCTGAGACAATCTTTACGGTTTTAAAACCACTTTGATCAGCCCTTTCTCTTTGTTGTAGAGCCGGTTGAACCAGTCGGCGCCTTCTGCGAGTGGGACTTCGGCACTTAAAATGGCTTCTACGTTGATACGACCGGATGAAATCAGGTCCAGGGAAGCTTCATATTCGCCGTTGATCGCGCAGGAACCCTGCAAGCGTAACTGACGGGTAACTACAGCCTGCAATGGAATCTCTACGGTTGGAGCCAGGTTACCAACCAGCGTTACGGTCGCACCCTTGCGTACGCACTCAATCGCAGTTTTCACGGTTGGGCCAGCACCAACTACTTCGAACGATACGTCGGCCCCACGTCCGTGAGTCAGGTCCTGCACCTGTTTCGCTACGTCTCTGCCTTGCTGATCGGGTGTTCCGGCGTTGATGATATGGGTTGCTCCGAGCGTCTGCGCCAACGCCAGCCGATCGTTTTCCAGATCGATAGCAATGATGGTCGTGCAGCCAGCCAGTTTTAGAGCCTGGATAACGAACAGTCCAATCATACCGGCTCCGACTACGACGGCCGAATTGTTGACCTGAATGGGCGTCAGGCTTACAGCGTGCAGGGCTACGGCTACGGGTTCGACCAGCGCGGCCTGGGTAAACGATACGTTGTCGGGAATGGCATACAGAATATGCTGAGGAACGGCGACGTATTCGGCAAAAGCGCCTTGCCGTTTAAAATCTGGGGTAGAAACGCCAACGACTTCGCGACCATCGCTGAGATTGTACATGCCCCGGCGGCTATACCAGTCATCGAGGGCGTACACCGTCGAGTCGAACGTAACACGGTCGCCGGTCGACCAGTCTTTTACGTCAGTGCCTACTTCGGCGATAATGCCCGACGCTTCGTGGCCCATTACAATGGGCGGAATGCGTCGGCCGCTGCTGCCGTCCATACCGTGAACATCGGAGCCGCAAATGCCCACTGCCTGCACCCGAACCAGTACTTCGTTGGGGCGGATGGTTGGTTTGGGTAGATCCTGTAAATCAAAATGATTGTATTCCGTTAAAACGAGTGCTTTCATGTTGTTAGGGTAGCCTGGCCATCCACGTCCGGGCGTATTAAGGGTCGTAGTTGTTTTTATTTACACCCGGACGTGGACGTCCAGGCTACAAAGTTGGTTTCTGATAAATTCTGATAAACGTTTCTACCGGCAACTGATCGTATTCGCTACGGTGCAGATGTGGATTGATTTCATACGTAACGATCTCGTCTACCGACTCCGGAATTTCGCCAAAGAGTCGGGTCGTTGCGGATGCGGTATACTTTTTTCTGACCCAGATCAGTCGTTGCTCTGGGTCTTTTCCCCAGGACGGATTATCGCCTAAAACCAGCTGGATTTTCGACCAGTCGTTGAAAAAATATTCCTGCAAAAGCGGGATGATACGATCCCGGAATGTATCGCACAAATCGGCCTGATTCGTTACGTTCGTTAAGTAAGCGTGCCCAATCTGATGATCACGATCGAGCAAATATTCGATACGTTCGTTGATGGTTCGTAGCAATTGTGGTAAATCGATGCCATCGATGATGGGCAATACGCCTGGATCTGGCACCATCTCCCGGAACGAGAACCGTCGACGCAGCGCGATGTCGAGCAGCGCAATCGACCGGTCGGTTGTGTTCATGGTGCCAACCACAAAGAGATTCATGGGGACGCCAAACCGCTCCTGCGAATAGGGGAGAGTAAGCCACAATTCGTTTTCGGCACCCAGTCGTTTGTCGGCTTCAAGGAGGGTTATTAAATCACCGAACACGCTGGCTACGTTGGCGCGGTTAACCTCATCGATCAGCAAATAATGGGCGGGGGCTTTCCGAAGACGTCGATGGCGGTTCTCGGGCGTATCGTTCAGGCAGTCGGCCAACGTGCCGTAGCCCGCCAGTTGTATGGCCGACATACAGGCTTTGTGAAAAATGCCCTTCCGAATGCGGTACGTAATCTGATTGCCCAATACCTCGGGACGAATACCTTCCACAAATTCTTCATAACTATACGATGGATGGAAGGTAATCAGACTGGCGTTCCCGTCCTGTAGATACGGTTGCAGCGCAAATGTTTTGCCAGTACCCGGCGGGCCAAACAGGATCAGGTTGTGAGGCTGTTGCGCCGACGCTGACTCGGTTTCATAGTCGGCTTCCGGTTCTTCAACGGTTGTTCCGTTTTGGCCGCGCTCGGCCAGAGTTGGGTCGTCGGCCAGGCGAATTAAATCACTGAGCAGCGCTTCGTCTTCGGCGGCTCGGTACACATCCGAATTATGGCGGGCCGAATGCGGACCACGTTTGTTGCTTTCAACCAATTCCAGAAGACAGTCTTCCCAGCAGCTACGTAGCGTTATGTGCGTTAACAGATGCGCATTCGATTGACCAATAATAACGGCTACATAATCAGATTTCTCGGTAATTGGCTCAAAAACCAGTTCTTCAATACTGGCCAGCCGTTCCTGACAGGATTTCTTGACGGTGAGGTGATATTCTACCTCGCCCCGCCCGGTGCGCCGGTGTGGAGGCCTTTGAATACGTAACGCCTGAAAAAAATTTATATCAGCCGAGATAACGCCCTTCTCCCGCCGACTGGGCGAGAAGACCAATCGGGCATCGCCGTTGGGAAGATTAACGATATCGATCAATTCTTTAAGCAGGCCGAAAAAACGCCGAACCGCTTCGGGATGGTCGATAACGCGGATACTGTCTAGTAAGGGTTGCTGATACGTTTCAGTTAACACTATGGTACAACGATTTCCTGATTTTGGGTGTCATAAGGTATATGGTGTGAGATTCTCTCAAAACAACCCTATAACCTATTGCGAAGCTACAATTTTTATGCTTATCCTGTAGGTAAGACTACGAGAGAACAATACATTTGTTATGTATTTATCCAGCTATTTATGAAAACTAGAATTCTACCGATTTGCTTATCCGTTACGTTTCTGCTGGCTGCTACGTTTGCCTGTAAGCCGGAAGAAAACCCTGTTATTCCCACCTGCCGCCTGACCAGTACGAACGATCAGGTGGTTGCTGCGGATGGGCAATTGACTGATGAGATCAAACGGACCTTCACGTATAACGCGGCTACGTTGACGACGCTTGCAGAGAAAACGAAAAATCAGGACGTAACGTTTACGGTTACCTATGCCGATCAGCGCGTTCGTTCGGCAGCGGGCGGGCAGGATGTCGTTACGTTCGGGTACGGGTCGGCTACGTCGCCAACGAGTGCTACGTTCACCAGGGGCGGAAAAGTGATGTCTACGTTTGGTATGGAATATACGACTGCGGGACGGCTGTCGAAAATTGTGGAAAGTCGCCAGATACTGCCTACGGGTTCGCTGACGAAAGAACGTGCTTTTACGCTGACGTATGATACCAATGGTAATCTGACGAATGAGCAGGTTCGATTTACACTCAATGATGGTTCGGTGGTGGAACAGGAAACCGAATACACGTTCGATACGAAACCTGCTCCCTACAAACGACTCTCGGAGCTGCCATTGCTGACTGTTGTTGCGTTGAGCCAGGCCGTAGAAACACGACCCGGTCGATTCTGGCACAACAATAACTGTATTGCCTTAAAATCGTATAACCTGACCAGCACCGGAAGCCGCTCTAACCTACGGGAGTCGTCTACATTTACGCCGGTTTATGATGCCGACAACAAAGTAATGACACAGGATCAGGCTGCGTTGCTCTATCAGGCCAGTGTGCCTAATCCTGTGTCGAAGAAAAACCTGCAGACATTTACCTATCAGTGCGAATAACGTACGCCAGATAACTGCCAATACTCACTATGTAAGTGCCTATATTTGATTTTTATCGCATGAGTCAACAACAGATGGAAAATCTACTAGACAGAATCACTATAAATCCGGAGGTGTTGCACGGAAAGCCATCTATCCGGAATATGCGTTTTGGCGTTTCCCACTTGCTCGAATTGTTAGCCGCAGGGATGAGTTATCAGGAAATATTAGTAGACTATCCTTATCTGGAAGAAGCTGATATTCAGGCTTGCCTTCTGTATGCGTCGAAAGTAACGAATGCGAAAAGTATAGCCCCGCTCGCAGCGTAATAATGGAGCACTTACGGTTCATCGTTGACACGCAGCTACCTCCAGTTTTAGCTTCTTTTTTACGTAGAAAAGGCTTCGATGCTATCCATACGACTCATTTTGACAATGGCCATCTATTAGCAGACAACGCAATACGTACTATTGCGATTGCAGAAGAGCGAATCGTGATTACGAAGGACAGCGATTTTCCAGACCTGTTCTATAAACTTGGTCCACCTCCTCGCTTGCTTTATTTAACCCTGGGCAATATTCGGAATAACGATTTAGTGGATTGGCTTGATCAGCAACTACCATCTATCATCAGTCTTTTTAACGACTCTGCCAGCATGGTAGTTGCTACTCGTACTCATCTGATAAGCTATTAACTTACGCCAGATAACTGCCAATACTCACTACATCGGCGAAGACGCCAGCGGCTGTTACTTCGGCACCTGCGCCGGGGCCTTTTACCACCAACGGGCGATCTTTGTAGCGCTCCGTCGTGAATGAAACAATGTTGTCGGCACCTGTCAATTGATAAAACGGATGATCGACACCAACGGGTTTCAGGCCAATTGTTGCTTTGTTATTCTCGAAGCTGGCTACAAACCGCAGCTTTTCGCCATTGGCTTCGGCCGCCGACAATAGGTTTTCGAAATAATCATTGTTACGTTCCAGTTCGTCAAAGAATGCCGAAATGGTGGGCGCATCCAGACAGGGCTGTGGCAGCAACGTATCGATGGTTACGTCTTCCGGCTCCAGGGCGAAACCGGCTTCACGGGCCAGAATCAGAATCTTGCGCGCTACGTCCTGACCGCTTAAATCGTCGCGCGGGTCGGGTTCCGTATAGCCTTTTTCTTTGGCTTCGCGAACCACATCAGCAAACGAAGTGCCGGGGCGGAACGTATTGAAAATGAACGATAACGTACCGGAAAGAATGGCCTCGATTTTCAGGAATTGGTCGCCGGCGGTCATCAGGCCCTGCACCGTATTGATGATGGGTAAACCCGCCCCCACGTTTGTTTCGTAGAGGAATTTGACGCCCCGGTTCAGGGCGGTACGTTGCAGGCGCCGGTATTCGCTGTATGGGCCTGAGTTCGCTACTTTGTTGGGCGTAACGACCGAAATGTTGGCATCCAGCAACGATTCGTAGAACTGCACGATGTCTTTATCCGACGTACAGTCGATAAATACTGAGTTGGGCAGATTATAATCCTTGATTTTCTCGACAAAAGCGGGCAAAGAGGTTGTAACGCCTTCGGTCAGTAACCGTTCGCGCCAGTCGTCCAGCGAAATTCCTTTCGGGTCGAGCAGCATCTTTTTCGTATTGGTCATGCCCACTACGCAGACTTTCAGCAACTTTTCGGTACGTAGGAATTCGTTCTGCTTATAGATCTGATTCAGCAGCGTTTTGCCAATCAGGCCGGTGCCTACCAGATACAGATTCAGGACGCGCGCTTCGGACTGGAAGAAAATATTGTGGAGCGAGTTAAGTGCTTTCGAGAGGTTGTTTTTATTGATAACAACCGAGATGTTGATCTCTGATGAGCCCTGGGCCACGGCGACAATATTGACCCCGTTTTTGCCCAGTACAGAAAATAGTTTTCCGGCAATGCCCGAACTCTTTTTCATGCCTTCACCAACGGTAGCAATAACTGAAAGGTCGCGTTCGATGGTAATGTTATCGATGTGGCCGTGCGCAATTTCCGTCGCAAATTCGGCGTCCAGAATCGCTTTGACCTGTTCGGCACCGCGCGGGTCAATGGCAAAGCAGATGGAGTGCTCTGACGATGCCTGCGAAATCAGAATGACGCTGATACGGTTGGTGGCCAGCACCCCAAACAATTTAGCGGATACGCCCGCTACGCCAATCATTCCCGAACCCTGTACGTTTACCAGCGCCACATCATCAATGCTCGAAATCCCCGTAATAGTGTACTGACGCCGTTCGGCGGTTCGGCTCACGACCGTACCGCTGTGGGTTGCATTAAACGTATTGAGAACTCGAATCGGGATATTGCGGGCAAAAGCGGGTTGCAAACTGGGCGGATAAATAACTTTGGCACCGAAGTGTGATAGCTCCATCGCTTCGGCATACGTAATGGTCGGTATATTGAACGCATTAGGTACTTTTCGCGGGTCGGCCGTCATCATGCCGTCTACGTCGGTCCAGATGTCGATCATATCGGCATTAAGGGCTGCTCCGATAATGCTGGCCGTATAGTCAGAACCGCCCCGGCCCAGGGTTGTGGTTTCGTTTTTTTCGGTCGAGCCGATGAAGCCCGTCACCATCTGAAGATCATTACTTTTGGCGAAGTGCTCCAGAATCAATTGATTCGTCAGCGTGTAATTCACTTCGGCCTGACCAAACTGGGCGTCGGTTTTGATAATCGTGCGGGCATCACAGAATTGCGCCGGAATGCCGAGACCGTCTCCCCGGCGTCTTTTTACGCATTCGGTGATAACAGTTGTGGATAACCGCTCTCCAAAGCTGGTAATCAGGTCGAGAGTGCGGGCCGATAATTCGCGGATAAGTGATACGCCCCGTAACAAATCTTCGAGTTCGTTGATAATGCCCCGGATGTTGGCAAACACTTTACTCTGTTCCTTAACGGGAATGAGTGCTTTTATGACGTTGAAATGGCGGTCTTCGATGCGACGTACCAATTCCATATAATCGGTATTGCCGGTAGTGGCCATGCGACCAATTTCAATCAGTTGATTGGTAACACCACCCATCGCCGAGAACACGACAGTTATTCGATCGCCATTCAGGTAGTGATTTTCAATGATTTGAATGACTTGTTTTATACTCTCTACGGAACCGACCGATGTACCGCCAAATTTCAGAACCTGCATATACTAATGTAGAATGAAGAATGTAGAGTGAATAATAAATCTATGCCCAGCTATGAAATGGATAGAGGGGTAGTTACTATTCGTATCAATGAGGTTGTCGATGAAGTAGTTTTGGGAGGGCAAAGATAACATTTAAGATCGGTATCAAACTTCAGACCGTTATAAACGGGGCGCAGGACGATTTCTTTTCTGACAGGATTAGCCTGATTTAGATTTGCCGGGAAATGATGTTGGGTATAACACCATAAAAAAAGCGCACTCCGTCGGATGCGCCTTTGTCTCAATCAGGTGATACGTGTACTACGTTGTCTGAGGGGCTGGCAGTTGTTTCATGATCTGCCAGCTTGTGCCGATGGCGATAGCATCTTCGGCAATGGCAACAACAGAATCCGGTAGTTTCTGCTCGTGGGTGAGCCACTGCCGGGCATGAAAGAAAAATAACGTACCAACCACGGCTCCTACACCACCAACCAGAGCTCCGTACGAAACCGATTGGCCCTCTGCTTTGCTAAAAGCGGCTCCAGACATAGCGCCCGCTAATACTCGTCCGGCAAACTGGGGGGCTACGGTTCTATCGGGTGCGCCGGGTACTTTATCGCCAAGCAATTCTCCGCCTGCCAGTAATTTCAGTACCCGCGCTGTGGTTGGCGAGGTGAGAAAACCCAGTTTGGAACTGGCTGGTAAAGTAGGGTGGAACTGAGCTAGTTTATGACTAATAAAAGCTGGTGCCATCATGCTGCGCATACCAGCTACCATGCCTAATTGTAAGGCATCCAAGTACGTTCTGTTCATTCTGTTTTGCGTTGAGTATGTAGTCAAAACAGGTCTTTAGCCTGTTTGTTTTAGCGGATTGCTAATCTACTGATTATAGTGGGAACTCGAAGAATTGGTGAGTCGGTTCTGTCGATTGTTTGTTTGATAGTCAGAGAATTGCGTTTATTCTGCTGCTATCACAAAACAAGCCCGTTGTATCAATTGTTGCAGAATATAAATCCAAGTCAGAATAGTCTGCGTAAATCTAAACAGCCGCCTGAAAAACGTGGCCTTTTCGACACACATTAATTTGTTAATTTTTAACGAACGTATGAACAACGTAAAAAAAGAATCTGGCCTTACTATGTTGCCGGGGCAGCTGGAGCCAGTTAAAGTAGGCCGTCGGCTGTTTCTGCGCTATGCCGGTGCGGCAGTGGCTGGAGGTGCTGTTCTTTCCTCTTGTAAGGATGAAGAAAATCCCACAACAGTGCCATCTACTGTTGATTTAGGTACCGGTGATATCGGTATTCTAAACTATGCTTACGCGTTGGAGCAGTTAGAAGCCGCTTTCTACGATCAGGTTATCAAGACTCCTTATACGGGAATGACCGATGCGGAGAAAACGTTGCTGACCGATATTCGTGACCATGAGATCATTCATCGGGAGTTTTTCAGAGCGGCTATTCCGGCGGCTAACCGAATTGCCGACCTGTCGCCCAACTTCACGGCTATCAATTTTAGTGATCGGGCCAGTGTTCTGGGTACGGCAAAAGCGTTTGAAGATCTGGGCGTAGCAGCCTACAATGGGGCGGGTCCACTTATCAAAGATGCTACGTACCTAACTCTGGCGGGAAAAATTGTGTCGGTTGAAGCGCGCCATGCTGCCGCTATTCGTGATCTGCTGAATCCTAAATCAGCCGATTTTGCGGGCGACGATATTGTTGCACCAACAACGGGTCTTGATCCCGCTACCAAGCCAGCCGATATTTTACCAACGGCTCAGAAATACGTTGCCACGCCATTGAGTGGCGCTAGTCTTCCAACTGCATAAACCCGACGAAACGCCATGAATTTATTTAAAGTCATATCAGAAATAGAAAAACTTGATCCGGAAGCTAACGAGCGATATAGTTTTTATTCGCGCCGGAATCTTATCAAATACGGTACGAATCTGGCCGCAGCCGCTGTTCCTACGCTGATGGCCACTACGTTCAACCAGGCTTTTGCGCAATCGACAACGCCCTCTCAGGCAGCCATTGATGTCGCCAATTTTGCCCTGACGCTGGAGTATCTGGAAGACGAATTCTATAAAAATGGCCTGGCTGCTTCGGGGCTGGTTCCAACTGCCGACAGAACGGTAATCAGTCAGATCAGTAAGCACGAAACGGCCCACGTTAACC
The DNA here is from genome assembly GCF_010435915.1 of Spirosoma terrae. Lineage (GTDB taxonomy): Bacteria > Bacteroidota > Bacteroidia > Cytophagales > Spirosomataceae > Spirosoma > Spirosoma terrae. Next base: position 109,028 of record NZ_JAAFZH010000009.1, on the reverse strand, counting down.
TGCTTAAAACAGCATTGGGAGCTGCCGCAGTGGCCAAGCCGACGTTTAAGTTCCCGGCTGCTACGTTCACTACGTATTCAACGTTCCTGGCTACAGCGCAGGCTTTTGAAGATACGGGTGTTCAGGCCTACAAAGGTCAGGCCGGTACGCTCATCAACGATAAACAGATTTTGACGGTAGCGTTACAGATTCATTCAGTAGAGGCCCGGCACGCATCGGAAATTCGTCGTATGCAGAATCTGAAAGGATGGGTTTCTAATCCACAGCAAACGACGTTTACGCAGGGCGGTGTTAATCTGAAAAACTTAACCGCATTAAGTGGTCAATCTGACGATGCGCTACGGGCAGCCTTTGACGAACCACTAACCAAAGAGCAGGTACTGGCAATCGTTACGCCATTTTTGGCATAATGCACAACAGTGACGCATAGGGAAGCCGGGAAACCGGCAGGGTGGATGAAGGCATCGGAGATTTTCTCCGGTGCCTTTTTGTTTCTCATTCGTCCTTTTTTTGTTGCTTGCGCCAAATTCGCCATCGACGGTGGCAAACCGGTATGACATTCCTTCGCATTCTTTTTAAAATCCTGGCAGGCCTTGTGGTCGTTATCCTGATTTTTCTGGCCTTTGCACTGGCTCCTGTTGATGATACGCCCTACCAGGAAATGCCTTACTACGCCCAGACCAAGCAACGATTAGCCCAACTCACTACGTCTCCTGCGGCTCGGCATGGGTTGCTGGCCGGATGGAGTAAGGTGAACATTACACCGTCGCATACAACGCCTACGGGTGGTTATGGCGAACGACTTGGTAAACATTGGAAAACACTGAGTGATTCGATTTTCGCCCGGGCCATCATGCTTGATAATGGCGGTACTAAAGTGGCTATCGTAGCGCTCGACCTGGTTATTACACCGCCAACAGTAACAGAAGCGCTGAAGAAGCGATTACCAGAAGTGGGATTGCGTTGGGAAAACGTATATATGGGGGCTATCCATTCGCACAATAGCATGGGCGGTTGGGCTCCCCGGTTGGTCGGGCAACTAATTGCGGGTGGGTACGACGAAGAAATTGTTAAGCAGATTACGGATGGCGTTCTGGCTGCCATACGAAAGGCGCAGATGAAAATGGAGCCGGTACAAATTGCGTTTGGCGAAACGGATGCCAGTGATATGATTTCCAATCGGCTTTCCTCATCGGGCCCAACCGGAACGCTGGATGGAAAAATACGACTACTGGAATTTCGAAAGCGCTCGGGAGAGTCGGCGTTATTGTGTTCGTTTGCGGGCCATCCAACGCTTTTTGACGGTGATAACAGTGCGTACTTAAGCCGCGATTATCCGGGGTCACTGGTGGATCGTCTGGAAAAAAAATCGGCTGATTTCGCGCTGTTTCTGGCGGGAGCGGTGGGCAGCACAGCACCGGTATCGCGTGGTAAGACCGATTTTCAGGAGATTCGTAATTACGCTGGCGATCTGGCAGTACGTATAGAACGGACTGTTCCGGCCATGAAAACCCAGCCAGATAGCACTTTGTCGATCCTGACATTACCGCTGGGTTTGCGGGAACCAAATCCGCGTGTTGTTGGCAACTGGCGCGTACGTCCCTGGTTATTTTATGCGTTGTATGGCGATTATCCGTCCGATCTGAAGGCGCTACGTATCGGGCAGACGGTTCTGTTAGGCACTCCCTGCGATTTTTCGGGGGAACTGGCGGCCGAGCTAAACCCGATTGCTGCCCAGAAAGGGTTGAACCTTATGGTAACAAGCTTCGACGGTGGTTATATTGGGTATATTACACCCGATCGATACTACGATCGCCAGGCCTACGAAGTCCGGGATATGAACTGGTTTGGTCCCTACAATGGCGACTATTTTAAGGAAATGATGACAGGCTTACTGGATAAGATTGACTAAATCAGCTCGGGGAAAAGTCGCACTTTTTTCGTATATTTACTTCATTATAACTGCTTCGATTGCAAGCCTTTTTAACGTCTGAATGATTGCTTACTTAGACGGCGTGCTATCCTACAAAGAGCCAACATACGTAATAATCGATGTGCATGGCGTAGGGTATGCAGTCCATATTTCTCTCCAAACGTATTCTACCCTGCCAGGTGGTGGTGACCGGGTAAAACTGTTTACGCACCATTTATTCCGCGAAGACGCCCAGATTTTGTATGGGTTTGCTGTGGCTGACGAGAAAGCACTATTTCTGGATTTGATTGGTGTTTCGGGCGTAGGACCCAACACGGCCTTGGGGATGTTGTCGGCCATGCAACCGGCCGATCTGCGGTTAGCTATTCTGGGCGAAAATGTTCGGGCGGTACAGGCTATAAAAGGTATTGGTGCTAAAACGGCGCAACGTATTATCCTGGAGTTGCGCGATAAAATGAAAAAATCGGGTGTTGTTCCCGACGGTCCAACGTATCGTCAGCAGGGTGCTATCAATCCCGTTCGGGAAGAAGCCCTGGCTGCCCTGGTTGCACTCGGATTTCCTAAACCAACCGCTGAGAAAAGCGTGGATGATGCTTTGAAGGATGATCCAGCGTTGTCGGTTGAAGATGTGATCCGGCGCGCGTTACGTTAATTTTTGTTACCCGACCTGTCAGTATATGACTCGAAAACCCTATTGATTTTCTGGAATTAATAGGGTTTTTTGCTGGATATTGACTTGTATGTCTTTGATAGTCAGGTGTGTAATCTGTAAGATGTTGCATTGATCATGTATTGTTACTGATGCCTGGGTCACATAAATTAAAAAGCGATGAATTTTGCCTATTTTTACAAGCTGGTGACCTGAAACTATTCGATTAATCGATTGTTTGACCGCCGTATAAAAAATCTATCGTCTGATTAGACGATTGGCCCGATTTTGGCCGTTTAAGGGTAGGCGTCATAACGCACTACCACTACCGAACCTGAAAGTATCGTCAATGGTGAACCCTTACCTTGTTCACAATTTTTTAGTGAATACCTGTTTCCTGGCCGTAGGGAGGATTGTGTTTGTACGAAACAGGACATTAATACTATTCCTCTGGATCGTGCTGGGTACTGGTCTGGCTATGGCGCAGAACCAGCCAAATCCGGCTCCGGCCCGTCGTGGTGCTGCGGCCCGTCGTCAGCAGGCTGCTCAGGACTCCGCTCGAGCAGAAGCCCGTCGGAAGGCCGTTATACGTGCCGATTCCATAAAACAGGCTATTCAGAATCGTACCGATAGTATCCGGGCTGCCCGGAGTGCCAACCGCAGACCAACCGTGAACTGGCCCGACCGTAGAGCTACGCGCTTCTCCGAACGGCCATCCCGGTCTCCGTTTATCTTACGCGACCCCAAAGGGGTTTCAACCGATTTTTTGCTTGATCCGTCTGGGCAGATCGGTGTTTCTGAGCGAGTTCGAACGGGCGTGTCGCTGTCTGGATCGCCATTACCGAATAATACGCCCGGCCGCACTACTATTGGTACTCCAGGAAGTACAACGGCCGTTTTGCCGAATGCCGCTGTTCCTGGCACAACTCCACCGGGTATGATTTCGCCCGGCACACCTATGCCTGGGCTGGCTCTGCCGCCATCGCAATATGGTATGCCCTACCGACCGTCAGAAGCCGTTCCCTATTCGACTTATAACGAACTGCAGAATCAGCGCGTTGGGCAGAGTGTTATGCGCGACTTTAGTGCGCGTACCGAAGGCCAAAGCTCGCTGACCGGGCGCGGCCTTATCCCTAAACTGGATCTGCCGCCCGTCATAGACCGCCTGTTTGGTGGTAGTAATGTTGATTTTAAGCCAAACGGATTTGTTACGTTAGATTTCGGCTATCTCTACCAATTTATCGATAATCCCGTTCTGCCCGTTCGCCAACGTCGAAACGGGAATTTCCTGTTTAATGAGCAGATTAGCATCAACTTCAACGGGAAGATTGGTGAAAAGCTGGGCGTACTAGCCAATTTTGATACGAAAGCCAGTTTCAACTTTGAAAATGCGCTAAAGGTAAATTACAAACCCGGTGGTGGCTTGCCTGCATTCGGAACGGGTCAGGGCTTACCCAATCTGCCTAATCTGCCCAGTACGCCGAACTTACCCGGTATTCCGGGAGCAAACGGCACCTTGCCTGGATTTACGCCCCAGAACGAAAGTATTCTGCAAGGACTGGAAGTGGGAAATATTAGCTGGGCCGTTAATAGTCAGCTGATTCCGGGTGTTCAGAATTTGTTTGGTGTAAAGTCGCAGCTTCGGTTTGGCAAGTTGAATGCTACGGTGGTGTTATCGCAGCAGCGGTCGCGCAAACAGGAAATTGTGCTACGTGGTGGAACATCGAACCGGCCGTTCGAAATTCGGGCCGATCAGTACGACGAAAACCGCCACTTTTTCCTGTCGCAATTTTTCCGAAATATCTACGAACAATCGCTCAGGTCGCTGCCTCAGGTAACGTCGGGTATTAACGTTACGCGGATTGAGGTATACGTAACAAATCGTACCAATACGACGGCTTCGCTACGTAACATTGCTGGTTTTCAGGATTTGGGCGAAGGAAATCCATATAGTAAGACCAATAATAATATTCAGCCTTTTTCGGGCAATGGACGTACACCGGCCAGCAACGATGCCAATGGGTTGTATAACAAACTAACCAGTAACCCTAATGCGGCCTTCCGGCAGGTCGATCAGACAAATGAGGGACTAACTACTACGTTTAGTCTGGCAAAGGGAACTGACTACGATCTGTTGCGGGGTGCCAAACGCTTAACCGAGACGGAATACAAACTTCAGTCGGAATTGGGCTATATATCATTGGTGACTCCACTGCGAAACGATGAAATCCTGGCCGTTGCTTTTGAGTATACGTATCAGGGCCGCCGTTATAAGGTTGGTGAATTGACCGAAGATTATCAGTCCCGGAAAGACGATGAGGTGCTGGTGCTCAAACTGTTGAAATCGGCAACTATTCGCAATAACCTCCAATTGCCGATGTGGAACCTGATGATGAAAAATATTTACTCATTGGGCACATCACAGATCTCGCGGACTGGTTTCCAGTTGCGGGTTGTCTATAAGGATGATTTAACGGGGATCGATAACCCAAACCTGCAGGAAGGCCGTCTTACGCAAAACCGACCATTAGTACAACTGTTTGGGATGGACCGACTGAATCAGCAGTTGGACGCCCAACCGGATGGAAACTTCGACTTTGTTGAAAACATTACGGTCGACAGTCGATACGGCAAAATCATTTTTCCCATACTGGAGCCTTTTGGATCGTATCTGAATAATCAATTTGGGGCTGATGAAGAAGCACTTAAAGCTAAATACGTATTCAGCCAGTTGTACACGACCACCTTGTCGGATGCGCAACAGTTGGCGAGTAAGAACAAATTTTTCCTGAAAGGAGCCTTCCAGTCGAGCAACGGAGCCGAAATTCAGTTGCCGTACGGTGTAAACGAGCAATCGGTGATGGTTACGGCGGGTGGTGTATCGTTGTCGCCGGGTGCCGATTACGTTTTCGAAGCACAAACGGGTCGACTACGTATTATCAATGAAGGCATCAGTAATTCAGGCCGGGAAATACGTATCAGTTATGAACAACCTGATTTGTTTCAGAACCAGATTCGGACCTTGATTGGTACGCGGTTGGATTATGCCTTAACAAAAGACATCAGTTTCGGCCTGACGGCTATGCACATGAAAGAAACCCCAGCCGGGTTTCTGACTCGCGTGGCTCTTGGTAATGAGCCGGTCAATAACACAATTCTGGGGCTGAGCGCCAATATTCGCAAAGATGTTCCGGGGCTAACGCGGTTGCTCGATAAGCTACCCATTGTGCAAACCAAGGAGCTATCGACGGTGCAGTTTACGGGGGAGGTCGCACAGCTGTTGCCCGGTACAAACCCCAGAGCGCGTAACGAGAGTTACCTGGATGATTTTGAGGCTGCCCGGACCATCTTTGATTTGACCCGCCAACCAATTCGCTGGCGACTGGGCGCAACCCCGCAACAATTTCCGCAGGGATCATTTCAGAACCCGTTAGAGTCGGCTTACAACCGGGCGCGTATGTCGGTTTACTCCGTTGACCCGACCTTGTACACCCCAGGTTCGCAGGGCGTTGTATCGAACATTGATCCTGATCAGGTGAAACGCTACGTCTACGAGCGCTACTTTCTGCCACAGGAGTTATTCCCTGGTCGCTCAGTTCGACCCGTTCAGTTGCCAGAGAGTATTTTGGACGTAGCGTATTTCCCGTCGGAGCGCGGCATGTACAACTACAATACGAATCTGGACGCTAATGGTTTTTTGCCGAATCCTAAACAGAATTTCGGATCTGTAACACGGGCTATTGCATCCGACAATGACTTCGACAATGCCAATATTGAAAACCTGACCTTCTGGCTCATGGACCCATTTGTTGGGGGCGAGGCCGGAAGACTGCGGGGAATAACGGTCCCGGATTCTTCAAAAGAAAGAGGGGGTAAGCTATTCTTCAATATTGGGGATATTTCTGAAGATGTCATGAAAGACAGCCGGTATACGTTTGAGAACGGCTTTCCGATCGACTCTACCGTCAGTGCCCGTAATCCGGGAACAGAGCAAACCGTTTGGGGGCGAGTACCAACGCAGCAGTTTGTCACGAATGCGTTTCAGAGTGGCGGCCGCGACAGGCAGGATGTTGGTCTGGATGGATTGGGTAATGCGGCCGAACGAACTCGTTTCCAGAGCTACCTGAACACAATTCGTCCGAGAGTGACCAATCCCGTAGCCATGTCGGCGATTGAGCAGGACCCGGCAGGAGACGACTTTAAGTTTTATCTGGGCGAAGAAGCTGATCAGCAACAGTCTATCGTAGGGCGGTACAAGCAGTATATGGGTATGGAAAACAACTCCCCCGAAAATACGTCTACGAACCAGTTTCTGACACCTGCTTCTACAACACTGCCCGATATTGAGGATCTGAATATCGATAATACCATTAACGATAATGAGGCTTATTACGAATATGAGCTGAATTTACGCCCTGGCCAGCTTGAGGTAGGTACTAATAAATACATTATTGACAAAGTTACGGTTCAGGCCCCTGGGGCTCCGGGCGGGGTTGTTACGTGGTATCAGTTCCGGATTCCGATTCGGGAGCCAACGCGCAAAGTGGGAAGTATAAACGGGTTCAAATCCATGCGATTTATTCGGATGTATCTGACCGATTTTGAACAGCCAGTGGTGTTGCGGTTTGCTGAGTTACAGATGGAGGCAAACCAGTATCGTAAATATACCGGTGATCTCAACCAGCGTGGTCTACAGGAAGTCCCCGAACCCTATGATGCTCAGTTTACGGTTTCTACGGTTAACATTGAAGAAAATAGTAGCCAGCAGGTATCAACGACGGGAGGAGCCAAATACATGTATACTGTTCCCCCTGGTTACGTTCGTGACCGCGACTATACGCAGGTAAACACCGTCGAGTTGAACGAACAGTCGATGCGTTTGAGCGTAACGAATCTGCGCGATGGCGATTCGCGCGGGGCGTTCCGCAATACCAATTTCGATTTGCTGTTCCGGGAGCGACTAAAGATGTTTGTGCACATGCACAACCCGGAGGATGAAAGCGGTCAGGTTGCTGCTTTTGTGCGATTGGGAACCGATTATACCGATAACTACTACGAAATTGAAATCCCAAATCTGCAGGCAACAACACGCAATCTTACGGGCGATCCTAACGACGAAGCGTTACGTCAGCAGGTATGGCCATCTGCCAATGAACTCGATATCGCGTTTGAAGAGCTGGTCAACCTGAAAGCCAGGCGCAACCGGCAACTGACCCGGCAAACAGCTTTGCCGTTCAGTGACAATTCGTCGAATGGACGATATCGGATAACCGTCGTGGGTAATCCCGATCTGAGTTCTGTTCAGTCTATCATGATCGGGGTGCGAAACCCAAAAATGGCAAACGATGGCGAGCGGGCGAAGTCATTTACGGTCTGGGTGGACGAACTACGGGCCTATGGTTATGATCAGCAGGCTGGTATAGCGGCTATTGGCGTGGCCAATGTAAAGCTGGCTGATCTGGCTACCTTAACGGCTTCGGGCCGACTGACCACGTTTGGCTTTGGCGGGGTGCAGACCCGAATTGGTGATCGGGCCCGCGAAACCACGGCAGAATTTGGGCTATCTTCGGCTATTGCGGTCGATAAGCTTCTACCGCAAAACTGGGGGTTCCGGATTCCGTTGTACGTCAACTATGATCATCGGAATATTAACCCGCATTTTGATCCGCTCGACCCAGATATGCCGCTGGAAACCTCATTGGCCACTAAAGCGGAGGGCACCGAACGCGAAAATTACCGGAAAATGGTGCAGGATAACACCACGCGCCGGGGTTATAATTTCTCGAATGTTCGAAAGGTGAAAATGAATCCGAATGCCAAAGCGCACTTCTACGATTTTGAGAATTTTGCCTTTACCTATGCCTATAATGATACCAAGCGGACGAATATTCTGACGCAGGAATACCTGCAGCAGCAAACCCGTGGCGGCATTGCGTATACCTACAGCAGTCAGCCAAAAGCATTTGAGCCATTTCGGAATAAAACAGCTTTCGAAGCACCTTATTTACGCTGGCTGAAAGATTTTAATCTGACGCCTTTGCCAACGCTGGTATCGATCCGGACCGATGTTGATCGCAGTTTTATCAAAACACAGCTTCGCTCGTCGGATCTGACAACGAACGGTATTATACCGCAATTTGAAAAGTATTTTCTCTTCAATCGGTATTATGATCTGACCTGGAATCTGACCCGAAGTCTGGTGCTGACGTACAAAGCCCAGGCTAATGCCATTATCGATGAACCCGCTGGCGATATTAATACCAAGGCCAAGCGAGACTCGATCATGAACAGCATCAAAAATCTGGGTCGGATGAAAAATTTCGTACAGGACATTCGGGCAACGTATCGGTTACCACTCGACAAAATTCCGTTGCTCGACTGGATGGCTGCCGATGCGTTGTATGGTGTAGGGTACCAATTCCAGGCTAACTCATTTGGTATTGCCGATTCGTCGGGCGTACCGTTCGGCAATATTATACGTAATAACCGCGAGCGGGGCGTTACGGGGCGCGTGGATTTAATACGTCTCTACAATAAAATCCGGTACCTGCGTTTCGCGAATACGCCTTCGCCCATACGTAAGAATTTTGCCCGTAACCCTGGTGATATCGAGGAAATTGAACGGGGAGAAAGTAAAGTGCTGAAAAACTTCACACGGGCGTTGCTAACCGTGCGGGGTATTAACTTCTCGTACACGATTCAGGAGTCGACGGTGCTACCAGGCTTCTTACCAACACCTCGTTTCTTTGGTGTGAGTCCGGAAAATGCGCCGGGGTTGGGTTTTGTACTGGGTGGGCAAGATTATAGTATTGCTCAGAGGGCAGCTCAGAAAGGGTGGCTATCGCCTAGTATTGTTCAAAATACAGCCTTCCAGCAATCACGAGCCAAAAACTTCAGTGCGCGAACAACGCTGGAGCCGTTTAAAGACTTCAGAATGCAGGTCGAATGGCGATTGACCCGTTCCGATGCCTATCAGGAATATTTCCGACCATCATCACTGGGTGGCCCATTCGAAACACAGTCGCCGGTACGTAACGGTCAGTTTAGTATGTCGTTCTGGTCGTTCCGAACAGCCTTCATCGGATTACGTAGTGATAATACGTCGCCCATTTTCGACCGTTTTGAAGAATATCGGAAATACTTTGTCGAACGATTGACCAATGCGGCTTCCGGTTCCGAAACGAAAGGAAAGTATACGACTACATCGCAGGACGTATTGATTCCGGCATTTTTTGCGGCCTACAGCGGTCAGCCGAAAGAAAAAGCTCAGTTATCGCCGTTTTATAGTTTTCCGTTGCCAAACTGGCGGGTCGATTATAACGGACTGTCGGGTTTAGATTTTATTCGGAAGAAGTTCAGTGCCTTCACCATTACGCACAGCTATACCTCAAACTACAGTGTTGGTAACTTTATTTCCAATCTGGAATATGGAGCGGCTTACGTCAATCTGGCCGTACAGAACTTTGCTCCCGGTACGGTTACCAACGAGAATGGACAGGTGTTGCCCTTGTACGTGAACCAACTGGGGCAGTATATGCCGCTGCTGGCGATGAGTACCATCACCATGTCGGAAAAGTTCGCACCGATGCTTGGTGTTCAATTCCAGACCAAGAGCCGGGTTACTGGCCGATTGGAGTACAACCAAAGCCGCGACATTGCGCTAAGCTTGTCGAACTCGCAGGTGGCTGAACTAAGCAGTAAAGATCTGACAGCTTCGATCGGTTTTACAAAGCAGAACATTCGGATACCATTCCGAATCAATGGCGCGTATAAACGCCTGAAAAACGACCTGACGTTCTCCTGTAACGTAACGTTCCGGGATACGCGGTCGATTCAACGGAAGCTGGATGCCGAACAGATCATTACCGCTGGTAACGTAAACTTCCAGCTGCGGCCACAGGTGAGCTATATTGTCAGCCGTCGCCTGAATCTTAATTTCTACTTCGACCGGACCTTCAACGATCCCCTTGTCTCGAACCAGTTCCGGCGGGCCACCACAGCCGGAGGGATACAGTTGAAGTTCAATTTGGCCGAATAAGTTGACTGATACGTAGCGAATGAAGTAACAAACAGCCGATTTGCTGGTTGAGTTTACTGGATGATAACCCAATAAACCATGAACTATAACTTTCTCGGAAACACGGGTGTACTGGTTTCCGAAATCTGTCTGGGTACCATGACATTTGGGGGCGAAGGCCATTGGAAAGCAATGGGCGAGCTTCAACAGGACAGCGTTGATGCCATTGTGAAGACGGCTGTTGATGAAGGCGTTAACTTTATTGACACGGCCAATGTCTATTCCTTTGGTCAGTCGGAAACCTTGCTGGGACAATCCATAAAAAACCTGGGTCTGTCGCGCGATGAACTGGTGATTGCCACTAAAGTTCGTGGCCGAATGGGAGAAGGGAAAAACCAGGTTGGTCTGGGCCGTCTTCAAATTATGCAGCAACTGGAAGGTAGCCTGAAACGGTTGCAGGTCGATCATGTTGACCTCTACCAGATTCATGGATTTGACGGCGTAACGCCACTGGAAGAAACAATGCGCGGCCTGGAAGACGTAGTACGTAGCGGTAAAGTCCGGTACATCGGCTGTTCCAATCTGGCAGCCTGGCAGGTGATGAAGGCAAACGGTATTGCCGATAAATATGGCTGGTCGAAATTTATATCGACTCAAAATTACTATTCCATTGCCGGGCGCGACCTGGAGCATGAAATCGTACCGATGGTCGAGGATCAACAGATGGCTATTTTGCCATGGAGCCCGTTAGCCGGTGGTTTTCTGTCCGGGAAATACACGCGTGATAACAAACCCGCCGACGATTCGCGTCGACTCAGCTTTGACTTTCCACCCGTCGATCAGGAAAAAGCATACGACATTATCGACGTAATGGAACGTATCGGGGCGGAACATGGCGTATCGGTAGCCCGGATTGCGCTGGCCTGGGTGTTGGCTAAACCTGGCGTAACGAGCGTTATTATCGGCGCAAAAAATACCGATCAGCTGCTGGATAATATCAAAGCTGCTGAATTAAGTCTGACTACCGAACAACTGGAGCAGTTAGATGAGGTGAGCGCTATTCGAAAACCGTATCCGCAATGGATGATTGAGCGGCAGAAACGCGACCGAATGGCTCCGGCCAGTTTTACGCCTACTCCTCCGGCAGTAACGCGGTAGGATTCTGGCAACAAACCGTTTGCAAATCCGAGCTAGTCTACCGTATTTTGTGCCTATAAATCAACAACCCCACAATGAATTTTCCCGCAGAATTGAGTTATACGCAGGATCACGAGTGGATTCGGCTAGAAGACGACGGCACCGCTGTGGTCGGTATTACGGACTTTGCACAGCGCGAGTTAGGTGATATTGTTTATGTCGATATTACTACCGTTGGCCAATCGCTTGCTAAAGGTGACGTTTTTGGATCAGTAGAAGCTGTGAAAACAGTATCTGACCTGTTTCTGCCACTTGAAGGAGAAGTTATAGAAGTGAATGATGCCATCGAGAAATCGCCGGAGCTGCTGAACAGCGATCCGTATGGCGAAGGCTGGATTGTACGTATTAAACTTGCTGATGCGGGCCAGAATGATGACTTGCTGACAGCCGACGCTTATCAGGAGTTAGTTGGTGCCTGATTCACTTTTTAAATAAAACTATGAGAAGGCTCCAACCGGCTAATTGCCCGTGGAGCCTTTTTTCAAATTACCTTATTTTACTTCCCTTTTTTCAACGAGAAAGAGGGTAAAAGTTATGCAACTCTTACTCCGTTCAGTCCGCGTTGTTGATGCTACTTCGCCCTTTGATGGTCAGGTATGCGATTTATTAGTGGTTAATGGCTTGATTCGCCAGATCGGTACGGATCTGGCTGTCGATAGCGATGTCCGGGTGATTGACCAGCCGAATCTACACGTATCGCCGGGCTGGATCGATATGCGTGTACTGGCGCAGGACCCCGGTTTTGAACACAAAGAAGACATAACCAGTGTTTGTCGGGCAGCGGCTGTTGGAGGCTTCACGGATATTGTTGTCCTGCCCAATACCCAGCCCGCCATCGATAATAAAGGAACGTTGGGATACATACAGCGCATGGCTCAGGGCCAACCCGTCGGTGTGCACGTAGCGGCTGCTATTACCAAAAAAGCCGCTGGCGACGACTTTACGGAGATGCTCGATTTACACCATGCCGGTGCCATTGCTTTTTCTGATGGTCATCATCCGTTACAGAATCCAGATCTATTGCTCAAAACGCTGCAATATCTGTATCCCGTAAATGGCTTGCTGATGAACCGCGCCGAAGAAACCAAACTAACGCTGTTCGGGCAAATGCACGAAGGCGTTCAAAGCACACTGTTAGGGTTGAAAGGAATGCCCGCTCTGGCCGAAGAGCTGATGATTGAACGTGATTTACGCTTACTCGACTACGTATTGTCTACGGAACGTAGCGAACGGGAACCAGCCAGTTCGCTACTTCATTTCTCGACCATTTCGACGGCTCGCTCCGTTGATTTGATTCGGCAGGCAAAGTTGCGTGGCTTACCCGTTAGTTGCGACGTAGCGGTTCATCAATTGGTATTTGACGATACGTCGCTGGCCGGATTCGATACAAATCTGAAGGTTAATCCGCCGTTTCGTTCGGCCGACGACGTAGCAGCCCTATGGAACGGACTGTCCGACGGCACTATCGATGCTATTGTGTCGGACCATACGCCACAGGATGCGGAGAGTAAAAATCTGGAATTCGATATGGCTGAATTTGGTATCATTGGTCTCGAAACGGTTTTTGCTCTACTGATGACCCATAACCGGAATTTGCCGTTAAGTCAACTGCTGGACAAACTGACGGCTCGGCCACGGCAGATCTTACGATTACCTGCTTTGACCATCGAAGAGGGGCAGCCAGCTAGCCTGACACTCTTTGATCCGGCAGCCAACTGGACCTATGACCGAACGGTTTCTAAATCAAAAAATTCTCCCTTTCTCGGCCAGACGTTAACCGGGCAAGTTATTGGAACTGTTCATCAGGGACAGTTGAATCATACTGCATGAAAGATATCATTGACTATTTTAAACACCCGTTGTTAAAAATCCCGCTGCTTGCCGGATTGATAACGGGTGTATTATGTTTTCTTTACTTCCTGGCGTTGTATGCGCTGGACGTACCGCCACTGGGTAATATTCGCGTGCTGGACTTTGGTATTCATATTATCATGATGATCTCTGCCGTTTGGTACTACCGCAAATACATTGGTCACGGAATGCTTCATCTGTGGGAAGGAATCACGATCTGCTACGTTATCAACACCGTAGCGGCTCTGGTAACGGGATGGTTGATTTATTTCTTCATCACACAGGTCGATACCAGCGTCTTCAACGAGTATGTTGTTAATTCCAAGAAGCTATTACTGGAAAGTAAGAAGCAACTGACCGATCAGTTTGGCCCGGAAACTTTCAACGAACAATGGGCGAAGGTAAGTAATATGACGCCCGGCGTCCTGTTGCCCGACGAATTGACAAAAAAGACAGCGCTGGCCGTTCTGCCTACGCTTATTATTTCATTGCTTTTCCGGAAGCAGGATTACAACGTATTACGGTAACGATAGCTGAAAAGACCCTATGGAAAAACTATCTCCGACTCGTATTGCCCTGAAATGGGGTGTTATTCTTGGCATTAGTTTAATGCTGGTAACGTTGATCATGTATCTGACCGACCAGGGGAGTAATCCGTGGTTTGGCCTGCTTACGTTGGGCGCGATGGTAAGTGTTCTGGTCCTGTCTATGCAGGAATATCGAAAGCTGAACGGCGGGTTTATGACGTATGGCGAAGGATTTGGCATCGGTGCCTTGCTGTCAGCAGTAGGAGGGCTGTTATCGTCGTTATTCAATACGTTCTATAACGTAGTGATTGATCCGTCGATCCAGCAGCGTGCTTTTGAGCAGGCCCGTGAACGTTTGGAAGATCAGGGCAAGTTATCCGATGAACAGATTGATCAGGCGCTGGAAATCTCGCAAAAATTTCAGTCGCCGGGTTTCACCTTCATTGCGGGTGTATTCGGGACGATTATTATGGGCGCTATTCTTTCCCTGATTATTGCAGCGATTATACGCCGGAACAGGAATAACCCGTTTGACTAAAACTAGTGTCAGTCTTGCCCTGAACAGAAGTCATTCACCTGAGCAGAACTCCACGCAGCCTGTAAGCGCCCAGACCTATGTTGGCTATTTTTCGTAAAGAAGTTAATCAGTTTTTCTCCTCGCCCATTGCCTACATTGTGATGGTTGTGTTCTTAACCGCCATCGGGTTATTATTCTGGGTGTTTCCTGATACCAGCCTGCTCGAAAATGGCTATGCCGACATGGGGGCTTTCTTTAATTTAACGCCTTATGTACTAATTTTTCTCGTTCCGGCCATTACAATGCGGTCCATTGCTGATGAAGTACGCACCGGTACGATGGAATGGCTGCTGTCGAAACCGGTTAGTCGCTGGGGGATTGTGGGAGGGAAGTTTCTCGCCAGCTGGCTGTTGGTGTCGCTAACGCTGTTACCCACGTTGATCTATTACGTTACGTTATATCGGCTTGGTTCGCCAGTGGGTAATATCGATTCGGCGGTCGTGTTTGGATCGTATGTCGGTTTGCTCTTGCTGGCGGGCGTTTTCGTCGCTATTGGGCTTTGGGCCTCATCGTTAAACGACAATCAGGTGGTAGCCTTTGTGCTGGGTGTTTTTTTCTGCTTTCTTCTTTACGTTGGTCTGGGGGCATTAGCCAGTTTAAATGCGTTGGGTAGTATAGCCTACTATCTTTCCTACGTGGCTCTGGACGAGCAATATCGCGCACTGGGGCGGGGGCTGATCGATTCGCGAAACGTTATTTTTTTGTTATCCTTAACGTTCTTCTTTCTGCTGTTAACCGTATCTAGATTGAAGAAAACGTTCTGATACAAAGGACTAAATTCATTGCAAGTTTATGAGTTATTCGAAACTATGCCGCTGGCTGGCTATCGGCTGGACAATTGTTATATTAATAGGTTGCCTGACACCGCACGACCGACTGCCCGATACGTTGCTTGACTGGAGCGATAAGTTGCAGCATCTGGCCATATTCGCTCTTTTTACGTTACTTTGGATCGAAGCTGGCTACAGCCCCGGTATTGTTGTTATCGTAGGCATTTTATTCGGAGGGCTCATTGAAGTATTACAATATAGCCTTCCTATAAACCGAAGCGGAGACTGGGAAGATCTGGTAGCTGACAGTATAGGAGCTGTTCTCGGATTCGTTCTTTCCCGAATTTGGTCACGATTATATCCAAACCCTCGTTTTTAAGTTCAATCAGGTAAGTGGGCGTTTAGAAAAAAATCGCCAATTTAACTATTCAAACATTGATCGGTATGCACATTGGATTTATTGGCTTAGGAAAGATGGGGTTTAACCTTGTCAGTAATCTGGTTCGCCACGGCCACACGGTTGTTGGTTATGACATCAACGAAGCGTTAGTAGACGCAGTAAAAGCAGAAGGTGCTCAGGGCGCTACGACCCTGCAGGACTTATATAATGCGCTGCCGGAAAAGCGTGTTTTATGGCTGATGATACCGGCAGGAGCACTGATCGACAAAGTTATTGATGATCTTCTGGCGTTTATGCAGCCAGGCGATGTGGTTATTGATGGTGGAAATTCGCATTACAAAGATTCGCTACGTCGACATGCTTTTTTGAAAGAGAAAGGTATCGGTTTTCTGGATTGCGGCACCAGTGGCGGTATTAGTGGGGCTTTGAACGGAGCTTGTACGATGGTTGGTGGAGACCCAGATGTAATAGAACCACTCCACGAGGTATTCAGACAAATTTCGGTAGAGGAAGGTTATCTGTATACGGGTCCTGCCGGTAGCGGTCATTTCTGCAAAATGGTGCATAACGGTATCGAATATGGTATGATGCAGGCCATTGCCGAAGGCTTTGAAGTACTGGAAAAAAGTCAGTTTCCGTACGATTTTGAGGCCGTCGCTAATATGTGGGGCCACGGTTCCGTTATTCGGAGCTGGTTGATGGACCTTACGCGCGATGCCTTCAGTAAAGATCCTAAACTCGACGGCATCAAAGGAAAAATGTTCTCGTCGGGAGAAGGAAAATGGACGCTCGAAGCAGCGCTGGACTTAGGCGTTCCTACGCCCGTAATTGCCCTTTCGTTGCTGACGCGCTATCGTTCGTTACAGGATGATACGTTCACGGGAAAAGTAGTGGCGGCTCTTCGGAATGAGTTTGGCGGCCATGCCGTTGAGAAAAAATAACGAGTCGATTTGGCTAATTGTATCGAAATTAAATTTCGACTTTTTCGGTAAATGCACAAAAAGATAATAATTGTTCTATTGTTGCATTCAATTTTAACTCTATTTTTACGTTATCAATGAAGTTCGGACAGTTTCGATTGTCGTATATACGACAATCGAAACTGTTTTTTTTGTACTTAACCTTTTAAATGCTGTTTCTTGTATGAAAGTGCTTGGCACCATTCATGACCCTGTTTTTACGGAACGTACGTACAGTCGACTTGACCAGTTTTTTCTGCAGTACATTAAAGACGAGCGAGACTTACCATTTATTTACCTAACCATCCGTATCAGTGTTACGTTGCTTCCATTAGCAGCTCTGCTATTTATGCCGTTCGTAACGGGATGGGTGTGGTGGACAGTAGCAGCCATTCATTTTTACATCAGTAACTTCGTTTTCAAAGGTCCATTTGGGCTGATGCTGCACTGCACGAGCCATCGCCCTTTTTTCAAGCCTGAGTATCCTTTGCTCAATAATTACTTACCCTGGGTGCTGGCTCCTTTTTTCGGACATACTCCTGAAACGTACTATAGTCATCATATAGGCATGCATCATCCCGAGAACAATCTGGAAGATGACGATAGCAGCACGATGGAATTTCAACGGGATTGCTATAAAAGCTTTCTAAGCTATTTCGGCCGTTTTTTTGTGTTGGGGGTTCACAACCTGTTAGGCTATCTGCGCCGGAAAAAACGGGGTAAGCTGGCAAAACGGGCGATGACCGGTGAAATTGTATTTGGTATTGTTTGTACGATACTATGTTTTGTAAACTGGCAGGCAACGGTTCTGGTCTTTTTACTCCCGCTGGTGATTTATCGACTGATTGCCATGATGGGTAACTGGACTCAGCATGCCTTTGTTGACTTTGATGATCCGGGGAATGCGTATAAAAATAGTATTACCTGTATTAATGTGAAGTACAACAAAAAATGCTGGAATGACGGCTATCACATCAGCCATCACGTTCGTCCGGGTTTACATTGGACTGAACACCCCATTTTTTTTCAAAAAACACTTGATAAGTATGCTCAGAATCAGGCTGTTGTTTTTGATGGTTTAGACTTTCTGCAAATATTCTTTTTGCTGATGCGCAGACGCTACGACGTGCTGGCCAGTCATATGGTGAACCTGGATGGAGCATTTGCCGATGACGCAGAAGCAATAGCGGTACTACGTCGGCGGACACAGCGAATTCCAGTTGCGGTTTCTGTGGAAGCAGTGGCAGCTTAAAAAAAAGCGGACTACGTAGTCCGCTTTTTTTTATAGGTTTCCGCCATCAATTCGGGCTTCAATGATACGTTGTATCGATGTTGGTACGTTTGACAGAAAGTCGTAGCCGGTCAAAGTTTCCAGGGCATCTACGCTTGTTACGTAGGCACTCCAGGGTTTGTCGGCAGCTGTCTGGTTATTTGGAATATTAACCGCGATAATACGAGTATCGGTCGATATACGGTCGACGTCGTTTGTTGAGCCGGTTGGTAGTACCACAATGATTTTCCATAAGGAAGCCGGTACTGTTAGGTTGCCATTAGCAAGTTTTGTGGCATAACCATTCTGACCGGTGCCGCCCGCTCCGTAGGTGCCAGCAATAACATACACTTCATTGCCGGTTGTAATGAACTGACGTTCATAATCTTCTAAATTTTTCCAGACTTCCCGGTTATGTCGCGGTGCTTGTGGCACGATGTTGGTTAGGAGAAATGTTGCCGCATTGTCTTCGGGCGATCCATCGCGATCATCGGATGGGCAAAGGTGGCCTCGGTCGAAACCTGTATTGGTGTAATCGGATGTTTTAGCAGCGTACCAACCAGCTGGCAGCGAGGCATCGGGTCGGAAGTCGTTCGTACGGCGGCTGTCGCCTTTCCAGGCCGCGCTCAAATGCCAGCTAACCCAGTTTGCAATACCTTTACCTCGGTTATAAGATAAGACATAAGCCGATTTAGTGAGCAGGTAGTTGTCTGGATTACTGGTAGAGGCTCCGCTGGGGTTGCCAAGAGCGAGGTTCTCGTCGCGGGTGGGTTCAGTTGATCCACGGTTTGTTGAGCTGGGCGTTGTTGAGCGTAAACAGCCATTCAACAGGGTGAGAAGGCTGAGTCCAACAATAATACTTTTAATCTGATAATGTACTTGAATTGATTTTGCTGACATTCTTGCTGAACTTTACCATTAAGAAAAGTGACAGGACTCTAGTTAGCCTGTATGCTTAGCTAAGTAACAACAATTTCGCCCATAAATTCGAAAAGACGAGTTATCTGCTGTTATGGCTAAAAAAAAACAACCCACAGGGACAGGTCAGGATCGGCCAAGTCGTCCGGTTGCTCCTAAACCAACTCTGCCTCCTTCCTCCAGTCGGCCTGTTGTGAATCGGACAACCGAGGCTACAGTGCGACCACCGGCTCGACCCGTATCTCCGAAAACTTCCGATTCAGGCCTTGAATCTGATTTACCTATCGAATCAAGACCAGTAGTATGGTGGCCGCTTGCCGTATTGGCAGTGCTCGGTTTCGTATTGTACGTAAATACATTCGGCCATCAGTACGCACTTGACGACATTGCGGCTGTTAGCCAGAACCTATTTGTGAAAAAAGGGCTGGCCGGTATTCCCGACTTGATGCGTACCGAATTCTGGCATTTTAGCAATATCTCGCTCGGCTATTATCGTCCTCTGTCGCTCATTACGTTCGCTATTGAGCAGGAGTATTTTAAGGATAATCCGAATATCAGCCACATGATCAATGCCGGGCTTTATGCGTTGACCGGCTTAGCAATCGGTGCCTTATTGCAGAAATGGCTGCCAGGTCAGGTAATTACGGCTTTTCTGATTGGGCTGGTCTTTATTGCGCACCCAATTCATACCGAGATTGTTGCCAATATCAAAGGTCGCGATGAGATTCTAAGCTTTCTGTTTATTTCGCTGATGCTGCTTTCTTACTGGCGATATCTGGAAACAAAGCATTGGGGATGGATCGTTGGAGCCTGCGTATCGTTATATCTGGCTTTTCTCTCCAAAGAATCGTCTATTGTGAGTTTAGGGCTGATTCCCGCCATGCAATATTGGTTCGCTCGTCGGAATGTATGGCAGTCGCTGATCAGTTTGTGGCCGTTCCTGATTGTGGCTGCGCTGTTTTTCTACCAGAAGCAGAAAATGATCGGTACGTTGAGTGGTACACCACCCGTCGATTGGGCTAACTACCCGTATGCGATCGAAAAAACGCAGAAATCCACTACGTTCAAATTCCTGCTCTATTATATCCGATTACTGATTTATCCGCATCCGCTGGTATACGATTATTCGTACAACGTAATTCCATCGGGTGGCAAAGGTGATTTATTGACATGGGGTGGCTTTTTTGCCTTTGTTGGTATGGTATGGCTGGCCTGGAAAGGTTTCCTGAAGCGGACATTATGGGGCTTTGGTCTGTTCTGGTTCTTCGTAACGATGGCGCCAGGGCTTGGCTTTATCTGGTTCCGGGGCGGCATTTTTGCTGAGCGGTTTGCGTATGCCGCTGTTATGGGCTTTGCGTTTATCCTGATCTGGGCTTTAGAGAAGTTCCTGATCAAGAAACCCGAAACGACGAGTGAAGAGCCGGTTGCGAAACCTGCTCTGGCACGCTACGTACCATTATTTGCACTGATGGCCGTAGTTACGGGCTTATATTCATTCAAGACAGTAGAACGTAACCGCGACTGGGAGAATAACTTCGTGCTCTTTAATTCGGGCCTGCCTTATGCGCCCAACAGTTGCCAGGTTCAGCGTCACGTAGCGAATGAATGGATTGAAAAAGGGTTGAAAGACCGTAACAAGGCTGACTCAATCGCCAACGCTACGAATGCTATTAAACCTAAACCATCGCCTGAGCAAATCAAAAAAGCACAGACACTGATTGACACCAACATTGCCCATGCCAACAAACACGGACGTTGGGCACTGGATCACCTTCAGCAATCGACCCGGATTTATCCAAACTTTGGCGAAGCGTATTTCTCAATGGCGTATGTGTTCCAGAAAATCACGCCTAACGTCGATTCGGCCAAGTATTATTACAAACAGACAATCCGGGCTGCTAATGCGTATGCGCCGGCTTATAACAACCTGGGGGTAATTTATCAGACGGAAGGATTCACACAGAATAACCGGCAAAAGTTAGAGTTAGCTTCGTACTACTATAATCGGTCGATGGTGGTGAACCCGGCTTATGTGGATGGCCCTAACAACCGGGCTAACCTCATGAAAGCGACTGGCATAGACGTTAAGTTCTTGCCCGATTCTATTCTGAATAAGTATTAAGTCATAATCCATCTTTAACCAAAAAGACCGTCCTAAAGGCGGTCTTTTTGGTTGGTAAGTACTGCTTTTATGCTTGTTGTAGCGCTTCCTGTGCTTCGGTTTGTGTAAAGGGTTTACCGTACAACGAAGTACCCGGCTGCAATTTACGTCCGCCTTCGCGCAACGTACCGGCGTCAATCGGTGCAAAGCCAATATCGCGAATCAAATCAGAAACTGTTTGTTTGGCACCGGGTTCATCGCCGGCAATAAAAATAGCAAGCTTTGTTTCGTCCTCTTTATATGGGTCGCTTTCCTGAGCCAGCGTTTTAAACCAGATCGTATTGAAGGCTTTAACAATACGTGCGTCGGGTAAACGACGGGCCGTTTCCTCACTCGAAGTAGACAGACCCAAATCGATAATCTGCGAATCGGCTGAATAAGGGTTCATGGCGTCGATGACAACCTTGTTAGCTACTAAATCGGGATGAGGCAGTGCTTCCGGCGATCGCCAGGGAACAGCCAGCAGGATCACTTCGCCGAATGCGGCCGCATTATCGACCGTGTCTGCGTGCGCGCTGGGGCCTAATTCATCAATGATGTCGTTAAGAGAGTCTGGACCACGCGAATTACTGATGGCTATTTCGTGACCTGCTTTGGTAAATAGGGCGGCCATGGTGTATCCAATGTTTCCGGCTCCAATAATTCCAATTTTCATACCTGTAGGGAGTTAGCTTACAGCTATGTAACATGAAAAGTAGGGGAAGTGTGCAGATTATTTACTTTCCCGAATAAGGATTACTGCTTGTTCAAGTAATTCGTCTCGGCCTTCCTGAACTCCTTTACGGGTTGGGCGCTTTTCCAGATCGACACCAACGCCGATACGTTGCGTTTCGCGATCATCGGGGTAATAGACGCCAATCCCGCTAATCATGGTTCGTAACCCACCGGGTAGGCTAAATGGCGATATATTGCCATCGGCGGCTGCCGTCGTACTGCCCAGAACAATGGCACCAGGCGCTTTTCTAAAGGCCATCGTATGGTATTCCGCACTGCTCTGTGTTAGTTCATTAACCAGAATGACGACTTTTCCCCGATACGCGTTCGTTACATTACGCTGACCTACTTTCAACTCAGGCCCCCACGTAAACAGACCTGGTGTTTCCGTTTGACCAATGGTAAATTTAGCGAAAGGCGTTGGCTCGGTTAAGTATCTTCCTAATGAAAAAACGACAAATTCGGAAGGGTAGCAGCGTAAATCGATCACTAATCCTTTGGTTGCCTTGAATAATTCCATAATCTGCGGAAGCTTATTGGCCTTTATATTCCCAAGAAACAGGTAGCCAACATCGGGATGGAGGAGTTGATAACAACTGTCTTTAGGATAACTGCTATAATCGATTTGTTCATTGAATTTAACCTGTCCGGCCTGGTAGCGTTTCAGGTTGATGACTAGGGGTTTACCAGCACGGTCAATATCCAGTCTGACGGTATTGGTGTGGCCCATCAATAGTTCTCGACACATATCGCGGAGCCGGGTGGGTTCATTCGATGCTGGATAATAGAGGGATCGTTGTTTGACCAGCGTTTCAACAGGTACGTTATCGATAGCTTTAATAACGTCGCCCCGGACTAACCCTGATTCTTTGCCTAGCGAGTCGTTATAGAAGCCCGAAACAATAAACTGGTTTTCGATGTGCCTAAGCTGGGCCGGGGCGTAATGATTTCCCTTAAGATTAGCCCTGACGATAGGATCGCCCCACAAATTAGCGTGCGTATCATGAATACGGCCAATGAGTTCGAGCGCGGCCAGCCGATACGTTAATGAGTCATTGGCCGCTGCAAATTTCGGCACAAACTCAGGTAATACCGTCTGCCAGTCTTCGCCGATCAAATGTTTATAGGGGAAAAAATACTGAATGATATTCCAGAAGCGGTAGAGACTCAGTAACCGATAACCACCGTCGGGCGTTTTCATGTAGCGATACGGGTTTTCGTGATCGAAAACCGGATTACCAACCTGCGGTTCCATACTGATATAGTACGACTTATTGGAACGTTTGGCCTGCCGAATGACAGTGAGTTGATGTTGCAGGGCTTTTGTTATTTGCTTCGAGTCGCTTATCCAGCCTAAATCTGGTTTGTGCACACCCTTGTCAATCTCTTTCTGGTTATCACCTTCACCCTTAACTGGCCCGAACGTAGTGAGCCAGTTCTGCAAGGTGCTGCTACGCGTCTCTATCGACGTAGCGTTCAGAACCGCAGGCATGATCCGAAATAGTTCGGCATCCATATTATGATTCCCCTCGGCAACCGCTGGGTGATAATATTTTACGAACCCCCAGACTTTTCCCAGCAGTGTCAGGTTATCAATTTGTTGGGGTGTTAGCTTTCTGAGTTCAATACCCGATCCCTTGTTAAAGGTCGTATCGATATCGGCTTTGGCCAGTTTTACTGCCTTAGTCTTTGCCTTCTCGAATGGCTTATCGTCAACGAGCAGGCTAAAATCATCGAACCAGGCCGTGCCTTTTCCAACGAGCAGACCTCCAATATGAATGGTGGTCGCTTTTTCGGTGATGGGTAATGAGATGGAATACTCTTTCCAGTCTGTCGTGCCTTTAATACCCCGACTTTGCATATTATCGAAGCCAATGACATTGCCTGCCTTATCTTCAATACGCATCCAAAGCCCCGCGTAGGCATCAGAGTCGATATCCTGCGTTTTGATGAACGCTTTCAACGTCATGTTTTTACCGCTGAACGTAGCAGGTATCACCCAATCGGCTGCGCTAAACCCTTTCTCGTTGGTGTAGGCAATACGTAGCGAGTACTGGCCACCATGACGGGTTGTGGAGTCAAGCGAGAAAAGGTAGTTGTTGCCGAAACGATTCCAGCCAGCGGGAGTACCATCGACGCTACGTTGTTCGAGGTTAAAATTAGGTGCTTGCCCATATAAAAAAGCAGGGAAAAGGCATGCAAGTAGGAGTAACTTAGCCATTAATAAGGTGTTTTGGAATAGTCCTGGCTAAGTTACTCTCAACCGCTATTGCTATGAAGCAATTAGCATATTTTAACGAACGCGTGATTTACTCGCTCTCCGACGCTGGTCCTATCAACTCCGCCAGAATTTTCTGAGCCGCGACAGATATAACCGTACCTGGCCCAAAAATGCCTTTAACACCGGCATCGTAGAGGTACTGATAATCCTGGGCGGGAATGACCCCGCCAGCAATAACCATAATGTCGTCGCGACCGATTTTTTTGAGTTCGTCGATTAGCTGCGGTACCAGCGTTTTATGACCAGCTGCCAGACTCGATACGCCAATGATGTGTACGTCATTTTCAGCAGCTTGCCGGGCCACTTCGGCGGGCGTCTGGAACAGAGGCCCCATATCTACGTCGAACCCCAGGTCTGCAAAACTTGTGGCAATCACTTTGGCACCCCTGTCGTGGCCATCCTGGCCCATTTTAGCAACCAGAATCCGAGGACGACGGCCATCCAATTCAGCAAACTGGTCGCTCATCGTACGGGCAATGCGGAAGTTTTCGTCATCCGATACCTCCGCCGAGTAGATGCCTGAAACGGCGCGGATGGTGGCTTTGTGTCGTCCAAATGCTTTTTCCATAGCGTCAGAAATTTCACCAAGCGTGGCGCGTTGGCGGGCAGCCTCTACCGCCAGAGCGAGGAGGTTAGACCCCATTGTGGGGTTCATAGCTGCTTCGGTCAATACCCGTAACGTAGCCGCTACCTTTTCTTGATCTCGATTGGCTTTTACGTCATTAAGCCGTCGGAGTTGGGCCTCGCGGACGGCCTTATTGTCAATGTCCAGGAGTTCAATGTCCGTTGCTGAGTCAGGCTGGTATTTATTGACGCCAACAATAATGTCCTTCCCGGCATCGATTCGAGCTTGTTTTCGAGCTGCAGCTTCTTCAATTCGAAGTTTAGGTAAGCCAGTATCAATAGCGCGGGTCATACCGCCAAGCTGGTCAACTTCTTCGATTAAAGCCCATGCTTTATTGACCAGTTCTTGCGTCAAAAATTCAACGTAGTAGGATCCGCCCCAGGGATCAATAGCGCGGGTAATGTCGGTTTCGTGTTGTAGATAGAGTTGGGTATTACGGGCAATACGTGCCGAAAAATCAGTAGGCAAGGCAATCGCTTCATCGAGGGAGTTTGTATGCAGACTCTGCGTGCCGCCCAGTACGGCAGCCAGGGCTTCAATCGTTGTACGCGCTACGTTATTGAATGGGTCCTGCTCCGTCAGGCTATAGCCCGACGTCTGACAATGCGTTCGCAGGGCCATCGACTTTGAATTTTTGGGATCAAATTGCTTTACGATTTTCGCCCATAGCAATCGACCGGCACGTAGTTTGGCGATCTCCATGAAATGATTCATCCCAATGCCCCAGAAGAACGATAATCGCGGAGCAAAATCATCGACGCTCATACCCGCTTTGATACCCGTTCGGATATATTCCAACCCATCGGCCAAGGTGTAGGCTAACTCAAGATGAGCGGGTGCTCCCGCTTCGTGCATGTGGTAGCCGCTGATACTGATGGAGTTGAACCTGGGCATATGCTGGGCCGTGTAGGCGAAAATATCGCCAACAATACGCATGGATGGTTCGGGCGGATAGATGTACGTATTACGGACCATAAACTCCTTCAGAATGTCGTTCTGAATGGTTCCGGAAAGTTTTTCGGGAGAAACGCCCTGCTCTTCGGCAGCTACGATAAAAAACGCCATAATCGGTAGGACAGCCCCGTTCATAGTCATCGATACCGACATCTGGTCGAGCGGAATCTGATCGAACAGAATCTTCATATCCTCCACGGAGTCGATGGCTACGCCCGCTTTTCCAACATCGCCAACTACCCGAGGATGATCGGAATCATAACCCCGGTGGGTGGCCAAGTCGAACGCTACCGATAAGCCTTTCTGTCCTGCCGCCAGATTGCGTCGGTAAAATGCGTTGGATTCTTCGGCTGTTGAGAAGCCTGCATACTGCCGAATAGTCCAGGGTTGCCGAACATACATACTGGCATACGGCCCCCGCAGAAATGGCGGAATTCCGGCCTGAAACGACGTAATTGATTGTGTGTCGTCTATATCGGCTACCGAAAATCGGGGTTTAAGCCTGATTCCTTCGGCAGTGGTGAAAGAGCCAGAAACGGTCGTAGACGTAGTGGCTGGAGCGGACTGCTGGTTCGGTATAGTGCTGAAATCTGGACGCATCGGGATGGTGGGTTTGAGGTTACTCGAATTCGCTGGCCAGACGACGTAGCGGTAAGAAAGACTCGTCGGATAAGCTGGCTACGTCTGGATTGACGTTATCGGGTGTTGGTTCATCGAACCGGAACTTCGTTACGCCTACCAGTACGTTTCCACTACGTATCGCATCGACTTTTTTCTGATACGACCGTTGCAGTTCTCCCGCAATGAAACCCGTGGAAGAGGCCTGACTAAAACCGCCTTGCTGCTCTACGTCCAGAAACATAGTCCAGGCCGATTCAATCAATTGATGCGTGAGGTTTTCGATGTAATAAGAACCTGCCGATGGATCAGCGACCTTGCCAAGGAAACTTTCATCGTTCAGTAAGATCGATACGTTGCGAGCCAGTCGATTTTCTTGCTCCTGCGGTTGTCCTACAATGCTAGTATACGGATGTACGGTTAGCAAATCGCAACCACCAATCACAGCTGCCATCGCTTCGGTAGTGGAACGTAACAGATTCGTGTATGGCGTGGACATCGAGTCGTAAAACACCGACGTTTGGCAATGGATGGTAAACGAATTTGTGGCTAGATCGGCTACGTTATAGGCCGACAGAAAGCGATTGAGCAGAACCCGCAAAGCCCGGAGCTTGGCAATTTCCATGAAATAACTTGTACCTGTCGCAACCGAAATCATAGTTTTCGGTACAATCTGTTCGATCAACAAACCCGAATTTGTCATAAAATCGTACTGATCGGCCAGGAGGCTCAGCGTAAAAGCCAGTTCCTGAACAGCGTTGGCGCCAGCATTATGGAATGATTCACTGCCTATACTGATAGTTCTGAAGGACGTAGCGTCGAGAGTTGATCGGGTTAGATTCGCTATTGATTGATAATAATCCGTCAGGGTTGACGAATTCGCTGGTAAGGGCGTCTGAATGCCACCTTTTAGCGAATAGGGAACAATACGACCTAGCATGTCTGCCAGTTGCTGCGGCTGGCTGGTACGGAAAAAAAGGGGCGTTTCGCTGAGTTTAATTCCATGCAGCAGCCGAGACAAGGGCCCGGTTTCTGAAAACCAGTCTACCTGACTCGCCAGCGTTATGATCAGCGCATCAGCACCTTTGTGTAAACTAGTACGCATCAGCTCATTATCCGTCTTAGTAGCCGACGACGTAGTAAAGGCTGGAGCGTTTAGCCAGCCGGGACTCTGTTTTTGAGCTGCCTGAATCGTATCCAGCGGAAGGTTGTCGAGGTCACTGGCTGTATAGTAAGGATCAACGACGAAGCCTTCAGTAGTATGCCATCGGAGACCGTCCAGCACTGAATCTTCCGGTGCTGATACGTCGGCACGATTGTTTTTTTGTTCTTTCTGAACCTGTGCTAACCAGGCCGACTTATCAGCACCCGGAAACATATTAGAGAAAGTAGGCTCCATCTGCAAATTGGGAACGATGTGTAGGTAAAGGTAGTATTTCTCTTTTCGGAGGCAAAATGGCCTTTTCAAGTGTCTGGCTACAACCACCGTTGGATTATTCAAAGGGATTGGTTAATGGTCTTGACGTTCCGCCTGAATCAATTAATTTTAGATTAATGAATCGGCCTGAAACGACCATAGCTGCAAAAAAAATGATAAAAAACGTGGCTGGTTAGCGTAGGTCGGGTCAGATAATTCCCTACTTTTGTCTCCCTTTTTTGACGACACCAACGTAACGCAAGATGTACTCCCGTGAATGTAACTACTCAGCCAACCATGCAGCGTGAAGTAATGACGGTGTGGAATCGCTGTCTGAATGTTATCCGGGAGATTGTACCCGAACAAAGTTTTAATACGTGGTTCGAGCCTATCGTACCCCTTCGCCTGAACGGCCACGTACTGACCATCCAGGTGCCCAGCGAGTTTTTCTACGAATGGCTGGAAGAAAATTTTGTTCATGCATTGCGTAAAGCGCTCGATACGGCCATTGGCCGCGATGGGCAGCTGGAATATTCCATCATTGTCGATAAAGGCAACGAGCAAAATCGTCCGCTGACGGTTAACGTACCGACAACCAAAACGCCCCAGACGGCGAAACCCGATAACGTCAATCCAGATATTCTGAAGAGTCCATTTCAACTGAAAGATCTTGATTCGTTATCGCTCGACTCCTATCTGAACCCGACGTATACCTTCGATAACTACGTAGAGGGCGATTGCAATCGGTTGGCGCGGCAGGCGGGTTATGCCGTGGCTGAGCGGCCGGGCGTTACGTCGTTCAATCCGTTGATGATTCACGGCGGGGTGGGGTTGGGTAAAACCCATCTGGTGCAGGCTATTGGTAATTACATCAAGAATAAGAGCCAGAATAAGTTTGTTCTGTACGTTACGTCGGAGAAGTTTACAAACCAGTTTCTAAACGCTATTCGGACCGATAGCATCCGTGATTTTACGGCGTTCTATATGCAGGTAGACGTACTGGTCATCGACGATGTGCAGTTTCTGCAAAAAAAGGAAAAAACGCAGGAGATTTTCTTCCACATCTTCAATCACCTGCATCAGTCTGGCAAGCAGATTATTATGACTTCCGACCGGGCTCCGCGTGCGCTGGATGGGTTGGAGGATCGGCTGCTGTCGCGTTTTAAATGGGGGCTTTCGGCCGATTTGCAGACGCCTGATCTGGAAACCCGTATTGCTATTATTCAGAAAAAACTTCAGGCCGAAGGTATCTACATCGATAACACCGTTATTGAGTATCTGGCTCATAGTGTCAATACGAATGTTCGGGAGCTGGAAGGCGTAATCGTGTCGCTCATTGCGCAGGCCTCGCTGAATCGACGCGACATCGATCTGGAACTGGCGAAGCAGACGCTACGTAATATTGTGGTTGATTCTGAACGTGAGGTTACGATTGACTCAGTTCAGGAAACAGTTGCCGATTTTTTCAATGTGACTATTGCTGATCTGAAGGCGAAAAGTCGCAAACGCGAGCTGGTTTATCCACGTCAGGTGGCTATGTATCTGGCAAAAGAAAAGACTGATTTGTCGCTCAAATCAATCGGTTATCATTTCGGCGGCCGGGATCATAGTACCGTCATTCATGCCATACAAACGATCAGCGATCTGGTCAGTAAAAACGCCGAAACGCGTGCTTCAATAGAAAAACTGAAAGCACAGTTCAAATAAGAGCTTCTCGCTTAGTGCTACGTACCAGATTCATGGATTTTATTGCCAGAACCGATATTAATGATTCTGCCTGGGATGCGTGTGTAGCATCAGCGCCAAACGGAATTGTGTATGGGTATACCTGGTATCTCGACGCTGTTTTATCAGCTCCGGGCTGGAAATGGGTTGGCTTAGTGCTATTGGATGAGCAGGGGGGATATCGGGCAGTTATGCCCGTTCCGTTACGTCAAAAACGGCTGGTTGGTATTACGTTCGGCTGGGTCGTTCACCAACCTTTTTTTTGCCAGCTTCTGGCTGTTTTCAGTGCGGAAGCTATCGATCCTACTCCTTTTCTGTTACGTATACAGCAGCAGTTTCGGTATGGCTCGCGGTTACATCAGCGTCAGTTAATACGGGCAGATCATGAGACGCAGATTGAAAAATTCGCTACCCACGTACTTGATTTGTCCGTTGGATACGAAGCGTTAGTTAGCCGATATTCCAGCGACCGAAAAACAAATCTTCGTCATGCCGCCACTACCAATTGGGTTGTAACAAATGCGATTGATCTCGACCCGTTGGTTTATTTATTTCGGAATCATCATGCCGATTCGATAAAAGGGGGCATTGCGGACTGGAGTTATGAGGTGTTCGCAACAGTAGCGAATGAATTACTGAAGCGCGGACTAGGCTTTTTACGCTACGCCGTTTTGGATGGAAACATCGAGGCCGGAGCATTCTTTACGCGTGAGGGCAATCGCATAATCTATCTCTTCAATGCGGCTTCGGAAATTGGCCGTAAAAAAAATGCCCGGACTTTGCTGATTGATCAGGTGATCCGGGAATATTCGGGAAAGCCTGTTACGTTCGATTTTGAAAGCCCTGTCAAACCGTCTATCGTTCGGTTTTACCAAAGCTTTGGCGCGGTAGAAGAGCCTTTTTGGTCGATTCGGTGGAATAGACTGAGCCAGGTGGAGAAGAGGCTATTATGGTATTCCAGATGGATACGGGGCTAGTGTAGTTGACTCTTTAAGCGTTCATTTTCTTCCCGTAAAATAGTAATCTGAGTCTTCAAATTTTGAATTAACTCTCGCTGAGTTGAAATCAGTTCCTCGTAGGCTATGTGCTGAGTTGAAAGACTAGATTCTGTAGGCGTATGAGGTTCTTCTGAGACGTTTAATAGTTTATATAGCGGAATAGCAAAGATTTCAGCTAGCTTCTTTATCGCTTCTGCATCTGGAAAACTAGCCTCTGACTCCCAATTACTGATAGTAGATTGGGAAACGTCAACAAGATCAGCTAATAATCTCTGGCTCCATAAATTTTGTATACGTTTCTTACGTATAACACGTCCGATACTCATTCAATATACTGTTTATTGAAAATGGATAAGAATTTGATCTTTAGCGTACTAATATTAATAATATGGCAAATATTATTAATATATTGATCGTTTTCGAATATTTAGAAGTGTATTTTTGCGTTGCATAAAGTTACATGACAAAATGTAATGGATAGGCAATTCGATTACTAAAATGAAAAATTTATTAAAGTCACTAGTACAATCAGGCGCAGAAGTCTTAACGAGAGATCAGCAAAAACGAATTACGGGGGGATCAAAATGCTGGTGCCCTGGCGCAGGATCTGGCACCTGCTCGGGGCCTTGTGGCAACGCGAAGAGTTGCGGTGGCCGTGAGGGGTGCACTACCGAAAAATAGAGTTATTAGCTGATTACAATACAATTGTAATTTGTTTTACCATCTAATAGTCAAAGAGTTAGATGGTAAAATAATTATTACTCTGATGAACAATCTATTTCGAGCTGCATTCTTTGTTATACTAATACTTTTTCATATAGCTTGTAATGCTAGTTTTGGGCAGATAAGACAAATTGACAAAGGGATTACAGAAGAGGATTCTCTTCGCAAATTCCTACTTAAAGGATTCAATTTACAGAGAGAAATAAAACTTGAAGAGTATGATACTGTAGTTGTACTAAATAAAAATCTCCTCGCTTTAGGAAAAGGTATAACAGAGCGTTATAGAGAATATATAATACTCGATAGGTTGGGCAATATTTTGCAGAGAAAAATTAGTTTTCTGGATGGTTTTCAGTTTAAAGAAGGCTGTATTCCTATTGTTACCCGTTCGGGAGAAGGATTTCTTTTAGAGTCGGGCAGAGTCCCTTTCTTTTGTAATTTATCAGGTAGTTATAGCTTTGAAGGCGGGCTAGCTTATATACTTGCGCACTCTATACCAGGGATTGATTATACAAAATCTGGACGGGAAACGCCGTATAATGCAAAAGGACAACAAAATCCATTTCATGTTCTTGGTAACTACGTCAATAGGAAGTTCGAACTGATGATCCCTAAATACTACGATTCGATAGAGCCTTATCGGGAAGGTAAAATTAGAATGGTAATGAAGAAGGGATTGTTTGGCTTTCTGGATACTACAGGGCAGGAAGTTATAAAACCTATATTAAACGATTTTGATGCTGACAATCAGTATCGTTGGCAGCATCTGCGCCGGGTTGAGCAAAATGGAAGATTCGGGTTTATTGATGATCGAAATGGCCAGCAAATAATTCCATTTCAGTACGAGGCCACCGTTGCTTCAACCTTTCCGTTTACCTGGGTCCGTAAGTCGGGTAAATGGGGATGTATCAATCAGCACAATATCGTTCTACTTCCATTTGTGTATAATGTAGTCAGTTATTTTGATGCTGACAGCATTAGTATAGCCGGTCGAGATGGGCGAATGGGACATATTCGGGCCGATGGTCGTATTGTGACACCCCTAGCTTATGAGTCAGTTCACCCTTTCTCTGAAAAACTGTCTCTTGTGGAGCAGGATGGTCGGTTTGGCTATGTGAATCAGGCTGGTCAATTGATTATTCCAGCCGTATATGACAAAGCAACTTCGTTTCGACATGGCCGCGCAAGCGCTGAGCGATTTGGCTTGAAGATCATTCTTAATAAGGCAGGAAAATGGGTTGATTACAAACTGGGTACAGGCTGGAACCTCAGTATTGTACTACTGTTTTTGTTGCTTGTCCTTTTTGTCGGTTATCGACGTATAGGCGTTTAAGTCCATTATTTCTTATGCAACTTTCTTACAACGACCAGATAATTGGAGCGGTTGAGTTATTATTGACCCAACTTAAGGTCCCTTTCACTAAATCTTCATTACGGTATGATCTGGAGACTCATCCCGATTTCCCCAGTCTTCATGCCGTGTTGGGTGTTTTACGAGAGCGTCGTATTGAAACGGCGGCTATTAAGTTGTCGGCTGATCAGCTTTTAAGTCTTGATGCCCCCATACTGGTCTTTTCAACAGGTGATCAACCAGAACCAACGCTAATTACAACTATCTCCGATACGTATGTTACTCAGCAATATCCGGATCGAAGAATCGTAGTGACCTCATCCGAGGAGTTTAGAGCTTCATGGGCGGGGGTAGCTCTCTTGGCAGAACGTACGGATCGATCGGGTGAAGTGGGTTATGATGATCATGTAAAAGAAGAACGAAAACAGATCTATTTTCAGAATGGGTTGATCGGGTTGGGAGTTGGTTTGATAGGAACTCTTCTAGCAATTACTCCTGATTTTCGACAGAGTTTATTGCTTATTAGTTTTCTGGCTGGGTTAATACTTTGTGTTATGCTGGCAATGAGTAGTATACAGGCCAATGCGGTTATTGCTCGTTTATGTCGTGCCGGAAGAAATACAGATTGTAATAGTGTCCTTAATTCTCCTGCAGCTACGTTGTTTGGCTGGCTAAAAGTGGCTGATGCGGGATTAGTTTATTTTGCAACGGGTATAACATCGCTGGCTTTCTTATATGGTAGTGAACATAATCCTACTCGTTTTCTATCCCTTTTTGCCTTAGTTAGTTTGCTGAGCTTACCATATACCGTTTTCTCGGTAGTATACCAATATCGAGTTGTTCGTCAATGGTGCCCGTTGTGTTTGGGGGTACAGGCGGTATTATGGGTTAATTTTTTCCTACTACTACCTTATTTACAGCCGGTAGCTGAATGGCTCATGATTACTACATCAGTGGGAATGGCAGTGATGTGGTTAGCTGGTTTGTGTATTGGGATTTGGCTTCTTATTCGGACATTGTTGACTACATCTGCAGAAGTAAAACCATTGCGAAATCAGTTAGGTAAACTTCGGCGAGATACAACGATTTTTGGCGCTTTGCTGAATGACCAACCCGCTGTTCATTTTCAAAAAATTGATGGAGATTTAGTTATAGGAGATGCTAATGCACCTATTCAGTTTACCCTTGTTACAGACCCTCATTGTGCTCCATGTCGGACTACGCATCAATTTTTAGAAGACCTCCAGAGTCAATATCCAGATAGTGTTGGTATAGCCTGTATTTTATACACACGACATGCTGATCTTTCGGATGACCGTAATGAGGTAGCTGTTTCAATTCTTGGATTACCTAAAGAGTCACGTAATTATGCTTTAAAAGCCTGGTTCTCGTCGCTCAATTTAACAGAATGGCAACAAACTATACCTCCATTTGATAAACAGGCAGGTCAGTATCTATTGGCTAATCATACTAGTTGGTGTGCTTTTACAGGCATAGATCATACGCCAACTATTTATCTGAATGGTAAAAAATTGCCTGATTTTTATACACTACGTAATCTGGCTTACCATATCGGAGCTATGCATGAAGAACTGACTAACTGACTGTTTTTGTGAAGAAATTTCCCTTTTATGCTCAGTTGGACTCGATGGATTGTGGTCCCACATGTTTGCGTATGATTTCCCGTTTTTATGGGAAAAGCCTAAGTCTACAGCGTTTACGTACCCAAAGTGGAATTACAAGGGAGGGTATATCTATGTTAGGCATTAGCGAAGCTGCTGAGCGGATTGGCTTCCGGACGGTAGCCATGAAAGTCAGCTATGATTCCTTTATTAATGAAGCACCTTTGCCTTGCATTGTGCACTGGAATCAGGAACATTTTGTGGTGGTGTATGCGATTCAAAAAAGTGGTTCGTTGTTCAGACGAAAAAAAAGGTTTCCGTCCAACTTAGAAACTCATACGCTAAGTAATTCAGCAGTTAGTTTTGAATCAGAGCCAGAGAGCGACAATGGCTTTTTTATTCCTGATAATCCAGAAACAGTCTATTCTTCTGTTGTTAATACTTCTGGCCGTCATAAAGATAAACTATATATTGCTGATCCTGGAAAAGGCTTAGGGGTATTATCGGGTGAGGATTTTTGCCGAAGCTGGGGGAGTACCGTTATTCATGAGCGTGCTGCCGGAATTGCTTTGTTTATAGAGCCCACCCCTGCTTTTTATGAATCGGAGGAAGATACTGAGTCATCAATAGGGTTAGGACGCTTAGTAGGGTATCTGCGCCCTTATCGTCATTTAATAGTTCAATTAGGAATTGGTCTATTAGTAGGTAGCGGCTTACAATTAGTGTTACCATTTTTAACTCAGTCGATAGTTGATGTTGGTATAAATGGACAGAACTTACGTTTTATTTATGTCGTTCTAGCAGCGCAGCTATCACTAATGCTGGGCCGAACAGCCATTGAGTTTTTACGATCATGGATTTTACTTCACATTAGTAGCCGGGTTAATATTGCCATTCTGACCGATTTTCTGGTTAAACTGATGCGATTGCCAATGTCGTTTTTTGATACAAAAAACTTCGGCGATCTGCTGCAGCGTGTTAATGATCATCAACGTATCGAAGCTTTTTTAACAGGGCAAGCTTTACAAATTATATTCTCACTGGTTAACCTAGCCGTATTTAGCATTGTATTGGCAAGCTACAGTTGGTTGCTTTTAGGGCTTTTTATGGTGGGTAGTTTACTATATGGCCTTTGGGTCGGTTTGTTTTTGAAACAGCAACGTAAACTCGATTTCAAACTCTTTAATCTATCAGCAAGTAACCAAAGTAGTTTGGTCCAAATTCTTGATGGAATGCAGGAGATTAAACTTCATAATAGTGAACAAACTCATCGTTGGGAGTGGGAGCGCTTGCAGGCCCGATTATTAAAATTACAAATCCGGAGTCTATCACTCACACAGTTTCAACAAGCTGGAGCTGTACTATTGAATGAAGGGAAAAATATATTGATTACGTTTATTGCTGCCAAAACAGTTCTGGATGGGGAAATGACTCTGGGAGCTATGATGGCTGTGCAATACATCATAGGACAACTTAATGCGCCCATAGATCAGCTTATTCAGTTTTTGCCTGTAGCACAACATGCGCAGCTGAGTATGGAACGTTTGAATGAAATTCATCAACTGCCTGATGAGAGCTCAGAACGTTCTATAGAAAATAGAGTAGAGGTGCTGCCCAAAAAGGCATTAAGTGGGCTGTCTCTTCAAAATCTATCATTTAAATATCCGGGATCAGGTACTGAGTCTATACTTAGGGGTATCAATTTATATATTCCATCAGGCAAGGTAACGGCTATCGTGGGAATGAGTGGTAGTGGCAAGACTACGCTGCTAAAACTATTATTGCGTTTTTATGAGCCAACCCAGGGAGGGATTCATATTGGTAATCTTCGTTTAGCCTCGGTTGAGCATCAACTATGGAGAAACCGTTGTGGAGCTGTAATGCAGGATGGATATATATTTTCAGATACCATAGCTCGCAATATTGCTGTTGCTGATGAGATTCCTGATTCTGAACGGCTTTGGCAAGCTATTGAAACGGCCAATATCACTGATTTAATCGATCAGTTACCACTAGGGTTAAATACAAAAATTGGTGCTACAGGAAATGGAATTAGCCAAGGGCAGAAGCAACGCATTTTGATTGCTCGTGCTGTTTATAAAAATCCTGATTACCTATTTTTTGACGAAGCAACTAATGCCTTAGATGCGAAGAACGAGCGAGTGATTTTGGAAAACTTACAGGCTTTTTTTCAAGGCAGGACAGTTGTAGTAGTTGCCCACCGTCTTAGTACTGTGCGTCATGCGGATCAAATTGTTGTACTAGAGAAGGGCATAATTACAGAAGTAGGGACGCATGAAGAGTTAACGGCAAGGCGGGGAGCCTATTTCGGGCTCGTCAAAAATCAACTAGAACTTGGTTCATGAACGAAGAATTAGATGATATTCTGTCTCGTCCTCCTAAGGGATTAGTTCGCTGGGGGACACTTGCTCTACTGGGAATTTGCCTTTTTTTATTGGTAGGCACTAGGTTTATCAGATATCCAGAAGTTTGTAAAGGATCAATTGTCGTAAAGTTTGTCTCTGCGAAAGCTAGTGACCGTGCGAGGGCGCTGGAAGGTGAGGCCACCTTTAGTATTCGTTACATTAGTAAGCTACGTATAGGCCAAAGGGTTAACATCCAGCTTAATGCCTTTCCTGTTGAGGAATATGGCCAATGGACAGGGACTATTAGAGAACTAAGACCTGGTCTGAGACCAAATGAGTGTCAGGCTACCATCGCTATAGGAAAAGGTCAACGCCTTGTTCAGCTTATCGAGCAATTGCCTTTTCGTCCATACTTAACTGGCATGGCCCATGTAGTAGTCAGGAATGAAACATTGTTTTCTCAACTACTATCGGGTTTGGTGAATTATTAATCAGAATTGTTGTGTATGAATAAGTTCTACCTCGCTCGATTTGGCTTCTTTTCTCTATTGGCTATAATTACATTAGTTACAAGTGCCCAATCCATAAATGGACAAATAGATGGTCGTTTAGCAGATTCTGTATCCGGTAAGCCGATTCCCTTTGCTACGATAGTTATTCAATTGCCAAACGGACAGCTTCAAGCCGGAACGAATACTGATCAAAAAGGCGTATTCGTCCTTGATAACGTATCATTTGGAACCTATCAGTTAGTAATATCATCGGTAGGTTATCAGACCAAAACTCGCTCAATTTCATTAATGGCTGATAAGCAAAAATTGACACTAGCCTTAATTAAGCTATTGCCCATAACAAGTACACTTACTGAAGTTAACGTTATAGGTAAAAAGCCAATAGTTGAAGACAAAGGTGATCACCTGGTTTACAATGCCGCACAGGATATTACTAACGCAGGAGGATCAGCAATCGATGTTATGCGGAAAGTGCCAATGGTTAGCATTGATCAGACTGGCGATTTACAACTGAGGGGTAGTAGTAGTATTCTGGTACTAGTAAACGGTAAACCATCGAGCGCTATGGCTAATAATCGGGTCAATGCATTAAAGCAAATACCTGCCAGCATGATTAAAGCCGTAGAGGTAATGACAAGCCCTGGAGCAAAGTATGATGCTGAAGGTTCAGCGGGCGTTATCAATATTATTATGAAGAAAGCACCGCTTGGCGTTTCTGGAAACCTAAATACTACAGCAGGGAATGTGAGCAGTAGACTAGGTGGAGATGTTAGTGTGAGAAGAGAAAAAGCAGCTATTTCTCTTTCTGCAAATGGGTATACAAATCGCAATCGTTACGAAAACAGGATTGACCGAACAGAGCTTGATGACCAAAATAATGTACTGTTGCCGGTTTCCATCCTGAAACAAACCAGCACGAAAGATAATACGACCTTTGGTGGTTACAGCGAATTTAATTTAGAGTATAACCCCGACTCTACTAATCATCTTAATGCATCCGCAAGTTTTTTTGGAAGCCAAATTCCTAACAACAGTATATTATCGACTCAATTGTCGAGTGCTTCTGATTCAGTTTTACAATCTTTCCGGCGATCTATCAATTCGCAGAACAAAGCAGGTAATGTACAATTAGATTTAGGATGGACTAAAATCCTCAAAAAGACTTGGGTTGGCTCAGAAAATGATGAATTTCCCGAGCTATCAATTTTAACTCAATACAGCCAAACACCAGATAATAATAATTATAACCTGATTCAGACTAATTGGCTAGCGGATAGGCCGACTTATTTAGAACGAAGTACGAATCGGAGCTATAGTGATGAGTATACCTTTCAGACCGATTTTGTCAATCCTTTCCGATTGACAATGCGCCACGATACGCTCAATTGTAAACTGGAAACCGGGGCTAAAGTAATCCGACGTAATACTGGTAGTAACTACCAGATTAAGACTTCGTCTACTGGCTTAGAAGCTGATTACCTGCCTGAGCCTACACAATCAGACGTTTTTTCGTATAATCAATCCATTGTGTCAGGGTATGCTTCTTTACGGACAGAATCGAAACAACACTGGCAGGCAACAATAGGGTTACGCTTTGAATATACAACTATTCAAGGGGACTTTATAACGTCAAATACGAAAATCAATAATCAATATAGTAACCTGATCCCTAACATAAACCTATCAAAGACAATCAACGGTAAACATACGTTGAAGATAAGCTATTCACAAAGACTAGCCAGACCATTGATTTCGTATTTGAATCCTTATCGCAATTATGCCGATTCAAAAAATGTACAATCTGGAAATCCCTATTTGCTCCCAGAGCAAACTCACAGTATAGAATTAGGATATAGCACTTTTTCTGAAAGTGGGTTGTCGTTTTCGTCAGCCTTGTTTAGGCGACAAACTAACAATGATATTCAATCAGTAACGGTTATTGACCAGTTGGGGGTGGGTGTTACTACTCCACAAAATATAGGAAATAACAGTACCTATGGTTTAAATATGAGTGTCTCGCTCAGCCCTGTTAAAAGCCTTAATCTATATGCCAATACAACGATTTCTTACGCTAATTTAACCAGTCCTTATCAACGTAGTAGTGGTTGGATGGCAAATTCGAATTTAAGTGCTACATATAAATGGCCGAATAACGTAGCTATTCAATTCGATAGCTATTACACTTCAGGGCAGATTTTATTGCAAAGCCAAACAGGTGGATGGTATTTTTATGGTTTTGCTGTAAGAAAAGAATTTATGGCCGATAAAAAGGCAGCTATAGGGCTTAATCTTAACAATTTTTTTACGCCCTCACTGCTTATTCGGAACCATAACAAGGCACCCGATTTTGATTCTGTCAACACCTCCATTTTGCTTGTGAACCGGAGCATAGGGCTGACATTCAGTTACCGTTTTGGTAAGGAGAACGATAATGAATGGGAGAACAAAAAGATCAGTAATGATGATGGAAAAACCAGAAAACTCGATTGAGATTCATTTAAAAGGCTTTTATTGAAACTTCAGCGGTTGTTTAAGGCCGCTATTTTTCTTCAGGTCCATAACCATCGAGCCGACCCAGAGGTCAACTTCCACTTTGACGGGGACTTTATTAGTATCGTCCGAAACAAAAATCCGGATTGATTCTTCGTCCTTGAATAGCTTGTTCTGAGGTAGAACGGGGTTCAATTTCAGAACGTTAATTCGGCCCTGCTTTGTTTTTATTACGTCTTTTCCGCGATACCGCACTTTCATATTGTAAATGGTATCGTCGTAGAAAGCAGGAACCTCAATTACCTGCCCGGAAGCGAGTTTGCTGAAGTCGATAGTCCGCAGAAAATAATAACCACTAATCAGATCATGGACATTATCCGGGACTTTAAATACATCTTTCTCCGTGCGTTCTTCGGCTTTTACCGTATTGGCTTCGTGGTTGAACGTAATGTTTTCCTCCTTACGATAGTTGTTTTCCTGAAGGTTTGTGTAAAACTTCTGGGGTAAGATAGCCGACGTGTCAATGTACGAACGCCAGGTATCGCGAATGCGGGTGACCAGGTCAAAAGCACCGACGGTTCGGCCGTCCACATTGACGCGATAGCAAGGCCGGTCATTGACTTTGTAAAGGGTAGGGCTGACGTCAACAACAGCTTCTGCCGCATTGATAAACCCGTAATGGACACGATACTCGAGGTGTTCGCCGGGGCCAAAACTAGTATTTACTACACGTCGATACGTATTCAGGGCTGTAAAACCACTGCCTAGAACAAAAAGAATACC
Organism: Spirosoma terrae; assembly: GCF_010435915.1. GTDB lineage: Bacteria > Bacteroidota > Bacteroidia > Cytophagales > Spirosomataceae > Spirosoma > Spirosoma terrae. The sequence goes on along the minus strand of NZ_JAAFZH010000009.1, from coordinate 68,620 downwards.
GATGCTTATCAATAATTTCTTCATAATTCTGCCATCTCTACTAAGACCCTTACAGGGATGGATAGGTTTGTTTTAGGTATGTCAGGTATCGCTTAAAATCTCCTTTGAACTGGTTTTCGAACTCCTGCCGGAAGCGATTCTGTTGCTTCCGATACGTCAGATAACCAATAAAATACGCATTGTTCGGTAGGTTTAGTTTTTCTAAACGTCGTTTTTTTATTGAACGAGTCGTTTGGTCACTACGTTCGTCGGTAATTGTGTCTGAGGAGACAACAATCTGCCGAATCACATCCCACTTCAACGAATCTTTGACTGGAATAGGGGTCGACGGTTTAAATGTGTGGTATAAACTATCGAGAGAATGGGTTCCGCGCAGAATATGATCGTCATAGCGTTCATAAAATGCTTTCGTTGCCAGGTAATTGCGGTAGGGCATTGAGTCCTTTCCATACTTCTGGGCAAGAAAACGCAGTGCCCCATATTCCCCTACAAAATCAGCCAGGTTCTCGTTGTACTCTAAACTATTTTTAATAAATAATGTCCCGTGCGTTAGCTCATGAATAATTAATTCAGCCAAACTACCAACGGGCCTATCCAGAAAACTGGACAGAATGGGATCATTCAAAAATCCTAATGTTGACCAGGCCGATACTTCGCCTGTACGCGTATCATAACCTTCTCGTTTCAAGTCAGAAACCGTTGAGTCTGCCCGGTCTTTTTCAAAGAAACCCTTGTACGAAAAAGTACCTAGTATTGGAAAATTCCATTGACGGGCAACAAGTTGATAGGGTTCTGCTGCCGTGATAACCCAGAGGATTGGCTTACCATGCTGATCGTAAAAAGATTCGTAGCTACCCGACTTGTCGAGCCCGAGAGAATCTATAGCAAAACGCTTAATTTCGCGGATAAGTTCTATTTTTTGTTTTAGTGAATCGGGATACGTCGGATCTGCCAGGACTTCGTCGACAGGTTTTGTATTCCACAGGATTCGTACCTGACCACGTGCCTGCATCCAGCCGTAGCTCACCAGTTCATGCTGCCATATACCCAGGACAACTAAAATCAGCAAGACCCCTATACCGATTTTTTTCCACATACACTCGACTCAATTCTGATTACAAACATACAAGATACCGTGGATACAAAACAGCGAGCAGCAGACAGTGTTTACATACGGTAACTGTCTACTACTCACTGTTTGTTTGAGGAATTCCTGCTTATGCCAATAACTGCCCGTGCAAAACGGGTCGATCATCTTTGAGGGCTGCGTTCAGAATAGCCAGGCTCTTTTTGAATTCGACCGTTACGTTGTTCTGATCGAAGTGGCAGGTAATGGTTTCGTAGTGGGCCGTTTCGATGAAACGGACGGTCAGAACGAAGGTGTTCTGATCGGTCCAGGTACCGCTGGAGGCTATTTTGGTTTTTGTCTCGCCCGGAATGATGGTTGGGGTTAATTTAAGTGGTAGCGATGACAGATCCGTTTCTTTTTCAATCCAGCGCCCCATGCCACAGTTGATTCGGTGCTCGCCTTTATCATCTTCGAGTTTGAAAATACCGCCATCCTTCCCAAAGTTGAGCCATACGGTTTTGATACGTAACGAATTGTCAGCGATGCTGAAGGTTTTTCCATCGATCTGAGCGACAATTGGCGACGTTGAGGCTACCTGCTGAAGGGGCAGTGCGAGAGACGCCAGTTTCTGCTTCAGTTCGGCCTGGGTTTTCGTGTTGGCAGGCAGTGTTTTGCCTTTTGCGGCCCCAAGAATGTGCTTCCATACGTTGTCCAGAATGGCCTGCATATCGGCGGTCTCGCTGGTAATGGCCACCACGATATTTTCTTTGGGCATCACAATACAATATTGACCATAGGCGCCATCGCCCCGGTAAGCGTCGTTCCGGCAGCGCCAGAACTGATAGCCGTAGCCTTGCAGCCAATCGTTTTCTTCTTTCGGCCGAGAGCCTCCTTTCGACTGTATCTCGAATTTGGTGGCATTCTCAATCCAATTGGCGGCAATAAGGCGCTTACCACTCCAGACGCCTTTCTGTAAATAAAGCTGACCAAATTTGGCAATATCTTCGGTTTTGACCCGGAGTCCCCAACCACCCGTATTGATGCCCTGTGGGTCGACCTCCCAATCGGCGCCTTCGATGCCCAACGGGTCGAAAAGACGAGGTTTCAGATAAGTCAGGATGGTTTGGCCAGTGAGTTTCTGAACAATAGCGGAGAGCATGTACGTAGCAATGCTATTGTAGAGAAAAAATGTTCCGGGTTTATGCTCAACGGGCTGGGCTAAAAAGGCTTTGACCCAATTCTTTTCTGACCGGACGGCAGGCTCTTTATCGTGACCTGTCGACATGGTTAGCAGATCTTTCACCCGCATAGCGGCCAGATTGTCGCTTACCGTAGCAGGCAGGTCATTGGGGAAGAATTTGATAACCTTATCTTCGACCGTTAACCGTTTTTCGGCTACGGCTAAACCAACCGCCGTCGACGTAAAGCTTTTGCTCAGCGAATACAGCGTGTGTTTCAGGTCAGGCGCATAAGGCGCCCACCAGCCTTCGGTTACTACGTTACCGTTACGTAGCACCATCACGCTGTGTAGATTAAGCTTTTGCTGTTCAACCGCATTCAGAAAATTCAGAATGTCGGCTGATGACATCCCTTGTGATTCGGGTGTACTACGAACGAGCTTTGTAGCGGTTTTAGCGAAGCTATCGTATGGTAGCGAAGTCAGGAGGCCAATGCCAGCGGCACCAAAACCGATTTGTTTTAGAAAGAGCCTGCGATTGAGCTGCATATTCTTGAAAATAAACGTCTGGAAGCAAAAGCAGAAAGGGATCTAATTCTCCTGCTATTGGCCTTTGAATAGTGTATGGATAGAACCGTCATATCGGCTCTTCTGCGACAGGAGTCCACCACTAGCTATCCATGCGCGGGTTATTTGCGGATTATGAGCTGCTGACCAACTTCAATGGTGTAGTTCGATAAATGATTCCAGTTCATGAGATCCTTGACGGCTACTTTATGGATCAGGGCAATCCGATACAGGGTCTGGCCTGGTTTTACAGTATGATGAAACAAGTATTGGGATGAATCTATGTCGGAAAGGCGAACAACATCGGTACTGGGCTTCCCAGAAGAATCGGCTTTTGATGGAGTGGGTGACTGTTTTTGGATCAATAACATATCGCCCGTTTTTAGGGGACTGCTAGCGGTTCTATTATTCCAGCTATAGAGTTGCTGGACCGTTACAGCGTGTTGTCTGGCTATTGCGTGGTATGTTTCGCCCGCTACAACGCAATGATAAAGCATAGGGTCTTTGGGGGTTTCTTCCACGATTGTATCGTCTGGATCTAGTTCCGACTCCGGACTTAATGCTGCTGTGTTTGTCTCATTTGTGTTCAATGGCTTATAGGAGAGCCGCGTTTCGTCAGAGAGTTCTGTAATTATAGTAGTACTATCATCAACAGATTGGGTAGGTAAGTCTACCTTTTCTGGCGTTGATTCTTCCGGGGCAGACTGGTTATTTTCCGTGTCGACTTGTTGAATATATTCAAACGCTTTTCCGGTTGGCCGTTTCCGCTGTAGCCAAAGAACACGTCCTGTCTGTAATCGCTGCGTGGCTTTAACGTGATTGAACTTCTGCAACGATTTAATTTTTACGCCGTACATAGCCGAAATGGATCGTAAGCTTTGATCGTTCTGAACGATATGAAAGGGGACCTTAGCTCGTTTCGCCTTTGGTTCAAGGTAGTATATGGTTCCTGGGCTGATGACGCTGGTAGCTGTCAGGTCGTTGTATTTTAAGAATGTATTGACTGACAGTTTGCCTAAAAAGGATAGGGTAATAACATTATCGCAGTTTTGAGCCTGAATGCCCCGATAGCCGTTGATCGAGTAGTAAGTAGCGGCTGACCGCAGTCCTTCTCCTTTTTCTGTACTCTTCTTTACTATGGGGAAGCCAATGTCGGTCAGTTGGTTTGTCTGTTTAGCTGATAGTTGCCGTTCACCCGACAAAGCATAGGTGAATTCGCTAGGGGTGAGTTGAACAATAACGGGATATGGAGTCTGGGTCGGTATCCGGCTGGTACGCAGCCAGGTGTTGTAGGTGATGACCTGCTGCGCGCTAACCTGCAACTGCTGTGCAATATCCTGAAGTGTTTTTCCCCCTCCGTTCTTGTATTCGTACAAGATATATTGAGCCGGTTTTTGGTTTGTGGCCATCTCATGGTCGAAAACCAGCTTACGGGCAATTACTTTCCAGAATAAGGAGGAGCTTTGAGCATTAGGCATGATGTAGTATGCGCTAAGCCGATCCGGGACTGATGAGTCGCCATTGATATTCAGATAGTCCAGTAAAGAAGCAACATAATTTTTTCGTATTCGATGCCAATAATCAATGTCTCGCAAAGCCGCTTGGGTGCAGACTAGCGGATGCAACCGTTCATCAATCTGCCCATTGGACGTTAGTTTTAACTGATGCCCTTTGCTAAGTGAGGTTCCCCAATAACCGACAGAATTTACGTCCGGAAAAATGGGAGCTACATGTATGAAATCGGGAGGGATATTGGATGCCCTGAGCAACGGATTGAGTAAAGGAGCTAATTGCTGAATGCTGTAGACGTAGGATGTAACAACTGACCGTTTAGCGTAGAGCTTTTCTACTTCTTCTTTTACCTTTAATTGATTATTCTGGGTTAAATGAACCGTAACACCGGCAAATTCAATATCAAATGGAATGTTGGGGGCAGCCTGGCCTAATGCAGCTTGTGAAACGAATAAAGTAGCCCATCCGCTGGTCAAAAACACGGAAAGAAGCCATACTTTTTTGCAGATTCCTATTGAGGATGTATAGGATGTAGCCATGTGGATTTGTAGAGGAAATGATGTCAATAAGAAACGGATAAGCCAAGGCCTGGAAGGGGTGATTCTCATAACTACCGGAAAACATGCCAGGCGTCTACCAATCCCAATAACCGCTAGTGGGTTCAGATAGAAGCCGTATAGCCAAGCAAAAACCCTTCAGCTACATACCTTTGGAGTTAGCTATAGGTACTAAAAGTGCTTTACAGCATATTGCCATCATCCGTAGCTGATCGGCTCGGTTGGCGCTGCTTTTTAGGCAGGCCAGTGACGATTAGGGCTTGCAGAAGATGTTGACTAATACATAAATCTGGAATTGATTCGGGCTGGTAACCAGTTGGTTAAGTTGACTTTTGCTACTAAATGGTCAGACAATAGAGCCAATTGTTCCTATAGATAAAAGCGGGGAGCGATAAAGGTGTAGCTCATTGCCATCCAGCCCCAGACTATGTTTTTTAGCTACGACGCTTGTACTTTGTTGTCGATCTGCTCGTACTATGTTAGGCGGGAGTTTATCGGGACGTCTGGAAACCCAATCTTTTTCAAATTGATAAAAAGTGTCTTGCTCTGGGCTGCTCTGTAAAGCTTTAGAGTAAGCTTTGGTGAGGAAGAGGTAGTTGACATTCGTCATCGTATAGTAAGATAGAGAATATTTGTTACTTGTTCGGTAGTCACAATACTGACTAATCGCCTTCAAGTATAAGTATAATTATGCTTACTTTTTAGAAAGAATTATATCTTACTTTATAGAATGTAGTGGTGGATGGTGTAAAAAGATAGATGTAGCGGTATTGTTATGTCTTTTATTTATTTTATTATGTAAATAGGATTGATTTTAGATTGAAAATAAAAATACTATGTGGAGTTTGTGTAGTACTAAAATCAACAGTAGTGATCGAATAGCTTGCTTTTGGCTAAGCTTCTTAGTTATTGAGGAAGAATGCGTAGCACCTCAGTCTTTAACGTAGCGCGGAATAGCAACATTGGCTACTGGTGGACAAGCAGGATAATGACTTTACCTATAAAAAAGTGTTTCAGTACGTTACCCTGCTTGTTTGCGGTTGTGTTATTCCATAATGAATACAGTTAAGGTCTTTGACCCATGCGCCCCGATCACGAGCGACTGTTCGATATCGGCGGTTTTCGAGGGTCCGGCAATAAATGTTCCGAAGCCTACGCTGGTATCGATTCGGGGATACGCTTCATGCATGTTGCCAACCAGATTTTTCTCTGAAATGACAATCGATAGATTAAGCGTAATGAATGGTAAAACCCGAATGCCCATAGCCGCTTCGTCAACCCAGATAGCTGCATTTTCGGCCACGCCAACGATTCCCTCCAGTACAACCAGATGTAGCGTATCCAGTAACCGAAGTTCTTCGGCGGGGGTGAAGTTGCTTATGTCGAGGCCCGGCACATGGCTCAGCACCGGCAAACTCAGGTCATAATCGGTTGCCAGAAACGCTTTAGCCTCATCCATGGATGATACCCGAATAGCTCGGCCGCCGTTTGTTTTTACCATCGTCATAAACGATTCGACGAGGTTGTCGGGCGTAATGTTGGGAGGGAAGCCAATCGGATCGGGCAAAGGCAAGAGATCAGGTTTACCGCGCCGGATGGCTGCTAAGATTGTATCACGTGTGCTCGTTTCAGCCATTCGTTTTTTTGTTTTGTTGCGCGTACCAGTCGCGGAAACTTTGTTCGGGAGGTTGTGGCATGTCGCGGTGAATAGCCCACGGATTTAAGCCCGGCTTATTGGCCAGTGACGGGAAGGTTTGCATAAGCCAGCGGCCAGCTCTGCCAGCAAAACGATATAACCAGGGACGGCTAAACAAGGCGTCCATGCCGGCCATTCCTACTTTTTTAGCTGGCTCAACGGCTCCGGCAGCCCCCAAAACCTGCCGCCATTTATAGAGTTGCTGATGGATATCGATTTTCACCGGACATACATTGGAACACGATCCGCAAAGCGTTGAAGCAAACGGCAGATCGGCGTATTCGTTCATATCGATATTTGGGGCCAGAATAGAGCCAATTGGCCCAGCCACAGCCGAATGATAGCTATGGCCTCCGCTACGTCGGTATACCGGGCAGGTATTCATGCAGGCTGCGCAACGGATACATTTCAGCGAGTTCCGAAAGTCGGGGCTGGCTAACTGACGCGTCCGACCATTATCGACCAGGACCAGGTGCATTTCCTGACCGGGAGCAGGCTTTTGAAAATGGCTGGAGAAGGTCGTTATGGCTTGTCCGGTAGCCGATCGGGCCAGTAAACGAAGAAATACACCGAGGTGCTCGGCCTTCGGAATTACTTTTTCAATGCCCATGCAGGCAATGTGAACCTTAGATAGATGAACGCCAAGGTCTGCGTTCCCTTCGTTAGTACAGACAACGAAGCCACCCGTTTCGGCAACGGCGAAGTTTACGCCCGTAATGGCTACATCGGCCATCAGAAACTTCTGCCGCAGGTGGATACGGGCTGCTTCGGTCAGGTATTGTGGATCGTCAGCGCCAGCGTCAGTGCCGAGGTGTTTATGGAATAAATCGCCGATGTGCTTCTTCTTGAGGTGAATAGCCGGCATCACGATGTGGCTGGGCGGCTCTTCCCGGAGCTGAATGATTCGCTCGCCCAGGTCTGTATCGATGACCTCGATGCCCTGTTTAATCAAAAACGGATTCAAATGGCACTCTTCGGTGAGCATCGATTTGCTCTTGACAATTTTGGTTGCGTTGTGTTTCCGAAGAATATCGTAAACGATCTGGTTATGTTCGTCGCCGTTAGCCGCCCAGTGAACTGTAATTCCGTTTCGGCGGGCGTTTTCTTCCAACTGAATCAGGTAGTTATCCAGGTTCGACAGCGCATGGTTTTTAATCTGGGATGCCTGTTCCCGTAAGGCTTCCCACTCAGGTATTGTTTGGGCTGCCCGGTCGCGCTTGCTACGTACGAACCACAGCGTTTCGTTGTGCCAGTCTGTGTTCTCTTCGTCGCGGACAAACGTTTCCGCAGCTGTGGCATGTTTAGGTGAAGCCGTTTTCATAAAGTTGATTTAATTTTCGGCCGTCAGAATTTCGGCAATGTGCATCACCCGGACGGGCGCTTTCTGACGACGTAACACGCCTTCTAACTGCATCAGGCACGACATGTCGCCACCCGTAATTACTTCGGCACCGTGTCGGAGGTGGTCAGCCACGCGGTCTTTCCCCATTTTGGACGAAACAGCCTCTTCGAATACGCAGAACGTACCGCCAAACCCACAACATTCGTCGGGCTGCGATAGCTGAATAAGATCAAGTCCGTCAACCATACGTAGCAAAGTTTCTGGCTTGGAAAACTTTGGCGCCATCAATTCCGACATTGACGACAGGTGGAGTCCGCGCTGACCGTGGCAACTGGTGTGCAAGCCTACCCGATGCGGGAAACGAGCTTTAGGCAATTCGCTGACTTTCAGAACATCGGTCAGAAACTCGCAAAGTTCATAGACGTTGTTACGTAGCCGGGTTGCTTCGGCGGGGTTTTCGTCGGAATGTAAGTGATCTTTAAGATGAAGAACACAACTTCCCGAAGGGCCCACGACCACATCGCAATTCGCAAAATTTCGGATAAAATTCCTGTCGCAGCCCACCGACAAGCTCTGGAAACCTGAGTTGGCCATAGGCTGGCCGCAACAGGTCTGCTCCATAGGGAAAATGACATTGACGCCGAGAGATTCGAGCAATCGTAAAGTGGCAATGCCTACTTTCGGATAAAACTGATCGACGTAACAGGGAATAAATAAGCCTACGTTCATCTTCTACAACTATTCACTTACGAAAATAACGATGCCCGTCTGGAAATCGGTTCTTTCCCGACAGGATTAACAGAATTAACATGATTTTATTCGTACTCTTTTTAGTTTCCCGTCAATCTTGTTAATCCTCTCAAAAAACAATTAGGATTGTGTACCCAGACTAATCAGTACGGTTGATAGTACAATCAGGAACAACCCGGCAAAGACAACACCATAGGTACGGCGGCTGGCGCCCCGCCATTCCCAAAGAATCAAGCCCCAGAGGGTACTGAACGTAATAATAAAAGCCATGTGCATGGTCCAGCCTGCGAACCGGATGCCATCGGGAAGATAATTATCGCCCATGCCGTAGAAGAAGAACTGAAAATACCAGGTTGTTCCGGCCAGAAGCGCCCAGACGTAATTACGTAGCAAAGGAGTCTGACTATCTGTGTAGTCGCCGAAGGACTTATTCCGCCGGTTCAGAATCATACACCAGATAAAATTGGTGATAAAGCCGCCAAACATCAACACGGGATAGATCGCATTATTCTGCCAGAGTGGGTCGGTTCCGTTCGAAACGGCCTGTTGCGCAATCGGACGACCGGCCGCCAGTGCGAAGGCAAAGCAGGCACTTAGAATTCCCGAAACTGTAGCAACAATAATTCCTTTTCGCAGATCAAATTCGGCCACGGTTGCCTTTTGCTGTTCGGGGTTGAGTTCTTTTTCTTTAAGCATGCCGGCCCAGCCACAAACGGCAATACCCGCTAAACACATGGCAACACCACCCAAGGTGAAATGGCCGGTTCGCGTGTGAAGGAGCATATCGGTTTTACCTTCCCAGATGGGTGGCACAAGTGTGCCGAACGCGGAACAAAAGCCGAGAGCGACCGCCATGCCGAGTGATATACCCAGATAACGCATGGTCAATCCGAAGGTTAAGCCCCCAATACCCCAGAGAACGCCGAAAAAGAATGTCCAGAAAAGTGTGCTGCTATCGGCCGACGTAATGCTGGGTATCAGCCCGTTAACGGTTAGGCTGCCCATAACCCAGGGAACAATAATCCATGAGGCTACACCACCCACTATCCAGGCACTTTCCCACGACCATTGTTTAACGTTACGGAAGGGCAAATAAAAACTGCCGGAAGCAAACCCACCGACAGCATGATAAAAAACTCCCAGAATAGCATTCATAAGTAAAAGGTTTAGGGCATTTTCGAGGGCTTGGGCCACTTGTTTCCTGGGGGAGAAAAAGTGGTTTGTAAAATTGATATTCTTTCCTGATACAACTTTCCTGCTCTTTCCTACGTCCAGAAAGCAATTAGCCCTAAAAAGTTAGGGGCAACCTTTTAGGGCTGTAAACGATTAGGCCGAATAGCCTCTTGTTTCAACGTCGTGGACGGTTTCGCCCGTCAGTTCGTCCAGGAATTGATCATGCGCCATAGGTTTAGAAAACATGGGAAAATTCTTGGTGCAGGCAAAGGTTTGTTCCTCTTCACTCAACGTAGCGGTACAGTCGGTGAGCGTAATCACTTCAAAGCCTTTTTCATAACCCGAACGCATGGTTGATTCCACGCAGCAATTCGTCAGAAATCCGCCCAAGGCAATGGTTTCAATCCCTTTGCTACGTAGAATAAAGTCCAGATTGGTACTAGCGAACGCGTCTAATCCGCGTTTTCCTTCCAGCACAATATCGCCCGGTTGAGGAGCCATCGAATCCACGATTTCGACACCCCACGATCCTTTGCGAAACGATTGGCTATCGACAACTCCTTTCAGGATACCGTATGGGTGTTTAGTAATTTCAAAATAACCTTCCTGAAAGCTAATGGGCGAATGAATGATCACAGCTCCGGCTTCGCGGGCTTTCTGAACCAGCTCAATCGTGTTCTGGAGCATATTGGTTGACGCCATAACGCCCTTGACAGCGTCGTGCAGACTACCTCCCGGCGAGGTGAAATCATTCTGATATTCGATCAGAACAACAGCGGTTTTTTGCGGATTCATAGCTAGTTGGGGTTGATAACGATATGATAACGAAAGGAGAGCCAACCGCGTGTTTACTCTAATGCCTGATAAACAGCAATCCGGAATTTTCTGACGAAATCGCTGTAATACGCGTATGGTTGTACATTCGTAAAGATCACCATAACAAGCTGTTCTTTAGGATCGACCGTAAACTCGGAGCAATACATGCCGCCCCAGCCGAAGGAGCCCGGTGACGCCTGATCGCCATAGCGCGAATTTTCGGTGATCAACTGCACTCCCAATCCGAATTTGTCTTTCCGATCCCACACCTCGGCAGCACCTATCTGGTTACGTAGCATCATCTCAACCGTCTTTCTACCCAGAATACGCTGGTTATTGAACAGTCCGCCATTCAATAGCATCTGAGCGAATTTAGCGTAGTCTTCGGCCGTACTGATCAAGCCCGCTCCGCCCGAAAAATACGTTTTGGCCCCTGTTGTCGATGAATGGCGATACGCTTCGTTGGTGTGGAGTGTCAATGGCTTATCCATGCTCGATTTGCTGTATAGTTCAACCAATCGACTGGCTTTCGTATCGGGAAGATAAAAGTACGTATCGTTCATACCCAGTGGCGTCAGAACGCGTTCGCGCATGGCAACGTCGAGGGGTTTGCCGGATAGTATTTCAACGAGTCGACCAATGATGTCGGTGTTCAGGCCATACGTAAATCCGGCTCCGGTCGAATCGCTGCCGGGGTCACGTAGCAACGGGCGTTTCGCCAATTTATTAATCGCATTTTCGAGCTTATCAGCCGCTAACGAATTAAAAAAGGACACGTTAAATTCTGGCCGTTTGTCGAGTGGATGCTCATAGGGTAAGCCTGCATTGTGGCTAAGTAACTGTCGGATGGTGATTTCTCCTTTGGCCGGACGTGTTTCATAAGAGCCGCCAGTCGGATCGTTTTTGTCGTATTTAACCAGCACCCTGGGATTTTTAAAGGCCGGAATGTATTTCGAAATAGGATCATCGAGCAGAAATTTCTCCTCTTCATACAACGTCATCAACGTAACGGTCGTAATTGCTTTCGACTGCGAGGCAATCCGATACATATCGTCGCGTTTCAGGGGTATTTCCCTTTCCAGATTCTTATACCCGAACGCTTTATAATGAACAATTTTGCCTTTATGCGCTACGAACGTAACAGCATTGGGGGCAATGCCCTGATCAATCAAACCCTGCAGCCAGGTATCGAGTCGTTTTAGCCGATCGGCCGAGAAACCAGCTTCGGTAGCCGATTTAGGGATTGTGAAGGTCTGGGGTGATTGGGCAAAAAGTGATGGAGTAATAAAAGTAAGTAGGAGGAGTAAACGCATTGGTTGAATAGCTTGTCATTTATACTGGTGAAAACGACAAGCTATTTATTTTCTACTTTCCCCAATCCCAGGCAACAACCACCCAGGTTTCGCCGATAGCCGGATCATGAAATTCGTGTATTGCCTCAAAACCGACGCGGGCGTGGGCACGTAGCGAACGGACGTTATTGGCGGAAATATCCGTGATCAGGAGCTGATACGTAGTACTATACACTTCCCGGTGGTGATCATACATTCGGTCAAACAACCGCTGGCCCCGATAACCGTCTGCTACACAAACCTGACCCATTACGTACCAGTTGTAGGAACGTAACGGTTTGTCCTGATACGTTAGCGTATCAATTAAATCGAAGAGGGGGAGCAGCTCTGGAACATCACTCCCGAATTGAGGAAGCATCGTCAGCGCGTAACCGACAACCGTATCGCCATCTTTGGCAATGATGCTGGGAGCCGCCTGATTCATGCGGGTAAGCACGGCCGGGTCATGTTCAACCGTTACAAACCCCTGATCGACCTGAACGTCGAGGGAGACATTTTTGCGCAGATTTTTTTGTTGTAGAGCCAGAATGCCGCGTACGTCGGTATCGGACTGGACAGTAGTAATCGAAATCATGTAGTCAGTTAAGCGATGCTAATACGCTCAGATTGAGCCAGGAAAGCAGAGTCGACCTCGGCCCCGATTCCGGGCAGTTCGGGTAGCTCAATCTGATAGCCGTTATAGGTTATGCCATTGTAAACCGGATCGTCGGCATGTTCGAAACAGCCGTCCAGATCGCAAAAGCGTACGTTCTGCCGAGCCGCTGCGAAATGAGCATTGGCCGTCAGCGCCAGCCGCGACTCCGACATACAGCCGATCATACACGGAATACCGGCGGCTTCGGCAATGGCATTGATCTTTAAAGCCTCAAAAATACCCCCACTTTTCGATAGCTTGATATTGAAATAATCGACAGCTTCTTCGCGTACCAGTCGGATGGCGTCGGCGGCATCGAACAGGCTTTCGTCGGCCATAATCGGGACCGCTACGTGTTGCCGAATCTGGCGTAGCCCGGCAATATCGTGACGCTTAATGGGTTGCTCGCAATACTGAACGTTCCAGTCGCCAATACCCCGTAGCACGGCCTGAGCCGTAATAGTGTCCCAACCCTGATTGGCATCTGTCCGGATAGGAATTTCGTCGCCAATCGCTTCCCGAATGGCCTCTATCCGGGCTATATCATCCCGCAGATTCGTTCCTAATTTTACCTTAATCGCTTCCGCGCCTTTTTCTTTGATACGTAGCGCGTCGGCCACCATCCGCTCAGGCGTATTGATGTAAATAGTTTCGTCGGTTACGAGCGCCCGTTTTTCGCCACCCAGAAACTGGTAGAGTGGCATATGGGCTGCTTTAGCTGCCAGGTCATACAAGGCCATATCGAAGGCCGAGCGGGTGGTTGGGTGAGCGGGTAAATAACGTACTAATGCGTTAATACACCCCTCGATATCCAGCGGATTTCGACCGATGAGCAACCGTGCCATATCATGAGCGGCTGCTAATCCCGAGGACTGTGTTTCACCGGCAATCATCCAGAATGGTGAGCCTTCGCCCCAGCCCGTGATGCTCTCATTCGTCTGTATTTCGACCAACATATTGCGAGCGTGTTCAATCGTTCCCAGCGAGATAGCAATGGGTGCTTTAAGCGAAATATCGTACCGGTACAGGTTGATTCTGGTGATTTTCATTTTTACAGAGGAGCGAAAAGAACCTGAAGTTGGTAGCCCCAAGAAGAGTTATTAAGTAAGTAAACTTACTGTTGATTATTTCCCACAGAGACAAGGAGAACACGGAGGTATCGATTATACTAAATCAACTCACTGTGGCCTCCGTGTCTCTGTGGGAAATTAACTTTTTACGTTAATTAGGAAACTGGCTCTTGTCGAGGCCCGGAATGATACGTAGCGCGTTTTTGTAATAGACTTTTTTCAGGATTTCGTCGGGGAGAGCCATGCCGTACATACGCCAGAAAGCATGGTATTTTTTGTGGTATGGAAAATACTCGTCGTCGCTTTCCAGCACCCGGAAATACGTAGCATATTCGGAAGGAACCCAGCTGTCTTTGCCAAACAGAATCCGATCCTGGTATTTTTCGAAGAATTTACGCGACGCTCTGGGCTGGCGGCCTAGTTCGGCGATAACGGCCCCAATTTCAACATTCATGTTTGGGAAAACAGTCATCAAGCTGTCGAGCTTTTGCAGATCATTTGGGAACCAGCCCATGTGAGCGGCAATAAACTTGGTTTTCGGATGCTTTCTGAACACATTATGCTGTTCGGCAATCAGTTGTTCCCAGGGCACCGGATCGTTGGCCGACCGTTTCCGGCCACCGTGCAGTTTCAATTCCAGCCAACGCTCGTTATACCGATCCATTGGGTCCCAGAAGGATTTAGGATCGGCCGTGTGGATCAGTACCGGAACGCCTAACTCACCACATTTAGCCCAGACCGGATCAAGACGCGGATCATCAACCCGGACTCGCTTTCCTTTATCGTCTTTAACGTTGAAACCTAGGTTTTTATAGATTTTTAGTCCATGAGCCCCTTTTTTTACGTCGTCCTCCAGGGTTTTGACGGCTATAGCCGTCCAGTTTTTATCGTCGACATTGCTAAAATTGAGGTTCGTAAACAAGGCCAATCGCTTTGGATTACTTTTCTGAATGTTAGCCAGAGCGTTGTCGAAAAACTTGGTGCTCTCCGCTTCACTGTTGCTGAAACCCCGACCGCTTAGATTGATCATTAACCCCATGTTCAGATCGTCCATCTGCGCAATTAACTTGCTCAGGTCTTCACGATCCATCTGATACTGATGGTTGTGCACGTCAATAAACGGATACTTCGAGCGGGTCAGTTTGTGCTCGGGTACTTTCAGCGTCGAAACCGGATCGTACTCTTCAAAGCCGAGTGGCATATCGGGTTGAGTCGGTTTGGGCTGACCACAGGCAACTACGCCTGCCAACAGGAAAACAGGGAGGTAAATCAGGCTTTTCATACAAGCGGTTGTAGTAAACTAATCCTTAAAGATAAGAGCCACACAATGAGCGGCAATGCCTTCGCCCCGGCCCACAAAACCAATATGCTCCGAAGTGGTTGCTTTGATGGAAATGTCGTCTTCCGGGATGGCCATTACGTCGGCCAGACACGCTTTCATGGCCGGGATATGTGGGTTAAGCTTGGGTTCCTGCAAAACGACCGTTACGTCGACGTTTGAAATCTCGTAGCCTGCGCCCCGTACCATACGTAGCACTTCGGCCAGCAGAAGTTTGCTGTCTACGCCTTTCCAGCGCGGGTCTTTATCTGAGAAGTGGTAGCCGATGTTACGCATGTTGGCGGCTCCCAGCAGCGCATCGCACAGTACGTGGCAGACCACATCGGCATCGGAATGGCCAACCGGCCCGAACGTACTGGGAATCTGAATACCGCCCAGCCAGAAAGCACGCCCTTCTTCCAGGCGATGCACATCATACCCTTGTCCTACGCGTATTTTCATTCTATGCCGCCGATGCGTCAGCCCGATAATAGAGCGTTGAACAATTGTCTTTACGTAACACCTGCTGCGCCATAGCCTGGATGTCGTTGGACGTAATGGCCTGGATGTGGGCCGCTTCCTGATTAACCAGGTCGGGGTTGCCCGCATTGGCTGCGAAGGCAAGGTTCATAGCCCGGTTCAGCAGCTCAACTTCAGAAAAAGCGAGTGTTGCTTCGGCCTGGTTTTTTACTTTCGCCAGTTCCTCTTCCGATACAGTTTGATCGATAAATTCCTGAACGACGGCCTCTACAGCTGCATCGGCTTCTTCGAGGGTTACGCCACTATTGAGCGTTCCCTGAATAACCAGCAACCCCGGATCGATAGACGACGTAATATATGCCCCAACGTTGCTGAAGAGGGGATTATCGCGCAGTAGTTTCTGGTAGAGCCGCGATGATTTACTACGTCCAAGCATATCGCTCAAGAGATCGGCGGTATGGAAACCTGGCTCAAAGCGACCTGGCATATGGTAGGCTTTGTACAAGCCGTTCAACGGAACCTTCGCCGATGTTTCGAGCTTGCGGGCTTCGGTCTGAATAGGCTCCGTGGGGAGTTGCCGGATATACTGCGGTCCTGCCGGAATAGGTTCAAACCACTTAGCGCATAGCTGTTTGACCTGCTCAACCGTTACGTTGCCCGCCACGACTAGAACGGCATTGTTGGGCAGATAATACTTGAAGAAAAAGTCTTTTACGTCGTCCAACGTAGCGTTTTCGATATGGTTTATGTCTTTGCCGATCGTTGCCCAGCGATACGGGTGTTGTTGGTAAGCCAGTGGACGTAGCTTGAGCCAGACGTCGCCATATGGCTGATTCAGATAGCGCTGTTTGAATTCTTCAATGACCACCTTCTGCTGCACATCCAGCACCTGCGGATCGAACGACAGGCTCAGCATCCGGTCCGATTCGAGCCAGAACGCCGTTTCCAGATTGGCCGCCGGAAGGGTAATGTAATAGTTGGTGATATCTGGACTAGTGAAGGCGTTATTTTCGCCACCTACTTTTTGCAGGGGTTCATCGTACGAAGGGATGTGCCGGGAACCGCCAAACATCAGGTGTTCAAATAAATGAGCAAATCCCGTTTTTTCTGGATCTTCGTCGCGTGAACCTACGTTGTAAAGAATATTAACGGCTGCAATGGGAGTCGATTCGTCTTCGTGGACAAATACGCGCAGGCCATTATTGAGTACGAACTGTTCGTAATGAATCATAGATAAAACTTTTGCGTATAGCTATCGTTAGATAATACGCTGTTAACAAAAGTACGTTTCGGCTTGTATAGAATCAAACGATGGTTCATCACATAAATGGTAATGGCCTTGAAATACCTATTCTTTCTTTTTACTAGTCTGTGCTTATCGCTGGTTAGCCGAGCGCAGGTGATGAACGATCCATCTTTTCAGCAGACGGTATTGAAAACGCTCGATAATCTGTACAACTGCGATTTTGCCGAAGCCGAAGGGATGATCAAACAAATTCAGACCCGGTATCCGCAGCACCCAATCGGCCCGATTCTGCGCGCTACTCAACTGGAGCTTCAGTACTTGCCATTACATGAGAATAAAGCGGCTACGGCGCAGTTTATTCAGGCCGCCGAGCGCGGGCTGGCACTTTCCAAGCCTATGCTAGATAAAAACGAAGATGATCCTGAAGGGGTGTTTTTCGCATTAACCGCTCATAGTTATCTGGCGTCGTTATATAACAATCGGGGCGATGCGCTGAAGGCCGTTGGGGAGTCTAAAAAAGCATATAGTTATCTGAAATCGGGTTTTACACTGGTTAACAAGACTCCTGATTTTTATTTTACGTCGGGTCTTTACAATTACTACATCGAACGTTATCCAATGGATCATTCGGTCGTGAAACCGTTTATGCTTTTCTTTCAGGATGGCGATATGGCGCAGGGATTGAAACAAATCGACATAGCAAGTAAAAAGTCGGTATTTATGCGGCCTGTGGCTAATTACTATCTGGCGCATATTTACCTGAAGCACGAGATGAATCCCAGCCGGGCTTCTACATACACGAAATATCTGGCTGATAAATATCCCAACAATCCACTGTTCGGAATGATCAATGCGGAAGCTCTACTCTTGTCGGGTCGTTACGCCGAAGCCAGACCCTACGTAGAGCAATTGAAGAAAATGTCGAACAAGCTGGTACCTCTGGCCGTCAATACGTTCGAGGGAATGCTGGCTGAATATGATGAGAAAAACGATAAAGACGCGCTAGCGTTCTACGAAAAAGCGCTGAAACTTCCTTTTAGTGAAGCTTATACGAAGGAATACCACGGCTTTGCCTATTCCGGAATTGCACGGATCGCTGCTCGAGCTAATGACCGAAATCGAGCCAAAATGTTCTACAAGAAAGCGCTGGCAGTGAGTGAATACAAATCGCTGATTCGGGAGGCTAAAGCGTATCGATAATCAGAACCGCTGTCAGAATCTGCGGGATTTAACGGATAAGGGGATAACAACAGATTTTGCTGTTATCCCTTTATCCGTTAAATCCCGGTTAGTAGTCGACTTCCAGATTGAGTACTTTTCGTAGTTCGTGCAGGGCAGGGTTCTTTTCGGCCAGATAGTTGAATTTGTCCTGCGAGCTGTAAATCATCTTCTTGACTTCCTGAATCACCACTTTATGTTCAATCTGTATCTGGCTATTCTGAAGTTCTTTCCGCAGGTAGCCCAGTAAATCAGGCTTCAATTCGTTCAGGAAATCGACCTGCAACGTATTGTCGAGCGTTAAATGAACGGTGGTTCCGTCAAGCGTCAGCTCTCTGTTAAGAACAACCTGCTCCGACGTAATGTCGTTCTGCTGCTTACGGATGCGGGCAAATGTTGACCAGACATCCTGTAAATCATCCAGATTGAATGCCTTATCAACACGAGTTGTGTTAAACGAGGAAGCTACTTCGGCGGTGTCGGTCGAAGGACCTGCCGCTACGCTGGCGTTCAGCGATAGGGTAGAACGTAGCTTGCTACCCGGTGGACGTACCGGCGCAGGAATAGGCTGCTTGGGCGGCAGTGCTTTCGTCGTCGTGCCGTTAGCTCCATGTACGGGCGCCTGTGGAGTAGCCGAAACGACACCATTCGCTGGCGAGCCGTTCGTTACGTTCGTTTGGTAACTGGTTACGGGCTCGCTGGTGATGGGCTGACTTTCGGCCAGTTGATGACCGGAATCAGACGGGGATGGACTGCTCTGGACTGGCTGACCGTTTTTTTTTTCGACGGCTGGCTGGCCGGTAGCAATACTTTCAGCGGGGCGGCTACTAGTTACCGGCGCTACCTTATCGACGTTGTCGGGCAAAGCATTCCAGTCAAGCAGGTTTCGCAGGTTAGCCAGTTTCATCAGCCAAAGCTCAATATGCAACCGCTGGTCCTTGGCCTGCTTATAATTCATGTCGCACTGGCCGCCCAGACTAAGGGCCGACAGCAGGAATGACATCGGCGCGTGAGCCGACTGGTCGAGGTATTGCCGACGGACGTTTTCGGTTACCTGGAGTAATTGAACGGTGGCGGCATCCTTACAGACCAGCAAATCGCGGAAGTGCCGGCATAAACCGACCACGAACTGGTGGCCATCGAACCCTTTTCGTAGTATCTCATCGACCGTCAGCAGACTTTGAGGCAGGTTGCCAGCCAGCAGTAGGTCAGTAAGCTTGAAATAATAGTCGTAATCCAGAATGTGCAGGTTATCCAGCACTTCCTTGTACCGAATAATCCGATCGGCGGCAAACGTTACGTTCAGATCGAACATCGATAGGGCATCCCGAAGGCCACCGTCTGCTTTCTGAGCAATCAGGTCCAGGGCTTCGGTTTCGGCCGTGATGTTTTCTTTTTCAGCAATTCGGGCCAGGTGGTCGGCAATATGCTGGGGCTGAATTCGATTGAAATCGAAAATCTGACAACGCGACAGAATGGTTGGCAGAATCTTATGCTTTTCGGTCGTGGCCAGAATGAAAATCGCGTAGGAGGGAGGTTCTTCCAGCGTTTTCAGAAAGGCGTTGAAAGCCGCCGACGAGAGCATATGAACCTCGTCAATAATATAAATCTTATACTTACCTGACTGGGGTGGGTAACGAACCTGATCAATCAGATTTCGGATGTCTTCAACGGAGTTATTCGATGCCGCATCCAACTCGTGAATGTTGAACGATGCATTCTGTTTGAAGCTAACGCACGATTCGCAGGTATCGCAGGCTTCTCCTTCAGGAGTCAGGTTTTGGCAGTTAATTGTCTTGGCCAGAATCCGGGCACAGGTGGTTTTGCCCACTCCGCGCGGCCCACAGAATAAAAACGCCGACGCTAAATGATTGGTCTTGATAGCGTTTTTAAGGGTGGTAGTAATGTGCTCCTGCCCAACAACGGTATCAAAAGTAGCAGGGCGGTACTTGCGGGCCGAGACCACGAAATTTTCCATACTCAAAGTTA
The DNA here is from genome assembly GCF_010435915.1 of Spirosoma terrae. Classification (GTDB taxonomy): domain Bacteria; phylum Bacteroidota; class Bacteroidia; order Cytophagales; family Spirosomataceae; genus Spirosoma; species Spirosoma terrae. The sequence goes on along the minus strand of NZ_JAAFZH010000009.1, from coordinate 48,654 downwards.
GCAAGGTCGGTCCGGATTTCAAACGGAGAAGTAGACGGATTCTGATTCGTGGCCCACTAAGCCTAAAAAAGACAGATTGCTATTCGGATAGGGTTTGTAGGTCATAAAAGGCCGTTGTCCACGATTATTTGTAGGTTTGTTTGTATTATTATGGGGTTTTTGAGTAAATGCCAATTAACGATAGCGTATGATTTTTCGCTTACTGTTCGTAAGTGTGCTGATTAGTAGCTGCCACCGTGAGCAGTCTACCGATCAACCTATCACGTTCTGGTGCTCCAACAATGCGGGTGAAATTACATTTGCTCAACAGCAAACCGAACGTTGGAAAAAGCTACATCCTGATAAACCACTACGTTACCAGCCGATACCAGAAGGGCAGTCGAGCGAAGAGATTATTCTGGCGTCAGTTGTTGGCAAGACAACACCCGACATTTATGCCAACATGTGGCAGGGTAATGTTGAGATGTATGCCAAGGCAGGCGTTCTGATTCCGCTGGATACGTTAACGGGATTTCGAGAGTTTATTGCGGCTCGGTGCGACAGTGCCGTGATTCGGGAAATTACCTCATCCGACGGCCATATCTATCAGGTGCCCTGGAAAGTAAATCCGATTATGCTGTTTTGTAATATTCCGGCTCTCAGCGCACTACGTAGTGCACAGCCTCCCTATACCTATTCGACGTATCTGGAGGCAGGCCGCCAGTTCAGACAGGATAAAAACGGAGATGGGTATGTCGATCAGTGGCTGGGCTATACCGAAGTGAAAGCCATTTGGTATCAACGCCTGTTCAATTTTTACCCGTTGTATCTGGCGGCTTCTAACGGCGCCCCCCTCATCAAGAACAACAAAGCTGCTTTTAACAATCAGTACGCTATTGAGGTGTTCAGGTTTCTACAGACGCTGTATAAGAATGATTATTTTGCCAGGGAGCGGCTCTCGGCAACCCGCGATCCTTTTCTGGCGCAACGTATCGCTACGCAGTTTACGGGTCCATGGACGGTGAGCTTTCTGGATAAATTCAAAGATCCTGGTTTCGACTATGGAATTTATACCATGCCGGTGCCCGATGGACATCAGGGGCCAGTGTATACCTACGGCGATCCGAAGAATATCGTCATTTTCAACACCTGCCGTGATCCTCAAACGGCTTGGGAGTTCGTGAAAACGCTCATTGATAAAGAAGGGGATCGGCAGTTGATGGAACTGACCAACCAGTTTCCCCGCCGTAAGCACGTAGACACCGATCCGTTTTTTGCTACGTTCCTCGCCAACAATCCTCGTCTGAAGCCATTTGCCCAACAGTCCCGCTACATTAAAGGAGTTGATAATTGCGAAGTCATTGTTGAGGTATTTGATATTATTTCACAGGAATACGAAGCGTGTGTCATTTTTAATAAAAAAACGCCTGAAGCGGCTATTGCTGATGCGGCAAGGGCAGTGGATGTGTTACTGGGCACAAATTGAGAGAATAAATGCATACGTGTCGGTCTAGCCAGTTACTCAATCAGCGAATCATTCGATCACGATGAAAAAGTGGATGCCTTATCTGTTGGTTTCGCCTTATCTGCTGCACTTTTCGGTGTTTGTGGCGTTTCCGGTTGTATTTTCGGTAGTGCTGACTTTTCACAGCTGGAATATTATTTCCCCCATGAAGTATGTGGGTCTTGCCAACTACCGGCATCTGATTCATGATCGACTGTTCTGGCAGGCTGTCTGGAATACCGTACGTTTCCTGATTGTACATATACCCTTGCAAATTTTGGTCGCGCTGACACTGGCTGAATTACTGAATCGAACTGTTCGGGGGGCTTCCTTTTTTCGAGCTGCTTTTTTTCTGCCGGTCATCGTATCCGGCGTTGTCGTTACCATTCTGTGGCAGCAGTTGCTGAGCTACAATTCAGGTATTCTGAACCGCCTGTTGACGACTGTCGGGATGGCCCGTGTCGCCTGGCTCGATGATCCGGCTGTAGCTATGTATTCTATTGCGGTGATGGCAACCTGGAAAAACGTTGGCCTGTATATTATTTTGTTTTTAGTAGGTCTTCAATCGGTGCCCGTGCAACTCTACGAAGCAGCGGATCTGGAAGGAGCGACTAACTGGCAGAAGTTTCGGTATATTACTTTACCGATGATCAATCCTACAATTTTTACGGTGGTGGTGCTGTCGACCATAGGTGGTTTTTCGCTCTTTGTGGAGCCGTATATCATGACGGAAGGAGGGCCTATGAACACGACACTGTCGGCAGTGATGTATATCTATCGGCAGGCCTTTCAGTACTACCACATGGGGTATTCCGCTACGTTAGGGTTTTGCTTTGCGCTGATTATTCTGTTTGTGGTGATCATCCAGCGCCGTTACGTTGAACAGGAAGTCTAGACCATCTTTTGTATCATGCTTCAGACGATCCTGAAATATTCGCTTCTGGTTTTGGCCGCCTTGTCGTTCATCTACCCGTTTATATGGATGCTGAGCGCGTCGCTATCGTCGGAAAGTAGTTTAGGCGAGCTAACCCTGCTGCCCGTCGATTTCACCTGGAACAACTACGTAACGGTATTCACAAAAATTCCATTGGATCGGGCCTTCCTGAACAGTGCGCTGGTGGCTGTGTTGACTACGGGTCTGGTCCTACTATCCGGGGCTATGGTTGGGTACGCGCTGGCCCGTCTCGATTTCGTGGGCAAAAACATAATCTTCTACCTGATCATCTTTACAATGACCCTGCCCTTTCAGATCACACTGATTCCGAACTATATCACCATGGTGAAACTAGGTTGGGTCGATACGTACCTGGCCCTGATTGTTCCCTTCGCGCTCAATTCCTTGTCGGTGCTTTTATTTCGGCAGGCGTTTCAAAGTTTGCCACAGGCTCTGATTGACGCGGCCCGGATCGATGGAGCGGGGGAGCTTCGAATCATTTTTCAGGTACTCATCCCGAATATTTTTCCGACGGTGCTGACCATTACCATTCTAACATTTATGGGGTTGTGGAACGAAGCGCTCTGGCCACTGATCGTCATTCGCGATGAATCGACCATGACGATGCCTCAACTGGTCACCTTGTTTTCGGTGGGTGGCCGGGCTGAAGGGCAGTTGGGCGTTAAGATTGCTGCGGCCGTGATGCTGGCGATTCCTATTGTTGTTTTATATCTGTTTTTCCAGAAGCACTTCATACGTAGTATGGCGTCTTCGGGGCTTAAAGATTAGCTTGTCTGTTTAGCATTGGCGTTATGGTTTCTTTGGTACGTTTGCTTTTTGTTTTTTTCTTGGTGCTCTTCTGGAATGCGAGTAATTCGTTGGCTCAGCGGACTACACCCCGATACGTCAATTTGTCTCATCTGAACCATCTCTATCAGAGTGTTCAACTGAAAACGAGCGGTATTGACGTCGGCACGATCGCTATTTACAGCGAAGCCCCGGATTATCATCTGGTTACCGACGCCGACGAAGGGTTTACGTGCATCGATGACGTAGCGCGCGCAGGTCTGTTTCTGCTGGGAGAGCCTGACATTGATATGAATCAGGATAAGCAAACGAAGCTGCGGACGATGGTCGAGTTTGTGTTACAGCTACAAGCCCCCGACCAGGAGGCCGGGGCGGGGTATTTTTATAATTTTCTCTGGCCAGACCGCACGATTAACAAAACATTTCGGACAAGCGTAGCAGAACCGAACTTCTGGTCGTGGCGGGCAATGTGGCTACTGACAGAAGCGAAGCCGTACTACCAGAAAAGAGAGGCTGAACTGGCAGATCGTATTCAGGCTGCTACACAAAAGCTGGTGGCCAATATGCTACGTGATTATGGCAGCCAGCCGAAGACGTATCAGGTTGTTAAAGGCGTGCGAGTGCCGGGCTGGCTGCCGTTTGGTTCAGGTACCGATCAGGCGGCCATTATGTTGCTGAGCTTGAATACTATTTACCAGCAACATCCCACTCTCGATTTGCTGAAACTGATCGATGCGCTGGGTGAAGGAATTCTGTCCATGCAGCATGGCGATAAGAATCGATTCCCATATGGAGCCATATTGAGCTTTGAGAATAACTGGCACGCCTACGCCAGTGATCAGTCGTATGCGTTGCTACGTGTCGGGAAAGCGCTTAATCGACCAGAATGGGTGGCGGCTGCCCGTCGTGAGATAGACCATTTTTATCCGTATCTGCTTCGGCAGGGATTTCTGGAGTCATTTGAGGTGAGGTCAACGAAGAAGGGGATGGAACCGGTCAGAACCAGCCGTTTTTCGCAAATCGCCTATGGCATCAGGCCAATGATCTGGGCTTCGCTGGAGGCTTACGAACAAACTAAAAAGCCTGAATACGCTGAGCTGGCCGGGAAGTTGGCAAGCTGGTTTCTGGGAAATAATGTTGCTAAAGCGATTATGTATGACGTAGCAACTGGCCGTGGTTATGATGGCATCGGGGCAACTGGAAAAGTGAACTACAATTCAGGAGCTGAATCGACCATTGAATCTCTCTGGGCATTTCAGCGGCTGGAACAATACCCAGAGGCCATTAACGCATTGAAAAAATACAACTAGAAACAGGCCGGGATTTCCATCAATAAAAACTATGGCTGAAGTTATACTACGTCATATTGCCAAGGCTTATGACAAGGGGACGAACGTAATTAAAGACGTCAATATAGACATTAAAGACCGCGAATTTGTGGTGTTGGTAGGACCATCGGGCTGTGGTAAATCAACGTTGCTGCGAATGATTGCGGGACTCGAAGAAATTACCGACGGCGACCTGCTGCTGGATGGTCAACGTATCAACGACCTACCGCCCAAGGATCGAGATATTGCTATGGTTTTTCAGAATTACGCCCTGTATCCACACATGACGGTTTACGATAACATGGCGTTCGGGCTAAAACTTCGGAATATGCCGAAAGATGAGATTCGGAAACGAGTGATGCAGGCGGCCAAAATTCTTGACATCGAAAACCTGATCGATCGGAAACCCAAAGATATGTCGGGCGGGCAGCGACAGCGGGTGGCCATTGGCCGGGCCATAGTGCGTAACCCCAAAGTTTTTCTGTTTGACGAGCCACTCAGTAACCTTGACGCCAAACTTCGAGGCCAGACTCGTATCGAGCTGCAAAAATTGCATCGGGAGTTACTGACGACTATGATCTACGTAACCCACGATCAGATAGAAGCGATGACGCTCGGCGACCGGATTGTTGTCTTACGTAGTGGCGACGTCATGCAGTTCGATACCCCATTGAAGCTTTATAATCAACCCGCCAATCTATTTGTAGCGGGTTTTATCGGGACACCACCGATGAATTTTCTGGCGGGACAGATTGTGCGTAAAGATAGTACGCTCTGCTTTTTGAGTAAACAAAAGACGCTTACTCTACCCCTGACCGATACAGGCCACGAGCAGTCCTTGAAAACGTATGAAGGTGAAGAAGTAATTATGGGGCTTCGGGCTGAAGATATCAGCGTGTCGTTAATAGAAACTAATCAGACTCTATACGTAACAACGATTCAGGTCGTTGAACATATGGGTAGCGAAGTACTCGCTTATTTTACGATTGAGGAACAGCGATTTGTAGCTAAGCTGTCAGGAGACACTTTACTGGAATTTGGTCAGTCGGTATATGTCGGCTGGAATCTGGGAAAAGCTCATTTTTTTGATGCGAAAACCGAGCTGGCCATTCGATAAAAAGCGCTGGTAAGTTATCTTGGTATAGTGCAATGAATTTCAATAAAATACAGTTTTTAAAGTAGGTAAGTACAATTTGGTGCTGTATTTTTTTTGCCGGTTCCGAACTATCTGAAAAAAATAACGTTATCCTATTGCAAGAGCCGGATAATCTATCTAACATTGTCCGCTTTTTCAGCAAAACAACCGATGGCAAAGCTCGTTTACATACCGACCTTCTTCCATACTACGCCATTTCGGTTTAGGTCCGAAAGGACCATATCGCTTTGTTTGCCTATGCGGTAAACCTTTTCCGACTTTTTCTTATTTTTTCATCTTAACAAACAGCACGGATTACGCCGTCTCCGTTTGCGGTTAACTAACCGCCTTTTCAACGACGATGATTACGCCCGAAATAGTAAACGATAAATACATTGTTCAGGTCGCCAATGAGAACCATTTACGGCTGGCCGAAACCATTTGCCGAGAAATGGAGGAGAGCGCAAAAGCCCGGGGAACCGGTATTGCCAAACGCTCACCCATTTACGTTATGGAGAAAATGCTTGAGGGCAAGGCTATTATAGCCATGACGCTATCAGGCGAATGGGTTGGTTTTTGCTATATTGAAACGTGGGAACACGGTAAATTTGTAGCGAACTCTGGCCTGATTGTTCATCCTGACCATCGCAAAAGTGGTATTGCTACACGTATCAAGGCAAAAGCATTTGAGCTGTCGCGGACGATGTTTCCAGAAGCTAAGATTATTGGCATCACGACCAGTCTGGCCGTCATGAAAATAAACTCTGATCTGGGTTATCAGCCCGTTACGTTAAGTGAGTTGCCGGGCGATGACGCTTTCTGGAAAGGCTGTTCGAGCTGCACGAACTTCGATGTACTGACCCGCACAAATCGTAAGCATTGTTTGTGTACTGGAATGTTATACGATCCTGAAGAGCACAAACAGGAGAAGAAAGCAGAGAAGTGGAACTTCCTGAAAGAATCATCACTGTATGAGCGTTGGATGCGTATAAAAAAACGCATTTTGCTACGTCTGAAACCTGCTGATCGTTCACGTAACCGAGTCGAGCGAGAACTGGAAACAGTTCACTAGTTCGATAGCAATAGTCTACACAAAAAAGGCTCTCAAATTACTGAGAGCCTTTTTTGTGTTAAACATAACCCTGCTGCCGGAACCAGTCGAAAGCCTGTTGGATGGCGATCCGAATAGGCGTTTGGGGCAGCTTAAGTGTATTGACGGCTTTCGATACGTTAAAATAATGACTGTCATTAGCAACCATCGCCATTGCCACATTGAGCTGACTACGAACGCCTAGTGTTCGACCTTGCCATTCGCTCAGTCGCCCTATAATGGACGTAATAAGCGGAGGTATAGTGTACGCAGGTTTTTTGACCTTAGCAATCTCGGCAACTAGTGAGAAAAACTCGTCGTAGCTTAAGTTTTCGTTACCGAGTATATACGATTCGCCGATTGTTCCCATTGTTAAAGCGTTTACGGTGGCTACGGCCGCATCGGCAACATGAATGTAATTTTTTCCCCCAGCCGGAATACCCGCTACCTGACGGCGATGTAGGGCCAGGAGTAAAGCATTAGAGGTGATTTTATAGTCTAATGGCCCAATCATGAAGGTTGGATGAACCAGTACAGCAGGGACTTTATCTGCCCGCACGGCCTGAAGAACCAGGTTTGTGGCTGCCTTTTTGCTGTCCATATAATCTAATCCATATGGTTCGCCCATGTAGGGAGAGGTTTCGTCGCCGGGCTTATCTTTTGTCCCAAAACCAAAGACGTTAGCCGTACCTACAAAAACTAGTCGCTCTACATCTGCCTGGATAGCGGCCGCCAGAACAGCGGCCGTTCCGCCAATGTTGGTGTCAACAACGGTACGTGAACGAGCTGGATTTACCTGAGCCAACGCTCCGGCGTGAATAACGTAATCGCAGCCATACGTAGCTGCCCGCACATTATCAATTTCCCGAAGATCGCCCGGCCAGACATCTACAGGCAATCCGTTCAATACTCGATTATCACCCTGCGGACGAACAAAAGCCCGAACTCCGTACCCTCGTGCGAGTAATTCCCGACAAAGGTGTCCACCTAAAAAACCATTCGCGCCTGTTAAAAGCACCGTTTTCATAACGTATAGACCTATTATAATGGCTGGAAGGTAAACAATAGGTCTGACGGGGTTACCCATATAGAGTAACGGTCAGTAAGCGCATTTTCACACTGTTTTGGTTAGAACTGCTTATCAGATTCAGGAATAAGCAGAAAAGCAACCAGTAAGGGTATTTACGGTAGAAAAGGTAAGTAAGATTGACCGTTAGCTCAATTCAAAGAAATATATATGGAGGTATATTATACAAAATAGGCTTCTAGTGTACCCGAAGCCTATTTGTGTAACTTATAGTTTTACCCCAGATTAAATCGCCGGATCTGCCGGTGTATTGGGGTTCGTTAAACGCTCCTGATCTGGATACGGATAGAAATTTCGGTTGCGTTCGGTAAGGTTTGCTGGAGGAGCAGGCCGATTAAATCGACGGCTATCTTCCAGGCGTTGACCTGTCAGGAACAATTCGGCTCCCCGTTGTTTGTAAATCTCCACTAATAATGCCTCAGCCGTGACGGCTCCGCTATAAGCATTCAATCCGGCATAGACGCCAAAAGGATCGCCCGTTTTTTGCGTGCGCACCGCATTGATATCGGCTACGGCTGCGTTTAGATCGCCGTTGCTACGTACCAGCGCTTCGGCTCTGGCCAGACGAACCTCGTCGGGTAGATAAACAGGTATTGGGCGGTCTATAGCATCAAAGAAGCCTTTTAGAGTTTTTAGCTGCTCCCCATTAACCGTTTTATCGGGGGTAGTCAGATAAAAAGCCAGTCGTCCGTCGGCCGTTTCAACCAGCGAAGTTGGTAAACCAAAATTAGCCCTAGGCGCGTAGTTAGCCGAAATCTGAACCTGCTGATAAACCGGGTTAGGACTCTGGGTATTATAAACGAACTGGGAACGAGCGCTCAGATTAACGGCATTGGCTGCCGTAATGGCGGCAGTATAGTTCCCCGCTACCAGATTGTAACGAGCCCGATAAGCCTGTATCGTATTGATCAGGTCGAAGTCCGTACCGGCAACCTGACTGTTAAAAGCGGCCGAAGGCGGGGTAGTCGTTACTAACGTAGCGGCTTCATCTAATAACCGGATTGCTTCGGTCAGAGCGGCTTTGCGGTCAGAGAAAGTGGCCTGACCCCCTTTATTGGTTTGCAGAGGTATTTGCTCGAAGGCAGTAGCCAGCCCACCTAGCGCCATAGCTTTGAAGAGATTGGCATGAGCCAGTACACCACTACGCATAGCGGCATCTCCGGCCAGTACCGTTGGCGCGTTAGCCATGATGTCTTCTGCCATGCCCATCACCCGTAACAGGCGCAGCCATAGATTCAGTACGTTCCCATTGAAGGTAGGCAACGATGTGCCGCCTGCGTCTATTTCCAGAATATTGGTGAAGGTTGTAATGCCTTTTGTTTCACGAGCCGTAGTACCTGGCGTTAAGATGAGTGATTCCAGACCGGAAGTTGAATAAAATTGCCGCATACCAATGCTGAGCGTTATCATACCATCGCGGGTATTGAGAACCTGAGCATCGGTGGGGCCGTTGGGGTTGGTAAGGTCTAGTTTACAACCTGCCATCGAGAGGGCGGCTATGAATAAAAAAATTCGTATCGATTTCATGATAATAGCGTTTGAAGGTCGAACCCTATGGTCGTTTCTAGTCCTTAAAAATTTGCGTTGATACCAACCGTCAATGTTCTTGGAATAGGAACTTCCACGAAGTCGAAGCCCCGCACGGCATTAGACTGGCCAGCTGCGTTTGTTTCGGGGTCGTAGCCACTGTAATTATCGATGGAAAGCAGGTTCCGGCCAGCAATGCTAAACCGAACATTTTTGAGACCCCAGAATTTCGGTGCGACGGTATAAGCGGCTGAAAGCTCCCGTAGTTTTACGAACGATCCATCTTCGATCCAGTTTTCGAATATACTGAATAAGGCAGCACTCGTTCCTTTAGGCACTTCGCCCCGAAGCTCGGCTTCATATCCTTTCAGACCACCGTATAAGTCGCGGTCGCCAACTCGTTTCGTAAAATTGAATACGTCGAAATGCTGCATCGCATCCCACTGCATCCGGAATGACCAGCGCTGACCCACCGATACTTCGTTGATGAGGGAATAAATAGCGGTCGGGTTTGGATTACCGATCACTTTGCTCAAAATGGTACCGCTAGGCTGGCCATCGGCACCGCGCTGAACGGTATACGTACCGTTGGCTCCCTGAATGCCACGTTCCCGTTGTGGCAAGCCGCCTGGCGTCAGTAAAAGGCTTCCGTCTGGATTACGGGCAAAGAACGTAGCGTAAAACGCGCCAAGGGCGTAGCCATTAACGGCGGCTACCTGGCCAAAACCGCCCGCAAATGGCAAGACGCCATTCCCTTCTACACCGTCCGTTACGTTCTTATTGTGTGTGTAGGTGGCTGTTACGTTCCACCGTACATTTTTCGTTTCGACCAGAATGGCCCGTACCAATAATTCAAAGCCCTTGTTTGTCATCGTGCCGATGTTCACAAACCGGTTGTTGTAGCCAGTGCTGGGCGAAAGCGTTCGGTTCAGGATCAGGTCTTTAACCTGCTTGTTGTAATACGTAAACTCGACGCCGATCCGGTTATTGGCTAGACTGAAATCCGTACCGATTTCCAGTTCGGTCTGACGTTCGGGTTTAACGCTGAAATTACCTAGCTGAGCAGGGGCAAGGTAACCAACCAGACCACCAACCGTTACGGGAGAGTAGTTGGTAAACCGATCGTAAGGACCAATAGCGGTCAGGTTACCGGCCTGACCCCAGGCTGCCCGAAGTTTGAACTCCGGCAGAATTGTATTGAGGGCAGAACCTTTCCAGAACGATTCTTCTGACACTACGTAGGAGCCGCTCACTTTTGGATAGAACTGCCAGCGATTGTCGATACCATACACCGAAGCCGCATCGACCCGACCGGCTCCTGTTACGAAGAATCGGTTGAATAAACCAAAGGTTTGCTGAGCAAAAACGCCGATGAAGCTACGTTCGGTACGCGATTCAGCCGCTACGATATTAGCACCGTTGTTAATGGTTTGTCCAAAAACACCTAATTGCTGGGCTGTAATACCCGTTGTAAAGCTGCGGTCATATTGTATGGTTGCGCCTACACCCGTTGTCGATTTCAGCCATTCGGTTGGGTTGGCCTGATAACGGATGTTCAGATCGTTGTTGATCTGTATTACAGAGGCTTCGCTTTTGCGTGAGTAGCCTGCGTTGTAAGAAGGCGTTGTGTTGTTGGGCGGAATATAACCCGTTGCCAGCTGCGAGTACGTATCAAGACCAAAGGTAAAATCGACGCCCAAACCACGTACCGGAGTCAGGTTAAGCTGTACATCACCAATGTAGCGGCTAGTTCGCTGACGGAAATCGAAACGGGCGATGGCTTCCAGCGGGTTAGTCCGACGAACTACCGATACCGGAGCTGTAGACGGGAAAACACCCGTTGTTGGATCGGGTTGCGGGTTAATGAAGTTATTGCTAAAAATAAAACCTGTCAGCGCACCATAGGCTTCATTGATACCGCCGTTCGGGATTTCGTGGCTATTGCTATAAACATAATTAGAGCCGATGCTTAATGTGGCCCATTTGGTTAGCGTTTGCTGAATGCGCATCCGGCTCGATGCCCGTGTGAAATCCGATGCTTTGACAATACCCTGATTGGCAAAAAGCGATCCTGAAAAGAAATATTGCGTGGTAGGCGTACCGCCCGAAACCGACAGGTATTGCTCATGTCCAGCTGCTGTTCGGAAAATATCTTTCTGGAGATCGTAACGCGTTACGGGCGTTTGAGCCGGATCGGTAACTGTAGTGTTGTTGAACGTGAACGGATATTCATTGTAAGGCAGTGTTTTACGAATGTCGCTCAACCGAAACTGGGTCGAAAAATTGATTGACGGTTTGCCTTCCCGGCCACGCTTCGTGAAAATCTGAACCACCCCGTTATTGGCTCTTGATCCATAAATAGCAGCGGCAGCGGCACCTTTGATGATTTCAATTCGGTCAATGTCGTTCGGGTTAATATCGACCAGACGGTTCTGCGCATATCCGCCTAAATCGATCAACTCGCGGGAGTCGTTGTTGATAAGAACGCCATCCACAATGTAGAGTGGGTCCGACGATCCGACGATGGTGCTGGGTCCCCGTAGGCGTATACTGATGCCACCCGCAGGATTTCCAGAGTTCTGGTTGATCTGAGCCCCGGAGATTTTACCCGCCAGCGCCTGATCGATAGACGTAGCAGCCGATAGCTGAAAATCTTTCGACTGGACCGTAGCAATCGTATTACCTAATTGCTTTCGACTGGTTGCTCCCGAAGTTCCCGTGACAACTACCTCATCGAGGCCGAGTGCATCATCGCCCAGGCTGGCATTGGTTGTGATGGTGGTCGTGCCGCCTATGGTGATACGTTGGGTCTGGGTCTGGTAGCCCACCGAACTAAACTGAAGTGTGTAGTTTCCGGGCGTGAGTGCTGCCGTGAAGCGATATTCGCCTGTAGCGTCGGTAATACCTCCAGACGACGTACCAACTATACCTATCGACGCACCAGGCATAGCGGCAGCGTCTTTGGTCGTAATTTTTCCCTGAAACGTATACGTGTTTTTTTGCGCCAGAACTTGCCAGCTGCACAGGACAAAGAAAAGAAGAAGTAGTCTGGATAAACTATTTCTTACATAGAATAAAGATGATTTCATGAACGATAAAAATCAGTTACATAGAGTAGGGGAGACTGGGTATATGTTCCACTTTCCCTTAAAGCTGCCAATGGTCAAAGAAAGAAACAACCTGAAAGAAAACTTTCTTGGGAGGTGAACAAAGAGCAATGTACTAATAAGTTGTCATGTGTCAAGTTGGTCTAGCGTTTTATGATAAAGCGTTTTCTGACTCCTGCAAATATTGGTATAGGTTTAAAAAGAACGGCTGGTGTGCTATGATTATTTATAGTGTATTGTGGTAAAATGTATTTTCCTGAGAATTTTATCTTGCAAAATACTTTATTATTGAAATAATATATGTCTATGATTGCTATTAGTTATATTTGTTGTGTAAAAGTTGGTACAACAAAACGGTTTTAGCGATTGCTTATCTGATTATGGGGTAAAGCAGTCTTTTATGGATTAGTTAGTTATAACTCATTTCTCTAAATACCAACGCTTTCCTATGTCAATCAATCGTCGCGACTGGCTGCGTGCCAGCATGTTATCTGGCTTAAGTCTGGCGGCTGCTCCGGCAGCTTTTTGTGAACCCGAACCCGAAGTACCTGCTGGCTACAAAGTTCCCAAAGTTGGTGCCATCAAAGCCCGGCTGTCGGCCAACGAAAACCCCTATGGGCCTTCGCCTAAAGCATTGAAAACGATCACAGAAGCTGCGCCTGATGGTTACCTGTACGCGATGGAGTATGCCCGGCAGTTTCGGAAGCTGGTCGCTGAAACCGAGGGCGTTCCCGAAGACTACATCCTGTTGGGTGCAGGTTCGGGTGAGTTGCTGACAGCGGCTGCTCTTTGGGCTGCTTACCGACCAAATGCCGGACGGACGATTGTTGCACCAGACCCGACGTTTGATGCCTTACCGCGCACGGCCGTAAAGCACGGTCTTACCATGGATCGGGTACCGCTGGTGGCGGCCGATGGCTACGACATTAACCTGAATAAGCTCAATGAGCGGGTAGGGAGCCAGACCGGTATGGTATATCTCTGTAACCCGAACAATCCGACGGCCATTATCGTTGATCCGTCTAAGTTGCGGGCCTTCTGCGAATCCGTAGGGGCTAAAACGCCGATCCTGGTTGACGAAGCCTATATCGATTATACGCCAGACCCTAAAGCCTATTCCATGGTGGATATGGTGAAAAAAGGAAGTAACGTAATCATTACCAAAACCTTCTCAAAAGTTCACGGTTTTGCGGGGCTTCGGACGGGCTACATGATTGCTAAGCCTGAATTGCTGGAGCAGATCAGCAAGTTTGCTACGGGTGGCGGTTGTATCAGCATGACTACGTTGAGAGCGGCAATGGTGAGCCTGCAGGACAAAGATTTTATTAAGTTCTCGCTCGGTAAAACAAAAGAGTCGAAAGACTATTTGCTGGGCGTATTAAAACAGCATAGCTACGAACCCTTGCCGTCGGGCGCTAATTTCGTGATGTTCCCTATTCGGATGAAAGGCGAAGATTTTGTTGGCCGTATGATGGAGCAGGGCGTCAGTATTCGTCAGTGGAAGTTTGATGGCCAGTACTGGTGCCGCGTAAGTCTGGGAACGATGGACCAGATGAAGGCATTTGCCGACGGTCTGAAAGTTATTTCCTAAGTTAATTGTGCAAGTAAACAAGGCCGTTACGTTTAGGTTGAACGTAACGGCCTTGTTTACTTTAGGCTTTAGTTTGAATCGTAACGGCTTTGGTGGGATCAATACGTAACCAGAGTAAAGCGCTGACGAGTAGGCACCCAGCAATCAAAAACAGCGGGTAATTGAAATTCTTCGTTTGCTCAACGATAATGCCGAAGAGAATTGTAATGAAAAAGCCACCCAACTGTCCCGCAAAATTCATCGATCCGGCAACAATTCCGGCGTTACGTTGGCCAATGTCTACACAAACTGCGAACGCTACGGGTAAAGCCAGATCTTTTAATAAGACACACATCGCCAGCAGATAGCCTGCCGTTTGATTGTCGGTGGCTAATCCGGCCAATAGGAAGAATAAGCTGGATAAACCTAGTCCGCCCATGCCCACCGCCCGGCGTCCGAATTTCAGCCCGAACTTTTTCGATAATACGTCGCTCAGTAAGCCGCCTACTAAACAACCAATGGCCCCCAGAAAATAGGAGAGCGAAATAAAGTTTTTGGTTTCATCTTCCGTCATACCCCGTCCTTCCTGAAAGTAAACGGACGACCAGTTGGTGAAGAAATAGGAACCGTAGAAGAACAGGTGGCACATCAGCATCAACGACCACAAGGCAGGGTTACGGACAATGTCCTTCCAGGGAATCTGGTGATCGGCAAATTTGATTTTACGCCCTCGTTCGATCTCTCGGACCTCTTCGTCACTTATCCCCTCTTTAGCGGCTGGTTCATCGCGAAACCAGACGTACCAGCCAACGGCCCACAGAACGCCTACCAGACCGAGAATACCGAATGCCCAGCGCCAGCCAGCCCAGTGAACCAGCGGAATAACCAGCAGGGGCGTTAAGGCGCCACCTAAACGCCCGGCTGCCCAGATGACCGATTGGGCACGCCCTACTTCGACGGCCGGAAACCAGCGGGCAATCACAATAGACGCATTGGGGTACGCACCTGCTTCGCCAGCACCAAATAGAAAGCGTACGATGAGCAGATAGATAAAATTGAAGGCAGTTCCGGTGAGCGCTGTGAAGCCAGACCACCAGAGTACGACGCGCGCTAAAATCCGACGTGGTCCGACTTTATCACCTAATGAGCCGGTTGGCATCTCAAACAGGGCATAGGATAGCGAAAATGCGCCTAATATCCAGCCAAATTGCTGATTGTCAAGATGTAAGTCCGATTTGACGTATTTGCTGACCACATTCATACAAACGCGGTCCAGATAAGTGATGGTGGAGAGCAGGAATAAACCTGTGAGAACACGATATCGGAACTTCATTATAGGGAAGGTAGAGGTTAAGATAGAGTAAGAAGTGCAAAGCTAAAATATTGACTAGCTATTAAAAATACTTATTGGATTACTTACATATCGAGCTTCGTCTGCCGTACTTTTACAGTATGTCAACAGTAACTATTGCGTCCATCACTGAAAGCCTGCCAGCTTTCCTCCAGTCTTATGATTTCTCGGCTGTTGCCGTCATTGCCGATAATCATACCTTTCGTTTCTGCTACCCAGAACTGAAGCCGTTGCTTCCGAAACATACGCTGATACGTATTAAAGCCGGTGAAGAACAAAAACATATTGCCACCTGCGAGATGATCTGGGATGCGCTGACTCGGGCTAACTTCGATCGTCATGGGCTGGTGCTTAATCTGGGCGGTGGTGTTGTTGGCGATATGGGTGGCTTTTGTGCCGCTACGTACAAGCGCGGTATTGCGTTCGCGCAAATACCCACTACGTTACTGGCGCAGGTAGACGCTAGCGTTGGCGGAAAGCTTGGCATTGATTTTCGAGGATACAAAAACCACATTGGCGTGTTTCAATTGCCCAATGCTGTGCTGATTGATCCGTCTTTTTTGCAGACGTTACCGGAAAGAGAGCTTCGTTCGGGCTTTGCCGAAATAATAAAACATTGCCTGATCGCTGATGCCAGCATGTGGGATGAAATTCGTCGTCGTGATCTTAACGAGCAGGATTGGCCAACGTTAGTAGCACATTCGGTTGCCGTTAAAGAAAAAGTGGTGACGCAGGACCCTACTGAGAAAGGATTACGCAAGATTCTGAATTTTGGCCATACGCTGGGCCATGCCGTTGAAACGTATTTTTTGACCCAGCCCCGCAAACGCCTTTTGCACGGTGAAGCTATTGCGGTAGGCATGGTTGCTGAAGCTTATATCGCCTTTCATAAAAAAATGATCGATGAGACGTTGCTTACGCAAATCGAAGAGTACATGTTTGCCGTATATGGTAATGTGCGACTAATGGATGAGGATATGGATCCCATACTTTCACTGACGCTTCAGGATAAAAAAAATCGGGGTAATCAGGTTCGTATGGCACTCCTGGATGGAGCAGGGAGCTGTGCGTTCGATATATCAGTTACGGGTACCGAAATGCGCCGTGGGCTGGAGTTCTACCGTGGGGTAAAAAAGGATTAAAATTTGGCGGTAGCCCATTGTTTGCCAAACATTTACGTATATATTTGAGTTCGTGCATAAGATTGATTTCTGTAACAATATATCCTAGTATACTATTAAGAAAACCTTTACAAGCTGGAGTATGAAAAAGTGCATTGGTGTTTTGTTTGTAATGGCCATTGTCGCTATGGCGGGGTGTTCGCCCAGCAGACTATTTGTGGAGCATGATTATAGCTACGAAGGTCATTTTAAAAATTACGAATCGTTTAACTTCCTCGAGTGCGAATTCGTTGATTCAACCCTCCTCTGTTCCGATATTCAGGATGCCATTCGCCATCAAATGGAAGCTCGTGGCTATCGGGTAAGCAACCGGAATCCTAATCTGCTTATTTCGTACAATATCTTCCGCTCTGATCTCCGTTTCCGGGGTTATCAGCAGCCCGTCATTAAAGACTGGGTAGTGCGCGAAGATGATGACGCTACGTATAAACGTATCGACTATAATCTGGACGAAGGCACGCTGATGATCTCGCTGATCGATGCGGAATCCTATCAGGTTATCTGGAAGGGATATGCATCCAAAATGATGCGTAATCAGAACTTCAAGAATAATTACTTCAAAGGAATTGTGCGGTCTATTTTTGATCAGTATCCATTGATGGCTACAACAAAGTAGCATCGTACTGGGTGTGCTCCATAACTAGAAAGGCCGCGATACGTATCGCGGCCTTTCTAGTTATAGCTATTTCGTTAATTCTTTAAAAATTCCTTCCAGCGAGTTTTCCTGTTGCCGAAGCCCAACCAGCGTGAGGTTCTGGTCGGCAGCCAGCCGGAAAATAGCCGCCCGCAGATCGACAGTCGGCCCCGCTTTTATTCGGTACTGACCTTTACCGAGCGGCTCAATTGAGTCTACGCCCTGGATGGCTGATAAAATCGCTGGTTGAGGTAAGTCATTCTCAAACTCGGCAACCACTACAATGGCGTTGCTGGCTGAACTACTTCTGAGTTGACTAAGCGGACTGTCGGCCACAATCTGACCGCGATTGATAATAACGACCCGGTCGCAGACGGCCTCAACTTCCTGCATAATGTGGGTTGAAAAGAGCACCGTTTTGTTACGTCCCGCATCGCGGATAACCTGTCTGATCTCGGCTAATTGGTTCGGATCCAGTCCTGTTGTTGGTTCATCCAGAATCAAGACGGGCGGATTATGCAGTAACGCCTGCGCTAAACCCACGCGCTGACGGTATCCTTTTGACAGTTGGCTGATTCGTTTGTGCTGCTCGCGCCCCAAACCAACTAACTCAATGGTTTCAGAGATCCGTTTGCCTAACTCGTCACTACGTAGTCCATGTAACGAACCCGAAAAACGGAGGTATTCTTTGACATACAAATCCAGGTACAGCGGATTATGCTCTGGTAAATAACCAACACTCTTGCGGACATCCATCGGATTGGTTCGAACATCGAAGCCATTTACTTCGACCGTTCCGTCGGTAGGTGGTAGATAGCCAGTAGCAATTTTCATGGTTGTGGATTTTCCCGCGCCGTTAGGGCCAAGAAATCCAACAATTTCGCCCGGTTGAACCGTCAGAGAAATCTGATTAACGGCTCGCTGCTGGTTATATTCTTTAGTAAGGTTTTTAACCTGTATAGACATGACAAAATGAAATGAATAGGTGACTGCTTAAGCAGCATGACATAGGTCTGGGCAAAAGTAAACTATCCAATATACAACTTCTTGTATCTAACGTGTAAAGGCCTAAACAGAATGTGGCGATAACACACAAAAAATGAGAGCGTGTACCATAGATTACGTAATAAAACCGGCAATTTCCTGAAGCATTAGATTCTGAAGCATTGAGTAAAGCCCAACTCCACGGGTAACAGATTCGTTTTTGACTTAGAGCACGCAACCACTTATCTTTCATGATGCAACATCTGGAATTTGAGCCGCCTGAAGAGCTGCAGGACACCATAAAATGCTTTTGGTACAACCGCATAGACTTCGGAGAACAACCGTCGAGTTTTGAGGTAACCCCTGATGGCTACGCTGAAATTATTTTTCATATCGGAAGTGGCTGTAGTATTGGTGGTAATACTAATTTGCAACCGTTGCCATCACCGTTTATGGTGGGCTTACTCAATCAACCTATACAGTTCTACGCGGAAAACTGCCTGGAACTTGTTGCCGTACGATGCTTCCCCTGGACTGTATTCGATTTGCTTGGCTTACCATCTGATAAAGGCGCAATACGTACCGTTGAGCATCCCGTTGCTCAGCTTCAGGCCAGGTTGGCTGGATGGATTCAGGCCGGTAGGATCGATGAAGCAATTGCTGAACTTACGCAGTATTTTTTGCAGGCTCGGGCTGGTGTCGCCACCGATAGTATGCTGTTCAAAGCCGGTGCTGCCATGCGCAAATCAGCCGGAACCATGTCGGTAAGTCGGGTAGCGGCTGAGGCTCACACAACCGTTCGTACCCTGGAGCGAAAGTTCAAGCGATCGGCTGGCTATTCGGTTAAAGACGTTTCGGGGCTGATACGCTTCGAGCAGGTTCGAAATCATTTATGGCTTTACCCCAACGCCAGTCTGGCGGGGCTGGCTCATGAGCTGGGTTATACCGATCAGGCCCACCTGAGTAGAGAATTCAAACGCTACAGCGGCACCACACCGGCGGCTTTTGCCCGAAAAGCTCGGGAGAGGAAACAGGCGGTCAGCAACGATTTTGTCGCGTTTGTACAAGATCAACGTAGTGGTGTTTCGGAATTTTGCGTTGCAATTGATCAGTAAACAACGCAAAACCATGCTATTGAACGATAAAAAAATAACTATTCTTGGTGCAGGGCCGGTTGGGCTAACAATGGCCCGATTGCTACAGCAGCAAGGAGCCGACGTAACGGTGTATGAACGAGACAACGGTCCACAGGCCCGAATTTGGGGTGGTACGTTAGACCTGCATAAACATTCGGGGCAGGAAGCCATGAAAAAAGCAGGCTTGCTGGAGCGCTATTACGCTACGGCGTTACCTATGGGCGTTACTATTGCTGATGAGCATGGCAACGTATTGTCGAAGAAAGAAACTACTCCCGAAAACCAGTTTGATAACCCCGAAATCAATAGAAACGATTTAAGACAACTATTGCTCGACAGTTTGAAAGACGGCACCGTTGTCTGGGATAGAAAAGTGACGGAGCTCAAAGAACGGGATGGGAAATGGTTGTTGCAATTCGACGATAAACCAGACGCAACCGCCGATTTTGTTATCGTTGCCAATGGCGGGATGTCCAGAGTCAGGAGCTACGTAACGGAGGCTGACGTGTATGATACCGGTACATTTATCATACAGGGAGATGTACCTGAGCCAGCAATAAACTGTCCGGAGTTTTATCAACTATGCTATGGTAACCGACTAATGACTGCTCATAAGGGTAATTTATTAGTCGCCAACCCCTATAACAACGGTGTATTAAGCTATGGCGTCATGTTTAAAAAGCCAGAGAACTGGGCGAACGGAAACGCCTTGGATTTTCAGGACAGAGACAGTATTCATACATTTCTCTCCGATAGGCTTTCTGATTGGGACGAACGGTATCTGCAGGTAATTCAGGCTACTTCTTTTTTTGTTGGCTTGTCGACGAGAAAATTGCCGTTAGATAAACCCTGGAAAACGGATCGTCCGTTGCCAATAACGCTGATCGGCGATGCTGCTCATTTGATGCCGCCTTTTGCTGGTCAGGGAGTGAATACCGGCCTGATGGATGCATTGATCTTGTCTGAAAATCTAACCAATGGTACGTTTGAAAGCATAGAAGCAGCAATCAGCGATTATGAACAAAAAATGATTGTTTATGCAACTGACGCCCAGCGTGAATCAAGCGAGAACGAAATGGCGATGCACCAGCCCGACTTTTCGTTCCAGCAATTTATTCATTAGTAAATACTACGCTTTTCTTCGTGATACGTTGTCGTCTATGGACGTATCATAGTCAGGATTTTAAACATGGACGTAGTCATGTAGAGCCGAGGTCTACATGACTACGTCCAATACCGTGAAAAAGCCATCAACGAGCCATTCATTGATGGCTTTCTTTTAGTAATCTGGGTTGGGGTTTGCTATTCGCTGAATGGTCTATAGGCTTTTGCGGAACGGGAAAGAATGCCTATTTTTAGCGTTTAACGTGAATAGACACCGTTTTTCAGACCTATACATGTCCATTTTTCGCAAAAAGACCGTAACACAAATTCTGAGTGATGCCGCCGAAGGCGAATCAAGTAAGCTAGTCAAAACATTAGGTGTTCGTGACCTGACATCGTTTGGTATCGCGGCTATTATTGGTGCCGGTATTTTCAGCACCATTGGCCTGGCTAGTTACAATGGTGGACCGGCCGTGTCGCTGCTGTTTGTTTTTACGGCTATTGCGTGTGTTTTTACGGCCCTCAGTTACGCTCAGTTTGCTAGCACCGTACCCGTCAGCGGTAGTGCTTATACATACGCTTACGTAGCATTTGGGGAAATTTTTGCCTGGGTAATCGGCTGGGCTCTGATTCTTGAATATGCAGTCAGTAACATGGTCGTGGCTATTTCATGGTCTGAGTATTTTACGTCTATGCTCAGTGGGTTTGGTATTACGTTCCCCAAGTATTTTGCTACCGACTATGGCTCGGCTGCCAGCGCTTTTGAGCTGGTTCAGCAAACCCAGCAAAGTGGAGCCGCCCTTAGCACCCTTCCTGAAAACACCCGTATTCTGGCCGACGCGTATGCTAATGCACCCATGCTCGGCAGCCTGAAACTAATTGCTAATCTGCCTGCGGGTGCCGTTACGGTACTTATTACAGCACTGGTCTATATCGGCATCAAAGAATCACGGACAGCCAGTAATATTCTGGTTATACTGAAACTGGCGGTAATCGGTTTGGTAATTGCGGTAGGGGCTTTTTATGTGAAACCAGCGAACTGGTCGCCGTTTGCACCAAACGGTGTGGCTGGCGTATTGAGTGGAGTGGCCTCGGTTTTCTTTGCATTTATCGGCTTCGACTCTATTTCAACTACGGCGGAAGAATGTAAAAATCCACAGCGAGATCTGCCTCGAGCCATGCTGTACTGCCTGGCTATCTGTACTACGCTCTACGTCATGATTACGTTAGTCTTAACGGGAATGGTGCCTTATAGTGAGTTGAACGTAAGTGATCCGCTGGCTTACGTTTTCCAGAAAGTGAATCTCAACTTTGTGGCAGGAGTTATCTCGGTGAGCGCGGTAGTAGCCATCACCAGTGCGTTGCTGGTGTATCAACTCGGTCAGCCACGGATCTGGATGACCATGAGCCGCGATGGACTGCTTTGGAAACGCTTTTCGACCATTCACCCCACGTTTAAAACGCCATCCTTTGCTACCATAATTACCGGTATTATTGTGGCGGTGCCGTCCATGTTTATGGATCTTAAGTTTTTTGTCGATCTGACGAGTGTGGGTACCTTCTTCGCGTTTATTCTTGTCTGCGCGGGTATTCTGTTTCTGGATGCGAAAGGGCTGTCGGCGCAGTCGAAGTTTAAGGTGCCTTATGTTAATGGTAAGTATATCATCGGTTTAGCCTTGCTGGTGGCTTTGGGCTATGGCATAACCAGTACCGATTTCTTGGCTACGATGGAAAGCAAACCACTACTCTTTGTTTTCTGGGGTGTATGGATCGTGCTGGCGGTTCAGGGTTTCCGCCATAATTTTTCATTATTACCCGTCATTGGTATTCTGACTAACCTGTATCTAATGACCGAGCTGGGAGCCAGCAACTGGCAAATATTCGGCATCTGGCTGATCATAGGATTGGCTATCTATTTCTCGTATGGCTTTCGGAGAAGTAAACTGGCGGATCAATAGTAAATTAGCTCGGTTGTTACATTGTTCTGATCAATTCGTGTCGGATAGCCATTGGGCGCGTATTGATACGTAGCACCGGGCGTATGCTGCATATGTTTACTGGAGAAAAAAGGTGATACGTAATGTACAGTTCCGATATAAGGGTTTAGGCCTTTATCGTACTCATAATGAAACGTGCGGTCAGCAAGATCGGACGTAGCGGACTGATTAATCTCCCGCATAGACGTAATGTTGCCATTACTGTCGTAGGTAAATTCCTGACTCGAGGCCAGTTTACGATCATTGGTATACCGTAGTACCTTCACTGGTTGATTTTGGCTGTTATAGGCATAAACAGCTATGCTCCGAAGCTGCCATTGCTCTGACTGTTTCAGATACGTCCGGATCTCCTGAATTCGGCCAGTATTGTCGGTATCTACTTCGCTATAGCTTGTCCATTTTACCGCGCCTTTACATTCCGAGTAGCTGGATAACATGCATTCATTATCGAAGTGCTGAATAAACCGTAAGCGACCATCAACGTCATAGCGATATTGATCTGCGGTTACTACGTCGCCTGATCGATACCAGCGACTTTCCACCAGGTTGCCCGACTGGTTGTAACGCCATTCGGAATTTAGTTCTCCAGCCTGTTTCTGGCTTTTTAAACGCCCGGCTAGTTCACTACCTTGCTGAACAGGTTGGTAAATGGCCGGTAAATCAGCCAGAGATCGAACCGGCGAATTGATGGCCCGAACCGTATCAGTATCCCGGCAACTGATCGATAATGACACTAGACAGAGGATAAGGTAAAGTGAACGCATCGGTTAAGGAGCTTAGTTTTCTAACTGATTCTCTCTGAGACGTAAAGGTTGGAATCTATCACGAAAATAACCTGTCGTGGCTAGTTTACTAGTATAAAAACGACCTGGGCGGATTGAATCCAATCCGCCCAGGTCGAGCCATATGCTTTATTGCTTATTTACTACGTCCCGATTTGCTGCCGCCAGTTGAGCCGCCTGCGCTGCTACTACCTTTGGAAGAGCTTTTATGGGAAACGGAACTCCGTCCGGTTCCTTTACTACCATGCTGGGTGCCATTATCCTGATTACCCGTGATCCGTTGGCTTTCGTATTCCTTTTCGACTTTTTCCAGGGTTTTATCTTCTGCCATAACGTTGTTGTTTAAGAGTGCTTATGTTGAAAGGGATTGATTCATAAAGAGTTTAGTACGCTCGTTTTGTCGGACGTTTATCTCTGGACAGGAACGTAATAACGGCAGTTGCCACAACGGCTCCGATAATTGCTTGCTGAAGCAGGCCTTTTCGATTGTATTTCCAGTCGGCACTCATTCCCTTTTCAGCGAGAATATTTGGCACGCGTCCCTGCCTGAAATCATCGATAATGCCTTCCACTACGTTAACTCGGTCGGCAACCAGCAAGGGGAGCCAATGACCGTATTCCGACTCGCTAAACCGGAAAGCAAACCGTCGAATTTGTCCGCTAAGTCCTGATGGTGGTACCGACGTACCAAACACGGCACTTACATTCGGTCGTTCTTTTGAATGCAGTATTTCTACGTCGACGGGTTGCTGGACGGGCCGATCCCAGGTGTACCCCTTAGGGTCGGTTAGGTTGCCGTTACGTTGCTTGATGGGGTAGGTGGGGTCGTTTTTAGGGTCCGCATCGATGCCCCAACCCAGAATATGAGAATAGTCTTTTGCTTGTGCTTCCATGATACGTTCGTTTAGCTTCTGGTCGACGGAATCAGAACCGGTTTAATGCAGTTGTCTAGTTTGTTCGAGAAGATGTTATAGGCATCCGCTACGTCTTCCAGCGGCACGCGGTGAGTAATCAGCGCTTTGGGATTTAAAATGCCATTTTGAACGTGATCGATCAGTCGGGGAAGCAGTCGTTTTACCGAAGCCTGATTGGCCCGGATAGTAATTCCCTTGTTTACTACGTTGCCAATAGGAACCAGGTTATCGGTTGGGCCATACACCCCCACAATGGAAACAACACCGCCCTTTCTGACGGAATTGATTGCCCAGTGCAGCGCTGTGGCTGAACCTGCCTGAATCAATAATTTTCGGCCAGTAATGGTTTGAAGAGCGCTGCCAGCGGCTTCGGCGCCGACCGCATCAATACAAACATCGGCACCAATCCAGTCCGTTATTTTCTTGATGAAGACCACCGGATCGTCCATCCCCTTAAAATTATAAGCTTCGCAGGGTGCATAATTTCGGACAAACTCCAGCCGATAGTCGACCTGATCAATAACGATAACCCGGCCTGCGCCAAACAGCCAGGAACACCGGGCCGCCATGATGCCAACTGGCCCCGCTCCAAACACAACAACTGTATCGCCAGGCTGAATTCCGGCCATTTCAGCGGCCTGATAGCCGGTTGGTACTACGTCGGTTAGAAGAACGGCGTCGTCGGGGTCCATACCTGGCGGGATAACCGTTGGGCCAAAATTGGCGTACGGTACTCGTACGTATTCGGCCTGACCACCATCAAAGCCACCGGCTGTGTGCGAGTAGCCAAAAATGCCGCCAACCGCCGTTGCCTGCGGGTTGGATTCGTGGCAATTGCCATACAAGCCCTGCTGACAAAACGAACATTTGCCACAGGCGATGTTGAAGGGAACCAGTACGTTGTCGCCTACTTTCAGTTTTTCTACGTCTGAACCAATCTCTTCCACTACGCCTACAAATTCGTGGCCGAACGTGGAGCCGACTCGGGTATCCGGTACGTTGCCATTGTACAAATGCAGATCGGAACCACAAATACATGACCGTGTAACCCGCACAATAGCATCTTCGGGGTGTTTTATTTCGGGGTAGGGTTTAGAGTCGATTCTAACCCGTCGAGGGCCCCGATAATTCATCGCTAGCATAGGTTGCTCTAAATGGATTTATGATAGATTTATTGAACTTGATTGGCACTATGGGCGCCATATGCAGCGCATTTGGCTATACGGAGAGATTATAGAAGAGGAAGGTTTTAGTCTGTTTATAGGAGTTGGCTAGTCGGTAGGGTCATGGAGGGAGTCGACCACTAGTTTGGCCAGAGAAATACAGCCCTGTTTGAGGTTAGCCGGATCTCCCGGCATTTGAGCCGATACGCTGAAGACATGATTTATATACAATACGTGTAACGTCTTTTTGCCGGGCTCCCAGATGGCTTTATCGCCTACACCATTGACTGCTACCCCAGTCGCCGTGTTCTGAGCGGGAGTGGCTAATGGAGGAGTGGGATGCGTAATACCTTCGAGTGGGGCTTTGGGGTCGGCTCCACGGATAGAATCTTCCTCGGTAGTAGAAGCAGTATTGTCGGCAGGCGATTCGGAGCCAGTACCTTGTGGAGCAGGGCCGAAGAGTGTCGGTTTAGGTTCACTGCTATCTGCGCTTTTGTTCGCTTCGGGTTCAAAGAGTTTGTTGAAATGATATTCCGACTGGTAGGTGGATTCGAACGGTTTTTCGCTTTCCAGATGAAAGCCTATATGGTTAGATCCCCAACGGAATTCACAGCTATTCAGATCGCTGTGTTTGGCTAATTCTACGTTCTCGCCCAACTTGAACAAGTTCCGTACAAACTCTTCGGGCATGTAGTTGCACCGATCCTGATAATGATAATCTGTACTGAGTAACCATGTACCACTAACCCGGCGGGCAATGCTACCGTCGCCCGACTGATTATTATTACCCGTGTCGGAGCTGTCGCTTGACTGACCCGAACAGCCCAGTAAGCCCAGAATAAGTAATAAGGAGTTCAGTTGTTTCATCGCTAATCATTTGTGAAAAGATTGGATACTGTCTTATAACAAACTATCAGCTATTGACTAACAGCCTGAACAAACACCTTAGGAGTGAGGAAACGGTTCCGGTAGTAAGCTAACGGGTAGGCTGATTCTGCTTTGTGTGCATTTTCCTAGAAAAATGGACTTGTTGGTCAAGGAATCAGAGAAGGTAGTTCGTCGACCGTTGCCTAGTCGTGCGGGGACTTGGACTCTCCGGTCTGCACACAAAATAGGAGGCTGGGTATTGAAGCTCTATCAGAATTCGTGGAGTATTGCCTTTTCCATGACTTTCTACGCCGGTACACTACGTATTGGTGGCTGAAATAATGAGTCCTGGATTGGAAAACAGACTTCCGAAAGTAAGGAAACGGCCAGGAAATCACCACGAATGATTACTTCGGTAGGTTATACAAACAATCATCATAAACTGGGCGTTGGCTGAATTAATAAATGTCTGTTTAACAATGTGCTCAACCTAGGTTATGAAAACAAAATCGATGGCAGCTGTTCTACGGTTATAATAGAGGTTGCTGCGAATCTAAACGCTCACAGTTCCTTATCTGCTGAACCCCGCCCTGTTTACCGGAGTGGCTTGCCAATTAGTTGTAATCAAATCTATTTCGTTCTATGAAGGGCCGTAGGCCTATGTTGGTCCGAAATAGTATTTATCATACTCATCATTATGAAAAAGGGATGGATTGTTGCCATCGTACTCTTGCTACTGGGCATTGCTGGCGCTTATATATGGTATAGTCGTTTAAAAAATGAGGCTGCCTCTGAAGATGGTCCTTACGACAATACATTAAAACCTCGTCTGGAAATGACGACTATGGAGATTACGGAAATTGACGACGACCAGACTACCATGAATGTGAAACTTTTGGTCGATAATCCATTGCCAATCGGTTTCCAGGCCCGACGATTAAGTTATACAGTTCTCATTGCCAATACCCCCGTTGTCGAAGACGCGTACGAGAAACCCATTACGGTAGAGTCAGGCGATAGTACGTTGGTGACCTTACCGGTTCGTGTGATCAATAAGAAACTATTGACTGTTTTAAATACGCTGGATCGGAAGGATATTGATAGTACCAATTATACCGTTCGCTGCCGCTTCGATCTGGATGTTCCTATCGTAGGGGAACGCACGTTTACCCAAACCATTACCCGTAGGATGCCTACCGTTTATCTGCCTAAGATTGAGATTGATGATATTGATTTTGGTAAGCTGGGGCTAAAGAAAACCGACGTAGCAACCAAGGTGAACGTAACGAATAAGAATAACTTCCCTTTTCAGTTCACCGATGCGCACTATACTGTGGCTATTGATGGTAAAGAAATTGCGGAGGGGGAGCAGACTGACCCAATCATCATTAAAAAGCAGGGGACAACTCCTGTCGTGTTTCCGGTAACGGTAAAACCGGGTCAATCGATTGGGTTACTGCCTAAGATGCTGTTCGACAAAAAAGATACTCCTTTTCTGGTTACGTTCCGGTGCAAAATCATCACCAAAGATGATAATCCAATGCTTAGCAATAGTAAAATGAAGGCATTGATAAAGGGCACACTCGCCGATCTGAAGCGCGACTAACCGACCGGTGTCAGGCATATTGATTCCCGGTACGTAGTAGAATAAAGTGGGGCAGGTCTCTTTATTCTATCTGTTCTGCTACGTTCGTAAATTGTACCAAATGGCACAAAAAATGGGTTTTTAACGTTGTTACGTAGGGCTGTTTACTGTTCAATAGCTCATTCAAAAAGTAAGGACGTTGCTGAAACCCATGAAAAAAAATGTTGTTTGGTTGCCCATGTGGCTAGTTGCTACGTATGCTCTGTTCGCATTTACGCTGAATGCTGGTGTCCGTAAACAAACAAATAAGTTAAATACAGTAAACACCGTTACGTTCGCTGCCCGTCTGGATACGGCTACGTTCGCAACCGGCTGTTTCTGGTGTACGGAGGCTAAGTTTCAACAGTTGAAGGGCGTAAAGAAAGTAGTTTCGGGCTACATAGGCGGACACGTAGCAAACCCTACGTATAAGCAGGTTTGCACAGGTGAAACGGGTCATGCCGAAGCCTGTACTATCGTTTATGATCCAGCCCAGATTAGCTATGACGATTTATTGGCTGCCTTTTTTACGGCGCATGATCCTACCCAACTTAATCGTCAGGGCAACGACGTAGGAACGCAGTATCGGTCCGCTATTTTCTATCATAACGCGTCGCAGAAGCAGAAAGCCAACTATTACATCACGAAGTTAAATACCGAAAAGGCGTACAAAAGCAAGATTGTAACTCAGGTGAACCCCTACACGATTTTCTATAAAGCAGAAGATTATCACCAGGATTATTACAATCAGAATCAGGGCCAGCCTTACTGCCAGATTGTGATACAGCCCGAATTGGCCAAATTCAAAAAGGTCTTCCACGACAAACTTAAGTAGTACCCTATCCGTTTAACCCATGCCAGGTAAACTCACGTTATTCTTATTGCTGATTATGTCAACTTTCAACGCGTTTTCTCAGGATCGTCAGTCGGACGAGAATCATAAAAACAATCCCTATTATTCTCATACCGACACGCATCATCTGACTGTTTCCAACGAAGAGTGGAAAAAAATACTCTCCCCCGATTTATATGCCGTGGCTAGAGAGCAAGCCACTGAACGGGCTTTTACCGGTAAATACTGGAATAGCGACACAAAAGGAACGTACTACTGTGCTGTGTGTGGTAATGTTCTTTTTAAGTCAGATGCCAAGTTTGCCAGTAGCTGCGGCTGGCCGAGTTTCTTTGAGCCGATTGGCAAAAATCGAGTCATTTACCGGGCCGACAATTCCTATGGAATGCGACGTACTGAAGTGCTCTGTGGCCGTTGCGATTCGCATTTAGGGCATATATTTGACGATGGTCCCGCGCCAACCTACAAGCGGTTTTGTATGAATTCGATTTCACTGGAATTCGAACCCGATTCGCATAGTCATTGATCGTTTCTCCGGCCCGAAGCCTGTTCATAATCGCTTCGGGTCAATCCATATACAAGCAGGGTATGATAGGCAGCGCCTTTTCGAACGTGCTCTTTTAACTCACCCTCCTTATGCATCCCGCTTTTGATCAAAACCTGACCAGAAGCGGGATTTTGTGTAAAATGGGAGGAGGTAATTTTATGTAAATGGAGCTGGTTAAAGCCGAATTCAATAAGGGTTGTTGCGGCTTCTGTCATGTAGCCCTGATTCCAGAATGGTTCTGCAAGCCAGTAGCCAATCTCAGCCCGATTAAATCGTTGCTCAATATGTAAGCCAATGCCGCCCATAAAGGACTGATCGGACTTTTGCCGGATTGCAAAGACAAACAACGTGTTGTTCCGAAAACCCTGATGCGCCTGATTAAGCCAGTAAATAGCGTCGTTCTCCGAATAAGGATAGGGAATATTGAGCGTGTAGTCAGCAATACGTTTGTGATTGGCGTAGTCGACAATGGCTGGAATATCGCTGGCCCGCAACTGCGATAGAATGAGCCGTTCGGTTTCTAGTTGAGGAAATGACTCCATCGTATGTATCGCGTTGAAACAGATGACTTTATAGTGCTATCTATTTCGTTTTGCCAGGTGGTTCTTTCGCAGAGCTATAGCATTAAGCTACTATTCGTTCAAAAGTAATTATATCTTCGCCAAACAACCTGGTTTATAATCAGTTTTCTCAAAAACCATTCAAACGTTTCTGTATGAATCTTATACTACACTTACTGGTAGACGCAGCTGTGATTTTTGGACTGGCTTACATCATGCCGCAAGTCGATGTGAAAAATTTCGGAACTGCACTGCTTATTGCCGTATTGCTTGGCTTGCTTAACTTCTTTGTGGGCTGGATTATTCGGTTTCCGCTTAACCTGGTCACGTTCTTCCTCCTGACGGGAATTATCCGTATCGTCGTAACGGCCATTCTGCTTAAGTTAATCGATAAGCTTATGGATAGTTTTACGATTGTCGGCTTCTGGCCTGCTCTGGTGATCGCCCTTGCCGTGGCCGTGGCTGGTATGTTAATTGATCGGTCGGCACCTAATGAGGTAATGGTCGAATCGACATACGAAGCTTTACTCGGCTTAGCCAAGTTGAGAATCGGATAACCATAAACAGGCTATAACTAAAAGTCCCGGTCGTTTTTCGACCGGGACTTTTTAGTTATGTATAAAGAAGGATTAGTCACTACGGCGACCACCTGCCAGAATGCTGGCGTAATAGAGTAACGTAGCCAGCGAGCCTAAAGCGGCTACTACGTAGGTCATGGCAGCCCACCAAAGAGCATCTTTTGCAAATCCATATTCCCGCTGATTAACAACGCCCTGATTTTGAATCCAGGCCAATGCCCGACGGCTGGCGTCGAACTCAACAGGGAGCGTAATAAAGCTAAACAAGGTTGTCAGTGCAAACAGAGCCACCCCTATAGCCAGCGGAATAGGTGTAGTCTGAAGCATGAAAATACCCAGCAGGATAACCCACTGCAAGTACCGGGACGATACGGACAGGATTGGCACTAGAGCTGATCGCATCTGCAAAGGGCCATACGCCATTTTGTGCTGTACCGCGTGCCCACATTCGTGAGCGGCAACGGCGGCAGCCGCAACGCTACGTCCATAATATACATCGTTACTCAGGTTAACCGTTTTATCCTGTGGATTATAGTGGTCCGTTAACGCACCTTCGGTAGACACAACGCGCACATCATAGATGCCATTTTGCTGTAGCATCCGTTGAGCGATTTCAGCGCCACTAAGGCCATTACTTAAACCAATCTGTGAGTATTCATTGAACTTACTTCGCAGTCGCCAGCTTACAAACGCGCTGAGGCCGAAAATAAGGAGCATTAATAACCAAGGTGAAATCATCGTTTTTTGGTCAGGTTTATACGTATTAGTAACGGGCAACTTACTAGCCCATCATATAGTAAACAATAGTTTTTCAGAAATGTCTCCAAATTCTGAACCATTTATCAAGACTACAGGCCGCTTAGCTCCTAAAAACGCCAATGGCCTCCCGACGATTTCAGGAGGCCATTGGCGTTCTCGCAATAAAAAAATGCTACGTATTAGATTTATTTTCTGGTTAAGACAAAATCTTTGCCTATCCACCGAAACCCTTTGTAAACGGTGACGTGAATTGTTTTTGAATCAACCATTTTGAGAGCCACATCGAAACGATTCCCCGTTTTTGGATGAATGAGCTTGCCACCCGACCAGCCTTCTCCGTCGAATTCCAGGTCGCACATAAGTAGCTGATTTTTAGTAATACCAAATTGCTGCTTTCCCATCGGGGCCACATCAGCGATCCGGCCGAAATAGCGGTCACCCGATTTATACAGTTCTACACTCGATCCTTTCGCTGGGAAAAGCCAATAGCCTAAAATCAGATCACCCGTGTAATCTGTTGACGATTTTCCTGAAACGGGCCATAAGCAAAGAAGAAAAAAGCTTAGTGCCCACAGATAGTTATGGCGTACTAAGAAAAGCATTATACTTCTGGTTTACAAGGTGTTACAAGCTAAAACGATTCAGTTATAGGTCGGTGAGTAGTAACTTATGGAATAAAGCTAAGGAATATATTTGTTAACTTCTACTCGTTTGGTAGATTAAAAATTAAGTGGTATAAAAAAACTGACTGATTGGGTCAGTCAGTCTATTGTTAGTCAGTAGTTTATAGTGAAATAGCTTCCGTCGTCTATAAGTATATTTTAATCAGGACTAACGGAAAATACTTATGGTGGTAATCTCAAAAGCTCTGCTTGATACGTTCAATAAGCTTTGTAGTAGAATAACCCGGTACGAGCGAAATTGTTTCTACGCGTCCTCCGTGTCCTAACACAAAATCGGCTCCTACAATATTGGCGACCGAATAATCGTCTCCCTTAACAAGTATATCAGGTTGGACTGCTTCAATAAGCTCCAGCGGGGTTGGCTCATCAAACAGTGTAACGGCATCGACAAATTCAAGCGCAGCCATTAAACGCGCTCGTGCGTACTCATTGACAACCGGACGTAGCGGCCCTTTTATGCAACTAACCGACGCATCGGTATTAAGGCCAAGAATCAGGCGATCCCCTAAATTCCGGGCCTTTTCCAGATAATCGATATGCCCAAGGTGGACAATATCGAAGCAACCGTTGGTAAAAACAAGCTGCTTGCCTTCCGCATGCCAGCGCTCGGCCTGTTGAATGGCCTGATCGCGGGTGAGAATTTTGGACTCAGTCATGTAAGAATAGTGAGCGTAATTTATCGCTCCAGTTTAATCGCGTTAGGGTCGTCAAGTACGTCGGCCAGTTCAGTCGTTTTATTGCGACGTAGCAAGACAACCAGTAGGCTTAATACGCCCAGAATAATAACCATCATAGTGGACACACCATGAATGAACGTAGCGAGAACCTGACCATCCTGACTGGTTAGGCCGTATAACAAAGCAACCTGACCAACCAGTAAATGGAATGAGCCAATACCGCCCGGCGTGGGGGCTGCCATGCCTAGTGAACCAACGACCAGAATGGTTAATCCGGCCAACGGACCTAGATCCGACGTAGCAGGCATGGCAAAAAAGAGCGTATAGGACATGAAGTAATACATCGTCCAGATCAGCACCGTATGGAATATGAAAGCGCCCGGCCGACGTAGTTTACGAACGCTCAACAGCCCTTGCAATAAACCCGCTAAAAAGCTAGATACTTTTTGATAAAGTGGGTGTTTGCCGAGGGCTTCGCGATACCGATTAAACAAAAACCAGGCGAGTAGTGCAACCCCTAACAAGGCGACAACGGCCATGATGATTAGCCCAGAGCTACTCGATCCTTTAGGTAGCTTACCACCCAGAAAATCCATGAAAAACTGGCTCAGGCGATTAAATTCCAGTACAAACGTAGCTGCCAGCAACAGTAGCAGCATCAGCAAGTCGAATAGTCGCTCTGCTACTACGGTGCCAAAGCTAACATTAACGGGTACGCCGGTCAGTCGGTAGAGAGTACCGCAACGAGCCACTTCGCCGGCTCGGGGTAAAGCCATATTCGCCAGATAACCGGTCAAAACGCTAACTGTTGTATCGAGTGAGGACGGGCGTTGGGGAACGACTGGTTCCAGCAGCGTACGCCATCGTTCGGCGCGGCTCCAGTGGGCCACCAGGGTCAGGACGGACGATAGTAGTATCCATCGATAATCGGCCGTGCTGATTTTTTTCCATAAATCATCGGGGTCCAGATGGCTTTGCTGAAAAGTAAACCATAATAAGCCACCAGCCAGTGCCAGAGAAATAACGTATTGGAAAACGTTCTTTACATTCATATTGCAAAAGTAAGGAGTAAAAACAAGAAGGATGAAAAGGAGAATCAGTCCGTATTGATTTCTATCTCCTTTTCATCCTTCCTTCTATCCAGCGGTCGGGCAACCTGTTAAACCTTCACAAGCTGATTACTGCCGTCGGGGAAAACAACGGTAGGTTTATAGGTTTTTGCTTCTTCGGGCGTCATCATGGCATAGGCGATGATGATGATAATGTCGCCGACCTGCGCTTTTCGTGCTGCGGCTCCATTCAGGCAGATGATGCCTGAACCTCGTTCGCCTTTGATGACGTACGTAATGAGCCGCTCGCCGTTGTTATTGTTGACAATATGTACTTGCTCGTTTTCGAACAATCCGGCAGCATCCATCAGATCTTCGTCGATGGTAATACTGCCGACGTAATTCAGCTCCGCCTGTGTGACTTTGACACGATGGAGCTTGGATTTTAATACGTTGACAAACATGATTATTAAAATAATGCCATTAGCCAGAGTAAGTAATACGTGCCAATAGCAATCGGGAAACAGCCGCCAGTATGTGTTGGTTCCTATTTGTGGGCTGCCTGTTGGGGGATAAACGTAATGCCACAACGGTTGGTCATGGCATTATGTCAGCGAAGGCTAGGGCGTTAATTAATACGTAGCCATTTCGGGTTCAATGTCTCGGGCCCATGCATCGATACCGCCATCGAGGTTATACAGATTGGTCATTCCTTCCTGAGCGTAGAGGTAATTGACTACGTTGGCCGATCGAATGCCGTGATGGCAATAGATAACTACTGGTCGGTCGGTCGGAATTCGTTTCCGATTATTGGGGATCATACTGACCGGAATCAGTACTGAGCCTTCGAGATGGCACAGATCATATTCTGGCCGTTCGCGAACGTCGAGTAAGAATATTTCTTCGCCTAGAGCCAACCGGTCAGACAATTCCTGCACCGATATTTTTTGTGGACCTACTGCTACGGTCGATGAGCGGTACCCCGAGGCTAACCCTTGCCGGGCCAGTTCTTCGGCATCGGCGCGACGTTTGGTTTTGATACGTTGCTGGGT
This sequence comes from Spirosoma terrae, assembly GCF_010435915.1. GTDB lineage: Bacteria > Bacteroidota > Bacteroidia > Cytophagales > Spirosomataceae > Spirosoma > Spirosoma terrae. The sequence continues at coordinate 14,094 of NZ_JAAFZH010000009.1, read as the reverse complement.
CATCGCCAGAAGGTCAATCATCAGCAAGTGTTCATTTAATGATTGCCCAATACCCGTAATTAGTTTGATTACTTCGTTGGCCTGATACGTTCCGATAACGCCAGGCAGCACGCCCAGCACGCCCGTAACGCTGCAGTTTGGAATTTCTATATCGTTGGGGTATTCAGGAAATAGGCAACGATACGTTGGCCCACGCTGGCCATTTTCCAGCGCTGCGTTCAGGACAGCTACCTGTCCTTCAAAACGATGGATTGCTCCGTAAACGAAGGGCTTTTTAAGGAACACACATACATCATTGACCAGATAGCGAACCTTAAAGTTATCGGTGCAGTCAACGACGATGTCATAGGCTTCGATAATACCTCTGGCATTGTTAATGTCCAGCGCCATCGTATACGTATCGAATGAAATATCGGGATTGAGCCGATTCAGATGGTTAACAGCGGCTTTGGCTTTGGGCTTACCAACCTCATCGGTATTATAAAGTATCTGACGCTGAAGATTGCTAAGGTCAATTACGTCAGGATCGATCACGCCGATGGTGCCAACGCCAGCCGCTGTCAGGTACTGTAATACGGGGCATCCCAATCCGCCCGCTCCAACTACCAAAACACGAGCATTCTTGAGTTTTAATTGACCGGCTGTACCGATTTCTGGTAAGTTTAAATGCTTCTGATAGCGTTGTTTTTCAGTAGGTACTAACGTTGTGGCTTCCATGGTGTCAGGTGCTAAGCAACTCCCAAAGAGTATGCTTTATTCCAACAGATTTTAATAGATTAAAATTGCGCCTAGTTAAAAGCTTTTACTCCGAAAACGTAGTGCGCCTTTGACATAAGCATAAATCGGCCTTCAAATTCGACAACGAATTGGTAGTAAAGAGTTTATCCGCTTTATGTTCTGAGCTATAAAAAAATAGGCCTTTTAGTGTTAAAAGGCCTATCAATATACGCAGAAAGCGCCAGAAATAGTATATAACTTACCTGTAAAATCAGCGCGCTCTAACGCTAATACTAGCCTCATCGTCCTCGCCGTTGGTATAGCCATTACCCGGTGTAGAATCTGAGTCGGGTTGGTTAACACTGAAGATTTGAACCTGTGCTGTACCCCCAGTACCCGCTTGTAACGGTATATTGATAGTGGCAGAACCATCGACCGCAATGGAACTTATAGTTGCTGACACGAGCTGTCCACTAATAGTCAGTCCACTTGAGTTCGTTACCTGCCAGCTCCCAGGCAGTAGTAGCCGTACAACAGCATTGGTAGCGGTTAAGCCCCCTCGGTTTTTGACCGTAACAGTTAGTGTTAGGGAAACATTTGCTGCTACAGTTAATTGACTGGCTGTTACGTCTAAACTAAGATCGGCTTTGGTGGGGTCGGCAGGGGGTTGGCTAGATGCTACCGGTGGGAGCGGAGTTTGGTTAGGGTTGGGAGAAACCACCAGCGGACCTACTGCATCGGGAGTACGCATATCAACCATACTGGCATCGTCCTGACCATCGCCGGTGCCACTGTTGGGTTGGCTGTCTGGGTCCTGGAGCTGGCTTTCGGTGATTTGAGCGGCTGTAAAAAACGTACCCGCCTGGGTAGCCTTCATGCGGAACGTGTAGGGTATTGTCTGACCAACCGATATTGAACCTGCGTTGAGTGTTACAGCATTCCCGCTTGCCGTAATTCCCGGATTGGGCGAATCAACGAATTCGACATTAGGGGGTAATAGGCTTTGTGCTCGAACACCAGTAGCTGGCTGCGGGCCGTCGTTGGTTATGGTAAGGGTTACTGAAACAATTTGATTGAGTGTGGGCACCCGATTGTCAACCTGCATGCCCATCGACAAATCGGCCAGGCTACTGCAAATCGTTAAGGGTGAGCTTGGCATACCAACCACCGCCGGATTACTGCCGATAGCTCGGATGCGATACGTATTGCTGGCCAGTAAGTTGGCTGGAATAGTGGCCATTACCGGGCTGTTGTTACCGCTGCCGATGGTTGTTGGGCTAGTAAACGAGCCTGCGGGATCAGACAACTGAATCGTAAACGTATTGCCGTTATTGACAGCGCCTTCGCTGATATTGATGTAAACTGGAAATGTGCCCGTAACACAGGGTGTCGGTAAGCCGTCAGCTGTCAGGATAGGAGCAACTGTACCGATTGGTTCCATGGCATAGTACAAGATGTTACGTCCGTCGATGGGCGTTACGTCGAACCACAAGCCAGTTCCGGAATCGCCCTGCCGACGTACCGAGAATCGATAACGACCCGGCGCAACACCGCCAACACCAAATGCAGCAGGTGGATAATTTCTGATATAGTTAAAATCGGCAAATTCTAAATAATCGGGAAATTGTTCTTTGGGCCCCGCCAGATTCCACCCTGAATCACTAAAACTGCCTCCATCGATACGTTGTATACGAATCTCAACGGGTGCCGTGGCCCGAACCATGCTAAAGAAACCGTGGCTGCCTGCTTCGTAGCGGTAGCCAAACCGTTGGATTACAGGATCATCGGTTCCGCCCTGTACGGTCAGCAATGTGGCTGATTGTGGCCCGGTAGAAGCGGCTGACTGTTGTACCTGAAATGCTTCGCCCAGGGTTCCGAGTGTAATAGGATGGGTTGAGCGCGTTCGCATACGATACTGACCATCGGGCAGATTGGCGGGTAACGTAACCATGATCGGATTGCTGTTCGTGGCCGGCGATTCATAAACCAACTGGTTATTATCGGCGCGGAGAATTTGAGCAACGTACTGGTTATCATTTTCGTGGGCGTCGGAACGTAGCGAGGCAACCTGAATTGTTTCGCCAGGTCGTCGGGTTAGAGGCAATGTATAGCCACTGGTAATTAGAGTCGCTTCGTTGTTTGGCGAAAAAGGAACCGAATTGGCGAAGAAAGCAGTATTTAGACATTGCTCCCAGGTGTTGATAAAGCGATAGAGACCTTCCCCGTACAAATGGATATTGTCGGGGCGGTTCGCAGAGCCAACAATACTATCAGTGGCTGGTCCGGCAAATACATTGGGAACCTGAGCAATAAGCTGGTTCTGAGCGGCAATTACGGGAGGACTCGTATTTCCCAGTATGTACGAAGCCCGCGAAACCATCCAGGCTAACTGATTAAAACCTGTTTGCTGGCGCGATTTATTTATAACGTACTGAATATTATTGAAATAGGTTTCTGTACTGGTCGAAAGGTCACTTTCTCCCTGATGCCACAGAACGGCCCGCACGCCCGTGCGCGAGGCATAGTGCATTAATGTAAGGCCCAGGCGTCTGTAAACCGACGAATTAAGTGTGTTCCCAAGGTTTCCCGCTGCCGATTGTTGCCATTCGGCACTTGATGTTCCCCCCAGGGCAGCTCCCAGGAACATAACCGGTGCGTTCAACCGTCGGACGAGCCGGTCGCCTAAGACCCCCCAAAGATGAGGGGGCTGACTAGGACCGATGTTACTGCCATAGCTAACATTACTAAATCGAAAGGGCAACAGGTATTCGTCAATCATGGTCTGACGAAAATCGAGGCACGAAACCCGATCCTCCTGGGAGTTAGGCACTCGCTCAAAACCCCCATAGGCATTCGATTGGCCCGCGATTATAAATACTTCGCCTACACCGACCCGATTAACTTTGGTTTCGGCCAGGATGGTCGATCCGGTTTTGGCTCTGACATCCAGCCGGTAGTATCCTTTCTTGACGGTGATCGTTCCTCGATAGGTAGTCGATGACGGTAAGAACGATAAAGATAACCAGGCCGTGATTTCACCCTGCCCTACGGCCATGGGTACAAAACGGGCCTCAACACTAGTTGCGTTTGATGGGGCCTGACCTGTAACAACTATATTGGCTACATCCAGTTGGTTCCGTTGATAAACAATTCGGGGAACGGGGCTGGTAACGGTAAGTTGAGAAAAACCCAACACTGGCCACCAGAGTAGAAATAAAATAGCAAATGTCCTAATGCAACTGGACATGGTTATTGATGTGGTTTTAGGGGGAGTGGATGAAACTCGCAAACAGTGTTGTTGCGAAGGTTGAACTAGCTGATTATGATCTAGTTATGTATGGGGTTTGGCATAATAATTGGTTTATATATGACAAAAGCACTGATTTATCGTTTAAGCTGTGTTTTTGGCACGCTTTGCGATAAATCAGTGCTTTATGTCGCACAAATATCGTTCCTATTACACTCAAAACACGAATAGAATAGGTTATTTTAACGCATACGTAGCGCTACATTGGCTTCGTCTTTTTCGCCATTATTGAAACCATTGCCCAGTACAGAACCGGCGTTGATTTCGTTGCAACTGACAATCTGCCCTTGTAACAACCCTTCATTGGAAACCTGGATGGCTACGTCGGTGGAGATACTACCCAGTGAGGGAATTGTGCTAATCAACAACGTAGCGTTTTGCCCGGTAATTTGCAGGCCACTGGCCGGGTTGGTTTGCCATCCCGTAGGCAGCGCTAACTGAACCGAAACATTAGTTGCGGTTTTACCTCCTTTATTCTGGACAATCAGGGTGAAAATTACCGTATCACTGGGTTTAGGGACTAATTGGCTCGAAACAACAGACAGACCTAAATCAACTTTATTAGGATCAGGAATAGGTTGGCTGCTTACTACGTTCGGTAGGGGCGTTTGATTAGGGTTCGCTGACGTGAACAAACGCATCGACGCATCATTGCCTACCCGTATATCGGTGGTAGCCATATCGTCCTGACCGTCGCCGGTGCCGCTATCGGGTTGACTATCTGGGTCAAGCGTACTGGCACTTAGCAACTGGGCGGCATTCCAAAAACACCCACTACTGTCAACACGTACCTGATAGGTGTAGGAAATTTCGTCGCCTACCAGCAAGCTATCGGTCGATATAGATACAATGCCATCGGCAGCCGTGACGGCCGAAGATGAACTGTTCAGAAATGTTAATCCTACAGGTAGTCGATTCTGGGCTACTATGGATCGGGAAATTTTGGGCCCTTCGTTACGTACCGTCAGGGTTAAATCAATAGTATCTCCAACATTGACCACTCGCCGGTTTGTTACCATTGATAAAGAAAGATCGGCAGAGTCGGGTAAAACCGTCACGATTACAGTGCCCGATTGAATTCCTGAGCCACAGCTATTGCTGACTCCCTGAATCGTATACGTAGTGCTTTGAGTCGGCGATACGGTAATAACGGCTGGACTTGTGGAGGCCGTTCCTGATTGACCCGACGATAAGGTATAGGACCAGGGCCCACTTCCCGTGAATGAAATGGAAAGCGAAGCGGGTTGGCCAACGTTGACCGACTTATTGCCTGCGCTTAACGTAGCTAGTGGCTCCTGAATGAAAGTGCCAATATTGGCATCCATCCAGTTGAGTCGGTTGGTAAGCCAGGTTTTCAGATAATTGACCTCTGCCTGTAACGTAGCGCCATTATAGGATGGCTGATCATTCCATAGCGACACACCAATAATGGGCCATTTCTGGAAATTACGGGCGTAAGCCCCCTGGCTAAGCGAATCATACTGGTTATCAATGAAAGCCATCAGCGAATCGGTATGCCAGACCGTCTGGCGAAGTTGCCGATAACGGCTTACCACTTTGTGATTATAAGCGCAACAGGACAAAAGTTTTCCCCACCAGAAAGGTACTGGGAAAGCAGGATCGCCGGGGGCCAGGTAGCGCCAGCCTTCATAGCTATTCGTATTGCCATTAAAGGCACTAGTCAGAAAACCGAAGGCCAGGTTAAAATCCCAGACGGGACCTGCCGACAGTTTGCCGCCCTTACTTTCCCGCTCTTTCGAAATAAACGTACTGAATCGATACGCATCGGCATTACTACTAATTTCTTCCAACAGAAAGTAATCAACAAACGTATCGTCTATAATGTATTTAGAGTAGCCGTTCGTCGCATGGCAGCAGGTGCTACTGGCCATCATTGTTTCAAAACTGTTGACGTAATTCTTGATATATGTATACTGCTGGCTAACCAGATTTTTGTCATTAGGGTAGTCGGTCAGCCAGTAGTGTGGTCGATTGCCGCCGGGACTCGAATAAGCCGATTGCCACTGATGCGTTGGATCGAAGTTGCCGCATGATTTATCGATCTTAACAATGTATCCACCCGTAATGGAGTTATTGCCCAGGTCTGTGGGGTCTAATTTGTTGATATTTACCCGATTCGCGTCTCGTTTGATCTTTTCCTGAAAAATAAAAATTCCCTGATAGACGCCATTGATAATAACCTCCACGGGTCGTGTCCGGGAAGCATATCGCCCCGATTTTCTGGACATATGATAGGCCAGTTGATCACGCGCAAAGGTTTTGTCGGTATAAGAAGCATTCAGTATCCAATCACTTTCTTCTGGAAAGCCGAGTAGTGGAACATCAATGGATTCGGTAACGTCAATAGACGAACGAAGCTCTATGCCGAGCTGTTTTTTGGGGAAATTCTGACTGCTACAGCCACGAAATTCAATTTTAGCCTTACCATTATAAGCATTGGGCGTGGCCGATGGCGAATTAATGCCGCTCGAATCGTCTATGATTTGCAGCGTACAGACAATACCTGGTTCGTCATTAATGGTTTGACCTTCCGTATTAATGAGAACAATGGGGAGATTGGTCGTCGTGATGGTTTGTGCACAACCTGATTGCAGGCCAAAATACACTAGTAAACTGATAAAACTAGCCTGTAGCGACCAGTACAGTATACGTCGATTCATAAACAGAGGGGATGTGGATAGTTTGCATTAGTTCAGTTATTGTCTGGTTAAAAAAGCATCTACAAAATATACAGTTGACTTACTAGAAGGCAAGTAGCGTTATTAACCGGTCTGTGGCTTTTTACTAAGAATTAAATAATCTCGGTTTTTGGTAGCTATAGGTATTATCTAGGTATTATTCATTGTTTTTGGTTGCATTTGATGAGCTTCGAATGCTTCTCTCTGTTCTTCTACGTTTCAGTCGAGCAACCTGCTTCTTGCCACATTTCTGATAGGAACGGAAGAAAGCCGTTTAGAAAAACTATACTTGTAGCTAATAATGCTATCGGTAAATATGAGCTATCTGATAAGAGCCCTTTCGATCGTCTTAGTAATCAGCTTGTATGGCTTTGCGGAATTGCCAGACCATCAGATCCATCGAAAAGACGTACTGGTTCAACAAGCCAATTCGCGGCCCAATATTGTTCTAATTGTTGCTGATGATCATGGGCAGGAAGCGGTGGGTTGCTACGGTAATGCAGCCGTAAGGACGCCACACATTGATCAGTTAGCGGCCGACGGAACCCGTTTTACGAATGCATTCTGCACGTCGGCCAGTTGTAGTCCTAGTCGCTCGGTCTTACTGACTGGATTACATAATCACGCAAATGGAATGTATGGATTAGAACATCAGATTCACCATTTCAGCTCGTTTGACACGGTTAGGTCGTTGCCTGTTATGCTCGAACAGATTGGTTACCGCACCGCGAGGATTGGTAAGCTGCACGTAGCGCCTGAAAAAGTCTATCATTTTCAGCAGGTGTTGCAGGCAGGGAGCGTCAATAACCCTACATCGATCGGGCGGAGCCCCGTAGAGATGGCACGCTTATGCTATGACTTCATTAACGAAAAATCAGACCAGCCCTTCTTTCTATATTTTGCGTCTGATGATCCACACCGTAGTAACACCGTTGCTGCCGACGGAAATCCCATTTTTGATGGAACGAAACCTAATTTGTTTGGCAACAAACCCGGTGGTTATCCGCAAGTTGGCGACCATTTCTATCAACCCCGCGACGTTCGGGTTCCGGCTTATCTGCCAGATTCCAAAGCCTGCCGGGCTGAGCTAGCTCAATACTACGAATCGATCAGCCGAATTGATCAGGGAGTAGGCCGATTGATTGACTATCTGAAAGATGCAGGAAAGTACGACAATACCATCATTATCTATCTTTCCGACAATGGGGCACCGTTCCCGGGCGCTAAAACAACTCTGTATGAGCCCGGTATGAAACTACCCTGTATTGTTAAATTGCCGAAACCAGCAAAGCGCGGGTTTGTGCAACATGCCATGATCTCATGGACAGACGTAACGCCGACCTTGCTGGATGTTGCCGGTGTTTCCAACATAGCACGGCAGGGGCGTTCATTCAAGAACATTGTTGAGCAAGACAACGTAACGGGGTGGGATGATGTGTATGGATCACATTCATTACACGAAATAACCATGTATTATCCGATGCGGGTTTTGCGCGAACGTCGGTATAAGTTGATTAACAACCTAGCCCATCAACTGCCTTTTCCGATGGCTCTTGATCTCTATAATTCGTATACCTGGCAGGACGTATTGAAACGGAAAGAGAAATTGTACGGGAAACGTAGCGTAGCGGCCTATCTGAAACGACCCAAATTTGAGCTGTACGATTTGCAGGCTGACCCCGACGAACTAAAGAACCTGGCTACGAATCCAGCGCATCAGGCTACGTTGAAACGGATGCAGGAAAAACTAAAGCGATTTCAACAGCAGACCCGCGATCCTTGGGTAGCTATGTAGCGTGGACCTCTGGTCCGCGTAGCCGTAGGCTAATAATGCTAGTTGCAAAATCAGCCTACGGCTACGCGGACCGGAGGTCCGCGCTACAGGCAACTTATTTCGCTAGGGTTGCGATTTTCAACTCATCAAGTTGTTTGCCGGAAATTGTCGATGGCGAATCAATCATTACGTCGCGACCCGAGTTGTTTTTCGGGAAAGCAATAAAATCACGGATCGAGTCGGCCCCGCCAAACAGAGAACACAACCGGTCGAACCCGAATGCAATACCACCATGCGGAGGAGCGCCGTATTCGAAAGCATCCATCAGGAAGCCGAACTGAGCCTTCGCTTCTTCGTCCGAGAAGCCCAGGATACTGAACATACGAGCCTGCAAATCGCGGTTAAAAATCCGGATTGAGCCACCGCCCACTTCTGTACCGTTGATGACCAGATCGTAGGCATTCGCCCGAACAGCACCCAAATCGCTTTCCAGCAATGGAATATCTTCCGGTTTGGGCGATGTGAACGGATGGTGCATAGCAAACCAGCGTTGTTCTTCTTCGCCATATTCCAGTAATGGGAAGTCGAGTACCCACAACGTACTGAATACGTTTGGATCGCGTAGACCCAACCGGCTACCCATCTCCAGCCGTAATTCATTGAGTTGTTTGCGCGCTTTAGCGGCATCACCCGAAATAATCAGCATCAGATCGCCGGGTTTGGCACCAAAATGAGCCGCCCATGCTTTCAGATCCTCTTCAGAATAGAATTTATCGACCGACGATTTTAATGTACCCGGTTCGCCGTCGCGATCTTCGTTATAGCGAACATAAATCAGGCCTTTGGCGCCGATTTGCGGGCGTTTGATCCAGTCGGTTAGCTCGTCAAGTTGTTTGCGTGTATACGAAGCACAGCCAGGCACGTTGATACCGACAACGATTTCGGCGGAGTCGAACACACCGAAGCCTTTGCCCGATGTCATATCGACCGTATCGAACGTGCCTTTTAGTTCAACGAATTGCATACCAAAGCGAGTATCGGGCTTATCGGAACCATAGAGCCGCATGGCATCGGCGTACGTCATCCGCGGAACTTCGGCCAGATCGATACCCTTCACGGCTTTGAACAGATGACGTACCAACCCTTCGAACATGTTTAGAATATCTTCCTGCTCCACAAACGACATTTCGCAGTCGATCTGTGTAAACTCAGGCTGACGGTCGGCCCGAAGGTCTTCGTCGCGGAAACACTTGACAATCTGATAGTAACGGTCAAAACCCGATACCATCAATAACTGCTTGAATGTTTGTGGCGATTGGGGCAGGGCATAAAATTCGCCCGGATTCATGCGGCTGGGAACCACAAAATCTCTGGCACCTTCGGGGGTAGACTTGATCAGAACCGGCGTTTCAACCTCAATAAAGTTCTGCCCGTCCATGTAAAGGCGAGTTTGCTGAGCCATTCGATGGCGCAATTCAAGATTCCGCCGAACGGGATTTCGACGCAGATCGAGGTAGCGATATTTCATCCGAAGGTCGTCACCGCCATCGGTTTCGTCGTCAATCAGGAACGGAGGAAGTTTGGCTGGATTCAGAACGTCCAGAGTCGTAACCTTGATCTCAATATCGCCAGTTGGTAAGTTGGGATTCTTCGACTTCCGTTCAATAACTGTTCCGGAGGCTTTCAGAACAAATTCGCGACCCAGCGAACGTGCGGTCGCGAACAGCTCGGCCGACGATTGACCGTCTTCGAGCAACAATTGCGTAATGCCATAGCGGTCGCGCAGATCGATCCACAGTACGCCACCTTTATCGCGAATGGTTTGGACCCAGCCGGTCAATACGACCGTATTATTAACATCAGAAAGGCGGAGTTCTCCGCAGGTATGCGTTCGAAGCATAGGTAAAGAGCGAAAGAGTGAAAGAATGAAAACGCTGTTGTATTTAATAGTAACCGGGCTCCATTCTTTGAATTCTGCCGCAAAGGTACGGACTATGAAGCAATGGACAACGTAATCTCTACAACATACAATTGCCTCTTAACCCTTAAATCCCCTAAAGGGGACTTTATTAACTGGCGAGTAAAGTTCCCTTTAGGGGATTTAGGGGTGACTAGAACTACTTAGTACGTCTTTAAGACTAACGCTGTAGAGAACAAGGCAAATGGCAAGTGATATGTTTTATGGAGCCTCTTCTCAACTGTTTGAGAATGCTAAAAAACTTCGGGAAGCGATGACGCCTGCTGAGCTGTTGCTTTGGGAAGAACTGCGAACTAACAAGCTGAAAGGGTTTCGCTTTAAAGCACAACATCCGATTTCATACTTTATAGCTGATTTTTATTGTCACGCGGCCAAATTAGTTGTTGAACTTGATGGAAGTGTGCATGATTCGAGCGATCAGCAGGAATATGACGCTAACCGCACATATATACTTGAAGAATTTGGCCTTACTGTAATTCGTTTCCGAAATGAAGAAGTTATAGGAAATAAAGAAAATGTATTGAGAAAGATCGCTGAATTTCTGTCAAATATAAAATAGTCTGAAACCCCTAAATCCCCTAAAGGGGACTTTGTTCGCTCGGGAGCAAAGTCCCCTTTAGGGGATTTAGGGGTTATGTATTATTTCCGGTAGTCCAGAGCGGGCTTCCGGTCGCCGAGCAGCGCTTCGTATTTGAAATCGGCTCCGCGTTTCTGATTCCATTCGACGCGGGCCTTCTCAATGAGCGCCGGGGTTTTATACAGATCAAGCGCTGTCATGGCCAGCGTTTTAGCCGCTACGATCATCCCTTTCTGACCGATACTCATGCCGCTAGCCGCTGTTGACTGCCAGCTGTGTGCCGATGAACCCGGAACCCACGTAGCGGTCGATAAACCCACGGTTGGAACGGCCCAGCTTACGTCGCCTACATCGGTTGAGCCACCGCTGGTTGGACTACCCGATGCATCCCGGAAATCTTTGACTACGGCCGCATCTTCGATCGGTACTTTTCTGTCGAACGTTTCGCTGATTTTCTTCGCAAAAGCCGTTTCTTCAGGGGTGTAGTTGACACCACCTACCGTTTTCAGATTCTGGTGCATCACTTCGGCCAGCGTTACGTTTGGCAACAGATCATAAACGCCACCCAGAACTTCCCACTCTACTTTTGTGCCAGTACCTTTAGCGGCTCCTTCTGCCGCATTTTCGATCCGTTTCCAGACACTTTGCACGATGGCTCTGTCCTGATGGCGGGCATAGTAATATACCTCAGCAAAAGCAGGCACTACATTCGGCGCTTCGCCACCTTTCGTAATAACGTAATGGATACGGGTATCGGAGGGAATATGCTCACGCATCATGTTGACCATCATGTTCATTGCTTCAACGCCGTCCAGCGCCGAGCGGCCACGCTCCGGCGATGCCGCTGCGTGAGCGGCAATTCCACGGAAACGGAATTTCGCATTTTTATTGGCCAGCGACGTGCCCGCATCGGCCGCGTTGGCCGCTCCCGGATGCCAGTGTAGTGCTACGTCGACATCGTTAAACAAACCTTCACGAACCATATACACCTTGGCCGAGCCGCCCTCTTCGGCTGGGCAGCCAAATATCTTAATAGTGCCTGAATGCCCCGATTTCTTCAACCATTCTTTCACTTCAACGGCGGCCGCCACCGACGCCGTTCCGAATAGATTGTGGCCGCATCCGTGGCCGCCTTTCTGTCCGGCGATAGGTGTAAATTCTGGTTTTGCTTCCGTAGCCAAACCGGGTAAGGCGTCATACTCGCCAAGAATCCCAATCACCGGTTTCCCCGAACCATACGTAGCAACGAAAGCCGTTGGGATACCCGCCACGCCTGTCTGCACTTCAAAACCCTCTTTCTTTAGCTGTTCTTCCAGCAGTGCTGAGCTTTTCTCTTCCAGGTAACCCAATTCGGCAAAATCCCAGATTTGTTTCGAAATTCCGGCATATTCAGGGAATCGTTTATCCAGATTCGAGATGATTGTTTTTTTGTCAGCGTCTACGGCGGGGGCAACGGCTTTCTTTGCCTTGGGTTGGGCTACCGCTAGCAATGGCAACAGAAGTGCCGTTGTAAGAAATGTAGTTTTCATGGTATTGTATTCTGACGATTAGGTTGTAAGCCGATAAAAATACGGCAAAAAGAGAAATCTATCACTTATTCTTAATCAATTTCGGTTAGAGTTAGCCACTTATTATATTGGCTTAGTTATTTGAGAGTTTAGCTGAATACTATGAATACGCAATGGCTGAAACTGCGCCCTTATGATGGCGATCAGAAGAAAGCATTTGAAGAGTTGGTTTGCCAATTGGCCGATTCTGAACCAATTGGAAATCGTGTACAATTTATTAGAGTTGCCGCTCCGGATGGCGGAAAGGAAGCCTACTGTACCTTGTCAACTGACGAGGAATATGGCTGGCAAGCAAAGTTTTTTACTTCAATGAGTGAAACTCAATGGCGCCAATTAGATGAATCTATTGAAACTGTCCTAAATAAGCATCCTAAATTAATTCGTTATTATATCTGCACGCCACTGGACCGTGAAGACCCCCGAATTGATAAGCAGCGGTGGTTTATGGATAAGTGGAATGAGCGAGTGGAAAAATGGCAAGGCTTAGCTCAACGCACGAACCGTACGGTTGATTTTATATACTGGGGTAACTATGAGTTATTTGACCGCTTAAGTCGACCTATCAATGTGGGACGGTCTAGTTTCTGGTTTCAGGAGACTGAACTATCGGAAGAATGGTTTACTCGTCGGTTAGGTGAAAGTATTTGTCATCTTGGTAATCGATATACCCCAGAAGTCGATTTCCAATTACCTATTGCCAAAGTGTTTCATGGTTTAGCCCGAGATACTCACTTTTTAGTCCGCTGGTCTGAGGAGTTTAATCAATTTAAGATTACCGCTTATAAAGCCATCCATCAACTGCATGTTCAAGATCAACGCGTAAATGAGCTGGGAGATATATTTAAACAACATTTAACTCTACTGAATCAGTTTGAGGAAATCAACCGGCCTTATCGTTTATCGATTGTTAATCGGGAAGTAATCATCGATGCGTTCAATCAGCTTTTAAGTTGTGTGAATGATATTATAAGCCGATTTTATGAATTGAACAGAATCGCAAAGGAAAAGAAGAAAGCATCAGGACAATATGACAGTGAATATTCTAATTCTTATGGATGGGATATTGAGAAATTTCGTGAGGTCAGTAGTAGCATTCATAAATATCGCGAGTACATCAATAGCTTAGAAGTGCAAGCCGCAAATTCTCCCGCCATATTGTTATCCGGCGATGCTGGGATGGGGAAATCACATTTGTTAGCTGATATTGCTCAAAAGCGTAAAGAAGAAAATCTACCAACAGTTCTTGTATTAGGTCAGCACTTTACAACGACAGATGAGCCTTGGACACAGATACTACGTCAATTACATTTATCGTGCAATCGCGATACCTTTCTAGCAACGCTTAACAGTTATGGAGAAACGCTTGGATCGCGGGTACTGCTTTGTATTGACGCTATCAATGAGGGACAAGGTCTATATGTCTGGGGAGAATACATTCGAGGTTTCCTATTTGAAGTTGCCCATTACCCTTGGA
>NZ_JAAFZH010000008.1 GCF_010435915.1 Spirosoma terrae | reverse complement strand
TAGATCTTTATCTCTGCCTAGCGTCCCTACTCCTTATCGAATCCCTATTCTACTTGTAACCGATTAGCCGATAGTCGTCCATTTTTATAGTATTACAATAAGCTACTATAAAAACTCTTTCTATAAAACATGATTTTATTGCCCCATTTCGTTAGCTATTTAGTTAATTCTTAGCGGCTAACTAATTATATAGGCACATTTTTTGTCGCTGTTTTACTCAACGTTTAAAGTAAGCTCTTAATGCCATGAATCTGACATTCGGTCAATACCGCATTCTTTTAGCGACACGCTACTGCCTAAATGAAATGCAACTATCGGAACAGACCCATTTTGATAAAACACTCGTCAATTATATTATTACAGGTTTGCTCACCAACGGATTGGTAACGGCAAATGGAAACGAGAGCATTGGTAATCCTAACTATGAACTAACTGAAAGTGGGCTTATTTGCCTTGAAGCATATGAGCGAGCTAATCCAGATTTGATTATTAGCCGCAGCGCTGATGAGTAATACGTAGTGGACGATAAAGGCTTATGTAGCCTGAGATTGGCCCGATCACTAGAATAATACGCGCCTGATAGTATTGTTTCTGCTGTAGACAGACAAAAAGCCGGGTAAACCCGGCTTTAAAATTGTTAATCCGATTACTGATTTTAGTTGTCAGAGGTTATGTATCCAATTTGCAGCTGAACTGCCTTGGCAAAAGCTACTTTATCGGACTTTCGATACTTCTCTACTTGATCAGTTTTAGAGGGCGGACTAAAATCCCTATTGATCTGCTGACAAGCTACCCATAAGTCCTGATTTAGCTTGATTTTGTACTGGCGAATGGGGGTATCTTCCCCAAACCAAAGATTGATAATGTTATTGACAGTTGGTTTAAGAACAACACTCATGATATTATTACTATAACAAGTTTCACAATTAAGGGCTCAAAATTACCTAACGTTCCCATATACGCCAAATAA
The DNA here is from genome assembly GCF_010435915.1 of Spirosoma terrae. Classification (GTDB taxonomy): domain Bacteria; phylum Bacteroidota; class Bacteroidia; order Cytophagales; family Spirosomataceae; genus Spirosoma; species Spirosoma terrae. The sequence continues at coordinate 289,691 of NZ_JAAFZH010000008.1, read as the reverse complement.
AAACAATGCAACGGTCAAAAAAGCGGTATGAAATGTTGAATAACTTGATAAAGGGCCTGCTATATACCATAACATACTGCTACATATAGGTATTCTATCAATAATGAATATTCACTTATTTTTGTAGTTCTCAGCTCAGCGTAATATACAATATGGGGGAAACCAACGAATCCAGTGCAGCATTGGCTCAGGAACGGTTCGAATTATTAGCTAAAGCTACGCACGATGCTGTTTGGGATTGGAATTTGATAACCAATGAAGTTTGGTGGAATGAAGGATTTTTAACCCTGTTTGGCTATCCAGCTGGCAGTACCATCGATGGTGCCGATTTCTGGATCGACAAAATTCATCCTGCTGATCAGCAACGCATCCACAATAGCATTTACCAAACCATCAACAGTGGCCAGACAAACTGGTCGGACGAATACCGGTTCCGTAAAGCCGATGGGTCCTACGCCTACGTCCATGATCGGGGGTATACTCTTTTCCAGGATGGAAAAGCAGTACGTATGGTCGGCGCTATGCAGGACATCAGTCAGCAGGTAACGGCCCTGGCCCGTCAGCAGCAGGCCGAACAGCTCAAATTTGTGACCGATAGTTCTTTTACAGCCATTGGCCTGTATTCGATTGTTCGTGATCCGTTAACTGGCGACGTCATCGACCTGCGTTACGAACTCGTTAACCAGATGGCTGAACGAATGACCGGGAAAACGTCTGAAGAATTAGTTGGGAATACGATGCTAACAATTTTTCCTGGCATTGGGCTTAGTGGCGTATGGCTGCAATATAAAGAGTTAGCGCAAACCGGTATTCCACTACGTTACCAGAATCACTACGTCTACGAAGGGTATGATCTTTGGTATGAAGTGCAGGGCATCCGTAACGGCGAGTGGGTCGTATTATCCTTTCTGGATATAACCGAATTAAAGAAAACCCAGCTACAGTTCGAAACGCTCAATCAGGATTTGCTACGTTCCAACGAAAATCTGCAGCAATTTGCTTACATAGCCAGTCATGACCTGCAGGAGCCTTTGCGCAAAATTCAATCGTTCGGCGATATCTTAAAAAGTAATTTTAGTGACGAGTTGGGTAAAGGAGTAGACTACCTGGAACGCATGCAGGCAGCGGCAGCCCGAATGTCGATTCTGATCAAAGATTTATTGAATTATTCGCGCCTGTCAACGTATCACGACAAACTAGCGGCAGTCTCCTTGTCAACGGTTGTTGCTCGGGTTATAGACGATCTGGATTTGAGTATTCAGGAAACAAAAGCAATCATTGAAACAGACGCCTTACCTACCATACTGGGCGATGAATCGCAGTTGCAGCAACTTTTCCAGAATTTATTATCCAATGCACTGAAGTTCCATAAACCCAACGTTACGCCATTCATTCGCGTTACGTCGCAGAAAATAGCGGCAACAGACTTGCCGCCAACCATTAAGCCAGCCCAATGGTCTTCTGCCTATTACCGGATCCGTATCTCGGATAATGGGATTGGCTTCGATGAACAATACTTGAATCGTATATTTCAGGCATTTCAGCGACTCCATACCCGTTCTCAATATGCTGGTACTGGTATAGGCCTGGCCATCTGCGAAAAAGTAGCAAAAAATCATGGTGGCGATATAACCGCATTTAGCCATCCGGGAGAAGGTGCCACCTTTGAGATTTACTTACCAGTGGCATAAACTAAAAACTAGCCAGTTCTTCTACAGAAATACCCCAGGCACACCGAAAATGGCCGAGCGGGCAGGCTGATTTACCGTGGAGATTGCAGGGCTTACACTCAAGCATCTCATTCACCTGTACGACGCGAGATTTTTCGGCCAAGGGGCCAAAGCCAAATTCTGGCACTGTGGAACAGAAAATAGCCGTTGTTGGCGCATTCATGGCCGAACATAAATGCAGCGGTGCCGAGTCATTAACGTAATTCATGACGGCCCTTTCCTGTAGCGCAGCCGACTGCAATAAACTCAGTTTACCGGCCAGATTCACTACGTTACTACGTCCAGCACGGGCAATCATAGCATCGCAGGCAGGCGCATCGGCCGGAGCACCCAACAAATAGATAGACAGATTTGTCGGTATCTGCAGCATCAGCTCAATCCAGCGTTCCTGCGGATACTGCTTGGTAAACCAGACCGAGGTGGGCGACATACAGATATAAGGCCGTTCCTGATACGGCTTCACTACGTTATAATCCGCTTCCGACGGGTAAAGTTTGGGCCGCTGAATCGTTCCATTCACTTGCAGAGGACGTAATAATTCTGCATTCCGTTGAATTTCATGAATACCGGGCTCAATACGATGATCAACCCGATACGTAAAAAATCGGGAAAATGGGTTTTTATTAAAACCAACCGTAATTTTTGCGTTCGACAGAGCCGTTAACAAGCCCGTTGTCCCAAATCGCTGAAGGTTCAGCACTACGTCGTATTGCCGCAAACGAATTGTTTTAAGCAGTTGCCAGAGGCTGCTGTATTTCGCCCCTTTTTTATCCCAGACCAATACCTCGTTCACAAACGGATGATTAGCCAGCAGACTCTCATTACCTTTGCGGACCAATACGTCCAGAATGGCATCGGGCCTTGCCTGATAAAGCTGCTCCAGAAGAGCCGTGGCCAGAATCACATCGCCGATAAAAGCAGTTTGATTGATCAGGAACCGGGGCGAATTGGTTACGGTTATCATTAGTACGCCAGATGCGTCTTGCGACTGCGTCAATTGCTTAAGAATGGAAGATTACGAAGTATATACCCTGCCGAATGGAATTCGGATTGCCCATAAACAAATACCCCATACGCAAATTGCTCATTGCGGTATAATGCTTGACATTGGAAGCCGAGATGAACAACCTCATCAACAGGGCCTAGCTCACTTTTGGGAACATATGGCCTTCAAAGGTACGGAGAAACGTAAATCGTACCATATTATCACACGATTAGAAACGGTTGGTGGTGAATTAAATGCCTATACGACCAAAGAAAAAGTTTGCTTTCATGCCTCAGTATTAGGCGCTCACTTTGAAAAAGCAACGGAATTGCTGGCCGACATTACGTTCCATTCTGTATTTCCCGAAAAACAGATTGAACGGGAACGGGGCGTTATTCTGGAAGAAATGGCCATGTATTACGACTCGCCCGAGGATGCCATTCAGGATGATTTCGATCAGCTGGTTTTTCCGGATCATGCGCTTGGTGGTAATATTCTGGGTACAACCGAAACTGTGAGTTCGTTTCGTCGCGAGGATTTACAGCGGTTTATTGCTGAAAATTACGACACCAACCGGATTGTTTTTGCGTCGGTAAGCAATCTCTCGTTCAAACAGGTTGTCAAAATTGCCGAGAAATACCTCCGCGATGTACCTAGTCAACACTCCAGTCGTCAGCGCAAAACGCCTACGGGTTATGTATCACGCCATACGCGCGTTGAACGGCCCATTACGCAGGCTCAGTGCGCGCTTGGTCGTCCGGCTTACGGGCTGACCGATCCAAGACGATTACCTTTTTTCATGCTTATCAACCTGCTGGGCGGCCCTGGGATGAACTCCCGGTTGAACATGAATCTGCGCGAAAAATATGGTCTGGTGTATTCGATTGATGCCAGCTATACACCGTATCTGGACACAGGGTTTCTGGGTATTTATTTCGGCACCGACCCTAAAAAAGTAGATAAAGCACACTCGTTGATTGGCAAAGAACTGAAACGTCTGCGCGAAGAACCACTTACTACGTTGCAGCTTCATCAAACCAAAGAACAGTTGATTGGGCAGCTGGCAATGGCCGAAGAAAGCAATAATAGCTTTATGCTGATGATGGCTAAAAGTCTGCTCGACATTGACCGCGTTGAAGCACTGAACGATATTTTTAACGATATCAAAGCCGTTACGTCAAGCCAGCTACAAACACTCGCTCAGGACATTTTCGACGAAAGCCAATTCAGTTCTCTTACGTTCGTGCCGGAGAAATAAGTTTTTACGTTTACAGTTTTGGGGCATAGTTTTAAGGGTTCGGAAGTATGACTCACACATAACTTCCGAACCCTATTCGTTTTATTTCAGATCAATTATTCACGTTTTATTTCCCGATGAACAATACGTTTCTACGGTATTTAACTGTTTCTATTACCCTGATCACCAGAGCGTATTCCCAGCCAGCTATTTCTTCTGTTTCAGTACCTGTCTCCCTGTTAACCAAACATGTTTATGCATTAACTGACGATAGTTTCAGAGGCCGTGAAACGGGTACTACAGGTCAACTAAAAGCCGCTCAATATTGTGTACAGTCATTTAGAGCGAGCCATCTGGGATCTGTTTTTCGGGTCGATTCGGCCTATGGTTCTTTTTACCAGCCTTATTTTCTGTCCTATTCAACTATTTCTCTGGTTAAAACCGAAAGAGGGACACTGCCACTCACCTACAAACGGTATGAGCTAGCCCCATCGCCAGTTACCAAATGGGATAGTAGTCAGGTGGTTGCTAGTCACAACGTAGCAGGCCTCCTTATTGGGACAGATCTAAAACAAGAAGTCGTCGTCATTTCGGCCCACTATGATCATCTGGGTTACGTCGAAGGCCGCATCCATCCAGGTGCCGATGATAATGCTTCTGGAACGGCCAGCGTGTTAAGCATAGCATCTGTTTTCGATAGTTTAGCACGCCAGGGTATCCGTAGCCGCAGAACCATTTTGTTTGCGCTCTTTTCGGGAGAAGAAAAGGGCTTATTGGGCTCCAGGTATTTTGTGCATAATAGTCCTATTCCAGTTCAGCAGTTTGCGGGTAATCTGAACATCGATATGGTAGGGCGAATTGATTACAAGCACCGCAAAAAACCAGAATACTGCTACTTGATCGCAGGTCCTAAAGATGACCAACTGCGTAAACTGGTTTCGGCTGCCAATAAGCGTTCTGTTGCTATCGAGCTTGATTATGAGCACGATAGCATGAACGATTCAAAACAATACTTCTATCGCTCTGATCAGTATAATTTTCACAATTTCGGTGTCCCTGCCGTTTTCTTTACAGATGGCGAACATCCGGATTATCATCGGCCAACAGATACAGCAGACCGAATAGATTACCAGATTTTATCCAAACGGGCAACACTGGTTTTTCAAACAGCCTGGCTTCTGGCAAACCCAGATTCCTGACGTAATGAAGAATCAGTGTTGAGTTTACTGTTTTCAGTAGCTGACGCGTCAGCTACTGAAAACAGTAAACTCAAAAACTATAAACTTTAAACTATACCTCAATCCGGAACAGGTGCATAGGCAACACGTAGGGATCTAACTCAACGTAGTTCCATTCGCCTTTCCAGGTATAATACGCTTCTGTCAACAAATCGTGGACGGCGTACGACTGCTCCGGATCGATACCAAGCTGCCAGATCGGAACCTGTACCATAGCCGCCCGACGGTTATAGGCATCCGTATTAACTACGATCAGCAATCGATTATCGCCCGCTGTTTTTACGTAGGCCATAATGGCATCGTCGCTGACATTACAGAATGTGAGGTTGTTCGTCCGTTGCATAGCCGCATTCTCATGCCGAATGCGGTTAACCAACGTAATCAGATACGTCAGCTTATTCGTTTTATTCCAATCCCAGAATCGAATTTCGTATTTCTCCGAATTCAAATATTCTTCTTTATTTGGGAACGGTACGTGTTCCATCAATTCAAACGATGGACCATAAATCCCGTAATTGCTCGACAACGTAGCAGCCAGAAAATAACGGATCAGGAACTGCGGTTCATGTCCAGAATGAAGACTGGGCGGGTTGATGTCGTGCGTAGTAGGCCAAAAATTCGGACGGAAGTAGTATTTCATATCCGTCTGCGTCAGTTCCGTCAGGTATTCCTGCAGTTCCGCTTTCGAATTTCGCCAGGTATAGTACGTATAGGAGTGCGCAAACCCTCGTTTCGCCAGCTCCTGCATCACTTTTGGTTTCGTAAACGCTTCTGACAGGAATATCATATCTGGATACTCCCGCTTCACCTCGGCAATAACCCATTCCCAGAAACCGAATGGTTTTGTGTGCGGATTATCGACCCGGACGATACGTACACCCCACGACGCCCATACGAGCAATACACGTTTGAGTTCTTCCCAAAGGCTTCTCCAATCGTCCGTTTCAAAATAAATCGGGTAAATGTCCTGGTACTTTTTGGGTGGATTTTCGGCGTATTGAATCGTACCATCCGGACGTTTCTTAAACCATTCCGGGTGTTCTATCGCCCACGGATGATCGGGCGAACACTGAATAGCCAGATCCATGGCTACTTCCATACCGTAATTGGCCGCAATAGCAATCAGATGTTTGAAATCCTCTACCGTTCCAAGTTCAGGATGGATCGAATCGTGTCCTCCTTCCGGCGATCCAATGCCATAGGGAACGCCCGGTTCGCCCGGCTGACACGTAACGGAATTGTTTTTTCCCTTGCGATGTGTGGTGCCAATTGGGTGAATGGGTGGCAGATAAAGCACATCGAAACCCATGCCCGAAATACGGGGTAGTAACGCTTCGACGTCTTTGAACGTACCGTGCCGACCTTCTTCTTTTGAGGCTGAACGAGGGAACAGGCAATACCACGTACTGAATCCGGCACGCGCCCGGTCGACTTCTATACCCAATTCGTGCACGTAACGTACTACGTGCTGGCGCTCGGGGTACCGATTGGCGTAGAAGGTAAACTGATCGCTTTCAGCTACAGATACGGCTTCATCATAGCGGTTCTCATCCCGAAACAGAGCAGCCAACTCCCGCAGTGTCTTAACATCCGTCGACTCTTCCGCGACATTTTTTTTACTACTTTTTTTCTTCCCATCTGCCAGCGTGCCGCCCGCCCGAACCAGCATCCCGTCTATGTATTTAGCGCCCGCCAGCAGTTCGCTCGTAATACGTTGCCCATCGGCTACTTTCAGGTGAATTTCGTGCTGCCAGGACCCCGGATGATCGGCCCATCCTTCAATCGTATACAGATACCGACCCTGTTTTTCCACAACGAACGAAGCGCCCCAACGATCGTTGTTCAGCAGCGTCATGGCAGTTTCAGACCAGTTGGCATCGTCACTATGTTTATAAAGCAATACGGCTGATAAATAGTCATGTCCATCCGCAAAGATGTCGGCCTCAACGGCTATTACGTCGCCAGGAACGGCTTTTATAGGGAAACGCCCTCCATCTAATTCAGGCGAAACACGTTCAATAACTACACGAGACTGGCCGGATAGATTAACAGGAATACTCATGAAATCAGTGGTTAGGTTGTCAATAGCAGGGCAATGTTACAAAAAAGCCGGACTCATCGCCCGGCTTTACTCGATCAATCCATTTATTTAGCACCATCATTAGCAGACCAGTCTACAGCAGCTTTACCAACTGCGGCACCCAGTTTAGCCCCATTTTCATTGGCGAATCGAAACTGAGTTCCAGCATACAACCCGGACAAAGTAGCTTCACTCGCCATTGCATTCAGACTTGTCGCTTCATCTGGAAAAATCGCCCCCAATACCGACGTAGCAGCACTGGCAAAGGTGGCCTGCTCCGATACGTAACTCGGCGTATTGGGTATGAGCGTGGTGGTCTTAATGGCTGGATCGATTTGCGAAGGCCGTGGCACAAAATACGTGTACTTTACCGACCAGCAGAGGGCTCCCGCATCCTGCAAAGCCCGATTCATCAGCGCATACGTACGAGCCGCTCTTAACTCATTTTGCCGATACTGATGTACAAATTCCTCAGCAATCAGATTCCAGTGACCGGGAGAGGTGTAGGTACCGGCTCCATCGTCCCATTTGGCTGCTATACTCGACTGCTCACGGGTGCGTGCATTGGCAATCTGCTTCACTTCACCTAAATCTTTCTGAAATTCAGTCGACGTAGTGACCGGAGGCTGACCCACCAGATTTCCACCAGTTGTTACAGTAAACCAGGTTTTCACCTTCCCAGCCAAAGGTAGCAAAGGCGTTCGGGCTGGAATCTGCAAACTCGTCCATTTAACATCATAAGGAGATTGAGCCAACAAGGCTTGCCAGGTATTACCAGGATCGGCGGCACTGCTAAAATTATCCGTCTTAAGATAATCAATCACTTTAGCCATTACGGCCGCACCCAGGTCTTCGCCCGCTTTTACGTCGCTCGGTACGTTAGCGCCGTTCCAGATCCGGCTCTGTTTATGTTCAGCAGCTTTGGTTTTAAGCCAGGCGCTTTCATTTGGAAAAAAGTAAGCCAAAATCTGACACGAGGTTTCGGCAACAACTGCATCTTCTGACGGATACGACGGTACGTTAGCCACGGGCAAACGGGTACTAACTCCCTGATCGACCATCGACGGGCGATTGTATTGGTACTTTGCTTTCCAGGCAACCACCAATCCATCGTATTGAGCCGCACTCAAGGCAGCGTACAGCCGGGCAGCAAACGGCGCACTAGCCGACGAATTTGCTACGTCCTGCGGGTTACTCGATTCGGTATTGTATTTGGCAACCAGCTGACGGGCAATCTGATTCCAGCGTTTTACGCCACCAACGGCCCAGTAATTGATTGCGGTTATTTTCTCCGGTTCCAGCGTTGCCAAACTGTTTTTCACCTGCGCGAATTCGCTTTTATAGGCATCAGACGTAACAGCGTTAGGCTGAGGAACACTGATATCAGCTGTCGATTTCAGTATAATCGTTCGCCAGTTTCCACCGTTGGGATCTGTGGTGGCGGGTTCACTAAAGGGCAAAACCCCTTCATCAATCATGGGCTCTTTACAACTGGCAACCCACAGAAAGAGGACCGTGAAAGAGAGTATAGAAAAAAGCTTGTTCATTCGTAAAAAAGATTAGGACATGGCAGACAGTAACGACTCCCCTACTTCGAGAATCGGCCAAAAACCAGCCCACCCGTCAGCCGGGTCGACTTACCAATATTACGTCCGTCGATGGTTGTGCTATAGCCTGCCGTCAAACCAATCTGCCCAAACAGTTTCAGGTAAACGGTAGCACCTACTTTCGAAAAACCAACCGCGTTGGTTGGGAATGGAATACCAGGAGCTATATCGGTTCCTTTCGTGTATGGAGTCTGTTGCTGATACCAGACATCGGCATAGAAAGGCCGCGTCGCAAAGCCCGTCCGAACAATGAGTTCCGTTACGTCAGGCACATTCACTTTCGACCCACTATTGGGGTTGGCCTGATCAGGTTCGTAATAGTTCACTACACGATCGAGCGTAACCTGTCCGCGTCGGATATAGCCGTATTGGCCGGTCATAAAAAAAGGACCGCCAACAAAGTGCAGCATGGTTCGGCCATCCCAATTGCTGGAACCGCGTCCGATCGCAATTAGCTCATCACTAATATAGTTTTGCATAGGCATCGAGTACCCCAATGCGAACAACCAGGAAAGTCGGGACTTCCCGATCTTATAATCATAGGCCTCCCAACGTAGCGCGGCCGAAACGTCCTGAAAACCTTCCTGTTTTTGCCGATAGCCTGCACTGGCTTCGTTTCGGATATAGGGTGCCGATACAATCAAGTCCAGATCATAGCCTAAGCCAAAGCTTCCATACACGTTTAACACCTGCGACGTTACCGTACCCAGATTCGGATCTTTTGTTTCTGTTTTGTTGATATAATAGGAATCGTAGGTTTCCTGCGAATAGGTTATAGACAGATTAGCCTTGCGGTCGCCACGCATGAAGCCATCGATTAGCCCTTGAGAACGTATCGGTTGAATAACAACCAGCCAGGCTCCAAGAAAGAGTAGTATTGGAATAAATCGCATAAAATGGCTTTAGGCGGGTAAAGGTAGCCCTTGGTCCGAATCGTTCCCAGTAAAAATATGGATTCTGAACCAGCGGTCTGAAGCAATAACGCTCATTACGCAGAAGTCTTATGTACAAATTAGTAAAACGCAACCGGCGCTGAAATGAACCGGACCAGATGGTAAACGTTTTTGTTCAGTTCTCCGGCTAATATGTTCTGTAACCTGAAATCCCCCATTTACGGGTCAATACGAGCCATGTCCGCATCCATTGTGATCCGACTGACAGCAGCACCGTTTAAAGCATAGCTCGATACGGGGACGTAAATTACAGGATAGAAAACGTTGACAATTCGTGCTACCGGGAATAGATTTACGAATGAAGGCTATGGGGATGTAGCCCGGCATTTACTATTCCGAAACTGTGATAGACTTCGATCTGGAAATTTTGATCCGCTTCTTGCTAGCCATTCTCTGGGGGAGCCTTGTTGGCGCCGAACGAGAGTACAGAAGCAAAGCCGCTGGTTTTCGTACAATCATTATGATTTCTATCGGGGCCTGTTTTTTCGCCAACATGTCGGCAGCCATAGGCGGTCCCAACAACCCCGATCGTATTGCCGCCAACATCGTAACGGGAATTGGTTTTCTGGGAGCCGGTGTCATTTTCAAAGCCGACAACCGGATCAATGGTGTAACCACAGCCGCCACAATCTGGGCCGTGGCCGCCGTAGGGCTTGGCATCGGCACGGGTTATTATTTTGCGTCGGCCTGTGGCAGTCTGTTAATTCTGTTCGTGCTGGCCGTATTACCCTCCGTTGAAACGACTATTGATAAATTCAACCAAAGCCGGGAGTTGATTGTGCATTTTTCGGTACGTCAGGATCAAACCGCAGCCTGCGAAGCACTGCTGACGGAACTTTCACTAAAATACCGACCCGTTAAAACCATTAAAGACGACCAGTTACTAAGAGTTAGCTGGCTGGTTCAGGGTAGTGACCAGACGTTTCGAACGCTGCTGGCTCAGTTAAAGACGATGGAAGCGATTCACTATTTCGAACTGTAGACTCGCTGAATCGGGCGTATTGTCTGTATGTTTGAATGAAAATTTACTACGTTATCTGACTTTACTTACTTTTCTTTTTGCCCGACAGAGCCGCTTTTAGTCCGGTTAGCGGATTTAAACCATGTTTCCCGGGTGTCAGCCAGGCGCCTTCTCCGTTTTCATTCCAGGCGTAGAGCAGGCCAATCCGTTCCTGAGTCAGCGACGAATCGTGCGTGTTCATCCAGTTAAGCAGGCCGCTTACCGATTGCTGAACCGATTGGGCCGAAAATCCGGTGAAGTACGGTTTCTCTACGTATTTATTTTTCTCATTCGACCAGGGGCGCGGGTCCCAGCCCATCGTCGATACGGGGATGTAGGGTTTCTTTGCTACGTTCCCCAGTTTGCTCCACAATTGCTGTTCGGCCGAGTGCAACGTATCGATCGGAATAGCCTGGTTAGGTCCTTTAAAGCCAATGCTGTGATAGTTATATCCGGTGATGATGTCTGCGCCCGAACTTTCGGCCTTTGCGATACCATCGGGCGATCCCGCACAAATAGCAATCGATGCACCGGGGAGTCCTGCTTCAACGGCACGCTTTCTTAACTTGTCAAAAGCTACACTGACCGCTTCCGGCGAACCGAAATTTTTGATCAGCGAGGTGAATTCAAAGAAAATGAGCAGCGGTTTGTTAGCTACGCGCATATACTGTGGGTGTTTAAATTCAGCCAGCCAGATATCGGTCAGCTTCTCCCAGTTTTCAGGCCCTACATCAAAGCCGCCGTGGTTGGCAACCAATAAACAGTATTCCAGCTTTTTGACATTCTTGGACTGTTTATACAACGACAAGGCTCTGTTTTCGGGTAGCTCCTCGACAGTACGTCCGTTGCGATGGTACCAGCAGAAACTAAAAAACGAAAGCCCGGCATTAGCCGCCAAGGCAATCTGCTCGTCAACAATCTCTTGCTTACTCGTTACCCATCCCCAAACCGGCTCGCGGTCGGAATAGTTGGTTTTCAGGTCGTCGGTGATATGGAACGTAGTGCCACTCCAGCCGTCAAAGTAGTAAGCGCCAATTTTGTTTTTGCCTTTTTGGGCCAGTAGCTGATTTCCGGTAAAGAAGAGGACCGCTGTGACCAAAATGGTCAGAACAGATCGGGGACGTAGTGAATGCATAAGGGTAAGAGGTGATGAGTTAAAGATGAGTTTATTTCTACTCAAGATTACCACCCCCTGCCCCCTCCTAAAACAGGAGGGAGAACGTACAGAAGATACTCTTCCCCCTCCTGTTTTAGGAGGGGCCGGGGGTGGTAATACATACTTATCGTTTCAGGGCGCGTTCTTCACCTTGTTTAATCAGGTCGACGCCTTCCAGCACAAACCGGGACGTATCCTCTTTGGTCTTTTTATAAAACGGAGAGTACATACTAGCCGAAACGGTCTTTTTGTCCATGTCGAACGAGAGCAGGCGGATATACCCTCCTCCCAGATCTTCGTTCTGATAGTTCTGGAGAATCTGGTAGATTTTATTGCCATTTTCGCCGGTATCCACTTTCAGCGCCGAACTCATTACGTGTCCGCTAAGCACAAACCGAACGTTGGCGTATTTCTTAACCAGCCGATCATACACAACCTGTGGGCTAAAGTCCCCGTATCCAGCGTTACGTGTGTCGATCTCTCCTTTCGTGGTTAAGTGGTAGTGCGTGAGAATAATCACGTTGTAATTGAAATACTCCTTAATAATATCTCCCGCCCAGTTGATCGGCCCCATTCGCGGGCAAAACTCCAGACTGATTACGAGCCAGTTGGTTTGCCCCACTTTAAAGGTGTAGTAGGCGTTGTCGCTCTTATCGGCTTCGTAGCGACCGCGCTGGTGCGTAAACCGGCTGACGGGAAAGTACGAATTGAACTTGTGGGTTTTCCGCAGATTCTGGTTCACGTTGCCCGGAGCTGCACTGCCACTATTGAACCCAACGGCCTCCGTATCGTGATTCCCCAACGTAATGGCATACGGGATATGATGCGCATCGAACACGTCGAACCCCTGGCTGGCGACTTCGAAATGGTCGTAATTATCAAAATTAACGACATCGCCCACGTGTAGAACCATCGGAATATTCAACGAATCTTTATGGTCTACAACCCATTTGATCCGGCTGCTAAACATAGCATGGTTACCGCCAACTTCGCTCTGCGTGTCAGGGAAAACGGGAATGGTAAATTTTTGGGCATATACACTGGTCATGGTGGCCACGCCAGCCAGAACGACCAGGAGAAATCTTGTTATCATGCGAATGGTTATTTGTACGTATTCCCGCCTTTATTTTTTCTGCCCGGAGGCAACCTCTTTAACAACCTTCAGGTAGTCTCCATTGGGGTCTCCTTTGGTCGGAACCAGGTAGCCGCCTTCGCCAAGTTCGTTCCAGGCGTAGATCAATACCATCCGTTCTTTGGGCGTCTGCTCCGGGTGGGTATCCATCCAGGAAACAGCATCGTTCAGGAAGGTTTTGAACTGTTCGGGTGTCCGACCGGTATAATACCAGCCCTGTTTGGCGCCCCCTTTACCGTTGCCACTGGCATCTTCCCAGGGACGTTTATCCCAGCCCACAATCACCGTCGGGATATAAGGCTGTTGGGCAGACCCTTGCCACTTGCTACGTTGCGCATCGGCCAATTCGCTGTAGGGGTGTTCCTGCGAACCTGCCGAATAACCCGGTATTACGTTATAGTGAGTTGTTACGTTAAAATTCTTCCCCGTTGTATTGCCACATCCCGCAATCGTCAGTCCGGTTAGTCCGCTTTTCTGAGCAACCTCCTGCATACCGACCAAATCAGCATTTTCGATGCCCTTTGCGTTGAAAACAACCACCAGCGGTTTAGAATCAACCTTAGCGTATTGCGGGTCATTAAAATACTGCATCCAGTGCTCGGTCGCTTTTTGCCAGTTTTCGGTACCGACAATTTCAGCCCCCTGATGATTGGCAACAAGAAGGGCAAACTTGATTCGGTTTTTGTTTTTCGCCTTCAGATACCGCATCATGCTTTCATGCTGGGGCAGACTGGCGATTTTTTCCGGGTTGAAGGGGCCGTTGGCATCGCGCCAGTACCAGCAGAATAGAAAAAACTCGATACCGTTATCAGCCGCCAAATCGATTTGCCGCTCCATGATTTCCTGCGAATCATTCCGCCAGCCCCATATCGGCTCTCGGTCGGCAAATTCATTCAGCATCCGTTTGGTAACCTGCCGGGGTGCCGTTTTTGCCCAGGGTTCGTTCGGATCATCGGCTTTGGGGTTTTTGCCGCCCCACCCGTCATAATAATAGGCGCCAACGCTAATTGGCTTCTTCGCCGTTTGACCATACAGTCGAGCTGCAATCCCGCTCAGGCAGACCAGCATGACTACCGAAAGCAATCGTATTGGTTGAATTTTCATAACGTTACGTACTGAAGTGCACCTAGTTTAGAGTATTTCAAACTGATGTTTTTGTCATGCTGACCGGTCAGCATGACAAAAAATACGATACAGTTTAGATGAGCCACTTATCTATCGAAACCCATTACTTCGTAATCACTGGCTGAAAAACTTCCAGTACTACGCCCCGATCCCGGATAACCAGCGTATCGGTTGCCGAATAGGTATTGGCACCTTGCTGGAATTGATACGTCAGGTGAATGGCGTCCCGTTTTTTGTTACCCCACTCGTCGGCATCGTCGAGAAACTTCCCGCTGCCGGTCACCTGAAAAGCAGAACCGGGGTTGCTACGTACGGTACAATCATTGCCGGTAAAAGTCAACAACAGGCTCACTGTTCCTTTAATCGCCGTGGAGTTCACGTTACCCGCCAGCGTAACCTGATTCTTGCTTTTTGTCGTCAGGTTCCAGACTTCGTTTTTCTCGATGAATTGAGTCCGGTACGTAGTTGACTCGATTGTCAGACCGGCTGCATCTTTCACCGTGCTTTTGCCCCGACGGAAATAACTACCATGAAACGGATTGATAAATTTGACGGCAAACATGGTAAAGTCCTTAGGCACTACGTCCCAATTGCTAACGATTCGGGGATCGGGCTGCGCTAAAGACGATTTACCTTTGAGCAATGAGTCTAAGCCCACCACTTCCTTGATACGTACCGGCAATACGTACGCCAGCTTGGTGGCCAGCGTATCATCAAAAAATTCGTCTTTCAATTGAACCGCAATATTTCCGTTGAATTCGCCCGCCGGAATAATTAGCTGATCGGTCGAACTCAGCGTGTAATATTTTTCTGGCAGGGGGTATATAGGCTGATTGCTAGAGGCAAATTTTGCCTGATTACAAAGGCTGTTATCGACCTGAATCTTGAAAACCCGATCCTTCGTATTCGCATACACCCCGCCCATGGCTGCCGATATCAGAAATTTATGGTTGTTATCGTTGGTGTTATCGTATATGTAGTCGCCAAGAACCAGCGTCCGAACGGGGTACTGATACGGAAAGTAACCCGATGTATAGTTGTAATCGGGAAACACAATTTCCTGATTTTTACAGGCATACAACCCAGCCAGTAAAACAAGTAGGAGCAAAATCTTTTTCATGTCGGATCGCTTGTAATGATTTTTCCGAATTTCTGATGACAATGATTGACCAGTTTTTTTTGACAGGATTAACAGGATTTTCAGGATTGTTTTTTCTATTCCGATCAATAAAACCTGTTAATCCTGTAAATCCTGTCAAATACCCTTTACCACCCCTGGTTTTGCTGGAGTGCCTGATATTTGACTATCTCCGTTTGGGGCACAGGACCGTAGTGCATGAAGTTATTTTTATACACTCGGGGCTCAACATCAACGACCGTGTACGTTCCGCGATTGATATTGACGCCTTTTGCGGTTTCGGTTAAATCGGCCTTCCACCGGCGTAAATCCCAGAACCGGAATCCCTCAAAGCAAAGCTCCAATCGACGTTCATTTCGGATGAGTTGCCGCATGTCTTCTTTCGTTGATACGCTCATCAGATACGGGTCAGCTTTCGGAATACCCGCCCGACTACGTATCGCACTAATTACTTCCCTGGCTGAGTATCCCCAGGTGCCCGAACCCGTTGGTCCCCAGGCTTCGTTGGCGGCTTCGGCGTAGAGCAGAAACAGCTCCGTGTAGCGCATATGCACTTCGTAATGCTTTTGGGTTGTGGTTGAAACGGGGTTCATATTGACTTCTTCGACCAGCAGTTTTTTCAGATAGTACCCAGTCCGTGTAGACGTTTCCAGCGAATCTTTCGCGTCGATGCCACCACCTACGCCCGTAAGAATCGTTTTTCCAGAAATCGTATTGCCGTTGTAAGCGATGTACTGGCGCAAACGTGGGTCACGGCTGTCGTATGGTTTTGTTCTATCGTATTTACTTTCTGGCCGGTCGATTGGATAGCCATTTGCCGCCGGAAAGGCATCAACAAGATTTTGTGTAGGGTTAACATTCCCTTTACCAAAAAGCGATGGCGGATAATTGGCGGCTTCACGCGTATTTGTCGTAACAACCGACCGTCTCCACAAGATTTCCTTCTGTTCGATTGGGCTGGCAGCCGATACGTTCAGTTTGTCGACGAGCGTTTTCAGGTAAAACTTATTCCCTTCCGGATCAAGCCCGGTCAGGCCACCAATGTCTTTCAATACGCTGCCAGCATGATTAGCGGCCAGCTCCCATTTGGTAGGATCTGTATTGAAGGCTGGGCTGGCAGCCAATAGCGCTACTTTTGCCCGTAACGCCCGGAGAATCCGGCCCGAAATACGCTGATTGAGTTCAGCCCCAAACACAATGTTATAGTTACTGGTCGATACCTTTTCATAGCCGGGCGGTAACTGAGCTGCACTGCTCACATTCAGGTAATCGTTCATGGTCAGATACTTCAGCGACTCGTTGATGTCGGCATAAATCCGATCGACGGATTCGGCAAACGTAGCCCTCGGAATATTGAAGTTGGCGTTTGCATCCAGAAACCGGTCAATGACCGGAATACCCAGCATCTGACCACCGGGACCGGGGCCAGCAACCGCTACCAACAGGTGATATTGCAACAAGGCACGTAGCGCATAAGCTTCTCCTTTGAACCGCTGCGTATAGAGCCAGTTCAGTTCTGGAACGGAGCCTTTCCAGTTGACCGTATCGATGAGCGTAATGAACTGATTCGTGATCTGAATGCCGGAAATGCAGTTGGCCCATTGATCCACCGGATTGTACATCGCCGACCATTGGCCCGTAGCCATACGCAGGTAATTATTCAGCTTATCGTTACTCACGGCATCGTCGGTTGCTACGTCGTTGAAGCTGAGGTTATTGGTTGGAATTTTGGTGTAAGCTCCCATCAGTACGCCTTCGGCATAACCAGGGTCCTGATAGAGCCGATCAATTGTGCTGTGATTATCATTCACGGGTTCCAGCAGGTCGCAGGACCAGAACGTAACCGTACCCAGCGCAAACAGGATGTATAGAACGAACTTCTTCATATCTTTTTCACAAATTAAAACGAGATGTTCAGACCCAGCGAATAGGAACGATACTGAGGTTCGCTGCCAATGTTCAGCTCCTTAAACTGACGGAACTTCGAAATCATAACCAGGTTCGACGCATCGGCAAAAACCGAAAACCCTTTCATATTCAGCTTGTTTGACACCTTAACAGGAACTGCATACGTAAGCTGCACTCGATCGACAGTAAAGTAGTTATCTCGATACAGCCAGAAATCAGAACTACGGTAGTTGTTGGTATTGGCAATTGAACTCAGCCTGGGGAATGTAGCAGTGGCCTGAGTAGCTTCCGTCCAGCGGTTCAGCACGAAGGTTGAATACTTATCGTCGCCATCGACCCAGAAATAGTTGTTCGAGATTTCGCCATCGGCACCCATTCGTCCATTGCCACGCGCAAACAGGGTCAGGTTTTTGTAGGAAAGGCGCAGGTTAAGGCCATACGAAAACGGAGCCTGCCACCGGCCAATACGTACCTCATCGTTGGCGTCGATAATGCCGTCACCGTTTTGGTCTTTGTACTTGATATCACCCGGCTTTACGGTTCCGAATGCCTGCGTTTCGTGGCTTTCAATATCGCTCCGGCTGTTGAAGAAACCATCCGAAGCCAAGCCAAAGCGGGCGTCGACCGGCTGACCGGTTCGATTTCGGTTGCTGGTGGCATACAACTCATCCCGTTTCTTCACCTTCGAATCAGCGTAGAGCATGTTGGCACCAACAACCAGTCGGAAGTCGCCCCAGTTTTCGCGGTACGAAAGTCCTAACTCGGCTCCCCGATAGGCATTGTCTTCAAAGTTGCGGTAGGGAATGAAGGTGGAGAAATAGTTGGGGTAGATGGTTTGCGGGCGGGTAATCTGGTCGTAATACAAGCTCGTGAACATATTGGCATCCAGCGACAACCGATTGCCAAACAGCAGGCTCTGAAAGCCGATGTTCAGTTCATTCCGTTTTTCGAAGGCAAGATTCGGATTGCCGCCATTCTGAGCGACTACACCAGCGCGCGACCGTGTACCTTCGTACCACGAGTAGCTACCAGAACTCGTATAGCGCTCGTCGTAGTTATAAAATCCACTGATGCCGTTGTCGGAATTCAGCAAACCAGCCGACACCCGAATTTTCAGATAATCGACAAACGACACCGACGACATAAACCCTTCTGAACTCATGACCCAGGCCAGCCCCAGCGATGGTGAGAAAGCCGTACGGTTATTGGCCGGCAGTTTAACGGAGTTTACGACGGCACCACTGAAATCGACCAGGTATTTGTTTTTGAAACCGTAGCCCAGTCGCAGCCCCAGATTGGCGTTTTTATTGCCCTGAATATCGCCCTGCACCTTGTCGTTCGTCAGATAGGCCAGCATCGAGCCGGTAATCTGGTGTACATCGTCTACGTTTTTATTGTAATCCAGCAATCCGTAAAAGCCGATCCGGCGCCGATACGACGCATTACCGACATTCTGGGTTCCGCTACGTACGTCTTCGCCATACTTCTTAAGACTAACAATACGGTCTTCGGTAGCAGACCAGGTCGGTTCATAAGCGGAATACGTATTGCTGATAAATTGATCGTACAGCGTCAGGAAATCGAAGCTCAGGTTGGTGTGAAACGCCAGCCCCGGAATCGAACGACTCAGGTCGAAATCAATTCGGTTGTTAAACGAAAACACCCGTTGCAACTGCCGATTTTGTCCACCCGCGTAGCCCGAGGCTATCGGGTTTGTCAGATACGTAGCGGTTCCACCAATCAGGTATTGCCCATCGACGTCCGTTTTACGTCCTTTGAGCAACGCATTTTCCGGATCGATTAGCGACATCGGAATTAAGGGAGCATACAAATTCGGCCGTAACGTAGCGGCATTGGCGAAAAAGCTTCCCTGTGGCATATTGTTGTCGTTCAGCACAAAAACGGCATCCAGCGCACTTTTAATCCAGGGATTAACCTTCAGGTCAATATTGCCACGCACGTTGAATACGTTGGAATTCATGGATTTACCTTCCCCGAAATTGTACAGGCTCCCGGTTTGGGTCCAGCCGATGTTCGTGTAGTACGTTGCTACGTTGTTGCCGCCCGAAAAATCGACCATTGCCCGTGAAAATGGCTTTTGCTGTTTTAAATACTCGCCCGAGTAATAGTCTACGCTGGGGTATCGGTAAGGATTACCAGTTCGGAAATTCTGGATTTGGGTAGGCGAATACTGGACACCCAGCCCATCATTTAGCCGCGCTTCATTATACAATTCCATGTAATCGGCCGACGAAAGATATTGGGGTAAAGCGCTGGGCCGGGAGATACCGTAAAAAGCGGTTGCATTGATCTGTTTCTTATACGCCTGTCCGCGTTTGGTGGTCACGAGCACTACGCCGTTGACCGCGTCATTGCCATACAAGATGGATGAGTTGATGTCTTTCAGGACCGAAATCTGCGCTACTTCCGACAGGTTGAGGGTGCTCACATCGCGCGGCAAACCATCGACCACAAACATCGGGCTACCAATGCCCCGAATATTTGAACTGCCGAGCATACCGGGAATCAAACCGTTAAGTGCCGAAGCAATGCTTTGTGTATTGTCGAACTGTCTGAGATCGTCGGGGTTCAATACACTGACCGCGTTGACCAGATTCCCTTTTTTGATTTTGCTGAACGCCACATTGATGTCGTCGCGCTGCCCAAACAGGAAGGGTGATTTTGGTAACGTCAGTCGTTCCTGATTGCTGTAATCACCGGGTTTAAATACGACGGACTCGAATCCGGGCGCTTCAATAAGTAAATCGCCCAATGTTGGAATAGAAATGGCGAACTGGCCGCTGGCATCGGTCTTGCTAACGGAAATACCTTCGTTACCGTAGATAGTCGCGTTACTGATTGGCGTACCATTTTCATCCGCAACGCTCGACTTGATCACCATCGGCGGAGCTGCTTTTTTCTGAGCTATAGCCACGACCTGACACAATAGCAACAGGCAGCTCAGGTATAGGTATATTCGTTTCATGTAATTCAACGGGTTAAAGGATGACACTACGTATTACTGGTTACCACCCTGGATTTTGGGGAAAACCTTCATACAGTTTTGTGTCTTTCAATTGGAAAGGAAGCCAGTTATGCCGTTTCTCAAAGACGCGGGTAACCACTACCCGTTCTTTCAAATTGGTGGGTTTGCCATTAGCTCCCCGATCAAAATCAATCGCCGTTTTCTGAAGGTATTCGGGGTTTCCGGCAATATTCCACCGGCGAAGGTCAAAAAAGCGATGCCCTTCAAAGGCGAACTCAACTGCCCGTTCCCGGATAATTTCTTTCATGAAAGCATCTTTCGATGCCGTGTATTTGTTAGCCAGGTTGGGCAACGTAGCGCGGTTTCGGATGGCGTTAACCGCATCGACAGCCGTTAATGCCGCTCCCGGCGATTGAGAAAGCGGTGACCCGTAGCCATGCAGTACGGCTTCGGCATACATCAGGTACACATCGGCCAGGCGCATCTGCGGATGATAGGATTGGAAACTTCCCCATCGGTTATCCCAGGGGTTACAGCCTTTGGGTGTCCATTTTTTGTAAAAATAGCCCGTAACGCTCCCTGCTACGTTGCTGCTGGCAGGCGTACCGTTCCGATGCATACCGTTGTTGGCCAGCTGAGCAAACTCGTTTTGCTTGGCTGCGGCAGCGGTGGCATTGTCCACCATACGGACGCCGTCGTAAATAATATCGACGTAGAATCTCGGATCGCGCCCGGTCCAGGGATCGTTCGGATTGTAGCCTGATTCAGGGTCATCAATGGGCAGGCCGTTGGCCATTCCGTAGTTTTTAATGAAGTTGTGCGTGGGCACTTCAACCCGGTTATTACCCGCGCCATATTGCACCGGATTGCTGACCCGATTGGTGGTAAACCGGACATAACTCGGAATGTAAACGGTCTGATTCATAATCACCTCAGTACCACCCGGCCGATCCCGGTTGCTGGGAGACCAAACCCAGAAATTATCCGTCCAGGTAGCCCAGGTTTGCAATCGGTATGCACCGGTTTCCCGGCATAGTTTAATCACATCGCCCAGCACATCGGCAGCCTGCTTACTCAGTTCCGCATCGTAAACATTCTGGCCCGTTGAGGATTCGTTCATCATCGGGCTGGCGGCATAGAGCAGGTTTTTACCCAGCATCGACAACGCATGGATTTTTGTAATCCGCTGTGCGTTATTACCCAACGTAGCAGCCCCCATAGCCGTACCGTCCCACTTCAACGGCAACAAATCGGCGGCTTCTTTGAAATCCTTAGCAGCTTTTAGCGCTGTTTCTTTGTACGTAAGCCGGGGTAGGGTGAGGGGTTCCGATGAGCTTTGTACGGCATCGACGTAGGGAAGACCGCCGTAGTATCGCATTAATTCAAAGTGAAAAAAGGCCCGAAAAAACAGGCATTGCCCTTTGATGGCGTTTTTCTCTTCCTGCGTGGCCTCCAGCATATCCAGCTTGCTCAGGCCGAGATTTGCCTTTCGGATGGCATACCAGGCAAACGGCCAGACACGCATTCCGGTGAGATTGGAATAGTAGTTGAAATTGGGGGTAGCACCGTACAGAAAGCTTGACTGGTTCCAGTAGTTGCCATCGTCCCAGGGCAGCGGCACCGTCGATAAAACCTCATCAGAAGCACTAAAGCTATAGAAGAAGTTACCCCCCAGCACTTTATGAATGTCAACTACGCTGTTGTAAATCTCCTCTACAAAGCCCTGAAAGCTGATAAAACTTCCATACACATCTTTGTCCGATATGGATGCTTCAGGAGCCCGGTCAAGGTAGCTTTCGCAACTGCTGGCAAAAAACGCAACGAACACCATACTGCTTACCAGCCAATGTCTGAGTCCGTGCAGTCTATTTCTGATCATGACCTATGTATTAAAAAGTTAAGTCGATACCGAAGTTTATGCGTCGTGGCGTAGGGTAAGCACCTGCATTGGCGGCACCACCCGAAGCGGCCGACTCCCGGTCGTCGGGAAGTTTCGACCAGAAGAGGAGGTTGTTGCCATTGACGAATAAACGTAGTGAAGAAACGCCCAGTCGATTGGTTACGGTCTTGGGCAAAGTGTAAGCAACCTCGGCCGCGCGCAGTCGCACGAACGAGCCGTCATAAATGAAATAATTACCAATAAATTGCCCCTGCGACTTCCATCTGGGCAGAAAGGACGTAGCATCCTGATTGTCTTTCGACCAGTGATCACGTACATGCGAAAACAGTACGTTCTGATACAGGTAAAAGTTGTCGAGCGGGATGTTCCGGGATACGTTGTTAACGGCAAAAAACTGCAGCATTACGGAGAACCCTTTGTAACTAGCCCCAATCGTCGCATTATAATTGTTCTGCGGTACGTCGGAGTGCCCAAACGGAACGGCATCGTCGTTGCTGGTAATGACACCATCACCATTATAATCCAGCGTATTATAATAACCGGGCAACTTGGATAAATCATTGGTTTGCTGCGGAACGCTGGCATACACCTCATCCCAGTTATTGTAAAAGCCGGTATTGATCAGGCTTCGGGTTTGGCCAATCTGAAAGCCGGCCTGCTTCTGATAGGCAGCCTGCAGGGCTGGATCATCGCGATTTAGTACGGTATTTTGGGTGTGGGTAAACGCGAAATTGCCCCAAAGGTTTATGCCCGACGGAAAGCGCTTGTTCAGCTTCAGTTCCAGTTCATACCCTTTTGATTTTACCTGACCCAGGTTTGCTGAGGGCGGTGTGGCCCCAAAATAAGGCGGAATGGCTCTGGAAGCCCCCGTAATAATGATGTCGGTTCTGTTCTCCGTGAAATAGTCAAAATTCATCTGAATCAGATCATTGAAAAGACCTATTTCAGCACCATAATTGTGTTTTCGCGCTTTTTCCCAGTGGATATCCGGGTTACCGACAATCGATTCTTTATACCAGAGATAAGGACTTTTTTCGTTCGGGTTCGCATTCAGCAAGCTCGAATTCCCATACGCATACTGCGACTGGTACGCCCACCTCGATCCACCAGCATCATCCCCCACGGTTCCGGCGCTGTAGCGGAATTTCAAATGGTTGATGGCGGGGATTTTAAAGAACTTTTCGTTAGAGACATTCCAGCCAAATGCGTAAGACGGGAAGAAGTCAAAGCGGTAGCCTGGACCGAATTTTTCCGACCCATTGTAAGCCCCGTTAAACTCAAATAAATACCGGGAATCGTAGTCGTAGGTCGTCCGAAACACCCAGTCTTCGCGGTAGCTTGGAAACATACTGCCCTGCGCAAACTGCTCGCGTTTGAATAAGCCCATTGCTCCTACATTGTGCTTATCGAATGAGCGGGTATAATTCGACTGCAATTGATACATCAGTCGGCGCCGAATGGGTAGGTAGCCAACAAACGTCGAGGATACTTCTTCCGGGTTAATTGTCCACGGACTCGCCACCCAGTCAAACGCATTGGCAGCGGTAACTGGCGTGGTTTCCGTGTACTGGCTTGGATCTTGACCTTCGCCGGTGTACCGGTCTGGGTAAACAATTTTCCCGAGCAGGTTGCTCTCGGGTCGCACGTTATTCTGGTCCGTAATACCGCCAACGGTTTGCAGGCTATTGTCATAGAATAACAAACCCGTTACGCTAAGTCCTTTCGTTAGAAAGTCTAGTTTCTGCTCAATGGTAAAATCAGTATTTAAGGCTACTTCACGGCGCTCCCATACGCCCGTATTGTAAATCAACGCAACCGGGTTTTGAAGCTGCTCCGGAGGCAGCGCATAGTTTTGGCCCCAGCTTCCATCGGGGTATTGCGGCAAGATAGCATCCGGCGGAAACCGATACGCTGCTGCCCAGGCCAGTGGGTTGGTGCCCGACGTACCACTGGCGTAGGAGTAGTTGGTGTTCTTCTGGCTGAAAAAACCGGCCAGATTCACCTTCAGGTTCGTGGTGCCGGTGACGCGAAAGTCCAGATTGCTCCGAAAGTTAAACCGGTTAAAGCTATAGCTGGGATCGTAATTCTTATTGTTCTCGTACTTTTTAAACATGTCGCTCTCGTTCAGATACGCCAGCGACCCAAAATATTTGACAAATTTGGTTCCCCCCGTTACGTTCAGATTCGCCTTCTGCGACCAGGAAACATCTTTGAACATGGCTTTTTTCCAGTCGACATTCGGGTAGAGAATGGAGTTAATATCGCTCTGGGGCCGCCGGTAACGTAACGCCACTTCATACGGTACGTAGTCGCCCCACGAAACCGGACTGATGGGTCCTTCGCGTTCAATCATCTCATTTCGGAGCATGATGGCTTCAAAGGAGTCCAGCTTATCGGGCAGGCGAGACACCGACAGGGCCGTCGCATTATACGAGACGGCAAGCTGCGGTTTGGATTCGGAACCCCGTTTGGTCGTGATCAGGATAACCCCATTCGCCCCCTTCACCCCGAAAACGGCGGTTGCCGAAGCATCTTTCAAAACCGACACCGTAGCTACCTCGTTTACGTCGATGTTCTCCATGTTACGTTCAACACCATCGACCATAATGAGTGGTTGACCGCCATTCCATGTGTTACGTCCACGAATAAAAATCGAGGTGGCACTTTCGCCGTTGGCGGTTCCACCCGGCTCGCCACTGGCGGTGATCGTTGTTAAACCCGGCAGGTTTCCCGTCAACGCCTGTTTGAGGTCGGTTACGTTACCTACCCGTTTTAACTCTTCATTTGTTGTCTGCACAATAGACCCGACTACGCTCTCTTTTTTTTGCGTGCCAAACCCCACCACAACCACCTCGTCGAGCGTCTTGTCGTCGCCTTTGAGCACTACGTCGATTTTCGTCCGGTTTCCAACCGTAATTTCCTGCGATAGAAAGCCTACGTAAGAGAAAACCAGTGTAGTTTCCCGAGTCGGTACACTGAGAGAAAATTTTCCCTCAGTATCCGTGGTCGTGCCCCGCTGCGTTCCTTTAATCAGAACGGTTACACCAGGGAGCTTTTCGCCCTTATCGTCAACAATTGATCCTGTAATGGGAATGTCAGCTTTAGCGTCTGGTGTTACGTCCGTTGCCGAAGAGTTTGACTCGACTTCGTTGGGCGTCAGTACTATCTGTTTACCGATAATCCGGTATTTTATGCTGATTGGCGTCAGCAGTTGATTCAGTACGTCTGCTAATTTGTCGTTCCGGTAGTTTACCGAAACAGCTGGTTGTTCGGGTAGTAATTTGGTGCGGTACGTAAACGTAATGTCTACCTGCTTTCCAATCAGCGATAGCACTTCGGCTACACTTCGGTTCTCTATTTTAAGAGTCACTTTCTTGTTCAGTAAATCCTGAACGGCTGGTTCACGCGCCAGCGTGAAGTTTGAGAAAGCAACTACTATAGCCAATGGTATAAGCAGCACTCTCATCAGGAATCGGCAGCATAGAGAACTATAAACGTTTCTCATTGATTTGATCTTTCTTGATTTTAGGCAATAGTTTTCCTGTATCCATTCTAACGGATATCAATATACGTAGACAAAAAAGAGGAGGTAAGCCCGGTATGATAGCAGGTGGGCTCTGTTTTTAGAAGGATAGTTTATAGCATAAGCGCTCGCGTTTTTGTTGGATTGATCGTGTCGATTTACAGGCACCGTCGGGCGTTTATGACGATGTGCGTTTCTTCTATTTTATACGTAGCATTAATCGCTTCACAGAGTACATCCAGTCGTTGATACAGCGATTCATCGTTGAATGAAGTGGTTAATCGACAGCCGGTGAGCAAGCTCTTATCGAACTGAATCTCTACCCCGTACGACCTCTGAAGGTTTTCAAGCAGTTCGGCAACAGGAATGTTATCGAACGTAGTTGGCTGGCGTTCACTTGCTGGCAAAACCGGTAACGGTTCATCGACCAACGTCCGGCTCAGCCTGTCCGAATCGGCTTTGTAATCCGCCTGTTGATTGGGCAACAAAATCACCCCCTCCGCTTGCTCTGCAACCTCTCCCTTTGCCTTCTTATAGACAAACACTTTCCCCGTCTTTACGGCTACGGTCATGTGCTTATCATCTCCGTTGGTCTTTATCCAAAAGCTTGTCCCTAATACTTTGGTAGTCAATTCATTCGTATACACAACGAATGGTTTTTGAGGATTACGGGCGACCTCAAAAAAAGCATCTCCAGTTAAATAAACCTCACGAACTGAATCGGTAAAATAGGTTTTATAACGAAGTTCAGCGCCACGCGACAGCGTTATACGACTATTATCCGGAAGCCTTATGATCATAGAATCGGCCGTGTTGTTCGATACCCGGGTTAAATCGCCCGATAATATACCATACGCGTCGCGGCTTAGTGAAACCAGGTTATTTTCTTCATGTTGAATCTGCCATACAGTTAATCCGCTAACTAATACCAACAGAGCGGCTGCCGCCCTGAACCACGTTCGTTGCCACAGCGGCACAACGAGAACCGGTTGGTTGATGGACTGTTGGAGGTTTTGCCAGATATCATCCACATCCTGTTTTTCAACGTCGACGTAGGTAGCCGCGCCTAACCTCAGCACAATTTGCCTAGCCAGACTGATCGTTTCCTGCTGAAAAGGGTATGTTTCCAGTACCAAAGACCAGAAACGATTACTCGCCGGGTCTGGATTCTTGACCCATCGAATAAACTCCCCGTCCTGCACAAAGTCGTCGAGATCGTATGTAGCGTATTTCTCAAGCATATAGCATGGCAACCAAACGTCTAAATGGAACTTATAGACGTTTGTACTCAAAATGATCTAAAAATATTTTTACTCTTTATTGATATGGTTAAAAACGAGCAGAAAAAGCCAGCCCGCCAACTCGCAGATTTCTTTTAACTGCGCGATGGATCGGTGAATGAGGTTACGTACCGACTGGTTATTAATCTGCATGACCGAGGCTATTTCGTCGAGGGAGAAATCATGGAAATAGCGGAGCTGAATAACTTCCTGCTGGCGTTTAGGAAGCCGGTCGATGGCTTTTCGAAGTGCTTTGATCTGGTACTCAGAATCTTCCTGTTCAATAATAGTGTGCTCTAACGGCAAGTCGCTAAAAACCTTGTCCAATATTTGCTCTACATCAGTCCAGGCTACCGGAGCTAATACTTTACTATTATTAACAATCCGATTACGTAGCGATCTAAATAGATAGAATCGGATATTGTCGGTATCGGAAAGGTTGTCACGATGCAGCCACAAATGCAGGAATAAATCGTGAATACTATCTTTAATAAGTTGTTGGTTGGAGCATACCCGGTAACCATACCGTAGCAGATCTTTGATATTTCGATCGTAGATCCAGGTAAATGCCATCCTGTCTCCTTTTCGAAACGCTGCCCATAGTTCGCTATCAGATGGTGATTGCACAGGTGGAAGGTTTTAGAGCAAACTAACAAAATCCTCAAACTCAACAGAAAATCCTTTCCTTTCTTAACGCACTAAGTATGCTTATACAAAGATAGAAGCACATAAATATGAAACAAAGGAAATAGAATTATTTTTTTGTTAAATAGAATGAAATGACTTTATGTAGCTTACTTACAGTTGTTAGCAAGTAATATGTTTTATTATTTATAAAAATATTTACAAATACAATTCGTTCCAGCTATCCTAGTAACCCTCCCCAATCGTTTGTTCAAATCAAGCTCCTAACTCCTCTCCCACACAGTTGGATATAACCAATGAACCGACGGCTTTATATAGCGCTTTAAACGGATCTACGACAAAAAGCTTACGATAAATCAATTCTACCCGATCTGTTTGAGACTAGTTATCAGAAACATCTGTCAGTGAGACCATCGGCCTACTTAATCTAGTCTGCAGACATACCAAATGTTCATAAAACAATAGTCCCCGGTCGCAAAGCAACCGGGGAGCTACGATAAACCTATGATGAAAAACAGGAATGGCGGCTATAAGCCTGAACCATCGGCCTTACCACGCGCAACGGCGTAAGACCCAATATTTTTACCGCATTGTAAGCCTACAACACAATCGAAACGGTAGTGAATAAGTCCATATATCCGGGAATTGGAGGCATCCTGCGCCTGCGCCCAGAACTCGTCGGCACGTTCAGGAAACACACTTCCCAGAACCGTTGCAGCGGCAGCGGAGAAGGTAGAGTGTCCTGACGTATAGGACGGGAAGTTTGGCAAACCAACGGAGGTTTTAACACCAAATTGTTGAGGGCGTGGATAGTAGTAATAGTATTTCGTATCCCAGCAGCAGATACCGGCATCCATCAATGCTGTATTTACCAGCGCTAGTGTGCGGGCCATACGTACTTCGCTGTATTTGGCATCGTTAGCGGCATTAGCGGCCATCCGGCTCCAATGGCCCGGCGGAGTATAACTGCCAGCACCATCGGCCCAATAGTTCGCAATACGTGCCTGTTCGCGGGTTTGATCTTTCTGGATGCTTCTAAGCTCCTCCAGATCCTTCGTAAATTCTGTGCTATTCAGGGCTGGTGGGGCTGCAGGACGAAGCTTGATTTTGGTGGCTTCATCAAAATTCCAGGTTATCACCGAGCCGTAGGTAGGTAACATAGGCGGGCGTTTTGGGCTTTCCTGGCTCAACCATACATCTGATAAACCACGGCTTTTCACCGACTCAATCATGGCTGCTGTTGCCCCCTGGTTGTTGGCCATCCCCATACCGTCGGATCTCGCACGACCCATTACTTTAGCGGCCACCTGATTACCTAGATCCGCACCTGCTGCCAGATCGCTTTTTACGTTCATGCCAGCCCACAGACGGCTGTTCTGATGTTCGGCCAGCTTAGCATCCAGAAACGGCACCTCTCCCGGAAACATGGCTTTTAACACTACGTATGAAGCGGCAGCAACTACCGCATCTTCGGATGGATACGACGGCAAGGCTGAGGCAGGCAATGCAACTTTAACACTTGCATCGACCTTACCCGGAGCCACCCGCTTGTATTTGTATTTATAGTTCCAGGCCGCCACCAACGCATCATATTGCGCTACGCTCAGGTAAGCCAGTGCCCGAGCCGTATAGGGTGGGTTGGCAAACGGAAATTTGGGGTCAGCCAACGGGTTGTTCATATCAGGAACCGGATATTTACCTTCTGCATTTGAGGCTGGCGGTATATTGTAACGAGCAGCCAGTTCGCGGGCAATTTCATTCCAACGATAAACGGCCCCGGCGCCCCAATACACAACGGCCTGCTGCTGTTCAGTCGTTAAACTCGACGACTGCGATTTCAGATCGGCGAGTTCAGCCTGATACTCCGATGACGTCGTCAGCGTAGGAGCTGCTACCGTTACGTCGGTTGGGGCTGTCAGTACGTAGGTTTTCCAGCTAGCGGCTTTTTCGTCTACGCTCGCTGGCGTGTAGCCAACACGTAATGGCTCTGTGATACTTTTATCGCAGGAAACCGTAGCGACTGCTACCGCTGCCATTACGCTGCAAAGAGATACGATCTTACTATATTTTTTCATGACGCGTTACGGTCTATTTTTTGAAGTCAATCTGATACAATAATCCAACAGTGTAGCTCGTGCTTTGTCCAACGTTGCGGCCGTCGAGAACGTAGCCGATCCGGGCATTCACCCCAATATGCCGGGGCTGAACTTTGCCGTACCAACCTACCGACGTCGCTTCCATATTATTGGTTGGGAAAGGCATATCATTCCGACGAATATCATCGCCCGTTAAACCACCCATTCGTTCGGCAAAAATTTCAGTTTGCCACTTCCGACGCAGAATACCCAGCTTTACACTCGCATCGTACGTATTAGGCACACTCACTTCATTGGTGTTATACAACCGGTTATTCGCCACATACGCATCGCGATCAACCTTGATCGTGCTCCGCCAGTTATAGGTTCCGTAGGCTGTCAGATAGATTCCCGTTTTGGGATGCTTGTAGCTCGCCAGTAATCGCCCGGTAGCTGTCCGCGCCCGTAAGCCGATTGACATGGGCAGGAAATCCGGCACGTAGTTCGATGCGGGTAGCGATCCGCCAAGGATGGTATGCAATGAAAAGCCACCAGCCTGGACTGTTTTAATTTTTACCCAGGCCGATAAGTCCTGAATCCCTTTTTGTCCCATCAGGTTGCCAGCACTAGCCTCAGTCCATACGTAAGGCAAGCTTAATAAGAGGTTCACCCGCCGACTAATTCCAATAGCAGGCATCACCATTACGTTCTGCGTAGTCAGCGTGCCAATATTTTCATTATGTCGTTTAAGCGGCCCTTCCCAATATTCGTTCCAGGTGCTACGTCCATACATGCCAGCAATACATACCGACCCTTTCGCCATGTAAATGGCATCGTTCGGCATTTGGGCTTTTGCCGATAGAGACATCAGCAGCAAACCGCCAGTCAGGATTTTTAAAGGTGTTTTCATTGATAAGTTAACTAAACAAGTTCACAATGGAGTAAGTCGTTGTCATACTGGTTATGGCCCTACTACCAGCAGCCATAACCAGTATGTGCTCCGATCACAGGCGGAGACCTACGGTCAGGACAGCGTTCCGACCATCAGACGGCCACACGCCAGGGCCAGGATAGAACGTCGGACGTTTCGTAAAATATTGTTTGTTCAATAGATTGTTAATGCTGCCACGTAGCGTCAGTTGACGACCAATATGCCAGGTACCGTTCAAGTCAAGCAAACCATAAGATGGCACGGGCCCAACAGCCCCATTGGCCGATGGCGTAGCCGTATTTAACGCGTCGGAGAAGGTTTCGCTAACGTAGCTGTATTGCAGTGTCAGGCTAGCCAGTCCGTAGCGAGCAGTAATCCCATTCCGTGTTGTCCAGCGAGGAGCCGACTCTACCTGGTTACCCGCCACCGTACGGTTTTCAGAACCAGCCGCCACCCGACCATTCAGATAGCGTGCATTGTTGTAAGCCGTCGATGTAAAGCCGCTGATCAGAAACTTTTCAGTACGTACTAACTGAGCTTCAATCAGTGCTTCTACCCCCGTGCTGCGGCTATCGCCAATGTTGGTCCGGAAAATATAATTCGATCCGTCAGGATTACTCAACAATAACGTACCCAACCGATTCCGATACAGTAGATCGAACAGTGTTACGTTCAGGTGTAATCCCTGCCAGCGACCTTCAAAACCAACTTCGGCGTTATAGCCGTAGGCATCTTTCAAATCCTTGTCGATACGTTCGTAAACTGATGTTGGAATAATATCCTTAAATACGACAGGCCGGTACGACTGCGCCCAACCGCCATATACTTTCAGCACATCGTTAATCTGATATTGTGCATTTACGCCCAGCAACGCAAATTTATGCGTGATGTCGGTTGGCAGATTCTCGGGAGCGTAGTACGTAATTTCTCCGCGCATTTCGGTCTTCCCGTGTTCAATACGAATGCCAGGCGAAAGCGTCAGGCGGTCGGTCAGATGAAACTGACTCTCTGCGAAGGCAGCAATATTTTTCGTGCGAAAATGCAGATCACGCCGGAATGGACTGGTCAAAGTCAAATCATAGTCGCTGGCGGTGGTTCCTACGCCGAGTTGACGACGATGGAGGTCGTTACTCATAAGCTGAATTCCCCCCGCAACAGTTGCCGCTACGTTACCGATCTTATAATTATGCAGTAAGCGCAGTTCGGTGGTATAACTATTGAAATTATCGATATCGACCTGCCGGGCACGGTACTGTCCCGTGGCGGGGTTGATCGTATCCTTCACCGTAGCGAATGCATCCACTTGAACGCTGTTTCGGGCGCCAAGCACAGCCGATGTGGTCCACAGCAAACGAGTCCGATCCGACAGTTGCCAATCCACTTTTATGGACGGCACATAAATATCAGGATTGAAATAGTTACGGCTCCGCGTCGACTGGCGTGGGTCCTGCGCAAACATGGCATCCGTTAATGGTCCTGGAATCTGATACGTATAGGCAGAGCGTCCAAATTCGGCAGTGATGCCCAGTCGTTGATTCGCCTGATA
Source organism: Spirosoma terrae (assembly GCF_010435915.1). Taxonomy (GTDB): domain Bacteria; phylum Bacteroidota; class Bacteroidia; order Cytophagales; family Spirosomataceae; genus Spirosoma; species Spirosoma terrae. The sequence continues at coordinate 257,516 of NZ_JAAFZH010000008.1, read as the reverse complement.
GAGCAACCGAGCGAGTTGAGCATCGGCATTCGATTCGCTATTTTTCCGATAGCCATCAGAGTGGCGACGATAATAGTAAGCATAGTACGTCCATTTACCGACGCGGCCACCAATGGCGTTGTAGGTGCTTAGCAAGCCATATGACCCTACCGAATTGATTGTTTCAAAACCAAACTGGCGGGTGCTGTCAGCGCGTTTTGTTACGTAGTTCAGCATACCGCCAAACTGAGCACCGTATTGTAGGGAAGCTGTTCCCCGCACAAATTCAATGCGATCTACACTTTCCATCGGAGCCGAATAGTGGCTGGCTGGATAGCCATACATATCAGAGTTGGTAATGACTCCATTCTGACGAATGTTATTCTCCCACGAACGGTGTGGATCAAGACCACGGGTCGATACGTTAATCTGGTTACCTGTACCGTCCATGTCGTACACAAACACGCCCGGAATACGAGCAAACAACTGGCGGGGCGTTTTCTCGGCTACGTTGATATCGACCTCCGACAGTTTAACGACTTCGCTACGTTTACCACCCATCAGATACGTACCATACACCGCTGGTAATGCCTCGACAACAGCCGATTTAACTCCTTTGACTGTTACCTGATTTAACGTACGAGTGGGAAGTGAATCGGGTTTTGTTTCCTGCTTATTAGCCACTCCCTGCGCCAACAATTGGGAAGGAAGTACTATAAGACATACATATAGAAACAGTAAAAATTGCTTTTTATTCATGGTCAGATTGTACTATTAATGACGAGCTTACGCATGTACTTTTGGGGCTAGCCACGGTTTCCACTACGTTGTCGTTGCGTATTGTCAGTATATGCCACTATGCTTGTTGCATATACAGGCAATTGTTCATGTTATATGATGAGTAGCTTTTAATAGCTATCAGCAGTCCGCAGCGTGATTACTGATAGCTACTTCTTCGGAGGCAGTCAACGGATCGGTTAGAACCAGCGCGAAACGTTAACGGAAATCAGATAGTCGGCAAAAGCCGCGTCGCCGTGTCGAACGCCCAGCGGATCGAGACGGTCAGAATAGCTCTTGATTCGATTGCGGTATAAAGCGATAGGTGCCGTAGCAGCCACCGAGGTCTTGTTCCGCATATAGGCTAAGCCAGGCTCTACAGAAACGATATAGCCCGGACGACGAAATCCAGAGCTACCACCAAAGGCGTCGATTGCGGGAACGCCTTCCACACGTCCGCCCAGCATAACAGACAGGCCGGGCATAAAGCCTAGTGACTGGCTCAAACCCACCCGCGCAGCAAACTGGTCGGCCACCGAAAAGGTACCCGTTACCAGATCGATAGTGGTGGCTTCCGGACTGCGAACAACGCCGTTTGTTTCGCGTGGATTAAACAGGTAATAGCCATTGGCATAGGCCGTCAGCGTTTTGGTTAGCTGCGCATACCCCTGCAATTCAATGCTGGCTCCCACCCCGCCATCGCCCAGTTGAATGGATTGATCAACAGGTTTAACAATAGTATAGTCTTTACCTTCTTTATCGAGTTTATGGAACGTATCGGTTGCCTGATAGTTACCAGTTGGCAGTTTGACGCCCAATCCGACGGCCAGATTAGCCTTTGGCAACGTAGCGGGGTTAATTACCCAGTAGCTACCAGAAATCCGTAAATCACCAACGCCCTGCGATCCCGTATGGAAACGCTTTTGCTCGGGGTTCTGGGCAACCGCATTTCCGTAATGCTCGTACAGCGACGAACGATCGTTGTACTGGATCGGCAGATTGACTGAGAACGACAACCGGTGATTGACCAGATAGGTCAGTCCTAAATCAAGCGCATGTGAAATATTGACAACCTGGGTTCCCTGCTCAACGCGCTGTTTCTGCTCCTCATCACCAACGAAGTGTTTGTAGGAGCGAAAGAAACGGTATCCGGCCGATACCTGCCAATGCCCGTTCCGTTGTTTAAAAAAGTCGGCTGAATTGGGGGCCGTACTGCTCATATGGCGAACAGCAACACACCCTTGAGCCAGCGTTAATGAGGAAGAAACTAGTATACAAGCTACCGCCAGAACGATAGTAGAAATCGTTTTCATAATAAATAGATCTGAGTTTGATTACGAATTGCCTAATACATCGGCCAATGCCTATTACCTGAATCTATGGCTCAGGTTAACAGCACCTTATGGCATTCTGATTTGGGCAAAAAGATCGTCAAAACCCCCGGTATGGCTCAGGAGTTGCTCACTACGTAATGAGGCACGGGATAAGCAGACTTGTTCCCGCTTCAGGACGTAGCATACAGCTTCCCAATCAGAACATACATCTGGGGAGAATGACAGTAATACAGGAGAACTCAGATCTCAGGCGGGGGAGAATGAACAGGCAGCGAGCGGGCTGCAAACACGAATACGGCTTCAGGGATGCGAACAGCCTCGCGCCAATTGGACGATAAAAAGCTAAAAATGATTCGAGGATTGATCGAATATTCTTTCAGCAGAAACTTCAGAAACTGGTTAGCTTTCTGATTGGTATCAGTAGTACCAGTAATATGATCGTTTAAAAACGAGAGTAAATCACTTTGCCAGAACGAGCGCTTACTGGTTTCCAGACCAGAAATGTGAAGTATATCGCCCACTATTTCCAGACTCACTACGTCATAGTAACGGCCTTTGTACGTAAAGCCTTCCGTAGTTGTATTGGTAATAGCAGTGGCGTCGGGTTTGTCTTTGAGGGGAATTTGAAACTCAACGATACTATCAACAGACCGGTAAACCAGCAGTCGCTCAGAAAGATCATGTTCAGCCTGCCACCATGCGCCAACGCACACAAGCACATGGGCCAGTGTGTGGTAGAGCAGCAGCGCTGAGAGACCAATTGAAACGACTTTCTTTAGCATTCTGAAAGTAAATTTATCCCAAAAATAATACTAAAATTTGAAACAAAATCTATTCATGTTAATTACTGGGTATTTTTACTGACATTTTAAGCCGAATACTAGTAGGCATATATATCGTAGGCATCAAATTTAGTAGTCCAAATTACCTGTATACCAGCACAGCTTGAGATAGTTAGCCAGGTATTTTTTGACCGAACTGGCTTATTCCGGGAGCTATTCAAACAAACGAAAAAACGGATTGGCAACAACCAGTTCATATCATTCATACTCAGAAAATGGCCTTTCAAATCAAGACGACTCCGCAATTAGTCTAGAAAACAGGATGAAAATAACGGGTGCTTACCCTCTATCCAGATCAACTATTGTGCCAGTTGCTAGTGCAGTTTATAGAGAATTAATGGAGCCTACTTGACGCTGTCGATCGATATTCTGAGTATAGTTGCAATCAAAATCTTTATTTTTATGTTGGATCGATAGCTGTATGATCTACGACAACCACAATCGCCCTATTTCGTACCTCCGGCTTGCCGTAACGGACCGCTGCAATCTGCGGTGCTTTTATTGCATGCCCGAAGAGGGAATTAAATATCTGCCGAAACATCAATTGCTTACCTACGAGGAGATGGAACGAATCGTAGCAGTGCTAGCAAAACTAGGCGTGCATAAAGTACGTATTACGGGCGGAGAACCCTTCGTTCGGGCGGGCTTAATGGATTTTCTGCATCGACTGGCCGACATTGAGGGCATCAATGAACTGACCTTAACCACTAACGGTGTTCTGACCGCTCCACACGTAGCCGATCTGGTTAAGTTAGGGGTTCGCTCCGTCAATCTGAGCCTCGATACATTGGATCGGGAGCGATTTTATCAGATAACCCGACGCGATGAACTACCTGCAGTTCTGAAAACGCTGGACGCTCTGCTTAATGCGGGCGTGCAAACGAAAATAAATGCGGTTGTCATGGATGGCCAGAATATACAGGATCTGATTCCACTCTCAGAGCTAACGCGCGACCTTCCGGTTGATGTTCGGTTTATTGAAGAGATGCCTTTCAACGGAGAAGGGAGCCATTATCCGGTTTTACACTGGACGCACCGACGAATCATTGACGAAATCAGAGCGACCTACCCCGATCTGACTAAGTTACCTGATCCGCCCTTCTCTACGTCCAATACGTACCAGATACCCGGCCATCAGGGCACAATTGGAGTCATTGCTGCCTTTAGTCGTACGTTCTGCGGTACCTGCAACCGCATTCGGCTGACCGCACAGGGAACGCTTAAAACCTGCCTGTATGATAATGGCGTTCTGGATATACGGGCATTGATCCGATCAGGGGCTTCGGATGATGAGCTGACAGCAGCCTTCCTGAAAGCGTTTTCACTACGTCCTGCCAATGGCTTCGAGGCCGAACAAAAACGCGACGTTGTTACTGAATCGATGTCTACTATTGGTGGTTAGCCATTTGTCACAGCCGAACGGTTATTGTTTCGTTTTCCAGAAATTCGTTGGTGAATAATTTGTCGACATCCAGTTGCTGAATCACTTCGCCATCCCGGTTGGTCAGTATCTGGTTCCGAAGCATCCAGTTGGTAAACGACGTCCAGACGCCCTTGTGCATATAGCCCCACCGGCCTTCGCCATCCAAGTAGTAACACGATACCATTTGCTGGCTTTGCTCAACAAAATTACGGTCATTCAAGGTTGGGTGTTTTGCTGTCTTGCCCAGAATACGAGCGGCTTCATCAGGCTTTTTGACCGCAAATTGAAATCCTGCTGAGGTTGCTTCCAGAAACCGACGTAACGCATCGCCATTCTGCTCGACCCAGCTTTGGTGAGCTGTAAGAACCGGGTTATAACCATACGGAATTTCGTAGTCATCGAATAAGAACTGGTTTACGTCGACTCCATCAATATAGGCTTTTACACCCTCCCAGGTCAGCCAGAACCAGGCGGCATCCACTTCACGAGTCAACAGCGCTTTCCAGATTCCCGACCAGCCGGTTTTATGGGCCACAAACTGCCCCCGACCATTATCGTTCTGAATCAATTGCCGGATAATATCGTCCTCATACCGCGCGCCGTAGGCTGCATATACTTTGCCGTCCAATTGTTTAGGCCGCTCAATGCCGCTGTCCTTTAAGGTCATAATAGCACTTATATCGCGCGCCAGAACGGTGGCTACGGCTACTAGGGGTCTTCCGTTAGTCCGGTAACTAATCACACTCTCAGAGGGTGTAATAGCCAATTCGCAGGCACCCTGTGCTACGCGCCGGGCAGGCATGAGCTGATAATTATCCTGATCGGGGGATATAAATTCGACATCAAGACCCGCTTTTTGATAAGCGCCATTCGCCAGAGCGACGTAAAATCCTGTATGGTTTGTGTTAGGCGTCCGGTCAAGCGCCACACGTATTTGGGTATTCATACTATTTCGTACTGTTACGGCTTGTTTAACTTCCTAAAACAAGGAAGGTTTTTTGCAAACGTATTGATTTCGTTATCTAGTATTGGTCCTAATCTTTTTTCAGGGTTTTAGCCAGCAAATTTAGCTCCCAGATCAATCATGTAGGTTTATTTATCTGTTAACCAACAAATAAACTTTCCTCAGCCAACACTTTTTCATATTTCTCTTTATCGAATCGGTACAAATAGGGCGCTTTGTGAGCACCACCAAATTTACGCTCTTCCAGCCGTTCTAAAATACCATAACCAAGCATCCGCTTCTGAAAATTCCGCCGGTCGAGCGATTGTCCCAGTATAGTTTCGTACAGTTGTTGCAGATCAGGCATGGTAAACTTGTCGGGCAGCAGGCTGTAGCCTATCGGCTGATAGCTTAACTGCCGACGTAGCGTTTTTAACGCCAATGAGATCATATCGTTATGATCGAACAAGAGCGTAGGCACCTGGTTAATATCCCACCATCGGCACTCATCCGTAAAAAAATCGGGCGTGGGCACTACGTTCTCAAACTCCACCAGTGCGTAATAACCTACCGAAACATCTCGATTAGCGAATTCATGCACAGCTTCTTCCGGTAATCCCAGCTTCCTGAGCGTTTCATGCTGATCAATGTGTTTATAGCGCAAAACATCACCAAAGGTGTAGAACTGCTGTAAGAAAATCTCACGAAGTCCCGTCCGCTCGCGTAAACTGCGGTAGGCCGAATCGTCCAGATTCTCGTCGTTACGAATTCGCCCACCAGGCAGGCACCATTCTTCGGTCCCTTTCCAACGTAGCAACAGCACCTTCAATTGCCCATCATGGAAACCAAAAATAACCAGATCGACAGATACGGATGGCAGATAATTCGTTTTAAAATCCTCAATCAGCCGCTGAAGCTCTTTTTTGTATTCTATCATGAAAAACTAAAAAAATAAACATTGTGTACGCGTTACACATTGACACAATTTAGTATTATTGTGTTGAAAATACGCATTATAATGAAACGTATTCCATTTTCGCTAAAACCCTACCCAATATTGATGCTCATTGGGAGCACTATTGGCCTTTGGGCTTATTCTACCCGATCGTTTGTAGATATAGGAGACAAGCCCGACGAGAACCGATTTACAAAAGTAGTATTGGCAGAAAAGCTCAATGAGCCGCTCGAAATGGCGATATTACCCGACGAGCGAGTTCTTTTTATTGAACGACATGGGCAGGTGCAGTTATACTCGCCCATAACAAAACAGGTAAAAACCATCGCCACCATTCCGGTTAGCACTAAATATAAGGATAAAGAAGGACACGAAACCGAAGCAGAGGATGGGTTGCTGGGTATCAACATTGATCCTGATTTTGAGAAAAATCATTGGATTTACCTCTACTATTCGCCCGCTGGCAACGATCCCAAAAACATTCTGACCCGCTACGACCTAAAAGGCGATGAGTTGGTAATCTCTTCCAAAAAAGTGTTGCTGGAAGTCCCGGTTCAACGGGAGCAGTGTTGCCACACCGGTGGTTCCATTGATTGGGATAGAGACGGCAATCTCTATCTCTCGACCGGCGATAATACCAGTCCACGCGCTACGTTGTACGCTCCAATCGACGAACGACCCGAACGTGGCCCCTGGGATGCGCAAAAATCGTCGGCCAACACCAACGATTTGCGCGGTAAAATCCTGCGAATTCATCCAGAACCCGACGGTACGTATACCATACCGGAAGGCAACCTGTTTCCCAAAGGAACCTCTATGGCAAGACCAGAAATTTATACGATGGGGCACCGGAATCCTTACCGCATTTCGGTTGACAAACATACTGGCTACGTCTACTGGGGCGACGTAGGGCCCGATGCCGGAACCGATTCCGTGGGCGTGGGCCCTATGGCTGAAGACGAATATAATCAGGCTCGTAAGCCCGGCAATTTTGGCTGGCCCTATTTCGTAGGTGACAATAAAGCGTATAACGACGTAAATTTTGCGACGAATAAAACGGGTGAGAAATTCGATCCGGCCCACCCCATTAACGATTCGCCCAATAACACGGGTTTGCGTGACCTCCCCCCTGCCAATCCGGCTCTGATTTCGTATCCGGCCTCCGAAAGCAAGAAGTTCCCTATTATGGGAACAGGTGGACGTAGCGCAATGGCTGGTCCTGCCTACTACAAAGCCGATTTTGCTAGCGCTAAACGCGCTTTCCCCGATTATTATAATGGCAAAGTATTCCTATTCGAATGGATGCGCGACATGATTTTGTCGGTCAGTTTCAATGAGAAAGGCGACATGACAAACATAGAACGCTTTCTGCCGAATATGGCGTTCAGTCACCCTATCGATATGGCGTTCGGACCAAACGGCGATCTATACGTACTGGAATATGGAACGGGCTGGTTCCTGCAAAATGACGATTCGCGGCTGGTACGTATCGAATTCAACGGGGGCAATCGCAAGCCAAACATCAAACTCGCGGCCAGTCAGAAAGCAGGTGCGATTCCCTTCAAAGTCAACCTGTCATCGGAGGGAACGACAGATTTCGACGGCGATGCGATGACGTATCAGTGGAAAATAGTTAGTAAATCGGGTGGCAAACCAATCGTTTTAAACGATCCCAATCCAAGCTATACCTTTCAGAAGCCCGGCCAATACAAAGCCATCCTGACCGTGACGGACGCTAAAGGCGCGAACGATTCGCGCGAGATCGACATAACAGCGGGTAACGAGCCTCCCAAAGTTGAGCTGGCCGTAACAAAAGGAAACAAGAGTTTTTACTTCCCGGAACAACCGATTACGTATCAGGTAAATGTAGCAGATAAAGAGGATGGCAGTCTGGCAAGCGGACGTATACCGGCGAAATCAGTCCTGGTACGTGCCAGCTATCAGGATGAAAGCAGCCCCAAAAATGAAAGCGGTGCAGGGCATAAATTTACGGAAGCGGCTTATTTAGGTACCGGCAAAACACTAATGGACAAGAGCGATTGTAAAGCCTGTCATTTCACAGATAAAAAATCGGTAGGGCCCGCTTTTATTGACGTAGCAAAACGATATAAAGGTGACGCCAACGCCGTAGCCAGCTTGTCGAACAAGATCATTAAAGGCGGTGGCGGTGTATGGGGCGATGCCATGATGACGGCCCATCCGCAGGTCAGTACAGCCGACGCCAGTGAAATGGTGAAATACATCCTTACCTTATCCGACCAGAAAACACCCGCTCCTTCTTTACCAACTAAAGGAGCATTCACACCGGGCAAAAGCGAAAAAGGAAATCTGGTTTTGCTGGCATCGTATAAAGACCGGGGCGCAAACGGACTTCCGGCCCAAGTCTCTGAGAGCGTCCTGACGCTACGTCCTTCTTTACTGGTTCTGGGTAATAGCGATAGCCAATCGAAGGGGATTATGCTGTATAAAATGGCTGGTCAACCGTTTCCATTGCCCATTGTGATGGCTCCAGAAACCTACGTACTGTTCAATAAAGTCGATCTTTCGGGTATTCGGATGGCTGAATTCGCCGTATCGATTCCTAAAAACCAACTTAATGCCGCCGGTGGACGTATCGAAATACGTATCGATTCGCCAACGGGCCAGCTTCTTGGTCAAACCGAAGAAATGGCTCCCGTAGACAGTAAAGATCCGGCGGCCATGTTTAAACCAACCATGGCCAAAGCACCGATTACGCCCACTACGGGAATGCACGATCTGTACTTCGTTTTCAAGAATGAAAAAGCGGGGAAAGCCCCCCTCTTCGTACCCGTTACCGCACAATTATTTAACTAATCTAACCTGCTGCGGGTGTAATCATACGCGGCTTTTCTACCATATGCCATGAACCAATCTCGTCGTGATTTTCTGCATCAACTTGGCCTGACTACTGCGGGTCTGAGCCTTTCATCGATGTTACCAGCCGATACGTTTGCTGCTATGAGCGCTAAAAAATTCAATTTCAATATTTCGCTGGCCGAGTTCTCATTTGCCGGTGAACTGTTCTCGGGAAAAATGACCAACATGGATTTCCCGGCCAAAGCCAAAAACGATTTTGGTATTAACGTACTGGAATACGTATCCATGTTTTTCAATAACAAGCATACCGATCAGGCGTATCTGAAAGAGCTAAAACAACGCTGCGACGATCTGGGTATGAAAAACAACCTGATCATGGTCGATGGCGCCAACATCGCTGATCTGGATGCCGCTAAACGTCAACAGGCAGTCGAAGCCCATTTCCCCTGGGTCGATGCTGCCAAATTTCTCGGCTGTAGCTCCATCCGGGTTAATCTGGGCGACACATCAAAGGCACTTACGGGCGTACCCGACGATCCGGCCGAAGAAGCAGCCAAAGCAGCGGCCGACGGCTATCACAAACTGCTGGAATATGCCGCCAGGCAGAAGATGAACGTAATTGTCGAAAATCACTTCGGTAACTCAACTAACATTGATTGGTTAGTTGGCGTATTGAAACAGGTAAATATGCCAAACGCCGGTTTGTTGCCCGATTTCGGTAACTTCTGTCGCCAACGTAGTAAACCCGAAACGAACGACATTAAAGGCATTATGGCCACAAAATGCCTGCAGGAATATGACCGATACGAAGGGGTTAAGAAAATGATGCCCTACGCCAAAGGGATTAGTGCTAAAACGCATAAGTTCGATGCGCAGGGCAACGAAACGGAAAGCGACTTCCGTAAGCTATTCAGGATTATCAAGGATGCCGGCTTTAGTGGGTACGTAGGTATTGAATACGAAGGCGGGCTCATGAATATGTATAACCCAACCGGCGGCTACCTATCCAGCGACGATGGCGTTAGAGCAACCAAGAAATTGCTGGAGCGCGTACGTACCGAACTGGCCTAATCTAGCTGATATTTAAAGTTTTGTCCTCTTGGCTACGTCAGGAGGACAAAACAATACGCTAAAAGTAAATGGCATACTATATATAGCTCTTCTCAGGGTTAAAAGATAGAGGTGTTGTTGTCACGCTTACAATTGATTGTACCCGATCAATTGAATGCCTTTATCTTTAATAAGCTGCTTCACACGCGGATGTGTCCATACGTCTGTTACGCCCTGCCGATCTTCAGCCACATTCTCATAGCCAATATGATGAATGGCGCGCACTTCTGGTGTGTCCAGACCAGGATGATCCACAAAGAGATAGGTTCTTCCGGCGTCCAGGCTTTCCAGCATTTTCAGGAAGCTTTGCAACTTCTCTTCAGACGTTTTGTGCGGCCCCAGGTAGCCTACATACGTAACACCCGACTCCGATAGGCTCATATCATGATGCTTGATACGGTACTCCCGAGCCAGCTTTTTAACTAGTTCTTTTACGTCGTCGGTCAGGCTTGTACAACCCATATGGCCAGAAAAATGGCTTATACGAGGTATTTTCTTCATCGCCAGCTCAATCTGAGCGCGAAACTCTTTCTCTACGTCGGCCAGATTCCAGTTGTTTTCCACGACTGACCGTTTCGGATAGTTCTTGTTAGGCCTTACCATCGGATAAAAGTAGCCATCAGCATCGCACAAGCTCGGGCAATACGATACAGGACGCCATTTGATGTTGTCCCACTCACTGGTCAGCGTTAAATGGATGCCAATGTCTGCATCGGGTATTTGTTTCAATAGCTCAACCGCTTCCGGAAACCAGGGCGACGGCGCCAGTACTTCAATTGATTTTTCGATGCCTTCTTTGTAGCATTTCAGAATGGCTTCATTACCCGCATGTGAATAGCCCATATCATCGCCACGAACAATCAAACGTGGTGGGTTGGCCTGAGCCAGCGCAGATTGCCAGGCTCCAACAAGCAACGTACAAATCAGTAATAGTTTGTGCTTCATTGTATAGTTACAGGTCTATTTCAGTTATCAATGGCCCCGAAAATGAAAAAAGCGACCGAAGCCGCTTTTTTCCTGTAGACAGTCAATCTATTTATTATCAAAACTGCCAATCATATTCCGGTACATGGTTTTGGCTTTCCACTGCCCCCCCGCAATGATACGTCGAACGGTATAGAGCGGCATCTGATCATCGCGTTTGTCAGCCAGACTGAATGCGAGCAGATAGCCCCGCTTCTGTAGTTCAGGAAGCGCCTGTTTGTTCCAAAGCCCGAACGGATAGGCAAAATATTTCACGGGTTTGCCCGTAATGCTCTCCAGCTTGGCGTTGGGTTCTTCGATCTGCGTTTTCCAGTCGTCACCCTGATATTTTTTTACGTTATGGTGGTCCCAGGTATGTGCTCCAATGGTATGTCCCCGATCCGACAGATCTTTAATCTGGGCTTTATCCATATACGGCTGTTTACCCCGCCGGCCAATGGCTACGGTCATAATGAAGAATGACCCTTTAAAACCATGTTTCTCCAGTTCAGGAGCGGCTACTTCGTACTGGTCCAGATCACCATCATCGAACGTCAGCATGATGGGCTTGGCAGGTAACGTAGCACCCGTAGTCAGATACGCATAAAGCTGATCGGGAGAAATGGTATGATAACCACTATCGGCCAGCATCTGCATTTGCTCCTTGAAGGCGGCAACCGGAATAATGTAATCTTTTGCCGTTTTAGAATCGCTCGGACGCCAATCCCGAATCTGGTGATAACACAAAATGGGCACCTGCGGGCGAGCCAGAATCGTAGCCGCATCGGCTATCTTACTGGCGGGAATTTTGGCAGGATCGACCACAGTAGCGGCAGCTTCGGTGGTGGAGTCGGCGGTTTCCGCCGTTCTCGATGCGTCGGCGGTAGTTGTCGAATCTGTTGTTTCTGACGTATCTGAACCTTTCGACTGGCAACCGACCAAACCACTACTAATCAGGACAGACAAACAAACGGCGGCAACGAAGGGAATAAATTTCTGGGTACGCATAGTAATCTAGTATGCCCCAAACATACACAAAAGAGTTTGGCCATTATCAGACTTTTTACGCTGGAGCACAAAAATTAATGGAATGGACTTACTATGAGATTGTAGCTGTTCTTACTATCATGACTACAATCTCATTCCTGTCCATTCAACTAACTAGATTTGCTCACTCACTGTTAAGCCCATCCAAGTCAATATAGGCCGAAACAGGGGGAAAAACGAAAAGCCCGTACCTGAATCTTTCTTTGGTTGTGCGTTTAGTTTAGCTACCAGATTCTGTCCTTTTCCGTAGAATACGACCCGGTCGGTAGCAATTTCTATAATAGACATAACGTCTGTGGCTGTATTAGGACGTACTGTTGCCATCGCCAGGGCATAGACACGGGCAGATTCAACGCTTTCTGTGTATTTGAAGGTGGGTTCGTTACCCGAGTAGTAAGCAATTAAGTAATTTTGCATTAGTGATATACAAGTGTAGGTGAATAGTTTTTTACGGCAACTAGCCTTATCATTCACACTTAGTACATTTCATTTAAAACTAAGTACAAACAATAATCGATTCAAGAACAAAAAATCTACCTTGTGACGGGTCATTTATAGCTGACGTCACTCTGCAACAAGATTATTTTTACAACGAACCTCATCATTCGTTAAAACGTTATGTATAAGGCTATTGACAAAGCCTTCTCTTACTAAATGCTTTACCCAAACACATTAGAACAAAAACTAGGTTTTGATACCATCCGTGAACGGTTAAAAGACGCCTGTATCAGCACACTTGGGCAGGATTATGTCGAAAAAATCCGCTTTACGGATAATGCTCAGTTGATTGATAAACTGCTACGTCAGACCGACGAGTTTAAGCAAATCGTTCAGTATGAACCCTCCTTTCCAAGCAGCAACTACATTGATGTTCGGCCCCAACTGACCCGCGCCCGCGTTGAGGGCCTGGCTCTGACCGAAGCTGAATTTTTTGATCTGAAACTGGCGCTACGTACCATTCAGGAGTGTCTTAAATTTTTAGCCCGTCAGGAAGAAGCTAAAAATGGCAATACGTTTCCTTTTTTACGTGAACTGGCGGGCCCGATAGGCGTTGACAAACAGTTGTCGGCTGCCCTCGAACGCGTTATCGACGATCGAGGACTGGTTCGCGACTCGGCATCGCCCGAGCTGGCCAGTATTCGCCGACGTATCATCAGCGAGCAGGCCAATCTGCGTAAACGACTCGATAGTATTCTCCGGCAGGCCCGTCAGAATGGCTGGATACCGGATGATCTGAGTCTGACGATACGTGGGGGACGTCTGGTTATTCCAATTGCGGCCGAACACAAACGTAAGATCAAAGGATTCGTTCATGACGAATCACAAACGGGGCAAACGGTTTTTCTCGAACCCGCCGAAGTGTTTGATGCCAACAACGAGATTCGGGAACTGGAATACGAAGAACGGCGCGAGATTTATCGGATTCTGCTGGCGTTGACTGATCAGATACGTCCTCATCTGGATGAACTAAAGAAAGCGGTCAATTTTCTGGCTCAGATCGACTTCATCCGGGCGAAGGCAAAACTCGCTGTACAGCTGGACGCCATCATGCCTAAACTCCACGAACGCCCACTGGTAAACTGGATTAACGCCCGGCACCCGCTTCTTCATTTGTCGTTCCAGAAGCAAGGCAAATCGGTGGTCCCGCTTAGCGTTCGTCTGGACGAAAAAACACGTATCCTGATTATTTCAGGGCCCAACGCGGGCGGTAAATCCGTCGCTCTGAAAACCATTGGTCTGATTCAGTATATGCTGCAATGTGGCTTGCTGGTTCCTATGGCCGATTACGCCGAAATGGGCGTTTTCCAGAATCTGTTCATTGACATTGGCGATGAACAGTCGCTGGAGAATGACCTTAGTACGTATTCGTCGCACCTGACGGCTATGAAAAAGTTTCTGGTTGGCTCAAACAAGCGCACTCTTTTCCTGATCGACGAATTTGGTACGGGTACCGAACCTGGTCTGGGCGGTGCGATTGCGGAATCCATTCTGGAAGAGCTGAATAAATCGGGGGCTTATGGTGTTATCAACACCCACTACACCAACCTGAAAGTATTTGCCGATAAAACAGCTGGTCTTATCAACGGTGCCATGCGATTCGACGGCGAACATCTTGAACCGCTCTATCAGCTGGAAATTGGCCGGCCAGGCAGCTCGTTTGCCTTCGAAATTGCGCAAAAGATTGGTTTACCCAAAGGCGTGATTGACCGGGCCAAAGAAAAGCTGGGAAGCCAGCAGGTCAATTTCGAGAAATTGCTGAAAGAGCTGGATATTGAGAAACGAGTCTTCTCGGAGAAGAATCTGGAAATCAGCATCAATCAACGCAAACTAGCTCAACAGCTTGCCGAGTATACGGCGCTCAAAACCCGTCTGGATAACGAGCAGAAACAACTGATCAACAACGCCAAGCAAAAAGCGAAAACGTTGGTTCAGGAAGCCAATCAACGTATTGAGAATACCATCCGCGAAATTAAGGAGTCTAAAGCCGACCGCGAAGCAACCAGACAGGTACGGCAGGAGCTGGAACGATTCGACGAAAAAGAATTAACACCGGAGGTTCTGGTTGTTGAAAAACCGAAGCAACCGGAAGAAGAATTCGAAGCGGATGGCGGTGCCATTTCAGTGGGTAGCTACGTACGGATTTCCGGACAGAATGCGATTGGTCAGGTTATTTCGTTACGAGGTAAAGACGCAGAAATTCGGATTGGCGATCTCAAATCGACCGTAAAACTGAACCGACTCGAAAAAGTGAGTCGTAAGGTCTTCAAGGACGCTACTGAAAGCAAAGAAGAGCGACCACGTAGCCAGGGGCTCGACATGAACGAGAAGATGCAGAATTTCAGCTTCAACCTCGACATTCGGGGCAAGCGGGGCGAAGAAGCACTTGGAGAAGTCGACCGTTTTGTTGATGATGCGCTCATGCTCGGCTACCCTGAACTACGTATCGTTCACGGTAAAGGAGACGGCATTCTGCGTACATTGATACGTAATCATTTGCGTGGCTACAAGCAGGTAGCACGGATGGACGATGAGCATGCCGACCGTGGTGGTTCCGGCGTAACGATAGTGAAAATGAAATAAGTAAAGGCCGGGGCAAGCGAAAGCCTGCTCCGGTCCTATAGTCTAATTCGTCGGGTAAAATATGTAGTATTGCTGTAGAATGAATTCAATCGACAAAGCCATGCCAGTAGCTGTAGCAACAGCGCACAGAAAGCGCAAAAAAGCGGGAGTGCCCTCGTATTTAATTTACGAGACACTGAATGGGCGTCCTTTGTACTACCGTAACTATAAGGCCGTTCTGGACGGCCAGAAAAAACCCGCCGAAATTATGGGAAGTAGTTCTTTACAGGCCATGCTTGTATCGCTTATACATGGCTTTCTATTTATGCATATCAACCGAAAGCGCTATTTGCTTGTCACCAACGAATCAGGTATCCACATTGACAAAAACACCAACCTATCGAACGACATTGCTATCTTTGATAAAGCCGACAATCTGACGTTAACGAACAAATATTTCGACACCGCGCCTAAAATTGCGATTGAAGTCGATGTACGTATTGAACCGGAAGAATTTGAGGGAAAAGAGTCAGGCTATGTCCACGAAAAAACGGAGCGGCTTCTATCGTTTGGCGTAGAAACAGTAATCTGGATTACAACCCAACCCCGGAAAATTTTCGTTGCTACCCAGCAACAGCCCTGGCTCACCCAAAATTGGGATGCCAACGTACCAGTTCTGGATGAGGTTATCCTGAATCTGGCCGCTCTGTTAGCCGAAGAAGGCATTGAATTTTAAGAGCGGCTCAATTAGAAGGCTTATAGCGGGCCGCATCAATGATTGACCACAGGTGAATTGCCCAGCCCAGCAGGAAAAACCACAATACGGCCGCCATCACAAACTGCACAATGGCGATCAGCAAACGGCCCTGCAACAACTGACCTAAACCGGGAATGAAAAAGCTGCACAGTGCAGCCAATACGTTACCTCCTGAACCTTGCCCTGCCATAATGGTGCTGTTTTATTTTCTTCTATTCGCTACTAAAGTAATCATTGTCAATCCGCTTTACCTCAAACGTTTGTTGTAAGGCAACTCCGAGATTATAATCAATCATTAATTGTGCTAATTGTTCTCCATCAATTAAAACAATTTTTGTTTCATTCCGGGGAATATACTCAAGTGCTTCCCGAGTAAAAGATGAGGTAGTAATAAAAACTCCCTTTTTTGCTCCTTGTCCTGCTAAAGCCCCAATAAATTTATGTATCTCAGGACGTCCCACTACATTCCCAGGCTTCCAGCGCTTTGCTTGAATATAGATAATATCTAGCCCAAGCTTATCTTCTTTTATTGTCCCATCGATTCCCTCGTCACCACTTTTACCTACTGCTTTACCTGCGTCTTTTATAGAGCCTCCGTATCCCATCCGAACAAGCAACTCCACGACCAACTTCTCAAAGAATGCAGGTGAGAGGCTAACTACTTTGTCAAGTAAATCCTGCGCAAGTGCTTTTCTGATACTTAAGTAAGATGCCTCTAAAGACTCCTCGGGCGTTTGCGAGGTAATGCCAAGAGTGTCTATAACCAACTCTCCAGTGTCTGGCTTTTTGGTATTATGAAACTCCAGAAACTCTGGATACTGCCTCAGAAAACTAACATTAAGCTGCTTAGGCTTTTGACGTAACACATTTTTACCACGAGCAGTGATTATAGTTATCCCTCGCCTTGGTGAATCTATGATACCCGCTTTTTTCAGATAAGTTCGTGCCCAGCCTACACGATTACTAAAAAGAAATGTTTGTCCACTCGGCAACAACTCTGCGCGCTCGTCATCAGTCAACCCAAATTGATTTCCTAACATATCAACAAGGGCCGTTAGCTTATATTCACCACCATCTTCAAGAAGCTTTAACAGTGGCAACATAATAGTCTGGTAGTCAGGAATAGGCATGGTATGAATAAAATATGGGTGCCATTTCATACAATGGCACCCATGAATTTGGCAATATGAATTACAATCCCAGCACTTTCTTGTTAAAGGCTTCGTCGGCACCGGTTCCGGCGAAATCATCGAAAGCGCGTTCTGTTACGCGGATGATGTGGCTTTCAATGAATGGAGCTCCTTCAGCCGCACCCTGCTCAGGATGCTTCAGCGCACATTCCCATTCCAGAACGGCCCAGCTATCATAGTCATACTGTGCCAACTTGCTGAAAATACCGCTGAAATCTACTTGACCATCACCTAGAGAGCGGAAACGTCCTGCACGCTCAACCCATCCCTGGAAGCCGCCATAAACCCCCTGCTTGCCAGTCGGATTGAATTCGGCATCTTTTACGTGGTACGCATAAATACGCTCGTGGTAGAAGTCGATAAACTGCAGATAATCCAGTTGTTGCAGCACGAAGTGGCTTGGGTCGTAGTTGATACCTGCCCGTGGGTGGTTGCCCACTTTTTCGAGGAACATCTCGAACGTAATGCCATCGTGCAGGTCTTCGCCAGGGTGCAGTTCGTAGCCTACGTTTACACCCGCTTCATCGAAAGCATCGAGGATAGGTTTCCAGCGGTTCGCCAGTTCGGTAAATCCGGTTTCAACTAAACCAGCCGGACGTTGTGGCCACGGATAAACGAATGGCCACAGCAGTGCCCCCGAGAACGTAACGTGTCCGGTTAATCCTAAATTTTTCGATGCTTTAGCCGCCAGCTTCAACTGGTCGACAGCCCACGCCTGCTGTTCAGCGGGCTTGCCTGCCAGCTCAGCGGGGCCAAAACCGTCGAACATAGGGCCATAAGCCGGATGAACTGCTACCAGTTGTCCCTGAAGGTGGGTCGACAGTTCGGTAACCTCAACACCAATATCTTTCAGTTTTCCTTTATATTCATCGCAATACGTCTGACTTTCAGCAGCCTGCTTCAGGTCGATCATGCGCGGGTCCCAGGTCGGAATTTGTATTCCTTTATAGCCCAGATCAGCCATGTATTTGGCAATGGACTCCAGCGAGTTAAAGGGCTCGGTATCACCTAAAAATTGGGCAAGAAAAATGCCCGGGCCTTTCATTGTTTTCATGGATGGTTAATTTTGAATGAGTGAATGAGTGAATGATAGAATAGGTTATGCAAATCACTTATTCTATCATTCACTCATTCAGAAATAATTCTCACGTATTTTTGCGCGCTTTCGAAAGCACCTTGATAATTTCAGTAGCCTCCTGCATCAAACTCTCAAGTCGATTGGTAGGAATAATTTTTGCCTCTGCCATTATTTCCATCCAAAAAAGCGATTCGTCTGCTTCTTCAACAGTAACGCTTAATTTTGCATAAAACTCTGCCTTACTCCTCGCACGACAAACTGCCCGATAGTTGGCTCCGGTCGAAGATGCCGATCGTAAGAACTGCCTGCCAATAATCCGAGCTTCATCAGTTTGAGGGAGAGCCTGAAATACACGAATACTTCGGAGGACAAAATCTTTAGTCCTTTTTTTGAAATCTTCAATAAATTCCTGCTTTTCTGGCAGATCTGGCCTCACATCCATTATTCTATCATTCTCTCATTCAGCATTGACTATTAAATTTCCACCCACGCCTGCTTCCGGTTACTTTCCAGAATCTTTTCGCAGATCAGTAGCTCACGGTATCCATCCGCAAAGGTTGGGTACGTAGGTTTTTCGGGTTGCTTACCGGCTGCAATCGCATCATAGACCTCTTTAAAGAGTTGCTTCGACGTATCAGGAAACCCTTCGTTATGCCCACCTGGGAACGAAATAACCGAACGGGCTTCTGGATGCGCCAGTGATGGATCGCGCATGAACGATTCATTAGCACCATCCCGATTTCCGATCCACATTTCGTTTGGCGCTTCAGAATTCCAGGCGTAGGTTTTTTTCGATCCGGCAATCTCCAGTTTCATCTGATTTTTACGGCCAGCCGATACCTGCGAAACCGTAATGACCCCACGATTACCATTGTCGAAACGTAGCAGTACGTTCGCGTGATCTTCGGTGTTGATAGGCACATCGGCATAATCTTCCGGCTGAAGCATCTTACCCGAATAGGTTTCAACAGGCTTCAGAGGCTTCTTACGCAGTTTGTGAACCGTATTGAAATCAGCCATAACCGCTACCGTTTTCAGTCCGGTAATGTATTCCAGACTGTCCATCAGGTGTGAACCAATATCGGCAATAGCGCGTGAATCACCCGACTTATCGGGTTCCAGACGCCAGTTATAATCTGTATCGTAGAAAAGCCAATCCTGCAAATACGATCCGATCACGGAATAAACGTCACCCAGGTCGTTTTGCTCCCGCATCACCTTCATCTGACGAACCAGTGGATAGTAACGCAGGTTAAAATGCACGGCGTTGACCAGGCCCGTTTTCTTGGCCAGTTCAACCAATTCTTCGGCTTCGTGCAAATCTTTAGCCAATGGTTTTTCGCACACTACGTGTTTGCCAGCCTCCAATGCTGCTTTCGACTGCGAATAATGCAGGAAGTTAGGCGTACAGATATGCACAACCTGAATGTCTTCCATCTTGAGCAATTCTTCGAACGTACAAGACCGCTCAATACCCAACTGATCAGCTTTCTGACGGGCCAGTTCAGGCGTTACTTCGCAGAGTGCCAACACATTGGTATTCGGCAGGCGACGGAGAGCTTCGATGTGTGCAGGACCAATAAATCCAGTGCCAACGACACCAACATTGATTTTTTGCATGATTAGGGTTTTGTAGCCAGGACGGCCACGTCCGGGCGAGATCGCTAAAGATAATTATGCCCGGACGTGGCCGTCCTGGCTACATTACTGAACAAACTTCGTCCATTTCTCGTCGGATTTCGACGAAGCAATGACCGTGTCGATGAAGGCTAGGCCGCGAACGCCATCTGCTACGCTCGGGAAATCATAAATTGGGTCGGCAGGTTTGCCTTCCATATGGGCTTTCACTGCATAAGCAAAATTCCGGTACACATTGGCAAAGGCTTCGAAAAACCCTTCTGGGTGACCAGCAGGCAACCGCCAGTGAGCTTTGGCCGATGCCGACAGATCGCCCACGTTAGGCCGAATAATACGTTGGCCTTCCTGGGTTTTGTATTTCAACGTATTGGGCTCCATTTGGTGCCATTCCAGGCCTCCCAGTTCGCCGTAAACGTATATTTTCAGCGAGTTTTCTTCGCCGTTGGCAATCTGACTGGCGTGCAGAACTCCTTTCGCACCACCGTCGAAACGTAGCAATACGTTCCCATCGTCGTCGAGCTGACGACCCGGCACAAAAGCAGTAAGATCGGCGCATAGCTCGGCAATTTTCAGGCCCGTTACGTATTCAGCCAGGTTTTCGGCATGAGTTCCAATATCGCCCATACAGCCTGCGGCTCCCGACTTAGCCGGATCTGTCCGCCATTTAGCCTGTTTATAATCCGTATCTTCTTCTTTCTTCGATAACCAACCCTGCGGATATTCAACAACTACTTTCCGGATTTTGCCGAGTTTACCGTTACGTACCATGTCGCGGGCCTCTTTCACCATTGGATAACCGGTATAGTTGTGGGTCAGCCCAAACACCAAACCCGACTTTTCAACGATTTGCGCTAGTTCTTTAGCTTCTTCCAGATTCAGCGTCATCGGCTTGTCGCACATAACGTGAAATCCATTTTCAAGCGCCATTTTAGCGGGCGGGAAGTGCATGTGATTGGGCGTAACAATGGATACAAAATCCATCCGTTCACCTTCTGGCAGTGCTTTTTCCCGTTCAATCATCTCTTCAAACGATGAATAGACGCGGTTTTCGGGTAAGTAAAGAGCATGGCCGGTAGCTTTCGATTTATCGGGCGAGGAGCTGAAAACGCCACACACCAGTTCGATTTCATTATCAAAACCAGCCGCCCGGCGGTGAACGGCACCAATGAAGGCGTCAAGCCCTCCGCCAACCATACCCATTCGCAATTTTCTGTGCATCGGAGTTTGAGTTGAGTGTAAAAAGATAATTATAAGAGTGATGTAAGCGTATTTCTGACCTGTAGTATCGGTCAATCGACTCGGTAACAACAGAATACAGCGAAGAGTACGTAAACCACTACTATGACAAGGTTAGGACGTAGCATACATACTCTGTTTTTGCGGCCGGAAATTAGCAGTTTTCTATTATTTTTCGGAAATTTTACATAAATACGATCAGGTAACGGGGAGTTTATTCTTGCTGTCGTCTTTAGAAAACTACGGACCAGGTAAGCATAACACAGCATACGTAATGTTTTTACGATGCACCTGAGAGACTTAAAAACTGTTGATCAAAACCCTTTAAACGTTCGAACGGATTAATAACCACTAAATCCCTCTTCTACAAAATGAATCAAACCGTTAACCCTTCGCGGCTGTTTTTAGCCAGCTGCTTCGCTCTGATCACCACGGCCTTTTCGTTCAGTATCCGAGCGGGAATTTTGCCTCAACTAGGCACTGAACTTGGCCTATCGGCTGAGCAGTTAGGTTTCATCAATTCCATGTGGTTCTTCGGCTTCCCTATCGCTATGATTGTGGGTGGGCTGGTTTATTATTCAGTAGGTCCCAAGCTCATCATGAATGTTGCTTTTGTGTGCCATACGCTGGGGATTTTGTTGACTATCTACGCCGGTAGCTATTCTATGTTGCTGATTTCGACCTTGCTGATCGGTATTGGTAATGGTTGTACAGAAGCCGCCTGTAATCCGATGATTGCGGATATGTTTACGGGTGCTCAAATGAACAAGATGCTGAATCGCTTCCACATGTGGTTCCCTGGCGGTATTGTAATCGGCAGCCTCATTTCCAAGTTTATGACAGATGCTGGTCTGTCCTGGCAGACCCAGGTATGGATCATTATGATTCCAGCCCTGATCTACGCGTTCCTGTTCTTCGGTCAGGCATTCCCAACGTCAAAAGAAGTCAAAGCGGCTTCGCTGAGCAGTAATTTTCAGGCAATGCTTACCCCGCTTTTCCTGTTCATGTTTGTTTGCATGGCCTTTACTGCTATTTCGGAATTTGGTCCACAACAGTGGGTTGGCCTGATCATGAGTAAGAGCGGAGCTACGCCAATGTACATTCTAGCCCTTACAACAGGGCTGATGGCAATTGGTCGCTATTTTGGTGGGCCAATCATTCATAAGCTGAATCAAACGGGTGTACTCTTGGGTGGTTCCGTTTTCGCCACTATCGGCGTTTACTTATTCAGCACACAAACCGGGTCTATGGCTTACGTAGCTGCCGTTTTCTTTGCCATCGGCGTATGTTATTTCTGGCCAACCATGATTGGGTTTGTAGCCGAAAATATTCCGGCGAGTGGTGCATTAGGCATGTCAATTATTGGGGGCGTAGGTATGTTCTCTACCTCCATTTGGCAACCCATCATTGGAGGTTGGATTGATGCTGCCAAGGTTGAAAAAGCAACAACAGGGTTAACAGGTGACGCGCTTGAACTCGCAGCAGGGCAGGCGACTCTAGCCAAGATGACCATGTTCCCGATCTTTCTGATCGTTGCCTTTACCGTATTATGGTTCTGGATGCGCAACCGCAAGCCAGGCCATGTTGATGAAAAACTGGTAGCTGAGCAACCTCAACTGTAGACCCGTAATCACTACGTAGCAATACATTAAAATCCCCGTACCGACGAATGTCAGTATGGGGATTTTTGCTAATATAGTCCTTCAATTTTCCTATCTCCATGGCTCCACTCACCGCAAAGCAACATCGTTACGCCCGGTTAGTTATTGTTCCGGTGGCGGCCTCTATAGCTTCTCATCTGGTTTTCTATAAGCATTACCCCTACGAAATTGACTACCGCTTCCCGTGGCCTTATTTCTTAACGGTAGCCACCGTTATGCTCTGCTGCTGGGAGACCAATCTGGCCATTTTCCGGTATCTGGATCAGCATACCCCTTTTTATAAAAACCCAGGCAGACGTATTCGTCAGCAAATTCTGCTTGGTGGATCGCTGACTTTGTTAACGTTCTCCGTTGTCTTTCCCTTAGCCATCAGAGTGTATTCCGGCAACTGGCCATCTATGCCCCTCGTTACGTCCGGTATATTTGTTTGTATTACGATCGCTACGCTTGTCAACGGCGGCTATGTTGGGCTGTATCTCCTTCAAACAATCTCTCTTGAGAAACGGCAAAACATAGCCAATAGTCAACCTAAACTGATCCCAGCAACTCAGTCATCAGCTGGCTTATTGATTGATGCAGGAACACGGCAAATTCGTTTAATGCCCAGCGAAATTGCTTATTTCTACTCTACTGGAGGAGTTGTCCTACTCGTTCAAACCAATGGGCAGCAACTAACCACTAATTATAATTCATTCGCCAGCCTGGAAAATCAACTACTGACAACTGGATTTTTCCAGCTCAATCGACAATTTATTGTTGCGATGCATGCAATCCGACAGGTTCAGGATGATAGTAACCAAAAACTTCTTGTTGAGTTAATGCCAGCATTGCACAAAAATCAAACGGGCGAACAGGTAACCGTCAGCCGGTATCGACGGGCTGACTTTAAAAAATGGTTTCGCCAGACCGTTCCCATTTAACCATCCATTACGTCTTACACTACCATTCGTTGATTTAGCCCATTTTCTCCTTGGTAGAAACTCGTCATGGCCTGTTCCTTTGTTCAAACAGACAAGCAGGAATCATGAAACCGAATCTATCGTATCTATTTGTTGAACCGCCCCTTTGGCTGGCTATTGCTTTTGCTGCTACTACGGCCATTACGTTCATTGGCTTTCTAAAAGCAGTTCATCGATCCGCCCCAAAACGAACTATCTCTACTGCCTTAGGTTTACTGGTCTGGCTGCTAATCCTGGGCGTATTGGCGGCTCAGCATTTTTTCACAACGCTTACCAGCAAACCACCCCGACTCCCCCTGGCCATCCTGCCGCCTTTCCTGCTGATAGCGGGTTTATTTAGTTCGTCGAACGGTCGTGCTTTTCTGGACAAACTACCACTGTCTACACTTACCTACATCCATACCATCCGGATTCCCGTCGAGTTAGTTTTATACGCTTTATATATCCATCATCAAATTCCAGAACTCATGACGTTTGAAGGGCGCAATGTTGATATTCTGGCGGGTCTGACAGCTCCGGTAATCGCTTATTTTTCTTTCAATAGACCCATCCTCAGTAAACAATGGCTATTTGTCTGGAACGTAGTGGCTCTGGTGCTGTTGCTCAATATTGTGACTCACGCCCTCTTATCGGCCCCTTCCCCCTTTCAGCAGCTAGCGTTTCAACAACCTAACATCGGTATCCTGAAATTCCCGTTCATTTGGCTACCGGGTTTCGTTGTACCCATTGTCCTGCTTAGTCATCTTGTTGCTTTCCGGCAGCTCTGGCGAAGAAACTAATGGATACAGAAGAACCGGCACTCCCGCTGTCAGCATATGCCGGTACGTATAGAAATGGAATTTACGGCACGGTTACGATCAAAACCGCTGACGATGGCCTAAACGTTACGTTCGAACATCATCCTAACCTATCCGCCGAACTCGATTATATGGATAACGATACGTTCCGAATGACTTACTCCAATCAGTCGTACGGTATTTTTCCGACCAAATTTACTGTCACCAATGGCAAGGTCACGAGCGTCGACATTAAGGCCAGCGATTTCGTAGAGTACGACTCTTATGTGTTTACCAAATAACGTACCTTTTTTCTTCACTCGCTTCCAATACGTTTAAGAAAGCGAGTGAAGAAAAGATTGTTTTTAGCTGACTAGGCAGTAGTTTCTTCGACGGTTGCCCCAGGCGCGTTTCGTTTTACAGAATCGATTCCATTATCGCGGCCCGCTTCTGATTCATACATCTGGCTGGAGCCAATGATCTGGCCATTGCCAGCCTTCAGATTGAAATAGTATTTTCCGTTTTTCGATTCCAGCCGGTCATACTTTCCATCGTCGGGCCCATTTTTCCGCACTGACTCAATACCGTTTTCACAGCCTGTTTTGCTGGTATAACCTTCGCTGGTTAGAATTACCTGACCGTTATCGGCTTTCAGGTTGAATTGAAACTCGCCGTTGGCTCTCGTCGATACTACAAATTTGCCCATAGTCGAATCTAGTTAGTGAATGTGATAAATGACCGTCGTATCTTTTGTAACGATCTGCAAGAAAATTACTAATAAATCACACGTTCTACTACGAACAGCACAGAAATTTCGCTTATTATAATCCTATTAAATCAAAGAAATACAATATTAATATATGAATTAGAAACGTTGCGGCTTAACCCTTGTGTCAATCCGTCGATTTTCACGCGGGCGATTTCAGAGGCTGGTTAAACTTTTTCAGGCTACTGAAGTCTTACACAAAACACTTGAATCAGAAAGCTATGCGTACCCTTTTGCTGGGTGTTCTGCTCCTCGTGGTAGGCTGTCGTCGACCTTCTACTCAGTTTGCAGCTATGCTTACTCCCCCCAATCAGTCAGACATTACCGACTTCTCCGCTTATATCAAAGCGGGCGAAGAACTTGTTGCCATTGGTAATGATCCGGGCTGGTCACTGGCCGTTAATGGCTCGACACGCTTGTTACGGTTCAAAGCCACTACCGGCGACAGCCTTAACGTAGTAGTACCGGAACAGCAGCCTGGTGCAGATGGTACGTTCCGCTTCGATCTTCCGGCTCCTTCCGGGCGATTTAAAGCGACCTTTTCGCCTGATAATTGCGTCGATAAACTATCCCAGCAACGATTCGACTATCGCGTGGAGGTCGATTATAATGGGAAGCATTACGTAGGCTGTGGGGTATCGTTACGTATCGTAAGCCTGCTTCAGGATATTTGGGTACTAACTGATTTACAGGGCCAACAGATTACTCCTTCTGCTAACGGCCGGGAGGTCCCCAGGCTGGAAATTTCATTAACCGATGCCCGGGTTACTGGCACAACGGGGTGCAATCGGCTGAGTGGTAGTGTCCACGCCGATACTCATCTGATTCGCTTTGGCCCACTTGTTACAACTAAAATGGCTTGTGTCGATAACATAAGCGCTGTGGAATCTAAATTCCTGAACCTACTTGTCCAGCCGGTGGCCTACCGGGTTAGTGACGGAAAACTTACCCTGTTCCAGCAGGGAAAGCCCGTAGCCACCTTCAAGAAAGTAGATTAATGGTCTATTAAAGATATAATTCACCTATAAAAGCGCTACCATAGCGTTAGGTTTTTCGTTACTTTTGTTTCTTACTAAAAGACAAACGAATACTCGAATAAGTTAACCTTCGCCTGTCTTTCTGGTCAATTTACCGCAACCCAATCTGCATAAATTTCAATCTCTATGAAACACTTCCGGCTTCCCTCCCGCGCGTTGTTGCTGGTGGGCGTGCTAGCAGTGACTGCGCCTTCCTGGGCACAGACAACCGCTAAGCGCACTACGTCCACTAAGCCTACAGCCTCAGCCGAAGCCCCTGTTGCGCTCAATCGGGTACTGGTTTTTTCCAAAACAAAAGGCTTCCGTCATGCGTCGATTCCTGTTGGCAAACAGGCCATTATGAAACTTGGTCAGGAAAATGGGTTTGCTGTCGATACAACGGAAGATGCATCAAAATTTAACGAATCCAACCTAAAAAAGTATGGAGCTGTAATCTGGTTGAGCACTACCGGGAATGTGCTCGATGAAGCACAACAAGCGGCCTTCGAGCGGTATATCCAGGCAGGGGGCGGTTTTGTTGGTATTCACGCAGCCGCCGATACCGAATATGATTGGCCCTGGTATAACCAACTGGTGGGTGCTTATTTCCTAAGTCATCCTAAGCAGCAAAATGCCGAAATCGACATCGTCGATAAAAATCACCCGTCCACTAAAATGCTGCCTGACCACTGGAAACGGTGGGACGAATGGTATAACTACAAGAGCATTCAACCCACTCTGAAAGTCCTGGGTAAACTAAATGAAAAAACGTATGAAGGCGGCCAGAATGGCGATAATCATCCGTTTATCTGGCATCATGAGTTCGATGGAGGTAAAGCATTCTATACGGGTGGTGGCCACACAGACGAATCCTATAGCGATGCGTTGTTTTTACAGCATATTTTAGGTGGTATCAAATCGGTGATGGCCAGTAGCCTGAAGTTTGGTCAGGCTAAAACGCAGCCTTATCCCGAGGAGAATCGTTTTGAGCGGCAGGTACTAACGGCCGGTCTGGATGAACCGACGGAACTGGTTGTGCTCGACAACGGAAAGGTGCTTTTCTCGGAACGGAAGGGTGCTTTAAAGCTTTGGGACCCTACTAAAAAGAAAGTAAAGGTAGTCGCCAATTTTCCGGTGTTTACCAAGTTTGAGTATGGTCTGATGGGATTAAACGTAGATCCAAATTTCAAACAGAACAAATGGATTTACGCCTACTATTCTCCACTGACGGGTAATTCAGTAGCCGACACCGCGCAACACTTATCTCGGTTTGTTTATGACGATGTTAAGGATACCCTGTTACTCAACACGGAAAAAGTATTGTTGACTATTCCGGTTAAACGCGATGGATGCTGCCACACTGGCGGCTCGATTGCCTGGGATCGGAAAGGCAATCTGTACCTGTCGACTGGCGACGACACGAACCCGTTTAACTCTGACGGCTACGCTCCTATTGATGAACGTCCGGGACGTAGCGGCTGGGATGCTCGTTTAACGTCAAGTAATACCAACGATTTACGTGGAAAAATTATCCGTATCCATCCCGAAACCGACGGTACGTATTCCATTCCTGAAGGCAACCTATTTCCGAAAGGAAATCCTAAAGCCCGCCCTGAAATCTACGTAATGGGTAACCGAAACCCATACCGTATTTCGGTCGATCAGCGCACAGGTTTTTTATATTGGGGCGAAGTAGGTCCTGACGCTGGTAACAATAGCGACAAATACGGCCCGCGCGGTCACGATGAGATCAATCAGGCGCGGCAGGCTGGTTATTTCGGCTGGCCGTTGTTCGTAGCCGATAACCGCCCCTACCACACACGGACCTTTGCTGACAGCACAACCGGTCCGCTTTTCGATCCGCAAAAGCCTATTAACGACTCACCCAACAACACCGGTTTGAGAGAATTACCACCTGCTCAGAAAGCGTTCATTTATTATCCATACGCTGAGTCACCAGAGTTTGGTGAGATTGTTGGCAAAGGAGGACGTAACGCCATGGGTGGACCCGTATATTATTACGACGATTATCCAGAAACATCGGTGAAATTCCCCCGCCACTACGATGGTAAATTCTTTGCCTATGAATGGATGCGCGACTGGATTCATCCGGTTACGATGAAAGAAAACGGCGATTTTGTGAAGATGGAAACCTTCCTTCCCAACACGAAATTTTCGCACGTAATCGACATGCAGTTTGCCAATGACGGTTCGCTCTATACGTTGGAGTATGGCCAGCAATGGTTTGCAGCGAATGCCGACGCCCGACTGTCGCGCATTACGTTCAATGCTGGTAACCGCAAGCCTGTAGCGGTAGCGAGTGCAAATAAAATGGTAGGTGCAGCCCCGTTAACTGTCAAGTTTGATTCGAAAGGGTCAATGGACTACGACAACGATGCGCTGAAATACGAATGGACGTTTGGTAAAGGTATGCCAAAACAAACGACGGCCAATCCAACCGTTACGTTCAGCAAACCTGGCGTTTATACCACCACCCTGAAAGTTACCGATGCTGCTGGTAATTCGGCCACCCAAAGCATGGATATCAAGGTTGGGAATGACGAACCTAAAGTGGAAGTTGCGGTTGCTGGCAATAAAACCTTCTATTTCCCGAATCAGCCGGTAAAATACACCGTCAAAGTCGTTGATAAAGAAGATGGTACGTTACAGAAAGGTATCAGCCCCGACGACGTAACCATGACCATCGATTATCTGGAGGGCTTCGATAAAACGATGCTGGCGCAAGGCCACCAGGCTAATACAGGCTTTTCGACCGGAAAACGGCTGATTGAGCTGAGCGACTGTAAGGCTTGCCACGCTATCGATAAAAAGTCGATTGGGCCTGCTTATATCGACGTAGCGAAGAAGTACAAAGGAGGTTTTCAGATTGAGGGAAAACTAGCCCGTAAAATTATTGCTGGTGGCGGTGGTGTCTGGGGCGAACAGGCCATGAGTGCCCACCCACAACTGAAAGAAAGCGAAGCAACTGACATGGTTCGCTACATTTTATCGCTGGCCAACGAAAAAGCGGCCAACCGCCAACCTCTTGCTGGCGACTACGTGCCTGCACAGCAGAAAAAAGATGGCTCCTACCTATTGACTGCTACCTATACAGATCGTGGTAATGGCGCTATTGGTCCCGTTACAGGAACCTCAACACTGGCGTTACGTTCTCCGGTCGTTAAAGCCGTTTCAGCCGATGTTAAACAGGATATTTTCCAGTACGATATTCCGAAGATGGGTCCTGCCGCTATTGGCCTGAAATCGGGCAGCTACGTAGCCTTTACAGATATTGATCTAACCGGTATCAAAGGCATTTCGCCAACCGTATTTGCCAGCAACGATCAAGTAGCGGGCGGCAAGCTCGAAGCCCGGCTAGACTCACCTACCGGTACGTTATTGGGCGAAGCAGATGTAAAAACAGGGGCTACAGGTGCTGTCAGCATTCCTTTCCGGCAACCTGTATCGGGTCGCCATAAACTGTATCTGGTATTTGTCAATCCAGAAGCTAAACAGAAACCTCTTTTCGCTGTAGACGCGGTTCAGTTTACAACACAAGGGATGTAATTCGGTCAGCTTACAGTCAATAAAAAAGCCCACTTAGGTGGGCTTTTTTATTGACTCAACTAGCTAATTTGTCGAGTTTACTTTTATAAACTTTTATATAATCTCGGGGCGACATGCCCGTTGTTTTTCGAAAAACACGATTAAAGTTTGTGGCACTATTAAATCCCGTTGAATAGGCTATTGTAGAAATCCCATCATGATTACTATTTATTATTTTTTTACAAGCCTCACTAATACGTATTTCATTTAAAAAAGCATTATACGTTTTCCTGGTATGCTTTTTAAAATACTTGCAGAAAGCATGCGGAGTTATATGCGCTATTTCAGCAATTTTATTCAGCGTAATATTTTCAGCGTAATGTTCTAGCGTATACTGAAATACATCGTTCATCCGAACGCCTTCGCCATCAAAGAAATAATTTCTCGACAAGCCCGAATCTAACGATTTCCAGTCTCTTACCTGCTTGGAGAAATAGTCAAATAATTTGATCAGCGTTAATAATCGGTCGAGGCTATTTTTATTTTTCAGCTTAGTTAATACGCGGCTAACATGTGTTACGTATTGAGAAGGTAGTTGTAATCCGTATTGCGTCGTAGGCAGAAAATTACTAATCGATTCCATTTCAGGAAGGTCAAAAAACTGCCCTGGAATTCGACTCTGATCAAAATAAACGTGAATGGCATGCGCATTCATACGTTCTGGATGACTAAAATGTGAGGCATCCGACTTAAATATATGTGGCTGATTAGCCCCTAGAATATAAATATCACCGGGTTTGAAGGACTGACTATAATTGCCTGCTGTTAAGGTACCCGTACCATGAAGAATTACTGTTATCTGTAGTTGTTTATGTCGGTGAAAGTAATTGTAAAAATAGGGCAGGATGTCTTCATCAACTACAACCGAATCCTCTTTAGGGACAGGCGGTGTAAATTCCAACACTTTCATAGACAAGACGGTTTATTATTATTTCAGAACGAACTTATACTATTTACAGCCAAAGTAAATTTGCTTTTAAAGCATTTATTCGTAAAATATGGTTACTTATTGGCTGTAATGCAAGATAATCATATGCTTCTTATTCCAGAGAAAAAACTAACAGAAATTTTAATTAAAATTTCATGTTATCATAGTATAAAAAACCGCAATAAGTATAATTACTCAGCAGCTATATTGTTATTTTTACACAAGTAAAATAATTATCTGTATAGACAGTTGTTTGACATATGGTATCTGATCAGGCTGTTAACAGGATAAAATTTCACAATAATTGTCCAAGTCTTTTCAAAAATTGCCAGCACCACTTTCAGGAGAATCCTAGGTGTAGATTTGAAAAAAAATAGGCATGAATAGTAAAGCTAAAATTTCATTCGACAATACTGAACAGGCTTTTATTTATAAGTCTGATAAACAATTAAAAAAAACGTATCGCCTGTTTCAATTAATGAATCAGGGATGGCTGGTTAGCATTGGAACAGAACTTACCATACTAGCCGTTAAATGGAAACTACCCATCAAAGGTCTGCTACGATCTACAATCTTCGAACAATTTGTAGGTGGCGAAACCCTCCAAGGTACGAAAACGGTTGCCGAAAATTTAAAGAAATATGGCATTGGTATAATATTCGATTATGGCGCAGAAGGGAAAGAAAGTGAAATAGATTTCGACAATGCCAAAGACGAATTTATCAATGTAATTAACCACGCGGCCAATCCAGAAACAACCAATCTGATTGCGGTTAAAATAACGGCACTCGCCCGGTTTGCCCTCCTTGAAAAATTAAATACAACCTCTAAGCTGACAGCCGAAGCAGCTACGATCAATACCGATCAGCTTACTACGTCTGAAAAGCAGGAATGGGACAAAGTAATACAACGCCTGGTTGACTTATGTAAGCTAGCATCCCAGAAAAATGTGGGTATTCTGATTGATGCTGAAGAATCCTGGATTCAGGATACGATTGATGCCATCACCATGCAATTGATGCAGGTCTATAATAAAAATAGAGTGGTGCTCTTTAATACCATACAGCTCTATCGCCACGACCGGCTTGAATTCCTGAAACTTTCGCACGCGATGGCGTTAAAAAATGATTTCATTTTAGGGGTTAAAATTGTGCGGGGTGCCTATATGGAAAAAGAACGGAAACGAGCGGAGTCTCTACAGGCCCCCTCGCCTATTCAACCGGATAAATCGTCGAGCGATCAGGATTTTAACGCAGCTATCGATTACACAATTGAACGGCTCAGTACCCTGTCGGTAATCATTGCCTCCCATAATGAATACAGCTCTCAGTATGCGGTTCAACTACTCGACGAAGCGAACCTGACACTCAACCACCCCCATGTGCAGTTTTCGCAGTTATACGGTATGAGTGACAACATTACGTTTAACCTGGCTAAAGCAGGCTGCAACGTAACCAAGTACTTACCCTATGGGCCTATTGATGATGTTATACCCTATCTGATGCGCCGGGCACAAGAAAACAGCTCCGTTGCTGGCCAGACCAGCAGGGAGCTGTTTTTAATTGAAAAAGAAATAAAGAGGAGAGGTATTTAAGTAGTGCTCGATTATTAGTTTGCATTAAAAGCACTAAAATTGATCGTTAACTCTCGACCCACATTCGCTAAACAGCGATTTAAGGCATAAGCTAATTCATCGCTGGTCGAATAGTCCTCGGGTTTTAACCATCCCCCTTTTAGATGTCGCCATAGCGTTTCAGCAAGGTTGAAATGAGGACAATAAGTCGGTAAGAAAAATAGATAAAGCCCTCTGGCTTCCCAAATCGAACGCATCCCTTGGATGTAGCCCGCTGTGTGAATCCGAGCATTGTCCAACACAACCACTGTCGACCGATGAATCCTAAACGAGAGCTTATCCAGTTGTTCACCCACAAACCGAGCCGTGATGCGTTGCTGAGTAGTGGACCAATGCAAGCTATTTTGCCGGTTAATCAGCCCCCAAGAGTTGATTTTGAAGCCCTTTTGGGCCACTATATGAACATCTTCCTGGGGAAATTGCCAGCCATAAGGCACATAGCCTTCACTACACACATGGGTTTCGTCGCCATAAAACAGATCAATCAGCCCTTGCCCAGAAAGTTCTTCCAACTCCCTAAGTTGTTCTTTTTTGTAAGTATATATTACCGGATCAGGCTTTCCTTTTACCCGTCGGCGAATTCGTTTATATCGCCCACCAAGGTTTTTAAAAAGGTACGAAACGTAGACTCGCTGACGGGTTTGCTACCTTTTTGGCGAGTGGCTTGCCAGTCAGCTTTGGCCAGTTGGATACGCTGGCGGTTGGCTTTGACAGCCGCCAGCACGGCCTCTTTGTCCGCTATTTTATCCAGTAAGGGCTTACGGCCCCGCCCCGGTTTAATTTTTAGCCCTTCGATCCCATCATTTTTAAAGCGTTTTAACCAACTATTCACACTAACATGGCACATGCCCACGATCAGAGCCACGTCTTTCGAGTTACGGCCAGCCGCTTTGAGCAGGATGGCTTGGCAGCGCATGCGAAAGCTGTGGTTGTCGTTGCTCTTCAGTTCGCGTTCTAACTCAGCCTGTTGGGTGTTGGTTAGAACGGGTGTGTTTACTCGTCCCATGAGGGCAAGTTAGGAAATAATGCAAACTATTTCTTACAGACTACTTACACACTTTAAAATAGTGACAGTATGTAGTATATAGATATTTACTAGGTACTATATATTTGTATATATGCAAATATACTTGTTGTTTGTATATATGCAAACAAGATTAGTTCTCTATAGATAGCTCAAAGCACAATGAAGTATGCAACTCCATATCAATACGCGAAACTTTGCGGAGTATCCACACAGGCTATTTATAGTAGAATAGCTAAAGGATTGATAGAAAAGATACAAATACCTGATCCGACAGGTGCACTCAAAGATTATATAGATACTGAAAAATACCCACCTGAAAGGCTAAGAAAAAAGGCAATAGGGAAAGAATAATTTATTTGCATATAGACAAATAAAAATTAACTTCGTTGATCAATTCAATACGAAAGAGGCTATATAGTGTCCACAATTTGGAGGACTGCCTAGCCAAAACGGTAGATATTGAAGGGTAAACAAATAGTGAACCCCCTCATTTGAACTTTGGACGGTGCAATGAGGGGGTCATGTAAACACCCTAAACAGTTCATTTATTATGTCTACGGAGCAAAGCTACGTGGGTAGGGGAAACTTTGCAACAACCCCTCCACCAACGGCCCAAAATGCGGCCTCACACCAATCTACAGCGGATGATCGGCTCTCATCCATTCATGTCAATCCGCTAACTGGACAGCCCAATGAAGTTTGGAAACCTCTGGCCGGATTCGAAACTCAATACCGTATCTCTAATCTGGGTAACGTATGGAGCAATGCTGATCGGGATTACGTCAAAACCTGGCCAAACAAGGATGGTGATCATTGTTTTATTGTCCGATCGGGTCAAAAGAGAATCTCGGCAACCATTCGGGTCCACAGAGCCGTTGCTGAGGCTTTTCTGCCCAATCCAAACGGATATGACTGGGTTCGGCGTAAAGTCAAAGACGGTAAGCGCAACGAAGTAACCAACCTTCGCTGGGAACCCTCACCCCGTTTCAACGCGAAAAACCGTTCCGCTACACAGGCAACCTCCACCGAGACTAAGCCCCTTGTCCCTGAAAGTGATCCGGAAGAATTGTTAGCAGAGATTCCCGCTCTGCTAACAATTCATGACCGAACAGCAGGGTCTAAACACCGTCCAGCGGCTGTTTCAATTCTTCACATCGATATCTGGTACCGCAATGGTCTGAAAGGTGAAATCAATCTAACCTCGCCTAATCTGATCAGTGGTGAGTTTGTCGAAATGCAGTACTTCTACATGAAGCAGTATTTCAACAAGGTCGGTCAGTGGATGGAACTGGAAGCCTACCAGGCCAGTATCTGTTTCCCCAGGCCCGATGGTACGATCAATACGGTCGGTGTTTTTGACAAGGTGATCTTTTCTCCCGAAAAGGCCTACAGGACTAATCAGTATTGCGGCTGCGATACCCAGAAAGGAGGGGCAGATGTCCAGTAAAATAGCCGTAGAGGAATTTGTCTCCTCAACCGCTCAGTGGTCAGCCAGGGCTTTGCACCGCCTGAAGTGTACCCGCCTTTTAGCAGACTATGAGACAACGGAAGCATTGGCTGTGCTTGGTAAACACATGCGGCAGCTGAGGGATACAACCAACAGCATTGCCTATATGGAGCAGAAAGGGACTACTGTTCATGGATGGGAGCGGCTCCTTGATCAGCTCTACTACCGGCAGCTCAAAGTAAACCAGACTGCCCGCCTGTACGAGATCACACCTTACCCACTGGCAGGCAATGGTCATGAGCCGGTCAAATTAGATGCTGTTTTTTCGGCCTGGTCGAACTCCATGGCTCCCCAAATTCTAAAGGGAGATTCTTTGAAGGCTAAACCCATCGATCGTTACCATTTTATGTCGACTAATGGTATTGTAGCTCTAGCCTACCGTTATAACAGAACCCATCCTCGCACCTGGCTGATTGGCCGGGTTGAGCCGGTCCAGAATAGACTTCTCCGTCTGACGCAGGATAATAGCCTTTTTGGCCACATGGACCGCGTCTTTCCACTCAGGCAGGTAGTGATGATGTATAAGATCGAAGAACTAACCCGGCATTTTGCCTAAAGAAAGGAGCCATAACATGAATTATATAACCTCAACCGGCAAGGATATCCGGCACAGTACCTTCTGGGCTTTTGAGCTGGAGATTGAGACAAGCTCCAACCTTGATTTACCGATGGCCCTTTCGGGCGCTGAGATTGTACTCGATGCCTTATGGGCTCATCTGGATAAAGCCTACGAAGAATTGGAGTATTATACAGAGAAATGGCATAGCGGTTTGAAAGAAGGAAAGTCGGTTGTACTCGATGATTCCAGCCAGAAGGAGATTATCCTTCATCTGGAACAAGTCAAAGTACTGACTCGCTATATTGCCTGCATTACCAATGACCTGGGGGCTGATCTGCGCGAGATTGGCAACGCTATTAATCGAAAGGAGGGCAGTCATGAATGAGCTGATCCCTATTTCGACTAGTGGCCAGGGCTTACCTACAGTTTCGGGCCGGGAGCTGCACCGTTTTCTGGGAAATAGGAAGCATTTCGCCGATTGGATGAAGGGCCGTATCAAACAATATAAGCTTGTCGAAGGTCAGGATTATACATCGGTTTCACTAAATGGTGAAACCGGTGGCCGGATCATTGAGTATGTACTTACGCTGGATACAGCCAAGGAACTGTCCATGGTAGAACGTACCGAAAGAGGCAAACAGGCTCGTCAGTACTTTATCGAGGCTGAGAAACGATTACAGCAGATAACTACTCAGCCGAACCAGCTGCTTACCCATCTTGATAAGCGTATAACGGATCTGGAGCAGAAGCTTAAAGCCGTATTAGACTCACAGCAGCAGGCCGCTCGATCGCTACTGGATGTCCCCCGAAGCAGTGAAGCGTTACCGGTTGAAACAACGCGCGCTAAAGTACAGCGGATTGTCAATGGCTACTGTCGGGCAAAGGGGGTTAGTCAGCAGAACGCCTGGCGATTGGTGTATAACCGGCTCTATTACCTCTACCGGATCAATATTCGAGGCCATAAACGCACTGAGCGGGAGAGTTGGCTGGATGTGGCCGATCGGAAGGGGTATATGGAAAATATTTATGCGATTGTCAGTGCAGAGCTCACCATTTAAGCAATATTAATATATCCTCAATTTTATTGGAAGATTGAGGATATATTAATATATAGTCAAAACATTTTTCTAACTTTTTTTAACCTGTTTATTGAGAGCTTGGCTTATCGAGCTAATTAGTTTTTCCAATTCTTCATTATTGGCATATTGTCTAAGTAAAGCACTTAAAAGACGCTTTCTATTAGGAGGCGCATAGCTTTTGAATAAGAGATCTTCAAGTTCTTTTTTTGCCTCTCTACTATTTATGTCTTCTTCTTTAATAATAGGAAGCTTTAGGCTAGTTTTTATAGTCTCTAGTCCAAGAATCGCATTGATATCTAAATAGTAAATTATTGGTTTTATTTTAATATGAGGTTTATTATTAAAAAGTTCCTCCATACGTTTAGCCCAAGTATCAGATGCATACGGGCTATCTTCTATGATAAATAAATATTTCGTATCACTTTTATTTAAATTCTCTATTAATTTTTCTGTAATATTTCCTCCTAGTGAAATGATAGTAATATTATCTGAGTTAACTGCTTCTTTTAATTTAGGCAGTATTAATTCAAAAAATATCTCTTCTGATTTTCCCTCAACAAACAATGTTATCTCTTCTTTACCTGGTTTTGCTTTAGGCTTTTGAGATTGTAAATTGTCAAATTGTTTATAATATGAATCAATTCCATTTATCCTCAGAGTCCTCTTAAATAGTGGTATCCAAGCATTAAATGTTGACCATATATGTGGTATAGTGGAGTTTGGTGTATTATAAAAAAAAACAATAAGACCACCAATTCCACCATAACCTAATGGTGATTTTGGATTGCAAATCTTCCCATAATATTCAAGGCGCTCTTTTAAATTTTTTCTGTTCTCAAATTCTAGGCCATCATAAAAAGACGAGTCAAATGAGATAATTGTATCATTTGTATCGTATTCGAAAGCAGAAAATACATATGCTCCTGTATCCTTTTCTACCTTTTTTATACCTTCCTTCATTCCCACAGCAGTTAAAAGGAATATATTTTTAACACCTAGTGGAATTAAAGTTTCTGTGATTTTTTGTATTTCTTTTATAGCTTGGTTTCCTGTAGATATGATGTCATCAACTAGTACTAAGTTTTCTATCCTACCTTTCTCAATATGAGCAAATGAATCTTCATCTAAAAAAT
Source organism: Spirosoma terrae (assembly GCF_010435915.1). Lineage (GTDB taxonomy): Bacteria > Bacteroidota > Bacteroidia > Cytophagales > Spirosomataceae > Spirosoma > Spirosoma terrae. The sequence goes on along the minus strand of NZ_JAAFZH010000008.1, from coordinate 219,696 downwards.
TTTCTTCAGAAAGCTCATTAGAAATTCTGAAATTATATCCTATCATAGCTCCGCTTTTACCTCCGTCACCGATGCCCGCAAATAATGTATTCTTGCTATTTATTTTGGTGCCTTTATCTATTGACATCCTTTCAAGCTTACTATATGCAATATGAAGAGCACTTTTTAGCTCTTCGTAGCCAATAATATTTAGATTCTTAATAATTCTATAAGCTAATTCAAAGTCATTGTTATCAAATTGCATCATCCATTTTACTACTTCTTCAAAGGGTATTGGAATAGTCCAATTTTCAACAATAGATCTAATTTCATCTAGTTTGGATGTTAAAGCTTGTGGATATTTCATGAAATAAACAATTTATCAATGTCGATACAGAATAACAATTGAGTGTTATTCTACTTATGTTTGATTTCTTAGTATGCTTGTTTTGTAAAATCGCACACATATACACTTAATAAACATGAAAATATGATCATGTAAAAAGTATTAGAATAGGAAATCTGCTGAATTGGCTTTACATAAATATGCATTTATATAAATTGCCCCACCTTTTAACGACTGCCAATGAAAGTAATCACCATTGCCCACCAGAAAGGAGGGGTCGGCAAGACTACTTTGGCCATTAACCTGGCGTACTGTTTCGCCGAAGATGCCAAAGTAGCTATTGTCGATACGGACCTGCAGGGTTCCGTTTCCGATCTGAAAGAATTTTTGTCGGGCGTCGACATTGTTGATCTGGAGCTGCTGCTATCCAATAAGCTCTCCGACTATGACTTGGTCGTTGTTGACACGCCCCCGTATCTGTCCAACCGGCTCAGCGAGCTGTTCGCGCTCTCAGATTACGTGCTGGTACCAACCAAGGCTGGTATTCTGGATGCGATGGCCATTCGAGCCACGATCGCCCTGCTGCAGCAAAGTATGAGCCTTAAACCCACTCTCAAGGCCGGTATTGTACTCAATATGGTTCTGTCCCGTACCAGCCTTACCGAAGAGGTTAAAGAGATTCTGACCGAGTACGCCATTCCGTTACATACAACAGCAATCAGCCAGCGCGTCAGTTATACCCGTTCGCCAATGACCAATAGTGTCTTTGGTAGTGAGGATCAGCGCGCCAAAGATGAAGTGATCGATTTGGCCGGTGAGATCTTGGACCGGATGAATGCCAGCTAGATAAATTATTCCTTATCCGTCTTATAGGTTTTATCTATGAGATTCACACCAAGACGCCATGAGCAAAGATTATCAAGAAAACCGCAAACGGTTAGCGGAATCTCTTAAGAAAGATCCCCCCAAAACACCCATTCAGGAAGTACGGCCAGTGGAAACTGAACCCGTAAGTCCTCCTGCTAAAACGACCGAAAAGAAGCCGGACGAAGTGCATTTTAACTTCTGGGCGGATCGCGTGTTGATGCAACGGGTTAAGATCCATTGTGCCAAGACGGGCAAATCCATTAAGGAAGTGTGTACAGAAGCATTGCAGGCTTATTTACCCGCCGATTAAGGGCATGCCAACAATAGAAACGAGTTAGAAATACGGGAAAACTACCCTATTTCTACCTTGCTCTTACCAATAGCTTTGTGGCTTTTCTATCACAGAAGCACTATGTCTATTATAGCCATCACTGTCCTGCTCCAAGGTAAAGACCAACTTCATGAACCAAAACTTATTTTGGAAGGCCTACCTATCACGATAAGAACTCTAGACGGAGAGAAATGGGAAAATAGTTCAGTCAAACTACCAGTCGACAACGTTTTGAATATTCGATTAGAAGTTTTTGGGGTACGAACAACAGAATGGACATTGACAATCAATTATAAATTGACTGGCGATGAATTATATAAAAAGAAGAGTGAAATCGGTAAAAATATAGGAACTGATGAACCTGAAGATGTCAACACCTCCATATTAGTGGACAAAAAAGAATTAGGAGATGAGAAAGATGCCAACATAACTGAAATCAATGTATGAAATTTTTCTCTGCTCTTATAGTATGCTGTGCCTCTTTTAACTTCGTATATGGCCAGAATTCTTTAATTCAGGACACCAAAGGTGAGACGTCTTTAATTATAAATCAGAATTCAAATAGGTTATTATCTATTAATGTAGCTGATGCGAGTATTGGACTATCAGTTTTGGACAAAAACAGTGGCAAGAAGAGCTTTTGGGGGGGGCTGGCCAAATTTAAAACATCTGAAAATGTTGCTACATTATTAACCGGAAATGTATTCAATCCTTCTGTTGATTTGAGTGCTTATTTAGGGAGGTATATTAAATCAGACCGCGGCAAGGTTAGAATATGGTATGTCGCTCCTAGTATAAAGCTAGATGCTTTTAAAGTTCTTGAATCTAATAGTTTAAACAATAAGTATTTTTTTGGTGGATCAGTTAAAGGTGGATTTAATAAAATAGGTAAGGCATTTAAAGGAACTGCAATAATTGGTTATTCTGGATCGATTGGATATCTGAATAATACATCCGATTTGAAAACAGTTGATGTTTACACACGAGTTGAAATTGATTCAACTGTTATACTGAAAAATAAGAAATCCGGTTTTGTTGATAACTACCAGAAATTTTTTGGAGCCCGTTTAAATATTGATTACGCTGTATTTCCTTTCAAAAATTATGGCTATATATCAATAGCGGTTTATGGTAGGGGGCAGCTCTGGGGATACCAACCTACTCAGAAAGCAGGTATTGGTATTTTTGTAGGCCAACAGGGAGCTCCAACCAAGATCGTAGCTGGTATCGCCTATCAAGTTAATGATATATTCAATGCTGTTAGCGATGAGCCAACCTTTCTCAAACGGACGGGAGTGAATTTAGTTGCTGGCTTCAACTTCTAGATACACTGTATAGTTCTATGTTTAAAACTTCCTGCTCCGTTCGCTTTGCCGTTTACGTGCATGACAACTCGAGCATAATCCCTGTTTGTTACTAAGATCCCATTTATCCCCGCCCTGGTTAATGGGGGTAATGTGATCAAATACGGTAGCCGGCGTTACCTTTCCTGTTTTCTGACATTCCGCGCAAAGCGGATTATCTTTCAAGTAAGCAGCGCGCTCCTTCTGATGGCGCCGGGTATTGTAAACGTCCCGGTTTGCGTTAGTGTCTACTTTTGGCTTTGTTGTTTTGGATTGGATCCAGGGGCGAGTCACTTTGTGAATAATAGGCATATAGTACGGTGGATATCGTTTGATTAATTATATAAATATATAAATAATCATTATAAATAAGAATCTTTTACTGACCGGGTAAGATCATGTCCGAAAATTAAAGAGGAATGAGTAATTGATCGCTTTTGCCAGCGTTGCATTTTGTAACGCTATAACAATAAGCTAAGCAGGATCAGCGTGACAAATAGTAACGCTAGCTAGATGTAGGTCAGTAGTGATGCAAAACCAATTTCAGATTCTCCAATAGTAGCTGTTGGGTGTTAGTTATTCGACTCTAACCATCTTGAAGCCTCCGTATCAAAATTACCCAATGCACGCCTGATAACCTCTGATTGATTATCGGTCTCTGTGCTTATCAGCTCATGGCCATTACTACGCTTTTCATTCTTTCCAGCTTCTTGGAGTATAGCTTGCACAGCAGGGTTTATCTGGGCGAAAGCTTTATCTCTTGAATCGATAAGCTCAACTGGTAAAGCCATAGATCCTAAGAAATTAGTAGTAAATTCTATTTTCTTGATCAAATTACCCATAGCATATTTGGCTTTACTCGCCTCACCATAAGTCAGATTACCAATCGACATTTTCAGGTTGTGAAGCTTATCGATATCAAGCTTTAATTGCTGCTTATTCATTGGTAGTAGATGAGTAATTTTAATTATTTGATATCAAATTGAATATACGAGCTTACCAATATTTTAAATGTAAAAGATCTCTTTTTACATGAAAAGGCCTGCACAGTCCTGTACAGGCCTACCTGCGCAATCTTTGCAGGTATTGATGGAATGGATAGGTAGACAGAAACTACTTAATAGACATCTTTTTAATCAAATTAGTCAGCTGAAAGCTAGCTTAATTTTTAAGGCAATCAATGGGAACATCCACACTTACAGATTTTTTCGATTGCTCCTGTTTCGCCTTAAAAAGCTTGACGTGCATGGCTATAATAGCATCAGCAACTTTAGTTGAAGATGAATCATCCAAATTCGCAAGCGCGCTTGCTTTTAACAGAATAGCATGAACGGGTATATCGCCTAGAGCATGAGCAATGCTACTCAATGTACTCAATGTCGGTACTCTGTCATTACTTTCTATCATAGAAAGAGCGGATCGTCCAATCGACAATTTATTGGCCAGGTCGACCTGTTTTAGTCCCATAAGTTTTCTGATGTAAGTTATGGAACCGCCCACATCTCCTAAATTCGCCAAAGGATCATTCGGCGCTAGTTCTATAACGCCAGATTGTCCAGATGTTGGACTAGTTTCAGGGATCGAATAAGGCATACTCAAACCGTCAGTCGGGTTATTTAGATCGGAATCATCCGATTCCTTTTGTGGTTTAACGCGCACATAAAGCACAGCACCTGCATCAGAAGCTGTAAAAGGATCTTTATGAGCAAGGGCCACTAAATCAGACTGCTTTTTTACAGGAATGCAAACAACAGCGCCTCCATTGTAACCCAACCCTGTCAATAAACTTTCTAAATCCAGTTTCATTAAGTCAGCTATTTTTTCAGAATTATCGGGTTTAGTATAGGCAAATATTTGATTATTTTTAGGATGGTTGTGGCCATCGTAACTAGAAATACCACTAGATGAATCTTCTGAGAAATCATCAGAAATAGCATCCGAAAACTGAGGAAAAGATAGCAAATACATGGTCAAAAATGTTTAAAAGTCTATCTTACTTTTAGGTCACGCGCAATTATGGTATAGGGGAACCTAAAATCCCCTATACCTACTCATTTCTTGTTTTATAGAAACAAGACCTCAAATGCTGTATGAACTCCTGCATGAACCGCACCTGCAGTAGCTCCTTTCAGCATAGTCAGCATGTACTCGGCGTAGCTGACTTTATGCAAATTGGCATGATCCCGCTCTGGGTCACGAGGTAAGTGTTCCCAATTCCTTAAAAAGGTCAAATACAACATTAACGTTGCATTATTTGGATCTTTTTGGAGGGACTCCTCTGCACTGCTAATAAGTAGCTTTATTTCGCTCAGAGAGACACTTACTTTGTGATCGTCAAACAGGGGCGCATTGGTAACTTTAGCTTCCATGGGTTGGGGCTGGGGATGAAGAAGATAGAACTATGCACCTCCTAATGCTACACAATCAGTCTAGATGACTGCCAACGTTAGTCTAATATTTAGACGTCGCTTCGAGCAACCCCACCATGCCTCCCGCACTTAGGGATTCATTAATTCTGTCACTTGTAGTGAACAAATCTAATAACCCTATTTATTGATTCCAAACAAATCTGAAGAAAAATGTCACAAGTAGTGAATTTTTAATAGGTAGAGGAAATAACAGCCAATGAAAAATTTCAGGTTTTGACTAACCCCTTAGCCGAAAAAAGTAAAGATTAGTTAGGTCGTAGCCGATCGTTAGTGGAGGAAGCCAGATGAGTTTTTATCTGATTCGCTTTTCCTATTTGGAATAGTAAGTGTAGACTATTATTGAAAAACCATCTGGCATTAGATTCTATAATACTAGCAGTAGATGCCCAGTTAAGGATGCCTATTGACATCGCCATACCCATCGAATACAATATCACCAGTGGCAGACTCTGCGAACTGTTCAATGTCATCAACGAGACCTTGGGTCCGTATTGGCGCAAAGACTCTTATTTCAGTATCGGGAAAGGCTTCTGAAAGACGGAGTGCGCAAGCGAAAGACGTCCTTCCTCTAGTTAAAACATCATCTATTATTGTTATCCGTTTCGGTGAGATCACTTCCAATTGTTGTACAACCAAGCTTTTATATTGGTCTTCAATTGTTGGTCTATTCCCCGGTGATGAATTTGCCGACTTTTGTATTGCGTAAGCTCGCTGTAGGTAAGGCATAACTATTTGGGCAAGACCAACATTGACAAGTTCATCAGCGATCAACTTAGATGGCCATAAGCCCCCTGTTACTAAAAGGGAACTTCTTGGTACTGGAACAAGCACAACATCATCTCCAAAGAAGTCATTAAAAATATCTGATTTTTCATATTGACCCTTAAAATAGTTGGCAAAATTGTTTAGTGTTTCTGCGTTCCCATTTTTCAGCCTATTGCAAGAATCCCTCGAGCGTATCGATAGACTAGAACTTCCTCTTGGAGAATAATTTGCCACTGTCGCATACCTAAGCGGCGAAATCTGAGTAGCATTCGTCATTAATTATGCCCGATGGTATGGTATAAAATAAGTCATCAAAGTTGTCTTGAGTTAGCAACTGAGCGCCGTACTTCATCATTTCTTCAGCCCACGATAATTTTCTTTCTCTAACTAGATTTTCTAATAAATACAATGGTCTTCCCAGCCTTAAGGCTTCCCAACCTTGGTGAACAGTGCCACTTTTCTCTGACGCTTCGATGACAATGGTTGCATGGCTTATCAGGGCCATGGTCCGGTTACGAATCGGGAAATTTTTGGGTTGAAAAGGAGTATACGAGGGAAATTGAGAGATAACTAATTGGTTATCGGCTAATCGTTCAAAAAGTTCTTGGTTGGATTTTGGATAAGGTTTATTCAAAGGAGTTCCTAAAACAGCTATTGTTCTGCCGTTGTAGTTCAATGCAGTCTGGTGAGCAACGGTATCGATTCCTTCGGCAAGACCACTCACCACAGTAATCCCATTTTCAACTAAACGCCTTGAAACAATTATGGCCCTCTTTACTCCATTAGACGTAGGCTTTCTGCTACCGACTACGGATACACGCCCCCCTCTTCTTAGTAAATCTAGGTTGCCAGAGTAATATGCTTTAGGTGGAGCATGTTTCTTTTCATACTCATTTAAAGCTCCGATCGTTTCTGGAATTGAGAAAGAAGGAAATTCTTCATTTTCTTTCAAGTCTCTCCAATTCATATAGTCTACCTCTTTTTCGTTAGCAAAGTGTGTGTTTTTATTTTTTTAATCAAGTTAAAGCACTTATGTGGTGCTTTAGGGCAATTCTGCATCAACTGGATTAGTAGATTTTACATCTCTGAGTTTGCACGATTTAATAATCTTTGTACCTGCATGGGATGGAACTCAAAACCCCGTGCCGTTCTGAACCCATACTGGTTTAACTCCTCGGCTATTTCAGTATAGGTTTTCTTATCCTTGCGCAATTTCTTGGCCAACCCAACCGCCTTCCGAGCTTCAACATTAGATATCGCCTTGGCCCGGTTTGCCTGAGCGCCTTTCTGCTGGGCTGCGTGGGTCATGTTCTCTGGCTTACCTAACTGTACACCCTGGGCGATCTTAGTCTGTAATGCAGCCTTTGTTCGTGAGCTGATCAACTCGCGCTCATGCTGAGCCAGCGTTGCAAAGATTCCGATCGTGAGCGTATTAGCATCTGGCATATCAACGCACTGAAAGCTTACCCCAGAATCCTTTAGCGCAAAGATAAACGATGCATTACGGCTCAATCGGTCGAGCTTGGCAATCACAAGAGTTGCTCCTGTCTTCTTGGCGTGATGAATAGCAGCCGCTAATTGAACCCGTTGGTTATTCTTGCCCGATTCTACCTCCGTGTATTCAGCAATGATGCTGCCCTTTACAAAGCCAGCCACGGCGGTACGTTGTGCCTCCAGTCCTAAACCCGATTCGCCTTGTGCTCTAGTTGAAACACGATAATAGGCTACATACATAGTTGATCCCGTAGTAGTAGAGATAGTTGATTTCTTTGCCACGATGTAAGAGGTTTACTTATGTTGATGCTACGTCCTTTTTTGTTCTGTTATTTGCTCTATTAGTTCCTTGTTGTACTCAGCACAAGCAGCCTCCTCTTTTTGGGTTAGCTCCTCAACATAGGCCTTCAATTTTTTGCCGCTGTTGAGCGCATAGTATTTCATTGGATGAGGTAAAGGGTATGCCTCAAACCTAGCAGGTTCCGCTTTATTGTCGGCAAGAAACAAAACCTTTCCCTCTAAGTTCAGTGGGCGCAAACTTTGATCAGGGTGAAAAGGCGTTATATCAATTAATTTGCCTAGAGGAGAGCGCCAGACTGCATGATTTGTTGCTACTAAATATCCAACCTCAGAAATATCAGGCGCAAACTTGTGGCTAAAATGCCAGCCATATTGAGCGCTCCCCCCTTCGCGAGCAACTTTGTCGTCAACATTTTGATAACAAGCATTTACTATTGCTCTAACATCAGGTAGGTGCTGAACATCTTGTACAGAACTTGACGCCCCCTTAATCTCTTTTGCGAAAGTCCGAAGATGGGGTTTCATTTCTTTAATAGTCATATTCATAATAGCACTCCATCAAGTAAAATAATGCTTTTATACTCTCTTTTTAACAACTCTTAGACGACCGTTTAAGTCTTGTTAAAGATAGTGTATTAATATTGTTTATACAAATATTTCCGCTAAATGTATTAGTATTGTTCATACAATTTGCTAATTTTAGCAAACCCAAAAAATTATACTAATGCCCAAAGAATCAGCAACTTTAACGCTTAGGCTCAGCACAAGGCTAAAGGAGGATTTCCGCGCAATGTGTGATGAGGACGAAATTGATATGTCTGATAAGGTGCGTGAAATTATTGCCAATCTGGTAAGAAGTCGTAAACGCCAAAATGGTAAAGCCGAGAAGCAGGAAGCATAACTTCCTGAAAATCAATTATAAAACTATCTTCTCGACGTATGATCAAACCACTTATTGCTCAATTTGCCTTTGCGGGCACCTCTGTTAACTCCGACCGGGCGTGTGGCTATCTGTTCGATCTGGATTTAGGCTACTACCGAGCAGCCTACCAGGGCGGAGAAACTGAAGAGGTACTCAACATCCTAATGTGCACAGAGTATTTTGAAATCAAACTGCGACGCTACATCGCCGGCTTCTACAAAACACAGCGCTCACTGATGGCTGAGGTGCGTATGTTTCTGGCAGAAAGTCCTAAGGGCGCTCCTGAGATTATCCGGTCCATCATCCAGTCGACGCGAACGTTTTTTCTTGAACAGGAATGGTATGAACTAATGCCCCGCCTGGAAAAAGCCGCCAAGCGAATCGAGTCTCTGCTTACCTCAGCTCCTTTATGAATCCAACAACTGAGCTCCTTCAAAACGAAATATACCCGGCTCTGTTCGGCGTGTTACCTTATGCCCTGCCTGAATTCGAGTTCATCAAAATTGCCAATGGCTACAAATCCACGACAACCCGAAAGATTACTGGCGAAGAAGGCGACAGTAGAGGCAAGGTATACGTATACGAGCATTCGCCAGGCTACATAAAAGATTACCGGGTCGGCTCGCTTTCTCTGTGGGACTACGTTCAGGAGCGGGATGGGTTGACCGAGGCCAAGGATGTTGTTCGACGACTGGCTGAAATGGCGGGCGTTGTTTTGCCCGAACAGCAGCTTACACCCGAGGAGGCCGATCGCATCAGACAAGCGCGTCGGCTGGCTGATACCTGGGAGTGCGCCAACGACTATTTTATTGATTGTCTGAGCGGGCTTACCAACGAACAGGCTGCTTCGGACCGGGCCACCAAGGTTCGACAGTATTTGTTGAAGCCACTATCTGAGAACGGACGCGGCTATGGTACCGACGTATTGCGCTTACCGGGTCAGGAACGGGACCGTGAATCGATCAAGCTGGAACTGGGTTTTATGCCTGGTCTATCACTACTGAAAGAACATCTCACTAGCAAAGGTTTCTCAGAAAGTGAAATACAAGCAATTACTGCTACTATTGACAATCCGCAAATCGGATCCCAGAATGTGCTGTCATTTCCATATCGGGATCATACCGGCCGGATCCGGGGTATGGCGTTTCGGACGATAGAACGGGGCATAGAGCCTAAATATCTATACTCCCGGTTCGGTCAAGGGGAACGGGCTTCGATTCTGTTCAACCTGAAAGCCGTTTCCAAAGATACCGATCTGGTCATCGTCGAGTCTCCGCTTGATGCGCTGCATGCGGCAGCACTTGGCATTAAAAACGTTACGGCCCTGGGCGGATCGGGCGATACCCTAAACAAATCCCAAATTAGTCTGGCTATTCGGCTTGGCATGCGTAAGATAACGCTGATGCTCGATAATGATAGTGAGGATGGCGTTGAGCGGGCTGGCGCCAAGGGTACCGACAGTGCTATTGCCTTTCTGCAAAAAGAGTTCCCAACCTTACGTATATACGTTGGCCAGTATCCGGCGGGTGTAAAGGATCTGGATGAGCTGCTTGCCACCCAGGGCAAAGAGGTTTTTTATCAGGTAAAGGAAAATGCTATAGCCGCCTGGCGGTATCAACTGGACCGGATCTTTACGCAGTATGCAGCCCTGCAGCCTGAGAACGGTTACCTAGGTGACAAAGAACAGGATGCCATGATTGGCGATATCGTCAGCACAGCAGCCAAACTTACTACCATTGACCGGGATAGCTTTATTAGTGCCTTTGTATCAGATCGGGGCGTCCAAGCTTTAGGCATCAGCCGGAATAGTGTTGATCAGACAGTCGAAGCAATCCGTAAGGCCGAGCTTAATAAAAAGCAGAGTGAAGATTTACAGGGTTTGCTGCGGGACGCCAAAAAAGCAGGCGATTCCGGATCCACTGGCGAAGCGTTGGATCTGCTGGATAAACGAGCCCGTGAGATCAAGAGCGTCAACAAGGCTGATACGTTTGCGGCTCTAACAGCTGTCAGCTCGGAAGACGAAATTAAGCGACGGATTGCTTCACGTCCCGAGTCACTGGATTCAGGCTTTACCATTGATCGGGAAGCATTGCTCATTCCGGCTGCAGCGATCTCCATCATCGCCGGATCCACCTCTCACGGTAAGTCTATACTACTAGCTAATCTGGCCCTTAATCTGGCTAAGTTATATCCTCATAAGACGTTCCACCTCTTCAGTTATGAAGTGGATGAGGAACGATATCTGATCAATTTGCTCAATAGCTACATCGGCAATGAAAACCTGGCGTATAACAACCGGGAATCGATCGAGCACTACTTCCGGGGTAAAACATCAATCCGACGGAAAGATAAACTAGATCCTACCAGAGAAACGACCTGGCCACTGTTCAACAAGGAGATGCAGGCTCTGTTTGATCAGAAGAAAGAAGGCTTTTTCAGGCAGCTGATTGATTCGGGCCGACTTAAGGTCCACTACGTAACCTATGATTCGGATACGCTAATTGATGCCATTCGGTACCTGAGTAAGACTGAGCCACTGGGAGCGGTACTAGTCGACTATATGCAGTTGATCTACACGCCCACCGGCAAGATGCGTAACCCATCGCGGCAGGAGGAAATCAAACAGATGTGTATCGATTTCAAGGATATTGCCCTGGAAACAGGCCTGCCCTTAATATTTGGGGCCCAATTCAACCGGGAGGTGAATAACTTGGTTCAGATGCACGCCACAAAGCTGGGAGAAGCGGGCGATCTGGAGCGTATTGCCGATCTTATTATCGGAATCTGGAATAACAGTCGGAAGTATTCCGGTACGCCCACCAAAGCCGAACTGGCCACCATCGAAGAGCGGGTCGGCGTGGATCCCAATCCTAACACCTGGTACGTTGAAATTCTAAAACGCCGGGGTGGACGGGTTGAGGTTTGGGATATTTGGGACTATCTTGCTAATGCGGCCAAAGTATCCAGCAATAATAAATAACGTAGTACAAACCCTACCCTAAGCAACAATACAATGACCGAGTTCACCTTACTACATGATAACCCTGCCCTTTCGTACACCCTTTCGGAGAAGGATGGAATCACCTTTGAACTAGGTCCGGACGAGCGATCAATACGAATTGAGAATCTGCAATTCACGCACCTATTTTTCCTGTCGATGTCGCAATTGATGGCTAATCCAAAGGTGCCGGAGAATCTGCGAAAAGATGTAGAGGTAGCGTTCGAATTTCTGACCAATACCCTTGACCAAGTAAAGGTTGAACTTGAAAAGGACGATACGACTATCAAATCAACGGGCTTTACTCTTAAAAAAGAGCATTTGTTTGTTCTAGTCGATGCTCCGCCGGAAGACCTGAAAAGAGCGAATGAAATACAAGCCAAACAACGGACTGGTACCGCAACGGGAGATGAGTTAAATGAGCTGACTAATCTCAAGCTGGGAGAGCGGGCTATTCCTAACACAGAGGAACACCTAGTTGCCTATGTAGAAAAGTGCCTGAAGTTGCCAGGTGTATTTACTGCTCTTCGAATGGCCGTTATTTCCTTACGGGATCTGAAGGAATCCGAACAGCAACCTAGTCAGGAGACACCGGAAGAAACCACTGGCCAGCTGCGACTTTTCCCCAATAGCAATGAGATCGACCCAAGCAAGCAGTATGGTGTGCCCAAATACATTGCCGATGGCCTAAACCGGGTAATCAAGTCGATGAGTAACAATGCTATACTTACCCAGTACGAGCAAGGAAATTTTGCAAAGACCCGTAACAATCCTTCCTACAAAGTACCTTCCGCCAACAAACGGGCAGAAACTGAAATCGTTTTTGACCGTGAGCGTGTAACTATTGCCGGAGCCAAACAGTTTGCCGAGCGACTCCTGAAAATTAAAGACGCGAAGGTATTGCAGACGTTCTTTGCACTAATGAAGTATGCTAACATAAAGGATACCTCTAGGTTCATTGATGTCCCCATCAGCGAAGTCATGGAGATAGTACTTAAATCGACCGGCGATTGTAAGTTTAATTCGGCTCAGCGTAGGGAATTTAGCGAGATTGTCGAGTACCTATCTACCATTTCGATGAACCTTAATTATATCGGTGAGGAGGTTAACAAAAAGACAGGCAAGAGCAAACCTGTGCTGCAGGAAGAAAAGGGAGTAAAGCTGTTTCGGATGATAGCTACCTACTCAGTGAAAAAACCGTTTCAGAGCTTATCCAAAGAAGAGCTTAAGGAAGAACATTTTGATAAAACCGTTATTACCAAGTTTTCGGGCGAGATCTTGCCCAATCATGGTCACTTATTTACGACCCGTGCCAGTATCTACTTCGATAGCCTCTTAAAGCTGGATGCCAATAAAGATGCTAAAGCCGTATTGTTAGGCTTTTTGATTCAAACCCGCTTCAACCAGTTATCTGATAAGGAAAAGTGCATTGAGCTGGACAGAGCCTACCTGGTGCAACAGTGCGAGTACGAACGGACCGATAATACGAAACCTAGTAAGGCTACCAAGCAAATCGCCAATGCGCTGGATAAATTACTGAAGGGTGGAATTATTTCTAAATACGTTGGCCTTACCAATAACAACGCTGATAAAGTCCGGATTTATCCACCCCTGGCAAAAGCAATAGCATCTGCTTAAGGTATTTGAACTCGGGAACCGCTGACTATATGGACAATAGTTCAGACCATAGGGTCAGCGGTTCCCATTCATAGGGTCAGCGGTTCCCATTCATAGGGTCAGCAGTTCCCGACTATAGGGTCAGCGGTTCCCATTCATAGGGTCAGCGGTTCCGGGAGCCCGCTTTAACACCCACAGAGAGAGACGATTAGGAGACTGATTTTTCTTATTAAACTAATTAAACAGATTAAACCAATTAAGCTGATTAATTAGTTTTGGAAAAAGGGTCCGCTTACAGCTACCCCTTTCCAAAACGCAGAGGATAATTTCGCTTATAGTTACTCACCAGGGAAAGCATTTCTGGGCACGCGCCAGTTCGGGATTATCCCGGTTCGCCTTAAAAGAGTTCTTGATAAGAGTAATCTTTATTAATCGATTATTACCCAGTGTTAGGAATCCCAACGCTGACGGTTTAAAATCGAAACCCATAACTAACCTACCGAACCATGTACAATAAAAAAGCCCTTCGATTGAAAGCTAAGTTCACAGAGTCCTATCCAGCCACTACACTCTATTGGCATAGATGTAAGTTCACTGGCAAGCTCTTTTGTTCTCCGATCCGGCGCGTTACCTATTCCAATGAAGGGTTAAAGCTTAAAAAAGAACAGGATCAACAGATCAAGGAGGCCCGTAAGCTGTCGTGCCGGTTATACATTCGCCAATGTCCTAAGACCAAACAATGGTATAGCAGTCCTGACCGCATTTGGACGTACTCGAATGAGGGCAAGGCTCTGGCTTACCAGGCTTCGCTAGAGCGGGATCGAGCTCACCGGCAAAAACCAGAAGTAAAGGAACGTGAACGGATCCGAAGTCAACGTCGTTGGCAAGCAGTTAAACAGCGTGCCGCTGCTACAAACGTATAAAGGGTAGGGGTACCCATTTACCTAGGCTTGATAGTGTTGTAGATCGCTGTCTAAATCTAGCTACACTCGTGCAAAATAATTAGGAGGGGGTTACCCATAGCTTACAATGCCTGTATCTGATCAGTATAGGCCGATTAATAGTACCAAAGCTCTGCTGTGAATGGTGCCTGAAGAGGCATGAACTATGGTTAAACGGTCTTTATTCCAGCTACCCATACCCCTAGGGGCGGGTTAGATCCCTAGACTAAGCTTGCTTTGTAGATCGCTGTATCCCCAAAAAATCCGCGCGTCAAAATTCAGGAAAGGGTTATTGGGTCTGCATAGCCAGGTAAGCTCTTGTCTTCATGCCAGCAGGGTAGTTACTGTAGACCGTATAGCTATCAAAAGAAATCCATGCCAAATTCAGGGGGTGGGGGTATAGGCTTCTAGCCTTCCCGAGATTGTATCCCGGTTGCCCCGGCTTTGTAAACCGTAGTATCAGCTAAAAATCCGCTCGCCAATAAGGTGATTAATTACCCCTGTACGGAATGTGGGCATTAAGTTACAAGCTGATTGCTGTATACCGTAACTATACGGAAAAAAGCGCTTGTCAAAATTCTGAGAAAAATATAGTAATAGTTGATGTTAATATGCCTGAATACTAGTGAGTTGAATCAAAAAAATAATTCAAAGAAATTAGCCGTTACTCATGATGAATAATAATCATGAGTAACGGCTAATTTCGCTTAGTTAGGCGCCCTAATGCAAGGTAAGGGGCATTATCTAGGATAAAAACTGAGGTATTTTTTCCAATCCTTTTCAACTAGTGAATCGCTGAGAGGATCCTCACCTTTTTCTGAGTTAAAAAGCTCTAGACATACTCTGGAATCAGCTGATTCAGCTGCTCCTTTGATAAAATTAGGTAGTTGATCTTCATGCAGCTTATCCCACAGTACTAGGCAGTCTTTACGCTCGTGAAAACAATATCCGAACTCGATCAGCATTCCTGTTAACTTATTAGCTTCACCTTCAGCTAATAAGCTATGATACAACATAATAAATACCCTACTCTTTCGTAAACTACCAATTAACCTATCAAATAAAAGTCTTGACCTTGATTCGATATCGGCATAGTCTTTAACAGATTCTTCTTCGAAAAGAGTGAATACTTTCCCCTTGCAGTCGTACCATTCCTCCAATTTAGACTTTAAGAGTAAAACTTTATTTCTGAACTTCTCATACTCTTCGGGAGGTAAGAGCGTTGCTGGCCCAGACAAGAAGAATTCGTAGGTATATTCAGAAACCTCGGCTTCATTGATATATTGAAAATTTTCATCACGGTTCCATTCGTCAATATGTTTAGTAGTAAAACAGTTGCGAACAGATATGAAACTTTGTGATTTCCTGGCAAAAGTTTCTTTTACGCTATATGGTAAGGATTGAAACCCATGAATTTGATCAGGCTTAATCGACTCTGGTTTATCAGGTTTGTATTCCTTTACAAAAAAGATTGCTTTCTCCTTGTCGTCCCTTTCATGGATCGGGCCAATCTTGTTGAATAGTATCTTTCCGGAAATAATGTTACCCCGTCTACTAACATTATGATATTGGCCAGTAAGCCATGGCGAATTGCCACCTTCATCCTTATATAATAAAATATGTAGGTCGCGTTCACCATTATGCTTTAATTCAAACAGGTATCGCTTGTCTCCATCATTATGCATCTCGACTTTCCCCTTGTAATTACAAAATTTAGGAGTACTTTCCCCTTCTTCAGGAAAGAAGTCGTCGTAGTGGTATATCGTTACGTCGTCGGGCGATATTATTTCAACAAGCAAACGAAGAACTCCTTCGCGAGTCCTGCCATTGAATTCTTCAGCATGGTAGCAATATAACCACCAAGCTGTGTTGGATAGATTTTGCAATGCTGGTTTCATTGAGTCAGGTTTTTGTATTGGTTTTAGGTTGTTGTTTCTAAGGTGATCCAGTAGCTGTAAATAATAGTCCTTGTTTTCGTAATACTGGTTTACGCCCCTTTTAGTCAACAGCCATTTAGATAATGCAGCTATCCTTGAATTATATTTTTTGCCCTGGAATTCAGAAGGTTTGTTTAAAACATAGTCAATGTAATTACGGATATTATCTTTTGTAACAGTTATATTTTCCCCTCCAACATTCTGAATTTCAATATTTCGACTAAGGTTGACTCTGTTTTGGTGAGTGATTCTATCTAAAGGTAACAAGATATCACACGCCTTAAAAGCGTTGCTCAGTACTAGTTTAAGGTCTTCTGGCTTGTACTCTGGTTCTGAGGAATTATTGTGTTCAGTCTGTTCCATGTCTGGTGTGATAGGTTTAAACTCAAATCTATACTAATCTATACTAATCTATACTTTACCCCCTCTTACTTCATATTTCTCAATTCTCATATTTGCTCAACGACCATTTCTCTTACTAAAAAACGTCGTTATCAGCTCGTTATGTGGATAATTCACTTCTCAATCGTCCTGTTACTGACGCTTGCGTCGTTAGTAGCTTCAGGTCAGCCTGTTGGACCACCAGTGCTGATTGTGCTGGCCGTTGATGCATCTAAGTCAGCGCTTCCAGTTCCTAAACCAACTGTACGGCAGCTTCGGGAAATTGAAGCTTTACTGCTCGAGAATAACACGAGTGGGACGATAGCATTTGCCGTTATTGGGAATCCCAAACCCGAAATGCGCCACTTTTACCGATTCAATTTAGAATCGTTGCCGGTTGTTAAATCCAATGTAGTCCTTACGGTACAGGCACAAATACGCCGCCAAGCTCAGCTTGCGATGGCTGAAAACCGACGGCGTAGTATTGAATGGGAAGCACTCTATCAACAAGTAGTGCTTCAGTATAAGCCAAATGGCTCTGAATTATCTAACGTAAGCGAGGTCTTCGCCAAAGCGACCATTCTTCTTCGTGAACCTGCGTATAAAGGTTACCGTAGGATACTAGTGTTCTGCTCTGATTTGAAGAATGAGCCGAAACGGCCTAA
The DNA here is from genome assembly GCF_010435915.1 of Spirosoma terrae. Lineage (GTDB taxonomy): Bacteria > Bacteroidota > Bacteroidia > Cytophagales > Spirosomataceae > Spirosoma > Spirosoma terrae. The sequence goes on along the minus strand of NZ_JAAFZH010000008.1, from coordinate 202,381 downwards.
TGCTGTTGTGCCGTGGTCAATTTCCCTAAACGGTATACCACAACTCACTGTAATAGGCACTGGTGCCAGCGACCCGAATCCATTTACCGGGTTATCAAACTACGTTGTCTTAGCTGACGTCGCTGGTTTAGTTCCTGCTATCAAAGCAATTCTTAATCCATAACTAATTATCATCATGAAAAAAGATTCCTCATTTATGGACGGTGCCCGGCATTATGCTAGCCAAGCTGCCCGGCATATCAAACGAATGACCGAGCTTGTGGGAACACTTCACGGGACAGGAGGGCCTAAAGGCCAGGTGGGCAAGGTTGAGCAGCTTAGAGAATGGATTGCGATTATGCTGCCCTGTTTTGTGTTGTTATTATGCAGTGCCAATATTCTGACAGCTGCAGTGGAGATTTATATTCAGCAGCCAATATGGCAATGTCTTTCGCCCGATGACTTATATGTCGGTTGGCTTGGCGCAATAGCTATGGTCCTTGTTGGGGCGTACGTCAGCCATTGTTTTGCTAAATTCTTTGTAGGCGAGTTACGGGACTGGTGGATTTATATGCGAATGAATCGTAGTGACCGGCCAGATTTGGATGATGTACGAACAGCATGCCAACAGGACACGCAACGGGATGCAATAAAAGGTCTGATTATACTTTTGCCAACTGCATGGTGGGTATATCACCTTACCGTGTTACGTGTCGAATTGGAAGCTCAGGCAGCTGGCATGGAACCTGTATTTACTCCTTTAGATTGGCTGCCTACAGTTGTCTACGTACTTAATGCAACTGTAATGGGAGTCTTCTGGGAGTACGTCTTTAAAAAACAAGCTTTGATTCGTGAAATAAGCAAGCTGGAAGCGCTCCTAAAAGCTGCCCATGAAGCAGCAACATCAGCAGCACAAAAAGCGAATGAAAATTTCCGTCAGGCTCTTGAGAACAAAGAACCAGAGTCAGCTAATCCATCAAAGGAGGTTCGACAGGTACTGGATTGGTATAACAAGACAACTGGTCTTAATTATAATATGGATCTGGTGGAATCGCTTGATAACGAAATCTTGTTCATTTTCTACAATGAAACCCAGCCGTTGAAGAACGAGCCTCTTATTGTATGGTTGAATGACAATACTCAGTTGCCCGTGATATATACTGACCATGGGGGGATTGCCCTAGCTCGCTGGAGCGGACCTCAGCAATCAATCAGCCATATTCGGCTTCTGCATAAAGAAATATTGATAACAAATGGTCCTTGGTTACCAGGCACGCACGTTAAAATTGATGTCAGCGGTCAACTACCTAAACCACCTGTCCTATCTCTAAACTAATCTGTGGATCTACTGGCGAGGAGGTTTCCTCGCCAGATAACAAAACTCTTCTATGAAAAAATATTCAGTCGTTTTTATATTTAGCCTGATAGTGGCCTTACTAGTAACAATTGACTTTGCCTTTGCGCAACGGCGTGGAGGAGGGATGCGGGGGTTTAGAAGCAATGCTACTTCGATTACTGCTAATCGCTCTAGAGGTTTCGGTAGGACTGCTACGAGTAATCCGCGTAGATATGCTGTATACAAGAAGACGAATGCTCGAACAGGGCAAGTGTATTATGGTAGAACAAGCGGTAGAGGCAGTACTCGAAGTATTGTAGCACGTCGGGACCGTAATCACCACATGAATAAAGCGGGCTATTCGAAAGCTGTACCAATTCGTAGTTCTACTAATAAAGCTGCCGTAAGAGGACTTGAGGATAAGCTTATTGCCAAAAATACTCAGCGAGGGAGAAACGGAAATGCCATCAGGGGTATATCGCCGAGAAACCCTAATCGTTCTCGCTATCATTTGGAATCCAGAAAATTGACCCGCAGGCTAGACTAGATCTTCAAATATATTTGCTTGTATTTTGATACTTGATCACCAGAGCGGATTGCCCTGGTGATCAAGTATCAAACCCTTAGGACCTTTGACAAGCCGTGTTTTAAATGGGCTACGATCTACAAATCGGTTTGGTCAAGAGGAATTAGCCCACCCATACTATTCAATGATCTCTATTATAGATTTACTTAATTATGCTTTTATATAAATATATAACAGACCCCTATAGAAGAATGCTTATTGAAACTGATGATATAAAGTCAATAAACCCCTATCAGACTTTCTGCCGGAATGTGAAGCATACTATTTAGCCGCCGGATCATCTCCAGACTCAGCTTTCGCTTACCACTTAAAATCTCAGATTGACGATTTCGGCCACCCAATATCTTGCTCAGCTCAGACTTAGCCATACCCAGCTGCTCCAGGCGAAAGTTGATGGCCTCGATGGGATGGGGAGGAGCAATGGGATAGTGCTGCGCTTCATAGTGCTCAATGAACAGCGTCAAAGCTTCCAGTTCATCCGATTCAGGCGAGTCGTCGACCAACTCCAGCTGCATCAACTCGTAAACCCTTTCCAAAGCCGATTCATACTCAGCCTCGGTCTTAATCACTTTTAGCATAGTTGACTGTTTTGACGTCGATCTTATCGTACTGGGCATGGGTACCGATCCAGACGATGAAGACGAGTTTCTTTTTGAATTCTATGTCGGCCACCAGCCGGTAGCTGTTACCCTTGATGTTAAAGACGAACCGCTTACCTGTAATTACGTCGGCCGTCGGAAAGGCCTCAATCACATCGCTGGGCTTCTCCCAGTTGGCGGCTAGCACTTCATGATAAAACGCTTCCAGGCTGGACTTGGAAGCTGAATAAACGTTGTAAAACGTAACCAGTGTCTTTTTGGCTATGATCCGCATTGGGGAGTAGCTTTAGTTTGATATTATTCATACAGCTATTTGTTTAACTGAGTTATTAGTAACTATCGGGCTGTTCCCGTATTGGGAACAATTATAAAACAAGAAAGTTCACCTCTGCAAAAAATAATCAGTTCTTTCATTAGTGTCGGGTCAAAATTAATTTGACTTAATTATATAATTATATAATTACTTAGATTGCAGATCTAATGAAAGTCACCTTAATCAGGTGAGGTATCAGGAGTTAAAAGGGACAAAAGAGCGACTACATATTGTCGCTCTTTTGTTTTTAGAACTGATCGGGCAAAATTGACCATTTTTAGGCCTATAGTTAAGCGATCTAGTTAAAGCCTAACAACAGTTCATCTTGCATCTTACAATGCCTTAAATCGAATATATGAGCGTCGCAGAATAATCACCCAATTCTTATAAATACATAATAATAAATGGTGACATCGCGCGGGCTCCCTGTTTTTTTATGGCAATTAGGCAATCTGTAGGCCAGACCAAACCGCCTACCCATTTTTCCGCTTCAGCCGCCAAACCTTACTTCATGCGAACAGGCACACACGCGATAGCGCTGTGCTCAACCCTAAGTGTTAGTGTGTGTATTGTTGGTTAGGTAGTCTTATCCATTAAGTATCTTAAATAATAGCGTGCCATTTTTGACATACGCGTTTGCTAATTTTAACATCCCCGTATGCTATTTTTTACATATAGTATGTAAAAAATAGCATACGGGGATGGAGTATGTCAAAAACAGCAATGTATATCAGATCACTCTGCTATAATGGCCAGCGAAATACTCTCCAAATGCATAGATAACACTATAGCCCCAGGGACTGGGATCGGGGTTTATATCGCTATTTTGTCCTGTTGAATAGCTTAAAAAATAAGATAATGGACTGCGGGGGACTTGAGGCAGTAATAATTTATGATCTGGGGAGAGCGTAGATGTTGAGTGACGGTTTAATACATCACAGAAAACAATAAACGCATGCTCTATGTATAAAACGTCGCCGATTGCATTAATCGCATTAGCGAGCTTTTTAATGTGTACTGGTGAGAATTTCAAAGTACCGCTGGCTAGCCTAAAAGGTTTGCCATTGCTTTTTTTAGTTAACTCGGCATTGTAAACATCTCGCCTGTCTTTGAAATGTTTTTCAAGTTTATAGGCCAGTTCTTTGGCTTGGTACTCTTTATAATTTGTTTTTTTGCTGGATTTCGATGGTGTAACATCTGCCTTAGGCTGTGCAGAAGCTAATTGTTTAAATAATTGGCTATGAAGGGAGATGTCTATTTCTTCACCTTTAGCATTACGAGTCCTATATATCTTTTGTAGGGTTGCCGGTTTGGCTAACTCTGCAAAATTGATTCGGTAGGCCCTGATTTTATTATCGTCTCGATCGCGGACAATTCGGGTAGACAAAATGCCCCAGCTGGTAAAGAGCTCTCTGAGTGAAGTAATACGCCCTCGTTTGATGCCTAATTCATAGCGTAAATCATTATCGGAGTGCGTCCATTCAACATTATTCTGGCAATGGAACACAAGGTATGGAACAAAATAACCCCATCGTTAGTAAGCTCTTCCAGGTTGAATTGCTCCCAGGTATTAAAGTTGATTTGTATTCCGATTGGGTATAAATTTACGCGGTCGCTCATTGTATGAGTTGCTTATGTACATAGCGGGATCGGTCGCCAAACTAAGCCCGCTCTACGGTCATTGAAGCCCTGCCACTGGTGGGGCTTTACTGTTTTCAAAGGTACAAATCTCTACCGAGCTAGTGCCAATTCATTTGTTAACTCGTAGCAACTTTGCCGACCTTCCGGATCGCCTGAGTCAAACTCCAGATCCGCATTCCACCGCCCTGATTGGCCTGTTCAGGGGATAAGAGTTTGTGGGCTAATTCCTCAAAGCGTGCGCTGTCTTCTTTGAGGAGCCTACGCAGCGTGGCCTGAGCCGCAAAGTGACTATCTTGGCGCTGATGGGTGATATCCAGACCGGTTACCGGGCAATAGCGGATTGGATTATAAGCTTCAGAAGACAATTTGCTGTGACTCGAATTAGGACTATCCGTGATTGACGGATAGGGGGTGCTCATTTGCGCAGGGGCTATCCGTGATCGACGGATAGGGAGTATGGCTGGCCGACTTAATCTATTCGTACTTGATGGATACTCTCTTAAAAGCCTGCCCAAAGGCTTTAGTGATCGTTTATTAGACTGATGCTTGTCGACCATTAATTCCAGTAAATTGACATCAACTAGGCGGGTTATTAGATCAGAAACTGTTTTAAGGTGCATAGCCGTAACCTTGCCTAACTCTTTGTTTGAGTCCTGGCAAATGCCATAAGTCTGTGCAGCTCGCTCGCAGATCCGTGCCAGCAGAATCTTTTCGGCGGGCGTTTGTTTCAAAGCCATTATCGAGGCCGATATCTGAACTCCTTCCATAGATTGGTTATTTAATAATCAGTTGGTAAATTTTCCCTTGGCTTCAGCTCCTGCAGTTCAACAGCATACTTACCCAAAACGGGATTGGCTTGGTAAAATCTTGCATTCGGATAGTTTGCTTCATGAATTATTTTCATGATTGCCTGTATATCGGATTCCTTGCATTTCATCCCAAAAATTATTTTTTTCAACGCCTTTTTGTCATAACTAACCTTCCTTTTTTCTTCCGCGTTTAGGCCAACCTGATAGATTCTAAGTTCCTTCTCATACTGCCAGTCAATGGCTTTGGTAAAAGTCATATTACCGATGGCGACTTCCGGCTTTTTATTGAAGTTGGTTGTAAAGAACCTGTCTGTGTAATACACGTCCAGAGCTGACCGAATAAGTTTATCAGCCTTATAGTCAAACTCCAGACATACACCCATATGGTTATAAGCGTAATGAGACCACATTAGGATGTTGGTGCAGCTTCTTGAGAAACAACAGATGCCTACATTTCGAACTGCCTCTTCCAAGGCCTTTTTGTAATGCTGCTTAATTTCATGAACTTGTTTGGGGGAAAGCTGCTTGCCATTGATCGTTTCCAACCTTTCTAGATAAGTCCTGTATTGCTCGTCATTGTCAGCAAAACCGACGAGGCTCATTGAACAGTCGAACGGGTCATTGAAATTGGATGGTCTGTTAAAATAGAAGTAGCCATTCTTTATAGAATCAAGGAAATAGGGATTAACAGTATAGTATTTATAGATTGAAGTAGGAAGACCAATTCTGACCCTAATTGCTTCAATTTCTTTCAGTACGTCCAGCTCATTCGTGGAGTCGGTACCTTCTTTTCGAATAAGAATCGGTTTATTGAAAGTGTCTCCAGGCTTTGCATTAAGGTCAATTTTTCCGATTACTTTCAAACCAGGTAATGTAGGCCTTTCTGACTTTTCGTCTGTTACTGGGTATGCAACTAGTGATGGGTTGTTAAATTTTTTAGCCAGAAATTCCAGCTGCTTCGTATTAACCTGATAATTGGGATTAACGTCAATTTTAAAGCCGCCTTCCTGCAAAGCTTTGGCTACTTTTCTTATTCCTTTGTTTAGAAGCTTAGCGACTAGGCTTAAGCGTTTCGAATTTTCTGACATGGTGTTTAACAATAAAGAAAGAGAGCCTTACTAAGACCCTCTCTAATGACAATATTCAATATATAATTATATAAATACTTATAAGCTCAATTGACATTATTGTCTTTCCGTTTGTAAAAGCTTCATGTCTTTTGATAGCCCCATTACATTGATTCTGTATTGGACCATCTGCCGACTAGCTACAAATTTTTTGGCAATTTCCTCAACAGTCATTTGCTCACCATGAACTGCCCAAGACAACGCTACTCTGGGCAACTGGAGAGTAGCACCTAGATAGAAAGCCTCCTGTTCGTGTCTTGGGTCGGTTGCCATCATCAAGGTTGGTAGCGGTCCTTTTACCGGCTGTGGGATCAGTGGATGTTTGCAGTAATAATGACCTATTTCATGCATTATATCGCTCTGTTGTCGGGACTGGCTACGTCTGATATTATGAATAATGACTGGGTTGCCTGACTTCTTGTAAATCAACATGGCGGACCAGTCATCATATGGTTCCCCGTCGTCAACTATCCCATAGTCATAAATCGACTTTATAGGGATCCCAAGGTGGTTGGCAAGCTTGAAAGCGCATAGCGGAGCATGCTTAGGCAGATTAAGAGCGTCACGCATGTTAGCGGCAACCAATTCGGCTTGCTCTTTAAATTCTTGATTCAGTAAGGGATGGTGTGGAGGCACGATACAGTAGATTAATCTTCTTGTGAATATGCAAGTTCTATAACCTTTACTAACATTTCAACCGTTTTGGGTTTCAGCGTTTTTTCAGCGCGCAGATGAGCAATGATCTTCTCTTGACTTGTGTCAGCTTGGACGGAAGTATTCGCTGGAATGACAAACGTTTCTGTTGGTTCTCCTAGCCATTGACATATTTTGATGAAAGTTTCAACATCTGGTACATGCCCCTGCTCTATTCTTGATAACGTTGATGGGCTAATCCCTCCGATTTCTTTAGCAACATCCCTAAGCACTTTCTCACCCCTTCGGACTTTTACCATATTTGATAATAAATTGGTATTCAGGTAACTGTGATCCTCCATGTGTTTTATATGTAAAAAATTTATATATTTTTTTTCATTGATGAAACTAATGGCGTTTCTATCACGTTTTATTAATAAGACAGGGATTCGATTTGTTGCTTAAACTGTACAAATCTACTAACTGTTTCTCTGCCTTACAAAAGATTACATTACGGGTACATTTTTTAAACTAAAAAGAAAGGAGGTGAAAAATGGCTGTAAACAAACCTACTGGTGATGGACGTCGAATTGGCGCTGTTCGCCAACGCTCGCAGTTTGAACATAACGGGGTATACTTCAAACGTAATGCTACAACCGGCCAGATTATGTCTGGCAAAAAAGATGGAACTCCTTATAAAGGAGTACGTCGTGAAGATTAAGTCTAAGAGCTAGTGGTAGAGAAAATACCACTAGCTCTACATAATGGAGTGGGCTTAAGAATTATTATCCATACTTGAATACTGAAACAATGAAAAACCGTACATATTTCTTTGGCGTTCTTATTGGAACAGCTGCATTTGTATACTTGGTTAGTTCGTTTCTGATCGCCACTTTCGACATCACTCGCTGGGAAGACGGGCATCGCTTCTTTGCTGTAGTAGCTTATCTATTCTTGGTGGTAAATCTTCTTGAATCGACTCCCTCCAAAAAATCGAATAAAGTTGTTAAAGCCGAAGAAGGTAGTCAGGAAGCTGATGTTCAGAAAAAAGAAGTAGAAATGAAGTTGGACAGTCAGTCTTAATCTTTGATATACCACGTTAAGGAATAAACTGTATTCTGGTTTATTTCCTTTATGGGCCACATCTAGTCAGATGTGGCTTTTTCTTTGTTAATCAATCCTCTCCTATTTCTGGCTTTTTTATTCTCCTTGCCCGTTTATTTGTTCGACGAGCCATTAGTTCAACTTTATTGGCTGAATATCTCGCATCCTTATTTCAATGTTATTGACAATAAGTAGTGCTCGATTATTAGTTTGCATTAAAAGCACTAAAATTGATCGTTAACTCTCGACCCACATTCGCTAAACAGCGATTTAAGGCATAAGCTAATTCATCGCTGGTCGAATAGTCCTCGGGTTTTAACCATCCCCCTTTTAGATGTCGCCATAGCGTTTCAGCAAGGTTGAAATGAGGACAATAAGTCGGTAAGAAAAATAGATAAAGCCCTCTGGCTTCCCAAATCGAACGCATCCCTTGGATGTAGCCCGCTGTGTGAATCCGAGCATTGTCCAACACAACCACTGTCGACCGATGAATCCTAAACGAGAGCTTATCCAGTTGTTCACCCACAAACCGAGCCGTGATGCGTTGCTGAGTAGTGGACCAATGCAAGCTATTTTGCCGGTTAATCAGCCCCCAAGAGTTGATTTTGAAGCCCTTTTGGGCCACTATATGAACATCTTCCTGGGGAAATTGCCAGCCATAAGGCACATAGCCTTCACTACACACATGGGTTTCGTCGCCATAAAACAGATCAATCAGCCCTTGCCCAGAAAGTTCTTCCAACTCCCTAAGTTGTTCTTTTTTGTAAGTATATATTACCGGATCAGGCTTTCCTTTTACCCGTCGGCGAATTCGTTTATATCGCCCACCAAGGTTTTTAAAAAGGTACGAAACGTAGACTCGCTGACGGGTTTGCTACCTTTTTGGCGAGTGGCTTGCCAGTCAGCTTTGGCCAGTTGGATACGCTGGCGGTTGGCTTTGACAGCCGCCAGCACGGCCTCTTTGTCCGCTATTTTATCCAGTAAGGGCTTACGGCCCCGCCCCGGTTTAATTTTTAGCCCTTCGATCCCATCATTTTTAAAGCGTTTTAACCAACTATTCACACTAACATGGCACATGCCCACGATCAGAGCCACGTCTTTCGAGTTACGGCCAGCCGCTTTGAGCAGGATGGCTTGGCAGCGCATGCGAAAGCTGTGGTTGTCGTTGCTCTTCAGTTCGCGTTCTAACTCAGCCTGTTGGGTGTTGGTTAGAACGGGTGTGTTTACTCGTCCCATGAGGGCAAGTTAGGAAATAATGCAAACTATTTCTTACAGACTACTTAGGAGTTTTGAGTTTATAGTTTTCAGTTTATAGTGGCTGAAGCGCCAATAACTTTAAACTGAAAACTATAAACTCAAAACCATAAACTGTTTAATACTTCGCTGGCTGATTTGGTTTTGGGGTTGATTTCTTGATGAAATCCCGTAGGTCGTCGTTCGACTTAACCAAATCTTCCTGACGCAGGTACATCATGTGGCCACTACGGTATCCTTTCCAATCCATCCGGGTTTTCAGTTTACCACTTGGGTCCATTTGCCACATATTGTACTGAGCCCCAAAGTAATCACAAGCGCCATCATAATAACCGGATTGAACCAGCAGATGTAGGTAAGGGTTCTGAGCCATTGCCTGACGCAGGTTTTCGCCAGTACGATCCGTATCAGCGCCCGTACGTGCCCATGGATGAACTGGTCCGAACATATAGTATTTCAAATCGGTCTTGTAGTTCAGGAACTCGCGGAAATAATAGTTGATCGGAGCCGCAAACGAGTGCAACCATGACGTTAATTCAGGTGAGTAATCAGGACGTTCGCCTGCATCTTCGCGGTCGATACCTAAGTAGCGTGAGTCAAGGCGGCCAACGGTATAACCTTTGTCGCGCATGAGTTCTTTCCAGAAGAAAGACGTCGGAATCATCAGATTATGTTCCAGAATCACCTTTTCTGACAAACCCGAGTAGCGGGCCACTTTGGTAGCAATCTGCTTTTTCTTATCAGCTTCCAGGAATCCGCCTTTTGCTAAAGCGGGCAGGAACTCATTAATCGTAAACTGCTCCACTTCTGGTAACATAGCTGTCAGGTCTTTTTGCTGAAGATCCTGAGGCAACCGCTTATGGAACCAGGCCGTTGCCGCATAGTATGGCAATAGATTTGCCGCACCAACTGGTCCTTCCCGGTTGATCCCCAGATCCGTTGGCGACACCAGAATCACACCGTTCAGATACATCCAGCTAGCATTCTGCAGCTCCAGGGCCAGGCCCGATACGCGCGTTGTACCGTAGCTTTCGCCAATCAGATACTTAGGCGATGGCCAGCGATTTTTACGGCTTACGAACACGTTCAGCCACTCAGCCAGGTATTTAATGTCGGCATTCACACCGAAGAATTTCGAACGTGGTACGTCTTTGTTGGCCATCCGAGAATAACCGGTGTTAACTGGATCGATATACACGATGTCAGCTACATCCAGAATCGAGTTCGGGTTGTCTTTGATCGTGTAAGGCTGTAATGGATAACCTTCATTATCAATGTTCAATAGCTTTGGTCCCGTATAAGCGAGGTGCATCCAAACAGACGCCGTTCCAGGTCCTCCATTGAAGGAAATAACCAGCGGGCGAGTTGTCCGATCTTTTACGTCCGAACGCTCGTAATACGTATAGAATACACCAGCAACAGGTTTCCCGTTTTCATCCCAGACAGGCTGTGTACCAACCGTAGCCGTATAGGGAACGCGTTGTCCTTTGATGGTCACAGCGCTGGATGTGGTTACGGTCGAATCCATCGGCAACGTAAGGTCACCGGGAGCCGGTTTTGACGAAGCGGCACTCGATGCTGGGCGAGCAGGCTGTCCTTCCGCAGCGGGTGCAGCGGCTCCGCGCTGGCCCTGTCCGCGTTGCCCCTGAGCAAACGATAAGGAGCCGGTTGTTAGCCCAATAATCAATAAAATGGCAATCCGTTTCATGTAATAGTTTGGTAGTTGTTTAGTTGGTTCTATCCTTTTTGTGTTTTCAGTTTATAGTTTTCATGGGGCCGCCCGAGCGGTAGCTGACGCATCAGCAATTCGCTTGCGTCAGCCACTATAAACTCAAAAACTGTAAACTTTTAATACTTCGCGGGCTGATCTGGCTTCGGCAATGTCTTCTGAATGAAAGCCCGGATATCGTCGGTTGACGTGACCATGTCTTCATCACGCAAGTACATCATGTGGCCTCCCCGATAGCCTTTCCATTCCAGTCGATTTTTCAGTTTTCCGCTCGGATCAATATGCCACATATTGAATTTAGCATTGAAGTAATCGGTGGCGCCATCGTAATACCCTGACTGAATCATTACGTGGAGATATGGATTCTGAGCCATTGCCTGACGCAGGTTAGCTCCTGTACGATCGGCATTGGCCCCATCGCGATCCCAGGGGCGAGTTTGCCCAGCAATGTAGTACTTGAGGTCTGTTTTGTATTTGAGGACCTCGCGCAGGTAATAGTTGATAGCGGGCGTAAACGAATGTTGCCAGGACGTATATTCGGCAGCATAGTCGGGCCGGTCTCCAGCCTCCTCGCGGTCGATACCCAGATAACGAGAATCAAGGCGGCCAATCTGATACCCTTTATCACGTAGCAATTCTTTCCAGAAGAAAGACGTCGGAATCATCAGGTTATGTTCCAGAACAACCTTTTCCGACAAGCCTGAGTACCGGGCAATTTTAGCGGCCATCTGTTTTTTCTTATCGGCTTCCATAAAACCACCTTTTGTTAAAGCAGGCGCCAGTTCGTTGATCGTAAACTGCTCCACTTCGGGCAGAACCGCATCAAGGTCCTTCTGCTGAAGGTCCGACGGAAGCTTCTTGTGATACCAGGCTGTAGCCGCATAATACGGCAAGAAGTTAGCTGCTTCGACTGGGCCGCCCCGCTCGATACCCAAATCGGTCGGTGATACCAGAATCACGCCATTCAGATACATCCAGTCGGCATTCTGCAGCTCCAGTGCCAGACCCGATACGCGCGTTGTACCGTAGCTTTCGCCGATTAGATACTTCGGTGATGGCCAGCGATTTTTACGGCTTACGAACACATTGAGCCACTCGGCCAAATACTTAATGTCAGCGTTGACACCAAAAAACTTGGACTTTGGAATCGAGTCGTTAACGGCCCGTGAAAACCCGGTATTGACAGGCTCTACGTATACGATATCAGCCACATCCAGAATCGAGTTCGGATTGTCCTTTATACCGTATGGCTGCAACGGATAGCCTTCGCTATCGACATTTACCTTCTTAGGCCCCGTATAGCCAATATGCATCCAGCAGGAAGCCGCACCGGGGCCGCCATTGAACGAAATAAACAATGGCCGAGTCGATTTGTCGGCTACGTCTGACCGTTCGTAATACACATAAAACAACGTAGCGATGGGCTTTCCGTTTTCGTCATAAACAGGCTGGTTGCCAGCCGTTGCGTTATACGGAACAACCTTTCCTTTGATCGTAACCTGATCTTTGGTCGTTACGTCACCATTCAGTTTCAGCGTACGATTCTGAGCAGTAGAAAGGGTCAGGGCAAGGCAATAAAAAAGGAACGTGGTAATCGTTTGTTTCATAAGCTCAACTTTACAGTGGTTTTGTCATGAAGTTTAATCTAATTCAGCACTCTTTCCGGGTTTAATATCTAGTTGACTGGCCTCCGCCACTAAGCCTTTCAGCTCTGTTTGTTTACCTGCCTGTTTATAAATACCTGCCAAACCAGCATAGCTCTGTAAGTTATACGGATTAAGCGCCAGCGATTTTTTGTAAGCATTTATAGCCTCATCTGTTTTGCCACCTATTGCATTGAGGGTTCCGCTGGATTGCTGGGCCGCCGACTGATAGAGCGACGTTCCCTTGGTAGGTAAGCTCTTGAAAAGTGTTTCGGCATCGGCCAGGCGGTTAGCCGTTGCCAGCAAACGTACCAGCCGTTGCTTACCCAGCGGATCGAGTTCCGATTTTTCAGCAACAACCTTATCCAGATAATACGTCAACGAATCTGGCTTATTCAGTTTGGCATAACTCTCCGCAATACGCAGATCAAAATCAGTACGTCCGTTTTTGCTCGCTTCCAGAATTCGCTGCACCTGCTTCATGGTTTCGATGCAATCCTGATAACGACCGTTGGCCAGCAATGCATCGGCGTATAAGCCGCGTAACTGATAGTTTTGTGGTCGCTGTAAAACCAGTTTGTTCAATACGTCGAGTTGGTCGGCATAACCTAACGTAGCGCGCTGAGCAGCGGCAAATGCTTTTGCATCATCGCGACGGTCGCGCAGGTACGTAGATACGTCAGGTCCCGTACTGGCATACTCTTCGGCGGCCTTGATGGCCTGACTGATTTGTCCATTCTGGAAGAACATATCCCGCAACTGGATGGCTACGGCCGCGCGCGTCTGATAATCCTTCTCCAGATCCAAGGCTTTCTGATACCAGCGGGCCTGCGTAGCAATCAGATCGTTCAGGCTCTTATCGGGTGTATATTTAGCTTCTTCCAACTGGGCATAAGCCGCATAGACTGGCGCATAATTGGGATCGATAGCTTCAGCCGATTTAATGTAGCTCAGCGCCTTGTCGAAATCGTTCTGCTGCTGTTTAAGCCGGGCATAGGCTAAATACGCGGGTTGGTATTTATTGTCATACACTAAAGCCGTATCCAGGTATTTGCTGGCCTTGTCGGCATCGGAACGCGCTACCCGATTGCTCATATTGAGGTACACCTGCGCCCAGTTCGACGCCATTACGGCATGATCGCCGTTCAGATAAGCCCGCTCTTTCTTGACCAATGCATCCAGAAACTTATACATCTCAGGGTCACGCGATTTCAGTTCTGCCGTGATATTCATCGACTTGAAATCGAGCGGATGGACTTTCACTTTTTCAAAATAGGCCGGATACGTCTGCGCAAAATACTCAGACTCGTTGTTCTGCGAATAATAATCCAACGTCAGTTGCTTTTTCATCGCGTCGTAATAACGCTCCCGAATCTTCCGGTTTTCGGCATCGGTCAGTACGCGGCCATGAAACAGATGGACGTATTCGTGCAATACTACGTTACGTTCCTCATAAGCCCCCCGCTCTACGTATTCAATATCGGCAGCACCACTCCCTACCCCACGAATGTCCATCCACTGCCGATTATCGAACGTAGTGGTATAACGGAACTGCGGAGATCGCATCGTCAGGGCCAGATCAATATGGAGCGGAGAAACCGCAAACGCATTACCCTGCTTCGACAGGAACGGGAAATAGACAACACTGGTGTACATCTGATTCCAGACCATCGCTTTAACCCGGTCGCCGGGGAAATAACTTAGATCAGGGAATACATTCGCGAAATTGTCGGGATCTTTTATTTTCGTGGTTTTCAGTACGTTCGTAATCGAATCGTAGGTCATCAGATACGGTATTCGTTTCGATTTGATGACAGCCGATAGCCCGTTATGCGCTGGGCCGTAGTGTTTTTTCTTATCCAGGATCGACACAAATGTCTGCTGTGCCGAATCCAGATTCGCCTTGCGATTGGGCGTTTCGAAATCGCTGTAATACAGCGAACCCCGGTGCATGGCGGGCAATACTGAAGTCGGGTATTCTTTTTCGATCTTATACGTAACGGCTACGGCATCAGCCAGGCGCTTGTCGTGGAACAGCTTATCGGCTTCTCTTAATTTTTCCCGGATTTCTTTCTCGTTTTTGTCGGCATAATCCGCAAACGTCAGATTCGTATGCCCATTTCCCCAATGCCAGTGTGTCTGAAAATGGAGCGGATTAATGTCCAGCGCCAGTTGCCACTGCGCGGCCATGTCATTCAATTGAGTCGCATCGACCCGGCGCCAGATAGCGTATCCATAACTGAACCGGGCATCGGCATTGAGCGGATCGAGCGTTAATGATTTTACCAGTGGCGCTTCCGCTTTTTCAGGGTGTTGATCCCAGAAATACACATTGGCTTCCAGCTGGTAGGCGGCAGCCAGTTTCGGGCTCTTTTTCTGAAGCTTCTGCGCCACCGATAAGGCTTCAGGGTATTTCTTCTGGAGCATCAGGGCTCTTCCTAACACAATGGCCGTTTCATCGTCGTTTGGATTGGCGCCCAGCAGTTGTTTACACTGTTTTTCGGCATTCTG
This sequence comes from Spirosoma terrae, assembly GCF_010435915.1. GTDB lineage: Bacteria > Bacteroidota > Bacteroidia > Cytophagales > Spirosomataceae > Spirosoma > Spirosoma terrae. The sequence goes on along the minus strand of NZ_JAAFZH010000008.1, from coordinate 187,117 downwards.
AAGATCCCAGGCTTCAATAGCCAGCAACGCCTTCAGCCGTTTTCCCCACGTACTGTTTTTATCAGCGGTCAACGCGGTTGTTACGTCCTTTTCAGCGGCTTTAAAGTCGTTGATCAGCCAGTGATACTCAGCCCACAGCAGCGACTTTTCAGCGGCAGTTAAGCCCTTATCCGCCTTTAGCGCATCGGTAGCCTCTTTCCAAAGTCCCAGATCCAGCATTCGTTTCACAATGGCGGCCTTATTGGCTTTTGCCTGCTGAAATTCACTACGTGTGACAGTACGTGTTTTCTCCAGCAGTTCATGAGCAGCTTTTGTATCATTAGCCGGTTGGGCCGATACGATGCCCGTAATATATAGCAAGAGTATAGGAAGGCAGGATAACTTCAGCATGATCTACTGATTAGGAATAATTAGTTACCGATGGTCAATACAAATTAGACAATAATTTTCCGTATGACTTCCAGCCGATAGAACAGGATAAAACTTTCACCTCATCCTAAATTGAGAGATTTAGGGTGGCGTAAATACACTCATTTTCTTTAGGGACTAGTCACTAGCTCCAGAATCCAGAACCAATGACTAGTAACCCGTATCTCCGTAAATAGTCCGACGTTCAGTAGTTTAAGGATAGATGATGAAGTACAATTGAACACTCGGAAGCCAAACGCCGGACTATTTACGGGCTATCGGCGGGTATCCCAGAATACCCGGTCAAGCATAGAGGTTTTCTGAACCACATTCGGATTGTTACTAATCTCCGTCTGAGCGTAGAACAATACGTGTGGCACTTCGTCGTAAATCGCAAATGGGGTTTTTAGTGGCGTTAGCGCAGGATAACCTGTCCGACGGTAATCCGTCCAGGGCTCCATCAGTACGGCATGGTTTGCCACGTATTTCTCATTGATGATCTGTTCCAGCATTTGCGTCTGCGTACCCGTCAACGTACCGTTTGCAGTCAGATAGGTTGCTACGTCGGCAGCCGCAACGCCTGCGTCCGTCATCGATGCCCGAATTCCTGCCTCAAAGAAACTTTGTGCACTGCCGGCAGCTCCGTACATTAAAGCAGCTTCAGCGCGGATAAAGTTGTATTCAGCAAATGTTAGCAGGCGCGCGGGACCATTGCCACCATACGTAATGGCACCATCTCTCAGGCTACCATCCGCACTAATCAGCGACTGATTTACCGCCGACGGTGTTCCGTAGATATAGCGGTAATTGCGCGAATACGCTGCCGATGGATCAGGGTCGAGAGCGCTGGCTCCTTTGTAGGTTGCCGTAGCCGTATTGGCCGTATAGGGGAACGGTACGAAATAAGATGCCCGACGTGGATCAGCCTTCGAATTCATCAGGTTAACAATGAATCGGTTTGGAAAAAACTGATTCTTGAACTGACCATTTTCCATGCTATACAGCGGATTCTGCCGTTGCGACTCCGTCAGGAATCCCATCTGGAAGTTATCAGAAGGGCTTTCCATAAACTTAGCCCCACTGTTAATCAGTGCCGTAATCTGCTCTTTTGTGTAGGCCGGATCTTTAGCCGAGTAGTGCAGGAAAATCCGTAGCTTCAATGTATTGGCAAACTTGACCCACTGTGCCTGTGAAGCCGCCCAGGTACCACCTGCATAAATCGTAGTATTCACGTTTGGCGACATAGCCGAGGTCGTAGCGCCAACGTCCTTGATACCATCATCGATCAGCCGGATCAGGTCTTTATAAATCGCTTCGTCGTCGTCGAACTTAGGATAAAAGTTAGCACTGTGCTTCACAGCTTCAGTGTAGGGCACATCGCCCCAGGCATCAACTAAAATCTGATACACATACGCTTTCAGTATTTTGCCAACACCAGCGTAGTGAGGGCTTCCTTCTTTGGTAGCCTGCTCAATCATCAGTTCCGTATCGCTCAACGTAGTGGAGAAAATCCGAACCCACTGGTTGTTTACGTCGGAGTTGTTGATGTTGTAACGCTCGTACTCTTTGAACGTAGCGAAACCCGTATTAGGCCCCTGACCACTGAACTGCTGCACGAGCAAACTGGCGTAGCGGAAAAGATCACTGGCTCCCATATAGCCCACGTTGACCGTAACGGAGGGCAACAATTGCGATACCTGAACAGCCTGAATGTTGTTAGGATCACTGTTTACGTCCAGGAATTCACTACAGGAGCTAAGCGAAAGCCCCACAGCCAATACACTTGTATAAATTAATTTCTTCATGATATCAAGTTTTTTCAGGATAGTACGGTGCTGTTAGAACGTTGCGCGTAAGCTGCCACCAATCGTGCGGGCAGTCGGTGTAATACCAAACTCAAGACCACGTGCATTGCTAACACCCAGCAGGTTTTGCTCTGGATCAAGATCTGGATAGTTCGGCGCATAGATGAACAGGTTACGTCCGTATACCGACAATTGCAGGTTCTTGATGAATTTCGCTTTACCAAACCACTCCGTTGGGAACTTGTAGTTCAGCGTGGCTTCCCGCAGTTTCAGGAACGTAGCATCGAGTACGTACCCTTCCCAGGCAACGTATTTACCCTGCAGGCTGAAATACTGCTGCGCCGTAACAGCCGTCGTATTAGGCGTGCCATCCTCTTTCACACCTTCGAAGGTATAGGCCCGGTTCGGTGTGCCATCGGCGTTGAATCGGGGGAATTCAGCGGTTTCGGCCGAAACGCCATTGATCCGCAAATCACCGATAGTACGTGAAAGCTGATCGCCTTTATGCTTGTAATCGAACAGGAACGACAGGCTGAAGCCTTTGTAATTGAACGTATTGCTGAAACCAGCTGTGAACCGTGGGTTCGGGTTACCGACAGCCTGCACGTTTGTCGTTACCTTAGGCAAGCCGTTGGCTCCGATAATCATCCGGCCCTGTGCATCACGCTGATAGGCATTCGACCAGATTTGACCGTACTGCTGACCTGGAACCAGCTGAATGTTAGGTGAGGTAAATCCTCCAATGGAAATATTGCTTACACCCGGAGCTAATTCTTCTACGATTGACCGGAAGCTGGTGAAGTTAAGCGACGTTTCCCAGCTGAAGTTTTCTTTTTCAACGGGCGTTCCTGAAAGCAGGAATTCAACACCTTTCGTTGACAGTCTACCCGCATTCGTTACGAGGCTGGTGAACCCAGACGTAGACGGAACGGGAACCGAGAAAATCAGATTGCGGCTATCCCGACGGTAAACCGATCCATCGAAGGAAAGCCGTCCATTGAACAAAGTAAACTCGGCTCCTAATTCAATCTCACGTGTAAATTCTGGAGTCAGGTTAGGATTTCCCGTACCGTTGTCGTAGGTATAACCAGCCAGTCCGTTGAACGGGAAGCTAACGCCAGTTGAGCCAAGTCCATCACTAGCACTGGCCTGTCCGAAATAGGTATTGATAGCATAGGGGCTAGCGCCTTTACCAACTTCACCCATATTGGCCCGAATTTTAGCGGACGACAGCACTTTCGATTTAATGGACGGGAAAGCCTCTGTAGGTACAAAACTGACGGCCACCGCTGGATAGAAGATCGATTGTTTCCCTGGAGCCAGTGTTGATGAGAAGTCATTTCTAGCCTTTACGTTAAACGACAGCCAGGTTTTGTAATCCAGCACCACATCCCCAAAGAAACCAACTAAGCGCTGTTGCGTAATGCTCGATGTTGGGGCAAACGTCAGGAAGTTCTTAACATTATCGAATCCGGCCACAACAATGCCCCGGCCGATGTTTTGCAGCGAGCTGTTATAGTTAGACACAATCTCGTTACCTACCGTAGCCATCAACTGAAGGTCGTTGTTGATTTTCCGGTTGGCCGTTAACGTAAAGTATGAGTTCAGGTTACGCGTAATGTCAGTACGATCCAACACACCACCAGCCCCGGCCGACGTCGTGTTGGCATTACTACGTACTCCTTTGTCATCAAAGCCTTTTGTACTGAACGTAAATACGTCGGTACCTACTTTCAAATCGGCCTGCAACCAGCTTAGAATATCGTACTTCAGGTTAATATTTCCGAAGAAGCGGTTTGTTTCCTGGTGGTTTTTGATGTGCTCAATTGACCAGTATGGCTGATCTTCGGCGGCAAACCAAAGCTGGTTGCCAGCGGCATCCTGATAGGGCTTGTTGGTCAGGTCATAGCTCCGGGGCGCATAAATACCGCGCCACAGCGGGTTAGACCCCTGGTTACCCGATTGCGTCCGATCCGATATATTGTTGGTATACGTGAACGACGTTCCAACCCGAAACTTATCCGTTAACTGAGTGCTGGCATTTACCGACAGGTTATTCCGGTTCAGTTTATTATTAGGTACCAGCGCTGTTTCTATCGAATTGCCGTACGACACCCGATAGTCGAATTTATCCGTAGCGCCCGAGAAGCCAATGTTGTTTTGCGACGAAATCGAGTTTTGTAGAATATCACGAACATTGTCTGGATAAGCCTGTAGTTGCTCCTGTTGGCCAAACCAGTTCGTAACGGTCTGTCCCTGAATCAGTGGCCCCCAAGATCCTGCTACGTTGTTTGCATAGTTTCCGTTACTTCCCTGCGCGTATTGGTTCTGGAATTTGGGGAAACGGCTTATGGTTCCAACAGCCGTGTTCGTTGAAAATGTGATCTGGCGGTTGGTACCTTTTTTACCTTTCTTGGTCGTGATCAGAATAGCGCCCGAAGCCGCTCTTGAGCCATACAGTACGGTAGCAGCAGCGCCTTTCAGAACGCTTACGTTTTCAATATCCTGTGGATTTATATCCGAAATACGGCTGGAATTCACTACGCCCGTATTCACTGAGTTGCTACCGCCCGAATTATCCAGTGGAATACCATCCACTACGTAGAGCGGCTGGTTGCTGCCCGTAAAGGTTGAAAACCCACGAATCGTTACGTTCGATCCAGCAAAACCACCACCAGCACCCGTAACCTGTACACCCGCTACCTTACCAGCCAGCGAGTTGGTAACATCGGTAGTAGGCGATTTGGTAATCTGCTCAGCTTTAACTTCACTCAGGCCATAGCCCAGTGTTTTCCGGTCACGTGTGATACCAAATGATGTGACAACGATTTCGCTTAGTTGTTGGGCATCGGCCTCCATCGCAATGGTTAAGGATGTACGGCCATTTAACTTGATCTCCTGCGAGATATACCCGATATAACTCACGACCAGAGTCGCTTCTTCGGGTACGCGAATTCTAAACTTACCATTCGCGTCGGTAATTGTTCCGACATTAGAACTGCCTTTCAACAAGACAGAAGCACCCGGAAGTGGCGTGCCATCATCCTTAAATGTGACAACACCTGTCACATCCACATCGGCCATTCGGGAAAAAGAGGGTACAGGACGGGCAAGTCCGCTGCTTTCGGTGAGTAAGCAGACAAATGCGATGACGAATGCCATGTATCCTCGCATTACAGTTAGAGATTGTTTCATATATGTGGGCGCAGTTTATTGATTAAGTAAATTCACGAAAAAGAGCAGCATGCATTTGCCTTATTATTCTACTAGAGCAAATCGGGTAATTACAGCACGAATGGTTGGTTTATAATAAAAAGGATCTATATCATATCGCGTTCGATATACAAAAGCCGTGAGCTATATTCTCGCATATCGTTCAACATATCCATTACAAAAGCCGCGTAGAATGGGGTGTGATAGCCTACCATTTTTGAACGATCTGAATCGTATCAAGCCTGGTTTGTCAGTAAAGTAAATAAAAAGAAAAGATAGGTTTTGAGGGGGAAAACGGGAGAAGAACGATTCGACTAATATTTATTTATTAACGGACAATTTTAGCCAAGTCCAATATTAAAATCCGTAAATTCCATAAAACGAAGAATATAACACGTATTAGTAGAAGTAACTCTTCTATTTTATTCGACAATTTTCAAAAAACGCAGTTATAACCTCATAATCAGCTTATTAACCTACGAAAATTAGCTTTGATATTCTTTTTCAAACAATAAATAATACAATTTTTATCCTCTAACAAATCTTACTTAAGTATAAATACCAATCCTAATGATCATGCTGCCTCTATAAGCAAAATCGCTTGTTTTTACACTTCGATACGTGTAAAAACAAGCGATTTTGCGAGCCACCTGTGAACAATCAGCAAGATAGTTACTAGTATGAATTAAGTGGCTCTTATAGCCCTCTATTCATCAATCTTTCACGCTGCTCAAATACGTCTTGTTACCGTTTTTATTGATATAGTATTTACCACCGCGAGGTCCCGTATAAACAGTGGCTCCGCCGGGCCCTTTCATGCTTTTGTCGACTGGTGCCTTGTAGTCGGCGGGCGTAGCTTTTTCCTCTTTGGGCAACTTAGCCATCTTTTCGTCGGCCTTTTTCGCCGACTTGCTCATTTTATCATCTTTCAGACCAGCCACTTCTGCTTTCTCAGCCTTTTTCTCTACTTTCTTTGCTTCCTTATCAGCTGTTTTGTCAGCTTCCTCTGCTTTAGCTGCTTTTTTCTCCGCTTTGGCTGCTCTGACCTTGGCCATCCGCTCGTCCATAGCTGCTTTTTTAGCCGCATCGTCGGTAGACTTTGTTGCTTCCTTCGCAGCCTTTGCTTCCGCTTTAGCGACTTTCTTCTCCTCCTTCTCGGTACTTTTTATTTCTTTCTTAGCTTTATTTTTGCTGCCTTTATCGTCCTGAGCTACACTCGTAAAAGCAACGAACAAACCAAGCGCAAGGCTTAGTATCGCTTGTGTTTTCTTCATGATTAACAAATTGGTTTATTTGGTTAAGGTAATAAGACGTAATGAGTAGGCTAAAATCACGCTTTTTGTGACGGAAAGCTGTTAATTTTTTCTTAAATTTGAAAGAAAGACACTAGCCCGTTAGCTAATGGCAAACTAGGCTTATATCGTCTACCATAAACGTCTTGTGCATCTGACGTTTTCTTTGCTCGTGATTATCCAATGACCAGTGCTGCCCCGATACGTTCTCAAAATCCTGTCGATTATCTCAAACGCTATTATGGCTATGATCGCTTCCGGCCCATGCAGGAAGATATCATCCAATCGGTGTTGAGTGGGCGCGATACGTTGGTTCTGATGCCAACTGGTGGCGGAAAATCGGTTTGTTTTCAGATTCCGGCCATCATGCTTCCGGGCATAACCATTGTTGTGTCGCCCTTGATTGCGCTGATGAAAGATCAGGTTGGTGCGCTGCACCTGAACGGCATTTCGGCGGCTTATTACAACAGCACACAAACTGGGCGAGAGCAACGTAACATTGAAGAGGATTGCCTGAGCGGGAAACTAAAACTACTGTATATCTCGCCGGAAAAACTACTAACGGAGTCTTTTCTCAGTTTTCTCAAACGGATCAATATCTCTCTGTTCGCGATCGACGAAGCGCACTGTATCTCGTCGTGGGGGCATGATTTCCGACCAGAATACACGCAGCTAAACATACTAAAGGAGGCATTTCCAAGTATTCCGACCGTAGCGTTGACAGCCACTGCTGATAAACTGACCCGGCAGGATATTGCCCAACGGCTCGGCATGAGCGATCCGGCTATTTTTGTAGCCTCTTTCAACCGAACCAACCTGAGTTTGCAGGTGCTTCCCGGCCAGAATCGGATTCAGCAGATCTTTAAATTACTGCAACAAAAACCCGATACATCGGGCATCATTTACTGTCTGAGTCGCAAATCGACGGAATCGCTGGCGAGCAAATTACAGGAAAAAGGCTTTAATGCGGCTTTCTATCACGCCGGAATGGATCCTAACGAACGCTCACGCATTCAGGAAGCGTTTTTACGTGATGATGTACGTATCATGTGCGCAACCATCGCTTTTGGGATGGGCATCGACAAATCGAACGTCCGTTGGGTGATCCATTATAACATGCCCAAAAACATTGAGGGCTTTTATCAGGAAATCGGGCGGGCAGGCCGCGATGGTGCAGCTGCCCAGACGGTCCTGTTTTACAGCTTCGCGGATGTGGCTACGTACAAAGAAATGCTGGCCGAAAACAGTCCGGCTAATCTTGGGCTTCAGTTGGCCAAGCTGGAGCGAATGCAGCAATATGCCGATGCCCATACCTGCCGTCGTCAGATACTTCTTTCCTATTTCTCGGAAGAACTGCCCGAACCCTGTGGGAACTGCGACGTGTGCCGCGATCCGCGTGTTACGTTCGACGGAACCATTATTGCCCAGAAAGCGCTGTCGGCTATGGTCCGGACTGGCGAGCGAGTTCCCATGAACCTTCTGATCGATATTTTGCGGGGGTCACGTAGCCAGCAGGTTCTTCAGGGTGGCTATGATCAGATTAAAACTTACGGCGCCGGTCGTGATCTCCGCTTTGAAGACTGGCGTAACTACCTTCACCAGTTAATCAACGTTGGCGTTATTGAAATTGCTTACGATCAGCACTACGCTCTTCGACGGGGGATTCTTGCCGACCAGGTACTGTATGGTGGCCGCCGGATTGATCTGGTACGCCCCGACGATGCACCGAAACCCGTTGTGGAGAAAACGAAAACAAAATCCGAAACCAATCGCGACGAATTATTTGAACGGCTACGCGTGCTCCGCAAAGCCATTGCCGACGAGCAGAATGTTCCGCCCTACGTTGTTTTCACCGACACTACGTTAGAAGATATGGCCCGTCAAAAGCCGGTTACGCCCGATGCGCTACGTAACGTGAGCGGGGTTGGCGAACGTAAATTACAGCTCTTTGGGAAGCAGTTCCTGGACGAAATTGTCGGCTACGTTCGGGGACGCGTACAGGCAGGCGAAAAACCCAAAGGATCAACCCAACTTGTTACATTCGATCTCTACAATACGGGTATGACCATTGAGGAGATTGCCGCCGAGCGAAAGCTTACACCAGGGTCAATTGCCGGTCATTTGGTCCAGTTGGCCAAAGCCGGATACGACATCGATCTGGAAGCTCTGATTAGCCCTGAAGACCGATACGAAATTGAAAAGGCAATTAACGTAATAGGTCTCGAAGAAGGTCGACTAAAACCACTATTTGACTATCTGGGCGGTCGGTACGATTACGCCAAACTAGCCTTGGTGGCGGGAATTATGGGATGATAAAATCCTAATTCTACCCTTCCCGTTGGATAATTCCCAGAATCATTATTTGGTCCATACCAAAAGCCCGGTTATCTTCGTATTCTGTTTCTGAATAAGCCCGCTACTTCGGTACGGGTTTTTTCGTCTCATGTCTCACAACAAATACCGTTATTTTGATTAAAGAAGTAATTATTTCACTGCTCATGGCAGCCGTCAGACCGGCGCTTGGGCTCTCCCTTCCGGGAGCCGACACCAGTCGGTCGCTTCTATCGTCAAATGGACTGGACAGCCCCACGCTGATGGTAGTTGACTCATCAAAACGAGTCTTCCCTATCTATTTCTGTGGCGAAGAAGTACCCGTTCATGAACCGCGTGTCTCGCGTCGCTGGATGCAAACCTTACGAACCTATGGCGCTCAGGAAGAATGCCTGTTTGACTTACGGAGCCGAGCGTCCACGTTCTTTCCCATTATCGACCCGATCCTCCGCAAGTACAAAATTCCTCGCGATTTTCGGTTCATGCCATTAGCCGAAAGTGCTTTAGTCAACGACTGCGTATCGCGCCGAGGAGCGTCTGGCTACTGGCAACTCATGCCCGAAACCGCCCGCGAACTGGGTCTGACGGTGAATAAAAAGGTTGACGAACGAAACAACCTCGAAAAAGCGACTATAGCTGTCTGTCGATATCTCCACCAGTTATATGGTCAGTTAGGTTCCTGGACACTCGTAGCCGCTGCCTATAACGGCGGCATTACGCACGTTCAGAACAAAATGCAGCAACAAGGCCATTCGAACTATTATCGGTTACGCCTTCACCGGGAAACGAGCCACTATTTGTTTCGGATTCTGGCCTATAAAGAACTCTTGAGTAACCCACGTCAGTACGCGCTTTTGCTACGTACCTCAACCATTGAGCAACTGGTAAAACCACTGCCAAGCTGGAATAAACCACTGGCGCTGCCGAAAAAAATTAAGGATGCTCCAACCGTTGAGCTAGTCGATGCCGACTATGCCGACCCTACCTGGGGCCCCCGCCCCAACGTACTGCTGACCAAGGCACCGTCTGATACGCAACAGTTTATTGCCACGGCTGCTTCAACAAAAAAAGCAGTGAACATGCCTAACGCTGATCTGGAAAAGCAGGCCTCAGCGTTGCCCATTAAGAAATTGATGATGGGACTTATGGTGCTACGTTTTCGGCGTCCCCGCATTTTGAAATTGAAAAAAGGTGAAGGTATCCGTCCGCTACACTTCTGGGACTGGATTTAGCCCTATTTTTTACGATAGAAGGTCTCGCTTTAGAAATTTCTAAAGGCGAGACCTTTTGTCTATTTATAGCCCGCTCGCTTAAAACAGGTCTCAAAAATACTTTTAGTAGCCTGTTACCCAAGATTAAACTTGTCGTCAAAGTATGTAGAACCTAAAGATGAAAAATACTCACCGTATTAATGAACGTAGTAGTATCAATACCGTTACTCGTTGGCTTAATTATTTCGGCAATTCAACCGGCCTCGTTTCTCCAATCAACATCGGCTCACTCTATAGGTCCTGAATCCGCCAATTATTTTTTCATCCCCAACCTAACACCGGTGCTTCCTCCGGTCTATTTCTGTGGCGAATCGGTCCCACTTCATGAAGAAGCGGTAGCCCGGCGTCTGGTTTCAGCGTTGGTTACGAATACGCATAAAAACCAGGCTTTATATCGGATACGGCAACGAGCCGCTACGTTCTTCCCAGTTATTGAACCTATTCTCGCTCGTCATCGCATTCCATCCGATTTTAAATATTTACCCTTAGTAGAGAGTGCCCTTACAGGGCTTGCTGTATCACCTAAAGGAGCCGCTGGCTATTGGCAGTTTATGCCCGAAACGGCCCGGGAGCTAGGGTTAACCATCAGACGAGGTCAGGACGACCGGCAAAACCTGGTCAAGTCGACGGAAGCCGCCTGCCGTTATCTTAACTATCTCTACGCACGATTAGGCTCCTGGACCTTAGCCGCAGCGGCCTATAACAATGGCATCGGCGCGTTGCTCGGGAATATCAAACGGCAACAGCAATGGGATTACTACTACCTGCGACTTAATGCCGAAACGGGTAAATATCTATATCGGATTCTGGCGTTCAAAGAGCTTTTCTCCAACTACCGCAGCTACGGAAACATTATACCCAGTCAGGCATTGGCTTATCTAAGCCAACCAATCGATTCAGAATCGTTTAGTGAGGACGACGACGTCATTCTACCTGAAATTTTAGTCGACGAAGCCACTGAATCAGCCATACAGTCCTCCAATCAGGAAGTACGGGTGGCCAGTAGCAATCGAGTGGACGACATTCCTCTACCAAACGCAGCCGACGTATTTAAGGGTGGCATTAAAGCCAAACTGATGCATTTCAGCGGGCTACAGCGCGGTCAGGTCTGGACTTTCCATCTTACCCGCGATGGATTTGCGGGCGAACAGGATGTGGAAGAAGGCGATGTGCTGTATGCCATTGTTGAGGATATTGATTCACAAACGGGTAAACTATACCTCCGAACGGACAAACTGTATTCGGCCGGCGACAAGCATACGTATCATCTTACCCTGGCCGCTGTCGATGCCTCTACGGGGCGGGTGGGCATCAAATTACCAGAAGTCGATCAGCTCAAAGCAGGTTGGATACTGACCTGGAAAGCCCTGTAAGCACAATTGAGGTCTACTACGTTCGCGCTTTACGGCACTGAGTCCAGGTTCTTACTCCATCTGCCACTGGCTAATCTTTAGTAACCTATTCGCTCCGAACTAAACCCTCTGGCATTATTGTTGTCTATTGGCTGAATCATCGATTCCTGGTTTTGAACAAGGTCTTACAACTCGCTACGTTACTGATTTGCACTGGTTTATTCCCAAAACCGATGGCCAACGCCCAGAAACAACTGGCCGTTGGCAAGGTAAAAAGCGTACGCCCGACGACACCGAAAACGCGCCCATTACCTGGCCCTACCCGACTTCATTTCTGCGGTGAAATAGTCCCAACCGAACAAGGGGACGTATCGACAAAATTAGCATTGGCCCTAGCGAGCAGTTCTGGATATAGCAGGCATGTTAACGGTCTAAAAGCTCGTTCAGCCCCTTATTTTGCTGTAATAGAACCGATACTGAGCAAACACGGCATTCCCAACGATTTCAAATACCTGCCCCTGATCGAAAGCGCCTGGCAGGCTAATGCAGTATCGTCGGCAGGGGCCATTGGCTATTGGCAATTTATGGATGACACCGCCCAGGACATGGGTCTCTCGATCAAGCCAGGCAACGATGAACGAACCGATCTGCGTAAATCGACCGAAGCCGCCTGCCGTTACCTTCGCTTTTTACATCAGAAACTTGGCTCCTGGACCCTCGTAGCAGCCGCTTATAACGGCGGAGTTGGCATGGTTCAACGTAAAATTAATCGGGTTGGTCATCGTGATTATTACACCATGACCATGAACGCCGAAACCGGTTATTATCTATACCGGATTCTGGCCATGAAAGAGTTGTTTACCAATCCGATGTATGCCGTGTCGATGGGTGCGCTGATCGCTTCCGGAAACGCTTACGAGCAGGAGCGTGAGCAGGCTCGCCGAATGGGATGGCTGCAGGACGAAGAGCCAGAACTGACAGGAACACCCATTGAATCACTGTCGGAGGCAACCGGTATTCACAGCCGAAGCGAAGCCGTTGTAATGGATAGCGTATTAACCGAACTACTAAAGAATAAGTCGTTCAGTACGCCTATTTTCGTTGGTGATCTATCGGCTCGGCTAACGCGGGCGGGTCAGCTCAAAGTTGGACAAAGCTGGACGTTTACGCTAGCCGAAGATGTCCAGATCGGCGATGATGAGTTCAAAACCGGCGATGTTTTATATGCCATCATCGACGACATCGATACGCAAGGCAACCTTTTCTTCCGGGCGACAAAAGTTGTTTCAACCCAAACGAAACTACCAACTTCTGTTACGTTAATTGGTATGAACCCGGCAACAGGTCTGGCCGGAATTCCCCGCCCAAAAGTTGTCAAGCCCGGCTGGGTTGTGCAGTGGAAACTGTGACTTATTTAAACACGAAGTTGTAGGACAGTGATGCTATTGGTGCCGCAAAGATCTGTAGCATATAAGCATTAGTTTTTCCGCTTTCTGTTTTAAAGAAAATCGAATAGGCGTTTTTCCGGGCATACAAATTATAGACTGTAAATGCCCAACGGCCTTCCCAGCGTCGGTTACGCATACTAGGATTGTAGATGTTCCAGGTAAAGTCGAGTCTATGGTAAGCCGGTAAGCGTTCGTTATTGCGGAGTCCGTAATAGGGATATTGCACGCCTTCGATGGTTACGTAGCCTGTAGGCGATGAATAAGGCCGTCCAGTGCTGTAAGAAAAGGTAAAGCCGAAACTGTTATGACGGTCTACATCAATAGTCATGTTGGCATTGACCGTATGAGGGCGATCATAAATGGCTCGGTACCAATTGCCATTATTTACATTCTGTTCCACCGTTGCCCCTTCATATACCTGGTTAAACGTTCGGGCATACGTATAATTCAACCAGCCCGTCAGCTCTCCTTTTTTCTTTGACAGCATGGTTTCAACCCCATACGCCTTGCTTTTTCCCTGGAGCAACTGGGTTTCGGGGTAAGGCTGTAATAGAAAATCAGCTCCGGGACGATAGTCAATAATATGTTGCGTTGATCGCCAGTACCCTTCCAGGGTCAACTCATAAATATTGTCCTTCATGGTCAGGAAATAGCCAGCAGTCAATAATTGACTAACCTGTGGCTTAATAAAGGGATCAGACGTTTTCCAGCGCGAGGTTGGCAGTGGCGTAGCGGTATTGGTAACGACCTGCAGATACTGCCGCATCAGATTATACCCGAATTTCAGCGAAGCATTAGGGCCGAGCGAATAGCGAATACCCAGTCGTGGTTCAAAACCGCCATACTGCTGCGTAATCTGCCCTGCACCATATTGAATCGAGTCAATCACCGAAAATTCGTCGCGCGTTTCACCCGGCCTATATCGTCTGACTAAAAGCGGACCCAACGATAAAAAATGAGAATAGCGCAGCCCCACTGAAACGGCCAGTTTGTCGCCCAGACTCCGCTCATAATCGGCATACAGAGCCAGTTCCAACGCGTTTTCGGTAGGCGTTGTTACGTAATTGACACTTTCGCTTTGGCCGGGCAGCAACGTTCCTGGCTCTACCCGGTAATGCGTTCCACTAACACCCAGTTCCAGCTTCTGATTATTCAGTTGATAATTCAGGCTTGATTTCACCTGCCGCTGCAGAACCGATGACCGCAATGTTACGACGTTGCCACTTAATTCGGGCGATAAAATCCGTGGAACATAGTGAACATACGTACCGGTTGTTTGTAGATTGAGTCGTGGAGAAATCGACCGGAACCAGCGAGCCATCAGATTAAGTGTCTGGTGATCGTAGCGAGTTGCGGTTCCGTTGACATTGGGAAGATTAGCTAACAAATCGGTCTGAAAAGCATCTTTACTGGTGTACCCCATGAACGTCATTGTATTTTTATCATCCATCCGCCAGAAGGCTTTCAAGACAACATCACCGAATTTAGCCTTGATATTGGCCAGCTTATCGCTGATAACAGGCAATAGAAAATCGTTGAACGCCCCGCGTCCCGATACCAGTACACCCAGCTTTCCCTTCACAATGGGTATATCGGCGGTGAGCTTATTGGACACTACGCTGACTCCTCCCGACAGGCTGAACTGCTCCAGATTGGGATTACGTAATGATACGTCCAGCACGGAGGCTGCCCGCCCCCCAAATCGAGCCGGTACGTTTCCCTTGTATAGATCAACTGTACTGAGCACGTCGGAAGGGAATACCGAAAACAGCCCAAACATATGGGTTGGGTTGAAAATAGGCGTTTCGTCCAGCAAGATCAGGTTCTGATCAGTGGTGCCACCCCGAATATTAACCCCATTCGATGCTTCGCCAACGCTTGATACGCCCGGCAACATTTGCAAACCTCGCAGCAGATCTACTTCTCCCAGCACCGCCGGCAATTTTTTCAGTGCGTTAACATTCAACTGATTGACGCCCAGAATAGGCTGCCGAACCGTTTGATCGAATCCTTTGGTAGTTACCACAACTTCTTCGAGCTGACTCGCTACGGACACCATGGCTACGTTGACAGTTATTGGTTCACTTCGTACTTGAAAAATCTTCCGCACGGGTGTATAGCCAATGATTCTGGCAACCAGTAAATGCTCGCCAGGCGGCAAGTCGATGGAGTAATATCCCTTGCTATCCGTAGTGGTGCCCGTTAAACTTTTGCGATAATCGATTACGATAGCAGCTCCCGCCAACGGCTGACCAGTAGCGGAATCCCGAACGACCCCACTGATCCGGAATCCGCTAGCCTGATTTAAGGAAGGCTGTTTTTTCCGAAATACGACAGGCTCAGATTGGGTGACGGGCGCTTTAGCAACAGACGTTTTCACGACTGTCGTTGCCTCGTTTGTAGCCAACGTTTTTTCTGGCACTACGGTTTGGGCCTGGCTCTGCCCGGCAGTTGGTAGGGCTCGGTCTAGGTATCCCTGCGTACGTAGCCAGTTGACCAACTGATTGATCCAGATCGTCCAGGATTCACCAGACTGATCGATGGTTTTTCCATTCCCACCAGCGGCATAAATGTGTAATTCGGCCGAGCGACCTGCTTTAATCCAATGCTGATATAATTGCGTATGCTGAATGGCAGCCTGCTGCGTGTCTCCCGTTGTGATAACAACCCATAACGCGGGTGCATCAGGAGGCACCACGAGCGTTGATACTGATTGATTAGCAGTGTTAACCGAGGCTACAAAATCAGGCCGGCTAGCTGCTACGTATCGCTGGGCTAGTTGCAATACCAATTCCCCGCCAGCACCAAAACCGAGTAAGCCAATACGGGTAGTTTGTATTTTCAACCCTGTCGCATGCTGCCGAAGATATTCGATCGCCCGCGGGCCATCTTCAAGAGCCTGGGAAGCGGCACTCAGCGAATCGGCCTTACCTGTTCCTGAAAGACTTTGCTGTAGCGCTTTATGTTTTACTATGAATGCAGCGATCCCCGTATCAACTAGTCTTTTTGCTACGTTCAGGCTCAGGCTATCAATCGTCTGGCTTTTTAAATTGTTATCCGGAAAGATCAGAACAGCGGTTCCGGTGGCTTTTTTAGAATCAGGCAAAAAGGCCGTCAGCGTAGAGTCGTTCAACAGATAACTTAGCTTTCCCAGGCTATCGATACGTATCGCTACTTCCGATCCTCCCTTTTCCGAACCCAAAGCCCTCTCTTTATACAATCGGGTACTAGTCTGCGAATAAGCCGACACACCCGCCAACAAGCTTAGCCAAAGCAAAAGGATATTTTTTCCCATGTATAGCTGGTTCATAGGTAGATTTAAGGTTTCACGATTGCCATAATGGACCTATTTAATCATTCCAACCGGGGGGTAATTGATCCGTACGATTGCGGTTGGGCACACAAATGGACGACGTAGAGGCCCCTCCGAATGGACTAGGATTACCCGGCAATGATGATTCCAGATTTGGATAGCGACCATTTGTGGCATAAAATAACCCCTGAAAAATACCTGTCGTAACATCCTGTCGACCAATCTTATGTCGGCTCACCGATACCGAAGCCGCCGAAAAGTACCCGACCACATTCTCCGCTGAATTAGACAGGTTACGTATGTTTCCAACAATAGGTGCTGGTGGCGAATCAGCCAGTGTTCCCGTATTCTGCGTCTGATCGGCAAACAGTTTGTAGTAGCGATAGGCATTAGGCGATAAGGACAACAGCTCCACGACAATCAATGCCGGGTCGCGCTGATAAATAGGAACGCTGGCAACTTTATGGCCAACCTGTAGCTGCCCATTGCTGTATACGTCCGAAAAAACATCAATGTCGGTGCTATAAAAAATATCCCAGCAAAGGCCACGACACGGATAGTCAAACATATTAAATGTGCTTAACGTCGTATCCCGAACACAGCCAAGCACATTAATTGGGCCGCTTCCAACGGGCCCAATATCAACAGCCACGTACCTGCCCTGCTGGCAACTGGCACACCAGACTTGTGTTTCATAGAGCCGCCATCTCCATAAATAGAAGTTACGTTCCCCACCAGGGTCCTGCAAATCAACGTATACGTCATTCGCTGGTACGGCTAAGCCGTTTGCGTTTTTCTTGGGTCCTTCCGGATTAAATTGATCATAGGTTTTGGCGATGGATGGCACAGAAACCATTGTTTCTGTCGATGACTCATAGGTAGTGCCATCAGGAGTCTGAAACCGCAGTTGGTACGTACTCCCCACTTTCCCCTGAAAACCATCGGGAAAATTGTATATACCTGGCTGTTTTTCGAGCAGTCTGATCTGTTCAGTCCCATTAACCACCACCACCACAGAAGCACCCTGGATTGGCGTACTCACACTAGCACTGTCGGAGGAGGAGCGGGAACGGCTCAAACTGATTGTTTGAGGCTCGGCAAGATCAGTTACTATACCGCTCACAACAACCAGGTTCGCATTTAATGACAGAGTAGGGTCATAGGCTTCAATACACCCCTGCAAAACGACAACCATTCCCAAAAGAATGTACCAGCGACCATATGTAAGCTTTTGCCAAACGGTCTGATCAACTAAAGCTAGCCAGTTCTCCATCATAAACTATCGTAAACTCTATTCTACAGAAAGACTAAGCCACCTGTATTAACTGATTTATTTTCCGCCACCACTAATTGTTGGATACATACCGATTGTAGCATTCTTTTGGGCAATGACCGGACTGGACACGACAACATTGCCCGTACGAAACTTCCACCGAAGGCGACCCGTAGTTGCCTGTAACGCATATACGTTAAAGTCATTACTCCCTACGTAAACAGATCCATTCGTAACAACCGGCGTCGAGTAAATATCATAGTCTGTTGCGAATCGCCAGCGCTCCTGCCCCGTGGCGGCATCGATCGCATAAAGATTATGGTCTCGGCTGGCCTGATATACCATGCCATTGGCTACAACTGGGCTGGCGTACAATACATTATTTGTCTTAAATGCCCACCGCTGACTTCCCGTAGCGGCATCCAACGCATAGAGCTTACCATCCTGACTCCCCACATACACAACACCGCTGGCAACAACCGGACTGGCATCTACTCCACCACCCGTTGTAAATGCCCATCGCATTTTACCGGTGGCGGCCTCAATAGCATATAGTTTCTTATCCTGGCTTCCTACATAGACAACACCGTTAGCCACAATCGGACTCGACAAAATATAGGTTTGTGTCTTAAACTGCCACCGTAATACACCAGTAGTCGCATCAACAGCATATAGAAAATTATTCTGACTCCCGACGTATACCATACCATTAGCCACAGTAGGGCTGGAATAAAGGCCAAGTGGAGCAGTAAATACCCAAATCAATCCGCCAATTGTGGCATCAATGGCATAGAGTTTACCATCCTGACTCCCTACATAGACAATACCATTGGCAACAGTCGGGCTGGAATACACGATACCTCCCGTCCGAAACCTCCATCGCTCCTTGCCAGTACTGGCATCAATGGCATAGAGATGATTGTCATTACTACCAACATAAATCATTCCGTAGGCAACAACCGGGCTAGATTGTATAGACGTATCAGCCTGGAATGACCATCGTTGTGTTCCGGTAGTAGTGTCGAGCGCGTAGAGATGATTATCAAAACTGGCTACATAGATGAGCGGCTCCGTGACAGACACCGATGGCGGCTTAGTCACGGTTGACGATGTTGGCATCGTTACAATTGACGTAACCCCCGACGTAACAGATTCATCACAACCTGACAGCCCCCAAAGTAGACCTATACATACAACCCAAACTCCTATTAACCGAAGCACAGGGCAGACTAAGAGCATATAATGGCGTCTTTTCGTACAAATAATTATCAAGATTAAGCAATTTATCTTAAATCTAGATTAAATCTGTTTGCATGAAGACGTCAACAATGGCGGAGCGCTCCATCATTCTGGCCCAAATTGCGATGACAACACGTGTAACGACCAGACTCTCTTAGCCTTTAGCCAATGCTTTGCGATAGGCATCGATAGCGCGTTGCCGGGCGAAAGTATGCTCAACGATTGGATGAGGATAGTCTTTACTATCGACTTCGGGCACCCATTTTCGGATGTACTCGCCTTTTGGGTCAAACTTTTTGGCTTGCAAGGTTGGGTTAAACACCCGAAAATACGGCGCGGCATCCGTTCCTGAGCCAGCCGCCCACTGCCAGCCGCCGTTGTTCGCCGACAGGTCGTAGTCGCGAAGTTTTTTACCGAAATACGCTTCGCCCCATCGCCAGTCGATTAGCAGATGTTTACACAGAAAGCTGGCCGTAATCATCCGAACCCGGTTATGCATCCAGCCAATGCTATTAAGCTGCCGCATGCCCGCATCCACAATAGGGTAACCCGTTTCGCCACGGCACCATTTGTCAAACTCCTGCTCATTATTTCGCCATTCGATCCGGTCGTAATCGCGTCGAAACGACTCTTTTTCAACATGCGGAAAATGATCGAGCACCTGGAAGTAGAAATCGCGCCAGCATAACTCGTTCAGGAATGTTTTATCACTGGATTGTTGCGCCTGACGAGCCAGATCACGGATGCTGATTGTCCCGAATCGCAAATGGATGCTGAGTTCGCTCGTACTGTGTTTCAGAGCCGGTACGTCGCGCGTTTTTTTATAATTGTCCAGTAATTTATCGGATACCTTTCTTTCCGGAAAAGGGTTGCCTACCGCCTGGAAATCCATATCTTCCAGCGAAGGCATAGGCAACAGATCAGCCTTCCAAAGATGTTCGAAATAACGCTCTGTCGGATAAGCCTTTACGTAGAATGAAGTCAGCTTCTTATGCCAGGTGCGGCTGTAAGGTGTAAATACGGTGTATGACTTCCCAGTTTTCGTCAGGACCTCATCGCGTTCAAAAATCGTTTGGTCTTTGCTGGTGTGAAAGCCAATGCTACGTTCGGCCAGCAATTCGGCAACGGCCTTATCCCGATCCTTGGCATACACTTCATAGTCGTGGTTGGTGAATACATCGCCAATAGCATATTCTTTGATTAGCTCCTGCCACACATCAATTGGCTTTCCGTACCGAACGACGATCGCCGATCCCAGCTGACTTAACTCACTACGTAGTCGACTCACTTCCTCCACCAGAAATTCGACACGTCGGTCGCATCGATCCTCTAGTTGTTCCAGGATAAGCTGGTCGAAAATAAAAACGGGCAAAACAGGTCGGCCACTCTTCAGGGCGTGATACAAGGCAGCATTGTCGTGCAGACGCAGATCACGACGCAGCCAAACCAACGATAATGTTTCAGGCATAGTACGGAAAATAGACTGGGAGGCTAACTGGTAGTTTAGCCGAAATGTTCACTTACAAAAAAGCCAGCCAACCTGAGGGTTGACTGGCTGTAACTAAAACTTATAATCTATTACTCGGGCTGAAACCGAAGCCTCACCGTATGAAGCTCACTGGCATCAGTGCCATAGCCGTCCAGCTTTTTACCTGTTAACTGACGGAGTAATGCATTGTTGATCTGCTCATTCTGGCTAAACACCTCCAGCTGGCATAATTCGTTTTCTGCATTCACTCGAAACTGAATAACCACGACACCAGCACGCTGCGTTGGCTTAAGTGCGTCGGGGTAGGAAATGTACTTCGCTAACTGCTGCTCCATAGTAGCTTTAGGAGCTTTGGTTTTGCGGGTTTTGGTTGGCGTAGCGTAGGCTTGCACCGCCAGGAAGCCTACCAGCGTAAGAAGAAAAAAGGACTTTTTCATGACTTCGTTTTTTATGATTAATGAACAATGCCCAGTCGCCCAAATCCCTCTATCGAGTCGTAAGGACTAATGTTACTGTAATATTACTCAAATATTACCCAAATGTTACGTCGCTATAAAAACTTAATATTGGAACGTAACGCCCTGTCAGAACGCCCGGCACCAATAAGCCAGCAAATCACTAATAGTCAACATATTACAAATAATACGCACATACAAAGATGATTTTGACCATCACACCCAATGTTAAGCCAATGTTAACAATACGGATTTTATACGTAAACTCCCCCTGATCGATACGTCGTTTAAAGGCTATAGATAGGAAAACAAAAAGGGTCAGCCGAATTAAACAGCTGACCCTTTCCAATAAAAAAATAAACTTTTTAAAGATCCGTTACTCGCAAGCGTAAGCTATTTGTCACGACCGACACTGAACTCAATGCCATGGCAGCTCCGGCAATCATTGGATTGAGCAGGAAACCAAAGCCCGGATACAATACACCCGCAGCAATTGGGATTCCGACCAGGTTATAAATAAAGGCCCAGAACAAATTCTGACGTATCGTAGCAACCGTTTTTCGGGATAGCCGTAACGCTTTAGGAACACTCGTCAGATCAGATGTGATAAGCGTCATTTTCGCTACGTCCATAGCGATATCGGAGCCTTTCCCCATAGCGATGCTCACATCGGCCTGCGCCAGTGCTTCCGAATCGTTTATACCATCGCCTACCATTGCCACAACCTTGCCATTGGCCTGCAACTGTTTCACAAAGGAAGCTTTATCGGAAGGCAGCACATCGGCCTGAAAATGGCGGATACCCGTCTGGTGGGCTACAGCGGCAGCCGTTTGCGGGTTGTCGCCTGTCAGCATATAAACGTCTATACCCTGTTGATGCAGTTTATCAACGGCCTGGCGAGATGTTTGCTTAACCGGATCAGCAATGGCAATGATGGCCAGTATCTGCTCATTGCTGGCAAAAAAAACAACCGTTTTAGCCATCTCCCGTAGCCAATCGGCCTCTCTCTCAACCTGGTCGTTTAACGCTACGTTCTGCTTCTCAATCAATTTTCGATTACCGACAACATACGTAACGCCATCATATTGCGCTTGTACGCCATAGCCGGTGATACTCTCAAAGCTATTGACAGATGCAGCAGCAATACCCTTTTGCTTTATATGCTCGGTTACGGCCTCGGCCAGGGGGTGTTCTGATTGTGATTCCAGCGCATATAAAACGGATTCCAGCTGATTCTGCCCGTTGGGAATGCTTAACCAATGCAAATCCGTTACGACGGGCTTACCTTCGGTAATGGTTCCGGTTTTGTCGAGCACAACAGCATTTACTTTGTAGCCCAATTCCAGACTTTCTGCATCTTTGATCAGAATATTGTTCTCTGCTCCCTTGCCAACACCAACCATAATCGCCGTTGGCGTGGCCAATCCTAGTGCGCAGGGGCAGGCAATCACCAGAACCGTTACCGATGTGAGTAGAGCCGTTGTTAACGCGTTGGGGCCTCCTACAACCATCCACGTAATAAAGGTCAACACCGAAATACCCAGCACAACCGGCACAAAAATACCGGCAATTTTATCGACAAGTCGCTGAACAGGCGCTTTACTTCCCTGCGCTTCCTGTACCGTTTGAATGATACGTGCCAGTACGGTGTTGGCACCGACTTTTTCAGCCCGAAAACGAAAGCTCCCCTTCTGGTTGATCGTACCAGCAAATACAGCTCCGCCCATTGTTTTTTCGACCGGAATAGGCTCGCCACTAATCATACTCTCGTCGATGAATGACGATCCCATGACCACAACGCCATCGACCGGGATGCGCTCACCAGGCCGAACCAATACTATATTACCTGGTTGAACATCGGCAATGGGCAAATCACGTTCTGTTTCTCCATCAATGATACGTACTGTCTTGGGCTGTAACCCCATCAGCTTTTTAATCGCCGACGACGTAGTAGACTTAGCCCGTTCTTCCAGTAATTTCCCCAGGGAGATAAAGGCGATGATAACCGCAGCGGCCTCGAAATAAACGTGCGGGTGCTGCCCACGCATCATCCAGAAATGGGGATTGAACGTAGTAAAAGCACTAAACAAAAAGGCAATCCCTGTACTCAACGCCACCAGCGTATCCATGTTGGCATTGCCATGCCGAGCTTGCTTCCAGGCGTTTATGAAGTAAGACCGACCCAGCCAGAATATAACCGGCGCCGATAGAACCATCATGATATAGTTCCAGTAGCCTTCGGCCGAATCCATCACCGACATGCCAATCAACACAACTGGCACAGACAGGACAATGGCCAAAATCGTTCGCTTTTTCAGCGATTCGTAGTAGTCCCGCTGCGCTTCCTCCTGAACCTGCAACGGGTCTTCGGCATCAATGACAATATCATAACCGATTGAGCGAACAGCCGACTGTAGCTCCTGGGGCGATACGACTTTAGGGTTAAACTGCACCCAGGCATTTTGATTCGCATAATTAACGCCCGCATCACTCACTCCCGGCGTGTGTTTAAGCATCGACTCAACGCTGACTGCACAAGCCGCGCAGCTCATCTCCAGGACCGGATATGTCTTTTTGATGTCCGAAGCCGACGTTTTAGGCGTCGGTTCTCGGAAAATGGTGTCCATACCCACCTCACATTTAGTTTAAAAGTTCGGCTTGGTAGCCCGCCTTTTCGATAGACTGCTTAATTTCGGTAGCGGTAGCGGCCGACGTATCAGCGGTCAGGATTTTGTTAGGATCCTGAATATCTACCTGCCAGTGGCCCTCCCCTACTGTTTCGTTCAGAAACGGAGTAACCGTAGCAATACACCCACCACATTTGATATTTGTTTTAAACTTTACGGTCGTCTCCATAGTTGTAATTCTTTCCTACCTATTTACTACAAAGGTCTCTCGAATTCGAATCTGTTTTATTACAGAATTGCTGCCCACCTTTATAGAATAACCCCAAAGCAACAAATTCAGTTGCGCCTTTAGCTTTTGTACAACGGCTCCTCACGGTTTAGAAAATAGGGCTTACAGGCAAATTAGAAACCATTTTTCGCATTTTGTTTACCTATATCGGCAAATCCTGAAAACTAAAGGCTATGGAAATAGTTTACCTTCAAAAAGGTAAGCACCGTAAGCTCGTTAACTAACCTATTTATGAATGATTTATCCATGAACCCCACTGACGAATCGGCTATTTTCAGGGATGTATTCAATCTCGCTGACAGTGGTATAATGGTGTTTGAGTGGCCAGATTCAGCTAAGGGCGACATTGGTGATCTACGGCTGCTGCTGGCCAACCAATCGGCTCAAGCCATAACTGGTCTTACCGATTCAACATTACCCGATCAGGCACCAGCCCTGCTGTTTCCGTTGCTGACCGAAATTGAGCAAAATCTTCGTTACGTAGCTGAAACAGGAGAAAGTTATCAGACCGAACTGCTTTATCCCTCAACGAATCAGGAAAAGAGCACTTGGTATAACCTCTCAGCGCGTAAGCATGACAATAGTCTTGTTCTTTCGCTTACAGATATTAACGCGCTCAAGGCCGAATCAAACCTTGTCCAGGGCCTGCTATCGAGTTCGATTGACGCCATCATTGCTTACGAGGCTATGCGTGATGACGCGGGCAATATATATGACCTTCGCATTAAAGTAGCCAATGAAATAGCAGCCCGTACTGCTGGCATTCCGCTTGAAGAATTATTGAATAGCACGATAATTACGGAACTCCCTTCCATTGTTACATCGGGCTTGTTTGACCGCTATAAACACACGATTGAAACCGGAGAACCGCAGCAATTTGAATTTCAATACAATTTTGACAGTCAGGATAACTGGTATGAGATTATGACCAGTAAACTGAACGATGGATTGCTATTAACGTATCGGGATATTACGACGGCTAAACGGAACGAAAAGGATCTGCAGGAGTCAATCGAACGGTTAAAACAGTCGAATCAGAGTCTGGAGCAGTTCGCCTACATTGCCAGTCATGATTTACAGGAGCCTTTACGAAAAATTCAATCATTCGGCGACCTGTTACGTAAGCAGCAACAGGATAAACTCGACGAAGCCAGCCTTGATTTGGTCAATCGAATGCAGTCGGCCGCTCAACGAATGAATGTTCTTATTCACGATCTGCTGACATTTTCCCGATTGTCGTGGGAAAAGCTTCCCTTTAGAATTACGAACCTTCAGGACGTAATGAACGACGTAGTAGCTGATCTTGAAACCACTATCCGAACCAAACAGGCTGAACTGACAATTACATCCTTACCCACTATAATGGGTAATCCGGGCCAGCTACATCAGTTATTTCAAAACTTATTAAGTAATGCCCTCAAGTTTGTTCGGGCAGATATAAGGCCTACTATCGTAATCGATTGTAAGCAAGTAACGGGGCAGATTATTCCGTCTATTCTTGGTCAGCTCGTAACCTCACAGGATAAAGAACACACTTTCTACGCAATCAGTATTACCGATAACGGCATTGGATTTGACAGTAAATACGTTGATCGGATTTTCGCCGTTTTTCAGCGCCTGCACACCCGCAACGAATATCCCGGCACGGGAGTTGGGCTAAGCATTGTGCAGAAAGTAATTGAAAACCATCGGGGTTATATAAACGTAGAAAGTCAACCTGGCCACGGAGCAACATTCACGATCTATTTACGGGCAGGTATCGATGAGCAACCCACGCTAGACCTTTAGTACTGACTTTCAGCAGACAGGCGCTTTCCTTTCGGCTCGTTTCTGTCTGCTGAAACAGTCTATATTTTTAATATCGCTCGTTGCCTTCTTCCTCTTCTTCAGCCAACTCCGCGATTTCATTGTCCAGTTCGTCGTCGGAAATATCCTCCAGTAAATCGTCTGGCATCTCATCCATATCCTCGGCATTCGACACCTCATCGGTTGCATGCTGCGCCGTAATGGTATCAGTATAAAGCAACGTATCAGAGGCTTCTTCGTCGCCCGGATTCCAAATATCGGGGTCATTGTTTACGCCTAGCCCGGCGTAGACAACAGCGTCTTTTTCTACATCATTGTCAGGCACGTTTGTATTCTGGGGCGACATTCCTCCCAGTGGCCCGCCTGAGTTCTGATCGACTCGTTGCTGATCGGAGTTATTTGTATTTTCCATACTGGTTCAGTGGTTAGCTTCCTGTCATAAATAAATCAATCACTACATACCTAACCAGTTCTGGAAAAAAGAGTTTTCACTACTTCCACACAACGATCTTCTGTGTTTGAACTGGTCGATTTTCCCCCGACAACCGTAACAGATACGTACCGTCTGCCAGCCCTCCCAGATCGAGGGTCGTTTCATCGCTGGCTTTCACATCCTGCGCTGGCAACATCGCCTGACCCGTCAACGACAATACCTCTAAACGGCCGGCAAAGGGCGGGCGAACGGTCAGGAACCGATCCGTCGGATTTGGGTAAGCCCACGGGCCGGTTTTTTCTTCTGGCAGATTCGTAACAACTATTTTCTGAGACGTATTTTTCAGATAACGAACCCCGCCAGCCACGCTTCCCAGCATCAGATCGGGCAGTTGATCGCCGTCCAGATCGCCCGTTGCCGCAATCAGCCCCTTGCCCGGAAACCCCAGCGAAGGCAGTGAATCGAGTAAGATCAGCGGCTGATCCAGTTTATCCGGAAATTGATAAATCCGGATACGGCCGTTGTTCGAAGCCGCTATTAGTTCATTCTTCTGATCACCGTTGAGATCAACAATCACCAGCGACCTCGCCCGATCGTAGTATGAATTATCGCTATTGAATCCGCCAAAGTTCTGATTCTGCAGCTGTAATACAGGATTCGTGGCCGTTCCGGTATTCCGGTAATATTGAATCGTGCCGTCACTTTTACCGATCAATACGTCCGTTTTCCCATCCCGATCTATATCGAAAAGCGTTGGGCGTTCGCCGGGAATCATTTGCCCGCCTGGGTTTGGCCACAGAATAGCCCCGGAAGCAGTATACTGAACAGCAGTCCCTTTGGGCGCCGTATTCAGGAAGACTCGTATTTCCGCACTACGTCCTGTGCCGGTCAGCACAAGATCAAGACTTCCGTTACCATCAACATCCGTAAAAGCCGGAACTACATCACTCAATCCCAGACTTTGCGTTAAACCCAGGTAATCAGTTGTAATCAGCACAAACGCCGGATTCTGTGCCGTGCCTTTGTTCTCAAAATGCCACAGACCCGCCCGATACGTTGTTCCTGTACGAACACCACTGTAGCCAATCAACAAATCAAGATCACCATCACCATCCAGATCGGCCATAGCGGGAGCTGCGCTTTCGCCCAGATCAAGCATGTTATCCTGAAGAAAATCTTTCTGAACCAATTGAAAATTGGGTTTCTGATTCGTCCCCGTATTTCGATAAAACCAGCTCGACGCCCGAAAATCGTAGCCATAGTTTTCGTTAAAATCAGAAAATGTCGATGCCAGTAAGTCTTTAACACCGTCGCCGTCGGCATCTTCCCAGAACGTAGCTGCATAGGCGGGAAACTTTACTGGATTCTGAGCCGGATAGAGGCTATCAAAAGCCGTAAAATTCGCGTTTTCGTCGTTCGTTCCCGAGTTATACAAGGCGGCAATATTGTCGCAGGATACGAAGCCAAATAATATGTCTTTTTTGCCGTCACCATTCGCATCCAGAATAGCCATTGTGTTCCCAGCGTGTTTAGGCCTTGCCCCAGGGGTGCCGGGTTTAGACATTCCCATCGTACCATCGCATTGAATACCAAAGGTGAAGTCATTGCAGTATTCTTTGATAAAATGCCCCCAAATCTGACAGTTGGTCCGCTGAAAATCCAGACCATCTTTCTTACCGGTACGTTCTACACTCATATTCTGATGGTAGTCGATCAAATTACCAGTCGGATCAAAGGATAGAATGTCCACATCGCCATCGTCGTCATAATCAAGGATGGCGGGTAAATCGGTAGAGCCAGCATACAAAATCTGCCTACCCGCAAAACCAACCGTCATAACCGGATCAGCGGCTATCTGAAACGATACGTTCCCGTTTTGCAGTACGTTACGATACGCCCTGATATTTCCTCCACCTAGGGTGAACAAATCCTTCCGACCATCACCATCGAAATCGACCATGATAAGCCAACTGGAAATTTCAGGAAACAACCGCTCATACTCAGGCGCATGTTGCCAGGCGATTCCACTGCCCGCCGGATTATCGATTGCCAGAAACGTAGTGACTTTATTGGTTGTTCGGTCAAACACCACCAGATCGTCGCGTATATCATTGTTGAGCCGTACCGTTGCGTATTGGGTTGCATTCAATCCACCAGCCCAAGGATTGAGCAGAGCACGTCCATTTACAGTAACCGTTGGCCGCAAATCGTATTGAAAACCGAAGGCAGATGGTGCCGACTGAGCATAATTGATCAGCGGAATCATCAAAAAACAAAGCGTAAACAGCTTTTTCATCTAATTTTGGGCAATATCTCTGTAAAACGATAGGCTTGTCGACCTCACTAGACGTAGTATTAACCTAGTAAACCGGGTTTGACATACCAACCGAATTCACAGAGAACAACGAACTGCGACTACTTTTACGTCTACCAGTATGCTGTCAACGGCAGAACTTTATTCGAAATTTCAGGAATGCACCGGCATCTCAACCGATACGCGCCGGATTACAGCCGATTGTTTATTTGTTGCGCTCAAAGGGGCTAATTTCGACGGGAACCAGTTTGCGGAACAGGCCCTGGCTTCAGGAGCACGCTACGTTCTGGTCGATGATCCGGCGCTGGCAAACCGCGAGGGCTGCTTACTCGTTCCCGATAGCCTTACAGCCTTACAGGATTTGGCACGTTTTCACCGTCAGAACTTATCTATTCCTATTGTTGGTCTTACCGGATCGAACGGAAAAACCACTACCAAAGAGCTTATTGCGGGGGTATTAGCCAAGAATTACCGTACCTATGCTACGGTCGGTAATCTTAATAACCATATTGGTGTGCCCCTGACGGTGCTGTCGATCAATGAGCAGTACGAAATGGCGGTGGTTGAGATGGGGGCTAATCATCAGAAAGAAATTGAGCTACTTTGCTCGATTGCGCAACCAACCCACGGCCTGATTACCAACGTAGGGAAAGCGCATCTGGAAGGTTTCGGTGGCATTGAAGGGGTGCGCAAAGGCAAAGGTGAGCTATATGATTACCTGGCCAGAAACGGACGTACTGTTTTTATTAACTCCCGCGACACTACGTTAACGGCCATGTATCGCGAACGCCTGAAAGCGATCCGCTCCGAAACAACCTTTGCCGAAGCCATTTTTTATCCCGGCGAACCCATCGATTTAATTCAGGAATCGCCCGTCGTCATCTTCCGTACTGAATCAGGACAAGACGTAACAACCCATCTTCCAGGTCGGTATAACTTCGACAATATGCTGGCGGCACTGGCCATTGGACAGTACTTTGGTGTATCGCCAGAAGATGCGAATCGGGCGGTTGCAGATTACAATCCAACCAACAATCGCTCGCAGGTCATCTATAAAGGGTCAAATACTATTCTGCTGGACGCCTATAACGCAAACCCAAGTTCTATGGCAGCCGCTGTCCGGCAGTTTGCCGCCATGGCCGCTAAACGCAAGGTCGTTATTCTGGGCGATATGTATGAACTTGGTCAGGAAAGCGAAGCCGAACACGCGGCTCTGGGCAAATTAGTTGCCGAAAGCCAGTTCGACGTAGTGATTCTGGCCGGAAAAGATATGAAATTCGCCCTCGATTCACTGCCTAAAGCGTACTACATACCAGATAAGTTTTCACTCCATAACTGGCTTATGGATCACCCTATGACCGATACGCATATTCTGGTGAAAGGATCACGAGGTATGGGTTTAGAATCAGTAGTTCCATTTCTGTAAGTAAGGTCGTCTGGAAAGAAGCTTTATTAATCGTATTCACGTAGTAAAACGAGCTACAATTTATTATGACGAAAATCGGTTTGTTGGCTATTCTTTTATTCTCATTCATATGGGTCCAACCTCATCGGTTTGACAACGAAATAGCCGCTTTCGAAACGCAGGATAAGCAAACTCCTCCACCTACCAATCCAATCCTGTTTACAGGTAGTTCATCAATCCGGCTCTGGCCTGATCTACAACATTACTTTCCAGATAAAGTGGTGCTAAACCGGGGGTTTGGCGGATCGGAATTAAGCGATGTCCGTCACTTTGCCGACCGGGTTATTATTCGTTATAAACCCAAACAGGTTGTGGTATATGCCGGGGAAAACGATATCGCTTCGGGTAAGCTAACTGCTCAGCAAACCTATGCCAACTTCGTTGATCTGTTTCAATACGTCCGGCAGAAATTACCCAATGTGCCATTCGTATACATTGCCATTAAACTAAGTCCATCGCGTCGGCAATACTGGGCTGTTGTCAACGAAACCAATCAGTTAATTAGTGACTATATAGCCCGTCAGAAGAACGCGGCCTTTGTTGATATACGGCCATCTATGCTCGGCTCCGATAATCAGCCATTGCCCTCGCTCTTCAAAGCCGATAGCCTGCACATGACCGATGCGGGCTACCAACGGTGGGCTCCGGTTCTGAAGCCTTATCTCAAGTAACAGGCCGTAGCCATCCGCCAGCACGGCTATACGTAACGTAGCCTTTTGATTCTCAACAATGAAAAACCTGGTACCCTTTCTGCTACTGTGTATTTTCAGCAGTATCTGCTTAGCCCAGCCAATACGTTTTGCGTTTGTCACAGATACGCACGTTGGGGCTCCCGAAACAGCTGCCGAAGACCTGCAGCGGACGGTCAACGACATTAATACGTTACCCAATATCGATTTTGTGGTTTTCACGGGCGATGTCACTGACTATGGAGCCGACCATGAGTTTGCCGAAGCGAAACGTATTCTTGATGGCTTACACAAAAAGTGGTACATCTTTCCCGGAAATCATGACACAAAGTGGTCAGAAAATGGCTGTAACAGCTTCAAAAAAGTATTTGGAGCCGAGCACTTCGCCTTCAATTTTGGTAAATATCGATTTATTGGTTGCGGCAGTGGTCCGAACATGCGAATGTCGCCGGGGCTGGTCAGTCGGGAAGACATTCTCTGGCTACGTTCAGAAGTCAGTAAGCTCGAAAAATCGAATCAGCCGGTGATTTTTATGAATCATTATCCGCTCGACAATTCGCTGTCGAACTGGTATTTGGTTATCGATGAAATCAAAAAAACGAACGTTCAGGCGGCTCTCTGCGGTCATGGCCATGCTAATCTGAAACTGGATTTCGAAGGAATTCCCGGAACAATGGGTCGCTCAAACCTTCGGGCAAACGAAGCAGTTGGTGGTTATAACATCGTTACAATTCAGAACGATGAAATGTCGTTTGCGGTACGTACACCTACTGTGGGTAACAAGGCTGGTCAAACAGCTCCCCCCTGGCGTACCATAGCGTTGCAGAATCACAAGTTTAGTCAGGATAAGACACAGTACTCTCGGCCTTCCTATCAGATTAATGAAACCTACAAGCAGGTTTCCCGGACCTGGGAAAAGCAAGACGACAGCGACATTGGCGGGGGCATTATAGCCGACAAAAAAATGGGCTTCTACCCCAATACCAAAGGGCAACTGGTAGCATTGGATTTGAAAGATGGCTCCGCAAAATGGCGTTTTACCACGAATGGCAAAGTCTATTCGACACCTGTGTTGGATAAGAAGCGAATCGTTGTTGCCTCAACGGATGGCACCATCTATTGCCTCAATAAAAACACGGGCCTTCCAATCTGGAAAGTAGCCACCGGCAAACCAATAGTAGCCTGTCCAATTATTGATGGAAACACGATTTATATCGGGAGTTCGGAAGGCAAGTTCCGGGCATTATCAGTAAAAGATGGTTCTGAAAAATGGGCATTCAACGACGTAAAAGGATTTGTGGAGTCTGTACCCATCGTCGATAAATCAACCGTTTATTTTGGTTCGTGGGGTTCTACTTTTTACGCGTTGAACAAAAAAACCGGGCAGCCAACCTGGACCTGGACGAACAATAAAAGCCGCAATTTTTCACCGGCAGCCTGTACACCAGTGCTTACCAACGGACGAATCTTTCTGCAAACTCCCGACCGCACCGTTACGGCACTCAATGCAAAAAACGGTCAGGAAATCTGGAAGTCCAATCAGCACAAAGGTTTTGAAGCGAGCGGGCTTTCAGAAGATGGTTCGTTGTTCTACGTAAAATGCATGAGTGATACGGTATGGGCCTTTTCCACACAGGCCAACGTAGCGCAGCCAGCCTGGTTTGTCGATTGCAAATACGGCGCAGAAATAAGCCCTTCTCCCATTGTCGAACGTAACGGCACCGTCTTTGTACCCACCGACGAGGGCGTTTTGTATGCTATTGATCGAAAAACAAAGCAAATCAGTTGGGCCCACAAATTGTCAAATGCTATGATCAATCGGCTTTTTCCTCTCAGCAAACAAGAGGTGTTAATCACAACTATGGATGGCAAAATAGCCTTGCTACGTTATACTCCCTAACGTAATGCTACGTATCAGTTTATGCTACCTGCTCAGGAGAAATGACTGATTTAGATGTATACACTCTTTGATATTAAGAAACGAAGTTTCACCTTTGATATTTTAAGAAGATTATCCGTCTAAATCGTCCCACCTACTATGAACGTTTTAACGTACTTACTCATTGATGATGATCCATTTTTTGTAGAGAGTTTGGTTAACCAATTAAAGCCCTTCTCCTTTTTGGTATCGGTTGGCCATTGTAAAAACTATGGTGAAGCTTTAGAGGCTGTGCGTTCGAAACAGATCGATTTTATTTTATTAGATGTTAATCTGGAAAGCTCTGATGGGCTTAGCGGATTTGATTTTCTTCGACATCAGACTCAGCTTCCGCCAGTTATTATTGTTAGTAATACACCCGACTACGCTGTTGAAAGTTATAGCATTGGCAAAGCCAAAGATTTTCTAGTCAAACCCATCGATACCAGTCGACTAATGCTGGCTATAAATCGGGCGCTGAACACCAATATTGAGACGAGCCAACTAGTAGACAATAAAAGTATTTTTCTAAAAATGGGACGTCGATTTCAGCGCTTCATCATCGACGACATAGATTATTTTGAAGGCTACGGAATCTATACCAAAGTAATATACAAGGGAACCACCCACGTCATCAATGATACGTTAACCAATCTGGAATCGATGCTGGATGTAAAGCGATTCATGCGTATACATAAATCGTATATTATTAATCTCAATAAATTAATCGGCTTCGATCATAACAAACTGCATTTGCAGAATGCAAATCTCCCGATAGGAATCTCCTATAAGTCGAAGTTAGCGCCATTATTAAGGTTGTTCGATAACGACACGCTGGCTTCAGAATAGAGTTTTTTTTACTTCTTTACTAACTCCATGACCAAGTATTTACTTTGCTTTCTGCTACTGGCAGGGCAGATTGGTATTGCCATCGCTCAACCGGCAAAACCCTCATCTGATATACAAAAACTACGCTCCGAATTAACGAAAGCGCATGATGATACAACACGACTAAAGGCTTATACGAATTTGGGCATATATTACTTGAATGTAATAGCCGATAGTTCATTATACTACGCCTTACAAGGGAAAAAAATAGCTGATAAGTACCCTAATTATACGGAGACACCTCGCTTATGGAATTTATTGGCTAATGCATACGTACGAGTAGCCCCTTCGTTGACTCATAGATCCGGCACTTCACAGGTAGAATATTATTACAGGAAAAGCATGGAAAGTGCTCAGAGGCAGAACAATCCCGATATACTTTATAAAGCCTGGTATAACCTGTGTGTTTATTATGCGGATGCAGATAGTACGTATCAGTTTTCGACATCAGCGTTAAAACTTCTAAAATCACTAAAAGCGAAACGGTCTCTTACCTCCGTTGATTCGATCATTGTAACCAGAATCTATCATAACTTTTGTATGATCCTGGACTTTGATATGAGTTCCCAGCAATTTCAAAAATACTTTACCGCCTATAAAACATTTGTTAAAGCAGGCAGTAAAGAATACGCTAATTTTCGCGTGTTGCAATTTGAACAACGGGCCAGGAGCGGAAAAAAAGCAGACGAAGATGCGATTCAGAACGAGTACGTAGCACTGAAAAAAGAATTAGCTGCTCATGAGTTCCGAAAGTTAGAAATCGATATCTATCTGGCCGAGTATTACTTCACCATAAAAGACTATAAAAAGGCTTTTGATATAAGCACGAAGGCCAAAACGTATGTTAAAAATTTGGAACTCAATACGTTGACATTGAGCGGGTTAAGGCATATGATGCGGGGAAAAAGTGCCTATATGCTTGCTCAAAATAAACTGGCCATTTCGGAGTTAAAACAGGCCCTTTCCTATATGGCGCAGGCTCAAAATTCGATGGGGTATGAAAAGTACACATGCCTACTCTATCTACAGCAGGCTCATAAGAAGGAAGGTAATTACGAACTGGCTTATTCGTATCTGACTCAGGCGACCGAATTACATACACTATTACATAATATTCAGGTAAACACCCTGATGGCAGAAGCCGATATGCAGGTTGAGGAGATCAAGCAAGACCAAAAATTGTATAAAGCACAGGCAACTGCTTTATTGAAAGAACAGGAAGCCAAACTAGCCGGACGCTAGAAGAGAGTGTTAATGGTTCTATTTATAGGGGCGTTGTTAGGGGCAGCGTGGGCCGTGAATAACTATCAAAAAAAGAAAAAACTAAGCGAAATTCTCACCCAGCAAAATACCATTATCAGCCAGCAGGCCGTGTCGTTGCAGGAATCGAATCAACTGAAAGATAAGATATTCTCGCTTTTGAGTCATGATTTACGAGCGCCCTTAAATCGTCTGATTTCCAGTTCAAACCAGACCGCCGAAAACATACATTTTTTTGTTCAGTCTGAACTGAAAAGTTTGCAGGATATTCTGAATAATGTGCTCTACTGGGCAAGTATGCAGCTCAAAGGTGCCACTCCGGTTTATACGTCAGTACCCATAAAGCCGTTAACGGATAGCCTGCTGGAAGAGTATAGATATATGATTGAGGAAAAAGACCTCACATTTCTGAACACAATCGATAAAACCTGTATAGTAAATACCGACGAAAATTACCTGAAAATCATCTTGCGAAATCTGATCAGTAACGCCATTAAGTTTACGCCTGAAAAAGGGTTTATCCATTTGGAATGTAAGCTAGAAGATAATACGGCCAGCATTACAGTGAGAGATACAGGTTCTGGTATAGGTCCTCAGGAAATAGAACGATTATTTCAGTTTCCGGTATCTCGTCCGGGCACCCGAAAAGAACAAGGGCTGGGTTTAGGGCTGGGCCTGTCTCTTGATATTGCAAAAAAAATCAGTGGCGACATTCGCATACAAAGCCAGCCAGGAAAAGGAACGCAGGTAACCGTTTTGATACCGGCTTAATCCAGGCAGGTCGATCCTTACAAAAATCAGGCCATTGAAATAAGTACACAGTATTCATATAACTAGCGTACTTATTTACGTATAACCATAAACATAAATACCTTTTTTAGTTTAACAAACATGTCAACATGCACACAAGTGTAATTAGTGCATATTGACATGTCAGATAGGGGTATACGAAAGCTTTTCCATGAATTGACCCTACCAAAACTACCACTGACACCAACTATCCTGATCTATACATCACATCGGAATTGAATTTGTCGATTTACAAGGTGATTTCATTCATCAAATCACCCTTTTATGGAGACAAATTGTTCTACTTTACGTAAAGAGGAACTCATTTTCCGGGTAAGGCCATTGACTACTCTTATACTATTACTTGGCTGTTGCCTGAGCGCGTACAGCCAGGTAATAAAAACATATAGAGTCTCTGATGTCGATCCGCAATGTGCATTCTATACAAATAATGGCTATCCTACAGAAGGAGGCCATTTAGATATTACGTCAGTAACCACCTACACAGCTTTCCCAAGAAATGCAGGATATGCCTTGAAGGTGGTAGGCACAACCGGGACTTTTAAAGAGTACGCCAACGGAACAGCAACCCTGGATGTGGTGTATAACCTGGCGGATAAAACAACAGGAGCATTGAGTGCTGAGAACTGGACAATGCATATTGATTTAGTTGGTAGAACAACCACTGCCCCTCCTCATTTTCCGATGGGAGGAGCTTGTGGCAATGCAGCAGGAACTGGGTTTGTTTACTACAATGTTAGTCAAGGCACCGTCACGAGCAATATTGCTGGGCATGGGCCTTATATCGTACAAAATAAAGACCAGTCATCATTGGCCCCGACTGATCCTCCTGGCAGTCAATACACGGCTTATTTCCAAATGGGAAATGGTGCATCCTTACGCCATCCAACCGCTTTCGGTCTTGGGGGCTGGTGGGACGTAATTCGTGTTAATAATCCGGATGGAGCTTATCCATTTGGGGTAGGAGACAGTTACTTAGAATTAGAAGAAATACCGTCCTGTACCAACCCGACAGTTTCAATAAATAATACGAATCCGTCAATTTGCCCTGGAGGCAACTCAACATTATCAGTCTCGGGTTGTACAGGAGGCACGGTAGCCTGGAACGATGGTGCTACTGGCGTTACTCGTGTTGTTAGTCCATCGATAACCACTACGTATTCAGCTACGTGTACGATAGGAGATTGTAACGGTTCTGCCTCAACAAGCGTCACGGTCAGCCCCGCACCTGCCCCGACCGTCAACAGTCCAAGCATCTGTGCTGGACAATCAGCGGTGTTAACTGTCTCCAACTGTTCAGGCACGGTCAACTGGGGAGGTGGCATCACCGGTGCCACTCGCACCGTTAACCCGACAACGACCACGACCTATTCCGCTACGTGTACGGTAGGTGCCTGCTCAGGATCGACCATCAGCACGGTGACCGTAACCCCTGCACCTGCCCCGACCGTCAACAGTCCAAGCATCTGTGCCGGACAATCAGCGGTGTTAACCGTCTCTAACTGTTCAGGCACCGTTGTCTGGAACGACGGCTCGACCGGATTAACCAAAACCGTCAATCCCACCACGACCACGACCTATTCCGCTACGTGTACGGTGGGTGCCTGCTCAGGATCAACCACCAGCACGGTAACGGTGAACCCATTACCGACCCTAAGCCTGGCAGCCAGTGCCACCAACGTAACGGTAGGCACACCCGTGAGTCTGTCAGCCAATGGCTGTTCAGGCAACGTAGCGTGGAGCAGTGGCCAGACCGGCAGTGTCATCACCGTCACCCCGATGAATGCTACCCAGACTTACAGCGCCACCTGCACCACACCAGCGGGCTGTAGTGCTACGGCGGCTATCACCGTCACCACTCAGCCAGCGGCTAGCTTAGTGGTGACCTCGGCCACCATCTGTGCTGGGCAATCAGCAACGCTGGTAGCCAGTGGCTGTACGGGTAACGTCACCTGGAACACGGGGGCAACGGGCGCTACCTTAGTTACCCCAACGCTCACCAGCACCACGTCCTACACAGCCACCTGTACTACGGGAACCGGCTCAACCACCACAGCGGTGGGTACCGTAACGGTCAGCCCATTACCGACCCTAAGCCTGGCAGCCAGTGCCACCAACGTAACGGTAGGCACGCCCGTGAGTCTGACAGCCAATGGCTGTTCGGGCAACCTAGCGTGGAGCAGTGGCCAGACCGGCAGTGTCATCACCGTCACCCCGATGAATGCTACCCAGACTTACTCGGCCACCTGTACCACACCAGCCGGATGTAGCGCTACGGCGGCTATCACCGTCACCACTCAGCCTGCGGCTACTTGTGTTTTATCTGTAACAGTAACGCCAGGTAGTTGTGTGAGTGCAACCAATACGTATTCTGTTACGGCTACGATTCAATTGGCTAATGGTCCTACTGGTATATTGACCATCAGTACAGGAGCATTCAGCCAGACTATTGCCACAA
The DNA here is from genome assembly GCF_010435915.1 of Spirosoma terrae. Taxonomy (GTDB): domain Bacteria; phylum Bacteroidota; class Bacteroidia; order Cytophagales; family Spirosomataceae; genus Spirosoma; species Spirosoma terrae. The sequence continues at coordinate 149,271 of NZ_JAAFZH010000008.1, read as the reverse complement.
CAAGTAGTGCCACTACGTATACGGCCGTTCTGAATGGGCTTCACTCCGATGGTGTAACTCATTCTGTTCTCATTAGCCTGGCAGGTTGTACATCCGTTACCAGCACCTATACAGCACCTGCCAGTTGCACAATAACTACGTGCCCACCGCCTGTGCATGTGTGTAAGGGAAGCGGCTATGTTTATCAGCTGAATACGACGCCCGATTTGGGAACCTATCAATGGTATCGCAATGGTATTGCAATATCCGGAGCCACCAGCAGTACGTATAATGCGACTCAGGCCGGTAGTTACTCCGTTGTTGTTAATGGGAACGTAGCGGGAACCTGCCCTGATAATTCATGCTGTCCGGCTATCATTGTCGAGGACTCTATCCCTGATTATCAGGCGCAAACACAAACAGCAACCTGCCAGCCTCAAAGTAATAGTGTTAACAGCGATGGGCGTATCCTGATTACGAATTGGACAGCTAATTCATCCGATACAACCACGTACTATTATGAGATAAACTTAGGAGCTACCTATGATGCATCTCAGCGAATAGCGGGCGGCAGCACAATTCGGGTGCCATCGAACGGTGTTTTGGTCACTAACATACCAAACCCAGTCTCGGTAACGGGTCAAGCCTATACTATTCGAATCAGTAGTAGTGCGGGATGCTTTAAGGATAAATTAGTTATTCTTCCCCAAACAACCTGTAGTTGTCCACCTGCCCAATGCCTTCCATTCGTAATTCGGCGAATCCGATAGTACCCAGCCATCCTCATCGCCAGTACTGGCGATGAGGATATAAAAACAGTTAACTATAGAAGCTACCCCTTGCTGGTAGCGGAAAATAGTATACTACGACATTGGGCATTTTTGTCAGAATAGCTGTGTTTTATGCAGCTATTCTGACAAAAATGCCCAGTTTTTTTTACGCCATAAAATTCAATCGATCATTGCAATCCAGTATCGCGATTCTATGGATTTATCACTTCTGACACTATAGGACCCGATAAATATGTGATGCATTTATCGGGTCCTATAGTGTAGATATATACTTGGTGCGTTGATGTACCCTTATAATAAACATCTGCCTTCTTATTCCAACAGCCAGATCAGCGCAGGCTGTTGACCACAAATACATGTCAAAAATAGCACACAAAAGTTTTTTGGCGAATTGACTTAATCAGCATTGAAGTTCATTCACTTACTCTCATTCATACCCGAAATCGGCTTTAGATTTGTCTCCATAAAAGGCAAATTGATTGAATTAAAATTATCTTTTATGGATGCAGAACAAGTCTATTTCACAAACTAAGAACTCATTTTCATAAAAAATGACTGATAGCTAATCCAGTCCTACTGTGCTGTTTTATGAGCAGATGTAGTCAATTTAATTAGAGTTACCAATCAACTGAATTAACGAATTCGATTATGCCACAATGAGGCTACAATAATCATAAAAATCTAATCAATGAAGTCGATTCCATGTATACTCGCTGGCCTACAGTCTTTTCTAAATCTTTATCATGCAGTCATGCGGCAGCTATCCCAATCCAAGGAAACCAGGCAACAGTTGGGGGAGGTAATTAAGCTAAATGAACTTAGCATACGAAATCGCCTAAATCAGCCCACAAAGTGGAAAGTTGCCGAAATAAAAGCGTTAGCCGCTCATTACAGCCTACCCTACCCAATAGGAGAAAAAGCAGAACGTTGCTTGCTTCAGTTCCAGCAGTTGGTCGACGAACTTGACAAAAAGCCCCGTTGTCGACTGTTAAAACTATGTCAGCTAACAGATCTAAAACTACGGAGCCGAGCCCGTAATGATTGGACAATTGAACAAATACGTCAGCTTTCAGAAGGCTTAAGACAATACCAATAAATCTGTCTGATTGAAGCTTTTTCTCGAACTTCTGCCCTTAATATTCAACTCAATACAGTCCACAATTCCACGCAGGCGATTAGGGAGTCAATACCATTAATCATCTTGGGCAGACGCACTGAGAATATTTTAAGATCACAAACACGCCTGTTCAACCTTCTATCCTAATGAATAAACTAGAAACAGGTCCTGCAGGGCCACTATCCTTTTGCAAGAAAATAAATGATGAGACGGCAACGCCTGTCGTCATTAAGACTTATTCGTTGAAGCCCAAGGTCAAAATGAGTCAGTTGCGAAGAATGGTAAAATCAGTGTGTGGCGATGGATTGGCTGATTTTGAAGAGACGCCTGTATTTTATCGTCAAAAACTAAACGGGAAAAACTACGAGGAAGTTATTCGGGAATTTCACACGCTGTCTACCAATCCAGACTGTTCCGTTCTACATCATCGTATTGATGTATCACAAAGCGTGACCGTAAAGCCCGAACAATGGTATGAGCTTATCCGATTTTTTTTATCCCATTCTTCACAGCTTGATACACCTGTTGCCGTTTTTAATACACCAACCAATAGCCAGCGAATGGATTTAATTCTGCTCGAACAACGAGCGTTTGGCGTGCCAAAATATACCTCGTACGAACGCTGGATTATTAACCAAATGATTAGCATTCGGCTTGGTTTTAGATTAATAAAATTAAATAGTGCAATTCAAGCAATAACTCCTTATCCTAATTGTTTGACTTCGGAAAAAGACTATATCTCGTATATATCGCAGGCAATTCAGACATCATTACTGACCCATCAGCTGGGTACCATTCACGATTTCAAAAATTGGCTAGACGACAGATATGGCATAGAAGTTAGCTTCCAGTCTATTGATCATTATTTTCAGAAGTTGCGTTTCCGATGCAAACATCTCATCTGGATAAAAGCAGAAGCCTTAACGTTTAATAGTCAGAATATTCGCGTTGTTTTGGAGTTCAACCGCATCTTCAAGGCACAACCAGGTATCTGTTAAACCCATAGCAATTAGTGTACAATAAGTCAGGTAGTCAATCTGACACAAGCATTACGATTACAGAACAACAAATTCGTTTCTTCAATATAACATTTACCTGAAAGCCACAACAACCAGAAACTAAAGTATTTCGACTCCAATAGGGATTCTCAGAAGCGATGCTTATTTTTGCATTTTGCTAAGAATTCAACACAAAAGGCGTTAAATCTTACAGACTTATAAGCGCCTTTTGTACTTTACTAAAGCAGTATGCAAACTTCCACGTACGTCCCTTACAAAGTTAAGGACATCGCCCTGGCCGAGTGGGGCCGTAAAGAAATCAAACTGGCCGAAGCTGAAATGCCAGGTTTAATGGCGCTTCGTGCTGAATTCGGCCCGTCGCAACCGCTGAAAGGCGCTCGCATTGCCGGCTGCCTGCACATGACCATCCAAACGGCAGTTCTCATCGAAACCTTAGTTGAGCTAGGTGCCGATGTAACCTGGTCGTCGTGTAATATTTTCTCCACGCAGGATCATGCTGCGGCTGCCATTGCTGCGGCTGGTATTCCAGTTTATGCGTGGAAAGGCATGAACGAAGAAGAGTTTAACTGGTGTATCGAACAGACTCTTTTCTTTGGTGAAGAACGTCAGCCATTGAACATGATTCTTGACGATGGTGGCGACCTGACCAATATGGTTTTCGATGTGTATCCTGAGTTGATTCAGGGTATCAAAGGACTGTCGGAAGAAACGACGACTGGTGTTCACCGCCTGTATGAGCGGATGAAAAACGGTACGTTGCATCTCCCATCGATCAACGTAAACGACTCCGTAACGAAGTCGAAATTCGATAACAAATACGGTTGCCGCGAGTCGCTGGTTGATGCTATTCGCCGGGCAACTGACTTAATGCTGGCTGGTAAAGTTGCTGTTGTAGCCGGTTATGGCGACGTAGGTAAAGGTTCAGCCGAATCGCTACGTGGTGCTGGTTGCCGCGTACTGGTTACCGAGATTGACCCAATCTGTGCGCTGCAGGCTGCGATGGACGGTTACGAAGTGATTACGATGGACGAAGCGGCTACGCGCGCTCAGATTTTCGTAACGGCAACGGGCAACGTCAATATCATTAAAGGTCGCCATTTCAAAGCCATGAAAGATAAGGCCGTTGTTTGTAACATTGGTCACTTCGACAACGAAATCGATATGGCCTGGTTAAATGCAAACTACGGTCATGCCAAGAGCCAGATCAAGCCACAGGTTGACATGTATGAAGTTGACGGCAAGGAAATTATTATCCTGGCCGAAGGTCGTCTGGTAAACTTAGGTTGCGCTATGGGACACCCAAGTTTCGTGATGTCCTGCTCGTTCTCAAACCAGACACTGGCTCAATTGGAGCTTTGGGCAAACTCAGACAAATACGAAAACAAAGTATATGTTCTGCCGAAGAAACTTGATGAGAAAGTAGCCGCTCTTCACCTAGCTCACGTTGGTGCAAAGCTAGAACCACTCGAGCAAGAGCAGGCTGACTATATCGGCGTTGCAGTAGATGGTCCGTTTAAATCGGAAATGTACCGCTACTAGGCCATTCGGGAGATAGCCTAAACTAACCCGCCTTACTCCGTTAGTTTATTGTCTTATCTCCGTTCATAAAAAAGGCGTGACTTCTGCAACGAAGCCACGCCTTTTTTGCGTAAAATTGGTTTGTATTCTAGTTGACAGTCTTAATAAAAGACGCTTATTTGCACCTTTATATTCTACCTTTATTTACTTGACTATGAACCGTTTGCTCTACGTATTGCTGCTATCTCCTCTGCTTACATCGGCACAGGCGACGATCGATACACTACACTGGAGCGCAACACGACGGCTACAACTTTCTGATTTTCGATCACCAACCCATGCGGGTCTGGGAGGCTCCGATTTTCATTACCAATTGAACTACGAAGTTCGGCCCACATCGCTTTGGAGCGAACCCGCCATTGATGCCTACTGCCTGATGTTTCGCAATTTGTCGTGGATATCAGAAACGGCAAAAAACGAACGGACGTTAGCTTACAATCAGGTTCTGTTCGACCTCGTCGAAATTCACGCCCGCCAGATGAAGGCCAAACTGATTGCCCTAAAGGCCGGTCGACATTTTAAGGAACAGGCCAAACAGATAGAGTATTTGACCAACTCTGAGCTAGGGTCTGAAGTCAATCGCTTTCGCAGCGAAACCGGCGGGGGCGACGATGTTCAGATCCTACAAACCTGGCAAAAGCAGGTCATACAGCGGCTCTATGAAATCCCGGATCTGGTCACTACGTACCATTCGTCTAAAGTCGGCTTTGGTGTCTTTTTTGGAGGAGGTGGTGCCTTACCCACGGGTTCTTTATATCAAACCCTGAGTCCACCCGTTGGTCTGTCAATGGGCATTGAAATCGCACTTCGGAGAACCATGCTGCTCGTACAGCCAACCGACTTTAATGCTCAGATTACCCAAACGTTTACTCATCAAGGCCAGTCCTGGGAAGACGGCATGCGGGTTAAGCCGGGCATGCTTGAAATAGGTGTTGGTCATTGGCTTTATGACTCACCACGCTACCGCATAATTCCATACGTCGGTTATCGTTTACTCGATTTGTCGCCCCGTGATCGCTTCGACGAGCGTTACAAAGGGTTGTCATTAATTAATCATGCCCCCACAGTAGGGCTCATTGTCGATTATAAGCTCGGCGATAATACGGAGAAAGCTGATTTATCGCACGATAGCTTTTGGTTTGTTCGCACTAAGCTATCGTTCAGCCCGCTTGTAGGAGCCGATCCACTGTCAGGCGGCTTACTGAATCTACAAATTGGATTAGGTGGCTTTGGGCGCATCCGGAAAGTTTCTTACAAACCTGATCGCACGGTGCTCCCCTTATCCACTAGCGGATTCTAGTACGTAGCAAACAACGTAGTGAAATGGTTTATAACGTTTTATTAACGCACCATTGCCCAGAGTTTGCGAACTTGCGGATATTATGAAAAAATACCTTCTGTTACTGGCCCTGGCTACATTGTCGGCCTGTAACCCTGGCTATCATCTGACAAACCGTACGTCCAATCGAATTGGGGTCGATTCGCTGACCGCTACTACCGATAGTAGCATGGCTAACTTTTTGAAACCCTATCGGCAGGGGCTCGACAAAAGTATGAACGAGGTACTGGCCCGTTCAACCGGACGTATTGAAAAAGGTAAACCCGACGCTCCTCTGAACGATTTGCTGACCGATGCCCTTCTGAAACAAGGTAGCGAGAAGTACGGCAAACCCATCGATTGCTCGCACCTCAACTACGGCGGCATACGTAGTAACTTACCCGAAGGTACTATTACAACAGGGTCAATTTTCGAAGTCATGCCTTTTGATAACCAGCTAATTGTATTAACCGTTACTGGTGCGATGCTACAGGAATTGATGAATCATTTTGCCCAGAAAAATGAACTGGTTATGGGTGGTCTGCGGGCTAAAATTCATAATGGCGCTGTGCAGGACGTAACGTTTACCAACGGACGTACACTCAAGCCTAACGAAACCTATACCGTTCTTCTTAGCGACTATGTTGCCAATGGTGGCGATGACGCCGGTTTTCTGAAAAATCCCGTCCGAAACGAGAACATCAACTATCTGATGCGTGATGCACTGATTGATTATTTCCGACAAGTGGGAAAAACCGGCCAACCTATTAACCCTGTATCTGATGGACGTATTAGCATCGAATAGACGACAATTTCTAAAATTTCTCGGTACCGCAGCGGTTGTCGGTTCGGTAACTCCAGATGTACTAGCCGCTGTCCAACAAGGACCTAAAACAACGTCCGTAACCATACTGCATACCAACGACGTACATAGCCGTTTAGACCCCTTCCCGATGGATGGCAGTCGGAACGCCGGAAAAGGCGGAGTAGCCCGCCGTGCTACACTTATTCAGACAATCAGACAGGAGCAAGCGAACGTATTGCTATTCGATGCTGGCGATATTTTTCAGGGCACTCCCTATTTCAACCTTTACAAAGGCGAACCTGAAATCCTGGCCATGAATCGGTTGGGCTACGATGCGGGAACACTGGGCAATCATGATTTTGATGGCGGCATCGATAATATGGTTACTCAGTTTGGCAAAGCGAGCTTCCCGATCCTGATCGCCAACTATGACTTCAAAAATACAGTTATGGACGGCCGGACAATACCGTTCAAGCTCTTTGAAAAAGGCGGTGTGCGCATCGGAGTTTTTGGCTTAGGTATTCAACCAGAAGGCTTAATTCCAAGAGCTGCCTATAAAGAGACCAAGTATCTGGACCCGATAGAGATCGGAAACGACATAGCGGCCAAGCTACGTATCGACAAAAAATGTGACTACGTAATTTGCCTGTCGCACTTAGGCTTTAAATACACGGAGCCAATCGTTTCCGACAACGTATTAGCGGCCAAGACACGTAACATCGATCTAATTATTGGCGGGCATACCCACACGTTTCTTGACGCACCGGTAGCAGTCAATAATCTCGATGGTCAACCAGTCTGGATCAATCAGGTGGGCTTTGCCGGAATCAATCTGGGACGTATTGATCTGGCTTTCGATAAAGGGAAAGCGGTATCTAGTACCGGAAAGTCCGTGGAAGTAAAGTAAAGTTCGTACCTTTGTAAAAAGCGAAAGCGCTTACGCAGGAATGCAGGCACAGCTCACAGCTATTCTTTCGCTTCATCACTCTTTCGCTCTGTCAATCGCTATGAAATTTGGCGTTGTTGTTTTTCCCGGCTCTAACTGCGATCAGGATGCCGTTGATACGCTGGAATTAATGGGTCAGGAAGTTGTTAAGCTCTGGCATAAAGATCACGATCTACAAGGCTGCGACTTCATTATGCTCCCAGGTGGTTTTTCGTACGGCGATTATCTGCGCACAGGAGCCGTAGCTCGTTTTTCACCCATCATGAATGAAGTGATCGCCCACGCAAATCGGGGTGGTTACCTGATGGGAATTTGTAACGGTTTCCAGATTCTGGCCGAAGCACGGCTGGTGCCGGGCGTTTTGTTACGTAATGCCAATCAGCAATACGTCTGTAAAAACGTTTATCTGACTCCGCAATCGCCGGACGCCCTTCTGACAGCCGGGCTCGATCGGCCTGCCTATAAAATTCCGATGGCACACGGCGAAGGTCGTTATTTTGCCGATGCCGACACACTCAAGGAACTAAACGATAACGGTCAGGTTCTATTCCGTTATTGCGACGAAACCGGAGCCATTACCGATGCTGCCAATCCAAACGGTAGTCTGGAAAATATTGCTGGCGTAACTAATAAAGGCAAAAATGTTTTCGGCATGATGCCGCACCCAGAACGCGCAGCCGATCCACTGCTGGGTAACACCGACGGCCGACTGATTCTTGATCAGATTTTGAAAGCCGTTTTAGTATAAGCAACGTAGCATTCACCAAAAAAGCGAGATCGTCAGACGATCTCGCTTTTTTGGTGGACGTAACAACCTCCAGACGTAGCGTAGCAAGCTTACTAAAAGAATTGCCCGGTGCTTTTTAATTGCGGTAGTACCGATAATTGGCGCTGGTGACAATATCAATCGGTATCAGATAATCCTCTTTAACCGTGGATGAAAAAATCAGGTGTTGAAAAAGCGACATAACGCCCCGATAACCCTGCTCCTGCGGCTTTTCACAAATTAGAAAGTTGATAACTTCTTTTTTCAGGTATTCGATATTCTTCTCAAGATAATCGTAACCGATCAACAGAATATCGCTCCGTCCTATCGATTCCAGCCATTCAGCAACCAAGGCAACCCGTGAATTCGTCACATAAATAATACCGATCTGCGACTCCCGTTCCAGGATGGAATGGAGACGGGTGGCTACTGCGGGATAATCGGTATCGGTTGTATTTAACGGTACAACCAGCTCTTCAGTGAGTTTTTCTCTGAAATAGGCCATAAACCCCTCTTCTTTCCGATAAATAGCCGCGTTACTCTCAATCTCCTTGGCGATATTAACGATAAGTACTTTCTGATTGTCTTTCAGGCAATAATGAACCAGCTGGGCCGATAGGTATCCACTATCGAACAGCTCAGGGCCGATGTAACAAAGCCGCTCCTGATCAGGAATATCGGAGTTCATCAGCACACAGGGGATCTTCTTCTTTTTACAATATTTGAGCAGGATGATCGACTCTTTTTCAAACGTTGGTGTGATCAATACGCCATCGGGTCGGGCTTCGATAATACGTTGGATCTGTTCAGCGAATACAGACTGCAGGTTCTGATCAAAGAAATAAATATCCAGGTGGACGCCATACTGCCTGATCTCGCCCTCCGCTTTGGTGATACCTTCCAGTGGCGCTTTCCAGTATTCAGTCTCCTCCGAAATACCGGGCAGCAACACAGCCAGACGTAACGTTCCTCTCGAAGCCAACGCCAGGCGACTAGCCAGAACATTAGGCTGGTAGTTAAGCTCCTTAATAATAGCCTCGATTTTATCCCTCGTTTTGAGAGCAACCCCCGCCCGGTTATGGATCACCCGATCAACAGTACCCCGTGAGACATTAGCCAGCCGGGCAATTTCCTTAACACCGGAAGTCAGATTATTTTCTTTATCTTCCACAAGTCGAAAGAGTGGTGATTAAGGATCAAATATAAACAAACCGTTGGCCATTTCTGCCTACCAAAGTCAACCGAAAAATGGGTTAAGTAGAGCCTCCCTTGTCGCCTTTCCATGATCGAATATGACCAGGATCAGGAAGTGGGTTGCTACGTAGTTAGGCTTTAAACAACAACAGGCTTCATGTTCGGAGTAAGCCAAAGTATGGTGAGCCAGGCGATGAGATACGACACGCCACAAACCACGAAAATGATATTATACCCAGCCACTAAATTTCCCGCTGCTTTATAAAAATCAAGGGTAAAACCGATGAAAAGTGGAAAAAGGACGCCCCCAATCGCACCCGCCATGCCACCAATACCAATTACCGAGCTGACCGCACTCTTGGGAAGCATATCCGATACGATGGTATAAATGTTAGAACTCCATCCGGCATTGCCGGCAACGGCCAGACTGATCAACGCTACGGCCGCCCACATATCTGTTACGAAACGAGCGCCAATGATCGGCACCACGCAAAGTGCGGAAATCAGCAAAGCGCCCTTTCGCGACCGGGATACCGTCCAGCCATTTTTGATAAACCAGGACGAAAGCAACCCACCGCCGATTGCTCCGACCGTTGCCGCAGAATACACAATCACCAGCGGTAGTCCCGGCTTTTTCAGGTCCAGATTAAACGTAGTATTAAAATACGACGGCAACCAGAAAAGGAAAAAATACCAGATCGGGTCGGTCAGGAATTTCCCCAGAATGAACGACCAGGTCGGTTTGAGGGTAAACAACTTCGTCCACGCGACCTTTTCGGCTGGTACATCCTGCGATTCGGCAACCGTATCGTCTATCCGAATGTATTCCAGCTCTTTAGCCGAAAGCTTCGGATGTTTTTCGGGCTGCTGATAGATGAGCCGCCACGCGATGAGCCAGAGAAAACCAATCGCGCCCGTAATCAAAAAGGCCGCCTGCCAGCCATAAACGCCCAGCAACCAGGGTACAAGAATGGGGGCAACGCAGGCTCCAATATTGGAGCCCGAGTCGAAAATCCCCGTGGCTAATGCTCTTTCCCGCTTCGGAAACCATTCTGTTACCGTTTTGACAGCCGCCGGGAAATTACCGGATTCGCCAATCCCCAGCAAAGCCCTTGCCAGGCCAAAACCGAACGTACCACTCACCAGAGCGTGCCCCATAGCGGCAATGCTCCAGATAGTTACCGAAATCGTATAGCCCGTTTTAGCGCCAATCCTGTCTACGACCCTGCCGAAAACCACTAACCCAATGGCGTAGGTAGCCGTAAAGGCCATCACTATATAGCTGTAATCCTGCTCAGACCAGTTGTATTCCGTTTCGATCACAGGTTTTAGCAGTCCTAAAACCTGGCGGTCGAGATAATTGATAGTCGTGGCGAAAAAGAGCAGTGTACATATAGTCCACCTGTAATGGCCAATTGAGCTAGTTGACATGTTCGATGACTCCTTTTACACTGTCCTCATCCAGAAACAGAACAGCATTCTGTAAAGTACGTAAAATGGTAGAAGGATATCGAACCGAAATGTCGTCTACCAGCGTATGCTGTACCGCTTCCAGCTTGGAAGAGCCGGGAACCATGCAGAAAACCGCTTTCGCTTTCAGGAGAGCTGGCACTGTGAGCGTATAGGCATATTCGGGCACCTGACTAAGTGTAGCAAAACACCCTTCATTGACCTGCTGCTGCCGACTTGCTACGTGCAATTTCACCACTTTGACCAGCTTATTATCATTAAAATCAGCCTCGTATGGATCATTGAATGCCAGATGCGTGTTTTCGCCAATTCCCATACAGGTAATATCGGTCGGATACTGACGTAGTAACGATGAATAGCGCTCGCATTCTGCCTCCGTATCGTCCACGTTCCCATTAAGTCTGAACACGTTCGCAAAAGGCACTTTCGTAAAAATCCGTTCCCCTAAAAAATGGCTGAAATGTTCGGGGGCTCCTTCGGGAAGACCAATGTATTCGTCCATGTGAAACGCATTGACGCGCGTCCAATCCACATTGTGCGTAATCAGCTTTGCCAGAAACTCGTTTTGGGAAGCGGCAGCAGCAAAAATGATGTTCACCATTTCCTGCTCCTCCTGTAACGTATTGATTTGCTGGGCTACCATTTGCGCAGCGTCCTCACCCAGCTCTTCTCTGTTTTTAAATACCTTAATTCGCAGTTTACCTGCGGTCCCATTCATTACAACCGACATCGAATGTGCATTTAATGTTAACTTTTACCTACTACCTGCTTCTTTTAGAAGCGAATTTTTACGCCCGCACGCCCCCAGAAAGAATAGAACTGATTTTGATATATGCGCGACCGTTCGCCGAAATAATCGATTTGCGGAGCTTTAGTCAGGTTTTGAGCCTCGATGTAAAGAGAAATCTTGTCGGTAAGACGATAAGACGAATTGGCATCGATCTGAACCCGCTTATTACGAATTACATCGGTTGCATCCTGATCGCCTAACAGCACGGTATAAGCACCGTTGTAGTTCAGATTACCCTGGATCGTGAATTTCTTGTGGCTAAAAGCAAGCGATCCATTGGCAGTGTGATCGGCCTGACCTGGAAGTCTGAGATTCTTGCGGAACTGAGCATCGGCATTGGAGTTCGTATAGGTATAATTGGCCATAACCGAAAGGCCTTTCAATAGACCCGGCAGGAACGTGAGGTTAGCCTGTACGTTCAATTCGATCCCGAACACATCGGCGGTATTTCCATTCAATGTTCTAAACCATCTCCATCCTGTGTAGCGATCAGCGCCTGGGAATTCGTTTCCTGCGAGCGCAAACACACTGTTGTACTGAAACTTGTCGATTTTTTTGTAAAACAAACCGCCCGAAATAATCCCGAGGTTGTTGAGGTATTTTTCATACATCAAGTCAACATTAGTGGCAAAGGCAGGTTGCAGATCGGGGTTTCCGTCCGTGATGGTTTCGCCGAGAATGCTGATCAGACGACCAGGCACGAGATCCACAAAATTAGGGCGTGAATAACCATACGTCAGCGCAGCGCGAACAAGCGACGATTTGTCCAGATCATATTTAAACTGGATGTTCGGCAATGCTTTCAGATAACTGTTACGTTTCTGGTTCGGGGAAGTAGACGTCCAGGTACCATTCGCATCCGTTTCAACAATGTTTCCCTTGTAGTCGACCTCGGTCTGTTCGAGTCTTAACCCGACCAGCAGCATGAGCTTATTAAACTGAATACGATTCATGACGTAAGCCGACGACACGGTCTCGAATGCGTCGTAGTAGTAGGAATCAATGCTATTGCGAGTAGCAGGCACATTGATAGGGAAAAGACTTGTGCCTAGATTGTTATCCAGAAAGCTGATCGTTTTATCCTTGTCAACACCCAGACCGAAGTTGGTATGACCATCTAATAGATCATCGGATATTTCGGGCGAGCCAGCGAAATTGGTGAGATTTCCGGCAGCAGCAGCCCCTGCATACGTTGTCACAATGGTTTCATCGGGGCGGAAACGCTTGTTATGCATGCGCTTCATTTTTACCCCTGCCTTAAAGAAAGCTGAATTGTTACCGATCTGATACGGTACGCTTGCATTGAGTCGGGCCGTAAAATTGGTTCCATTGGTCGTCCACCAATCCCGTTCTACAGTGTTGTACGTATAGAGCGATGCATTGTTTTTCCAGTCAGTGCCGTATGCTTCCAGGTAATCCGTGCTGATGTCGGAGATGGCCAGCGGAATATTGCCCGTAATGAAGTTATAGATACCCGATCTGTTGACAAACTGCGATTTGTTCATAAAAACACCCGCATCCAGCTTTACTGAGCCAACAACCGTTTCGCCCTGAATATTGAAGTTAAGATTACTGTTATCTTCCGTAGCCGCCTTTATTTCGTTATACCCTCTTCCCCGTGAATTGGTGTATTCGCCATTTTCACCCAAAACGTTACGTGCCGTTTGCATTCGCGTCCGCTTCCGGTAGCGGGTCAGCTCGTTGAAGTGGTTGCTATACATGAAGTTGGCAACAATGTTAGTAGTAGGACTAAAATTGTAGTCTATCGTAGCTGACGTACCGATACGTGTCCGTTCGTTTTCTACGTATAACAGCCGGATATCGGTCGGGAAATAGATATCTCCTTTTCCGTAATTATTCTTCTCCCACACCTGCGCCCGTAACTCATCGTAACCGTTTTTAGTCCTGTAAAAACTACCCGTTGCAATAACGCCCAGTTTCCCGTTCGGGCTCTTGTCATTGGCAAAAAAACGTTTTCCCCAGGAAGCATTGCCAATTCCATTGAGGTTACTGCGCAGATTATTATACCCACCTCCCAAATCCAGGGCAAAACGGGAAGTAAGTGACGTAGCCGTAGGGGTTTTCATATTCACGGCTCCGGCAATGGCGTCGCCATCCTGGTCGGGGGTGAGCGTTTTTACCACTTCCATCGATGAGAGTACATTAATAGGAATGACATCTAGCTGCGCATTTCGAGAACCATCTTCCTGCGTTCCCATAATTTGCTCGCCGTTTACGTTGATATTCGTAAAATTACCGGGTGTGCCGCGCATCTGAACCGTAGAGCCCTCCCCGCTACTATTGCGACCGATGGTTACGCCCGGTAGACGCTGCAACGATTCCGCTACGTTCAAATCTGGGTAGCGGCCCATTACATCGGCAGAAATGACCTGCTTAATATTATCTGAGTTCCGTTGCTGGTTCAACGCTTTTCGCTGTCCTTCGAGGATAGCCGTTACGGTAACTTCGTTCAGGGTCTGGTCAGACGCTTTGAGTTTAGCATTCAGAAAAACGGTTTTCCCGGCATTGACGGTTACGGTCAGCACCTGAGACTGAAAGCCCATATAGCCAACCGTAACCGTCTGGTTGCCCGAAGGCACGCCCAACATCTCATAATTCCCGGCAATATCCGTAACAGCACCAAGGTTTGTACCCTTAATATAGATGGAAGCACCCGGCAGTATTTCACCGTTGACACCGGTAATCTGCCCTTTGATGTTGCCATTGCTGTGTTGCGCAAAACTGTAAGAACCTGACAGACACAGCAGACCTGCCAATAAAAGCACGAGGGTGTAATAGCTCATGGACAATTTTTTCATAGAGAATAGAAAGCAAGTGGGTTGGAGGTTTAGTTGAATTTGTAGCCGATGTAATCGACCAGGAAGCGAAGGGCAAAAATGCTCCCGGTGTCGCGCTGCGTGAGCCAGACTTTCCCTTTTCGGGACCGGGTACGGGTTTCCAGCACGGCACCGCGCAGGTTCGGATCTGGATGATTTTGGGCGTATCGATTTTTTAACAACCAGCTGGCCGACCGTTCGATATTGGCGTCGAATTGTTTATAGCCGTTCTGGTGAAGCTGTATCCAGACTATTCCCGCCAGAGCAGAAGCCGAACCCGTCACAGAACCCTTGTCAGGCTGTCGGCCATTGAGGTAGTTGTCGTAGTAAATTGTCCCGTCGCTTTGCTGCGCCTTGGCAAAAACAGCTGCGGTACGGGCTGCCGCATCCAGGTATTTTTTATCTTTCGTTAACTGAAACGCCTGGATCAGCGATTCGGCATACCAGAGCGAAAAACGTGGGTGAAAAGAAGAGGCTTCTACGGAGTTAGGCATAAAGCTCATCCAAACGCCCTCCGGCCCCTGCTTCTCGATGAGGCTATTGCAGAGATTGATAAAAGCCTCCTTGAATTTTGTATCACCCGAAAACTCGAATGCATCTTTAAACAGCCAGCCTTCCGTGTTAGGGCGTGATACGTCGAACAGGGTTTGTTCTTTTTTATTCTTCCAGAAGGGGCTGCTTTCTTTCAGTACTTCGCCCGTTTTGGCATCGATATTATCGTAACAAATGCCCTTGTTGGCATCATACATATTTTTCATCATCCAGTAGGCCGCCGACGTAGCGACTTTGGCATATTTTGGATTTTTGGTTACCCGCGACAACTCGTAGATACCCGGCGTACCGTCCGACACGGTCGCAAACACAATGAAGTCCTCACCAATTGAGTCACCGTGGCGGGCGTCCACCATACCTTTCAGTACTGGATGATCTTTAATTTCCAGCCCAACCCAATAATTTCCACCTCGTATGGCAGCATCCAGGTAGGTCTTCTTACCCGTTTGCTTATAAGCGGCCAACAGCGCATTCACGGCCTGTCCAGTATGCCAGGGCACTTCGTATTCAAACCACTTCCCTTCTGTCAGGTTGTAGTCACAACGCGACCGGCCCATCTCGTCCATCATCGGTCCAGAAACGTATTGCGCGATCTGATCCACGGCCAGGATATAGTCTTCATTTTTGGCCTGTCCCAGCGCTACATTCGTCCAGAGTGAGAAAAGTAGGTATAAAAACAAGTGACGCGGGTTATTCCACTTCATAGGTTTTATTTTTTGAATTCGTCTGATACTTGTGTTTGGTGTTGACGACCTCTACGTCATCGCCCAGCCGCATGCTGAACAGCCAGGGCAGGCCTGCCTGCTGGGGAATCTTTAACAGAAATAAATGGGTGCCTTTGCTAAGCGGTGTTTCTATTCTCTGTTCTATAGCCGTTTTTCCATTACCGGAAATCACCGCTATTTTCTGACCATCACAAAAGACCTCTGTACCGTTAGTGGCCGTTACAAACACTTCATTCAGAGCCTTGCCATTTACAGTCAATGTGCAATACGCATACCCAACCGCCGAATCAGTTTTTTCAAAGTAATCGGCCAAATCGATCATGCCCCCGTTTTTAGAGGCAAACTTATGCCAGCGGTAATTTTCCCCCTGATAAGTGGCTATCCCTCCCGGAATTGGGGGCTTGTTATATTCCTTATTTTCTGAATAAAGAAACGCGGGAACGGTTCCTTTCTCTGCGGACGGAAACGGTCCGCTCAACAGCCAAAACGAGAAATAAGTATGTGGGGTTTGACGAATATCAAAAGCTATCTCACCTGGCGTGGGGATACTTCCTGTTCCCGTAGCAATTTTTCGTAAGGCCGTCTCAAGCTGAGTAAGGGCAGCGGTTTTAACGTCATAACCCGCCATAATCACATCGAGCCAGTACAACTGATTCTCGCGCAGCCAGGCTTTTTTGAAATTGCTCTGAACACGCACGTATCGTTCCCGCAACTGTCTGATCGCATTGGCCGATTGCAAAACCTGCTTGCGTACCTCCGCCGGTTTAGCTAACAAAGCCTGCCGGTAACGATCGGCTTCTTCAGCCAGAATCTGGCGAGAATCCATAATCAACGTATACTGAGCAATGGAATGAGCCAGTGTCTGGCTATCATTTATATTGAACTGGGGGTTTGCCTTTTCCAGCAGCGCGGCTGCTTCTGCCAGAATCTTTTTTGCTTCGGGTACCGACGTATTGTTTATCCACAACGACTTGCCTTTGTCCGGCAAAAGCTCCTGCTGCCAGATCACGTCATTCATATTGTAGGTCAATGGCAGGCTCCTTAATTCCAGTAATTTAAAAACAGATTGTACGTAGTTCGTATTCACGGTACCATAGGCTGTAGAACTGTACCGGACATCGAAACTGGCTTCATTTCGGGCGGATAGGTCCCAGCTTTTTTCGGCTGCCGCATACACCCCATACCAATCGCCCGAAAAAAGATAGGCCCCGCCATCGTCCCATAACGTAGTGAATACGCCCGTAGCCCCCTGAGCTTTACCTGCTTCCACAAATCCTTTGATGTTGGCTTTGGCCATGACCATATCAGGAAACATCCGGTAGGAATTCAGTATACCCGGACAGACCATAAACTCTAGCCCCCGGCTGGCAAACGGCCTGATCCAGCGATCGTAGTTTTTGGCATCGCCGTATTCCCATGTGAGATAAATAACGTCTTTGGGCAGCATATCCATAATCGTTTCGTGCTGCAATGCTACGTCTCCCCACATCATCATCTTTTTGTTGTGCTTTTTTAAAACACCGTACAAAAAGTTAAGATGGTCGGCATAAAACCGGTCGGCACCAATGCTGTCAATGTACTGCTTCGACTTCCCCTTGTTCAGGTCAAACGTTTCGTCGCAATTCACATTGAACCAGGGTGCATTAAAGGCCGTGCACAGCTCCCCTATTACGTCGCTCAGAAATTGTCTGGCTTTAGGGTCGAGTGGTGAAATCAGCGAGTTTGTCTCGCCCATGGATTGGTATTGCGGTAGTGCCAGAATCTTCTCAAAATGCCCGAAAGACTGGAATCCGCCAATCAGTTTTACGTGAAATTTTTCCGCATAAGCTGATAATTCTTTAATCTGGGCAATCGTGAGTTTGCCATTTTTGGGTGCAAAATCAGGATGGGAAAGCGGCTGCACTACGTGTTCAATGTAAAATGACAGGTAGTTGATTTTCAACTCGGCAAGCCGGGCAATCTGCTTTTTAGCGTAATCAATGGTCGAGATAGGCCCACGGCTGATGTCGTCAAAGATGACACGGGTAGCAAAAGCAGGCCAGTCGGCAATGAAAATTTCCTGTCCCCAATTCGCACGGGTTAATTGCCGCAAGGTCTGCAAACCATAAAAAAGCCCCGTATCGGTATTGGCAGCAATCGTTATTTTACCAGCTTTCGCCTGCAACAGATAGCCCTCATTGCCGATGCTGTCGCGGTAGGCTTTTGCTTTGGCTACGAATGCCCGGTCATTGGCTGGCAGGTTTTTCATCAAAACCAATTCCAGCACTGGGCCGGGCTTACTAACTGTAGTGCTTAGTTCAGAAACAGATTCATTCCAATGCGTTTTCAGCTGCTGTAGTTGTGCTGAACTCACACCATTGGCTAGCCAATTCATTCTCACAGAGTATGAAAAGGGCGCTAATGTATCGCTCACAACCTGCGGAAAAGGGAGTACGGGTAGTAGGCCCCCTGCTTTATTTCCCCCCCAAAGCCCAGCTGCTGTTTCTAAGCTAACCAGCCCAAAAAACAATAACGTACCAGCAAAAGTCAATAAGCGAATCTTCATCAGAATTTTAGATGCATTTACAGGTCCTCTAACGCTATGCTATATACGTATTCTATAATCAGGTAATTTTCATTTCAACAGAGCCTTCACATTTACTGATTTGGCGTCTTTCTTCAAAAAATCAGGCAACCGAAACTGATGTGCTTTAGCCGTGATAGTACCTTGCTCACTTCCGGCAACGACCGCCAGCGTCTTAGTGGCTGGATCAACATCAATATCCTCAACCGAAAAGGATCGGGTATCGGTTAAATACATCACCGGACGCTGATCGGCTTTCACGCAGGCTATACGAATACCAGACATGTTCAGGCCAGTTACATGGCGGATAAAAAAGCCATAGGCGGGAAGATTGCCAAACATGGTTGCTTCAGGATAGCTATCGACCAACTCATCAATTTTTCGCGACATATCAGCCGTTACTCCCCCGCCCGCGAATTCGATCTGAATATTACGAAGCGTGATATTGTCAATAGTAGCGCCGGGAATACCGGAAATTGCACAGCCAGTCATGCCCGCACCGGATGCTACTACGTTAGAAATGTTAACATTGCGAAGTTTACCTATCGGTGGCGCATCGGCGGTTTCAATGTGTTTGCGCGCCCGGTTGCCTAGTCTGACAAACAGGGGCACTTCGGCACCATCAATAACCAGATTATTGACCGTAATGTGTTCCATCACTCCTCCATCGACAATTTCCATAGCCAGCCCGCTGATACCTCCTGGCTTGCCATAGATGGTCTGCTGCTGAGCCGAACGCTTAATAACGCAATTGGAAATAGAGATATTACGGAATCCACCAACCGACTCCGTACCGAATTTGATCGCGCTGCAATGGCTGCTCAATACGCAGTTAGTAATGGTAATATGCTCAGAAACAAGCGGTGATGTACTTTTAATCGTAATCCCATCATCGTCAGAATCGCCTATAACATTGGAAATCGTAACCTGACTGCAGCCATCGATATCCATCATGTCGTTATTCTTGTTCGAGTGGTTCCAGATATGGATGCCATCGATGCGTACGTTGCGGCATCCCAGATAATGTTGCATCCAGAACGCGGAGTTACGTAATGACACGCCAACCACCGTAACATTTTCGCAACCCGCAAACCAGAGGAGGTAAGGCCTGTTCCGGTATCGGTCTGGCTTCTTTAGCGTGTTGGTAACAAACTTCCCACCCTGTCCATCAATCGTACCCGTACCTTCTATCGTTACGTTCTGCTGGTTTTTACAGAAAATCAATGCCTGCTTTGCCCAGTCTTCGCCGTAAAAACGAATGCCGGAATTCTGGTAAGGATAAAAAGAGGCATTGGGTTGTCCCAGCAACGTAGCACCTGCTGCCAGATGGAGGGTTACATTACTTTTGAGAATAAGCGTTCCGGTAAGAAAGGTTCCTTTAGGAATGTAGACGGTCCCTCCTGCACGACTACATGAATCGATTGCCTTCTGAATAAAACCAGTGTTATCGGTTGTGCTATCCCCTGCCGCTCCGAAAGTCCGTACATCATAGAATTGAGCTTTAACGTCTGCCCCTACGATTGCCAGTAACACGAGCAACAGTCCGAGCTTTCGCTGCCCAGTCTGTATCAACGCAGTAGTAATGAACGAACAAAAACGGTAAAACGGACTATTCATTTGACTATACTTATAACAACTTCGTGCACGTGCACGAAAAATTAGAACAAAAATTGGCTTAAGGTTAAGCCAGATCACTCCTTATTGAACATCAGGGATATAACAAACCGTGCACGTGCACAAAATTAGGATAAAAATTATACCAGCCAAATTATTCATTCTTTTTTTGGTAAAATATAGGACTTTCGCTTAAAGGATAATTGACCAACTCATGTCTCAAGTAGTAGGAGAGCAATATTGTCCGCGAAACGTAACGTTCATTAAAAAAGCGAGATCGCCCAGACCTCGCTTTTTTAATGAACATACCAGACTGTTAAGCGTTAGCAGCTTCAAGCACAGGATAGTCGGTATATCCTTTCTCGCCAGGTGTGTACAATGTTGTATAATCAGGCTGATTCAACTCAGCGCCTGTTTTCAACCGTTCAACAAAGTCAGGATTGGCGAGTATAGGTCGGCCAAAAGCAATCAGATCAGCAACCCCGCTTTCCAGAGCAGCTTCAGCCTGTTGGGCATCGTAGCCGCCACTCAAAATAAGCGTACCTGTATAAGCCTCGCGAATGGCCTTCACAATTTGTTCCGGTACTGCCGGTGCTCCCATCGACGTATGATCGACAAGGTGTACATACACCACCCCGATTTCATTCAGTTTGCGGGCAATATATGCATAGGTTTCATCGACCTCAGTATACGGCTTAATATCGTTGAATACGCCATAAGGCGATAATCTAACGCCTACTTTATCCAGGCCAATAGCCTGCCCCGCAGCTTCAGCAATTTCAAGCAGGAACCGGCTGCGATTTTCAATATTACCGCCGTATTCGTCGGTACGTTGGTTGGAGTCAGGACTGATAAATTGTTCGATCAGATAGCCATTTGCACCGTGCAGTTCAACCCCGTCAAAACCAGCATCTATTGCATTTATAGAGGCTTGTACAAATTCCTGAATCGTTTTTCTGACTTCATCGGCTGTCAGCGCCCGCGGAGTCGGATGTGGAGCCATGCCCTCTTCCGTGAAGATTTCACCGGCAGCAGCCAGGGCCGATGGTGCAACTACTTCGGCATTATCGCCCAAATGAAGCGAGTGCCCAATACGTCCAGTATGCATCAGTTGAGCAAAAATCTTACCTCCTTTCGCATGTACGGCAGCCGTTACTTTTTTCCAGGCTTCTACCTGAAGCGCATTATGGATACCAGGAATACGAGCGTACCCTTCTCCATTAGGCGATGGGCCAACGCCTTCGCTAATAATCAGGCCTACCGATGCGCGTTGTGCGTAGTAAGTTGCCATGATGTCGGTCGGAATATGATCCGCGGTGGCCCGGTTGCGAGTCATCGGGGCCATAACAACGTGGTTCTGTAGGGTAAGGCTACCCAACTTTGCTTCTGTGAACAGTTTCTGTGCCATAATGAATGAAGCGTAACAATGATCAGATTGATTACGGCCAGAAAACACAACCAAATATTTAAAAGTTTAAATGTATTTGACTAAATTTTTTCAAGTCAATTTTTCAATAAAGTCGGACAGTTGCTGAATACAGGTTTTGTTCAGTGAAAGATGGACATTACGCCCCTCTTTTTTCGAATCGACCAAACCACTGTCTGTCAGAAGCTTAACATGATGCGATACGCAAGGTTGCGACAAGCCCGTAAGCTCCTGCACGTCGGTCGACGTCAGGCTACCTTTACGCGATAATTCCAGCAAAATAGCCAACCGGTATTTATCAGAAATAGCGCCGGTGGCTTTCTCAACAAAGCGATTTTCCATGTACGTTACGATAAGACGTATTACAAAATTAGCAAATTATAGATCAATAAGGTATTAAGAGCTTCAGTTGAAAAGAGGATCAGGCCCTCTTTTCAACTGAAGCTCTCACAAAGAGTAGTTCACAAATTCCGATAACGTAATCTCTGTGAGAAAATCCGTTTCGCGTAGGTTTTTATCCGTTTTGCGTAGGTGATTCCATAGCCTGTTGGCTGAATTTTGTACCGCAGCTCAATGCATTGAGCTATATCTACAGAAACAACAACTGCTATGTTACGTAAAATTCTTATTTGGGTAGGCAGCATCCTTGGTGTCCTGCTCGTAGTCGCACTAGGGAGCTATTTTTTCATAGCCCACAACATCACCAATCGTACCGAAAAGCCCTATAGTTTCCCAACCGAAACGCTGGCTATTACAGCGGATAGCACGACCTTAAAACGAGGCAACCACCTGGTTGTAATTAAAGGTTGTGTCGACTGTCATGGCGCCAATATGGCTGGCAAGGTAATGATGGACGATGCTCCATTAGGCCGATTGGTTGCTACCAATCTGACAAAAGGGAAAGGTGGTTTGCCAGCTGATTACAGCACAAGTGACTGGCTGATGGCCATGCGGCACGGAGTTGATCGCAACGGCCGACCACTGCTACTCATGCCCGCTCATGAGACTACGCTGCTAACCCAGCCAGACCTGACCGCCATTATTGCCTATTGCCAGCAATTAGCACCAGTCGATAACGTATTACCGGAAAACAAATTAGGGCCGGTTGTTAACATAATGACGTACCTCGACAAAATGCCTTTGCTCTCTGTCGAAAAGATTGACCATACTCACTCTGTAGTGGCCAGTGTTGATACCGCCGAAGGCGTAGCTCTTGGTAAATACCTGGCTATTTCGTGCAGCGGTTGTCATCGCCCGAATTTTAAAGGGGGTGATCCATTAGCGCCCGGCCTCCCTCCCGTACCCAATATCACAAGCACGGGCAACGTAGGCAAATGGAGTCAGGAGCAGTTCATTCAGACGCTACGTACCGGCAAAACCCCCAATGGTCATCAGATGAGCCCAGACGATATGCCCTGGAAAATGACGGCTGAGTATGAACAAAAAGAACTGGCTTCTCTCTATCAGTTTTTGCATTCAGTAAAATAACCTTCCTCTAAACAACCAATCATGAACACGTTACCAAGAACTGTCACCAATCCCGACATTGGCGATAAAGTTACCTTTCTGAAAACAGCCGCCGAAACCAACGGCGAATATGCCCTGGTAGAAGTTGAACTTGCTCCCGGCGGTGGCAATGGCCTTCACTACCATGTTACGTTTATTGAAGTTTTTGACGTAATACAAGGAGTTTTAGGCATCCAGTACGGTAAAGAAATTATGTCGCTGAAGGCCGGAGAGAGCGCAACCGTGCCGCTAAACGTAGTACACCGCTTCTTCAATCCGAGCCCCGATAAGCCCGTAAAATTCCGGACAACGATCAAACCGGCCCGCCACTTTGAGGAAATGATTCGGATCGCCTATGGCCTGGCCAACGATGGGCTTACCAACAAAAAGGGAATGCCCAAAAGCATCTGGGATTTGTCGATCCTGTTTGAGAAAGGCGAGAGTTATCTGCCTACGTTGCCACTACGTATCCAGAAAGGTCTTTTTGGGCTGCTGGCTTACATTGCCCGACTAAAAGGTCGTGATAAGGCGCTACTCAAATATTATTCGGTCTAACAAAAACCAAAAGCGTCGGGAAAGGCCCGACGCTTTTGGTTTTAAGAACATTCCGCTTTCTATTTCAGAATTTTCACGCTGGTTTTTTGATTGCCAGACACAGCCTGTAGCAACAGAATACCTGACGCTTTTCCATCTACCCGAAATACCTGTTCGTCACGACGACTGACCTGTTCGATTCGGCGGCTTTCGAGCGTTCGCCCCTGCAGATCGCTCAACCACAGTTGCACCGATTCTCCGTCAACACCTTCAACCAGAACACGTAGCTGGTCCTGCACAGGGTTACCCAATACGGTCAGCGTTAAGCCCGATTTGATTTCTTCTACGCCAGCACGGGCTCTGCCACAGGCTGCTTTCAAATCCCACATAAGCGTTACTGTTTTTCCGCTCTGACGGGCTGTCAATGTAAACGGTTTAACATCGTTTGCGGTACGACTGTCTTTATCGACAAACTGATCGGGATTGGTTGTCCAGCCTGTAATACCCGGCGCCATAAACTCAATGGGGCTACCATCGCCACCGGTAGTATTAAAACGAATAGCCCCCGTTGAGCAGTTATACGTTGGCGATGCCAACGCCAGCGCATTGCCAGTAGATGGGTTGTCGCCGGTAACGGTAAATTTGAACGTAGTGGTCGCTCCTCCGCCATTGGCACTCGCTGAAGCCGTTACGGTATAAACGCCCGGCGTGTTGGCTGTACCGACCAGAACCCAGGTAGGATTCGGGCTACCGCCCCCTTCCTGTCGGAAAAAAGTAGACACTCCCGGTGGTAATCCCTGCGCATTAACTGCCCAGCTAGTCGTAACGGCGGAGGAGAAATACAGCCCAATCGTGAAATAAACGCTCTGCCCAACCGCTACCATCTGGTCTGGTATGGTACGCACCGAAACGGTAGAATTAGCACTATTGCAGTAGTTCTGCCGCGACCATACATAGCTAACGACCCGGCCACTTTGACGTGCCGAGATGACAAAGGGGGGAATATCGTTGCAGGTACGGGCACACTGATCCAAAACATGGGCAGCCTTGGTTGTCCAGCCTGTAATCCCTGGCGCCATAAACTCAATGGGGCTGCCATCGCCACCGCTCGTCCTAAAAAGAATCTCGCCTGTAGCACAATTATAAGTCGGCTGCGTTAAAACCAGATTATCAGTAGGATTAACCGGTTTACCCAATACCGTAATTGTAAATGTATTTGACGTGGCTAATTCGCCGGTTATACCCCGATAGAAATAGCACGTTACGGTTACGGAATAAACGCCTGGCGCGGCAGGCACACCCGTAAAGTAGGCATTCGTACTGGGCCCCATTGTTGCGTCCCTAAACTCCAGACCCGGTGGCGTACCTACTGCCCCAAATGAAACAGGCGTATAACCCGTTCCGTGGTATACATTCGGGTCTGTGAATTGTTGCGAAACAGCATACCTATCAAGTTTCTCACCAACCGTTATCGTCAGGTTTGCTATTGGCGACACCAGTACCGGCGGTTTGAGCCCACTAACACTACAATAGCTTATTATATCGAATGTGTAACTAGCTGTATACCCACTTTGGGTAGCCGTAATAGGAATTGGTTTTGGGTCTCTCCGAAGTCCTTCCTCCACAGTGCCTGAATTACTAAAAACCGACGATCGGGTTATGCCTGGCGCCGAATACGTAATTGGCGACCCATCACCACCGAGCGTGTTAAACGTAATGGCGCCCGTCGAGCAATTGTACGTTGGCGCAACAAAACGTAGTGGTGTTTGCCCCCAAACAGTAGCCGTTAGGGCTAAACACAGCATCCACACGAGAATCAGCCGATACGTGCCGACATCCGTTCTGTAGTTGTTTTTCATTTCGATAAGGGATTAGGATTTAACTTTACTTAGGACTCACTTAACCAATAAACGGTTGTAATCCAAAAGGTTACACTCTACCCATATTTACTAATCGGCAACCAATTCTTTATAATTTACTTATCCTATAGGTATTAAAATTAACTGTCGGCTCATGGTCTTATTTGGGTTTATTAATAGGTGTGGATAGCTTTTAGGTGGATAGACAGCGTAAAGCGCTTTCGTACTGAATAGGAAACCGCCATGAAAGGTGAATCATTTTTTCAGCTGATTTTCATAAGCTGCTTTTAACGTAAGAGAGATCGCCAGGGTGGGCGATCTCTCTTACACTTACTCGTACTGACGGGCCGTTTTTATAGTGGCGCGTTACGTTGTATTAATCAGCTCGCCTGCACGAGCGAAAAAATTCGTTGCATCGATTTAATACCTCCCCTTATCGGTAAGATGGGCCGATCAACGGATTGATGTGGTCTCATTGACAATACCGGCACTCTAGCGCGCCGGATAACCTGCCGGGCAACGGCACCTTTGAAGAAGTTAGTGAATGATAGCTCCGGGCTAGCCATGAGTATGATCAGACTCGTCTGCAAATCAGCTGACTTTTGAAGTAGCGTGTCAGAAACCGAATCCGTCTCCGTAACCAGCATATCCGCTTTGATCGAGTCTGCTTTCAATCGTTTATCAAGTTGCCTGATAGCCTGGGTCAATAACGTTGTCGTCTCTGCTTGCCGATTATCAAACAAAGCCAGAATTGTTACGTGTGCTTTATTTTTCTGAATGATCCGGCGGGCAAACTCATAGCTATCCAATGCTCCCTCAACTGGACGTAGCGAAAACAAGATCTGCTTAAAATCGGTCGCCTGTGTATTACCTGGCACTGTCAGTACAGGGCAGGGAGCCTCTTTTAGTACGCGGTAGGTATCAGAGCCCAGCAAGTAATCTCGCATACCAGACCTCTCCTCAGACCCCATGACAATTAGATCAGCGCCAACCTCCTGCGCTTTTTCTAGTATACGATCATGAACTATTCCAATACGGCACTCAACGTAACACTGTACCGACTGGCCTTGCAACAATGAATCAGCCCATCGCTGGAGTTTCGATAATTCAGACAGAATTACGTCTTCGGTCGACATTGAAACAACTAATTTGTCGCTTCCAGAAAATGAATAAGTATCGGGATTAATAACATGCAATAACCGGAGAACAGCCTTATGGCGACGACTCATGGCGGCCGCCACTAGTACTGCTGCTTCCGATTTTTCGCTGTACTCGACAGGTACCAGAATTCGTTTTAATGTTGACATTTCCATAACGTAGTAGCATTTTAAAAACAGCTCCTCATCACAACCATTCAGGTCGCTATGCGTACAAAAGGAACTTTCGATATTCTTCGAACATAGCGCCTACTGCTTAGAATTTGCTTAAGCTGTTCTTAGAATTAAGTAAGAGCGACTACGCTACTTCTTCGAAAACGTGTCTTTTAACCGATCTAAAAGACTGGATTCCTCTTCGTCGATTTTACCAATCAGAAATCCGTAGGGCTTTAAAGAATCCACATGATCACAGATAATTTTTATAATACCCAGCACGGGCAGGGCTACAATCATTCCTGGTATTCCCCAAACAGCCTCCCCTATCACAATGGCCAAAATGGTGAACAGTGGATTGATGTTTACCTCAGCGCCGACAATCAATGGTTCAATGAGATACGATTGCGTAAACTGTACAACCCCGTAAACAACTATAATACCGAGCACCATATTACTACTCCCTCCCTGGGCTATGGTTAACAAAATGGTCAGGATACTGCCTGTGAGATTTCCTACAAACGGTACCGTTTCCAGAATTCCGCATAGAATCGCCAGGAAAATGGCCTGCTTCACCCCAACTAGGCTAAAACCAATACCGTACAGTATCCATAGCAGTAGAACCATTATAGCCAGCCCCGTCAGGTACTACTGAGCCACTTTGCTACTCTCATAAAGAGCCTCCCGCGTTTCGGATCGGGAGTCTGAATCGACCAGCTTTAGCACAAACTTCTTCAGATGGTTACGGAAGTATAAAATCAGGTAGGCATAAACAAATATTAATAATGAATCTACGCCTATGCCCAGCAACGAACTCAGGCTTTTGGTCATCATTGTCGACAGTTCCCCAACGCCCGATGACTGTTGTTCTTTTATAAGTTTCTTTTGCTGTTGCGGGTTGATACCAAATTTCTCATCTATGTAAGCCTGAACCTGAGCCATTACCTGTTTAATCCGTTCTTCTATCCCTGCCAGATCGTTGAGTAGATCCGTAGATTGCCATTTGAGGAAAATCAGAAGCCCCATTCCAACGCCCAGTAAGCAAACAATACATATCGTAGACGCCAACCCCCTGTTTATGCCGCGCTGCTCAAGCTTTTTGCTCACTGGAAAAAACAACATGGCCAGTAATCCGCCAATTGTTACAGGAATCAGCACTGTCCGGGCGAAGTATAAACCACCGAACAACAAAAAAAGAAAAATAAGAAACTGAGTAGGCTTGGCCAGTACATGCATGAATCCGTCATCAAAATGAAACAGTAAACCAATGCATAGTAAACTCCCTAAAAAGCGAATAGGAGAACAACCGGGGGAAAATTTTACTTAAAACGCCACAAGCCGAACGTAATGCTGCGTTCGGCTTGTGGCGTTCCTTTGTTCTAAACTTGATTATTACGCTACTACTTCCAAATCATCGATGTCGATCAGAACGGGTGAATCATAGAGTTTACGCATAATGAAACCATGCTCTTTTACCTCCGACAAAGCATGGTGGCGAATCATGCCATTCTGGGCCAGACTGATGTTCTCGATATGATCAACAACGTAATTGGGGAAATAGCGCGTTACGTCGTCGGGCGAAATACTAAACGGAGGAGTCGATAATAACGGCGAATACTCTAGTGTATTCAGAAAATATAACGTACCAACTGGAGTTAGCCATTCGAGCGTTTGCAGATATCGCATACGCATATCGTGAGGCAACATAGTCATTGCAGTACGATCATAAACGATGTCAATTGCACCAATATCTTCGCGATTCAGCCAGAAGAAATCACGGCAGAGAATCGTAATATTGCCCGACACAAATCGGCTGCCAATCTGCCGATACGCCAGGTGGTTCTCGTCAAAAAACTGGATAATTGCTTTTTCTGAAATTTCGACGCCAATAACCCGCGTAGCAAAGCGACTGAAATACAATAAATCTATTGATTTTCCACAGAAAGGAACGAATATCGTTTGGCCTTCCAGCGCAAATGGGGGCAGATGTTTAATAAGATGAGGGTGAATATCGTTACGGTGGAAGTTGGTATAGTGTCCTTTTAATTCCCAGGAGTTTAACCAGAATGCTTTTTCCATGCTAAAAAAGAGAATGAGGTTTCGGTCGTTTGATGATACAAAATTCCGACTAATCCATCATCTCTTTTAGCGCGGATACACGGCTTTTATTAACTACGTAGTAACCCGTGCTTCGAAGCGGAAAATCACGGTTATCGATCGCCGATAGTTTCGGTTCTACAGTAGACCAGTTGGCCTGTGCCGGATTAACGACGAACTGTAAACTATACAATCTTACCTGAAACGTTCGGCCAGATGCAATTCGATTAATTGGTACAAATAGCATGCAAAAATGTTAAAATACAGTCAGTATCGATCAAAAGAAGTCTGGTTTCTATAATTATATTGCTGTAAAATTGTATTCTCATTAACTATAATAAATGAACTTATAAACGATCAGTCAATTATTTTCTCTTCATCATGTAGAGCAGATGCTCAGCAGCAGGCAAATGCAGGCTTTTTTAAGATCAATAGTTACAGAAACAATATAACGCCAACCCATATACGTATATAGGTATCCGTTAGCTATTTTAACCAACTGTTTCAGCGCGATAGCTGACCTGACATCTATAAAAGTTAACGATATGAATTGATTATGATGCTACATTAGCGTACTCGTAATTAGTTACGTATCCAATACAATGGTCTTACTCTTATTTTGACTCTATTCATTACTTTATGACTCCTCCGGACCACATTTTATGGCAATCGTATCGGCAGGGTGATAAACAGGCATTAGGCCGGTTGGCTGAGCGTTATTACCGGGCGCTAAGACACTATGGCCTGAAATTCATGGTGACAGAATCTGTTGTAGACGATTGCATTCAAGAGCTTTTTTTGCAATTGTGGCAAAATAGACTGCAGATTAATGATACTAGTTCCGTAAAACATTACTTATTCAAGAGCTTACGACATCATGTCCTGCTCCATCTTCGGTCTCAAAAGCGGTTCTTGGTCGAAGAGCTGGACTGGGACAGTTCATTAACGGAGGGAATTGACAGTGAATCGCTCCTGATTGAACAGGAAACGCTCACCCTATTAACAACTACCATCCAATCTCAATTAGCGTCTCTGCCCACGCGGGAGCGAGAAGCCTTATATCTTCGTTATTACGAAAATTTGTCTATTGGCGAGATTGCCGAAGTGATGAATATCAATCGGCAATCAGTATCCAATTTTCTGCAAAAAGCCCTGAGTAAACTTCGAAATCAATGGCTTGTGCACCTATTTGGAGGAATTTGGATTTTATGCCAAAAAAATTTCCTTTAAATAGGGTATAGTCGGGCATATTCTTCATACTATCATTATAAGTAGTAGAAAAGTGCCAATGGACAATCATTCTGAGACCCTTTCATCGGTAGAGGATTTCTTAAAAAATGAAGCATTTCGACGCTGGGTCACCGAAAGACAACCAGCGGACAGAGCCTATTGGCAGGCATGGCTGGCGGTAAATTCCGACAAAAAAGAAATTTATGAACAGGCAATCGCCACTTTTCTAGTAGTAGAGGGAAATAAAATTGAGCTTACCGATCATACGGCTAAACAGAAAGCGGAACAGATAGTCGATCAGATGGTCGACTTTTCCGCGCCGGTCAGACCGCTCCTTGGGTGGGCTAAATGGATGGCAGCGGCCGCCATTATAAGCGTACTCGTCTGGTGGCGAATGGATACCGATCAGGTAGGGTCACAGGCAAGAGTAACTCGCGCCACTGAACGAAAAGAGACAAGTTGGAAACAGGTAAAAAATACGACAGGGATACCACTTGTTGTGCTTTTACCCGACTCCTCCTCCGTATTGCTTTCATCGGGCAGCCAACTACGCTTTAATAAACAGACGAACCAAGCACAACGAGAAGTCTATCTGGATGGCGAAGGTTTTTTTGAAGTAACCAAAAAACCAGACAAACCTTTCATCGTCTACACGCCCACACTGACAACGAAAGTACTGGGAACCAGCTTTCAGGTTCGATCTTTTGACAATGAGACATCGGCTTACGTCCGGGTAAAGACAGGAAAAGTTTCCGTATTATCAGCTGTTTCACCTAAAAAACCTATTCTATTACGTGTAAATGAACAACTACGTCTAGATACCAAAACTGACAAAGTTCTTAAGCAAAGCCGTAGCGTAGCTGATGAGCAGTCATCTTCCATCATTAGCGAACAGTTTGTATTTAATTATACGCCCATTCCGGTGATTTTTGGTCAGCTTGAAGACAGCTATCACATGCCAATCATTTATGATCAGCAATCACTTAAGAAATGTACGTTCACTGGGCAGCTAAATGACGTTCCTTTTCTGGAAAAAATTCGGTTGATCTGCCTTGCCATCGATTCCACGTTTGAAGTAGTAGATAATCAGTTAATTATACATAGCCACGGATGTAGCTAAAATTATTTCTACCCTAAACCCCAAACCCGTTTCAACACAATGAATAGTATGTAACAGATCACTTTTTTCACAAAAAAGCGATACTGCTACCAACAGTATCGCTTCGAACGCCCCTAAATGTGTCACCAAAACACATTCTCCCTTCTCTGAAAGGGAGACAGGAATTGTATTGTCATTTTTTCCAGAAAATAACAACGTACACAAACTTATGCAATACCTTTTAATGAACCGCAAGGTTTTGATCAGGATTATGAGAATTTCAAGCCTGCAAATCTTACTTGCTCTAACCTTAGCCAATATCAGTTTGGCTTTAGATAGTAAAGCCCAGGAACTCCTTAACCGACGAGTCAGTATTCAGGCTCAGAATGAGGACGTTGAAATAACCATCAAACGGATTGAGAAACTGGCTAATGTCCAGTTCTTATTTAGCCGTGAGATTATCCAGTCAAAAAGAAAAATAAACTACCAGGCTAAGAATGAGCAGCTTTCCCGCGTCCTGGAGCAGATATTAGCACCGCTCAACTTACGCTATGAGGTAGTTGGTCAACAGATTGTTATTAAGCGAGAAGGAACATCGACAACCTCACTCGACAATAAAACGTCTGGCGATATCCCTAGTGATCAAGCTCAGGATGTACAGATTACAGGCCGGGTAACCGACGAAAAAGGCGAAGGTCTACCTGGAGTTAACATCCAGATCAAGTCGACTCAGCGCGGCACAACAACCGACGAGCGGGGTAACTACCGGATTGCGGTACCTAATACCGATGCTGTTCTGGTTTTTTCGCTGGTGGGTTTTGCCGCACAGGAAGTTACGGTTGGTTCGAGAAGTGCCATCAACATTACCATGGCAACAGACAACAAAACACTCGATGAGGTCGTCGTAGTTGGCTATGGTGTTCAACGTAAACGCGATGTGACGGGCTCAGTGGTGTCTGTAAATGAAACCACATTAAAAGAAGTCCCTGCCCCTAACCTGGTGAACCAGTTGAAAGGCCGGGCTGCCGGAGTAACCATCGTTAGTAACGGAGCTACCCCCGGTTCACAGGGGCAGATTCGAATTCGTGGTAACCGCACGCTAACGAGCGGTCAGGGATCAAACAGCGACGGGCTGGATGGTCCGTTAGTGGTTGTCGATGGTATACCGTTTGGGGGACTCAATGACATCAACCCCGACGATATTGCTAGCCTGGAAATTCTCAAAGACGCATCGGCTACAGCCATCTACGGATCGAGAGGATCGGGCGGTGTTATTCTGATCACGACCAAACGAGGCAAAGTAGGCAAGCCCGTTTTCAGCTACGACGGTTATCATGGCGTAACCAACATCATGGGTAAATTCAACATAATGAATGGCCCGGAGTATGCCCAGTTTAAAGCCGATGCGGCCAAATATAACCGCACCAGCCCCGGAACGACTGCCTACCCCCTTACTCAGAAAGAAACAGAAGCACTGGCGGCCGGTATTTCAACCGATTGGCAGGACTTACTGTACAAACAGGGGTTCAACACCAACCATCAGCTAAGCATGACGGGCGGAGTTGAAAATACGCAGTACTCGCTGGGGTTAGGCTATTTCAACGAGACCGGTATTATTCCCAGCCAGAAGTTTGAGCGCTATACCATTCGTGCCACGATTGATCAACGTATCGGTAAACACGTTAAAATTGGGTTGAACACGCTGAATACCCTTACCTATACGAACACACCAGGGGGTGGCGGTATTCCAGGTGGTCTGGTTCGGTTGACCCCGTTGGCAGCACCCTACAATGCAGACGGATCAGTTAATCTATTCCCGGCAGAAGGCTCCATCGATGCTGCGTCAGTCAGTCCATTAACCATTATTACCAAAAAGGACTCCTATCTGGGTCGTACACGGGCTTTGCGGACCTTTAACAGCCTTTATGCCGAGGTCAATATTTTGCCTGGCCTTCGTTATCGGATGAATGCCGGTTTGAATTTCAGCCAGTCGAATTACAATGGTTACGGTGGACCGCTCACCTATTTCAACAACGCTACGGTTCAGTCGTCATCGAACGCCGAAATCAGTAACACCGAATACTGGGATATCAACCTGCAGCACCTGCTGTACTATGATAAAACAATTGGCAAGCATAAATTCGGCGTAACCGGACTGTATGAAATCACCAAAAACCATTCGTTGGGTAGCCGTTTCACGATTACAGGGGTGCCAGCCGACTACATCAAGACGTCCAACTTCTCACTGGCTTCCGGAACGCCGGTTGCCAATTCAGACTTTGGTAACTCCTTCTCGGAGCTTGGGCTGCTTTCTTACATGGGTCGTGTGAACTATAGCTACAACGACCGCTACCTGTTAACACTTACCCTAAGACGCGACGGTTCCTCTACGTTATCACCAGGTAACCAATACTTTAACTACCCGGCTATTGGTGCTGGCTGGAACATTATTGAGGAAAACTTCATGAAAGAAATACCCGTTGTATCGAACCTGAAAGTACGGGGTAGCTGGGGTATATCGGGTAACCGTAACGTAGGCGCTTATGCAACGCTAGGAGCGCTGTCGGCTGGTTATTACAACTTCGGTACCGGTACTGCCGGACAGCAACTGGCCTATACCGTTACGAGCTTACCTGCTACGGGATTGGGCTGGCAATCGACCTCACAGATTGATTTAGGAATTGACTTTGGCTTCCTGAATAACCGCATTACGGGTTCGGTTGACTGGTATCACCAGCAAACGAAAGACATTCTGTTGTCTGTACCTCTCCCACCGAGCAACGGCGCCGGCTCGACGCTGAAAAACTTGGGCCGGACAGAAGGTAAAGGTCTGGAAACCGCCTTGACGTTCGAGATTTTCCGCAATCCGAAAGGCTTCAACTGGAGTGCCGACCTTACGTATTTCTTCAATCGGGAGAAAATCACCCAGCTTACTACGCCAGCCGAGCAGGCCAATATCGGAGCGGGCTGGTTTGTTGGGCAACCACTGTCGGTTATTTACGATTACAAAAAAATTGGCATCTGGCAAACCGCCGACCAGGAAAATGGTACGTTGGCAAAACAAACGTCACCCGTACAGTTTCCTGGCCAGATCCGGGTGGAGGATGTGAATGGAGACGGTAAAATTGACGCTAACGATCGTCAGATTCTGGGTAATTTCCAGCCAAACTGGGAAGGCGGTCTAACTAATCGGTTCAGCTACAAAAACTTCGATCTGTCGGTTGTCACCTTTGCCCGTATGGGTATGAAAGTAATTGTCCCCTATTTGACGGGTAACTCGACGGGTTCGGGCGGCTTTGCATTCTTCAACCAGGGCCGGGTAAATCAGGTAAAAACCGACTATTGGACCGAAACCAACCCAACCAATGCGTTCCCAGCTCCAGATGCAGCCAGTGCCGTTGCCTATTTTGGTTCTACGCTGGGCTACTACGATGGCTCGTTCGTCAAAGTCAGAAGCATCAACCTGGGCTACACGTTCTCCAGTGAGCTGATCCGGAAAATTGGGATGAGTTCAGCAAGGGTTTATTTCAACGCTACCAATCCGTTCATCATTTATTCGCCATTAGTACGTGACCACCTGGCTGTCGATCCAGAAGGGAACAGCTATGCTAGTGGTCAATCGACGCTGAATCCTCAGGGGGCCAGCGATCGTGGTACGCCGGAACGTCAGATTGCAGTGAACCTGAATAATCCACCCGTACGGCAATTCACCTTAGGCGTAAACCTTAAATTCTAACCTCGAAAGCTACAATGAAAGCCATAAAAGTTGGCGCCGTGCTTGGCCTTACGGCTATCCTGAGCACAGGTTGCGAAAAAATATTACAGGAGAATCCGCAGTCTCAAATCGTTCCATCTTACTTCAACAGCCCGGCTGGAGTATTGGGAGGAATTGCCGGAGTCTATAACGACATCCGGGGCCAGTGGGGCACTGAAGGATTTACGGTAGAAATGCAGGCCGGAACTGATGAGTTCTTACAAGGAGCCAGCGCAGGAACGCCCATCCCATACACATACAACGGCCTTAATGGTAGCAACTTTGGCTCGGCCTGGGGCGTAGCGTTTCAGGATATCAATACGATAAATGGCGTACTCAAGTACGGCCAGACAATCGATTTGCCGGAGGCTACCCGAAAGCAATATCTGGCTCAGGCCAAGTTTTTGCGCGGATTCTGGTATTTTTACCTGGTGCAGACCTGGGGCGATGTTCCACTGCATACCGAATTCATAACAACGCCGTCGCAGGCAGCTTCCCGCCAGCCAGTTGCCCAGGTGTATGAATTGATCATTAAAGATTTGACCGAAGCGGCTGCTGACTTGCCCAATACGCCTACAGCACCCTTCCTGGGAAAAGCAGCCACTAAGCCGGTGGCTCAGCTACTGCTTGCCAAGGCCTATCTGACCCGCGGCTGGCTGAACAATACGGCTTCGGACTTTACGCAGGCAGCCACCATTTGTGACAACATCATTGCCAACAAAGGAACCTACGGACTCGATTTATGGCAGGACTATGGTGATGCCTTTGTGCCCGCCAATGACTATGGTAAAGAAACCATGTTTGTTAGCGATCACGTACTCGATCCCAAATTTGGTTACTACGTAGTGGGAGCAGCAGCTGGTGGCGGTGCAGCCCAGAATCTATCGCCCTGGTTTACCAACTGGAACTATCCGAACAACAGTGGTATCAACTCCTACAAAAGCACAGCGGGCGCTTATGTGAATAGTGGGACCTCCCTTATGATTCGGGACTCGCAATACGGTCGCCCCTACGTTCGTATGCGTCCGAACAGTTACCAATGGACAACTGGTGCCAATGCAGGCAAGAATTATTTCCTGGATCAGGCATTTACAAAGCGTGATGTTGATTCACGATTTATGAGCTCATTCTATACGGTGTATATTGCCAATACCGCTGTTACCAATTCGGCTACGGCTGCCAATAACAAACGGGGAATCAGTTATACAACCGTAGTAGGCGCAGATACCGCCGTCTGGCTACCAGATTTTGAAGTGGCCGGTGCACCACAGTTCGTAGGGACGAGACCGTTCAAAGGGCTTGTTGTTCCGCCTAGCCTGTGGGATAATGGCATTTTCCCAGCGCTGAAAAAGTTCATGGACCCAAGCCGGGGTGCTAACTTCAATGATCCATCGACCCGCCCTTGTGTGCTGTATCGCTTTTCGGACGTATACATGACCGGTGCTGAAGCCTACTTCAAAGCAGGCGATGCAACCAAAGCGGCAGCCCTGATAAACGTAGTACGGCAACGGGCGGCTTACCGCAAGACCAATACGGCTGCTCAAAATTCAGCCGCAGCAACGGCCATGACAATCACGGCAGCTGACGTAACGCTGGACTTTATTCTGGATGAACGCAGCCGCGAATTCTTCGGCGAATGGCAGCGTTGGCATGATCTGGTCCGTACTCGCTCGCTGGTCCGCCGGGTGAAAGCCTGGAATCCGGAAGCTGCGCCTTATGTCCAGGATTTCAATATGCTACGTCCTATTCCTCAATCGCAGATAGACCGCGTAGTTGAGGGTCCGGCATTCACGCAGAATCCTGGCTATTAGGAGTATGAGTATCGTATAGTAAACCAGCGTTTTTTGTCATCCTGACGGCAGGAAGGATCTTCGTAATAGTCAATAAAACAGAAGGCTTCCGAAGATCCTTCCTGCCGTCAGGATGACAAAAATTACGTTGTAGTAATATGGAATATGGGTAAGGATACGCCTTGAGCCTTCTTTTGTCATCCCAGCATATCTACCCCCAACTAGCCACTTACAACGAATGCGACTATTCCTTTGCCTTTTCCTGTTGACCCTATCAACGGCTGGCTTTGCCCAAAACAAAACAGCGTTAAAACTGTGGTATAACAAACCAGCTGAAAAAATATGGGAGAGTGCGTTGCCTATCGGAAATGGCCGACTGGGCGCCATGATTTACGGCAACGTACCGCAGGAAACCATCCAGCTCAACGAACATACGGTCTGGAGTGGAAGTCCCAATCGCAATGATAATCCCAATGCGCTGGCCGTCCTGCCCGAAATCCGGCAGTTGATCTTTGATGGTAAACAAAAGGAAGCCGAGCAACTGGCCAACAAATCGATTCTGACCAAGAAATCGCACGGACAGATGTTTCAGCCGGTTGGTAATCTCATGCTAACCTTCGATGGACACGATACGTACACCAACTACTATCGTGAACTTGATATTGAACGAGCTGTG
Organism: Spirosoma terrae; assembly: GCF_010435915.1. Lineage (GTDB taxonomy): Bacteria > Bacteroidota > Bacteroidia > Cytophagales > Spirosomataceae > Spirosoma > Spirosoma terrae. The sequence continues at coordinate 111,926 of NZ_JAAFZH010000008.1, read as the reverse complement.
GCCAAAACGTCGTATACAGTCGGCGACGTTACGTACACGCGCGAAGTGCTGGCATCCTTCCCCGACAACGTAGTAGTGATGCAACTAACCGCCAGTAAACCTGGCAAGCTGTCGTTTTCCGCTTCTTTTTCCACCCAGCAAAAACCGTCCGAAATTAAAACGACGACGGCCAAAGAACTCACCATGACGGCCACTACGTCGGATCACGAGGGCGTGAAAGGCATGGTGACGTTCAAAGGCATAGCCCGAATTAAAAATGCAGGTGGTACGCTCGCTACCACCGATACGTCGCTCATTGTAAAAGGTGCTACGTCGGCAACTATTTACGTAGCGATTGCCACCAACTTCAACAGCTATAAGGATCTTAGTGGCGATGAAAACGTCCGTGCTGCTACGTATCTGAACAACGGTTACTCAAAATCGTTCGCGGCTATCCTCAAGACGCACGTGGCCGCGTATCAAAACTACTTCAACCGGGTAAAACTCGATTTAGGTGATACTGAAGCCGCTAATCTGCCCACCGACGAGCGATTGCGTAATTTCCGATCGGTCAATGACCCACAACTTGTTACGTTGTATTATCAGTACGGCCGGTACCTGCTGATTTCCTCGTCGCAGCCGGGCCGCGCTGGTGAAGTACCGGGTCAACCCGCCAATTTGCAGGGCATCTGGAACAATAAAATGCGGCCACCCTGGGACAGTAAGTATACCATCAACATTAACACCCAGATGAACTACTGGCCCGCCGAGAAAACCAATCTGTCCGAAATGCACGAGCCGCTGTTCAGAATGATTCGGGAACTGTCGGAAACGGGGCAGGAAACCGCCAAGGTCATGTACGGAGCTGGTGGCTGGATGGCCCACCACAACACCGACATCTGGCGGATCAACGGTCCTATCGATGGCGCTTTCTGGGGCATGTGGACCGCCGGTGGGGCATGGCTTAGCCAGCATTTATGGGAGCATTACCTCTACAATGGCGACCGGGCTTTTCTGGAATCGGTCTATCCAATTCTGAAAGGAGCCGCTCAATTTTACGCTGATTTTCTGGTTGAACACCCCAAATACCACTGGCTGGTCGTAACCCCCAGTACGTCGCCCGAAAATGCGCCCCAGGCACACGGTGGCTCATCGCTCGATGCCGGAACAACGATGGACAATCAGATTGTATTCGATGTATTCAGCACGGCCATCCGGGCCGCCGACATCCTGAAAAAGGACGCTGATTTTGTGGCGGTACTTAAGCAGAAACGGAGTAAACTGCCTCCTATGCACATTGGGCAGCACGGCCAGTTGCAGGAGTGGCTCGACGACATTGATGATCCCAACGATAAACATCGGCATATCTCCCATCTGTATGGCCTGTTCCCTTCGAACCAGATTTCTGCCTATCGCACACCCGATTTGTTCAGCGCTTCCCGCACCAGCCTGATTCATCGGGGCGACGTATCGACGGGCTGGAGCATGGGCTGGAAAGTCAACTGGTGGGCCAAACTTCAGGACGGTAACCATGCCTATGCGCTGATCCAGAGTCAACTGACACCACTGGGTGTCAACAAAGACGGGGGCGGTACGTATAACAACCTGTTCGACGCGCACCCACCGTTTCAGATCGATGGCAACTTCGGCTGTACATCGGGCATCACCGAAATGCTCGTCCAAAGTAACGATGGAAGCCTGCATCTGCTACCCGCCCTGCCAGACGTGTGGCCTACGGGGAATATCAGCGGCATCCGGGCTCGTGGCGGTTTCGAGGTAGTCAGCATGGAATGGAAAGAAGGCAAGCTGACGAAGCTCACCGTCAAATCAAATCTGGGTGGTAATCTGCGATTACGATCAATCAATGCGCTGAAAGGAAGTGGATTTACGCTGGTAAAAGCATCGGGCGACAACACCAATCCATTCTACGTAGTGGACGAAACGCCAGCCGCTATCAAATCGCCACAGGCCAACGTAACGCCTTTATCGCTGAAAGAAACGTTTCTGTACGACCTGCCAACGCAATGCGGGAAAGTGTATACAGTGGTGATGGAGTAAGATAGTAACGAGCGCTTTTTTGTCATCCCGACGCCAGGAGGGATCTTCGGGTGAGGAGATTTTTGGGTATCATCCGAAGATCCCTCCTGGCGTCGGGATGACAAAAAAGACGTCAAAAAACGTTAAATAAGTTAAAGTAATTTACCTGAAATCTAATGAACAACCGCCTTTTTCCAGCTCTTTTCGCTACACTGAGTCTGGTAATAAGCTTTTCCGCTTCCGCCCAGACCACGCTGGTCAACCCTATCCTGACAGGTTTCTACCCTGATCCGAGCATCGTGAAGGTTGGAACGGATTACTACCTGATCAATTCGACCTTTTCCTATTTTCCTGGTATCCCGGTCATGCACAGCAAGGACCTGAAAAACTGGAAGCAGATCGGCAACGTCATCGACCGCCCCGAACAAATGGATTTCATGGGCGAACGCCTGACCCGTGGCCTGTTTGCTCCTGCCATCAGCTATCATAAAGGAACGTACTACGTCACCTGTACCGATATCGACCACGACGGCAACTTTGTCGTTACGGCCAAAAATCCGGCCGGGCCGTGGAGTAATCCGGTCAAGGTGCCGGAAGTAAAAGGCATCGACCCATCTATTTATTTCGACGAGGAAACCGACAAAGCCTACATCATCTACAACAGCGATGCACCGGATCGGAAACCCCTATATTCGGGCCACCGCACGATCCGCATGTATGAATTTGATTACAAAAATTTAAAGGTTATTGGCGAAGAAAAGCAACTGGTCAATGGCGGGGTAGATTTGTCTAAAAAGCCCGTCTGGATTGAAGGGCCGCACATCATGAAACGGAACGGCTGGTATTATCTCTACGCAGCCGAAGGCGGTACGTCGGTCAACCACTCCGAAGTGGTGCTACGTAGCAAAGATGTCTGGGGGCCATACGTACCGTTCGAAGGGAATCCAATCCTGACGCAACGGGAATTACCGGCTGACCGGAAAGACGCCATTACGTCGGCGGGACACGCGCAGTTTGTGGAAGGACCGGACGGAAACTGGTATTCGATTTTTCTGGCGGTACGTCCTTACGAAGGCGATTATTACAACACCGGTCGCGAAACCTTCATTGCACCGTTGACCTGGCAAAACGACTGGCCGATGATTGAGCATGGCGAAAAGCCAATCGCCTACAGTTACACCACCAACATCAAGGAAGTCAAACAAAAGGGAGCCTTACCGCAATCGGGTAATTTCGCCTATACACTGACCTTCGATAAGGGTCTGGACCCAGCGCTTCTGTTTATGCGCACACACGACAAGAATTCCTATTCACTCTCGAAAAAAGATGGTCTTACGCTGAAACTGAAACCCGAAACAGTGATGGAGATGGGCAATCCGGCGTTCATCGGAAAGCGCCAGCAGCATCTCAACAGCACCGCCGAAACCGAATTGACCTTTAGCCCGAAATCGGATAAAGAAAAAGCCGGGCTGGTCGTTTTACAGGACGAAGGCCATTTCTATTTTCTATGTAAATCGCAATCGCAGGGGAAGGATGTGCTGCAGCTGTTCAAGAGCGTTCCCCGCGAAAAAACGATGGAACTCCTTGCGGAAACCCCACTGGATTCGAAAGCCGGTAAAGTCGGTCTGCGCATCACCTCGCAGGGGGATACGTACCGTTTTTACGTATCGACCGATGCCAAAAACTGGACGCTGCTGAAAGACAACGTCGATGGCAAGTTTCTGAGTACAAAAGTAGCGGGTGGTTTCATTGGCTGTCTGTATGGCATGTACGCTACGTCGTCGGCTGAGCCAACAACCAACACAGCTTCCTTCCAATACCTGAAATACGAAGGCAATGATTCGATGCTGAAGTAATAGTCGATTGCCAGCACTTCTTTCTTTGTCATCCTGACGATAGGAAGGATCTTCGGAGGAGAATCTGTTTTATACCATCCGAAGATCCTTCCTATCGTCAGGATGACAAAACAGAAAAGACAACAAAAATGAGTCAATGAACGAAAATTTGTAACTCAAGGCCGCTACTATCGTCAGGATGACAAAAAATTCTAAAACCGTAGCGCTTGTGAGTGAATACGCTTTCTATGTTTATATCGTAACCAACCCCGAAAAAACGGTGCTCTATACGGGTATGACAAATGACTTGGTCAGACGGTTACAGGAGCATTATGAATCGCGCGGGCAACCACAGACGTTCGCAGGTAAATACTACTGTCACCGACTCATTTATTGGGAGCATCATCGGTACGTACGTAACGCCATCTCGCGTGAAAAGGAAATAAAAGGTTGGCGGAGAGAAAAGAAGATAGAATTGATCAAGTCGATGAATCCTGATTGGCGATTTCTGAATGATGAGATTCAGTCATGATGACAAGTCGATTTTTTTGTCATAGCGCTTTTTTGTCATCCTGACGGTAGGAAGGATCTTCGGGTGATACAGGAAAACCTTCGCGCTCGAAGATCCTTCCTGTCGTCAGGATGACAAAAAGAAGAGCTTTGGCCGCAAGGCTTTGGTTAAATTGGTGAGAAAAACGAAGTATCTACCTTGAAAACGAACGTAGTATTCATTGCTTTTCTGCTTCTGTTAGGCGGCACGACGTGGGCGCAGATGCAGTCATTTCCGTTGCAAGACGTAAAGCTGACGGGTGGCGCGTTTAAAAAGGCGCAGGATGTTGATCTGACGTACATCCTGGCGCTCAATCCCGATAAATTGCTGGCACCGTACCTGATTGATGCCGAATTGCCGCTTAAAGCCAGCCGCTATGGCAACTGGGAAAGCTCCGGGCTGGATGGGCATATCGCCGGACATTATCTGTCGGCCCTGGCCATGATGTATGCTTCGACAGGCAATGCTGAGATAAAGAAACGGCTCGATTATATGGTTTCTGAACTGGCACGTTGCCAGATGAAAAACGGAAACGGCTATGTGGGTGGCATTCCGCAGGGGAAACTGTTTTGGGAGCGGATTCACAAAGGCGATATCGATGGTAGCAGCTTCGGCCTGAATAATACATGGGTGCCACTCTATAACATACACAAGCTGTTTGCGGGGCTGCGCGATGCCTACGAATATGCCGGAAATAAGCAGGCAAAACAGGTGTTGATTGGCCTGGGCAACTGGTTTATCGACCTCATCAACCCCCTTTCCGACGAGCAGATTCAGCAGGTGCTACGTACCGAACATGGCGGGATCAACGAAACGTTTGCCGATCTGTACATGCTGACAAAAGACAAGAAATACCTCGAAACGGCCCAACGACTATCGCACCGGGCGCTATTGAATCCGTTGATGGAAAAGCAGGACAAGCTGACGGGATTGCACGCCAACACGCAGATTCCGAAGGTAATCGGTTACGAGAAAATAGCCAGTCTCACCGGCAATACTGACTGGTCGGATGCAGCCATGTATTTCTGGCAAAACGTAGCGCAGCAACGTAGCGTGGCGTTTGGGGGTAACAGCGTACGTGAACACTTCAACCCTACGACCGATTTTAGCACCATGCTAAGGTCGAATCAGGGGCCCGAAACCTGCAATTCGTTTAACATGCTGCGGCTGAGCAAAGCGTTGTTTCTGGATAAGAACGAACCCAGTTATCTGGATTTCTACGAACGAACGCTCTACAACCACATTCTGTCGACACAACATCCCGAGAAAGGCGGATTTGTGTACTTCACGCCCATACGCCCGAACCATTACCGAGTGTATTCGCAGCCGGAAACCAGTATGTGGTGCTGTGTAGGCTCCGGGCTGGAAAACCATACCAAATACGGCGAATTAATCTACAGCCATTCCACCAATGACCTGTTTGTCAACCTATTTATCCCGTCTACGCTGAATTGGTCAGACAAGAAAATACAGTTGACTCAAAAAACGGAGTTCCCCTACCAGAATCAGTCTGAACTGGTTCTAAAACTAGCGAAACCCCAGACGTTTGGGCTGAATATTCGGCATCCGAAATGGGCGGAAAATTTTACGGTGCTGGTCAATGGGGAGCCGCAGAAAATAGACAGCAAGCCATCAACTTACGTAACGATAAACCGGAAGTGGAAAACGGGCGACAAACTGACCGTTCGTTTCACTACGGCTACGCAATTGGAATATTTGCCCGATGGCTCCAACTGGGCTGCTTTTGTGCATGGTCCGATTGTATTGGCCGCCAAAACATCGACCAATGATCTGGATGGGTTGTTTGCCGACGACAGCCGCATGGGGCACGAAACCAAAGGCAAACTGTATCCGCTCGACAAAGCCTATGCGCTGATTGGCAGTCCGGATACGTATCATTCCCGAATCAAACCGGCTGACGGGCTGACCTTCCAGTTGGATTCGCTGACGCTGCAACCGTTCTACGCCATCCACGACGCCCGCTATCAGATGTATTTCCAGACATTTACGCAGGCGAACTACGACGAGCAGAAAGCCCGGCTGAAGCAACAGGAAGCAGCAGCCCTGGCGCTCGATGCGAAAACGATCGATAAGGTCAATTGTGGTGAGCAACAACCCGAAGTCGATCACGCGTTTAAAGGCGAAAAAACGGAATCGGGCTACGATGACGAGCGTTTTTGGCGACGAACCCGTTCGGCCATATCCTATGAACTACAAAACAAAGGACAGGCGGGTAAATTTCTTGATGTCAGTGCTTTGGATACCATACCGATAGCCAATATCAGTTTCCTTCTTAATGACAAGCCCGCTGAAGTAATCGTTAATGATGGTAAAACCGTTCGACTGAAAGCGAGCGATGACACGGTAATAACGCTGAAAATCGTTGCCGGCAACGGAAAAAACACTCCTCGTTTTTCTCAAATCAGACTTCTAAAAGACTAAAAATCGATTCATGCGCCTGATGATCAGAGAAAGGGAAATTTGTTGTTAAATTAAAAAGTGTCAATTTGACACAGTTAACCATAAAGTATTGAATGTACCTGTGTTTTTCGACAAGATTTACAGCCGGGCCGCCGGAGGGATCAACAGGATGTGCCGGACAAAAAACATGTCAATCATGTCGAAGAAAAATTTCAAAAACGTATGAAAAAATCAACGGCAAAATGGCTTCTGGGATCGCTCATCCTGTTCATCGGTGGGTTGGCGCAGGCGCAATCCAATTTTAGTAGCAAAGTCATTGGTATAGGCGTAGTCGTCGCTGACCTCGAACGCTCACTGGATTTTTATGTCAATGGGATTGGCATGGTTAAAACAGGCAGCTTCACGATCAATGATGACTTTGGAAAACGATCCGGCCTGACGAATGGAGTACCAGTAGCCGTTACGATGCTGAAACTGGAAAACAGCGCAGAAGCCACCGATTGGAAACTGATGAGCTTCGGCAAAGCGGCTTCTCATCCGAAACCCAAATTCATTCAGGATGATACGGGTATGCAGTACATCACGATCAATGTAAAGGCGCTTAAGCCCATCATCGACCGACTAACGCAGATGAAGGTTCCTTTTCTGGGTAGTACGCCCACCCAACTGAATGCGAACGCACATTTTGTACTCGTGCAGGACCCCGATGGAACCTTTATTGAACTAATTGGCCCACTGGAATAACCGAAGAAAACCGTAACTGACTCACTGACATGAAAACTGCATTGTTTCGCTCTGCTCTGATACTGGTATTGTTGTTGACACAGCTTCTGGCAAACGCGCAAACGGCTCACAACCCGATCATTTTCGCCGATGTACCGGATATGGCCATGATTCGCGTAGGTGATACGTACTACATGAGCAGTACAACCATGCATATGAGTCCGGGCTTACCGATCATGAAGTCGAAAGATCTGGTGAACTGGAAACTGGTTGGGTATGCCTACGATACGTTGGCGAGTGTCGATGCGCTCAACCTGACCAATGGCAAGAGTACATACGGACGTGGTTCGTGGGCTAGCAGTCTTCGCTACCATAACGGTACGTTCTACGTTACTACGTTTGCCCAGACCACGGGAAAAACCTACGTGTATACCACCAAAGACATTGAAAAAGGCCCCTGGAAAGAAACTTCGTTTTCGCCATCTTACCATGACCATAGCTTATTTTTTGATGACGACGGCCGGACGTATCTGATTTATGGCGCGGGTAAACTCAAACTACTTGAACTCAATGCCGATGCGTCGGGTGTAAAGCCGAGCACAACTGAGCAGGTACTGATTGAAAACGCCAGCACGCCATCCGGTACGGGAGGGGGCTTACCGGCTGAGGGTTCGCAACTCTTCAAGGTTAAGGGCAAATATTACCTCTTCAACATTACCTGGCCCAAAGGTGGTATGCGAACTGTGGTCATTCATCGGGCCGATAAACTAACTGGTCCCTGGGAAGGACGAGTCGGTTTGCAGGATTTGGGCGTAGCCCAGGGTGGCCTGATCGATACGCCCGATGGCAACTGGTTTGCCTACCTCTTTCGCGATTTTGGAGGTGTAGGCCGGATTCCTTACTTGGTTCCCGTTACGTGGGAAGCGGGCTGGCCCGTATTGGGTATCAACGGCAAAGTACCCGAAACCCTTGCTTTACCGGCCAGCAAAGGCCTGATCCCAGGCATCGTGCACTCCGACGAATTTAGCCGCAAAAAAGGCGAAGCCCCACTTCCGCTGGTCTGGCAATGGAACCATAACCCCGACAATAGTCTCTGGTCTATCGCTGATCGGAAAGGGTATTTGCGACTTAAAACGGGACGTATCGATACGTCGTTTGTGCAGGCTCGAAATACGCTTACCCAACGTACCATTGGCCCGGAATCGACTGGGGCCACCGCCCTCGACGTAGCGAATTTGAAAGATGGCGACTTTGCCGGATTGTGTCTGTTGCAGAAAAATTACGGTCTGGTAGGCGTAAAGCGCGACAATGGGCAAAACGCCATCGTGATGGTGAGCGCCAGTTCGGGCAAAGCGATTGAGGTGCAACGCGTACCACTCAGCCAGAAAACGGTTTATCTGAAAGCCGAGTGCGATTTCAAAGACCGGAAAGACACGGCGAATTTCTTTTATAGCCTCGACAACAAAACCTGGACCCGCATTGGCGAACCGTTGAAAATGCCTTATACCCTGCCGCATTTTATGGGTTATCGGTTTGGCCTATTTAACTACGCCACTCAACAAGCTGGTGGCTATGTCGACTTCGATTATTTCCGCATTCTGGACGCAATCAACCATGAATAAGCTTCCCCTACTCATCATTTTTTTCCTGTTTGTACTGACTTGTTCAGCGAGCGCCCAGGACCCCAATTTCCATATTTACCTCTGTCTGGGACAGTCGAATATGGAAGGTCCGGCCCCCATTGAACCGCAGGATACGACTGTCAGCTCCCGGTTTCAGGTGCTTTCGGTGCTTGATTGCCCCGATTTAGGCCGTAGTAAAGGGGATTGGTACGTCGCCAAACCTCCTCTATTTCGCTGCAACACACGTCTGTCGCCTGCCGATTATTTTGGCCGTACGATGGTCGCCAATCTGCCCGATAACATCCGGGTGGGCGTGGTGCCCGTAGCCGTTGCGGGTAGCAAAATCGAAATCTTTGACAAGAGCCGTTATCAGGCCTATCTGGATTCATCAGCCGCAGAAAGGCCCTGGATGATCAATATGGCGAAGCAATACGGCGGTAACCCCTACCAACGACTAGTGGAAATGACCAGGTTAGCCCAGCAAAAAGGCGTTATCAAAGGCATTCTGCTGCATCAGGGCGAATCGAACACGGGCGATAAAGCCTGGCCCGCCAAAGTCAAAAAAATATATGACGATCTGCTCGCTGACCTGCAATTACCACCCAATTCAATTCCTCTGCTGGCTGGCGAACTGGTCAACGCGGATCAGGAAGGTAAATGTGCCAGTATGAACCCGATCATTGCTACGTTGCCCCAAACGATACCGCAGGCGCACGTCATTTCATCGAAAGGGCTGCCCGCCGTTCCCGACAAGCTACACTTCACCTCCGAAAGTATCCGAAAATTCGGCCGTCGCTACGCCGTAGAGATGTTGTCGCTGATGGGGTATAAGGCCAGCGCGGAGTAAACACCAAAATCCACCTAAACCCTTAAAACCATGAAACAACTGGCGCTTTTCGTTACGTTCCTGGCGACCTGTATGGCCTTTGCCCAACAACCGTCCCCCGTTAAAGTCGACGGTGGACTCGTTCAGGGCGGGACAGAAGATGGCTTAACCGTCTACCGGGGGATTCCCTTTGCGGCTCCCCCCATCGGAGATTTACGCTGGAAAGCCCCCCAGCCCGTAGAAAAATGGGACGGTGTGCGCGAAACGAAAAAATTTGCCCCAGCTCCCATTCAGGGCGGCAACCCACCGTCGGGTAAAAGCGAAGATTGCCTGTACCTGAACGTATGGAGTCCGGCAAAATCACCCAGCGAACGCCTGCCGGTGCTGGTCTGGATTTACGGGGGTGGATTTAGCTTCGGCGCTACGTCGGAACCCAGCTACAGTGGTGAAAAGCTGGCGAAGAAGGGCGTTGTGCTGGTTAGCATTGCGTACCGGGTTGGACAGCTTGGTTTTCTGGCTCACCCGGAGCTAAGCGCTGAAAACCCGCATCACGTTTCAGGTAATTACGGGTTACTGGACATGATTGCCGGTCTCAAGTGGGTCCAGAAAAACATTGCCGCGTTCGGTGGTGATCAGGGCAAGGTGACCATTTTTGGTGAGTCGGCGGGGGGCATTGCCGTTAGTATGCTGTGCGCGTCGCCACTGGCGAAAGGTTTGTTTCATGGAGCCATCTCGCAGAGTGGCGGTTCATTTGGTCCGTCCCGCCCTACTACGTATCCGGGAGAGAATTTAAAACGTCTTCGCGAAGCCGAAAAAGGCGGAGAAGCCTATACCCAATTAGCGGGCGCTTCGTCCATTGCTGAACTACGTAAGATCGATGCCGACAAACTGCCGGGAGGCCGTGGACCCGGAATGGCGTGGCCGATTATCGATGGTTATGTAATTCCAGACGATCAATACAAACTCTATGAATCGGGAAAATACAACCACGTACCGGTTCTGGTTGGCTATAATTCCGACGAAGGAGCTAGTTTTGGTCCACCAAAAACCCCGCAGGAATATATCGAAAACACCAAAAAGCGCTACGGCAAATTCGCCGACGATCTACTGAAAGCGTATCCGGTCGGGACGAACAACGTACCGAAATCCGCCCGCGATCTAATGCGTGATGCAGCCTTTGGCTGGCATACCTGGAGTTGGGCAAGGCTCCAGGCCCAAACCAGCAAGACGAAAGTGTTCTACTATTATTTCGATCAGCACCCCGACTACCCCGCTGATTCGCCCAAAGCAGGCTATGGCTCAGGCCATGGACAGGATGTTTCCTACGTGTTCGAACACCTCGATCCGTCGAACCCGCAAACGACCAAAACCGATCTGGCTATTTCGGAGGCAATGGGCACCTACTGGACCAATTTTGCCAAATACGGTGATCCCAACGGTAAGGGCGTTCCTCAATGGCCAGCCTTTAGCGAGACTAATCCCACGGTGATGTATTTCAGTCAGACACCACACACCGGCCCCGTTCCCGATGCCGCTTCCCTGAACGTACTGAACAATTACTTCAAATGGCGACGTACCGCCGAAGGGGAAGCCTGGGCCAAGTAACAACTACGTATCCTAAACCCAACTGAAACGATGAAAAGACCTATTCCCTTCTCCTATCCGAACCGGTTGTTTCTACTATGGTTCTTGTGTTGCCTATCGGGTTTGGCCTTTGCCCAGCCACCCCGCGGCCCGCTGGTAGTATCTCCCCAGATCAACGACGACAAAACCGTTACGTTCCGATATCTGGCACCAGCCGCCAGCGCGGTAAAGCTGAGTGCTCAATTCGAGAAAGCCCCCGTTCCTATGACCAAAGGCGAGCAGGGTATCTGGAGCGTAACGGTTGGCCCCGTTAAGCCCGATATTTATCCCTACAGCTTTCAGGTCGATGGCGTAACGGTTATGGACCCGGCTAACGTAGCGTTTTTCCCCAATGAGCGCTTTAAAGCCAGCCTGGTTGATGTTCCGGGCGACAAGCCATTAATACATGCCATGCGCGATGTGGCACACGGTGCGGTTACGTATGAATATTACCCGTCTGTGTCGGGCACAACGGGTTCTGTGGTTGTTTATACGCCACCAGGATACGACAAAAATACGTCGCAGAAATATCCCGTCTATTACCTCATTAGCGGTACGACCGACACCGAAGAAACCTTCTTCAAAGTAGGCAAAACCAACCTGATTCTGGACAATCTAATTGCCGACGGCAAGGCAAAACCCATGATTATTGTGATGCCGTACGGAAATATTGCGGCCCGTATCGCTGAGCAGAAAGGCGGCAGCAAACCCGCCGATCCAACCGTCCGCGATGGCGATGATGCCATCAAACGGGCCAACGATTTCGGCAATGATCTGATTGGCAATATTATCCCCTATGTCGACAAGAACTACCGTACCATTGCAGACCGTAACAACCGGGCAATCGGCGGATTCTCGCGCGGTGGCGGCCAAACCCTTCGGGCGGCTTTTGGCCATATGGACAAGTTTGCGTGGGTGTGTAGCTACAGCTCGTATCTGTCGCCCCAGGAAATGGACAAAAACTTCCCACAGATAGGCAGTAATCCCGACAATACGAATAAGCAACTGAAACTGCTGTGGGTCAGCGTAGGTAGCGACGATTTTCTATACAAAGGCACCGTCGAATTCATGGACTATCTGAAGGCTAAGAAGGTGAATTACAAAAGCCTGATCACCGACGGTGGCCATACCTGGATGAACGTCAAGAAATACGTCGCCGAAACCACGCCACTATTGTTCCAATGACACGGCATTTTTGTCATCCCGACCGGTCCGCCGGTGCGGCAGGAGGGATTACAAAACGACTCATTTTGATCTGTTTAACCAAATAGATTTCCAATCTCATGAAACCTATCAACTATCTCCTATACACCCTTTTTCTTTCGGTCGGTGTGGTTATGGCCCAACGCCCGCCCGCTATCAGTTCACCCGATGTGCACCCCGACCATAGCATTACGTTCCGCTATTTTTCGCGCAATGCCCAGAAGGTTACCCTGAATGGCGAGTTTCTAAAAGCTCCGGTCGCGCTGACAAAAGATACATCCGGTATCTGGAGCGTTACGGTGCCCCCCGTCAAGCCCGACATTTATCCCTACAGCTTTCGGGTCGATAGCGTGGAAGTGGCAGACCCGAACAATACGTACATTTTCGCCAACGAACGCTTCAAACGGAGCATTGTCGACATACCGGGCGACCAGCCACTGATTCATTCGCTTCAGAACGTACCGCATGGCAAAATCAGTTATCGAACGTATCAATCCACGACGCTGGGTCGGCCACGTAGCGTACTGATTTATACCCCACCCGGTTTTAATCCGACTGGCAAAACCAAATACCCGGTGCTTTACCTGATTCACGGCGGCTCAGATACGGAAGAAACCTGGACCAAAGTGGGACGCGCCAACCTGATTGCCGACAATCTGATTGCACAGAGTAAAGCCAAACCCATGCTGATCGTAATGCCGTACGGCAATGTGCGGCCAAGCCCGATGCCTGACTTTACCAAAGACATGGTAAATGACATTGTGCCGTTCGTAGAAGCCAACTATCCGGTACTGAAAGACAGCAAAAACCGGGCGGTGGCTGGCTTCTCGGTGGGTGGTGGCCAAACGCTGAACATCGGCCTGACCAACCCCGACAAATTCGCCTATGTATGTTCCTACGCACCGTATACGGCTACGGAAGAGTTCCAGAAAAACTTCACCAACTGGTCGCCTAATGCCGACCAGATGAACAACCAGTTGAAACTATTCACGATCAGCGTCGGAACCGAGGATTTCCTGTACGAACCGGTGAAGCAAAACATAGCCATGTTCAAGGAGAAAGGACTAAAACCCAACGCGCAGATTGTGCCAGGCGGCCATACCTGGATGAACTGCAAGCTCTATCTGGCCACGACCTTGCCACAGCTTTTTAAATAGGTACAAAACACCCCCAAACCCTTACCAAAATGACAACTAAAACAATAGCCGCGTTCGTTGTAGCCGCTTTAACCAGTGCAACCAGTTTCGCACAGTCAAGCCAAACCGTACTAGAGGATTTCAAACCCTCTACGCTCAATCAGCCGGGACAGGAATACCCGCAGGTCAACTCACAGGGCTACGCCCGCTTCCGCATCAAGGCGCCCAAAGCCGATAGTGTGCGCGTGAGTCTGGGTCTGGGCGGCCGTGGAGGCACTATTCTCACTAAAGGCGACGACGGTTTCTGGACGGGTACAACTGCCGGGCCGATGGACGAAGGATTCCACTATTACAACGTAACGATCGATGGCGGGAAGTTTAACGACCCCGGTGCCATGAATTACTACGGCTCCGTCCGGTGGGAAAGTGGTATCGAGATCCCCGCTCACGATCAGGAGTTTTATGCGCTGAAGAACGTACCGCATGGCAACGTGCAGCAGATTCTGTTCCCATCCAAAAGCACCAATATGGCGCGCCGGGCTTTCGTCTATACGCCACCCGGTTATGAGAAAGACAAATCGAAAAAGTATCCCGTATTGTATCTACAACACGGCTGGGGTGAGGACGAAACGGCCTGGAGCAATCAGGGACATGCGAACCTGATCATGGACAATCTGATTGCCGAAGGAAAAACTAAACCCTTCTTGATTGTGATGACCTACGGTATGACCAACGAAGTGAAATTTGGCAAGATCAGGGAGTTCAAAATCGACCCGTTTCAGACCGTTTTAGTAGACGAACTGATCCCGTATGTAGATGCCAACTTCCGTACGCTCACTAACCGCGACAACCGGGCGATGGCGGGGTTATCGATGGGCGGTATGGAAACCAAAATGGTTACCCTCAACAAGCCAGAAATGTTCGGATACTATGGCCTGCTCAGTGGCGGTGTCTACGCGCCAGAGGATCTGAAGGACAAGCCTAAACCGAAACTTGTTTTCATTAGCTGCGGTAGCAAAGAACGGCCAGACGGTGTTCAGAAAGCGGCTACGGACCTGAAAGCCGCTGGTTATAACGCCGTTTCCTACGTTTCCGACAAAACAGCTCACGAGTTCCTGACCTGGCGCCGGAGCTTGCACGAACTGGCCCCGTTGCTATTCAACTAGATTTTGATTTTTTCTGTCATCCCGACGTCAGGAGGGATCTAAGCGCGGCACAAAAAAATGTTCTCGCTCGAAGATCCCTCCTGACGCGGGATGACGAAAATTCCTGTCAAAAAACCCATCTACAACATGAAGAAAAATGTATTGCTAACCTGGTCGTGTGTTGCGCTGGCGGTAGTGCTGGGGACAACGACTCACGCTCAACCGACGGATAAAGAAATGCCGAAAGGCTTCGATCAGGCTCGGGCGGGTATTCCTGTCGGGAAACTTGACTCAGTTCAGTACGCGTCAAAAACCGTAGGAACAACCCGCAAAGCCCTGATTTATACACCACCGGGTTATTCCAAAAAGAAAAAATACCCGGTTTTGTATCTGCTGCACGGCATCGGGGGCGATGAAAAAGAATGGCTCAAGGGCGGCAATCCGCAAATCATTCTGGACAATTTGTACGCCGACAGGAAGCTGGAGCCGATGATCGTAGTAATGCCGAACGGACGGGCTATGAAAGACGACCGCGCCATTGGCAACATCTTCGAGAAAGACAAAGTGGAAGCATTTGCTACGTTCGAGAAAGATTTGCTAAACGACCTCATTCCGTTTGTCGAGAAGAAATACGCTACGTTGACCGATCGCGAACACCGGGCCATTGCCGGTTTGTCGATGGGCGGGGGACAATCACTGAATTTCGGTCTGGGTAATCTGGATAGGTTCGCGTGGGTGGGCGGATTCTCGTCGGCTCCCAACACAAAAGTACCACAGGAGTTATTCCCCGATCCGGAAGCTGCCAGAAAACAGCTAAAGTTACTCTGGATTTCGTGTGGCGATAACGACGGCCTGATCACGTTTAGCAAGCGGACCCACGATTATCTCTACGAAAAGAACGTACCGCACGTGTACTACGTCGAATCCGGCGTACATGACTTCAAAGTCTGGAAAAACGGGTTGTATATGTTCTCTCAGTTCCTGTTTAAACCGGTCGATACGTCTATACTCACCCAATACACCGTGTTGGGAACGCCCGCATCTACAAACGTACGGAACGCCAAATACCCGCAGATTCTGCCCGACAATCGGGTCGTATTTCGGGTAAAAGCACCCAACGCGCAGAAAGTGCAGATCGACCTGGGCAAAAAGTACGACATGGTGAAAGACACCGCCGGTTTCTGGAACGTAACAACCGATTCGATCAGTCGGGGAATTCATTACTACTCGTTGCTAATCGACGACGTAGCGGTAGCCGATCCGGCCAGTGAAACATTTTACGGCATGAGCCGGATGGCCAGCGGCATTGAAATACCGTATCGCGAAGGCGGATTTTACGCCCTCAAAGACGTACCGCACGGCGATATTCGAATCAAGCGCTACTTCTCCAAAGCCCTGAACACCTGGCGCGACATGTATGTCTATACGCCACCCGGCTATGATGCCAGTACGTCAGAAAAATACCCGGTCTTGTATCTGTTGCATGGTGGTGGCGAAGATCAGCGGGGTTGGGCCACGCAGGGCAAAACCGACCTGATTCTGGACAACCTGATCGCCGAGAAAAAGGCGAAGCCCATGCTTATTGTCATGATGGACGGGAACGTAGCAAATTCGGGTGGCCTTGCCGGATTTAATGAGAACGTACTGAAAGCCTTCGAAAATGAATTAAAAGTGGGCGTCATTCCCTTTGTCGAAAGCAATTTCAGAGTTGAAACGGATGCGAAGAATCGGGCGCTCGCCGGTTTGTCGATGGGCGGTTTGCAGACATTGTACGCGGGTATTAAAAACACCAATATGTTCTCGTCTCTGGGCGTGTTCAGTTCGGGCTGGTTTGCAAATACCCCCAAATTATCCGACCCGCAATATGCCTTCATGAAAGAGAACGCCAGCACGATCAACAGCAACCTCAAAAACTTCTGGATTTCGCAGGGAGGCAAAGAAGACATTGCGCATCAGAACGGCCAGATCATGATGAAAAAGTTCGATGAGATGGGGATCAAGTACACCTACAGTGAGTATGCCGGTGGTCATTCCTGGCCGGTGTGGCGGCACGATCTGTTCATGTTCGCACCCTTGCTGTTTAAGTAATTTTTGCCGTCTTTCTTTGTCATCCTGACGATAGGAAGGACCTTCGCTAATAGTGATTTTTTCTTTTCTACCCGAAGGTCCCTCCTACTTCGGATGACAAAAAAGTAGAAAAAAGAACCCGCTTCCTGAAGCTCAACAGATAAAATAATTCCTTATGCTAACCCAAAAAACCATCCTGACGCTCGGTGCGGCTATATTTACACTGGCCAGCTTCACTACGGAGCCGGGTACCATTCTGGAACCCTCTATCCCATCGCTGAAAGATGCGTTCAAAAAGGATTTTGGTATCGGAACGGCGCTAAACACGGCCCAGATTGACGAGCGGAATCCCAAAACAACGGAGTTTATTGCCCGACAGTTCAACATGGCTACCCCTGAGAACGTCATGAAGTCGGCACTGCTCCATCCAAAGTGGGATACCTATACGTTTGAAATGGGCGATAAACTGATCGAATTCGGGAAGAAGCATAACATCAAAATAAACGGGCATACCCTGATCTGGCACAGTCAGTTACCGGCCTTTGTACGGGGGATTCACAGCCAGGATTCAATCCGAACGTTCTTTACGGACCATATCAATACGGTGGCCGGACATTATAAAGGCAAGGTATTCTCGTGGGATGTGGTCAACGAAGCGCTCAACGAAGACGGTACGTTGCGGAAATCGGTTTTTCTGCAACACCTGGGCGACAATTACGTGACCGAAGCGTTTCGACTGGCACAGGCGGCCTCGCCCAATACAGAGCTGTATTACAACGATTACAACAACGAGCAGCCAGCCAAACGGGCGGGCTGTATTGCTCTGATTAAAAAGGTGAAAGAGGCCGGGGTACGTATCGACGGCGTAGGGATTCAGGGTCACTGGCATGTGGGTCGAGTACCCCTGAAAGATATTGAAGAAAGTATCGTTCAATATGCGGCTCTGGGCCTGAAGGTCATGTTTACGGAGCTGGACCTCGAAGTATTACCCCGAAACGTTCAGGGAGCCGATGTCGGCCAGCGCATGGCCAGCAATGCCACTACCAACCCCTACCCCAACGCCTTGCCCGATAGCCTACAACAGCAACTTGCTACTGATTATGAGTCTCTTTTCAAGTTATTCCTCAAACATAAAGATAAAGTCACACGCGTGACGTTTTGGGGCGTCAACGATGGCGACAGTTGGCTGAACAACTGGCCAATCCGGGGACGCACCAGTTACCCACTGCTGTTTGATCGGAATGATCAGCCTAAACCTGCTTTTTACAAGGTAGTGGCACTGGCGAAGTAAACTTTAGAGTGCCTGGCAATCTGAACAGGCGCTCAATTTCGCTGACTGTTGATAAGCCAGCTTTTTTCATGCTGACGCAGGAAGCATCTTCGCAAAAGCCATTATTGCATCAGCCGAAGATGCTTCCTGCGTCAGCATGAAAAAAATTCTCCCTTGTTCTGCGAAAAATCAACCAGGATTAATGAGTAAACAAAACGATAAAATGACGTACCAACCCTTTCTACAACGATCGCACAAAACCCTTGCCCTGGCTATCCTGATGGGTTGTTCAATGACCGCCTTCGCCCAAACCAACGGCGGCAAGAATCCGATTTCCCAGCCATTGGTATCGCATATTTACACCGCAGACCCGTCAGCCCACGTTTTTAACGGCAAAATTTACATCTACCCGTCGCACGATATCGATGCCAAGGATGTCAGAGAAGACGACGAAGGCGGGCATTTCGCCATGCGCGACTACCACGTACTGTCGCTGGATAAGATTGGCGGCCCGGTTAAAGACAACGGTGTCGCGCTCGATCTGAAGGATGTTCCCTGGGCGGGGCGTCAACTGTGGGCACCTGACGCTACGTACAAAAATGGTACGTATTACCTGTATTTCCCGGCCAAGGACAAACAGGACATTTTCCGAATTGGCGTAGCCACCAGCAAAAGCCCGACGGGACCATTTAAGGCCGAGCCAGAACCGATTAAGGGGAGTTATAGCATCGACCCGACAGTCTTTCAGGATACCGACGGCAAAGCCTATCTCTATTTCGGCGGTATCTGGGGTGGTCAATTACAACGGTGGGACGGCAACCAATATCATCCGAATGGCGCGTTGAAAAAGAAAGATGAGGTAGCTTACCTGCCCCGCGTGGCCCGGCTAAGCGACGATATGAAGTCGTTTGCCGAACCAGTTCGGGAAATTCAGTTGCTGGATGAACATGGCAAACCCTTTCTGGAGAAAGACAACGACAAACGCTTTTTCGAAGCGGCCTGGATTCACAAATACAACGGCAAGTACTATTTCTCGTACTCGACCGGCGATACGCATAATCTCTGCTACGCCATCGGCGACAATCCGTACGGGCCTTTTACCTACAAAGGCATCGTGCTAAAACCCGTTCTGGGCTGGACCAATCACCATTCAATTGTGCAGGTAGGTAACAAGTGGTACCTATTCTACCACGACGTGCAGTTATCCGGCAAAACCCACCTGCGCAATGTGAAGGTGACGGAACTGACGCACAATGCGGATGGGACCATTAAGACGATTGACGCGTATAACTAATTTTTTTTTGACAGGATGAACAGGTTGACATGATTATTTAGCTCGATACATCCTGTAAATCCTGTCAAAAACAACCACTCAATATCATGAAAAAGCTACTCCCTTATTCTCTTATAGCCTTGTCGGTTGCCTTCATTGCCCCCGAAAAGGGCCTGAAAGACTACTATAAAAATTACTTCCCCATTGGCGTAGCGGTTAATCCGCGCATGGTCCAGCCGGGGCCGGATGCGGAGCTGATCAAAGCGCAGTTCAACAGCATGACACCCGAAAATGCCATGAAAATGGGACCAATTCACCCGGAGGAGGACCGCTACAACTGGAAGGATGCCGACGCCATTGCCGAATTTGCTCAGCAGAATAACATCAAACTGCGGGGTCATACGCTTTGCTGGCACAATCAGACACCACGTTGGTTTTTTACCGATGCTGAAGGTAAAACGGTGAGTCGGGACGTACTACTGGCGCGTCTGAAAAAGCACATTACCGACGTTATGGGGCATTACAAAGGCAAAATTTACGCCTGGGATGTGGTGAACGAAGCCGTTCCCGACACGGGAACAAGCATCTATCGGAAATCGAAATTTTACGAAATCATTGGTGAGGATTATATCGAAAAGGCATTTCAGTACGCTCACGAAGCAGACCCGTCGGCGCAGTTATTTTACAACGATTACAATACTGAAAATGCCACCAAGCGGGAGAAAATTTACCAGTTACTCAAAAAGCTGAAAGCCAGGGGCGTGCCCGTCAACGGCGTGGGCTTACAGGCCCACTGGTCGATTTATGAACCGACGAAACAGGAACTGGAGGAATCTATCAACAAGTTTGCGAGCCTGGGACTGAAAATACAGTTCACCGAGGTTGATGTTTCCGTTTATCCTAAAGAGCACGAACGTCGGGAACGTCGCGATACGGACAAAAGCGAATTTACGCCGGAGATGGCTGATAAACAGGCAGCTCACTACAAAATGCTGTTCGAGGTATTTCGCAAGCATCGCGACAAAATCACCGGCGTTACGTTCTGGAACCTGACCGACAAATATTCCTGGCTGGATAATTTCCCTGTTCCGGGCCGCAAGGATTATCCGTTGCTGTTCGACCAGAATGGCAAGCCCAAGAAAGCCTACGAAAGCGTTGTGAAATTTTAATTTTTTGTCATCCCGACCGGTCCGCCGGTGCGGCAAAAAATATGAAAAATGGAGTATGAAAGCTGCCAGTCAAAGGCCTGAAATACACTATCTCACGTTTAAAAAGTAACGATGAAAGTAATCCTGAATATAGTGTTAATCCTGTTGGTCTCAGCCTCTGGCTGGGCCCAGGGCGTCCTTGCTGAGAAGTCCCCGTTCGCGGTTACGGAAGCGGTCATTTACGTGGATAATGGAGAACCTGAACTGGTAAAAACGGCTGCAACCTTGCTACAACAGGACATCGAGCGGGTCACGGACAAAAAAATACCTATTGTTACGAGCATCGATCAAGTCCGTAAAAACGTCATTGTGATCGGTACGCTCTCCGAGTCGGCTTTGCTCAAACAGCTGGTTGCCCGGAAGAAACTAGATGATAAAAGCATTCAGGGCACTTGGGAAGCTTCGTTAACTCAGATGGTTAAGAACCCAATGCCGGGAGTTGCTCAGGCACTCGTCATTACCGGTAACGACCGTCGGGGCGCGGCTTACGGTGTCTTTGAACTGTCGAAGCAGTTTGGCGTGTCGCCCTGGTACTGGTGGGCCGACGTACCGGTTACGAAACGCCAAGAGCTTTTTGTCAAGGAAAACATCAAGCTGACAGATGCACCGAAAGTAAAATACCGGGGCATTTTCATCAATGACGAAGCACCGGCGCTTTCTGGCTGGACGAAGGAAAAATTCGGCGGCTTCAACCATCAATTTTACGAGAAGGTTTTTGAACTCATCCTCCGCCTGAAAGGCAATTACATCTGGCCCGCCATGTGGGGGAATGCCTTTTATGCCGACGACTCACTGAATATCAAAGCCGCCGACAAATTTGGCGTCGTCGTCGGAACGTCGCACCACGAACCACTGATGCGGGCACACGATGAATGGCGACGTTTCGGCAGTGGCCCGTGGAACTACGAAAGCAACAAGGAGAAACTACAGCAATTCTGGCGCGATGGTATCAAGCGGGCAACGAACGAGAAGATTGTCAGTATCGGGATGCGGGGCGACGGCGACGAGCCCATGTCGCGGGAAACCGCTACGTCACTGCTGGAACGTATCGTGGCCGACCAGCGTACCATCATCAGCGACGTAACGGGCAAACCGGCTTCTGAAACGCCACAGCTTTGGGCTTTGTACAAAGAAGTGCAGGAGTATTACGACAAAGGAATGCGGGTACCGGACGACGTAACGTTACTGCTTTCTGACGACAACTGGGGCAATCTCCGAAAACTGCCCCGGCTGAGCGAAAAACCCAGGCAAGGTGGCTACGGCATTTATTATCACTTCGATTACGTGGGTGGGCCACGCAATTACAAATGGCTGAATACAAATCCACTACCCCGAATCTGGGAGCAGATGCATCTGGCCTGGGAATACAACGTTCGGAACATCTGGATTGTCAACGTAGGCGATATTAAACCGATGGAATTTCCGATTTCCTTCTTTCTGGACTATGCCTGGAACCCCGAAAAAATCGACGCTGATCAGCTAACAGCCTATACCGAACAATGGGCCGCCAACCAGTTTGGTACACAGCATGCGAAAGACATCGCCTTTTTGTTGGCCCGATACGCTAAGTACAACTCCCGTCGAAAGCCTGAACTGCTCGATGCCAATACGTATAGCCTCGCAACGGGCGAATGGCAGAAAATAACGGCAGAATATACGGATCTTCTGACAAAAGCAGAGGCCATCAACAACCAATTGCCAGCCAATGCCAGAGACGCTTATTTTCAGCTGGTACTGCATCCGATCAGAGCCTGTGCAAACCTGAACAATATGTATTATCACGTAGCGCTGAACAAAGACGCTTATCAGCATAAGTGGCAAGAAGCGAACCAATACGCCGATAAAGTGAAGGAGTTGTACGCCAATGATTCGCTGATTACGCAGCAATATCATCAACTCAACAATGGCAAATGGAACCACATGATGAGCCAGACACATATTGGCTATACGTACTGGCAGCAACCCAACCGGCAAAAAATGCCGACCGTACGCTACGTCCCATCCGATTCTGTAGTTGCGCGCACCGTTACGCCAGCTCAGTCAACCAAAAGAGGTATTGCTTTGGCGGCCGATCAGTACACGAAAGCGATCAATACGAACGGGATTCACTGGAAGATATTACCTGATCACGGACGAACGGGCTCAGCGGTAACTCCTTTTCCCGTAACAGCCAGCGAGCAGAAGCCTGTCGGTAATGCGCCCCATTTAGCGTACGAAATCGTTGCCGATCGGGCGGGAGAGTTCTCTATCAATGCGTACTTTTCTCCAACGTTAAATTTATTTCGGGACGAAAACGGCCTGCAATACGCCATATCAGTGGATGATGAAGTTCCGCAAATCATTAGTCTGAACAAAGAAGACAAAACCAGCGACAAAGGTATCTGGAACAAATGGGCGGCAGAGAATATCATCATGAAGTCCAGTAAACACACCATCGCCCAACCCGGAAAACATACCGTCAAATTCTGGATGGTGAATCCGGGCGTGGTTCTGCAAAAGCTAGTCCTTGATTTTGGTAGTCTGGAACAAACCTATCTTGGCCCGGAAGAGACCTCTAAAAACTCTTTTCGACAGGATTAACAGGATTCCTATATTATTATTTCTGTCAGCAGGATAAGAAATCATATCAACCCCGTAAATCCTGTCAAAAAACGATGAAACGCTTAACATTACTCTGCTTACTACTGCTAACCGTCAGCCTTTTAACGCACGCCCA
This sequence comes from Spirosoma terrae, assembly GCF_010435915.1. Classification (GTDB taxonomy): domain Bacteria; phylum Bacteroidota; class Bacteroidia; order Cytophagales; family Spirosomataceae; genus Spirosoma; species Spirosoma terrae. The sequence continues at coordinate 88,292 of NZ_JAAFZH010000008.1, read as the reverse complement.
GCTTCGTTTACCTAAGTTGATCAGTAACGGTATGGTACTGCAACGGGACGCCACGATCAAGGTTTGGGGGTGGGCCAGTCCGGGCGAGCGTATTACGGTGCAGTTCCAAAAAAAGACGTACAAAACCGTAACTGGGGCCAATGGGCAGTGGCAAGTAAAGCTGCCGCCCATACCTGCGGGTGGTCCGTTTACGATGGACATTACCGGAAAGTCCCGGATTGAGCTAAAGGATATTCTAGTTGGCGATGTCTGGTTTTGCAGCGGTCAGAGCAACATGGTTCACCAACTGAACATTCACGACGTAACGTACGCCCGGGAAATTGCCGAAGCGAATTTTCCACAAATCCGGCAGTTCTGGATACCAACGCTGACGAACCTGCAAGGCCCTCAAAACGATCTGCCAAATGGGCAATGGAAAGCGGCTGTGGGAGAAGATGTTCGCCCATTTTCGGCCGTCGCGTATTTCTTCGCCAAAACGATTCACCAGAAATACAAAATCCCTGTCGGCATCATCAACGCCAGCGTGGGCGGCACCCCCATAGAAGCCTGGACAAGTGAGCAAGGACTGGCTTCGTTTTCGGACCTGACTGCGACTATCGACAAAAATAAAGACACCGCCTACGTCAACAGCCTCACCCGGCGCCCACCCGCAACAGCCAGCCGACCCGCTCCGCCGGTCGATTTAGGGCTGGAAGGGCCGAGCAAATGGTTTGATGTGTCGTACGTACCGAAGGGGTGGCGCCCGATTAACGTACCGGGTTATTGGGAAGATCAGGGTATCAAAGACCTGAACGGCGTGGTCTGGTACCGCAAAGAAGTAGACATTCCCACGTCGATGGTGGGCAAATCAGCTAAGGTTTTTCTGGGACGTATCGTTGATGCCGACGAGCTGTATATCAATGGTAAACAGATTGGCCGCACTACGTATATGTATCCGCAACGGCGGTATCCGGTCCCGGCAGATGTCCTGAAGGCTGGAAAGAACGTATTTGTTGTGCGCGTGACCAACAATGGCGGTAAAGGCGGTTTTGTTCCTGATAAGCCGTATTGTGTGTTCGCCGGTGCCGACACCGTGGATTTAAAGGGGACCTGGTTCTACAAAGTTGGTACCGTATATCGGCCATTCGCCGGTAACGGTTTTGGTGGCGGCAATGCAGCCGGGGGCATCAACGCGCAAAATCAGCCGACGGCGTTATACAACGCTATGGTAGCCCCGGAAATCAACTACGCAATCAAAGGGTTTTGCTGGTATCAGGGCGAAAGTAATGCGGGTAAACCGCAGGAATATACCGCGCTGCTACCCGTTTTGATCAAGGACTGGCGACAAAAATGGCAGCAGGGCGATCTTCCTTTTCTGTACGTGCAGCTTCCCGGGTTCATGGACTACAACTACCTGCCTTCAGAAAGCGGCTGGGCAGTGCTACGGGAAGCGCAACTAAAAGCCTTGTCGGTGCCCAACACGGCTATGGCCGTAGCCATCGATCTGGGCGAGTGGAACGATATTCACCCCGACAACAAAAAAGACGTGGGCGACCGACTGGCCCTGGCAGCCCTGAAAACAGCCTACAATGAAAATCTGGTAGCGTCGGGTCCAATATTTGCCTCATCTAAAACTGACGGAAATAAAATTATCCTCAGCTTTTCCAACGTAGGTAGTGGGCTGATCACCAACGACGGCGAAGCATTGAGTGAATTTGCTATTGCGGGACCGGACAAAAAATTCGTCTGGGCGAAGGCTAAAATCGAGGGGAATAACGTAGTAGTCTGGAGTGATGACGTAGCCAATCCCCAATACGTCCGCTACGCCTGGGCCGACAACCCGGTTAATCCAAATCTGTACAACAAAGAAGGCTTGCCTGCATCACCATTTAGGACGGATCAATAGACTTTAAATAGAACACGGATTGGTATGATCGGTATGATTTACTGCTTTTAATGAAATCATACCGATCATACCAATCCGTGTTCTACACCTCTGAACGTAGTATTTCCAATGGCGAACGCACCAATACGTCGCGGCTATTGAACAGACCAATCAATATCGTCAATCCCGTTACTACAACGGTAACCACCAGCAGTGGCACTATGTCGGGCCGATACGGTACGTCAAAAACGAACTGAGCCAGGGCCCACGTTCCCACAACCGACAACAGAATGCCCGATAAAGCCGCCAGAAAGCCTAACAGACCGTATTCCAGCGCCGTGATACGTAGTATCTGACTACGGCTGGCTCCGAGCGTACGTAGCAAAACACTCTCCCGCATCCGCTGATATTTGCTGATCACGACCGAGCTGCCTAAAACCAGCAAGCCAGTCAGAATGCTAAACAAGGCCATAAACTGAATCACGAACGACACTTGCCCCAGAATCTCATCCACTGTTTTAAGAATCAGTCCCAGGTCAATAGCCGATACGTTCGGAAAACGATTCACCAGATCCCGCTGTAATACGGCCGATGTTTTGTTATCGGGAACCCGTGTCATCAGAACATGGAACTGCGGGGCCTGCTCCAGTACGCCCGCCGGAAAGACAACCACAAAATTGGTCTGTACGCGATTCCATTCCACCTCGCGGGTTCCGCCAACAATGGTTGGAATAAGCATGCCCTGCACGTTGAAATTGAGCGTATCGCCCAGTTTAAGATGCAGTCGATCCAGAAAATCTTTTTCTATCGATACGTAGATGTTCCCATTGGCCTGATAGGGCATTTTGCCAGCAGCCAGCTTTTCCGACGAAATCAACGTATCGCGATACGTAACGCGGTATTCGCGCGTGAACGCCCAGCTTGGTGTTTTCTGCGTCGTATCCTTCTTCGTTACGTCGGGATGTTTACCGTTTATATCGGTAAGGCGCATCGTTACAACCGGCACATCCTGCAACACGGGCAATCGCTGCTGCTGAACCAACGACCGAACGCCCCCAATTTGCTCTTTCTGAATATCGAACAAAACCATATTGGGCTGATTACCACTCGCCGACAATTCGACCCGTCCGAGCAACAATCCCTGCGTTAGATACAACGTAGCAATCAAAAAAGCACCTAGTCCAATGGCCGTCACCAGAATCAATGTCTGGTTGTTGGGCCGATACAAATTAGCCAGACTTTGCCGCCAGACGTAACTCCAGGAAGCCGGAAAAAAGCTACGGACCAGCCATATCAGCCCTAAACCCAGTAAGGTCAGAATGCCAAACGCCACTGTCAGCCCACCCGTAAAGCCAAGAGCCAGCATCAGATTATTGGTTTGCCAGTAGGCGAATCCAACAATGAACCCAACCACCAGCAGATAAACCAGCCAACGTAGTGGATCACGCCCACTCAGATCATCTTCGTATGATGTTCGCAAGGTACGTAGTGGAGATACGTTACGAATAGCCAGCAACGGCATCAGGGCAAACAGTATGGAGATCAGTAATCCTGTACCAATTCCTCCCAATATGGCCGGGCCGGACAACGTAGTGTCGACTGACACCGGCAAAAACCGACCAAAAACCTGTGGGAGAACAAGTTGTATGGCAGAACCAATTATAGCACCCACTGTAGCGCCGATCAGTCCCATCAGGGCTGTCTGTACCAGATAAATCAGTAAAGCCTGTCGTCCGCTGGCCCCGAGTGTCCGAAGAATGGCCACCGACGTAATTTTCTCCTTAACATATAATTGTACGGCACTGGCAACACCCACGCAACCCAGCAACAATGCCACAAACGCCACCAGACTCATGTACTTGGTCAGGTCAGCAAACGAACGACCGGTTTGTCGTTTACGATCGGCTACCGTATCGGCGTTAATCCCTTCTTTATCAAATACAGATTCGTATTTCTTGATAGAAGCGCCCACATCGGTTCCGGGCGTAAACTGGTAATAATATTTGTAGGCGATTCGGCTACCGCGCTGCAATAGTCCCGTACCCGCCAAAAACTGGTTCGGCACAAACACCGTTGGCGCTACTGTGGCCGCAATAGCCGCCTGTCCGGGCGTTTTTGTGACTCGGCCCGCAATCAGAAACGACAGATTTCCCAACCTGACCGAATCGCCCGGCTGTGCGCCCAATTGAACTAATAGTCCATCATCGACCAGAGCAATACGACTCTGCGCCTGCCGAAAAGTCTGAACCGCCGACGCGGGCTCAACCTCCCAGGTGCCGTAGTACGGGAAATTACCTTCCAGCCCTTTCACCTGCGCCAGCCGCACTCCTCCCGTCTTGGGAATGGACACCAACGACGCAAACGACACCTCATACGCCCGATCGCGGCCCAGCGTTTTGACCAATTGCTGGGTTTTCGCTGACGGCGGCCTCGACCACGATAGAGTGAGGTCAGCTCCCAGAAGTTCACGGGCCTGCTCATCAATGCTACGGGTCAGGTTATCCCCAAACGAGTTAATCGCTACCAATGCGGCAATGCCCAGCACGATGGCAGACATGAACAACAACAACCGTTGTCGGCTTCGGCGACTGTCGCGCCAGGCCATCCGAAAAAGCCAGGAGAAATTCATACGTAATACATTACAGTTGATTACAGCGGAACACAGAATGCTGGCAACGTAGCAAAGTACCGATTTTCGTTCCGGTTCCTTCTTTTGGTAGCTTCTGTTGTTAGATACTAGTCGCTACCTGCGTATCCGACACAACCGTTCCTCCCTTGATGCGAATGACTCGTTGTGTTTTGGCCGCCAGGTCCAGATCGTGCGTTACGAGCACGAGTGTTGTCCCAGCCTCGCGGTTGAGTTCAAAAAGCAGATCGATCACCGTTGCGCTGGTGTCGGTATCGAGGTTGCCGGTTGGTTCATCAGCGAATAACAGTTTCGGCCGATTGGCAAACGCCCGCGCCAACGAAACCCGTTGCTGTTCCCCGCCCGATAACTGGGTCGGATAATGATGACCACGAGACCCTAAACCCACCCGTTCCAGGAGACTTTGCGCCGTTTTCTGCGCTCCTTTTTCGCCACGTAGTTCCAGAGGAATCATTACGTTTTCCAGTGCGGTAAGGGTAGGCAAAAGCTGGAAATTCTGAAAGATAAACCCAACGTATTGATTCCGGACAGCCGCCCGCTCATCTTCCGACAGCTTGTCCAGTTGAATATCGTTCAGATAAACACTACCCGACGAGGCATGGTCCAGTCCCGCACATAAACCCAGTAAGGTTGTTTTACCACTACCCGAAGGCCCAACGATTGAGAACGTATCGCCCGGTTCGAGCGAGAAGTTAACCCCATGCAGAACCGTTAGCTCACGGCCACCGCTTTGATAGGTTTTTGTAAGATTTTCAACGCGTAGAATACTCATGAAACCCAAAAGGTTGTTCTAAACAAAGAGATGATGGAGATTTACACGGAAAATTAGAAATTGGGGACTACGTAGCAGAGCGCCCACCGTTCTCCATGTTGTACTCGTAACGACCATAAAACCAATGAAGTTCTTAGACATTCGCCAAACGTTGTATTCTGTGATAAGCGGACTCATGCTCTGCTTAACGGTCTGGGGATGCGGCTCATCCGACACCAAAAAAGAAGCAACCACTACGTCTGACTCGGCAACAGCCGCTACCAACAGCGCATCAGCCTCCGCCCAAAAACCTATTATTCTGTTTTACGGCAACAGCCTGACCGCTGGTTATGGCGTAGAACCCGCTCAGGCTTTCCCGGCTCTTGTCGGTCAGAAGATTGATTCGGCCGGGCTCAGTTATCAGGTCGTTAACGCTGGGCTTAGTGGTGAAACAACCGCTGGTGGCAAAAGCCGCATTAGCTGGGTAATGCGCCAACCCGTTGCGGTATTTGTCCTGGAGTTAGGTGGTAACGATGGCTTACGGGGCATTCCGCTGAAGTCAACCCGCGACAATCTGCAGGCCATTATGGACACTGTCCGGCTAAAAAGTCCACAGGCAACCATCGTGCTGGCCGGTATGCAGATTCCCCCGAATATGGGTACGGATTACACCAAAGAGTTCAGAGGTTTATTTAAAGAGCTAGCCGACAAAAACAAGGCCGTTCTGATTCCTTTCCTGCTCGAAGGCGTCGGCGGAATTCCTAAACTAAACCAGCCCGACGGCATCCACCCCACCCCCGAAGGGCATAAAATTGTAGCAAAGAACGTCTGGAAGGTACTTGAGCCAGTGTTGAAGTAAAAGCAATGAATGTTGTATCATAAATGGGCCAAGCGCACATCCATGATATAATGGCTATCATACCTCTTTCATCTATAATATAATCGGTAAAGCACAATCAATGCTCTACGGGGTACTTTCGTATGTGTTCATCTCCAATATATGTACTGTATTTGTACATATTTGCCTCTTCAAGCTCTTTTTTCAGCATTACTATATTACGACGAATTGCGCCTGAATTAATACGTAATCGCTCGATAGAAGCACCGAAGTGGTAAAGATTGTCATTATAATCATCTTCCAGATAAATCATATTATTGATCTGTTGTCTATAAGGGTATCCTTCTTTATGAAGCTGTATGGCCTGGTAATAATATTGAATAGCGACCTGATAGGAAGTGAGACTATCAAGCGTGGTTGTTAATTGAGGCCCGACCAAGTTTTCCAACGTAGCATCAATATCGATCCCCAACTGGTAACGATTATTCAGAATTCGGCACAAATGCAGGCTTTTGACCCAAGTACCCAGATAGTGATGAACACGTCCTAAAAAGGAATAGCTTAAAATATAATTAATACCATAAGTATTAATTATACGATCGATCTGGCATAAATTAAATATAGAATTGACAACTAATTCGCTATATTCTTTTACCCAAGCCGATAATTTATCAGGAGGAGTATAATCATCTTTAGGATAGTTGTATACGAGATCAAGTTGTTTTAGAATATCTTTAAATCCTCGCTCGTCAGCTTTCAATCTGTCATCTGACTTTTGCCAGTCGCAACGAACAATATCATATAACTTACAAGCGTGAAAATAATGTTCCTCCCAATTTTTTTCGCCTTTTGCAATGGAAAAAATAGGAATTTTATTTATTTGCTGCCCCGGTTTAGCTTCATAAGCATCTTGAATAATTGAACTTAATTTGTCTTCAATATATGTTTTCTTCAATTTATAGTTTATCGTTGTATGGAGTTGATGTTCCATGATCCGAATAATGTGATGTACAATACTCACATAGGGCGATAATAACTTATGCTCAGGAAATTGTCGGAAGCTATCCCAAAGTGAGGCTTTTGTCAAGTAAGGAGCATATTTCATACGTAATAAAGCATAGGCCAGCACTGTTTCTTTTGTATCGGGGTTGTTCGAAAGATTACCATATAGTTCGCTTGATACGTTATGAGGTGTACGTAGCGTATCAATTCCAAAATATCTTTTATTCTTCGATAATTGGGGCCGGTCCGACGAATGACTCATCCAGCTCGATAATTCCAGAATTCGTTTCAGCAAATTCTCTTCCAGACAAGATAAGGCAGCAAAGACAGTAATACTCTGGTTGGGAGGAGTTAGATTAATCGATCGTAAAAGAAAAAGAATTTTTCGCAGCTGAAAAGCTGCATTAGCCGTTTCAGAGGCATTCTGATAAAAAAGACTAGCCAAGTAATATATATGAACAATTAGACGAGGATGAACCCGGCCCTTTAGATCATGGGACGCTTCCTTTTTAAAATACTCAGCCAACAGTTTAGTTCTGGCATCACTTTCCTTAGGAGCCTCTTTAGTATTTTTATAAAAATACCCCAAGGCTTCAGTAACATCAACACAGTTTTCCTGCTTAGTTGACTGCTGCGATTGAACTCGGGTAACAACGGTTGGCAATAAAAAGTCTCCTAGTTTAGCTAAAGCTTGACCAATACTCACTAACCGACGCACGTGTTGCAAGCTTCGATAGGTCGCTTCCTCACGTGTGTTATCAACATAAATCAATATAGTACAGGCTTGAAAACACCCTATTAGATCATTGCCTTCATAGCCTAAAAGTGCTTGTAAAGTTCGTTTATAATAAACATAGGTGGTAAACGACAATCGAGCATCCTCGTGGATATGCTTCATATCACCTATACTTTGTATTTCTTTTTCAGAAGCTATAATAAACTCCTCTTCAATAGTATCGGGGAAGCAGGTTAACATTTTTTCCTGAGCTGACTTTTTTCCTAAATGGAATAACGATCGCCTTGATTTTACACGGGCCTCATTTACTTTTTGCGGTAACACCATGTTTTTGTAATAGAGTGCCGTGCCAACATTACTATAGAAAGTAGCCCGTAGAATATCACGATTATCATAGTCCACAGAAAACAGTTCCATTAGCTTTTCAAATCCCTGTACTACATGTCTGATTTTCTGAAACGTAATACCTTCCTGCAATTTTTCCTGTAAGTAGAGAGTTGCCGAATAAGCCTGCATAATCAGCAACAGAAATTCTCTATAAATTACACTATGTTTATCCGCATTTTCAATCAAATACTTTCCGCCCTCTTCAATAACACCCGCATAGTGACCTAAGGAAAATTCATATGCTTTAATTTTTTCGTATGTAAGCCCCAATTTTAACTTCAGACGTATAAAAGTTACAAATGAATTAGCATACTGTAATCGATCATAATACAACATTTGAATAGCATCCTGATAGGAAATAATAGCATCTTCGTATTCTTCATCCTGAAACCGAACATCCCCTAGTAATCGATTCAGGAAAATAATAGACCCAAACGGGTTCTCCGTTTTCAAATCACGCTCTCCCATACTCCGATGAGAATCACGAAGTTGTCGGATTTTAGCAATCAAATGCGCTTTAATAGAAAAATTTTCGTCGAGTGTAAAATTGAAAGCAGCAGCCTCTTCTTCAAAAAGTTTTGAAATAAAAGTGATCTCATTGTGAGTACGGTCATAAAATTTATATTCGAACAACCCAGATTCTGTTCTACGAATATGATTCTGGCCTAGAAATGTGATAAGTTCTTCAAGAAACGGACGTGAAATAGGTGATTTGTTTGTTGAAAGAATTTCAGGAATAAGTTCAAGATTTTGAGCAGAGAAGGCAAACGGGTGAAATTTAATTAAATTATCAATTAAATAAGGTGTTGAAACCAAGGTGCTATCACTGTATCGCTTCATAAATGAGCTATACATTGTCAGAAACGGTTGAAATAAATAAGCTGTAAAGCCAAGTTTATACTGATCAATGTAAGAAAATCGTAAATAGTGTGATGCAACTTTATTTGTTGTAAAAACAATATCTTTTTCAATATTTTGTTTCAATTCGACTATCTCGTACGATACAATATATTCTTCAAGTAATTTAATTATTTTTTTAGGAGATCCATTACTACGGTAAACTAAATACCCTAGAAAATTTTGCAGAACAAATATTGCTTTACGGGCTTCTTGCTCAATCCGCTGTACTTGCTGGGGTTGGCTATCCCGAAAGCCGGGCGTTAAAGATCGTATCAGAAACGCATAGTAATCAGAAAAAAAATCAGAATTATGTCTTTTGTACTGGACAGGTAACAATAATGTTGTCAGGTGCCTTTCAACTAATACACCTATACTGGAAGATCTTGTCTCGTTACCAGACTTATCTTTCAGAAAACTATCAACGTATATAACTTGATGAAAAATACTGCTTATTGATGATTGGCGATCAGAGATATCCGCCAAGGCAGCCTCAAACATTTCGCGGCCAGCAATAAAAATAAATTTAGCATCTGCACCATTAATAAAATATTTGAGCGACCCTAAAATATGTGTGATTACATGCCGACGTTCCCGTAGATCATTCAAATATGTTCGTTTTTCGTTTCCTTCAGAGTCAATAAAAACCGCATGTTCAAAACCAGGATCAACCTTATCAAGCTCATCAAATACAAAAATACATTCAATGTATGGTTTCAGCTCTGAAATAATGCTAATAAGCTCCGCTTCAATTTCTTTTGGGTTAGCAATTGGATAAATCAATACATCTTTTTTAAAAAGCGAAGAGATAGATGCGGAAAACGTTTCACGAAACTGGTCTTCACTAGTCATTTGAGCATTACAACGATTATGTAATACTTTAAGTCTCTCATAAATCTGTTTGATAGTGAAATGACTACGGTGAAATAATAAATTAACCAGTTTAATGCAGACAACAGTAAATATTGTAATAATCACAAAAACTGTAATTGTCTCTTCAATACGTGTTGCTATGAAGATAAATCTTGCCTTATAAAATAAGCCTATAAATAAGATCGAGTAAAAGCCTAGTAAACTAATGATAATCAACCTTCCAGCGGGTTTGTTCTGAAAAATTTTTTCGTGTAACCAGGAAATTGACTTATATACAAACAGGGTAAGCAAGGCCGATAATGAAACGATACCCAACAGGTTTTCTATAATTGTCTTTACTTGGCCGTCGTCTTTAGAGGTAGGTAAACTGTAATTCATCAATAAAAGAATTACAGTAATGAGTGGCCACAGCCATCCAAATACGTTGCTGATGCTAAACCACCGAACAAATTGGTAATCACGCTGTTTGTCAACACTAGCGATCAACTGGTTAACAATATGCTTAAGGATATCAATATCTTTCAGTTCTGATTGAGCTAAACTCAGTCTGATATCAACTATATCTCTATCAGGATTTATTTCTTTATTATGCCACCAGGCTTTTTTTATGGCCTTGTCAAGTCTTCGGTCCGCTTTAGCTTTACTTCTATAGGTTTGTAATGTTTTGTTGACGAAACTAGTTTTACCCATTCCCCGATAACCAGTAACTAAATAAGCCCCTCGACTGCTACCCTTTCGTAAGATATTTACAAATGACTCCAGTATTTCTTCTCTTCCTAAAAACGGAGCATCATGCTCAGGAGATAAGTCACTATTAGAGGAGTGATGTCTATATTGATACCCGCCAGGAATTTCCAGATAGATATTTTTTATAAATGAATTATAGGCGAAAGAGGGCTGATCAATCATAAGTAAAACAGGCAAAGATGTGGACTTGATACAAAGTCCTACTATTCTTTACTTTACTCATCCAATATTCACATAAAACCCTAATAAACAGGCCTCTTATTCCAAATGAGAGATCATCAACCAGACGAGTAAATCAAGCAAAAGCTAAATTTCAGCTCAAATATCGATACATAATTAAATTGACAACGTTGAGATCTGGCGTCGGCGAGACCGCTCACAAAATATCTTACGATCGATACAATCTAGTTTGAGAATCTCTCTGCACGATCAGCCCGAGGGCATCTCCCCCGAAGGGCATAAAATTGTAGCGAAGAACGTCTGGAAGGTACTTGAGCCAGTGTTGAAGTAAGCAACTCAAAAGCCAAGCGGCCACAAAGATCAGCAAATGACTTTGTGGCCGCTTGGCTTTTGAATAGTCAATAAGTTAGAACGGATACCCGACGGCTATATTAAAGACCAGATTCTGTTTTCGCCATTGGGAATCGCGCAGGTTGATCTGGTTAATAACCCATTCACTACCCTCCGTTTTATAGGGTTTTCGTAGCGGAGTAGCCAGGTCAAAGCGAATCAGGAAATAAGATAGGTCCAGGCGCAGACCAAGGCCCGTTCCAATAGCAATCTGCTTGTAGAAATCGGGATTAAATTTAGCCTCAGGCCCAAAGGTTCCTATATCGGAATAGGTCCAGACATTACCGGCGTCCACAAACACTGCTCCTTCCAGATACTTACCAAACTTAGCTCGAATCTCGGTGTTGGCTTCCAGCTTAACATCGCCACCACCATCCTGAAACAACTGAACCTGTTGTAACGTATCGCGTGTAAACAAACCGGGTCCTATGGCGCGGGCTCTAAACGCGCGAATACTATTTGGCCCACCTACAAAATACTGCTTGACAAGTGGTAACGCCATATCTTTAGAATTACCATATGTAGCGCCTAAACCGGCAAAAATACGATTCGCCCAGGTAATGTTTTTCGACATCTTCCGGTATAAACGTACATCAACATCAGCACGAATATACTGAGCGAACGGAACACCGAAAATAATCTTATCGCCACTGTCGTTCCGTCTGTTTATCAACAGATTGGCCAAATTTCCGGAAGGTTCCACATTCACCGTAAGCCGGAACGTAGTTGGCGAGGCTGACCGGGGCGATGAGTTATAGTTGAAGGTATATAAGCTACTAAGAATAATCTGCCTTGACTTTGAAATCAGAATATACTGACTCATGATGAAGGGGTTGTTGATGGCAGAGTCGAGAAACGCCGTACTGATATTGGACGCCCGAATATAAGTGGCATTGAAAGGCTGAAAAACATGTTCAACCTGCTGGTTTTGCCGCCAGGCATATCCAAACGTAGTTTGAAATGAATTAAGATCATACAAACCGCCCCGCCGAATCAGCTGATAACCCAGTGTTATGTTCGTTTTAGGCAATGCCTGACGCTGATCGTATCGGAATCGGACTGGGCTAACTAAACGCGGAAAACTTAGTATAGCATCGGCGCCAAAACGATAGTTTGTTACGCTGTTGTCGCCACCACCAATCTGAAACTCAATACCCGTATTTGCATTGATCGTCAGCAATTCGGCCCGCCGGAAATAGTTCCGGTTACGCCAGCTGAGAATGGCCTGCGTTCCGTTAAAATTATTAGAACGCGAGGTACCATCAATCTCTAATCGTACCGACTTAGTTGGGTATGGCGTTAAATAATAATGTACATCCAACACGGCCGAATCGCCTTGCTGATCGGGTTCAAATCGATTCCGAACAAACTTAAACGCTCCTAAATTGATGAAACGCGACAGGGTTAAATCCTGAGCGCGACTGTTGTAAAGCCGGCCAGGCTGCACTGCCATAATATCTCTGAACAGTTTCGGATTAAATCGCCGGGTGGAGTCAACAATATGAAACTCTTCATCTGACTGATACGCCTTTCGAAGATTCGTATCCTGCCGGGCTGTTGAGAGATTATAGTTCGGATAAATAAAAACATCCCGGATAGAATAAGGCTCTCCAGCCGCGTTAGGCATATCAGGCTTTATTCCAAAATATAGCTTTGTTCGATGAGTCACCGAATCATTATCCGCCAGGATAGCCACATAATCGGGCAGGAAATAGTAGAAACCCCGTTGTTTGACAGCCTGGCTAATGCGTTCACGCTCCAGCTTGATCGTTTCCAGGCGATAAGGATCTCCTTTTTTTAAGATAGTCCGTCGGGCCGACGTCTTTAACGCTTTCCGAACGGGAGTTGAATCAACCAGAAATGCTACCGAATCAACGTAGAACCGGGGCTTTAAATCGACGGAATACACCCCTCGGGCTTTGTAGCCACTTTCTTTTAATTCACCCGTAACGTCTGAACCAAAATATCCTTCATTCTCCAGGGTTGCTTCCCAGTTTGGAATGTTAGACGAAATAGCTTTCGCGCTGGCCAGCACAGGTTCCTCGCCGAATTTACGCCGAAACCAGGATCGAAATCCCTTTTTCTTTTTAGGCTCACCAAACAGATAATAAAGACCCACTTTGTAAGGAAAACCAAAAAGCTGCTTATTAGGTCTTGGGCGGGCTAGTTCGGCCAGCTGTGCTTCCACAGCTTTCTGATCATCGGTTGAAATCGTGGAGTCGGCGTTGATCTTAATATCAGTTCCAGCATAGAGTCGTTCATTCGAAGGCAGGTGCTTGCCAATATTACAACCGTTCAGCAAAATAGCCACCCCAATCAGGAGCAACGTACATACTGCACGACTTGCGCTCCTAACGTTAGCAGTAATTTTCGTTACGTATTGTATCAATCCAATAAGTATCCTGAATAAATGAGTCATAATGTCTTAATTCAGCGTCGGGCCAGGTGACCGGCGTAGAATATCGGCCAGTGTGTTATAATCGACAGTAACGACAAAGCCAACGCCTGTTTCGATAATATAGCCATCCAACACGGCCTGATAGTCGTTGCGACGATACCCCCGCAGCACATAGCGACCATCCCGCGAAAGAGTATAATTGAGTGATACGTTATCGAATACCTCGTTTGGGTTTCGGGTAGCCGCATTAGCCGTATTTTCCAACACAAAATTTCGCCCTACCGACACAGTCAGCCGACCGTTTAAAAAGCTTTTTGATAAGCCAACATTCAAATCAGTCCGGGCCCCATTGGTTGTTCCGCCCGTATTGGCACTACCAGTCTGCGACATCAGGTTAAAATCGACGTCAAATCCTTTTAGCACGCCAGAAGCGAGTCGGCCCAGCTGGTCTGAAATGAGCTTACTAACGCTATTCCGGGCAATACCTTCCGCCTGTGTATTCAACCCACCCGAGTTCGAGCCAGAAAAGAAATCAGATGGATTTTCGGGCAGGAATCGATTGAGAATCAATAAAGCAAATACCTGTTTGTTCATCTGCGACTGATCCTGTCGAAGTGTTTTGAGCTTATTTTCAATAGTAGTCCCGAATTCAGACGATGCCGATGCGCTGTTAGCATCTTCCAGCTCAGGTTGCCGGATATCGAAATCAAGTTTGGGAGAAGCCAGATTGCCACTCATTGTCAGCGCTACGTTAAATGGTAGCTTACGATTAGTGGCCGTAGCCGGAAGCGTTGTCGTTTCATTACCAATCAGGTCAGCTGGCGAGGTCGACACCTGATAAATAGCCGTAATATTGATATCAGCCTTAAGCGGATCGCCCGTAAACTGAATATAGCCTCCCTTCTGAATCTGGAACTGACGTTTTAGTACTTCGTAAGTCATGGAGTATTCCCCCTCCGTTACGTCATAACGCCCCAGCACGGTCAATTGGCCCGACGCATTCATTCCTACGTTTAACCGGGCGTTTCCTCTGGCGCGGAGGAAATCGCCATTCAATTCATCAACCACAATGGTCAGTTCCGATTTTTCGTCGGCTTCCAGATCCAGCGAAATGGTCGCATTGCTCAGTTGCTCGAACTCCAGCCGGGGCGTTGTAGCTACCGTATCAGGTTTAGGCTTATAAAGGTACTTGGCAATCGCGATCGAATCTTTATGATTGATGAACGTAACGATCTCGTTAGAACGGGCAACACTGGAGGCATCGTCGGGCAACACAATGGCTACTTTGCTGTCATCTTCCAGCCGAACTGTTCCATTGATAGACGGGCTTGAGCCTGTTCCTTTGATCCGTAAATCCGCACTGATAGCGGCCTGTCCATACGCATAGTCATTGTCTTTCCGGGCCGCATTCAACACCTGGAACTTATTCGCCTGAACGCGCAGATTATACGCTACGTCTGGCAGGTTTTTCAGCACGACCGTTCCATTGGTGGTTAACGTCCGACCTAACGTATCACGCACGTTAAAATCCTTCAGCGTAATGGTTTGCTCCGCGAAAGTCAGTTTCTCCTGATCGATCCGGTACGTAGCATTCAGTTGTTTGATATTGAAGGCAACAGAATCGAAGGCGACACTCCCATTCATTCTGGGATTATCCGTGGCCCCTGCTACGCTGAATTCGCCGGTTAGTTTTCCTTTAGCCTGCCGGAGTTCACCAAAACTGAATGCTTCAATCGTTCGGGCATCCAGCCGTTTGAGATTAATGGCCAGATCAAGCGCTTCCTTCGCACTAGACGGGTCGTAAAACCCGGTAATGGTTGCGTCGTTATAAGGACCTGACAGCGCCGTATTGACATTAATCCGATCGTCTGAATCATTCCGGAAGCGGGCAACCAGGTTGCCAATAGGTTGCTGCATTACTTCCAGACTGTCGACATATACGGACCCAATAAACGATAGTTTGCTATCCTCGCCCATATAGTCGCGCACAATCACGGTTCCGTTCAGCTGGCCGCTGGCTAACGTAGTATCCTGATTGGCTAATCGGGCCAGATTGGCCACTTCCAGCGCGCGGGCTGTAACCCGAATGGGAGCATTGCCGTACTGTTCGGTACTGCTTATTTCGAGCGACTGATCATTCTGTTCAATATGAAGCTGATTAATCATAACCCCCTCCTTACCGTATTGGGCAAAGCCGCTCGTATCGGTTTCCCAGCGCTGATAATTGGTCAGTAATCCATTACGGGCAAACTGAAACCGATAGCTGGAATCAATCACACTCAACGTCCCGGCAATACCATGCAACGGCTGATTAATTGAATCTTTATTGACTACCGAGAATCGAAGCTGGTTATTGGCTGCCGTACCGGTCAGATCGGTTTCCCGAATATTCAGACCGTCGTATAAAATCCCGTCGATACGGCCGTTCAGTAGCAGCTGATTACCAACCCCACGTAGTGCTACAGTACTGCCCTTTAGCGTAGTCGTATCATATACAATTACACCTGTACGTAGCGTAGCTGACAGCGTTGTATCGCGGGATGACCCATCGGCCTGGCTGGCCAGGTAGGCATCCAGCCGAACAGTATCCATGCGAGTCAAAGCCGGAACAAACGCCTGGAATATCGGATTCTGGTAGGCTTTCAGGTTAAGCGTAAACGCATGAGGGGGCGGAATAGCCTTGTATTTTAGATCGGGCAGGGCAATGTACTTACTCACTTCGCCCGCCACAATATCATACAACTGAGCATACTCGAACTGGCCGTTGAGCCTCAATCGGGCACCCGGTACCAGCGCCAATACGTTCTTTTCATTACCGTTGGCAGCCAGTCGGGCATACAATGAATCAACCGGGTAGTCTTTGCCCTGCAGCGTTACCACGGCATCGTTGACGGAAACCGTACCGACTGGCTTTACTGGATCAGTTGAGACCATATCCATCACAATACGTCCTTTCAACGATAGGGGATCGTTATAGAGTTTGAGTGCCTGAAGATTCAATTCATTGATGACTGTCTCTCCCGTCACACTGGGGAAGTCGCCTTTCAGCCCAACTTTAGCGTCCAGTTTTACATTCGCATTCGGATCCTTCAAGGCTCCGACAATGTCCACAATTCCGTTCGAAAGCGTACCCGTTGCATCCAGGTTTTGATATGTGTACCCATTCAACTGTGCCGACTGCACATCAAGCCCAAATTTTGTTGATAACGTATTGACATCGATTCCTTTGCCATCAACAGTGGCTCGCCCGGTTATTTTACCGACTGTTCCTTCCTGTTTGAGCCATTTCCCGGCGTCGAATTCATTCAGGTTTAGTGTACCCTTATACGTTTGATTTTTCCCCGTTACAAAACCGGCTAGCTGCCCATCGAACGCTGCCGTACCCCATGCCGTGTTGAGCTTGGCATCCAGAATTAAGTTATTGAGCTGACCAGCAATTTTTCCGGTCAATTGAAGACCGGGCGGCAAGGCTATCGACGATGGTATCGAGCCTTTCGGAGCTAATTTATTAATATCGGCCAGGCTTGTGGTTGCCTCTTTAATGGTCAGATCGACTCCAAGCCGTTCAGGATCTGTTACGTTCGACAAACGCCCGCTGGCCGCAATCCGCGTTCCCGAAAGCATATCAAATTCGAGCTGTGGAATAGTTAAGGCGGCTAACGTACCAACGGCTTGCGCATTTGCTTTAAACACGCCCCCGCGATTTCCGGCAAACGGTGGCGTATCGGCCAGGAAGGGAGCCAGTTGCAGTACGTCATCGACCGATAAACGACTTTGTCGCAGATTGACGCGAACGCCCACTCGTTTCGCAAAACGCGGATCACTTAATTGCCCTAATGAATCATACCGCAACACAACCTGATCACGAATCAACGAAGTTGGCGTCTGGATAAAAAGCCGGGTGAGTGTGGTCGTCGTATCGGTATAGAGCACATCGCCATTCAGGCTTTGCAGAACAAAACCAGACGAAGCCCGAAACCGTCCGTTTCTAAGTTGTCCGCTAATCCGTTGCCCACGTTTACCCAGATCCTCATATACCAGAAACTTCCCATCAATGCCCAAGCTCTGTAAATCGAGATGGCCGTAATCCAGCCCTTGTTTTTGACGAGGAGCCGTTTCGTCGTCGAAACGAATCCGGTTATTGGCAAACCGAACATTGGTCAGTTTGGCCTGCCAGCCCGGCGCTCCCGACGACGTAGTGGAAGCTGGTGACGTAGTAGAGGACTTTTTAGTAGGTTTGGTCAGAATAGCGGTAATGTCGCCATCGCCCAGATCCAGTGATCGGATTCCTATTTTTTCACCATCAAGGTAGAAATAATCTGACTCCATCGCCATTTTTCCTACGTTACCCTGCGTTTTAAAATCGGCCGTTTCGACATTAACATCCCATTTGGCGCGTGTAATCTGCCATTTACCTAACGCCAGATTAAGCGTATCGGACGGATCGCCCGGCGGACTGGGCGGAGTTGGCAAGCCCTCGTATAAGCGAACCTTAGCGTTCAGGCCATCAACTGTTACGTCCGACAGATGATATTTCGACGTAGTGACATCGGTATCGCTGAAATTAGCCCGCAACGCTTCTATATACGTATTTACATCCGCTCCTGTTACGTCGTCGCGGTATTTGAGCCGAACATCTTTTAACGTAATACCTTTCAGGTTGATGGCCATTGGCGTCGAAACCGTATCGGCGGGTTCCGGCTCCGACGACCCTGTATCAAAGGCGTTGAGAATGTACTGGAAGTTGAAGGTCGTATCGGGCAGTGTCCGCCGAATATCCAGTCGAACCCGCTCCAGCTCAATCTGATTGATAGCTACCCGGTTATTCAACAAGCCCCACATATCGAGGTCAACCCGCATACGACCACCGTCCAGTAACGTATCGCCCTGGGGTGTTTTGAAATAAACATCTTCCAGTTCGAGCCAGTCGGGTATAGAGTAGCCTATTCGGCCGATTCGAAAGGGCGATTGCAGTTTTTGTGCGAGATATGAATTGACCTGCTTTGTCACAAATTGCTGCCCCCAGGGCGTGGTGGCAACGAGCACAACAAACCCGGCCAACAGCAAGATGAGGGCAAGCAAACCAAGTAGAACACGAACAATGGTTTTCGACACAGACATTCGTCGTGGTTATTGAGTTTCTGACCAGAAGGCAGCCGATTAGCGTGTCACAATTGGTGACAACGCTATGCCTTCATAACGCGTACAGCGTAAATATGTTAGCTAAATAGCGTCAAACCTACCGAATATACGCCAAAAATCCCCCTTTTGTGGGATTGAATCCTATTGTACGCGCAATCACCTTTGTGTCGTCAAGCAAATCCCAAGCCAACGTACTAGTAGGTTTCAGGTAATGATGAATCGGCGTTTCCTCAACCGGGCAAAGTTTCGACTAACAATTATCGATCGTCAATTCGACCGATTACTCAAACAGATCAACCGAACACTCAAACCCGTAGCACCTTAAGACGAAATGCTCCCGTATTCGCTTTATCTTAAACCTTTTTCGAACGCATTCACAATGAATACATTACGCTTTACCTACTATCGTACTAAAGACGCTTAAACGACAGACATCAATGATACGTACCTTACTCTATACGTCTATTTTGATTGTTCTGTTGCTATCGGGATGCTCAAAATGGAATCTGGACGATAAAATTATTCAACCAACTGAACCGGGTGGTTCAACCCCAAGCTCACTAGTTATTTTCGGCAGTAAAGACAAGAAAGTGTATGCGTTGAATGCGGCCACAGGAGCCAAATACTGGGAGTTTATCACCAACGGCGGTACGATTAACACGAGCGCAGCCTTTGCCAGCGGCACTGTCTTCGTAGCGGGTTTCGATTCGTACATCTACGCCATTGACGCAGCATCAGGAGCCCGAAGATGGTCTAAACTGGCAGCGGGCGATAAATTTGAGAGCAGCCCAGTTGTTGCCGACGGGGTTCTTTACCTGGGTAATGACGACAAGCGTTTTTTTGCCTTGGATGCTGCCACAGGTAACGAGAAATGGCGCTTTACGGCAGGAGGAAAAATTATTCCCAGCCCTGCCCTCGCCAATGGGTTGCTTTATTTCGGCTGCGACGATGGTAAAGTGTATGCCCTCCGAACAGACGGCACTCAAGCCTGGACGTTTCCTACTGGCGGTTACATTCTGTCGAGCCCTACTGTTTCTGGCGGCACCGTGTATATAGGCAGTAGCGACCGAAAACTGTATGCTATAGAAGCCAGCACCGGTAAACAAAAATGGGTTGCTACGCTGGCCGACAAAGTCAACTCCTGCCCTATTGTCGTGGGAACCACCGTTTACGTTGGCTGCGATGATGGTAAGCTCTACGCAGTAAGCGCTTCGGCGGGTACTATTTTATGGACGACCATTAAAACCGGCAGTTTTATGGGTGGAAGCCCAACCCATAGCAACGGCGTAATTTTTGTCGGTAGTGGCGACAACAAAGTGTATGCTTTCGACGCAAACAGCGGTACAAAAAAATGGGAATTCGCCACCAATAACGAAGTGTACGCTAGTCCAGCCGTATCGAACGGGCTGGTTTATATCGGCAGCAACGACGGCAAAATGTACTGTCTGGATGCGGCCACTGGCACCAAGAAGTGGGAATTTGCTACGGGCGACCAGGTTTATGCGACCCCGCTAATTTTAGTCAATGGAGCCGTTAACGGCGATTATCCGTCCATTAGCCCCATCCTAAACTAACCCTTCCTGCACCATGAAATCGTTTTCTAAACTTCTCTTTCTGCTGTCGATCAGTCTAACGAGCCAGTTAGGTTGGGCACAGACATCCGCAACGAATGTTCGGCTGCGCACCGACATAAACGTTAAAAAAGTAATTATCGAATATGAGTTATCGCAAATGCTCCCTGACGATTCCATTTATATTGAACTGGAAACGGCATCAGGACGTATCATTCGGCCCGTCAGCGTCAACGGCGATGTAGGAACGGCTATTAAACCCGGCAAGAACAAGCTCATTGCCTGGGATGTTGTCCGCGACAACGTTCGACTGAATGAAGATGTAAAAGTGCTGTTACGGGTGGGTCGGGTTGTTACGGTAACCAGCCCGGCAACGGTGGCAGCAACACCCGTTAAAAGCAATCCAGAGCCTACCCCACCCCGCCCCACCGCCGACCGTATTGCCGAACCAGGTAGTGTTGTTCGGAAGAAGTCGCCAATTCCTATTATTGGATGGGTCGCTACAGCCGGACTGGCCGGTTACGCAACAGTACTGGCACTCGGTATCAATAAAGATGTTGACGAGTACAACAGCAAGCCATACGCCGAGAATGCCGCTGACCTGCAACGCTTTAACGACATCAAAGACAAGGTTAACCGCAATAAGGGCACCTTTACTATTGTTGCTGGGGCGGCTGCTGCCGTGGCCATAGCCAATGTAATTTATATGGTTGTTGCCAAGCCTAAGCCTAGTCGCACCTCACTACTCATCCAATCCGGAAATCAAACAACCAGTGTTGGTATAAGCCATCGATTCTAATGCTGATCTCCCTTAATCAACCAGTATTTATGTCTCTTGCCATGAAAACGATTCTTTTATCCATATTGGGTTGGTGTATGGCTACTTCCTTGCTGGCACAGCCTGGCTCATCGGATCGAAAACCGGTTGCTACGTTTGAAAGCACTCCTACCCGCCTGAACACAATGACTTTGTTTCCGTCGGTACCCACACCGGCCGTAGCGTCACGTATTGACTGGACAAGCCAGATGGAGGCTGACCAAACCGTTTCGGCACCAACGTTCATTGCCAAAGCCTGCATAACCGCACCCAAACCCATTGCCCGGTATAGTCTGTCATTAAACAACCAGATACAAACGCTGACCCGCGACCTTAAAGTGGAACGCGACAAGGATTGCCAGAACGTTTTTAGTCAGAGTGTGCAGTTAAAAGAAGGAGGTAATACGTTACGTCTCATTGCCTACATGACCGGTGGTGGCGAAGTAACCTCAACGCTTACGGTAACCTACAAGAAGCCGCCGGTATTGGTTCTCGAAAAACGCCTGGCGCTGGTGATCGGTAATGCAGACTATCCGGGGGCCAATAAACTGTCTAATCCTGTTAATGATGCCACTGACATAGCGACTGCATTGAAGCAGTTAGGCTTTGATGTTCTTCAGTTTACGAATCTCGACAATAAGGGAATGCGGCAGGCCATCAACACGTTTGGCGAAAAACTACGGGATTATCAGGTGGGTCTTTTTTACTACGCTGGTCATGGCCTTCAGAGCCAAGGAAATAACTACCTGGTTCCGATTGATGCAGAACCGCTAAGCCCCAACGAGATTGAGTACGAATGCCTGGATGCGCAGCGTGTTCTAACCAAAATGGAAGACGCCCGTACCCGAACGAATATTGTTGTGCTGGATGCCTGCCGGAACAATTCGCTCGATAGAAGCTGGAAAAGCCGGGGTGGTAGCGACAACAATGGGTTGGCCAGTATGAATGCACCGACAGGTTCTGTGATAGCCTACGCCACCGGCCCTGGCAAAACGGCGGCCGATGGAACAGGACGTAATGGGCTTTATACGGGCGCTTTGCTCAAAGCGCTGCAAACGCCCAATCAAACCATTACGCAGCTTTTTCAGCAAGTTAGAGCCGAAGTACTTAAGCAATCCAACAATAAACAGACGCCCTGGGAATCTACGTCGCTGACCGGAGATTTTTATTTCCAGCGGAAGTAGCAGCGCTCGCTATCTACCAATTGCATTTGCCAACTTTTTAGACCTCTTCTTTTCCATGCCTGCTCTTCTACGTAAATTACTGCTGTTGCTGGCAGTCAGTATAACGTTAGCCAACTGCGCTAAGTGGAAGCTGGAGCCGTATGATCTGATCCCCCAGGTCAAAACAGGATCACCCAGCTCTCCGGCCACCACTTCGGTCCAGGTTGAATGCAGCATTACCACCCTGGGACCCAACGCCCTCACCGAGTTCGGCATCGTCGTCTCCTCAACCAACCAGCTACCCACCATCTCCGATACCAAAGTGCCAGCCGCCGGCGCCAACTCAACAGCACAGGTCATGCTCAATGGCCTCCAACCCAACACCACCTATTACTACAGAACATACGCCATCAATGACAAGGGACTCATCGGTTACGGCGAAATCCAGTCCTTTAAAACCGCTACCGTCATCGCCGATGTCAGAACCCTGGAACTGGTGGGAAGCCCAACCCCCACCTCCTTCCAGACTCAAGTGCAGGTGGCCAATGCCAGCGCCGTCACCCTCAAAGAATTCGGCATTGTCTACTCCACCACCAATCAGCAACCCACCACCAGTGACCCCAAAGCCACCGCTAGCGGTAATGGAGCCACCACCACCGTCACCATCAGCAACTTACAGCCCAACACCACCTATTATTATCGGGCCTACGCCATCAGCGATGCCGGGACGGTGAGCTATGGAGAAACCAAACAGATCAAGACCGGCGAGCCAGCCGCTGTGGCCGAAACCCTCGACCTCGTAGGCACCGCCAGCACCACAGCTGTGCAGGTAGGGGTTCAGGTCAGCAATGCCAGTGCCATCACCTTAAAAGAGTATGGGGTGGTCTATTCTCCCAGCAGTCAAACGCCCACCACGGGGGACAGCAAGGTGGTAGCCTCGGGGGTATCGGGGGCTTCGGTATCGCTGACGATCAGCAACCTGCAGCCCAACACCACGTATTACTACCGAGCCTATGCCATCAATGGGGCTGGTACTGTTACCTTTGGAGCCGTTAAGACGTTCCAGACAGCCACGCCAGCCGTAGCCCAAAAACCGGACATTGAAACAGTAGACGCAGTAGACATAACCAGCTCGAAGGCCAATCTGGTTATGCGCATTAAAACCGCGCCAACTGCTTTAGACAAGTATGGCATCTGCTTCTCGAAAACCAATCCAGATCCTCAGCCCAACAGCCAAAACTCGGTAATGCCTAACCGAGACGCTGCCTACAATTTGAATGCGTTGTATGCGTTCGGTACAGACGTGTATTCGCTTCCGCTCGAACCCAACACAACGTACTACTATCGTGGGTACGCCACAACAATTCTAGTAAATGGCAAAGCAGAAACCGGCCTTGGGGAAGTGAAAAAATTCACGACCGGGGCTGCTACGTCTACCTGGCGTCAACTCGCCAACTTTCCCGGAGCAGCCCGCGCCGATGTACCCTCTTTTTCTATTGGCAACAAAGCGTATTTGATTGGCGGAAATACACAATCTGGGCCCACCAACGAAGTCTGGGAATTTGATGCGACCAATAACCGATGGACTCAGAAAAACAACCTACCACGTTCAGGTTCATACGGCGTTGGGTTTTCGTACAATGGTACCGGATACATTGTGGGGCTGGCCGATGGTAATCAGAATGTTAATGCAGAAATTTTGATTTATAACCCTTCCACCGATCAGTGGACGACGAAAGCGGACAATAATATGAAGCGTTTTCTAGCCAACGCCACTGTCCTCGGCAACAAAGCCTACATAGCTGTTGGCAGAGATCAGACATCGATTGTTGAATACACAATAACAACAGGAACTAGCCGAGTCATTGAGGCCAGTAGCCTAGCTGGTTTAGCCTATCCGATTATGTTCCCCAATGGCGATAGATGCTACATCGGTGGAGGAATAAAACTTAGTAGCAACGAATTCCCGGTTCGCGCTTATGAGATAAGTCCCAGTGATGGTTATAAATTATCCAGTAAGCCCGATATGCCGCAACGGCTTATGCAAGGGGCAGTTGTCGCCAGCAGCCGAGTATTTGCGATTGGAAGCGAAGACAGTCGATTGTTCGAGTTTAAGAATGATCAATGGACCCTTCTGTCGTTATCTTCCACTCCGTCCATTAAAGGCGGCAGAACATTCTTCAACATAGGAAACACCGTTTACTACTGCTTCGGCTATACATTCAACAGGCCCACCGACCGTAACACTGAAGTCTGGTCTATAACATTCTAGTTACAGCACATAATCAAGCTACTGACCTACTATGACAACACCTCTAACCCTCTATAAACTACTTATAACGGCTTGTTTAATCAGCTTTCTGAGTGGGCTATCAGCCTATGCTCAGCAGGCTCCGTCCGAAGCAACCAACATTCGGATCGGTGTCGATGAGAAAACAAAACGAATCGCTATTCAGTACGATTTACCCCGATCTAATCCTAACGATTCGTTGTACGTGGAGATAGAAACCAGCTCCGGTAAAAAATTTCGTCCGGCTTCGGTTAGCGGGAATGTAGGGCGAGCCATTTCATCCGGTCCTAATAAAATAATCTACTGGGATGTTGTCCGCGATAATGTACAACTGAATGACGAAGACGTAGAAGTGCTGATACGTATCGTGCGAACCGTACCCATACGTAGACCACCCGTTGCCACTCGCCCTACTCCGCCTAAACCCGCCCCGGTTGTCGTACAGAAAAAATCGCCATTACCGGTCATTGGCTGGATTGCAACGGGTGGCCTGGCGGCCTATTCATTTGTGCTGGCATCGGGCATCAACAAAGATGTGGACGCCTATAAGCAAAACAGTGTGGCTAACACACTACCTGAATGGAACGCTGCTGAAGACAAACGCAAAAGTATCGATAGCCGACGTACGATTTTCACGGTGGTAGCCGGAGCTGCAGCCGTTACGTTGGTTGCCAATGTAGTGTCGCTGGTTGCTCGAAAATCGTCCAGCAATCAACTCACTCGACCGGGCCAGCCACGAACAGCCTGGCAAATCCAACCAGCCAGCCAGTCGGTTGGCGTAGCCCTGGTCCATACGTTTTAATTGCAATGCTTATGAAAGCGACTCTACTTTTGATGGCCTGTTTTGGGGGAATGATTGCGGCTTATGGCCAGGACGGCGGTCCTGCTGTGTCAACGTCACGTAGCGTTCGTCAGAAGATTAGTACGAAAAGTCTTTATACGCCAACAACCGACAACGCAGCAAAGAATAGTACAGCCGTCAGCGCATCGAACAGCAACTTCAAAAAAATGCAGGCTATTCAGTTTGTTCAGAGCCAGGCTGAATTTCTGCCCAGTTCCCAAACAGCCCTGGACGAATTGGTTACTTTTATGCGCGATAAGCCTACTGTAGAAATTGAACTAGGCGGCCATACCGACAACCAGGGCGACTTCGATCAGAACGTAGCGTTATCCAAAAAGCGAGTGGATTTGGTGAAATCGTATCTGGTCAAAAATGGGATCGATGCAAAACGAATTACGACTCGCGGTTTTGGCCCTACCCGTCCTGTTGCCAGCAACCGAACAGAAGAAACACGTAAACTCAACCGACGTGTAGAGATGACGATAACCAAGCAATAAGCCTGCTAAACAACTAGCTACTCATCCGCCCCCCTCTATCT
Source organism: Spirosoma terrae (assembly GCF_010435915.1). Classification (GTDB taxonomy): domain Bacteria; phylum Bacteroidota; class Bacteroidia; order Cytophagales; family Spirosomataceae; genus Spirosoma; species Spirosoma terrae. Next base: position 62,220 of record NZ_JAAFZH010000008.1, on the reverse strand, counting down.
TATGAAAACATATCTACTCATTACAATCGGGTTTCTGCTATCGCTTATTACGTATGCCCAGGAGTCCGAAACCACGATTTCGACGTCTCGCAGTGGTCGACAGAAACTTAATACGCAAGGCCTGTTTACCCCTGAAACGGTAGCTGCACCCCAGATTACGTTTCAGATGGGGAATGGCGAAAGCGATATTGTTCAGACCGACCATATTATCATAAAAGCCTGCATCAAAACCAGCAAGCCCCTGATCCGACTGGAATTATTCGTCAACGATGTTCTTCAGCAGCTCAATCGCGACTTAAAGGTGACTGCGGACCCACAATTAGTATCCTGTGAACATTCGGTAGCTCAGGCCGTGCAGTTACAGGAAGGGAGCAACAAAATTCGTCTGGTAGCCTATAATTCAGGTGGCAACGCGACAAATTCGTTTCTGATCAGGTATGAAAAACCAGCACCCATTGTTCAGGAGAAACGATTAGCCCTGGTCATTGGTAATGCGAACTATCCCTCATCCAATCGGCTGGCCAACCCCGCCAACGACGCAGAGGACATGTCGAAAGCGCTGAAAAATGTTGGCTTTGAAGTCATGCAATTTACCGACTTAGACAACCGGTCGATGCTACGAGCAATCAATGAATTTGGCACCAAGTTAAAAGATTACCAGGTCGGTTTATTTTATTATGCTGGGCATGGTGTTCAGAGCAAAGGCCGTAATTATCTGGTTCCCATCGATGCCAAACCAACGAGTGAAGGAGAAATTGAATACGACTGTTTTTTGGCCGATCGAATACTTACGAAAATGGAAGATGCCCACACACGTACCAATATCGTTGTGCTGGATGCCTGTCGGGACAATCCATTTGAACGTAGCTGGTCCAGAGGTGGCGATGAAAAGGGGCTATCAGCCATGAATGGCCCTAGTGGTACTTATCTGGCTTTTGCTACATCACCAGGTAAAACAGCAGCTGATGGCACGGCTCGCAATGGGCTTTATACTGCCATGCTCCTGAAATATCTCAGTGTACCTGGTCTATCGATCGAAAGTGTATTTAAACAAGTACGTCTGGAGGTAATGAAGCAGAGCAACAACCGGCAAACTCCCTGGGAATTATCGTCACTAATCGGAGATTTTTATTTTATGTCCAAGTAATCCAGTAGAGACAAATCACTACGTCTGTCTTTCGCCAAGTTTACTCCTGCTCTTTAAACTACTATCCGGCCATGCCTATCTTTTTTCGTAACCTGCTACTGTTCCTCGGGATGGCGCTGCTGCTGGCCAACTGCGCCAAGTGGAAGCTGGAGCCGTATGATCTGATCCCACAGGTCAAAACAGGATCACCCAGTGCACCGGCCACCACATCGGTCCAGGTTGAATGCAGCATCACATCCCTGGGACCAAACGCACTCACCGAGTTCGGCATCGTCTTCTCCTCAACCAACCAGCTACCCACCATCTCCGATACCAAAGTGCCAGCCACTGGCGCCAACTCAACAGCACAGGTCATGCTCAATGGCCTTCAACCCAACACCACCTATTACTACAGAACATACGCCATCAACGACAAGGGACTCGTCGGTTACGGCGAAATCCAGTCCTTTAAAACCGCTACCGTCATTGCCGATGTCAGAACCCTGGAACTGGTGGGAAGCCCAACCCCCACCTCCTTCCAGACTCAAGTGCAGGTGGCCAATGCCAGCGCCGTCACCCTCAAAGAATTCGGCATTGTCTACTCCACCACCAATCAGCAGCCCACCACCAGTGACGCCAAAGCCACCGCTAGCGGTAGTGGAGCGACTACCACCGTCACCATCAGTAACTTACAACCCAACACCACCTATTACTATCGGGCCTACGCCATCAGCGATGCCGGGACGGTGAGCTACGGGGAAGCTAAGCAGATCAAGACCGGCGAGCCAGCCGCTGTGGCCGAAACCCTCGACCTAGTAGGCACCGCCAGCGCCACAGCCGTGCAGGTGGGGGTTCAGGTGAGCAATGCCAGTGTGGTTAGCTTAAAAGAGTATGGGGTGGTCTACTCCCCCAGCAGTCAAACGCCCACCACGGGGGACAGCAAGGTGGTAGCCTCGGGGCTATCGGGGGCTTCGGTATCGCTGACGATCAGCAACCTGCAGCCCAACACCACGTATTACTATCGGGCCTATGCCATCAATGGGGCCGGTACTGTTACCTATGGAGCCGTTAAGACGTTCCAAACTACAGCCCTATCCACTGCTTCGCCATTAATGCTCTACGTTGCCAGCACGGATGGGACTCTGTATGCACTGGATCCCAATTCAGGGGCAATAAATTGGAAATTCTCAACGGGAGGTACCCTCAACTCAAATCCTGTTGTGGCAAATGGCAGACTCCTGTTTGGTAGTAACGACGGAAATCTGTATGCCCTCGATCCGGCAAAGGGAACTAAATTATGGAGTTTCCCGGCTGGTGCTTCTTTCGCATCCAGCAGCCCGGTTGTTGATGGCAATACCGTATATATTGGTAATACAAACGGCAATGTGTATGCCATCAACGCAACCACAGGTGCGCAACAGTGGAGCTTCCCCACAAAAGCGCAGATACTTTCTTCTCCCTCTATAGCCAATGGAGTCGTTTACGTCGGGAGTTACGATAATAATGTGTACGCTATTGAGGCTAGTACAGGTAAACAAAAATGGGCTTACACCACAAAAGGCGAAGTACGTTCCAGTCCAACAGTTAGCAATGGCATTGTGTATATCGGCAGTGGCGACAAAGCGATTTATGCCCTTGATGCCCAGACGGGTGCGGTAAAATGGTCTTATTCCACGGGAGGAAAAGTCGATTCAAGCCCAGTTGTTGCCAATGGAGTGCTGTATGTCGGCAGTCGTGATCGTAAGCTGTACGCCTTCGATGCTCAGGCAGGAGGCAACCCCAAATGGACATACACAACGGGCGACGAAATTTATAGCAGCCCGATGGTTACTCCTACGTTCGGCTTAGTCTACGTTGGGAGCGACGATTATAAGGTATACGCCATTGAGAGTAGCTCAGGTACTTTACGATGGTCCTTTACTTCTAAATATTGGATGAGCGCGGGTCCCATTTATGCTAACGGATTAATCTATGCCAGCAGCTACGATGGTCGAGTCTATGCTTTGGAGCCCGCCAGTGGGAGCCAACGTACCAGCTTTTCTTTCCTGAGTAGCTCTGGACTATTTGCGGTACCGGTCATGGCCGTTAATGGCGACGTAACGGGCTTTTATCCCAGCAATAGTGGAGCCAATAAGTAGTGTGAATTATAGGGCAATAGATTCATCAGGAGCCTCAAACTCCTATACACGTTTCATACGATGAAAGCGCAGTCTGTATTTCCCCTTCTACTCAGCTTCGTGTATCTGAGCGTCTTCGCGCAACAGATACCATCTGAAGCAAAAAATAGTCAACAGGGTATCAACAAAAAACGGCTGGCCCTCGTCATTGGCAACAGTAATTATGCACAGGGCGAAAAGTGGCCAACAGCCGTCAATGATGCAAACGACGTAACACAAGCGCTGCAGAAGATCAATTTTGAGGTTCTTCTTTCTACAGACGCCGACAAAGCGACTATGCAAACAGCGATTAACGACTTCATTGGTAAGCTGAAAGACAAGGAGGTCGGGCTAGTCTATTACTCAGGCGGCAGCGCCACAATAGGTAGCGAGCAGTTTCTGATGCCAACAGACGCCCATCCTGCTACAATTGCCGAAACAGAAACATCCTGCCTGCCAGTAAAATCAATAGCAGATGCCATGACGGCCGTAAAAACCAAAATTATTATTCTTGATTCGGACCGCACCAATCCTTTTTCAGAGAGAATAACCTGGCGTTCAGCCGATGGGATACATTCTATGAATGCAGATGTCGGCTTTGTTATGGCGTATGCCACATCGCCAGGTCGCCAGGTCATTCGTACCACAGACCGGAATAGTCTTTATACAAGCGCCTTCACAAAAGCCATTGGCGTACCCAATAAATCAATCGCTCAGGTTTTCAATATAATCAGAGAAGATGTTATGAAGCAATCAAATTATAAACAAATGCCCTGGGAATCAACTTCGTTAACCGGCGATTTCTACTTCCAGCCAACGAACTGAGTAAAGGGTGTTTTCTTACCGTAGCATTCCTACGACTAACCCTGAGAAATCCCTGTACTCCTATCTGCACCAAACTACCAATGACGATCCAAATGATTATGAAGCGATTACAGCCGTTCACTCAACCAGACCGTCATTCACTCAAACCTCCATTTACGGTGAAAAACTAATCTGTAAGTTAACACCACGTTTGGAACTTAACCGACTATCCAGACCATGCTAACCCTTTCTTATACAGAAGAATTACGAAGAGCTATCAGCATTGCCCAGGCCGTTGCGCGAGAGCATCAGCACCTGACTTTCTCACCTGGACATTTGCTCACTGGTCTGCTCCATAACGATGTGGGACTGGCTTCGCAACTGATTGTGTGGGACATCGACGTACCGTATCTACGCGACTGGGCCGACATTCGCGTCGAATCGTACCCAAAATCAGCCCGGACGACCGAAGAACCAACCGGCGATGCGCAGGTCCGTGCGTTGATGGAAGTATCCGACGTAGTACGCATGAAGCTGGGAGAATCCGAGCTAACGCCATTAACTATACTGATCGCGATGTGCAAACCAGACGTAGCCTTCAGTCGCGATCAACTCAAATCCTTTCCATTAACTGAGAACCAGCTTCTGGAAAAGGCTCTGCTGGAAGCGGGTTTGCAACAAGCTATCAACGGTCAGGCTGGCGGCAACAACGGAACAGCCAGTAATGGTCAGGCAAACACCAGTAAAGAAGGCGTTCCCACCGGAAAAACGCTCTTCAAATACTGCACCGACCGAACAGCGGCCGCCCGCGAAGGCAAACTCGACCCCATTGTTGGTCGTGATCGGGAAACCCGGCAAATGATCGAAGTGCTGGGTCGGCGTCTGAAACCAAACGTAATTATAACCGGTGAACCAGGCGTTGGTAAAACAGCGCTGGTAGAGGGACTGGCGCAGCAGATCGTAGCTGGCAACGTACCGCCCCATCTAAAAAAAGCGAACCTGTTTCAGCTCGACATGGGATCGCTGATTGCCGGAGCCTCCTACAAAGGTGAAATAGAAGACCGATTAAAAGGAATTCTGGCCGATTTGAAGCAGTTTGATCGGGCCATCCTCTTTATCGACGAAATTCACATTCTCCTCGATCCTAACGGGGGCGCTACGGGTCTGGTTAATCTACTGAAGCCCGAATTAGCGCGGGGAGAATTAACCCTGATTGGCGCTACCACCAACGACGAATACCGCAAATATCTCGAAAAAGACGAAGCCTTTGCTCGTCGCTTCGAAATACTGGCTGTCGAAGAGCCCGACGAACCAACAGCCGTTCGTATGGTTCAAACGATTCTTCCGCTGTTTGAAACCCATCATCAGATCGGAGTAGCCAGCACTACGGTCGCTGAAGCCGTTCGACTAGCCAAACGCTATCTGAAAGATCGACGACTACCCGACGCAGCCATCGATCTCATCGATCGGACTATGGCAGCCATGAAACTAGCTACCGAAACGACTCAGCCAGAAGTGGAGCGACTACGTAACGAGCTAGCTGAAATACGGCAAAATGTAAGTGAGAGCGACCCGCTAACGTATATGCCTAACGTTAGGTGGTTTGAGCGACAGTTAAAGAATCGATTAAGTCCCGTATTGCTGGGTCAGGTTGAAGAAGAATTGCAAACGGACTCCTTTGAACTTCCCGATGCACTGGCTGATCATCTGGTTACTCTGATGGCGAAAATCGAAACGTTAGGCGCCGATGTTCACGATAAAGTAGAGCCATCGGAAGTAGCCGCCGTTGTAGCGAATCGGACAGGCATTCCGCTTGGAAAAATACAGTCGAAAGAGCGCGATAAGCTATTGGCCCTGGATGAACATCTGAAACAGCGGGTTGTTGGACAGGATCATGCCGTCAAAATTATTGCCGACGCCATTCTGGAAAACCGGTCCGGTTTAAGTCGTGCAGGTCAGCCGATTGGGTCCTTTTTCTTCTCTGGGCCTACTGGAACCGGCAAAACGGAACTGGCTAAGTCGATGGCTGATTTTCTGTTTAACGACGAAAAAACACTGATTCGGTTCGATATGTCGGAGTTTAAAGAAGAGCATTCAGCGGCCTTGCTGTATGGCGCTCCTCCGGGCTACGTTGGCTACGAAAACGGTGGACTATTAGTAACCAAAATTCGTCAGCAGCCTTTTTCGGTGGTTTTATTTGATGAAATCGAAAAAGCGCATCCGTCTGTTTTTGACTTGTTTCTACAAATTCTGGATGAAGGGATGCTCCACGACAGGCTGGGTCGCGAGGGCGATTTTTCGAATGCTATCATCCTCTTCACGTCGAATATTGGGAGTGACTACGTAGTAGAAAAAGCGAGCAAAGGAGAGATTGCAGCCTCGAACGAATTACTGGATATCATGGGTCGTTTTTTCCGACCTGAGTTTCTGGGACGCCTGACCGAAATCATTCCATTTCAGCCGATTTCTGAGGATGCCATTATCAATATTTTCAATATTCAGCTCAAACCCTTACTGACTTTGCTTGACAAACAAGGCATTACGTTAACGATCGACGACGCAGTACGGCGCCAGCTTGCCCTGGAGGGTTACACCCCCAAGTACGGTGCCCGGCCGCTACGTGGTGTCATTCGGAATCGACTTCGGCGCCCCTTATCGCGCATGATCGTATCCGGCGAAATCGGAAAAGGAAGCCATCTGAACCTGACAGCGAATGAAGCAGGAGAACTAACATTTACAGCAATAGATCATTCTGAACAGTTAAAGCAGCCTGCTTAGTCCTCTTAATCAAACGATAGTATGCTTATTTCACACAATGGTACGATGCAGGAGGCAACCCTGACGCCATCGCCTTATACCCCACGCAACCGGACGATGCCAATGGATGGTATTAACAACCTGGTGCTGACGATTAGACAAACCTATTGTTTTCAGCAGGTAAATCCAGATGCGACCGGCAAAGCCCTCGATGCCAACAACAACCTGGTTACGGTTAATGCCTGGGTACCGGCGCGGTGGGAGGAAGTGTGTAATAACTTTATTCTTGTTGCCAAACAACACTGGGATAATCGGTTTTGCTTACGTATTCCGGCTAGCTTTCAGGGTTACAATTATTCGCATAACCAGAATGAATATCGTCCCTGTATCCATTGCCGGTACGACGCCGTTCGAGTCAACACTCCGCAGTCGGGTTCGATTAATGTTCAGGTAGTGGATGTTCCAACCGGCTCCCGGTTCAGAGCCCATGCCAGACTGTGGACCTCGCAGGATACGACCTTAAAAACCAACTTTACCGGTAACCAGCAAATAACGGTTGTCCACGAAGTAGGTCACAACTTAGGTTCTGACCACGTCAATGGGGCCGGAAACGGCCTGCCAAACTACGGTGGTGTTGGTACGTATAACTCCCGAAATATCATGGGTGGCGGTATGGTTTTCGAAGGCTGGAATGCGTATTCCTGGCAAAAGGCCATGGAGCATATGACCCGCGTTTCCTTTGCCCAATGGGAGGGGTTCTTAGGTACAACCTTAACACCAGTCTGGGTAAGGCGTCTCTCGTTTATGGAAAATATGTTTTACCGAATGGGTGAAGCGCAAATGTATGCGACTCCATTTCCGGCCTAGAATCGTTCACTAACCGGCACTACCCGCTAGCTATAAATCACCCTTTTGTGGGATTGTGGTAGCGGTTACTATTGAGGTTTTTTGCTTTCCTAAACTAATGCCCAGTAAATCATAGATAGCATGGCACTCCGTCATTTCGCCCCTGATGAGCTCGTTCTTAGCCCAGAACAGACAAAAGAGGTTCTCATTATGTTCTGGCCAAACCAACGTAACGCGATTGGCACGTTGAGCATCATTGATGCTGATCGAAGTTTTGCCCAGGCACTACTTGTTGAATCAGTCAACGCCAATCGGGGCATAGGCATCGTAGAAGGCCTTTTTCGAACTTTCTACCGACCCAATCCCAGCGCCTTGTCGGCTATTATGGCCGTAATTGCCGTTGCTCGTCGGCGAAATTGGCTGTCCGATAACTCGATAAATCCCAATACATTCAAGTTATATGATGCTGTACGCGTAACGCTGGCCAGAAATTTCCGGACAGAAATAGAGCTGCGTATTCAAACAGGAGAATATGTGGGTTATTAACGATTTCTCGACTCACTACCGTTCGCTCAACCCTTTGTTTCCCTTTATCAACCGATTTCGACATACTAATTCAAAACCTTAACTAATCATCTAAACGCATATCCTCTATGATGGACTATGGCATTGGCGGTCAGGAAAAAAAAGGCAACGACGCCAACGAAGCAATCGCCGACATTCAGAAAAACCGCACGCTCCTGGTGCAGAAACTAACCGCCGACGCTCCCTTCAAACCAAAAATTGAAGAGAAACTCGAAACCGTTGATGCCGTATTCGCTCGCTACAAACCCCAGATCGATATTGAGTTTGAAGACGCTGAAGGATCAGGGGTCGAAGAAACACTACGCTTCAACAACCTGGGTGATTTTGGCAAAAAAGGCATTACAGCACAAAGCCCTTTTCTACAGGATCTGCAAAGCCAGCAGGACGATTATCAGAAGTTTATCAAACAACTGAAATCCAACAAAGTGCTGCAAAAAATTCTGGCTGACCCGGCAGCTAAGGAATCGTACCTGACAGCGCTTAGAGCGATGCTTCAGGAGCTCGAAGACAGCAAATAAAACTGCTGTGGGGTAAACAAGACTAATATAGAAACACTCAGAAAACTGTAAACCAAAGTCCCTTACTAAAGGCATGGAAGACAATATAGAAAATGGCAAAGCCGTAAAGGAGCGCGTTAAAATAACCAATCCTACTCAGACCCTTGCCGACAGTAGCCAGCAGCTGGCCAAGTTTGGCGGATTCGAATTCGTGGAGACGACCGTAGAAGGCGCTCAGAATATGAATCCGGCAAAAAAAGCCCGTAAGAACATTTTCCTGACCGAAAAAGGGTCGGAGAAGGACAGAAAAGCGCTCAAAAAACGGCTGAAAGAATGGACTGAACTGCTCGACGCCCATCAGAACGTAGCCGATATGATCGGCGAAGCCGAACAGAAAACGGAAACAGCCGCCGAAACGCTACGTCGTAATCTCAAAAAAGCCGTCGACGAAACAAAAGACCTCGAAACGGCCTACCGTTCCGTAGCACTCTTTTACAAAAACGCCGATACCGAAAAAGTTAAGAACATCTCCATCGTCAATGCCGACCCAGAGCAAATCCAGGATCTGGACAATACGTTGTTCTTCGACGAAATCGCTAACGAGTTACGGCAGAATTACGACAAACTCGATCTGCGCCAGAACTACTCCCTGATGGTACTTCCAGGTTATCTGGGTTCCAAAAAAGTGGTCGATAAATGGGCGCGTCTGGCTCACGAAAATAAGGTGATGATGCTCACCGATTACCGCCATCTCGACACGCCCGACGACGTACTGGAACTTTGGCAGGACGAAGATATGCCCAGTGCCGACGCCTATAAAGCGAACGTAATGATGACCTGCAACTACCTCGTTGGTCGGGAAGCATTCAGCGAACTGGGCGAAGACGAACCACTCTACGTACCACCCTCCTCGGCGCTGGCTGGTAAAATCTACAAAACCATGCTTCAGCAGCCCGTTGCCGGTAGCAAGCATGGCACGCTCAACGAAGTAGATGGCGTGCGGTTCGAGATGAAAAAGAGCGAAATCGCTAACCTCGAAAAGCTGGGTCTGGTACCGATGGTCAACGAGTATAATAAGGTAATGGCCTATTCGGCCAAGACGCTGTTCAACGGCGACAACCAGGGCTTGCAGACGTACTCCGTTGTTCGTGTGTTCGACTGGATCATGAAAGTTCTGATCGACTTCCTGAACCGTCGTGCCTTTGAAAACTGGACCTACGATGCCGAAAAAGACCTACGGGCGCAGATTGTGAAATTCCTCAACAGCATCACGGGAGCCGACAAGATCATTGAAGATTTCAAAATACTACGTTTCGAGCGCGACAAAAATGTGAAAGACCGCATCCATCTCGACATTCATATCAAGCCTTATTTCCCGGCCAAAAACTTCCTCGTGAAGCTGGACGGTACCAAAGGCGACGATGCCAACGACTGGAAAGGTGGCGTTGAGCAAGCTTAATTCTACAAGTTAAACGAGAGTACCATTCAACTATTTTTTTCAAACAACCAATAACCAATTATCACCATGGCTTTCAAAGCAACTATTGACCTCGATGGCACTGAATATCGCCTGTTACATTGCAGTTTTTCATTAGGCCAAAACACGGACTATACTACCGGAAAACCGACATCTGACGTAATGGGTGGCCAGGTAAATGCGGAGTTCGAATCCACGAAAGACACAACCGCTTTCAAGATGATGATCGACCCAAACAAAAAATTCAGCGGTAATATCAAGTTCTATAAGCAGGACGAAGATTCACCAATGAAAGAACTTAAGTTCGAAGATGCCTTCCTGACCGGCTATTCGGAGAGTATGGATGCCCGTAACAACTCGCCTATGTCTACCAGCGTCGTGATTTCGGCCCGCAAACTGTCTATTGACGGAGCCAGCCATGAAAATAAATGGGCTGCTTATTAAATCAGGCTAAACCCTGGATAGCTAACCTGTGGCTGTCCAGGGTGTATCTTTTTTAATAATCCATATTTCTCACTAACCAATAGCATACAGTGGGTCCCCAACTAAACCGTGAACATTTTGAGTCAGAACTGGGAAAAGCTGGCATTTACAATGAAGCAGAGATCGAAGGGCTGTGGAATTACGCTAAAGAGAAAACAACAAAGCTAGGCCCGCTAGGTATGGCCGCCGGATTTGGCTTTGCGGCAGCGAGTGGAGGCATCGTAGTAGCTGGTGCAGCCGCTTTTGTTGGATTCTCTGTTGGTAAAGTTCTGATTACACAGGTCATGGCGGGTGGCGATAAAATTATCCGCGAAGCAGCCAAGAGTTTCTCGCAACATGGCCGAAAGCCAGTTGACGGGCTTTTTGACGATGAATAACCTGTAATAAGGTTTTCGATCACGCATTAACGCCAGGCGGCCTCAATCATAGAAGTAATCACACTGCCCCGGAGGAGTAAAATAACCCTCCAGACGTAGTGCAGGTAGTAAGACAAGTAATTCAAATTACGCAAGACCAATGAGTAATCTATCTAGCGTCCAGATCGAAATCGGCGGAAAACGGGTCGACATTTTTTCTCGGGTGAGTATCAGCCAGTGGATCGACCGCCATCATACGTTTGAACTGAACGTACCGATCGAACAGGTCGAAGGCGCTGGAGCGATGAAGATCAACCAATCCAAAGAATTTATTAGTAAAGAAGTTACGATTACCATCAAATACCGCCAGGGCGGAGGCTCGCCGTTCGTCTTTCGCGGGTTCATTACGCAACTCTATTTATCCAAGCAGGTAGCCAGCGGTAGCTCGGTAGTAATCCGTGGCTTTAGTGCTTCTATTCTGCTGGAACAGGGATCGCGCTATGCTGCCTTTTTCCAAAAAGACCACGCTGCCATCGTCAATAAGGTGCTGAGTGAATACAATCAAAGCCTGCTTAAACCCAGTGCCAGCCCACGTAACAACCAGACCGAAGACTACGTAGTAAAATTTGACGAAAGCACATACAATTTCCTGCACCGGTTTGCAGCAGCCACTGGAAACTGGTTCTACTTCGACGGCGACCGAACCGTATTCGGCGACGTTCCCAGCGGATCGCCCATTGAGCTACAATTTGGCAATGACATAAGCTCATTCGATATGCGCATGGATCTGCCAGGCGGAGAATTCTTCATTGAAGATTTCAATTACGTTAAGTTGCAGACTGTTAAAAGCCATTCCAAAGACGTACGCGTATCGGGGCTGGGTGAATACGGTCAATTTTTGATCGACAAAGCCGAAAATCTCTATCCAGAACGTACATTCAGTCACTCGCCCATTCCGGTCTGGACCGACAGCGAAGCCAAACAACAGGCAGGTTATGAGAAAAAAGCGTCCGTTGCGAATTCGGTTATTTTTAGTGGTTCCAGCACCAAAATTGGCCTTAAAGTTGGGTCAGTTATCGATATAAAGGAAAGCACAAGCCTCAATGCCCGCTCACAACGCACTGAAAGTCTGGGGCAATACCGAATCATTTCAATCAGCCACGAAGCTGACTTAGGAGGTGGCTATTCGAACCGATTTGAAGCGATTCCGGCGGGTGTCGAATTTCGAACAAATCCCACTTTTTACTTACCCCACGCTACCACACAGCTGGCCAAAGTAACTCATGTCGACGACCCGGAACAGCTGGGACGTATTCGGGTAAATTTCCTGTGGCAGGATGCGCAGGGCGATAGCGAATCATCGACCTGGGTACGTCAGATTTCGCCCTATAACGGCGGTCAGAATCAGGGATTTTACTTCATCCCGGAGATCAACGAGACCGTAATGGTCATTTTCGAAAATGACGATCCTGCCCGGCCGTTGATAGCGGGTGTTGTGCCGAATAAGCAGAACAAAATGAATACGTATTATTCGGCCGACAATCATTTCAAAGCCATCATTACCCGTGGCGGCAACCACATTGTCATCAGCGACGAATCGGGCAAGGAGTGCATAAGCCTACACGATAAAGACCGTAAGAACCACATTATTCTCTCGCTCGATGGCGGTACTCATATCAATATCAAAAGCCAGGGCACCATTAATATGGATGCAGGCACGATCAATATGAGTGCTAAAAAGATCAACATGAAGGCGTCTGAAGAGTGGAACGTAGAAGCGGGGAAATCAGAGATCAAGAACGATCAGGACATGAAGGTATCGGCCACTGGCGAAATCGCCGTGAAGGCCGATAATACACTCAAACTGGAAGGCAGCATCAGTGCCGAGATGAAAGGGATGGGCGTCAAAATTGAAGGTGATGTACAAACATCGGTGAAAGCCAGCGCTGGTCTTGAACTCGATGGTGGGGCTCAGGCCATGTTAAAAGGTGCGATTGTCATGATTAATTAAATCCATACTAGTATGGCTATTTGTCCATTTGCTTATTGGATGCCTGTTAAAACCAAGCAGGAGCAACGTCGACAGGGTGCAGAACCACTCGGCTTAATTCTGCATATCTCCAATAGTCGCCGAAATACATTAGCAGGATTATTAGCCACCTTTAGCCCTGGAGGAAGTAACCCTTTCCCCTCCCATTTTGGCGTACAGACCGATGGTAAATTAGGCCAGTTCATTGACACGAAATACCACGACTGGGCGGAAGAATGGTCAACAAAATACATCAGTATTGAATGTGCTGCCAGCCCCGGCGATTCGCTAACCGTTCAACAACTTTATACGGTTGCTACGCTATACGCCTGGCTCTATGAAGAGCACAGCGTAACGTTTGACCTGGCCAATAAACCTGGCGATGCGGGGCTTGGCTACCATTCCATGGAAAAAACAGGCCATACGTCCTGTCCAGGCCCCAATGTAATTGCTCAACGACCTTCTATCCTAAGTATCGCCCAGGTTATGGCCTTTTCCCAGACGACTCCAAGTTACTGGTAGACAAGCGATCGGATAGATGTACATACCACCAAGCAATTTCAACAGAACTAGTAAATAAGAACAAAACCGAAGCAACAACTAACCTGTATAACTCAATGGCAAGGCTGGAAGCGCAACACGAATTCGTCTGGAACATACTACAAGAATATCTACCTGAAGGCACCCGGCTAACGTCAGTCATACGTACTGCTCAGGATCAACTAGATACCATCGTCAAATATGCCAGAAAGGAAAAGTTCGACTTCAAACAAGCACCAACCCTCGCTGACAAAGGAACGTGGTTACCTGCGCTATCCTATCTGCGTAAGAAAAATTACAAAATCGCCGAACCTGGTCGAAGTGCTCATCAAAAAGGACTGGCCTTCGACTTATCCGGCAAAAACCTGAAAGAGATTCGGCAGGCGGTCGAAAAAGCCCAGGCCGACGGCAGGCTGAGTATTCAGAAGATCATTACAGAATGGTCGAACCACTGTGTTCATGTTGAGGTAACATCGGCCCAAACACGTAATGAAATGGTATTTCTTGAAGGGATGACCATCAGCTTATAATCATTATTATCCATGCCCAACGCCTATTCGCTCCACGGCCCCATCACCAATCTGCTTCATAAGCGGACGCAGCCGCGTATACCGACCATCGAAGCTATTCGGGAACATATCAACCTGCTGCTATCGACCCGGCTGGACGAATATCGGTATGACCCGGAAATGGGATGCGGCATTTGGGGCGAAGACTACGCGAACATTACAAACCCAACGCAGTGGAAAAGCGATGCCGAACAGACGATTACCAACCTGATTATTCAGTATGAAAAGCGTCTGCAATATGCACGGGTCTATGTCAATATCGACGAACCGGCCGATCAGGATGCGGATGGACGTATCATTCGAATCCGTAGACGTATCACGATTCGGGTAAGCGGCAACCTACCCGAAACGGGCGAAACGTTACCTGAGCAAACATTTATCATGTATTTCAGCCCGGTAGCCAGCGAGTAACGGCCAAAACCAATAAAGCTATGAATGCTACGAGTTTAAGTGTGGTTGGTTTCGCCACAACCCAGTATGGAAAGCAGGTTAAACGCGGAGAATGCTGGGACCTGGCCGAAGAAGCACTGAAATATGCCGGGGCCAAAACCTCAAACGATATTATGGGCGCTAAAAACGTAACAGCCAATGCAGACTACCGCTGGGGCACTCCTATTCAAGTCAAGGATGTTGAGCCAGGCGATATTCTCCAATTCCGTAGCTACATCGCCAAAGTAACCAGCAACAACGGAGCCTGGCAAACGCAGAATCGACCGCATCATACGGCCATCGTTGCCGGTGTCTATCCAGTTATCGGTGCCAAGGTCGTTGCCGCTTATGAGCAGAATGTGAATAACAGCAAGTCGGTACAATTAAACACCATTTATCTGACTGCCGGTACTGGGCTTAATGGGGGCGAATCGGTCAGTATCTCAGGTAGAATCTGGGCCTATCGGCCAATAAAGAAATAACAGGCGGACATACGAAATCTGACTGACAATTATGGGAGCAATAGCACCAGCCGTTTTAGAACTCCAGTCTACGCTGGGACAAACATTCCCAGAAATTTTTGATAAGATATTCTGGGATAAATACTGGGATAATGGAACAGATACCAGAGGGAAGCCCAAACCCAAAGGAAAATGGGCACCCAGGCTTCAGGCGTCGGCCAAGAATCCAGGCAGCAAAGATCCGCACGACAACGGTCTGGCGCTCGACATATTCCTTTTTAAAACGAACTGGAATGAGTGGGCACTGGCCAATGAGCTTGTCAACGTTTTCATCACGAACAAATCGATTATGGGTTGGTCGAGCGTGATTTACGATAGCGTAACAACCGACGATTACGGCGGACCCAAGCTCTATACGGGGGCAGACAAACACGAAACGCATATACATATCGAGTGGCCCCGCTCACGCGGAATGACAAGTCGTGGATTCTCGTATCAAATACAGGATCAGTTAGATATGGTAGCAGTAAGCTGGCGGATTGGGGAGCTGATTAACCCATCTAAACACGACAGGCCCGTTTATTAACGAACATAAAACCAGACCAATATTATTTCCAATTAGTCTACTATGCTTGACACCCGCGACCAGATCAAAAGCCGGATGCTGCAACAAGCAGCCCGGCTTTGGGGCTATCAGGAAGCCGCCATTGACACAACAGCTTTCGACCCGCTGGTCGACTTGCTGGTGGGTGCGTTGGCGACTGAATCAGAACGGGTATACAGTGAAATTCAGGCGTCGCGAGGGCGAATTCTGGAAAGACTGGTAGAGCTTCTACTACCCGAAGTCGTTACGGCGCCCAAACCGGCTCATAGCGTCATGGCAGTACGTCCTATCGAACTTCTAGGCGAAGCAACCCGCACGGACAGCTTCACAACCCGTCATCCGCAAACTGGCGAAGAAATTGCCCTGTCTCCGGCAGGCCGTTTTCCATTGATCAATGGCCGGGTGGCCTGTCTGGCAACGGGACATCAGCTTTGGCGCATCGACGATTTTGGCAACAACATTCCGGTTGCTCAGGCATCGCTTCAGCGTCGATTACCCGATTATACACTCTGGATCGGCCTTGAACTCATGCCGGGTCTACCACAGGACCTGTCGTTACGTTTCTTCTTCGACTGGAAAAACCTACCCCTACCCATTTATGACTACGCTCAGCATCTGCCGCAAACCCGCTGGTGGCTCAATGATCAGTCATTAGTTGTCGAACCGGGAACCGACAGCCAGCTCGACCCGCATCTGTCGGCCGCGCTACGTATGATGGAGGGTCACGCCGAACGGTACTATCGGACCAATTTCCTGACCGTACATGGCCGATTTCCGACGCCTACACCGAATGCAGCCGGAAGCTTTTTACCATCCGGCCTAACGGATGTCTTCGACCCAACTCTGCTGCAGACTCTTCCGATGCTGACGTGGATACGTGTTGCTTTCCCGACTGTATTTGGGGCCGACATCATGGCCAAAACAGAATGTGTACTCAATGCGATACCCGTTCTTAATCGGCAGATGGGGCGGTCGGTTTTCCGACTTACCGACGGCCTCAATGTCTTTCCAATCCAGTCCGATTTGCCACTCATTGAACTGGCCAACGTAACGGATAGCGACGGAAACGACTATCCGGCTTATGTAGAAGCCAACGCCAGCGATCCTACGGCCCGTAGCTACGCACTTCGCAGGCAGGGCGTGGGCCGATTCGACAGTCGAAATGCAGACGAAACTGTTCGACAACTGATCGATTTACTGCGCGACGAAAGTGCTTCGTTTGCTGCCCTTGGCTACGATTCACTACGTAGCAATATCGACGATATCCAGAAAAGTTTGCTACGTATCCGACAAAGCATACCCACGGTAGCATCTGGAGAGCCAGTTCCGTTTGTGATTGTGAATAACGGTCCGCAACGGGGAAACCTCTTCGTGAACCATTGGTCGACGGCCGCCGAGCGGGGAAATCGGCTCCCCATTGGCGCAAGAGTCGATTCAACGGCTCCTTCGTTCCGACGGGAAGGCATCATTTTGCTACGTCCTACCCTTGGCGGTATGGCTCGCCTGAGTCCATCGGCGAGTTTGCCCGCTTTTCGTCAGGCTTTGTTAACGCGCGGTCGGGCGCTGACTGTTGAAGATATACGGGCGGTATGCCGCGCCACCGCTCCCGAAAGTATCGAGCGTGTCGACATTCAGAAAGGCTGTGCCGTCAGCCCTGATCCACGTCAGGGACTTATCCGCACACTGGATATACACGTAACGCTACGTAGCACAGCCCGCCTGACAGCCGAAGAGCAACGGCAACTGACCCACGAACTGACCATCACCTTACAGGACCAATGGACCGGTTTATTGCCGTTACGTGTCCTGCTTACTAATCCTGCTTTTGCCTAGCCATGAAACTGTTATACGACATACGCGCTGAAGTCTGGATTGCCGACAGAAAACAGAATATCGTCATGCCCGACGATATTGTTGTTCGACCCCAGGGAACGTTCAGCCGGGCGTATAGTTCGGATATCCTGAAGGTCGAAACCTATGAATCCGACACTCATCACCCGCCAACTCACGTACTGCATGTGAGTCGCGAAGGGCTGTATGACTCCCTCCCCGAAGTAATCCATCACCCGCCTTCGCCCCCGTTACGTGCCGGTCGTGATGAAGCGAGGGCCATGCTTGAACAAAGTAAGCGACTACGTCGCGAAGAAACCGAAGCGCGTACGTTCTGGTTGCCCTTCGAGCAGGAATTGTTTCGACAGCGGGTGCGGATTGAAGAGCAGGAAGCCCTGGCCTTGACGCGCGCTTATGGCGCCATCTGGGATGAGTTGCACGGCTACTTATGGGGCGATTTAGGTATTCCTTTATCACCCCGTCAACGGGCTTGCCTGTTGTCGATCTGGACAAATGCCTACCGTATTGTGGGCGATTGGGAACAGACGGCATTCTACCTGGAAGAGTTTCTGCAAACCCCCGTTCAGATTCGTTACGGGGCTTTTAATGATATCACAACTACGGTATCTGCCAATGCTTCGCCCGCCCCTTTGGGTGCAGGTCGATTAGGCCAGGACTGGGTTCTGAGTGTCGATACGCTCATTGATGACGGCGGTACGGTGCGCATAGCAGTCGGCCCCCTATCAAACGATCAGCTCAACGATTATTTGCCCGGCGGAATTGGACTGACGTATATCGGCATGCTGGCGGACTACCTGCTCCCCGCCGACGCTGACTGGCAGCTGGAAGTTCAACCCGATGAAAATGATAACATATTCTGCCTATCCAACGACGATACGTCTGGCCGACTAGGCTTAACCACAACCTTAAACTGATTAACCGTTTAGTCAAACAGTGTTTGTAAACCAATAACCTGCAACGACTAAACTATAAACCGAGCTAACCACATGGGAACCGATAGTATCATTACCGTTGCCCTCTACGTCGTCATGGCTATTTTATGCCTTGTCGGCCTGATCGTACGCCATTCGGCGGCAGCGGTTTTCTCTAAAAAACTCTTCACGTATTTCGTTGGATCGATTGCCATAGCCGCTGCTTTAGGAGCCGTTTTTGCTCGCTCAGAGTCGCTTGTAGCGGTTTTTTATTGGCTTGAGGGGCTTGCCTTGATACTTGGGATCGTACACGTCATGGCATCACGACGTTTATTTACCTTCCAGGCAGACGGCGGCTTCTGGTCTGAATTATTGTTCGCAGGCGCCACCATCTTTTTCATCGCAGCGGCCTTTACGGGTCTTTTTCAAGGACTGCAGCGTTCGGATCGATTCCTGCCCGCGCTAGTATCGGGACTGCTCCCTTTTCTGATTCCATTGCTGTTTTTATATGCGTATGAAGCCTGGATTGCCATTCCTCCCAAGATTTACCGAAAATGGTTTTACCCAATAGATCGGGCGGTTCCGCTTATCGAACTCAACGATACGGTACGTTTAAACTTTCGTGTTTCCAAAGCGCCTGATGCTGCCGAACTGGCTACGTATACCGTTAAAGCTCCCATTGACAGAACGCTGCACGACCTGTTTCACTACATGATTTATTCGCACAATTCGGAGGAAAACCCCGAACAGCCGATCATGTATTACGAAGAAAATCATGAGGGTAGTTTACTAGGCTGGGTATTCTACAAAGAGTCGCTGGGCGGCCTTTCCAAGCAGTTTCTGGACCCCGCGCTCACGCTGACCCGCAATGGCGTAAAAGCCAACGACATCATTATTGCACGCAGTTTCATTAGCACGGAATAATCATAATAGAAACAGGGAAACGAACCGGTCAGTCAAGTCTGCCGGTCCATTTTCCTGAAGACCAAAAGCCCAATCTATGTTACCTGAGATAACACACTGGCCCGTCAACTGGGCCGACGGTATGAAAATAACCCGATCGCACCTGCTGGGAAACGACAACGCGTTCCGGGAGGCAATCCGCGATTCGGGTGGTATGGTATTAAGCCCATTGAATTATGGTCTGCTACCACCCGCCCCCGGCAAAGACAGTCCATTAGCCATCAGTTGCGATGGCAACGAAATGGTACTCAGCGTTTGCCGGGCAGTTACACCGGGAGGAGCCCGAATAGAAATCGATTCTGCTCAGCCGCCGTTACGTCTGGCCCTGACGGCCGCTCGTGACGAATGGGTACGTCTCGGGCAATCGTCGGGCTATGCCGTCGTTGAAGTCAATCCGTTTGATCCACAGCCGTTTGGCCAACCTGACCCGGAGGAGGTTCCGCTACGTTATCCGTATACGACGCCGGGCTATCGGTTGGGAGCCGTGCCGCAGTCAGCCCTGGCTAATTCGCTGTCGGCGGCTTACCATATGCCCGTTGGCCGGCTAACACTCACCAATGGCGTGTTTAGCCTCTCGACCGACTATATTCCACCCTGCCGCATGGTGGGGGTGCTGCCCCAGATGCAACAGCAGTACCTGACTATTGGCAGCCGGATGGGCGAGATTGCCGGATTCGCTACGTCTATTATCGTGCGGGTACGTACCAATGCCCGCTCCGGTCAACCCAACTTACTGGCTACGACAATTGGCTATCTGGCCGAATCGACGATACGTACCATCGCCGACAATCTCGATGCGTTTCAATTACGAGGCCCATATGAGTCGCCGGTCTTTATTGCTGAGTTTGGGATGCGTTTTGCCCGCGCCATGACCCTCATGATACGTAGTACGCCCGACCGGGAGAAAGAAGCGATGTTCAATTATTTCAAGAACTGGTGCGGCATCAGTCCCGTGCAATTCGAATCGGCCATG
This sequence comes from Spirosoma terrae, assembly GCF_010435915.1. Taxonomy (GTDB): domain Bacteria; phylum Bacteroidota; class Bacteroidia; order Cytophagales; family Spirosomataceae; genus Spirosoma; species Spirosoma terrae. The sequence goes on along the minus strand of NZ_JAAFZH010000008.1, from coordinate 41,803 downwards.
CAGGAAGTGCTGGATATGGAATATGCTCATGCCGATTGCCAGCCGGTGATGGCCGCTATTATCCGGCTCTGCGACGTAGTCATCGCTTTGTATGGCAAACTAAGCCAGTTGAATTACGTGGAGAAAGACAAGGATGAATTCTTCGTGGATCGGCAGGATGCGCCAGCCAAGAACGGAAATAAAAGTAGTTTCTGGGGACGATAAACCACTAAACAACAATGGGAAAACCAGCTGCCCGAGTAGGCGATATGCATGTTTGTCCGATGGTAACACCGGGGCTTCCGCCCGTTCCGCACGTTGGTGGCCCCATTTTACCACCCGGCACAGTAACCGTCCTGATTGGCGGCCAGCCCGCTGCCTGTATGGGCGATATGTGCACGTGTGTGGGGCCACCAGACAGTATTATTCTGGGCTCCATGACCGTTCTGATCGGCGGAAAACCAGCGGCCCGCATGGGCGACACGACAGTACATGGCGGCACCATTACATTAGGCTGCCCTACTGTGTTGATTGGAGGATAATTGCTTACACATCCTGACCGGCGATACGTGTCAGGAGCCAATAGAACTGACTATTATGAATGCATCGTTTATCAAATTCTTACTCGTATCGCTAGTGTTTGCGGGAGCTATTGGCGGTCTATTTTACATCCTGGCTGGCCAACGTTCGACCGATGGAAGAGGAACATCGGTTGAGCAGGAAGACCTGTTTCTGAGCGACGTTCGGCAGGCTGACAGCTTACACATAAAACTCAAGAAAACCGATCCAAGCGAACAGGCCAGCGAGTTTTCGAGTCTGCGGTTTAAGCAGGAAGAAGCCATTGGACGTATGGAAACCGGCTATAAAGCAGATTCCGTTTTTCGCTCATTGTCGCAAATGACGGGGCGGAATTATAACAAGTTGCTCGGCATAGTTGCCATTCAGGCAACCGACCGACAGAGTAAAGCTGAAACCAAAGAGCAATTGATCGATCAGGTTGCCACCCTAAAAACAGAAATCCAGAGCCTGGAAACTCAATTAATGCTGAAACAATCGAGTCTGGAAAGTATGCGAGCGCTCAAAGCCTCTCAAAACTAAGCATTCGGTTAACCCAATACGTAACATACGGAGATCTAATATTAGTAGCCCACCGGTCATCCGGTGATAGTACTCTATGAAACCACTAAATCAACCGGAACGTAGTAAACGCTGGGGCCAGTTTTTAGCCCTCTATACCTCATTATTGCTGGTAGTCGCTGTTTGTTGGTGGCTATCGCTGTCGTTGATCCCCCAGTTGACGAACGTACAACAGAATCAGACTGTACAGGAAATGATGACCTATCGGAAACAGCTCAGCGGCACGGACAAGATGCTGACCTCCGTTGAGCAGGGAGCCCCCCTGACCGACAATTGGCTACGTAATTTTTATGCGAATACAAGTGTGCTCGATCAGCAGTTTCCTAAGCCGTTGTTTATGGCAACCACCAATAGTTACCGACAACTGGCCGGTGAATATGAAAACGCCCGGAAAGCCGGAGATGAAGGTCTCCAACTCCTGAATTCGCAAAAAATTCAGTTGGAAGCACGCAAAGCAAAACTGCTCGCCGATTTGGCATCGGCTGGCGACGCCATCAAAGCGGTAGCCGCTGCCCCTAAAGCTGGTGGGGCCAAACCCGCTCCTGCGGCACCAACTGGTCCAATGATCAGTCCGGGACAATACGGTCCGTTTAAGCCACTGCTCATTTCGGGAACGGGCGAGTTTGGGAAGAATCAGCCAGAAATCAATGCATCTGTTCAGTTTATGATTGTTCGCGAGCATCAGGTAGCCCTAGCCATCTATTTCGAAACCGGTGGACCCGATGCGGGTACACTGGCCAAGGTAACTGAACGCAAAGAACTCTATACAGCGCCACCCGGCTACAAAATTGTGGGTATATCGGTGCCGGAACGTACTCCCTGGCGAATTAATTACGTCGACAAAACCACTACGCCCGATACGTTTACGATTGCAGATGGCCTGATGACGGTAACGATCAATGGCAGTACGACTGGCCTCGATATTGGAGCGACCGGAAACAGCGCGATCTCAGTCCAGCTGAAAAAGCCGATCAAGATTGAATTAGAGAAAGAATAAAATAAGTATACCCCCTGAATACGGCCCTATTCAGGTTAAATAACGTATCAACCACCTGGATGTGGCCGTCCAGGCAACTTACTGTATGACTGTTATGAAACCAGCTACCCTATTCATACGCTTTGGAATTACAGCGCTGCTAACCACTGGGCTAACGATTCTGGTTGCTCACGCTCAGGATAAACGAAAATATGCGGACGGACTAAAACTCAACCGAACCCGATCACTCACGGTGAAGACCAAAGCACCTTTGGCAACCCGTAGCTTTGCCAATCTGCCCGCCGAAATTTCCTACGAAAAATTCTGTCCGAGTGTGGGCGACCAGGGGCAGCAGGCTACGTCGGTTGCCTTCGCCACAGCCTATTACCTCCGGACAATTATGGAGGGGAAAGAAAAGAATATTACGCAGAGAAACCAGCTCGACGAGGCCCGGTTTTCACCGACGTTTGTTTATGATAAAATCCGGGACCCCAAAGATGTGAATTGTAAGGGGGGGGGCACTATTGAAGAAGCACTGGACATTTTAAAATTAGACGGAGCTCCGCGCTTACGAACCTTAAGCTACCCACTTTGTAATCAGGCCATTCCACCAGCAGCCTCCAAAGAAGCCACCCAGTTCCGAATTGGCGATTATCAGCAATTATTTACAGAACAAACCGATGCTGCCCAAAAAGTACTGACTGTAAAGAAAGCGCTGGCAGAAGGTAACCCGGTTGTAGCCGGTATCGGCGCTCCCCTCTCCTTCGAAGAAGCCCGCACCGTATGGGAACCTGCTCCCAATGAAAAAGCCGACGATATTCTATACAATCAGGCGATATGCGTTATTGGTTATGATGACAAACAACACGGTGGGGCCTTCCGAATTGTCAATAGCTGGAATACTGGCTGGGGCGAAAAAGGGTTCTGTTGGATTCCGTACAGTTATTTCGGAAAATTTGTTCTCAATGCCTTTCAGGTCTATAGCGCCGAGTCTGAGCCAGGAAACCGCCCCGGCACAGTAATTCTGACCAGCTCTAACAAAGGAAATAAAGGAGCAGACATTCGGTTGACTGATGGTCAGCGCCGGGGTTCCGCTGAACTTAAACTTAACGATGGTTCAGCCATGGAGGTAACTCGTCAGGCATCACGCGATCTAAAAGTAGTTGCCGACGAATCGGCCCCTACGGACATTAAAGCGTATCGGGTCGTAAAGCCCTACGAATCAGGCACCCGATTTAAGTTTTTCCTGAACAATTCCGAAAATGCGTATGTATATGCACTCACAACCCATAAAGATGGTGAAATAGAGAAGCTATTTCCCGCCGACGAATTGATCAGCCCGTTACTAGGCCCTAATACAACAATCGCCTACCCATCAGAAAACAGTTCCATCGTGATGGAAAAACATAAAGGAAACAAGTATGATTATTTGTTGATACTATTCTCCAAACGTCCACTCAACATGGAAGGCTTCATTAAAACACTTGATCGAAAGAAAGGCCCTTTAGACAAGCGTTTGACCGAAGTGCTGGGCGATCAGCTTGTGAAACAGGAGCAAATCAAGTACAATCCTGATCAGATTGCTTTTGAGGTAAAGCCAGAGGTAACGGGCAACATTGTTCCCTTACTGATTGAGCTACAATATAAATAAGGGTTTCTCCAGAAGTCCGTACAGTACGATAACTACGTAGTACGGCTTCTGGACCGACTAGTCAATTAAATCACCTTTCGTCCGCTTAAAGGCTTTTTTATCAAACAAGTTGTTGCAGAGCAGAGTTTGAGCCAATATTTTTGAGCCGTACATTTGTTCAACCATGAGCGATCTCTTCTCTGCTGCATCCATTGTAAGCTTGCTGACCCTGACATTTCTGGAAATTGTCCTGGGTATCGACAACATCATTTTCATTTCCATTGCTGCTAACAAATTAGCCCCTGGCGATCAGCCTAAAGCACGTAACATCGGGTTAGCGCTAGCCATGGCATTCCGGCTGCTGCTGCTGCTTGGTATTTCGTTTGTTATTTCACTGAGCAAGCCATTCACCCACGTTGATGCGGGCTGGTTTAAAGCTGCCTTTACGGGTCAAAGCCTGATTTTGTTTGGTGGTGGCCTATTCCTGCTCTATAAAGCGACCTCCGAAATTCACCACAAACTGGAAGGAAGTGATCATGACGACGTAGAAGGAGGCAGTACTAAGGGAAAAGCAACCATTGCCAGCGTTGTTACGCAGATTGCCATCACCAATATTGTCTTTTCGATCGACTCAATTCTGACGGCTATTGGCCTGACCCAGAACGTCACCATCATGATGATATCAGTTATTCTGTCTATTTTGATCATGATGTTTTTCGCGGGTCCCGTTGGCAAATTCGTTAACGAGCACCCAACCATTCAGATGCTGGGGCTGGCATTCCTGATCATGATTGGTTTTATGCTGGTGGCAGAAGGTGCCCACTTATCGGAAGTCGTTATTTTCGATCAGGAAATTGGTAGCGTACCGAAAGGCTATCTTTACTTCGCCATTGCGTTCTCGCTGCTGGTCGAATTCCTCAATATTCGGTTGCGGAAAAAACAGGCTCCGATCCAGCTTCATGGCTATGAGGAAGAAGCCCACCGCGACGGTATGATTTAATCCAACGTTTCAGGTAGTTGCCCAACGGATCACCGATCAGCTACCTGAAACTACTCACCAGTTACTCATTACCGATTTGCCTCTCATTGATCAACTTAATGACCTACTAAGTAGCCTCGGCGGATTTGGCCCCATACTTTGGCTGTCATTTGCTTTCTGTTCGCTTCTGATCGCTGAACTTATTCTGGCTCGCACCACATCGTCAGCCCAAAAGCGGAAATGGCTGGCTATTGTAACCATTCTCGCTCTTGGCATCACTACGTATTGGACAGTTGCATCGTCAACAAGAGGCTTCCTGTTCCTCCATCTTTTATTCGTTGATAATCAGGCCATTTTCCTGCAGCTACTCATCGCGCTGGCGGGTATTTTTGTGGTCCTGTACGAGCTGATTACTACGTCTGATCACGTTGTTACGTCTACTGCGTCCTCTGCCCGGTCGGAACGCTTGCCCGTAGAATGGTATTCTCTGCTGCTGGCTATACTCATTGGATTATTTCTGATGACTATATCCGTTAACCTGCTCAGTATTTACCTCAGCATCGAGCTGGTTTCTATCTGCTCGTATTTATTAACGGCGCTTACTGCCGAGCGGAAAACGTCTGAAGGTGGCCTGAAATACCTGCTTTTTGGTGCTGTCAGCTCAGCGATCATGCTCTACGGAATGTCGTTGCTCTACGGGATCACCGGTACGCTCGATTTAACAACGGAGGCCTTTGGGATGGAGCTCGCTCATCAGGACAGCGCCGTCGTGATTGTAGCCATGCTACTCACCTTAGCCGGGTTATTGTTCAAACTTGCTGGCGTACCCTTTCACATCTGGACGCCCGATGCTTACGAAGCGGCTCCTATTCCAGTGGCAGCCTTTTTTTCTGTTGCGCCTAAAGCAGCTGCCATCCTGGTTCTGATGCGGCTAGTGACGGTTCTACCAGCCGAACTATCGACGGCCGATATGATTTTAGGCGCCAGTACGGCCTCTTTGCAAACGCCTTTAGCCGTTCTGGCTCTGGCCGGGATTCTAATTGGTAATCTATCCGCACTCAGGCAGACCAATGCGAAGCGACTCCTGGCTTACTCTACCATAGCGCATGCCGGCTTTCTGCTGGTGGGCGTAGTAGCGTTCAATCAGGCGGGTTTCGAAGCGGTCTTTTTTTATATCAGTACGTATCTGTTTATCTCCCTGGCGGCTTTTTTCCTGATTGATTTGCTGATCCGAAGGGTTGATCAGGAAGAGTCTGTTGACCCATTTACACTTAGTCGGCTGACAGGTTTAGGGGCCAAATTCCCTTTTATTGCTGTGGCCCTGACCGTGGTGATGCTAGCGCTGACGGGGCTACCGCCGACTGTTGGCTTTACGGCCAAACTACTGGCATTCTCCGCTTTGTTTGATGCTTATCAGCACTCCAGCGACAATTGGTTGCTGGCACTTTTTGTGCTGGGCCTACTCAATGCGCTGATTTCTCTGGTCTACTACCTTAAAATTCCTTTCCTGCTTTTCTTTCGGGCAACACCAGAATCGAATCGAATTGATACGAGTGAATTACCCGTCTCGGTCTTATTGCTTACCCTTGTGCTTGTCATACCCATAATCGGATTATTTGTCAAACCCGACTGGCTGCTAAACGTAATGACAGGTTGGTAACCAGCCGTTGGTTATTTCCATTGTGTTACGTCCAGCACGTTTGAACAGAAGGTATATTCTTCCGGCTGATTCGACCCAATTAATAAGAGTTGATCGGGCGAGAGCTGTTGAACCTGCTCCAGATACCAGGCAGCCCCCTGTCGATCAAGATTGGACGTAGGTTCATCCAGAATGACGACCGGTGACTGAGAGAAAAAAGCCAGGCCAAGTTTCACCCGTTGTTTCATCCCCGATGAAAAGTATTTAATTTCTTTATGCCGGGCGTGCGAGAGCAGCAGCCGTTCGGCTACGTCGTCGGGCGAGAGATTATTTTTGAAGGGTTTGAACGTTTGATGGAACAACAACAATTCGTTTAGTGTAAGCTCTTCCACCAACTCAAGATAAGGAGCCGCAATACTAACCTTCCGAAACCAGTCGTCAGCCTCCAGCTCCTTTCCCTGCTCCGTATAGCTCAGTTTTCCCTCGGTTAGAGGCAAACTCCCAGAAAGGAGTTGCAGCAATGTTGATTTACCGCTCCCGTTTGGCCCAACGAACGTATAGCTCGTACCAGCCGTGAGTGTTACGTTTACATGCCGAAAAATCCACTCCTTCCGGTACTTTTTACCCAACTGCTCTGCTTTGATTGTTAGCATAAAAGATTCTTATAGCCAGCTATTTTGTTGCTCGTACACTAAAACGGAAATGGCCTGTGATTCCCACAGGCCATAATACCAATTATGAGGAGCTATAAACAACGCTTAATCCCGTTCTCCATTAGCCGAAGGCCCTCGCATAATACCCCGTTCAGAGCTACGGATAAAGTTTACAATCTCATCACGCTCATTAGACGGCGGCAATTCAAGTTCTATCTGCGTTAAGGCCTCGGCATTATTCAGACCACGCATATAGATGTAGCGATAGATGTCCTGAATTTCATTGATCTTGCTGTTCTCAAACCCTCTACGCCGTAACCCGATTGAGTTGATGCCTGTATAGGAGAGCGGTTCGCGAGCCGCTTTCGTAAAGGGCGGAACATCCTTACGAACTAAAGAGCCCCCCGATATCATAGCATGCGCACCAATTTTGACCCACTGATGCACCGAGCTAGACCCACCAATAATGGCCCAGTCGCCCATGTGCACATGCCCACCCATCTGTACATTGTTGATGATCAGACAGTTATTGCCGATTCTACAATCGTGTGCTACGTGGGCATAGGCCATGATCAGGCAGTTGCTACCAATCTCGGTCTTCCAATGCTCTTCTGTTCCCCGGCTGATGGTTGCGTATTCACGAACAGTCGTATTATCGCCAATGAACGTTAGCGTGTATTCGTTATTAAACTTTAAATCCTGCGGAGTCGATGAAATAACCGCTCCCGGATAAATTTTACAGTTACGGCCTATCCGCGACCCTTCGTTAATAACGGCATGTGAACCAATCCATGTTCCTTCAGCAATTTCAACGTCTTTATGAATGATGGCAAAAGGCTCAATCACGACGTTCTGCGCAATTTTCGCTTCAGGATGAATATAAGCTAATGGTTGAATCATATTCTCAATTCAAATAGTTTACCGGTTCAGGATACACGAATCCGTAGGCTGAACGATAAACTGAAGACTATTTTTTCTTTACCAGGCTGGCAATCATATCCGCTTCACACACCAGTTGGTTGGCCACGTAGCCGCGACCCTGCATTTTCACAATACCGCGTTTCATGGGCGAGGTAAACTCGCATCTAAAGATTACGGTATCGCCGGGCAAAACGTTGCGACGGAACCGGCAATTCTCGATTCCGATCAGGTAAGGCCAGTAATTCTCAGGATCTGAAACGGTGCTAAGCACCAGAATACCACCTGTTTGTGCCATAGCTTCCAATTGCATAACGCCGGGCATCACAGGATTGCCAGGGAAATGGCCAGGGAAAAATGGCTCATTCATGGTCACGTTTTTGATACCTACCACACTATTTTCGTCCAGCGCAATGATTTTATCAATCATCTGGAACGGATAACGGTGCGCTAATATCTGCGATATTCGATTGATATCGAGTACGGGTGGCTGCGTTGGGTCGTACTGAGGAACCTGATTAGTCGCGTTTTTCTGAATGAGTTTTTTGATCTTTTTGGCAAACGCTACGTTAGCCGCATGACCGGGCCGGGCCGCCAGAATCTGTGCTTTGATCGGCCGTCCGATCAGGGCCAGATCGCCAATCACATCCAGAAGCTTATGGCGCGCCATCTCATTCGGGTAATGTAACTGAATATTGTTCAGAATACCCTCCCGCTTATTTACACTTACTTTTGGCTTGTGAAGCAAGTCGGCCAGATAATCCAGTTCTCCATCTTCAACATCCCGATCGACAATGACGATGGCATTTGTCAGGTCTCCGCCTTTAATCAGGTTTTGCTTGTAAAGCATCTCCAGCTCGTGCAGGAATACAAACGTACGTGAACTGGCAATCTGCTCTGGGAACTGACTGATATCATTCAGATAAGCGTGCTGACTGCTGATTACCCGCGAATTATAATCGACCATTACGGTCAGCCGATAGTCGTTGAGGGGCAATGCTGCCAGTTCGATATCTTTCTCTGAGTTCCGATAATGAACGTATTCGTTCACCTCGAAATAGTTACGCGTTGCGTTTTGTTCCTCGATACCGGCCGACTGAAGCGCTTTTATAAATTGGATCGACGAACCATCCATAATGGGCGGTTCTGGCCCATCGAGCTGAATCAGAACGTTATCCAGTTGCAGACCAACCAGAGCCGCCAGTGTGTGTTCAACGGTATGTACCCGAGCGCCACTCTGTTCGATAGTCGTACCCCGCGATAAATCAACGACATTGTCGACATCCGCATCAACAATGGGTTGACCCGGAAGATCGATACGTTGAAATTTATAGCCGTGGTTTGTGGGAGCGGGCAGGAAAGTCATTGTTGCCGCAACACCCGTGTGCAAACCTACACCAGATACTGAAACGGCCTTCTGAATCGTCTGTTGTTTGGTATTCATTCTTATCCAGTTTTCAGTTTTCAGTTTTAGTCGTATTGAGTAGACGGGTGAATTCTGCCCAATCAATCATACACTAAAACGGCAAACTGTAAACTATTTATCTGTTTTCTTTTCCAAATCACTCAATCGCCGTTCCAGGTCCGGTAATCGCCGGAAAACAGCTAATGAGCGCATACTTTCTTTTAATCCAAAGGCGGGCGAACTATTAATGGCTGTCCCTTCCTCGGCTATGCTTTTACCTACTCCCGATTGTGCCCCAACTTTTGTTCCGTTGGCGATACTCAAATGGCCAGCAAAGCCTACCTGCCCGGCAATAACGCAATTTTCACCAATTTTAGTAGATCCTGAAACACCCGTTTGAGCGGCAATAACCGTGTTTTTACCAATCTCAACATTATGTCCGATCTGAATCAGGTTATCCAGTTTTACGCCCTGCCGAATAATCGTCGAGCCCATTGTGGCACAGTCGATTGTCGTATTTGATCCGACATTAACGAAATCTTCCAGAATTACATTACCAAGCTGCGGAATCGTTTTATACGTTCCGTCCTGCTGCGGTGCAAAGCCAAAACCTTCACTGCCAATCACCGCATTAGGGTGAATGACACAGTACTGGCCAATAATTGAATTGTCCAGTATTCGGGCTCCCGTATGAATAATGGTATTATCACCAATACGAACGTTATCACCAACATAAGCATGCGGATGAATTTTAACGTTACGTCCAATCCGGCAATTGCGGCCTACGTAGGAGAAAGCGCCCCGATACACCTGATCACCAACCTGCGTCCCGTCGCCGGTATAGGCTGGCTGTTCGACACCCACCCGCGCAAAACTCAATCGAGTATGGTATTCCTCCAGCAACCGGGTAAAAGCGGTATAGGAGTTTTCAACAAAAATAAGCGCTGCTGAAACCGGTTTCCTTGGCTGAAACGTCCGGTCAACAATCACCGCCGATGCCTGCGTGGTATAGAGGTGTGGCTCATATTTAAGGTTCGACAGAAATGAGATATCTCCGGGTCGCCCTTCCTCTATTTTTGCTAATTTAGTAATTGCCAGAGTATCATTCCCAGTTACCTCTCCCCCCAACAACGTAGCAATCTGCTTGACTGTAAACTCCATATGCGTATGATAACCATCGCAAAACAGTCGCTTATTCCGACTATTTTGGCCGCTAAGGTAGGCAACAAATTGCACTTTTTGGATAAAATCACCGGAAATAGTGTCGATATTCTGGTAAGTTAGTAAGGCTCGGGCTTGCAAGCTGGTAGCAAGCTCAATCAGAATACCCCTTACAGCCTACTGACTTACCGATTTCACCACCATTTTCAGGTCTTTTGCCCAGCATACGTAGTACCGACGAACGATATTTGTCAATACATGAACGTTCGATAAATCGGAGGCATCCGCAATATCGATCACCTTTCCTGTTTTGAGTTTAATGGCTATACGATCCTGCAACGGTAAGTAAGCGGCATTGGTAGCCTGCCCTTCTACCAGAAAATACGATAATTCCTCCTCGCCTATCCCTAATTCCTTAAGCTGTTGCTCCAGCTCATTCAGTAGTTCACCGGCAAATGGCTCCGTCGACAATATGATTTTGAACAATCGGCGATCGAGCAGCATCCGACAGAGTGTCGATAAAACCGTATCGTTATGCAACGCCCACTGCTTCACACAGAACCAAACATCGTAATCGTCGAGTTGCGTAAATGCATTAATATACAGCTGATTCGACAGGAAAGCATCCAGCGAAACACTTTCCCGCAGAAACAACATAAACGTATCGGGCGCAAACACGGGCTCGCCCTGCCGAATCAGGAAGCGCGCCCGACGCAAAATCTGAATGAGCATCGACTCACAACAAATGGAAGTCTTGTGCAGATAAACCTGCCAGTACATTAACCGCCTGGCATTCAGAAAATTTTCTACACTTAAAACGCCTTTCGCTTCAACAACCAGTTGATCATCGACCAGGTCCAGCATTTTAATGATTCGTTCGGCACCGATGGCACCTTCTGCCACTCCTGTGTAATAACCATCCCGATTAAGATAGTCCATCCGATCCATATCGAGCTGGCTCGAAATCAGCTGATGGAAAAATGGGCGTTCGTAAGTTCCTTCAAACATCTGAATCGCCATTGTCAGCCGTCCACCGAACTGACGATTCAGTTCGTTCATCAACAGCAACGAAATTTTTTCGTGGTGCACATCGTCCAGCAAACAGCATTCCAGCACGTGCGAAAACGGACCATGCCCAATGTCGTGGAGCAGAATCGCAATCTGCGCCGATTCGCATTCGTCATCGGTCAGATAATGCCCTTTGCTACGTAGCGTTTGTGTGGCCTGCCCCATCAGATGCATGGCTCCCAGCGCATGGTGGAACCGGGTATGCAATGCACCCGGATACACGTATTCCGACAAACCAAGCTGTTTGATCCGTCGTAAACGCTGGAAATACGGATGCTCAACCAGATCGTATAGTAATGCCGTCGGGATTGTTATAAATCCGTAGACGGGATCATTCAATATTTTCTTTTTGTTAAACGCTGACATTCAGCAAAGATAGGCAGACAGATCAACAGGAATGACAGGTTTTTTGACAGATAATCGGTAATCGTTTATCATTCTGTTGAAAAATTCGTAATTTTGCCCTGCTGAATTGGACACCCAATCAGCAACGGGCTTGTAACTCAGTTGGTTAGAGTGCCTGACTCATAATCAGTAAGTCGCAGGTTCGAGCCCTGCCTGGCCCACCAGACCTAAAACCACTTAGCGTAACGTTAAGTGGTTTTTCTTTTTAGGTTAGTTTTGCCATCTAACAGCCATTAGGCTCAAAAATAACCCTTTGCAATCTTTTCCTATCGTCGTAATCGTGTAAACAGGAATAGAACGTATATACGTTTAATAAATATTCGAAAAAATCACGCTGAAACGCGTCCTGGCAGGCAAACAACCTACAAAAAAAAAGGTTAGCTTTATCATAAATCGGATAAGACATGACAACGTATACACTTCTGTATGTGCTGATTGGTGTTGGATACGCTTCTACAATAGACTTCATTCTGCACAAAACTCACATTCGTTTCAACAGCAAGTTTATCTATACAGCCCTTACCTGGGGGCCAATCTTGCTGGTAGCTTTGTTTAGCATTACGTATATAGCCGCAAAACGGTATATAGATGAGTGGCAATTGACCCACAAAGAACGACCGATCAATACCAGAGCTATTAATCAGCACGATTCTGATTTTTATACTGCCCAATCGGCCTAGTCGACTTCATTCCTCTGGAAGGATACGCTATCGTTAGGTATGCTCAACCGATGAGCTCATTTTCGGCATTCATAAACGGCAAATCCGCTGGTCTGAAACGAACGATATTATTGTTTCAGGCCAGCGGATTTATTTTTTATTGACTACTTAGTAACCCGGATTTTGGGTCATATTTGCATTCACTGCCATTTGCTGAATAGGAATAGGGAATAACAGATATTTTGGATCGCTCGTGTAATTCTTCTCGTAAAAAGGCTGCAAAAACTTCCCAAAACGTATTAAATCCTGCCGTCTCCAATTCTCTAAATACAATTCGCGTCCTCGTTCATCCAGCAACACATTCAGGTCTACAGAGGCCAGGGCGCTAGCTCCACGAGACGAATGAGTCCGAATAGCATTGACCAGTTCCAGCGCCGTACTACCGTAAGAACCTGCACTAGTCGGTGTTCCTCCACGTAATATTGCTTCTGCCTTCATCAACAATACGTCGGCCAGTCGAAAATACACATAATCATTGTCGATCAGTCGACTGCCATCGTTGGCGTAATCGATCGGGTACTTGATGGGGCGAATACCCGGCTGCTCCAGGTTGGCTCCCGTCTCAATAATTTTTACCTCTTTGGTAAAAATCAACGGATTACCGGCCCGATCTTTCAAGGGTACGTCTGTGGTCAGATTATACTGCTGGCCAATCAGGAAGCCTGTGTTGATACGATTACCCGGATTAGGCAGCCCTCCCGGGCTCTTATAGGCAGTACCTAACCGCTTATCGGTGGCTTCATACTTGTCGTAAAAGTCAGGAATAATTACCCAACCATTGTTTCCAGTCGGGTTTTGGTTAGGATGCAGGAACGTAACCCATCGATTTCGAAGGTTTGCACTTGGCGATACGCCCCCTACATTTTCCTGAGTCCAGATGTTCTCTTTCCCAATAGTTGTATTGTTGGGCGCAAAACTGTCGTAGTAATTAGCCGTAAACGAATATTTATTACTATTGATAATCTCATCGGCCAGGCTAATTACCTTGTTCATGTCCTCAGCCGCAAAGGTTGGCGTCGCCCGATTGGCATACGCGCCTTTGTTGAGATACAGTTTCATCAGAAATACACGGGCGGCATCTTTATTGGCCAGTCCGGCAGGGCCATCCGGCAAATTACTCTGAATGGCAGTCACTTCGCTAATAATGTAATTCAGCGCATCCATGCCTTTACGTACCTTGGAAGCCTGTACTACGCTCTCCCCCGGCTCCCGATACGGTACCTGATCGTATAAATCCAGCAACCAGAACATACACCAGGCCCGTATAAAACGAGCTTCGGCCGACTGCTGAGGAGTTGGATTGAACCGTAACATATCCGTTGCCGCAAAAATACCCCCGCTCATATTATTGAACGTATTGATAACCCGGATATGGTTACCATCCCAGCGATGCTGGTGCAACTGACGCCAGGTGCCATTATCATCCCAGTCCGGGCCGCGAGTGGGTCCCATCATGGCATCGGTGGTCATTTCGCAGAGCGCGTTCAACTGCGAATTATTTTGAAACGGCTCCCGAATTGAGTTATAAACACCCGTCAACAAAGCGGCTGTATTGGCTGAGGTAGACGGGCTAATCTGATTGGCGGTCAGATCGCCCTGAAATTTCTCTTCCAGATCGGTACAACTACCAAGGCTAAGTACCAGACCAACCGTGCAGATACGTATTAGATTATTTTTCAAAGACATTATCGTAAGGGTTTATAAGGAGAAGTTGATGCCAAACATGAGGGTACGGGCTGGTGGATAAGCCGCATAATCGATGCCTACCGACGGAACCCCATTGATTGCCTTATTGACATTGACTTCCGGGTCGAAGCCGGTGTATTTGGAAATAACAAACAGGTTTTGACCCGTTACATACACTGATGCGCCCCGAATTGCTTTTCCTACATTCCCAATGGCGTACGAAAGCGTAGCGTTTGTCATCTTCAGGTAATCTCCTTTCTCCAGGAATCGCGACGATGGTGTTACCGGATTAGCGATTGATTCTTTTGTTGGCTCTTTGAACAACGACAATCCGATATTCCGCCCGCCATTGATCAGCCCAACACTGATAACGGCATTGTTGGTATTGTTGTAAATATCATGTCCGAAAGCTCCGTTCATATTAGCAATCAGCGATAGCTTTTTATACCGAAGTGTCGTGCTTAATCCTAACAAGGTTTTAGGATTAGGATTACCAACGTAGAAAAACGTATTTCCCGCATCTTCATACGTAGCAAGGCCAGTCGATTCATTCATACCCAGATATCGGCGGGTAAAAAAGGCATTGATGGGCAAACCGTTCTGAATTACCTCTACCGAAACCCCGCTAAGTCCCGGCCCACTCAAGGCACCAGTCAGAATAGGCGCGGTTAACCCAGACACACTATTCTTGATAAAAGTGGCATTGGCGGCCAAATCCCAGCTGAAGTTTTCCTTACTGATCACCGAAGCCTCAAGGGCGACTTCCAGCCCTTTGTTTTCAATACGCCCGTCCAGGTTGATCCACCGAATAACCGATCCGGGCGGAGCGGGCTGAATTGGCGGACTGGGGAACAATAAGTCAGTAGTGGTTTTATTGAAATAATCGACCGTTGCCGACAACCGATTGTTCAATAACGCTACGTCAAAACCAACGTTAAACTGCTTGTCAGACTGCCACTTTAGATCTGGGTTAGGGTTATTGGTCTGGCCTAGTCCGCCATTGTCGGTAAACGAATAGCGGGCCTGCGACGATCCCGAGGGGAACTCCTGATTACCCGTTTTACCCCAGCCGCCCCGCAGCTTTAACGAATTGATGGTACTTATCTGGAAGAACTTCTCATTGCTGATATTCCAGGCGGCCGAGAATGACGGGAAGTAACCATACTTATTATTTGCCCCAAACTTACTGGAACCATCCGCACGTAACGTAGCGGTTATCAAATAGCGGTCTTTGTAATTACCAATAGCCCGGCCAAAATACGACTGCAGTTCAGACGTAGGATCAACAAACGACGAAACAGTCCGACCAGTTGTATTCGAATACTGAATGTAATTCGTATAGTCGAGACCATAATTACCAAAACCGGATGCAGGCCCTAACGCACTCATAGCCGACCCTTTATTGGCAAAACTCATGTACTCAAAGCCAACCAGTGCATTCAGGTTCAGATCCGGCAAAATGTCTTTGTTAAAATTCAGCGTATGCGTGAATTGCTGGGTGCTGAGTTCGCTGTTTCCGATACTGGCCCATCCCCGCCCCTGGGTTGCGTTGATGTTAATATCCTGGTGAATAGAAGCCCGACGTCCACCCGCGCTGTAATTAATGCTATACAGCATCCGGTATTCCAGCCAGTCGGTAAACTTAAAATAGGGCGAGATACTGGCTAGAATGGTGGTTACCTTCGATTGGTCGTTATATAACTCCGACATAGCCAGCGGATTGATCACTGCCCCCGCTTTGATGTTGAGACTACCATTGGCTTTCCGCAGCGAATCAGTAGGGTTCCATTGTAGCGCATGCCCAATCAAACTACCATTCGATCCCGCATCGTTGGTAATGGCGGCAATATCTTCAATGTACTGGCTGGAATTTACGTTCATGTCTAACCCCAGCTTTTTGCTCTCCAAAAACTTTAGATTACCGGAAAAATTAGCCGTGTACTTTTTAAAACCCGTTTTATTGATAATGCCCTCCTGATTCAGATAGCCCGCCGATATACGGTATTTGCCACTTTCATTCCCTCCACTAACAGCAATCGTATAGTTCTGCTGCATTCCTTTCCGCAAAATGGCATCGAAAGCATCCACGTTTCCACCCCGATCATTCAAGGGGCTAACACCGTAGTACTTGATGGCTTCCCGGTATTGGTCGGCATTCAGTACGTCTATTTTCCGAAAAATGGTCGATACGCCCGTGTTGAGCCCTACGTCAACTTTAGCCTGCCCAGACTGGCCCCGTTTGGTATTGATGATGACGACACCGTAGGCCGCTCGGGAGCCATAAATAGCGGTAGCCGAGGCATCTTTCAATACATCAATGGAGGCAATATCGGCTGGGTTTAGAAAGTTAAGCGGGTTACCACCGGGCGTATTACCGAGGCCGTTGGCATTTAATCCTGGCCGGGCCGAACGGTTATCGAGTGGCACCCCGTCTACTACGTATAAGGGTTGACCGCTCCCCGTAATAGCCGAATTTCCGCGAATTTTTACCGTTGCGGCTCCGCCCGGCTGCCCACTGTTATTGAGAATCTGCACGCCGGAAACCTTCCCCTGAATCAATTGATCGGGAGACGTAAAATTACCCTTATTAAAATCTTTGGCTGTTACCGACGTTACGGCACCAGTAAGATCCTTTTTACGGGCCGTTCCGTAGCCTACAACGACAATTTCGTCGAGCGACTTCGTTTCAGGTTTTAACGTAACATTCACGACCGTCTGATTGCTCACCGCTACGTCCTGGGAGACATAGCCCACAAAACTGAACGTTATCGTTACAGCGCCATCTGCCACCGTCAATCGATAGGCACCATCTTTATCGGTTACGGTTCCTCGCTGAGTTCCTTTCATTAACACCGATACGCCCGGTAAACCAGCCCCCGTCTCATCAGACACGATACCCGAAATAGCCCGGTCGGCAGGTTGATCACTTGGCATTGGATGGTTTCGGCTCATAGACGCTACGTCTCTTGGGGAGCCATAACTTACTGTGAATAAACACAGTACTACCTGAAGGCAGCCCGTATACAGGATACGCTGCCACTGTCTGGAAAAAATTTTCTGCATAAAAAGATTAAGGGTTAAAGGAAAAACAGGATTGTGGCAACCAGGAAAGGAGCAATTTCATAATCAGTATTTTTTGAAGATAAAATTGTCAGTTACCACTATTCAGTAAGAGCGCAGAAAACAGGTGTTAACCTCTTTTTTTTTGAAAAATATTTTTGACCGACTCAAACCAGACCGAGCAGATTTATAGCGAAGCAGTTTAGACATTTGTTTTCCCCTGGCTCTTACGCCTACCAGAAACGAAAAATCGGAACCTGGCAGGCTCCGATTCGCGGGAAAGCATCTGTTATTCAATCAGTTTATATCGGTCAGGACAAAGGCTAGTCAAACAGCAGTAAGCCTTCGTAGGGATCACCCTGAATGCCAAGCAGTTTAGCGAAAGCAGGCTCTGTTTTGTATCCACTCCGTTTTAGCTCAATAACTGCCTGCCGAAACGTTTCGCCACGTTCTTCCAGGAGTTTATGTTCGATAAGCAGATGTCGATAAGCCATCTGATGTCGGGTGGGTACGTTCTGACCAAAAATTTCGATATCAAAGCGCCCAATCCGGCAATTGGCAATCACTACTTCCCGGTCGGATACTATCGATTCCTGAATTGTGAAGGCAAATTCCGTTTCAAAACCAGCCAGAACAGCCTTGTAAAAAGCAGCCCGGTTTGTCCAGTAGCAGATAATGTCAAGATCGCTGCTGTCAATATCAATATTGATCGGAATAGTCCCGGCTAGTATCGGATCAAACGAGGTCAGTTTTTGCAGAACGCGGTGCTCGGTCAATAGGGCAAAAGCTTCCCGTTGCCGGGCTGTCCCATATTGCAAATAATCTATCGTATCAAATATCATCGACGTATCTGAAGTTATATCTAACAGAGCACCCATAGTGCTGACTAGGCTAGTAAGCGATACTACGTTCCAACTCACCAACGTAATGTTTTGGTCGTATTATCTAGTTTAGTCCGATAAAGAAATTCTGCCTCATTTAACTAGCTAATACGTCTCAACAGCAAGGCTTTCCGATGAGTAAGTCGCCAGAATTTCAAACCTGATCATTAGTTTATTGGGCCCGAATAGGCTATACTTGTAGTAAGACTTTTCTTGATTAGTAAGGAAAAAGCAGTACGCATACATCCTCTTTTATCCGCTTTTATGAAATACGAATATCTCCTGATTTACCTGCTGATGGTAGTACAGGCTAGCCAGGCTCAAACGCCCAAGCTGGATAGCCTGAATCGGCTTATTAATCAGGCTTCTTCCGATACCGCCCGCATTAGTCTTATCAATAAAAAAATTGACTTGCTCGTCGACGTAAATATCGATTCAGCGTTGGCTTTGAGCCTCAAAACTATTGGACAGGCCCAAAAGATCAATTTTAAAGCTGGTGAAATTTCGGCCCGTCGCAGTCTGGCTGGTTGCTATATTTTGAAAGGCGACTACACGGCCGCCAAAAACAATCTGAAAACTGCGGAGGATATGGCTATTTCCCTGAAAGAAATGAGTCGACTCCTGAAGGTCTACAATACGTATGGCATGCTGTATGGTATGCAGAGCAAATACGATAGCTCAATCGCCTTCTTCCAGAAAGGCATTCCTATTGCCGAACAGGGCGCCGACAAGAGCGGTCTGGAAAAACTATATATGAATATCGGTACGTCATACAGCATGCTATCGAATCATCCTGAAGCACTACGGTATGAACAAAAAGCCTTACGACTAGCCGAAACAAATAACAACTACAGGAACCAGGCGCTCTGTCTCGTCAATATGGCGAACACCTACAAGGCAATGGGCGACGATCTGCGAGCTGAACAGCGCTATACCAGAGCCATAAAACTAGCCCAACAGGAAGGGCTGAAAAATGTGGAGTTATATGCCTACTCCAACATGGCCACTATCTATACCAGTCAGCGCAAGAGCCAGAAAGCGTATGAGTTTGCCAGTATGGCGGCAAAACTGAGCAAGGAAATGGGCGATCAGGGCATGGAAGCCGCCAGTCTGACAACGGCAGCAACCAGCCTGGCCGAACAGAAAAAATTTGCAGAAGCGGAACGCTTAGGAAAGAGCGCCATAGACATTGCGAATGAATCCCGGCAACCGCTCAATATTCATCAGGCTTATGCGTCGATGGGCACTATTCTGAAAATGCAGAATAAGTATGCAGCCGCTATTTCCTCCTACGAAAAAGGGTTTGCGGCTCTGAAAGACGCCGATATTTACGATAGCCAGACCGGAGACATTTATCGGGAACTATCCGACTGTTACGAAAAAACGGGCGACTATCGCCGGGCACTTTCTACCTACAAAATAGCCGCTACCATTGCCGACTCCGTTCGGGGCAAAGAAAACATTCGTAAGTCCACTGAACTTAGTATGAATTACGAATTCGAGAAAAAAGAACAGGCTGCCCAGATAGAACAACAAAAACAAAACGCAATTGCCGAAGCCCGGCAGATAGCCTTGCTATCGGGGCTGGTACTCATGCTGCTACTGGCTGGCGTTTCGTTTTACGCCTACCGGACCAAACACAAAGCCAATACGTTGCTGGAAGCGCAGAAACAGCAGCTTCAACAACAAAAATCGCAACTCGAAGAGCAGAAAGTACAGCTTCAGAAAACCCTTACTGAGCTTCAATCGACACAACGACAACTGGTTCAGGCCGAAAAAATGGCTACTATGGGTAAGCTGACCAAGGGTATTGTTGACCGTATTCTTAATCCACTCAATTACATCAATAACTTCTCGCTGGCCGCCAAAGACCTGCTTCGGGAGGTTACGGACGTAACGCAGAAATATCAACCAACCTTCGATCCCAACGATCTGGATGACCTGGAAGATTCCAGTACCATGCTTAGCCAGAATCTGGACAAAATCAATCAGCACGGCAACAGCACAGCCCGTATCTTACAGGGTATGCAAAAGCTACTCAAAGAACGGTCGTCGACGTTTGCTACGCTCGATGTCAATCATTTTCTGGAGCAGCACATCAGCAACTCACTGCAGAAAGCAGTGGCGGACTATACACCGCCCTTGTCTGTAGAACTGATCTTTCATCTTCAGCCGCAGCCTCTCGAAGTAACCCTGCTTACACATGAGTTTACCGAAGTAATCGCCAATCTGATCGACAATTCCTGTTATTCGTTATCAGAGCAGCAACGTCGGCAGGCCGATTTCAAGCCTGCAATCCAAGTCTCTACACAACAACTCGACGATCAGGCCGAGATTCGTATTCGGGATAATGGCCGGGGTATACCGCCTAAAGAATTGGCTCAGTTGTTCAATCCATTCTTCACGACCAAACCAACCGCTAAAGGAACCGGTCTTGGCTTATACATGAGTAAGGATGTTATTGAATACCTCCAGGGGCATATGAAAATCGAATCCAAAGAAGGCGAATATACCGACGTAATTATCCACCTCCCCCTCGTCACCGCCGAAAGCATCGCCTAAACAACGTAATTGTCCCCGACAGCATCCTGCTGTCTGACTCATGAACTCTCCTCCGTTGCTAATCGCAGTTCGGACAGCAGGATGCTGTCGGGGATAATTACGTAATACAGCAGCACAACGTTCATGTGACACAAAAAGTCAGGGTCCCGACCAATGGAGCGAAGACGCTCTTCTGTCGGGACCCTGACTTTTTGTTAAGGCTATTCAATCAGCCCTTTATGGCTTCAGAAGCTTGACCAGTTGGCGCTGCGTTGACGTACTGACTTGTAACAGCAGCGTACCTTTACCGGAGTTGACCGGAATACTGGCTCGTTCGACCTGACCGGCTTTATTGATCTGCTGCTTGCCTAGAACACGCCCCTGCTGATCAACCAGTTCAATCTGAACGGTCTGTCCACTCGCGCCCGTAATTTCAATCTCAGCGTCTTTCCCATCAACGGGATTGCCCAGCACTTTTACCTCCAACTGATTGCCCGTTTCCGTTACGCCAACACGAGCCGGAGCGTTACAGGCCGCCAGCCAGTTGTACACGTAGCTAGCAGTGATAGTACCTTGCTTGGCGCTTAATCGGATCACCGGATTGTCGATATTCAGGTCAATACTGTATGGCCCCGGATCGGTGGTTGGTAGTCGCTCATTCACAATCGAGAAGCTGATAGGCTGCCCCGTTACGCCCGCATATTGCGGGTTGAACGACAATCGGCGGTTATTAGCGTTTAAGGTTTCACAACGTATCGTGGTTACACCTGTTATGGTAAAGGCCCCCGGCGTTGTAGAGACCGGATTTACCACCAGCTGGAAGCTTGTGTTCACCGATAAACCACCAGGATCAAAAGCGGTAACGGTCACATTCGACACACCGGTTGCCGACGCACTACCACTGATAACACTGCCTGACAGGGTTATTCCGGCGGGCAATCCATCAGCCGAGAACGTAAGGGGCTGCTGCTCTGGATCAGCGAAGTAGTTTTTCAACTCAAGCTGGAAAGCTTGTCCCTGAACAATAGTCCGGCTCGCAATACCTGTTGTTCGGGGCGGCTGGTTCGGACTTGATCCCAACTGACAAGACGCCCACCAGTTGTACTGAAAACGAGCTTCCTGACTTCCTGCCTGATTGGCCACCAACGTAATAATTGGGTTGTCGGTATACAACCGAACCGAATATGGAGGAGGATCGGTGGTCACCAGTTTTTCGTTCACAATGGAGAACGAGATAGGATTACTGTTCTGCCCGGCATATTGCGGTGTAAAACTAACCTGATAGCCTCCTTTAGCGGCATCGACCAATTGGCAAGTAACCATCGTTACCGACGTAATGGAGAATCCACTGGCAGCTGGCAGAATCGATAGCACCACTGGGGCAGAAGCAGGACTCGTACAGCTATTTTGCGTGCAGGTAGCCGTAAGCGTATAGTTGCCCGGCTGCGTAAAGGTGTATACGGCTCCGTTAGCGGTTCCCGTTCCGCCCTGCGCGCTCCAGTTTACGGTACCACTCGTACAACCCGACGCCGTCACAGAAATTGGCTGATTCGTTGTGTTCTGTGCACTAGCCTGTAAGGTAGGTGCTGCCAGCTCAGAATTATTGACCACTTCGGTCTGGGCCGTTGCCGAGCATCCCGTGGAAGCGGTTACGGTTACGCTGTAGACACCACCCGTATTCACCGTAGCCGTGTTACTGCTAACACCACCAGTCTGAGTCACGCCTGGGCTAAAGACATACGTATAGGTCGTAGCGGCCGGTGCATTGGCGGCAGCCGCTCTTGCAGAACCAGGTCTTACCGAAAGAGGTACCATCTCCGTAGCAGTTGCCGTCAGAAGTACAACTGGCTTGGCACAGGTCAGCGGCCCATCGTTCGTTAGTGACACCGACAATGGTGGACAGAACACCTGGAAAACAGTTGGGTTGCTGGTGCCTTCTGTGCTAGGATCATTGGTCAGTACGGTTGTTTCGTTCGATTGATTGTTATCCGCGTCATAATTAACACGTCCCTGATTACTGATCGTCTGACCACCCGTACCATTTTTTATCGTTGCTTCGATCGTAATCGTAATTAGCGTGCCCGGCGAGAAGAAGCCATTCCATGTAACAGAATTCGTCGACACATTCGCGACAGCATTGCCCGTGGTGGCCGTAGCCGACACCAGACTTAGACTGGTTGGTAGCACATCGGTAAACTCATCCCCCGAGTTGTCGTACTGAAAGTGTGACCCAGGATCGATAACGATCGTATACGTAACAGCACCTCCCGGCGCAAAATTGCCTGTCACCGTTTTAGTAGCACTGACCGCTGAACTCGCTGGTTGAACCGTCAAATCAAACGTTGTGGATGTGAGGCTATTACAGGTACTCGTCACCACCAATACGTAAGACCCCGACTGAGCCGTTGTCACCTGGTTCAGCGTCAACGTAGCATCGGTCTGGCCTTCAACGGCATTTCCGTTTCGATACCATTGGAAACTAGAATTTGGCCCACTAACCGAAACAGGCACGACCACATTCGTTCCAGCCGCTACGGTCGACCCACTGGCGGGCTGCTCCGTAATGATCGCCTGCTGCACCACTACGTTAAAACCATCACTGAATAAAATAACGTCCTCCCCATCAATTATCCGGAGGAAATAAAGCCCGGCATCATCCGGCTGAAGATTATTCAGCGTTAATGTAGCCGTATTTTGCCCCTGAACCGGCGTATCGGAAGATTGGGTGTTGCGAAACCACTGATACTGGGGTTGCCCCTCCCCATCTCTCCAGACAGACACGGTTGTACTAACCGACGCTCCGGCACAAACTGCTACGCTGGCGGGATCGGGCTGGTGCGTAATTCGAAGCGCATTTCGTAGATAGGATATAGTACCCGATGGTTGCCCAACTACTACATCATTATCCCCATCCTGATCCAGATCCCCTAACTCGATCTGCGACAATGGCCCTATATTCAGCCCTTCAAATGGATTACCCTCGCCGATAATCTGGATAAAAACCGGATTCTGTGGCGTTCCTATATTTCTATAATACGTAATCGGCAATCCCGAAAACGCTACGTCCAAATCTTCATCGCCATCTAAATCGCCAATAATTGGGTTTGACACAACGCTGGTTCTGCGGATAGCCGAAAATGGGTTATCACATCCGGTAACTTCCTGAAAGGAAGCTGCGCTCGGACTGCCCACGTTGCGCAGATAATGGATGGCCGTATTGGTGATGACCAGCATATCCAGATCCCCATCCGCATCGAAATCGGCCAGGCTCACATAGGTGTAGCCTTCATTCGTATAATCGATACCCGGCACGATGTTCTGGTTGTTCGGGCCCGCAGCCGCTCGCCCGCGATTGGAGCCCCGTGGAATAATCCCCTGTGCATAAATGGGATTGGTTCGGGTACCATTGTTAAAAAATGGCAAAATCAGGCCATCCCGATTACCCGTTACGGCATCCAGATCGCCATCGCCATCTAAATCGCCAAAGGCAAATTTGAGGTTCTTGTTAGACCCGACATTGGGCTGCGGGATGGGAACACTCTCCGAAAGAATAAAAACAGGTTGCGTACTGGGTGGGATAACGCCCGTGTTGATGTAATACTGAATAGCTCCATCAAACTTCGTTACAATCATATCCAGATCGCCATCGCCGTCCAGATCAGCCAGCGAGGTAGACGTACCGCCCGATCCAGTATTGACTGTATTAAAGGGGTTCGAGTTTCCAGATTCAGATCTAAATCCTTGCCCCAAAACCACCTTGGTCAGTCCAGGCCACGCTAGTAAAATGAGGCTCACGAAACAGATACGTGCATGCTCAGATAAAAATTTTTTCATAAAAAACGAGAGATTTTGGCCGGGGAATAGCACATCTAAAAACTACTAATTAAGGACGTGAATAGTACTATCAATGCTGACGTTCGGGGGCTCCTTATTCGTCAGGAATCGGGTTTCTGGTATGTAGTCGATACCAGGCTTACATAGCCTGTCTGCCTTCTTTTTTGTCGTCAATGGATCAGACGTTATACGCGGAATCATCGATAATCGAATACGTAGCACTATGCTCCGGCAACGCTCAATGCCAGAAGCGTTGAATGAAGGCTTTTCTTAATAAGCGAAAGGTAGGAAACAAGCAATCACCAGGTCGTTAAATGGTTGCCATCTACCGAATATTGAGTGTGAATAACCGATTTATGGGAGTGAACGAATCAGCGCTATTTCCTTGTCTATGACCATTCAATATAAATATCCTATAGCCTGTCGAACAGCTATATTTTTAACCCATATTTAGGTAATATTCTACATCCCTAATCCAATTATTTATGCAATCACGTTTACGTATCGCCAGAGAGATGATAGTCTCCCTAGGTCTTCTTCTATGGTTGTCATCTTCGGGCTTCGCCCAGGATGTAAAACAAGAGGCCAGAGACGCCAAAGTCTCATCAGATCTCTATGCTGTTTTAACGAACAGAGGACTCCCGAACCAGGCGCCGGTAAATGGTCTACAGCCACTAAATCTGTTTGCCACCCGAGACAATGCTATTGCTATTGAGGCTGCCGCTACGTCGGAGCAGGAAGGGGAGAATTTGTTACGTGCCTTACAGAATCTGGGCCTCCAAAACGGGATGGTCTATAAGCAAAAGGTGTCGGGCTATCTGCCCATCGACAAGCTAAGCGACTTAAAGAACATTCCATCCTTAAAATTTGCCCAACCCGCCTATAAACCCAAACATAACGTTGGCTCGGTAACCTCACAGGGCGACGTAGCACTACGGGCTAATGTGGCCCGGTCGGCCTATGGCGTTACGGGTGCAGGCGTAAAGGTGGGCATTCTATCCGATTCATACAATGCGTTAGGTGGAGCACCAGCAGGCGTAGCGTCGGGCGATTTGCCGGCTGATGTGCAGGTGCTGTCCGATTTAACGTCAGGAACGGACGAAGGTCGTGCTATGGCCGAACTAGTACACGACATAGCCCCCGGTTCGCCCATTGCCTTCCATACCGCCTATGATACGCAATTGCTTTTTGCGCAGGGGATCCGAAATCTGGCTACTGCTGGCTGCAAAATTATTACGGACGATATAAGCTACTTTGCTGAGCCTTTTTTTCAGGATGGTGTTGTTGCGCAGGCCGTTGATGACGTAGTTACCAATCAGGGAGTAACCTATTTCTCAGCTGCCGCCAACGCCGGACGTTCTTCCTACCAGAATACCTTCAAACCAATACCTTTCTTTGATCCCCAATATGATCCCAGTAGCTCGTATTCGGCACATGATTTCGGCGGAGGCAACTTTCGGCAACGGATCTCAATACCAGGTAGAGGTGGGCAGGTGATTATCAGCTTCCAGTGGGATGATCCATTTTATTCGGTTAGTGGCGGGGCGGGTGCCCAAACCGACATGGATATTCTGGTTTACTCAGGAACGACTTTACTAGGCAGCTTATCGGGCTTCTCAGCCAACGCAGGCAATGATGCGGTTGAGGTCATCGGCCTGGTTAATAACGGAGCATCGGCCGCTACAATCAATCTGGTATTAGTCAAATATTCCGGCCCAGACCCGACGCAACTAAAGTGGGTGAACTATGGTAGCACCGTTGCCATCGAGTTCGATACAAAAAGCTCAACCGTTGTGGGACACGCCAACTCAACTCGTGCCATTGCTGTAGGAGCAGCTCCTTTTTATAATACACCGGCTTTTGATGGAGGGCTGACAACCGCCGTTATTGAACCATTCTCGTCGGCTGGCGGCACGCCAATCCTATTCAACACTGCCGGGCAACGTATTAGCCAGATCGTACGGCAGAAACCCGAAATCACGGCTGTTGATGGTACGAACACTACGTTCTTTACTGTTGATTCTCCTAGAGATTCCGATAACTTTCCCAATTTTTTTGGCACATCAGCAGCCGCCCCTCACGCGGCTGCGGTAGCTGCGCTGATGAAACAGAAAGAAAGCAGCCTGTCCAGCAGTGCGATTCTTTCAGCGCTTCAGCAAACTGCGCTCGACATGGACGACCCCCTTACCCCTGATTTTGATTATGGGTTCGACTTTGGGACGGGTTTCGGCTTTATTCAGGCCGATAAAGCGCTTCAGGCGATCAGTACGTCGGCATCCGATTTTGCTATTGCTGGCGTAACCACTATTACCTGCACAACCGTATCGGCAGGCCAGCGTACCTTAACATTCAATCCGCAATATTCGGGTGTTAATGGCCAACCCATTTCCTTCTCGGTCGTCAGTGAACTAAGCCCAACCACCAATCCGGGGCCATACACGCTCAATCTGTATACCGACAACCCAATCATTACGTTAAAGGCCACCCAGAGCGGTACGGCGGGTGAAGCCAGCTTTACCTACAACTGGCTGGCTGCCTGTGGATCAAATTCAACGACAAACCCGCCGGGTAATTTCTCCATCATAGGCGTAAATACAATCACCTGCACGACCGTAACGCCAACGCAACGGACCTTGACGTTTAATCCACAATACGCGGGCCTGAATGGGCAAACTGTCTCTTTTTCTGTGAATAATGAGCTAAGCCCAACCACCAATCCGGGCCCATACACGCTTAATCTGTATATCGACAATCCAACCATTACGTTAAAAGCTGCTCAGGCCGGTACTGCGGGCGAAGCCAGCTTTACTTATAACTGGTTGTCGGCCTGCGGAACAACTACGCCAACGCCAACGCCAACGCCGTCTGATTTTACGATTACGGGTGTAACAACGGTGGGCTGTACCGCGATTTCACCTACTCAGCGTGCGCTGACATTCAATCCGAACTATTCGGGCGTCAATGGACAGACCATTTCCTTCTCGGTCGCCAACGAAATGAGCCCAACTACTAACCCCGGTCCTTATACGCTGAACCTGTATATCGACAACCCAACCGTTACGTTAAAAGCCGCCCAGGCCGGTACTGCGGGCGAAGCCAGCTTTACTTATAACTGGCTGGCTACCTGTAACTCAGGAGCAGGACGACTATCAGCTGAATTGGGTACGGGTCTACAAGTGCGGGTATTGGGCAATCCGGTGGGCGAAACGGCAGCGGTCGAAATTACGGGCACGGCCGGAACAGCCGTTCGCATGACCTTGACGGATATACAGGGTCGTATTTTACATCAGCATCAAATTGATCAGCCTAACGCCACGGAGCGTGTTCATATCCCGGTTTCGGGTGAAAAAGGGCTCTTTTTCCTCCAGGTGGGTGCTAATAATGAACAGCGTCAGGTGAAACTTTTGAAGCAATAGACGTAACCCTTATTCTTGCACAGCCTTCCCGAATGGTTTACGTTTCGGGAAGGCTTTTTTATTGAATCCTACACTTAGATGAACAGAGTGATTAAATTGTCGCAGACAGCATCCTGCTGTCGAAGCCACGTCAGTGGCTAATTAGGTAGTTACAACTTAGCCTACGGCTTCGACAGCAGGATGCTGTCTGCGACAACCTAATCACTCAATACACCTGGATTCTTGTACCATTCAACCCTGATAGCTTCGAATGTAATCGCTGGGGGGCATTCCCGTTATTTCCTTAAACTGGCGATTAAAATTCGAGAGATTCGTGTAGCCGCAACTAAACGCCGTCTGGCTAATTGTTTGTTTCGACTCGCGCAAATACCGACAGGCGTGTTCAATACGTACCTCATTCAGCAACGTCGAGAATGTTTTACGGGTATGCTGCCGGAAGAAACGACAAAAAGCCCCCGGTGTCAGATTGGCAATACTCGCTACATCGTCCAGCGTAATAGGCGTATGGTAGTTCTCCAGAATATACGAAAAAACGCGCTCCAGACGACGGTGATCTTCGGGACGCTGCGGCTGCTCGTAGGCCGTTACAGATAATACCTCCCGATCTGTGTTCGTAGCCAGATAATCCAGAATAGTCAGCAGGTGCAGTAATTGGTCGAAAGGACGTAGCGTGGGCAGCGTTTCCAGCTGTTCGGCCAATGGATGCCCTTCCCGACAGCGAAACCGAATGCCGTGCTGCGCTTCCCGAAACAACTGCTGCAGATGCCGGGTCTCGGGTAAACTCAGGATAGTGGGCTCCAACTGCTCGGCACGAAACAGAATAGACACCGATACCGACCGACGTAGTGACCCCTCCTCAAAATAATCAGGATCACTACGTAGTACGTGCGGCAGGTTCGAACCCAGCATCAACACATCGTACCGGCTGAACCGGTCAATCTTATCGCCAACTAGTAATGTCCCCTCGCCTTCCTGAATCAATGTCAACTGAATTTCCGGATGAAAATGAAGCTTGCCATAGAAATGCGGCTGACTATCCTGCTCAATACGAAAGGATCGGTCGTCAATCGATGGAACTTTGAACAATAATGGCTTCACTGTTAGCTTTTTTGCGAATATAATTCTGCTTTATATTTTTCTGGTGAAAATAGTATTACAATCAATGAATAGGTCAGAAGATTCCTTCCTGTATCCAGATTAACTTTGATCTAAAATCTGCAATTAACACATAAGCATACTACTATGAACGTCTCTGTTCAGTGGGAAGGCGTCTACCCTGCGCTTCTGACACCCTTCACGGCTGATGATCAGCTCGATATCCCTCTTTTCGAAAAGAATCTGAATGCCCAGTTGGAAGCCGGTGTCCACGGTTTCATCATTGGCGGTTCATTGGGCGAAGCCAGTACGTTGCTTAACAGCGAGAAAATCGAACTCCTCAGCTCAGCGCTGGCCGTTTCGGCTGGTAAGGTGCCTGTGCTAGTCAACATTGCCGAACAGGCAACCAAACAGGCAATTGCCTGCGCTCAGGACGCAGAACGTAACGGTGCCGACGGTCTAATGCTGCTCCCACCAATGCGTTACCCTTCCGATTCCCGGGAAACCGTAACGTATTTCAAATCCGTAGCGAAAGAAACCTCGCTACCAATCATGATCTACAACAATCCGTACGATTACAAGATCATGACTACGGTTGCCATGTTCGAAGAGCTGGCCGAATTTTCCAACATCCAGGCCGTGAAGGAATCCACGCGCGACCTGACCAACATAACGCGTATGCGTAATGCCTTTGGCGACCGGTTCAAACTGCTGGGCGGTGTCGATACGTTAGCGCTGGAAGCCCTGCTGCTGGGTTGCGATGGTTGGGTTGGTGGCCTGGTCGATGCCTTCCCACAGGAGACAATGGCTATTTATGACCTGGCGAAAGCGGGTCAGATTGCCGAAGCACTGGAGATCTACCGTTGGTTCATGCCTCTGCTGGAGCTCGACATTCATCCTAAACTGGTACAGTATATTAAACTGGCAGCAACGGCCACCGGCATTGGTTCAGAATATGTGCGGGCTCCCCGTCTGCCACTCATCGGTGCTGAACGCGAGCAAGTTCTGAATGTTATTCAAACGGCCCTCGCCAAACGCCCGGTTCTGGTTTAAGTTTAATGATAGAGTGAGGGAATGATAGAATGAGTGAATAAAATGTGCGTCAGTTTATTCACTCATTCTATCATTCCCTCACTCTATCACTCATTCCCTAATTCACTCATTCTATCATTATGTAAAATGGCGGAGTACCATTTTTTTTGCATTGATGCCCATACCTGCGGTAATCCCGTACGGGTCGTAACGGGCGGCAGCATTCCCTTTCTTCAAGGGGCATCGATGAGCGAAAAACGTCAGCATTTCCTACGTGAATACGACTGGATACGTACCGGCCTGATGTTTGAACCGCGCGGCCACGATATGATGTCGGGCAGCATTCTCTACCCGCCCACCGACCCAGCCAATGACGCGGGTGTTCTGTTCATCGAAACATCGGGCTGTTTGCCCATGTGCGGTCACGGGACCATTGGAACCGTAACGGTAGCCATCGAGCAAAACCTGATTATGCCCAAAACACCGGGCGTACTGAATCTGGAAGTACCGGCTGGTCTGGTACGGGCCGAGTATGTGCAGGAGGGCAAAAAAGTGACGTCGGTAAAGATCACGAACATCAAGTCGTATCTGGCTGCCGAAGCCTTAACCGTCGACTGTCCTGAGCTGGGTACGCTGACCGTCGACGTAGCGTATGGCGGTAATTTCTACGCCATTGTCGATCCGCAACCCAACTTTCCGGGTCTGGAGCATTTCAAAGCCGAGCAGTTGATTGGTTGGGCACGTACCATGCGGCAGCGCATGAACGAACACTATACATTCGTTCACCCCGAAAATCCGACCATTAATGGCCTGAGCCATATTCTCTGGACAGGTAAACCGCTGCAAGAAACCTCAACGGCACGTAACGCGGTGTTCTACGGCGACAAAGCCATTGATCGGTCGCCGTGTGGCACCGGTACGTCGGCCCGGATGGCTCAGCGTTACGCCAAAGGTCTGCTGAAGCCTGGCGACGTGTTTGTTCATGAAAGTATCATCGGGTCAATTTTCAACGGACGTATTGAAGCCGAAACCGAACTGGCCGGCGTACCGGCTATCGTACCGAGTATTGAAGGCTGGGCGCGTATTCATGGCTACAATCACATTATTCTGGACGAAGAGGACCCATACGTTCACGGTTTTCAGGTTATTTAATTTTGACTGATAGACTGAGTGAATGATAAAATAAGCTGACGCGCATTTTAATCATTCACTCAGTCTATCAGTCAACTAGTCTATCATTCTATCATGGCACACGTTGGTATTGTTGGTGGAGGAATTATTGGGCTTTGCTCTGCCTATTATCTGCATAAGGCCGGGCACCGCGTTACGGTTTTCGATCAGGGGCCTATTGCCGACGGCTGTTCGTTTGGGAATGCCGGCATGATTGTACCGAGTCATATCATTCCGCTGGCACAGCCTGGTATGATCGCCAAAGGCATGCGCTGGATGTTGAAATCGACGAGTCCCTTCTACGTTAAACCCCGGCTCAATCTGGATCTGGCCCGATGGGGCTGGCTATTCTACCAGCACGCCAATGACGAGCACGTACAACGGTCCATTCCGGCACTACGTGACCTGAGCCTGCTCAGCAAAGCGCTCTATCAGGATCTGGCGGCCAACGGCGATCTGGAATTCGAATGGCAGGAGCGCGGGCTGTTCATGCTTTACAAGACAGCATCGGCCGAACACGAAATGGCCGAGGAGGCCGACGTAGCCAACCGAGCCGGTATTGAAGCCCGTATTCTCGATGCCCGGCAGGTGCAGGAACTGGAACCCAACACGCGCGTTACGGTGCGCGGAGGCATTCTCTATCCCGGCGACGCACACCTGAACCCGAACGAGCTGATTCGGTCGCTGGTGGCCTATCTACGTAGCGCCGGTGTACGGATTCTGGAAAATCAGACAGTGACTGGCTTTACAAAAGCAGGCTCACGTGTCAAATCCATTCAAACCCAGCAAGGTTCTGTTGATATTGACGCGGTTGTTATTGCCGGAGGAGCCTGGTCGCCGGAGCTTTCCAGGTCTTTAGGATTGAATTTGTCGTTGCAGGGCGGAAAAGGCTACAGCTTCATGCTACGTAACGTATCGAATAATGTGCGCATACCCGCCATTATGCTCGAAGCGCGGGCGACCGCTACGCCTATGGGTCAGGATCTCCGATTTGCAGGCACGCTCGAAGTGGCTGGCACCGATATGACCATCAATATGAATCGGGTGAAAGGCATCGTTGACTCGATCAACAACTACTACCCCGACATTACGGTGCCCATGCCGACTGTAGAAAAAGTCTGGCGAGGACTACGGCCCTGCTCACCCGATGGCCTTCCCTATATTGGCCGGACCGATCGCTTCGATAATGTAGTTTTAGCGACGGGACATGGCATGATGGGCTTAAGTCTGGGGCCCGCCACGGGAAAACTCGTCAGTGAGGCTATAGACAACAAAGTCGATAGTATGGAAATTGCTGCGTTCAGTCCCGATCGGTTCTAATTTGACATACTACTCGAACACGGATTTTTATGGCTGATTAGGCGTATCATAGAATCCGTGTTCTGCTTTATTGAGCAGATCACAAATCCAATTACATGAAAACTCTTGCCACCCTGCTGATCTGTCTGGCTCTATATACCGTTTCGTTTGGCCAATCGAAACCGTTTGTGTTAGGTCGAGTCGATTCAATTCGTTCGACTGTTCTGGGCGAGTCCCGAACGCTGAACATCTACCTTCCCGAGGGTTATTCCAGCGATTCGCTGTCGAAATACCCGGTTATTTATCTACTGGATGGATCAGCCGACGAAGACTTCATCCACGTAGCGGGACTGGTCCAATTCTGTAATTTCCCCTGGGTAAACGTATTACCGAAATCCATTATCGTGGGCATTGCCAATATTGACCGACGACGCGATTTTACGTATCCAACCACAATCGAAAAAGATAAAAAAGACTATCCTACCACGGGACACTCGGCCCGGTTCCTTACGTTTCTCGAACAGGAATTACAGCCCTATATTCAACGAAAGTACAGTACGAATCCATCCCGAATGCTAATCGGTCAATCGCTGGGAGGCTTGCTGGCAACTGAAATCCTGTTCAAAAAACCGACTTTATTCAGTCAATACGTGATCATCAGCCCCAGTCTGTGGTGGGATAACGAGTCCTTGTTAGCGCACAAACCGGCCTGCCTGGCTTCTGATTTCAAGCAAAAAACAACGGTCTTTATTGCCGTAGGTAAAGAAGGTAACATCATGGAAACCGACGCCCGACGCTTAACGGACCTGCTCAAAAAAGCAAACTCATCAGCGCTAACAGTTGGCTTTCAGTATTTCGGCGACGAAGACCACGCCACAATTGGCCATCTGGCGGTTTATCGGGCTTTCCAGTATTTTCACAAAAACCGGCTCCCCTGAGTAATTTATACTTATCCTGCCTGCCATCCATAGCTGATTCTTCTTCATCAACCAATCATGACTACATATTCCCTCCTCCGACCTTTACTACTCACCAGCCTATTTCTGGCTACTATCCGTTTGGCGGTAGCTCAGTCAAGTAGCAATTCACTTACTGGTATCAACCCACAAAGCAGCGATGTTCATCATCTGCTTACGCAGTACTACGCTGACCGGGGCAGCCTTTCCCGATTTTATATCGTAACCGGATCGCCCGAACGTCGGGAGCGATTTCATAAATTCAATACCGATTATCTCAACCGCTTAGCCCAACTGGATTTCAACCGGATGAATACGGATAGTCGGGTCGATTATCTACTGTTTAAGCGCGACTTGCAGGAACAACTGAACAAACTGGAAGCAGAAGCTACAGAACGCGAGCAAATCAAACCGTGGTTTCCGTTTGCTGACACGATCTACGCCATTGAAAAACGGCGACGTCGGGGACACGTACCGGCCTCGGAACAGCTGGCACAGAATCTAGCTACCATGAACAGCCAGATTATTACACTTCGCGGTGAGATTGACAAAAACCCAAAGCTCGATCCAACGCTGCTACGTCGGGCCATTACGACGGCCGAAGGCTTACAAACAGCGCTACGTAGCGTTTACAATTTCTACAATCATTACGACCCTGATTTTACGTGGTGGGTGCCGCAGGTTTACCAGAAAACCGACAGTCTACTGACGGGATACGTAGCGTTTTTCATCAAAAAGAGCCGCGAAGCTGCGCCCGTGAAAGACGACGGTAGCGGTATTACGGGGGTAGCCGTCGGGCGAGCGGAGTTGCTACGTCAGTTGCAGATCGAGATGATTCCGTACACGCCGGAAGAATTGATCGACATGGCCAACAAAGAGTTTGCCTGGTGCGACCGGGAGCTACTGAAAGCATCGCGGGAAATGGGCTTTGGCGACAACTGGAAAGCTGCCCAGGAAAAGGTCAAAAACAGCTACGTACCGATTGGTCATCAGCCCGAAATGATTCTCCGTCTTTTCAACGAGTCGGTGGCCTTTCTGAAAGCCAAAAACCTGATTACAATTCCCCCCATTGCCGAAGAAACCTGGCGCATGAGCATGATGTCGCCGGAGCGCCAATTGGTGAATCCCTTCTTTCTCGGTGGCGAACAAATCATTATCTCCTACCCGACAGATGGCATGAAACACCCCGATAAACTGATGAGTATGCGGGGCAATAATCCTCATTTTTCGCGGGCGACAGTACACCATGAATTGATTGCGGGCCATCATTTGCAGGGGTTTATGAACAACCGCTACAAGGTGTACCGCAATTTCGATACGCCCTTCTGGACCGAAGGCTGGGCGCTGTACTGGGAAATGCTGCTGTGGGATCAGGGCTTTCCGCAATCGCCGGAAGATCGGATTGGCATGTTATTCTGGCGAATGCACCGTTGCGCCCGTATCATTTTCTCGCTCAACTATCATCTGGGCAAGTGGGGGCCACAGCAGTGCATCGACTTCCTGGTTGATCGGGTAGGTCACGAGCGGGCCAATGCGGAAGGCGAAGTTCGGCGGTCGTTCATTGGTGGCTACCCTCCCCTCTATCAATTGGCTTACATGACCGGTGGTTTCCAGTTTCTGGCCCTCAAAAAAGAACTGGTCGATAGTGGCAAGATGACGTACAAACAATTTCATGATGCCGTGCTGCAAATCAATGCCATGCCGATCGAAATGATACGTGCCATACTGATCAATCAGAAGCTTCCGCAGAACTTTAGTACACAATGGCGGTTTTATGATTTGAAGTAGCCTGGATGTCCACATCCGGGTGTAATCGTTATTACCGGACGTGGACGCTAGAACGCTAGCCCGGCCAGACTACCATGATGAAGCAAGCTTTTTTCTCCCTACTTTTTGCTTTCGTAGCACAATCGGTTTTTGCCCAGCAGACGGCGGATTTCCGAAAAATCCGCTGGGGTTTTACCCCCAAACAGGTTATTGAGTCGGAACCAGACAAACCCTTTTCCAAAAAGAAAGAACTACTAACCTACAAACCGATCTCGCTGGCGGGCCGCCGAGTCGGCCTGGATTACGAATTTCTCGACGGAGGGCTTTTGTCCGCTTCGTATTACTACTACGTAACAGCATCGGTCACCAAAGACTCCGTTATGGCTGCAGCGGCTGATTTTGAAACCCATCTGACGGAAAAATACGGTAAGGGGAAGGCCAAAACTATAGGCGATACGAAAGATATAGTCTGGCAAACACCTCGTACACAGATTAATCTGACGCTTGGCAACGTAGATCGAGGCTGGTCGGTCGAGGTCCGGTATCTATGCCGCGTCTGTTCCGGCGACACCCAAACGACCGGTGCTACGCCAGCCGAGTTCAAACCGAAAAAGGAGGTAAAGGATTTTTAGGTGTTATAGGTTTATAGTTCATTGTTTATGGTTGTTTTCCATCCAAACTATAAACCATAAACCTACAAACCTGCCCCCCTAAAACCCCAACGTCAACTGACCGCTCCGTTGTTCTGTTGACGGATTGTGAAGGCTGGACAGAGAAACACCCAGCAACCGGATTCCTTTCTCGGCAGGTAATACAGACTGGAGCAGGTCGAGGCTCAATTGCCTCAGGATAGCTGCGTCATGAATCAAACTCAATACGGTCCGACTACGGGTTATCTGCTGAAAATCCGCGTATTTCACTTTCAACGTAACGGTACGTCCAAGAATACCAGTACGTTCGCAATACGCCCACACGTCATCAATCAACGGCTGGAGTTCATTTACCAGATCGGATTCAGCTGTCAGATCTTCTTCAAAGGTCGTTTCAGACCCTACCGATTTACGCTCCCGATTCGGCATTACGGGCCGGTTATCAACAGCCCGTGCAATCAGGTAGTAATGACGCCCGACCTTCCCGAAATGCTGCGTCAAGAAGGATTCGCTCTGCTGGCGTAAATCCAGCCCCGTAAAAATGCCAAGCTCGTTCATGCGGGCCGCCGTTACGCGACCAATGCCATGAAACTGCCCAACCTCAAGCTGCTCAACGAAAGCGAGTCCCTGATGCGGTTTTATTACGTATAACCCATCCGGCTTTTTATAATCAGAAGCCAGTTTCGCCAGAAATTTATTGTAGGAAACGCCCGCCGAAGCCGTTAATCCCGTTTCAGCTTTAATCTGATCTTTAATGGCCTGAGCGGTCAACGTTGCCGATGGACTGCTGGTTATATTCTCCGTTACGTCCAGATACGCTTCGTCCAGCGAGAGCGGCTCAATAAGCGGTGTGTATTGGGCGAAAATAGCCCGTACCTGCTGTGAAACAGCTTTGTACACGTCAAAGCGGGGCTTTACGAAGATCAGCTCCGGGCATTTACGAATGGCTATCGACGACGCCATGGCTGAGCGAACGCCGAATTTCCGGGCTTCGTAGCTGGCAGCCGCCACTACACCCCGCTGTCGGGAGCCGCCGACAGCCAGCGGTTTACCCTGTAAATCCGGATTGTCGCGCTGCTCTACGGAAGCATAGAACGCATCCATATCGATATGAATAATTTTTCGGGATACTGACTCTTCCACCGCTACCAAAGACAATAGATACGTTTTCTATTTCCGGCTCTAAACCGGATAGACACTGCAATTGCAGAAATATTCAGCAGGTAAAACAGGCGATTTAGAAGACTAATTCCGGCATTCGGGCAGATTAAGTATTAATGCGATTTTAAACGATTAATCTTTACCAAATCAATAAATACCAACGTGTGAGCATTCCGACCAACCAGTAAAGTCAGGAGCTGACTATCGTTCATGAACTCTATTGACTGAACCGTTTCCTGTCATGAAAAAAACGTCATTTGCCGGCATAAATATTCAATTCCTTAATAAAGCCGTTCAGGATGCCATTCGTCGCTGCGAACGTATTGTCGTTGTCGGCCCTTCCGACGAATATCAAAAGATTTACTTTTTTACGGGTAAAAAGAATTACTTCCGATACTACAGCATCGACCTGAGAGCCATTGACAATGTTGTCCCGAAACGCTTTCAGCAATCAAGGCGCGACTTTTACGACGAAGTGCTTCGCAAGGAACCATTTGCCAGGGCCGTCGACAAAGGAGAAGCCATTAAACTCTTCAGCATATCCGGGCAGGAAGCCCAGGTAACTGCTTCCAATATTGAACTTGTCCATTGGGTTAAGGACTTACTGGCGGCTTAATTTGACCAATAATTTATATAAATCGCGGTTGACGTAATACATAAGGCGGGTTATCCACAATACTGTATCAACACATTGTGGATAACCCGCCTTAGTTTCTAGTTTGCATCAGGACAGCACTTCTTTCTTCCGGGTATCGTCAGGATTTCCCTTTAACACCTTTATGGCTTTTTCCACTACGTTGTCTACCGTAAAGCCAAAGTAAGCCATCACCTCTTCGCCCGGCCCCGACAGGCCAAAACTGTTCATACTGATCGTACTTCCCTCATCGGTTACGTATTTGTGCCAGCCAATTGGCGAGCCCACCTCAATGGACAAACGCTTACGAACCGTTGGCGGCAGTACCTCATGCTGATAGGCCTTATCCTGCTTTTCGAACAACTCCCAGGAAGGCATGCTCACGACCCTGGCTGCTACGTTCTGTTTTTTGAGTTCGGCCTGGGCTTCGAGCGCCAGAGACACCTCAGAGCCTGTTGCAATCAAAATCATCTGTGGCTCACCGTCGGCTTCGCTCAGAATATAAGCGCCTTTTTCGAGACCTCGCGCGGATCCGTACTTAGTTTGGTCCAGCACAGGTAGTTTCTGACGGGAGAGCAGCAACATAACCGGTGTTTTGGGTTGCTGCATCGCCACCCGCCAGGCTTCTACGGTTTCGTTGGCATCGCCCGGACGAATAACAATGACATTGGGAATGGTTCGAAGCGATACGTACTGCTCAACGGGCTGGTGCGTAGGCCCATCTTCGCCTAAACCTATACTATCGTGCGTAAATACGAACGTAGCGGGCGACTCCGCCAGGGCCGTTAGCCGAATTGCTCCCCGCATATAGTCGGAGAAGTTAAGGAACGTACCGCCGTATGGATGAACGCCACTATGCTGAGCCATGCCATTGAGCGCAGCCCCCATTGCGTGTTCGCGCACCCCAAACCAGATATTCGAGTTTCCGTAATGACCGGGCTGGAAACTAACGTCGCCTTTGGTAGGCATCTCGTTCGAAGAAGCCAGATCAGCCGAGCCACCGAACAGAAAAGGAACGCGTTGTTTGAGCGCAGTCAGAGCTTTACCCGATGCCTGCCGCGTTGCCAGTGGACCATCTTCCGGCTTAAAGATTGGCAGGTCGGCCTCCCAGTCTTTCGGAAGTTTCCGATCGAAAGACAGGACAAAGTGTTCGGCTTCATCAGGAAAGCTGGCCTTAAAGTCATCGAAGCGCTTATTCCAGTCAGCTTCCAGATCCGCACCCTTTTCACCAGCTTCCAGCAAATGGGGTTTTACCTCATCAGGAATAAAGAAGGTTTTATCCGGGTCCCAACCGAAAAACTCTTTGGTTTTACGTACGTTCTCATCGCCCAGTGGACTGCCGTGCACTTTACTGGTTCCCTCCTGCGGACTACCATATCCGATAATCGTTCGAACGGCAATGATTGACGGACGTTCCGTTTCTGCCTGAGCCGCTTTAATGGCGGCTTCGATAGCATCCAGATCATTTCCATCGGCCACGTGTTGGGTATGCCAGCCATACGCATCAAAACGCGCCATCCGATCTTCTGTAAAAGCCAGGTTGGTCGGACCATCCAGCGAAATCAGGTTATCGTCGTACAGGTAGATTAGTTTGCCTAACTTCAGGTGGCCAGCCAGCGATGCCGCTTCGGAAGCTATGCCTTCCATCAGGTCACCGTCACTGACAATTGAATACGTATAATGATCGACCACCGTATGTCCTTCCCGGTTGTAGTTGGCCGCCAGAAACGCTTCGGCCATAGCCATGCCTACGCCATTGGCAAAACCCTGTCCCAACGGACCCGTTGTTACTTCAACGCCCGCCGTCAGATTCGACTCCGGATGGCCGGGCGTTTTTGAGTGTAGTTGCCGGAAATTCTTCAGATCATCGAGCGTAAGATCATAGCCATACAAATGCAACAGACTATATAATAAGGCCGA
Organism: Spirosoma terrae; assembly: GCF_010435915.1. Taxonomy (GTDB): domain Bacteria; phylum Bacteroidota; class Bacteroidia; order Cytophagales; family Spirosomataceae; genus Spirosoma; species Spirosoma terrae. The sequence goes on along the minus strand of NZ_JAAFZH010000008.1, from coordinate 2,032 downwards.
GCCATGCCCAGCCGACAACACAAAGCGATCGCGGTCGGGCCAATGGGGGTTCTTTGGATTAAATCGCAAAAAACGCGACCAGAGTACATAAGCCATTGGTGCTGCGCCCAGCGGTAAACCCGGATGACCCGAATTGGCTTTCTGAACAGCGTCGACTGATAACAGACGAATCGTATCGACGCTAAGTTGGTCAAGATCAACGTTCTTAGTAGACATAACGAAAGAGACGAAATTGAAGAGATGTTTTTAGCTTTTACGCCCTGCAAAAGCAGTTGTTACTAAGCTAACCAGCAAAACCAGAAGAAGATTAAAAAAACTGCAAATTCTTACAGAACCTTACTGATAACGAACCCCTTACCTCACCGCCCCGTAGTATCAAAAAAGCTTGCTCTGTTAGCCATTAGCTCCATTTTCTTCCCCTTTACAAACCCTTTGGTTTCAATGATCCTGTTGTTTTTAAGACGTAACACTTTTCGTCATATTGGTAAAATTTCTGCGAAGTCAACTGTTTATAAGCCCCACCGGTTATTTTTGCACCGGTTTTTGGCCCTTATTGCCCAATTTTCCCGTCCCTCATGTCTAAAAAAACTAAGATCGTGGCCACTGTTGGCCCGGCTTCCGAAACGAAAGAACAATTGCTGGCATTAGCCAAAGCCGGTGTAAACGTATTCCGGCTCAATTTCTCTCACGGCACTCACGAAGACCACCTTCAGCGGCTTAACCTCATTCGTGAGATCAATGCAGAATATAATCTGAACCTGGCTATCTTACAGGATTTACAGGGGCCGAAAATTCGTATCGGCAATGTCGAGAATAAAGATGGCGTCATGCTGTTGCCCGGCAATAAACTTGTATTTACGAACGACGATATCGTTGGCACCGCCGAACGCGTCAGCACGCCTTACAAAGGCATGTACAGCGATGTACATCCGGGCGAACGTATTCTGATGGACGACGGCAAACTGGAGGTAAAGGTTGTTGGTACTGACGGTACCGATGTTATTACCGAAGTGGTTTACGGCGGCCCGATGAAGTCTAAAAAAGGTGTAAACCTGCCAAACACGCGCGTTTCGATGCCCGCTGTTACCGAAAAAGACTGGGAAGATCTCAAATTCGGTCTGGAACACGAGGTGGAATGGATAGCACTATCGTTTGTTCGGGAAGCTTCTGAAATCATCGAAATTAAAGAATACATCAAGGCTCAGGGCAAGAGCAGCCGCGTGGTTGCCAAAATTGAAAAGCCAGAAGCCATTCAGAACATCGATTCTATTGTCGAAGCAACCGATGGCCTGATGGTAGCCCGGGGCGACCTTGGCGTGGAGCTACCCGCCGAAGAAGTACCGATGATTCAGAAAATGCTGGTTGAAAAGTGTAACAGAGCCGCTAAACCGGTTATCGTTGCCACGCAAATGCTGGAAAGCATGATTGATGCGCCACGTCCAACCCGCGCCGAAATCAACGATATTGCCAACTCGGTTCTCGACGGTGCTGATGCCGTCATGCTTAGCGCCGAAACGGCATCGGGTAAGTATCCGATTCTGGCCGTTGAAAGCATGGCGAATACGATCCGTCAGGTTGAAGCGACCACCGACACGATTTATTATCGTTATCACGCTTATGTAAATGAGCATCCTAGCGAAAACGTCCTGAATGATAACGTCGTGATGAGTGCCTGCCGACTGGCCCGCGATACGAAAGCCAAAGCGATCATCGGTATTACTAATTCGGGGTATACGGCCGTACGTATATCGCACCATCGGCCAAAAGCGGATCTGTATGTCTTCTCCAACGATCCCGTGCTACGTAATACGTTAGGTTTGTACTGGGGCGTTCAGGTAATGCCGTATGAGCAAAACCCCGAACTGACCATCGATCAAACTGTAGAAGGCATCAAGCAAATTCTGGTAGGTCAGGACAAACTCGAATCTGGCGATATCTTTATCAATACGTTGAGTATGCCATTGACCCAGGCTAGTCGTACGAACACAGTAAAACTGAGCATAGTTGACTAACCACTACGTTTACGCGAACG
>NZ_JAAFZH010000007.1 GCF_010435915.1 Spirosoma terrae | reverse complement strand
AAGCCATGATTTAGGTTTAGGCTCTACGGCCAGGAAAGTGACAAGTAAAAAAGGAGAGCTTTACGTATATAGATACTACCACCAGCCATTATCATCGATAATGACTCTGCTTCAATACGATTAGAAGTTTACAAAAAGAGATCAATTAAAGCCTTAATACGTAAGGCAGCATTCGAAGACAAAGCTATTACGTATCAACCCTGTATCATACTAGCTGGCTTGATACAAAGACAGGAGTCTATCGCGACTACGTTTTAGCCGCATTTTGATGGCACTTTCCGAAATCTGATACCGTTCGCTGAGCTGTTTAATAGTGAAATTATACTCATGCTTAAGTCTGAGAAGGGTTACTTCGTCAGCTGGCATATACGCTAGCAGTTGTTCTAACTGCTGCAGTTGAAAGTCAGTAGACTCCTGGTAATCAGAATCTATTAAGTTGAATTCAAGCTCGTTGGAAATACGTTCAGCCGGATTTCGTTTGCTGATCTTTAATTGATCGAGGCAATAGTTATGGGTAATAGAAAATAGCCAGGTTGAAAAACTGGAGCGATTCTTAAAGGTATCCAGTTTGGTGAATGCTTTAATGAAAATGTCCTGCGTATAATCCTGAGCTATATCTGAATCCTTCGTCATCGAAAGACACTTTTGAAATACTTTCTTGACGTATTGATTATACAGAATGTCAAACGAGTCGGTAGATGTGTCCTGTTGGTGGGTTATATCGGACGATGCCGCATGTTTCATAGAAATTTTTTAGCATTAATCAGGTTACAAGTACGTATATAAAGGTAACAAGGATTTTCCTGAGTATACAGTTCAGCCGTAGCCGTTAAGCAGGGAGGAGGCAAAAGGGATGTTAAACAAAACTAGAATTTATAGTCCTAAATAGCTTATTGTATATAAATATTCTAATATGTGTTGATACTAATACCTGTGTATGGCAGGTTTTTGTTTAACGATACAGTATAGGAAGTGTAGGGTTAATATTTATTGGACGGTAGCCTTTTTTATAGCAATAAGAACATTGTTGTATACGAACTTCGCCGACTAGAAAGGGTAACCGATACCGAAATTAATGATGAGGGGATTAGGCCCGCTCGAAAGCTGCTTCAGTGAAAACTTGGGTAATATAAAGCGCTGATCCTCTATGCCGCCTTCTACCGCAATGGCTTGTCGGGCTGGGTCCCAGACTTTGACTCCACCATCGAAACGGATAACGAAAAACGAAAAATCAAAGCGTAAACCAACGCCGGTACCAACTGCTATTTGCGGCAGAAAGGTGTCAAGCTGAAAGGCGGAGCCAGGGCGACTTGAGCTGTTCCGTAGCGTCCAGACATTGCCAAAGTCGACAAAAAGAGCTCCGTTTATGTCCGCAAACAAATGGAACAGTCTGCCTCTAAGTTCAGCCGATCCCTCTATCAAAATATTACCCGGTTGCTCAAATAAATAAATTAACTGGCCATTATCGGTCATAGATGGTTGATTTGAGCCGCTGTTGAAAGGATAAGCTGCTCCGGGACCTAATCGTCGGGGCAGCCAGGCCCGAACACTGTTACTACCTCCAGCGAAAAAAAACTTCTCATAGGGAACAGGACCACCATCAGGGCCATAGCCATAAGCCATACCAGTATTTATGCGGAAAGCTAAGGTTGTTCGAGCCCGTAGTGGCATATAATAACGGTAGTCGACATTCAAACGTAGGTACTTGTAATATTGGAGGCCAGTTGAATCAGTTGGACGAAAAATGCGATTCAGTTCCTGAGCAGAGAAGAAATTCAACGTAGTTCCACCCGATTCTGCCACTGTTCGTAAAAAGCTGGCGCGTTTGTTTTGTCCCGTTACGTTGGTATTGTATGTATAAGCCATACTAATGCCAGACGCAAACGATCGTCGAAAACTGAGCTTAATCGTACTACCTTGATCTCCTAATGAATCTAGTTGTCTATAGAAGTCATCACTAATTCTCTGATTTGTACCTCTGCCAGCATTGATGAGGTTAATGTCAGCTATGAAAAAGTTAAACTGTTTAGTTGGGGAAATTTGCCAGCTATAACTAGTTGTGGCTCGAAGGGTGGAGCGTGTGTAATCAGGACGAATTGTGTTAGAATACCCAAGACTGACCTGTGTACGTGGGTTGTACTTACTGAAAAGAAAACGTAACCGGCTAGGGAAAATAATCTGTGGAAAAATCAACGAACTACTTAATCCTAATTCCTGCGATGAATAAACGCGCTGATTCGAATTCGGGTCAGGGACAAATCCTGTTTGGGCTTCTATTCCAAAACGAGCGCTCGTCTCAAAAGTCTCTAACCCTCCAAATAAATTCCGAACTCGGAAGGTAAGATTCCCGAACCCGCCAGGATAACCTTGTCCCTGATAAAGCACCGTGACGCCACTCTCAGCGGTGGCCTCGTATTTATCCAGTGGACTGGCCGTTATTAATGTACGAAGACGTCTTCCTGTTGAGTCCACGAAGTTCAGGTTGACAAATTTGAACTGGTTTAGCAGAAACAGAGAGCGCTGTGTTTCCCGGTAATTCGTCTGACTATATAAGGCGCCCGGCCGAAGAAAAATCTTACTGTCCAGGAGCCGTGACGACATATTACGTCCACCCAACAGATACGTAATGCCATTACGTTTGATCGTATCGAGCCGAATTTGTGGTTGAGAGGGTTGCAGTTCTTCTGGACTGATCCTGACCTCTACGTCGCCGATCCGGTAAATCGGATGAGCAGACTGCCCAGGTGGGTTCAGGATCTGTAAATAAAGGTCCAGATGGCGATACAAGGTATCGGCCTCGGGAAGGCGATCGGCACCCCGGCGCGTTGTGTCGATATCAGTAACTGGTATATACTGTCTGGAAAAGGTATAATATCCATTATCCTTCAGTAGCGATTCGATGCGGTTTTTTTCATTGGCCAGCGTTTCAAGATCGAACCGGTCGCCTGTTTTTAGTTTCGAGGTAGACAAGGAGCCCCGGACAATCGAGTCGACTCTGGGATCGGCAATTTCGTAGGTGATGTTTCTCAGATAAAATCCGGCATTTTCAGTGATGTGGTAGTTGACCCGGATCTGACGTCGACGTAACGTGTCTAACGTATAAGCGGCTTTACCGTGGAAAAAACCTTTATCGGCCAGATATTTCTGCATTTTTGCTGTATTCGCCTGGGCATCGCTTTCGGCAAAGTAGGAAGGTGGCTCACCCAGGTTGCGCATCCAGAAATTCCCTTCTTCCGCTTTTTGGCGTAACCGTTTTGCTTGTCGGCTAAAACGTCGGTTCAGCTTCTTGAGTGCCTGGGGCTGGTTAACCAGTTGCTGGCTTTGCTGCTCAAATTCGTTAGTTTTGGCTTCCAGCTCACGAACGACAACATCGCGGTTATAACGGCGCAGGCCAAATAAATAGAACCAGAGAGGTGGCGTTATGGGTAAGCCAAGGATGCGTCGGTTGGGTTTTTGGGGGATTAAACTTTCCAGGTCTTCAGTTGGAATCCGTTTATTTCCCCGAACCGTTTGGGCTGTTAGGAGGTAACCGTTGTTACGTAGCTTCTTGGTACTCAGGCAACCCGACGAAAGAAGTGTTAAACAAATAAAAACTAGTATTGATGTATGATGTGTGATTGATGATGGATAGAAATTGAGCCTATCATACATCGTACGTACTACATCATATCCTCTCTTCATGCTTTCAAAAAATCAAATCAAATATATTCAGTCACTTCACCAGAAAAAGTACCGCCAGCAGTACGGGGCTTTTTTGGTAGAAGGAGCCAAAAGCGTTCAGGAGGTTATTTTGTCTGATTTCCAGATCGAAGTGCTCATAACCACTGAAGCCTTTTACAAAGAAAACACTCGGCTGATAGACCGCCAACGAAAACCTGTTGAAATCGTGTCAGTGGCCGAACTCGAACGGATTGGTACGTTGGAAAGCAACAATGCTGCACTGGCTGTAGTGAAAACGAAAGAGAACATTCCCCTATTGGCTGAATCCGGTGAAATTGCGCTGATATTGGATGATATTCGTGATCCGGGAAATTTGGGGACGATTCTTCGCATTGCTGACTGGTATGGGATTCGTAAAATTCTTTGCTCAGAAACTACCGCCGATGTCTATAATCCAAAGGTCATATCGGCCAGTAAAGGGTCTTTTACACGGGTAAACTGGTGGTATGGCGATATTGTTGACTTCCTGAAACAATCGTCGGTCAACGGCAGCGTAGTATATGGCGCGTTTCTGGAAGGAGAGGATGTTCATACATTGCCCTTCCAGCATTCCGGGTATCTGATCATGGGGAACGAATCGAATGGGATTCGGCCAGAGGTTGAGCAATACGTAACGCAAAAGGTAACCATTCCGAAGTATGGCGACGCTGAATCGCTGAATGTGGGTATTGCTACCGCTATTTTACTCGATAACTGGCGACGTAACGTTACGCTCTGAACGAGACACCTTACATGAATGAGCTCATGGCCGATTCGTTGGCCAGTTCTTCGGCGTGTTCTTTTCCTAGATAACGATCAATGGCAAAGTGTGCTATGTATAGCAACGGGGTCAGTACGATGGCTGAGGTGGCTTTGTAGATATAGTTGATGATACCTACCGCCAGAACCTGGGTCAGCGACCAGTTACCAAATACATAGAAGGCTATGCCGAGTACCACAAACGAATCGATCAACTGCGACACCAGCGTTGACCCCGTGGCCCTTAGCCATATTTTCTGGCTTCCGGTAATTCGACGTAGTGAATGGAAGACATACACATCCAGAATCTGTCCGATCAGAAAAGCGGTTAGTGAGCCGATAATAATACCCAAGCCCTGCCGGAAAATCATCTGAAAGGCATTGTCGATATTAATCGAATTGCCAGCCGCATCTTTGGCATTAACGTCGAGCCAGAACTGAGCCGGTGGAAGATTCGTGACCGCATAAATAATCAGAAAACTATACCCAATAAATCCGGCGGTCAAAAAGGAAATACGACGAACCCCCGCTTTACCAAAATACTCGTTGATGATATCTGACGTAATGAAAACGAATGGCCAGATGACGGCTCCGGCTGTTAGGTTAAAATCCAGAATGAAATCCCCAAAGAGGTGAATTTGTGCGGGCTTGGTGCCTAGTAATGTTTCGACGGAAAAAATTTTCACACCAATGATTTCGGCAATTAACGCATTGGTCAGAAATATGGCACTTAGAAAAATGTACAGATTAGTACGTTTGTTCGTAAACGAAAGGGAAGGCATGCCTGTGTATAATTTACGGTTTTCAGGTTGAATATAGCAGCTTTTTAGCCTGTATCGAATAAACCGAAATTCCTGAATTTTTATTCATTTTCGCTTATAAACGCCCGCTGAACCAGTTTTCTCATACCGAGTAGCCAGCGCCGGGGCTCGCTGAAACAGTTTTTCCACTACGTTCTCCCGATCAATGATGTAGTCGGGTGGGTCTTTCTGGAAATGATCGAATACGTTGATTACGGCGTCATAATTGTCCAGATTCTTTAAATCATACTTGGCCAGGTCCCAGTTTAGATAGGGAGTAGCCGGACGATTTTGTCGATAGGCGCTTAAGTCTTCACCAATAATGAGAACATGCTGGTTTTTAATATTGTCGGGAAGGGGAGACGGTTGAACTTGAAGGCTACTTAATCGACCCAGATCCGAACCTGGAATCAGGCCTAATAAACCCTGGTAAAACAGCAGTAGCATTAAGCTGAAGGCAACCGAAAAGCCCAGTTCGGCAAGCCAGGCTTTGCGAACATTCTCGAAATAAAAAAAAGCGAAATAAGCCATTGGTGGCACAAAACTCAGGAAGGACATAGGAGCCAGAAAAGGCACGAGCCCAATCGTTAATACGGCAACCAGAAACCATATGGCCATAATCTGTTGCACCCGTTGCTGGAAATTAACGTAGCGGCTGGTGCTTCTAAATAGACTCAGAAAGCCCAGTACGCCCAAGCCCAGCGGAATGAGAAGGGAGGCCACCAGCGATTGGAAATCGGATAACGAATACTGTCGTACCCGGAAAACCGAGGCCAGCAGATTCCGATTGAAATCGTCCAGGCTGTTGTTCAGATAGTAATACAGGACCGTAGCGGCTATGGGGAAAAGAAACCCAAACAACGACAACGAATGCTGACGAAAACTGGCTCCACTGTAAAAAAGTAGTGAAACAGTAGCCCAAATCAGGAATAAAGCCGACGGTAAATAAAATAAGGCCGCAATGCCGATGTAAAAACCAACTTCAAAAACTTCGTCGGTAGCTCCCCGCCGATCCATCTGCTTCACTAACGTACCAAAGGCAAGGAGCAGAAAGCTGGTGGACATAAGCACGGGCGATAGTGTCAGACAATCGAACGATAGATGCAAAAACAGCATATAAAGCAGCCCCGGCCAGAACGAGCGATCGGGGTATAGGTCCCGGTTGTTGGTCAGGTAATTAAAGTAGACGATCTGAAACACCGAGACGACCGTAGCAGCGATATGAAGTGACAGGGCCGAACGGCCAAATACGGTATGCAACCCCCAGTAGACCACGGCGGAGAGTGGACTAACACTATCCCAGATATCGCGATAAAGCAAATCCCCTTCGCTCATCTGCTCACCTACCAGCATCCAGTTCAATTCTGGGGTGAGCAAAGGAAACGGATGCAGTAGCAAGGGCAGACGTATCAATAACAACAAACCCAGAAGGCTTACGTATTGATAGGGGAAATAAGAGCGAAAGAAACGTAACAAAACAAAAAAGGCCGATAAGTCGATAAGCAATAAGCCAGTAGTACGTCGGAAAAGCAAAATAAACTTTACCGAATACCAAACTACTTCTGCGAATTTACGGTCAATTTCGGCAGAACGGAAAAAGGTGTTGATATTTGCAGATTGGGAATTGGCAGAAAAAGGCAGATAGTAAGAACAAATTGACTATTTTGATTACGACAGAATGAAACTATTCAGTCAGTAGGCCGTTCAATGTATTACCCGAATAGAAGATTATGGAATCGAAACGACAACAAAAAGTAGCCCGGCAGTTGCAGAAAGATTTGAGCGAAATTTTTCAGCGGGATGTGCCGCACCTGTTTAATGGGGCTTTTATTACAGTAACTAATGTGCGGATATCGCCCGACCTGAGTGTTGCCCGTGTATACCTGAGTTTTTTGGCTGCCAAAAACAAAGAACAGTTGCTCGAAACGATTCAGGAAAAAGGTAAAGTAATTCGGCAGCATCTGGGCGAGCGGGTGCGTCATCAGCTACGTATCGTACCAGAATTGGCTTTCTTCTTGGACGATACTGCTGAGTATGCCGATAAGATGGACAAGCTGTTTGCTGGTCTTGAGATTCCACCTGCCCCTGAAGAAGACGAAGATTGATACATTTTGAAGGATATAATGATTGACTGATCAGTTGGTTGAACAGGAAGGCTAATGCTACCTCATTCAATCACTATATCATTCAATACTCAACAGTAGTACATGAATCTGCCCGCCTGGATTGCCCGTAGATATTTTTTCTCCCGTAAAAAGCGAAGTTTCATTAGCTGGTTGTCAATCCTGTCCATGCTTGGCGTTGGAGTGGGAACAATGGCGCTGGTTGTCGTGCTGTCGGTTTTTAACGGGATGGATGAGCTGAATCGGCAGATTTTCAAAACGTTTGAGGCCGATATGACCGTATCGCCCAAAGAGGGTAAACGCTTTACAGCCTCGCCGGAACTATTGGCGAAACTACGACAAACCGCTGGGGTTAGTATTGTTACGTCGGTGGCTCAGGATAATGCACTGGCCCGGTATGGAAACGCGCAAACGGTTGTTCGGCTGAAAGGGGTGGACGACAACTATCTGAAACGTAAACAGCTCGATTCCGCTTTGCTGGAAGGGAAACTGAAACTCAACGAACGGGGTGTGAATTATGCCGTTATTGCTGATGGCGTTCGCAACGACCTCAGTGTATCTGTACTGGATATACTGACCCCGCTCGAAATAATGTATCCCCAGAGTGATCAGTCGTTTAATGTTCTGAATCCTAATGCATTCAATCGGGAAGACTTAACGGTTTCGGGCGTCTTCTTTATCGAATCGAAATACGACAACTTTGTGCTGATTCCGGTGGCTGCGGCTCGCACATTACTGGGATATGGCCCTGACGACGTAACAAGCCTGGAGATTCAACTCAAAACCGGCACAAACGAAAATAAGGCTAAGGACGCGCTTCAGGAGATTGTTGGCGACAAACTGCTGGTGCAAAGCCGCGACGACCTGAATATCGATTTGTACCGAACGATACGTATCGAAAAATTACTGGTCGCTATTACGTTGTCATTTATTATTCTGGTAGCCTCGATAAACATCTTCTTTACGTTGTCGATGCTGGTTATTGAGAAAAAAGAAGATATCCGAATCCTGTATGCGATGGGAGCTACGACAACCCTTGTTCGTCGGATTTTCCTGACCGAAGGGGCTATTATTGCCTTAACAGGTGCTATTACGGGTCTTTTTCTGGGTATTGTGATTTGTCTGGCTCAGGAGCGGTACGGATTTATTGGTATGGGGACTGTTAGTTCCATTATTGATGCTTATCCGGTACGACTAGATATGAGCGATATTTTGATGACGGGTGGCCTGGTTGTTTTAATAACCTTCCTGACATCCTGGTTTCCTGCTCAACGGGCCGCTGCAGTTAAATAAAGTAAGCCTCAAAAAAGAAAGCCACTTCCCTAAAACGAGAAGTGGCTTTCTTTTTTGAGGCTTGTTCAATCAGTTGATTTTTACCAGCTCGATTTCTTATAGCCGACTGTAGCGTAGTAAAGAATAAAACCGAAGAGCGGCAGCAGCATGGCATACGCCATTTTCGGATTGATAGCGTCTGTCAGATAGCCATGAAGCAGTGGCAGCAAAGCTCCGCCCGAAATACCCATAATTAGCAGGGCAGAGCCAATTTTGGTAAACCGGCCCAGTCGATTTAAGGCCAGTGGCCACATGGCAGGCCAGATTGGCGCCAGTCCGAATCCTAAGAGCGCAACGCACAGAACGGAGGTAAATCCACTGGTTACAAGCGTAGCGATTGTTAAAACAAGCCCATAAATGGCGCCGAAACGTAGTGAGGTTTGCTGAGAGATATATCGGGGAATAAGTACTATCCCCAGCACGTAGCCCGCCAGCAAGCCATATAGGGTATACGTAGTAAAATATTTAGCCTCATCATTATTGAAACCTAATGCCTTACCGTAATTGATAATCGTATCACCGGCAATTACTTCAGCACCAACGTAGCAGAATAAAGCCAATACGCCCAGCACCAGATTGGGAAACTGCCAGACGCTGGTATGCGCTGTGGCATCGGCGGGCGAATCGTCCTGTTCTTCCGATACCTCGGGTAAGTTGGAAAACCGGATCAAAATTGCCAGAACAACCAGAACGGCAGTCAGGATCAAGTAAGGAGAAACAACTTTTTCCAGCGATGCCGCTCCCGACACGGCATTCCCACCCGCCAGAAGAATACCACCGAAAATAAACTGGCTGATAATACCCGCTAGTTTATTGGCAATCCCTAAAAAACTGATCCGTTGTGCTGCGCTTTCGCGGGGGCCAAGAATAGTAGCGTACGGATTTGAAGCCGTTTGCAATACCGTCAGGCCAATACCGATCAGGAATAAACCGACAAGGAATAACGGATAAGAAACGGATTTTGCCGCCGGAATGAAGATTAACGTACCAACTGCCATGACCAGCAACCCAAGCGACATACCGTTTTTAAAGCCTGTCTTTTTCAAAACCGCCGACGATGGAATCGCCATCAGGGTGTAGGAAATGAAGAACGCAAATGCTACTAGATTCGAACCAACCGTACTCAGGTTAAAGGCTTGCTTAAAAAAAGCGATTAGTACACTATTGACCCAGGTTACGAAACCAAAAATGAAAAAAAGAGCCCCAATAATCAGTAAGGGAATCGTGTAATTCGGCCGAACCTGCGAGGGCGTTGCGGTAGGTGTCATGAGAAAAAGTCGGTAAGAATATGTTAGGAGAGCGGGTTTGTATATTTTAAAATTTTTTACAAATTAAGAATAGAAATTGGTTTGATCGCTCAGTATCCCGTTAAAATTCGTTGTTAGGCGCAAATACGAATAGCCTGCCTAGTCGTTTGTACTTATAAAATCAGGAAACTTACCGGATTTACTGTCCGATACGCTATTCTGTGAGTAGCCAATTCAAAAAGCCATGCTTCTGGCTCCCTACAGTATGAATTTCTAGTCGATTTAACACGCTAAAAATTCCACCAGACGGCTCTTGGGTAGGAGCTATTCAATACGACCGGCTCGCCAATGCGTGGTGTTGTTACGTCCATTCCCTGTTCTTCCGTTTTTTTAAGTAACCGCTGAATAGGTTCATTCCAGGCGTGGTATGCCAGCGAAAACTTAGCCCAGTGGACTGGCAAAATGGTTCTCGCTTTCAGATCCTGAGCAGCAGTGGCCACTTCTTCGGGAAACATATGAATGTTGGGCCAGTCTAAGCCGTATTGACCGCATTCGAGTATGGCGATATCAAAGGGCCCTAGTTTATCGCCAATTTCCCGGAAATGGTTTCCGTAGCCCGAATCGCCACCCAGAAAGAAGTTATAGCCATTGAGCCGCAGCGCAAAAGCAGTCCAGAGGGTTTTTCCCCGCGTGAGCCGTCGGCCCGAAAAATGCCTTGCTGGCACAGCCGTTAACGTAATATTGCTGGAAACATCTTGCTTTTCCCACCAGTCAAATTCAACAATTTTGTCAGCCGGAACGCCCCAACGTTCGAGGTGAGCGCCAACGCCCAGACCGGTATAGAATTTTTTGACTTTGGGAATGAGCTGGGTGACCGTTTTATAATCAAGATGATCAAAATGGTCATGCGAAATAACCAGCAGGTCTATGTTGGGCATATCGTCGGCCGTGTAGGCATCGGAGCCCGCAAATGATTTCCCAAAAAACGTAACGGGTCCCGCATTGCCACTGAAAACCGGGTCAACAAGAACCGTAGTCCCTTCCGATTTAATTAGGTATGACGAATGACCAAACCAGACGATGGTTGGTTTGTCGTCGGGTAGTGCTTTTACATCTGTTTTAACGGTCGGAATCGGAGCCGGTGGAATGTTATTTTTGTCTTTGTTAAAGTAATCCGTCGTCAGTTTCCAGTAAGAAGCTCCTTCGCGCATTACGTCAGTAGGTTCCAGGTTCTCAAAAGCGCCGTTACGATAATGAGGTGACTTAAGAATCCGATCCAGACGAATAGCAGATGGATCACTGCCAAAGACGCTTTGCTGCATAAAAAGCAGGGTTGCCCCTAAGGCAATCACAACTATAAAGACAAGTGTTATCATGGTGGTACGTACTCGTTTCATTGTATTGTGCGGCTACATAACGTAGCACCTGGGTTTCATTAAATTAGGGTTAAGTAGATGGGTCAAACGGTTTAATGGCTACTTTTAAGTTATTACGCAAGCAAAATACAATTAGGGGTTCAATATGATTCAATTCGTCCGAAACTATGATGACCTCTCAACGGATAAGGGGTTTCAGTTTTCGTTCCGGTGTGACAAATGTGGCAACGGATATATGTCTCATTTTCAGTCTAATAATTTAGGTATAGCCGGAGAATTGTTGAACGCTGCCGGAAACCTGTTTGGTGGTTTTTTTTATGAGGCAGGTAATGCTACCCGGCAAATGCAGCGCGCCATTGCCGGAAAAGCGCACGACGATGCACTAAACAAAGCTATCCAGGAGGGGAAATCCCATTTTCATCAGTGTACCCGTTGCGGACAGTGGGTGTGTCCAGATGTGTGCTGGAATGCAAAAGTGGGCCTTTGTGAGAGCTGCGCACCTGATGAGCAGGAAGAGCTGGCGGCACAGCAGGCCCTGGCCACATCTGAACAGATTAGCCAGAAAGCACGGCAAACCGATTATACGAGTCAGATCGATTTTAGTCAGCGTACTGCTCTGTTGTCTTGTTCAAAATGCAGCGCTAAACTGACATCTACGGATAAGTTCTGCTCATCCTGCGGAACACCAGCCATACAGGCGCAAGCAGTTGATAAATTTTGCTCAAATTGTGGAGCCAAAGCTAAATCGGGTCAGAAGTTTTGCTCAGATTGTGGTAATCAGTTTGCCTGAGGATCTGTTACCCATTACTTACCGAATGGATTGAAATAAAGCTGGAGTGCGAATCTGTCGTAGATAAAGCGAGCCGGTTTGTGCTCTAGTGAAAAGTTTTTTTGAACGAAATCGCCCCACAAACGGTTCTCTGGGAGAATAATCACACGCTGAGGAGCGTACTGGCTACACGCTCTGCCGTCTGCCTGTGTTGTACACAAACTTTGTAACGACAGGTTGATCGAATCCTTTTTTCGATTGAGTTTTTATGGAATTATCACGGGTAAGTACCCCTCGGGTTGCAGTGTTTCGGAAGGAGCATTTCAACGCGGCTCATCGTCTGAACAACCCTAATTGGTCGGACGAAAAAAACGCCCGCGTTTATGGTAAATGCAATAACCCACATTATCATGGGCATAACTACGACCTGATTGTTCAGGTTACCGGGCCTATCGATCCTGAAACAGGTTATGTTATTGACATGAAGCATTTAGGTGATATCATTAAAGAACATGTTACCGACCGCTTCGATCATAAAAACCTTAATCTCGATACCGAAGAATTTGCGAATCTGAATCCCTCTGCCGAAAACATCGCCATCGTTATTTATACCATTTTACGAAATCAGCTCAGCGAGGGCTTAGAGCTTAAAATCAGACTGTATGAAACTGAACGGAACTTCGTCGAATACCCCGCTTAACGGATCGAATGGGAAACAGAATGGTGTCTCTTCGAACGGACATGGCCTAAATGGCCATTATACGGCGGACGACGAGTTAGTTGATGACATTGGCGATGCCCATAGTGCTTCTTCTATCGATACACCGATGCGTCCTGATGCGTTTGATCTGGACGATGATTTGAAGGTCGATCTGATTGAAGAACATTTCCGGGAAATCATGAACATCCTGGGGCTCGACCTGAACGATGATAGTTTGAGCGGGTCTCCCCGACGGGTCGCCAAGATGTATGTTAAGGAAATTTTCCGGGGACTCAATCCGGCCAATAAGCCTAAACCAACGCTGTTCGACAACAAATTTCGTTACGACGAAATGCTGGTCGAAAAAGATATTACTGTTCAGACCTACTGCGAGCATCATTTTGTACCAATCATTGGGAAAGCCCACGTGGCCTATATCTCCAGTGGCAAGGTAATCGGCTTGTCGAAACTGAACCGGATCGTCGAGTATTTCTGTAAACGCCCCCAGGTGCAGGAGCGCCTGACGGTGCAAATCGCTGAGGAGCTGAAAACCGTACTGGAAACCGACAACGTAGCAGTAATCATCGATGCCAAGCATCTCTGCGTATCGACGCGTGGCGTGCATGACGTGAATTCATCTACGATTACGGCATCATACAGCGGCAAATTTGAAGACGAAGCCACTAAGCAGGAATTACTGCGCTACGTTACGCAGCCAAGTATAACGATTTAAAATCGGCTATTACTTGATAGCAGAAGCACGTAGTACGCAAAGGACTTCCTGGCGTACTACGTGCTTCTGCGGTTTTAGTAGGAACGAACTGCTGGTTTATTACTACTTTGTACTGACTATTCATTCAGGAGATGCCCTCATTTATTTCTGTCGCTGAAAATGATTTGATTGGCAAGGTTCAGGAGGTTTCCGTTAAAATAGGTTTTCGGGCGGCTGTTGTTGTGCCCGAAGCAACATTTAACGCTCTCCGGCAATTGGCTTATGATGCCGATGGCGTTGAGGGATTGCTGACGTTTTTTGTGCAGAAGGGAGTAGAATATATTCGGGTCAATAGATATGTTGGTCTGCTAACGCTGCCAGATGGAACGCAGCTGGAGATTTTGCCGAAAATAGGAGGGATCAGTAGTCGGTCTGCCTTGCTGACTATGCTTCGTTATCTGCAAAATGGCCCGTTTCGCACGTTGTCGTCGGCTTATACAAATGCTACTACGTTACCGCTGTGGGACGTATTTGTTACGGCCTTTTTAGATGCTGTAGAGCAAGTTATACGGCAGGGAATTCAGAAATCATATACGGACGTAGATCGTAATGAACGATTCTGGAAAGGAAAATTTCAGGCCACACGCCAACAGCGCGATAATGCTCAGCACGCCGAGCGGCTGGCCGTTACGTATGATAAGCTGACGGCTAATGTTCCCCCCAATCGTATTATCAAAACAACCTTGCAGTTTCTTCGGCAGCAGCGTTATCATCCCAGTCTTCAGCAACGTATTCGCCAGCTCGACTGGGCGCTGGACGATATTCAGGTGTCTGAATCAATTAGCGATGATTTGAGAGCCGTTAAGCGAGCCAGCCGCCTATTTGCCCGCTATGAGCACGTGCTACGTTGGGCGGAAGCTTTACTGGGCCGACGGGCGTATGGCGTTAAACCAGGTCAGGTGGCTGAGCTGTCGTTGCTGTTTCCGATGGAACGTGTTTTTGAAGACTACGTAGCGTATGGCATCCGGCGCTATTGGCCCGATGCCGATGCCGTAACGGTGCAGGAATCGACGGAACATCTGATTAATGAACACATTGGTACGCCAAAGTTTAAACTTCGGCCCGATATTCTGATACGTCATGATAATCGGACGTTTGTCTTGGATACAAAGTGGAAAGAACTAAATGGTATGGAGCGAAGCGGCAATTACGGCATCGATCAACGTGATCTCTATCAGCTCTATGCCTATGGGAAAAAATACAAAGCCAGCGACTTGTTTCTCATCTATCCAGCAAGCCAGGGCTTCAATCAGCCATTGCCCGTATTTGATTACGATGCCGAGACGCGTCTGCATGTTGTTCCGTTCGACAGTGCCAATCCGCTGGTTAAAGAAGTAGAAAAATTAGCTGCTTACGCTTTCTCGTATCAATGATATGTTTTCTTTGCGCCTGTAAAATCTGAACGCCGTAACCGCCTATGCCCCTTCTGCTTACTCTGATTGGTATTTTAACCCTTGTTCTTTTAGTTGCTTTTGTCCGTTTAGATACGTTCATATCGTTTGTATTGGTCTCCCTTGGCATAGGATTAGCCTCTGGAATGAGTGTACAGGACGTTGGGAAATCGATTCAGACTGGCATTGGCGGCACTCTTGGCGATCTCGTCCTGATCATTGGTTTTGGCGCGATGCTAGGGCGGCTTGTTGCCGAAAGTGGTGCCGCTCGTCAGATTACCAACGTATTGATACGTCTATTCGGCCTTAAAAATATCCGTTGGGGTTTGGCATTAGCCGGGTTTGTAGTTGGTATTCCGTTGTTCTACAATGCCGGTTTTATCATTGTTGTTCCTTTAATCTTTACGATTGCTGCTTCGTCTCGACTCCCCTTACTATCGGTGGCCGTACCGATGTTATCGGCGCTGTCGGTTGCTCACGGTTATTTGCCTCCGCATCCATCGCCAGCGGCTGTAGCTGGTCAGTTAGATGCGAATATTGGACAAACGCTATTATACGGTATTGTTGTTGCCATTCCGGCTATTGTGATTGCTGGACCTTTGTTTGGTAAAACGTTGGTGAACATGAAAGTGACGCCAGACAAGGATTTGTTTGATGTCCGGGAAGTACCTGACTCTGATTTGCCCAGTGCGGGCGTGAGTTTTTTTGTTGCGCTGCTGCCCGTACTCCTGTTAACAACCTTCGGCCCACTAAAAGGGGCTTTGCCAGACGGGTCGGCTCTAAAAACAGTTGTCGTGCTGCTGGCAGAACCGTATATCGGGATGCTTTTGTCGGTATTGGTCGCTATGTATACATTAGGTATTCGGCGCGGGCTGTCGATGAAGGCCATTACGAAAGATCTGGAAGAAGCGGTGAAAGCGGTTGCGCCTATTTTACTGGTCATAGCCGGAGCAGGGGCATTGAAACAGATTTTTACCGACAGCGGTACCAGCAAATACATCGGTACCCTGTTGGCTGATGTCTCGATTCCGCCCCTGGTATTGGCCTGGGGAATTGCCGCCTTTATTCGAGTATGTGTAGGATCGGCTACCGTAGCCGGTTTAACAACCACAGGAATCATTGCGCCCCTGATTCAGAGTCAGACCATCAAGCCGGAGTTGATGGTGCTGGCAATCGGTTCCGGTAGTTTGATGTTTTCCCACATTAACGATGGAGGCTTCTGGTTATTCAAGGAATACTTTAACCTGACTATTGGTCAAACCATCCGAACCTGGTCGTTGATGGAAACAATTGTGTCGATTGTTGGCCTGCTGGGCGTTCTGGCGCTTAATCTTGTCGTCTAATAGCTACGTAGTTCGTTATCTTCAATTCTTCTGTAAATACGCTTAACATAATAGATAGGGTCCCTTTATCGGATTCGTTGCACGTAATGAATATGACTACCTTAATTCGCTTTGCATCTTTCTTTGTCATTGCTGGTTTACTGGCCATGACAGCCGCCAAACCCAAACGCGTTGTCTTTTTTGGCGACTCCATTACGCAGGCTGGGGTTAAACCCGGCGGTTATATTGATCGGCTGAAGTCATTACTACCTGCCGATCAGTTCGAGCTGATTGGGGCCGGTATTGGTGGGAACAAAATATATGATCTGTTTCTGCGCATGGATGATGACGTACTGGCTCAGAAACCCGACGTAGTAATTGTATGGGTGGGTGTCAATGATGTATGGCACAAGGCATCGTCCGGCACAGGAACCGACCCTGATAAGTTCGTCCGTTTTTACGAAGCTGTCATAAAGAAACTACAGGCTGCTAACGCAAAGGTTGTCTTGTGTACGCCTGCTGCTATCGGTGAAAAGACGGATATGACCAATCAGCAGGATGGCGATCTAAACCAGTACAGCCAGTTTATTCGTGATCTTGCCAAACGGCATAACCTACCTTTGGTCGATTTACGGAAAGCGTTTCTGGATTACAACCTCAAAAATAACCCAGAGAATAAAGAAAAAGGAATCCTGACAACAGACCGGGTTCACCTGAACGATGCCGGGAATCAATTCGTAGCCGAGCAAATGCAGAAAGTGCTGGCTACTGTCAAATAGATACTCAAAACGTAACGTAGCAATAAGCCTTAAAATAGACAGTACTGTTGTCTGTTTTAAGGCTTATTGGCATTTGATTTGAGGGATTAGCCGTACACAAACGTAATTTTTTACCTGACCCGTCCTGAAGCGTAACAATCAGTAGTTAGTCGGGTTATTATAAACTGTTTATCCAAGATTATGCAACATACATCTCTTGCCACGTATCAATACACGGCTGTTGACCGATTCCTACGGTATGTACAGATCGATACGCAGTCAGATCCACAGTCAACGACCAATCCGAGTACCGAAAAGCAGAAAGACTTGAGCCGGTTGCTCGTACAGGAATTGCAGGAGATGGGCATAACCGATGCCGAGCTTGATGAGTGGGGATACGTCTATGCGACTATCCCGGCCACTACCGAGAAAGCAGCCGTGCCGACCATCTGTTTCTGTTCACACGTTGATACGTCTCCCGACGTAACAGGGGCGGGCGTGAAGCCTATTATTCATCGTCATTGGGATGGTGCCGATATTAGCCTGCCTGATGATCGGGCTCAGGTTATTCGGGTGAGCGACCATCCTGATCTCTCGCAACAAATCGGCAATGACATCATTACGGCCAGCGGCACTACGTTGCTGGGGGCGGATAATAAAGCGGGGGTGGCCGAAATTATGGATGCCGCTCATTTTTTTATAACGCATCCTGACGTAAAACATGGACGTATTCGCCTGTTGTTTACGCCGGATGAAGAAGTAGGTCGTGGGACCGAAAAAGTGGATATGACGAAGCTTGGCGCTGATTTCGGTTATACCATCGATGGCGAAGCGCTGGGTACGCTCGAAGATGAGACATTCTCGGCCGATGGCGTAAAAATCAGCATTCAGGGGGTTAGCACACATCCCGGTTTTGCCAAAGGGAAACTGGAAAATGCCCTGAAGATAGCGGCCGATTTGCTGGCTACGCTTCCTAAAAAAAGTCTATCGCCGGAAACAACGGATGGGAAGGAAGGCTTTATCCATCCGACACATTTTGAGGGTAATCAGGATCAGGCTGTTCTGGAGTTTATCATCCGGGATTTTACTGAAGTGGGATTGCAGGAAAAAGAAACGTATCTGCAAAACAAACTCAATGACATTCTGGTCAATTATCCGGGCTCATCGGCCCAGTTAACTGTGAAGCAGCAGTACCGGAACATGAAAGAAGTACTGGATCAGCACCCGGCTGTTGTTGAGAATGCACTCGAAGCCATTCGTCGGGCGGGTCTAACTGCCGAGCGACGTAGCATTCGGGGGGGGACTGATGGGTCGCGATTATCCTTTATGGGATTGCCCTGTCCGAATATTTTTGCCGGTGAACATGCCTTTCATTCGCGCCTGGAGTGGGTTTCGGTCCAGGATATGCAGAAGGCTGTTGACGTGATCGTGAACGTAGCACAGGTTTGGGAGGAACGTAGTTAATAAGGCCGTTGCGTTATCTTACAAAACAATCTATAGAATTGGTAGGTTGATCGAGTAAGATAACTCAACGTCTATGGAAAGAGCAATTGAACTGAATGGACCAACCATTACGGATTCCCAATCCCCTTATGATGTCGCTGGCGATGTCTTTGGTCTGAAAACCTTATTTGTCAACGTATACTTCGTCGGTGAGGCTGGTGTTGGTAATCCCTGGGTGCTGGTCGATGCCGGATTCATGGGCTATGCCAGCCAGATCAAAAAGAAGGCCGAACAGCTATTTGGAGCCGGTACAAAACCTGAGGCTATCGTATTGACGCATGGCCACGCAGACCATGTAGGAACGCTAAAATCACTGCTTAACGAGTGGGATGTTCCGGTTTATGCGCATCCATTAGAATTACCTTACCTGCAAGGCGTTTCGAGTTACCCACCACCTGATCCGGCCATTGGCGGAGGAGCCATGGCCTATATGTCCTGGATATTCCCCATTGGTCCTTCGGATTTTGGCGAACGTATTCAGCCAATTCCAGCCGATGGCGTAATTCCCGAACTGCCAGATTGGCGGGCCATCCATACGCCAGGGCATTCGCCGGGCCATATTTCGCTCTTTCGGGATAGAGATCGCACGCTCCTGGCTGGCGACGCTTTCGTAACAACGGATCAGAATTCGGGCATTGCGGTGGCTACCCAGCGCGAAGAATTTCATGGGCCGCCCGCTTACTTTACCTGCGACTGGAATGAAGCGCAAAAGTCAGTTCAAAAATTAAATAGTCTGAATCCAATGGCAGCGGGCACTGGTCATGGTATAGCCGTTCGGGGGCTCGACCTCGAACTGGGACTTAATCGTCTGGCTCACCATTTTGACGAGATGTCGATTCCATCGGAAGGACGATACGTAAAACAACCGGCTATAACTGACGAGAGCGGAATTGTTGAGATGCCAGCCCCGGTTTCTTTCCATGTGGCTCGTGCCATCGGTTTGGGGATGCTGATAGGGCTGGCCGCCTATGCATTTTGGCCATCTAAACATGATTAGGCATAGTAGAAGAGCCCACTCAAAAGTGGGCTCTTCTACTATAAAAGGGGCCGTCTTTGAGTCCTTATTCCACCAGGACGAAAGAGGCCCAGACGGTAAGCGGAAATTTTTGCCGCATCTGCTTCTGAGTTTGCTGAAAAGCCTGCCGAACGGTTTTGTATTTCTTCCAGTTACGGTAAAATTGGGTCATCAGGCTGCTGGTGGCCTGGTCCGAGACGGGCCACAAACTCATCAGTAAATACTGGGTTCCTGCCATTTTAAATGCCCGTTGTAGGCCAAAAACACCTTCGCTGCCCTGGATGTCGCCCAATGCCGTTTCGCAGGCCGATAATACGACCAGTTTGGTCGAAGAAAGATTCAGGTTAGCTACCTCATAAGCCGTTAAAATACCGTCGTCTTTACCCAGAGGAATCTGACCGCCCTGCCAAACCGGATTAGCGCCCGCCATTAATAATCCCGTTCTGAAAAGTGGGTTGGCGATACGTTGAAACCGGTTGTTTATCGAGCTGGTATCCCCAGATAATACGCTTGGGTTAGGGAAAGAGAAACCGTGAGTTGCCAGATGCAATACGGTTGGCGACTGGCCAGAGGCCCGTTTTATGCTTGTTTCGGTGGCATTAGAGCCCGTCATCAGGGTTGCTTTAGCGCCAATAAATTGACTGATCTGCTCCACTTCATGCTGAGTCCCTGGCAAGAAAGCCCATGATCCGCTAGTGGCGGTCCCTGCTGAATCGTATTGAATACCGCCATATAATTGAGCCGAATGGATGTTTTCATAGTTAAAGTCGGTAGCTTGAGTCGCTACTTGCCGCGTACTACTGACCTGCTTCAACTGGTAGCGGTCAATCAGGTATTGGGGCGTTTTGCCGGATTTCTTCGGGTAGGGAAGTGCCGCAAAGGCTACCTGGTGGAGTAGGCCCGAAGGCGATACATATACCGTTTTGGTATTGGTCAGTAAATGCTCAATGGGTTGCCAGATAAGCCTATAGAGCGAGTCGCCCTGCGATAGCTGCTCATTATCAATTTCGGAGCCACGCGTGGCATACAGTGTTGCCCCTTTTCGGCGGGCCAGCAGTTGACGAAGGGGCATCTCATCAGCCAGCAGCGGCACAAGTTGTGGAGACGTATCGCCCGGACGTACTACCAGTGCCAGGTATCGAATCGTATCGGTTTGCTGGTGGCCATTATGATACGGGAAACTCACAAATTCAACCGCAGCTTCGGTAGGTTTGAGCGCGTTACGTATATCTTCCCAACGTACTTGTAAATCCTTCTGGGCCTGCCGAAATGGAGCGGACTGCCGGGCGAGTTCTTTCTCCAGCGTTTCAGCCCGGGTTTCGAGCGAATCGAGGTTTTTACGCTGCGAAATGGGGAGGGTATATTGTGTTGCCAGCGTACTTTTTATATCCTGAACAGTTCGATAAGTAGTTAGCCAGGCTGGATTATTGGCGGAGAGAATAGCAGATAGAGAGTTAGTTTGTTGAGTCAATAATAGGTTTTTGAAGAATAGACTTTGCTGGTATATAATGGCTGATACGTCCTTCGCTTTTTGAACATCGACAGCCGCTGATAAATTACTCCAATAAGCAGGCATATGTTTGAGTAAATAACGTTCTTGCTGGATGGATGTCCAGTAAGGCATTTGTTGTTTTAGAGTAGCTTCATTGAGTAAACTGGCTTCAATCAGCATAGGTACTGCTTTGTCTGCTCGTTGTTGCGCATGGTAACTTGCTAACTGATCACTACGTATCTTTGCGGACGAAACGGAATAATGTCCTATCACCTGGTCACTTAAGGGAATCAAGGCAGCATATATAGAGTCGGCTTTAATATACTGTCCCTGCCTGACATAGATTCTGGCTAATCGATTAGCCTTGCTCAAATAAGGGTCATTCTGGATTCCGATACTACGTTGACAAACATCAACAGCTTCACGACATAGCCTTTCGGCTTCTTCAAGTTCGCCTAATTGTTCGTGCAGGAGCGTTTGGCCTTCCAGGTTTTCACTGTATCTAAGATGATTTTTGCCAACTACTTTTTCTACTAAAGTTTGTGCAACTGCGTATACGGAATCGGACTTCTGGTACTGTTTGATATGGAAATAGTCGCCTGCAAGCAAGTTGAGGGTACTGAGATAAACAGCTGTTTGCTGATGTTCAACTTTCATTCGGTTGAGAAGGTCCTGTTCAATGGAGATAGCCTTTGCGTAGTCTCCCATTCGACTCTTCAATGCCGCAAGATTATTGGCGGTAAACCAATAGTTAATATTATCTGTACCGAAAGCGGCTCCCCGGATGCGTAGAGCGTCTTCGAGGAGTGGTTCCGCTTTTACATAATCATCAAGATCTATATACATTGAGCCTAACGTACTGGCAGATTCACCGTACAAAGGATGTTGTTGACCATACAGTTTTGATCGTATACTCAGAACTTGCTGCATTTCGGCAATGGCCTGCTCGTACTGGCCCATGGACGAATGGGTGAGTGATAAAACGCCTAGTATCTCTGCATATTCGTTACTCTCAATCCCATATAACCGTCTCCTGACCTGTAAGGCCTCATTGAGGTAAAACAAGGATTCCGTGATTTTATTCATGGCTCCATACAGCCTACCAATTACAGTGATCGCATAAGAATAATCTTCTCCATCGGGCTTGCTGCTTTGTTTGATTACCTGAATACCTTGCTTTATGAGTGGCTCCGCTTGCGTCAAATCGCCCAGTTCCTGAAGTAACTGCCCTGTAAAACACAAATTGACTCCATAATTAGTGTGTGTAGTGCCATATTCCCGCTCGGCCTGTAATTGGCTTAGTTTGGAAAGCTCGTAAGCCTGTTTCGTTTGCCCACTACTATAAAGAGAATCGATATGGTCTATCTGCTGCTTCCAATTCTGAGCATGTGTATCAATGGTTAACAGAAACAGAATAATAAGGGTAAAAAAGCGGAAGTAGGCTAGTGTGGGCATATATTATAACTAAGCGATAATTGGCAGGATTTATTTATGTGTTACCCAAAACGCTACGTCGGACGTAGCTCCTGTGTCGATAGTGAGATTGGCAGACGATAGTTGGGATTGGCCGCGCGTAGCGTATATGCGTTGGAAAATGCGTTCGTAGGGGTGATTGGGCTGGTTACTGCCCCGTATTTGCAGAACCGACCGTAAATCGATGGGCGTAGGCGTTAGTAGTAGCTTATATACTTCGGCACCAGTAGGTGCTGTCAGACGTATTCGCCGACGTAATGATTCGCCGGGTTTTATCCGGTATTCCGATTCTACGTGGTCGATTTCGGGAAGTAGTACGTGCATTCGGCCATCGGAAAGCAAATCGATCATGGTAACGAAAAACGGTTTAGGGCCAGTGTTCGTCAAGGTGAGTTCCATGCGTTCGTTGGCTGAAATACGAAAGGTTGGTACACTTGATGTAGCTGAGCTGGGCAACGTATCAGTAACTACAGTTTGCCCGTTTTCGCTACGTACCGCCAGCCGTTTCATACTTGTCTGAATTTGAAAATCAGGACTGGTTTGGTGCAGATTCATCAGCACGTTCCGGGCGAAATACTGCCGGATATGCTCAATACATTCGTCAGCAGCAATCGGTTTTTTTGTTAATAATTGATTGTTGATTGCCAGAAATAGCGCATACCCCCGTCCGCGATGTTCAATTCGCAGGTCTGGCCGAGTGGCTGCAGGTTGAACAAACGGAAGAACGGCAAATGCTTTCGTCAGATACGTATCGGTAGGAGGCCAGCTGATACGTAGTGCTTCTCCCCGAGTGTAGAAGTGTGAAGGCGTTACGGGCTGCGGGTTGCAGTTCCCAAAGTGCCTGTCGGTATCGCCTTCCAGGGTTGGTTGCTGATAAGGAGCGAACTGCGTCATGGCAACAGCTACCCGATTAAAGAACGTTCGATACGTATCCTTCGGGTTGACGTTACGCCAGGCTTCACCAACGGCCCTGGTTAACGGCCCCAGCGATCGCCCTTGTGCCGTAGTCGTTTCAAAACTAGGTGCCCCATCGGTGGTGGCAGCAAACAGGACATAGGGAGCTAAATTAGCCTGTCTGACTGGTGCTTCGTGCCAGCCAGATGTAGCCGTCTGGTTTTTTGCTGGCCGATTTGTTAATCGTTTCGTCGAGCCTAATGGCACAACTCCACCGCGCTGGCGGGTGGTTGGGTTGCGATTTAGCGTTTGAGAATGACAGGAATCGAATAAAAGCCAGAGCATACCGGTAGCTCCAAGCTTTGCCCGGATTTTCGTAAAGTATTGATTCAGTACGTCATCCCGGAGATAGCCGTCGAGGTTGGATTCATTAACGGAGGGTGCATCGAACGGCACAATGGCCTCGTCGTAGCCATCGGCTTCGTCATTATTGTCGTCCTGTAGCTGACGGGCATGACCTCCGTATAGGATAATCAGATGGGTTCCGTTCCGTAACGTATCGGCCAGTTTCTGTAATGCCTGCGTGATACCCATGCGGGTAGCCTGCTGATCAATGAGCTGATGAATGTTTGACGCAGGAACGCCTTGCTTGCGGAGCGTTTCGGTCATGGCTGTTACGTCATTCTGAGCCTGGATGGGCTCCCAGCCTTTGGCGGGATCATACTGACCGATGCCAATCAATAAGGCTACTACGTTTGTACATCGCGGAGCATCTATCTGGCCAGCACTATAGTTGTTTTCTTCCCAAAGCGGTGTTATTACGTCATTGCCAATGGTGGAGCCATTGCCTGGTTTTAGCGTACAGCTTGTAAGCAGAAAAAAAACGACTATCAATATGGCTGACTTAGTCATCTTCTAATGTGGCTAGCGCCTTGGTCGCGACTTGTCGAAAGGGTTGATCAGGTTGCTGAACAACAATCGTTAGTTGCTGTTTTGCTTCGGTTATCTGGCCTGCTTTCAGGTACGCCAGCGCTAAGTACCACTCGGCTTTCTGACGTACCAAAGCAGGTTCGTTTAGGGTATCGGCAGAAGCGGCTTTAAGCGAAGTAATCGCTTCCTTTTCCTGATTAAGTGCTAATTGTGTTAAACCGACGTAGTAGCTAACGCAGAGCTGTTGAGCCGGAAGCTGGCTAAACTCCTGAAGGGCTTGTTTATATTGACCGGACCGGTAAGCCTGTATGCCGGGCATAAGACTGGGCGAACACGTAGCTGCTCCACGGGAAACTGGTTCTGGTTGATAATAAGCCACATATGTTTGTTCTGCACGAGAAGGACGGCTGAACCGGTATAGTCCGCCAACCAGTAGTAGCACTACGATTACTGTCAAAACAATGGTTTGTCTACGGCCAAATGCAGACTTCAATGGCTGAGGTGGTCGATCGGTTGTATCGATTTCTCCCCTTTTTTCCAGCCGCTTGTGTATGCGTTCGAGCTGCTCCTTCAGCTTTACGGCCTCGATGCTATGCCTAAATTGCTGGTACTCCCGAAAATCGGACTGAAGACGAACATCAGAATGGAGTCTGTTTTCCAGCTCCTGCCGTTCTTTATCCGACAGGGTTTGGTTTGTATAGGCTTCAAATAAGTCGAAGTTGTCGTAGGTCATGGAAGTGGTCGATTAATCGTTCCAGGGGCGAAGCCCAATAAGTTGTCGCAGCTTTTTCAGGCATCGATATTTCTCCTTTTTCGCTACGTCTTCGTTTGCCCAGCCTAACCTGGCTGCTATTTCCTGCATTGTCTTTTTCTGGAAGTAGAACAGGTCGATGCACTGGCGGCATTTATCACCCAATAGCATCATGTTTTTCTCTACCAGTATCCGCCGGTCTTCGAAATCCAGCTCATCGCCGTCTGAGGACGAAGCCGGTTCAGCGTCAGAGGATAGGGTGGCTAAATCAAGCGAGATAGGCTGCTTTTTTGCTCGTACCATCTCACTCCATTTATGGCGGGCAATTTTAATGACATAGGTCGTTAGCTCGGCTTCTTCCCGCCACTGGTATTTCTCGTGATGCAGATTGAACAGGAACGTAATAATACTTTCATGGACGACATTTTTTGTATCGGCCCGATTCCCTCCCGAAGCAAATATGTAACTGGAAATACGCTGGTAAAGAAGCCGGTATAAGTATTCGAAAGCAGCTTCCTGACCGTCTCGTAGTGATTCGTAAAGCTGTTGTTGGTTCGTAAACGGGTTCGGTAAACTCATTCGAATAGTAGCAGGCAATTAGCTGCCTGAAAGTACCATATGTTGTTAATACAAGCAATTAAAAATCAGTTTCACTAACTACTGAGTAAGTGTAGGTGATGTTCTATTTGTTGGTTTGATATAGGGTTTTGTTGGTAGAAATAGCAGGTTCGTTCGATTCTTAAGCTTGATTTTTTACCTGTAATTTTTTCTCGATGTACCGGAATTTGATACGTATATCCTCTAGTAAGCCTACAAGAATTCGTATAAGACAGATATAAAAGAAGATTTATTTCTCCGGATGTGGTTACGTTGAGTTGATGCTGTCATTAACCCATAGAAGTTGGACGAACGATGCGCTATTGTCCCAGATTCGGGAGGTCTGGGCAATTCTCCCAAAACGTGTGGTCGGGCATGTAGTTGCTCGATGTTGAGTGTGCGTTTTACCTGTTTATCCTCTAGTTCTATGAAATCCAAATGGTTGCATGTAAAAACCGTTCGTAATTTTTTAGCTGACCAATTATCTCTACTACGTCAATATCGTCATTTATACACTCGGGAAAGTGGGTTTTCTATTCCGCCGGATTATGCCAACGCGGTGCGCGTGCGCGTGTTGATGAATGCTCAAAATGAAGTTGTTGGCGGTTTCTGCGTCAACACAGGACAAACGGCCTTTCGTTACATTGGTTTTGACCCTGAGAAGGCGCAGCAGGCGTTGGCGGACAGAGGTTTGGTTTTAAGTGAGTTGAGTGAAATTACGGGTATTGTTTTTGGCCCCAAAATCAGGCGGTCGCAACGACAATGGCTATATGCCCGTATGGCTTTCGATCTGTTGTTGTCGCGGAAATCAGTGATTATGGGTGGTTCGTTCATTCCCGCCATACGTCGGGTACAAAAACAGTTGATGCGCCATACGCTCTACACTACTACGTTGCCGATTACCCGACCCGATGGTCAGGTGCATATGATGGAACTGGAAGTTTATTATGTCTTTCGGCACGAGGTGTTATCGGTGCTGAGTCAGTTCCTGTTCAAAGATGTCGTTAAACAGCTGCGGTCGACTGTAAAGTCAGTTTCTACGTATCGGGTAAACCAGAATGAACATTCTGTACAATAACCATTGTCAGTGATTACACCAGGCCCTGTCCCCGTATATACCGGGCTGCTTCATGTGATGTAGCGAAGGGAATCATAAAATGCTCTGCTGCCTTGATTCGAATATGACGTAAATGCGTTTCAACCGTGCGGGCGGAGCTTTTAAATGCTTCGCCCAGTTCACGTACTGATACGCCGGGATTATAGGCGAGTTTGCGGGCAATCCGTAATTCGGCGATGGTGAAGGGGCGGGTTTGCGCCGTTTGTACGCTATCGAAATTATAGGTACGTAGCAAGGTTTCCAGCGCTTCGGAACGTAGTCCATTGGCCGCAATGACGTGTGGGCTAAGGGGTTCGCCCTCGTAGGGTTTTACGAGCGTATATTCATTGATCAAGGAAAGTACCCGTCGATTGCTGGCGTATTGCCAGGGACTTACAGTACGTTTACAAAGCCAATAAGTACCATCAGCGTGTTGCAGTGGAATCTGAACAACGAGTTTGTTGGACATAAACCCAACCGGGATATTACTGGCTTGTACAATACGTAGGGCATTGGCGGCCATAATGGTTAAACTCGGCAAATGGCTGGGTAGAATAATATGGAAATAATGAGCCAGCTGAAAGCCCGCATCATCCCATCCTAGCCATTGCCTGAGCCCGTGAGTATGGCTAATCTGCCCAGTTTGGTAGTCAACTACAAAGAAGAAATTGCCTTTGGGTAACGTATCGGTCAGAAGCCTTAATTCAAGCGCTTGTTCTTCGGCAGAAACGCATGGAACACCCGGAGGTTCGTGAGCAGGAAAAGTAGTTGTCAGGGTTGACTTGAAGAACGTTAGCTCACGGTTGACTAACTCATCATTTGTCAATGGCGGTAACATAATTGAATCGCTTTGTGGTCGGATTGAAAGAAGAGGCACGAAGCTAACAAAAAAGTACACACGCATACGTGATTCACGTAGCTGAATTGATTAGATATACGGGTTTCCCGTATGGGCTGACCCGTATTTTTTGCCGAATCTTGCATCAGTCAGGAATCAGCCCATTGGTACAAAAGGCCACTTTATCAAAAGGAATCTGGTATTGGTTGATTCAGAGAATTAAAAAATAGAAATGCCGCTTTTTTGTTGCTAAAACCTCTTGATCATGCTTGACGAATTACTGCTTTTCTGTGCCTGTAGGCATTACCGACTTTCCCTATCCGATTCCGGAACTAGTTTAAAAAAAATAGTTGAAAAGATGGTTACGTCTGCTACGGTCAGTCATTAACCCACAGATACATGCCTGGCTTCCGCTTATGTCCACACCTGTTCTCTTGCTTAATAGTGTGTTTGTCGTAACCACCAATCAACGATACCAGAAGATTGCTAAGCACGACATTCTGTACGTCCAGGCCGAGGGGAGTTGGGTCGATATTGTAACGATGGAAAAAACCTATCGACTGTCGACAAACCTCGGTCAACTGGAATCCCAGCTGGATGACGAAATCTTTTGCCGGGTTTCGCGCAAACATATTATTAACCTTAATCACATTAGTGCCATTCAGGGCGGTTTGCTCTTTGTGTGGGAC
This sequence comes from Spirosoma terrae, assembly GCF_010435915.1. Taxonomy (GTDB): domain Bacteria; phylum Bacteroidota; class Bacteroidia; order Cytophagales; family Spirosomataceae; genus Spirosoma; species Spirosoma terrae. Next base: position 275,268 of record NZ_JAAFZH010000007.1, on the reverse strand, counting down.
ACCGAGATTTTGATTGGCAAGCAGTATCGTGAAGCACTTATCAGTCGGCTACCTATTCTACGTACGAAAGCTGATAGGGGCAAATAAACTATTCTTAGAAACCTTCTTATCCTTAATCAATCTGTTATGAAAAACGTACTACTTTTTTTACTACTACAGATTTTGTTTTGGGGGTGTGGTAAGAAATCCATTGATCCTTTTGCGCCATCGGTGAATCCGGCTGGCGAATGGACGAAGGAAAAAGGCGGGGCCGGTGGTTTTGATAATTACGAATCCTATAAAAATTTTCAATACACGTTCGAGGTTGCTACTAACGACCAAACGGTATCGATTCAGCTGAGTTCACCCGATATTAGCCTACAGTATGTTCTGATCGATGACTATAATTTGCCAATTGAAAAATCGTCGATCAGTCAAAAAATCAGCAACGACTATACGCTCGATGCCGGAACGTATAGACTAGTCGTTATGGCCGACCGCCAGGCTACGGGCCGGTTTGCGCTGGTTTTAAAAGGAACAAAACAGGGTGCTACGTTGCTTCCTTCAACCACGTTGCAGGCCAGCGATACGTTCGGTTCATTGGGGGGCGGGGGGCAAAGCGTCTCGTTTAAAAACCATTTTTATACGGTCGATGTAACCGAGCCATTTTCCAGTTACGATATTGAAGTGCAGTCGACGGATACGGAGCTGATGGTCTATACGTACAATCCTTACGGTCCCACAAACGCCCAGTTTTCATCGACTCGCAAAGGAAAATACTCCTATGAAATAAAGAGTACCACGAATACGGGGCCCCAACTCTTCATGGTAACTACCGCTGAGAGAGGTAGTATGGGCAGCTACGATTTGCGTGTAACGGGGCAGGTCGACAAGTTGACTCGCGTAGAATCGCAGTCGATGGTGGTAACCGGCCAGTGGTCGGCCAGTAGCAAGGTTGATCAGATGAAACTCGCGTATGACGAATACACGCTGGAGCTTACCGACGACGGGCCAAATCCGCTTGATGTAGAAATCACCTCGGCCGATACGTTCGTCGAACTCTACCTGCAGTCGAATAATGGGTCATACGTTTCGTATAGCAATCAGTCGTCTTCCCAGAACAAGATGTTTAAAGTGGTTCCCTCAAGCCTGGTCAAAGGGAAATATAAGATCATTGCCCGTACGTCGGCTTCGGCCAAAGGCCAGTACGGTACCTATACGCTCAACGTGTTTGGCCGTTTCTCTTCTTTCAAAAAAACAGAATAATCAAATACTCACTTTTATGCAGAAAATGGTACGTTTTTCGTCATGTTTACTTGTTGCTGGCATGGCCTTTCTGGACGGCTGTTCACCTAAAACTACACCCGTTGTTATCACGGCACCTACGGCCACGGGCAATGCTGAAAGCCTGACTCGTGAAACGAATGATCCATCCAACGAATTTTATCCCCGTATTAGCCCCGACGGTCGGTTTATGTACTACAACGTAGTAGAAACCAGTATCAGCCTTGGTGGAAATATGTTCAACCCAACCGTTCGGACAAATAAAAAGAGCAAGATAGTGCGGAAGCAGCTGGGAAATCCAACCACGAACCCACTGAAAGATAATGCCGCTGATGCTACGTTAATGCCGAACGGAAACATTCTGTTTACCTACGTACTGCCTGCCAAATCGGTCATCGCCTATACTTCTTCTGAAGGAGTAGGGATCAATTACATATCGCAGGGCGAAATGGGCGACGATGATGCGCAGCCAGTTATTAACCGGAATGGAAGCAAAATCATCTTTACTACGCTCATTGGCGGTCGGCGAATGATTTGCTCCATGAGTGCGCGCGGTGGTGATTTTACGGTAATTACCGAGGGATACAAGCCTATTTTCCTGCCAAACAACGAAGGGAAAATTGTTTACAATCTGCGGGTAAATGGTCGGGCTCAGATTTTTACACTCGATTTGCAATCCGGGCAGAAGTCTCAACTTACCTCGGGTGATTACAACAACAAAGATGCGGCCTACACGCGCGACGGTAAATACGTAGCGTTCGTCAGTAATCGTGAAAATCCGAAGTTGGCTAAACACCATTTATACGTAATGCGTGCCGACGGAACGGATATCAAGCAGATTACGCAAGGCACAACCGATGAGGCCGATCCGGCCTGGGGTCCCGATGGGATGCTTTATTTCTCCTGTAGTGTCGGTAAAGACTACAGCATCTGGAGAGCCAAACCCCGCCTGACGGTTCAATAAATTACTACTATCCACACCATTTTTAATACGTTACGCGTCGTGCTACGTCTTTCTTCTTTTAGGGGTTACTGCTGGCATTTTGCAAACGTCGATCATTTTTTTACACATCTTTCTTCTATTCGCTTTTATGAAAAAAAGTTACACTAACTCAATCTGCACCCTGCTGGTGCTATGCACGTTCGCCCTGTTAGTATCATCCTGTAGCAAGAAATCCGAACCGGACCCACTTGACCAATATGTCGGTTCCTGGACCCAAGTGTTGCCCAACGGTCAACTAAACCCATCTAACGGGGTAACTGTCAGTAAATCGGGAAACACATTACTGCTAAGTGATTTCCTGATAACGTCGATTAAGGCTACTGTGAGCGGGTCAGGGTTTCAGGCCGACAACAAAAACCTAGCCACTGGCCAACCGTATCAGCACCCCGATAACAGCGTATCGGAACTTTATTTACAGAATCTGAGCGGAAGTGTAACGGGAGATAAACTAACGCTCCGGTTTACGGCCTTTAGCCAATCTCGTACGATGACGTTTAAGTATGATGATTCACTGGTATTTCAAAAGCAATAAGCAGTTGGTCCAGGGGTAAAGGAGCCCATTTCTGATGTTGACTGAATTAGAAGAACTCTTTTTTAGCTATCTCATATTGTCATGCACCACTATAAATACTTTATTTCTCTCGTCGGTTTGTTGCTGATTGCCCAAACCGTTACGTATGCTCAACCTCGGCCGCGCCAGCCAATTAAAAAGCCCGCAGTAAAAGCGTCACCTGCTGCTGCTACGCCAAAGCCAGACTTATTAGTCCGGCTAGATGGGACACCCCTGGAAGTGCTGGTCACTGAAATCACGGATAATGAGATTGTTTACAAACGATTCAATAATCCTAACGGGCCTAGTTTTCGCGTACAGAAAGCCGATTTTAGCTCTATCAAGTACGGTAGTAATGGCGAGGTAGAACGGTTTGAAACCGTATCCCAGCAAGTCGCTCCCCAACCTGAACCTGTTCAGTCGGTAGCTTCGCAACCCGCCCCCGTAGCGGCTTCGCCTGTACAGAAGACCTCCACATCGTCTCCCGCTCCTGCTTACCAGAATCCGCAATCCACTGAGCCATTTAAGTGGCGTTTAGGCGTTTTGGCCGGTGTCCAAAGCTCGGCGGTTACTGTTGATGGAGAGGTCCTAGATGTTGAAGGACTTGGCGGTTTTCGGGGCGGACTCATGGTTGATAATCGTATCGGCAGAGCACTAACAGTACGTACACAAGCCTTATTTTCGACGAAAGGCAATGCTAACGTAAAGCTTGATTATCTCGAAGTCCCCTTTGATCTGTTATACAAAATACCAATAGCCAACGGAGGGATTTTAGTAGGTGGGGGATTTTATTGGGGAAGACTTCTAAGTGCAAAAGCTGGAACAACAGATATTAAGAACGAAACGAGCTCATCCGATGCTGGGCTACGTCTTTCGGTATGGGGTGATCTTTCCTCGGGCCTGACTATGAATGTATTCTATAACTATGGGCTAGCCGATGTTAATTCATCAGGAGGAGAAGTTATTAAAAACCATTCGTTTGGTATCGGTGTCGGTTATTTTTTATTGAAAAAGTAGCTTGGTTGGATTAGTCTGGATGTCCGGGCTAATCCAAGCCTATGATACGTAGTCAATTCTATCTGCTAGTACGAAACTGATCAACACCATTACTTATATGACTATTCATTCTCTTCAGAGGGCTTTGGGGCGAACATGTCTTTTGTTTTGGCTTGCCCTGTCAAGTCTTGCCTTTCTGGGCTGTAGTAACAAAAAGAACTCAGACCCCGCACCCGAAATTACCGTATCTAACGCTCTCGTGAGCGGAACGGTAAACAACAAAACAACAATAAGTGCTTCAGCTACAGGTGGACAGGGAACGCTGACCTATGCCTGGGTGATTAAATCAGCCCCAACTGATAGTAAAGCTGTTCTGCTCAATGCAACCACATTAAATCCAGAACTGACACCCGACAAGCCAGGTACGTATATTATTAGTCTGACAGTTACAGATGAGAACGGCAAGAAAGAAACGGCTGAAATAACGATCAATGTATCCTTGCCCGGAAAGCCCCCAGTCATTAGCTTGGCGAGTTCTCTATCAGTAGAAACAGGAAAGGAAACGTCCATTGATGGTAGCAAATCCAGTGATCCCGATGGCGATAAGCTGACTTACGCGTGGACTATTAAGACCAAGCCTACGGGTAGTAACGCTACCTTGTCCAATGCTCAGTCAGCCACGGCTGGGTTGACGGCCGATGTTGCTGGTACGTATGTCCTGAGTTTGACTGTTTCTGATGGTATTTGGCCTTCTGTGTCTCAGGATGTGACAGTTACAGCTAGTGCACCACCTACCCGTAGTGTAACCGGAAGCTGGACATCAGCCGATGGTACCAGTGGAGGTACTGATTATACGTCCCGCAACAAGTTTTATTCATTTGAAGTAGCCACTGATAACAAGCCAGTTTCATTAACACTTACTTCGTCAGATATCAACGTAGGTCTAGCGCTGTACGATCCTCAGGGTACTCGTATTGCCAATAGAGGAACTGGTCGCTCAATAGTCATAGACAATACCGCTAAAGCGGGTACATACAGCGTAATGGTCTATACTGGTCAACGGTATGATGTGGGAGCCTTTCGGCTTACGGGGCTAGGCATTTCGTCTGACTTTACGTTGCAGCCAGCCAATCGCGCACAGGCTGCCAATGTTAGTTTTGGTTCAGAAGGTGGGGGTGGGGGTATTGGTAATCGCTTGCCGATTTCGCCCCGAAATCATTACTATACCTTTGAGGTAACAGAAGATAATACGCCTGTTGATATCAATGTCTCCTCTGCAAACCTAAGCTTTTGGCTGAATTTGCGTAATCCTTCTGGAGCTGAGGAATCGTACACATTTGGCCTGATGCCGGTTGGTACGCCCCGCTATATAATAAAAAGCCTAAACAAGGGTACCTATGGTCTGTATATTGGTACAGGTGCGCGCGACGACATAGGTACATATAGTCTGGAAGTTATTGGTAAGGTACAGAATCTGAAACAAAGGGAGTATAATTCTGCCATTCTAACGGATAGTTATATCGGGAAAAACGGGGTTATAACCTATACACTGAATGTGACAGAAGATAATATGGCGATGGATATCAGCCTACGATCTCCTGATATTGTAGGGGGCGTAACTCTGATCAATCCGAGCGGAACTCGTGTGGACTATACTGTGGTTGCAAGCAACTATAGTTATTTAATTAACTCAGTCAATAAAGGGGTCTACAAAATTGAAGTCAAACCCGGTTCTGCTGCCAGCGGAGTTGGTAAATACACGCTGTCTGTATATGGCAAGTTCAGTGATCTGAAAAAGCAGTAAATAGCTCCAGGTCGTTTAACTGTATAAGGTAGTATACTGAAATAGCTTGACGGTAACGAGCGTACAGTAGTTTTAATACCTTAACGAATAGTTGCCTGTTCCAAAGCCCCGCTACTACTCAAAAGTTAGCGGGGCTTTGTACTTTTGTGAAAAAGGAAGTGATGTATGGCTCAGAAAAAGCCAAAATTTTATGTCGTCTGGCAAGGTCGAAAGCCCGGTGTTTACGATAGTTGGGACGAAGCTAAAGTACAGACCGATGGTTTTGCAAAACCATTGTTCAAGTCATTTGATACGAAGGCCGCTGCCCTGAAAGCCTTCAAAGACAAGCCACACCTGCACATTGGCCAGGAGAAAAAAACAGCCAGTCAGAAAATTCCGGGACTGATCGGGCCTCCCATTCAGGATAGTCTGGTCGTTGATGCGGCCTGGAACACGGCTACCGGCGATATGGAATATCAGGGAATATATTTGGCCACCAAACAGAAGCTATTTTTAAAAGGTCCTTATCCCGATGGCACCAACAACATCGGTGAGTTTCTGGCCATTGTTCATGCGCTGGCACTTCTGCACCAGAAAGGAAGCAACATACCCGTCTATTCGGATTCTGTAACCGCCATTGGTTGGGTCAAAAAGAAGAAGGCGAACACCAAGCTGGAAGAAACCTCCCGTAATGCCGAACTCTTCGACCTGCTCGACCGGGCCGAAAACTGGCTCAAAAGTCACGTGTATGCCAATCCCGTTCTAAAGTGGGAAACAACCGTCTGGGGCGAAAATCCAGCTGATTTCGGAAGAAAGTGAAGGGAGATGATATATATGATGTAGTACGTATGGTGTAAGCGTAGATAGGTCATATATCTTACATCATACATAAAATAAAACTAGTCCCGTGTTCTCGTTCAAACAGTTTACCATTCACCAGGACCGTACGGCCATGAAAGTGTGCACCGATGCGTGCGTACTGGGCGCGTATGCCAACGTAGCGGGAGATCGTATTCTGGATATCGGAACGGGAACTGGCCTATTGGCGCTGATGGCCGCTCAGCGTAATGCCGAGGCCAGCATCGATGCCGTAGAGATCGACGCTAATGCGTTTGAGCAGGCAACCGGGAACGTAACAGCGAGCCCGTTTGCGGATCGTGTTCAGCTCTGGAAAGGACGAATTCAGGAATTTTCAGGCAACGGTACGTTGTTTGACCGAATTTTGACCAATCCGCCATTTTATACCAACCACCTGCGGTCGCCTGACGTAGCGGTCAACCGCGCCTTACATACGGATGAACTGCCTGTTGAAAAGCTGATCACTGCTGTTTCCCGTTTACTACAGCCCGACGGCCAGTGGTGGGTTCTGCTGCCGCCCTATGAAACGCTTAAACTGACCGAGATGGCACAAAAAGCATCACTCTATCCCTTTCAGCAGTTGGCACTAAAGCATCACGCCAATAAGCCGGTGTTTCGTTTTATAACGGGTTTCTCGTATCAAAAAAATAGTTTGTCGGAAGAAACGTTAGACATCTACGAAACGGATGGGCGAACGTATACAACCGCTTTTCGCGATCTCCTCCGTGATTTTTACCTGATATTCTGAATACCTTTGTGAACTTCCTGGCTGTTTGAGCACTTTGTGGTCAAAGTTATGTTCATGAGGAAAGAACTAACGGTTCTACGTAAATGACTGAATTGCTTCAACTAACTATCCTGATTCCCCTGTACAATGAAGAGGAGTCGTTGCCTGAACTGCACGACTGGATTGTGCGGGTGATGACGGAGCATCATTATACATACGAAATACTCTTTATCGACGATGGTAGCACGGATGAGTCATGGTCGATTATAGAACGATTATCGAGCGTGAATGCACATGTTCGTGGCGTTCGGTTTAATCGTAATTATGGTAAAACAGCGGCTTTGCAGGTTGGTTTTCAGGCCGCTCGTGGTCAGGTTGTGATCACGATGGACGCTGATTTGCAGGATAGCCCTGACGAAATCCCTGAGCTCTATCGAATGATTGTTGAGGATAAATACGATCTGGTTTCGGGATGGAAACAGAAACGGTACGATCCGATTACGAAAACGCTGCCCACGAAGCTGTTTAATGCGGTTTCGCGCTGGATTTCGGGCGTACAATTGCACGATTTTAATTGTGGTCTAAAGTCGTACCGTCAGAAAGTCGTCAAATCTATTGCGCCAACGTTATATGGCGATATGCACCGAAACCTGCCCATTGTTGCTAACTGGAACGGATTCAGTCGAATAGGCGAGAAGGTAGTTCAGCATCGGGCCCGGAAATATGGCTCAACCAAGTTTGGGCTTGAACGCTTTGTGAATGGATTTCTGGACGTACTGGTTATTGCGTTTGTGCATCGCTTCAGCAAACGGCCCATGCACTTTTTTGGTACGTTCGGTACGTTATCGTTTTTGGTAGGATCGTTATTGGCCATCTGGCTGATCGTTGAAAAGCTGATCAATATATCGCAGGGAGTGAAATTTCGAAATGCGACCGATAATCCACTGTTTTATTTTGGATTGGTTGCCATTATTCTCGGCGTTCAGCTATTCCTAGCGGGCTTTCTGGGCGAAATGCTGGTTCGACAGTCATTGGGCAAGTCTGCTGATTCTCAGATTGCTGAGCGCGTAGGGTTTATTGACCGGATAGCTGTCTAGCCAAAATAGGGTTGTAGACAGTAAAATGGGCCTAAACTGAAAACCGCAGTATGGGCAACCGTTTAAAAGGAAAACGGCGCCATGTGGTTTTCCTTTGTATTTTTGTAGGCATTCCGGCCATTCCGGCCGCTTTTTGTCAAGCCAATCGGCTGAAAATTGACAAAAAGCGGCCGGAATGTTTGTTTCTGTAACCCGACAAACATTGATTATTCCAGTTTTTTCTTTAAATCGTATGCAAGCATTTTTAGAGCCGACACAATTTGACACTATGGCAAAAACTCCCGCTAAAGCTCATCCCTGGCATGGTATTTCACCCGGCGATAAAGCGCCTGAGATTATTACTGCATTCATCGAAATCGTTCCAACGGATACTGTTAAGTACGAAATCGATAAAGAGTCGGGTTATCTGAAAATTGATCGGCCACAACAATATTCGAATATTATTCCTGCTTTGTACGGGTTTGTTCCGCAAACCTATTGCGGAGATGGAGTTGCCCAGCTAGCGTCCGAACGGTCGGGACGTACTATTGAACTGGGTGATGGCGATCCGCTTGACATTTGCGTACTAACGGAGCGGGAAATTACGCATGGTGATATTTTATTACAGGCTATTCCTATTGGCGGTTTTCGGCTGATCGACAAGGGAGAAGCGGATGATAAAATTATCGCCGTTCTGAAAGGAGATTCGATGTATGGGCAGTATCATGATCTGAGTGAGTTACCGATTGCCGTCGTAAAACGTCTGCAACATTACTTCCTGACCTACAAAACATTGCCTGACGAGCCGGCTGTTATGGAGCTGGCTTCTGTATACGGCCGCGATGAAGCGTTGGAAGTGATTCAGGCGTCGATGGACGATTACAAAAATATGCCTGCCTAATAATTGGATTGGGTATTCGAAAGATTGGGTAATTAAGGAAAAAAAAGTATGTTCCTTAATTACCCAATCTTATTTTTATGGCCTTCAGCTCTCGTCAATTTATTCTATTGAGCGAATTAACCATTTATCCGTTGATTTGCGCACTCAACATTTTCCAACAACAAATGGCAACAATGGCGTGTAAATTTGTTTATTATGTGTAATGACACACAACTCATTCATAATTCATGCGACAGTTTCTTAAGTATGTTTTAGCCACTATTGTTGGCTTACTGCTATTTTCCTTCGTTGGCTTTTTGCTGTTGTTAGGAGTAGGCATGGCCCTATCAAGCTCCTCCGACCAGAAAGTGGTAGTGAAAGAAAATTCGGTATTAAAAATTAACCTGGACAAACCCATTGAGGAGCGTAGCTCCGAGAATCCATTTAGCGGCATCGGCCCCATTCAGTCATCGGGTGATGCCATCGGCCTTGTTGAGCTCAAGCAGGCACTGAAAGATGCTAAAGACGATGAAAATATAGAGGGGATCTACCTGCAATCGGAGAGTCCAGGCGCAGGTTGGGCCTCGGTTGAAGAGATACGTAATGCATTGATTGATTTCAAACAGTCTAAGAAATTCATTTATGCGTATGCCGAAACAATGAATGAGAAAGGCTACTACATAGCTTCGGTAGCGGATAAAATTTACCTCAATCCCGCTGGTGATCTGGAATGGAACGGCCTGGATGCCGAACTGACTTTCTTCAAAGGAACGCTGGATAAACTGGGTATCAAGCCCGAAATCTTCCGGGTGGGTGAGTTCAAAAGTGCCATTGAACCATTTATTCGCGAAAACATGAGTGAGCCGAACAAACGTCAGGTGACCTCGTTTATCAACTCCATTAATGATCACATGCTGGTTCGGGTCGCTCAGAGCCGGGGTCTTCGTGTCGATTCGCTCAAACGGTACGCCGACCAGTTGACTATTCAGAAGCCAGCGGATGCCTTACGTACCAAATTGATTACGGACGTGGGCTATCAGGACGAGCTGGAAGCGGTGATTCGTAAAAAGCTGAATGTTGAGGAAAAGAAGAAAATCAACTACGTAACGCTCAGCAAATATGAAAATGCTGAATCAACCAGTGATAATGCCGGAGGAACAGGCAGCAATCGAATCGCTGTCATTGTAGCGACGGGTGATATACATACGGGTAAAGGCGACGATAATAGTATTGGTTCGGAAACCATTGTTGATGAGATTCGGAAAGCTCGTCTGGACGACAAAGTAAAAGCCATTGTCTTGCGAGTGAACTCAGGTGGAGGAAGCGCGCTGGCATCGGATGTGATGTATCGGGAGGTTCAGCTGGCCCGTAAAGTAAAACCGGTTATCGGCTCCATGTCGGACTATGCGGCCTCGGGTGGGTATTATATGCTGATGGGTTGCGATAAAATTGTGGCTCAGCCGAACACCATCACAGGATCAATCGGGGTTTTCTCCCTGCTGTTTAACACCGAAACCTTCTTCAAAGATAAACTAGGCGTTACGTATGATCGGGTTAAATCCAACGAAAATGCCGATTTTCCGGCTGTAACGCACGAAATGACGCCTTTCCAGAAGCAAACCCTGCAACGGGCTACGGAACGGATTTACGCTGATTTTACCAGCAAAGCAGCCGCTGGTCGTAAACTGCCTGTTGATAGTCTCCGGGCGATTGCTGGTGGACGCGTGTGGACCGGCTCACAAGGGAAAGCGATCGGACTGGTCGATCAGCTCGGTGGCCTGGATGATGCCATCAAACTGGCGGCCCAGTCGGCTAAGCTGAAGGAAGGTGACTATCGCCTTAAATATCAGCCCCGTAAGAAACCTTTCATCGAGCAACTGATGAGTTCATTTGGTGGAGACGAAGAAAGCAAAATTCAGGCTCAGTTAGGAGAACTGGCACCCTATGTGAAATACCTGAAAAAACTAAAAACGATGGAGGGCACTCAGATGCGCTTGCCGTTTGAGATAACTATTCACTAAGAAAACGGAGCTTTTGCTCAAGTAGACCTAAGAGGTTTCTCTAACCTTTTAGGTCTTTTTTTTACCTTGCATTACGTAAAATCGACTCAATGAAGGTTCTGCCAATTCACCTCGACCTGTTTGCCTTGATTATCCTGTTGGGCGTAGCACAGGGTATCTTCCTGGGAATATTCTTCCTGACCGGCGAACGGGTACGTAGTGTGGCAAACCGTTGTCTGGGCTTGTTTAATCTGGCGTTGGCGGCAATCGTTGGTGAAATTTTTCTGAACTACACGAACTACACGTTTCGGGTATTGTGGATAGGCGATTTTGCCGAGCCTTTCAATTTTGTACTGGGCCCTTTGTTCTTTTTCTACGTATTCAGCCGTATATGGCAGCGGCTGCCTCGTCGCTGGTATCTGCATCTGATTCCTTTCGCGATCTGGTTGGTGAATGCCATTACCTGGTTTTATCAGCCCATAGAATTTAAGTATAACTCCTACATCGATTCGCAGCATCCTGACTTGCAGCCTATTCATGCGGATCTATATATTGAAGAAGACTTTACGGGCCTGCGCCACCTCATTAATGAGATGACGTTATTGAGTTGCCTGATCTACGCCGTCCTGGCTTTGATCACTATTCGCAGAGCAAACCGATTGAACGTACTCTATCCTGGTCTGAGCTCACTACGTTTGCTTAGCTGGTTATTTGCCCTGGTTCCTATATTAATCGTGATCATTAAGCCCCAGTTTTACCGGGATGTAGGCGATTTCTTGCTGGCTACGTATGTCTCCCTCACGATCTATACAACCAGCTATCTGGTCATGCGTGGTTCGAATTTCTTTCGGAGTCAGCCAGAGCCGGAGCCTTCAGCCATAGAGACTGAACCGCTACCGCTTGTAGAGCCAAAAAGGAAATACGAAAAATCGTCTCTGTCCGAAGAACTGGAAGAGGCTGTGTTAGCCCGATTGAATCGACTGATTGACGCCGAAAAGCCTTACCTGGAGAGCGATTTATCGTTGCCAAAACTGGCCGAACGAGTTAATACGTCACCGCATCATTTGTCGCAACTGCTGAACGACCGGCTTGGCGTTACGTTCTTTGACTGGCTGGCTACGTATCGAATTGCAGAGGCACAACGATTATTGAACGATACATCGACCGCTAATCTGAAAATTGACGAAATCGCCGAGCGGGTCGGCTATAATTCGACCTCGGCATTTCATACGGCCTTCAAGCGGTTAACGGGCCAGACGCCAGCTCAGTTTCGGAACCAAATCACCACCTCCCGATCTACCTAATTCCTGGCGAAGACGTGCTGGTTAACTTCGTCCCGGTCGGCACGAACTTCGTATTTATCGGCAACTAGTAGCTTTTGCATGTTGTAGCGGACATTTGAGCATCAAATGAAAAGAATCTCGCTTATGCACACATGCAACGAATTAGCCCTTCTTACGACGACGTACCGGTGGAGAGGTCTGGTTTCTCTTATCTTACTTTTGGCTTACAGACTGGTTGGCGCACAACCGACTAATAACGTTGAATGGCCCGCTTATGGCAACGATGCTGGCGGTATGCGGTTTTCCCCGCTGAAACAGATTGATACGTCCAACGTAAAGAAACTGGCCGTCGCCTGGACATTTCGGACGGGCGAGCTGGAGCTTTATAAAGGCACGTATGCTGAAGAAAAGGCGGCCTTCGAGGCCACGCCAATTATGGTAGACGGTACGTTGTTTTTTAGTACGCCCACCTCTCGGGTTTTTGCCATTGATGCCGCGACTGGACAGAAAAAATGGGCGTACGATCCTGACGTCTATCTGCGTCAGGATTTATCCGAAATTACGTCGCGCGGGGTATCGATCTGGCCAGCAACTACTGATAAGCGTGCTTCGGCTGCGATGGGGAAGCGTATTTTTGTCGCCACACTCGATGGTCGGCTGATTGCGCTGGAAGCTTCCACTGGTAAGCCTGTTACGTCGTTCGGAAAAGAAGGAAGCGTCGATTTGCGCCAAGGGTTAGGTAATATCAGCGTTACGTCGCCACCAGCCGTTATTGGCAATATGATTGTGGTGGGTTCGTCGATGGGCGACAATCAGCGGTTCAACTATGAACGGGGTGTCGTGCGGGCCTACGATGCAATTTCTGGCGCGTTACGTTGGAGCTGGGACCCAATTCCCCGGACAAAAGGAGATGTCGGATTCGATACCTGGAAAGGAGAAAATGCCCACCAGACGGGAGCCGCCAATGCCTGGTCGATCATATCGGCTGATCCGGAACGCGACCTGGTGTTTATTCCGACCACCAGCCCCAGCCCTGATTATTACGGAGGGGAACGGTTAGGACAAAATCTATGCGCCAGTTCGATCGTGGCGATTCGGGCTTCGACGGGCAAGGTTGTCTGGCATTACCAAACGGTTCATCACGATTTGTGGGATTACGATAATGCTGCTCAGCCCTTACGGTTTACGTTCATAAAAACCGGAAAGAAAATACCTGCCGTTGCGGTAGGTACTAAAATGGGACACCTGTTTATCCTGCACCGGGAAACAGGCGCTCCACTGCTGCCCGTTGACGAACGGCCAGTGCCAAAATCGACAGTTCCGGGCGAAATCGCTCACGCTACTCAGCCGTTTCCCACTACGTTGCCACTGCTGGGTTTACAAAAGTTTGAGACATGGGGTGTAACGCCCGCTGAAAAGGCGGTTGCCGATCAGCGGATTAGTGGACTACGTTATGAAGGCCCATTTACACCTCCTTCTCTGCAGGGGACTATCATGGCGCCAGGCAATGTTGGTGGGGTGCATTGGGGGGGGATGTGTTATGATCCTGTATCCGGTCTATTGATTACGAATGTCAACCGAATGGCGGCTATCATCCAACTGCTCCCCAGAGAAAAGTTGGCGGCTTCTGTAAAAAACAACGAAGAACTCCTGCGGGCTGAAACCGGTATGCAAGCCGGAACACCATACGTAATGAAACGGAGCTACCTGTTTAAAATTGGCAAAGAAGGCATTACGATGCAGACGCCACCGCCCTGGGGAACGCTGGTAGCAGTTGATTTGACGAAAGGGTCATTAGCCTGGGAAGTGCCACTGGGCTACATGATGGACTTATCCAAATACCCGCAGGCTAAAGAATGGGGCTCGCTGAATTTTGGGGGAGCAACGGTTACTGCGGGCGGACTAGTGTTTGTTGCCGCCAGTTTAGACGGCCATCTTCGTGCTTTTAATCGCCAGACTGGTAGCTTGTTGTGGGAGGCAGCCTTACCGGCGGGCGGGCAGGCTACGCCCATGACGTACCAGATGAATGGGCAACAATACGTAGTGATTGCCGCCGGTGGCCACGGCAAACTAGGCACAAAACTCGGTGACTACGTAGTCGCTTATAAATTGCCGTAGCGAATTGGGAATGATTAAATGTAGCCTTAGGGCTGGATGATTGTGGGTCGATTGATTACTTTTATAATCAGCTGTTACGTTTGGATAGATACGTAGCAGCTGATTATGCATAAGTCATCAGTAATCGAACAACCATTCGCTCATGTCGGGACAACAGCAACTTGTTCAAATCGGAACCGCAAAAGAAAAGGCTATTTTATCGAAATCGCAGAAAGAATTTAATCGACTGATTCGTAAAATAGAAAAGGTAAGTGCTGAACTAACCGACCTCCGTAACGCAGCCGAGAAAATCCAGCAACGTGTTCAGAGAGATTATCGCCCGTTGGTGGAGCAGTACGCCAACTTTCGGGCCGATATGGTACGTATGTTCGACCGCGCTTATGAAGAAAGCAAGCTAACAAAAACGGAAAAGAAAAAGCTGGCTCATCTGATTCAGGAGATGGCTTTTGAACTGATCGATACGTATGGACTATCAGACCTCAAAGTCATTTATGATAAATACGATGACCAGGGTTTCGATCAAACCAATGCCGAATCGGATGAGTTGACGGCCGACCTGATGAAGGAAATGATGAGCAGTATGTTTGGCATTCAGTTCGATGAGAACGCAGATGTTAGCGATCCTCAGAAGATGACGGCGTATGTGCAGGAACAAATCGCTCAACGGGAAGCCGCTGAAACGGAAAGGCGGCAGCAGGCTCAGGAAAAACGCGCTAAAAAGCCGAAAACAGAAAAACAGCAGGAACGGGAAGCCAAAAAACTAGCGGAAGAACGTAGCATCACCAAGGCGGTTCGGACGTTATACATGGATTTGGTGAAAACCTTTCATCCCGACCGCGAGCCCGACGAAACCGAAAAACAGCGGAAGACCGACATCATGCACCGCGTAACGGAAGCGTATGAAAAAGGCGATCTGCTGGCGTTGCTGCGATTACAGCTCGAATTTGAACGTATCGATCAGCAACACCTTGAAAATCTGGCAGAAGAGCAGCTCAAATACTACAATAAAATTCTGAAACAACAGGCGCAGGAGATTGATGATGAGTTATTTACGTTGCAGAGCCAACTGTCGGGGATGACGGGAAGACCAGCCTATCTAATTAACTCGCCCATTGCACTGGAATTTAGCCTCAATAGTGATATCAGCCAAATCAAGCGCGACATCAAACAGATTAAAGCCGATTTGAAAGCGTTCACGGATCTCAGCGTATTGAAAAAATGGCTCAAAGCCTATCGCATCGAAAAACCAGAAAATCTCTCATTTTTCGATTTGATATAAGCCGGATACGTAGCAGCTCCGAATATTCGTCAACGGGCTTTGTAGAGTAGGAAAAGACTTCGTCCCGGTCGGCGCGAACTTCATGGTTATCGGGGGAGAGGGTTTTTGGGCTTTTTAGGGCTGAATTTTGGCCTATTGATCACAAACGCCTTTAATCGAATGATTCCTACGAAACAACTTGCAAAAGCCACCCCGATGGATGCTAGTGAGCCCGTTGCTACGTCTACCTCCCGACGCTACGACCTCGATTGGTTACGTATCATTGCCATTATTACGTTGCTGTTCTATCATACGGGTATGATCTACGTATCGTGGGGATGGCACGTGCAAAGCAAGGCCACCAGCTACCCGTTTGAACTAATCATGCGATGGCTGCACAATTGGCGTATGCCGCTACTGTTCTTTATCTCAGGCGCCGGAACATTCTTCGCGCTCCGTAAGCGTTCTTTTAGCGCTTATGCGGGCGAGCGAGTTCAGCGATTGTTTGTGCCGCTCGTGTTCGGCATGTTCGTTATTGTTCCACCACAGATTTATTTCGAATGGTTGTTTCGTGGACGATTTTCTGGTAGCTATAGCGAGTTTTATCCGAACGTATTCGGTTTTCAGCCGTATCAGGATGGTGGCGAAGGTGGCGCTTTTAGCTGGCATCACCTTTGGTTTGTAGCCTATCTGTTTCTGTATTCACTGGTTAGCATACCCGTGTTTCGCTGGTTGAAAAGCGATAGCGGCCAGCGGTTTGTTGACCGTATTGGCGGGCTCATCGAAAAGCCGGGCGGAGCCCTGTGGTTAGTCGGCTTTCTGTTGCTTAACGATCTGGTGCTGGGCGGTTTCTTTCCCCAGGAAACCCATGCGCTTATTAACGACTGGGCTTATTTTATGAAGAATCTGATCCTGTTCTGGCTGGGTTATATACTGATCAGCCGACGGGAGTTCTGGTCGATCCTTACCGACCAGCGAAGGTATTTTCTGGCAGCAACCCTGATCTGTACGATCATTCTGTATGCAGCCCGCCCGCTTTTCGGACTCGATCCAGACCATGACACCGTATTGATCCGAACGTTATTTAGTTTTAACCGGATTGGCCTGACCTGGTTTTCGGTCTTGATGACAATTGCCTACGGATACCGTTATCTGAACAGCAATAAACCGATTTTACCGAAGCTAAATGAGGCTGTTTACCCATTCTACATCCTTCATCAGACCGTAATCGTTATGATTGGCTACTACGTTCTGACTCGGACGAATCTGGGCGTTTATGACGGTTTTTTAGTGGTAAGCCTCTCATCATTAGTGGTTTGTGCTGGGCTTTGTTTACTCGTGATCCGACCTGTTAAAGCACTACGTTTACTGTTTGGTATGAAATAAACGCGGTTGGTATTGATTTAAGCGCGTTGGTTTACGATTTTTGATCATCTGAACTCATCGCTATGAGGGTAGAGCGTGCCGTATTGGGTTCGTTTCGTCATTTAAAAATTGTACATCTATGCTTCGCACCGACTGGACTCGTGCAGAAATTACCGAGATATATAATTCGCCCGTTCTGGATCTGATTTACTGGGCCGCTACCGTTCACCGCCAACACCACGATCCGCAGGAAGTGCAAGTCTGTACCTTATTGTCGGTGAAAACGGGCGGTTGTCCCGAAGACTGTGCTTATTGCCCGCAGGCCGCTCGTTATCACACGAATGTGAAAGTTCACAAGCTGATGGAAGTGGATGAGGTACTGACGGCCGCTCAGCGGGCAAAAGACACAGGCAGTACGCGTTTTTGCATGGGGGCGGCCTGGCGCGAAGTGCGCGATAACCGCGATTTTGACAAAGTGCTGGAAATGGTACAGGGCGTTAATGAAATGGGTCTTGAAGTTTGCTGCACCCTAGGCATGCTGACTGAAAGCCAGGCCGAAAAGTTGAAAAATGCTGGCTTGTACGCTTACAACCACAATCTCGATACCAGCGAAGAATACTACGGCGATATAATTTCAACCCGTACGTACGATGATCGGCTGGATACCATCGGCCATGCACGGAAAGCCGGAATTTCGGTTTGCTCGGGTGGTATTATTGGCATGGGCGAAACTCATCAGGATCGCATTGGTATGCTGCATACGCTGGCTACGTTGCCTGAACACCCGGAGTCTGTACCCGTTAACGCGCTGGTTCCCGTTGAGGGAACGCCACTTGAAGATCAGCCTAGAGTATCGGTCTGGGAAATGGTACGTATGATTGCAACGGCCCGAATCATCATGCCAAAAACAATGGTACGTCTGTCGGCGGGTCGGGTTCGCATGAATACCGAAGAACAGGCGTTGTGTTTCCTGGCCGGAGCTAACTCCATCTTTGCGGGCGATAAACTCCTGACAACACCCAACCCCGACGAAGACGCTGACCAGCAGTTATTCCAGACGCTGAATATTCGGCCACGAAAAGCGTTCAAGAATGGCGATCAGCCGAGCGTTGTTTTTGAGCAGATTCCAATGGCTGCCCTGTAAGAACTGGCTTGCTTATACATTAAAATTTACCCGATACGTGCCACGACTGGATGCCGTGGCGCGTATTTTTTTTAGCGTGCCACATCGTTGATAGCCTTCGGAACTTTGTCAAAGGTGAAGCCTTACGTACGAATAAAAGGACGGTGGTCGTTGAATCATATACGTGGATAGAATGAGTACTGTACGTATGAAATTTCTTTTGACTATTGTTTTGGTAGCCAGTCAGCTGATCATGATTGCCTGTCAGCCAGATTCAGAGATTGTTTTACCGAGTCAAGCCGTAGCAACGAACCCTAAAGTAACTGTTTCTGACTGGGTCACTATCGATGCCAGCGTATGGGCGGCAAGTCCTAAGGCACCTCAATTGCACATGGCTGGATTTGTGGATAGCTGTGTGACAAATTCAGTAGTTGAAAGTGGACTTGTAGTCGCTTTTTACCGCCATTCGTCTGGCGAAGCCGTGTATGCCTTACCAATCAGTTTTGGCAAGCAGTCCATATCGTTCACCTATTATGCCATGAACGATAAGGGTATTATCAGTTTTCAGCAGAAAGCCGGTGAAACGATCGATGGTGACTTTCGGTGGGTGGTTGTTCCGAAAGAGGCCGCCAAGCAGGTCGACTGGACAAACTATGATGCGGTAAAGCAGGAGCTTGGCCTAACTGAATAAGCCGTTGTAATTACAATTCGCTTAGATACAGGACGAGTCCGGCTGAGATTCTAAAGGACGTAAGGTCAGCTCGTTCGCCTGTATTCTGTCCATTAATTTGAACATCCGCTTTACCGGCTGCCTGCACTGAGCCATTCAGTGTTATGGCAATTGGCAGAGAAAGAAAATAAGACAAACCAGCCCCAATGTGTGCCGCGCCCCCCTTGAAAAGCAGATTGTCGCGGAAGCCGTCCTGATTAAGAACCTGATCGACTTTGCCGGTTTGATAGACGTAGCCCAATTCGGCAAATGGACGTAACGCTCGGGTTGTTGCTGAAAAATTGACGCGTATTCCCGGTGTCAAATGGGTATAACGAAACGATTCTCCGGCGATGTCGGTGGCACTGATGGCGCTGTAATTGTATTGTAAGAAGGCTTCATAACGCTGGTTAAAACCGAAGCCCGCCCGGCCACTAAAACCGCCACCACTGCCTGCCCGTTCGTCTAAGAACTGAAAATAATCCGATGACCAGCCCATATAATGCCCTTGCAGGCTTAGGTTAAATCCTTCCGTTGTGGATCGTTGACGAATGCTTTGTGCCTGTAACGGAATCGAGAAAACTGAAAGGGCCACTGCCAGCGTGTATACAATAATGCGCATGATTCTGTGTCGTTTGAGTGAGATAAGAAATAGGTTAAAGGTCAATTGTTTCGTCGCCGGTGCGTACGTCGAACGTTTGGCCGGAACGAAAGGACACGGGCTGGCCTTTGGCTTCATCGCTGAACGTAGCAGACCGTAGTGATATCCGTCTGCCATTCACGGCTTCTACGGAGTGGATACGAAACTCCAGAAGGCTTTTTTTGCGGAATACGTCGCCGTCGGCCTTTTTTACGTCGCTTACCTCACCATAGGCCGTTGCACCCGCCTGAATAATTACCTGACCGTTGGTTGTTACTGGCTCCGTTACCCGGAATCGAACAGACTGGCCTTTCTGAGCCGCATCCGACGAAATATTGTCTGATAACGCAAGGGTCACACGAAGCCGTCGAATGGTCACCGACCGACGTAGCGTTGTTTTAGGGACAGTTGGTTCGGGAACTGGTTCAGGTTTTAGAGTGGCCACGGGTGGCGTAACAACCTCTTCCTGAGGAGTTGTTACGGGGGTTACTGGGGCCGGTGTAACAGGCGTATTTTTTTTGCCAGCCGGAGGCTTCGTACCCGATGCTCTGGGCTTAACAACGGGCTCTGTATATGTGTCTGTTGGTGTGGGTTTGCTTTCAACGGGCGTAGGTTGGGCTTCGTATGGTTTTCGTGAAACGACGGTGCCAGTAGCTAACGACGCTGGTTTTATTTTTTCCTGGACGGGCTGTTTTGGTTGATTGTCAACAACGTTCGGCTGATTTGGGGTTACCTGCTTAGGTTTGACTGATACGTTATTAGGCGATTTGTCCAGTAGAATCAGGCTGATAAAGGCCACTGCTATGGCGGTTAATGCACCGGCCAGGCCAATTTGCCAGTTTTCGGCTAGCCAGGTTTTAATCGAATGCCCGGCCGGATTGGTAACGCCCTTTTCAATTCGCGTGGCCGCGAGCGTAGTTGGCCGTGCGGGTTGCATGGCCAAAATGTCGCGGGTCGTTTGAGACACAATAAGCTGACTGGGGTTTAGTTGCGGGGCCTGCGAGAAAAAGGGTTGCAGGGCTTTTTGAAATTCCCTGGCATCCGCAAACCGTTTTGCCGGTTTTTTGTCCAGCGCTTTCAGAACAATCGTTTCCAATTCCTTAGGTATGTGGGCGTTTACTTTCCGAAGGGCGATGGGCTTGTCGCGGATGATGGTTTGCATGAGCTCGTAATCTGTACGGCTGGCAAAAGGCAGTTTCCCCGACAAAAGCTCATACAGCAGAATGCCCATAGCGTAAATATCAGAAGCGGGCGATGGGGCCTCGCCCTGAATAAGCTCAGGAGCCATATACTCAAGTGTACCAACCACCCGATTGACCTGCGTTAATCGTTGATTGCCAACAACTCGGGCAATACCGAAATCCATCAGTTTCACCGTTCCTTCGGGGGTTAGCATCAAATTGGCGGGTTTAATGTCGCGGTGCAAAACCCCTTTTCGATGGGCATGCGCTAAGCCTTCAAGCCCCTGGCGCGTTATTTCGGCTGCTGTTGCCGGAGGAATAGCCCCCGCTTTATGGATAAGTGTTTCCAGACTATTACCTTCAACGTATTCCATCGCCATGCAATAGTCTGCTCCATCCTGTATGAAATTATAGACCACCGCAATATTCGGATGGTTGAGCCGGGCCAGAATCATGGCTTCGTTCCGAAACCGTTCCATAAAGGAGGTCTGGTTCACCAGATGCGGATGCAGCATTTTAATGGCAACAGACCGCTCCAGATGGATGTCTACCGCCTGGTACACAGTGCCCATACCACCCTCGCCCAGGAGCGACTCAATTCGGTAATGGTGGATTTGTCGGCCTTTCATGATTGGTTGCATAGAGGAAATCATTGGTGTAAGTCAATGTCTCGGGTGAAGGGCAGATTGATTTCCCGCGTTTCTTTCGACGTAGTCGCCTGATCGCTGGTGATTCGTTCGGCCAGTACGACCGTAATGTTGTCGTGACCACCCCGGCTTTTGGCCAGATCGATTAAGGCTTCGGCTGCATCAGCCAAATTGTCGTAACGAAGTAGTTGCGTGATATCCGTTTCAAGGCAGTATTCGTAGAGACCATCCGAGCAGAGCAGCAGTCGGTCGCCTAGATCGAAAGGCAATACGCAACGCCCCAGATCGACGCGCACAGTGGCTTTGGTGCCCATGGCCTGCGTCAGTACGTTACGTTCGGGATGGCTGGCCGCTTCTGTCACCGAAATCGCTCCGTTTCGTAGTAGCTCCTGAACGTAGGTGTGATCCTGGGTCAACTGGATTAATTGCCCCGACTTAAACAGATACGCCCGGCTGTCGCCAACATGTGCGAAGTAGAGTTGCTGATCATGCACAACAATGGCCGTGCAGGTTGTTCCCATGCCCCGAAATTTTTCGTGACTGCGGGCCTCGTCGAATATCTGACGATTGGCAATGTGGAAGGCACGTAACAAGCTTTTCTCAATACTTTCCGGATGCTGAAAATACTCTCTATTGATCAGTTCTGCAGCCATCTGACTGGCAATTTCACCCGCCAGATGGCCCCCCATGCCGTCGGCTACCAGCAATAAGTATCCTTTTTGTCGACGGATTGCGTCATCGGCGAGTCGGACAAACAGGCCAGTATCTTCGTTGTTCTGGCGAAAATTCCCCAAATCCGACAAAACAACCGCGTTGATGTCACAGACTGGTGCGGAGTCGGCCGATTCATTGGGTCCGGCTGCTTCGACTATCGATTCGCCCGTTTCGGGGAGATTGGCCAGATCGTTCTGACCAAATAACCAATCGAGAATTTTTTTCATGTAAGTAATCGGTTATCGGTCGAAATAGCATTGATACATTGATTTCACGCCGGGCTCAATAGTAAACTGTTGTTCGGCACCTCGATGGCGAATAGTAATGGAAAGAGGCTGTCCCGGAATCCGCTGAACCTGAAAGGGCTCTTTAGACTGAACGGTGCCGTCGGGCGAAATCAGCTCCAGATCGTAATCGGCATTGAGTACCTCAACCAGAATTTTTTCGTATTGCGGAGTGCTGTCGACAACAGCCACCACTTTTTCTTCAGGCTGTACTGACCTGCGTTTGGTCAGGTTTACGCCCACTATACCCAGGGTCAGCACAATCAGCCAGGGCCAGTAGCCAGCAACCGAAGGCCATTTTTTTAGTGAGAAATCGCTCAGCGAAGAGATCGATTCAACTAATCGATTCCGTTCGATGGGCTTTTCCCGATCGAGGTTCTGTAGAATATCGGTTCCCGAAGGCCGTTGTGATGGATTTGTTTGCAGACAATTAGCGATGATGGACGCTAATTCGGGCGAAATCGACGGGTTTAGTACGTGCGGTCGAGTAAAGCTGCCTCGTTCAATCTGCTGACGTAGCAGCATTGGGTTGCTATCATCAAAGGGTAAATGACCCGTGGTTATTTCATACAGTAAAATACCCAGAGCCCATATGTCGGATTTGGCATCGACCCGCCCACGAAATTGCTCAGGTGCCATAAATTCGGTTGTTCCGACTACGTAGCCGACCTGGGTCAATTGGGGGGTGTATTTTCCTTTGGCAATTCCAAAATCAAGAATTTTTACCTGACCATCCGGGGTTATTCGCACATTGGACGGTTTGAGGTCCCGGTGAATAACCCCGGCCTGATGTACGTACGAAACGGCACTGATAATTTGCCGGATAATCAGACTGGCTTCATTATTGGTCAGTCGCTTCTTCCGCCGAATTACTTCATCCAGCGATTGGCCATCAACCCACTCAATAATCAAAACGGGTCGTTCGTCGAGTTGACTATACTCATACAGCCTGGCAATATTCGGGTGGGTGAGCGACGACTGAACAATGGCTTCATTCTGAAAACGGGCTTTGAATTCGGGGCGATAGAGAATTTTTACGGCTGCCAGGCGACCCGTTTCGGCATGGTACGCTTTGAAGACCTCGCCCATACCCCCGGCTCCAACGTAATCGGTCAGGCGGTAGCCCGCAACGATGCGGTAAAGGAGGGGATGGGAGAGTGCCATGTTTTTGTATTATTTGGGTGAATAGTAGCGGAAAGCCTTACGAATCAGTACGTATTAGTCAACAACCTGCCGACGTCCCAGCAATTCCAGACCGTATTTTATGGGGATGGCGAACGTAATCCGGGTAGCATCTTCGCGGCTGGTGCTGGCGGAGAAAATACCAATTGCGTTACCGTCTTTGTCGAATACCGGCCCACCACTATTGCCGGCCCCGGTTGCGTTGGCAGTAAGCTGGTAGTAATCACCAAATTCGCTATAATACGCTGCTGCTTTGCCCGCAGCCTGTCCGCGAAGGATTTTCCCGATAAAACCCGGTGTGATTGTCGCATCAGGGACTTTAACAATCTGCGGATTACGGTTCGAGAAGTCAGACGAATATTCACCGACGAACACATCGGGAGAAATGCCGGGATAGCCCATGACAGTTATCGATTGGCCGGGAGCCACCGTTTTGTCGGCATCGAGTAGCTTCACGGCGGGGAGCGATTCACCCAGATCAATTTTTAGAATGGCTACGTCGTGCTTGGCCGAAATAACCGGTTTTTCCTGGGCAGGAAAACGTTGCTCGTTTTTGTTGAACGTAACGTCCATGTACGTATTGACACCCGTAATGATTTTACCCGACATGGGTTTCTTGCCAAAGAACTGCGTTTCTGACGGTACCCAACGGAACTCCTGGACTGGCTGCTGACTGATTTCCCAGCCTTTCTCGCCCTGGACGAGCAGAACACCAGGAAAGGCATCCGGCGGGAACGAGTAATATGAATTCCAGGCGGCTGCTACGTGCCGGTTGGTCATAATATGCCCCTGTGGCGTTACCACAAACCCCGATCCGCTAGCTCCGGCCATGGCAATTGGTTTGCCATTTTTGACTGTTTGTTTCAACCCAAGCAGCGGTTCAATTTTGCCGGGTGACGTTTCAATGTAAAGCGCCTTATTCACGATACGTCCATCTGGTAGCTTGATTGGCATATACTCGTGGTAAACATCATCGCCCGATTCCGTATGGATAAGTTTGTAGCCAAATTCAATGAACACCACTTTTCCCGTATTTTCGGTGGCAATCTGCTCGGGCGTTAAACCATCCTTAACCGGTTCAATCACTTTTGTTGAATCATGGTGGTGAACTGTAATGGTTTGGGGTTTGGGGTTCAGTTCGTCCCGAAACGCATACGCAAGGCCCGAGAGAACAACTAATACCCCCGCCACCGACAACAGAACCGACTTGTTGGTTTTTTTTCGTTCGGTCATCATCATGCGTTCGACCGTTTGTTTGCCTAAGCCTACTTTTTGGGGAACCAGCACATCGCTGTCGTTGGAGTCGCCAACGGCTTCCGTAAGGCTCAGTTCGGTGGTGGGTTTGATGGAAACCGGAATGTCGACTACCCGCGTGTTCATCATCAATTCGGCTGGGCGCGGGTTCAGGTCAAACTGGAAAACCGGTCCGCCCTGGCCCAATTGGATTTCGTCGCCGGGCTGAACTGGAGCGGCACCGGCAATCCGGTTTTTATTGACGAAAATTCCGTTACGGGAGTTGTTGTCTACAACGGTGAACAGAAACGATTTGCCCGGCTCACGAACAATTTTACCATGCTCGCGGGAAACGGCCGAGTCGCGTTCCGGATCGAAGCGGACTAAATTGGTGGCGGCACGACCAAAGGTTAATTCGTTATACTTCTTGTAGTCGAACTCTTCGACCTGATTTGCTTTAGCTCCTGTTAGGTGGCGAATAACGTAGCGGTTTACCAGAGTAGCCATGATGTAGGGTATATATTGGAGTGAAAACTGTTGTCGTTTTGACTGATACAAAGTTGGCAGGTGGCGGGTCGGCAGGAAATCGGGGAATGCCCTGAATCTGTAGTAGGGGAACCTATATTTTCGCTCTATAGGAAAACCTGTATTTTTATACAGGTCTTTGGTTATGAGTATTTTATGGTTATACTTTTGAGCGTTTTCTGGCTTGCTAGTTTATGTGAGGCTCTGGATTTACTACGTAATGCGCTCTCTTCTTCTCCTCTTTCTAACTGCCAGCGTTACGCTGGCTCAGAACGTAACGATCGACTCGTTACGTCGGCAACTGACGGGGATGCCGCCAGATAGCAATCGGGTAAAAACCATGCATGAGCTGGCTACCAATCTATGGTGGAATGGGTACGATTCGCTGGCGCGGCAAACGCTTCAGCAAGCATTGATTACGGCTCGTCAGGTCAACTTTCCGGCGGGTGAGATCAGAGCTCGATTGGCTTTAGCCCGTATTGAAGCCGATTACTTATCGGATACCCGAGCCGCTCATGCGCAACTGGATACGGCCCTGAAACTGGCTTTTACGAGTCATAATCGGTCGCTGGAAGGGCAGGTCTATCTGCGCCGGGCGCAACTCTATGAGAATATTATGAGCAAACTGCCCGAAGCCCGATTGCTGCTGGAGAAAGCCTTGCAAAAAATGCGTCAGGCTTCGGACCGGCAGTGGGAAGCGCAGGTTCTGAATGAGATGGCCATACTGAAAATGGGAGAGGGGCAATACGTAGATGCCATTAATCTTTGGCTACGTACCCGGCGTATTCAGGAATCGATTCAGGACTGGAAGAGTTTGCGGGCTACTCTTCCTAACCTGGGGGCGGCCTACGTAAAACTCAATCGCTACGCTGAAGCAATGGCCTGTTTCGACGAAGCGCAACAAGTGGCGGATCGGCTAAATGATAGAATGGTTAGGGTCTTTCTGGCTGGTAAGAAAGGGGAGATTTTTGAGCGGAAAGGAATGTATGAACAGGCGCTTTCGCTTTATCTTGACCAAGTTGAAGCCTACCAGCATCCGTACGTACCCGCCAGTCTGGCGCGAGCTTACGGGGCGGTTGGGCGGATGTATAGCCAGTTGAAACAATACAATAAAGCCCTGGAATACACCCGCCTATCGGGCCAGACGTATCGTAATACGGTCGAGAAAACGCAGGCGGTTATGGAGCACAATGCTCAGGCCAATTTTGGCAGAATCTATCTGGCTCTGAAACAATATAACCAAACTATTACCTATGCGAAGGCCGGATTGCTCTGGACGGAGCCTATTCGGGAAATGCGCCCTGAACGCACCGAGTATCTCCGACAATTGGCTGAAGCTTATGATAAGCTGAAACAACCAGCCAGGGCTTTGTATTATTTCAAGCGATACAAGGCCGAGGCCGATACGATGCTGAACGAAGAAGCGATGCAAAAAGCAACGGTTGCCAGCATGACCTACGATTTTGAAAAAAAACAGCAGGCTGCCCGACTACAACAGGCTCATCAGCAGGCCCGTATTCAATCCTTAGAAAATGATAATCTGTCGCAAACCCGTAATCTGCTGTTGGTTACGTTGGTTTTGGTGGCTGTTCTGGCGGGGTTCGTTGTCTGGAATAACCGCCGTTTGCGGATACGGAACGACGAATTAGCGCAAAAAAATGCAGAAATCGAATCAGCTTTGTATCGCGGGCAAACCATCGAACGCAAGCGCGTAGCCAGCGAACTCCACGATAGTGTGGCTGCCAAGGTATCGGCCTTGAAATGGCGATTCGAAGCCTTTGATACGTCTCAGTTTGATAGCGATCAGCTGGAAGAGCATACCCGATTGGTGAATCATATGGGCGAGGTGTACGACGATATCCGGGCCATTTCCCATAATCTGATGCCTGAAATACTGGAAAAGCAGGGGCTGCAGGCTGCGTTGATCAAACTGACAGAAACGTTGAATGTGCAGAATCGAACCCGGTTTATTGTCGATGTTCATGAATCCGGGGAAGAGGTACGGGGTAAAACCGCTCATGAATTGTATGCCATTACGTTGGAACTGGTCAACAATATACTTAAACACGCCCGAGCCCGTCAGGCTGCTATTACGTTGCTGAGGAAGAACGGTTGTATAACGCTGACCGTTGAGGATGATGGCCAGGGGATTCAGGCCGGTAAGGCAGAACCAGGAATCGGGTTTACGAACATTCATTCCCGGCTTGAGCGACTAGGCGGGACGTATCATCTTTCGAATCGTGAGCAGGGCGGTACGTTGGTCGATATTCAGATTCCCCAACCTGGCTAGTCGATAGCAGGTGTACGTTGTAGTTTATCGGTGATCCAAAGCAGAAAAATAGCCTCGAAAGTCAACGTAAATGGAATTACGGATAGATTTTTGAAAAAGAGTAAAATTGTCCATTCTGATGCCGTATTCGCTATAAGTCCGTCTTGTTTCAAGGTAAAAAACAAACACGTTTCATAAGCTACTAAATCAATCAGGTGATTGATTGAATAGGCAATACCGGAAAACACGGCAAGATTTAATAAAACTGAAGGCCATTGTTGCCGGAATCGGCGGAGAGCTGACTGCCAACTCTGCTTTCGATTTTCTTTCTGGGTAAATAGGTGTTTAATACGGGAAGCACCTTTTTTTACGTTGGCCAAACCCAATACGTATACGAATAAAAGGAGACGCGCCGACTCTATTACTACTTCCAGAAGTATATGAAACGACGTAGTGATTTCGCCGAATGCGCCAAGCTGAATGACTCTTCCTAAGGCTGCTACCAGGCCAAGGCTTAGTAGCGCTAAAAAATGTTTTTTGTAGAACTGAAGCGTGTTCTGCAACCAGGTCAATTCGCGGGAAATAGTAGAGAGGATTGCCATTAGGGTAGGGAAGGTGTTGTTTACTGAAAGACTAAATTAGTCCATGACGCAGGGCATATTTAATAATGCCAATCGAGTTCTTGACACCCAGTTTACGTAAGATATTATGACGGTGCGTTTCTACGGTTCCTGGACTGATGAATAACATGTCGGCAATCGCGTTGGTGGAAAGCTCCTGAGCAATTAACCGAATAATTTCAAGTTCCCGATCAGTCAACGGAGCCAGCGGAGCCGGGGCTTCGTCGGCAACCCGAACTGGTTCCATAGGTAAGGCAACGAGTTGTGTCATAACCGACTCGGAAAAATATTTGTCGCCCCGCGCAATGGTACGTAGTGCTTTCTCCAGTTCCGCCTTTCCGGCTTTTTTCATAACGTAGCCCGAGATACCAGCCCGAAAAGCTTCCCGAATGCTATTGGCATCTTCCGAAACGGTTAGCATCAGCACTTTAATTTGTGGGCAATGCTGGCGGACCTGTAAGGTGAGATTGATGCCGTTTAAATCGGGCATATCCATGTCTGTCAACAGAATATCGACGTCGTTTACGTGTAAAAAATCGATGACCTTCCGACTGTCAACCAGCGTACCTACAACCTCTACACCGTCAATACGGCTCAATAAAAGCGATAAGCTGTCTAAAATAATTTCGTGATCATCTGTTAGTAGTACACGTATTGGAGCAGGCATAGATTGAGTCGGGTTCAGTTAACGTAGTATACCCAAATATACTATGCGATTGGTTTGGTAATCACGTATTTGTAGTGAATGGATGAAAGCGAAACCCGTCTGATAGGTTAGGCTGAACGTAGCGTAGGTCTATTCGCTGAAAAGGGATACTACAAAAAAAGGCCGTTACATTCACGTAACGGCCTTTTTTATGGAATAAGACGAAATTACAGCAGACGGGTATACTCGTTAGCTGCAATTTTCTCGATGAGCACTTCGGCAATTTTCTGCGCCTGTTCTTTACGAACCTCTTCTTTGGCTTTCGATTCTACCGTTACGTTGATAATGTGATTAATATACAAAACGTGCAGAGCGCCGGTTGTTGCGTTCCAGACAGCTTTGTCGCCAATACCAGATACAGCCTCGAAAGAACCCTGGCTAACAGCCGCTTCGGTATGAGGAGCGGTAGCCGACGTAATGCCCGGCGACGGGTGCGATTGTTTTGGCTCCTCGGCTTTGTGTTCTTTACCAGGGGCTTCTGTTTCTGCGGCTGTTCCTTCTGTTTCAGGCGCTACTTCTGTAGGCTCAACAACAGGAGCGGCTGCTTTCGCTGGTTTATTTTGGTATAGTTTATCGAAATTATAGCTGGCAAAATCAATCGAAGGATACGGTTTATACCCATTAAAGGAAACCTGCGCTTTGTTGCCAGCCCACTCGAACTCGCATCCATCATGCTGAGCCACTTCACTAATTTCGGTTTTTTCGTCTAGATTTAACGCCGAACGAACATACTCCTCGCCCAGAATATGGCAAGGATTATCGTAAATGGCGTTGCTGGTCAGCGTTTGTACCCCTGCTACTCGTTTAGCCAGAATTGGGCTAGCGCTTTCCTGGTAAGCAGGATCGGATGTGTCAGTAGCAGTACCGCAAGCGAAACACAGTACAGGTAATGCCAGTATCAGTGATTTAATTTTCATGAGTTATTGTGAGAAAAGCCAAAATTAGCGTTTTCTTACATACCATGTTAAACGTTCCGTTGTTTTTAGGCAATCTTACAGCTTGATGAACTCCACACGGCGGTTATTGGCCTTACCGGTTGCGCTCGTATTGGGTTCGGCGGGTTGGGACTCGCCTTTACCATCGGTTTCCATTCGGCTGCCATCAAGACCGAACGTAGCAACCAGCTCTGTCTTTACCGCCAGGGCTCTTTTTTGAGATAATGCCAAATTAGACGCATCGTCGCCATCCGAATCGGTATGCCCGACAATACGTACTTTTACGTCGACATTCTCCGTCAGTACGTTCGCAATATCTTTCAGGGCCCCGTATGATTCGGGCTTGATTTTGTCGGAATTGGTGTCAAATAAAATGCCGTGAGTAACAAATTTGCCTTCTGTCAGGAGTTTGTTACGGGTATCGGGCGCACCAATGGCCAGCCGGAGATTGCCAACGTAGTATCGATCCAGATCGTTGTGCATATCGGCGGTTGAAAGCACCACACCATTGTACGTAACACCCGGCTGAAAAGCGCGCGGAATGTCCCAGATTTTGCTTTCATCGACATATACCCGCAGTCGCTGTTTTTGTCGCCACATCGATACTTTCACTACGTTATGATTGGTTGTATTGAACGCCCGCTGATCGGTTTCGTTTTTCATCAGTTCATCGCCCTTGGTATACGTAATAAATTGCGTTATGCCAGTCTGACCAGAACTTCCGGCATTCTGCGGATGCAGACCAACCCGCACCCCGTCGGTAGGTTGCGGAAAACGCCCCCATTTCGTAAACTCTTTGGCCGGATTAGTCATAGCAACCATATTTACAAAAAGATAGGTGGAATAGAAGCTGAACTTTTCGTTGGCGGCTAAGTCGAATTGTAACGTAAAATTTTCTGGAAGGCTGTTAATGAACTCTGGCAGGTATTCACCCTGCTTTGATAGCATCAGCCAATGTCCGGGTTTGCCGTCGATAGTAACTACCTCGCCGGAGCCGCTGGAATTCCATTTTGCCGGGAAATCGCCTATTGCATCCTGCATAAAGTCTTCTATAGCGATCACTTTTTCGCCCGGTACGAAGTCGAATTTGCTGTACGATTTTAGCGAGGCCGGTGTTTTGCTGACAGCCGCGTTGGCGTTGTCGGATCGATTATCGGTGCTGCCGCCTGCCCGGTTTGGCGTGTCGGTTGGATTTCCGGAATTATCGGCTTGACTATCATTGGGAGTGTCGGTCGGAGGATTAGTGGACTGGGGTGTTTGGGGCGCTTTGGATTTGTCTTTTTTCTTGAAAATACCCATTACGCCATCTTCAATCTTATCCAGCCCTTTATTGATTCCCTGATCAATTTTGCTGTTGGCCCGATACTCGACGTTACGTTCCACAACTCTGCCGGGATTGGATATGGTTACCTGCGCCTGAACGTTTAACGCGCTACTGCAGCACAGGCCAATGGTCATTAAACGCATTTTCATACGAGTAGAGATTAAGGTTCACTATAAACAAAGATGCTTTTTTTGAACACATTGGTCGTTGTTCACTGAGTGAACGGTAACTGATGAGTGAGCAAACGGTATGGATTATGTAGTTTTACGGGCGAATTGACGTATGCATGCCTGATATCGAGATTATTCCGCTTACTCCTGGCCGTAAGGCTTATTTTGCTTCTGACTTCCATCTAGGTACTCCTTCTCCAGAACAGAGTCGTCTGCGCGAACGGGCCGTTGTCGATTGGCTCGATACCGTTCGGCACGATGCCAGTATTATTTTTCTGGTAGGTGATGTTTTCGACTTTTGGTTCGAATACAAACGTAGTATTCCAAAAGGGTTTATCCGGTTGCAGGGAAAACTAGCTGAATTAACAGATGCTGGTCTGCCCATTGTATTGTTTACCGGCAACCATGACATGTGGATGGATTCGTATTTCACGCAGGAAATGGGAATTCCGGTTTATCGAAACCCGCGCGCTTACGATATTGGTGATAAGCGCTTTTTGATCGGTCATGGCGATGGGCTGGGGCCGGGCGATTATACCTATAAAAAGTTAAAGCGTGTTTTTGAAAGCAAACTGGCTATGCGTCTGTTCCGGTTTGTACATCCTGACCTCGGTATTGGTATAGCGCAGGCCTGGTCGCGCCGGAGTCGGATTAGCAATCAGGAAAAAGGAGAGGAGAATTTCCTGGGCGAGGATCGGGAGTGGTTAATGCAATATTGCCGTGAAGTAGAAGCGCGTGTACATCACGATTTCTACATTTTTGGCCACCGTCATCTGCCTTTAGATTTGGCTGTTTCCAGGAATAGCCGGTATATCAATTTAGGCGAATGGGTATCGGCAAAAACGTATGCTGTATTTGACGGAGAAACGACCCAGCTGAAAAAATGGCCAATAGATGGGTAAGCTGCTACGTTCCAGCTAGCTGGAACGTAGCAGTCATCTAATCGTTCGATTGAAGAAGATCTTTCCTTGATACGTTTTCGCGCGGAGCTTTGTTAACCTCGCTACGCCATTCTTTATTACTTAGCTCTCCCCGTTTGACTGATCGGATAAAGTTAGCCCAGGCGAACGGATTCGTGAACGAGAACGTGGTGGCCTGACTGCGGCCCACGACCGATTCGCGGCCGAAAAACTGCTGATTTACAAAATTCTGGTGATTGGCCAGCGCGCCCATTGGCATTGTGGCCGCCTGACGCATAATGGCTTCGGGGCTGGTATTTCGGGCCAGGTTTTCCCGCTCTTTTTCGTCTGGTAACTTTAGATTGACAAAGGCTTCTTTAAACAATTCCTCTGTGGCATAGGGATAGACTTTAACTTCGGCCAGTGTTTTTACATCCTCCTGAAGCGCAACTACCGCCGAGTACGTGAGGTCGGCCAGCCGGGTTGGAATAATGTGATATTGCGTTTTGTAACCGACGTAACTAAAGATGATACTGTCGCCGGGAAAGACGGGTAATGCAAAATAGCCATTAGGAGCCGACAATACGCCCCGACCTGCTTTCGGGATGTAAATGTAGGCACCAGGTAGCGGTTCATTCGTTTTCCCGCCAGTCAGGAATCCGGTAAATGTCACCTGCCGGTCTTGCCCCTGAGCAAATGTAGATGTAAAAAGGCCCGACAAGAGAATCAGGCTTACTCCCAGAACAAGATGTATTAGCGATTGCCTCATGCTTCACAGGAACGCTGACTTTTAGAAGTTAATGAACAAAATAGAAGTTAACGACCAATAGCCAGTGTCTTTTTAAAGTAAACTATACAAAATAACGAATGATTTGCCAGCCGTGGTTATTTATGCAAATAATTTAAGAAAAGTTAGGTTTTCCTGGTTGGAAACTGACGCTCGATTGAGTGCGTAAAGGTACCTGGTTTACATAATCGGGCTTTTCCTGCTCATCTTCTAGCACAAATCTACGACATTTTCGCCCTGTTTCCCTAAACGGCAACGGTTTGACGATCGTAATTGCCTTAAAAACCAAGCTTACCTGATTCTGGCCCGGCTACGTTTTCGCGCTAGCAATTTATCCGTTTTGTCCGTAGATCAATTTGTGGTTCTTTCCTTAATCAGGCGCTACGTGTAGGCCCATGCAGGATCGAATACGATCTCTTAGTGGCCCAAATTCGCACAGGCCGCTAAATGAATCTATACTAAACAATACATGAGCCAAAGACAAGCCTATTTGGGTTTTGGATCATGTAGCTGAACTCGACTTTAGGGGCTTGGGGGAGAAAAAGGCCCATTTGAAACCCATTTACATCTGATTCTCGAAAATACTGCCATATTAAAACGATAGAGCTAAAACCTCATCCTGACGGTTTTCACCATCTCGTAAAATAACAGACTTAGCCGCAGGGGAGGGAGATGGAATTAGGCTATTGTTGCTTAGCCTATCAGTGTGGGGCGACGAAGTTTTCGCTATGAAATTCGACAATGACAAAGGATTCGATTGGTAAAAAGTTTACCGCATAACCAGTATGTATATAGTCCGATCAACCTACTGGATTACTATTGTTAGAAGTAGATAGTGTAATTTTTCATTTATAATTAGTTTACTAATAAATATAGTAAAAGGTTGTTTAAAATTAATCAACAATTAAGATGCCAAACCTTGAGGTAAGTCTTGGATATATGTTGATTGTTCAATATAATATATATGTAAATAAGATAATTGTGACTAAATGTTTCGTTTTTGGCCTAAAAACCGATGTGCCGTTATATAATTATATTCTTTTAAAATTTTTGGCAACAAAATTGATTCTTGTGTATGTACCTGCGTGTGATATTCGCGCAGAGCAGGACATATGGCTACATCATCTACGCAACTCCAACGCTTCCTCTACCTCGTCGCCCGGTTACTTTTAGTTTATCTTATCCTGGGGTTTGTTAGCTCATTTTCGGCTTCGGCACAGGTGTCTGGTGTCGTGTTTCGAGACTTTAATGCCAACGGTACTAGAGAGACACTCGAAGTAGGAGTCGCTAGTGTAACCGTAACCGCTACCTTCAGTGGAACAATAGCGACGACTGTTAGTACTACAACAGGCGCCTATAGCTTTAATGCTGCCACTATTCCTTCGGGTACGGCGGTGCGGCTGGAGTTTCGTAGTAATATTGCCAATGAATATAGTGGGCCTGTGACAACAACAGCCTCCGGCTCAAATCGAAGTTCTGTTCAGTTTGTAACGGCAGGGGCTGGCACGACAACTGCCAACTACGCCGTTAACCAGCCCAGTGACTACTGCCAGGCTAATCCGGACCTAATCACCGCTTGCTACGTTAACGGGGCAACAGCGGGAACGGGTATTGATGATGTTATCGTAAAATGGCCCTATTCCAATTCAGGTACGTCAACAACGGGTAAATCGACTATTTCCACTAAAAACCAATCTGGCCAGACCTGGGGGCTAGCTTTCGATCGAAATCAGAAAAAAATTTATGCTGCTGCCTTCCTGAAGAGGCACGCAGGACTCTTAGATAACAACGCAGATGGGTTTGGTGATTTGGGGGCTATTTACCAGATCGATCCGGCTACGAGCGTCAATAACCTTTGGTTAGACCTAACAACGTTGGGCGTTAATGTTGGTAGCATCGGCAACGATGCTGCTCGTGGTTTAAGCAATACAGGTGCTCCCAACAATGATCCTACCTCATACTCGCTGGTTGGCCAGGTTGGCTTAGGTGATATTGATTTGTCAGACGATAATACGACAATGTATGTAGTCAGCCTTAATCAGCAGGAACTCGTTGTTATTGACATAGCCACCAAAGCCTTACTCGGCAAATATACTATTCCCAATCCTGGCTGCACGGGTGGATCACCCCGCCCTTTTGGCGTAAAATATTATCGGGGCGCTGTATATGTAGGGGTTGTGTGTGATGCCGCTACCTCTCAGTTGAAAAATAATTTATCGGCCACCGTTTACAGATTTAATGGAAGTTCATTTACCAGTGTGCTAACCTTTCCGCTAACTTATCCCAAGGGCATACCTATTATCTCATCCTGTCCCAATCAAACGGGTTGGTATCCTTGGGTAGCTACGTTGCCAGCTCCTTGTGAAGATAACGCTATTTCTTACCCACAGCCTATTTTATCCGATATAGAATTTGATACAGATGGAGCAATGATTTTGGGTTTTATCGACCGGAATGCACATCAGGGCGGTTGGCGAAATTATGGACCTACTGGAAATACGCTTTATTTCCACGTCAATGCGGGTGATGTTCTGAGGGCTGCCCTGGTAAATGGGAACTTTGTGCTGGAAAACGGTGGAGTGGCTGGTACGCTAACTGGTAACACGACCAATAATCAAGGGCCTGGTGGCGGTGAGTTTTATCAGGGCGACAATTTCAGTAATGTCGTTAATGTACCACATGAAGAAACCAGCTTAGGAGGTCTGGCACTCATACCTGGTCGGGGAGAAGTAGCCGTTACGAGTATGGACCCTGTCAATGAAGGAGGAACAGATCAGTTTTCGTCGGGTGGGGTCATTTTCCTCAGCAATACGAATGGTAGTAAGCAACGAAGTTTTCGGGTATATTCCAGAAACGATTTAGGTACTTTTGGTAAAGCGGCTGGATTAGGAGATATTGAAGCATTATGCGATCCCGCGCCAATCCAGATTGGTAACCGAGTCTGGCGTGATAACAACCGTAATGGTATTCAGGACCCTGGCGAGCCAGCTATTCCCGGCGCTGTTGTTACGCTATATGATGCAACAGGAACGACAGCCATTGCTTCGGTTACTACCAATGCGGCTGGCGAGTACTATTTCTCCTCCACAACGTTGACGACGGGCACCTCAACGTCATCGGTAGCTACCTCTGCTCTGGTACCCAATACCAATTATGCCCTGGTTGTCACTAGTCTGGGCACGAGCACTGTAGTCAATGGTCTCTCGTTATCCAGCGTTTCTCCAATGACGCCCGGCGAAGCTACCTCCGCTAACTCAGGTTCGACGACCACTAACAATGATGCACTCTCTGTCGGTGGTCGGCCTACCATTCAATTAACAACAGGGCCTCCAGGCAGTGTGAATCATACCTATGATTTCGGTTTTGTCATACCCGGAGGTAATCTGGGCGACTTTGTGTGGGAAGATGCCAACCGCAACGGTCAGCAGGACGCGGGTGAACCGGGCATCTCAAATGTCACGGTGAGCTTGCTGTCTTCGGGCACCGTAGTAGCGACGACGACCACCAATGCCAGTGGGTTGTACAGCTTCACCGGCTTAACACCGGGGGTGCCGTACTCGGTGAGCTTCACAGCGCCAGCGGGTTACTCGGCTACCTTACAAAACATCGGTAGTGATGTAACCGACTCGGATGGTAATCCGGTGACGGGCTTGACGGGGGTGTACAGCCTGACGGCCAATGAGTTTAATCCAACGGTGGACATGGGCTACTACCGGCCAGCGAGTCTGGGTGACTTTGTGTGGGTGGATGTGAACCAGAACGGTCAGCAGGATATAGGCGAACCGGGTCTGCCCGGGGTGGTGGTCACCCTGCTGGATGGCACCAACACACCGATTGCCAGCACCACCACCAACGCGAGCGGTCTCTATAGCTTCACGGGCTTAACGCCGGGGGTACCGTATTCGGTGAGCTTCACCACGCCAACTAACTACACAGCCACGCTGGCCAATGTGGGCAATGATCTGACCGACTCTGATCCGGTGGGTGGGGTAACGGCCCCGGTAACGCTAACTTCGGGTGAGAACAACACTAATGTGGATGCGGGCTTCATTCTGCGAGTGGCTAGCTTAGGCGACTTTGTCTTCGAAGATGCCAATCGGAATGGTCAGCAGGATGTCGGTGAGCCGGGTATTCCCGGGGTGACCGTTACGTTACTCTCCTCGGGTACGCTGGTGGCCACCACGACCACCAATGCCAGCGGGTTGTACAGCTTCACGGGCTTAACGCCTGGTGTACCGTATTCGGTGAGCTTCACAGCCCCAGCGGGCTACTCGGCCACCCTACAAAACATCGGCAGTGATCTGACCGACTCGGATGGTAATCCGGTGACGGGCTTGACGGGTGTATACAGCCTGACGGCCAATGAGTTTAATCCAACGGTGGACATGGGCTACTACCGGCCAGCGAGTCTGGGTGACTTTGTGTGGGTGGATGTGAACCAGAACGGTCAGCAGGATATAGGCGAACCGGGTCTGCCCGGCGTGGTGGTCACCCTGCTGGATGGCACCAACACACTGATTGCCAGCACCACCACCAATGCGAGCGGTCTTTACAGTTTCACCGGCTTGACACCAGGGGTACCGTACTCGGTGAGCTTCACCACGCCGGCTAACTACACGGCTACGTTATCGAACGTAGGCAATGATCTGACTGATTCGGATCCGGTGGGCGGAGTAACGGCTCCGGTGACCTTGACTTCAGGGGAGAATAACACCAGTCTGGATGCGGGCTTCCTTCTGCGGGTGGCTAGCTTAGGCGACTTTGTGTGGGAGGACGCCAACCGCAACGGCCAGCAGGACGTCGGTGAACTGGGCATCCCAGGGGTCACGGTGAGCTTACTCTCTTCGGGCACGCTGGTGGCCACCACCACTACTAATGCCAGCGGGTTATACAGTTTCACCGGCTTAACACCGGGGGTACCGTATTCGGTGAGCTTCACGGCGCCAGCGGGCTACTCGGCCACCTTGCAAAACATCGGCAATGATCTAACCGACTCGGATGGTAATCCGGTGACGGGCTTGACGGGTGTATACAGCCTGACGGCCAATGAGTTCAATCCGACGGTGGACATGGGTTACTACCGGCCAGCGAGTCTGGGTGACTTTGTGTGGGTGGATGTGAACCAGAACGGTCAGCAGGATGCGGGTGAACCGGGTCTGCCCGGCGTGGTGGTCACCCTGCT
Source organism: Spirosoma terrae (assembly GCF_010435915.1). Lineage (GTDB taxonomy): Bacteria > Bacteroidota > Bacteroidia > Cytophagales > Spirosomataceae > Spirosoma > Spirosoma terrae. The sequence continues at coordinate 236,978 of NZ_JAAFZH010000007.1, read as the reverse complement.
GGATGGCACCAACACGCCGATTGCCAGCACCACCACCAATGCCAGCGGTCTCTACAGCTTTACCGGCTTGACGCCTGGGGTACCGTACTCGGTGAGCTTCACCACGCCGACTAACTACACGGCTACGCTAGCCAATGTAGGCAATGATCTGACCGACTCGGATCCGGTGGGTGGAGTAACCGCCCCGGTAACGCTAACTTCGGGTGAGAATAACACCAGTCTGGATGCGGGCTTCCTTCTGCGGGTGGCTAGCCTGGGCGACTTTGTCTTCGAAGATGCCAACCGCAACGGTCAGCAGGACGTCGGCGAACCGGGCATCCCCAATGTCACGGTGAGCTTACTCTCTTCGGGCACGCTGGTGGCCACCACCACTACTAATGCCAGCGGGTTATACAGTTTCACCGGCTTAACACCGGGGGTACCGTATTCGGTGAGCTTCACGGCGCCAGCGGGCTACTCGGCCACGCTACAAAACATCGGCAGTGATCTGACCGACTCGGATGGCAATCCGGTGACGGGCTTGACGGGTGTATACAGCCTGACGGCCAATGAGTTCAATCGCACCGTCGATATGGGTTACTACCGGCCGGCCTCGCTGGGTGACTTTGTGTGGGTGGATGTGAACCAGAACGGTCAGCAGGATGCGGGCGAACCGGGTCTACCCGGCGTCGTGGTCACCCTGCTGGATGGCACCAACACGCCGATCGCCAGCACCACCACCAACGCTAGTGGTCTTTACAGCTTCACCGGCTTGACACCGGGGGTGCCCTACTCGGTGAGCTTCGCCACGCCGACTAACTACACGGCTACGCTAGCCAATGTAGGCAATGATCTGACCGACTCGGATCCGGTGGGTGGAGTAACCGCCCCGGTAACGCTAACTTCGGGTGAGAATAACACCAGTCTGGATGCGGGCTTCCTTCTGCGGGTGGCTAGCCTGGGCGACTTTGTCTTCGAAGATGCCAACCGCAACGGTCAGCAGGACGTCGGCGAACCGGGCATCCCCAATGTCACGGTGAGCTTACTCTCTTCGGGCACGCTGGTGGCGACCACCACTACTAATGCCAGTGGGTTGTATTCGTTCACAGGCTTGACGCCGGGTGTACCGTATTCAGTGAGCTTCACGGCGCCAGCGGGTTACTCGGCCACGCTACAGAATGTGGGCAGTGATCTGACCGACTCGGATGGTAATCCGGTGACGGGCCTAACGGGGGTGTACAGTCTGACGGCCGATGAGTTCAATCGCACCGTCGACATGGGCTACTACCGGCCGGCGAGTCTGGGTGACTTTGTGTGGGTGGATGTGAACCAGAACGGTCAGCAGGATGTCGGCGAACCGGGTCTGCCGGGAGTTGTGGTAGTATTGTTGGATGGCACTAACACGCCGATTGCCAGCACGACGACTAACGCCAGTGGCCTCTACAGCTTCACAGGCCTGACGCCGGGGGTACCCTACTCGGTGAGCTTTGTGGCGCCAACAGGTTACACGGCAACGATAGCCAACGTTGGTGGAGATGACACTAAAGATAGTGATGTTAACCCCATGACGGGTCATACTCAGTCTGTTACGTTAGCGCCGGGAGAAAACAATACGAACCTGGACGCTGGCTTCGTGTCTACCACAGTTGTCGCTCCAGTGCTATCGCTCCAGAAACTGGTGAGTCTCTCTAAAGCAAACCTGGGCGATCTGCTAACGTATACGTTGGTTGTCTCTAATACGGGATCTACATCGGCTAATGCCACAGTCCGCGATTCACTCGGTACGGGGGCTTCATACGTAGCGAACTCCGCGAGTTTCCCAGCTAGTACCAGCTTTACGGTGGGCAATCCTGTGAGCTTGTGGAACATACCAGTCATCTCTGCTGGTCAAAGCCTGAGCATGACCTATCAGGTTCGGATAGATAGTACGGGAATTATTTACAATTCGTCTACTATTCCAGGCGATACAGCGAAGGTATGTACTTCTGTATCTGTGACTATTTGTATGGGACAGGAGTATGTGCTGACAGCAACTGCAGGACGAACCAGTTACAATTGGTATCGCAATGGGGTGTTGATTACAGATCAAACAACCAATGTGCTGACAATTACTGAAGCTGGTTCCTATAGCTTGGCACCCGATAATACGAGTGGACAATGCGCTGACTTTAGCTGTTGCCCATTCATTGTGGAGATGGATAGCCTACCGGCCTTCCAGACCCGTGTGATTCCGGCTACCTGTCTGGGTACCAATGTGCAGGCCAACGGTCAGATTATACTGAGTAACTTCAAACCGGGACTTCAGTATCAGTATTCGGCAGGAGGTACGTTCAATCCAGCAGCTTCCTTGTCGGGGGCTCCGAAAGTGATTCCGGCTGATGGTGTGTTAGTATCGACCTTAGGAAACCCTGCAACGCCCCAGATGTATACGGTACGCGTGTATAATCGTTCAGGCTGCTACGTTGATCAGACGGTGATCCTGATAACAACCGTTTGTGGTTGTCCAGCAGATGCTTGTATTCCGTTTGTGATTAAGCAAATCAAACGTCCACAACGTATCGGTACCCCCCGCTAATTCGTCACACGTGCAGTAGGATAAAAGGCTGCACGTGTTGGCAAATCCTCAGATGACTGGCGAATGGGAATCGTTCGCCAGTCATCTGTTTATAAACGCTGCTAGGAACGACAGAAAATGACGAAAAATTATCCCGTATTCACGTTAGTAAATCATATTGGGTAATTTTTTCGTTACAGATACATAAAGACAAAGTAGTGAGTTATGAGTTATAGAGGTTTTTTGATCAAATCGGAACAGATCTCTCAATACCGATGGGATGGTAACATGAATGGATTTATTGCACTAGGCACACGCAAGACTTATAAAATCATCGATTCGGCTTCTAACCTTATCTATGGCATAAAGCTGTCACTGGAGTCGGCGAAAAAAGCAGTCGATAGAAATGGTAAACGTTGGCATAAGGCCTGTTAACTCAATAAAATATACATATTCGTTGATAGCCCGGTCATTTCGCCGGGCTTTTTTGTGGGACAATACACGCAGATCGACGAAAATTTTAGAGAAGAATAAAGTCTATAGAAATATTTCTTTGACTGGAAATTGAATTAATACGAAATTTGCACCGACAATCCTGTTAAGGATAGTTCTCATGAATTGGCGGTCGCCTGATCGTCAATCTTGAAAATGGTGTGGATATAGCGGAAAGCCTCCCTGATTTTCAGGGTGGCTTTTTTGTTTCCTAGCAAAAAACAGGTGACCAGTAAGCAGACGTAACAAAAAAAGGCTACCCATATGGATAACCTTGCGTAAAAATAAGTGAGTTGGTCAGGCAAAAAGCTTGAGGAACGTAATAATGAAAGGGGCTGCTAAAAGAAGCCCATCGAAGCGATCTAGAAAGCCACCGTGGCCCGGAATGCTGCTCCCTGAATCCTTGATAGCAATGCTACGTTTAAATAAGGATTCGACGAGGTCGCCGTAGGTACCTGTTACGACAATAATGGCCCCGACGCAATACCATTGCCAGGGCTGCAATTCTTCCGCAAATAGAGCTAGAAAGAAAGCCACTGTTGCAGCGGCAACCGCTCCGCCAATAGCCCCTTCCCAGGATTTTTTTGGGGAAACTCGTTCAAATAATTTGCGTCGGCCAAAGTACGTACCGGCAAAATAAGCGCCTATGTCGCTGGCCCATAGCAGCAGCAGACAACCCGTAATGATCATGGGGTGGAAGCCGCCATCTCGTAGCGCCAAAATGATCAGTAAGGCGAACGGCATGGCTACGTATATGATTCCCAGAAAGGTAAAGCCAATATTGGTGAATGGCTTCATATCCCGCTTTTTATATAGCTTAATCAAAAAGATCATCGACGAAGCCGGACAGATCAGAAAGTAATTGCCAGTACCGATTTGATCGGTTTCGATGAAGTAAGCCAGTACGCACACCATCGTGCCGACGACGGTTCCGTAGGCGGTTAAGGGTTCAAACCCATCGAGGCCGAGTAACCGGTAAAATTCCCGTTGCGTAAGGGCGCTGATAATACAGAAGAGGAGCGCAAAGGTCCATGCTTCGTACCAAATCATGAACAAAATAAAAGGAACTCCAACAATGGCAGCAATTACGCGTTGCTGGAGGTTGGTCATACTAGCTAAACGTTGCTTCATTCTCCAGGATTACTTTAGCCAGAACGGCGTCTTTAGCCAATACGTGTACTTCACTTTTGCCCCACCCGATGGTCGGATAGCTACTACTTTGTTTGTTAACGACTACTGCCGGAATATCATGCTCGCTTAACAAAGCCTTGGCAAGCTCCGCACGATGGGGTAGTGGTGTTGAGTAAATGGACTCCCAATTCTCAGCCATTGTTTATCGATTGATCAGGAAAAGTATAGTTTGTAAATAGTGCTAGTTTGAGACCCGGTTACTGTTTAGTTGCCTGAAATAGTATAGTAACCCGGCCGTTATAGCCCCCGAAATTAACGCGCCAAGAATCGGAACGGACTCTGTACTTTCAATATCCATAGACACCAGTTTTTGCTGGTGGAGATAAACCATCAACACCGTAAAGCCATTGTTGACAAAATGGGCAAGAATGGGCACCCACAAACTACCCGACCATACGTAGAGATACCCAAATAGGGCGCCGAGCAGCATGCGTGGGAAAAAGCCCAGGAACTGAACATGAATAGCGCTAAACAGGGCCGCTGCTATCCAGATCGCTACGTGCGTATTAGCGGTCCAGTACGTCAGGCTGCGTTGGATAATACCACGAAACAGTACTTCTTCACCAAAGGCCGGTATAACGGCGATAACGATAAGCGCTGTCAGCAGTTGAAAAGGAGTATGAAACGTGGTCAGGAATTTCGTTACGCCTTCAGCCTGCTTCTCTTTGCTACGTATCCATTCCTCCAAAGGTCCCAACGTTTGCGGCAAGTGGAGGTTCTGATTCCATTCGATAATGAGGCTATCAAATGGCATAAACGAAATGACGATCAAGGCTACGAGACTAAGGCCTGCTACGGCCGTAATAGGGCGGGTGTTAAATCGGCTCCAGGACTGACGTTCAATAATGTACCAGTATACCAGAGATGGTAGTAGAAACGTACCGAGGTGATTGACTGCCTGCAAAATCATCAGCTCATTCCATCCATTAGCAATGGCTTGCGGCTGAGATGCCAATTCGACCAGATAAGCCTGTGCTTCAACCCGGCCCATGCCTTTAAGGAGCATAAGCAGCCCAAATAGCAATAACGAGCTGAATACACCACCGAGAAGAATAAAGCCGATCAGCATAATCAGACCGCCCAGGGTTGGTGGACGCGACGAAAAGCGATCTGACGTATAAGTAGGTTGCATAGGCCCGTAAAATTAGTCAATAGCAACCTATCTAACAGAAGAAAGGTACTGATGAACTGGATAAAACATTACACGTAGAAACTGACTAGGTCGCAAGTTACGATAAAAAATAAGCCTTACCGTGTTAACAGGGGTACATAGTTACGGGGCCGAATACAGATAATCAAAGACGGGGAGGAAGAAAATGAGTATCCTTTAACACAATAATTGTAATAGGGTGCGATCGGGATTTAGTAAATTGCCAATTGATTTGGCGATAAATAGATGAATTTAATGCCGTTGGTCAGGGCTTATCTGATCGGCCCTTTTGTTGACCCTGCTCCAGAAAGACGCTATTATCTGGCTGGAATACCCGTTTTTCTGCTTGCAGGCAATTGCTATTTAATGGGCCTGCGTTACGTTCGGGAGTGGCCGCTGTTTAGTATAGGAACACTTATTTCCGTTGTATTTTATGGCGTTTTGGTGGCTATACTGCGGGGGATCGCTCTGGAAGTGATCGGTTATTTCCCGCAAATACGGCAGGCCACGTTCAGAACAGTAACTATGCTGGGATTGTCGGCCGTAATCACTACGGTTCTGGCTGTACTATACGTTTGGTTATATAGCCTACTTCCAGCAACAGGTGTTACGTTCTCCTGGCAGATAGTACAGCCCATCTGGGTAATTAGCTACATTGCTGATGTCTTTCTATGCACTGGCATCAGCGTCTATTATACGTATTCGCAGTGGGAGCGGAACCAGGTTGAGAACGATCGGCTGAAACGGATGGCTCTGCAGCATAAGTTCGATACGTTAAAGAGTGATCTGAATCCCCATTTTTTGTTTAACAGCCTGAATTCGTTATCAACGCTCATTAGCGAAGATACCACAAAAGCTGAACGCTTTGTGGATGATCTGGCCCGCGTTTACCGCTATCTGCTACAGGCTGGAAAACATGAATTGGTGACGCTACAAACCGAAGTAGAGTACACCCGAATTTACACCAATCTGCTCTCAATCCGTTATGGAGCCAGTCTGGCCATAGAACTGGATCTGAAACATGATTATTTATCGCTGAGCCTACCTCCGCTAACCATTCAGACGCTGGTCGATAATGCGATCAAGCACAATATTATGTCGGCCACAAAACCGTTGATTATTCGGGCTACTACAACGCCGGACGGTCGGCTCGAAGTAAAAAACCGATTTCAACGTAAGATTAACCGGATCGAAACAACGCGGGCAGGCTTGGCGAACCTGACGGCTCGCTATGATCTGCTTGGCGAGAACAAACTGGTTATTAAGCAGGAGGATCAGTGGTTTACCGTTACGGTGCCGTTGATTGATCTCGCGCAGGGAACGTAGCGTTTCAGCCTGCAATTCATCGCTGGATTTTTGCACGTTAGCGGATACAAATAACAGCTTAGGCAGGAAGCTTTCGGAGGTCGGTTGATCCATTTGTTACTTGCGCTCAGAACAACAGTTTGTTCAGGACGAATTTGTTTATGCTACCTCCGTTTTTGAAAAATCTTCGTTTCTGGCTGGCCAAAGGTCCCTTATCCAACTACGCGCTGGATCGATGGATTCCCGACGCAGACGCCGAGCAAGAGTTTATGCCCGCCAGGCAGCCAGCCCTACGGTGGCACGTACTGGTGATGCCTTTGTTTTTTATTCCATTAATCACGTACTGGATTATTGGACCGGCCTACATAGCCGATGTAAGGACGTTTATTTTAGGGACTCTGCTGAATTATACGCTGTCGGGCTGCTGTGTACTGACGCTTAATTTTTTTACCCAGCGTATTCTCCGATCATTCCCGGCTCTTAATCAGATCTGGATGCGGGTTTGGCGAATGCTACTCGTTTTCGGCATAATAACACCGGCTTACATCCTGGGGGGGATTTTTATTTATGATCATTTTCATCTCTTCGGGTATCGGCACGACCCCGATATAACAATCAAAATTCTGCTGTATAATTTTCTGGTGAACATCGTATCGGTTGGTATCGACGAGACGGTATACTCGCTCACCAAGTGGCGGGAAAGTGCCTTTGAACAGGAAAAGCTGAAGCAGGTGACGTTACAGAGTCAATATGAGAGTTTAAAACATCAGGTCAATCCTCATTTTTTATTTAATAGCCTGAATTCGCTGTCGTCGCTGATCGCTGACGAACCTGAGCAGGCCGAGGAGTTTTTATATGAGATGGCGAACGTGTACCGCTATTTATTGCACACGAATAAATCGACCAGCGCCGACGGCGAAGCGGAACTTACAACGCTGGAGACGGAACTGAAATTTATTGATTCGTATTTTCATCTTCTGAAAACACGCTACCGGACGGGTATTGATCTTGTTACGTCTATTAAGCCCGATATACTGGCGCATCGGCTGCCTCCCCTGACGTTGCAGATGTTGGTGGAAAATGCGGTTAAACATAACGTCATTGCCGCCAATAAACCGTTGTTACTGGAAATTACGACGTCGTCAGCTGGTGATACGTCTACTGTCTACAAGACAGCGCTGGGCAAAAATCGCCCGGCAAAAGAAAACCTGATCTGGCTGACTGTGCGGAACAACTTACAGCGTAAGAATAACCGGATGGCGTCAAATAAAATCGGATTAACCAATATTGCCGCCAAATACCGGCTCTTATCGTATCCAGAGCCCATCATTGACGATACGGATGGCTATTTTTCGGTAACGCTACCTTTGTTTGAGCCTGGCACACCAACGTAACGGTCTTAGTAGTGTACTTTGTTACGTTGGTAGTGTGAGGGATTGACGCCAGAATATTTTTTGAAAGCAATGGAAAAATGTTGTGGGTGTTCGTAGCCCAGCCGCTCGGAAACTTCTTCTACAGGCATTGTGCAATCCCGTAAGAGCAGGCCCGCATACTCCATGCGGAGCTGGCGGATATACGAAAAAACCGTTACGCCAAAAAGCTGCTTAAAGCCTTTTTTGAGTTTGAATTCATTCAGGAGAACTAATCGGCTTAGCTGGGTTAACGTATAGGTTGTTAAAAAGTGGCTATCGAGATACGCTTTCAACTGGTAGAGCTTTTCGGCCTCGCCGGGGTTAATTGTGTCCTGGTCAATACGAGGTGCTTTAAATTGGTCGATTTGCAGAGCTAACAATTCTAATATCCGTGATTGAAATAACAAGTTTTGCATGGGGCCGACTGCTTTGCTGGTACGAATGCTGTCAATTAGGCTCAGCATTTGCGCGCTGATGTGCTGCGTGCCTGTAATGCCGGAAAAAGGGTGCTGACGTTCCAGAGCCTGCTGGGCTTTGTCGCTCCAGCTATCGTCATAGCCAATGGCTGATGCAAAAAAGGTTTTATCCAGGCTGATATGAAACATAGATAGCGACTGTTTACCTTTTACCTGATTACTATCACCAATTTCGGGCGTGTAAATTAAATTATGCTTCCCGCTGCTCATATCCAGGGGATGCGCGAGTGCGTTGAAGCGAGAGTAGAGGTAACCGTTTGTCAGAAAATTTATGTTAACCGTATCCGTTGGCGCTTCTCCTCTCAGATCGATGTCGTTGGTGGTATTCCAGTGCATATCCATGACATGCATATAGCTGAACGCAGTGCTGTGGAACGCAATGGAACCCACCAGGGGATGATGGTAAATCGATGCGAACGAGGGTGGCGCTTGGGGGCTACTGGATACTAACTGTTGCGGGTGAGGGAGTTGCTGAAAGTCAAAGATGTCAGTTGCGTTAATAACAGTTGCGGCCATGAGTGATACGTATCGATTAGCTAACCTGACCATGAAATTCGAGCCTGAATCCGACCGGTTGAAGAACAAACTAGACAAACCGGCATAAATGAGTCGTCAATTGGCGATTGGTGCGACCGAGTTGTAAAGCCACGCCAGGGAGCCAGCTGCGCTACGTCAGTTCAACAAACCCGGAACCAAACAGGCCCATAAATCGTAGTGGATTACAAAGCCATTGAAACGGCTTTGATTTTATTTGTGGTAACAATCGGCAACATACAACTACCAGATTTTCCGCTGCTGCTGGCTCCGATGGAGGATGTTAGCGATCCGCCGTTTCGAGCGGTTTGTAAAGCAAATGGCGCTGACCTGATGTACACGGAGTTTATCTCGTCGGAAGGGCTCATTCGCGACGCTGCGAAGAGTGTGCAGAAGCTGGATATTTTTGAGTACGAACGGCCTATCGGTATTCAACTGTTTGGCTCCGACGTAGAAACGATGGGGGCCTGTGCGGAGATCGCAACCCGAGCCAATCCCGATCTGATCGATATTAACTACGGTTGTCCGGTTAAGAACGTAGCGTGCCGTGGGGCAGGAGCCGCCCTGTTGCAGGATATCCCGAAGATGGTCCGTATGACCGAATCGGTGGTTAAGTCGACGCATTTGCCCGTCACGGTAAAAACACGGCTTGGCTGGGATGAGAATACTAAAAATATTGGCGAAGTAGCCGAGCGGTTACAGGATATTGGCATTAAAGCGCTGACTGTTCACGGCCGTACGCGGGTGCAGATGTATAAGGGAGAAGCCGACTGGACGCTAATCGGTCGGATTAAAGAAAACCCTCGAATTCAGATTCCTATTTTCGGTAATGGCGATATTGATTCACCCGAGAAAGCCGTCGAATACAAGAATCGGTATGGTGTTGACGGCGTCATGATCGGCCGGGCCAGTATTGGGCATCCGTGGATATTTGACGAAATCAAGCATTTTATCAAAACGGGCGAACACCGGTCGGCACCTACCGTAGCTGATCGTGTTTCGGTATGTCGGCAGCACCTCGATTTTTCAATTCGCTGGAAGGGTGAAATTGTCGGCTTGTTCGAAATGCGTCGTCACTACGCTAATTATTTCAAAGGGCTTCCTGACTTTAAACCCTATCGGTCGCGCTTAGTTACAGCGGATTCCTACGACGAGCTGAATGCGATTCTAGCCGAGGTTCAGGAGCAGTACGTTCCCGAATTGGCGTAATTGACTAGCGGAGAACCAATACCCCTTTTGAACAGATTAAGGAAGTTGGCCGAAGCTATTGTTATAGGTTTTCCCATCTTTGGGATGGGTAAATTTCAACGCTGACCAGGTTGAGTTTATACTAATGCTTTTGCTTTCAACAAGACCATAGTTGTAGCCAATCTCGATAACTTTCGTCAGCGTGAGGTCGGTTCCATCTTTCCTGGCTTTAGGCCATGATACCCAGAGCATTCCGGTGGGTTTTAAATGCGCTTTGAGTTTTGGGAACTGCTCATGAAGCCTTGCCTGGCTACGGACGAAAAGATGAATATAGTCGAAATCGTTACTGAGCTTCGTTTCACGTATTACGTCGGGTAGTTCAATGGCGTCAATGGCATCGTCAGGAGCGTCGACCAACAGGACCCGGCTACCCGATTGGATTCCCATTTTTGCTGATACTGATTTCGTCATAGCTGTAGGGCAAATTATGTATTGACCTGCTTGTCGTACAACTATAATAGACGTAACGTACTTTATCGACTTATTATCCGGTACATTACGTCCATTACAGAAATTTTTATACGTTTTCGCTTTCCTGCCAGGTCGTGTTCAGCGCTCCCAGAAAGGTTTCGGGTTGTTGAGCGCCGGAAACAGCGTATCGACGGTTAAAAACGAAGAATGGAACGCCACGGGCGCCAACCTGCTGGGCTTCGTAAACGTCGCGTTGCACATCCTCGGTAAACTCATCGCTCTGGAGCATCGACTGTGCGTCGGTGGCGTCCAGGCCAATTTCCGTACCCAGTTCAAGCAACGTAGCATGGTCGGCCGTGTTGAGCCCTTCTGTAAAATAAGCTCGGAAAAGGCGTTCTTCAGCTGCGTCGCCCAGCCCTTTGGTTTTAGCCAGTTGGATGAGCCGATGGGCATCGAATGAGTTGGCTACTACGGCTTTATCGAAATGATACGTCAGTCCAACTTCACTAGCCATTGCCGTTACCCGATCATTCATCTGCTGAGCCTGGTCCAGGCTCCAGCCTTTCACTTCGGCCAGGTATTCGTTGATATTTTTATCTGGAATTGTTTTCATGTCTGGGTTGAGCTGAAAGCTTTTCCAGACAATAGAAACCTGATCTTTATGCGAAAACTGCTGTAGTGCCTGCTCAAACTTGCGTTTGCCGATGTAGCAAAACGGGCACATCACATCACTCCATATTTCTACTTCCATCGTAGTGTATCAGTTGCAGCAGATTACTCTGCTGATTGCAATAAATTAGATTATCAACTGGCTAACTTCTTTTTGGAAGAGTCAGTTCGCGTTATGATCAGAGGGGCTTACGGGCCCAGATCAATCCGTAATCCATTTGCGTAGAAATGGTATCGGAAGTCGGCAACAGGCCCGCTTTGGTAAACCAACCTCGGTACTCGGCCCGGCTATAGCAACGGCCTTTCGTATTCCAGAAAAGCTGGGCCGAATAATCGGTAACGGCTAATGGGCCATCTAACGCATCGTTCAGAAAGGCATCGTGCACCCACAACTCACCTCCCGGCCGAATAGCTGAGGAAAAACGGTTGGCCAGCATCTGGCAGGTTTCGGTAGGCCAGTCATGAAAAAGGCTGGCTGCCAGCAACAGGTCGGTTTGGGGTAAAGTGTCAGTTAGCATATCGCCTGCCAGGAACGTAACACGGTCTCGCAAACCCGTTGCACCAGGTCGGTCACTGTCAATGAATTCGTTTAACAGCTCCTGCGCTACGTTGAGTACGGCTGGGCGGTCGAGGATGGTAGCGGTTGAACCGGGATTGTTGAGTAGCCACTCATATGTATAAAAGCCGGTGCCTCCCGCTACGTCCAGCAAATGTCCTTCCCGTTTGGAGAGTTTCGATGCCACAATAGGGGATAGCCGGCGGGCACGCCCGGCCAAACCCAGGGTCAGATTTCGGGCCAGCTCAGGATCATCCATTGGCGAAAAGCCTTCGCCTTCCTTTACGAACGAAATACCCTGTGGTGCTTCTAAAAGCCCATCATTACGTAGTCGTTCTACCATGTCAACAACGCCGGGGTCATCTTTTTCAAGGCCAACGTAGCCCGCGATATTGGATTTCTCGGCTGTGGCCAGGTAGCGGCCTGTCTCTGTAAGGGCCAGGTTTCCGGCTTCGTCGAACCGCAACAGGTCCATAGCACATAACGCCGGGAAAAGAACCATGGCAGGGCGCTCGGCTAGTTGGAGTTTATTGCTGATTTCGGTTAGTGAAAGCGATTCCTGTTGTAAGATATCAAACACATGGAAATGACTTACGGTGGCAATCAGCAGGCGTGAGCCAAACATGGCTCGAAGATGACGGGTAACCGGAGCCAGATCTGGCGGCAATTCGTTGAGCATTTCCTGTCGGGGTTAGTCTATAATGAGCCTCAAAGATAACTGCAATCGGGCGTATCAATAAATCATAAAAAATTGTTGTTTATCCGTCCTGGTGCGTAGATTCGTCGCCACTGAACGAATGACTCATGTATCAGACTACCCTTAACGGAGAAAATAGCACGATTGACTTTAACTCAACCGGCCCCCTTCTGAACGGAAATTCCTTTGACTGGGATTTGACAAAGTTATCTGACCGGACGTTTCATATTCTCCATCAGAACCGTTCCTACACCGCCGAGGTGCTTGACCTGAACGCAGCCGAAAAGCGGGTTAGCCTAAAAATTAATGGCCATATTCATCAGATTCAGTTGAAGGATCGGTTTGATCTGCTGCTGGAAAAAATGGGTATTAGTGGGGCCGCCCAGACAAAAGTAAACGACCTGAAAGCACCAATGCCTGGTTTGATTGTTGGCATTCCTGTTCAACCGGGTGATGCCGTCAGTAAAGGCGATAGTTTACTGATTCTGGAGGCCATGAAGATGGAAAACGTACTGAAAGCTACCGGCGAAGGAGTCGTTAAAACCATCAAAGTGCTGAAGGGAGATCGTGTAGAAAAAGGGCAGGTATTGATCGAGTTTGCGTAGGAGTAACCCCGATTAGTTGGATACGCAGGATAAAAAGCGGAGACAAAACTCGGGGCTATCTCTTCCAGTGCCCACGGTTTTTCCCTATCTTTGCCCGCAAAATTTCTCCTCATGACACCTTCGACGAACTACAAACGGATTCTGCTCAAACTGAGTGGAGAGGCTTTGGCGGGCCCAAATGGTTATAATATCGACCCTGTCGTGCTGGAAAAATACAGCCAGGAGATCAAACAGGTGGTCGACATGGGTGTTCAGGTTGCCATTGTCATTGGCGGGGGTAATATCTTTCGGGGTGTTTCCGGCGAACGGTCTGGCATTGACCGGGTTCAGGGCGATTATATGGGTATGCTGGCGACGGTAATCAACGCGATGGCTATTCAAAGCTCACTCGAGAAACACGGTATGTACACTCGGGTTATGTCGGCCATTAAAATGGAACAAGTTTGCGAACCGTATGTTCGTCGTCGGGCAGTACGTCACCTCGAAAAAGGCCGGGTCGTAATTTTTGGCGCCGGAACGGGTAACCCTTACTTTACGACCGATTCTACAGCCGCACTTCGGGCCATTGAGATCGAAGCGGATGCCGTTCTAAAAGGAACAAAAGTAGATGGCGTCTATACCGCTGATCCGATGAAAGACAAATCAGCCACCCGGTACACCACGATTACGTTCGATGACGTTTACGAAAAGAAACTGAGTGTCATGGACTTAACAGCCTTTACGCTCTGCCAGGAAAACAATCTGCCCATTATCGTTTTCAATATGAACGAAACGGGTAGCCTGCTACGGCTCGTACAAGGCGAAGATGTTGGTACCCTGATTACAACTAAATTACCGGAAGAGACCGTTTAACATGGTCGGTGGTTTATAGTTTATAGTGAGACAGAAAAGCCCCTTTGAACTGTAAACTCGAAAACTGAAAACTTATAAAAATGGAAGAGATCGAGCTATTTCTCGACGATGCAAAAGATACGATGGAAAAGGCGCTCAAACACCTGGCCATCGAATTAACAAAAATTCGGGCCGGAAAGGCATCCGCTCAGATGCTCGACGGTATTCAGGTTGAATACTACGGGATGTTGTCGCCGTTGAATACGGTTGCTTCCATCAATACGCCTGATGCCCGCACCATCGCCATCAAACCCTTCGAGAAAAAAATTATTGGAGAGGTTGAAAAGGCAATTCGTAATTCTAACCTTGGTTTGTCTCCCAGTAATGATGGCGAAATAATTCGTCTGAGCATTCCGCCATTAACAGAAGAACGTCGTCGTGATTTGGTGAAGAAAGTAAAGCAGGAAGTTGAAGTGGCTAAGGTTAATGTGCGTAATATCCGCAAAGATACCAACGAAGACATCCGGAAACTGGTTAAGGAAGGCGTTGCGGAAGATGCCGTTAAGCAGGGCGAAGAGCGCGTGCAGAAATTGACCGACGCCTTTATTGCGCGGGTTGATGACATTTTTGTAGCCAAAGAAAAAGATATTCTGTCCGTATAAACAGAACATATCTCGATCTCAGACAATGTAAAAAGCCGAACACCAGCATGTTCGGCTTTTTGATGTTTAACGAATCACTTCTGGATGAAAAAGTGATCGGTAAACGCGTTGCGCCTGTACAATATGCCGCTGCTCATGAGCTACTAAAAAACGGAACGTATCACCTACACTCAGTTTTATCCAGCTGGCAATGGAAATGGGAATCCGCAGCTTACCCATGTCAGTACGTTTCGATAATTCTAAAAGCTGGTTGAGCTGACGCTGTTGTTTTATAAATTCCTGTAGAACAACCTGAGCGTCTAATTCGGCCGAAGGTGTATGATTCTTAAATGCCTTCATTTTAAGCGGAACGGTTCCGTCTGCGCCCGGTTTCATCGACGTAGCGAAATAGTTGCCCAGCCAACTACTGGCAAATCGTTCCTGAGTTGGTAAATTGGCACTGATTCCTCTCTGAAGCGCTTCGTCGATTTTAGGAATGTAATATAATCCGTAGCTATTCAGGTGCTCCAGACATTGAGCAATGCTCCACTGTTCGGGGGTAGGCTGTTGACATAGTTGCTTCGCCGTTAGTGCGCTGAAATCCTGTTGTACAATGGCCGAGAGCGTATGTACATCGCTTTGTAACTGATTGATGAGCGCTGACGTATGAAAGCGTGCCATAAACGTATCGTTTGCGGGCAAACGTAGCATAGAATTGTGTCAAAAATCTTGGTCTAAACCAAGATTTTTATCGGAATAGGTGCTTAAACAAGCCGGTTTAGTTCGTTATAACTTTACGGATTTTAACAATTTACTGAACGTAGTGGGATCAATCCCGAGGTAAGAAGCCAGGTACTTTTGCGGGATCAGTTGTAATACGTGCGGGCTACGTGTCAGTAGGATTCGGAATTTCTCTTCAGCACTGAACGTCGTAAGTTCAATTTGGCGCTCCAGCACACCCGCTAAGGAATGAGCCGTAACTAACCGAACCCAGCGTTCAATGGCC
This sequence comes from Spirosoma terrae, assembly GCF_010435915.1. GTDB lineage: Bacteria > Bacteroidota > Bacteroidia > Cytophagales > Spirosomataceae > Spirosoma > Spirosoma terrae. The sequence continues at coordinate 221,221 of NZ_JAAFZH010000007.1, read as the reverse complement.
GGATACGTATCCATCAGCCGACTGAAATCAGCATAAGACAGCCGTAGCATATGGCTGGTTGTCAACGTCTCCAGATAGTAGCGTGATGGGCGTTGCAGAAGAAATGAATCGACGACACCAGAAAAAGACCCCGTGTAGGAAAAGACAAGCGTGGCTTCTTTATGATCATCGCCCAGATAAAACGCCCGTTGAACGCCTTCCAGAACAAAATAGACGTAGTGCTCAATATCGCCGGCGCTGGTCAGAACTTCTTTTCGTTTGAAACTGACAGGGTTCCAGCAACTAGCGAACGCGTGCCAATCGCTATCCGCTAGGGGATAAACACTGAAAACGGCTTTTTTAAGGGATTCTTTTTCCAAGGTGGATGAAATAAGTGCATGAAAATAAGCAGCGTACTACTACGTTGCTACCCATTTCGGCAGAAAATTTGATGGACAGTCTGGAAAAGAAATGATGTACTAAGAACGTTCGGAAGCTATTGAGGCAACCAGTTGACCGCAAAACGGGATCAACACGATCGCTTCTTCGAGGAGAAGCCTAAAATACTACCGCTCTGCCACCGTTTAGGCACAAACACGTATCTTTGGGCTACGTACTGTCTGATTTTATGACCAATCAAACCCTTTTTCAACGACTCCGACCGCATTTAATTGCTGCGGTAGGTCTTTTAGTACTGGCAATTATTTATTTTTCTCCAGTACTATCGGGAAAAACCCTATCCATGCCCGACGTACAGCAGGCGTCTGCATCTGCTCGCGAAATCCGTGAAATTGCTCAGCAAACCGGGGAGAAGCCACTTTGGACGGACGCCCTTTTCAGTGGGATGCCGGGCTACATGATTGATTTTCATTATCCTTATATTTTAGTCTACAAGGTGGTAACGGGGGCAGTCAACCTGTTGCCTAATACGGCTAGTATCATTTTTGTGGTCATGCTCAGCATGTACATTCTGTTGGTGGTGCTCGGATGCAATGCCTGGTTGGGTGCCTTGGGGGCTGCCGCCTACGGATTGGGTACATTCGGTATTGTTAGCCTAGAAGCCGGACACGTATCAAAACTATTTGCATTAGGCTACGGCGCTGGTCTGTTGGCGGGCGTTATTCTGGCATTACGTGGCCGATACTGGATCGGTGCTGCGCTGACAGGGCTGTTCCTTTGTATGGAATTTGGGGCCAACCACATTCAGATAACGTACTATCTGTTTATGACCATTGGCCTATACGTATTGATAGAAGGTATTACGCTGATAAAGGCGGGTAAGGGCCGGCAACTAGGGCTTGGATTGGCAACGCTGGCTGTTGCGGGGGCATTGGCCGCCGGTAGTTTCGGAAAGCGTCTGTTAGTCCTGAATCAGTACACGAAAGAAACGATACGTGGTAAGTCGGAGCTGACAGCGAAAACGACAAACCCCGACGGCAGAACGCCAAGTAGTGAATCCAAAGGTGGACTCGATAAAGACTATGCCTTTACGTATAGTTATGGAAAAGCGGAAACCTTTACGTTGCTGATTCCGAGTGCTTACGGGGGAGGTTCAGCCGGCGGTTTAACAACAGATTCGGAGTTCTATAAGGCCATGACCAGCCGTGGTGTTGACCCGGCTTCCGCCAAGCAGATGGCTGAACTGGGAGCGCCTACGTACTGGGGTGATCAGCCCATATTGGGTGGACCAGCCTATGCAGGGGCTGCTTTGCTGTTTTTGTTCGTACTGAGCCTGTTTGTTATTCGTGGGCCAATTCGGTGGTGGCTATTGTCGTCGGCGGTGCTCATGATTATGCTGGCGTGGGGGAAAAATCTACTGTTTTTCAACGAGCTTTTATTCGACTATTTGCCGTATCTGAACAAGTTTCGGGCTATGACCATGGCGTTCTGTCTGGCTCAATTGTTCCTGGCAGCCGGAGCTGCGCTGGGTATTCAGACTATCGTTAAGGAAAAGCTGTCGCTGGCTCAGTTACGTCAGCCTTTGGTTATTAGTCTTGCCCTAACAGCGGGCGTGGCCCTGGTGATGGCCGTTGCCGCAGGAGCGTTCTTCTCGTTCCAGAAGCCTAACGATATTGATATTTTATCCCGCTATTTTGGCGAGGCTGCCAAAGATTTCCAGATCGCACTGATCAGCGACCGCCAGAGTATGCTGCGGTCAGATGCGTTCCGGTCGGTGATCCTGATCCTGCTGGCAGCCGGTACGTTGTGGCTGTTCCTGACCAATAAAATTAAGTCGGCTGTTTTTTATCCACTATTGTTCGCGATTGTGGTGTTTGATCTGTTTTCGGTCGATAAACGTTTTCTGAACAATGCCGATTTTGTGCCCAAATCGCAGGTCGCTACGGTGTTTGAGCCAACGGCTGCCGATCAGCAAATCTTACAGGACAAATCGCTTGGTTACCGGGTGATGGACCAGACCGAGTCGTTTATGGAAAGCAACCGGGCGTCGTATTTCCACCGGTCTATTGGCGGTTACAACACCACCCGACTACGTCGCTATAACGAGTTGATTACGTACGCGCTTCAGCCCAATTTTATGAACATTCTGAGCATGCTGAATGCGAAGTACGTAATACGTCCCAGCGAATCTGACCCCAACAATCCACAGCAGGCTCCGGCCGGACCGATTGCCTTGCCGAACCCGAGCGTTTTAGGAGCCGCCTGGTTTGTAAAAACGGTTCAGCAGGTTAACAACGCCGATGAGGAAATGGCGGTGATGAAATCGATGAATCCCCGCGATTCGGCCGTAGTCGATAAACGGTTTGCGCCAGAACTGGGTAATTTGCCAGCGGTGGTGGATCATACCGGTAGCACGATTGAACTGACCAGCTATCGACCCGATAAACTGGTCTATCAGGCCAATGCCGCGCGTGATGGACTGGTCGTGTTTTCGGAAGTGTATTACCGGGGCAACGAGGATTGGCAGGCTTTTATCGATGGTAAACCTGCCCCCCATCTGAGAGCCAATTATACGTTACGGGCTATGCGTGTACCGGCTGGTAAACATACCATTGAGTTTCGTTTCGATCCTCCGCTGGCTCGTACCGGCGATATGATCGATCTGATTTGCAACGTACTGTTGATTGGTTTGATCGGATTCGTCGTGTTCTGGGAGGGACGTAACAGACGTAATGAACCAAGTGTTACGTCGGAACCCATTATGCCAGTAACGTCCGAGCCAACATCGCCCAAATCGACCAAAACTAAATCGCGGTAATCCGCTGCGGAATAAATGGAAGAAGGCCCGATTGACGAGTTGTTGCGTCAATCGGGCCTTCTTAGCGTTGGGCGGGTCGGTTACGAGTTGGGTGTTGCTTCCGGTTTGGGAGCTTGTGATTTATGGAGTTTTTGTGGGCGTGTTTTGCCATAGGACCCCATCGAGATTTTGCCTTTACGCGATTTTTTATCTCCTTTTCCCATAATTATTAAAAGTTTAAATTGTCTGATAATTTGGTAAACAGGTAGTTAAAGGTACTAAGCCACGGCCATAGATGCCATCTGCTGGGCTTTGAATGGGGCAAATTCGAGGGTACGGTTGCTTGGCTCAAAAACTATTCGCTAAAAATTGTGCCTTTCCACTACAACGGATTAGATCAGTAACGAATCTGTTAGATAAAACCGATCCGTATGAAACGACTCACAACCTGGCTAATCCTGGCTTTTTTATTTGTTCAGCTTAGCTGCCACACGAGTAAAATCCGACCCGAAACCGGGCAGATGCAAATTGGTGCCTATCGTAAAGATTGCACGGGTGTTGGGCCAATGAAATGTTTGTTAGTAAAAGAGGAGGGTAGTGCTGACTGGCACTATTTCTATAGTGAGATTGAAGGGTTCACCCACGAGGAGGGCTACGAATATACAATCCAGGTCAGGAAAGAGACCGTCCCGGATCCACCGGCCGATGGGTCATCGATACGCTACATCTTGGTTAAGGAGATCGAAAAAGTGAAGAAGTAAATAAGCCTTTCTCCGTTCAGGATAACGGAGAAAGGCCCGATTCTAGTTGAGTTTTCTGGCTTCAACGCCTTCAACCGTAATTTTTACTGGTTTGATGGCCCCATTTTCGTCAAAGTATAGTCGATCGATGCAGGTTTCACGGTGGTTACCATCCGTTTCAGTGAGTGGACGACGATGGTAAACAATGTACCACTCATCTTTGCCCGGAACCTGAATAACAGAATGATGCCCAGCTCCTCTGGCTACGGCAGGGTCTTGTTGCAGAATTTTACCGACACGCTCAAACGGTCCAAATGGTGATTGAGCCACGGCGTAAGCCACCGAATAATTGGGGCCTGTCCAGCCGCCTTCCGACCACATAAAGTAGTACTTCCCGTTCCGTATAAACATCGTTGGGCCTTCTACGTAGTTTTTTGGGGTAATTTCCTTGAATGTACTGCCATCCGAAAAGGGCAGAAAACCCGTGAAGTCGTCTTTTAATTGTGCAATATTGCAGTGGCCCCAGCCGCCATATAGCATGTAGTACTTGCCATCTTTGTCTTTAAATACGTATTGGTCAATCGGTTGAGCGCCATTAACGATAGTGCCGATTAGTGGTTTGCCCAGATAATCGCGGTAGGGGCCAGATGGCTTATCAGCTACGGCTACGCCAATGCCGCCGACTTCTTTTTTCTCGTCATGAATATCATTAGCTCCGAAGAATAGATAGTATTTGCCGCCTTTTTCAACGATGGCGGGTGCCCACATCGCTTTTTTTGCCCATTTTACGGCTGCAGAGTCAAGGATTCGGCTATGTTTTGTCCAGTTGACCAGATCGGGAGAGGAAAAGGCATCGAAGAAGATCTGTTGTTCATAAGGTGCTGAATAGGTGGGGAAAATCCAGTATTCTTTGCCGAAAATAACGCCTTCTGGATCAGCGTACCAGCCGGTAAAAACAGGATTGCCTGATTTCTTCGTAGTCGATTTAGTTTGTGCCTGTGCTGAGAAACAAAGAAAAGTGCTGAGAACGTAACAGTAAAAAAGACGGGTTATAGTCATGTGTCAGAAAATTGAACGATCAGATTGTAAAAGTAAACAGCGATTCGATTTCCTTTTCTGATCACCCCTAAATGTTGTTACGTTTCCCCGTCGTACGGTTAAACATATACGGCCGCGTACTTCTTACCCGGTAACGAACGGACGAAGCCCTGAAACTCCAGATTAAGCAGTAAAGACGCGAGTTTCCCCATCGGAATCTGACTTTTCCAGCTTAAATCATCGATGTGAGAATCCGTAGACTGACGTAGCAAGGCCAGAATCTGGCTTTCTTCTTCGGTAATATTCAGAGGCAATGAAGGAAGGGATGCTGGTGTGGCAGATAGATCCGCATGTTGAGAGGGCGTAATATCCCAGTTAAGGGCTTCAATGATATCTTTCGGGCTGGTATAAATTTGCGCTTTATTTTCCCGAATGAGCTTGTTACACCCAGCCGAAAAAGTCTGATTCAACTGCCCCGGCACCGCAAACACGTCGCGATGATAATTGTTGGCGTACTCGGCGGTAATCAACGCGCCACCTTTGGCAGCCGCTTCCACGATGACTATAGCATCGCTCAAACCGGCAATAATACGATTACGCGCCGGAAACAAGTGAGCATCCGGTTTGGTGCCAGGGTGACTTTCGGTGAGCAAACCGCCGTGGGCCAACATCTCCTGAGCCGTTTTCTGGTGAACATTGGGATAAATAATGTCCAGACCGCTGGCCATCACACCAATCGTTGGGGTATTATGGGCCAAACTAGCCCGATGAGCAGCAATGTCGATTCCATACGCTAAACCGCTAATAACCGTAGCGCCATATGGAGCTACTGCTTCAACAATATCGTTTGTGATACGTCGGCCGTATTCGGTGGCTTGCCGGGTGCCAACGAGCGCAATGGTACGTGAAGCATTGAGATTACCAGACCCCTGAAAATACAGCAGGGCGGGAGCGTCGTAGAGTGATTTGAGCCGGGATGGGTATATTTTATCCGTATAAAATAGAACGTCAGCACCGAGCTTGTCGACACGCTTCAGGATTTGTTCGGCTTCCTGTTGCACGCTGGTTTTCAGAATAGCACGTGCCGTTACGTCGCCAATGCCGGGAATTTTCAGCAGTCGGGCCAGCGGAGATCGGAAGACATCGGAAGCTGAACCGCAGTAACTGATCAGCTGGCGAATAAGAATACTACCTACGCCCGGAACCAGCGTAAGGGCAATTTGATGTTGTTTTTCAGTCGACACAAATCATACTAAATTTTGTATGCAATATGGCTTTAATTGGTGACTATGGCAAGTTACTAGTTTAATCAGGTACCAACCTGTTCCGGTCTTTTTCTATCTTTGGATAAACGATACGGCGATGTTTCTTCGATCACTCACGGTAAAAAATCTAAGGTCAATTGGCGAATTGTCTATTGATTTTGACGATACGACGGGATCTACCCGGAAACAGACGTTACTGCTCGGCCAGAACGGAACGGGGAAAAGCAGCTTACTGAAGGCTATAGCCCTGATTACGGCCGGTAGTAATGCGCTGGGAGAATTGCTTGGGCATACCAACGACTGGATACGTAACGGAGCTGACTTTTGCGAGATTCAGGCTCTGTTCGTGACAAAAGAGGGCGAAGAACGACCGGTGGGTTTACGTATCGATCGGGATGCCTCGCTGGGGCAGATTCTGGGAAGTAATTTTGAGTCACTTAACTTCCTTGAACGAGCCCTGCAGTACACAGAGCGCAACTATTTTGTGGTCGGTTATGGAGCATCCCGGCGGCTTAACGGACAGGAGTTATTCTGGAATATGGGGGCTGGTGTGTATCGGCATGGTCGCTCCAATAATGTTGCTACGTTGTTCAATGCGGAAGCACAACTGAATTCACTGACCAGCTGGGCGATCGATCTCGACTATCGATTGCCGAACGGATTTCCGCTCATTCAGGAGGCATTGGACGATTTTCTGCCCCATGTTCAGTTTCATGGGATTGATAAGGACAAAAAGCAGCTGACTTTTGAAACCCCTGATGGCATTGTTCCCCTCAGCCAATTGAGCGATGGGTATCAGAATATGACGGCCTGGATCGGCGATTTGCTCTATCGCATTTCCAATACGTTCGAGGACTATCAATCGCCGTTAGCCGCTCGTGGCTTGTTGTTGATCGACGAGGTTGATTTGCACATACACCCCGTCTGGCAACGTCATCTGCTCGATTTTATACGTAACAAGCTGCCTAATTTTCAGATTATTGCTACCACGCATTCGCCACTGACAGCGCAACAGGCTGAAGAAGGCGAATTGTTTTCCCTACAGCGTGGAGAAGAGAATCGGGTTGAGTTGGTGCCTTTTGTGGGCTCCCCTCAAAAACTACTATTACACCAACTACTGATGACCAATGCGTTTGGTTTGACAACAGACGAATCGGTACAGGTCGAAACCATCAAGCAGAATTATAAGGAACTACGAGATAAGCCCAGTCGATCGGCAGTTGAAAAACGTCAATTAAATGATCTGGCCGAACAGATCAGTAACCTGCCAACGCCGGAATACATCAATTCGCTGGTTAGCGCGCAGCAAATGGATTTTCTGAAAAAGCTGGAAAGCGAATTAAAGCAGTAGAAAAGCCATGATTGAGCTGAAGCGTAGCCGAAAGCCGCAGGACGTACCACCCAGTCTGTGCGGTCAGAAATTGATCGAGAAAGAGCAGGAATTAATCGACTCCGTGATGAAGGTGCGTAGCGGTACGTTGAAGAAAGTCGAGTTTAAGGATAGCTACTGGGGGAAAGCAAAGGCACAGTTGAAAAAAGAATCGTTCAATAAGTGTGCGTATTGCGAATCGCCCACGGCGGTGGTGGCTCACGGCGACGTAGAGCATTATCGGCCTAAGTCGGTGTACTGGTGGCTGGCTTATTGCTATGACAATTATCTGTATTCCTGTCAGATCTGTAATCAGGCTTATAAAAGTGATAAGTTTCCAGTATCGGCCGATCTGCTTACGGAACCGGATATTAGGTCGATTTTGGCCGGAAAATTAGCCATCGATCCGCTGGCGCAGACAACACTGCACACGACGTTTCAGCAGCAATTGGCAGCCGAGAAAGCGGATTTGCCGAACCCGTATTACGAAGATCCGTCGCCGTATTTCATTTGGAAGGTCGACGACGTATTGAAGGAGGTTGTTATTGCCCCAAATCCGGCTCATCCCGATGCTGAAAGGGTTTTTAAAGCCGTTAACGATTGCTTGGGTTTGAACCGGACAGAGCTGAAGTTGCTACGTTATCAGGTTTTTAAAAACTTCAAGATTGTGAAGCTAACCTCCCAACGGGCTGATCGGTTTAGTGACGACCTGATTCAAATGGCCATTGATCGAATCGCTGAGATGAAAGACAGCCGGGAGCCGTATGCGGGAATGGTTCGCTACTTCGATTCGATTATGTGACAACATAGAACGCTGATTTTTATGATCGTTATGATTAATAATCGAAACTGTTTCAATAGTTGGTTTCACCCCTAAATCTAGGAGTGAATAGCCTCAACGTTATGACGTAAGCTAAAAAGTTTAAATCATAATTATCATGAAAATCAGCGTTCTATACCGTTCTATTCGTCTTCTTCCAACGCCAGACTTTCCTGCGGATTATCCAGGCTGGCCCGCATTTGCTCCAGAAAAGATTTGATTTTCTGGAGTTTAGCAATGTGCCTGGCATTCTCCCGTTTGCGAGCTTCCCGTTCTTTCAGAAACTCGCGGGCACCGGGGAGTGTATATTTCTGCCGGTCAATTAAGTCCAGTATTTCCGCCAGATGGTCGATATCAGCCTGCGTATAGACACGGTCGCCGGAGCGGTTTTTCTTGGGCTGAAGTGTTGGAAACTCCTTTTCGTAATACCGCAGTTTGGATGCATTGATGCCAAACTTATCCGCTACTTCCTTGATGCCGTAATAGAGTTTGTTCGGATTTTCCATTTGACAAACTTGCTGAGGTTCGGGTAAACCTGCAAGTTTTGACGTAATTTTGCAAATCAATAGCCGGTAATTTATACTAGCCTGCTGATGTGACTAGAACAATCCTGTCGTATGGTTGCACTAGTTGCGGATAACTAACGATTAACACAATGACTTCCCACGAAATACGTCGGCATTTTCTCGACTTCTTCCGGTCTAAACAACACCTGATTGTGCCATCAGCTCCGCTCGTTGCTAAAAACGACCCCACGCTGATGTTCAACAACTCGGGGATGGCCCAGTTTAAAGATTTTTTCCTTGGCAATGGAACGCCACCGGCAAAACGCGTGGCCGATACGCAGAAATGCCTGCGGGTATCCGGGAAGCATAACGACCTTGAAGACGTTGGTTTCGATACGTATCACCACACCATGTTCGAGATGCTGGGTAACTGGTCGTTTGGCGATTACTTTAAAAAAGAAGCGCTACACTGGTCGTGGGAACTGCTGACGGAAGTCTATAAACTGCCGAAAGACCGTATATACGTATCGGTGTTCAAGGGCGATGATAAAGATAACGTACCATTCGACCAGGAGTCCTGGGATCTTTGGAAAGAGATCATCGGGGATGAGTCGCGCATTATTCTCGGCAATAAAAAAGATAACTTCTGGGAAATGGGCGATACGGGACCCTGTGGCCCCTGCTCCGAAATTCATATTGACCTTCGTTCTGCCGAAGACGTTGCCCTGACGCCAGGGAAAGAGCTGGTCAATGCCGACCATCCGCAGGTGGTCGAAATCTGGAATAACGTATTCATGCAGTTCAACCGGAAAGCCGATGGTTCGCTGGAAGAACTGCCTGCCCGGCACGTCGATACGGGTATGGGTTTCGAGCGGTTGTGTATGGCCATTCAGGGCAAGCAGTCGAACTACGATACCGACGTTTTCTCTGGAACGATCAACGTAATCGAAGAGCTGTCGGGTCAGAAATACACGGGCACGATGGAAAAGACCGACGTAGCGATGCGTGTGATTGCCGACCACATCCGGGCTGTTTCGTTCGCCATTGCCGATGGATTGGTTCCATCCAACGCGAAAGCGGGCTACGTCATACGTCGGATTTTGCGCCGGGCCATCCGCTACGGGTATTCGTACCTTGGCCTGACTGAACCATTCATGACCAAACTCGTGCCAACGCTGGCTATGCAGTTTGCCGATGTGTTCCCCGAGTTGAACGCCCAGCGCGATTTCGTAGCTACCGTAATTCGGGAAGAAGAAATCGCCTTCCTGCGCACGCTGGGAACGGGTTTAGGGCGTCTGGATCAGATTATCGGACAGCTTACGGCAGAAGGTAAGCAGGAAATTCCGGGCGAAACCGTTTTCGAGTTGAACGATACGTTCGGTTTTCCGGCTGATTTAACGGCGTTGATCGCTCGCGAGAAAGGCTTTTCAATCGACGAGGCTGGTTTCCAGAAGGCGCTGGCTGAACAAAAAGCACGCTCCCGGAAAGATGCGGCTTCGTCGGCAGGTGATTGGATTGAACTTAGTGACCTTGATGGTAAAGTTGAATTCGTTGGATACGATCAGCCCGAAGCCTATGCTCAGGTTGTGAAGTATCGCAAGATTCAGAATAAACAGGGGACGCAGATTCAGGTCGTGCTGGATAAGACGCCATTTTATGCTGAATCTGGTGGACAGATTGGTGACACAGGTACGTTTGAATTATTTGCAGGCTCAGATCAGATCGGTACGTTGACCGTACTGGATACGAAAAAAGAGAATGATCTGACGATCCATATCGTACAGGACGTAACGGGTATTGATGATTTATTGGCGCAGGCTGATACGGTTTATGCTGTGATCAATACAGCCCGCCGTGGTCTCACTAGTAGTAATCACTCGGCTACGCACCTGTTGCATTCGGCGCTACGGGAAGTGCTGGGATCGCACGTAGCACAGAAAGGATCTTATGTTGGTCCTGACGCGCTACGTTTCGACTTTTCGCATTTCAGCAAAGTAACCGATGAGCAACTGGCCGAAGTGGAACGGATCGTGAACGAGAAAATCCGGGAAGATATCAAACTGGATGAGAAACGGAATGTGCCTATCGAAGAAGCGAAAGCCTTGGGCGCAACCGCTTTGTTCGGTGAGAAGTACGGTGACTTTGTTCGGGTGATTACCTTCGATCCTGCGTACTCGGTTGAACTTTGTGGCGGAACGCACGTACCGGCAACCGGCCATATCGGGCTGTTCAAATTCACGGGAGAAGGATCGGTGTCGACGGGCGTTCGTCGGGTCGAAGCAAAAACATCGGCCGGAGCCGAAGCGCTGGTGAACGAGCAAATGGCCGTTGTGACAGAACTGAAGGAGTTATTGAAAGCCCCGAAAGACGTAGTAAAAGCGGTGCAGGCCCTGCTTGAGGAACGTAGCGCGCTGCAAAAACAGGTTGAAGCACTGCAGAATGAGAAAGTTCAGCAATTGAAAAATCAACTGCTGGAAAAAATAGAAGTGGTGAATGGACATAGCCGTCTTATTGAAAAAGTAGACGTACCGTCGGCCGATGCGCTCAAACAGCTTGCTTATGATTTGAAGGCGAAAGTTGATAATCTGGCCGTTGTGCTTGGAGCCGATATTAATGGCAAACCACAGTTAGCGGTTATGCTTCCCGACTCGTTGATTCAAGGTAAAAACCTGAACGCAGGTCAGGTCGTAAAAGAGCTGGCTAAAAATATTAAAGGTGGGGGCGGTGGTCAGCCATTCTTTGCTACGGCGGGCGGTTCTGACGTGTCGGGACTGGATGCGGCCCTGGCCCAGGGTAAGGAGTTACTCGGATAAGCCTCCAACACATTGTTTTATGCAATCGAACTTCCCGGAAGCCCAGCGTTTTCGGGAAGTTTTATTCTTAGCCATAGCTACCATTTGTAATGAGAAAATTTTTCCTGTATCTGGCTTTTCTATGCGTAGGAGCCAACCCTATCATTGCCCAAAAACGGAATGTCGATGTGCTGATCCGATCGGGTAATCTGATCGATATAAAGACGGGCACTATCCAGCCAAAGAAACTGATTACCATTCAGAACAAGCGGATTCTGGGGGTGTTCAATGAGTCGCAGCTAAACGATTTTCGGGCCAGGACGACAATTGATGCCAGTGGAAAATACATCATTCCGGGTCTCTGGGATATGCACGTCCATTTTGGTGGAGGAGACACGCTGATCGAGGAAAATAAAAACCTATTGCCGCTGTACATTGCCCACGGCATTACCGGCATTCGGGATGCTGCGGCCGATTTAAGCCCATCCGTTCTACAATGGCGCGATCAGATTGCGAAAGGTGACTTAAACGGACCTACCATGTTTACGTCCGGTCCCAAACTGGAAGGCTACAAATCCAGCTGGGTGGGCGATATTGAGGTGAGTACACCCGAAGAAGTGGATAAAATGCTTGATTCGTTGCAGGGTTTGCGGGTCGACTTTGTGAAGATTACCGACAACACAATCAAGCCGGAAACGTATCTGTACATTCTTCAGGAGACGAAAAAGCGAGGGATGAAAACCTCGGGGCACGTACCATTCGCCCTGACTATGGATCAGGTGTCAACGGCTGGTCTGGGTTCGGTCGAACACATGACCTACGTATTGAAAGCGGGCTCAACGCGGGATAAGGAAGTGGCCGAAAAAGTAATGGCTGGCAAGCTAACCAACCGGGTTGCTTTGCCCATGCTACTTCAGAGTTTTGATGAAACGACTGCTCTGGCTGTCTACCGACGAATGGCTAAAAATGGGACGATTGTTGTGCCCACGTTAACCATTAGCCAGACCGTAGCCTATCTGGATCAGAATAATCATCAAAACGATAGCTATTTGCAGTACATCGGGCAGGGACTGAAAAATACGTATGCCTGGCGAGTGAATCGGGCCGCGCATGATGGACCGGATGCCATTGCTGAACGACACGCGGTCTACGAAAAGTCGAGTGCTTTGCTTCCGCTGCTTCGTCAGGCGGGGGTGACGATCATGGCCGGAACCGATGCTGGTTTCCTGAATTCGTTTGTCTATCCGGGGCTAGGACTGCACCACGAACTGCAACTTTTCGTCAAGGCAGGTCTGACGCCTTTGCAGGCTCTGCAATCGGCAATTATTCCGGGACCGGCATTTCTCGGAAAAACTGATGTGTTTGGCGATATAGCAGCGGGTAAAAGTGCGGATATCGTTTTGCTGGATCAGAACCCATTGCAGGATATAAGCGCTACCCAGGCTATCAATACGGTTATTCTGCGAGGAGCGGTGTATGACCGAAAAGCCTTGGATAGCCTTCTGGATGAGGTCAAGAAAAAGGCAATGCATTAGTTGTGTAACTAGCCGGTGTATGCTGGTAACGTCGTTTTACGATTCACATTAGATTGACAATGAAGTATGAATCAACCCATTGGCGTATTTGATTCGGGCTACGGTGGCCTGACCATCCTACGCGAAATAGTCCGGAAGTTACCGCAGTACGACTACGTTTATCTGGGTGATAATGCCCGTACGCCCTACGGTACACGTTCGTTCGATACGGTTTATCAGTACACACTCGAATGCGTTCGACATCTATTCGACCGGGGTTGTCGGTTGGTGGTGCTGGCCTGTAATACTGCATCCGCTAAAGCACTACGTAACATTCAGCAGTTGGATTTGCCCGTTATAGCACCCGACCGCCGGGTGTTAGGCGTAATACGTCCCACCACGGAAGTAATTGGAAATTACTCGAAATCGGGCAATGTTGGCATTCTGGCAACGCGGGGAACCGTTACGTCGGAATCATACGTAGTGGAAATTGACAAATGCTTCCCCGACTTGCAGGTTTTTCAGGAAGCTTGCCCAATGTGGGTACCACTGGTCGAAAATGGAGAATATGCCAGCCCTGGTGCCGACTATTTTGTAAAACAGCACCTTGATCGGTTATTGCAAAAGTCGCCAGCCATCGATACCATTTTACTGGCCTGTACGCATTACCCGCTTCTGATTGACAAGATTCGTCAGTTTGCGCCTGCAGATGCGACTATTCTAAGTCAGGGTGGAATTGTGGCCGACAGTCTGGCTGACTATTTGGTCCGGCACCCCGAAATCGACGAACAGTGCAGCAAACAGGGCCGCCGAATCTTCTTAACAACCGATTCCACCGACGATTTTGACAGACAGGCAACTAATTTCTACGGCGAGTCGGTGCGCTCGGTTCATCTGGCTCTATAAAACTAAGGGATCGCCAGTTGCAATCGGCCCGCATTAACGTATTGTAGCCGCCCTCGAAGGGTAAGCTGCTGAGCCTGTGCTGTTCCGTTTCCGCTATTGATCGATATTGTATGGCCGGACTGGATCTGCACTAGGTCGAAACGGGTTGGTATGCAGCCACAATCCCAGCTATTGGTTGTATGCCACGATCCTGACGCTATGCTAAGTACGGGTTTGGGATATTCGTACGCGCCCGCATCGATACGTCCGGCTCTAAACCTGGCCTGTTGACTATAATCCAGTGAGCCAGCCAAAGCCGACGTAGCCGCCGGGTTTCCCAGGTTAATGGCAGCCGATGTAGACGTAAGCGCCAGATTGATGCCAGGACTTGTACTGACAAAAGCAGGATTGCCAAAAGCTCCGTTTGCTTCCTGGCCGGTTCCGGTTCGGAAGGCGTTTAAGCCGTAATAAACGCTGGAAAACAGCACCCAGAACGGGTTGGCATTGTTCGTAAACCAGAGATTGTAGTTAAATCGAAGATTGACCGATGCCGGGGTGTCGTATGAGTTTAACAGGCGCTGGCGATTACCGGCATGAAAAATGTTGTTCTCAACGACGCAGTTTTCCGAATAACTCAAGGTCATTTCCCCAAAATCTTCATTGGTGGTGGCCGTCGCTTCCGGTCGATCAATAAAATTGTCGAATAAGCTATTGTTGACTACCGAACAACTGGTAACCTTCCCCAGGTTGGTCGAGTAGGAATGGCTGCCCAGGCCCAAACCTGCCCGTGAATTTTTGTAAATCAGGTTATTCCGGATACTGATATTGCTGGCGCTTGCTCCCGCAATTGAGCTCGGGTTTTCGCAGTTAATCTGAATTCCGCGCTGGCAGTCACGAACTACGTTCCCTTCGATTACCAGGTCTTTACTGCCATCGGCATAAATGCCTGCTGCGAAGGCCAGTGGTCCCCGGCAACTAATCACCTGATTCCGGGAAATGGTACCGCGCCGGGCCTGATTCTGGGTCGTTGCCGTTTGCGGGCAGGAAGGACAGGCCCAGCTATAGTAGCCCGCAAACACCATCCCGATATTGGCAATATTGCTGACGATATTATCCAGAACCTGAAAATTGTCGATATTTCCAACGAACGTAATGCCTTCGCTATAACCCGGTTTGATCTGATTGATCGTGTTCCCCTGCATCAGGAAGTTTGAAATAGGGTTGACCGGATCATCGCCCTTCACCAAAATACCGTGAGCATTATGAAGAGAAGCATTGGTCGGTGTGTTCAGTGTAGCGTCAAAAGCAATGGTATTGATCGTACAGTTTTTAATGGTGATGGATTGTGCATTGCCGCTGATCTGAATGCCGTCGGAGTTACTGCCAATTGCATTTTGAAAAGTCAGCCCGTCAATGATCAGATAACTCTTATTGCGAATGGCAAGCAAAACACCGGCTGCGCTGCCGCCGTCAACCCGAACCAGATCGGTATTGTAGGGTCTGAACGTAATGGGTTGGTTCTGCGCGCCAGCAACGTTGACCGTGAGTTTCTCGTAATACGTACCACTTCGAATGTAAACGGTACTGCCCGGCAGTACGGCTCCTGCCTGACAGGATCGCCCGATTGTTTTCCACGGTGAAGCCAGCGTGCCGGGGTTGCTGTCGTTCGCATTGCCACATGACTGACAAACGTAGTAACTCTGCGCAAAGGAGGATGTCGTCCAGCAAAGGACAAAAAACAATACGTAATGGTTGGGCATGGATAGAGGGTCTGGAGCGTGAAGTTACGACGCGATCGATCGATTCAGGAAAGCTACCAGGGGTTGTAGGGCGGCAAATCCTTCCAGGACTTTTTTCTCCAGAGCAGGACTCGTTAACGTAGCGTCAGGTACCACAAAGCTAGCCGTAAAGCTTTTTAGCTTTATATAGTCAATGGCTGGATTGTCGGCCGCGTAGCCTTTGGGCGGGCGTTGTAAGGCATCGCTACGGCTCAATCCGTTAAAAAGGCTAGTAAAGCCAGGATCAGAAAGTAGGCCTGTAAACTCCTCGACGTTATAGTCAATCTCCTGCCGGATTGCGGCTAACGTAGCGGCTTCTGGCATATACATACCACCCGCTACGAAACAGTTGCCTGGTTCCAGATTAAAGTAATATCCAGCGGCTTCGAGTTTCTTTCCGCCTTTGTTGAACCAGGCGCCGAAATTGGTTTTATAGGGCGATTTGTTAGCCGAAAATCGAACATCGCGATTGATCCGAAAAATACAGCTTTTGGCTTGTAAGGGTGTTTCGGCGATGTCGGGGTCGATCGTGCCAAGGCCATCGATGAGCTTGGTGACAAACTGAATAAAATCCTTGCGGGCTGTTTCGTAAGCGGTTCGGTTCTCATCGAACCATGCTTTCGTATTATTGGCTTTCAGATCGGTCAGAAAAGAAAGGGTAGCGGCCTGAATCATGAGTGCTGAACGTTTTAGCTACGACAAAAATAGGCGATGGAGTTTTACGATCTAAACTAGATGTGACGTTATCGTTACAAAACACGATCATACAGCATTCACTGACCTTGTTCCTGAGAAAATTCCCTTTTCCCGCTAAAATTTCGTACTTTTGCGGTTCAATCTGGACAGAAATCAACACATGGTATCGGTACAAAACGTCTCTCTCCGCTATGGTAAGCGGGTGTTATTTGACGATGTCAACATAAAATTTACCTCGGGCAACTGTTATGGCGTTATTGGCGCCAACGGGGCGGGTAAATCAACTTTTTTAAAAATTCTTTCGGGCGAAATCGAACCTCAAACGGGTAGTGTGACTATCACCCCCGGTGAGCGAATGTCGGTGCTGAAGCAAAATCAGTCGGCGTACGACGAATTTCCGGTGTTGCAAACGGTGATTATGGGTAATCAGCGTTTGTACGACATCATGCAGGAAAAAGACGTACTGTACGCAAAAGAGGATTTTACAGATGCCGATGGCGAACGGGCGGCTGAACTGGAAGCTGAGTTTGCGGAAATGAACGGCTGGGATGCTGATTCTGATGCGGCCGCTTTGCTGTCGGGTTTAGGGATTAAGGAAGATATGCACTACGCCCAGATGGCCGATCTGAACGGTTCAGAAAAGGTGCGTGTGCTGCTGGCTCAGGCTTTGTTTGGTAACCCGGATATTCTGCTGCTCGATGAGCCTACCAACAACCTCGACGTAGAATCGAGTATCTGGCTGGAAAACTTCCTCGCCAACTTCGATAATACGGTTATCGTTGTATCGCACGACCGTCACTTCCTGGATCAGGTGTGTACGCAGATCGTCGATGTCGATTTCAGCAAGGTAAAACTCTTTGCGGGTAACTATTCGTTCTGGTACGAATCAAGCCAGCTGGCGTTAAAACAGCGCCAGGATCAGAATAAGAAAACCGAAGATAAACGGAAAGAACTGGAAGAGTTTATCCGTCGATTCTCGGCCAACGCATCGAAGTCGAAGCAGGCAACCAGTCGTGCGAAACTGCTCGAAAAGCTGACTATCGACGATATTCAGCCTTCGTCCCGTAAATACCCGTACGTTAACTTCAAATCGGAACGCGAACCCGGCGATCAGATTCTGACCGTCGAAAACCTGACCTACACGGCTGAAGATGGGACGAAACTGTTCGACAATCTGTCGTTTACGGTTAACCGGAAAGACAAAATATTCCTCTATAGCCGTGATGGTCTGGCCGTATCGGCGTTGCTGGATATTCTGGCGGGCGAGCGTAAAGCCGATTCCGGTACGTTCAAATGGGGGGTGACGATTACGATGTCGTATTTCCCAACGGATGCGGAGAAAGATAAGTTTTTCGAAACCGATCTGAATCTGGTCGACTGGCTACGGCAATATTCGGTAGAAAAAGACGAAAGCTTTATTCGTGGCTTTTTAGGGCGGATGCTGTTCTCGGGCGAAGAGTCGCTCAAGAAGGCGACCGTATTGAGTGGGGGCGAAAAGGTCCGCTGTATGTTGTCGAAGATGATGTTATCAGGTGCTAACGTACTGCTGCTCGATGAACCTACCAACCACCTCGATCTGGAATCGATCGAATCGCTCAATAATGGCCTGATCGACTTTAAGGGACCAGTCCTGTTTACGTCGCACGATCACCAGTTTGTGCAGACGATTGCGAATCGGATTATAGAAATCACGCCAGCTGGTATTCTCGACAAGTTAATGACGTATGATGAATACCTCTCTGATAGCCGGGTGAAAACACAACGCGACGAGCTGTATGGTCAGGTAGCGTAACAAGCTCGCACCCATTTACAACGGGCAACCGGGATGAACTTCCTGGTTGCCCGTTTTTCTTTCAGCCGATTGCCTGATTTATTAGTTATAGATAAGCATTCTATCATGCATCATATCTATGCAATCATTCGACGTTATTGTTATTGGGACGGGTTCGGCGGGAAAAACTGTTGCCGAAACCGTTCGGGAGGCCGGAAAATCCGTAGCTATTATTGATAAACTTCCGTTTGGCGGTACGTGCTCACAACGGGGCTGCGACCCCAAAAAAGTCTTGGTTGGAGCTGCAGAACTAGTAGCCCGCACATCGCAACTGGTCGGAAAAGGCATATCGGCTGCTGCAACTATCAACTGGCCTGATCTGATCAAATTCAAGAAAACTTTTACCGAGCCAATTCCCGAGAAAACCGAACAGAAATTTGCGGAGCAGGACATTCACTTTTTTCACGGCACTGCTACGTTCCTGTCCGAACGCTCAATACGGGTTGGCGACGACGAACTTCAGGCCGACTACATTGTGCTGGCCAACGGGCTGCGCCCGCAACCACTCAACATTCCGGGTGAAGAGTTGCTGATCGATAGCACTGGTTTTCTGGAGCTGACCGAACTGCCACGCGATATGGTTATGGTGGGCGGTGGCTATATTGCTTTTGAGTTTGCCCATATTGCAGCTCGGGCTGGTGCTAACGTAACCATTCTCCATCAGGGTAAACGACCGCTGGAAGGCTTCGATAAGGATCTGGTCGAACAACTCGTTGAAGCGATGCGGGCCATCGGAATTTTTATTGTGCTGGACGCTACCGTGAAAGCAGTTGCGGGAGAAGACGGCAACTTAACCGTTCAATACGAACGAGCTGGTCAAACTCACCATCTAGCAACCGGCCTGGTTGTTCATGCAGCAGGCCGGGTAGCTGATATTGCCGATATGGCGCTGGACAAAGCCGCTGTTGAAAAGGGAGAGAAAGGAATCAAGGTAAATGAGTTTCTGCAAAGCGTATCCAATCCGGCGGTGTATGCCTGCGGAGACGTAGCGGATAAAGGGTTGCCACTAACCCCTCTGGCTTCGTACGAGGGACGTATCGTGGCGAAGAATATAGTGGATGGCAATAAGGAAACGTATGAAAAGAAGGCGGTACCGTCGGCGGTTTTTACCGTACCGACCCTAGCCTCAATCGGTCTGACTGAAGAGCAGGCACGTAATGAAGGACGTAACGTAAAAATCACATATCAGAAGACGGACGACTGGTACATTAGTCGGCGGATAAACGAATCATTTTCAGGGTTCAAAATTCTGATCGATCAGGAGTCGGACCAGATTGTCGGCGCTCATTTGCTGGGTACAGGTAGTGATGATCTCATTAACATTTTCGCGTTAGCCATCGAACACCATATTCCGGCTAAAACCCTGCGTAGAATGTTGTGGGCTTATCCAAGCCATGCATCGGATATGAGTTCTATGCTGGAAACGTAGTAACTGTTCTTACTGGCAATAACACAAAAACGCTACCAGAGATCAGGCTCTGGTAGCGTTAAGACTCGCTAATTCTATGAAAAAAGGTGTTATTGTTTCGGCGATTTGGCGTTCGCCGTGTTGTCTGATTGTGCCGTGGCTATCTTAAGCAATTCCGGATCGTTGGGGAAGAATGAAAGTCCTTTCTGAAGCCACTCTTTCTGCGCACTTTCGTCGTGAGCAACCAGATCGTTATAGGCAATGATGTATTTGAAAGCCAGCACTAAATCTTTCTGGTATCGATTCCGCTCTTCTTCCTTGTCGGCCACCATGCTGATAAATTGCTCAAAGTGCGGTTTTGCTTTGCCGTTCATGACGGCTTCTTCAGGCGTATAGGCGTAATAACTTGCTTTTGCGCGGTACAATACCGTTGGCACATAGTCGGGAGAACCTTGCTGAGCCAGCGCCAGCGCCGAATCGGCCAGGGCGAAACGAACCGTGTCACGCACTAATTTACCCGCCGTATCCCGCTGAAAGCCCAGCGTGTAATTGCTCATACCGTAGCGGAATAAATCCTGAACGTCGGCTTTAAAGCCGTGTTTCGCGGATGAGTCGAGCGTAGCAACGGCCTCAACGTGTTTTTTAGCCCGATAGTAATACTTGGCAACGTCGCTGTACAGGTTCTCTGTTGTATCGAACGGAGCTGCTTTGGTCAGGAATACTGCCCCCAGTGAATCATCACTGGCACTATCGGTTTCCATGTAGGCACGACCCAGGTATTTGTAGTCGTCGGGCATTGCCTTTTCCGGTGCTTTTTCCAGGAACGTATTAATATTTTCAATCGCCTTTTCGGGCTGTTTCAGCGACGAGAAAGACCAGCCTTTGATTCGATATAGAATAGGATTCTGCCCCAGAGCGGTACGGTTACTATCGATCAGATTTACAGCCCGCTGATAGTCTTTGGCCAGGAAGTGGAACTGCGCCTGACGTAGCAACGTGGCCTGCCGATTATCGTGTGATACGTTCACGTACTGATCAATGTAGTTGGATGCTTCTTTGTATCGGTTAACCAGGAAGTATAGTTCGGCTAGCTGACTATAAGCAGGCGCATACGTAGCATTCGCTTCTATGGCCTTCTTGTAATTTTCAACCGCCAGATTCAGGTTTCGGCCCTGCCAGTAAATGTCGCCGATACGTTGGTAGACCCGAGGTGGGTTCATGCCCAGCTCAAGCGCACTTTCGTAGCGGGAAACGGCTGTTCCGGCATCTTTATTCAAGTAATGAGCGTCGCCAAGAACGAGTTGAATCGTTGCATTTTTCTTGTCGCGGTCGGCGGCACGCGTTAGATAATCGATGGCTTTGGCTGCGTTTACTGCTTTGGGGTAAGCTGGTTTGATAGAACCATCGCCGGGAGTTAGGTAACCCGTGTAAGCCTCACCAATTCGGTAGAGAATATCGGCATTTTTACCTTTACTCTTCTTAATAACTTCGGCGAATTTCGGATTCGCATTGGCAGTATCATTTTTAACCAGATACGTAATGGCGGCTCCGGTTTCATTCAACGGAACACGTTTCTCGTCCATCGATATTCCTTTGTCGAACCAGATCCGGGCCGAATCGGGCTGACCAGCACGCAGATAGCCATAACCCGCATCGAAATAGGTTTGCATGGATGGGTTTTGCTCAGCATTACGGCTTAGTAGCTGTTTTGCTTCATCGAAACGTCCCAGATTAATCAGGGTGTTAGAATCAGGGGTAGGGGATTGGGCGAGAGCAGACCCGGCTAGCCCCGATAGTAGAAAAACTGTTATGAGGGTTTTCATAGATGCGCTTAGGTTTAGCTCCCCAGACTAGAAAAACATCGCTGAGGAGACAGTGGCAAGAAGCAACATGAAACTAAGAATGGCCTTAAAGACTCCTTAGAATTAGCTTAGAAGGGTTATTGGCTTAAAAACAAACGTCCCGCTGGCTCTGAGCCAGCGGGACGTTTGCTACGTAGCGATCCGTTATCGCAACTAGTGAGATACTAATTCAGCTTCATAGCCGGCTTCCTGAACGGCTTTTTCCACCAGATTGGCAATACGATTATCGGTGGTTTGCACGGTCAACAGCTTGTCGGGGGCGGCTGTATCGATATTCCAGCCGTCTACCTGCTCGATGTTGTTGAGATTTAACGTAACGGCTGCTACGTCGTCGCTCGATTGTATGTTCGTTTTGAAATTCAGCGTTTCCATCGTCTTAGTGTTGGTCCATGTATGTTGTTTAACTAGAAAAACAGAAAGCTATCCCGGAATTGAAAGTCTACGGAACCCAGATAACGATCTTTGGTAAAGACCGAGGCCCGGTATTTGCCCGGTTTTAACGGAGTGCCCGGCCGGACGATAAACGAAATGCGCTGCGGGTTTTGGTCAAAATTGATCCGCTGCGTAGCATGAACGGGAATAACGTCATTGGTGGTTGCCAGCGATACCGTTGTGGTTCGTAAGGGTGGTATACTAGCTGCCCGCTGTTCGTTCGTTAAACTTAAATAAACCTCCTGACTGCCTTCCAGATGCAATTCGGAGAGGATGTTCAACGATATAGTCAGTGTTTTTACTTTCTTGGCTTTAGCCGTTTCCTTTTTGTTCCCTTTAGTGGCTTCAACAAAAAAGGCGTCACCGGTAAGCGTTGTGCGAGAAACGGTGGTCGATAACGTATTATTTAGATGGCTAATCTGGTTTTGTAAATCGTTGTTCTGTTTCACCAGCAGCGAATTGTTTTCCGATAACCAGTCTACTTTGTCGCTAACGGCTTCCAACTGCTTTTCCAGGCTATCGGTTCTGGTGGTTGATGTGTCTGTTTTCCGGTTGTGAAGCTGCGTGCTACGTTCCAGCCTGGCCTTATCCCGACGTAGTAACTGAATCTCGTGGTCCCGCTGATCCAGAAGCTGATGTAGGTCAGTGATTCGATTGTCGAGAGACATACTGTTATCGGCATTGCTCTCTAGTTGACTTTCCAGACTTCGAATATCACCTTCCAGCCGAAACTTGGCCGACAGGAGTGAATCGGCTCTGAGTTCGTTCAGGTTATTTTGACGGGCCATTTGCCCACTTGTTTTCCAGAAGTAAATACCAGTAGCCAGCGACAAAAGAAACAATGAGGTAACGATTGTTGTCGAAAGTTTGGTTTTTGGCTGTCTTGGCTCGGTTCCCATAGGCATAGGGTTCGTTGTGTTGATAGGACAAATGTCGATCAGCGCATTAAAAACGGACTTAGAAGAAACTTAGAATTTGCTTAGAATTGCTCAGAGTGTCAATCAGATAGGGTTACTTTTGCGTTTCTTACCCAAAATAGTAGCTTCATAAATGGGCAATAGACCCTCTCGGTATGCGCAGGCATTGGCCTGGCTTGATCAGCACATTATTAAACGACTCTATACCGAACGTGTTCGTCGAGTCATTCTACAGAGTTTGCCATTCTGGTTTGCTTCTTTATTAACAGGATTGTGTGCAGTAGGCTATGAAGAACTGTTTGTTTGGGCAGAACATGCCAGTTTTGCCTGGATTCAGTCACAGCCAATGCTGGTGTTTTTGCTGACGCCAGTAGCCTTTGTCGTTTCGTGGCTCCTGGTGGCAAAACTGGCACCAGCTGCGCGTGGAAGCGGTATCCCTCAGGTGATGGCGGGAATAGAGTTGTCGAATCCGGTGCATCATAATCGTATTTCCTATCTGCTGAGTTTACGGGTTGCTTTTGTAAAAGTGCTGAGTAGTGTTACGTTGTTGATAGGAGGAGGAGTTATTGGACGTGAAGGACCAACGATTCAGATTTCAGCCGCGATTTTCCGGGCTATTAATCGACTTCAGCCAGCCGGATGGCCCCAATTATCCCGACAAATTGCACTCGTTACCGGCGGTGCCGCTGGTTTAGCGGCTGCGTTTAATACGCCATTAGGTGGTATTGTGTTTGTGGTAGAAGAGTTAACGCAGACCCATATTACGCGGTTTCGTACGGCCGTTTTTTCGGCGGTGATCATTGCCGGGATGACTGCTCAGGCCATACAAGGACCTTACTTATATCTGGGCTTTCCGAAAGTTACGGCTTCGACCGGATGGGCATTGGGTATAGTAGTGCTGGTCGCTATGTTTTGCGGATTTGCGGGCGCTGTTCTGGCAAAAACCTTGCTATGGCTGAATGCTTACCGACGCCGATTCACTACGTTTACGCAGCAATTGGGCTGGGTAGCTGGCTGCGGTCTGGTGCTGGCCGGGCTGGCGTTTTGGGTAGGGACCGATGCCGTTGGAACGGGCAAGCCAATTATTAACCGATTGCTGTTTCAGAATGATCACCAGGCGGCCTGGTATCTCTTCCCGGTTCGGTTTATCGGAATGGCGTTGAGTTATAGCAGTGGTGCCGCAGGTGGGATTTTTGCTACGTCGCTTAGTGCGGGGGCTATTTTGGGTGATGCCCTGGCGCAGCTATTGGACGTAACACCCAGCGACACGAATCTGGTGATTTTAGTCAGTATGGTCAGTTTCCTGACCGGCGTTGTTCGTTCGCCATTTACGGCTGCCATACTGGTATTAGAAATGACGGATCGGCATTCGGCCATTTTTCAGTTACTGCTCGGCGGACTTATGGCGCAGGGCGCGGCATCGCTAGTCGATCCAGTCTCGTTCTACGAGCATCTAAAAACAGGGTTTGTCAGAGAAACCATCGCTCAGTCAGGGCCAATCGATTTGGGCAAAAAATCAAAAGCGGGCTGACCCGTTAGTCTGCATTCGATTTTTCACTTGGGTAAAGTCTACGAATGAGCGGTTCCATAGTCATCCCCTGTCCGATTACGGAGAAAAGAACGACAGCATAGGTGATCGTTACAATAAAATCTTTTTGAGGAATTTCATGACTTATTGATAGAGCCATTGCAATGGAAAGGCCACCCCGCAAGCCGCCCCAAGTTAGCATGATAGGCGCTTTTTTATCCAAGTCAAGCCAACGACGGGCTAATGAGAATGGAATCAATATAGCTAAATAGCGGGATAGCAGAACGATTAGTACAACTAGCAGGTAGATTGTCCACTGCGTGAACTTAATATCGATTACGAGTAGTTCCAGGCCAATCAGGACAAAAAGTAGTGCATTCAGAATCCCATCAACTAATTCCCAGAATTTGTCAATGTACTCCTCGGTGACCTTGCTCATCGCGTCGGCTTTTGCGGTACTGCCGCCGACTAGTAATCCGGCAACGACCATCGCTAATGGACCGGAGATATGAAGTTTTTGGGCCAGCAGATAGCCTCCCATAACGCCAGCCACCGTAATAATGACTTCGGTCTGATAATGATTAATGGAACGTAATAAGAGAAATAAAAAATAGCCAAGGGCTAACCCAAATAAAATTCCTCCACCAGCTTCCTGAACAAAAAGAAGCGCAATTTCACCACCGCTAACGCTCTCTGTACCATTAAGTACGAGCTGATAGATGGATGAAAAAAGCACAACGCCAACACCGTCGTTAAATAACGACTCGCCTACAATATTGATTTTAACACTTTCAGGAAGTTTAAATTTCGACAGAATACCCAGAACGGCGATGGGGTCGGTAGGGGAGATTAATGAGCCAAAGAGCAGGCATAATAAGTAAGGAAGCTCAAAGCCAAGGTTTTCTGATATAAAGTAAAGCCCTGTTCCCACAAAAAATGTACTAAGTACTACGCCGATAAAAGCAAAAAGCATGACCGACCGACGTTGGACACGCAGCTCTGCCGCGTCTGTATGGAAAGCGCCAGCAAACAGCAAAAAGCTGAGCATGAAATCAAAAAGCGTTTTGCCAAAATCAATCTCAGCTATGGTCTGGCGAATGACTGTGAACCAGTGGGGTGCAATGGCGTTTCCCCAAAGAAGTACCAAAGAAAAAAACAGCGAAATTACCATAATGCCAATAGCGTCAGGTAATTTTAACAGCTTTGTATTTAAGTAAGCAAACAGTGCGGAAATAACTATAAGTAACGTGATTAGAGTAAATATATCCATATATTAGTAGGAATGATTTGCAAGTATAATAGAGCTTTGATTGAAATACATAGTTAATTGTATTGACATCAGAAATTTTTCAATTCGTGTATGATTAGTGAAAATCCAGATAAACCTCAGACTAAAACCCCGGATTTTTTTACCCGTTTTGGTCATTTGATCAGAGAACGTTTTAGTCTAGAAGAAGATAAAGATGACGAAGACGCTATCATACAAACGATCAGCAGAGGTATTGAGTTTAAAGGAGTTAATTTGTGGACGTTAATCTTTGCTATTTTTATTGCTTCAATCGGATTGAATGTTAACTCGACAGCCGTTATCATCGGGGCAATGTTGATTTCACCCTTAATGGGCCCAATTATGGGAATAGGGCTTGGTGTGGGTATCAACGATTTGACGATGATCCAGCGAGGGCTTAAAAATTTAAGTATCGCTGTTTTCATTAGTCTGCTTACGTCAACCGTTTATTTCCTGCTTAGTCCGTTACACATTGCTCAGTCCGAATTGCTAGCCCGAACATCACCAACAGTATGGGATGCGTTTATTGCTATTTTCGGTGGGCTAGCCGGAATTATAGCTGGGTCGCGTCGTGAAAAAGTATCAAATGTAATTCCAGGAGTAGCGATTGCTACGGCTTTAATGCCGCCCCTGTGTACCGCCGGCTATGGGTTGTCTACGGGTAATTTCTACTACTTTGCCGGAGCTTTCTATTTATTCCTGATCAATAGTGTTTGTATCAGTTTAGCTACATTCCTTATTGTTCGCTTTTTAGGCTATTCTCAAAAAGAATATCCAACACCAGAAATCGAACGACGTGTACGGAATACCATTTGGGTAGCCGTACTGATCGTGGTGGTACCCAGCACTTACTTAGGCTATCAAATTGTCCGGAAAACCATCTTTGAACAGGCCGCCAAACGATTTGTGAACAACGAGTGTAACTTTCAGTATCGACAGGTAATTAAGTACGATGCACTTTTTCATCGTAAAAAAAGCCGAATTGAATTAACACTTGTAGGAGAAGCCTTACCGAGCGATTCTATCAATTTGCTTAAATCGAAAATGCTGGCTTATGGATTAAAGGACGCTCAGCTTATTGTCCGTCAGGGAAACTTTAAGGATGTGCCGGTTGACATGGACGCTATTACCTCGTCGGTTACGGATCAGGTTGTTCGGTATAATCAGGCGGCTATTGTCATGAAAGATCAGACCATCGATTCATTAAGGCGGTATATCAGCATGACAGAAACAGCACGGCTCAATGTCTCTGATTTAAGGGATGAGTTGAAAACCTTGATGCCTGATGTACAGTATTTTACGGCTGCCCGTTCATTAGTGATGCCAGCAAAAGGAAATAAACCAGATACGTTGCTGATGGTTTATGCAAAATTTTCTCGTAGACACACTGCCGGAGAACGAAGACGTATTGAAAGCTGGCTTCGGACACGCACCAAAAGCAAACGAATAAAGCTTTTAATCGAATAACACCCTGTTGCCCAAGTTAACTCCTGCTACGTTGTGATCAAGGCTTGTCCATCAGACTGGGAAAATCGACCAGCCAGGCAATTAATACAGAAGCTAGAAAGAGAATCCCCATAAAAATGAGCAGCCAGTCGGGTTGTTCCGGTGGTTCATCATCAAAAAAACTGTTCGATTGTTGAGGCTGGCTGGTTGGTGTAGGAGGGAAATAGGACGTATACTGAGTATCTTGTTTTTCGTTGGTCATGGCGTATAATCATCTAGGTTTTTGGTATTAGTTACAGAACCAAAGTTGATATTTCCAGATTAGTTTCCTCTGAAAAACTGCTTAGAATTTGCTTAGAAGTGAGCCTTGTGTGGCAGCAGAATCGAAAAAATAGTTGTCTGATCAGACCCGGAATCAACTCTGATCTGCCCTCTGTGAAGTTGAATAATCCGGTAAACGAGCGCTAGTCCGACGCCGTATCCGCGCACATCTGCTGTTTGGCGGCTTCGGTAAAAGGGCTCAAAAATATACGGCAAATCACTGACCGGGATCGATGGACCTTCGTTAATGACACTGATTTGTAATGTATCAGGCCCGAAATTTACCTTAATGAGCGCCTGACCATCCGTTGAAAACTTACAGGCGTTTTCGGCCAGGTTTTTTAACGCGGTTGTTAACAGCGTTTTATTGCCCAGAATCGTCAACTGATCTGGATCGTCGGGCAAGGCACCAAGCTCTATCTGAACCCGATAGCGGGGATTGATGGCCGACACTTCGTCCCGAATGTCCCAGGCGATTTCATCCATACGGACCGTATCGGTTAATAGATCAGGGGCATCGTCGGCACTCACCTGCGAGAGTTGTAACAATTCATGTGTCAGATCCGATAGGTTCCTAACGTCGTCGAGAACGGAACGTATCGTTTGCTTGTACGCATCTGGATCTCGTTGGTTCAGCAAACTGACTTCCAGCTGTGAACTAATCTGAGTGAGCGGATTCTTGAGCTCGTGCGAAACATTGGCGACAAACATGCGTTGCAGACGTAACGATTCAGCAATTCGGTCGAGCAGTAGGTTTATGGTTATGGATAAGCGACTTATCTCATCATCTTCCTGTTTAACGGGCAGCCTTTCCGCTCTATTCTTCGGGAAAATGGCATTCAAAATGGTATCGATACGTTGAATGGGTTGTAGCGCATCGCCCGCGAAAAACCAGCCAGAAAAGGATGTAATGGCTATCGATATAAAAAATAAGCCGCTTAGGGCCCATAGTAGCTCCCGTAAAAAAGCGTCGCCATACGTGTTTTCGGCGCTGGCGACTACAACGTACTGGCCCGATGCCGTCATAAACCGGATGCCATACACGTAGTAGTCCCGTTGTTTGAACTCTTTCTGTTTCTTTTCCCGAATGGTAGCAATTGTTTTCGGCGGAATAGCCAGTAAAATGGTGCGATTAGATTCATAGATAATGGAATCCCGCTTGTCGAAAACCAGCATTTTTTGATTGGGCAGCTGATCTTTTCGGATCCGCCCAAGCTGATTGATCAGTTCGCCATCCAGCCGATGCCGGATCAGCATTTCGCCCAGGGTAGTTGCTTTTCGGTCGAGTCGTCGATAGAAATCGGACGAAACAAAATACCAGCAAAAAGCATACACGCTGACAAACGTTAGGAGTAGAATAGCCGATACAAGGCCGGTAAAACGGATTGCCAGACGGTTTCGGATGGTCATAAGAATGAAGTGGGAGCATTAGTCAACCCTTACGATTGCATTACTCTTCCTTAAAAACGTAGCCCATGCCAAACTGGGTGTGAATCAGTTTTTTAGGGAAATCTTTATCGATTTTTTTACGTAAGTAATTGATATACACTTCTACTACGTTGGTGCCCGTGTCGAAATTGAGATCCCAGACGTGTTCCGCAATCTCGGGCTTCGACAATACGCGCCCCTGATTACGCATCAGAAATTCAAGCAGGGCAAATTCCCGCGCTGTTAAATCGATTGGCTGTCCGTCGCGGTGGACCGTTTTGGCGTCCAGATTCATGTCAATACCACCATACCGTAACGTTTGGGCGGTCATAGCCACCTGATTGCCACGTTTGGTCAGCGAGCGAACTCTGGCCAGCAATTCCGCAAACTGAAATGGTTTGGTGAGATACTGATCGGCCCCGGCATCGAAGCCCAGAATTTTATCGTCTGATTCGCCCAGGGCGGTAAGCAGAAGGATAGGGGTTGTTAAGCCTTCGGCCCGTAATTGCCGACAAAGTTCATACCCATTCATACCAGGCAAAATAACGTCGCTGATAATAGCTGCGTAATTATTTTTCAGGGCCAGTCGTCTGGCAATCAGCCCATCATAGGCAATATCTACTTCAAACTGGCTTTCTTCAAGCCCCTGCTGAATAGCCTGAAGCGTTTTTGGTTCATCTTCAATAACCAGGAGTTTCATACTACGTTAAGATTTTAGTTGGTGGTTGGTGAATAGGTAACATAATAAGCAGGGCTAGGTTATATAAAAGAGAAAAGTATACGTAACTGCTTATTCTAATGATATTCTAAGTTTTGTTTAAGTTCTTCCTTATTGATGCCAACTAATTTTCCGGACACAAGCAGTTATTCATGTTGACAAAGACCTCGCCAGACCCAGGTTTGTGATCGTTAGATGGGTTGAGGTATAAACCAGAATACGTATGGGAATTTTCCTGATTGTGGTAGCCCTGATAGTGGCAATCGGAGTGATCAGTTATTTCACCAATGCCTGGTTTGGCTGCCAATCATCAAATTTTGGACCATTACCTCCTCATTATCGGAAGCTGAAGGGACAATTTAAAGCCAATTCCAATCCTGCCAAAAAGAAGCCTGAGGATTGGAATTGGCCTGAAGATGAACTCTTAAAAAAATAGCTAGATGTTGACAGCGACTTCGTCGAGTAATTCTAAAAGTCGTTCTACGTCACGTTGGCGGGCCAGGCGATAACGAGCAAACGATTGACCAGCGCCTACTTTCAGGGTATAAGCCCAGTTGGGAAGCTGCCGGAACATATCTTCGTCGGTGGTGTCATCGCCAATGCTA
This sequence comes from Spirosoma terrae, assembly GCF_010435915.1. Lineage (GTDB taxonomy): Bacteria > Bacteroidota > Bacteroidia > Cytophagales > Spirosomataceae > Spirosoma > Spirosoma terrae. Next base: position 190,859 of record NZ_JAAFZH010000007.1, on the reverse strand, counting down.
ACGATAAAATCATAGGCGGTTTGGGCATATAGTTTTTCTGCAATGGTACCTTTGCTATACTGAGCCGCTTTAACTTCAACAACTTTATTGCCCTGAATTACTGTAAGTTTGGTTGACGTTGGTATGCTACGTAGACGTTCAGACAGTTCAACGGCCTTACTTTCAATATCGTCGGATTTCGCCAACCGGTAGTGCCAGGCAATGGCCGTTTCTTTTTGCTCAATGAATGACTCCGGATATAAGTCGGTGTATTCGTCCATAACCGATCGGATTGGCTCAATCCAGTCATCTTCCGACAGATCCAGTTTTTGCCAGTTCTCGTCCGTATCGCGGATGAAGGCGCCGTGTTCGGCAACCAACGTAACGGGCAAACCCTGAAACGTGCGTTCCAGGAACGCGCGATTTCGCCCACTGATGATAACCAGATCGCTGTTTTCGGCCAGATGATTCAGGATGGGACGAATACTCGACGATAGTTGAGCCTTCGATGGATCATCAACGATGGGCGACAACGTACCATCGAAATCAATCAACAGGAGCCGCTGTTGCGCTTTTTGATAAGAATCAACAAAGGCCTGAACGGGTAAATTGGTAGCCAGATCCGGTTGTTCGGCATCGTCCTGCGTGAAGGCAGATAGAAAGCTATGGCTCCATCTAAATACGTTATGATTCTGGAGATGTTGTCGCATGGTTTTCATTCGTTGTTGTTGTTCGGGTAATGGCATACGTAGCGCATCTTTAATGGCATCAGCCACTTCCTGTGTATCGGTTGGGTTAATGATCAGCGCATCGGGAAGCTCCTGAGCCGCACCAGCCAGTTCACTCAGAATAAGAACGCCCTGGTTATCGTGGCGGCTGGCGATGAACTCTTTGCACACCAGATTCATTCCATCCCGAATGGGCGTAATAAGTGCTACGTCGCAACCCGTATACAGAGCCATCAACTCAGTGAATGTCAGCGATACGTATGAATAAACAATGGGCCGCCAGCCGATCGAGCCAAACAAGCCGTTAATACGGCCAACGGCTTCCTCAATCTCACGTTTTATTTCCTGATAATGGCCAATCTTGTCTCTCGACGGAACCACCGTCATCACAAATGTTACGCGATCGTGCCATTCTGGGTTCTGCGTCAGAAAGCGCTCAAATCCCTGCAGCCGATACGTAATCCCCTTGGCATAGTCGAGTCGGTCGACAGAAAAAATGATTTTTTCGGATCGGAGCAACTCTTTGTTCGTTTGCCGGGTAGTAACCACTGCGTCAACCTGGCTGCCTTCGTCAAATTTGGTGAAGTCTATGCTAATGGGGAAGTCGCCCACAAAGACCGATCGGTCTTCGAGAACCACGTAACGTTCAATAATGGGTAAGGCCAGTACTTCCGAAACATTCTGCATAAAATGCTGAACGTAATCGGCTGTATGGAAACCAATGACATCAGCCCCCAGAATGCCACCGATTAAGGCTTGACGCCAGGTTCGGGGCAAAAGCTTAATGATTTCGTAGGTTGGAAATGGAATATGAAAAAAGTAGCCAATGCTTGCACTCGGAATAGCTTTGCGAAGCATTTCCGGTAGCAGCATCAGCTGGAAATCGTGAATCCAAACCAGATCGCCGGGTTCGATGATCGAGGTCAGTTCCTCCAGAAACCGGTTGTTTACCTGCTGATAAGCGTCGAAATCCTTTTCCTGAAAGGAGGCAAACGTGGGAAAGTAATGGAAAAGGGGCCAGATCATGTCGTTACAGAACCCCTCGTAAAAAGCCTGATGTATGTCGTCATCGACAAACACAGGGTGAGCAATGAAGTGCTCATTTTCGAAGGCCGACTCATGTACGGTCTTCAGGCTATTATCACAGTGGCCTATCCAGTGGATTTTGGGTGCATCATCGGTGGAAGATTGCCCCATTCGTTCAGCCATAGACATGACAGCCGATACTAAGCCCCCTGAATTTTGAAAGAGGCTAACGCCCTCTTTGGTTTTTTTAATGCTAAATGGTAATCGATAGGCTACAATGATTAGTCGTTTAAACGTTCCATCAATAGTGCTCATGAAGTTTTTGGTGCCCTCAAAAGAGCTTGGTATTAGTACAAAAAACGATTAATTGGCTTAAAAAGGCCTTAAGTAAACCTTAAAAAAACCTTAGAAGTAGTCTTCTCCAAGAGTAGACTACTAAAAAAGTAACCTGTGCCAGGCAAACATTGTTTGTATTTAATAACCAATTATCCCTTTTAGTAAGGCTAAGGTTTGTCCGTTTTACAGAGGGTAAACAACGGAATTTCCCATGAATCTACCAGCAATGGCTACTCCGCTGGGTGAGCATTATTCGGGCTGAGCCTGCGCGTTTTCAACTAGCGTTGTATTAAACGAACTTGGGTTTTCCAATACCTTATGAATAGGGCAACGATCAGCTATTTCGAGCAGCCGCGACCGTTGCTCCGTCGTTAAATCGCCGTTTAGAATAAGTTTCAGGGTAAAATGGGAATGCTTCCGGTCGGGAGAGTGCGTATAGTCTACGTGGGCTACGGCCGAATCCAGTGGCCAGCCTTTTCGGTCGGCATACATACGTAGCGTGATTACTGTGCAGGAAGCGAGCGAACCCGCCAGGAGTTCGCCGGGACGCATGCCCCGATCCTGGCCACCCGCATCCAATGGCTCGTCGGCAACAATAACCTGAGAATCTGTCGATAGATGAGTTTCGTAGGGAGAGCGTTCAATGCGAGCGGAAATGGTTGCCATTATACGTTTCTATTTATGGTTTATAGGTCGTAGCTTTTCCTAATAAACATAGCTACAAACTATAAACCATAAAGAAAGGAAATGTTACTTGCCCCATTCTGCCGGATTCTCGCGCCACGTAGCGAGCGAGTCCAATGCATCGGCCGAAATATAATCGAGTGCCTGAGCTTCCGTTAACAGAACGTTATAATCGCTCAGACAAACGAGTGGTAGGTTTTTGCTGGCAAAATTCTGGGCAGCAATCGGAAAACCATAGGTGAAAATAGCGGCCATGCCTAGTACGTCTGCACCAGCGGCCCGAAGTGCATCGACAACTTTAAGCGAACTGCCACCGGTCGAAATCAAATCCTCGATAACAACCACCCGTTGACCAGCTTCCAGACGACCCTCTATCTGTTTGCCCATCCCATGAGCTTTAGGTTCTGGGCGAACGTAGCAGTAAGGAATATTCAGCGCATCGGCTACTAAAACGCCCTGAGGGATACCGGCTGTTGCTACGCCAGCAATGACCTCTACAGTGGGAAATTCCTGTCTGATACGTTCTGCGAGTGCATTTTTGATAAACGAGCGAACCTCTGGATAGGCTAACGTAATACGATTATCACAGTAAATCGGTGATTTCCAGCCCGAACTCCAGGTGAATGGTTGGTCGGGTTGTAAACGAACGGCCTGTACAGTAAGAAGATGTCGGGCAACAGCCTGTTGAGTTGATAATGAATTCACGAGTTGTAAAAAGTAGTCGTTTCAAAAGTAGGAAAATGACGGCACACCCGCCTAATTTGTTCGGAGCTGGCCAAAAATAATCCTGAAAATAGCACTTGCCCGTTAACTAATATGTGTGTAGCTTGCTCTCTTAATAAGTTTACCGTTATTGTCGATATTTAACTTATATAGCTGTTGCCCTAAGAAATGAGTACGGATTTGCCCATTCAGCCTCCTAATACGTTGCTGGAGAGTATATTTCAAAACCCATTAAACGGGGTTCTGCTATGCACCGCTATCCGAGATGACAATAAAGGGATTGTGGATTTTCGGTTTGTCCGTTGTAATGGGCGGGCCGTTGACTTAATAGGTTTTTCCCAGCAGGATCTATTAGCGACTTCAATGCTGACGCTCGATCCTGGAAGCGAGTGCAGCGGCATTTTCGACATCTATAAACAGGTGGTTGAAACCGGCCTGCCGACGCATGTTGAGTATTACCTGGCGAATACCAACCGTTGGGTAGCGCAATCGCTTGCCCGATACGAAGATAGCTTATTAGTTTCCTGGACGGATATCAGTGACCAGAAACAAGCTGAGCTTACGCGGACTAGCGAAACCGAATTGCTTCAGGCCATTCTCGATAATACGCAAACAGGCATTACGGTAATGGAGTCAGTTCGGGATAGTGCAGGTAGAATTGTTGACTTTCGGATAACGCACGTCAACGCGAATGCCGAACGGATGACCAGACGCTCCAAGGAAGCTTTGATTGGGGAATTATATACCGAAACCTGGCCCGATGCGCGATCAAACGGTACGTTAGGCTGGTATCTCCAGGTCGCTGAAACGAGTGAGCCCATTCGGATAAATGGCGTAAATCTACCCGCAGAAGGGTATAATGGCTGGTATAATATTAGGGCCCGCCCGTTGCTCGATGGCGTTATTGTTACGTTTGTGGACGTAACGGCTCTTAAACGAGCCGAACTGGCCAATCAGCAGCAAGCCGAATTATTGCGGTCTGTGCTGGATGGATCATCGAATGCTATCATTGCGTTTAGAGCCGTTCGTGATGAGCAGACAGGAAAAATTATCGACTTTCACTACGTTGCCCAGAATGAAGCGAATCGACAGATTTTAGGGCGGAGCGATGACGAAACCATTGGCCATTCTATGCTAGAATTCTTCCCGTATGTGATCCAGACCGAGTTATTTGATCGGTATGTGGAAGTCGTTGAAACAGGTAAGCCAACTCGGTTTGAACAAGAGTATAGTTATGACTCGCTGATCGGCTGGTACGAGCTGTCGGTTTTAAAGTGGGAAGATGGTATTGTACTGACAACAACAAACATTACCGGGCGTAAAACCTACGAACAACAACTTGAACAAACGAATCGGGAACTGAATAATGCTAATGAACATTTGAAGCAGTTTGCGTATATCGCCAGTCATGATTTACAGGAGCCGCTACGTAAGCTTACGGCTTTCGGCGACATTCTGCAGGCGCAGTTCGCTACACAACTAGGCGATTATGGTAACGATATTATCAGGCGAATGCTGTCGGCGGTTACCCGAATGTCTACGCTGATCAAAGATGTGTTGACCTACTCGAAAGTAGGTACGCAACGAGATGCATTCCAGCCAATAAATCTGGCTATCCTGATCAGGGATATTAAAGTGGAACTTGAAGCCGAGCTTGCGAGTGTAGGTGGTGTACTGCGCATTGACACACTGCCGTTAGTTAAGGGCGATCCGGCACAGCTTCGCCAACTATTCACTAATTTGATCTTGAATGCACTCAAATTTCGATCGTCAGAACGACCTGTCGACATTCATATCACGTATCAGTTAGTATCAGGCTCCGAAAAACCTGCTGACCTTATTCCCCGGCAAACGTATCACAAGATTAGTGTCGTCGATAACGGCATCGGTTTTGAAGAGAAATACGCGGAACAGATTTTTCAGGTATTTCAACGGCTGAATAATCGGCAGAAATACGAAGGCACGGGGGTTGGACTGGCTATTTGCCGCCGAGTGGCTGAAAACCATCGTGGAAATATTCTGGCAACGGGCCAGTTAGAGGAAGGGGCTACATTTGACGTGTATTTACCCGTTTGAAAGAACTAGTCATCATCCGAGTTGCGCCGAACACGAACCGTATCAATTCGGGAACCGTTCATGGAAACGATCGTGAACGTAAATGGTGCGAACTCAATAACGTCGCCAACCTGAGGAAGATCTTCGTTCGTTGCCAGAATCAGCCCTCCCAACGTATCATAACTACCTTCTGGAATTGACCAGCCATAGGTCGAATTGAGGTCGTCGATTTCGTGTCGTGCGCTTAACAACCAGGTGTTTTCGTCGATTTGTTGATTGGTCCAGTCTTCGCTCGTATCATATTCATCCTGAATTTCGCCGAAAATTTGCTCAACCATATCTTCCAGACTTACGATACCCGCTGTGCCGCCAAACTCATCAACCACAACTGCCAGACTTTTCCGTTCCGACAGAAACCGTAGCAACAAGTCTTGAGCGGGCATGGTTTCTGGTACGGTAAGGATAGGCGTAATGATCTCCTGAACTGTAGCTGGCTTTTTAAACAAGGCCAGCGCGTGGCAATACCCAATCACATCGTCAATCGTATCCCGATAAATTAGGATCTTGGAGTGGCCACTGTGTTGAAAGGCATTCCGAAGATCTTCTACGGAGTCATCTACTTCAATGGCCGTGATTTCAGTGCGGGGAACGAGGCAATCACGAACGCGAATATCCCGAAACTCAATAGCATTATTAAAAATCTGAGTGTCAATTTCTAACTCTTCTTCGGGAGTAGCTTTCTGATTGAGTTGTTGTAGGTATTGATTCAAATCGGTCAGTCCAAAAACCGGCCGAATTTCTGGATTTCGTTTCCCCATTACGTATTGAATAAAGAAACGGGCCGTGCCAACCAGAAGTCTTACAAGTGGGGCTATGGTTTTGTAAATCACCCACAGAGGAACCGCCAGCGCTTCCAGGAAGCGGTCGGGGTGAATGAGCGCAAGGCTTTTAGGGACGTAATCGGCGACGGGTAGAAAAATAATCGTTAAAACCAGTGTTTCAATCAGAATGAAGACAAATTCCATATCTGACCAATCAGCTGGCAACAGAAGCATCAGAAGGGGATTTAACGCCGTTACACCTAAAACGGAGTATAATACCAGAAATAAGGTATTGATCGTCAGCGTTGTTCCGATAAAGAGTATGGGATTCTTCAGGAAGCTCGAAACGAGTTTTTCACCCAACGGACCTTGCTTGCTATGAAGTTCAAAGTATAATCGATTGACTGATACGTAAGCCATCTCGACGGCAGAAAAAAAGCCTGCTAAAACAAGAGCAAGCAGGGCACCAAAGAGTAAAGCGTACGGTTCCAAACGATTACAGGTTTATGGTTTGCGTGTTACGTAGTAAAGCAGCGTACTACAAACCTAAAACGATAAACTTATTTTTTCTTTTTTTTGCGATCTTCCACCATTTGCCTGATCGTTGGGGAAACCGTTTTTTCTCGTTCGATACGTTTGTTTTTAACGTACTGAAACGTCAGCAGGCAACCCAGGCACAGCATTAATAACCAATAGCTTTCGGCAAAGGAAGTTCGCTGGTATTCGGCAATCCACAACACCAAAAAGCCGACTCCTGCCGAAAGTAGCAATATTTCAGAAAGTTTCAATTTCATTACGTATCCCGTTGGAGAAGGTTTAATCTGTTTATGGTCTATGGTTTTGGGTTTATAGTTCTGCCTTTGAGTCTATAAACAAAAAACCATAGACCATAAACCAATCCCTTTTATCAGACCAATTTATCCCGCATCTTACTAAACTCACGATACCGGCGAATGGTTGAGAAACCAAAACCAAGGATAACCAGGAACGTACCAATCCACAGCAGGTTGATGAGCGGTTTTTCAAACGCCTTCATCACAATGTAGTCGCGCTGGGTTCTGTTCACGGCAAACGTGAATTTACCGGTACGTGGGTCAATCTCATTCAATTGAATTCGGACGCCCAGCTCATCGCTCGTTTCGGCTGGGTGGGCAACCATACGGTTTTTGATAACGAAAGCCGGACTCAAAACCTGTTCGCCATTTTTGCTCATTACCCGTACATGGGCTCGTACTGCGGCATCTTCCGGCCCGATTTGCAGACCGTCAACTTCGTTGGTACGAACCACATCGTCCAGAATGGCTACGTAATCGTTCAGGAAAAAAGTGTCCTTGATGGCTACGCTGTAGGTTTCGGTTTTTTCCCACTTGTTTTCGGCTTCAGGATCAGGAACCGAGTTTACATAGGTGTAGATATCCCGATCTGCTTTATGGCGAGTGTCGGGCGAGGCCAACAGACCCATTTTTGCGTTTACTTGTGCCCGTGGATACAGACTAAACACTTTTCCATCCGGCTCACGATATTCGACTTCGTAATACGTGTTTTCCGGATAGAGGGCTAACGTATCACCCTTTTTGTAGTAGACTTTACCGTTTTTCTCGATGTCTTTTTGGGCAATTCCATGAAAATCACCCTCAATAACCATCACGTCTTTCCGGGGGATATAGCCCGGTATCTCCCGAGCTTCAATACGTTGGCCACGATACGTAAGCTGATACTGGCCCATACGTTCGGGTTGGTTCAGCCATAGCAGCGTGTTTTCTTTATTTTCTTTGTTATCGTTCTTCGTAAACTCGTCCTGATTGGAGATCAACAGGCCCGATGTATTGACCGAAATCACTGTCGAGTAGCCCGCCGAATACAGAATACCAATCAACATCAGCGCCATGCCCAAATGGGCGATGGCTCCGCCAGAGAATCGATAATTACCACGAATGACGCCTATCAGAATGCTACCATTGGTAACCACCGCAAATACGGCAGATACCAGCAGCGCCATGTAAACAGGATTTTTGATGCCGCCAAGGGCAATAACGCCTGCACTGATGAGTAACGTAATGATGGCTGGCGTAATGAGTGCATCCCATTTTTTGTTGTCGACTTTGCGCCACCACATATACTGGCCAACGCCGGTTAAAAGCGCAATAACCACAAAAAACCAAACCTGAAACTTATTGTAGTGGGCAATCTGATCGGCAGGTAGCGCCAGGTTCGATATTTTGCCAAACGACTCCAGAATCTTGTTGTACACCGGTATCGACGTAGTGGCAATAACCTGAAAAGCAGCCAGACAAAGTACCGTTGCACCGATAAACAACCAGAATTCTTTGGTGTAAACCGAGGCTTCCTGATCATCAGTTGGAATATGTTTCCATTTGCGGGCGGCCAGAACAACGGCCAAGGCCACGAAAACCAGCAGGTATACTAGTAACTGCCCCGACAGACCCAGATCAGTAAATGAGTGAACCGAGGCATTTCCCAGAATACCGCTACGTGTCAGGAACGTAGAATAAAGCACTAAAATGAACGTAGCAATCGTCAGGATGATGGAACTCTTCAGCGCGGTAGACGATCGTTTGGCTGTCAACATGGTATGTACAGATGCAACCAGAACCAGCCAGGGAACATACACGGAATTTTCGACGGGGTCCCAGTTCCAGTAACCGCCAAAGTTTAAGGTTTCGTAGGCCCAGTAAGCGCCCATCATGATGGCCGTACCGAGGATAAGACCACCCGCCAGCGTCCAGGGGAGGGCGGGACGTATCCAGGCGAATGGCTCATTACGCCACAAACCAGCAATACAATAGGCAAAGGGGACGAGTGTGAGGGCGTAACCCAGAAACGTAGTAGGCGGGTGAATAACCATCCAGTAATTCTGGAGCAACGGATTCAGGCCATTACCATCCTTGGGCACAAAGTTGGGGTCGGTTCCAAAAATTGGGGCATCAGGCATCGCTTCCCGTAGCAGCAGGAAGGGCGAAGAGCCTAGCTTGAACGTATCGCCAAACACAACACCCATAATCATGGAAGCCAGAAATACCTGAACCAGCGCAAAAACTGTCATTATAGGGGCTTCCCAGGTTTTCCCGGCGGTACGGATCAGGAGGTTCCCGAGTACTACGTTCCAGAAAAGCCAAAGTAAAAAGGAACCTTCCTGACTCTCCCAGAAACACGCGATCATGTAATAGACAGGCAGCGCGCGGGATGAATGGCTCCAGGCGTAATGGTATTCGAAATAGTGATTGAATATGATGTAAAACAGACAGGCAATAACCCCCAATACGGCCGCGCCGTGGACGTAGAAAGCCCAGCGAGCCAATCCCTTCCAGTCATCTTTTTCGTTGTCCGGTGTTGCGGGTTGAACAGCTGCTTTATGTCTGGCTGTTTTTCCGCCAAAGGACGATTCGCCAGCGTATGCCAGTTGCGGCTCTTCAACGGAAATCGTCTGCACGCTAGTCCGGCGACCTAATGCAGACAGGAAGTACGCAACTGTAGCCACCAGCGACGTAACGAAGGAAAGAATAACGAAAAAGTGGCCGAGTTGACCAACTGTAGTATGTATCATAGTCCGTTTCAATCTTCAGTCTTCAGGAGGCAGTTTACTGTTAACTAGACTCTGAAAACTGAAAACACTTAAAGTTGAGCCGTTTTTGCTTCGTGTTCAGTCGTTTCGAGCGTACCGTCCTGGTATTTTGATGGACATTTGAGCAAAATCTTGTTGCACTGAAAATGATCGCCCTGCATGTTGCCAATGATAACGATTTGCTCGGAACGCTCAAAGTCCTGCGGTTTGGGGCTATTAAAAACAACACGTTCAGCCCGGTTATCATTATCGACGAGGGTGAACTCGAAGTGATTGGGATCGATAGCGGGATTGTATAAAATGTCGGTTACGCGGCCCTGAGCATCTTTCTGCACTTTACCCACTACGTGGATCATTTTATCGTCACCATCCTGTTTCATGGCCTGCGCTTTGGCAAACGTTACGTATACACTGGCATCGCCAGCTGTTGAGGCAATGATGCCAATCGCAATCGCAATAATGATGATACCGATAATATGGGAAATTTTCATAGTTTTCGATGGAGTTACGATGTTAACGTTTTATATCCTGGGCTTTCAGTTTGGTTTCTTTCTGACTTTTAACCGCTTCTTCAAGCTTCCCAATCTGACGATCTAATCGAACCAGATAAATAATAATACCGGCAAATACGGCTGCAACAACCGTTACTACCACCCATATTTTGCCATCGGCCCGGAGTTTGTCGGCCATCTCGACACCATTAGAAACTGGTTGTTGGGCCAGTAGGGTATGGCTAAGCAGCAATAGAGTTGCCAAAGGGGCTTTCGTCAAAAAAGACAGTCGCATTTGAATAAGGAAATAAGTCTTAAAAATAACGCAAAAAATAGGGGAAACATTCCGGCACTACCAGCCAGAATTAATCATCCAGAATAACTTTTATCCGACGTAGCCGAACACGTAGCTCCGTGATCCAGACACCCAGCAGGGTAAATCCAATAACAGCCGGATAGAAAACCATGCGAACGTTGTTATCCATGTCATACTTGCCGAAAGCGGGGTTGCCACCATTGCCAGGGTGCAAAGAATCGGTAAGGCGGGGAACAATGAAAATCAGCGGTACAAAAACAGCGAAAGCGAAAATATTATAAACCGCCGAAATACGACTACGACGCTGTTCATCATCGAAAGAACCCCGAAGAATCAGATAAGCCATATACATCAGCATGCCAACAGCTACACTATTTAGCTTTGGATCGTTAGGCCAGGGGTCGTTCCAGGTAAAATTGGCCCATAGGGAGCCCGTAGCACAGCCAAGCAGGCCAAACAGGATAGCCGTATTGGCAAATTCGACTGCAACCAGATCATCATCGACGCGGCCGCTACGTAGGTAACGGACAGAATAGACCGCCGATGTGAGGAGCAATGTGATCATGCCAAACCAAAGTGGCACGTGAAAATAGACGTTTCTGATACTTTCATTGAGAATAGGCTGACGGGGAACCTTACCCAGTAATCCCTGAAATATTACGTAGGTTAGAATCAGAACCGACAGGATTTTCCACCAGTTTTTTTTCATACTCTTGGATCGCCGGAGCGAAAGTCCAGATGGCCACACCCTGGACGTATTAAATGAACGACAACCCTAACGTGGCCGTTGGGGTGATGAAAACAAGCACTAGCTCCGCCATAAAAATGGAAAAAGCAACCACGATAACGTAACGACAATGGCGTCGACGGCCAGTACAATGCCGACTTCGTCCCAGCTGGTGCTACGGTCAAGACCATCGATGGCATTTTTGGACAGCTTAATCAGCATTAACAGTAAAGGCAGAATAATCGGGAAACTTAATACGGCCATCAAGGTCGCCGAATTTTCTGCTTTGCTGGCAATTCCAGAAACTAAAGTCAGCGACGATGCAAAGCCTACTGACCCTAATAGGAGCGTTACTACGTATAGCCACATATCGTTAACCGGATTCCCCATCACAAACGCATACACAACAAATCCGAGTAAGGCCAGAACCAGCATCAGGAGTATGTTATATAGGATTTTTGAGAGGATGATCTGCTGCGGACTGGCTAATGTATAATAGTAGAGCTGTCGGCCCGCCCGTTCCTGAACGAAACTCTTGGCTATCGCATTAATGGCCGTAAAAAGCTGAATAATCCAGAAAAGTGTATTCCAGACGATGGGTGTCAACTGACCACGACGAGCATTGAAACTCAGATAACAGACAACAACAGCACCGACAATATACAATAACATGCCATTGAGGGCATAGCGCTGACGCCATTCCAGCAGAAATTCTTTCCGCATCAATGCTCCCAACTGACGTACTGATTCTGCCATGCCGTTTCTTTTAATTCTGCAAATTTACGGCGCAATGCTGATGCACAAAAGAAATAGTTTGATCTTATGAATAGCTACGTTGAGATTTGATGGTTAGGCAAACAGGTCGCAGGCTTTTTTCTTTGTAAGCTGGTTGCTCAGTATTCGTCGATCTACAGATTTTTTACAGCGGCTTTTTATTGCATTAATGGATTTTTATACAACACTGACTCTTTGCCTTTTTTCGTTTTCAGCGGGTTTTATCGATGCCATAATTGGGGGTGGTGGGCTCATCCAAACCCCGGCTATTCTTTTTACGCTTCCTCAGTACCCTGTTCCGACCCTGATTGGAACTACTAAAATTCCATCGTTGAGCGGAAGTCTAATGGGTGCTTTCCAGTATAGCCAGCGAGTGAAGATTGTAGGTAAGTTTATAGCGCCTATGATGGTAATTGCGTTTGGATCTTCCTGGCTAGGTTCACTAGTATTAACACGAGTGCCTAATGGATTCATGAAGCCACTAGCGCTGATTATTCTCATTGCTGTATTTATATACACACTAACCCGGAAAAATTTTGGTAACGTAACGGATCAATACGTTTCAGACCGACAGAAGCGCCTACGCATGTGGCTGATGGGTGGTATTGTTGGTTTCTATGATGGGTTTTTCGGGCCGGGTACCGGAAGTTTTCTCGTGCTGGGCTTTATTGCGCTGATTGGATTTGATTTTCTGAAAGCCAGTGCCCATGCCAAGCTGGTCAATGCATCGACTAATCTGGCGAGCGTCTTATTTTTTGTCAGCGAAGGGAAATTGCTCTATGCATTTGCGATTCCGATGGCTATTGCCAACCTGACGGGCGCGTTTATAGGAGCTCGGCTGGCGATCTTGAAAGGGAATCAGTTTATCCGGGTATTTTTTCTCTTCATCATTGCGGCTACTATTCTACGGTTTAGTTGGGATCTGATTACGCAATAGCTACCACAAAGGTCATTTTTGCGATTGCATAAGGTGGTTGTGCGTACAAGTTGCTAGTTGGGTGGCTGAGAAAGTTGCTGATTTATTGTGCCTTGGGTGCGTTTATCGGAATCCCTGGCCGCTGGGCAAATTGAAGTTTTAAGTCTCTTACCTTGCATTCAAGCACTTTCCGTCGTAATCTTGCGTTAATTGTATTGAATCTAAATAAGGGTTTCGTTGCTATGCGTAAACGTAGTGTTGCAGATTTGACCATTGGCGAAAAAGCGGTTATTCAGTCGTTTGATGATGAATCATTATCGCTGAAGCTGCTTGAAATGGGATGTCTACCGGGAGCTGAAGTACAAATGAGTGGCAAAGCGCCGATGGGCGATCCAATTTGTCTGAATGTAGCTGGTTATCGTCTGGCCATTCGAAAATCGGAAGCTGCTACGATCATCATTGATTAGTCAGGGTGTTGTGACTGATCTTGATTGACCAGTCGCACGTTTTAAATCACAAACCGTAACAGAGTTGAGTGCTACCATAATTGCTTTAGTCGGAAACCCGAATGCCGGTAAATCATCACTTTTCAATCAACTAACTGGATTGCGACAAAAGACGGGGAATTTCCCCGGTGTTACGGTCGATAAAAAATCCGGAACCTGGACCATCGATTCGAACCACACGGCTACTGTGGTTGACTTCCCTGGAGTGTACTCTATTTACCCCAAGTCGCTGGACGAGCAGATTGTTACGGATATTCTGGCTAATCCAACGCACCCGGATTATCCCGACGTAGCGATAGTGGTGGTCGATGCGTCAAATCTGCATCGGAATTTATTGCTATTTACCCAAATCGCAGACCTTGGCGTACCAGTCATATTAGCCCTGAACATGCTTGATGTGGCCCATAAGCAGGAAAAGGAAGTTAACGCTGTTAAGTTGTCCATGCGTTTGGGGGTGCCGGTTGTGCGGATCAATGCCCGTACCGGTGAAGGGGTGGAGCAATTAAAAAAAGCTGTTCTTAATCACGTTGAACAACCTCTACCGGCAAACAAACTTTTCTTCGATCCGGGCGATGAAGTAGCTGGATTAATAACCGATACGAAAACACAATATCAGCTTGCCAATAATTATCTGGCGTTGCAATATATTATTCAGCACGACGGCTTCACGTTTTTGAATCGCCAGCAACAAGTTGGGCTCGATACTATTATCGATAAGCATCAGTTCAGCGAACGCAAATTTCAGGCAGACGAAACCATTACGCGCTATAAGCGGATCAGTAAGATCGTGGCTGATACGGTTACCCAGAAGCGCGGAGCCAATCAGCCTACCTGGAGCCAGAAACTTGATCGAATCCTTCTGCATCCGGTTTGGGGATATATACTGTTTACGTTTGTTCTGCTGTTAATCTTTCAGGCAATTTTTGCCTGGGCAGAACCGTTCATGGATGCCATTGACTCGGGCGTGGCCTGGTTGAATGGTAAATTAAAAGAAAGCTTGCCAGCTGGTCCGCTAACCGATTTGCTGACGGACGGAATCCTGGCCGGAATAGGGGGGATTCTAGTATTTATTCCGCAGATCGCTTTCCTTTTTTTGTTGGTTGCCCTGCTCGAAGAGTCGGGCTATATGTCGAGGGTGATGGTTATTATGGACCGAATTATGCGAAAATTCGGTCTGAACGGACGTAGTGTCGTACCGCTGATCTCGGGGGTCGCCTGTGCTGTCCCAGCCATTATGGCGACACGTAGCATTGGTACACGGCGCGACCGTCTGATTACTATTCTGGTGACTCCATTGATGAGTTGTTCGGCTCGCCTGCCAATCTATACGATCCTGATTGCGCTGGTGGTTCCCAGCAAACGAGTGCTGGGCGTGTTTAACCTGCAGGGGCTGGCCTTGATGGCGCTTTATTTACTGGGATTAGTAAGTGCCTTGCTGGCCGCCTACGTATTGAAAGGCTTTCTAAAGACTAAAGAGCGTAGCTTCTTTATCATGGAATTGCCTACGTTCAAGTTACCGCGCTGGAACCACGTTGGCTTAACCATTTGGGAAAGCGTTCGGTCGTTTGTCTGGGAAGCCGGACGGGTTATTTTGGCTATTTCTATTATCTTATGGGTGCTGGCAAGCTACGGCCCCGGCGATTCAATGGAAAAAGCTGAACAGCAGGTACGACAGCAAAACCCCACTCTATCGGACGACGAATTACAGAATCGGGTGGCCTCTGAACGACTGGAAGCATCCTATGCCGGGAATTTCGGTCATTTTATAGAACCCGTTATTAAACCACTTGGCTACGATTGGAAAATTGGGATTGCTCTGTTGAGTTCATTTGCCGCCCGCGAAGTTTTCGTTGGCACCATGTCTACCATTTACAGTATCGGTGATGGCGATGAAGAAGGGGTTACGATCCGCGAACGACTGCGTCAGGAGCGTAATCCGGAAACAGGCGGACCCATGTACACGCCTGCTGTGGCATGGTCGTTACTGATTTTTTATGTATTTGCCATGATGTGTATGAGTACGCTGGCGGCTACACAACGGGAGACAAAAAGCTGGAAATGGCCAGCGGTTCAACTAGTATATATGATGACGTTAGCCTACGTAACGGCTTTTGCTACGTATCATTTTTTGAAATAGTGAAATGCATAAATAAGAAAACCCCATCCGGCTCTAGCCAGATGGGGTTTTCTTATTATCAATGGATGCTACCAAAGTAATCCTTTCGAAATGAGAGGATACACAAAATGATAGACGATATAAGCAAACAACGCTACGGTTAACCCGCCTAAAGCGGTGGTTTGGTCAAAGGAGACTCTTGATCTCCGCGAGGGACGGTGTACGCGCCAATCGCGCTGTGCTGTAGGTTTCATGAGTATTTGTTGGTATGCTTTTACGCAGTACAAATTTGGGACCGCTTTCACTGTAAAAACAGAGCGAAAACCCTGATTATGCCTAATGCGTATTATTACCTGAATACCTGTTGACCTATATACGTAATGTTTACTAAGCGGTAGTTACTGAAAAAAGAAAATCGAAAATTAATTCCTGTAGCGTGGCGAAGAATCTACAGTTCTGTAACTTATTTTCTACAAGTCTAGTCCCAGCGTAGAGAATCTAGTATGTCAGTAGCAACCATTCCAATAGGTCCGCGCTGCTCGGCAGCCCGATCGCCAGCCAGACCATGGGCAAAAACACCTAACACAGCTGCTTCGATCGGATCGTAGCCCTGAGCGAGCAAAGCGGTAAGAATACCCGTCAGTACGTCGCCGGTACCACCTGTGCTCAGTCCGGGATTTCCCGTTGAGTTAAAATGAATATCGCCGTCGGGGGTGGTTACCGCCGAATAGGCGCCCTTAAGTACAACAATAACTTTGTACTTTTTGGCAAATTCGCGCAGGATATCCAGTTTCTGATAATCATTTTCCCACTTTTTAGTCAGTCGCTCAAACTCTTTTGGGTGAGGGGTGAGAATACTGTTGATAGGTAATTTAGCCAGCAGGTCACGGTTTTCAGATAACAGGTTTAAGGCGTCGGCATCAACAACAATTGGCTTTTTTAACGTGGGTAGCAATGAACGAAGCATGGTCAGTGTTTCGGGGGCTTTGCCAATGCCGGGACCAATGCCTACAGTTGAATAATCGACAGGCTCAGGACCTTCCACCTCACTGGCCCCTGTCAATACCCGCTGATGCTCATCGGGGCGACACATCGCTTCGGGTACTGAGGTTTGCAGGATTTCGTAACCACATTGAGGCACCTGAACTGTTAATAAGCCCACGCCCGACCGTAAACAAGCTTTGGCTGACAAAACAGCCGCGCCTATTTTACCGTAACTACCCGCCAGCAGCAGCGCATGGCCGAAGGATCCCTTGTTCGAAAACCGATCCCTTTTCTGTAGTAACAGCCTTGCATCTTTCGGTTGCGTGAAATAATAAGGCGTTGGAGAGGTATCGATGTAGCGTTTATGGAGCTGAATATCAACTAGCTGCCAATTGCCAACGTAGCGTCCATTTTTTGGCAGCAAGAAGGCTAACTTGGGTAATTGGAAGGAGACCGTATAATCGGGTTCAATAATGACGTCCGTTGGCGAGTTGGGCTGATCGGTATATAGTCCGCTAGCTATATCGACAGAAACAACGGTTGCAGGAGCCCGATTAATGGCCTCGACGGTACTTTTAACGATGCCATCGGCTGGCCGCGACAGACCCGATCCCAAAATGGCGTCAATAACAACTTCATTATGGCGTATAGCGGGTATATCGTGCGTTAATTCAACGTAGCGGATGTTCTCCGTGACGAGCTTCAGCCGACGATGATTATGCATAAAATCGTCGGATTCGCGCGGAGCGTAACGAACCACAAAGACTTCAATACGATACTCCCGTTCGAGCAGCAGTCGGGCAATGGCCAGGCCATCACCGCCATTGTTTCCTAAACCACAAAATATCTTTATGGCCGTTGAAGTAGAAAAATGATCCGCGAACCAGTCAACGAACGCAAGAGCAGCACGCTCCATCAGATTGATGGGTGCAATGGGTTCGTGCTGGATCGTATACTGGTCAAGGGCTCGAATCTGGTCAACATTTAGTATTTTCATCGATTTGGCGTCATTTACGCGAGGTAATTTTGCAAAAGTATTTTCAAGTGCTGAGAAATTTGCTATCTTTGCGGCTCATTTCGCAAATACTTATCTGGCGATTTATATACAGTCATGAGCGAGTTAATCAAATTAGTGGAGGCAGACAACGCGCAGCGTCGCGCCGATTTGCCCACGTTTCGGGCGGGCGATACGGTGAACGTACACGTTAAAATCCGCGAAGGAAATAAGGAACGTATCCAGGTGTTTACGGGAACGGTTATTCAACGCCGTAACCCAAGCAGCGCTGGTGAAACATTCACTGTCCGTAAAGTATCAAATGGCGTTGGAGTTGAACGTATCTTCCCCGTTTTGTCGCCTAATATCGACAAAATTGAGGTTGTGCGCCTTGGTAAAGTACGTCGTGCCCGTTTGTTCTTCCTACGTGGTCGTCAAGGTAAAGCTGCCCGTCTGAAAGAGCGTAAGCCAAAGGCAACGGTAGCAGCTTAATGGCTCTACGTTAATACGATCTTACGAAAAGCTGCCTGTATAGGCAGCTTTTTTGTTTTTATAACGTAGCGAAACGGAACTTAACTCGCGACTCCGTCCTTAATCAGAGTCGGCTAATCACTACACAATGAATTTTTTCAAATACCAGGGTACGGGGAATGATTTTATCATGATCGATGATCGGGATGGTAATTTCCCCGCTTCCGATCAGGCTTTCGTTGAACGGCTGTGTCACCGTCGGTTTGGGATTGGCGCTGATGGACTCATTCTGCTGCAAAACGATCCGGAATACGATTTCAGAATGGTTTATTTCAATGCCGATGGGGCCGAAGGCAGCATGTGCGGTAATGGTGGCCGCTGCATCGTTCGTTTTGCCCACGATCTGGGTTTATTTGAGAAAAAGGCCCGATTTATAGCGGTCGATGGCGAGCACGTAGCGGTTGTTGATGGCGAGAACATATCACTTAAAATGAGTGATGTATCGGGCATCGAGAATCGGGGAGGGCTTACGTTCCTAAATACGGGCTCACCACACGTGGTGCAGTTCGTGGATGACCTGGAATCGCTTGATGTGGTTGCTGATGGACGTAGCATTCGGTATAGCGAACCGTTTCAGCCCGGAGGCACAAACATTAATTTTGCGCAGATAGTCGATGCCAATACTCTGTTTGTCAGAACGTATGAGCGGGGTGTGGAAGACGAAACGTACTCCTGCGGAACGGGCGTAACCGCCGTTGCGCTGGTGGCTCATCAGCAGTTATCGATGCCCGATCCAATTCATATTCAGACCATTGGTGGTAATCTGAGCGTATCGTTCCAGTACCAGGGCGAGGATATTTTCGAAAGTATTCACCTGATAGGTCCGGCAAAACGGGTTTATTCTGGCAGTATTGCTCTGTAGGCGAACAAGTTCTCTCTGAGGTCAAACCCTTTTCTTTCCTGACGGACGATTGTGTATACGACTCGTCGGCGGCTGGTTTTTGTAGGATTACCCATTGTTACGTATGCATTGCTACGTCCTATAGCATAGCTTGCTTCAGTCTTCAGATTCAATAATTCCGCCATGCAGATGGTAAATATACTTAGTTTGTAAGTCAGGCTGGCGTAGAAAATCTTTGACAGCTACCCGACTGCGAACACCATTTGTACAGATGGCGATAAGCGTATCGTAGGGCGCCAACTCTGCTTTTCTGGCTCGGATATCGGGTAGTGGTATGTTGATGCCGCCGATATTGAATTCTTCAAACTCCCATTCATCCCGTACATCTATAACCAATGTATTGGGGTCTTTTCGAATGGTCTCCAGTTCTGCCAGCGAAATGTCGGTATAATCGTGTGTGGTCATACAAAGCCATAACGCAGAATGAACGGTAGGTGTTCGGCAAGTATAGTCAACGCCTGCTAATCGAAATAATTTCTATTTCGTTCATTTGTTGGCGGGTTCCCCAACCACACATCAAGTCAACTTGACGGCCCGTTTCTGCAAAACGAATAGTAACAGCTCGTTCAAAGGTGGTTGGATTGGGCTGAATGTCGGCCAGCGCTTTCTGTAAAATTGGAAGCGATGAGGCTGTTGGCTTATAACTGACCGCCGTTGCGGTTGAATCGGGTATATCGAGCCGGACGTGTTCTTCACAACCATCAGTAGGGACCGAGTTCTCATAGATAAAAGCTGGTTCGGTACGTATTGGCCCTAGTCCTTCTGGCGAATCTTTTTGACAACTGAAAGCAAAGGTGAGCAGAAAAAGTAGTAAGACTCTCATGGCAGTAATTTTTTATAAAGACTCTTTTTGCTTTTGAATAGTTGTAACTGGCCGATGTTACAGCAAAAACTGTCAATGTGTCAGAAAAGAACGTACTGGAACAGGATTTGAATACGCCCGACTAAAATAACAACTGACTTTAGAAGACACTATGGAATCCGTACAGAGCGAAAAAGGGCAGATTTCGATCCACACAGAGAATATCTTCCCGATTATCAAGAAGTTTCTCTATTCCGACCACGAGATTTTCCTGCGTGAATTAGTATCGAACGCGGTTGATGCGACTCAGAAACTACGTCAACTGGCTTCGTTTGGTGAGTTTAATGGCGAACTGGGCGAGTTAAAAGTGACCGTATCGCTCAACGAAGAAGCTAAAACCATTACCATTAGCGATAATGGTATTGGTATGACGGCCGACGAAATCAAGAAATACATTAACCAGATTGCTTTTTCTGGAGCGGCTGATTTCCTGGAAAAATATAAAGACAAAACCGACGATAAAGGCCAGATTATTGGTCATTTCGGTCTAGGCTTTTACTCGGCATTTATGGTTGCCGAAGAAGTCGAGATTATTACCAAATCGTATCGCGATAATGCGGAAGCTGCTCGTTGGGTTTGCGATGGATCGACTGAGTTTGAACTGACACCCGCCGAACGTACCGAGCGCGGTACGGATATTATTCTGCACATTGCTCCCGATTCTGAGGAGTTTCTGAATAAAGGCCGTTTGCGCGGAATTCTGGATAAATACGCTCGTTTCTTACCTGCTGCCATTGAATTTGATGGCCAGGTCGTGAACAATACCACTCCCATCTGGACCAAATCGCCATCTGAACTGACCGATGAGGATTACAAAACGTTCTACCGCGAATTGTATCCAATGAGCGAAGAGCCTTTGTTCTGGATTCATCTGAATGTAGACTATCCATTTAATCTGACGGGTATTCTGTATTTCCCGCGTATCAAGAATGAGCTACGTTTTCAACGTGAAAAAATACAGCTTTACAGCCGCCAGGTATTTATTACGGATGAAGTGAAGGATGTTGTTCCTGACTTCCTGATGATGCTCCACGGCGTTATTGATTCGCCAGATATTCCGCTTAACGTATCGAGAAGTTTCCTGCAGGCTGATTCGAATGTTAAGAAAATCAATGGGTACATTACCCGTAAAGTGGCAGACAAACTACAGGAGCTTTTCAACGCTGATCGGAAGGCCTTTGAAGAGAAGTTTGACGACATCGGCTTATTCATCAAATACGGTATCCTGAGCGATGACAAGTTCTGGGAAAAAGCGAAGAATTTCGTGCTTCTCAAAAACACGGCTAACGCTTATTCGACTCTTGACGAATACCGCGAGAAGGTACAGGCTAACCAGACCGATAAAAACGACACGGTCGTCATGTTGTACACGTCCGATCGCAAGCAGCAGGATGCTTACATCGAGTCGGCCGTTCGGCGTGGTTATGACGTATTGTTGATGGATAATGTAATCGACGCTCATTTCATCAATGCACTGGAGCAAAAACTGGAAAAGGTACATTTCCAACGAGTTGATGCTGATACGCTAGATAAGCTGATCGATAAAGGAATCAGTAACGAAAGCGTTCTTTCAGAAGCTGACCAGACCAAGTTAAAAGAAGTGTTTGAGCAGGTATTGGATAATAAAATGCTGAATGTGAGCATTGAAGCACAGCCAACGGATGAACTCCCAGTAACCATTACGTTACCTGAGTTCATGCGTCGGATGAAAGATATGTCGGCTTTATCGGGTGAGCAATCGTTTTATGGGAATCTGCCCGTTACGTACAATGTGGTTGTTAACGCCAATCACCCGCTTATCGGCAAAGTTTTGTCTGAAACCGATGAGAATGCGCAGAAATCGCTGGTGAAACAAGTGTATGATTTAGCATTGTTGTCGCAAAATATGCTGACCGGGTCTGATTTGACGGCTTTTGTACGGCGTACGGTTGCTACGTTGTAAGCAGGCTTCTAATAACAAAAAAGCCACCAGTAGACGTATCTGCTGGTGGCTTTTTTGTTATTGGAAGTCTGGTTTATTAGGCTCGTCCATTGCTGCTACGTGGTATTTGGGTAATGGAAGCCCCGGCGGCTCGGTTTGATCGGCGGCTGAACCAAACCTTTCGACGAGCAATCAGACGGGATATAACAAATAGCATGATTGCCATAATGATAACAACGGCAATTAAGGGCAGGAAAATCGAAAAAATCGATAAACTCAATGAGGCAACGTTTTCGCCGGTCGCCACAGCCGGATTAGCAACACCACCCGTAGTTATTGACGAGCCCATCCTCAGCAAACTCGTTCCGGCCTGAACGATACCTGCCGAGCTCCCGCCCAACATTAACCCCAGTCCCCAATGCAGGATTGGATTATCGATATGCAGAAAAGACGTGCTGAGTAACGTACCGGCTATGATTGATGCAGGGGTTGCCAGCGTATCCAGTAAATTGTCGAGCCAGGGAATGTAGTAAGCGCCTATTTCGAAAATGGTAGCAATGGACAAGCCGAATAAAGCGGGCCATCCACTCAGCCATTCAAAGCCTGCAACCGTGCCAATAAATCCGAGCTTGGTGGCAACACTGGCTATAAGCAATGGTACAAACACACGGAACCCGCAACAGGCGGCTAACCCTACACCAATGCAGGCACTCATGATCCATTCGATGGACATAGTTATTGAACAGTTAATTGGTTAAACGTACAGCTTTAGCGAGCAATAGCGGTATTGCTTTGCTTAATCTGCCATACCGTTACTAGCCAGGAAGTATAAACTTCATTTTAAGCTATTCGGTTTAGCCAAAAAACTGTGGATTGAAATTCATCAGGAAAACTTCATCGGTAGACCGGGTTAAAGCGGTATACAACCAGCGGACAAATTCATTATTGACTTGCCCTTCCGGCAAAAAGCCCTGATCGATAAATACCGCACTCCACTGCCCCCCCTGCGCTTTATGACAAGTGAGTGCATAGGCAAACTTTACCTGTAGGGCATTAAGGTATGGATCTTTCCGAACAGCTTCGGCCCGCTCTTTTTTACTTTTGATGTAGAAATAATCTTTCATCACGCTCTCATAGAGCGCTTTATACTGATCTGCCGAGAGGGAAGGAACGGGAGAATAAAGGGTGTCGAGCAGTATCTTAGCTTCAAAATCAGGCTGATCCTCATAGTCGACTAAACGTAACGTAACAGTGGCGAATCGGAACCCGTGCACTTCTTCCTTATTCCGTATCTTCTGCACTTCAGCAAATTCTCCGTTCGCCAGAAAGCCAGCGGGGGAGTCCTCATCGAGAATCGTATAGTTGTTACGGGCAATCATCAGCATGTCGCCCGCATCCAGCTCTTCTTCGCACTGATCGATCATCCGTCGTACAAACTGATTGTACTGTACGGCCACTTTGTTCGACCGGCAAATGATCGCTGTATTCTCCCGGCCGTATTTATTATAAGCGTACCGAATACCATCCTCCAGCTTCATAAGCGGCATTTTGTAGATATCGCGGAACGATCGAACGTTTAGCTGAATAGGAGGGACCTCCATGCTGTCAGCGTTATTGTCGTCATTCATCAGTGCGTCGAAGCCAACAGCTTTAGGGCTTGATGCTACGTTGCCAAGCAGTAATCGTAAGTTCGTTGCGTTGTAGAGAATCCCTGACTCTTCTTCCTGACGCATCACCTCCGTGAGTTCCTGTTCGTAAACGGTCATATCGAACGAGCTGGACAGAAAGCCGCGATCCAGTGCCGGGCTCAACTCACGGCCAACGGGCGGAAGCTGTGCCGTATCACCAACCAACATCAGCTTGTTGCCGGGGCCTTCAAATACGTAATCAATCAGATCGGTTAAGAGGCCTTTGCCCCCAAATTCGGCTTCATCAGAAATCATGGAAGCTTCGTCTACGATAAAGAGCGTGTCCTCATGATAGTTCTTTTGCCGCTGGAACGCCAACTGACTAGAGCCTGGTTCGGCAACCTGCCGATAGATTTTCCGGTGGATGGTTTGAGAGGGCTTCTTCGCATAGCTGGCCATTACTTTGGCCGCCCGACCTGTTGGGGCCAGGAGAACCGATTTATAGCCGAATCGGGGTAAAACCTTGATAAGCGTTCCAACAAGAGTGGTTTTGCCGGTTCCTGCATAGCCACGTAGCAGGAAGCAGTCGCGGTAATGCTCGTACTCTTCCTGAACAATGAACGCACCTATCTGCTCAAAAAATTGCTGTTGTCCAAGTGTGGGTTTATAGGGGAAGCGTTTCGCCAACAGTTGGGCTGCAGTCTGTGTTTCATTCATGTTACAATATACAAAAAAAGCAGGAAAGCTAAAAGCATATAATCAGCTGGTAGAAACAGGTGTAATGCTTATTTTCTACTATTTTTTATTTCTTTCGCAATACTCTCTTTCATGCTTTCTCCTTTTTGTTTATCTTCACAGCACCACTAACTCCTTCTAATACATGAAAATACGTCAAATTCTTCAGGGGAAAGCGATTAATGCCCTCTATTCTGTATCGTCTGATGAAACCGTTCTGGACGCACTCAAAGTTATGGCGGACAAGAATATCGGCGCTGTACTGGTTGTTGATGAGGGTAGGCTGACGGGTATATTTTCGGAACGTGACTACGCCCGTAAAGTGATTTTGAAGGGAA
Source organism: Spirosoma terrae (assembly GCF_010435915.1). GTDB lineage: Bacteria > Bacteroidota > Bacteroidia > Cytophagales > Spirosomataceae > Spirosoma > Spirosoma terrae. The sequence goes on along the minus strand of NZ_JAAFZH010000007.1, from coordinate 166,184 downwards.
GGCATTCGAACGACACGCGAGTTGCCGAAGTTATGACATCGCGGGTAATTACGATTGAGCCGGAGCAAAGACTTGATGAATGTATGGAAATTATGTCAGAGCGCCACATCCGGCATTTGCCCGTGATGGAAAATGGTACGTTGATGGGCATTATTTCCATCAATGACGTAGTAACAGCAATCATGCGGGATCAGAAAACCCGTATTGACTCACTCGAAAGTTATATTTCGGGCAGCCCTTACTAGGGTATGGGGTATGATGGGGTACGTAGCCTGGCAGCTATCTGTAAGCACCTTATCATACCCTTTTTTGGCTACCTTTGCGCTCCCGATACATAAATGAAGGTAGTATAAGGTGGTATCAAGTCAGAACAATGTACTGGAAGTTTATGGGAATCGATTGCGTGTACGCGTCTGTGGACTATGTCGTCAGGAGGATCGATTATTACTCGTACACCATCAGGGATTAGGAGCAGCCGGTACGTTCTGGAGCCCGCCGGGTGGGGGCGTGCAATTTGGAGAAAAGGCGTATGATGCGTTAATTCGGGAGTTTTCGGAAGAAACTGGTTTGATTATTGATGTAGGAGAACTGCTGTTTGTTCATGAATTCATTGCCGATCCTTTACATGCAATCGAGCTTTTCTTTCAGGTAAACATTGTATGCGGGGTACTACAGAAAGGGTATGATCCTGAAATGCCTGCAGAGAGCCAGCAGATTACTGACGTTCAATTTCTGTCATTTGATGCTATCAAACGTCTTCCGGAAGATTCTGTGCATGTTGTAGTACGTAATTGCCAGTCAATTGATGATTTGTTTCGTTTGCGCGGGTATTTGTGTTACTGAGGTTTTTTAGCCTATTTTGTTTGTATTTGGTTTAATAAGTCAATGAAGTGTTAACTTAGATTTAGTTTGATAATCTTCCTTTTTCTTACTTTTTAGTTGCCAGGAACCCGTGCAAATTAATGTGACCCTTACTCCAACCGTAATTATTCATTCAAGCTCATTTGATCCTACCAAAACAGCTAAATCTGTTCTGTGTATGGAGGTTGGGCGCGATCGATTTCGGTTTCTGGTGCAGGATTCACGTCGGAAAGCTAGCTATCTGGAAGATTATACGTTCCCTTCGTTGCTGACCGACCGGCCATTGACGGAGATTCTGCCTGATGTTTTTCGGCACCATCCTATTCTTTCGGCGGGACCGTGGCAGGAAATTCGTATCGGTGTCAATTCGTCGTCGTTTACTATTGTTCCCAAGCCAATTTTTCGGAAAGAATACGCCAGTAGCTACCTATCGCTGATGCGGGGAAGTGCCCTGCCTGCGCATGAGTTTGCCCAGTCATACGCTCATGAAAGTGAAGGGTTCTTATCCATTTTCAATCTGGAACATCCGCTCGTTGATTATTTTTCAGGGGTGTACCCGTTACAGCCATCCGTATTTGTTCACCAGATTGGTTCCCTGATTCAGGCAACTGCCGAACTGGATCGACACATCATGACACCACACAATATGTGGTTTTATTTTGAAGACGAGTTTGTGTCGATACTATACCGTAGAGAGAAACAATTGATATACTGCAATCGGTTTGGGTATAAAAATGTACAGGATCTGGCTTATTACGTCCTGTATGTGCTGGATGAAATGGGCCTTCCGCCGGCCGAAGCTAATATTTATCTCTACGGTGAAATTACGCCATTTGCGGAGTCCTATACTACGTTAAGCCGGTTTTTGCCCAACTTATCATTTGGCCATTCGCCTACAAGCCTGAAACTGGCAGATGAGTTCGATGACCTGCCCGAGCATCGATATTTAAGCCTGTTTGGACTTTCTTTATTGAGTGAGTGAGGTTTACACCAAAGAGCAAATAACTTTGTGGCCAAAGGTTAATTCATAACTCTATGAAGCGTATTGCTCTATTCCCTGGTTCGTTCGATCCTTTTACCAAAGGCCATGAAGATATTGTGTTGCGTGGACTTCGCTTATTCGATGAAGTAATTATTGGAATCGGCAGAAATCCTCGTAAAGAACGCTACTTCCCACTAGAACAGATGATTCATTTAATTGAAGAAGCGTTCAGGGATTATCCGGCCGTACGTGTAATCAGCTACGATGATTTAACCGCTTCTGTGGCTCGGGAAGCCGGGGCCAGGTTTTTGCTACGTGGTTTACGGAATACGACAGATTTTGAGTACGAGAACGGTATTTCTCAGGTGAACCGATATATCTACGATGAGGTAGAAACGGTTTTCCTAATTACTTCTCCTCATCTGGCTCCAATTAGTTCGAGCATCATTCGCGAATTACACCGGTATGGACAGCAGGTGGATGAGTTTCTGCCGTACAAGCTGGAAGCCCATCCACTGGGTCATTAAATTACTTATCGATAGACTGATTTACAGAGTTACTCATTGACTCGATCACGTAGCGGATGGAGCTAAATGAGTTGGTAAGGGCTAACTTGGTTTGACGTGGGTCGAGCCAGGCGAGCTTCTCGATGTCTTCATCGGCCTGAGGAGCCATGCGGCTATCATCCCGCGAACTCATTCGATACCATTTCGTCCGTTTCAGAATGCGGCTGCCGTTCAGGGTATAGGTATGCCAGGTAGTGCAGATACGTTCTCCAACCGACACCCGAACACCGGTTTCCTCCTCTACTTCGCGGGCGGCACCCTGCCGGGATGATTCGCCATCGTCTAATTTACCTTTGGGTAAGTCCCATACGCCCCTACGGAATATGAGTAGTATATTGTTGTTCTTCACAACCACCCCACCTGCTGCTTTAATTATTTTGAAGGGCTTTTTAATAGCCGTTTCGCAACTATCCTTATCGAGACATCCTAATGTTATCGAAAGCAGGCGCGAAGCATTTGCTTTCTGGAGTAATAAGAGGAGTTTATCGATGGTAGCGGGAGTTGTATTTAGTACTAGAAGATGGCCCTGCAAAGCATCTTCCTTTAGGACTTCCAGCCTCGAATCAACGATTCGATCAAAATCATTGAAAGGCCCCTGTTTCAAGGGTTCGGTAAGCTGAGAAGCAGCTTTTGGACCAACGAGCCGAATTGGGCGGTCGTTTATAAAAACAATCATCGGTACATTTTGCGGTTCGAATGGTAAAAATAGCAAAAACCCGCGTCTGTTACAGGGTTTACCCGTTGGAAACAATTTCCGTTTGCTATTTTTGCGATAAGCCAACCATCTCCCTTCGTGGAACTTCTTATAATCTTACTGCTGACACTTCTGAATGGTGTGTTTTCCATGTCAGAAATTGCCCTTGTTTCATCACGTAAATCAAAGCTGGAATCCGCAGCCAAAAATGGAGATCGAAGAGCGCAGGTTGCCCTTGAATTATCGAATGCACCGAACCGCTTCTTATCGACCGTACAGATTGGTATCACGTTGATCGGTATTTTGCTCGGTATTTTTTCGGGCGATAAGTTAACCGGCGATGTGCAGGCGTTTGTCGCCCAAATCGACGTACTCGCACCATACGCTCATTCTATTGCTGTAGTGCTGGTGTTGCTCTTGTTAACCTATATGTCCTTAGTATTTGGCGAGTTAGTACCTAAACGGATTGGCCTTTCAAATCCTGAAGGAATTGCCAAAACAATGGCAGGTCCGATGATTTTACTGTCCCGGGTTACATCGCCGTTCATCTCCCTACTAACTTTTTCCAGTGATCTGTTGCTAAAGCTACTTAATATCAAACCCAACGAGAGCGCTGTTACGGAAGAAGAAATCAAAAGTCTGATACAGGAAGGTACTTCTGGCGGAGCCATTGAAGAAATCGAGCAGGAGATTGTGCAGAATGTTTTTCAACTCGGCGACCGAAAAATTACATCGTTGATGACCAATCGGCAGGAGATTGTTTTTCTGGACCTGGAAGACGACCTCGCTGAAAATAAAGCGAAAGTACTAGACTATAAGCATTCGATCTATCCGCTCTGCAACGGAAGTGTAGATGAGGTTGTGGGGTTAATTTATTCGAAAGATTTCCTTGGCAAGGATCTCGATACGGAATTGATGCGCCTTGACGAAATTAAACGGGAGGCACTATTTGTACCCGAAAATAATCGGGCCTATCAAGTGCTTGAGCGTTTTCGGGAGCGTCGCCAGTATGTGGGTATGATTGTTGATGAGTATGGAGGTGTCTTAGGAATCGTTACCTTGAACGACATTCTGGACGTACTGGTGGGTGATATTAATGACGATACGTATCCTGATTATGAAATCCGGGAGCGGGAAGACGGTAGTTTTTTGATTGACGCCCAGTTACCTTTTGAAGATTTTATATCATACTTTAACATCACGATTACGGCCCAGGCAAGACGTGAACTTACCGGTTTTGATACGTTAGGAGGCTTTGCTTTACATATTTTAAAGGATATTCCTCAAACTGGAGAGTCGTTTGTTTGGCAGGCCTTTAGGTTTGAAATAGTGGATATGGATAAGAGCCGGATTGATAAAATTCTGGTACGTCGGATAGGGGAAGAATGAGGCTGATTTTTAAACAGTCAGTATCGTTTATAGGTTATTGAGGATGTACCAAACTCATCAATAGCCATGCGGCAACTTACCCCGGATATTGTCGATACTTCTGGTAAAAGTTCGAGCCAGGTTCCATCTGTGATGGACAACGATCCAAATGCTGATGAGGAAATAATCAATCAGCAAGTAGGAGAGCAATACCCGAAAGCGGTTGAACAGCCAGCAGAACTTGCCAAAATATCTCCCGATAACCTTGCTGATTCAATTGCCTATGCGATTGATGGCAGTGGACCCGGTATAACGAACGATACGCCTAATGCAGCTGCGCATAGTGTCGTAGCTGAAGGAGATGCTCCTGAAGACTCTCAAGCGTAAATAAGGAATAGTTTTACAAATCAGAGGGCCAACCGAAAACTTCGGTTGGCCCTCTGATTTGTAGAGATAAGCGTTGATACACTATTAGACTACCTCCTTGTATTGCATACGGTATAGATTAGCATAAAAGCCTTCATGCTGAAGAAGCTCTTCGTGATTTCCCTGCTCAACAATATGACCTTTATCGACCACAATGATCTTGTCTGCTTTTTGGATGGTGGATAAGCGGTGAGCAATTACAATAGCCGTACGCCCTTTCATCAGCTTGCCAATGGCATTCTGAATCATCTCTTCCGTTTCGGTATCGACAGACGATGTTGCTTCGTCCAGAACAATAATTTTAGGGTCCTGGACCATAGCCCTTACGAACGAAATCAACTGACGCTGACCGACTGACAAGGTTGATCCGCGTTCCATTACGTTATATTGATAACCACCCGGCAACCGTTCGATGAAATCATGAACACCAACCAGTTTGGCGGCTTCGATCATTTTTTCGTGGCTGATTTTCTTGTCGCCTAACGTAATGTTATTCTCTATCGTGTCGGAAAACAAAAAGACATCCTGCAAGACGACACCAATGTTACGTCGTAAATGTCCTAGTTCATAATCGTGCACATCAACGCCGTCGACCTTAATTTCTCCTTTATTAATATCGTAGAAACGGCTCAGCAAATTGATAATGGACGATTTACCGGCTCCTGTAGCTCCAACAAATGCGATTGTCTCGCCAGCCTTAACACGGAATGAAATATCGCGTAATACCCAATCTTCGTTGTTGTAAGCAAACCATACGTTGTCGAACACTACGTCTCCATTTATGGTCGATGGAGCATAATTGCCATTATTGACTGTAAAGTCGTCGCTGTCCAATAGCTTAATAATCCGGTCAGTACTTACAATACCCATCTGCAACGTATTGAAGCGATCAGCCAGCATACGAATTGGCCGGAAAAACAGGTTAATAAACATTACAAAGGCCGTTACCGTACCAAACGTAATGTCGTCAGTAATAATCTGTTTGGCACCGTACCAGACAACCAGCCCAACGGCAACGGCTGAAATAATATCGGCGACCGGGTAATACACTGAATAATACCAGATGGAGCGAATGTTGGCATCGCGGTGTTCGGCATTGATTGTCCGGAATTTTTCAGCCTCTATTTTCTCACTACCAAATATCTGCACGATATTCATGCCGGTAATGTGTTCCTGCACAAAGGAGTTCAGGTTGGCTACAGCAGTACGTACTTCATTGAATGATTTTTTGATTTTCTCTTTGAAGACATACGTACTAAAGAGCATCAGCGGAATTGTCGACAGGCTGATGGCTGCCAATCGCCAATCGGTGTAGAACATAACGCCGATAATTAGAACCAGCTGGAGAATATCACCGGCAATGGCGGCCATGCCCTCGCTGAATACATCGGCAAGAGTTTCAACATCTGAAATGGATCGGGTAACCAGTCGACCTATAGGCGTATTATCGAAGAATTTGAGCCGGAGTTGAAGGATTTTACGATAAAGCTGTACACGGATATCGCGAATAATATACTGCCCCAACCACCCCGATAGATAGGTATTTGAAAACTGAATAATTGCCTGAACAACCAGAACGCCAATCATCACGATGAGCATAAACGTCAGTCGTTGGTAGTCGGCAGCGGCAATTACGTTATCGATGGTATATCGAATAAGAAGTGGCGTCAACGGGGCCAGACAGGCTGACAGCAGAATAACACCAATAAGAAGATAAAAGCGGCCTTGATAAGGCTTGACAAATGAGTATAACCGCCGAAGGATATCCCAGTCGAAAATTCGACCGGCCGACGATTCGGTGTTTTTTGTTTCCTGGCTCACAGAACGTAAAAATGGCGAGTGTAGCTAGGTAACAGCGTTTCTCGTGTGAACGTTTCAGCGCAGATAGATTTGATTCTGGTTCGTCTGTTTTAATACGAGTAAAAACGAACACGCAGTGCTTTACTGGAAGCAACGTAGTAAGTTAGCAGCGTAGCGACTAACAATTTGCTACAAAAACGAGTATGGTGAAGCAGTGTGGTTTATAGCATCAATTAGGATATGAAACGGCGGACCTTCGCCCGGCTGGTGGCAGCAGTACCAGCAACGTTACAGATAGGCAATGAAATACCAGTATTGGACAAGGTAAGGCCTAGTGTAGATGAACGTAACACGAACGATGATCGATCTTACTGGATACAGACATTGGGTAAGATCGTTGAGCCGGTTTTAGTGGCTTTGTCGGCCAATCGTCTGAGAGAGACCATGCCGGTTGAGTCGGTACCGGGGCAGGAGGATAGCCGAAACGCTGTTTCACATCTGGAGGCCTTGGGGCGTACGGTAGCTGGTTTAGCTCCCTGGTTGCAATTGGAAATCGATGATTCGCCAGAGGGACGGATACGGCAACGATTTTTTGATCTTACCTGGAAGTCAATTGCTAACGGTGTCAATCCACAGTCGCCCGATTATCTGAATTTTACGAAAGGGGGCCAGCCGTTGGTGGATGCTGCTTTCTTAGCGCACGGACTGCTACGTGCTCCCAGGCTGTGGAGTGCACTAAGTGCTGAGGAACAGGCCAATCTGGTTAAAGCGTTACAGTTAACTCGAGTTATAAAGCCGGGCTACAATAACTGGCTTTTATTCAGTGCGATGGTAGAAGCCGCTTTACTGAAGTTTACCGGGTCGGGCGACGAAATGCGCATGGATTATGCCATTCGTCAACATGAAGCCTGGTATAAAGGGGATGGTGTATACGGTGATGGGCCTGATTTTCATTGGGATTATTATAACAGCTACGTTATTCAGCCGATGCTGCTGGACGTAGTGAAAACATTAACGGAGGCCGGAAAAGCAGACAAAAAACTGTACGAAAGCTTACTGCTACGTGCCCAGCGATACGCTATTGTTCAGGAACGATTAATTGGGCCAGATGGCTCATTTGCGGCATTTGGCCGTTCGCTGGCCTATCGGTGTGGGGCTTTTCAACTGTTATCGCAGGTTGCGCTTCAGAATAACCTGCCAATCGAAATCACACCTGGACAGGTTCGGTCTGCCTTGACGGCCGTTATTCGGCGAACAATGGATGCTTCGAATACCTTTGATTCGAAAGGATGGCTACAAATTGGCTTATGTGGTCATCAGCCGTCCATTGGCGAAACGTATATTTCAACAGGGAGCTTGTATCTGTGTTCGGTAGCCTTTGTAGCCTTGGGCTTACCCGCATCCGAGCCTTTCTGGTCTGATCCATCTACGGACTGGACATCGAAAAAGATCTGGTCGGGGCAGGATGTAAAAACGGATCACGCCATAAAAGGATAACAAAAATGCCGGAAACCTTCAAGTTTCCGGCATCGGTAAACGTAGTGTAAGGGGTTACGAAACGGTTCCGCCGTTCCAGACTGCTTCTCCCGGTGTAATCAAAGACAATTTTCCGTCACGATCTTCAGCCATCAGAATCATTCCCTGCGACTCCAGTCCCATCATTTTACGGGGAGCCAGATTGGCCAGGAAGGTAACCTGTTTGCCAATGACTTCTTCCGGCGAAAAATGCTTGGCAATCCCGCTCAGGATTTGTCGGCCGCCTAAACCATCGTCGACTTTTAGTTTCAGCAGTTTATCACTTTTAGGAACGCGTTCGGCTTCGGTGATCGTACCTACCCGAATATCCATTTTGGCGAAATCATCATAAGTAATTTCATTTCGAATAGCCGGAATGGTTTTCGTTTCTAATTCATTCATGCGCTTGGCATTGAGTAATTTTTGAATCTGTTTATTTATTTCTTCGTCTTCGATCTTGGCAAACAGCAGTTCACCTTTTCCCAACTCGTGACCTTCCACCAGTAGGTCGGCACGCCCGGCGTTGGTCCAGTTGAAATGTTCGGTGATATTCAACTGACTACGTAATTTCTCGGTCGTAAAGGGCAAAAAGGGCTCGCAAACGATGCTCAGATTCGCAGAGATTTGCAGTGCGATGTTCAAAATCGTGTTAGCCCGTAGTGGATCGGTTTTAACAACTTTCCAGGGTTCCGTTTCTGCCAGATACTTGTTGCCCAAGCGGGCTAAGTCCATCAACGAGCCAAGCGCTTCCCGGAATTTATATTGACCTATAGCCTGACCAATTCGGTCCGGAAATTGGGCCAGTTCGTTCAGTGTCTGTTGATCATAATCTGTCAAAGCACCAATAGGAGGGACTTTTCCATCGCAGAATTTCTGGGTGAGCACAATAGCCCGGTTGACAAAATTGCCAAAAACCGCAACCAGTTCATTGTTATTACGTGCCTGAAAATCTTTCCAGGTAAACTCACTGTCTTTCGTTTCGGGAGCATTAGCCGCCAGAACGTAGCGTAATACGTCCTGTTTTCCTGGTAACTCCTCCAGATATTCGTGAAGCCAGACTGCCCAGTTGCGAGACGTACTGATCTTATCGCCTTCCAGATTCATGAATTCATTGGCGGGTACGTTGTCGGCCAGAATATAGCTTCCTTCCGCCATCAACATGGCTGGGAAAATAATGCAGTGGAAAACAATGTTATCTTTTCCGATGAAATGAACCAGCTTGGTATCCTTGTCGCGCCAGTATAGTTCCCAGTCACGCCCTTGCTGAGCCGCCCATTCTTTGGTCATACTGATGTAGCCAATGGGTGCGTCGAACCAGACGTACAGCACTTTACCATCGGCATCGGGCAATGGAACGGAGATCCCCCAGTCGAGGTCACGGGTCATGGCGCGGGGACGTAGTCCCTCTTTCAGCCACGATTGACACTGACCGAATACGTTTGTTTTCCATTCGGTATGGCTGTTCACGTATTCTTCAATTTTGGGCTGCATCCGGTCCAGCGGCAAAAACCAGTTTTTGGTAGAACGCATAACTGGTTTGGAGCCCGAGAGGGTTGAGTGTGGCTCAATAAGCTCGGTTGGGCTGAGTGCCGTTCCACAGCGTTCGCATTGATCGCCATAAGCATTAGGATTACCACAAACCGGACACGTACCGACAATGTAGCGATCGGCCAGAAACTGACCTGCCACTTCATCATAGTATTGCTCAGTTACTTCTTCGTCGAAATCACCGTTGTCGTACAGTTTCGTAAAAAACTCCTGCGACGTTTCGTGGTGAATTTGATTCGAGGTACGCGAGTAAATATCGAACGAGATACCGAAATCGCTGAAGGCTTGCTTAATCTGAACGTAGTATTTATCGACAACCTGTTGCGGAGTAATGCCTTCCTTCTTGGCTTTGATAGTAATCGGAACGCCATGCTCATCGGTTCCGCTAATGAACGCTACGTCTTTCCCGGTCGAGCGTAGATAGCGGACGTAGATGTCGGCGGGTAGGTAACAGCCTGCAATGTGGCCGATGTGAATCGGACCGTTGGCGTAAATTAAGGCCGCCGTAACGGTATATCGTTGTGGGTTTTCCAGGGACATAAACAGTTTATAGTTTATAGTTTTCAGTTTATAGTTTTCAGTGGCTGACGCTAGATATTTGCTGACGCATCAGCCACTGAAAACTATAAACTGAAAACTATAAACTGCATTTGTGGCGTAAAATTAGTAATTCAAGCCCGAACGTTGTTATGTTTACGCAAAGAGTACACGTTAGGCTACTATGGAAAACAACAAGCCCGATACGAATAATTTCCTCAACTGGGTCGAAATCAAAAACTTCAATTGACATCATCACTATTTAATTCTGTTTTTATTACGGGAGCAACCGGATTCATTGGGTCGCATATAGCACGTCGCTACCTGGCAGATGGCTACTCTGTGTCGGCGCTGAAACGGGCGGATAGCAGCTATGGAATGCTTATTGACGTAGCAGATCAGATTACGTGGTACGAAGGCGATGTGCTCGATATTCCTTCGCTTGAACAAGCTATAAAACCAGGAATCGATGTTGTTCATGCCGCAGCTATTGTCTCGTTTGAGCCTAAAGGCCGGGATCAGATGGAACGTATTAATGTGGAAGGTACGGCTAACGTAGTAAATGTCTGCCTGAACGTGGGCATACGAAAGTTGGGATTTATAAGTTCAGTGGCCGCCGTAGGGCGACCGGTTCCGAAGGGAAATACTAAAAACGAGCCCGTTGTGGTCGATGAGAACTATAAATGGGAAGAATCGCCAAATAACTCAAACTACGCAAAGACTAAATACCGGGCGGAGCTGGAAGTCTGGCGTGGAGTCGCCGAAGGGCTTAACGTAGCCATTGTCAATCCATCCATTGTGCTGGGAACGGGCGATTGGAACCGAAGCAGTTTACAATTGATCAAGTACGTAATGGACCAAAAACCGTTCTACCCGGCTGGACTGGCGAACTACGTTGATGTGTTGGATGTGGTTGATGCGATGGTTCGTTTAATGCAGTCATCCATTTCATCACAAAGGTTCATTCTCAATGGGGGCACCATTCCTTACCGTTCCTTGTTAGAACAACTAGCGAATGCGCTGAAGAAACGCCCCCCAACCATGCGGGTGCCGCCAGCCTTGACTCGTCTGCTTTGGCCACTTGAAGCGATACGAGCCTGGGTACTAGGAAAGACACCGCTGATTACTCGGGAAACTGCCCGCTCGGCCAGTTCATTGTATCAGTACGATGGACGTAAAATAGAACAGGTAGCTGGGTTTCAGTATCGTTCGCTAAGCGAAACAATTCAGCGTATAGCCTCGGCTCTGAGCGATACATAAAAGTCTCCACAAAGGCAGTTTTGTGATGGCTGATCAGAGCGTAAATTTTCGGGCAATGGGTTGGAATTTCTCTTTTCTGACATTATATTACACTGCCAAAGGATAAATCGCGCCATTGGCGCGGCCCCTATCCGCCCCACATTTTTAAGGCAATAGCATGGAGCAAGAGTTCGAAGAACGAGAAGGCGATATTAAAGAATCTATCCGGCGTTTTGAGCAGATGCTGGACCAGCAGCAAAGCCAGTTTTTCGACCTGGACGTCTATGAACAAATGGTTGAACATTACCTCAATCATGGTGATTTAGACAAGGCTTTTAAAGCCGCCGAGGCCGGACTGGAGAATTTCCCATATGCGCTGGAGCTTATGCTCGACAAAGCCCAGATTCTGGCTAATTTTCAGCGGTTTGATGAATCGCTGGATCTGCTGGAACGGGCTTCGTTGTTTAATCCCGGCGATCTTGATGTGCCATTTATGCAGGGATCAGTTTTAAATATGGCTGGTCGTTACGAAGAAGCCATTCAGGTATTGGAAGAATTGCTCGACAAAGCTGAAGATAAGGATGATATTCTGTTTCAGCTGGGACAGAGCTACCAGAACTGGGGGCGATATGAGGATGCAATTGCTTACTACAAAAAATCAATTGCTCTGAATATCAACAATGAAAATGCGCTCTACGAGTTGGCGTTTTGTCTCGACGTTACGGGTGAGCTGGAAAATAGCCTGACGTACTACCAACAGTTGATCGATAAAGATCCGTATTCATACAATGCCTGGTACAACATCGGGATAGCGTATAGTAAACTGGCCCGGTATGCCGAAGCGGCCGAAGCCTACGATTATGCTGTCCTGATCAAGGAAGATTTCTCCTCCGCACATTTCAACCTGGGTAATACATATATGAACCTGGGGCTTTTCGAAAAAGCAGAGAATTGCTACCGGGAAACGCTTAAGTATGAAGAAGCAACCGCTGATACGTACTGCCACCTGGGCGCTAGCTTAGAAAAGCAGGACCGTTTGCCAGAGGCTATCAAAGAATATAGAGAAGCTATTAAACTAGATTCGCTGTGGGATGAAGCCTGGCACGGCATTGGTGTATGTTTGAGTGAGTCGGGGAAATGGTACGAAGCGTTGCCGTTCCTGCAAAAGGCTGTCAAGCTAAACGATCAGAACAGTGAGTATTACCTGGCTCTGGCCGAAACAGAGTATAAAATCGGCAATGTTCTATCCAGTGTCGAAGCCTTTGAGAAAGCAGCTGAGGTCGATTCATCAAACCCTGATGTTTACTTAACCTGGTCGCTGGTTCCTTTTGATCAGGGCGATTTTCTGAAAGCCAACGAGATTATTCAGACAGGGCTTGAGGATATGCCCAAAGAGGCTGATTTATATTACCGCTCGGCTGTCTATCTGATTCATGCGGGTTATTATCGGGAGTCGTTGATCCAACTGGAAGCTGCGCTTGCTCTTGACTATGATGCGCATGTGCAGCTGTTTGAGTTTTTCCCGGAGCTGGAAAAGCAAAAAGCGCTCTACAAAATCATTCAGCAGTACAAAAAGTAAGTCGTTTGACCCATAAAAAAGGCCCTGAATTGATTTCAGGGCCTTTTTTATGGATATGTTATTTTATTCATAGCCAGAAGATTTACGGTTTCGTTCTGGTGCGGTGTGATCAATGGTTTCAACTGTAGCTGCTGTAGTTATTGAAGACTTTTGAGAGGTGGTTTAATCTTCTGGCCCCGAGTCGGAAGCTGCTTTGGAACGACGGCGGTTTTCCAGATATACGTAGACATGAAGCGCATGGTTAAAACGATGGATCCGTAATTGATCAGCTGGAATGCGCTGGATTGTGTATTGGTTCAGATAGCCAAGTTCGAGCCGGAGATTTTCGCTTATCTTCCTGCCGATAGCCATATAAGTGCGGTTCTGGTCGAAGTGCGTAGCCGTGGGTGAGAGGACCATCATGGGTTCGATACTCAAATGCGTATACCACCGTTTATCTTGCTCGTTACGTTTAAAAACAGGATTGATCCAGCGAGCCATCGCCCGTAAGCGAACATTAAAACGGTCGGCCAGCACCTCCTGCGATTCGCCATCCGAAAGAAATACATAGGCGTTGGCTAACGTATCAGTCCGGGACGGCCAGCGAAGTTCTGTGCGAAACCGTTGAATGAATTCGCCATCACCTAGCGGTTTGGTTATTTGTAATTGCGGAATTATCCGTATTTCCTGAAAAAAAGTGGTTGGTTGATACTCATTAATCCGCCCCCAGTTCCACCAAAGTCCGATTGGTGAAATGGAAAGTCGAACGGGTTTAGACAACTGATAATTAATCCAGGGTCTGAAAACCTGTAATAGCGGATGCCGGAATGCGTTTAAATCACGCCCATCGTCATCGGCCTGTCGGCGGTATTGATGATCGAGCTGAAAGCTCCAGCGACCGCCCGTTTTAAAGACGAAGTTCTGTTCTGTCCAAAAAACAGCCCGGTTGCGGGTTTCATGGCGGGTTGACTGGCCGCGTGTCTGTAACGTAGCACAGCAAAGTAGAATCAGTACAAATCGAATCATACGCAATAACGTAGTTTTTTCATGAACCCTAACCCGGGGGAAAAGCGTAATGTTCAGTGAACGCATCAGAAAACGGGAATGATTGTTACTATTACGTAGCGTGAAGCTGTTGGCTGGCCCGAATTTTGTTTGATAACTAGAGAAACCATCGTAAATCAATGACTGGATCAAAGAAACTAGTATCGTCCGTTTTATTTGTCTCCTACGTAACAGTATCAGTTTGTAAGGCACAGGTAGGTGTTCAGAAAGTGACCGTGCGTAGTACTCCTCGCCAGACTGAAGTTACGTCGTCAATCCCGATTACGAATAAGCTTACGGGGCAGCCGATCACGATGGAACAGTATAGTGAGCTTACGAAAGACGATCCATTCAAATACCATCTGGTGCCTGAGTATAACGAATTTGGCCGCCCGAAGTCGTACATTATGCGCCCATCAACGCCCGAAGAGCATGAAACGCATCGGTTTCGGGATCGCGATCCAGCGAAACAGCCCCGGCTGGGACAAACCATTGCGCCGTTTGCGATGACCGGATTGGATGGTACTACGTATCGTTCGGCCGATTTGCTGGGCAAAGTCGTTATCCTTAGTTTCTGGATTAGTCTGAACAAGGAGTTCTGGACCGAAAAGCAAAAATCGGCGTATACGGATGCCGTCAGCGTTTATAAATCACCGCAAAAGCCAGTTCAGATTGCCGTATTAAATAGTGAGCCCACAAAAGCGGCCGACAATCCGGCTGCCGAGAAATTGCCGTTTGCTGCGGTGCCCAATGCCTATGGATTTCATGAGAAGTACCACGTAACGGGTATTCCAACGATTGTCGTTATCGATAAAGCGGGTAAAGTGCTGGCTAATCTTCAGGGGGCAACCGTCTATGAGCAGCTAAAAGAAGTGTTAACTAATTTGCATTAGTTTGGGATTCCTGCTGAACCGATTTAGGCGCTAATTTCTCCTTTAAATCAAATGTTTGGCCCGCAAATACGATCAGAATCTGATGTTGGTCAAAGGCCTGTTTAACCGCTATAATCGCTTCACTGAGTGCCATTTGTGCGTTGGTTGCGTTGTTGATCCAGAACCAGAGAACAAATTGAATGTTGGCATCGGCAAAATTGCGATAATGTAGTTCAATGGGTCGCTCCCGGAGCACAAATGGTAGGTTGGTTACAGCGGCTTTGGCTACGTTCTGTGCCTTTGTCAGATCATCGATGTAGGAGACGCCAGCAGCCACCTCAATACGTCGCTGTCCAAGGCGGGAGTAATTGGTGATCGGTTTTTGAAATACATCCTTGCTGGGAATTTCAATCGTTTGGCCCTGGCCATTGTCAATAACGATAGATCGAAGTTTTATATCCAGCACTTTCCCGGTAAAGCCATTCGTCGCCACTACGTCGCCTACCTGAATGGGACGAGCCAAGGCAATCATCGCGCCCGAAATAAAGTTAGTCGTTAAATCCTGGAACGCGAAACCAACAGCGAGTGCAATAACACCAGCCCCAGCCAGGAGCGAGGTCACGGTTTTATCGAGACCCAGTACACCCAGGGCTACAAACAGTCCGACGGCCATAACCATAACCCGTATGACGGCCCCGGTCAGGTTGATAAGCGATACGTTCGTGCTGACTCGATCCAACCCCTTTATAACCCAGCGACTTATCCAGCGTGACAGGAAGGTGAATAATACCAGTAGCACGATGGCAACCGCTATTTTGGGAACGTAGCGAATGGCATCGCGAATCCATTTCGATAGTTCGGCATAAATAAGCCCGGCTGCCTGCGAAAAATCCATGTAAATCGATAATAGGTGGTGAGGGCAGAACGACAGAATCGCCAATTGTGTTTCATCATTACCTGGCTTCGCCGTACCTTTGCCAGATTGATCGCTGCCAACACAATCAACAGACAATGACTCCTACCGCTGCTGTATACCTGGATAATGCCGCTACGACCCGGCTCGACCCTGAAGTGCTTGATGCTATGCTTCCGCTGATGACTGAGCATTTTGGCAATCCATCTTCCATTCATAGCCACGGCCGTACCGTACGTACTGCCATCGAAAAAGCACGTAAACTGGTTGCCGGATTACTGAATACGTCACCCGCTGAAATCTTCTTTACATCAGGAGGAACCGAAGCCGATAACACCGCCATTCAGAGCAGCATTAAAACCTATGGGCTAACGCACGCCATTACGTCGCCACTCGAACATCATGCCGTGCTACACACACTTGAGCATCTGGCGAAACAGGGCGCCATTACGTTAAGTCTGGTGAATATCGACGAAAAAGGGCATATCGATCTGGCTCATCTGGAAAGTTTGTTACAAACGAACCCACGTTCACTGGTGTCGCTGATGCATGGCAATAATGAGATTGGCAATTTACTCGACCTGAATCGGGTAGGCGAAATCTGTCGGGTACACGACGCTATTTTTCATTCTGATACCGTGCAGACAATGGGGCATTTTCGGCACAATCTCCAGCAATTGCCCGTCGATTTTATTGTTGGGGCGGGCCACAAATTTCATGGGCCTAAAGGAGTCGGTTTTCTGTATGTCAATGCTGAGCGAGTGAAAATTCACCCGTTTGTTCACGGAGGAGCGCAGGAACGTAACATGCGTGGAGGCACCGAAAATGTATACGGCATCGTCGGTTTAGCCAAAGCCCTGGAAATCGCTTATCGTGATATGGAGGCTCATAAGCAGCACATTACGTCGCTCAAACGTCGAATGATTGAGCGGTTGGTCGAAAAAATGCCGGATGTTCGCTTTAATGGCGATTCGGGAAATATTGATAATAGCCTGTATACGGTTCTGAATGTGAGCCTGCCTGCCTCGGATATAAGCGATATGCTGCTGTTTAGCCTCGATATTGCCCGGATTTCAGCATCGGGTGGTTCGGCCTGTTCAAGCGGTTCAAATGTGGGTTCGCACGTACTGGGTGCTTTGCCCAGCCTTGATCCCGAACGCGGTTATGTTCGTTTTTCGTTTGGCAAATACAACACCGAAGCCGAGATCGACTATGCAGTTGATACGTTGGTAGGCCTATATCAGAAAGAACTGGCGAGTTAGACATTAGTTTGATCGCACAAAACCAATCGGGGCCGACTGCTCAGTCGGCCCCAATTAGTTTTTTAACAAGTTACAGTTTTGACGGAGCGATGCCATACATTTTCTTAAAAGCAAACGAGAAGTGCGACAGGTCTTCAAATCCTAATTCCAGATACACATCCGAGGGAGCTTTTCGCTGTTCCTTAATCAAATAATGTGCTTCCTGAAGCCTTCTTTGCTGCAACCAGCGGCTGGGAGAGTTATGGAATATTCGCTCAAAATCCCGCTTAAATGTAGCCAGACTTCGGCCGGTCAGGTAGGCAAATCGTTTCAGTTCCACGTTAAAGTGAAAATTCCTGTTCATAAACGCTTCCAGATCAATCTTACCCGGATCGGCAAAATCGAACAAGACGTTTTTTAGGTCAGGATTTACCTTCAGCAACAGGAAAATGGCCTCTTGCTGTTTCAAAGCCAGTAGCTTTTCGTTGCCCGGCTGCGTCAGTTGCTGATAAGGCTGCAACGAATCCATAAAGCTTTTAAACAGTGAATCCGGTTTTAAGGCGATGACGGCATCAGTAGGCTGGTAGTTATCGGCGGTAAAACCATAATCAAGACTAAACTTCCGTAGCGTCTCCTGATCGAGATAAATCGACAACGATTTAAACTCACCTCCTTCGGGCGGCATCTTCAGGAATTTAAGCAGGTGGGCTCTTCTGGTCAATCGAAAGTCGCCCGGATGGCTGCTCAAAACCTTATCGCCGTCATTCATGATAAGTGAACCCGAAATCTGATAGCTGAATACATGTTCCTTGACAAACTGCTCGCCTTCTCGGCTCCTGGCAAAATAGCATGAATACGTAATTGGAGGCAAATTTTTGGTGTCTTCCTGTAGTGTCATAAGGCAGAACGTAGCAAGCTACTCAGCATGGTTATCATCAATGATAACCATGCTGAGGGTGAATTAGATCAATTCACGGCCATAAATCGGGTATACCCCTGCTTAATGAACTGGATGTACTCCTGATCGGGCATTTGTTGTCTGGCGAGAATACGCTTTTTGAAATCATCGTTGCCAATGGCGTACCGTAGCGTGTTTGTTCCGTCGGTGGCTGCCTCGTATATAGCGTCGGCTACGTCGTCGGCTGTAACAAGCCGGGCAGCAATCATGCCCGCGAACATGGTATTGGCAGCGTCGACAAAAGCATCGTAATCGGTTAAGGTGTCGTTATGAGCAAACTCTTCGCGTGTTACGTTGCTGAAATTGGTTTCGGTGCCACCTGGCTCGATAATTTTTACGACGATATTCTGCGAAGAAAGCTCATAGGAAAGCGCTTCGGAGAAACCTTCCAGCGCAAACTTCGACGCACAGTACAGCGAAAGCATAGGTAACGTGAACCGACCAGCTCCTGAGCTGATATTGAGGATCAAGCCAGCTTTACGTTGTCGAAAATGCGGAAGCAGAGCCCGCGTTACGTTCATGACGCCAAATACATTCACCTCGAACTGCTTCTGAATTTGTTCGGGAGTTATGGCTTCAAAAATGCCATTCTGTCCATAGCCCGCATTATTGATAACAGCATCGATCTGGCCAAAACGGTCTAGTCCATCCTGAACTGCTTTCTGAATGGATGCGGAGTTTTGGACATCCAGTTGGGTTACAAATACATTAGGAAGCGCCGTGAGTTGCTGTTCGAGTTCGGGGCTACGCATGGTAGCTATTACGTTCCAGCCTTCTCTGGCAAACTTGAGGGCTGCGGCTTTACCGATACCCGATGATGATCCGGTTATTAATATGGTTTTATTCATACTATTTGCTGGTGATGAATGATTTACCGATTTCCGTGTCCAGAAAATTGGTTGCTTCGTTGTGATCTGTGGACAGACTAACGGGCAGCCATTTTTCTAATTCGGCCTGACGTACTGAGTCGGCCTGTTTTAGAATGGCAACGGCTTCGCTGCCCAGCACGAGATGTACGGGTGGTTCGGGATGATTGGCCAGACTGACCATGGCGCTGGCTGCTTTAACAGGATCACCTACTGGAATGTATGTTCCGCCTTTAAAGAAATCGGCCCGCTGATTTACGGTTTGTTCGTATCCGTCTACGTATGGCGCGTAGGTCATTGAATCGCCAGCCCAATCGGTACGGAAGCCGCCTGGCTCTACCGACGTAACATAGATGCCTAGTTGCGCCACTTCTTTAGCGAGCGCTTCGGTAAATCCGCCTAAGCCAAATTTAGCCGCCTGATACATCGTTAAACCGGGATTGCCAACCCGACCGCCAATCGAGCTGATCTGGAGAATCCGCCCCGACCGTTGTTTGCGCATATGGGGCAGCACTGCGCGGGTGATTTCGATAGGAGCGTATAGGTTGGTGTCTAGCTGGCTACGTACCTGCTCATCGCTAAAGGCTTCCGCTGCGCCAATGATACCAAATCCGGCATTGTTGACCAGCACGTCAATCCAGCCAAAACGGTTGATGGTTTGTTCAACAGCTACGTTAATTTGATCCTTCTTGGTTACGTCTAGCTGTAATGGATACAACTGATCTGGGTATAGTTCAGCCAACTCCTTCAACTGCTCTGGATTACGAGCCGTTGCCACTACGTTATCACCATTAGCCAATACTGCTTCTGTAAGACTGCGGCCAAGACCGCGCGAACTTCCTGTAATAAACCAAACTTTTGTCATTGTCTTCGTTTTTATTTTTGACAAAGTTCAGCTCTTTTTAAGCGGTCGGCTTTGTTGAAACGCTCAAAGGTGCTTTGTTGAAACGCTCACAATCTGACTGGTCGATAGGCAATAAAAAAGCAACCAGGTTTTTTAGTCTGGTTGCTTTTTTGAGAAATTAATAGTGTTCTATTCGGGAGGGAAATATAATCCGGTACGTCCTAAAGACTTGATTGTACCTGATTGGTCAACGTAACGATGTCAGAAGGCGCCAGTTTCGCAACTTCACCAACGACAATGATAGCCGGATTGCCAACGCCGGCCTCTTCCGTTCTAGTAACGATATCCGACACATGGCCAGTGACCAGTTGCTGGTCTGGGAGCGTACCGTTCTGAATAATGGCTACGGGCGTTTCGGCTTTGCCGCATTCTGAAAAAACAGCCATGATGTCGGCTAGTTTATGCATGCCCATCAGGATCACTACGGTTGCTGACGATTGGGCCGCTAAACCAAGATCGCTCGACAGTTGACCCGCTTTTGTTGTTCCCGTTACAACCCAGAAACTTTCTGAAATGCCCCGAGTCGTCAGTGGAATGCCAGCCGCAGCCGGAACCGCGTAACTGCTGGATAAGCCAGGAATAACAGCGGTTTCAATACCCTGTTCACGCGCAAATTCTACTTCTTCATAACCACGGCCAAATACAAACGAATCTCCCCCTTTAAGCCGGACAACATGACCGTACTGCTGAGCGTAATGAACAATCAACGGGTTAATTTCCTCTTGTACGCAGGAGTACGCACCGCGTCGTTTGCCAACGTATACTTTTAGCGCATCAGGGCGGCAATAATCAAGTAGATCTGGGTGAACGAGCGCGTCATACATGACTACATCAGCCTGTTTAAGCGCTTTAATTCCCTTAACTGTTATTAAATCAGGGTCACCAGGACCGGCTCCCACGAGAGTTAGTTTCATTCGAATGTGCAATAAGGGAAGTATGAACTATGGTATATGTTGTTTTATTTACACCATACTTCATACATAACTTTCTAGCTGTCTTGGGCTTGCGTTAGTTCCTGTAACTCAGGCATTCCTTCCTGAGCAATTTGCGTTTCGCGATACGCCTGAACCGCTTGCAGAAAGGCTTCGGCCTGTGCAATAAACTGACGCGCGAATAATTCCGACGGCTCCTGTTTATTAATACCAAAAACCGAGGCTTTGAAATCGCCTTCTGCCTGGTGGAAATCAGGCTCGCCTGCGAAGTTCTTATCGAAATCGCTCACAATACCATGCTGGGTGTTGGTAGGAATATCGCGACTCATTAACGCTGCTCTGGCTCCCGTAATGAACACGTTATAAGCATGGTAGATCGCGTCTGACCAACGACCGTCTGTGAATGCTTCCCGCGACCAGCCCAGTTTTTCGCTGGCTTCCGTTAACGTAGTGGCTACCAGATCGATCAAGACGCTGGCGCATTCGCCAATACCAACTTCCGTAACGTACTGTTCGGTATGATCCCAGTCAATATAATCGCTGTCTACTAATGATTTAAGATCAGCCAGCGGCTTTAATAACTGATAAAAATAGTTTTTACCCTGCCGAGCGTAGTAGTCGCTATAATATTCTCCATCGAAGCCATTCGCTTCGTAATCGCGTAACAAATAACGTAATGAATCAGGGCCGCGTTTGCTCGGAATTTTGATGACTTTATCGGCAATCAGACCTTCGCCTTTACCATTAAAGCCACCTCCCAATAATACCTGCAACGCTGGCAACACGTAAGCCCCATTCTTAAGCGACGAACCGTGGTAACCAATATTGGCAACGGAGTGCTGGCCGCAGCCATTCATGCAGCCCGAAATCTTGATCTTGATATCGTCGTTAAAAACCAGATCCGGGAACTCGTCGTGCATCATGGTTTCCAGCGCGCGGGTAATGCCGTAGCTGCTCGAAATGGCCAGATTACACGTATCCGTACCGGGGCAGGTGGTAATGTCGGCCGTTGTGTCGAAACCGGGCTCGGCTAATCCTAAAGCGTCAAGCGCTTCGAAAAGGGCGACGAGATTTTCCGGACGAACGTAACGTAGCAGATAACCCTGATTGACCGTCACCCGAATATCGTCGGCTGCGTATTGTTTAACCAGCTGAGCCAGCGCGCGGGCCGTATCGGAATGCATATCGCCGAGCAATACCCGGAGCTGAACAGCATACCAACCAGCCTGCCTTTGCTCAAAAACGTTGGTTTTAAACCAGCGGTTGAGTTTGGTGTTTTCGCTCTCCAGCGTAGCGTTACTGGCTTCGGGACGAGCTGGATACTGGTCAGCAACGTCGTAGGATACCGTTTCGATGTTGTATTCTTTTACGCGAAGAGCAGGCGTTTCTTCTTCTACCCGGCGGAGTAACTCCTCCAGACCAATATCATTCAACAAATACTTCATCCGGGCTTTGTGCCGTTTCTGGCGTTCGCCGTAACGGTCGAACACCCGAATAACACCCTCGATGAATGGAATGATACGTTCTTCTTCTATAAATTCACTAGCCGTTTGAGCAGGGAAAGGCTGGGCTCCTAGACCACCGCCCACTAATACCTTAAAGCCGCGTTTGCCGTCCCGAACGCGAGGAATCAAACCTACATCGTGCATGTAGCCGTAAGCGGAATCCTTCTCACTCGACGAAACGGAAATTTTAAATTTCCGACCCATATCCTGGCAAATTGGATTGCGCAGGAAATAGTCAAAAATGGAGTAGGCGTAGGGAGTAATATCGAATGGTTCTTCTGGATCAACACCGGCCCGAGCCGAACCTGTTACGTTACGTACCGTGTTCCCGCAAGCTTCTTTCAACGTAATGCCTGCATCTTCCAGGTCTGCCCATAGCTGAGGGGAATCGGCTAACTTAACAAAGTGGAGCTGAATATCCTGCCGGGTAGTAGCATGTAGATTGCCCGTAGCGTATTTGTCAGACAAATCAGCAATTCGGGTTAACTGATCAGCCGTGATACGTCCATGTGGGAGTTTAATCCGGATCATCTGTACTCCCGGCTGACGCTGACCATACACACCCCGTGTTAGACGAAATTTTCGAAATGCCTCATCGGCAATGTTGCCGGACTGGAATGAACTGATTTTTTTCTCCAGATCCAGAATGTCTCGACGGGCGGCCTGACTAACGTTATCGGTAAGTTGAACAGACATAACTACTATTGTCTATAGATTTAATAGTCTACTTTGTTTAAACAAAAACGCCGATGAATTCCGGCGTAACTGACAATTCCAAGTACAATGATAAAGGAAATTTAGGCCTGATGAGTTCGGATGAAGGCCAACTTTTGCTTATGGTCTATAACTGCAAGTTATGAAAGTACATGCGGATTCATAACTTGCCCTATAACTGCCGAGAAATTGCCAGGCAGAACCCCCCCCGTTTGGGGGATTGACTTACATATATGTAGTTTGGAATTTTGAGACACATTTGACTACTTGGTGTGCTAAGATACTCGTACATCTGTTCACTATCAGTTGCAGTGAAGCACTACTATCCACACCCTTTTATTATGAAAATCGTCAACGTCAGCACGTCGGTCTGTTTGTATGTTGTTTACTTTCTGTTCGGAGTTGCAGCCGCCCAGGGACAAACGGAAACTTTTAATTATAAGAAATCAATCAGCGGCCAGCTTACGACACTTATGGCGTATACCGACAAGGTTGATTTGACGACGGGCCAGGTGACGATTAGTGGAGGAGACTCGCAACAGCCAACTACGCCATTTACATTTATTTGGGGAGATAACACGTCGACGAACGGCTTCTTCCCTCAGACCCACACCTATGCAACTACGAAAAGTAATTATTTGGCCAAAGTAGTTGCCAATTATCCTGATAATAAACGGGATACAGTAGACGTATTAGTAGGCTTTACCAAACCCGTTATAACGCCAATCGCCATTGATCCAAAGCTTCGGGTTTACATACCTAGTAGTCCCCTAAAACTTTCGGCTCATCATTATTCGCCACCGTCTACTTTATCGGCTTTCACGGATGATTTTTTTACGGGCCGCTTTTCCCGATCTGATCTGGAGTACATACTAAGCGTTATAGGCACTGTTGAGTATGATTTCGTCAATAATAATACGTATCAGTTCGATGGGAAATTTGAACAGTTTGTTTTGCGGGATGCTAATGCCGGAGGAGGTTATTCGCTCTGGTTTACGGACCCTGTTGCCTTTGGGGCCGGTGACGCATTGATTAGTAACACAGATTTTTCTTCCATGGCTCACGAAATGGGCCACAATATCACACTGAACACACCAGCTCAATTTATTTATGGAGGAAAAATTGACGGGAATGCCAATGCTATTTTTAGTGAGACATTAGCCCAGATTTTTCAGCATGCAGCAGGATATGAGTTAGTAAACAGAGCCGGATCATATGGATTTGACGCAGAAATTGTTTTTAGCCTGCAAAAAAGCTTTGTAAGTTCCTTTGGGGTATTAAAACGATTTCATCAACAGTACGTAGCTGATGGAAAACGATTTTTTTCCTGGAATGATCCGGCTACGTCGGGCGACGAAGCTTTACCCACATTTATGACCATTGCCTATAAGTTCTGCGAATATGCCGAACAGCAGAATCTGGGTTATCGATTACCAACCAAACGACTGATGGCCTTTTTGCAACGCTTCAATGCAGATTGGCAAAAACGCTATAATCAGTATACCAACAACCCAACCGCCGATGCTTTCCGGGCTACGTTGATGGTGGCTGCGCTTTCGCATGCTTTTCAAAAAGACCTGCGGGCCGATTTTCGGGCGCTCAATTTCCCGATTAGCGACGAGGATTTTGCTTATCTGAATCCAGATCTGCTGAGCCTGTCAGCAAATCAGATAACAGTAAATGCCGTTTCTGCCGCGCCCATATCGGTGACAGTGACATCAACCAGCAGTTGGACAGCGGTTAGCTCACAGCCCTGGTTGACGCTTGATGCTGGAATGGGTACTGGTAATCGTGTTATTACGTTGACTGCTTCTGATAATCAATCGTTATCATCCAGATCTGCTACGGTTGCCGTTTCTTCGCCCAGTTTTATCAATCAGATTATTACAGTAAACCAAGCTGGTGCGCAGCCTACACTCGGTGTTTCGGTAACGGCATTAACCGTAGATGCTACGTCTGTAAACTCATTATCGGTAAACGTAACGTCGAATACAAGTTGGTCGGTTACTAGTTCGCAACCGTGGCTGACTGTCGATAAATCGTTAGGGACAGGTAATCAGACGGTAGCTGTTACGGTGTCGCCTAATGCATCTGTTACGTCGAGAACGGCAATACTAACTTTTCTGGCTAGTGGAGTTACCAGCAAAACCCTTGTGATTACGCAAGCCGGTGCTACGCTATCGTTAACTGTTTCTGCTACGGACCTAATGCTGACAGCCGACGGGCGCCAGACGGCTTCGGTTGATATTACATCAAACACCGACTGGACCGTAAGCGGAACTCAATCCTGGTTAACTATAACGCCTTCTGCGGGATCAGGTAGCCTGAAAATTGTGATAGCGGCAACTGCCAATACAGCAGCTCAGATACGTAGCGCTACGTTGGTTGTTTCAGGGGGAGGGGTGCAGCGACAGATTGTTGTACAACAGCAGGGGGCAATCATTACCGCCTTAGAAGATCCGATTACTAATCTGATTCAGCTTTATCCCAATCCGGTAAGCAACGAACTTCGAGTGGAAGGAATCCCCGTCGGCTATGAAATCGTGATGTATGATATGTTGGGCCGAGTGGCTGTCAGACAGGTAACTGAAAAAAAGACCGTTGTCATTGATGTTGGGCACTTAACTGCCGGGAGCTATTTTGTGGAGGCAAAAAGTCAAAATCAGGCAGTAATCAGGCGTTTTGTAAAAGTGCCATGAACTAGTTGAAAGATACTAAATCATCATAAATGGTTTGGGCAGGATTCTAGCTAGAATCCTGCCCAAACCATTTATGACTTTGATCCTATTATTGGGGTTGTTCTGTTTGACAGAGCAATCGAATATCAACGGAGTTACTCGCCAATAAAAACCTTATGCTTCACCTATCAGCATTAAAGCACCGACAGTAACGTTCGATGTTTCATCGATCAGAATTGCACCACCATTTGCCCGGTTTTTCTGATACGGATCAAAGCTAACGGGCTGAGCGGTACGTAGTACGATCTTCGCTAAGTCATTTAGTTTGAGACTATCAACATCTTCTGTCTCTTCATAGGTATTGACGTTTAGCTGATAAGCGATATTGCGGACAGAGCAGCGTGTGCGGAACGTACCGTTTTGTAGTACGTATTTATTACCGACTTTGAACTCCTTAATATCCATCCAGCAAAGCATAGCTTCTACGTTCTGGGTGCTGGTTGGTGTATTATTGGAGCGGACAATCAGATCGCCACGGCTGATATCGATGTCGTTGGCCAGATGCAGCACCACCGACATAGGCGAAGCTGCTTCTTCTAATTGTTTTTCGGCAATTTCAATCGCATCAATGGTCGATGTTTCGCCTGAGGGGAATACGGTAATCGCATCGCCTTTGCGGAACGTACCACTGGTGACTTTACCCGCATAACCACGATAATCGTGTAACTCGGCTGTCTGTGGGCGGATAACGTATTGAACCGGGAACCGGGCAGGATGATGGTCTTCCGTTACGCCGTTCACATCGTCGTCGATAGCCACTGTTTCCAGATGTTCCAGGAGTGTAGGGCCTTCATACCACGGCATCGCTTCCGACCGATCTACTACGTTGTCGCCATTGAGAGCACTCAGCGGAATGTATGATACCTGATGTACATTCAGCTTCTTGGCCAGCTCAGCGTACTGGATGCATATATCCGAGAAGACATCCTGCGAATAGTCTGCGAGATCCATCTTATTAACGGCCACAACGATGTGTGGAATGCCCAGCAACGACGCAATTAACGAATGTCGGCGGGTCTGCTCAACAACGCCGTGCCGGGCGTCGATCAGGACAATAGCCAGTTGACAGTTCGAAGCACCGGTAACCATGTTACGGGTATACTGAATATGACCCGGCGCATCGACAATAATAAACTTACGCTTAGGAGTCTGGAAATAGCGATACGCTACGTCGATTGTAATGCCCTGTTCCCGTTCCGAACGGAGTCCATCGGTTAAGAGAGCAAGGTCAATTTCGCCATCATCCCGGCTTTTACTGGCCCGTTCGATTGCTTCGAGCTGATCGGCCAGAATAGATTTTGAGTCGTAAAGAAGCCGCCCGATAAGCGTACTTTTGCCGTCATCAACTGATCCGGCTGTTATAAAACGTAAGAGGTCCATTATCTAATCTGATTGAAGTCGATGTGACGATAGAATTCGCTAACCTTTGATAGTTGGTATTCAGCTTCATCAAAACCGTTCTGGTCGATTTCTGTACGAATTATGTCTTGTATTGCTTGTTTCAGTTGAGGTAACTGAATAACAATAGTCTGAAAAACAATTAATTTGTCGACGCCGACGTAATCATGAGCAACTATATTGCGAAATGCTCTGATTTTAGTCCAGGGAATCTGTTGATACCGTTCTTTTGTCATATCGCTTAGGCGATTAACCTGTTCACCTATATGAAGTAATTGCAAAAGGCTAGCATTGAAATCTCGCTGATCATTAGCTTCAAAGAAAACAAAAGGATCGCTGAATCCAGATGCATAGACGTTGATTTTGCCGATGGCTTCCAGGATTCGTAAGCAATAAACAAGATCCGTTTTATGCCTTGACTGCATATTTCATATCCTTCAAGGCACGGTGCAGAATAATTGGTTCTGCATACTGTTGGATCATTACATCAACTGGTATGTTTAAATCGTCCTGGATTTTTTCGCGGAGTGCTATAAGTTGCTGATAAGGAATGGTTTCGTCAATTAGCAGGTCGATATCCCTATACGATTCTCCGCGAGCAAAGGAGCCAAAGACGCCAATTCGATTGATGCCGAACTGATCAAATATCTTCTCCTGCTGAAGATAAGTCTGGAAAGACTGAAAATTATTGACAACCATACCTTTGTCGTTTTAAAAATAACCGCCCTTTTTGCGGTCTTCCATAGCTGCTTCGCTCAACTGATCGTCCATCCGTGTTTCGCCCCGCTCGGAAATGCGCGTTGCCTGAATCTCATCGATAACTGCATCAAGCGTATCGGCCTGAGATTCAGAAGCAGCCGTGCAGGAAATGTCGCCAACGGTGCGGAAACGTACGCGCCGGGTCACGATCTGGTCATCCGACTCAGGCTTGATGACGCCACCAGCTGTAGCCATCAATTTGCCGTCGCGAAGCAACAATTCACGCTCGTGGGCAAAGTAAATGCTCGGAAGCTCAATTTTTTCGCGACGGATATAATTCCATACATCCAGCTCGGTCCAGTTGGAAATCGGAAACACGCGAACATTCTCGCCTTTGTGAATACGACCGTTATATAAATTCCATAGTTCGGGACGCTGCCGCTTGGGGTCCCAGGAGCCGAATTCATCACGAACGGAGAACACGCGTTCTTTAGCGCGGGCTTTTTCTTCGTCGCGACGGGCACCGCCTATGCAGGCATCGAATTCGAACTCTTCGATTGTGTCGAGTAATGTGAAGGTTTGCAGGCCATTCCGAGTAGCGTTACGTCCGGTTGGCTCTTTTAGTTTCTTCTCCCGAATGGTATCTTCAACGTAGCGAACGATTAGCTTTTCACCGATACGTTCGGCCAGATTATCGCGAAAATCAAGGGCTTCCTGGAAATTGTGGCCCGTATCGATGTGAACCAGCGGAAAAGGGAATTTTCCGGGCCGGAAGGCTTTCAGTGCCAGATGGACCAGCGTAATGGAATCTTTGCCACCAGAAAAAAGCAGGGCTGGCCGTTCAAACTGACCGGCTACCTCACGCAGAATGTGAATGGCTTCGGATTCGAGCTGATCTAAATAATCGAGTTTCATTGTAAAAAGTGAACGAGTGAAAAAGTGAAAAAAGACGCGTCAATAATCACTATTTCATACTTATGGTTTAAATGCCTCTTCGTGCGTGTGCAGGCCGCATTCTTTCTTCGAGTTGTCTTCCCACCACCAACGACCGGCCCGGAAATCTTCGCCTTCCTGAATGGCACGGGTGCAGGGCTGACAGCCGATGCTAACAAAGCCGCGGTCGTGGAGTGGATTATAAGGGACGTGATTGTCTTTAATATATTGCTTCACCTGCTCAAACGTCCAGTCCATGAGTGGATGGAATTTGAATAGATTGTGCGATTCGTCCCATTCGAGCTGAGTCATTCCTTGCCGGTTGGCAGATTGCTCCGCCCGGATACCGGTGATCCATATTTTATTGCCTTTCAGCGCCCGGTTCAGAGGTTCAACTTTACGAATACCGCAGCACTCCTTCCGGTTTTCGACCGAATCGTAAAAGCTATAGGGCCCTTTGGTCGTCATCAGATTTTCGACCGCGTCGGCTTTCGGAAAATAGGTTTCGATCTTCGTGTTATACCGATCATTCGTTTTTTTCCATACCGAATACGTTTCGGAAAACATTCGTCCGGTATCAAGCGTAAAAATCTTGATGGGAATGTCGTTGGCCAGAATCAGGTCGGTAATGACCTGATCTTCGTAACCCAGGCTGGTTGAGAAAATAACCTCACCAGGAAATAATTCGGCCAATGTGCGTAGCGCATCGATGTTGCTCAGGCCGTGTAAACGCTCAGACAAACTTTCGAGCGTATAGGAGGATGGTTCAGCGATCATAACTTCTGTTTTAATGCAACTGCTTTACCAGTTTTAGCCGACTGGCGGGCAGCATCCAGAATTTCCATGACGATCATGTTATTCTCTAATGACGTTAATTCGTCGGGTTTAGTTTCTCCGCGAATGAGTTTCGCCAGATAGGCAAATGGGTCACCAGCAGGTGCATCGGCCTGAACGGCTTCGGTTGTCCATTCCTGCTTATCGTTCTTCAGGCGAACTCGCATCCGCTTACCATCCACGGTATGTACGTACCCCGTCTGCCCATATACTTCCATGTCTTTTCGGGCAAATGGCCAGTTCCAGGATGCCTGAATAATGGTCTGCGTTTTGGGATACGTAACAATAATGGTCGCTTCGTCGTCAACTTTCGGGTAAATGTCTGGTTTAATCTGCTGCGTTACGGCCATTACCGACACAGGGCGTTGGTTGTGCATCAGCCACGTGGAGAGGTTTGCACCGTAACAGCCAAAATCAAACAAAGCACCCGCACCATTCGTGGCCGGATCGGTTAGCCAATCCAGAAACTCCTTATTGACGCCAATCTCTTTGGGTCCCTCATGGCCGTCGTGTACCACAATTTTACGCAAATCGCCAATCGATTTTTCGGTATTCGCAATAGCGTATGCTTTATGGTTGCTACCGTACCAGGTTGTTTCGTAGTTCGTTAACACCTGAATATTGTGTTTACGAGCTAGGGCTTCCATTTGCTTTGCATCTGCGAAACTGGTTGCCAGTGGCTTCTCCACCATGACGTGAATACCGCGCGGAGCACAGGCTTCAACCGTTTTTTTATGGTCAACAATTTGCCCAAAGTCGGTTACGGCTTCGGGCTTGGTTTTGTCAAGCATCTCGGCAATCGTCGGATAAACCAGACTCATGCTGTAGCCATACTGTTTCGCGAAACGTTCGGCGAGTTCACGGTTCGGTTCGGCAATACCAACGATCTGAATATCGCTCTGACCCGTCTGTTTGAAAGTCTTATTCAGGATACCATGTACGTGTGAATGCACCAATCCAACCACACCCACCCGAAGCGGCTTTGAGGTAGTTTGCCCGAAAGCCATTTGTATAACAAGAAGGAGGGTGATTGAAAAGGCGATACGTATCATCGTTACTTAAGAATTAGTTAAGCTACTTTCTCCTTAACCACTTCAGCCGACTTTTCTACTGCCTGCGTGAAATCGGCGATCAGATCCTCAACCGCTTCCAGACCAACCGAAATCCGGATCAGGCCGGGCGTAATACCCAGTGCTGCTTTTTCGTCCGGCTTCAATTTAGCGTGAGTAGTCGTGTTCGGGTTGGTTACGATGGTACGTGAATCGCCCAGGTTTGATGACAGGGTAGGGATCGTCAACGCATCAAAAAAAGCTTTTACCCGTTCAAAGCCACCTTCCAGCTCGATGGTTATGATCGAACCACCTGCTTTCATCTGGCGTTTGGCCAGTTCGTATTGGGGGTGAGACGGAAGAAATGGATATAACGTTTTCGCTACGTCGGGATGCGCGTCAAGTGCTTCGGCTAATTTCATGGCATTGCTGCAATGACGTTCTACCCGTAACTCCAGCGTTTCCAGACTTTTCGATAGTACCCAGGCATTGAAAGGCGATAAGGATGGCCCTGTATGCCGGGCAAAAAAACGAATCGGCTGCATTAGATCAGCTCGACCCACGACAATACCGCCTAGCACGCGTCCCTGACCATCCATGAGTTTCGTTGCTGAATGGATCGACAGGTCAGCACCGTAATCAATTGGTGTTTGTAGAATGGGTGTCGCGAAGCAGTTGTCGACGCTCAGAATGAACTCATACTTTTGCTTCAGTCGACCAAGCATCTCCAGATCAACCAATTCCAAGCCAGGATTCGACGGCGTTTCCAGATATACCATCCGGGCGGCTGGCTTTCCGTTGTTGGGTTGAATGGCGGCCTCCCAGTCGGCCTCGGTCGCAGTAGCATCAACGTAGGTGTGCGTGATGCCCCATTTGCTCAGAATCTGGGTAATAATCTGGTGCGCAGAACCAAACAATGCCCGACACGCCACAATATGATCGCCTGATTTTAATAAACCTGCCATGCTGGCAAACACGGCCGCCATTCCTGTTCCTGTTGCAATACCTTCTTCAGCGTTTTCCAACATACACACCTTGTCGACAAACTCGGTTACGTTGGGGTTCGAGAAACGGGAGTAGATATTTCCTTCCTCTGT
This sequence comes from Spirosoma terrae, assembly GCF_010435915.1. GTDB lineage: Bacteria > Bacteroidota > Bacteroidia > Cytophagales > Spirosomataceae > Spirosoma > Spirosoma terrae. The sequence goes on along the minus strand of NZ_JAAFZH010000007.1, from coordinate 134,393 downwards.
TTCATCGAACAAGGCTTTCCCCTGTTCTGCACTGTCAAAAGCAAAACTGGAGGTCAGATAAAGCGGTACCGAATGCTCGCGATTTTGCGATTTCTTCGCCTGGGTACGGATGGCTTTGGTTTGTTTTTTCATAGACTTATTTGACAGGATTTACAGGATTTCATTTTCTACTTATTAAATCCTGTAAATCCTATCAGAAAAACTTAATAATCTTCCGCAAACTTACTAGGATTACAACAATTCCGACCAGTACCATCATGGATTTCACGGGTAATTTACGCGATAAGTGAGCCGCTATTGGGGCCGCAATCATACCTCCCAGAATGAGTCCAATAATGACCATGCCATAATTGTCCAGACCAGCGTAGAGAGCAAAGACGACGGATGAGGCAAAGGAGACAAAGAACTCGGCTAGGTTAACCGAGCCGATGGTATAGCGCGGATGCCGACCAGCGGCAATCAGGGTAGAGTTAACTATAGGACCCCAGCCTCCACCGCCAATAGCGTCAACAAAACCCCCAAACCAGGCCAGTAGCCCAATTCGGCGGACTGGTTTTTTCTTGGCGCGTTTAACCAATGCTTTTTTGATAATCAGAATACCCAGGATGGCCGTATACACGGAAATAGCCGGAGTTAGGTAGTCGTTAACTGCTTCCAGATCAGCTAGTTTCGTGATTAAAAAAGCCCCCAGCGCGGCACCAATTACCCCCGGTATAAGCACGACTTTAAAGAGTTTGCTGTTGACGTTGCCAAACTTGAGGTGCATATATCCCGAAACGCCACTGGTGAAAATCTCGGAGCTGTGGACGCTGGCGGTGGCAAAAACAGGACTGATACCCACACTGGTCAGAAACGTAGTGGCCGTAACGCCATACGCCATACCAAGCGCTCCGTCGATCATCTGTGCTACAAATCCGGCAGCAATAAAATAAAAGATGTCGGGAGTGATGTCTATGGCTTGAGCAATAACCGTAAGCCGATCCATTGTAAAGTAGCTAAACAGCAAATGCCCGACAATCATCAAGGCAAGGGCTGCAAAGACATAGATCGCTATTTCAGTTCTGTTTCGACGACGTAGTAACGGATTAGAAACAACTTCGGCTGTAATGATCTGGGCGTCAGGAAATAATTCCCGGAGCACATTTGCCTGAACTGTTATATGGTTGATGTCGCCCTGTAAGCTGATTTTCAGGCCGTTTAGGTCGATAGGAAGCGTAGTGTCGGTGGGTGCCCCTGATGCCGGTGTCAACTCAATTTCGTCCGGATTATTCATAGTGATTAAATCCTATCGAGATAATAGATTATTATTCTTGTGAAAAGCGGCACAATGAAGTGCCGCTTTGTTGGATGAAGTATAATACTGCAAAGTTACGTATATACAAGTTGTAAAAACAAATAAAGTATCGATTTCGTAGTAGGACCAACGGTTTCCGATTGGCAATACCGTTATTTTTTCACGGCTTGCCACACTTCCAGCGGTCGGTCGGTCGACATAATATCCGCGCCGTTCTCGGCAAATTTGCGGTATACCTGATTGCCTTTGGCTGCGGCCTGTTTGTCGAGATTGCCCAGGGTTCCCAAAATGCAGGCAATCCCTTTTTGATGGAGAAACTGATATAGCTCAGCATCGGGTTCTTTAACGCCAACGAAGGCTACCATCCGATTATCGGGGATGCCGAGTTCGTGCAAGCGGTCATATTCTGCCCGGTTACGTATTGTGACCGAAATCATTAGACTCGGGTCGAGTTTATTGATTTTGGCTGCATCCTGGGCATTATAGGTAATAATTGCTACGTAGTCCTGCATCTTGGTTTTACGTACCATATCGATCACTTTGTCGAACGAAACGTTACGTTTCACGTCCAATGTGAACGCTACTTTTCCTTTACCCCACATTAGCACCTGTTCCAGTGTCGGAATTTTATAGGGTGTTACGTTACCCATATTGTCTTCCAGACGATAGGCAGCAAGCTCCGCGTAGTTCTTATCAATGAGCTTGCCCGTTCCCGTTGTGGTGCGGTCGAGCGTGGCATCGTGCATCATAACCATGACGCTATCTTTTGTCAGGTCAATATCGCATTCGATAATAACGGGTAACTTTTTGGCCAGGTAGTCAAACGATTCAATGCAGTTTTCAGGATACCCCTTTAAGTCGCCCCCCCCCCGATGCGCCGAGATTTTGGCCAGTGGTTTTTGGGTAGCCTGATTGGCTTTATAACTAAAAAACTCGGGCCCATTACCGGCTGGAATGTTGGTGTACGTTTTTGGCGAGCAGGCAGCAAAGCCAACACTTAAACCAATTAACAAAGCGTATTTATGAATCATAGGTAGTAAGAAACCAAATAAAAATTGAAGGCCAGTCACGCGAGTATAGGAACCGTTTCAATAAGATACGTTGTTGCAGGATCAGAAATGGTTGTTCGATAGTCATTGAACAATAGACCGCATTAGCATCACCGATGTGAAAATAGAAGGACAATGCCAGAATTCATAGTTACGGCGAGGGTAGGTAAACTGCTCTTATTACTACTATAGATGTAAGTTATTGATTCTATCTTAAATGCGCTGTTTATCATAAATACCGACGTAGTATGATTCCCTTTTCAGTTTTGGACCTTTCGCCGATTGTAGCTGGTGATTCAGCTACCCAGGCATTACAAAATTCGCTTGATCTTGCCCAACATGCCGAGAAGCTGGGTTTTAACCGGTATTGGCTGGCGGAGCATCATAATATGCCTGGCATTGCCAGCGCTGCTACGTCGGTCGTGATCGGGTACGTTGCGGGTGGTACGAATACAATCCGGGTGGGATCGGGCGGTATTATGCTCCCGAACCATTCGCCACTTGTTATCGCCGAACAGTTCGGCACGTTGGAGTCTTTATACCCCGGTCGGATCGATTTGGGACTTGGTCGCGCGCCAGGCTCTGATCAGTTGACATCCAGAGCGTTACGTCGGGAAGAGACCAATGTCGATTCATTTCCGCAGGACGTACTGGAATTGCTGAATTACTTTCAGCCCGATGACGATACGAACCAGTTTGTGCAGGCGATACCAGGCATTGGCCTGACTATTCCGGTCTGGATATTGGGTTCAAGCCTATATGGAGCGCAACTGGCTGCGGTGCTCGGATTGCCCTACGCATTTGCATCGCACTTTTCGCCTGCTCAGCTCATGCGGGCGCTGGAAGTTTATCGGTCCCGGTTTAAGCCGTCGCCCTACCTTCAGGAACCCTATGCTATGGTAGCTGCTAACGTAGTGGCTGCCGATACCGACAAGGAAGCGCAGCGCTTGTTTACGTCTGTTCAGCAGCAATTTTTACATATTCGGCGTGGTAAGGCCAGACAAATGCAGCCGCCCGTGGATGATATACGCCAATACTGGCCCGACTTTGAGCTGGCTGGTATTGAACAGGTCCTGAGTTTTTCGGTCGTTGGTTCGCCTGACACGGTGCGGCAGAGGCTGGCCGAGATAATCGATCAGACAAAAGCGAACGAGTTGATCATTTCGGCTCCTATTTTCGATCATCAAGCCAGGAAACGTTCGATTGCCATTGCCGCCCAGGCGCGAGACGCACTAACGGCCCAGACATCTATTGCAGCCGTTGTTTAGAGTTTGCAGGCCAAAATTGCCAAACCGTCAAATGCCATATCTTCGAGATATGGCATTTGACGGTTTGGCAATTTTGGTGAATAGATGAACGTATTAAATCACAACGTTCACAATGCGTTTCGGCACCACTACCACTTTTTTCGGTGATTTACCATCCAGCCATTTCTGGACAATTTCGTCGGCCAGCACTTCTTTCTCGATTTCGGTCGGTGCCCGATCAATGGCGAAGCTGATCGTAGTCCGCACTTTACCGTTGATTTGAATCGGGTACTCAAACGCGTCTTCAACCAGATAATTTGGGTTGAAAACGGGAAACGATGCTTTCGACAAGGTGCCCGGTTCGTGGCCTAGTGCCGCCCACAACTCTTCGGTAATGTGTGGTGCATAAGGAGAGAGAATCAGTATCAGGTCCTGCAAAATAGCCCGCTTACGGCAATTCAAGGCCGTCAACTCATTCACACAGACCATAAAGGCACTTACCGACGTATTGAACGAATAGGCTTCAATGTCGTTTTCGGCCTTTTGAATGGCTTTGTGCAGAATTTTTAGCTCGGCAGGAGTAGGTTGTTCGTCGGTAACGATCCACTCGCTTTCCCCAGCCGCATTGTCCTTGTAGAACATCCGCCAGAATTTACGGATGAAGCGGTGAACGCCGTCGATACCATTGGTATTCCAGGGTTTTGCCTGCTCCAGCGGACCCAGGAACATTTCATAGAGACGTAGTACGTCGGCGCCGTATTTCTCGACGATGTCGTCGGGGTTCACGACGTTGAACTTCGACTTCGACATTTTCTCGACCTCTGCTCCGACAACGTAACGTCCGTCTGGTTCCAGCACAAATTCAGCGGGTTCTCCCGTTGAATTTGTTGTCAGGTCAGGACGTGCCTTTCTGAAAGCCTCAATATCCAGTACGTCGTTATTGACGATATTGACGTCGACATGAAGCGGGGTCACTTCCTGATCGCCTACCTGATTGAGTGACAGAAAAACAGGAGCTTTACCGTCAACGCCGGTCCCTTTTAACCGATACACAAAGTTCGACCGGCCCTGAATCATGCCCTGGTTGATCAGTTTTTTGAATGGTTCTTCCTGCGGTACGTACCCGCGATCCTTCAGGAATTTATTCCAGAATCGGCTATAAAGCAGGTGCCCAGTAGCATGCTCTGTTCCGCCAATGTACAGATCCACGTTCTGCCAGTAGTCGATTGCTTCTTTCGACGCGAAAGCCTCCTTATTTTGAGGGTCCATGTACCGATACCAGTACCAGGAAGAGCCCGCCCAGCCCGGCATGGTGCTCAATTCGTATTCGTACTCGCCCTTGTATTTCCAGTCCTCAGCCCGACCCAGCGGGGGCTCGCCGGTTTCGGTGGGTAGGTATTTATCGATAGCGGGCAACTCTAGTGGCAGATCACTTTCGTCGATCAGGTACGGCAAACGACCCGTCGAACCGCCCTCTTTAAAGTAAACCGGTACGGGCTCACCCCAATAGCGCTGGCGGCTAAATACAGCGTCGCGCATACGGAAGTTGACTTTTCCGTTTCCAAGGCCGCGTTCTTCCAGCCAGGCAATCAGAGTTGCCGTTGCTTCCTTGTAGGTCATTCCATTGATGATGCCGGAATTGATATAGTGACCTTCTTTTGTATTATCGGCCTGTTTATCAATATCTTTTTGCGCATCCAGAATCGGAATGATGGGCAAACCAAAATGAGTCGCAAACGTCCAGTCGCGCTGATCGCCCGACGGAACGGCCATCACGGCCCCGGTACCATAACCGGCCAATACGTAGTCGGCCAGGTAGATAGGGACTTTTTCGCCACTGAATGGGTTAAGGCAATAACTACCCGTGAATACACCCGAAACCGTTTTCGTATCGGACATACGATCCCGTTCAGAGCGCATTTTGGCGGCATTCACGTAGGTGTCAACCGCTTCCTGCTGTTCTGGAGTGGTCAACTCAGCCACCAACTCGTGTTCTGGTGCCAGAACCATGAACGTAACGCCGTAGATCGTATCGACACGGGTGGTGAACACCTCAATCGATTTCGACGAATCCTGAATCGCGAACCGTACGCTGGCCCCAACGGATTTGCCGATCCAGTTACGTTGTTGTTCTTTCAGGGATTCGGTCCAGTCGATGGTGTCCAGCCCGGTCAGTAGACGATCGGCATAGGCTGTTATGCGCATCATCCATTGGCGCATCAGTTTCTGCTCAACCGGATAACCCCCGCGTTCAGAAACTCCATCTTTAACTTCATCATTAGCCAACACTGTTCCTAATGCCGGACACCAGTTCACAACGGCGTCGGCCAGAAACGTCAGGCGATATTTTAGGGAAATTTCGTATTGTTCCTCTTCACTTTTGGCGTTCCATTCATCGGCCGTAAACGTTGGTACGTCTTCATCGCACGCAGCCTGAATACCAGCCGTTCCGGTAGCAGAAAACTTGGCAAACAGCGTGTCAATAGGTTCTGCCTTATCTGTTTCTTTATTGTACCAACTGCGGAACAGCTCCATGAAGATCCACTGCGTCCATTTGTAATAAGACGGATCAGACGTGCGCACTTCGCGGGTCCAGTCGTAGCTGAAACCAATATTTTTGAGTTGCTCGATGTAGCGGGCCAGGTTTTGCTCGGTCGTGATGGCCGGATGCTGCCCCGTTTGAATAGCATACTGTTCGGCGGGCAAACCAAACGAATCAAAGCCCATCGGATGCAGTACGTTATAGCCCTTAAGCCGTTTGTAGCGCGAAACGATATCGGAGGCAATGTAGCCCAGTGGGTGACCTACGTGCAGTCCCGCACCGGATGGGTAGGGAAACATGTCGAGTACGTAGTACTTCGGTTTGTTTGAATGGTCTTCTGGTTGGTAGGTATGCTTCTCGTCCCAGAACCGTTGCCATTTCTGCTCGGTCTGGCGGTGATTGTACTCCATATGTACGGATAAAATTGCTGCGGAAATATGGGCAAAGATACCATTTTTTGGCCGTTCTGCCTGCTAATGGTTGCTAGAAGGCTATTTCTGGGCTGTCAATCGGTCTTTCAGGCTGCTACGTAGCCGCTTGATCAACAACAAAGTCGATTATCGAGCATCTAAACTCAAAATCAATACCTCAGAAATCGTTCACCGTTACCCAGCGCTTATAAAGAGGGTCGGCATCCACTTTACCCTGCGACAAGTAAAGCGTTTGCCAGGGCGATTGGGTACGTAGCAATCCACAGTCTCATAAACCTTGTTTTATGGCAAACTGAATCAGATCGGCTACTTTGCTGATATTCAGCTTAAAGTAAATATTTTTTCGGTGAGTTTTAATGGTTTCTATGCTCAGGTTTAACTGCTCGGCAATTTGCTCGCTGCTTAATCCCTGGCAGATGAGCCGGATTATTTCGACCTCCCGAAACGTCAGATTCAGCCGACGGGCAAAGTCGTCATTGAACGGATCGTTCATGGGGCTGCTTTCGGGGTCGTCCAGCTTAAAAAAAGTCCCTCCACTCAATACCGTACGGATACCTGTTAACAGTTGGTCGGTCGTTGCTTCTTTAAGCAGGTAACCCTGCAGGCCTGCCCGCCGTGCTTCTTCCAGCAGTTTAGGCTGGTTGTACATCGTCAGTAGTATTACCCGTAGTCCCGTGAACTGGCGGATCAACTGTATACCCAGGTCAATGCCGTTTGTTCCCTGTAGATTAATGTCCAGCAATACCAGTTGAGGATGAAAGCGATGAACGGCAGACAGGGCATCGGTCGCTGTGAATACTTGCCCACACACAGTCAGATCGGGCTGGGCATCCAGTAAGCTTTTTAGACCATCGTTAAACAGCCGATGATCATCAATTAAGAGTAGACGGTTAGGAGGAGCCATGGGACGGCGTTACGTAAGGAATATCGAGCACGATCAGCGTACCGGCTTCCGTTACGTCCCTACGTAGCCGCGCTCCAATATATTCGGCCCGTAAACTACTATTTTTCAGGCCAAGACCCGCCACAATCTCCTTCTTTTTTGTTGCCTGGCTGCCGAGCCCGTTATCTTCGACCGTCACCGACAGATAATCCTCATAGTAAAGCAGTTGCACGGCGGCTTGCTCAGCTTCGGCGTGTTTATGGATGTTCTGTACTAATTCGGAAATAATTCGATACAAATTCAGTTCGACATCCAATGGTAACCGTCGTTCCTGACCCGCTACCACAAATGAAAATCGGGTGGGGCGCATCGGTTGACTCTGTACCAGCTGGTCGAGAGCGTGTCGCAGGCCCAGTCGGTCAAATTCGGGGGGCATCAGATTATGAGCAATCCGCCGGAGATCATACGTACTTTTTTGTACCAGCGGTTCAAGCTGAGCGAGCGCTTCAGTAGCCATAGGATCACGTAGCCGCAGACGGAGATCTCCCAATCGGCGTCTTAGCGTCGCCAGCGTACCACCAAGGTCATCGTGCAGGTCAGCCGCCAGCCGTCGACGTTCGGCTTCCTGGGCGTTTATTACCTGCGTTGTTGTCTGGTTACGTTCCTGGGCCAGATCCAGTTGAAGGTTGAGGTTCTGTTGTCGGAAGCGGTTATACCGCATGGTCAGGCCAAAAGCCAGCGTGATTTGTTCCAGCAGAAAGCCTGGCAGCAGCCAGTTGGTGGTGTAGTGTCCTCCATTTAATACGTTCAGTAGAGTCAGTGTGTAGACGATGGTGCCCAGGATGGTGAAACTAAGAGCTGCTACGTATACATAGGCGGCTTCATTCTTCTTTCGAATTTGTTCGGTGAATATTGCTACCACAAGAATGGTATTGGCGATGATCCAGGTTACAAGCAGAAATTCACCTAGCTTAAGAATAAATACTGGTAGTTGTTGCTGTTGATATAAGGCGATGGAACAACCTACCCAAGACAAAATCAGGATATACCACGCTAACCAGGTTGTGGCCTTTGCATACTGGCTGGTTGCTGGATTGAGTCCCAGAAAGCGTTTCATCAGAAACAGGTTGGTGCTGGCCCAAAGCGCCGATAACATGGTCAGCATAAGTGAATTACTGTACAGTAACTCGGGCCATATAAACTCAAAGCCATAGCCAAGACTACTAAGCACAAAGACTGTAGTAGAAGCCAGGTGAGCCATAAAAAATAGGTGCACCGAATCTTTAAGAGAAAGCCAGAGTAGAAAGTTGAAGAGAAAAATAAACCCGGCCATGCCGAGGAAAAAGGCAATCAGTGCGGTATCGAGCCGAACGGTCTGTAAAAATTTGTCGGATGAAGAGAGGGTCAGGTTTCCCGAAATGAACTCATCCCGCTTGTCGAGGAGAACCATAATTTCGGATTGTTCGCCCGCTTGAAGTGGAATAGGAATTGCAAAATAATTAATCCTGATCGGGCGATCCGAAAACGGGAAGGCATCGCCCATAAGGGCTAATGTATCGATCTGGCCATTCCGTCGGCGAAAACACTGAAGGCGGTGTATATCAACACGATCGAGCTGAAAGACGACGGTCTGAGCACCTCCTGTATTCATCAACTTGAAATACAACCACACATAGTTAGGCTCAAGACCCAGATTGAGGTGTTGTTTCGTAAGACGGATAGTGGGCGATGTTTTGGCAGCCGCAAAAGCCTGCGAAGGGGTAAGCCACGATGCTGGCCTAAATAGTAAAAGATGGTTTTGTAGTGGCCAATCTGGTTCATTCCCAATCTGGATTGGCTCAACTGACTGTGACCAGCCCACAAGTGCGGTTAGCCACAGGTAGCTAATAATCAGGCCTTTTGTCATCGAAGCGGATTTGCGTAGCCAAAGATATTTTTTGGTGACTAAGTTCAAAATACCACAAAAGTGGTATTGCCTCTCGCAGGGTTTTTCAGTCACCTTTGTTCTGAGCTTTCTGCTACTATCCACACAAACAACCATGAAAACACAACTCGTAAGAAGCTATCTGAGCGTTTATCTGTCAATTTTATCGCTACTCTTTATTACTGGAAGCTGCGATCAGAAAGAGCCTACTCCCAAACCTGTCGCTTTTTTCGGCTATTCACCTACCACGAATTTAGTAGCCCCGGTAACTATTTCTTTCGCTAACAAATCCAACAATTCGACCAGTTATGTCTGGACGTACGGTACTGGCCAAACTGCCACCAGCAACGATCTTACGCTGACGTTTAGTGCTGGTGGGGTTTATACCATTACGCTCGCAGCCAAAGGCGAGGGGGGAACCGATACGTATTCGCAAACAATTTACATTGATAGTCCACCTGTTGCTAAGCCACCTACTGCTGGTTTTACGTATTCTCCCTCCCAAAATTTAGTGGCTCCGGCAATAGTTTCGTTTTCCAATACGTCGTCAAATGCCAGTGGCTATAAATGGGATTTTGGAGATGGTACTACGTCTACGCAAACGAACCCAACCAAACAGTTTACGAAGGATGGTTCCTATACGGTTAAACTGGTCGCAACAGGAGCAGGCGGCTCGGCTGAAACCTCAAAAAATCTGGTTATTGGAAAAGCCGCTACTACCGGACAAGCTGTATTCTGGACGAGCCAGTCAACCGGATGGAATAGTATAGACGTAACAGTTGATGGTACGGCTGCTGGTACCATTACAGGCTACTACAATTCTGCCCCGAACTGCGGTGCCAGCGTAACCGTAACTCGTCCGCCTGGTACGTACGCTTACACGGCCAGAAGCAATACGGGGGTTACCTGGAGTGGAAATATTACCATTACAGAGAATCAATGCAGTACTATGCGTTTAAATTTCCCCGATACGCCCGCAACCAATACTAACTGCGATTGGAATAAGTATACGAATTCGGAGTCATTAACCGTAGAATCGAAATGGGGAGGCTGTGGAGCGGATGGGTTATCCATCAAGATTACTAACAAGACAAATGTGAAATTGAATTGCTATTTCTGTATGGAGTATAAAAATGGTAAATGGGACTGTGGGGCATCTACAATTAATGCAGGAGCATATCATACAAGTTGGAGTTGTGAAAATACCGGCAAAGTCAAAGTATGGGCAATAGATAATGATGTATTCAACAAAAATAATTGTCCTTACCCCAAGCCTTGATCAAGTTTATTTTGCATTTGACAATAGTATGATTGACGAATAAATAATACCTGATTAGTTATACATACTCAAGAAAAGAAAAAATCAACAATACTACTTTATCTTGCGGGGTCCATTCGGTGAGGTATTCGGGTGGACCCCGCCATGCGCACGAATACAATCGGATACGTACTGCTTTTTCTATTAACGGCTGGGCTGGCTAGTCTGGCCGTTGGTGATTTTACGATGCCCATGTCGGATGGTAACGACACTGATCAGTATGAGTATGTAGGTTATTTTTTCTGGAAGAACGTAACACTATGGCCTTTCCCCCAACTGAAGCTGATCAATACCCAGACCTTTTATCCCTATGGCACCAATCAGGTGTTTCTGGACTGGGGGTTTGAGCGCGATTACTGGTACGCAATCTGTTACTGGCTGTTTGGCGGAGCCGGGCCGTATCTGCAATTCTACTACGTATATAGTCTGGTGTTAACGGCCATCGGTACGTTTGCGCTAATGTCTCCTCGCTTTGGTCGGGTTAAAGCCTTTGTTCTGGCACTCGTTGTTTCCGTTTTCAACTTCTACGCGATCTGGAAATTCCCCGTCCACATGAACGTCTGTATTAATCACTGGACGGTTTTGTGCATGGTTGCTACGTATCGGCTGTTGCTGGACGTAGTAGCGCGAAAAGCCGTTTCGTTAGCTTATATAGTATTTTGGGTATGGTTACATGTTCAGGTATTGGGGCAGGAATTAGCCTACGTAGCCGGGTTTGCGCTAACGTTAACCACGCTGACCATACCTGTTCTGATGGTGTTATTATATCGGCAATTCCCTGTGGTACGGGAGTGGCCAGCGTTAATTCGACGCTATGTTAGTAGCCAATACCAATCACGCAAACGGTTGATTCTTGGTTTGCTCGCGCTGATTGCGATTAGCGCATGGCTGTATCTGCCGCTTACGCTTCAGATTGCTTTTACGGCTTGGGAGTTTGACTTTGCCAGCGTTCCCGAACTACGGGCCTGGTCACATCCACTACGGTTATTTATTCCGCATTTGCCTTCACTGAACACCTACTCGGTTGACTACCAGTCGTATTTTCGCGATACGTTCGAAAGCTATGCGCAGGGAAGCCCAGGATTGTATTTGGTCGTGCTGGCTGTAGTAGGATGGTGGCAGATTCGCCGGCGGGTGGCTTTGTGGTTACCGCTGGTAGTTATGCTGATTCTGTGTCTGATCTATCATCCGGTTTTGGTGCCTACCCTGAAAATTTTTCCGTGGTTTAGCTTTAACCGACACGGTGGACGGGCCAGTTTGGTTTATCCCGTTTTATTGAGCCTTCTTGCCTTAAACGTTTCGTGGCCGCGCTATCGGATTGGGCAAGCGATGGTCGGCTTATTAGTCGTGCTGATGGGTTTAGAATGGTATTTTGGCTTTTATCAAAAACCACAAATGCCCGATAAAGCTGTTTCCCGGAGTGTACTTCAGTACTGTTCTATCGTAAAAAAACAATCCGGCGAGGCTGTTCTCGACTGGCCTTTTTGCGTAGTTGGGGCCGATGGTGTAGGGGATAAGGAAGGATTATGTCCGTATTACGAGCAGCAAAATGCCAACTTTACTTTCCGACGATTCTACAATAAAAGTGTAGTGGGACAATATTTTGGCCGGTTACATCCCGATCAGATTCAACCGTTTCTGCGCGATGGATGGCCTCGTCTGTTGACGCCTAACCGCGACTTTTCTGAGCAGGACTGGCAGTTTTTACATTCATTCCTACGCAAAAACGACTTTGCGGGTATCAATCTTTATCTGGATTTATTGACTCCTTCCCAAATAGCCGGTTTTTATCGTCATTTCGGCCAGCCAATTGCCCAAACACGTTTTCCCGCAACGGGTCGGGTTGTTTTTATTCCTCTACAGAGTGCGGCTAAAAAGTCGATATAAACTGACACGTTTCGTGTTGTTTCTGCGTATTGATGGTAGAATAGCCCAATTCCGACAACTGCATGATGTGATTGTGTACGCTTCTCGTTAGACTTTACTTTTTACCTGATTCCGTACATAATCATGCGACGATATCTTTCGCTTGCAACACTGACCAATGTTGCTCTCATTGGCTTTAGTGTGCTTGGCTGTCAGAGTGACAGCGAGTTAGAGCCAACCTATTCTGCTGATTGCCTGGTAAAAGCCTCCGCCAACAGTGGGCAAACCCTTTCGGGGGCTTATATCGTTACGTATCGGCCAACCCAAACGCTGCCTGTTGCGCCAGGAGCACGCGTGGCGGCTGCCGAAGCACTTACTGTGCAGTTCCTGTCCAGCAGGAAAATAGCTAACGTTCAGACCGATGTGCTGGCATCGGGTGAGCAAACTACCTTTCTGGCGCACCTGACAGAATCAGAGTCGCAGCAACTTAAACAGGACCCTGCTGTAACGCTGGTAGAACCCGACCGGATCATGTCGATTTGCAGCTGCGTCGATGTGGCCACTACGTCGACGCTCACCTGGAATGTTGCGCAGACCGGATACGGTCGGGGCGATGTTCAGACGACTAAAACCGTTTGGGTAATCGACACCGGGATTGATCTTGATCACCCTGACTTGAATGTCGATACAGGACGTAGCAAATCGTTTGTGAGTGGCAATACGTCTGCCGATGATGAGAACGGGCATGGTACGCACGTAGCAGGGATCATCGGGGCGAAGAATAATACGATTGGTATAACGGGTATAGCTTCCGGCGCTACGTTGGTGTCGCTACGTGTTTTAGACGATGAGGGAGAAGGTCGATTGTCGGGTATTATTCAGGCCGTCAATTACGTGGTACAGAATGGAAAGTCGGGCGATGTCGTTAATATGAGTCTGGGTGGCGAAGGGATCTCCGCAACGCTCGAACGAGCCATACTTCAGGGAGCCAATGCCGGTATTCTGTTTGCCATAGCCGCCGGAAACGAAGGTAAAGACGTAGCGAATTATTCACCGGCGCGGGTTAACCATACCAACGTGTTTACGGTGTCGGCAATGAACCAGAACAATCAGTTTGCTTCGTTCTCTAACTTCGGAAGTAGTGTCGACGTATGTGCCTACGGCGTTCGCATCACATCGACCTATATGAATGGCCGTTACGCTACGTTGAGTGGTACGTCGATGGCAGCGCCCCACGTGTCGGGACTTTTACTGATTCGGGGTGGTCAGTTGCCGACCCACGGAACGGTTTCCGGCGATCCCGACGGAACGCCCGACCCTATGGCGGGTGAAGGAACAGAATTGTAGGGTTTGGGTTTATGGTCTATTGTTTCTAGTTTATGGTTGCAATGGGGTTCATCCTCAACAACGATAAACTAAAAACAATAGACTATAAACCAGAAACCAGAACCAATAGAATGGACACTCTTGCGGGACTTCGCCAGCGACTTGATGAAATAAACCCACTGTCAGACGAGCAATGGAGTCGTTTTGCTGCTATCGTTGAACCCGTCGAGTATCCGAAAAATGCGTTTCTGATTCAGGCGGGCCAGGTGGAGCGCTACATATATTACCTCAATGAAGGAATGGTCCGTTTGTCGCTGACGGAGAATGGCAAAGACATATCGATTGACTTTGTGTTCAGCAACAACTTTGCTTCGGCCTATTCTTCGTTTCTGACAGGTCAGCCAACTGCCTTTTCTATTCAGGCGCTGACTACCGTTCGGGCGTTTCGGTTTAGTCGGGTGGGGTTGCTGCAGTTATATGACGAATCACATCCTGCCGAACGTATTGGGCGAATCATTGCCGAACAGGCGTTTCTTCGTAAGACCAGTCGCGAAGTATTGTTCCTGACCAGTACAGCCAAGCAACGCTACGTTCAGCTCATCGAACAAAACCCGACTCTGGTACAAACCATTTCGGTTCGGCATCTGGCATCCTATCTGGGTATCGAACCCGAAAGCTTGAGCCGTATTCGACGTGATATTTGATTTGCTAACAAATGTTAGTGGATAGGAGCGAGGAGCACAGGAACTTTGCCCGACCAAATTAATTCGGAACTTGTTATGGCCTTCTTGTCGGGTTTATTATCAATTGCGGCCTTGCTCTACGGGGCTGGCTGGCTTACGCAGACAACGTTTCTGCTCAATCTACAGCACGATGCTTTATTGTCGGCGGCTAGTATGTTTGTCATGATTGGCCTGATGCATCTTCGCAAGCCAGAAAAGTTGACGTACATGATCGACAATTTTCTGCCAAATGCCCGACTGCTCGTATTGCTGTCGGGAGTAGCCGAAATAGGTTTAGGCCTTGGCCTGTTGTTACCTGTAACTCGCGTGTGGTCGGCCTGGGGATTGATTATACTATTGATTGCGATGTTCCCGGCTAATATCAATGTAGCTGTAAAGCAATTACCTCCGCCCGGTGGCTTGCCCGCAAAACCCTGGTACGTCTGGTCGCGGCTTTTGTTTCAGCCGGTGTATATTCTCTGGATTTGGTATGCTGCGTTATATTAAAAAACGCATACGTCGAGAAGGGTTTTCCTTGAAGCTGTTCAACCTTTTGCTTTGATAGAATTTTTGTCCTTCCGTGGAAGGAGGAATCTTCGAATTATGCACTAGAACAACCTTCGGGTGTAGGTTCCTGCTTCGTCGGAAGGACAAAAGATAGCGATCAATAGTTGATTTTAGAAGGTTTAAACAGCCTCCTTGCCTGCGTATTCTTTTTTAAGTCTATTCCGACACCACGATAATTGGAGCTACTTCTTCCGGGTCATTGTCGGGCGAAGCTTTTTTTTGCTTAAGTGCTTTTCGGGCGGCTTTCTTCAACGTAACGTCATACAGATCGGTCCGGCGGTCTTTCAACACCTGTACGGAACCGTGTTCATGAAGTTCTTTTAACAGGCTGAGGTCGATGTCGGCAATCAGTACCATTTCGGTATTTGTGGTCGCTTCTGCTTTTACTGCGTTCGTGGGGAACTGGAAGTCAGAGGGCGTAAAGACTGCCGACTGCGCATAGTTAATATCCATGTTGTGGACTTTTGGCAGATTGCCGACGCAGCCCGAAATAGCCACGTAGCACTCGTTCTCAATGGCTCTGGCCTGCGCACAATGCCGCACCCGTGAGTAGCCATTTTGCGTATCGGTCAGGAACGGGACGAATAAAATCTGCATGCCCTGCTGCGACAGAATACGGCCCAGTTCCGGGAACTCGACGTCGTAACAAATCAGCATACCAATCTTACCACAGTCCGTATCGAACGCCCGGATTTCGTTGCCGCCGACCATGCCGTAGTGTTTCACTTCATTGGGCGTAATATGGATCTTCCGGTATTCTTCCCACGAACCATCCCGGCGACAGAGGTATGCTACGTTGTATAGTTTCCCATCTTCATCGACGAGCGGCATACTTCCGCCAACGATGTTGACATTGTAGGAAATGGCCAGTTCGCACAATTTTTCGCGGACAGGTATAGTGTAGTCGGCGAGTTTTCGAATCGCTACCGGCTCGGGCAGATCGTTGAAATCGGCCATGAGTGGCGTATTGAAAAACTCCGGCAACACCATAAAGTCGGCCCGGTAGTCGCTCACGGCATTGACGAAAAACTCAAC
This sequence comes from Spirosoma terrae, assembly GCF_010435915.1. Lineage (GTDB taxonomy): Bacteria > Bacteroidota > Bacteroidia > Cytophagales > Spirosomataceae > Spirosoma > Spirosoma terrae. The sequence continues at coordinate 118,189 of NZ_JAAFZH010000007.1, read as the reverse complement.
CTGATCCAGAAACGAATGCAGATTCTTGAACAAGCGCATTTGCCACTGAATCACGCCCAACCGGATAATCGAATCCGTATGCGGTTTTTTGTCTTTTTCTGCTACGTAGTAGATATTGTTCCATTCCAGTAACGTAGCATATTCCTTCGACTCGCTATCGCCGGGCAGGTATCCACGTAGCACTTTCTTAACGTGGAAATCATTTGAAAGCTGGAAGGTTAGCGTCGGGTCGTAAATCTCTTTTTGTTTAACCTTGGCAATGTATTCGCGGGGACTTAATTCATCGGCGTATTTATTATAGTTCGGAATACGGCCACCCGCCAGAATACCTTTTAGATTTAATTGCTCACAAAGCTCCTTCCGGGCGTCATAAAGCCGACGGCCGAGTCGCAGGTCGCGATAATCCGGGTGAACAAACACTTCAATGCCGTACAGATAGTCACCTTCATCGCTATGCGTTTTGAACGTATAGCCACCCGTGATTTCATTGTAGGTGTGATTGTCGCCGAAACGGTCATACTTGACCCGAATGGCCAGGGCAATAGCCACTGCCTTCCCGTCGACTTCCACGCAAAACTGCCCTTCGGGAAAGATGGACAGCAATTTATTGATTGAACTTTTAGGCCAGTAGTCGCCACCAATCCCGCTGTAGACCTCAATCATGGTTACTTTGAGGTCATGATAATCTTCTTTCTGTAAGTGTCTGGTTTGTATGTGCATTTTCTCGTAGTTGTGATCGTGGACAAGACTGTCCTATACTGTAGCGATCAGCCGCTTCTCCAGCTCCGCAATCATGTCATCGGTTAAATCCAGATGCGTAACGAAGCGCACCAGCTGTTTACCGAAAACGGAGGCTCTGATTCCTTTGTCCGCTAATTGTGCAACGTAATCGGCGGCTAAGAGGTTTGCCGATAGCCTGAAAATTACGATGTTGGTTTCGATCGGCAGAATTTCGTCAATCTCGGGAAGTCGTTCGAGCAGGGCCCCAATTTTTCGGGCGCGGGCGTGGTCGATCTTGAGCCGATCAATGTGATGGTCCAGGGCATAAATACCGGCTGCGGCCAGAAATCCGGCTTGCCGCCAACCGCCACCCATCAGTTTACGGTACCGCCGGGCCTGACGGATCATATCAGCCTTGCCGAGCAATAGGGAACCGACCGGACAACCGAGTCCTTTTGACAGACAGATGCTTATGGAGTCGAATAGTTGACCATACGCTTCGGTTGGTTCGCCGGTTTCGACCAGCGCATTGAACAGACGGGCACCATCGAGGTGAAGAATGAGCCCATATTCAGTGCAAACCTGACGGATAGCGGCAATTTCCGGTACGGTATAATAGCAACCACCACCTTTATTGATCGTATTTTCGAGTACAACCAGTCGCGACAGGGGTTTGTGCATATCATCAGGACTATAGATGTACTCGCGGATCAGATCGGGCGTCAGTTTGCCCCGTTCGCCGTGCGCCAGACTGGCCGAGGCCAGGGCATTGACCGAAATGCCGCCACCTTCGTATTGATACACGTGGGAAAGATAATCGCAGATAACATCGTCGCCGGGACGAGTATGCGTGCGAATGGCAAGCTGGTTGGTCATTGTTCCCGAAGCGCAGAACAAGGCTGCTTCCATACCAAACATAGCCGCAGCTTTGGCTTCAAGTGCATTGACGGTTGGGTCATCGCCGAAAACATCATCGCCCAGCTGGGCCGAAAACATAGCCTCGCGCATGGCGGGCGTGGGTTGAGTAACTGTGTCGCTACGTAGGTCAATCGTCATACAACAAAGTTCGCACAGAATGGATTTGCTGCCAACCAAACCGACCTTGTTTGCGGTTTTTTATATCTTGGCTCCTCAAAATCGGCTTACTTAACGAATGACTTCACCTACGTCAACTCAATCTCCTCTCGATTTAGCAGCAATCACCCGTGATATTTGTACCATTGCCACCGAAGCGGGGGCTTTTCTTTTGCAGGAACGTAGCAAGTTTCAGCGTGATGCAATCGAATACAAAGGCTTGAATAACCTTGTTTCCTACGTAGACAAGGAAACCGAAAAGCAACTGGTTGCCCGGTTGAATCAATTACTGCCGCAAGCCGGATTTATTACCGAAGAAGGCACAACCGGGCAGGACGCTGACCAAACCGCGCTGAACTGGATTATCGATCCGCTCGATGGTACGGCCAATTTTATTCATGGTCTCCCCGTTTTTTCGGTCAGTATCGGCCTGGCGCAGGGTAGCACGCCCATTGCGGGAGTTGTGTACGATCCTAATCGCGATGAATGTTTCTCGGCCTGGCAGGGTGGAGGAGCGTATTGCAACGGTACAAAAATTTCGGTATCGCCAGCCACGCAACTGGGCGAAAGTCTGATTGCTACCGGTTTCCCATATTACCAGTTCGATCAGATGCACAAGTATTTGCAGATACTGGAGTCACTTATGCAAAAAACGCACGGGCTTCGGCGGCTAGGGTCGGCCGCTATCGATCTGGCCTACGTAGCGTGTGGGCGATTTGAAGCCTTTTACGAGTACAACCTCAATTCGTGGGACATGGCCGCTGGTGTGTTACTGGTTCAGGAAGCGGGCGGTTTTGTTTCTGATTTTGACGGCGGCAATGCCTATTTGTTCCGGGGCGACGTAATTGCCGGTTCCGGCATGCATCCAGAGTTGCTTCAGGAGATTCAAGGGTTTTGGAAGTAGGTTTTTAGTACATGGTTTTTGGTTTATAGTGGCTGACGCTAGATACTTGCTGACGCGTCTGCCACTATAAACTATGTGTATTAAATAATGAGTTTGTCCCCGACAGCATCCTGCTGTCGAAGCCGTAGGCTAAGTTGTAATGCCCCAATTAGGCACTAACGTGGCTTCGACAGCAGGATGCTGCCGGGGACAAACTCAGTTCAACCATAAACTAAAAACCAAGAACTAAAACCTCAAGGCTTAGGCACGGTGATGCTGGATTTCCAGGTCCATTCGGGTGGGTTAACGCCGAGGAGGTGTTTGACAAAGAAATCGCGACGTTTGTGTTCGCCATAATCCCCGCCCAGCGAATGACCCATGCCGGGAATCATCAGGAAATCAAAGTTTTTGTTGGCTTTGATTAGCGCATTGGTAAACTGATGCGTTGACGATGGATCAACGTTGTCGTCCAGTTCGCCCAGAATCAGGAGGAGTTTACCTTTCAGGTTTCCGGCATGCGTTACGTTCGACGATTCGGCGTAGTGTGCGCCAATCGGGTAGCCCATCCATTGTTCGTTCCACCAGATCTTGTCCATCCGATTGTCGTGACATCCCGACGACGAAACCGCAACTTTGTAGAAATCAGGATAGTGAAGCAGCGCCCCCGCCGAGCTTTGGCCACCCGCCGAATTTCCCCAGATGCCGACTCGGCTCAAGTCCATGTACGGGTATTTCTGAGCAGCGGCCTTCATCCAGGCTATCCGGTCCGGGAAGCCGCTGTCTTTCAGGTTTTGCCAGCATACATCGTGGAAGGCCTTCGAGCGATTCGAGGTCCCCATCCCATCGCACTGGACAATAATAAAACCCAGTTCGGCCATTTCGTGGAGCGAACCCCGCGAGTCGGTTGCGAAATTCTTGGGAACGAATGAATCATGCGGACCCGCGTAGATGTATTCGATAACCGGATATTTTTTCTTCGGATTGAAGTTTGACGGCCGGATAATAATACCCCAGATGTCGGTTTTACCGTCGCGTCCTTTTGCCGTAAAAACCTCCGGTAGTTTCCAGCCCGTCGCGAGCAGCGGCTTACTATCGGCTTTTTCCAATTCCATCAAAATCGTTCCGGTCGATGCCTGCCGGAGTACCGTTGTTTGTGGCTCGTCGACACGAGAATAACAATCGACAACGTATTGGAAATCATCGGATAAGTATGTCCGGTGGTTGCCGTTTTCAGTGGTCAGTGCCGTAAGCCCTGTTCCATCGAAATTGATTCGATACAACTGGATAAAATAGGGGTCCTGATTAGCTTCGCGACCGCTACCTTCGAACAAAATAGTACGTTTAGCATCATTGACCTGAACAACCCGACGAACTACCCAGTCGCCTTTGGTAATCTGATTTTTTAGCTTCCCGTTACCATCGTAGAGATACAGATGATTCCAGCCGTCGCGCTCCGAAGCCCAGATAATTTCCTGCCCGTCGGCCACATCGTGCCGGTAGTTTTTACCACTGTAATGAATAAATGTTTTGCTGGATTCCTCAATGAGCGGCTTAACGGCTCCGTCGGCGTTCATCTCAAAGATGGTGTATCGCTGATGACCGCGCTGGTTGTATTCGAACGTAAAGGCCCGACCATCTTTCCGCCAGTTGGGAGCCGTTACGTTATACTGCTCGGCAATCAGCGAGCCCGGCACCTGAATCTGTTTTCTGGTGTCGATCAAAAATAGGGTAGGTGTCCGCTGAGGGAGTGCATCGCCCGGTTTCAGGTAGGGCCGAGATTGCAGCTTAGGTTGCAGTTGATCGGCTGGCGACGATTCGATCAGGTAAATCAGGTGGGGCGTATTGGCCCGGACCTTATTGACGGCCAGCTTTTTTGAGTCGGGCGACCAGGCAATACGTGCCGAATAATACTCGCCTTCTGAGCCATCAAAGCTCAAGGCGGTTTCGTCGCCGGATCGACGGGTCGGTCGGATATAGACGTTATGGTTTTTGATAAACGCTACGTAGTTGCCGTCGGGAGAAGGAACGGGTTTACCGTCCCGTTCGTCGTTCTGGCCGCCCCAATAGCGTGATGTTGGGGCGGAGGGAGCTTCTTTGAGCGTACATGCATACGTATCGAGCGAACAAACGATGGTCGAATCCCTGATTTTGAAGGACAGCTCTGCTGGTTGAAGCGTAAAATCCGTAAACGGGAGTTCGTACGGCTTAACCGAACGTTTCAGCAGAGTACTTAACGACGTAGCGAGACGCGCCTGATCGAAAGCCGGTTCCTTGACATTACGTTCGGCATCGACCTTAATAAATTCCTTGCCGTTTGCGGTTGTCTTCGTATACCAGAACTGGTGACCGTTGGCTTGCCACTGCACTTTTTCGGGAGCATGGTAAATCTTATTCTGAAAATCACCATTTAATCGCTCCGCCCGCTGATAGTCAGCTAATGTGCCCTGCGAAAATGCCTGGTCGCATGTAAGCAGAGACAACAAAAGCAGAGATACGTTACGCCATGATGAAGTAGGAGAGAAGGCAGACATGGTCAGTGTTGAATGTACGGTTTATCCTTAAAGATAAGGATGCGCAACCAACTCATAACGTACAGCCTGGAAGACGTTAAAAAGGTATCAATCCGGGTGAATTAATCACTATTGCGTGATTAGTTTGTTCTCGACAGCAGGATGCTGTCTCAGACAAGCTGATAGGAAATAGTGTAACTCTGTTTTCGTCTATTTTTACCTCAGCTTACCCCATTTTAGGATAAACTGAGGTATTTTTGATTTTGATCGAATTAGCCGGCTAACATAGCCCTGCTTCTAACAAACTATGAAACAAATCTTCTTTTTCTCGCTGGTGCTACTGATGGCAGGAGCTAGCCAGCCGATATCTGCGCAATCGGCAAAACGCGTTGTCATCACAGGAGTCGATACGTCTAAAAAACCGGGGGACGATTTCTTCAAGTATGCCAACGGCATTTGGTATGATACCATACAAATACCGGCTAGTCAGTCAGGTGTAGGTTCGTATTCGTTTCTGAATTATCCGCAACGCATCCGGCTTCAGGGCATTCTGGATAGCCTGTCGGCGGGGCGGCATAAGCCCGGAAGCCTCGAACAGCAGGTGGGCGATTTTTATGCGTCGGGCATGGATACGGTTGCCATTAACAAACGCGGTTATGACCCTATCAAGCCGCTGCTCGCTCGTATTAATGCCATTTCGAATACGGCTACGTTGTTGAAACTGGTGGCCGATGAGCAGAAGGTAGGCAATGGGTCGATCATTGGTTTTTACGTCGGTCCCGACGATAAGAAGAGTACGGTCAATATTGCTCAGTTCTCCCAGACGGGCATTGGCCTTCCCGAACGAGCCTATTATTTCAAGGTTGATTCATCGACCGTTGCGATTCAAAACGCCTACAAAATCTACCTCACCCGCCTTTTTGAATTGACGGGCACCGACGTAGCAACGGCCACCAAAAACGCAAATACTACGTATGCTATTGAAAAACTATTGGCTACGTCTCACCGAACCAATATCGAACTCCGGGACGTAAAGGCGAACTATAACAAACTGGCGGTTGCGGAGATGGCAAAAAAGCAGCCTTCGCTACGTTGGACAACCTTGTTGAGCGATCTGGGCGTAAAGGCTGATTCGGTGAATGTGGGCCAACCGGCTTATTACGACAAGTTGAACAAGATGATTGATTCGGTTTCGCTGGCGGACTGGAAAGTCTATTTAAAAGCGCAGGCACTAACCAATTACGCCGATTTTCTGAGTCAGCCGTTTGTCGATGCCTCGTTTGCGTATGCCAAAGTTCTGACTGGTCAGGCCGTAAAGAAAACGCGGGCCGAAGAATTGACACAAGCCGTTGATCGGTCGCTTGGGCAGGCGCTGGCTCAGTTGTATGTAAAAAAATACTTTCCCGAATCGGCCCGGAAACGGATGGCGGTGCTGGTGGATAACCTGAAAAAAGCGTTTGAAGCTCGCATCAACCGACTGGACTGGATGAGCGATTCGACCAAGGCCAAAGCGAAAGATAAACTGTACGCGTTCTCGCAAAAAATCGGCTACCCCGACAAATGGAAAGATTACTCGAAGGTGATTGTGAAGCGAGATGCGTATTTTGAAAACCGACTGTCGGCCACGAAAAACGAATACCTCGACCGGGTTTCTAAAGTGGGGAAAGCTGTCGACCGTACCGAATGGCACACCACTCCGCCAACCGTAACGGCCTATAATAATCCTCCTTTGAATGAAATCGTTTTCCCGGCGGGTATTCTGCAACCGCCTTATTTTGACGTGAATGCCGACGATGCCCTGAATTATGGCGGTATCGGTATGGTAATTGGCCACGAAATTACGCACTCGTTCGACGATCAGGGCGCGCAATATGACAAGTACGGCAACGTAACAAACTGGTGGACCAAAACCGATTACGATAAATTCAAAGCGCGAACCCAGCAGGTGATCGACCAGTACAACAAATTCACGGTGCTGGATTCGGTTCACGTAAAAGGAGCCTTAACCGTGGGCGAAAATACCGCCGACATTGCCGGTGTTGCCATTGCCTACGATGCGTTTAAACTGACCGAGCAAGGCAAAAGCAATGAGAAACTCGACAGCTTTACGCCCGATCAGCGATTCTTTATTTCGATAGCCCGCATCTGGCGGGTCAAAACCAGAAATGCCTACATGGGCATGTACGTCAATACGAATCCGCATTCGCCCGCCAAATGGCGCGTAAACGGCCCGCTGATGAATTTCACGCCGTTCTACAACGCCTTTAATGTGCAGCCAGGCGATAAAATGTACAAACCCGAAAAAGACCGGATTGTCGTTTGGTAGGGTAGCTATTTTTGTCAATACGACGCGGGAGCAATCTTCGAACAGCACTGATTTTTTGTTCGAAGGTTGCTCCTGTCTGCATTTGTTCGCTACGTAAAACAGGCCATCCACATTTTGTCGACAAAGGGCATTCCGAATGCGAAAAGACGTTTCGGTTTAGCGCGCTGGATTATCTCCTCAAACCGATTGATACCGCCGAGTTACAGGAAGTCGTTCGGAAAGCTGAGCGTCAGCAGCGTCTGGATGTTCGACAGATTGATGTACTACGTAGTCAGCTTCATAGTCATCAGTTGGCCGATAAAATTGCGGTGCCGTATCAGTAGGGCGTTATTTTTCTGCCCGTGGGCGAGATCATGTATTACGAATCGGATAGCAATAATATCAACGTGATTGCCACGCAAAACCGGAGTTTTCTGCTGACGCGTACGCTAGGTGCAGGAAGAGCGTAATTTACTGCGGGTTCACCGGTAGTACGTCATCAATCTCGACCACATCAAATTGTTTATAAAAGGGGAAGACACGTATCTGGTCATGACCAACGACGTCAGTATTTCGGTTGCCCGCAATCAAAAAGAAAAGTTGGTTCAGCGGTTTGGGTGGTTGTGAGGAAAAAGCGCTTACGTTTGTCACTCAATTGTTGAGCTGCCCGGAGGCTGCGAACAAACACACACAAAGCTCTCTACCCCGAAAAGTTTGCCCGAAAACCTGAAGGCGAATCGCCGGTTTTGGCAATAAATAGCCGGCTGAAATAAGCTGGATCGTTGTAGCCAAGGTCATAGGCAATTTCTTTTGCCGTCAGGGAGGTGTGTACCAGTAGGCGTTTGGCTTCCAGTATGATGCGGTCTTTGATTACCTCGTTAGGTGATGGTAGCCGGAGCCGGTTAAATTTGTGTGTAATGGTTTTGGGGGCTATACACAGGAAATCAGCGTAATCGGCGACCGTGTGCTTGGATTTATAATGCTCTTCCACCAGTCGGGTAAACTTGCGAAAAAACTCCAGATCGCTTTGCTGTTCGGTCACTACGTTGTCCAGATGCTGCTTTTTCCAGGAGCGGGTAGCCCGGATCAGTAGCTGTTTGAGGTAAGTCCGGACCATTTCCTCCAGTGAGCTGTCGTTCAGGTTAAATTCCTGGACCATCTGGTTGAACAAATACCCTAAAAACAGGCTTTCGTCTGCCGACGCTTCTACTTTGGGCATGTTCCGAATATTGTTGAATAACAGGCCGTCGCAGGCAACCTCCTGATCGTGGATTTGGATGCAATAGAAGTCGCGGTTGTAGAAAATAAAATAGCCGCTTTCCGGGCCAGCTTCCTCTATTTCAAGATATTGATTGGGGCTGATAAAGAAAAGGGTCGGTTGCTGCGTTTCGTAAACTGAAAAATCGACCCTTAGTTTGTAGCCAGCCGTCAGATAGAGAATCTTGATATACTGCTTATAGTTGGGACCATTAATCGCAATTGTCTGCTCCTGACTTACCGTCAGTAATCCCAACGTCCTGGCATTGTTGTTGAATACAGTTGTCGTCATGGCTACAGGCGCCTAAGCATGGTGTAAGGAATAGGTACTATTTTTTTCGCTGCACTGGTGCTGGACTTTGTGGTGAAGAGCCTAATCGCTTCACCACAAAGTCAACGACCTACTGTCTGGCAAATTTTTCGAGCTCGGTGTTGAATTTATCCATTTCTTCCAGAAACAGACCGTGCCCGCTTTTTTCGAATTTTACCAGGTAAGAGCCTTTGATTCCTTTATGCAACTGTTCGGCCTGAGCGAAATCACACAATTTGTCGTTTATGCCATGAAATATAGCGACGGGAATGTTGATTTTCGATAATTCAGGGCGTAGGTCGAGGTCTCGCAAGGCGGTGATTGCCTGCGTAGTAGCGTAGGGTGATGCATCCAGATTGATGCTTTCAAGCCATTTGGTCACTTCGGGTGATAGGCCGCCTTCCTGACCGGCAAAACCTTTCCCGAAACCGGCTACCAATTCCTGTCGATTGGTTTTGGTCTGCTGAATCAGCGCAGCCGCGTCCTGATCGGATATACCGTACGGATAGCCGTCCCGTTGTTTCCACGAAGGGCCCGATGAGCCAAATAACGCCAGCTTACTGATATGTGCCCCTTTGTACTTGGTTACGTAGTGGATCGTTACTGCACTTCCCATCGAAAAGCCACCGAGCAGGGCATTTTCAATGTTTAGCTTTTCCAACACAATGTTGATATCGTCAGAGAACGTATCGAAATCGTATTTTCCGTAGGGCCGGTCGGATTTACCGAAACCGCGAAGGGAAATTCCAATTAGTCTGAATCCTTTGTCAACCAGGTACTGATATTGATATTCGTACATCGCATTGTTCAAAGGCCATCCATGAATAAGCACTACGGGCTGGCCTTCGCCAAGGTCTACTACGTGGAGTTTAACGTTTTTTTCTACTTCAATATACTCCTCGCGTCCAGCAGATGCCGGTTTGCGCGTTTGTGCAACTAGGGCGTAACTAAAGGTCAATACAACTCCGAGAACCAAAGCAACAGTTTTCATATGAATAGTACGTTTGCGTTTAAAAGAGAATCGACTAGCTATTAGCCGACTGTCATTGAATTTGACATTGCAAAATTGGCATGGCAAACCGCCTGGAAGAATGGATAAAAGGCAACGTGCCTTGTACATTTTTCCCTGACCCATTGCTGGCAGCCCTATGTGGCTACTGAAAGGGAGCTTATGGCATCTCTGGTGTGCTGAACGGTTACATTATTTCGTGTAGAAAATCGTCAGTTGCTTCAATCGCTGTTTTACGAGTGGGTTTTTCATTGGCTCGAACCTGGCCAGCTCTACGTCGCCTTTGGTGACAACCACAGAAAACGGCTGATTCAGCCGGGTAGTCAGGTGATAGATGGTTGCCAGTTCAGCGATATCCTCAGACCAGGCTGCCATTGCATACAAAGAGGGGAAGGGCGTCTGCGCAAGCTTACGATACACCTCCGGTCCCAGGCTTATTGGCAATACCTTGCCGCTCCGGAAACGAGTTTTGGCCAGCAGCGAATCCAGGTATTTAGCTTCCGGTACGTTCATCGTGCGCCAAACGTCTTTGGTGAATGAGGTTGGTTCGGGCACGCTCTGTTTTTCCGATACGTGTGGGGAGATTGCCATCACGGCGTCAACGATGTGCGTAGCCTCGTGCATCAGTACGTAAATGATTGCATCCAGATTGCCACCTTCAACACGTACCTTAAGTTTCGCATCAACTCCCGGCTCGAAGCAGGTATTCTCTTTCCACGATGCCCATTCTGAAATGGTTTCATCCAGCAGGCCCGCCCGAAAGGTGATGTTGAACTGTTTCTGGCGGTTTCCCGTATCGACTGGCGACGTTAAGGCGGTATTGGGCATGCCATCCATAAAGCTGATACTTTGTAGATGCTGCTTTAAAATTTGCTGATGTAAAGGTGGCAACACGGAAAAAGCATTCTGTACTTTTTCTTGTTGAACTGGTGTCAGACTACGGTTAACGGGCTTCATGCCTGCCTCGCGAAACATGGTAAAAACCGATTCGGGGGCAACGTGAATCCGTTGAGTCAGGTCGTTTTCATACGTAGAGTCAACAGTTTGCGCTAGCGTAAGCAGTGGGAAAACTAGTGCCAAGAACGTAGAGAGAGCTTGTTTAAACCCGACATGCCGGATCATTTGCGCAGCGTCAATTGGTAAATGTATCATGCGTCTTAAGGGTGTTCTGTTACAAATTATATAGATTCCTGGGGCAATCCGCCGGTGTGCAGGGCAAATTTCGGTAGTAGGACAGGCGCTGACAAGTACGGATTTACGAATCGGATAGGGAGAAATTTCTCCCTATTGAACTGCCTGGGACACAAAGTTATACTATGTGCGAAAGATAGTAGCCGACCTAAATTGCGGACTCGACCTGATTGACGAAGTGCTCTACGGGAAATGGAAAATTCGGCTTTTGTGGTTTATCAACGAAGGGTTTCAACGTCCCAGCGAGCTACAGCGGAAGGTTCCGGGAGCCGCCCGATTCGTGTAAAATGTCCACTAGAAGGAACTGGAAAACCATGAATTGATCGGGAAAGTGATTTATCCGGTCGTTCCGCCGGAAGTAGAGTATTATCTAACCGATTTCCAAAATCACTGATCCCCGTGATTAGTGCCATTGGACAGATGAGCATGAGCAGCGTTTGCGGACGCTAATCCTGAAGAATATCAACCCTTCATGACGAGTAGCGTTCTCTAGCTCAAACGCCGAGTCGATTGCCGGACAATCAGATTGGTTTGCAGAACGTGGGTTTCGGGCGAGAACCGTTGTCCTTCGCTAATCTGACGCATGAGTAATTCGGCGGCCAGTCGCCCCATAGCGTGAATGGGTTGGGCGACAGCGGTCATGGGGGGCGTCACGAAGGCACTGTGCGGAGCATTGGAAAAGCCAATCAGCGATATGTCATCAGGAATGGAAAGTTGGTGCTCCTGAATGCAGATTAACGCTTCAATGGCTGCCGGATCATTCACGGCAAACAGAGCATCGGGCCGGTCGGGCCGATCCAGCAATTGTTGGGTATAGATTCTCGCTTTCCCTTCCAGAAAATTACAGGGCATAATCAGGCTTTCGTCAATCGGAAACTGGTGGGCTTTTAATGCATCCAGATACCCATTAAGTCGGTTCCTGCCAATGGTCAGATTTTGGGGGCCTGCCAGATGGGCAATCCGTCGGCAGCCCGTTTGAATCAGGTGCTCCACCGCCATGTAGGCCCCCTGATAATCATCGACCATCACTTTCGAGCCCGGAAGTTCATCGACAATCCGGTTGAAAAACACAATTGGCAGCCCTTTTCGCTGGGCCGATTTTATGTGCTCATAATCATCTGTTTCCCGCGAAATAGCTAGAATCAGCCCATCGACCCGGCTGGAAATCATGGCTTGCAGATTATGCTTTTCAATATCGAGCGACTCGCCCGACTGCATGGTCATGACTTTATAACCGGCTTCGTTAGCGGCCTCCTGAATCCCGAGAATCACGTTCGGAAAAAACGCGTGAACAAACTCGGGCACCATCACCCCAATAATATTCGTCTTGTTTTTGCGCAGGCTGGTGGCAATTGTGTTGGGCTGATAATCGAGCTGATGGGCCAGATCCAGTATGGCTTTCTTAGTATCTGGGTTAATATCCGGGGCGTTACGTAGCGCACGCGAAACGGTCGAGATCGATACGTTCAATTTGATGGCAATGTCCCAGATGGTCGGTTGTTTACTGCTCATAAACGGTTAAATCTCCGTTTTGTCATGAATCTACTGTCTGGTTCCCAGGATTTCGTACAACTCAGCCGTGTTGATAACCTGATTGAACCCTTCTGCTTTTAGATGATTCGTTAGCTTTTTGTCTCCCGTCCAGAGTGTCCCTGCTTTTTGTAGGGCCAGCGCAACGAAACTTATATCCTTAGCGTCGACCCCTGCTGTTAACTGATCGGCTTTCGCCCAATAATCTTCCTGAATGATACTTTCGTTATAGAACTCGATTTGTCTTAGCAGAGTGTATAAAATGATACTTACCTGATCGGCAGGTTGTTTGGCGAGTTTGACGATTTTTTCCTGATGCTTGAAAAGTTCGGCAAAGGCATAATAGCAACTAATGAGCTTTAGGCTGGGCGAAGGGTCGAGAAGGATTTCGCTTATTTTGTTATTTGTTGAAATACAGGCGCTTACTAAAATATTTGTATCAACTATGATGATCATTTTAGGAAACGTTTTTTGTTTTCAGCCCACCAGTTTCTATCGATCTCATCGGCCAGCGCGGCAGCCTGTTCTTCAGTGCCTTGATTGTTTGCTGTTATCTCAAGAACATTGATGTAATCAATAAGTCGTTGTACAGCGTCCATATTTATGGAGCTGACGGCCTGGATAATGATTTTGTTGTTGTCGCGAGTAATGACCATTGTTTATGTGTTCTGTTTACCAGCTATTAACATGGCTAAAGTGCTAATATAACGCTTTTCCACGACAACTCAGTTCTTCTTCAGGCTCTCTAGTCAGCCGTCACTAGTGGCCTCTGGTTGTAGCTCTTTTAGTAGCTTAAATTGTATTATTTTACGTTTAGGGGAGTTGCTATTCAATTGTAAGTTACGAAGAAAGCATTCCTCCATTCGGGGCCAATGCTGGCATCTCGTCTCTAATAGGGCTCGATACGTGCTTTTCCGGCAACGTTTCCGGTAACGTTTTTTTACAATAAAACCCCGAAAACACGCAATTGTACTTGTTCCGGCGACCTAAATCCCTATAAATTCGATGGTATAGCCCGCCCATTTCTGGATAATCCTGAATTGGACGAATCGGAAAGGAAGGGCTAAAAAACATCACTTTTCTAATCCTTACCCCAATTATGATCTCATCTCTAAAACAAGCCGCCTGGAGGGTGTTCCTTCTCGTGCTGTGCTGCTGCCAGCTACCTGGAATAGCAAGGAGTACGGCCTTTCAGCAAGCTATTGTGGTTAAAGGAACAGTTACGTCTGAATCGGGTGAAACCCTGCCTGGCGTGACGGTAGCCGTGAAAGGAACTACCATCGGCACGACTACCAACGAAACCGGCCAGTACAGCCTTAGTTTGCCGAATCAGAACGTAGTATTGGTATTCAGCTCAGTTGGATACGAAAAAGAGGACGTAGCACCAGGAGCCCGAACCACGATCAACGTAACGCTGAAGGCCGACATGAAAGCCCTGAACGAAGTAGTGGTGGTGGGCTATGGTACGCAGCAACGAAAAGACCTGACCGGTTCGGTTGGTTCCGTGAAGGGCAAAGAGCTGGAAAACCTGCCCGTTCGGGGGCCGCTCGAAGCCATACAGGGGCGGGTTGCCGGGGTACAGATTGTGCAGAACAGCGGTTCGCCGGGAGCCGCGCCGAACGTCAGAATTCGGGGTGTTACGTCGCTCAACGCCGGAAATGATCCGCTCTATATTGTCGACGGCGTGCCGATTACGGGCGATATCAGCGTCGTGAATCCGAATGATATTGCGTCGATGGAAGTGCTGAAAGATGCGTCGGCAACGGCTATTTACGGCGCGCGGGGTGCCAACGGAATTATTATCGTAACCACAAAACGGGGTAAATCCGGGAAAACATCGTTCAATCTGAATGCCTATACGGGTATCATGGATGTTCGGCGGCAAATTCCGATGCTTGATGCCTATCAGGAGCGCGATTACATTCTCAATGCCAATGCCAACGCAGGTACCGCCGAGGTACGTTTAGGGCTGGATACGCTGTTCCGAAACGGCGTGGCGGTCTATAACACCAATTGGCAGGACGAAATCTATCGGCAGGGCGCGGTGTCGAACTATGAACTGTCACTGCGGGGTGGTAACGACAAAACGACCTACGCGGCCAGTCTGGGTTATTTCAATCAGAAAGGCGTAGTGATCAGTTCGGGTTTCGATACGTATCGGGGGCGGTTCAGCATTGATCATCGGGCTTCGGATCGTTTTAAAACCGGGGCTAATATTCTGCTGTCGACGGCCAAACGAGATAGGGTTCCCGAAGGCGATGACAATAATGCCGTGATTACCAATGCCATGCGGATGTTGCCTTTCTCGCCAGTCTTCAACAAAGATGGTTCGTACACATTCGTCGATCAGATTCAGCGGCCTAACCCGGTCGGACTGGCCAATCTGACGTCCTGGTTTACGGTCAACAATCGGCTGGTTGGCAATATCTACGGCGACTACGACATCTGGAAAGGCTTATCGTTACGTTCCACCCTAAACATCGACTATTCGGGCACGCGCGACGAACGCTTTACACCCAGTACGATTCAGGGCGGGGCCGCTCGCCCGGCCACGGCTTCCTACGGCGATGTCTTTACGTGGGTCAACGAAAATACGCTGAACTATACCCGGTCGTTTGGGAAGCATAGCGTAACGGGCCTGTTGGGGTATAGTGTTCAGGAATCCAAAATTTTCAACCTGTCGGCATCTGGCAATCAGGGCGCTACCGACAATATCACTACGTTGAACGCGGCTGCTACGCCAACGGGGGCATCGAGCAGCAAATCGTCTTGGAGTCTGGTTTCGTACTATGCTCGTTTGAATTACAGCTTCAACGACAAGTACCTGCTGGCCGCTACGTTACGTCGCGATGGTTCGTCGCGGTTTGGGGCCGATAAGCGTTACGGGCTGTTTCCGTCGGTATCGGCGGGCTGGCGGATTTCGGAAGAATCGTTTATGCGTAACCTTACGTTCATCAATGATCTGAAACTCCGGGCCAGCATTGGGGTCGTTGGAAACCAGTCGATCAGCGATTTTGGTGCGCAGGGATTATACAGCACCGGCAGCAACTACGTTGGCAAGGCTGGTATTGCGTTATCGGCCATTCCGAATCCAAACCTGAGCTGGGAATCGACGACGCAATCAGACATTGGTATCGACCTCTCGATTTTCAATAATAGGGTGCAGATTACCGCCGATGCGTATCTGAAACGGACGAATGATCTGTTATTGTCGGTCAACCTTCCTACCACGACCGGCTTCACGTCGGCCTTGCAAAACGTGGGCGATACGCAGAATAAAGGGCTGGAATTCAGTATTTCGAGCCAGAATATAAAAGGCGCAGGCGATGGATTTACCTGGACGTCGGGTTTCAATATTTCGTTTAACCGCAATAAAATCCTGACCCTGTCGAACAACAATGCCGATATTATTCAGACCAGCGCCGACGCTACGTTCTTCAGTACCAGCCCGATAGGAATTGGCCGGGTTGGGCAACCGATTGGTATCTTTTATGGCTACGTCTACACGGGACGCGTCTATGCTACGTCGGAAGAAGCCAAGGTGGCCAACATGCGCGACGGTAGCCCAACGGGAGCCTTCTACGTAGCGGGCGATATGATTTACAAGGATTTAAACGGCGATGGCGTGATCAACGACAACGACCGGGCTGTTATCGGCGATGCGAATCCGAAGTTTATTGCCGGGCTTACCAATACGTTCTCGTTCAAAAACTTCGACCTGTCGATTTTCTTGCAAAGCTCCTACGGTAACGACATTTTCAACCAGACCCGGCAGTCATCGAACCGCAGCTTTGTGTACAATGCCGCCACCACCGAAGTGCTACGTAGCTGGCGCAAAGAAGGGGATATTACCGACGTACCGCGCGGGGCTCCCAGCACCATTGGCCGCAACGGCTTTGTGTCGAACCGTTGGATTGAAGATGGATCGTACCTGCGGGTGAAAACCGCTACGTTGGGCTACACGGTTCCTGCTACGTTGCTGAAACGGATCAAGGTTGATAATGCCCGCGTATACGTGTCGGGACAGAATCTGTTCACCTTTACGAACTACTCCGGACTGGACCCCGAAGCCAATTTTAGAACCGGTCAGCCCTTGTTGCAGGGTATCGATCTGGGTACGTATCCGCAAGTTCGCTCTATTACGTTTGGTTTGAATCTGGGCTTTTAATCAACACTATAGCCATGAAAAATACTATCTATAAATTACTGACAGGCAGTGTAGTGTTTCTGTTGTCGGGATGTAGCGACATCCTCGATCAAACGCCCGTTAGCGCGTTGACACAAACATCCTTTTTTCAGACGGCGGCTGATGCCGAAGCGGCTGTGCTGGCGGGCTATGATGCGTTGCAGGGCGACGAAGTTCGGCACATTATCTGGGGTGATGCGCGGGCCGATAACCTGAAAATTCCGCTCGAAACCATTGGGGCTACCGATCCGGCTGTGCTCGATTTTCAGAATGATAACATCAGCAGTAGCAGCAGCTACGGCAACTGGTCCAAATTTTATAACGGCATTAATAAGGTAAACAACGTACTGGCGCAGGTGCCTACCATTCAGAGCACAACCATTGGTAGCGTGAAAAACCGCCTACTGGGCGAAGCGTATTTTCTGCGGGCTTTCAGCTATTTCAATCTGGTACGTTTATGGGGAGCTGTTCCACTCATTCTGGACCCCACGCTATCGCTGGACAAGGATTTGCAACCGGCCCGAACGCCCGCCGACAAAGTGCTGGAGCAAGTGGTTGCTGATCTGAAACAGGCCGAAACATTGCTGCCCGTTACGTATGCGTCGGCGGTTGAAACGCGTGGACGCGCTACGCAGGGAGCCGCTCAGGCCATGCTCTGCAAGGTGTATCTCTGGCGTAGTTCCTACAATCAGACCAACGAATGGCAACAGGCCGCCGATTACGGGGCCAAAGTGCTGGCGAATGCTACATATTCGCTGGTGTCAGGGGCTAATTATGCTACGCTTTTCACGACCAAAAACACGACCGAATCCATATTTGAATTGCAGTATAATTATACGAATCAGGAAACGAATGCGCTGTCGCCGTACTTCCTGCCCCGTAGCAGCAAGGTGCAAACAGGCGGTAACCAGACCCTGATTCCCACCCCGAAACTGGTGGATGCCTTCGAGACGGGCGACGTACGCAAAGCGGCCAGCATCTATACCAGCAATCCCGCCACCGACCAGTTTCCGAACCTGCCAACCGTGGCTAAATACATGGGAACCGTGGTTGGTAGCGCCCGATTCAGCGACAGTAATTTCATCTTTATTCGGCTGGCCGATGTGATACTGATGCAGGCTGAAGCACTAGCGCAACTGGGGAAAACCGCCGAAGCCGCAACTCAGGTTAATCGCATTCGGAACCGGGCTGGACTGGGCAATACCACCGCTACGTCGAAAGATGCGTTGTTGCTGGCCATCGAACAGGAGCGATTTGTAGAGCTTTGCTTCGAAGGCCATCGCTGGTACGATTTGCTACGTACCGGACGGGCCAAGCCTGTGCTGGGCGTCGATAAAAAAGCCCTGATGCCTGTCTTCTATACCGAAATCATGCTCAATCCAAACCTGTTACCGCAAAATCCGGGCTATTGATTCGGTAGTAGGGCCGTCCGGTGTGCCGCTTTCCTGACAGAAACTGAACCATATTCTATGCGTTTTATTATCAGAACAATACAACTGCTTTTTGGAGGGCTATGGCTGGTCTGTTCGCTACAGGCGCAGGATACTCGCCACATTACGACCGGGTCTGTCATTCCCGACGAAACGTACAGCGATCAGCCTTACATCGTCAAAACCAACGACGGAGCCTGGCTGTGCGTGCTGACAACCGGATCGGGACACGAAGGGGCGTCGGGCCAGCATATCATCACCCAACGTAGCGTCGATCAGGGGAAAACTTGGGTCGATAAGCGTGAGGTAGAACCAGCCGATGGCCCCGAAGCGTCTTATGCGGTGTTGTTGAAAGCGCCATCGGGCCGCGTGTTTGTCTTTTATAATCACAACACGGATAACATCAGAGCCGTAAAAGGCGATAATCCGCCGTATCAGGATGGCTTGGTGAAACGGGTTGATAGTCAGGGGTATTTCGTGTTCAAATACTCCGACGATAACGGCAAAACATGGTCGGCTAACCGGATTACGATCCCGATTCGGAACTTCGAGATTGACCGGAAGAATCCGTATGGGGGCAAAATCCAGTATTTCTGGAATGTTGGAAAGGCGTTTACGGATAAAGGGGCTGCTTTTGTGCCCGTGCATAAAGTCGGTGGTTTTGGTGTCGGATTCTTTACGTCGAGCGAAGGCGCCTTACTACGTAGCGCCGATCTGCTCACCATCAGCGACCCGGCCAAAGCCAGCTGGAGCACTCTGCCCGACGGCGATATTGGTCTGCGAACACCCGCCAACGTGGGAGGCCCTATCGCCGAAGAACAAAGTTTTGCCGTGTTGAGTGATGGCTCATTTTTCTGCGTCTATCGCACGATTGACGGACATCCGGCCTGTACATACAGCCGCGATGGTGGCCGAACCTGGGAGCCTCCACAGTACATGCAGTACGCCAATGGACGGTTAGTGAAACACCCGCGAGCGGCTAATTTTGTCTGGAAATGCGAGAACGGTAAGTTTCTGTACTGGTTTCATAATCACGGCGGGCGTTTCATTCGCGAGCATCCGAACCGACGTAATATGGCCTACGAAGATCGTAATCCGGCCTGGCTGATGGGTGGCGTTGAAGCCGACTCGCCCAAAGGGAAAGTCATTCGGTGGACACAACCCGAAATCCTGCTCTATGACGACGATCCGCTCATTCGGATGAGCTACCCCGATCTGGTCGAAGACAAAGGAACGTACTACGTTACCGAGACGCAGAAAGACATTGCCCGTGTCCATAAGGTCGACGAAAAGTTGCTCACCGGCCTCTGGAATCAGTTTGGTAATCAAACCCGTACCAAAGAAGGGTCGGTGCTGGACTGGACGTACCAGAAAGGAAATTTTCCGCAAACGGCTACGGCACCGGTGCTCCCCGAATTTTACAAACGCGATACTAAAAAACTGGAACAACCGGGCATGAATGCGCCCAATGGCTTTACCGTCGATCTGGCATTTACGCTGAAAAAGCTTACGCCTAATCAACTGCTGGTGGATGGGCGCGACAGTACGGGCAAGGGCTGGTGCGTTCGAACAACGGCTCAAAAAACGCTTGAGCTAATCATGAATGATGGCCGAACGGAATCATCCTGGGCCTGCGACGAGGGCATGTTAGCTGAAAATAAACGGCACTACGTCAGTATCATCGTGGATGGAGGTCCTAAAATCGTAGCGTTTGTGGTCGATGGGGTGCTCAACGACGGTGGTTCGTCGCGGCAGTTCGGCTGGGGGCGGTTCAGCCCGTTTCTGAAGTCGGTGGCGGGGGCAGCTCAACTAACGATTGGTAAGGATTTAACGGGCCAGTTGTCTCAGCTTTCGGTTTACATTCGGGCTATTACGGTTTCTGAAGCCGTCGGGAATTTTAAAGCCAGCAACAAGTAATTTTTTTCTGACAGGATTGACATGATTAACAGGATTTATTCTGAGCAAAAAATACTCCCACTCCAATGAAACTATGATTTGCTCCTAATTAGAAACATCATGTCAATCCTGTTAATCCTGTCAAAAAAATCAAAAACACATAATTTCATGAATTTAAAGCGCTCCATGATAAACGCCAGCGTCGAAACGGCGAAGAAAGTTATTGATCACTTTGGCGTTCATCTGCCGCCGTTTGCCTATTGGACGGTTGACCAATGGCGGGAAGCTGGCCCGGAATACACCGAAATCCGGGATTGCATGCTCGGTTGGGACGTAACGGATTTTGGGAGTAAGGACTTTTATAACATTGGCCGAACGCTTTTTACTGTTCGAAACGGGCGGATGAACGTAGCGGGCTATCCCAAACAGTACGCTGAAAAGTGGCTAATCGACCCTGAAAACCAGCGGGCTCCGGCGCATTTTCATCTGTCGAAGCGAGAGGATATCATCTGTCGGGCGGGCGGCAACGTACTGGTTCAGCTCACTAAAGCCGATGCCGAAGGCCAGCCCTCGCACGAAACTTTCACGACGCAAGTCGATGGCTGTACCCGGCGGTTAGGACCCGGCGACATTGTGCGTCTGCGGCCGGGTGAAAGCCTGACCATTCATCCACGTACCATTCACCAGTTCTGGGGCGAAGAAGGCACTGGCTGGCAGGTCGATGGGGTAGGATACACGCTCAGCGCCGAAATTTCGAGCGTGTGCGACGACCATAACGACAACGTTTTTCTGGTCGATTACGGCGTTCGTTTCCCCGAAATAGAAGAAGACGAGCCCCGCACCTGCTTTTTGTGCCATGAATACCCAGCGGCACTGATAGCGCATTAATTAGCTACGACACTGACTAAAGAAACTCATGACTCATCGTTTTGCGCGTTTACTACTGATTGTATCGGTTCTAGTATTGGCCGGAGCTGGCTTGTTTGGGCTGGCTGGTTATGAGGCCATTGCCGGACCGTTACTACTGGCTGGGCTGGTTGGGATGGCCCTTGCTTTTCGTGGGTTTGCGGCACTGAAAGGATTCTCGTATACGATCTGGATTCTGACTGCGGTAAGCGTAGCGATGTTGTATCCTCAGTATTTTTTCACCGTTGGCGATTTTCAGCTTAAACGGCTGATTGTGCCCTTCGTGCAATTGACCATGTTTGGCATGGGCGCTCATATGAGTTTCGATGATTTTAAGGGCGTCGTCCGAATGCCCAAAGGCGTATTTATCGGTATCGGCTGTCATTTTATCGTTATGCCGCTGGTTGGCTTTTGTCTGTCGCACCTGTTTGATTTTCCGCCCGAAATTGCTGGTGGCGTCATCCTGATTGGTTGCGTGTCAAGTGCGATGGCGTCTAACGTAATGTCTTATTTGTCAGGGGCTAATCTGGCGTTGGCTGTTACAATTGGCGCCTGTTCCACCATCCTGTCGCCGTTTGTGACGCCCTTTCTGATGAAGTGGCTGGCCGGGCAATACGTAGCGGTCGATATAGCCCACATGATGGTGGATATTACCAACATGATTATCATTCCGATTGTGGCGGGGTTTATCTTCAATCTGTTCTATTTCGGCAACGTAGCGCCCCGCGACCGGGCTATCCAACTGGTGAGTTTTGCGGCTGTAATTCTCCTGACGAACGTAGTGATGATGCTCGTCATGAAACTGAATACATTGGATTTTCTAGCCGCTGTGCTACGTTCGTTTTTCTGGTTTTATGGCTTACCGATGATCGTTGCTATTGTTCTGAAAAACCGGAATGTCAGTCGCTCGTCGCTGGATAATTTACTTTCGTTTGTGGCTATGCTTGGTATCGTCATTAATACGGTTATCATTACCGCATCGGGGCGCGATAACCTGCTGGCGGTAGGTGGTTTGCTGATTGTTACGTGTCTACTGCACAATCTGATTGGCCTTAGTGTTGGCTATTTCACCGCCCTGTTGTTTGGTTTACCCGAGCGCGACCGCCGAACCATTGCCTTCGAAGTTGGCATGCAAAACGGTGGTGTAGCAACCGGTCTCGCTTTGCAAATGGGTAAAGTAGCTACGGTTGGACTGGCCTCCGCTATTTTTGGTCCGTTGCAGAACGTAACGGGTTCTGCCTTAGCCAACTGGTTTCGGAAACGACCAGCTCAACCAACGAGTGAACCCGAGGTGGAGGGGGTAGATTATTTACCGGAATCTTCGACGATAAAGCCAGAAAGTAGGTCTGTTTAAGGTGACTAGTTGGTTACGTTACTGGCCCACAACGGCCGACCGTCCTAAATCTTTTCATTCGAGGCCATTTAATCTTGTAGGGTTTTGAGCTTACCACCCCCAACCCCCTCCTAAAACAGGAGGGGGCTTCAGACGATAGAGTTTTTTTAGCCCCCTCCTGTTTTAGGAGGGGGTTGGGGGTGGTTAACAGCGTAAAAGCAAACCCAATTTACCATCCATAATATTAGGCCTAAGGGAGGGCAGGGCTGGCGTACCAGTTTAGGATGGTTGGCCGCTGTCTCGGGGGGCCATACATAACGAACAAACTCGAATTAGTTGACTTTCAATAATCCCGCATCATATACAACCGCCCCATTCACCATAGTCAGTATACTCTCGGTCTGGAGTAGTTTAGGAACGGGTACTTTGAAAATATTCTGAGATAATACGGCCAGATCGGCCACTTTGCCCACCGTCAGCGTCCCTTTGGTCGTTTCGGCAAACTCGGCATAGGCGGCAGTGCGGGTGTAGGCAATAACCGCCTGTTCCCGGCTGATGGCTTCGCTGGGTCGGCGTGGATGGGTTGTGGCAAACATAATATTCAGGTAAGGGTTGAATGGCCCATCTGATCCAATCGCCAGCGGAATATGATCGTTCAGTAAGGTTTTCATTGCCATGCCGTGCGTGGCTGGCGGACCCATCGGAAAACCGTCTATCGGCGCGAAATGCGTTGGGTTTTGTACAATGATGATCCCCATTGCCTGTGCTTTTTTGATGTACTCCGGGAGGTAGTCGATTTCGTCGCCATGCTCAAACCGAGGACGTAGTGCTTTCCAATCGACAGGCATAGCCGACATGAGATCGAGTAATTTGCCCATCGATTTCGAACCGCCGATGTGAAAATGCAGCTGATCTTTACGGGCAACGGCTTCCCGGCACATTCGCTCAATTTCGGGTATGGTGTAATTCATCCGGCCATACCATCCGGGCCGATTGGGGTAGGGGTCAACCTGTTCGGCACCGCCTTCCAGGGGGGTACCTTCGAGTAGCCATTTTGTGCCGCTCACGGTCAGGAGTGGTAAATCGGGCGTTGTTTTCGGTTGATCTTTAGCCGGAATACTCAGGCTGCCGTCGGGGTTCATATCGCCCCAGCGGATCAGGCGGAGCCGAAACGGCAACCCGGCTTTTTGCCAGACTCGGGCGTAGTCGGTGGCTGTAGCGCCCGTACACATATTCTGATAGCTGGTGATACCGGCTTTAAGTAACGCCTGCGTCATGCCCTTAAATTCGGCCACCATAGCATTTTCATCGCGCAGGACGGCCATTTTTGCGTAGCTGGTATTCGGCCAGTAAGCATTCTTTTCGTAACCTTTGCCCGTGAGAGTTTTTCCATCGGGCATTCGTTCGTAAAAGCCACCTTTGGGATCGGGTTGGTTTTCGGCAATGCCCATTTCGCGAAGGCCCAAGGTGTTATATAACCCGACATGCCCCCACCACGACAGCAATCGGACCGGATGTTTCGGCGCGATTTTGTCGAGCACGAACCGGGTAGCCTCCAGCGAATTAGCGACCGTTATACCAAGCGTTCCCTCAATCCATTGTCCTTCGGGCGTTCGCTCTACAGCCTTTTTCAGCGAATCCTGAATCGCTATCCAGGACGGGTCCATGCCCGTCAAGGCGAGTTTGGTTGCTTTCAGACCACCGGGCAAATGATTATGGGCATCGTTGAACCCCGGCACAACCAGCATGCCACCCAGGTCGAGTCGTTTCGTTTGTCGGGTTGCCAGTTTTTCAATGTCGGACGATTTGCCAATGGCTATGATACGTCCGCCCTTTATGGCCAGTGCTTCAACGTACAACTGGCTAGTATCCGACGTGAAAATTTGTCCATTCGTCAAAATCAGATCGGGTTGCTGCGCAATGCCCCCAAGGCTAAACAAATGGATAAAGAAGGCCGTCAATACGTATCGCATGAGAAACGGGTATTGGTTTACCCGTCAAAACTAGTTTGTAGCGTCGGCGTGGTAGATGTAAAAAAACGACATTCATCAACCGGATTTGCCTCGGCCGGGCTTAGTTGTCCCCTGTGCTAAAAACTATTTCAGCGCACACGTGGTGGACTTATAAAAAAGATTTTCGATGGATTTTAGCTATATTTGAACGTATCGAAAACGAACGGAAATGATCGCTACGAAATCTGGAGTGCGGGCAAAAAGACCCAGAACCAAGGTGCCCGAATACCTCATTTACGAAATCATGGATGGTAAGCCGATTCACTATAAAGGCTACCGGGAGGTATTGGCAGGTACAAAAAAGGTTTCGGAAATTATAGGGTCGAGTACGTTACAGGCGTTGATCGTGACGCATCTTATTATCTTATTGGGCAAACAGATCGACGAAAATCAATATACAATTTTATCGAGTGAGGCTGGTATGCATCTGGATAAACGTACCAATCTGGCGGGCGATATTCTCATTTTCGATAATGCTACGTTACCTATCGATGCTATCAACGAATTTTACGCGCAAGTGCCGCCCAAAATTGTGATTGAAGTCGATATTTCGGCCGATTCGGCTGACGTGGATACGGATGGTTACATTTTCCAGAAAACCCAGAAACTACTGAATTTTGGCGTGGAGAAAGTAATATGGATTACGACTGTAGCCAAGAAAGTTACCGTGGCTACCCCGCAGGGCGACTGGCAGGTGAAAGACTGGCACAAAGATATTGACGTACTGGAGGGAATTCAATTCAACATTGGTCAATACCTGGCTAAGAAAGGCTCTTCGTTTGCCTGAAAACGATTTTCTGCCAATAGATAACGTCATAAATCTATCTTCTTTTTGGGCCGTTTCTATCCGTGATAACGGTTGCCTGTTCCGGGCGAAGCGTTATCCTGTGCTATCAGCATAGTGGGCGAAACCTCGGCAAACTGCCGGAAATCACGCATTAAATGCGAATAATCGAAGTAGCCACAGGCGTATGCTACGTCGAGCCAGTCAAGTTGTGGGTTGCTGGCTTTTAGTTTGAAAGCCCGATCAAAACGGGCAATGCGGGCGTAAAACTTCGGCCCCATGCCGAGTCGCTCCTGAAATTTACGCTCCAGTTGGCGACTACTCAGGCAGGCCTGATCGGCTATCCAGTCAAGTGAAAGCAACTGATTCGTTTCTTTGATCGCTAGAATCGCTCGGTCAATTGGCTCCAGCTGCAAACTACGGGCTAATGAATCAATCCTTTTTAGCAGGTATGACTCAATAAGGTCAATCATTCGCCGATAATCAGTCTCTTCGCGCAACCGATTGTTTAACTCGGTTATTCCGGCATCCATCAGGCATTCCGCATCGATTTCTTTTCCCTGAAATTCAGTAGCTGGCATTCCGCCAAGCAGTTGATACAAAAATCCGGGCCGAAAGCAAACCTGGATAATCAGGTGATCTTCTCCATGCAGTATGTTGATCCGCGACGTTTGTTGCCCCACAAAAATACTCGACGGATTAGGTCGGGTTTCTCCGTTTCGGTTAACAATGGTTTGGGCAACACTACGTGGATAAAAGAAGAGCGATTGATCGGCGTCGGGCGGAATTGGCTTGATACGCTGAGCGGAAGGCGTGTTGCTGAGCTGTACGTGTAGAAGTAAGTAATGCCGCACATAAGGACGTAGCGCCGAGTGAGGTTGTATGTGCGGAAAGAAAACCACGATAAGGCAGTCGGCTGGTTTGCCTAAAGATACGAAAGTCCTGACAGCTTTATTGAGTTTGCTAATGAGGTAACTCAGGTTTCGGCTACACCAAACACGCGCTCCGGTGCTTTTCCTTCGGCTTCCAGAAAGGCGTTGGGGGTAAGCTGGGTAAACTCTTTAAAATCACGTACCAAATGCTGGTAATCGTAATA
The DNA here is from genome assembly GCF_010435915.1 of Spirosoma terrae. GTDB lineage: Bacteria > Bacteroidota > Bacteroidia > Cytophagales > Spirosomataceae > Spirosoma > Spirosoma terrae. Next base: position 91,757 of record NZ_JAAFZH010000007.1, on the reverse strand, counting down.
GCCTAGTTTAACGGCAATGCTGAGCCAATCGAGATGAGGATGCGCATTTTTTACTTTCATCGCGTGTTCGAAGCGGGCGATACGTCCGTACAGGCGTGGACTAACGCCTTCGCGCTCCATGAACAGCCGATAAAATTGCCGCTGTGACAAACAGGCCTGATCGGCCAGCCAATCGAGACCGGGCCAGTTCGTGGAGATGGCAGACGAATGCTGAAGAATATAGCGGCTCACTTTATCGATAGGCCGAAGGTGTTTGTATTTGGCCCGATTGATTAAATAGTGAAGAAAATTCTCGACAATCGGAATCATCTCCGTGTAGTGTTTGGTGTAGCTGAGTCGTTCGTTGATCCGACTGATTTCAGTCGGGAAAACAGCTTCGGCGTCCACAATGGTATTTGTCAGCTCGTGTACGGGTATGCCTGTGAGCTGGAAAAGCGCACCCGGTTGAAACTGAATCTGAAAAATCATGAAATCGCGGCCAACATGGCGGTTTGTCGCCACTGAATGTTGGCCACAAACCCGTGTACGAGGGCTTTCAATGGGTTTGCCGTCAAATCCATATTCTACTTTTTCGGGATCTCTCGGAAAAAAAGTCAGGCAGTTTTCGGCGCGGGGCCAGTACGATTTAACGGGCAAAACGGACATGGAAGCCGGAAACGCACAGCCTACAATCTGGAACAAGCGTACGTACTCACGCAGAGATGGGTGGGGTGGCCGATAGTCGAAAATTCCATCCATAGTAACATACGTATTTAGTCCGGTACTCACTTACTTATTTCAACGCCAACGGTGGGCCAACAATGGTCATGCCGTGCTCTTTGTGTATTTTCTGAGCAAGCTCTTCGGTCGGTGGCCCTTTCAATTCGTTCATTTTCAGGAAAAACTCCTCCATTTTACCCGCTGGCTGCACCATATAGACCTGTTTGCCATAGTCGGTCAACTGAATCCATGTGTGCGGAATACCCCTTGGGGCAAACACCGTATCGCCTGCTTTGGCCGTGAATTTTTCGTTGCCGACCTGAAACAGATACTCGCCCTCAATAATGGAAAACAGCTCGTCCTGATCATGGTGAATATGCAGCGTTGGGCCAATTTTCTCTCGGCCAATATACTCAAAAACAGCGAGTTGGCCGTTGGTGTCTTTGCCCGATATTTTTATGTCGTTTCCGTTCGTACCCCGATACGGCGTATGAACGCCGAAACGGGCATCCCCGGCTTTAACGATAAAAGGTTGTCCTGCCGGTGATTCGTCGGTGATGGCGGCTTTTGCGCCTAGTGACGTAGCGGCTAACGTAGTAGCCAGAAAGTGCCTGCGTTGCATAGCTGTTTTTGGGAGAAGTAGTTATGCAAAATTTGGCTGTTTATCAGCCAATCTGGTGGTAAGAATCAGACATCTTGTCGGATATGTCGGTTGTGGTTAATCATTCTTTCCAGTAAATAATACGGGATCGATACGTAGCTAGGCAACGATTGGGTATTGCTATGATCGTTGCTTAATAAAACCGCGCTTTTGCCGATATGCGTCATGATAAGCCATTGGCGGTTCTGGAAATTGCTGGACAGCTACGGGTCAGTGGCTAGCTTTTGGCTATCTTCACTACGTATACGAACGAACGTAGCATGGTTGCAGCAAGAATAAAAAAAGCATTCGATTCAGTTATTGAACTGGATTTAGTCGTTTGGGAGAATTTTTCAAAACTGGGCACTGTTGAACACTTTTCGGCCGAGACGGTCTTGAAGCCTAGCGGAACACGGGAAAAGCAGTTCAGCCTCTTGCTCAGTGGAATCGGCGGGGCCTTGATTTGGCGAAAAAAACAATACATCTGCACCGATCTTTACGTTGAAAATGATTGTGTGATGGATTATCTTTCGTTTACTCTGCAATCCGTAACAGACACGGAGATTCGACTGTTCGAAGCCAGCTCTGTGTTCAGAATACCTTATCAACGTTTTCAGGAAACATTTAATCCGAACGCATATGGCCCCGCTGTTACGTTGAAATCGCTTGAGCGCGCTTATATGGACAAATTGAGGCAACAAGTTGATTTGCTGTCCCGAACGGCCAAGGAACGGTATCTGGATGTTTGCGAACGCCATAAGGATGTTGATCGGATTCCGTTAAAGTACATGGCTTCTTATTTAGGAATCACTCCCCAAAGTTTGAGTCGCATCCGGTCCGAAAAAATCGACCAGTTACCATATGGTAACTCCCATTAGGCTGGCTCCTTTCTAGCTTTGCGTCTCTACTAATTACGCAAAATGGATAGCCTTGATAAAGGAGTAAAGCTGCCAGTCTGGAAAGTACTGAGCGTATTGATCGGTCTGCCTGCCATTTCATATTTACTATCATTGATGCTGTTGCATCGAGCCATGTTCTCGTTTACGGGATGGGATTTTTTTTCTGTTTTCTGGTTAATCATTACGTTGTGGTACGTGGTTCAGATGAAACTTGTTACGTATACCCTGGCCTCAGAAGGCTATACGCTTGCAGATATAGGTTTTGCGCTCACTACCAGCCAATTGCGAAAATTGATAGGTGGTTATCTACTAGTGTCGCTGCTCATCCTTGTTGGCGTAGAAAGTTTAGTTCGATCCGGTCAGGTAGACCCGACTAAGCTCTCTGATTTTGCGAATCTATCGCCCACCACGTTAAAGCAGCGAATTATATACATCATCATGGGGCTTTTTGCCGGGCTTTCGGAAGAAATCGTGTATCGCGGGTTTGCGATCCGTAGTTTAGTCGGATACAGGATTAATAAGTGGGTGTCGGTCATTCTCGCCAGTATACCATTTACGCTCCAGCATGGTCTTAAAGCGATCCCTCAGTTTAGCTGGTTTTTTAGCATGGGGCTTTTCTTTGGGGTTATTTTTTTGATAACCAAGAAGCTAACAGTTGGTATATTAATTCACTGGTTGGTTATCGTTTCGGCAGTTGTCGCCATTCTGAGCGTACTTCGCTAGCCGAATAATCAGGCCCTGATTCGCGGGCAATCCGGCTCTAACAGCCTGTTCGAAGGAGGCAGGTTTCGGCTCCACTAAAGGCATTTGATGACCTCCGTTCTCGGAAGCAAAAATTCGGTAGGAATCAACGTAGTAAATGTCTTGAAATCGCGGATCATGTGTTGTGATCGTGACACCCTCGATTCAAGAGGGATGCTAAGCTAGTCTTCGGTATACAAATTTGTTGACCTAACTAGCTTGTTTGGCGGTAAAAATCGGGCATTTTTACAGGCGTAATACCGATTCCTTAAACCGTAATAAACCATGTCTTTCCAGGCGTATATCGATAACATTCGGGCGAAAACCGGTAAAGGTCCCGACGATTTCATCAAACTGGCCGAAGAAAAAGGCTTGCTCAAGCCCGGTACAAAAGCCGGAGCCATTGTGGCCTGGCTCAAAGAGGAGTTCGACTTGGGTCATGGCCATTCGATGGCGATTTATAAACTGTTCAAAGATTCGGGGTTGCTGTAAACTTTTGTTTTTGGACCGTTAAGGAGGTAGTCAGCACTACTTTTGTTGCTTATCGGAATTAGTTTCAACCCTGTGCCTGTGTTTAGTCGGCTTCATTTCGTGTTCTTTCTATTGGTGGGTTATACGGTCAGTGGACAATCCATCCAGCAACCTACTCCGCTTACCATTCGCGATAATCTGATGTATATTCCGGTCAGGATCGACGGACGCGGGCCGTATAACTTCTTGCTAAATGCTGAGGTTATGGGAACGGCCCGTATCGATCGGCGCGTAGCTAAAGACTTGGGATTAAAGATTTTAGGGTTTCAGCAGAATACGTCTGGCAATCAAGTAAAGCGTGAGTTTCTGGTGGGCGTCAATCAGCTTAGCACAACTAACGTCAGCCATTCTGCGCTCCAACTGATGGTTGGGGAGTATAATGCTGTTGTTAAACCGCAGCTAACGGATGGGCTGATTGGGCAAAATTTCTTTGATGGCTACCTAATCATCATCGACGGCCCCAATCACCAGTGGACCGTTACAAAAGATACCTTATCCCGACGGGCCAAAGGAGTTCTGGCGTACTCAAGACCATTCGCGGTTCGGGGTACGATTGGGGCCAGGGTAATGGAGTTCAATCTGGACGTCAGCTCGAATCAGGCATTCCTGTTTCCAACATCGTCGCTGACCGGGCTTCGGTTTACCGATACGTCTGATCAGCCGGTCATGACAATCGGTAATACCAGTTTTGTTTTGCAGGAAGCTATTTTGCAGGATGAAATCGTGCTGGGTGGGTTACGGCTAAGCAATCAGAAAATCTATTATTCTGACAAGATTCACCAGATTAGTATCGGAACCGCCTTCTTAAAAGACCATGTTGTTCGCTTTGACCAACGGAACAAACTCATTCGGATCGACTAAACAAGTCATGTAGTGGTTAACAGAGCCAAGTCTATGAATGTAGCCGATATTGCCCGCCTTCGCCTGATCAATCAACAGCTTACCGAAACCACCCTCAGTACACCCGTTGAACTGGTGACCTGGCTGGGGGCTGTGCAAGGACAGGAATATGCCCAAAGTAAATGGGGGCTTGGGTTGCGGCTGCCTCAGCTAACGGATGCTGATATCGAACGGGATTTTGCGTCTGGTGCCCTGTTACGTACCCACGTATTACGACCAACCTGGCATCTGGTAGCGGCCGCTGATATTCGGTGGCTACTACAGCTAACGGCTCCGCGTGTACACGCGATCAATGCGTACATGTACCGAAAGTGCGAACTCGATTCAGCAATCTTCAACCGATGCAACGAGATCATGATTCGGCAACTTGAAGGCGGTACGTTTCTGACCCGTAATGCGTTGAATCAGGCGTTTCAGCAGCAGGGTATTGAGGCTTCGGATACGCGGTTAAGCTGTATTATGATGCAGGCTGAACTGGATGGACTGATTTGTAGTGGCCCGCGTGAAGGCAATCAGTTTACGTATGCGCTACTTGAGGAGCGTGTTAAACCGGTTGCTACGTTGAGTAAAGAAGAAGCACTCGCAGAAATGGCACAGCGGTATTTTATCAGCCGGGGACCCGCTACCATCCATGATTTTGCTACGTGGTCGGGGCTTACCGTAACCGATTGCCGCAAAGGCGCAGAATTGGCGAAAACCAACTTAACAAAAGCAGGCGATTACTATTTTAAGGACGTAGCACCAGCATCTACACCTACAACTGAACGATTGTATTTGCTGCCGATGTATGACGAGTTCGTGATGGGCTATAAAGACCGTAGTCCGTCGATGCTTCTGAGCAGTGAATCGAAACCGCTGTCTGTGTTCGAGAACCTACTGATGGCCGATGGGCAACTAATTGGTACGTGGAAACGTAGCGTCGGTACTAAGTCCACAGATGTGAAAGCGCATTTTCTCTATTCCCCCACCGATGCACAACGTAGCGTGTTCGAGACTGCTGTTCAGCATCTGCAACGATTTACGAATAAGCCTGTTACGTATGAAATTCTACAGCATGTAAGTAAATAGACTCGGTTTATGAGTTTGTTTAGCTAAGAAAATCAGGCACTACGTAACACCACATAAAAGCCATGAAACACACCATTTTATTTTTCTGTATACTGCTGGCAAGCACATTCACTACGTATGGCCAGCAAAAACCTGCCGACACATGGTCGAACGTACCGTCGGCTCCCGACGACCGTTTTACCAATCCGAAAAGCAAACTCTATGCTGGACCAAATGGCTGGTACAATTATGGCGAACTTCGGGCAGCAATTGCCAACACGCCTAAAACAACCTATGGGTATAAAGGAGGATTTGAGGTTATTCAGGGCTTATTCACATCAACGACAAGTAATCGGTTATACGTTCTAACGTTTGATTTCGGAACAGAAAAACCGGCTGTGGGTACGTATCAGGTTGCGCCTGAAAGTAACGTAACGCAGAAAAAAGTGCGCGTATCGTTTAGCGATGTATCGGGGCAAAAAATAAAAGAATGGAGTAGCGAAAACGGCACGGTGCAAGTATCGCAGGTAAACGGATTTCTGTATGTGAAGTGCCGCGACATATCGCTTCAACCGAATGGCGTGTACAATACCGGCGATTTTAAAGCGGCTATGATGCTCGGATTTGAAGGAGCCATTGCTCCACAGTGAACCAGAATCAACGTAGTGAATTAGGTGAATAACCGAATTTCTTTTTGAAAGCGGCCGAAAAATTGTTCGGGTTTTTGAACCCAACCCGCCGGGCAACGTCGGCAATTTTCAGGAGTGGTTCTCTAATCAGCAGCTCTTTGGCGCGTTCCATGCGCAGGTCGGCTACGTAGCTGTAAATGGTTGTACCAAACAAGTTTTTGAAACCGCTCATCAGCTTGGTACGGTTCATCCCCGCCAGCAACGTCAGCTCTTTCAGCGATGGGGGATGGGTCAGGTTTTGCGCCAGTTGATCACGGATGCTATGAAACGTATCGACATCGTCATGGCGCAACGTAGCGGAATCCGCCGGGCAACTGGACTGTGATTGCGCAATTTGCAGCGTCAGTAATTCCCGTAATTTCCCGTCCAGAAAAAGCTTCTGGAGCTGGCCGGTCAGCGGGCAGTCGTGTATGGCGAGTAGCACCTCTTTTTGGACAGAAGTCAGCGGAAAAATCTGATTGCCCAGCAAGGCCGACTGTTTCTTTTCTATCGATGCACCAAAACTACCCAACTGCGTTAGGTCGTTTTGAAAAATGGCTCGAAAATAAGCTTCCGACAGTGATATATCGATTGTGAAGCACGGTGTTTCGCTCGCGTACAAAACCTTCCCCTGCATAGTTGGATAGTAGCCAAGGCAGTGCTGACCAGCGATCAACGTACTGGCTGGGCCATACTCTGGCTGTGGCTGGTAGCTACATCTCCCCTCTACTACAAAAAGCATCTGAATAGTAGGTTTATCAAGCCAAATGTCGGCAGTGTGACACGTAGTGGTGGTCAATTTCAGGAAGTTGAACGTCACGCTGTCCGGATATACGTATTGAATTTTTCGTAGATCGTCGTTGTCGTTCACTATCGTATGCTCTGTCGACTTGTTCGTAGGCTCATCTTGTGGATGTGATTCTGATAGAGAGCTATTTAGGGTGTTATTTGCTTCGTTTGAATAGGTTGCAATTTTCTTCATAAGCTTTTTGTAAGCGGGTTTTTCGTCAAATGTCTTTGGCGTGGAATCGGGTCGTAAATAGACAAAATGCAGATAGCATACCCGATTGTGCATATCGAATACTTTTCAGCTTTTACTTTTGCGATTGTTTATAATTAGTCTAAATAAATATCAAATATAGGTAAAATGCCCATTGTGCAAACACGTGTACTTCTTCTGTTGCTATTCTTTTTATGGGTGTCGGTCTCTTTACGAGCTCAGTCTGGGGCCGATTTTTCGCTGTCGGGAACTGTTCGGGCTTCGTGGGGGGAGGTCATTCCGGGAGCTAGTGTGGTGATTGAAACCCTGAAAAAATCGACCATCACCGACGAGAAAGGACACTTCGTTCTGTCGGGAATTCCCAAAGGAGACTATTCCGTGCAGGTGAGGTCAGTTGGGTTCAAAGAAGAAATCAAGACGCTGAAGATCCACCAGAATACCCGCCATAATCTGGCCCTGGAACAGGACGATATTCAGCTCACCGAAGTGTCGGTTATCGGACGTAGCGACGCGAAGGAAGTGGCCCGGCAAGCGTTCAACGTAACGGCCATCGACGCCGGAAAGCTGCATAACTCAACGCTCGATTTGTCGCATGCTCTCGATCGCGTATCGGGTGTACGGGTTCGGGAATCGGGTGGGGTTGGCTCCAACTTCAATTTCTCGCTGAATGGTTTCTCGGGTAGGCAAGTGAAATTCTTTATCGACGGTATTCCGATGGATAATTTCGGATCATCGTTCCAGTTGAACAACATCCCGATCAATCTGGCCGAGCGGGTCGACGTGTATAAAGGCGTGGTTCCCATTTGGTTAGGTTCTGATGCATTGGGTGGGGCCGTTAATATCGTAACGGGTAACCGCCAGCGAAACTACGTCGATGCGTCCTATTCTTACGGTTCGTTCAACACACACCGTAGCGCTATAAACGCCGGTGTTACGACCAGATCGGGTTTTACTGCGCAGATCAATGCATTCCAGAATTATTCGGACAATAATTATTGGGTAACGGTCGACGTAGCAGACATTAACACCGGCGAGTATTTTCGGAATCAGCGCGTTCGGCGGTTCCACGATACGTATCGGAACGAGACCGTAGTGGCCAACGTGGGCGTAGTGGGCAAACGTTTTGCTGATAAGCTGTTGTTTGGTATTACGTTGGGTCAGAACCGGGCCGAAATTCAGACGGGTGCGCGGATGGTGAGCGTATTCGGAAACTGGTACCGCCGGGGAAATATTGTGATGCCGAGCGTTCGGTATCAGAAAGATAACCTGTTCGTGAAAGGGCTGAATGTTCGGCTGACGGGTAATGTCAATCTGGGACAGGAGCAGAATGTGGACACCGTTTATCGTCGCTACAACTGGTTTCAACAGTTTAAGCAGTATCCGGGGCTGGGCAGCGAGCGCGAACGGTCGCTCTATAAATTCCGCAATAACAACGGACTGGTAACGGCCAATGTTAGTTATCAAATCTCAGAAAAACAGTCGCTTAGTGTCAACAACGTAATCAATACGTTTAATCGTCAGGGGTTTGATGAGCTGAATCCAACTAATCAGAATTACGAGCAGCCGCGTGTAAACACCAAAAATGTGCTCGGTATCGGTTATAAATACGACTACAACGACCGCTGGAATACGTCGCTGTTCGTGAAGCATTTTTCGCAGCACAACAAGTACGGCATTACGTATAACCCCTCCGGTAATTATGGCGACGTAGCGTACATGACCCAGAAAAATAGCTTCAATCAATTGGGCTACGGTCTTGCTACGTCCTATTTTCTTCAGAAAAACGTACAGCTAAAAGCCTCGTATGAAAAGAGTTACCGGCTTCCCGAAACCGACGAACTCTACGGCGATCTGCTGAATCTGGAGGGCAACATCAATCTGAAACCCGAAACCAGCTACAACTACAACCTGGGCGTCAGTTACCTGACCAATCTGACGAAACGGCACCGCTTTAGTCTGGCGGCCAATGCGTTGTATCGGGATGCGCGTGGTTTTATCCGGCCCCGGCTTAACAACAACCAGACCAAGCAGGTGATGGACAATCTGGCCGACGTAACGAATCTTGGTTTTGATGGCGAAATCCGCTATTCGTATAAGCGACTGGTTACGGCGGGAATGAACCTGACGTACCAGAATCTACGTAACAACACCCGTTTCGAGGATGGCATCACCGGCGAAAGTCCGCTCTACCGCGACCGGATTCCGAATATGCCGTTCCTGTTCGGGAATGCCGATGCCTCCCTATTCTTACGTAACGTGGGCGGAGTGGGCAATACGTTGACCTTCGGCTATAACCTGCTCTACGTTCACGCGTATTACCTCTATTGGCCGAGTCTGGGCCAGAATAAGCTCGACATTCCCGAACAACTTGCCCACGATGCCAACATCGTTTACGCGCTGGCCAATGGCAAATACAACATCGGGTTGGAGTGTAAAAATCTGCTCGACAACAGGTTGTACGACAACTTCAGTCTGCAAAAGCCAAGTCGAGGCTTCTATCTGAAAATCAGATACTTCGTAGGTAACTAATCATTTTCAATTTCATACAACCATGTTTACAAATTATAAGTCTGTTTTTACCGCGCTGGCTTTTGGCCTGACGATAGCCGCTTGTACAAAAGAGGAAACACCGGTTACGCCCGGAACCGGTGGCCAAACCGGCGATGGAACCAAAGAACGATTCGTTATTGCCGCTTTACCCATCGGGTCGACAGGCGTTGCTGATTATCTGCTGACAGCCGATACGCTTTCTAAAGGAACCGTTTCGACCAAAGGAACGGGTATTGAGCAGGACGGTACGTATCGGTATTACATCACGCATAAGAACCGCTTCTTTAGCCTGCTCTACGGACAGGGTAATCCGGGCGCTGTTACAACGTATACGCTGAATGCTGCCGGAAAACTCGAAAAAGTATCTGACTTTCAGGCCGAAACCGTTCAGGTGTTTACGACTGTTCAGGACGATATCGTAACCGTTAAAATACCACGAAGCGGCAACGAAAGTGCGTCGTTTTACCGGATCAATGCCGACCAGTCGAAAGTAGTCGGTGAAGCGCAGGTGAATGTTGTAAAAATGGCAGGCAATGGCGAACGGGCGCATTTTACGTGGGCGACGCAGGTGGGCGACAAAGTGTTTGCCCCCTACATGAGCATCAAAGGCGTATCGCCCGATGTGTTCGGAACCAGTTATCCCGATAGTGCCTGGATTGCCGTTCTGTCGTATCCCGGTTTGCAGGTGGAGAAAGTCATCAAAGACAACCGAACCAGCTTCATTGGTCGCTATTTTGTTGACGGTCTGGCCGTTGACGAGCAGAAAGATGTTTACGCTTTTTCGTCGGCGGTGGCCAGCAATAGTGGCAAATTGACTTCAACCAAACCGTCGGCTATTACCCGCATCAAAGCCGGTACCACCGAGTTCGACAAGAGCTACTTTTTCGACGTAGAGAAAGCATCGGGCGGTTATAACCTCTCCACGCAGCTCTACGTTGGTCAGGGCAACGTAATCCTGACCATGACGTCGGCCAGTGAAAAGGGTATGTACACGGTGGGTAAACGGCTGGCGGTGGTGAACCTCTACAACCAGACCTTCAAGTGGGTCGATGGTATGCCAGCCGCTACGGAAATCAACGCCGTTGCCGCACGTAGCAACTATGCCCCACTGGACGGTAAAACGGGCTACATCGGCCTGACGCTGACCGATGGGACGAGCTATATCTATCAAATCGACGCATCGACGGCCAAGGCTACGCGCGGCCTGAAAGTGGAAGGTGGTAGCATTCAGGGGATTAATAAGCTGACGTACAAAACTGCTCAGTAGCTCTTTTTGACAGGATTGAGAGGATGGTTTTCCAACGAAATAAATCATGAAAATCCCGTCAATCCTGTCGAAAAAATAAACGTATACCTATGGGCTCAATCTCAAAAAAGAAAGAATCGTCCCGGTCGCTTTTTTACCGAATCTCTGCCTGGCTGCATCTCTGGCTGGGGCTTATCACCGGCATTGTGATGGTTATTGTTTGCCTGACAGGGTGTATCTGGGTATTTCAGGAAGAAATTACCGATACGTTTCTGGAGCCGGAGTCGAAGGTGGCCTGGCAGGATAAAGAAGTGTTACGTCCGTCGCAGCTCAAGGCAATTGCCGAACGGGAATATCCGGGGAAACACGCTTCCTATGCGCTGTATCATCAGGGTAAAGCGGTTGAGGTAAACGTGGGTGGACGTGGCAAGGAGGGAGGAACGCTCAAAATCAATCCGTATACGGGGCAGATCATCAGCAAAGAACAACGGAAAAAAGGACAGGTTAACTTCTTTCGCTGGATTCTGAACGGCCACCGGTTTTTGTGGCTACCGTATAAAATTGGGCGGCCAATTGTCAATTACAGTACGTTGATTTTTGTCATTACGCTCATTACGGGCATGGTGTTGTGGTGGCCGCAGAAGTGGAACAAAAGTACCCGACAGCGCAGCTTTGCCATCAAATGGAACGGTACGGTCAAACGGGTCAACTATGATCTGCATAACGTACTGGGTTTTTACTCGCTTCTTTTTCTGGCGGCTATCGGCATGACGGGTATGGTGTATGGTATCGAGTGGTTCAGCAAAGGGCTATACTGGACAACCTCGGGCGGAAAAGTCCTGCCCGATTTCAAGCCCGCGTTTTCCGATACTGTGCAGAACAACCGTCCGTATTCACCGGCTCAGGCTGTGGATCTGGCCTGGCACAAAGTAGCGCACGATAATCCCGATTCGAAAGGTTTTTATATGGCTTTTCCTGAGCCCTCGGAGCGCAAAGCAACGATCTACGTAACGGTTTACCCATCGGCCGATAAGTTTTATGATATCCGGTCGTATACCTTTGATCAGTTCACCCTGAAACAGATACCCGGCCGCGCGGTGTTCGATGAGCCCTATGCAAAGGCCGATTTCGGGGATAAGCTCCGCCGGATGAACTACGATATTCACGTGGGTTCAATTCTGGGTTTGCCGGGTAAAGTGCTGGCTTTTTTTGTCAGCCTGATCGGCGCGAGTTTACCCATTACCGGCTTCATTATCTGGTGGGGAAAACGACCGAAAAAGAAGAAAAAAGATAGTAAAGCCAAAACGAAACTGGTTGCTGCTGGCTATGATTATGATAAGCCCAAGCCCGTTTTCAAGCCCGGCGGCAATCGGCCCGACAAGACGCCAAAACCGCAGGAACCGGTTGTGCCGTTTTCGCCCATGACCAACGTAACTATTTTGGACATCAATATTCCACATCGGCCTGGCAACAATAGTGCTGATACGTTGCCTCGTAACGGCCAGACCGACTGAGCGAACGTAGCAAAAAACTCTCTTTGTCAATTTAGTCAACCTACCATGAAACGATTCTCGATTCTTACCTTACTGCTATCTACACTATTGTTAGGCAATGTATATGCCCATGCGTTATGGATTGAAACTAATCCAGTAGGGCAAAAAGGCCGGACACAAACCGTCACAATTGTGTATGCTGAACCAGACGATAAACCCGAAAAAATAGCTGATTGGTATTCTGATGTGAAAGAATTTGAACTCTGGTTGATCGGGTCGGACGGCCAGGAAAAGAAGCTTGCTGTTACGCCCGTTGAGGATCACTTTACCGCTGAATTTACACCCCAGCAGGATGGTGTTTATACGCTGGCCATTGGCCACACGGCCAAAGAGCTGGGCGGTACAACAAAATACCAGTTCAACGCCACAGCGGCCGTAACGGTTGGAAAATCAATAACGTCCCCAACACTACGTTTAAACGAGCTGAACGTAGCAGAAACTCAGTTTGGGAAAACGTATAAAGTCGGTAAACCGATTTCGCTGGCGGGCTTTTTCAAGGAACAGCCTTCCGAGAAACTGCGCATTACCGTATCGTCGCCGAGCGGCTGGAATCGCGACATCGTAACCAATGCCGATGGATTGGCCGAGTTTACGCCCGTTTGGCCCGGTCGTTATAAACTAGAAGCCTCGAAGACCGAAAAAACAACGGGTGAGCACGGGGGCAAAACGTATCAGGCCATCTGGCGATGCGCTACGTATGTGCTGACTGTGCAGTAAACAAGTCAATAAATCACTAATGAATGGGACGTAGCAGCTACGGGGCGGTATTCTGCTACGTTCCTTAAATAGGTTAACCAATGGCAAATAAACACACCTGCACTGAGGGGCCATATCGACTGGCACAGACGAAACAAGGCGAAATAATTCTGTATGCTGACTGTGAGCTTTGGTATAGTTTCCGATTCGGTAACTTATTTCGTTACCTGACGGCTGATGAATTTCTCCGGCTTCACGACTCCATTATGGGATTTGACTGGAAGCAATTACCTGCCAAAACCAGTACTACCTCGACCATTGCCAGTGCGCAACGGGTGCTGAACGTTACGTTGTTTGGTGCCATGACACGCCATGATTTGCTCGAATTGCGAACGTTACTCGGAAAGGCTGCCTTGCTGGTAACGGCTTTATCGCGACTCTACAATCACCAGAACTAACGTTACGCCAAGCGTTCGGCAAACTCGATTAAATTGCCCCAAGGGTCGGCAATAAATGCTAGCCGTTTGCCAATGGCTGGCAGATTGAAAGGTTCGCCCACAACCGTAACACTCCGATTGTTGAGTTCACGTAACGTGTCGTCAACGCTCGGTACGTCGATGCAGAAGTGGTGATAACCTGCTGGATGAAGGCTCTCATTCAGATCGGTATAGTTGGCTTTTGTTTCGGGGGCACCTCCCGCCAGCAGCTCTACCCAGAAGTTGTCGTCGTTAGCCGGAGCTAGATACGCCAGCTGTAAATCACCGAAGGGCCATTCGTGGATGAGCCGGAAATCCAGCTTTTCCATATACCATTTTTTGCTGGCTTCGTAATCGGGTACGCGAACGGCAACGTGCGCACCGCGCATCTGGCTGAAAGGGCTTTGGGTATTCCGGACTGGGACTTGAATAGTGACGTTTTGAGTTTCCATCTTACTTTCTTGATTAAGTAAATTGATGAAGCAAAGATGGTGGGTCGCTGGTCGGGGCTCTATAGCAAAGACAAAGGCAATTTTATGAATATCAAAGAAGGAGGTTTTAGCTGCCCTGACGCATTTTACGAAAAGCGGACGGAGTTAGGCCAGTGTTCTTCTTGAAAAACTGGCTGAAGTTGGGTTGTTCAGCAAAGCCAATGCTGGTGCCGATTTCCTGCAAGGTCCATTCGGTTTGCAGCAACAACACTTTGGCTTCTTCCAACAGGCGGTTTTTGATGTGCGAACTGACATTTTCGCCGGTATATTTTTTGAGCAGCGCATTCAGATAGTTCGGGTGAATGGCTAAATCGGCGGCAAATTCCTTCGCTGTTTTTAGTCGGATTGGCCGGTCATAATTGATTTGAGCGGCTTCTTGCTCCAACTGTCTGAAAAATTGATAAATGTAGTGGTAATCGCTGGTAACGGCATCAGTGGACAACTGATCAGGCGCCGGAAAGTCAGCATGGCGGGCGCTTTCTACCAGCAGTAACTGCAAATAAGCCTGAATAGCCTCTTCCTGAAAGGAGGCATTCGCCAGCTCTTCGGCTTTCATCCGCTCAAACAGGGTATTAATTGCCACCGTTTTTTCATCTGATAGCCGAACGACCTGTTTGTTGGTTTGGGTAAACAAACCGTATTTTTCAATAGCCACTTTCAGAAGACCATGTTCCTGAACAAAATCTTTTTTAAAGAGGACATAATAGCCACCAACTTCGCTGGGCGACAAGTTTTTCCAGGAAATGATGTCATTTGGGTGGATGAACAGAATGGTTGGCGTGTCAATATAATACGAGTTCATTCCCGTAGTAAACAGACCAATTCCTTTTGTTATCAGTAAAATCTTGTAAAAATTACGGCGATTGGGCGACAGGTAATTCCGGCATTCGTGCTGCTCACGGTTGAATACACGAACGGTCCAGTCTTCATAAAATTCCCTGAAAACAGGAATCATTTCTGGCAGATCGCGCAACGTATCAATTTTTTTAGCATCGAGAGTAAGCGGTTTCATGAGCGCAGATGAACAGAGAAGCTGGATGAACAAATCTAACCAATAACAACCAATTATGGGTATAGCTTTGGTTCTTTTAGCCCTGGCAAAACCGGAGCCGTCGAACGTACCATACTTATGTAATAATAGACAACTGCCAAGTGATAATTTTCGAGCTATTGAACTGATTCGGTTTGCTTGACAGCAAAAACAGGCCGTTTTTTACGTATCAATCCTAAGTCCTATGGCCATGATACGCTATGCACTTTTTCTCCTTCTCTCGCTGAATGCGTTGGCGCAGGGGCCTAATATACTCATCGTAACGGCCCATCCCGATGATGAAACGATGTTTCCGGTTACGGTTTTTAAAATCACGCACGAGCTAAAAGGCAGTGCCGATATTGCCTTACTGACCGATGCGTCGGGAGGTTTCAACGGTATGGTCGCTTCCAGTTATTTTGGCATGAATATGCTCGATTCGACGGTAGGCCGTAAACACCTGCCAACGATACGTAAAAAAGAAATGAAGGCGTCGGGCGATATTCTGGGCATCAAAAACTACTTCTTTTTCGATCAGTGCGACGATTTTTACAACCGTGACGAGAAACCGTATTTGCAGGGTAAACGCTGGAATATCAGCTATATAGAACGGCGACTCGACAGTATTCTGGCCGCCGGACAATACGATTGTATTTTTTGTATGGTGCCGCACGAGGGGCAGCATGCGCATCACAAAACGGCATCGCTCAGTGCGTTACGTGCCGTTCAGCGTTACAAAGGGACGAAAAAGCCAATTATTCTGGGCGGGCAGGCACAAAATAAAGGCTATACGTTTCGCTTCACGGCGCTGAAAGGGTATCCCGAAAGTCGGGTCAGTGCTACGTCGCCAGTGTTTGAATTTGATCGGTCCTATACGTTCGGCGAAGACAATAAACACAGCTATATGATTGTGGCCGACTGGGTGAAAGCATCGCACAAGACCCAGAGTGGTGATATGAATCAGGCCATGCACAAAGGTGATCTGGAAGTCTTCTGGTACTTTGCACTCAACGGCGACCAACGTATCGGGGAGGTGAAGCAGTTATTTGAGACACTGAAGAAAACGGGTTTCCCGACCAAGTAGACAGCGGTTTATGGAAAATTACAGCATCATATTATTTGTACTGGTGGTTATGATTGGGTTATCGGCAGTGGCCGATAAAATCCGGTTACCCTATCCAATTTTACTGGTTACAGCAGGTATTGCGGTTGGTTTTATTCCGGGAATGCCCAAAATAGAACTGGACCCTGAAATCGTTTTCCTACTTTTTCTACCACCCATGCTCTATGATGCTGCGTTTAACATCTCCTTCAATGAGTTCAGGAAGAACATCAATACAATTTATACACTGGCAATTGCGCTGGTGTTTATGACGGCGGGAGGCATTGCTGTGCTGGCTTACTTTATTATTCCCGATATGACCTGGCCGCTGGCGTTTGTGCTGGGAGGCATCCTGTCCGCTACCGATGCCGTAGCCGCTATGAGTATCACTAAGGGGCTGGGATTATCGCACAAAACACTGACGATTCTGGAAGGTGAAAGCCTGATTAACGATGCCTCGGGCCTGATTGCTTACCGGCTTTCAGTGGCAGCAGTGGGCGGTACGTCGTTCGTTTTCTGGAAAGCAGGTTTGCAGTTTGTTCAGCTAATTGCGGGCGGATTGCTGGTAGGGTTTGTGTTCAGCAAATTGCTGGAGTTTATTCTGCCGCGCATTCCGAAGAATAAGCTGGTCGCCATCAGCTTTACGTTACTCATGCCCTTTATTACGTATCTGGCGGCCGAAGAAATACACGTATCTGGCGTTATTGCCGTAGTACTTTTGGGGTTACGGATTTCGTGGTTCGAACCCAAACTGTTTCCCGACGGCACCAAAGCGCAATCCAGAGCCATCTGGGAAATTATCGTATTTATTCTGAACGGATTGGTGTTTGTGCTGATCGGAATCGAATTTCCCTACGTGCTCGAAAACATTGCCGGTCAGGAAATTCTCCCGCTGATTGGGTACAGTTTTCTAATTTGTATTGTCGCGCTGGCCATTCGGATGATACGTGTATTCCTGCAAAAAATTAACCTTGATCGGGCGTTTCTTAAAACGGGGGATAGCCGTTTACAGGCAGCCCAGCTTGATTGGAAAAATAGCCTGATTATCAGTTGGTCGGGCATGCGGGGGATTGTGTCGCTGGCCACTGCCTTGGCCTTACCCGCTACGTTGGCCGATGGTAGTGCATTTCCTCAGCGCGATACCATTATTTTCATTTCGGTGGTGGCCGTTCTCATTACGCTGGTCGGGCAGGGGCTAAGCCTGCCGATGCTGGTAAAATGGCTCGACGTAGTATCGGCCCATCGGCGGAAGGAACGGCAAAGTAGAAGTTGAACGATAGTGAAAATGGGCTTTTATTAACTTTTACGCTATATTTGCTACCCTGAAAATTATACTGCCTACATACCACAGACCCTCGGTGAGCGGCTACTCGCTATAGTAGCCCAGGCGTCTACACACTAACCGACAGAAGGCGTTATTCTCTGTCGCAGTTTCTCTTTCTTAGTTTAGTTTCTCAACCATGGAGTATCGGTATTTCCTAATCGGTATGGTGTGGCTTTTTATGGCTACACGGGACCATATAATGCACTTTCCTGCTCCGAAAAGAGCACAGATCGGATCATCTATGAATCAAAATACATCCAATAAATCAATTGTCCGTGATTTCTACAGACGGGCAATCGGGCAGGGCGATATTGCTTTTGCCGAACAGATTATCGCTGATGCTTATATTCAACACAGTCCGATGGTTAAGGCCGGTAAATCGGGGTTGATGGAATCACTGGCGTATTTAAAAAAAATGCCCAGGCCAGCTAACCCGACAAAGCCATTTATGCGGTTGATTGCAGAAGGTGATTACGTAGTGACGAACACAAGTTTCAATCTGGGGGGTAAACAAAAGGCTGTGGTCGATATATTTCGATTTCAGGACGGGAAGATCGTCGAGCACTGGGACGCCATTCAGGATCAACCCGAAGTGAGTCTGAATGGAAATGCTATGATGGATGGCGATGAAGAGGTTGAAGCGGGAGGGGTAGACAAAGCCAATAAGCAACTAGTTACTGAGTTGTATGAGCAGGTGTTTGTTGGCCGGAAACTGGACCAGTTGAACTGGTACGTATCGTCATCGCTACAACAACACAATCCGACTGTTGCTAATGGCATTACCGGCTTACGAAATTACATCGCCAATGGTCGGGAGGTTTCGTATGAAAAAGTTCACCGAGTGATTGGTGAAGGCAGTTTTGTTGTCGTACAGGCGGAGGGGAAATGGTATAGTCAGCCCGCTGTCTTTTACGATATTTTCCGGGTTGACAACGGCAAGGTTGTTGAACAGTGGTCTGTTTATCAAACTATACCGGCGCAAATGCCTCATGAAAATGGGATGATTTAGCCGCCCGAAAGGGTATAACAAAAAAAACGGGAGACGCAGTACGTCTCCCGTTTTTGCTGGTATGATTACTACCTTATTGATACTGAATGTACATCGGCTTTGGCGTTAAGGCCAACACCTCTTCCGGCGTCATGATGCGTGATCCCGGCTTGCGGAAATCATTATCGTAGAACAGCTTGAATCCGGTGTACTGAACGGGCTCTTTCTCAATGTAGGCTTTGTAGGAGTCTTTCTTCAATACGGGTGGTCCCCAGCCGTCCATATCCATCACGATCTGTACGTTTGGATCGAGCTTGATATTTTTATAATTCTTGATCATGCCCTGCGTGAACCGGTGAACAACCAGCACTTTAGGCGGTAAATTATTTTCTTTGGCAATTCGGCTCAGGAACTGAACCGCCTGGTTTACGTCAGCAGCATCGTAACTGCCAATTTTTGTGCCTGGCTTTGCGCCGGTAACCATTGAAAACTCCGGGTCGATACCCAGATGAACGAAAGGAAGCTTCAGGTATTTTTCCAGATATTCCATTTCGCCTTTCAGATTAGCATGACCACGCTGAATATCCAGAAAGACAATAGCCTTATGCTCGTCGCCCCATTTGATGATTTTCTTGATGGTTTTATCGGACATTCGTAATCGATAGCCACCATCTTTGCCGGGTGCTCCCTGTGCCGATATCGCAACCAGATGGAGAGCTGGCTGAATAGGGGTGGCAGGATCTGCTTTTTCCCAATTCTTAATTTCTTTGTCGAGCCGCTGAAGCATTTCTTCTTTCGGATACTTGCCCAGAATTCCCATTTTCTTGGAATGTGGGTTGCCGTAATAGGCAAAAATGCGCTTTTTAGGCAGAATTGCTTCCGAAGGCGCGTACGACATAGAATCAAGCGTGGCATCGCCTGTTCGAGAGATAGTCTTGGCGGGAGCCTCGGTTGAATCGGGTTCCGTTGCTGTTGGCTTAGCGACACTGGGTTCGGCGGCTGCCTCGGTGGTAATAGTACCCTTTTGGGAGGTTGACTCCTGTTTGGAATCAGACGAGCAGCCAATAATGTGACTCAGAGCCAGCATGGAAAGCACGGCCAGGGAAAAACGCATAATAATCGACTAAGTTTGGCGTAATTTGTCTATTGAAAAGGTTAAACTCTATACTTATCAGCGTTCACCCTAGGATGCAAGTATAGACGCAAACGGTAACTTTTCAAAGCAAAACCTCTCCTAGGCCCTGACGAATTATCGTAAAGTCATCATCGGTGGCGTCGATGATGGTAGAAGCTACATTGCCGCCATAGCCGCCGTCAATAACGATGTCGACCTGGTGCTGAAATTTCTCGAAAATCAGTTCGGGGTCGGTTGAATATTCGATCACTTCATCTTCATCGCGAATGGACGTCGTAATAATAGGATGATCCAGTTCGTGAACAATCTGACGCGGTATATTATTGTCTGGTACCCGAATCCCAACCGTCTTTTTGTTCGTATTCAGTAATTTGGGCACACTGCCACTCGCTTCCAGAATAAACGTGAAAGGACCAGGAAGCAGTTTTTTCATCAGTTTAAACGCCTGATTACTTACCCTGGCATAGTCGGCAATGTGGCTAAGATCGTAGCAGATGAACGAGAAGTCGTTTTTGGTGGGTTTTATCCCTTTAATACGGGCAACACGTTCAACGGCCCGGGCATTATGGATATCGCAACCCATCCCGTAAATGGTATCGGTTGGGTAGATAATTACAGCCCCATCGCGCAGCGCCTTGACAATGTGTTCAATACGCCGTTGATCGGGGTTTTCTGGATATAATTTTATGAATTCCGCAGGCATACGTAATAGACTCAGTTTATAGGCATGGATTTGGGGTTTTCGGTACGCCGTGTCATCAAACGCGAACGTAGTGAAAGCGCCCAATATCCATACACTATAACTATAAACCTGCTAAACCAGTTTCGTTTGGGGATAAGCGGATTGACGACCTCGGTTCCATTTGAGGTAGTGTCGGTACAGACTGTTAACGGGTAGTTGGAAACGGCTTAAGCGAAGAATCAGGCAGGTTAACATATCGGGTCGTTCGATATGTTGAAGAAGCTGGCCAAACTGAGTGACCAGTTCAAACTGTTCCGTATAAAAAGCTTTCCGTATAAAGGTTCGAACGCGCCCAGCCAACGCCTGATATTCTGCTTTGGTCGAGCATCGGTCAAACGCTTTATAACACACCGCCAACGATGAGCTTAATAGTTGATTACTCCGAAGTGTAATCTGCGTGGCCAGCGAATCGGGCAGTCGTCGTTTCAGCGTCAGAACTTCATCGAGATAGGCGTAATGATACAGTCGTGAAGAGCGTACCCAGAAATCGAAATCTTCGTACGAGAGCGATTCATCATAGCCCCCCAGTTCATTCAGCACATCCCGGCGCATCATCATGGTGGGCGTACAGATAAAATAGGATTCCAGGACGTTTTGAAAGACATTGCCCGAAGGCACTTTCGTGCGGCTGCGTCCGTTGCCATCAACAGCGTAGTGAATGGCCGTTTCCCGACCCTGTCCGTCAATGTAAGCGGCATTGGAAAACACGACGGCATAGGGCCCCGACAGCTCTTCGAATAAAGAAACCTGGTGGGAAATACGATTGGGCAGCAGCACATCATCGGCCGCCAGATCAATAACGTAGCGCCCTTCCGCCAAGGCCAATCCCTGATTAAAGGCTCGGTTAAGGCCGAGATTGGTAAGGTTTTTGATAAAGCGAAGTCCCGGATGTTTTTTCGCAAACGTTTCGATACGTTCGGCCGAACGGTCGCTACTACTATTGTCGACAACAATCAATTCTACATTCGGGTAATCCTGATCAACTACCGATTGAAGTGCCTCCTCAACATAAGCCTCGTGATTATAACTGGTGCATATGACACTAACCCAGGGCTTGATCCGGTTGAGATAAGGACTCATCGGTAGTGGATTAGATTGGCCAGTAACAGAAATCATACAGGCTGATCAGTTCAATAATACGCAAAACAGTAAAAAAGCAATTACACAATAAATCTTATGGCAATATTACAAACCTGTTGTTACCGAAAATCATTTTTTTGAGCAAACGGAAAAAAGTATAGACTATTATTTACATACCGTCATAGTTGGCACGGTTTTTAGACGAATACGTGTAAACGGCTTTTAAGCCGTACTTACATTTATGGGTTAGGGTTTGCAAACGCCATCTTAGGTATTCGGGATGGCGTTTGTTGTTTTCGCTTCAACACTAGGATTTCGGTCTCCTTCCAATCTGTAGAGTGCTACGTTTATTTCAAAGCCAATGATGAGCAGGAGCGAAACCAGGTTTATCCAGATCATCAGAGCGATCAGCGTACCGATAGAACCGTAGACTTTGTTGTATGACCCAAAATTTGATACGTAGTATGAAAAGCCCAGCGTCGTTAACACAATAAGCGTCGAGGCCGTAATGGAGCCGGGCGCAACAAAGGCCCACTTCATTTTTACATCGGGGCCGAAATGGTAAATCACCGAAAGGGCGGCTACAAACACCGCAAACACGATTAAATACCGACCAATCGCTAACAGATTGACGAATACTACGTTGTTCAGGATGCCGAAACGTAGCAGATAATCACTGACTACACCGCCAACGATCAGCACAATAATGGCCAGAACCAGCGCAATGGCCAGAATAAACGTTAGCCCAACGGCAATACCCCGGATTTCGAAAAAACCACGTCGGTCCTGGGTTTCGTTGGACGAGTTGAAGGCATTCATCAGGGCAACGACGCCACTAGTCGCAGAATATAGTGCCAGTAGAAAACCAAACGATAATACGCCACCACGCGGGCGGCTGATAATGTCGCGGATCGTTATTTCGACCGTGCTGAACGTATCGCCCGGAAGCACCTCTTTTAAAATCCCCATAATCTGCTCCTCCAGATTCGGAACCGGGATATAGGGTATAAGCGTAAAGAGAAAAATAATGGTCGGGAAAACGGCCAGAATCAGGCTGTACGATACAGAGGCAGCTCGTTCGCTGGTATCGTTTTCGGTGATCTTCTGAAACATTCTCCTCAGAAAATCATACCAGCTGATTTTTGCGTTGAGGGCCTTATGCTCGCGAAGCCATACGCGGGTTTTTCGTATGGCCTTAAAGCTCATCAGTTTTTCAAACATAGGTAAGTCAGTAGCAGTAAGTCGTCATGTCAATAGTTACGCTAAATCACGTATCAACGATGGATTGACTACTTTTTAAACCGACTGCTCAAAAAAAGGTTTGATCGATTCGACGAGGTCAGAAGGAGCGGGTCCCGGCCGCCCCGTAGCCGATTTCAGGAAAATGAGCGTGGTTTCGCCCGTATTCAGGAGTAACCCATCCTGATTGAAAATCTCGTATTGAAAGAAGATTCTCGTAGTGGGGAGCTGCGGAATAGTAACGCGAATCGTTAGCTGATCGTCGTAGCGGGCGGGGCGAATAAAGCGGGAACTCATGTCATAAACGGGCATGCCAATACCTCGCTCTTCGAGGTCTTTATAGGCCATGCCCAAATACCGAAGGGCTTCCACCCGGCCAATTTCATAAAAACGGGCATAGTTGCCGTAATAAACAATACCCATCTGGTCGGTATCATAATACCGAACCCGAACTCCTGTTACGTCGTAAACAAACATAGGGAAGAAACGGACGCATCCGTTATTTCATGATCTTCATGCGGGTTAATGCCTGCTGATACAGACGAGCGTTGGCCAGATGCTCGGCCAGCGTTTTCGAGAACGTATGATAGCCGTTGAAGTTGGCGTTGACCACAAAATAGAGGTAATCATGTTGCTCGGCATTCAATACGTTGTCGATCGTGGCCGGAGCAGGAAGGTTGATAGGGCCGGGGGGTAAGCCAGCGTACCGATACGTATTGTAGGGCGAATCGACAGTCAGTTGTTTGTTCAGCAGTCGACGGATGCTGAAATCGCGCAGGGCAAAAATCACCGTTGGGTCGGCTTCCAGTTTGATACCTTTTTTCAGACGATTCAGGTAAACACCAGCTACGCGAGGTTGCTCGTCGCGTTTGTTGGTTTCGGACGCTACGATGGAGGCCAGTACCTGCGCTTGTGTCTGCGTGAGCCCCAGGGCCTTGGCTTTCGCCTGCCGTTCTGGTGTCCAGAACGCCTTGTATTCTTTTGCCATCCGTTCCATAAAAGCTTCGGGTTTTACGGTCCAGAAAAATTCGTACGTATTCGGCAGAAAAAGGCAAACGATGGTGGTCGTATCAAAGCCAAACTTTTCGCAGGTTGCCGGATCGTTCAGAAGTTTGCCGAATGCATCAGGGCCAAATTCGAATTTGCTGCCAAGCCGCTGAATGAGATCGCTTTTCATCCGAATGTTGTTGAACGTAACCTGCATTGGGTCCTGGCTGCCATTTCGGAGTTTGACCAGTGCTTCGCGGTTGCCCATACGCGGTTCAATCTCATAACGCCCTTCTTTTACGTGCTCCGGGTACTTCATTAATTTCGCCAGAAACCGGAACGATGTTTCGTCATTGATCACTTTATGGGTTTTTAGCGTATCCATGACCGAATCAAACGTAGCGCCTTTGGGAATAAGCAGCGCAAAAGTTTTATCGTTGTCTTTAACTTGAAGATTCGGGCTCTTAAAAACCTGCCAGAAATAGAATGAGAACGTAGTGAGCAGGATAGAAACAGTTAGAAAAAGGCCAATTTGGACGTTACGAGACATAATTAGATCGACTAGTTACGATTTACGAAGCCGGCTCCGGATTTCGGTACGATTTTGGATAGACGCCATTTTGGGCGGTTCCACGCTGACTTTTTACCATAGCGGACTGCCGTAAATCCCTGCAAAGTTACGCCAAATCATTACCAATTAACCTACCCATGATGAAGTACTCGTTATCTCTTTTATTACTCCTGGGTCTGGCCGCATCCTGTCGTACCCTTGTCGATAATCCTCGGGCTATGAATGGCGCTTCGGCGCTACGTCAAAAATCAATCGATGAAATACGGGAGGCTGACCAGAATTTCAGTATTATGTCTGAAAAACAGGGGATGGCCAAAGCCTTTACAACCTTCGCAGCCGATGAGGTCATTCGAATGAACGATGGCGCTGCGCCAACCGTAGGATTTGACTCGTTGCGGGCGCAAATGAGCCGTCTACCAAACGACGGGTCGGTGCTGACCTGGCAGATTCTGAAAGCCGATGCCGCTCAATCGGGCGACCTGGGCTACACGTTTGGACAGTGGATGCTGACGAATAAAAACGATAAACGGAAACCGATCTATGGGGTTTACGTAACGGTTTGGAAGCGGCAACGTAACGGGCAGTGGCGTTTTGTCATCGACGGTGGAAATACAACACCGGAGCCTAAATAAAATCCCCGGATTCTGAGTAGAGAGACTACCTTTGCCGGATCAATCGTCGCTTTATCAGTTTGTCTCTTACCCGTCCATCTACTACGTCGCTGTACACCCTCTCGTTCTGGTTGCTGTGTGTCAGTAACTTCCTGTTTTCGGCTAGTTTTTCCATGATGATTCCTGAGTTGCCCGACTATCTGGCCAGGTTGGGCGGCAGGGAATATGTAGGCTTAATAATTGCCCTGTTCACGCTCACGGCGGGTGTATCGAGGCCGTTCAGCGGCAAAATTACGGATACCGTCGGGCGCGTACCGGTCATGGCTTTCGGCTCTATCATTTGCTTCTTCTGCGGTTTTCTGTATCCCTACCTGATCACCGTCTGGGGCTTCCTGACGTTACGTCTCATTCATGGTTTTTCGACCGGAACCAAACCGACCGCTACCTCTGCCTACGTGGCCGACGTAGTGCCTGCCACACGTAGGGGGGAAGCCATGGGCATGTTGGGCCTGTTTACGGCCATGGGCATGTCGTTGGGCCCAGCCATAGGAAGCTGGCTGGCTGACGATTATTCGATGAATGTTATGTTCTGGACATCATCGGCGTTCGCTCTGTTATCGATTGCCATTCTGTTACGTATGCCAGAAACGCTGATGAATCGGCAACCGTTTCGGTTCGGTTTACTACGCCTGAAGAAGGAAGAGATTTTTGACAAACAGGCTATTCCTCCGTTTATCGTATTGTTGTTACAGTCGTTTTCGTCGGGTACTATTTTAACCGTCATATCGTCGGTTAGTTCGTCGCTGGGCATTGCCAACAAAGGATTATTCTTTACGGTTTATACCATCGCGTCGCTGGCGGTGCGGCTATTATTCAGTAAATCATCGGATCGGTATGGGCGAGTGCCGGTTCTGTTTATCTCAACCAGTGTGCTGGCGTTATCGATGGTTTTTCTGGTGCTGACGGACCCCTTAGATAAGCATGCGTTGATCTGGTTCTGGTCGTCGGCCATTCTGTACGGGATGTCGTGGGGAATGAACTCGCCAACGGTTCAGGCCTGGACGGCCGACTTAAGTGATGAGCGTACACGCGGGCGCGCCATGGCTACCATGTATATTGCGCTCGAAGCTGGAATTGGCCTGGGCGCTATCGCATCGGGCTGGTTATTAAATCATTGGATTGGCGAAATCGGAGTCGATGCGTCGTTTGCGGTGTCGGGAGCGCTTGCTGTTGTGGCCGTGTTTTATCTGGCATGGTACTGGCAGCAGGGAATTAAAGCCAAACGTCAGCGGATGAACGACGCCGACGAAATGGCCTTACTGGATGGAGAACCATGATGGATGCCATTGAACCAAAGATAAAGCCACTCGTCGATGCCCTAAACGAAACGGGTGTCGTGCGTACGTTCTCTAGTTGTGAAGGTCATTTTGGGCCCGACGAACAAACGCTTGTCGATAGAAACCACGCCGAAGTTCGTTTTATTCCGGCAGCAGGGATTCCAATTGCTGAGGTAGAAACACTTCTGGCCTATATACTGACCCGTTACAAAAACCAGCACGGGATTGTGCCCGTCAATTTGCGGGGATTCAGACTGTATACGCCCATCGATGAGGACGCTGTGGAAGAAACCTTTGTAGTAGAACTTCGGCCATTTAATCGGTTCGATCAGCCTGGTCAAAAACGAGCCGATATTGACCGAGCCATTCAACAAACTATCCGTCTGGTAGCCCATTTTAGACAGGCCAGGTAAGCGTAGTACAAGACCTGAAACTGCAATCAGTCTGGATCTCCGTCCTGAAAACGTTTGGTAGCCATTTCCAGAATATAAAGACTAGGGGTCGAAATTAATTCTGATTTCGAGGTATTTGCCGTCGACTCGGTGCCGGAAGACGTAGTGACTAATTCGGGGGCATTTTTTGCCGTAGTGACCGATTGCGGCCTTTTTTTACAACACTCAGCATTCGTTACGTATTTTTTAGATTCCGCCCTTTTTTCCTGAACGCTGCTTCGTATAATCCAATCCAGTAGTGATTTTTTATCGGTAATCTCCTTCGTCTGTATCTGTATAATGTCGGGAATTTGTTTTCCTGACTGAGGGGGCGGGACTCGGGCGAAAAGACTCGTTGTTGGAGCGATAAAGAGGAATAGAATGAGCGCTTTTCCGAACGTAATAACTAAAGGTCTGGCTAGCATAAGAGGGAACAATCTTGCGCAGTCTGTCTGCATACAGATTTGCATCCGCTATTATTGTGCCAGAAATATAATCGACTGATTTGTAGTTTATTATCTATAGTTAGTGGGCTACCGATGTACAAAATCGGACAGTTTTTTTGCACTTTCGGACAGGTAGTGGTCGGTAATCGACTGGTGGTGGAAGGGAGGAGGGAAAAATGGATGATGGGGTAGCGCAACCAGCCTATCGCCATCATCCATTCATTGGGCATTACAAGATATACTGACTGAAATCCCGGTTCTTCACCAGACCATTTAGTTTCTCGGCTACCAGTTCTTTCGTTACAACAACATGGGCATTGGCGCCAATGACGTCGGGTATGTCGAACATAAAGTCGTTCATCAGATGGCTCAAAACGGTTTGCAAACGACGTGCTCCGATATTTTCTACCTCTTCGTTCACCTCAAACGCAATCCGGGCTAATTCACGTAACGCATCATCCTGGAAACTCAGTTCTACGTTCTCGGCGGCCAGCATAGCAACATACTGTTTAGTTAACGCATTTTTCGGCTCTTTTAGAATCTGATAAAAGTCGTCTTCTGACAGACTCTGCAGTTCCACCCGGATCGGGAAACGACCCTGTAATTCGGGAATTAGATCGCTGGGTTTTGCTACGTGGAAAGCCCCGGCGGCAATGAACAGAATATGGTCGGTATGAATAATGCCATGCTTGGTCGTTACGGCGCTTCCTTCAACGATAGGCAGCAGATCCCGCTGAACACCTTCGCGGCTAACGTCAGGTCCTCCGCCATTACCCGATCGGGAAGAGGCTACTTTATCGATCTCATCGATGAAAATAATCCCGGCATCTTCGGCTTTGCGAATAGCTTCTTCTTTTACCTCATCCATGTCGATTAGCTTGGCTGCTTCATCTTCCAGCATGATCTTCCGCGCTTCGGCGATAGTAACTTTCCGCTTTTTGCCTTTCTTGGGCATCATCCCGCCGATCATTTCCTGCAGGTTCATCATAGAAAGATCATCGATAGCACCGCCCATAACGCCAATGTTAGGCATTGAATTTTGCTGAACGTCGATTTCAATTTTCCGGTCGTCCATCTCGCCGGAGCGGATTTTTTCACGGAATCGTTCGCGGGTACGTTCGTTGAGTTCAGCGTCAGGATCATTTTTACCACTTTCGAAGCCTACATGACCATTGGTGGGTTTGACGGGCGGAATCAATATATCGAGAATCGCATCTTCAACGAGTTGTTGCGCCTGAACCTGCACAGATTCTTTTTTGGCAGTACGTACCATCGTGACGGCCTGCTCGACCAGATCACGTACCATGCTCTCTACGTCGCGGCCAACGTAACCAACTTCCGTAAATTTAGAAGCCTCTACTTTAATGAAGGGTGCATCTGCAATTTTGGCTAACCGGCGAGCGATCTCGGTTTTACCAACGCCCGTTGCGCCAATCATTAGAATATTATTAGGCGTTATTTCACGCTGCATATCAGCAGCACTGTTCATTCGGCGCCAGCGATTACGTAAAGCAATGGCTACGTTACGTTTCGCATCGTTCTGGCCGATAATGTACTGATCTAACTCAGTCACGATCTGCCGGGGAGTAAGGTCTTTGAGTGATTGGGTCATTGAAAAAAATGGAGCGTATAATTCGCTCCCTGGTAAAGAAACGCAGGAAATTGAAAAATGTGCCAATAGGACCAAAAAAGTCAATTTGGTACATCTGGTTTTAGACAGGATTGACAGGATGAACAGGATCGGTTAAGGTGTAGATACTCATCCTGTTCATCCTATCGAAAAACATATTTAGCCAGCAACGGCATCTTTTGCAGGAGCCAGCGCTTTGCGAACGGCCGGAGCAACCTGCGTTCCGAATAGCTCGATCGCACGTAGTATTTTTGGATGATCGGCTGGCGGACCGCTAATGAGCTGTGCCAGATACCGTGTATTCTGAAACAACTCGTGGAATCTCAGGATCTTATCGACCACCTGTTGCGGGCTCCCCACCAGCAGCGGGCCATATTCACGCATGTACTCAAACTGCTCTCTGCCCAGTGGCGACCAGCCCCGCTCTCTGCCGATGCGATTCATCATAACGGAGTAGAAAGGGAAAAATTCATCAGCGGCCTTTTGCGACGTATCGGCAATGTAAAAATGGGAGTTAACCGCCAGCGGTAACTGACTGACATCATGACCAGCCTGTTGAGCTGACTGCCGATACAGATTCACCAGGGGCACAAACCGATCGGGTGTGCCACCTAACATGGCGAGTGTCATCGGTAAATTCATACTACCGGCCCGAACAGCCGAGGTCGGGGTGCCACCCACCGCCAGCCAGATAGGAATGGATTTCTGGTAGGGTCGGGGATAAACGCCCAGGTTGTGAATGGCCGCTCGATGTTTGCCCTGCCAGTTGACGACTTCACGTTTATTGATGGCAACCAGTAAGTCCAGCTTCTCGATGAATAACTCATCATAGTCGTTTAGATCATAGCCAAACAGCGGAAAGGATTCAATAAAGGAACCGCGACCTGCCATGATTTCGGCCCTGCCGTTCGACACCAGATCGAGCGACGCAAAGTTCTGGAATACACGAACCGGATCAGCAGAGCTAAGTACTGTCACGGAACTCGATAGCCGGATCGTTTTGGTTAGTGTAGCGGCCCCGGCCAGAACAACTTCAGGGGCTGAAATAACGTAGTCGGGGCGATGGTGTTCGCCCAGCGCAAACACATCCAGCCCAACCTGATCGGCCAGGGTGATTTCTGCCAGTAATTGCTGTACGCGCTGGTGGGCGTTGATGGCTTTGCCGGACACGTTATCGGGAATTAAATCGCCAAAGCTACTGATGCCTAATTCCATAATCTGTTTCTCAAAAGGTGATTGTATGCTTATACTAACACCGATTACAGGAGTTAATTCCTTAAAAAACGATCCAGGTCGATACGTAGCGATAACTGGCTGGTTCCGGCCGTCGGAACGGCTGAAAAACGACCATATGTCAGTTGAAATCCCCGAGCCTGTATAGAGGCCCCGAATGAAATGCCAGCTCCACCGCCACCGGTTGTCAGTTTTCCTTCCTGCCGCTTCTGGTGATTATAGCCAACCAGAATATGAACATGACGATGAATCAGCAATTCGGCACCTACGCTCAAATGCCGGGCTATTTTCTCGGCTACCCCCACAGTCTGCGGAATGATATTGCCGTTCAGATCGTAGCGTACGTTTAAGTTCGGATCGTTATAACTGATGTCGAAGCGGTGAAGATGATGAGCCGTGAGGGTTAGCCGTACGGGTGCGTGCTGGGGCTTTATCGTTACGCCTGCCTGCAGATCGAAGGGGAGTTCAGCATCGGAGGGACCGTAGTTTTTAAGCAGGAAACCGACATTTTTAGCGACTAAACCGAACGTAAGTTCCTGCCTGGGATGGCGCCACGTACCCCCTAAATCGGCCATAACGCCAAAGGCGGAATACATTTCTATGCTGGACCCAACGGCTTTGACCGTAGCGCCGAGGGTGAAATTCCCTTCCGTGCGGGCGTGGGTGAGGCTCAGGGCGTAATCGTTAGCCGTGAACGTACCCAGCGAATTCCCCGCTGCATCGGTCAGGTTCATTTGCCCGTACGTTAAATACTGCATACCAGCCGCCCATTTTCCTTTCGAGTTTATGGGAAGCCCATAATGAAGAGTGTAATATTTCGCAGCCGCCAGATAAGGCATCAGACTAATGGCCAGCTGATTGGTACGTATCGAATCGGCCAGGGCTGGGTTATTGAGATGATAGGAGCCATCGGGCTGGGTGGCCGAAGCGACCTGGCCGCCTAGTGCAGCCACACGAGCGTGAGTCGGCAAATCGAGGAACGAAAAGACACGTTGCCCGCCCAACGACTGAGCGTTGGCCGTTTGACATAAGCCAGCCAGAAAAATAAGCCAGAGGAAACGTGTCAGCACAAGTTCGATTCAATAAGTTTGCGGGCAAAGGTCGGCGAAAAAGGCTGAAAGCTCAATACGTAGCACTGGGAAACCTAATTCCTACAGCGCGAAACCAAGCTTAAGGCCCAGATTAATTGTGGGAGCTACCACAAAGCCGTTGGCGTTGAATCGGTTGAACATGCCGCTCATTTCCTGGTAGCCCGGCTCTCCCCATTGCCCCTTGTTATCCTGATTCAGGAACCGTATACCAACGCCACCATATACGTCCAGCAGCAGGCGGGTAGTTGCCTGATGGGCCAGATCAGTCCAGCCAACCTGACGGCCAAATTTGACGGATAAACTTAAGCTGTTTCGTTGAAACCGTGTCTGCCGCGTAACGGCCATTTGTTCAGTAGCTGCTCTGGAGTCGACGTAACGCCAGGTATGGTCAACGGCTAGTAGCTTGGCATAAGCTTCAACCGCAACATAATTTCCCAGAGGGTAAGTCGTCTGAATACGAATGTTTTTGGCTCGATTCGTTCGATACTTGCCCCGGTAAAAACGCATTTCAGATTTGAAACGCCAGGTTCCTGCATGGCGGTTATTGGAACCAGGATTATTCCAGTCTGGCCAGCCGTACCCTATTTCGCCCTGTAGGGATGTTCGGGCTCCCGTTCGGATTTCCAGGCCGCCCATAACGGATGGGTCGGGGTCGAGTAGCCACAGAGGAGCTAGCTTCACAATGACATTGGCCGGACGAACGTAACGTATCGTTGTGTCCTGGGCTTTACCCGCTAGTGGGCCTAGAAATAAGCATAGGGTGTAGACCGCTAATCGCATAGTGAAAGGTTTTGCCGTAAGGATACAATATCAATTGAGATCGTTGGATTTGAGAAGAAAAATTAACTTTGCTTTAACTAGCTCTTTAGAACGACCTCATGCAAACTGAATTCCAGCCCGAAACCAACCTGTCTACAAGTCCTATAGTATCCAAAGTCGACATCTTAGCGCAAAAAAATGCCGAAGCTGAGTTGGGTGGCGGGCAAAAACGAATCGATAATCAACATGCCAAAGGCAAACTAACAGCTCGCGAACGAATCGCTTTGCTGGTCGATGAGGGTTCTTTTGAGGAGATAGGCAAGTTTGTGATGCACCGTACCCGCGATTTTGGGCTGGATAAAGAACACTATCTGGGCGACGGCGTCGTGACGGGCTACGGAATGGTAGATGGTCGTCTGGTTTATGTGTTTGCACAGGACTTTACGGTGTTTGGCGGGGCGTTGTCCGAAACGCATGCCGAAAAAATCTGTAAGCTCATGGATCTGGCCATGCAGAACGGCGCGCCGATCATTGGGTTAAATGATTCGGGAGGAGCCAGGATTCAGGAGGGCGTTTTGTCGCTGGCGGGATATGCCGATATTTTTTACCGTAATACAAAAGCATCCGGCGTAATTCCGCAACTGTCGGCCATTATGGGCCCATGCGCCGGGGGAGCCGTGTACAGCCCCGCCATCACGGATTTTATCTTCATGGTCGAAAATACAAGCTATATGTTTGTGACGGGGCCAAACGTAGTGAAAACCGTGACGCACGAAACCGTAACGGCCGAAGAGCTAGGTGGGGCCAGTACGCATAGTACCAAATCAGGAGTGACTCACTTCGCCTGCGAAAATGAACTCCTGTGCATTCAGAACCTCAAACGGTTACTGAGCTATATTCCGCAAAATTGTGAGGATGAACCGTTTCGGATACCTTATGACTTGACGGCTGATGAAACCCGAACGGCCCTGAATGCCGTAATTCCCGACAATCCGAACCAACCCTACGATATGCGCGAGGTTATTGCCGAACTCGTGGATGCGGATAGTTTTATGGAAGTCCACAAGAATTTTGCGGAAAATATTGTGGTGGGTTTTGCCCGTATTGCCGGACGTAGCATTGGGGTTGTTGGTAATCAGCCTGCCGTTTTAGCGGGCGTATTGGATATTAATGCCAGTACTAAAGCGGCTCGTTTTGTTCGTTTCTGCGATTGTTTCAATATACCATTGCTGGTTTTGGAGGATGTGCCAGGCTTTTTACCCGGCACAGATCAGGAATGGAACGGTATTATCACTAATGGGGCTAAGTTGTTGTTTGCTTTTTGTGAAGCAACTGTACCTCGCGTTACGGTCATTACCCGGAAAGCGTATGGTGGAGCGTATGACGTAATGAATTCAAAACATATCGGTGCTGATCTAAACTACGCCTGGCCGTCGGCTGAGATTGCCGTAATGGGAGCCAGTGGAGCGGCTGAGATTATTTTTAAACGTGAAATAGCCCAAGCTGAAGACCCACAGGCCAAGTTGCAGGAAAAGGTGCAGGAGTACACCGAAAAGTTTGCGAACCCATATCGGGCTGCCAACCGGGGCTATATCGATGAAGTGATCATGCCCGACCAAACCCGGCAAAAACTCATTCGGGCCTTCGCGATGCTGGAAAATAAAGTAGCGTCGATGCCAAAGAAAAAGCACGGAAATATTCCTTTATAGAAGCCGTTAGTATGGGTATACCCTGTATTGATTACATATAAATAACTAAGCATATGTAATGACTTTGTCTATTTATCTGCGCATATTTGTATAGTAACCCCTCAACACCTGTGAACAATTATGGAAAATAACTCCACAAAACAATCTGGTAGTTTATTGCGAACCGTGCTGATAGGGTTGCTCATTATCTTTAGCCTGGCTCTGGTGGTTGGCACATTATCCGTTGTTTTTCCCTGAGTAAGTTGGCCATTGTTTGCTAGTGACTGTATTCCCAGAAACGATACCTGCCACCATAAAAAGCGCCCCTACGTATTGTCAATAGCTTCCAGAATGATGGTGCAGGCCTGACGGATTTGTTCGTCAGTGATAATGAGAGGAGGAGCAATACGCATCGAATTGTTGCAGAACAAGAACCAGTCGGTAATGACACCAACATCGTTCAGGCGAGTTAGAATAGCCCGGTCAATAATGGGTTTCAGTACGTCGAACGAGTCGAATTCAACGGCCATCATTAATCCTTTTCCACGAATTTCCTTGATGGCTGGATGAGTTAGTAGTTTCCGGAAAAGCTGACCTTTTGCTTCAGCTGTTTCGTGCAACTGTTCATTTCGTATGACGGTTAATGTTGCCAATGAGGCCGCGCAGGAAACAGGATGTCCCCCAAACGTAGTAATATGCCCCAGAATCGGGTCGTTTTTCAGGACGCCCATTATATCGGATGAACTGATAAAGGCCCCAATCGGCATACCACCGCCCATGCCTTTTGCGCATAATAGCACATCGGGAACAACGCCGAAGCTTTCAAACGCCCAGAACGTACCAGTACGTCCGAAACCCGTCTGGATCTCATCAAAAATTAACAAAGTTCCAACGTCAGTGCAGCGTTGACGTAGTGCCTGTAAATAGGCTGCTTCAGGGACGCGAACCCCTGCTTCGCCCGCAATAACTTCAATAATTACAGCGGCCGTTTTATGGCTGATTTGTTCCAGATCATTCCAGTTACCATGTCGAATATGGCGAATGTCGGGGAGGAGCGGGCGAAAGTTACGCTTGAAATTTTCATCGCCCGAAAGCGACAAGGCACCCTGGGTTGAACCGTGGTACGCATTAAAGCAACTAATGATTTCGCTACGTCCGGTATACCGTTTGGCTACTTTCATGGCTCCTTCAACGGCTTCCGTGCCTGAATTCGTGAAATAGACATTGTCCAGCCCTGCTGGTAGCGTTTCGGCCAGGGCGTGGGCTAGCTGCGTTTGCGGTGTCTGAACGTATTCGCCATAAACCATCAGGTGCAGGTATTTGTCGAGCTGGTTTTGAATTGCTTCCAAAACCTTCGGATGCCGATGGCCGACATTGCTAACCCCTATCCCAGAAATGAGGTCAATGTATGGTTTACCATCCGTTGAGTAAATAAAGGCGCCTTCGGCCCGGTCGATTTCCAACCCTAATGGGAAATCTGAGGTCTGTGCTACGTGTTGAAAAAATAACTGTCGGTGGGTAACCGTTCTCATACTGTACATAACCGTTGCTGTGCTTTACCTAACACCTGCTTCTATGAAAACAGTTCTTCTTGTTCTGCTACTTTTCCCGGTCATGGTCTGGGGCCAGCGCGTTCGGGTAACACCGGAAGATCTGGCTCGTAAGCAATCGTTTTTGTTGCTACGTGATGGTATAGTGGTACGTGGGCAGGTAATTCGTCAGGATAGTTTATTGACTACGGTTAGGAAGTCCGGGGGCAACCTGACATTTGTAGAGAATGAGCAGCTAATTGGCATTATGCCCATTCGGCCACGAACGAACGGAGCTACTACGTTGTCGTATCAGGTATTTGTTTTCCGGGATAGTTCGCGCGTGGAAGGGCGATTTGTTCGTCAGGATAGTACCATGATTACGGTTAGGAAACGTAACGGGCAGTTAACCTATTTTGAGCCTGAGCTGCTCCTGCGGGTCGATTCAGTGAACGTAGCAACTGCTGATTCTGGGAGAACGTTTATCAATCAGTTTTCACCCTGGCTGCTTATCGGGCAAACGGCCTACAATCCGGAAAAAGGCCGATTCTACTACCGAAATAAATGGGTGTTATTGAATGAAGTTGAGTATGGGATAACCCGAAACTGGAGTGTGGGGGCCAGTTATTCGCTGAATCCACCGATGTTTGTCGAAAAGCTTGATACTTATCAGGCAACGGCCAGTTATCAGGGTAATACTATCGAACTCAACTCCAAGTTAAGTGCATCCATTGGTCGGAAATTCCGCGCAGGGCTTACGGTTGCCTATCAGCCCAAAACGTCCAGTTATTTTTACAAAAATGGTAAATGGACGGTTCAGGCACTGGCTACGTTCGGAACCAGTCAGCGTAATGTTACTGTGGGCTATGGAATAATTAATCGGGGGCGTCAAAATGTGTACCCACCCTGGTCGTCGGCCTGGCCACCCCCGTATACGGAGGAACGCATTCCCGATCAGTCATTTATCACGTTGGGCATTGTCCAGAAAATATTGCCCAATCTGACGTTGCTGAGTGACAATCGCATCAATCTGGGGAAACGCTTTTTTTCGTACGATGATCGGGGCGAACGAGCTACGTTATCGTTTGCGCTACGATTGGATCGTCGTCGGCATTCGTTCGACTTGGGAGCCTATAGTTTTCTATACCGGAACAATTATTTCTGGGATGGCAAAAAAGTCCGTATCGTACCCTACATTGGTTATAACCTGATGATTGGTGGGAAAGTGAAGTAAGGACGTAGTAAACTTTCATAGATAACGCGCTAGTCCCGAGTTACTAGGCAATAGCTGCTCTGTCAGCTTTGCGTAGTGACTCGGGACTAGCTTATACAGATATAGCCTGGTCGCGATTCAGAACGTTTAGATACGCGCTAGAAGTTGACTAATTTTAGGTGTTGGTCAGCCTAATATATGAGCTATGATGAAAACACATGAAGAAATGGTTGACGAGATCTATAACGATACCAGCTACAGAGGTGAATTCAAAAGCTATATAAGGCTAACGAAGACCATTCGAGAGCGATTAGCTGTAAAGGTATCAACTACGCCACCCTGGTCAAGAGAAAAATTTGAAGGATTGACCTATGACGAGATAACGGCTATCCCCAGTCCATCTGCCATTCCTCCTGACCTGGTTGAGCCGAAGCGTCATGCAGAGATACTGTATTGTTCTTTACAGAAAGCGTTAGCCATAAAATATGCGTTAGATTATAGTCAAGCACTACGATTGGTTCTTGATGTCGTTGGCCGGTATGAACAAAGCGAGTAAGCAGGGGCAGGTTGGATTTTCGATAATTAGTGGTGATCTCAAGAAAATCCGATAAACTATCAATCGACGCCGAACCCCACAGGTTCAGGTTCTATCTAGCTTTGATTCGTCAAACTACGAACTAAACGTGTTGAATCATGAATTACCAACTCCTGCTCCGCCAACTTTACCAGGATTTCAATGCCCGTCGTATTGACGCCGTCTTAGCCCATCTGCACGTCGATGTGGCCTGGCCTAATGGCTGGGAGGGGGGCTACGTATCGGGCCATGATGAGGTACGAGCTTATTGGCTCCGGCAATGGGAGCAAATTGATCCCAGCGTAACCCCGGTTGCCATCGAGATACGACCAGAAGATCAGGTTGCCGTCAAGGTTCACCAAGTAATTAAGGATCTGGATGGCCAATTGCTGAGCGATACTACACTCGATCATGTCTACAGCTTTGCGAATGGAAAGGTGAAAGCAATGGTTATCGAACCGTGAGGGTTGGGCTGGAATGTACCAAAGCCACCAGTAGAAGTTGGTGGCTTTTAAAGTTGGTTATCCAGTAATTAGCAACTATTGAGATGGATAAAATCTTCCTGCCTTCGCTATTAAAAAGGCAAATTATACGCTCCATATAAGGCTTTATTTTCAATGCTTTTCGCAAACAGAGGAGTTTCTTCGTGGTTGTGCGCGTCGGAAGCTTCCTGTCTTGATTTAGCGGCTTCTGCCAATGAGATACCATGGTCTTTAATAAATTCCAGAAACTCTGGTGTCGCAGTAGCATGAATGGAATTGGTATACTTACAGGTGTTTTCATCAATTTTCTCTGCCCGTAACTCCCACAAAACCTGAACTTTGGAACGGCCGCTAGCGGTGATTGTATCCGAAACCGACAACATCCGGCAGTAGTCAGGTTGATATACCGTTGCCACATAGTGTTGAATGACCAGGGCGGTACCTACGTATTCTACGTTAATTGACATCGGTTCACCAGCAAAATTTACTGTATTTCCCGCGGCTATATGGTTTACTGAGCAGCGTTGATACTCGGCATCAGGGAGGTTAAGGAGCCAGTCGCTAATGTTGATTTTCTCGATCGGGGCATTGATGATAGCAGACACAATTGATTCAGACAATGCGTTTTCCGGGGTTTGAATGATTTCCATTTGCTTTGATTTTAGTTGATGGTACAAAGCTCAGGAATAGGCTTTAATTGTAAAAATGAATTGTTTAGATCATATCAATCGATAATTTCGATTAATCATGACATTTAAGGAAGCGCATAAAAATGGAACTTCGCCAATTAAAGTACTTCGTTCGGGCGGCAGAACGGTTGAATTTTACTAAAGCGGCTGATGATTTGTGCATTACGCAAAGCACTTTATCTCATCAGATTAAGGAGCTGGAAAATACATTGAATGTTTTGCTATTCGACCGAATAGGGAAGCGAGTAAAATTGACCGAGGCTGGTGAAATCATGCTACCATATGCTCGTAAAACTATACATCAGGCAGAAGAAGGTCAGCAGTTTTTACAGGATTTAAACGAGCTGAAAGCCGGCAAATTGATCATTGGGGCCACTTATGGGTTGACCGAGTTATTGATTCAGGCGTTGGCTCCATTTAATCAGGCGTACCCCAACGTACAGATTCAGATTGTGTTTGGTTCTACAGCCGATATGCTACTCAAAATCAAACAATATGAAATTGACTGTATGCTTTCCTTTCTGCCGTCGTCCTATAACGACAGCGACCTTGATATCGTAAAATTGTTTGACTCCACCTTGTCACTAATTGTGCACGAATCGCATCCCTGGAGTCAACAGAAGCAAGTTACCCTACAGAAGGTGGCTGAATTACCCTTGGTTCTTCCTTCGCCAAGTTATAGTATCCGTAATTTCTTAGATGATGTGCTGGCCAAAAATAATATAAGCCTGAATGTTACCATGGAAATCAACGACATTCATAGTCTGTTGAAGCTCACCAACACCCGGCAGTGGAATACCATACTGATGAACAGTTCGCTCTTTGATTTCGCCGAACTGAAGGCTATTCCATTAGAGGGATCTCAAATGCAGCGTGAGGCCACGATTACATTTCCGGCAGACGTTTATCGGAAAAAAGCGGTAGTGGCGTTTACGAAACTTTTAACCAATCACTTTTAGTGATTGAACTGACAGTATCATTCATCATTACCAATGCGTTGAGTACTGGTGATGATGAATGATACTGTTTGCTAAACACGCCTTTACTGCTCGAAGAAGCAGACCGTGCCGCCGACCCAGTCTTTGTTTTTGTTGAAATTGACCCCAATCATTTCCCCCCGGCTTAAACGGCTGAGATTAGTTAGTAGCGTAGGGCGTTCGTCTTCTTTGGGCCAGATGAACAGCATCCGTATTTCTGATTTAACGAGGCCGTCCGGTGATTGAATGACAGGTTCGTAGGTCACTTTACGTTGGAGTAGATAACCGCTACGTTGTTCGGAGGGAATAGCGTCGAGGTCGGTGGACGTAATATGAAGCTTGACACCGCTACCGGCAAAGGAAAAGAGTGGTTTCAATACGTAATTCTCTAAATCAGCAGGGTAGTCGGTCAGGTCCGATAAGAAGTAACTGGCTGGAATGTAAGGGCTTTTCAGTAGGGGTAGCGTGTATTTGCTGATTCTGAAAAACCAGTTAGGATGGCCAATCCACTCCACATCAACATCATCAGTTAAGTAAAAGTCGGTTTTCAGGTCTGGGTAGTGCTGTAGATCATCGAAGATGAGTCGGTTGTAAATCCGCCGGATTCGAATAGTTCGCCCATCTTTTTCGTAGTAAAGCGCCCGTCCCTCTTTTTTTATCTTGGTCAGACAAACGGCTGCTACGCCCAGAAATTTCTCCGTCAGCGTAAAATCAATGCGTGTTTTTTGCTGCTCAGGGTAAATTTCGAGTAGGATCACTTCCTCGGGATTACAATCGCCCACGACCATCTGCCGAAGCCGTTCCAGATACTCAGCGTTATTGGCGACGGAGAACAAATGGGAAAGATTTTCTGGGATTGGGTAATTGGCCCGAAACTGATCGGCGAGATAGGGCTGAAAACCATACAGTGATGGAAACCCTTGTAACTCGATGAGCTGTGGCGTTAGCTCGCCTGATTCATCGGTACAAACCGCAAAATCGACCGCCATAAACTGCGTATGATCGTCTTCGTTAGGAACTCGCTGCCCCTCTGGAATGGCTTGCTCGGTTAATGTTTTAAAGTCGCTGCGCGTGATCACATTGACAATATCGTTGCAGGCTGTCAGAAGCTTGTCAGTTAGAACTTTAGGGACGAAAACCGGTGTCTCGGCAACCCGAAAATCGAGCTGACCGGGGAAATCAGCGTTAATTTTGTCCAAAAAAGCCCGGTAATGTTCCGGGCTGAATGCTTGGTTGAAGGTCTGTCGAACGGACTGAATCATAGATTGCAGTAGGCAGCAAGGAATGGGTGAAGGTTTATCAGTTGTGGCTTAAGGCTAAACCACAACTGATAAACGAAAAATTTAATTCTGTTCGATGAACTGAGAGCTCGGGCTTAACGAAGCAATGGCATCTCGTAAGAAACCAGGTAAAATCACCGATTCTGTCAGCGCAATTTTATCCGGGTCCTGTAGATAAGCCACCATAGCATCGTATTTTTCCTGACCAAAATTGGCTACGATCTGATTCCGTTTCTCATCGGTCTGAAAATAACGTAGCATCCCTTCGTTGTCGGCCTCCGGGTGGAATTGAGTGCCAATAATTTCTGGAGAGAAACGAATAGACATAATAGCCCGGTCGAGTGCTACGTGGGGCCGTATTTTCTCAAGGCATAAGATTGAGGCACCCAGCTCATTGATACGTTCCAGGTTCGGTTCGGTAATCTGAAAATCGCGGGAGTCAACGGCGTAGAACGGATCGGCAAGCCCCTGAAACAGTTTTTCCGAACAGCCGTCGTCCGTTTTGTGAACCGGAAAGATGCCGAAGGACGTTGATTTACGTTTGCTCAGCAGACCCAGCTCCAGGTGTCGAACCACCAGCTGAAACGAATGACAAATCAGAAAGACGAATTTCTTACGCTTGTTTTGTTGGTTCCAGGCGAAAATCTGGTCGATCAGCTGGAAGTATGGTTTTTCCCAGAGTTCCTCCGATGCTAGCGGACTACCGGGGCCACCCGAGGAAATGTACATATCATAGTCCAGGCCAGGAATTTCGTTACTCCCCCGAACGTTAAATACGTCAAAAGCCAGTTCTGAATGATCGTTACCCTGGACGCTTCGAATCAGTTGAAGAATACAACGCATACCTTCATTGGCGTGGTTGTTATTCATGTCCAGTACCGCAATTTTTAATAAGCTCATCGTATCAGGTTACGGAAAAAAGTGAAAGATACCGTTCCAGATTTAACTAGATCACGCCAAAAGAAGTTTCCTCTACGATATAATCGACTACCTTCTTAAGGTCGTTGTGTTGCTGAAAAACAGCTAATTGACGGTCGGCCCCGGTTCCCATTTCCAGGATTTTGAGTACGTATTCGCATTCGGCCCGACTCCCTAAATCGTCGACAACATCATCGACAAAATCAAGAAGTTCGTGGATCAGATGATGCGTAGGTACTTCTTCCTGCTTACCAAAATCGATCAGTTTTCCTTCAATGCCGTAGCGAGCCGCCCGCCATTTATTTTCGTTAATGAGTATCCGGCGATAGGGTCTGAAATTCAGGTTCTGTTTGTGGAGCTTATGGATTTTAGCCACAAGCGCCTGCATAATGGCCGCCAGGCAAATGGTTTCGTCGATGCGCATTGGTACGTCGCATATCCTGAATTCGATTGTATTGAAAAAAGGATGCAGCCGAATATCCCACCAGATTTTCTTGCCGTTATCGATACAGTTCGTTTTAACCAGCAGGTTAATGTACTCGTCGTACTCAGCAGCTGACGAAAAGAAGTCGGGTATACCTGTTCGGGGAAATTTGTCAAACACCTTCGACCGATACGATTTAAAACCGGTGTTACGTCCCCGCCAGAACGGAGAGTTGGTCGATAGGGCGTAAATGTGCGGCAGGAAGTAGCGCACGGCGTTCATAATCTGAATGCCATCATTTCTGTTTTCGATGCCGACATGGACGTGCAGACCAAATATTAGGTTCGACCGCGCTACGTCTCGCATCTCGTCAATTAATCGGTCGTAGCGTTCATTAGGAGTGATCAACTGATCCTGCCAGTCTGAAAAGGGGTGAGTGCCAGCCGCTGCGATTTTAAGATTTTGCTTTTCGGCCAGTTCGATAATCATTTTTCGGAGATAGGTTACCTCCTGACGGGCATCCTGAATCGTATTACAAATATTGGTTCCAACTTCAACAACAGCCTGGTGCATTTCGGCTTTCACACGCTCCTGTAATACGATCTGGCCACCGTCGACAATTTTCGACATATGGGAGCGTAGTTCGCCACTAAGAGGGTCAATTGTCTGGAACTCTTCCTCGATACCTAAGGTAAAAACGGGCATTTTGCTAGTCTATCGGTTTTAAATTACTAAATGTGCTTTATAATACTAAGGATACCGCTTTTGTTAGTTTCTACGCTCGTTTTTAGCGGTTAATGGTTGACGTATTTTAGTTAAAAACCGAGGAAATAGTACACCTGTTTTTCCGTAATCTGTAACTTGTTCTCTATCCGGATAGGTACGATAACAGAGTCAGGGCGCTTCTCACACACAATATAGAACTTACATCCAAACCAGACAAATCCGGGCGCTGGTCGGTTATGGTTCGAGTGGATCTTAAAGGTAAGAAACCTGGCCGGGTGCTAACAACCGTTA
The DNA here is from genome assembly GCF_010435915.1 of Spirosoma terrae. Taxonomy (GTDB): domain Bacteria; phylum Bacteroidota; class Bacteroidia; order Cytophagales; family Spirosomataceae; genus Spirosoma; species Spirosoma terrae. The sequence goes on along the minus strand of NZ_JAAFZH010000007.1, from coordinate 49,093 downwards.
AGATAGACAATTTAAAATTTTGGAATAAAAAAAGAATGGAGCAAATGGGTTGTCAAACATGCTGATAAGGATTCATTAAATCAAGACATCCTTTCAGAATATAATCGGGTAAAAAACAGGTTGAAGACTGACAGAAAGAGTAGCCAGGCGTACCGCTTATACCATCTGTTCTAGCTGACGTTTTCAATCAGGTTCCTCTCAGAAGTAATTCGAGTGGATTGATCAGGTGCGCAAACAACAATCCCCACCAGCAACTGCCAGCGGGGATTCCTATCATCAAACCTAAATCATCCTGTTAAACAGGATATGCCTCTAGAGAGAATAGCTGCTGTAGACCTACGATAACCAAAATTGACTCAAAAATTGATTAGTCGGTCGATAATTCTACCAAAAATCCCCACCGGCATGGCCAGCAGGGATTCGATCGTTTATCGTCCTATTGAACAAAAACAGGATTACCCATAGGTGGGAGATTTAGGCAGATGATACCTGTAGTGCTGCGAAAATTGATTATTCGGTCGGTTTACCCGAACAAAAATCCCCGCCAGCATGGCCGGTGGGGATTCGCTCAGTTCTATTCTAGTATCCTATGAACAAAAACAGGATGTACCCTATAAATGGGCGCAAGGGCTGATTTAACTCAGTAAGGACTAACTATTTTTTTAAGGATCTCAATAAACACCGTAACTACCATGTGGCTCATCATTGCCCGTATGCTCAGTCTGGCCGCAACGATCCACCTCGGGGACGGTTACCATTGCCGATGCTACGAAAAAAGCAATTCAAAACGTTGACTCCCTTTCCCGCAGATGAAAACGCAACATATAGGACTCATCGTCGTGAAGCTGTTATTGGTACTCGCCTTTGTGCTACTTTACCGGGCAGCTACTGCGCAGTAGCTGCCTGCTGTGTTGACGGCTTTTCGTCGATACAGATAGGGAAATACGTAGCCAGGTCGCTCTGGTGTAGTACAGGTGTCCGCCACGTTACGGGTATTAACCCCAAATCGATTGATTTTTAAGAAGCCGAATCACCCTGTTGTCTCTATTTATTTGATACGTATCAGTGTACGTTTGGCGGAAGCAGGTTGCTTGTAGCCTAGCTCGTAGAAATTCTCGACTTCTAATTCGTTTCCCCTTTGTTCGATCGTGTAATCGGCGCCCATCGATGAGCTAGAGTAAAGATTTCTCAGAAAAATTCGATTGTTCTGTAGTTCATAACTATAAATTCCGCTCCCTGCTTTGGGAAACCAATAGCCAGCCGGGCTCATTTCTCTAATTCGATTCACGATAAGAAAGCCGGGCAAGGCCGTACCATCCTCAGCAAGATTAAAGATAATCGTATCCTGCCTTGCCGATAATTCTATCCACGTACCCGTAAGTGTATCCGGTGAAATAGCTGTCTCTTTACGACAAGAAATAAAAGCTAACAGCAGGCAGAAAGTGTAGATGGACAGTCGCATAGCCAGAGTTTTTAACCAAAGACCATCGACATGGACAAAGGGTTGTAAGTCAGTACGTTGTTTTTTTTATCTGCTCAAACCAGTCCAGGGTACGACGAACAAACAAAACTTCGGTCGGAACGTGCATGCCTGTAGGTAAGGCAACCAGTGTTAGCTGTGACGATCCCCGTTGACGTAATGAAGCATACGTTTGCTGCGAAGTTAGAAAGGGAATAATTTCATCTTCCTGGCTATGAATCAGCCGTGTGGGCGTTTGGGTTTGCCAGCCCGTTAAGTCGTTGTCTGCTAACGCTTTCCCGAAAGGCGACGACGGATTTTGAATATCGGCCCGAAACTGATCGGTGCACACCTGATCAAAGCTGGTCGTAATGGTCCGGGCATTGTCGAGGGATTGCTCAATCTGAGCGGCATACGGGGCTTTAAAGTAATAGCTAACAGGTTTATTTAGGCCATAAATTCGATTATAGCTTAATGTTTCCCAGGCATAGATATAATTGGCAATGCCACCAACGGTTGACGTTTGGGTAACGTACTTGAAAAAGGCAGGCATGGCATAGGGACCAGCTCCGCAACTGGCTGCTGTTACGGGAAGGTCATCTTTATACCGCTCTTCGGCCAGCTTTTGAGCGGCCATACTGGCAAAGCCCCCTTCAGAATAACCCGCCATAAATAGTTGACCCGTTGAATTGATGCCTTTCTGGGTCAAAAAAGTTTTAGTCGCCAGCAGCATGTCGACCGTTACCTGCGCTAGTGTTTGTCGATGTTCGTAGTTATGAGGAATCTGGTCGGCAGCCCCATAGCCAATATAATCCGGGCAGGCCACGATGTAGCCATGCGTGGCCAGAAAGAGCGGATAGGAGAAGATGACTTTGCTGAAATCCGTTCCAGAGGGTGTTTCGGCGTTTGAAAACGCAGTAGGGTGCTGAAAGCTGAGTAACGGGTATTTTTTATTGGGCGAATTAAGCTGACTAGGTACGTAAACAATACCCGATGCTGTTACCGTTGTACCGTCGCTAAGGGTAGTCTGATACGTTATACGGTTAATACTAATCTGGTAGTCGGCTGGCTGATAAAGAAGGGAATCATTGGAGGTTACGATCCCTTGTAAAAGGCTATTGCCGTAAAAAACGATTTGTGTGGAGCTAAGTAAGACGGGTTTGGGCGGTAACTGGGGTGTGCTACAGGTTGTAAACAGAAATGAAACACTCGCAATCAGGGCAATAAACAAACTATTTCTCATGTACTCGTTTTCCGGCGGACTATACTTGGGGGTACAAACATACGAAGACCTGAGCGGATAACTGATGTCGGGCTGGTAAAGGTCAGCCAGTTACTCATCAGTTACTTCCTCAGGTCTTCGGTTATACGCGTACCGTTTATTTTTTACTTTTTTTAGGCTTTTCTGCTTTTACGTCCGTTTTAGGAGCTTTTTCTGCCTTTGGTTCTTTTTCCTTTTTCTCGGGTTTGGGAGCTTTAGCCGGAACGAGCGGTTCGCTGCCGACAGAGCTACGTACAAACGTACCCCAGGTTAAGTTGTCGGTTCCTTTTTTGAGGTTTTTTGCCCGGCCAATAGCCATATTGGCCGCAGCTTCTACCACCCAGTCAAAATTTTCCTGACCAACTGAATGAATATCCGCATCGGGAGCTGGGTTACAGAAATCGATAGCAATAGGGATACCGTCGCGCACCGCAAACTCAACCGTATTGAAGTCATAGCCCAATCCATGATTTAGCTTCAGTACGTACTCCTCCATTGTTTTGAGGAGCTTTTTGCCGGCATCGCCTGTGGTTTGCATTTGGGCAGCATAACGGAGATGATGCGGATTACGTGGTTCATACGGCATAATTCGTACATCCTTTCCGCCAATGCAATAGCACCGGAAATAATCCGTGAAATCGATCGCTTCCTGATAGAGCATTACCAACTGGCCTGTTTCGTCGTAGGCCCGGAACATTTGCTCTGGATTATCTACTTTATAAACGCTTTTCCATCCTCCACCAGCGTGGGGTTTCATAAATGCCGGGAAGCCAATATGAGCAAAGATGGCATCCCAGTTCATGTGTTTCAGGTTACGGAACGAATTATGATTGGTATCGTCCGGGCGTTCCTTCGACGGTAACAGAATGGTTTTAGGAACGGGAACACCTAGCTGAACAGCCAGAGCGTTGTTGAAAAATTTTTCGTCGGCGCTCCACCAGAACGGGTTATTGATTACCGCTGTGCCCGTAAGCGCGGCATTTTTTAAAAATGCTTTATAAAAAGGAACGTCCTGTGAAATTCGGTCGATAATGACGGCATACTCCGTCGGTACGCTTTGCTCGACCTGGTCTATGCTGACAAATTCGGCGGGGAAAGCACTCTGTTTTTCGTTAACCCGATCCACAAAAGCCTGTGGGAATGTGTTTTCCTGTCCGAACAGAATACCGATCTTTTTTTTCTCGCTCATAATTAGTGTGTTAAATCGAATGAAATGATGAAGGGAATCACACTAGAAGTAGTCTCTAATGGTATATTCTCGATTATAGGGTAAACTTACGAGGTTTATCCTTTGTTACAATCGGCCCCGCCAGCATCTTGTATTATTCAGATTGACTATTTACCTGATTGCGTAGTATTGCTCTTAAGCAGTCGGGTTTATGAACCTTATTTTCGCTTCTGGCAGGTGGTAGTGAATGCGATTGTTTGTATGGGACGGTAAACAAAAAAGCAGCCCCTCAATGCTGGACTGCTTTCCTATCTCTAAAGCTGAAATAATACCCGAAGGTATTGGTTGCGTCTTTATCAGGTTTATCAAATAGACAGTCGGCCAATAAATATCGACAACTCACCCGTTTGGGTCGATAAAAGCCGAAGGCCGTTTTGGTGATTTAGCGATATGTAACATATTGACAAATGCAAAGCCTACAGTCAAGGTTTTTTCTTTTTTCATTGAAAATTAATGCGTTGCCTCTAGTAACCTATTACTTTTAGTATGTGTAAACTACTTCAGAAAGTTGTTAAAGTTAAACGCTCCTACCCGCTTTGAGGTAGGGCGTTTTTTTTGTTTATGGTAGCCCTGTCAAGTGTATCTGGTACGTATCGTTTAAAGGAATTGATCTCCATTCCCTGCTACTGATCAGACGATAAACCCCCTGGTAGTAAGGTTAGGAGATGATGTTCCAGATGGCGAACGTAATCATCGATCAACCACCCTAACGTATAGGCGGATTCATGAGCAGGATCAATGACGACCGGACGAGCCAAAGTGGTTTCTGGAATGGCACCCACTACGTACAGTATTTGCTGATTCAGACTGATCCACAGAGAAAGTAAATGCGCTACGGGCAGAGCCTGATACTGGTTTACCCGAACCAGATGATCCTGTTCGTAGCGCTGAACCACATAAGCACTGTCCGAAGCCTGAGCATCCGTAAACCGTTTCAGGTTGTTGAGGGCAGAATCAATCAGATGGCCAACCTGTTCTTTACGCGACCATTTACCGGGTCGTTTATCTGCCCACTCTTCGTCCGTTATTGCTTGAAGCGCCAGCGGAACTTGCTTCAGATAGGTCTGAAGTTTTGTTGTTGATATACTGATTGACTTGGTATCTTGACCAGTGAGCATGAGTGGACTTCAATAAAGTAGGACTTAAATCATGCTTAGATAGCGTGGGAACTGATCTTTCCAAACCGGCCAGTCATGATTACCCCAGGGCGTTACGTCGAGCTGATGGCGAATTCCTTTCCGACTGAGTATCCCCGACATCCGATAATTATCGTCTTTGCAGAAATCATATTCTGATGTCCCCAGAACAATATTCATGTGGTAGAATTCGGGGTTCTGGGCATTCGGTAAAAAATCGGGCGGATTGTTGAAATAAACATTTTCGTCGTAATAGCCACCCAGAAACGAACGAATATCGAACGCGGCTCCCATCGTAAGCAGATGACCAACCTGTTCTGGATGACGAAACGCAAAGTTCAGCGCGTGGTAACCACCAAAAGAGGCTCCCGAAACGCCAATTTTCTGAACATTACATTCCCGCTGAATACCCGGCACCAGTTCCTCGTGAAGAAACCGATCATATAGAACATGATTCCAGATTCGGGTTCCGGGGTGTAAATGCTTGGCATACCAGCTGTCGCGATCAATACTGTCGATACAAAATAGCTTGATCTTACCGGTTTCCACGAACCAGCGGGCGGTTTCGGTCAGGCCGAAATCTTTGTACTCATAATAATGTCCCATTGAGGTCGGAAACATCAATACGGGATATCCCCAATTTCCGAAAACCAACATCTCGATATCGCGTCCAAGATGATGTGAGTACCATTTTCTATAATCCTGCTGCAACGTAATGACTGTTTAGATGTAACCTTATCTTTTCCGGTGAAAAATAGAAGAAATCGCCCATAACGGCAAAAGTAGACCCGTATAAGCCAAAAAATCCCTATTTTGCGCGTTCGTGATTGTATTATTTTTGACATTAGTTGCGCTTATGGCTGACCATTTACCGGCCTTTTCTTTTGCCGAAACACCTACCGTAACCGTTCGGCACGACGACTCACTGGTTTCTGTTCCATTGCGTCGCACCATTCATCTGGACGTAGTGCTTCCACCCGATTATGATCATTCCGACAAGATATATCCTGTGCTGTATCTGAACGACGGGCAGGATTTACCCCGTTTACGAATGACCGACGTACTGAATTCATTGTATCGGCAGCAGGCCATTACGCCCTTCGTGCTGGTAGCCGTTCATGCGGGCGATCGAATTCAGGAATACGGAACGGCAGCTCAGGCCGATTACATGAATCGGGGCAGCAAAGCCGGATTATACACCGATTTTGTCCTGACCGAATTAGTACCTTACGTACAAAAGCATTATCGGGTAACGAGCGAGGCCAATCAGTCGGTTTTCGGCGGGTTTTCGTTAGGGGGCTTGTCGGCGTTCGATATTGTTTTTCATCATCCTGGCCAGTTCAGTAGGGCTGGTGTTTTTTCCGGATCGTTCTGGTGGCGTAGCAAAAGCACCGAAGATGGTTATCGGGACGAAACCGACCGGATTATGCACGATCTGGTACGAAAGGGCTCGTACAATAAGCATCTTAAATTCTGGTTTGAAACTGGAACCGACGATGAAACCAGCGACCGAAACAACAACGGCATCATCGATTCCATCGACGATACAACTGATTTGATTGATGAGCTGGTCAAAAAAGGCTACAGCCGTAACGACGATATACGCTACGTTGAGATTATGGGTGGCAGGCACAATCAGGAAACCTGGAGCGAAATCATGCCCGATTTCCTGACCTGGGCCTTTGGCAAATAACGGGGTAGCCTGGACGTCAACGTCCGGGCGTATAAACGCTGGTTCCGCACGAATATGGAAGCCCACGCTAACTAACGCAGTTAGAAAAAGTCATTGATTGCGCTTTTTATGATGTTAGGTGGAGAGAACAGACTAAAAAAAACGTAGTGGCTTGGTCTCGGTCGACAAGCCAATCGTCTGGATAGGCGGTCTTTTTACTTCATTTTTGAGCTTTGGTTGATAAAATAATAGCCTCTAAGCTGGGTTTTGACTGAGTTGACACATTATGTGTGACATAGCTCTCTTGTAGAAGCAACAGAGTTGAGTGACGGCTCATCTAAGCCACAAGGTAAAACTAAAATTTTTGCGCTGCTTATGGCTTTGAAATTTAATGAATCCACACTGACAAGAGATCAATTTATTGAAATACTGCAAGATAATGAGATTGTAAAACAGGAAGATATAGCTGTATTTCAGGTTATTTACGCTTTTGAGGGGCACAAAGCCTATGCGAGTCAGGTCGCCAGAATACTAGGTAAAAAAGGTAAAAATCCTCATAGCTCAATTAATCTTCAAATCGGCAGGTTAGCTAAAAGAATAGCTAGAAAACATGATATAAATTTTACAATTAGAAGTAATCAAACCTACAAGTATTGGGACTTATTTTTCAATGGCTGGGATGAGGGCCGATTTTGGGTTTGGCAACTTAAAGACGAGTTAGTGGAGGCATTAACGGAAACTGAACTTACAGGTGAGATTTTACATTCAGAGGAGTTACGCGCAGAGCTTTTATACAAAATAACAGAGGGGGCAAAAAAGGTAATTACAGTAAATGCCTATGAGCGAAACTCGCAGGCGCGTCGAATTTGTATCGAGCATTACGGCGCATTTTGTACTGTGTGTGATTTCAACTTTGAGAAAACGTATGGCGAATTAGGTAAAGGGTTTATTCATGTCCATCATCTAATTCCTGTCTCTTATATTGGCAAAAGCTATGAACTTGATCCGGTAGAAGATTTGCGGCCAGTATGCCCAAATTGCCATGCTATGCTTCACACTCAAAATCCACCGCTGACTATTGAGGAATTACAAAGCGTTATTAGCGCTAATTTCTCGTAAATGGACTGGAAGCCTAAATAGGAGTAACTCCCGTCAACTGGATGCACCTCCCGCCTGACCAAATGAAGTTCTAAATATTGAGGTTACTTTTGTTCAGATATGTAGTTTTATCATCTACTGAACTCGTGGTTATATTGATTTTATCAATCAACGAGCTTTTGTTATCGTTGTGAACAAACATCGCCAATGCTGGATTCGAGTAAGAGTCAGCTGTTAAGTTGCTCTACTGACTGTGATGTATCAACGGAAACACATACGTATACCGTTGATACGTACTATGTTGGTACCATTTCCTGCCAAGACGAGAAGTGAACAAAAACGAACGCTCAGAATTAAACGAACAAACAACGATGAATGGCTTTTCAGCAGTACTAACTGTATCACTATTGGCAGCAGGCTGTTTTGGCTTTAATGGTACGTATCAGCCAGTTCCGTCGACACTTCCAGCTCGCAAGCTCATTTGGGCCGATGAGTTCGATAAAAACGGCCTGCCCGATTCAACCAAATGGGGCTATGAAGTAGGAGGGAATGGCTGGGGCAACAATGAACAGCAATATTATACGAGTCGTCGGCTGGAAAATGCCCGAGTCGAAAACGGAAAACTAATCATTGAAGCCCGGAAAGAATCATACCAAGGGAAGGAATACACATCCGCGAGGTTGTTGACCCGTGGCAAAGCGTCGTGGAAGCAGGGACGTATCGAGGCCTATGCCAAACTTCCGGCCGGGCGGGGCACCTGGCCTGCCGTCTGGATGCTGGGCGACAATATCAAAACGGCTGGCTGGCCCTTAAGTGGCGAAATCGACATTATGGAACACGTTGGCTTTGACGAGGGGGTTATTCACGGAACGATTCACACCGAAGCGTACAACCACGCCAGGAAAACCCAGAAAGGGAAACAAATTCGTATTCCGGATGCTACGCAGACCTATCACCTGTATGCTGTGGAGTGGACAGCCGACAAAATAGACTTCTACGTAGACAACCAGAAGTACAATACCGTTGAGAAAGCTGCTTTAGGAAGTAACGTAGCCGAATGGCCCTTTGAGCAGCCCTTTTATTTACTGCTGAACGTAGCGGTTGGTGGTAATTGGGGCGGCCAGCAAGGCGTCGATGAAACCATATGGCCACGCCGGATGGAGGTCGACTATGTGCGCGTTTATCAGTAGAGAATTAGACGATCGGGTTGGGTACGAGGATGGTATCCAATCCCCAGTCAATCATAGCCTGATTGGTAAACAGCTTTAGCGAATCCTCTTCCCGCATCAGGGTGTTTCTGGCCTTAATCCAGGCATCTACGCTGGTGTCTGAATACATCGTTCGTAGCCGTGTTTTAGACAGGTTTAACAGTTTACCCCAATGAAAGGCAAACGGTATACCGGCTGCTTCCAAAGCATCCCACAACGCATCGCAGAATTGTACGGTATCGGTGGAGTAAACGCCATCTAGCTCTACCACACACGTGGTATCAAATCGGGTAAAACCAAGCGTGGCATCCGTACCTTTCACAAATCGGAAGGCGAATATACCCGTAAATGGCCCTGCTGTTTGATTCAGGTCCAGCAACAGGCTTAACACCTCAGAAACCTTGTCGGCTGAGATAGCCACGGCCGCACTGAGAACTTTGCCGTGAAAGGCTGTACTGGAAAAGATTTCGCCGTGGGTTCCCCACACATTTTCGTAGGGTGGGTATTGCTGCTTGGTGATGGCCGTAACAACGCTGGGTACAAGCGCTGGAGCTACCTGCGTGATCAGACCGACAAACGTAGGCGCATCATCGCCAGGACCGACGCCAGCCGGACTGATCGAGGGCGGTGTATACGTTTGTGAATAAGACCGCTTATACATGGTTGTTACGTAGGCTCCTTTGTCCAGATCATATGGGTTGACAACCACCTGAAAGTGATACGGTTTTTCGCTGGGGTGCGGCAACGGCAGGTCGGAAAAGTCGAGCCTCCGCATGCTCTCTTCGAGTAAGGCATCCAGGGGCATTCGTCGCCGATACGCTTCGTACAGAAACAGCGGCACCGTTTCAATCATAACACCATGAATGAAACCGAAGCTGCCAAAACTCACCAGGGCGGCTTTAAATAAGTCGTCGTTGCGCACGGGTTCGGCGCCAATCTTGCTGATAAACGTATCCGACGCAACCGGATAAGAGGCCCGTTCCAGCCAAATATGTCGGGTTGGGCTAACAATGAGATGCAATCCAACGACGAATTCAGGGAAAGCGCCTACTGTAAAAGCGGACCCATGCGTACCAGTGGATAAGGCACCAGCAATCGTTTGGCCGTTACTGGCCCCCGATGTCTTTAACGATCGACCTCTTACCTTGAGTCGTTCGCTCAATTCCTGGACAGACACGCCACATTGCGAAAAATAAAGATCGTTAGCGGTGTTAACGTATTGACCATGAACACTACTCGCCGTAATGCGCATACTCAAATTCAGCGGCTTCGTATTAAGGATGATGCCATCCGTCGCCGTGATTTTTGTAAACGACCATTCGCCACCAACAACCCGCAGCCGACGATTTGTTTGAATGGCGTCCTGCAAAATACCCTGAATCCCGGTCGTGGATGCGTTATAATCGGTTAGAACGTTGCCGGTGTCGTCATTCGCCAGATCGTAAAGGTTATCGATGGCCTGAACAAACGTCTCGTGCCGGGGCGACCATTTTTTTTGATTGGTAGGATGAATAATCATGGTGTGGATAGGAGGGTTTATACGTCGTGATGCTACAGCTCGCCTTCGCGAGGGCATGGTTTAGGACATTTCCATTCAATCTGAACCGGGCTCCAGATGCCTAACGTAGCAACCGTCAGGAGCGAATAACCAAAGTTGGTGGTTACACGAACTTCATCCAGGCTTTTCAGTTTCAACGAATCGCAGTTTTTGGCAGTGACATTTTGCTGAACCAGTCCCCAGAAAAACGAATGGGCCGTTTGTTTCTGATAGCCGGTGGAGGGGTCGAATCGGGACGTAGATACCCGGTAGTGGTAGCAGCTCTGCAGACTGAGCAGAAGAACCATCAGAGCTACCCGACGGAGAGGGAGGTAGGAAAGGTTAAACATGGCTGATGTGGTGGTTTTACGGATCTGAACAAGGGTGGACGTAGCGGAAAGCCTGTCAACGATTATGTTTGTAGGCTACACAGGGTAATAGTCGGAAAGAACGTAATTCGAGGAAACGGAAAATCGGGAGATTTATCGGTAAAATTTCTGATTCGTTCGTTTTAACGTAGTAATAGTTTTTTTACCGTCGAGATCGCCGTAATTTTCAATATCCACATTATTCTATCTCAACTATGACACTGGATGCTCCTACGTTGCTTTCCATGTTGGAAACAATCGATCCGACGGATTCGACGGCGCTCGATGCGTTGGACCTGCACGTATCACATTTTCTGGCGCACCCGTTGCCGCTACGTTACAGCCGTAGTCGCGACGTACTAAAGAGTATCCGGCCCGAAGGCTTTCTGGTAAAGATTGAAATCTGGCCGAGTGGCCCATCTGTCATGGGCTGTTTTATTGCCGAAAACGGGGAGGTCACTACGTTCGAATCGGGAGGAGGGCCAACGGAAGAGTTATGTGAACTGCACGTAATTATTCAGGCGGTGGCCTATTTGCGGGCTAAGGCCGAATAATATGTTGTGAATAAAGCCGTATCCCCCATTTATGGGATGGTGCTTCAAGCAGGGCGTGTAGACCTTTGATGCGATACTTTACCTTTCGCTTCAATCTACATCGCCATGAAATCGTTATTATCCGTATTTTTTTGGGTAGGCGTCTGCGCTACGTTACTGCTGAGCCTCCAGAGCTGTAAGAAAACCACTGATCCCATTACCCCGGGTGGCGGCACCACCAATCCGGGTAGTAACACTACCACTACGCCAGGTAGTAGCACCTCAGCCGCAACAACGGTGCCCAGCGTAAACACGGCTACCGGACCCATTGCGTCGGGTAGTACATCAACGTCGGCAATCCTATCGGCGGTGATTACCGGCAACGGCGGGGCCGCCATTAGCCAGCACGGGTTTGTGTACAGCAAAACTAGTCAGACGCCCACACTGGCCGACAGTAAAACAGAACTGGGTGCTACGTCGGGTCCATTTCCGCTAACCATCACCAGCAAGCTCACCAATCTGGAAGCCAATACGACTTACTACGTGCGGGCTTACGCCACCAACGAGAAGGGAACGGGATATGGGGCCGTAGCGCAGGTGAAAACCAGCGACGCAGGTGTCGTATCAAGCAGTGAGGATGCCGAAACGATTTATGTCGGGGCAAATTACTATACCTATGCCTTCGATGCCGTCACGGGGAAACAGAAAGGGCGATACGCTATAACAGGAGGCAGTGCCAATGCGTCACCAGCCGTAGATAAAACAATGCTTTATACCGGCTACAACAGCGTTATGGCTTACGATGTAAGTACCGGCCGTCGTCTTTGGGAATACGCCGGCCTTAACGGGCAACTTACCGAAGCCATGACGCTCGACAACGGTGTGCTGTATGTCCCAACGGAAAGTAAACTGTTCGTCTTAGATGCGACCAGCAGCACAAAAAAATGGGAGTTTTCAGTAACCGGTGGCAATTCGCTGGCCAGTCCGGTCGTGATCGGGGGCGTTACATACGTAGTGGGGGGCACCGGTATGTATGCTATCGATGTTGCCACCGGAACCCGCAAATGGACGTATCCGGCAGTGCAGACCGGGGCAGCAATTTCTGGAGGAGTCGCTTACGCAACAGGCGCACCCAATACGCTTCACGCTGTCGATATAGCTACCGGTGCAAAAAAATGGACTTACCAGATGGGAACAACGCTCGGCAGCCTGGGATCATGCGCCACCGTTGCCAACAATACCGTTTATGTGGGTAGTGGAGATAAGAGATTGTACGCGGTGGATGCTACCACGGGCACCAAAAAGTGGGACTTCCTGACGGGGGGCGATGTTTATTCCAGTCCATTTGTGGCTAACGGACTGGTCTTTTTCTTCAGCTCCGACGCAAATTTATATGCCGTAGATGCAACAACCGGCACTAAGAAATGGAGTGCCAAAGTTGGTACGACGGGAACGGTTTTTGGTTCTACCAGCCCCGTTGTGGTAAACGGTGTGGTATACATTACCGGTGAAAACAAAACGCTATATGCCTTCGATGCCGTGACAGGTACAGAGAAATGGCAGGCAGTTATCACTGAGAATTTAACCTCCAGTCCGACCATAGTTGCCAAAAATGGCAAGGTTTTCAATTCAGGCCGGAGCGGTGCTCAGCAATAGATAGCTATCCAGAACCAAATTTATTTCATGAAAACGACTCACTCACCCAGCCCCAACAAAGACTGTACGGACAAAGTGCATTGGAACACATCCCAGATTTAGCTCCCTGAAACCATGCTACTATTTAGCCAAACAACCTGCACCCTATCGGGCGGGCGCGATACACCACTTTTCCCTTTTGGCACTGCCGAACTATCGACTCTTCCAACAAACGAATATGACCACTCGGCCAAAGGGAGTGCTCAGACCGTTTTTGCAGGCCTACCCCGCAACGTGCTGCCCGGCTTCGCTACGGTCGATGCTCATTTCCCCAACACCGATCATAAACTGGCCTGGCAAAAACTGTTGATTGGTTGCCAGTATTATGGCGGAAATGTTCATCTGGATGTTCGGGCCGTATTGAAAGACAGCTCAACCGATTTTTGGGATGTAGACTGGAACGATCCGTTCACTGTTGAGACCCGGCTGACCGTGCTGGGCGAACCCATGACCGAAGCCGAACAGCAATTGGTTGTGCCGGGTCTGCTGATTGACCTGTTCCAGATCAGACAACCGGTTAATGGTCGCTGGTTAAACGGTGGGCGCGATGAATTTCGGCTGCTCAATACGGTTTGGCCCTACGAAGCCAATGTACCTACTGATCTGAAGGTCGATGTGCAGGTACTGCCTGAATTTGACCCCGCCCACTCCGAACTCCTGCAAGGTGCTGGCCCATTGCTGCTCCGTCTCGACTATTATGGTGCTCAAAATCAGCACTATGCCCAGACGCATGAAATAGCCCTTGAATCAGACGGCAGACAGGGGCATGTTTTCACGATTCCAGCCGAGTGGTGCCGGGCGGTCGCTTCGTTTACGGTACAACTCATAAAATCCACCTCATCAAGGCCGCTCACGTCATCTTATGCAGGCGGAACGCTCTCATTTATCTAAACATACCTGTAGCTATGCAATCCGTTCATTTCAGACAAGGGACGCTTACATTCGGCGAAACGCGGGGCGTATCCACGACTACTATCGAAGCGTTTACCGTCGCACCGGATGATACAGGTACGACTATCTACGATGCCACTGTTTTTGTAAGAGGCTACGATGTAACCTTTACCAACGGCGACCATAATTTTCAGCAAGTGACTGTCGGGCTTGATGTTGCGATCAGCGACGATCGGAAATGGCTATCGGTCGATGGGAGTTTACTCCTGCGTGATAGTAATGGCGACGATCCGTTCCGGGGCACCATCGATTACAGCCTCGTGGTCGTCACCACTTTTCTCGCAATACCCACAATCGTTTTTCAGGATAAAGAATCATTGCTGGAGCGCCTAAGAGAGGGTAATTCGTAAACGTCGGGTCCCGATAGCAGCAGGCAGCTTTTTACCGGTTGTGTTGTGTACGAAGTCTAGCTGGAGCCACTTCATTACCGGCAACTATCCATAGAACGAACCTTTTTCATCCATACCCATGAAACGTATCATTCCCATTTCTTTATTACTTGGGCTATTCCTGCCCGCGCTGTTCGAGGGGTGCAAGAAACCCGAGAATGATCCGGTGGGGCCAGGTAGTACAACTTCTAAGAGCGACACGCCTGGCTATTTTCATCTTAAACTGCAAACGATTGACGCTAATCAGAACGTGGGTCTGTTAATCGTCGACATCAAATACCAGCAATTGTCCAAAAAGTATGACGTGCACGGGCGCTACGTTCAATTTAACCTACGCGATTTTTCGACTATTCGCAGTTTACTCCAACAATTACGCAGCGCAGTAGCACAGGCTGATGAGCGTGTGACGGCCTACGCTACGCTGACAAATCTGGCGTTAAAACACCTCGAGAAATTGCCCGGTTATGTGCGCTCTATAGAACTAAAACCCGATGTTTTACGCGATATCATGGGCGGTAAATCCGTGCAGTTTGGCTATAATGGTTTTCAGAGAGCACAACCTGACGAATGGTATGCGTGGGTTGGAAAGTTGTTGCGTGACTTCGTAGCCACGCCTGTTCAGGCGCAGACGGTCTCTCAGGTAGTAGGGGCTAAGATAAGAGAGTGGGAAGAAATGTATGGTAGCGCACCCAGCCAGGAACAGATTGATCGGTTTGAAGCAAATGCCAAATTCGATGGGTACCCCGAAGAAGATTGGCGAACGAGAATGCCTATGCCACCTCCTTCCAGCGGTGGTGGTGGGAGTTCATCAACTAACTCGGGCTACCCTGCTTCGCTGCCTACGCCGTCGGGCGTTTGCCCTTCCGTATCAACAAGTGCTCTGACCGATTTCCTCAACGGCATGAATACGCTCGTTTCTGACATTGCCGGTTTATTGGGTAATCTCGGTACCAGTACCGCTGACAGTATTCAGCAGACAGTCGATACCATTAAAGCTGAATTTGATCGGTTAGTGGCTGAATTTAGTAGCAATAAAAATGGCGGGAGAGTAGCTGCGGGCGGGTGCTCAAGCCGCTCCGCCAGTGGTACTCAGGGAGATCCGATGATCGTGGGTCTGGATGGAGCAAAACAACTACTTCATCCGGCGGGAGAATTCTGGGCTATTCATTCGAAAAACGATGAGTTTGCCGTGCAGGTCCGTTTCGAACCTGTGACAAGTGCAGCAACCGCTAATCAGACGGGGGCATCGATCACTACGTCGATTGCCGTGCGTACGGGAAAAGATGTGGTTAGTATTACCGTAAAACCCTTAACGGTTCATCTCAACGGGCAGGAAATAAAGGCTGATTTTACAGGTACTCAACTTTTGCAGGAGCGGGCTTATATGACTCGGCCTGGTGCTAATCAGTATATGATAGCCACTACCTGGGGCGATCTGATTGAGGTTCGAACGAATCCAACGTTCAACCTGAGCTGGTACGTTCGAACGCTGTCGAGTAAGCGAAAAAATCAGGTAGAAGGGCTTTTGGGCCAATTCAACGACAACCCTGATGACGATTTTCAGGATAAGTCGGGGCAGATTTTCAGACCACCACTGACCACCACTAATCGAGCCGACTGGTACACGAAATTCTGTGGCGACTGGCGAATAAAACAGGCCGAATCCATTCTGGTCTATGCGGCTGGTAAAAATACCGACACCTATACCATTGCCGATTACCCCGTCAAGCTCAAACACGTATCCATGTTTGATTTTGATCTGGCGGCTCGTAATAAGGCAGAACAGACTTGTCGGAGAGCTGGGATTATCCACGAATCGGATCTGTCTGATTGTATGCTGGATGTTTTGATTACAGGCCGCGACGAAATGGCCGATCAGATGGCACTGGGTATTAAACTTAAAGAAGAATCGGCTGCCTATTTTCAGCGATTAGCTGATTTTCCCGGTAAAGCCGCCGAAGGAGCGGTGGGTCTGACTGTTGGCGATAAAATTTACGCCGGCCTGGGTAAGACCTCTGTCGACTGGGCAATGTATGACCCGGCTACGGATACGTGGACTGCCAAAACGCCTTTCCCTAATGCCAAAACAAGCTTTGGATACTGCGGTACGTTCGTTATCGGTACGAAAATCTATTTTCTTGGTGGAGCCATCGACAATACCCGAACCGATCAGCTTTGGGAATACGACGTATCGGCCGACAAATGGACGCAGCGCAAAAGCATTCCCGGCGGAGCACGGTATAATATAGCCGCTTTTGCTACGGGTGGTAAAGGATACGCCCTATTTGGTACTACGGGTTGGGGGCTGGGTGAGACCGATTACCCTACTAAAAGTACCTTTTATGAGTATGACCCCACTACAGATAGCTGGACACAGAAAGCCGATTTTCTGGCTAAACCCAGAGGGAATAACATCACCAATGTAGAATTTAACGGTATCGCAACGGTTATTAACGGTCGCCCATTCGTTGGTGGTGGATCGGGCAGTGGTACCGTTTGGAGCGATTGGTATGAATATATACCCAGCCGAAACGTATGGGAGAAACGAGCGAATTCGTTTGGGGCAAAATACTACTGTTCGATTGGTAATACGTTCTATTCCATCAATGATCGCTACGTGCAGAGCTATGATGCCACAACCGATACCTGGACAAAATACCCGGGCAAAGAAATCTATTCGCCCATAGGTCCGAATACAGCACGGGGCCTTTATCAAGTGCCGGTTGTAAATGGAAAAGCGTATTTGGGTCTAGGATCGAGCAAGGAGTGGTGGAGTTTTACGCCTTAGGCGTCACTACGCCCTTGTTATTTTTTAGTTACACCACACCATTTTTCTATTCATTCTTATGAAAACGTATCATCGTCTTTTCGTGGCGTTGGTCATGTTGGGGCTGCTCAGTCTCGCATCCTGCAAAAAAACAGATCCCGTCGTAACGCCCGGCGGAACCACCACCACGCCCGGTTCGAATACCATTACGTCGGGCACAACCAAAAGTTCGGCCAAAGACATTCTGGGCTTTGAATTCAGTGCGCTGACCCCGGTTGTTAAGGCAACTATTGATGCCACGGCCAAAACCATTACGGCTACTGTTCCGGCCAGCACAGACGTAACGAAACTGGCTCCGTCTATTTCGTTGCCATCAAAGGCGACTGTCTCCCCCGGTTCGGGCGTGGCGCAGGATTTTTCAAAAGTTGTTACGTATACCGTTAGTGCCGAAGATGGTAGTATGCAGGTCTATTCGGTTACGGTCAGCAAAGCACCCGCTACGTCGTCGGTTTGCCGGGTTGTGTCTATTGTTGGTACATCAACCACGAGCGGATCGAAAACAACGTATCAGGTTGATGGTCAGAATCGACTGGTGCAGGAGAAGACCGAAAATGCAGATGGGAATAACACACTGATCTCGTCGAACACAACCATTTATACCTATGATGCCGACGGCTTTTTAACCCGTTCGGTGCGCAGTTATTGGTATGCTACACCGTCAAATTCGAGTCTCAGGGAAATGACCACTACGTATGCCTATCAAAATGGACGGATGGTAAAGACGGAGCTGGTGATAACTACCGTAGGTGGGACTAGTTCCAGTTCAACCACGCAGTATGAATACGATACTCAGGGAAATGTGAATAAACGAATTAATACGTCGTCGGCAGGTTTACAGGAAACTACTACGTTTGCCAATGGATTAGCTACGGCTATCACGAGCAATCAGGCTACATACACGCTTAATAGCCAGGGATTTGTGACCAAACGAGTCAACACGAATGGTACGTCATCGGTGTACCAATACAATGCTGCAGGTCAGAATACAGTCATTGAAAACTATAATGCGAGTGGTGGCAAAACAGGGTATACAACCTATGAAAGTGTTGATAAAAGGCTGAATACACCCACAAACCCATTGGGCTTTAAAGGCCATCCGACTACGTTACCAGCTACGTATGGAAACAATGGGTTAACAGCAAAACTGGTTAACTATACTATCGACGCGGCCGGTAAAGAAACCAAAACCAACGAATCCAGCTGGGTCTATCAGGGCGATAGCCGGGGTAACGTAGCGAGTTATGTGTATACAAGTAGTTTCTTGTCGGGTACGTCGATGGTCACCGGTACCAGTACGTATACCTACGCTTACGAGGGTTGCCAGTAACGTTGTTGATTTTTTAGCTCTTCTGAGTCAGTCTATAGTTATACTGATAGTCTGCCCCCACACCATGTACAAACTCTGTTTAATCAGCCTCC
Organism: Spirosoma terrae; assembly: GCF_010435915.1. Classification (GTDB taxonomy): domain Bacteria; phylum Bacteroidota; class Bacteroidia; order Cytophagales; family Spirosomataceae; genus Spirosoma; species Spirosoma terrae. The sequence goes on along the minus strand of NZ_JAAFZH010000007.1, from coordinate 30,312 downwards.
TCACCTGGGCTTTGGCTATGCCGTTATTAGCTCAGGTGTTGCCCCACCGAATGCGGGTGGGGCTTTCGGCCGATGTGCTCGGTGCTACGTTAGGGATTGGCGCGCAACTACACGGGTCGTTACGTATCACCGACGATTACCGGGACTTCGGCGATAAGCACAAATACATCAATCTGGAACAAATTCTGCCCGGCGTATCGATCGGTTGGCTATTCTGATCGATAGTAACCAAGCCACATACTACGCCCCAGCCGATTTCTTCAAAATAACATGCCTGATATTTATGCGGATAAAGCATAATCTAACGAACTAACGATTCTAACTGCTGCGTATAAACATTACGTTCGCCAGAAAGAAAAACGTACTACAACTCGAGGTTTCGCCCGGATTGTAGTACGTTTTGTATTAAATAATAGAGGCAGCAGAGAATGAAGAATAAGAAAACGAGCGATTATCTGTCTTAGATGATTGTTTCGCACCAGGTGATACGCAAATCGCAATTGGGATCGAACGGAGGAGGCCGAAATCTGCATTAAATTGTGGTATAAAATCCAAAGCTTGTGTCCCCATCTAGAGTCGTACGCTTCAGAAGCCAGCGGCTGACTGTAGGGAATACTACTATTGCTTAGTGTAAGTAAAAGTTAGGATTGCATCTTGTATGCTAGTCATCTTATCCGCATTGGCAATAAGTATATCGCCGATTCTTCCTTTCGAGACACTGACAATCAGACTATACGCTTCCAGCTTGTGAACATGAGCGTGATTGACGTTTAGAAGAATAGTGAAACCGATAAAAAGCGTCCTGCGAATTTCCCTGATTGCATAGTCTTGTGGTGAAAGGCAAATGCATTACGATGCCCCAAAATTCGGTTGCTATAAAGCAAAGGGCCATCCCATAAAAGGGGGATAAGGGAAGTTGGCTAGTTAGCGGTCGGGAGAGACATTCGCACTGTCTGTATCCCCCTTTTATGGGATGGTGCTGACAGGCAATGCCTTACGAAATTTGTGCGGATTTAGATCAGTCTATTTACCTTAAAGTAAATAGACTATGAAAATTTGTACCTGGCTGGATTTAGTGTGAAAGTTGTTACATAATTTATGTGCTGGTTACTAGCATTGCTTTATCTATGAAAGCTGGATACTGCCAATAGTTGGTGTTTCCGGATTGCCAGACCGATTATTGCTTACTAATGTGGCCTGTTAATTAACTAAGTATATCGGTACTACCAGGGAGGTTTGAAGGAGTACCGTTACAGAGGAGAATGATTCCCTGATAAGTTCTATAATTCTATCGTATTGAGCTCAATCGTTTTACCAGAATGCCGCAAGACAGCAACCAGACCCGATGGATTATTAAACTGCCGAACGAGGTCTTTTTTGATGGACGTTATGCTACATACGAGTTCTCTTATTTTAACTTACCTCAACTCTATTTCGAGCGGGGTGCTAGCTATTTTAAAAAAAATTTAGGGGTAATAAATACTGGGTTAAGTAATACGTTGTTCAGGTTCCTGAGAGATTTGGCTAAAGTGTTTACGAGCAAAGGGACACCGATTCGGTATTTCTTGTTGTTTGATGGTTGCTACGATCAAGTAGACTATTACTACGAGCATATCCAGAAATGTCAGAATGAGGGCCCAGCTCTTGATAACCTATTCCGATATTTATACATCTACCTTGACGCTACTGTTGCGAAACAGTTTGCAGACGAACTTATCAGGGGAACAAAAAATAAGTTTCCATACATAGCGCTTAGCGTTTATGAGGCTACTCCAAATCTGGTGTCGGGTCAGCCAGTCCAGAATTGGCCTGTTCTCAATCATATAGAGTTGCTGGGTATTCAGACCGGTTGGCAATATGAGGGGGGGCGTGGCCATCAAGCAAACTGCTTTGTTGTCGAAGTGTGCTGGGGAATAGATAATCCTGAATTGCCGGATTATATAGCCAGTAACCAGACTCGTTATGCCTATGAAAATGGGGAAAACGAAACGTTAATAGATGGTCCGTTGACGTTCAGTGATAAAACGCATGGTACTCAAACATTAGGCGTTCTGGTCGCAAGCGGTGAAAAGGTAACCGAAAGGGATAAGGTTGGCATTGTGCCTGATGCCACTATTGCGAAACTCATTTCGACATACATGCCCCTTATTCTCAATGAAAACCCGGAGGCTGCCGCTTATAAGCCTCTTACGTATCATGAGAAGCCCGAGGCAGCCTTGCTGAAAGCTATTTGTCTGGCTTCTCCGGGCGACATAGTATTGATCGAGTACGAGTGGACGTCGGGGGGGCTACCGTTTGAGTATCAGGAAGTAGGGCGCCATTTGATTTGGTATGCAACGCATTGCCTGGACATTACAGTTGTGGAGCCGGCCGGTAACGGCATACCTAAAAGCATTGCAAATGTCGATGATCAACTACTCGATTTCGACTCCGGTGCTATCCTGGTCGGGGCTGCTTATGAATCTGCAGCAAGCTTTATGAATGGCCGAAATTACAGTGCCAGGGCAATGTTATCGAAGCGGTTCTGCTTCGCGCCGGTTCCGGTAGCGAGTATAGTATGCAAAGATGGAAAGGATGTCGATTATGGTCAGACTTCTGCGGCTGCGGCCGTAATTGCGGGGGTTGCCTGCCAGATTCAGAGCATCTATAAGTCGATGATTATGCGCTACGGGCGGCAAGATTTGTGCTCCTATTTACCCCCTTATCGCCTTCGGGAACTGCTGTGCAATCCTGATTCTTCGGCTCTAGACGTTAGGGTTAGCGACATGCTAACTGGCACTATACCTGATATGGCCCGGATTTATGAACAAATCAGTGCAATGGTTAATAATTAAAACTTCTAAACCGTTTAGTCTATGGAATCACCAATGGGTCTATCTGCCGAGCAAATAGTTGACTTGTTAGGGCCTAATGCGTCAATCTGGCCACTTCTTACCGATAACGCCAGGGAGGAGCTGAGCAAAATTTTTTCTACAACGCTAGCGGATCGGGAAGCGGGTTTACTGGAGTTGGAAACTGTTGACAATAACGACTGTTTAGAGGCAAGCATGCTGCGAGCTACTTTTCATGAATCCGTTGTTGAGCCCATTCTGGCTCCCCATGCAACAAGGTCTAATCACTATGATCCGAAACAGTCTGATTATAAAGGGACAACTGGATATGTTATTGGCATTAATCAGTTTCGTGCGGTGGCAACGGCATTTGCTGATAGTGAAGCTGTTCAGATCTGTTTTGGAATGGATAAGCCATTGGGAGAAGGAGGGCAGCTTCAACTAATTTTTAAAGGTATTGGTGGACTAACGAATCCTAACGTAGTGTTCATAACTGGAAAACCAGGGGCAGGTAACGGGCCGGATGGAGCCAGAGTTAGGCCATGTCCCTCGAACGGACAATGTTAAACTATCAGCGTAACCGAGTATGGATATTGAGCTCTTTTTAGAGAAAATGTTCCAGGTGGTGCTATATATGTCTATTGTGCCAATTGGGGTAGGTATTTATTGCTGGACCTACCTTAGTTGGCCTTTACGTATATTTTGGCTAAGCCTTGTTGTTGGACTGCTGATTTCGCTTATTGGAGATTATCTAATGGCAAAGCACATTAATAATCACGTCATGTTCTATGTGAATACGGCTACGGATGCTGTGCTGATGACTGCTTTCTTTTCGGCATTTATGCACAGTCCGTTTTTACAGAAATTTTATCAGGGGTTGTGTGTCGGTTTACTTTTTTTTATGGGTTGGGGGATATGGACTTGGGGCAGTTCATTAAATACAGCCCTACGGCTGTCAAGTATTGAAAGTTGTGTTGTGATCTCAATGGCATTGCTTGTTTTGACGAATCAACTTCGTCAGAGTACGGCAGTTTCATTACGTCGACAACCGGTTGTATATATAGTTGTGGGGGTCTTAGTATTAAATCTTTTTACGTTGCTATTAAATTTATTTGGTAGTCAGCTCTACACGTATTCGGCACGATTATTTAATTTATTCTATGATACGCTGGCTCCGCTTTCAAACCTACTTTCGTACATATTTACGTGCATAGGATTCTGGCAAAGTCGTTCCCGTGCCTTGCCATTGGGTTAATTGCCCTTGGGATAGGCCTGTTCGCGGCTCATCATGTATGGGCGCAGACTAGTTACGTGCCCATACGAATAAAGCAGATCATCGTAAACGGGTTAGAGGTGAAGCCACAACCTGGACAGCCTCTTTTCCTTCAGCGCGATAAAAATAGTCTGACTGTTTACTTTGAAAACCCATTTCCTGCCAGTTCGCCCTCATTTGCTTACCGATTGGAACCTGATCCTATTCGGCGTCGAATCGGTAAGCAACATGTAATTCATCTTGATGATGTGCCAGCCCGAGATTTTGTTTTACGGATCGAAGCAGTCGATACACCCATACGTTCTACCGCCCACATTGAGCTAGTAGCACAGCCTTTTTGGCAAAAAGGGTGGTTTTGGCCAGTAGTTTCCTTACTTATGGTGTTCATTATCGGTGTAGCCATATATCTGTTTTACCTTTATCGTCTTCGTCAATTTATTCGCCTTCAGCGCGTTCGCGACCGGATTGCCCGTGATCTGCACGACGATATGGGGAGTTACCTGAGCAGCATCAGTATTTTGAGTCAGACGGCGAGCCGGTCCGTAGTAAAAGATCCGGCTAAAGCACAGATTACGCTCGATCGAATCGGTCAGACGGCCCGGCAGGTGATGGATTCTATGGGTGATATTGTCTGGAGTATCAACCCCGACCATGATTCCATGAAGCAGGTGGTTAGCCGAATGACCGACGTAGCGTCGGGGTTATTTGGCGCCGATAACGAATTTATCAAGCAGGTTACTCTGCAGGTAGACGTAGCGGATGAGGTATGTCAGATGAGCTTATCGACCGAACGTCGGCGCGATTTTTTTCTGATCTACAAAGAGGCTATTACCAATGCCGCCCGCTATGCAAACGCCAGTCGGGTTCGTGTTCAACTAAGCCGGGAGGGTGGTCAACTGGTTTTAGTCATTGACGATGATGGCGATGGCTTTGATCCGGAGAAACCCGAGCGTAGGAACCCGGCAGGAGGAAACGGGCTGAATAATATGAGAAAACGGGCGGAGTTACTAGGGGGCGTTTTGCTGGTCAGGAGCGCGATAGGAGCAGGCACTACGGTATCGTTAAAATTCCCGGTTTAACGATTGGGCCAATATCCCCCTTTTATGGGATACCCATCTAACGGACTCTCGTCTACTTTTACTCGCTGTAACTAATTATTGTAAAATAGAAACGTTCAACTTGAATGATAGTCAAACCAGTATATGCCGATACGTGTCCTGATATATGAAGATAATGTTCCTCTGCGGGAAGCCTTGAGTGCCCTTGTCGATGATGCCGATGAGTGTACGTTGGTGGGAGCTTACGGCGATTGTTTGCGCGCGAACGATCAAACGTATCAACATCAGCCCGATGTAGTGCTGATGGATATTGATTTACCCGGTCGTGATGGTATTCAGGCCGTATCGAGTTTGCATCGGGAATTTCCGGCGGTGGAGGTGTTGATGCTTACGGTTTTCGACGATGATGACCGCGTTTTTCGGGCCTTGTGCGCTGGCGCATCGGGGTATCTGCTCAAACAAACGCCACCAACGCAATTGATCGACGCGATCCAGTCAGTATATGCCGGAGGAGCCCCCATGTCGCCCAGTATTGCTCGCAAGGTTATTCAATCCTTTCCGTCTAAAGTCGGACAGTCAGCCGACCTCGATCAGTTAACCAGTCGCGAAAGTCAGGTGCTGTATTATCTGGCGCAGGGTATGAGCTATAAACTGGTCGCTGCCGAATTGGGAGTCGGGATCGAAACCGTGCGCACGCACATTAAGCGTATCTACGAAAAACTACACGTTCATTCGGTGGTGGAAGCCGTGTCTAAATACCGCTCCTGATGTATTGAGTCTACGCGTAAACGTCTACATCTATTTGTCGTAAATTCCCCTTTTTTTGCCGCTTTTGCCCTCCATTTTTTCGGTTGATCTGCTTTACTTTTGCTACTGTCTAAATGGTAAACAACATGCAAAAGATCACCACATTCCTTACATTCAACAACCAGGCAGAGGAAGCTGCTACGATGTATACCTCTATTTTTAGAGACTCAGCCATCAACACCGTAAGCCGATACGGAGAAGGGGCACCCGTACCCGCCGGAACCGCAATGTCTGTTACGTTTCAACTATTCGGACAGGAATTTTTTGCCTTAAATGGCGGACCACATTTTACGTTTTCGGAGGGGATTTCCCTGTTTGTCGACTGTGAAACGCAGGAAGAAGTCGATACGTATTGGCAAAAGCTGTCTGAAGGGGGCACACCAGGGCCGTGTGGCTGGCTTAAAGACAAATTTGGCGTATCCTGGCAAATTGTACCGTCGGCGTTGGGAAGAATGTTGGGCGATAAAGACCCCGAAAAGTCAAAACGGGTGATGCAGGCCATGCTGAAAATGAGCAAACTCGATATCAAAACGCTGGAAGAAGCCTACGCGGGTTGACGTATTGACTACGTAGTATTACTAGTATCTGAAACGCTCCAGCTGTTTTCTGCAAATCAGTCGGAGCGTTTTTTTTTAATTCACCTTACTTCATGATCGGTAATCTGCCGGTGGGAAATTATCGGATTTGGGTTAGTCAGTTGGTGAGACTGTAGTGTAATGAGTACGGTTGTTCCCTGGCCGTCGGCCGTATTGATCGTCAGCAATGCGCCAAGTTGGTGAGCCCGTTGACGAACACTTTGTAAACCAATTCCGCTCGTCTTGGAGGCTATCGAAAAACCTTTGCCGTCGTCTTTCAGGCACAGAAGCAAGCCATCAGGCGTTGTTCGTAATTGAATCCAGACACGGGTGGCCTGAGCGTGACGTAGTATGTTCGTCAGGCACTCTTTCGCAATCAGATACAGCTCGCGTCGTTGTTTGTGGGTAAGCCCGGTTAGTTCGTCCAATTGATCACACTCGATGTAGAGTTGGATAGTACTGTCCGCAAACAATGAATAGGCCGTTTCCTGAATGCACAGACCAATATGCTGTAAGGAATTACTGGATGAGTTAAGGCTCCAGACAATTTCCCGCATCGAATCCATCACCTGCCGCGCGGTTTGACTAATGGTCTGCAGTCGATCCTGTACCTTAGCATCGACTACGTACTGGCTGGTTGTCTGGCTAAGAATACTAATTGAGCTTAGTTGTGAGCCAATTTCGTCGTGCAGATCCAGCGCTATCTCGTCTCTAAGGTTGTTGAGCCGGGTTTGTTTCCGTTCATTTTCCTGAAGCTGCTCAATGAGCTGAGCCTGAATGCGAATTTTTTCCCGTTCGCTACGTCGGTTGAGCAATGATATACCAATCATCACACAAACTGATTCCAGAATAACGCCAATTTCAAGTGGTGTCATTGGGAACGTGAAGGGCTTTTCTGGCTGGCGAGTAGCCCAACCCGTCTGAAACATCACCAGCCCCAAAATCGCGCCTATCAGATAAAACGACGTACCAGTAATGAAAAACGACAAAATCTGATTCTTAAGTCGAAGTATCCGGGGAACTGTTGCCAGTGCTAAGGCGGCCAATACGTAGCGACTAAAACTGTGAAAATTACCCTGAATGGAGTTGCCTGTTGTCCCGGTCATATAGCTAACGACATCAACAATAATCAGTAGCAGGGATAATATGGAAATGGCGTTGATGAGCTTAACACTGGTTTTATCGTTGGTCTGCAAGTCCATCAGCAGAACAGCAAACCGCCCATAGATGATAAAGGAAAAGCACTGTACAATACTTTCGGTGAGCATTCCAAACTGAATCTGCCGGACAGATGCGTGCTGATCAATATCCAGATGATACTGATCATTCAGGTATAGATACCAGAAAATACAAAACAGATACAGGCTGTATAACGAATAGGTCTGTTTATGGTGCCAGAAATACGAGATCAGTGTATAGGCCAGCATCATGCACAGCATGCCGTCCATGAAGATACGTAGTGTTTTGTAGTCAAAAAGAAGCAGCATAGGTGTGGATGTCTAGCAGTAGCCCGGCAGGACGAAGCCGCCAGGTTCGGGCGTATTGACTTGTAAATATACTATTTACTCAAAGTGATATAATTGCCGATCGCTAAATGTATTCGTACGATGAACGTAGCACGTATCCCCCTTTTATGGGATGTTTTCTGTAGGCGGCCTGCCCGACTTTTGCTTCATGGAAGGTAGCAACTATGAAAGAGTGGGTGCTACGGAGGTAATTGTCAAACAACTGTCTTATTAATCTATTCAACCATGCTTACATCTGCTACGTCTCGTATCGCGCACTCCTTTTTACTGGTGTGCATTGTTCTGTTTTCGTTTTCTGCCTGCAAAGGACCGCAGGGTGATCCGGGTCCTAAAGGTGACACAGGTGTTGCTGGAGCTCAGGGTGCCGCCGGGCCATCAGGCGCTACGGGGCCAGCGGGCCCGGCTGGTCAGAATGGTAATGCCAATGTGATTCAGATAAGTTACGGTGCAAAAAGCTGGGCCAATACCGTTGGTACATCAGTTGAGTTATTGATGACGGGCGTAAATGCTGATTTTGTTAGTAAGAGTGCCTATTTTACCTATGTCTCGACGGGTACGCTGTGGTATTCAATTCCTGGGGAAGTAAGTTCTTATGGCGAATTCAGAACATATATATCGCCAGCTGCTAATTCTACGCTATTTATTAAGCGAGTCAGTACCGGATTAGTCTTAAATGCCACGGCTGTTCGGGTCGTGCTGATTCCTGCCAACGATCTTCGCAACGCACGTAAAGCAGCCGTAGATTATGCCAACTATGAGGAGGTAAAGAAATTCTATAATCTGCCCGATTAATCTGCTACGTCATGACCTCTATTTTACAGCCCTGTCGGCTAGCGGGTTTACTCTTTGGCTTATTATGGTTTTCGGGGCACACGCTGGCTCAGAATGGAAATAACCCTTATCTGCGACTCACGCTCTATACGGGTGGCGACGATCTGCGTAATGGACAGAACGTTCTTGCTACGTTATACACAACCACCAATATGGGGCCGGGGATGGCCGATGTTAATATCAATGATGGACGCGGGTCGGGCAACAACACCAGTTTTAGCTTTATGTTTCCGATGGGCAGCGGCTGGAAACCGTCTGATTTCAAAGGCATAAAAATTGCCCACGATGGCAACGGACGTAACGCTTTCGAGGGGTATGATAACTGGAACCTCGACCGTATCCGGGTTATTTTTGTCGACCCCACTACGTCTCCTCAGCAAACGGTTTTGCTGGATTTGTCGGGGCAGCCATTGATCCGGTTCACGGGCGACAAACGGGCGCATAGCTGGAAATTCATGTCCGCTAACAGCGTTGGTAGTTTATCGGGAGGGTCCGGTTCGGGCAGGCAGATGATGAATGCTACCGACATTCGGTTTATTATCCAGTCGCAGCATAGTACGGTTGGCGATCCGCTCCAGGCCATGCTGACTAAACTGCGACAGACGGGTTCACTACGTAGCATGACATCGGCGCAGGCCCGACAAGTTTTGGCAAGTTATCCGGAAGAATCCGGACGAATGACGCTGGCCCGAGCCTGCTACCCGCTTGTGAGCGATCACGATCAGTTTCCGCCCCTGGTCGATTTATTTCAGTCATCGGGGATGATTCGGCAGTTTGAAGTCGATTTTGGTCGTGTCACTACGTTGGCGGGCAATACAAATGCTACGCAATCCAATACGTATATGGAACCCGTGAGTACGCCCACTCCACAGGCGGGTTCGCCACGATCGGCTGCCCAGGGCGAGATTAACGGGAAATTTATTCGGGTACGATACTCTCAAATTGCCGCTCGGGGGCGCGACGTCTGGTCAACCGTTGCGCCCTATGGTCAGCTTTGGCGGACAGGCGCCAACGAAGCAACTACCATTACGTTCGACCGGGACGTAACAGTCGACTACAATACAAAAATAGCCGCCGGAACGTATTCGATCTTTACCATTCCTGGGCCCGACTACTGGACCATTATCCTGAACGCAAACAGTAAGCTGTGGGGAACCAACGGATATACTAAAAATGAGGATGTAGTCCGGGTTTCGGCAATGGTTCGTCCGCACGAGTACACCGAACGGCTAACGTTTGCCGTTATTTCGGATGGTGTTATGCTACGTTGGGAAAAAGTCGAAGTATTTCTGCCTATTGAGTAGTCTGTCCAGAGTAGCCTGGACAGACTACTACTCAACTACACGTACTGAAACGCTGGATGGCTGCTGCGGGGAGAAATAGACCCGGTGCGTGGCTTTCTGGAAATCGGCTTCGGTGGCCTGGTAGATGTCGACAAATTTCTGTGGATTTCGATCCACCAGCGGAAACCAGGAGCTTTGCACCTGCACCATAATTTTGTGCCCTTTCTTGAATCGGTGAGCCGCATCCTGCATATCGAATTTCACTTCCGTCACCTCGCCTGGTTTCATGGGTTCGGGTTTCGAAAAGCTGTTTCTGAATTTGGCCCGCATCACCTCGCCACGAACCAGCAGTTGAAAGCCACCCATTTTGGTGCTGGCAATTGGGCTGTTGTTGGGCGCATTGCCCGGATAAACGTCGATCAGTTTGACCACAAAATCGGCATCGGTTCCGGTGGTCGATACGAAGAGGTCGGCCAGTACGTTGCCAGAAATCGTTACGTCGTCGGTTAACGTATCAGATTCAAATACGAGTACGTCGGGGCGGGTTGCCGCAAAGCGCTGATCTTCGTACATGAAATCACTACCCCGGACAATACGAATTTCGGACGTAAACGGAACGGGTTTGTTAGGATCACTGACGTATTCAGTAAACGACTGGGCCGATGTTTGTGGTGCATCGAACGACAGTTTGCCGTTTGGATGGAAATAGAGTTTCTTCTCCTGCGTGTTCTTCGGTGGCCACTGGTCATATTTACGCCATTCGTTGGCACCGGTTTCGAAAATGTAGGCTTTGGGAAGATTAGGGTTCGGGGCGTCTTTCAGGTAATGATTGAAAAAAGGAAATTCGATAGTTTCCCGGTAGAAGGGAGCCGTTTTGGAATCAAACCGAATATTGCCCAGTAATTCCCCCGTCGAACGCGCCCAGCCACCGTGAATCCAGGGTCCCATCACCAGCAGGTTCGGCGATTTGGGGTTGTTCCGTTCAATACCTGCGTAGGTTTTCAGTGGACCGTACAAATCTTCCTGATCAAACCAGCCCCCCACAGTCAGTACGGCAGGTTTGATGTTTTTAAGATGCGGAACCGGGGTACGGGCCTGCCAGAACTCGTCATAATTGCCGTGTTCCATCATCTGATTCCAGATGACATTCTGACCGTTGAAAATCTTCTCGTTTACGTTCCGAATGGGGCCTAACTTTTTATAGAATTCGTAGGAGTCCGGTGTGCCATAGGCTGAAAATTGGGGAGCCCCTTTGGCGCTCGGTTCCGGCCGGGGGGCGCCATACGACGACAGAAAGGCGAAGGTTCCCATCAGAAAGAATGCGCCGTTGTGATGCCGGTCGTCGCCCATATACCAGTCCGTTACGGGGGCCTGTGGTGAAGCAACTTTCAGGGCCGGATGCGCATCGATGGCCGTCATGGTGGTGTAAAAGCCGGGCGCTGAAATGCCCCAGCTTCCAACCCGACCGTTGTTGTTAGGGATGTTCTTCAACAACCAGTCGATGGTGTCGTATGTATCAGAACTCTCATCGACATCCGTTTTTTTCTTCTTGTTCGGCATGAACGGTTTCACGGCTACAAACTCTCCCTCCGACATATATTTGCCGCGAACGTCCTGATAAACAATAATGTAGCCATCACGGGCAAACAGCATAGAGGGTCCCAGCGAGGTTTTGTATTTGTCTTCGCCATAAGGAGCCACACTATAAGGGGTGCGATCCAGCAGAATGGGGTATTTCTGCGCGGTACTTTTCGGCATATAAATCGACGTAAAAAGCTTTACGCCATCGCGCATAGGAATCAGCCGTTCGATTTTGGTATAGTTCTGCCGGATGTACAACGAGTCTTCCTTGTTTGCTCCACCCTGAGCCGCCAGTTTTTGGGTGGATAGGACCAGGAAAAAAACGATAAGGAAGCGCAGGCTTTTTACGTATAGTTGAGTTTGTTGATATTGATAGAACCGCATAAATGATTATTGATAGTGAGCTGTTGCAGCCAGTAAACGGGTGAAGAATGAAATGTAGAAGAATGCGCTGGTATGCGCAACTAAATGATCTTTATTGTTGGAATAGTTAAAAATGTGTGTTGTATCGTTCAATTTTAATGAGCCATTTTTAATCAATTATCTACTGGCCTGAATAGTCTGAATGGAGGTAGATGACGTAGTATAATCAGTATATAGTTCAGCCCGATAACGTAGCCAATACCGTGAAAGAACAGTTAGCCATTAATGGCGGTGACCGAGTCGTAAAAGGTAGTTTTCCCTGGCCTGTTTTCGATGAGCAGGAAGTGCAGGCCGTGGCCGATATAGTACGTAGCGGACAATGGGGCAACCCCGACTGCGACGGTGCTGTGGCGGCTTTTGAGCGGGAGTTTGCGGATTATTGTGGCAGTACGTATGCCATTAGCTGTGTCAATGGTTCGGTGTCGTTGCGTCTGGCGTTGATTGCCTGCGGTGTTCGGCCTGGCGACGAAGTGATCGTTCCCCCGTATACGTTTATTGCTACGGCCTCCGTCGTGCTGGAAGCGAACTGCGTGCCGGTTTTTGTCGACATTGATCCTGATACGTATAACCTGGATGCCACCAAACTGGAAGCGGCCATAACAGAACGAACCCGCGCCATAATTCCGGTTCATTTTGCGGGCTTGCCCTGCGATATGGACGCTATTTTATCCGTTGCCCGGCGGTATAATCTCCGCGTGATTGAGGATGCCGCCCACGCGCACGGGGCCGAACTGAACGGCAAAAAACTCGGTACATTTGGTGATGCGGGTAGTTTTAGCTTTCAATCGTCTAAGAACTTGACCAGTGGGGAAGGCGGCATGGTGATTACCAACGACGATGCGCTCTACCAGACCATGAATTCGCTACGTAACGTAGGACGATTACCGCACGGGCAATGGTACGACCATTTTAATCCGGGGTGTAATTACCGGATCACCCAGCTTCAGGCGGTTTTACTGAGCCAGCAACTGAAGCGGCTGGATGAGCAGACGATACTACGTAACGAAAACGGGCTGTATCTGGATACGCTACTTGAACCAATCGACGGTATCACGCCCCTGAGCCGGGGAGCGTTGCCGCTGCGTCATTGTTATCACCTCTATATTTTCCGGTACGACAAAACCCGATTTGGCGATCTGCCTAAAAAAGAGTTTGTGGCTATGCTGAGCGCGGAAGGCGTTCCTTGCTCGGCTGGTTATCCGCATCCGCTCTACAAACAACCCGTTTTTCAGCAAAAGAACTGGATGTGCTACGCCATTCCCGATTCGGTCGATTATGCGCAGGTGTCCTGCGACGTGGCTGAACGGGCCTGTGCCGACGAAGCCGTCTGGATTTTTCAGCACGCTATGCTGGGTTCACGTAGCGATATGGATTCGTTTGCGGAAGCAATCCACAAGATTCAGCGCAACGTTGCGAGCTAATCGTTGAAACGTAGCATTCGTCTCTCGGGCGAGGTATCCGATAGTTTCTTTAGTCTGCTACGTTAGCCTGACATTTCATACTGTATTGGTTTAATCCCCCTGTGGGATAGGGCTCCTCTGTGCGCACGGCCTGATGGTGAGCGTGCGTATGCCTGTGTATGACGTTGTCAGAAACCGTAGAAAGTACCGTATAACCGGCGATTTGTACCGCTTTCGATCAAGCAATACCTGCCAATTTTGTCCTGATAGATCGCAGGGGCTATTACTCTTCGACATTTTTTTAGCCAGTTTAACTCAAAAACTATGCCTACGCTGACACTTAAAGATGGTACCGAAATTTATTACAAAGATTTAGGATCAGGACAACCGGTTGTTTTTCATCACGGCTGGCCATTATCCAGCGACGACTGGGATGCTCAGGTGATGTTTTTTCTGCTACATGGCTATCGGGTAGTGGTTCATGATCGCCGGGGACACGGACGCTCTACGCAGACAACTGGTGGCCACGACATAGAGACGTATGCTGCTGATGCGGCTGAACTATACGAATTCCTGGATCTAAAGGACGCTATCCATGTTGGCCATTCTACGGGTGGTGGCGAAGTGGCTCGTTACGTTGCCAAATACGGAAACGGTCGGGTTGCCAAAGCCGTTCTGATCAGTGCGGTTACTCCGCTGATGGTGGTTAGTGAGTCAAATCCTGACGGTGTACCTATGTCGGTGTTCGATGAGATTCGGGAAGGCACAGCTACCAGACGGGCGCAATATTTCCACGAATTTACGTGGCCTTTCTATGGCTTCAATCGGCCGGGAGTGACTGCTTTGCAGGGCGTTCAGAATAACTGGTGGCGCCAGGGTATGATGGGCGGAATCAATGCTCACTACTATGGTATCAAGGCTTTTTCGGAAACCGATTTTACGGAAGATCTGAAAAGCATAGACGTACCGGTTCTGATTCTGCACGGCGAAGATGACCAGATTGTGCCTATCGATATTACAGCCCGTAAAGCAATTAAGCTTCTTAAAGACGGTCGCCTGATTACGTATCCTGGGTTCCCGCACGGCATGCCAACTACGGAAGCTGCTACCATCAATGCCGACTTGCTGGCGTTTATACAATCATAACCGTTACGCGGTGTTGGTGCAAACACTGGACGCAACAGCGGTACTCTCTCTACCCTAAATGTAATTCGTTTATGATACTGAATAGGTTGATGATTAACGTGTTGGCTATTTTTGTAATGGCGCTGTCGACAACCGAAGTGACACTGGCTCAGTCCACTGGAAAAGGAGTGAAGAACATCGTACTGGTACACGGCACCTGGGCCGATGGGTCAAGCTGGTCGAAAGTTATTCCACTTCTGGAGGCCAAAGGCTATACCGTTCTGGCCGTACAAAATCCGCTTACGTCGCTCGGTGACGACGTAGCTGCTACCAAGCGGGCCATCGAATTACAAAACGGTCCAGTCTTGTTAGTGGCGCATTCGTGGGGGGGCGTTGTGATTACCGAAGCGGGGAATCACGATAAAGTAGCTGGCCTGGTATACGTAGCGGCAGCCGCGCCAGACGAGGGGCAGTCGTTTCTGGAATTGGTCCAGACAGCACCCGCCACGCCTGGCAACGATCAGATTCGCCCGGATGCCTACGGATTTGTCAGTATGACGCCCAAGGGTATTTTCGAAGACTTTGCGCAGGACTTGCCTAAATCAGAACAGAAATTGATTTTGGCAACACAGGGGCCACAGGCTTTTTCTGCTCTGCAGGAGAAAGTGACCAAGGCTGCCTGGAAATCGAAGCCATCCTGGTATATCGTAGCGGCCAATGATCGGATGATCAATCCAGATCTGGAACGGACACTGGCTAAGAAGCTTAAGGCTACTACGTCGGAATTGAAAACCAGTCATGTAGCCATGCTTGCGCAGCCCGAGAAGGTAGCATCCGTTATTATAGAAGCGGCCTCCAAACTCAGTATGAAGTAAACCAGTATTCGCTCTCGCTCTGCCAATCGCTGGCGGGTGAGAGCGGATTTGTGCAACCAACAGGCGGGCCTGCCATAATGAAGGTCAATGCCTGTTTCCCTTATCTTTTTTGTTATGAATTCGTCAATTTTAGGACTTCACCATATCACGGCCATCGCCAATAATGCACAGCGCAATTACGATTTCTACACGCATGTGCTGGGATTGCGGCTGGTTAAGCGGACGGTCAATTTCGATGATCCAACCACCTACCATTTTTATTACGGTAACGAAACCGGTACGCCCGGTACCATTCTGACTTTTTTCCCCTGGGAAGGCATTGGGCCTGGCCGGGCTGGGATTGGCATGGCCACCGAGATCGGGTATGCCGTACCAGCTGATAGCCTGGATAGCTGGGCCAGCCGATTGCGCGAAAATGGCGTGCCGATGGGCGAACGCGGTGAACGATTTGGGGAACAGTATCTGCCATTTACAGACCCCGATGGGCTGGCTTTCACTCTTATTGTGCCCCAGCAACCCGACACCCGCCCCGTCTGGCAAACCGAAGACGTCAACGCCGATCTGGCAACCAGAGGTTTCCATACCGTTACGTTGACGTTGCAAAACATAGAACCAACAGCGCGGGTCCTGACCGATATTTTTGGGTATCGGCTGTTAGGGCAGGAGGGGAATCGCTATCGGTTTCAGACCGACGCGGTGACGGAAGCGGCTCTGGTCGATATACTGGAAGAACCATCGGGGAAACTGGGGCGTAATGCTGCCGGTACGAACCACCATGTTGCCTTCCGGGTAGAAAACGATGCTGTTCAGATGGAGTTTAGGGAGAAAATATTGTCTGCCGGTTTACAGATTACGCCCAAAATTGATCGGGATTATTTCTTTTCGCTGTATTTCCGCGAGCCAGGGGGCGTATTGTTTGAGATTGCGACCGACAATCCCGGCTTCACGGTCGACGAGCCTTTGGGCGAGCTTGGTAATACGCTGAAACTACCTAAGCAATATGAATCGTCTCGGGAGCGAATCGAAAAAGAACTGCCACTACTAAAAACAAAGTAGTCGAGTCGGGAATCGTCAGTATCAGCCGAATGCCAGGCTTCCGGGCATTCGGATGTAACGTTACGGGTGGCCTGCCTGCTTCGAACAAAACAACAACCTCTAGTAACCAAAGCGTATGAATACAACGCCTGTCAATACCAATTTCTCTCCCGACGATTATTCAATAGTACCGGCGAAAACCTTCGCTGATTTACGTATTGGTGATGTGTTCAGAGCACCTAGTCGTACACTCACCGATGCGCATGCCTCGGCGTTTCAGGCCGTTTCCTGCGATAATCATCCCGTTCATTATGATGTTGAATGGGCCCGTAAACATGGCCATTCAGCGCCGGTTGTTCATGGGCTTCAGGTACTGGCCTTCACTGCTCCCGGCGCTACGTTGTTTCCGCATTACATTGGGGAAATATTCATCAGCTTCACCGAACTGTCGTGCCATTTTCTAAAGGAAGTCCATTCGGGCGATACGCTATATTCATCGCTGGAAATTACAGACCTTATCGATCAGGGGGATACCGGATTGGTGGTAACGGCCGTTACGGTTCATAATCAACGTAGCGAACTGGTACTATCTGGTCAGCATAAATACCTGCTGAAGCAATGAGATGGCGTTACGTTGCCTGCATTTCTGCTACGTATTATCGGCTTTTTTTACGGAATAGGCAAGCGTAAGTCCATCAACAATAGTGTACTAGCCTGCCTGTCGTTCTATATTTGCGTACTGGCTATACCCATACCTACGCTTTTGACGATCAATGGTTTGTATGGGCGATTAAAACTAATGCAGGCATATGTGACTCCATGCATCGGTCAACCGCCGATAGGCCTGGCAACTTCCCGATATAGTTGGCAAACGGTTTTGCTGTTTACCCTGATCCTTCATGCGCTGACTGCCGATGGGCAGAATATAAACCGTCAGCAGGTCAGACGTTTGCTCGCTGATTTATCGGTTAGTCAACCCACTGAAAAGCGAATCCCTATTCTCCTGGAGTTGGGTAAATTCCATATCTATAAACCCGGCGAATCGAAGGTTGATTTAGATAGTGCCCGATTGTATCTGTATCAGGCTAAAAAACTGAGCGATTCACTGCATCTGTTAACTCGACAGCACGAAACCGCCTGTTTACTTATTGTAGCCGACCTGGAGGGGGGGGATACCAGCGCAGGGAGGGGTAAATTTAGCCAACTAGTTACTGAATGCCAGCGCACGGGCGACCAGGAAGGGGAGGCTATTACGCGGCATCGGTTTGGGATATGGCAACGGAATTTTGCCCCGGATTCGGCGAGCATACTGACAAACTTCCACCGGGCGGCCACTCTCTACCGGGCTATCAAAAAACCGCAGCAGGAAATTCAGATGCTGCAGGAAATAGCCATAACGCATTTCTACGAAGGACATATACTGCTTGCCGAATCGGAGTTACGTACCGTATTGACCCGCTACAAGGCCATTCGTTACGACAAACTGCACTACACCTACAATCTGCTGTCGGCCATTGCGCGCGTGAAAGGCGATTTGAAAGAAGGGCTCCGATACGGTTTGTTGTGTATAGACAGTATGAACAAAACGGCCGATACAGCGTCGGCTGCGGCTTTCTATGGCGATCTGGCCGAAATTTATGACGTAGCTGGCGACCAACGGCAACGTATTGAGTGGTATAAAAAATCGCTGGCCGTCTGGCGTCGGGAACGACTGCCAAACTATGCCTTGTTCAATGCGGCAGGCTGCATCGCTAAGGATTTGATTGCTCAGCATAAACCGCAGCAAGCGCTGACCTTCCTACAAAAACTGGTTGCCGAAATTCCAACCAATACGCTCATTCAAAAAGCCTGTGTGGCACAAAACCTGGCCTACTGCTATAAATCGCTGAAGAATTATCCAGTGGCGGAACGATATTATCTGGACGCCCTGGCTCGCTACGAAAAAAACAATCTTGATTTTGAAAAATCACTGCAGGTACGACAGGATATTGGTACGTTTTATCTGGAGCAGAAAAAATATGACGAAGCCCGCTATTTTCTAATAAAAGCACTCACAAAGCTTCCCCAGAAAGAAGCGCTCTCCACGCTACGCGACATTCAATTGATGCTTTTTAAGGTTGATTCCGCGCAGGGCATGTATTTGTCGGCCATCAACCATCTCAATCGCTACAAAGTCTATAACGACTCGCTAGTCAGTGAAGCCAAAAGTAAGCAGTTCGCCCAGTTGCAGGTGCAGTACGATATTCAGGCGAAAGAGCAGAATATCGCCCTGCTAACTGATCGGAATGAATATCAGCACTTAGCGTTAAAACGGGCCGAAACTACGCGCAACGCTATGATTGTTGGAGCGGTTCTCCTCGTGGGTTTGTTGGGGGTTAGCTACAATCGGTATCGACTCAAGCAACGTAGTAACCAGATGCTGGAAGCCAAGCAACGGGAAATCGACCAGAAAAACAGGTCGCTCGAACTGATCGTGGCCGAAAAAGAGGAATTGCTGAACGAGAAAGAGTGGATGCTGAAAGAGATTCACCATCGGGTAAAAAACAATCTGCAGGTTATTAGCAGTCTGCTGAATGCCCAATCGGATTATCTGCACGATGCTACGGCGTTGGCGGCTATTCGGGAGAGTCAGAGCCGGGTTCACGCGATGGCGCTGGTTCATCAGAAACTCTACCAATCCGACAACCTGGCCAGGATTAACATGGCTGAGTACATACACGATGTGGTCGATTATCTTCTGGAGTCGTTTAATCTTCAGCCGCCGGTAGAGTCTGTTCTGGAGGTAGTGCCGCTTCAACTGGATGTTAACCAGGCAACGCCTATTGGCTTATTGATTAACGAAGCGGTTACTAATACACTAAAGTATGCTTTCCCATCCGGTAACCGAAGTGACGTAGTGAGGAGCATACGGATAAGTTTACAGCCTCTGGATAATCAATTGTATCGACTGCTCATCGAAGACAATGGCGTGGGCTTGCCCGCCGATATTGATCCCACCACCAGCAATACGCTGGGACTGACCATGATTCAGGGATTGAGCCGCCAGATGGGGGGGCATCTGCTGATTTATCAGAACGATGGCGTATCGATTCAGCTTGATTTTAGCCCGCTGAAAAAAGCTGAGCGTTCGTTGATCGAAAAGACCTGACCACTACGTAGCGCATCGGTCAGCAATCAACTGCAAAGACCGGGCAGTGCGTAAAAATCGGGCATGAAACCAGTCAGTCGACCGGTGGCTTGCTGATGTTTAACTTCTTCATCCGGGCCTCCAGCGTAGTGGGCTTGAGATTGAGTAGTTCAGCAGCCCCACCGTGTCCTCGAATACGCCCTCCCGATTGAGACAAAGCCGCCAGAATAGCCGCCCGCATGGTGTCGTCAATAGGCTGTACGGAGTCGGGATGTTGAGGCTGTCGGGCTGGGGCTTCAGTGGGAACGAGTGTCCGTAGTGGTTCTGCCAGAGTCAGCGTTGTTGAACGCGACAGAATAGCTGCCCGTTCGAGCACGTGTTCCAGTTCCCGAACATTTCCCGGCCAGGCATAGGTACGTAACTGATGCATCGTGTCGTTGCTGATACCGGTGAGGGGTTTGCCCAGCTTTTTCGTGATACGTTTCAGAATGTGCAGCGCCAGCGGCTGAATGTCGACGATACGCTCTCGCAGGGGAGGTACGACAATGGGAAAAACATTCAGGCGGTAGTACAAATCCGATCGAAACCGACCGTTGGCTACTTCTTCCTCCAGATTCCGGTTGGTAGCGGCAATAATCCGAACATCAACGCAAATGGTACCTTTCCCACCGATCCGTTCAATTTCTTTCTCCTGAATGGCCCGCAGGAGTTTGGCCTGCAGTTCGATTGGCAGTTCGCCAATTTCGTCCAGAAACAAAGTGCCGCCACTGGCCAGTTCAAACTTTCCGATCCGTTTTTCGGTCGCTCCGGTAAAGCTGCCCCGTTCGTGCCCAAACAGTTCTGATTCAATGAGCTGACCCGGAAGAGCAGCGCAGTTAATTTTGACGATACTACGTGTTTTTCGGGCCGACAGTGTGTGTACCGCTCGGGCTACCAACTCTTTTCCCGTACCGGTTTCGCCCATAATCAGCACGGTTGCATCGGTATGGGCGACCTGGGCAACGTCCGAGAAGATGGCCTGCATAGCCGGGCTTTCCCCGATGATTTCTCCAAGATTATGGCTCCGCTTGATTTCCTCAACGAGATACGTTTTTTCCTGCTCAAGCCGCTCGCTGAGCAGTTTGATCCGTTCAAAGGCGAATACGTTTTCCAGCGCAAGGGCCATCTGAACGCTGATTTCCTGCAACGTGCGGAGGTCATGATACGTGAACGCATACGAGGCTTTGCTGGCTAGAATCAGCGTGGCTGCGGGTAGTTTGCCGATAAAAACCGGGACGTACATAAATGATTGTACATCCAGGTGCTTCCGGTATAGCTCAATAATTATGTTGTCGGTTGCCTGGTCCGTAAACTGAGCACTTACCTGCAGGGCGGGCGTCATCAGCGAGGTACGAAGCCCAGTCAGAGCCGCATCCCAACCTGCTGGACTAATCGCTACCTGCAAAGGTAATGACTGCGCGTTCAGCGGTTCAAAAAGGCCATTAACCTTGTGTACAGTCGTAAGCATGTCGGCACCCGATGGTTGTTGGCCATCGATTCGACAGAGAGCGAGCAGATCGATTGGTAGCAGTTCATTAATGGCTCGTGCCACCTGCGTCAATATAGCGCTCATCCCGATTTCGTTCCGAAACGCATTGGCAATAGCCAGTTCTATGGCTTTAACCTGCCGCCGGGTTTCCAGCTCTTCGTAAGCCAGCAGATTGTCCAGCGTTAAGGCAATCTGTGGACAAAGCAGGCAAATGGTTTGGAATTCAACAGCTGTCAGGCCCTCCGGTTCGGATCGGGTCAGCATAATGGTTGTTACGGCATTACGTTTCAGTGGAACAGGAAACAATGCCAGCGACCGCGCTCCCAATCGATTACGGCAGGCCCTTGCTGTTACGTATGTCTGGCATAGTTGCTCAAACGCGTTACCACTAAAAACACCAATTTCTTCGCCGAGTCGGTCGGGCGGGCCCGAATCCGGTTTTTCGGCTAAAAAGCCATTAGGCTCCTGCTGCAACAGGGTCACCAGATTAATTCGCCGGAACGTAGTGTCCGCCGTTTTTTCCAGCATCATCCAGTAGAACGACGATTCGTCGGGCAGGTCCATGCGAAGAGTAAGCGAGGAAAAAGGCACAACACGGTTTATCTGTTCCGCAATAGCCAGACAAAACTGTTCCCGGTCCTGAATGTTGATGCTGGCGTTGTTGACGGCTATCTGAATGCTCTGTTGTTGCCGCAGCCGGGCTTCTTCGCTATGGGCGTTTCGATAGCGGGCAATTTCCAGGGTCGATAGTACATCCTTCTCACGAAATGGTTTGGTCAGAAACCCGTAGGGCTGGGTCACTTTAGCAGCCTCCAGCAAACTGTCGGTCAGATTGGCCGATAAAAATACGAAGGGAATGGCCTGTTTATTCAGCCAATGCGCCAGATCGATACCCGTTTCCTGATCGGCCAGAAAAATGTCCAGCAGTACGATATCAGGTCGCTGCTGGCTTACCTGTTGTTTAGCTTCTTCCACTGATTTGGCGATACCAACAATCTGATAGCCTGCCTTGGTCAGGATACGCCTTAGATCGTTGGCAATCAAAAACTCATCCTCTACAATAAGGAGTGATGGAAGTCGGGCCGATTCCGGAACAGGCAGCATAGCAAATCTATAAGGTCGATTCTGTACAAAAGTACGACTCCAAAAGAACTCCGATAGTATCCTCCAATATATTGGAGACTCTACTATGTTGGAGTGTGTGGTTTTTTAGGTTTTTAATTGTATATAATTGAATTTGAGGTGGTTGTGTCGGGTTGGAGGTTATTCTGTAGCCATTGGCACTGTGTTGGCTGAATACGTAGTGAGTTCGATCCGTAATCTTTAACCGCAAAACGCATGAACTACTTCAATCAACCTGACGCCTTATCGATAGATCAGTTAGTGCTGGACCAATGGATGATGCCTGTTCGCTATCCTGAAGGATACGACCTCTACTTGATTCAGGCGGGGGAGGGGGATCACCTGGCCAACGAAAACCGGTTTATGTACAAGAAAGGGGATGTGTTTGTGTTGGGGCCGAATGATCGATACCGTTTCCAGATTACGGAGCAGACCCGTTTACTTAAACTCTCTTTTTCGCTGACTTATCTTATCGATCTGATGGCTTCTGGGTCCCACGTGTGGGGCTATCCGGACTGGGTGACTTCGGGTACGGGTACATTAACGAACGACTCTGCGGAACAGGGCAAATTACAAGCCTTATTAGCCATTCTATTATCGGAGCAGCTCAGTCTTCATCCACTGACCGGCAATCCAATCGCAAACTCCCTGATGCAGACTGTTTTTAGCCTGATAGACCGATTGTATGAACAACGTCTTACGGAGTCAACAAGCCACATTAGTTATTCATCTGAGCTAATACGACGATTGATAGTCTATATCCGTCAGCATATTGGAGAGCCAGATCGGCTACGGATGAACCATATTGCGGATACGTTCAATTATTCCCCCGGGCATCTAAGCGCTTTGTTTAAGCAACAGGTTGGCGACTCCATTCAGCAGTTTATCGTTCGGTTTAAGCTTAAACAGGTTGCTGCCCGACTACAACACACCTCGCTGACCATTTCGCAGATAGCCGATGAATTCGGTTTTGCTGATGTGTGTCATCTGAACAAACTATTCAAGCGGCATTATAAGTATACGCCAACAGCCTATCGGCAGAGTATTTCAGCTTAGTTATATACATTCTTCTTACGATACAATGGCTTCATTTTTTAACCCTGGTTTTGGACGGAAGCATCCAAACCAATACGCTGACCGGCTCCCGCCCGGCCAGTATGAAACGCACGATTTTCCGGTATTGACGGCTGGTCCAACGCCACGTATTCCTATCGAAAGCTGGACATTTTCGTTAACTGGTCTGGTCGATACGCCTGTTACGTGGACGTGGGATCAGTTTCAGGCACTGCCTCAGCAGGAGTTTACGGTCGATATCCATTGCGTGACAAAGTGGTCGAAATTCGATACGCGCTGGCATGGAATCAGCGTGGAAACGCTTTTGGAGCATATTATTATAAAACCAGAAGCCAGGTATGTTATGGCCTACTCGCACGGTGGATATACAACTAATCTTCCTCTGGATGATCTACGCCAGGGAAAGGCCTTTATTGGCATGGGGGTAGATGGTGAACCGCTGGCGGCCGAGCATGGTGGACCTGCCCGGTTGGTGGTACCAAAGTTGTATTTCTGGAAAAGTGCCAAATGGATTCAGGGGCTACGTTTTATGGCTCATGACCAGCCTGGTTTCTGGGAGCAGGCGGGTTACAGTATGTATGGTAATCCATGGACAGAACAACGGTATCGTAGCGACGATTGATGGCACGAATCGAGTGGCAGTTAGGCGAGGTTATCGCCATTATTCAGGAAACGCCAACAGTCAAGACGTTTCGGCTAAAACTTCCCAATTGGACAGCCCAATTGCCAGGCCAGCATTATGACCTACGCCTGACGGCCGAAGATGGCTACCAGGCAGAACGTAGTTACTCCATTGCGTCACCCCCTGAGCAACTCGGGGAAATTGACCTGACCATTGAATGGCTGGAGGAGGGGGAAGTATCTGCCTATCTGCACGAAGGTGTCACGATTGGCGATCTGATAGAAGTCCGAGGGCCGATAGGAGGGTATTTTGTGTGGCAGAAAACGATGGTTAACAAACCTCTGCTACTGGTGGGTGGTGGATCGGGCATTGTGCCGTTAATGGCTATTCTTCGGCACCGCTCAGCCATCAAAGCTACTAACCCGACACGATTATTATACAGTGTTCGGACTCCCGAGGAAACTATTTTTGGTCAGGAACTAGACCGACTGATGGGGCAGGATGCTACGTTCTCTCGTACGATTACCTACACCCGACAGGCGCCTGAGCACTGGACAGGCAACCGGCGCCGGATTAATAAAGAGATGCTGGCTAGGGAAGTTGGTCAGTATACTGAGCCTCCTCTCTGTTTTATTTGTGGCCCAACTGAGTTGGTTGAACTGGCTGCTAATCTGCTTGTTGACCTCGGTATACCAGCGCCATATATCTATGCTGAACGGTTTGGTACAACCAGACCTACGTGATTTTAACGCTACGTTCATTATCCATTAAAACTACGTAGCACAAACGTGTTTGCGCGCTTCTTAGGCGATGAAGTAGGGCATGGACGTACTGTTGCCCGAAAGGGAATTGTACAGAACGAAGCGCTACACGATTACTGCTATATCAGGTTTCCTGGTTAACAGGTCGTTAACGAAGCCTTCCCGGTCTTCAGGAGAGATGATTACGCTATCGTAGCGGTTATAGATTAACTCAAGCCTGTTTAGTGAGGTAGCTGGCGCACTGATTAGCGTTCGAGTTGCTTCTATTCGTACAATGGTGGTTATATCGATCGTTTTGTCGAAAAATAAACCCGATTTAATTCTAAGTTTCTGACCCAGAATCTGATAATATGTGGTCGTTAACAGATGGATTACGAGCAACAGACAAAATGAGACGATAGCAATTCCAGGCCAGCTTTTTAGGTAAATCATCAACAATAAAGGCCCACCCAGTGTCAGTATAAAAGTAGCTAAAAGTTCGGGGCCTACTTTGGATCGGTATGTTTTCGTCATTCTTATACGTTTTCTTGACCAGCTGAATACAAACAATCGACATCTGGGCTTGCCTAGGGCGGCTTTTACAAGTTTAACAACAGCCAACCTGTAAAAGCCGCCTAGTCGATACGTACTTGAACCAGACTCCTACTGAGCTTTACGCTTCGTAAAAAATACCCACAACACGTTTATGATTAACGGCCGGGAGGGATTGGCGCTGGAACTACATTCGCTACTGGTTTTGTCGATTTAAGGTAGGCAAAAATAGCTTTTAGATCGGCATCTTTTATGCCGCGATAATTGGTCCATGGCATTGGTGGCAACAGCATCCGATTACTGGCTATACCTTTCGCTTTACCCTGAGTCAAAGCCCGTTTAAACTGTTCTTCTGTCCAGTTACCAATACCCGTAGCGTCTGACGTCAGATTAGCTGCGAAGGAAATACCCCAGGGGCCAGCAGCCGCCGTATTGTCGCTATTGAATAAGACCCATTCGTTCAATGCTTCTGAATTCCGCGTGGGTAGGGGGCGACCAGCTGGATAACCAGACAAGAGTTTATCGGCTATTGGTTCGGGACCCTGCGCGCCCATCGTTTTTGGTGAATGGCAATCGTTACAGCCCATTATGCCAACCAGATACTCTCCGCGTTTGATCAATGTCTGGTCGGGAGGCATGTGCTTAGTTTCAGACGGTAATTTTTCGGATTTGGGTGTTAATCCAGCTACGATTAAGGTGCCCCCAATCATGGCGATAAGCGTGGACAGAGTAAATGATTTCATGATAAAAAAGAGTTAAGAAGAAGCGCCAAATAAGCGATTATTGAGCCAGCTGTTAAATGGTAGTTATCAAACGGCTACTAAATTTTTCGTCGATCTATAGTATTGCTGTGTTGGGAAGCAGACGGGGGGCAGGGCGGGAAATCAATTGCCCGCAGACAATAGCGTGGAATCTCAGTAGCGCTAGCTAACTCGGCGGGCAAGCAAGATGCCAACACCACCGATCAGACAACATAATAAACTGATCGCCCTAAACAAATTTCCCCAGCCAATGACGTAGTAGGTGTCATAAAGCTGAATGTCAAAAGTAGCCTGACTAACCCAAAAAGAGGCAACTAATAAGAGCAGGCCAAATCCTAAAAAAAGTAGTTTGATATTCATCATTACTCTATATAAATCGGTTAGCCTGTCGAACACTACGTGTCTGTATTGGGCTGGAAAATCGCTCGCAGCATCTACTACCCCTGTCGTACGCGACCTGGTCAGCGCTGTTCTCGTAGCAGGAGGTATTGATCTCTGTTGCCTTTTATTGCTTTAATAATTTTCAGCATTTTTCCATTGGCGAACATACCAACTAGATAGCCATCGCTAAATCTGTCAGCCCGGATAATTATCGTAAGGAGTTTGCAGAGCGTTTCAATAGGTAAGGTATTGTAATCAGTACTGTTGTCATCAAGCAAGCTCTTTCCTTCTTTCCAGGAGGTCCAGTTATACACGGGTACTACGTCTAAATCATTTACCGCGTGTAAAAACTTGTCTACTATTTTGGCTGAACTCCAGTAAGGCATTGCGATTGATCCATCAGGGAGTGTATCTCCACCCCTGACTTCACCAAATGTTTCGGTTGCTTCAATTTCAGGTATCAAGCCGAATAACTTATTCCAGTCATTTGGCTCGATCCTGTTTAAATGTTCGGTCAACTGGTCGAGTTGGATCATAAAACCAATATCTGTATTTTCTGGCTTCGTTCAAAAATACGCTTTGGCGCATGGAGCCACCTGTCGCGTGCAATCCTACCGCTACGTTAATGAACAAACGTAGTACCAACCTTTACACCCCTATTTAGTTGGGCTGTCCCGACTTTCCGCCGAGACGGGCTTCCTTTCGCCAGACAGGAAACACACGCGAAGCGAACCACTAACACGCGTAACCGATTCAAGACCCGCGCGAAGCCCGTTTACTACGTATCAGAATCACGCGAAGCCTTTCACTACGTTGTCGCGGGACGATGGCTCTGTCGACGCTACGTTGCCAGCTCACTTTTTGTTAACCTACCCAACCGGGGCGACTCTCGTGTCGACCGAAACCAGAATAACAAGCCTAAAAAGTTGACCTGTCGAGCCGAGCGGCCTGTCGACCGAGACACGGCACTACGTTGTTTTTCAATCTGTTGTGTACACCCAATGACTAAAGGGGTTGATGGTGAACACATTACGCTCCTGAACATGAGCCACTTGCATCTTTACACCCCTTGGTGGCTGGGCTGCTTAGCTTCCTAACCGGCGAGCGTCCTGTCTCCCGACAGGGTGACAGAGCGGAGCGAGCAATACGCACCAATCCGCTTTTGTCAGCTTCCATGTCGGGGCGCTTCTCGTGTCCACCGCAACCCGCCTAACTCGCCTTTAGCTTCTATCTCGGGGCGTTGCCTGTGTCGCAGGCGACTCAAAAAGCGACCCCGTTTCGGTGTTTGATCTATTTGGAATATATTTGGTTTCAATAGACTGCAAAATTGCAGTCTATTATATAGTTAGACTTTTTTTGGATATGACATTATGAAGATCTCCCTCATTATATTGGTTATTGTTTGCGCTTTGTCATGTGGTGTCGCTAGGGATGCGGCAAAATCTACCGACCAAGCAAACTTACAAGGAGCTTGGTTGGCGCAATCTGAAAGCCAAAAGGGCAAGAAATGGAATGTATCTTACCTATATGTCTTCAGAGGAGATAAACTTTTTTTCACAGACGAGACCGGGAAGGAGGTTACGTATTCTTTCAAGTTGGACACTACTGGCAGCCTCAAGTTCATTATTATTCAGCCAGATGGGACGCTCAACATTTCGGCACCTGTCAGCATTGCTTATGAGTTGGACGGAGATTCGTTGAAGATTGTGGTCGCACCACTTGGTTTGCGCCCTACAGAAATATCAGACAAAAACAATCAGGAGTTAATTATCTGCAAGCGAAAGGATTCATGAAAACGCCTAACCATAATGTTTGTGAAAAGGTCATAGCTATTCATATCTTAACTTATTGAACCGGTTTTGTGTCGTTTAGCACAGCACACAACGCCCGCGAGGGTTGATGGTGAGCGCACAAGTTAACACAAATAACCACACTTGAACTTTTACACTCTCATTTGGTTAGGCTGCCCCGCTTTCCACCGGACGAGTGGCCTGTCGCCCTACAGGGTGACAGCCGCGAAGCGAACCACAACGCACACATCCGCTTTTTGCCGAGCGCGAAGCTTTCACGAGGTTGCGACCAGTTGAAAAGTTGCCTTTTTACTACGTCTCTCGTGTCAGCCGCAAACCATTTTCAGCTTCACCTTCGAAGCGCTTCTGGTGTCGACCGGAGCCGCCTAACGAGCCACAAGATGACCGTCGGGGCTGTTCCCTTGTCGCACGGACGCTGGAAATGCACTCCCAGCTTTTGGCTGTTCACCCAACGACCATGAGGGTTGATGGTGAGCGCACAAGTCAATACAAACAACCGCACTTTCACCTTTACACCCTCATTTGGTTGGGCTGCAAACCCGCCTTCGGGACGTGCTCCCTGTCGACGGAAAGCTACCTACTGCCACCTATCAAGCACGTAAAGCTGCAATAAACCACGCCATAAAGTAAGCAAACAGAGGTGTGAAAGGAGTCCCAAGGATACCTGCATACAATCTCAGCCTATGGCGTTGTAAATAGACTGACTCATCTATTATTTTAAGAGTAATCAGGACTACAATTGTTAGACAACCCAATCCCAAAGCACAAATAAAAGCAGCGATATCCTCATCATATTCTGATGTAAATGCCTTAAAAATGTAGTAGATAACGGCTAGTGGGGTTATACAAAGAATCCCCCATAGAATTGTTGATATAGCTCCGCGCATTTTTGGAATGAAATCGAATACTAATAAGTCACCCAACTATTCTCTGTCAACCGAAACTTGAAAATGCAAGTCCAATTACCCTGTGCTGGGGCGTTTCTTGTGTCACACGAAACCCACCTAATCAGTAAAAGCCTGACTTTTGAGCCCTGCCAACTGTCAACCGAAGCTGCCCAACGCGCCGAAAAGCCTGCCTGTCGAGCCTTGCGACCTGTCGCACAAAAGCCTACAAACGAGCATTACATTTTGGCTGATGCATCCAACGCCAACGGGTGTTGATGGTGGGCGCAGAACTCTACTGAACACACGTATCTCAACCTTTACACACCCCTTCTGTTGGGCTGCCAACTCTCCACCGGGACGTGCGGCCTGTCGCAGGAAGCCACCCGGCGCAACCAAACCTACTTATCATTCTCAGCTTTGTCAAGGGCTGCTTGAATATCAGCCTGCCGTTGGCCGTTGGTCATGTCCAGAATGACAACCGTCTCAATGTCAATTTCAGCGTCATTGGCCGCGATGATTGAAAACCAGATGCCTTCCTCAAAATCATGGTGCCAAGTGGTCATGATGTCATGCTTGGGCAGGTAAGGCTCGTCTTCCTCCTCCACTTTCCTAAATAAAATTTCCTCGTCGGCCCAATCATGCACCTTTTCACATTGCTTGCCAACGGTAGCTATCCAGCAAACATCCTTGAGAATAATTTTTACGATGACTTCGTCAAGATACCTCCTTTCTCGGTCATCGCTCACTAAAACGCATAACCAATTTTTAGTTGGAATTTGAGCGTACCAGTTCTGAGCGGTATTGTACTCAACCAAAAGAATGTCGCGGGAATTGATACGTCTTACCAAAGTACTTTCTTCAAGTTAATTGTTGAACCCGATACCTATGTCAACTAGAGCCACCGAACGAGCCCAAAGTACGCCAAACCGGGACGTTTCTCGTGTCAACGGAAGCCGACGAACGAGCTAAAACCGCTCTGTTTCGGGACGTGCTACGTGTCGCACACAAGCCCACTACTACGTTACGGTTTTTTCGCTCCACCCAACAACCCTGAGTGCTGATGGTCTTGCAAGTCACTTGAAAA
>NZ_JAAFZH010000062.1 GCF_010435915.1 Spirosoma terrae | reverse complement strand
CCAGCGTCCAGGTTTGGATTGTTCTCACCCGGCGCTAAGGTCACCGACTGGGTCTGACCCGTCACTGGGTTAGCATCACTGTCTTTGGTGCCATCCCCACCCGCGTTGGCGATCGTAGCCGTGTAACCCGTCGGCGCCACGAAGCTCACCGAGTACGGTACACCCGGGGTCAGGCCCGTGAAGCTGTAGATACCACTGGCGTTG
>NZ_JAAFZH010000061.1 GCF_010435915.1 Spirosoma terrae | reverse complement strand
TTACCAGCTTTAAGCAGTACTCAAGAGCTTACTACTCATTATCAGCCATGACAATTATCTTCCATTACTTGTTTACCCAGACCACTAGTGGCTTCGTGTGTCGGGTCCCGCTTCGCATTTTAGATGGGCCTGTGCTAGGTAAAGGGGCCACCCCAACTACCACTGAAGCCGGGGGGATTGATCTACAGGACTGGGTTGGAAAAAGCCTACATGTAGC
>NZ_JAAFZH010000060.1 GCF_010435915.1 Spirosoma terrae | reverse complement strand
TTGGTGCTCCTATTGATGTCAATATGCAAAGCACTGGGCTTGTAGCTCAGGTGGTTAGAGCGCTACACTGATAATGTAGAGGTCCGTGGTTCGAGTCCACGCAGGCCCACAGTAACCAAAAATAAGGGGGATTAGCTCAGCTGGCTAGAGCACCTGCTTTGCAAGCAGGGGGTCAACGGTTCGAATCCGTTATTCTCCACATGAACCACACGGGTTCATAT
>NZ_JAAFZH010000059.1 GCF_010435915.1 Spirosoma terrae | reverse complement strand
CTCATCACGAACCAAGTTTCGACATTAGAAAGCTCCACCGATCAATCAATTCAAAACCAGACACTTGGCTAAATTATAGCGATATTCTACTTTCAATGCTATCTATCTGGTCGTTGGTATGTTTTCTAAAATAGACATCGTTAAAATTGCCGACTTTAGCATAGCACTAATCTGTCGGTTAGCTACGCTCTCTCTGGTTTGGCTTCTTGTCGATCGCCTATGGCAATGGGCTAGTTAAGACTT
>NZ_JAAFZH010000006.1 GCF_010435915.1 Spirosoma terrae | reverse complement strand
GAGGGCGTTGTCAGACCGACAACGCCTTTTCTCGTTTTGGTAGCTTTTATATTGATAATGAGCAGTAGTTTTTGTTTTTTCTTAACTTAGCTTACTGAGTTGTCAACCCTGCATATAAATGGCTATCTTCAAACTACAAATTAATGGGCGCGGCTATCAGGCCGATGTTGACCCTGATACTCCTCTTTTATGGGTGCTACGTGATTCTCTCGGACTGCTTGGGACTAAGTACGGTTGTGGTATTGCTCAATGCGGTGCTTGTACTGTTCATCTCGACGGAGAAGCAACTCGATCTTGTGTACTGCCAGTTTCTTCTATTGGTAAGGCTAAAGTAATTACGATTGAAGGATTATCGGCAAACGGAGAACATCCCGTACAAAAAGCATGGGATGAGATTGATGTGCCGCAATGCGGCTATTGCCAGGCGGGTCAGATCATGACTGCTGCTGCTTTGCTCAAAAAGAATCCGAAGCCTACGGCTGCTCAGATTGATGATACTATGACCGGTAATTTATGTCGTTGTGGTACGTATCATCGTATTCGCGATGCTGTTAAACGTGCTGCCGACTATAACAATCCTGCAAAACCTGTAAAAACCAAATAACCATGACTCTATCAAAGTCAAGCCGCAGAAATTTCCTGAAAATAGCAACGGCTGCCGGAGGTGGGTTGCTATTAGGTTTTAACTGGTCCGAATCTGATGCTGCATCAGTTATCGTTAACCCGAATTCCGTTGCTGCAACGGGTTCTGAATTCAATAGCTATTTATCGATTAGTCCTGAGGGAGTTATTACTATTTTCTCTCCTAATCCCGAAGTTGGTCAGGGTATAAAAACCGCCTTCCCGATCATTGTTGCTGAAGAATTAGACGCTGATTGGAAAAAAGTGGTCGTTGAGCAAGCCCCATTAGATACCAAGAAATTTGAACGTCAGGTTGCCGGAGGAAGTGGTTCGATTCCGCACTCATGGCAACGTTTACGTAAAGCTGGCGCAACTGCACGCTATATGCTGTTGGAAGCTGGCGCGAAACGTTGGAGCGTTTCCGCATCTGAGTGTTCGACAGAGAAGGGATTTGTGATACACAAAGGAAGTAATCGTCGCTTAAGCTACGGTGAACTGGCGTCTGAAGCTGCAAAAGTGACTGCGCCAACTGATGTTAAGCTGAAAGAAATCAAGGATTTTAAACTAATTGGCTCAACGGTTAAGAATGTTGATAATCCTAAAATTATAACCGGCAAATCGCTTTTTGGCCTTGACGTTTACCGCGAGGGGATGTTGTTTGCCATGATTCAGCGACCAGCTTTTGGCTACAAACTTAAATCGGTTGATGCAAAGGCCGCTAAAGCAATATCAGGAATCGTTGATGTTGTAACGTTTGATAACAACGTAGCGGTGGTTGGCAAATCGACGTGGCAGGTTAAAAAGGCAAAAGACGCGCTGAAGATCGATTGGGAAAAAGCCGATGTTTTAGAAAGTACAGCCGATCACAATCGTCTTTTTAAGGAGATGCTCGATAGCTCAGATGCCACCGTGCGCCGGAAAGATGGTGATGTCGACAGTGCGTTTAAGAATGCAGCAAAGGTTGTCAAAGCAGAATACCAGTGCCCGTTTCTCCCCCACAATCCATTAGAGCCTATGAACTTTTTTGCGCATGTTCGTGAAGACGGTGCAGAATTGATAGGCCCCACGCAAACCCCTGAATTGGCACGTAACGAAACGGCGAAACTGCTTGGTATTACACCCGATAAAGTGAGTGTTGAACTGACCCGTATGGGTGGTGGATTTGGTCGCAGATTAAAAGCCGACTACGTAATCGAAGCTGTACAGGTATCTAAGCTCATGAAAGCGCCTGTCAAAGTAGTCTGGTCCCGAGAAGACGATATGACAGGGGGAAGTTATCGGCCAGCTGTTCGCTATCGGTTTGAAGCAGCGCTGGATAGCCAGGGAAATATGATTGGCTATAAGCTTCGGGGAGCGAGTATCAATGCTGGAAACGCAACGCGGGAAGATAATTTCCCCTCGGGAGCTGTTGATAATTTGTTGATTGATAGCGTAGACCATAAATCCCCAATCACAACGGGGCCATGGCGAGCTCCGATTACGAACTTCCTGGCTTTTGCCGAACAGGCTTTCCTGGATGAAGTGGCGCAGGCTGCCGATAAAGACCCTGTTCAGTTTCGTCTAGAATTACTCGAAAAGGCGAAGCAAAAGCCGGTCGGTGCTATTAAATACGACATCGACCGTATGAAAGGTGTAATTGAATTAGCTGCTGAAAAATCGGGTTGGGGCAAGAAAAAAGGTCCTGACGGAAAGCCTGTTGCGCAGGGATTCAGCGTATATTTCTCGCACCGATCCTACGTAGCGCAGGTAGGAGAGGTAGTAATGCAGAAAGGAAAACCGGTTCTGCAGAAAGTGTACTCAGCTGCCGACTGTGGTGTTGTTATTAATCAGAGTGGCTCAGAACAACAGGTTCGTGGGTGTATCGTTGACGGAATCGGTCATGCCATGTATGGAAACATTACGTTCAAAAATGGTATGCCTGAGCAGAAGAATTTTAACGATTACCGGCTTATCAGACTCAACGAAATCCCGGAAGTAGAGGTGCATTTTGTGAAGAACGAAATTGAGCCAACTGGCTTGGGTGAACCGTCTTTACCACCAGCCGGTGCCGCCGTGGCTAACGCAATCTTTAAGGCTACCGGCAAGCGGCTTCGTAGTCAGCCTTTTGCGTTGCAGGAGGAATTTAAAGGAGTATCTTAATCGTACTATATTAAAAAAAGGGCCTAACCGAATAAGTTAGGCCCTTTTTTATGCGTATGGCTACTGCATAGCTACGATGCGGCTACTTTGCTGGGTGGGTTGTGTCGACAAGTTGAACTCTTTGCGAATACTACCTTCAGTTGATTTTACCTCCAATTCATAGGTGCCGTCTGCCAAATCGTTTACGTTCAGCTTTACAGCGTAGGAAGATTCCATTTTGCTGATAGACTGATGGAATAAAATATTCTTGTTGACATCACGTAGCAAAACGGTGACGGGAATCTCAGCCTTTTTACTTACTGCAACGCGGACCTGTTTGTTGACTGTCACAAAGGCGCTGGCATCAAATGAAAGGTTTTTAGGGCCTGATGGGTTCATAAGAGTGGCTGCACTCAAAAGAACGGAACCTGCTAGTTTAGTGATTACTGGTAGTAACATAGTAGTATTTGTGTTTAGTGTTGTTTTGTTCGTCTGATGACCAATAGCCAAAGTGTGTGCCAGTTTGGTAATAAATTGATAGTCAGCTCAATAGTTTGTGCGCGCGCTTCCGATTTTGTCCATTAGTGGACATCGTTCGTTCGTCTGTGGACAAAAGTACAGAGTGCGATACGTGAGGGAAAAGAAGATAGGACGAAGCGTACTTTTTGACGGCTAAACCGAATACTATTTTGTCTGGGCAGTACACTAAGCTAAATCAGACGTAGCAAACAGCTCCGTCATCATCCGGGAAAACTCGCTCTGAAAAGGAGCTGTTATGGTGACTAATTCCGACGTAACAGGGTCGCGGAATTGAAGCTGATGGGCATGTAAAAGCATCGTATTCATGTCGAATCGATTCAGAAATAATTTATTCTGCTTGTTACAGCCGTGCGGGCGATCGCCAATAATCGGGTGCATAATATGAGCCATGTGCTTACGTAGTTGGTGCATTCGTCCAGTAGTTGGTGTTAACTCGACTAGCGAATAACGAGACGTAGCGTGTTTACCAAAAGCCAAGGGAATTTCGGTACGTTGAACAGTGCGTAGACGGGTAACGGCGTCCTGATAAACGTCGGGATTATCGTCGCGACGTAGTGGATAATCAATAACCTGTTCATCAGGTGTGTAACCCCGTACAATGGCCAGATACGTCTTCTCAATCGCTCCTTCGGCGAAGCGTTGCTGCATGACTGAATTCATGGTTTCGCTCAGAGCAAATAGTAGCACCCCGCCCGTTTTGCGATCTAATCGGTGAACAGGATAAACGCGCTGCCCTAGCTGATCACGTAATAGCTGAACGGCAAATTCGCTGGCATCGCTGGCTATGGGCGAACGATGCACCAGCAGGCCGTGGGGCTTATTGATGGCTACTAAATCAGCGGACTGGTACAGTATCGACAGGGGCTCGCTGGAAGCGACTGTCTGGTTCGAAATAGGCATAAGCAACAAATTTACAACCCGAAAACATATTGTTGTGGACTAGCCTGTACTAGTCTGCTTCTGAGAAATACTATCTTTGCGGCTCAAACGTCATTTTCATGTCAGCTTCAACAAATTCATTGCGAGTACTTGTCGTTGGATGCGGCAATATGGGCTCATCGCACGCTATTGCTTACCAATCGTTGGACGGATTCGAGATATGCGGAATTGTGTCGACCGGAAACAGCAAGGCTGTTCTGAACGAGCGGTTAGGTGGGGGGTATGCCTTATTTGACGATTATACGACTGCTCTGGCGGAAACCAAACCCGATGCGGTCTGTATCTCTACCTATCCCGATACGCACGAAGCGTTTGCGATTCAGGCTTTTGAGAAGGGCTGCCACGTGTTTATTGAGAAACCTGTTGCTGATACGGTTGACGGCGCTAAACGAGTCGTAGCCGCTGCGGAGAAGGCCGGGAAAAAACTGGTTGTCGGGTATATTTTACGCCATCATCCATCCTGGGAGAAATTCGTTGAGGTCGCTCGGGAAATGGGAAAACCGCTCGTGATGCGCATGAATCTTAACCAGCAGAGTCATGGAACGATGTGGACCGTTCATCGGAATCTGATGAAAAGCCTAAGCCCAATCGTTGACTGTGGTGTACATTACATCGACGTAATGTGTCAGATGACCCGCTCGAAACCCGTACAAGTCAACGCAATCGGTGCTCGCCTGACCAACGATATTCCGGCCGATAACTATAACTACGGCCAGTTACAGATTCGGTTTGAGGATGGGTCTGTGGGTTGGTACGAAGCTGGTTGGGGACCTATGATGAGCGAAACGGCTTTTTTCGTAAAAGATGTAATTGGCCCAAACGGTTGCGTATCAATTGTAGCGAAGAATGCTGGTGCGGCTGGTAAGTCAGACAATGTTGATTCACACACCAAAACCGAATCGCTACGTGTACACCGGGCCAATCTGGATGCGAATGATCAGTTCGTAGAAGCCGATACCTGGATCGATATGCAGGATGAGCCTGATCATCAGGAGTTGTGTAATCGCGAACAACGCTACTTCCTGCGGGCTATTCAGGAGAATATCGACCTTACCGACCATATGCAGGATGCTGTCAATAGCTTGCAGATCGCTTTTGCCTGCGATGAGTCGGTACGTACAGGGCAACCTGTTCTTTTATAGTTCATCCCGTTGATTTTTCAGGGCTGTGGTTTCACAGCCCTTTTTGCGTTGTAGCAAACCTGAAAACCCGAATTCACTACGTATCTATGGATATCTTTCCCGCTCAGTACTCAACCTTATCATCAATGGCACTTGGCCGTTATATCGAAGAAAAGTACGGCTTTGCCGGAATCACCTGTAAGTTATTACTTCATGGTGTGAGCGATACGTATCGTATAGAAGGAGAGAACGTTAAATATATCCTGAAAGTGTATCGAAGTTCGCACCGAACTCTGGAGGAAATAAGAGGAGAAATTGAACTGCTCAATATTCTGCATGAGCGGGGGGCGAAAGTGGCGTATCCCCTGCGAGACCTGCATGGTGAGCAGATACAGCCATTTAATGCCATTGAAGGTATGCGTTATGGGGTTGTGTTTATGTTTGCGCCAGGGAACAATGTTTACGATTTCTCGGATGAGCAATTGATGATAATAGGTCGTGAAATGGCCTTTAACCATACCATTACGTCCCAGATTGAGTTAGGCTACGAACGGAAACCGTATACTGCAGAAACAACCCTCTGGCGACCGCTGGAAGTCGTTAAGCCGTGGTTTGCGGAGGAATCAGCAGATTATGCTTACTTATTGGAACTGGCCAATCAGGTCGATCAAAAGATGGCAACGTTCGATAATGCTAGCTTAAGTTCGGGCTATTGTCATTACGATTACCTACCCAAAAATTTCCATTTTGATGGGAATCTATTCACTCTCTTCGATTTCGATTTTGCCGGGAAAGGGTACCTGGCCAACGATCTAGCTTCGTTCCTGGTCCATTTTTTCATTCACACCATTACCGGGAAAATCACGAAAGAAGAGGCAGACCGGCAGTTTTCGGTATTTATAAAAGGATACAGAGACGTACGTACGTTGTCCGATGAAGAAATCGAAGCAGTGCCGTTCCTGGGAATTATGTTCTGGCTATTTTACCTGGGCTTCCAGGTCGAGAATTTCGATGACTGGTCGAATAGTTTCGTTGGGCCACGCTATTTGAAAGAACGTGTGGCTATCATCAAGCGTTTTTCGGAGATGTATTGTCGTTTTTAATGGATATCATAATGCGGTTTTTACTAGTTACCACCATTCTTGCAGGGCTCACGTTTGGTAAAGTCAGCTATGGGCAGAAAGCGAAAGAACTTCGTCGTTTCCAACCTCAGGAAGTAAAGCAGGGCGTCGCTGTCGATGAATCATACTTCTATGTCATCAATAACCACTCGCTAACCAAGCATACAAAGTCGGATGGAAAACAGGTGGCTGCCTGGAATGATACGACGGGGTTGCTCAAGCATATGAATAGCGGGGTTGTGCTGGGGAAAAAGCTTTACTGCACACACTCTAACTATCCCGACGTACCGATGGCCAGTTCTATCGAGATTTTTGATACAGGAACACTTAAACACATTGGAAGTCATAGCTTTGGGTTGTTTCCCGGTTCGGCAACGTGGGCCGATTTTTATCAGGGACATTGGTGGGTTTGTTTCGCTAATTACTCCGATAAGGCATCGGCCGAAGGGCGAGATAATCGTTGGACAACGCTGGTGAAATTTACAGAAAGCTGGCAGCAGGTAGAAGCCTGGTCGTTTCCGGCCAATGTTCTTCAGGCCTTTTCGCCAAAGAGTTCGTCAGGTGGCACATGGGGCAACGATGGACTCATTTATTGCACTGGTCATGACAAACCGGAACTATACGTACTGAAATTACCGGAGCGGGGGCATACGCTACACTACGTAAAAACAATCCCAACGATTAGCGAAGGGCAGGCTTTTGCCATTGACCGCAGTGTAAAAAGCAAGTTGATATTGTATGGCATCACCCGTAACGATAACTACGTAGTGGTGTCGGAAATTGACTGAGCCAGCCACCAATGTTGATCAAAGGGCGGTTCCTTCCGTCTGATATTGTACCTTTGCCGATATGAAGGTAATGGCTTTCTTATTTATCGATTAGGAAGCCGTTTGAAGAGGGAATCCAGGTGTAAATCCTGAACAGTCTCCGCTGCTGTAACTCCATCTGTTGAAGTCACCAACTCGTATGCCACTGTTCTATAAGGACGGGAAGGTTGTTGGCGACTGGAGAAGTCAGAAGACCTGCCTTGATAGAATCGATCAACAGCTTTCGGAGGAAAAGCTCGTCAATCCATGAAAAAACAAAAAAGCTCATCAGGTCAGAGAGCACGTAGCGTAATGCGCTGTCTGGCAGTACTGCTTCTCTACAGCAGTAGTATTCCGCTCTCAAGTGCGCAAAAGGCAACCCCGAAATCTCCGGGAATAGCTAGTGATCAGGTAGCGATTCGGTACGCCAGAGGATTTAACATTCGCTACGCTGGCAAGTACAAGTACGTATCGATCATCAATCCTTTCGAGAAAAAAGTTGATACCATCCGCTATGTGCTGGTGCAGCGCGGTACGCCACCACCTAAAGGGTACTCGCCCAGTCAGGTTATTGAAGTGCCGCTACGTAGCATGGTGCTCATGTCGTCCATGCACGTCGGGTTAGCGGCTTTTTTAGGGGCCGAAGATCAAATTGTTGGCCTGGCGAATCTGACATACGTATCGTCGCCCAACGTGATTGCCCGAATTAAAGCTGGAAAAGTGAAGGAGATCGGGCGGGACCAGACGATCAACGAAGAGCAACTCGTGACAATGCATCCCGATTTGGTGATGACTATGGGAAGCCCTAATGCCCGCATGGATCGGTACAGTATTCTGAAGGGAGCGGGTATTCCGGTGCTTATCAATTCCGAATGGGTTGAGAATACACCACTGGGGCGGGCCGAATGGGTAAAATTGATGGCTGCTTTACTCAACAAGGAAAAGCTCGTCAATCAGAAATTTGGCTATGTCGAACAGGAGTACAAACGATTGACGTCCCTGGCTAAACAGGTTAAACACAAGCCGTTAATTATCAGTGGTATCAACATGAAAGATGCGTGGTACGTACCGGATGGCAATAGCTTCATGACCCGTTTTTTTCTCGATGCGGGTGGCAGTTATCCCTGGACGAGCCGGAAAGCCACGGGGAGTTTGCCCTTGAATTTCGAAACCGTTTACCCCTACGCGCTAAAAGCTGACTATTGGCTGAATGTGAGTATTATGGCTTCTGATTCAAAACAGAGCATTTTGGCGAAGGATGCACGCTACGCTGATTTTAAGGCCTTCAAAACGGGCCAAATGTACGATTATAACAAACGAACCAACAGCCAGGGATCGAACGACTATTGGGAGTCGGGCGTGGTAAACCCTCATCTTGTGCTGGCCGACATGATCAAAATTCTACATCCCGACCTCCTGCCCAAACACAAATTGGTCTATTACAGGCAACTTAACTAATGGGTAAACCCCCGTCACAATTTCTGGAAATCCCCGATAAAAACGCAGTATATGGCTGGCGTGGTCTGATTATTCCAGTGCTAGCCGTGTTGGTCATCGTTTGTTTCCTGCTTGATATTGCGTTCGGCTCTGTGTCTATTCCGTTGAAAGAGGTGGCCCGTATTGTCGCGGGGCAAGGATCGGAAAACGTAGCGTGGTTGTATATCGTGCAGAAAATACGGTTGCCCAAAGCCATAACGGCCGTTATTGTCGGGTGTGGCTTATCAGTT
The DNA here is from genome assembly GCF_010435915.1 of Spirosoma terrae. Lineage (GTDB taxonomy): Bacteria > Bacteroidota > Bacteroidia > Cytophagales > Spirosomataceae > Spirosoma > Spirosoma terrae. The sequence goes on along the minus strand of NZ_JAAFZH010000006.1, from coordinate 357,003 downwards.
AGTGGTTTGCAAATGCAGGCTTTGTTCCGCAACCCACTGGCGGGACCCTCTGAACTGGGCATTACGGCCGGAGCAGGGTTAGGCGTAGCCGTGGTGATGCTGGGAGGTGGAGGTAGTGCCAGTCTTTACGCTATTCGTCAGCTGGGTATTGCGGATAGTTGGCTACTAGTGTTTATGGCCTCCCTGGGTTCGGCTCTGGTGCTACTGCTGGTTTTATCGATTGGCGGACGATTACGGGACAATATCGTTCTGCTGATTGTCGGTGTAATGATTGGAACCATTACGTTAGCCATTGTCAGTATCTGGCAGTATTTCAGCCAGCCCGAAGAGCTTCAGGAGTATCTAATGTGGACGTTTGGCTCGCTGGGTGGGGTAGTACAAACGCATCTATACGTACTGGCTATTGTTGTGGCATTAGGGCTTATCGTGGCATTTTCGTCGTCAAAAGCCCTGAACGTACTATTGCTGGGTGAAAACTATGCTCGTAGCATGGGGCTGAACGTAGCGCGTAGCCGACTTCTGATTTTAATCAGTACCAGTCTGCTGACAGGCAGCATTACGGCCTTTTGCGGGCCCATTGGTTTTGTCGGAATTGCCGTACCCCATCTGACCCGCTCGCTACTCGATACGTCTGATCATCGATTGCTTATTCCGGCTACGTGTCTGGTGGGAGCCATATTGCTGCTGGTTTGTGATGGAATCGCTCAGTTGCCTGGTACCCAGGCTGTCCTGCCAATTAGTGTTGTTACGTCTCTGCTGGGGGCACCAGTCGTTATCTGGATTATTGTCCGTCGAAACAATCTACGTACTGCTTTCTGATGAATACGTCCGCTCCGCTCTTATCTACACAGGCGTTGGCTATTGGCTACACCGGGCGTAATCAGCGGAAACGATCTGTCGCGGAGTCGTTGGCCCTGGATTTGTGGCCGGGTCAACTAGTTTGCCTGTTAGGGCCAAACGGGGCGGGCAAATCGACCTTAATGCGAACGCTGGCCGGTCTGCAACCTCCGCTCAGTGGTCAGATCCTGCTCAACGGTCAACCCCTGGCTAACTTCAATCCAACGGAACTCGCCCAGCGATTGAGCCTGGTGCTGGCTGAGCGAGTAGAAGCGGGAAACCTGTCCGTCCATGAACTCATTGCGTTAGGCCGAACCCCGCATACGGGTTGGTTGGGTAAGTTGACTGAAAGCGATCTTGCACAAGTGCAAAAGGCAATAACGGCGACTGGAACGCAGAAATTTGCTTACCGACGTATCCATCAGTTGAGCGACGGAGAGCGTCAGAAAGTGATGCTGGCCAGGGCGTTGGCTCAGGACACCAATCTGATTTTGCTGGACGAGCCGACCGCCCACCTGGATTTACCCAATCGAGTCGAAATGATGCGATTGTTGCATCAGCTGACTCGTCAGACCCAGAAAGCCATTCTCTTATCGACCCATGAGCTAGACCTGGCACTGCAAATGGCTGATAAACTCTGGCTGCTTGATGCTCAGGGGAATATGGCCGTAGGAGCGCCCGAAGATTTGGTGTTAAGTGGTATGTTTGAAGCCACCTTTGCCAAAGCAGGTTTCTATTTTGATCGGACCACGGGGGCATTCATGATGCATCCCGACGAACAGGGGCCGGCAATAAGCCTGCTTGGCGACGAGCGGCTACTTTTCTGGACTCGTCGGGCGCTTCAACGGGAAGGTTTTCGAATAAGTCAGGAGAATTCCGTTGCTACCGTTGATGCTACGTATCAGAATGGGAATGCTGTATGGCGATGCGAACAAACCGATCGTGCTAGCTTATTCGTTAGCATTGAAAATCTTCTGCATGCGTTGAAATCGCTAACTGATGAGAGGTAACTGATGATGAACAATTGCTCTATTAAATGCGCCAGGTGGAATTTCTCTGCGTTTAGGAGCAATAGGGAGGTTGTGATATTTTTTTGCTATATATAGTATAACTAAAATAGTATTTGCTATTTTTGCACGTAGCATTTCCTGCTGAACATAAACAACAACTACTGGAAGCGCCTTGGCCAAGGACTAATTTCTATCTAATGAAAACTGTCTGTTTTTCAGTTTATTGAAGAAAAATGGGCGGCTTATGGAAATAGAAAAGCTTCCTGAATGAACGTAGCGCCTTACCGTTTGGCTAACGTAACAATGTCTTTAACCTCCAGGATTGGTTTTTCGTAACCTATACGAACGGATTTAATCATAGCAACTCCCAACTCCCGAAGTGCAGAAAAACCTGCCGGATAGATAGCGCGGCCGATGGGGTAAAGCCAGGCAATGTATTTGTAATATTTTAGCGTGTTTTTCAGCCCTTCGGTGGGGAGCATAAAACCGGGCCGAAACATATACGCATTGTTGAATAGTTTTAGTAAGGCGTTTTCGGTTGCTCCTTTTACGCGAGCCCAGGCACTACGTCCTTTTTCGGTGCTGTCGGTGCCTGCGCCTGATACGTAACAGAACGTTAGATCAGGATTATGACTGGCTACAACCTGCGCAAAATATAGGGTAAGGTCATAAGTTAGTCGCCGGTATTCTTCGTTATCCATCCCAACCGACGACACGCCGAGGCAGAAAAAACAGGCATTATAGCCAGCTAACTGATTTTCGATAGGCGTTAGGTTAAGAAAATCGCTATGAACAATTTCGCGGAGTTTGGCATGCGATATGCCACTTGGTTTTCGGTTTATCAGTAAAACTTGTTCAACAGTTGGGTCGAGCAAACACTCGTGCAGGACTCCTTCACCTACCATGCCGGTTGCGCCGGTAATTATTGCTCGGATTTTCATTAGTTAGCAGATTGAGAAGAATTGGTTAGGAGCATTGGTCATACAATAACTCACATCGTATTGGCTGGTTAAATTTATTGGCTGAGCAGTCAGTATCCAAACCAACAGATGCGACTTTATTAATCAATGCATCCTGCAACCAACGTTTAACCAACTAAACCCATGCAAACCAGACGTGTATATCTCTTTATTAGCTTGCTGCTGGTGTCATGCTCTGTCGTATTCGGGCAGGAACTGATCAGTAATCGTGGGCGCGATATTGTCTTCCTGTCCGTGAACGTAATTCCGATGGATCAGGAACGTGTTCTTGACAGTCAGACCGTTGTGGTGCGTGATGGTAAAATAACTCACATGGGGAAAGCCGGGCAGGTCAAGTATAGTAAAGACGCTTTGGTTATTAATGCTACGGGAAAGTATCTGACGCCGGGTTGGGCCGAAATCCACGCGCATGTGCCTCCGATTGATGATATCGATCCAATGAAAGAGGTTCTGACCCTATATCTGGCAAATGGTATTACAACCATTCGAGGCATGCTGGGACATCCCAGGCACCTTGAGCTACGTAGTAAAATCAACAGTGGTGAAATTCTCGGCCCGCATTTCTATGCTACAGGGCCGTCGTTTAACGGCCAAACAGTGAAGACGCCCGAACGAGGGGCCGAGATGGTGCGCGAACAGAAAGCGGCAGGCTATGACTTTTTGAAGTTGCACCCTGGCCTGACAAAAGAAACGTTTCCTGCCATCGCAAAAACGGCTAAAGAAGTGGGAATTCCGTTTGTGGGCCACGTATCATTTAACGTAGGTGTCTGGCGAGCTATTGACGCTCAGTGTTCGTCCATCGATCATCTGGATGGTTTTATAGAAGCAATTGTACCCCGGTCAGATACGTTGGCAGAGCCGGAAACGGGTTTGTTTGGCGCCTGGATTGCCTACCGGGCCAATGAAGCGCAGATTCCTAAACTGGTAAGCGGACTTCGTGAGAAACGTATTCGCGTGGTCCCAACGCAGGCGTTGGCCGAACGATGGCTGTCGCCACAGCCCTGGAGTGCTTTTGCTAGTGCGCCAGAGTTCATTTATATGAAGCCACAGGAAATTCAAGGCTGGAAGCGCGCCAAGGATAGCTACAACACAAACTCTAGTTTTACGAAAGAGCGTGCCGAAAAGCTAATCCAGATTCGTCGTAAACTGATTTATGAATGCCAGAAAAATGGCGTAGATCTGTTACTTGGCTCTGACGCTCCGCAAGTGCTGAATGTACCTGGCTTTTCCATTCATCACGAAATGAAATACATGGTCGATGCTGGCTTGACCCCGTATGAAACGCTACGTACGGGAACTGTCAACGTAGCGTCCTACCTGAATAAACCTAACTCGGGTACTGTGAAAGTAGGTAATGTATCCGATCTGGTTTTGCTGAATGGCAATCCATTGAAAGATATAAACCAGACACGTGCTATTGAGGGCGTAATGATTGGGGCGAACTGGTTGTCGAAAGCCTACATTCAGAAAGAGTTAAAGAAGCTGGAAAAAAACTAAACAGCACGGCCTCGTTTGTTACCCGATGTTAATTCCTGATCCCGTCATTCAGATAAGCTACCTTTCCTAAATTTCCAATAACTTTGTTTTATGAGGATGGCTCCAATGCTGTATTAACTTCTCCTTACTGTCTATCTGACAGCCTGCCTTTTTTAGGCCTACTTTTCTATTGCCTTTACTGAAGCTTATTTACCAGGCCAAATGCCCGTTGTTAGCGCATTACGTTCCTGGGATACTATGGCTATGCCGCTTCTAGGATAGGTGTATTTAGTTCTCATTACCAGTTATATAGTTATGAACGACGTATTGAATAAAGATCAAATAGATCAGTTTATTAAGGAGGGGTATATTCGGATTGATAACGCGTTCTCTCCACAATTGGCACAGGAAGCACGCAGCATTCTCTGGTATGACACGGGCCTCGATCCAACCGACTCCGCTACCTGGACGAAGCCAGTTATTCGGTTAGGTATGTACTCACAGGAGCCGTTTGTTCAGGCTGCCAATACGCCAATTCTCCATCGGGCATTCGATCAGTTGGTTGGAGTGGGCAGATGGGTTCCGCCGATGAGTATCGGTACGTTCCCCGTTCGGTTTCCGTCGGACGAAGATCCTGGTGATTCGGGCTGGCATGTCGATGCTAGTTTTCCGGGAGCAGACCCTGCCAACTATTTTGAGTGGCGGATCAACGTTTATTCAAAAGGAAGAGCCTTACTGATGCTGTTTCTTTTCTCGGACGTAAGCGAACGAGACGCGCCTACCCGACTTCGCGCCGGCTCTCATCTCGACGTAGCAAGGTTACTTGAACGAACAGGCGAACAGGGGCTTTCCTTTATGGAGTTGGCTACACAGCTGAACGGGCTACCTGAACGTAACGAAGTTGCCGCAGTCGGAAAGGCGGGTACTGTTTATTTGTGCCATCCGTTTCTGGTGCATGCTGCACAGCCTCATCATGGTACGGAACCGCGCTTTTTAGCACAGCCCCCGCTATTACTCAGAAGAGGGTTGGTGATTGACGAGGGGGCCGCAGACTTGACACCTGTGGAAGAATCGATTCGCTTAGCGCTGGGAAACTAATGTAATCGATACGTAGTGCCGGGTATTATATCCGGCACTACGTGTATGGCGAAATATCGGGTGAATGTAAAAAACAAGGGCAACAACAACTGTCAAATTCGTCACTTGAAGCTGTTTTGCTGAAATGGGTTGTTGGGCGGATGATTCACGGTCCGTTTAAGGAGGAATGTTTGATACACTTACTTGCTGGCTCCCTTATAGATCACCCCGTCTTTCATGACAAAATAGACCTTATGATAAAGCACGTTTGCAAAGTCCTTCTCCAGATCGCCATCAAACGCTACAATGTCCGCCAAAGCTCCTTCTTTAAGGACACCAAACATAGCCTGTTTTCCAACCGCTAAAGCGGCATTATAGGTGCCAATCTGAAGAACATCGCTAACTGGTAGTCCTGCTTCCGCATAAGAAACAAGCGTGTTCTTGGCTTCTAATCCGATCGCTCTTGGCGTATACAGGTAAAGATCGGAACCGTATACGATACGTACCCCTGCCCGAACGGCTCTAAGCAGGCGGTCTTTTGAGGTTGCAACAAATTGCTTGATGTCCTGGTCAGACATATTACTTTTCGCCAGGTCGACAATACCTTTATAGCCATCGTAAGTACCATCTGTTGGAACCAGATATGTCCCTTTTTTAGCCATTAATTGTAATGTACTATCCGATACGCCATATCCATGCTCAACGCCATCAACACCTGCTTCGACGGCATCCCGAATAATTTCGTCGTAGGTAGCGTGGGCAGTTACTTTCAACCCGTTTTGATGGGCAACCTCAACAATGGCTCGCATCTGCTCGGGCGATAGCACCAATCCGTTATCGTTGGTGGCGCAAATCTTAATGATGTCTACTCCATTGATCTGGTGCTCTTTTACCGCGCTACGGGCTTCATCCACGCTTCTAACAATGGTATACTCCTTGGCAGGCAGTGACTTATGCAGGTAAGCCAGTTTCCCGAATTGTCCATTAGGTGGGCTGATGATAGGGCCTGACACCAACATACGTGGACCCCAAACCCAGTTTTTATCGATTGCTTTTTTTAAGGTAATATCTAAGTATTGACCAGAATTACCGAGGTCCTTAACAGTAGTTATACCGGCCTCTAAAAAGGATTTGGCGATACTACTCCCTCTAAGTAGCCGATCTCCATCAGAGTGCTCAATGAGATCGCTTTCAAAAGGAGTACCACTTTTCTGCATAAATAACAGGTGAGTATGCGAATCCACCAGTCCAGGTATAACAGTTGAATTGGATAGATCGATAAATTGACTCTTTGCCCGGTAGTTATCAGCCGACGGACCTACATATATAATTTTGTTTCCTTCAACAACGATGAATTGATTCGAAAGGAATTGCTTCTTTTCGGAGTCGAAAAATTTGCCCGACTTGATGACGGAGCGGGTTGGCGGTTGCCCCCAGGCAATGGTTATACTAATCGAAAGAAGAGATAGTAATAAGGATTTTATCATGAATTAGTGGGGTTATTTCATCCTGATTCGGTTGGCTAAGGTACAAAACCGGCTACTTATTGTTCATTATGCCTTTTCTGTCTTTAAAAAAAACTCCAATCGGTATGTGGTTTTGTGGATACTTTATCATTTAGCTAGTCTATCACAAAATTAAAGGCAGTCAGTACGTTTGCCCACATGCCTTTTCGCAGGGAGCCTAGATTAGAAAGGCAATCGGCAATGAATCAGTACGTTAAAGAACTCACTGATTCGTTATATTTAGGGGGGCTTAGTTGCTGGCTCAATCCTCCCCATTAATTATGCTATCGATTTATCGTACTATATCCGGGCTGCTGCTCACAGTAATGTTAGCAGTAGGCACTAATCGCTTACTGGCACAAACCTCTTCAGAGTACTTAAACCAGAGCCCGCCCGAATCGATCCCTCGCGTATTTGCCCCCAATCTGGTTTCGCAAATCGATTTTTATGAATATGGGTCAATCTTTTCCAAAGACGGCAGGGAGTTTTTTTACGCTGTTATTAGTAACAAAAAGCCTCAAATTCGTTGTATTCGCTTCGAGAACAATACCTGGACAAACCCTAAAACCATTCTCGCCAGCGATCAGTATGAATACAATGACCCGTTTTTGTCTCCAGATGAAAAACGGTTGTACTTTATTTCGGACCGGTCCCTGGACGGAAAGGGAGCGAAGAAGGATTTTGATATCTGGTATATTGAACGAACAAAAGATGGCTGGTCGGAGGTACCGATCAATGCGGGCCCAGGTATTAATACAGCTAAGAACGAGTACTATATGTCTTTTACGAAAGAAGGGACTATGTATTTTTCCTCTAATGGTGGCACCAGCGCATCGTCTGATAAGAATTATGACATCCGGTTTTCGCCCTTTGTCAAGGGTACATTCCAGGCTTCTCAGAAACTAACCGAAGCTGTAAACTCAACACATTATGAGGCCGATGTTTTTGTCTCACCCCATGAGGACTATCTTATTTTCTGCGCTGAGCGGCCGGGGGGATTTGGTACCGGGGATTTATATATCAGTTTCAAAAGTAAAACGGGGGAGTGGCAACAAGCCAGGAATATGGGTTCTGTGATCAATACGACTGGCTATGAGTTTTGTCCATTTGTAACAGCAGACGGGAAATACTTTTTCTTTTCACGGGATGGCGATATTTATTGGGTAGCCTCATCGGTCATCGATGCATTGAGGTAAAGTGGTCAACCATATATCAGTTTGAGAAGCCTATGTTGATAAATGCCTCTCGTATATCACTAATTTTTAAGGTAGCTTGGCCTTGAACGTGCCATTTGTAAAAGTGAGAATGTCGGCAGTATCTGACGTAACTTGTCTGCTCTTATCTCTGACCAAACGAACATCGAACGTCCCTTCTAGTTCGCCTGCTTGTGGATCATATCGACTAATCTTGATCGTTGCAGGCTGCGTTACGTCTAGCTGGTATTGATCCCGGACTACATCGCCCCCAATCAGTGTGGTAAAGCTTACGCCGACCTGATTGGTGTTGGCTCGGCAGGGTTGAGGGGTTGACAACGTGTATACGCCTACAGCCAGGGGAATTCGAATAAAAGTAAGTGATTGGTCACCGCAGTACCCAACACAATTAGTAGCAGCTTGTAAGCGGGCTTTCGGATAGGGAAGCTTATTTTGGATAGTTAAGTTTATCGCATCAACCCCACAGGAATCAGACGGGTTTTTCCAGGTAGCAGAAAAACCACCCCAAGTCTGTTTATTTAAAGTTGCTTTTGCGTCTTCATTATGATCGGGGTCAGGTGTCGATTTTGAACAGCCCAGTAATCCCACAAACAAGATTAAAAGTCCCTTGATGATTTTCATCGCTATATGTTTCCAGGATAGACCATGATTGAGGGATAAGCGTTGGAATCGTAGTTAGGATTAGTCAACGTGTGACGTTTTATGCTAAAAAAATGTCTCGTTAACAAGCTCTTAACAAATGCCCAGTCTAGAAGCAGTAGGTTTACTGAACCCTTTTAGACCTAAGAAATAATCGTGATCCAATACGTTTCTCTGTATACTTTGTTGTTCGTGTTTGTCCAGTACTATCCCAGTGAAGGACAAACCAAAGATATAATCACCTCCCAAGGGCCAAGCTCATCAGTACGCACCATCCAACAGGATCGGGCAGGCAATATGTGGCTGGCTTCTAATGAAGGTATTTTTCGCTACGATGGTCAATCATTCACTAACCTCACTGCTAACGTAACGTCAGACCGCTTTTTCTCGGTGATTGAGGATCGAAACGGACATTTTTGGTTTGGTACGTATGGCTCGGGAGTTTATTACTATGATGGTAAGTCCTTTCAGCACGTTACGTCCCAGCAGGGGCTGGCTAATAATCAGGTTTCTACGATTTACGAAGATAAAACCGGCGCAGTTTGGTTCGGATCGAATGGAGCTGTAAGTCGTTATGATGGAAAATCGTTTCACCATTTTACAACCGAAGGTGGCCATCCTACAAATGATGTCAATACTATTCTGGAAGATAGACAGGGAAATATATGGTTCGGCACCCGAGGCTACACCTATGTTTATGATGGCAATACCTTTGCCGTTTTCACCTATAAGGATAACTCTTTTGGGGATATCTGGTCGATTATCGAAGATCGAGACGGTACTATCTGGCTTGGTGGAAGTATCGGTCTTTGGCGCTATGATGGCCGAACCTCTACCCAGGTTATTCAGAAGCCTGTTGTTCGAGTCTACAAAGACAAAAAAGGAAATTTTTGGATTAGCTCAGCCAGCACTAATGGTATGTTTACCCTGTCCCGTTATGCCGAAAAGTCGTTATCTGGCAAAAATCCAATGGGCACTGAAATTGCCCAGTCACTAAACCTGTTCGGGATTATTGAAGCAAGGGATGGAAGTGTTTGGTTTGGCACCAATGATGGAGTGTATCGCTACGATGGAACTACGCTTACCAATGTCAAACGGTAAAAACTATCGAGCTATACTGTGTTCATTGCGCTCATTAAATACCCGGCTGCATTTTTTGAATCATTACGCAATTTTTACGGGAGTGAGCGTAGTGATGATTTAGGCTGAAAAAAATAGATTCTTATATTGTTTAGGGGTAATCCCTTTAACATTCTTGAAGTGCCTGTAAAAATTAGACGTATTTTCAAATCCGCTGTCGAGGGCGATATGCGCTATCGTATAGTCTGTCTTTATCAGTAAGCGGCAGGCATGGCTAAGTCGTACTTCGGTAAGAAAATCAAAGTATGATTTATTGTTAGTCATTTTAAAGAAGCGGCAAAACGACGTAACACTCAGGTTTGTCAGTTGCGCTACGTCTTCAATCAGAATTTTATTCCTGAAATTTTGCAAGGTGAATGAAAGCACCTTTTCCATTCTACTTCCATCTAGTTGATTGAATTTTGTGTATTCAACACTGTTCGACAGGACTTCATACTCCCGGCTCTCCAGTAAAATAACGTAAATTCTGAGCAAGTAAACGACCTTATTCAAGCCCGTCTCCCGTAGCATTCGCCACATGAGTCGTTTAATTTTCTCTTTCGAACTTCCTTTAATGATCAGCCCCGTTTTGGCTTGTTCAAAGAGCTTCGAGATTCCCTGCGTTTCATAGACGTTAAGAAATTCCTTGCCCAGACATTCAGGATGAAAGTGAAGGACTAAGGCCTCCACGTTATAATCGGAAGAGCTTGGCATGTTACACTTCCAGGTATGGGGCACATTTGAACCCATGAGAATCATATCGTCTTGCTGGAAATTGCCAATACTGTCTCCTACAAAACGGATGCCTTCGCCTTTGACAAGATAATGAAGCTCAATCTCAGGATGATAGTGCCAGATAGAGCCGAACTGAGGCACTATATCGTGACGAATGCTGAACGCATTATCGACTTGTTTCGGAACAATGTGAAGTTTAGCTACCATTTTATCTATGGCTACAGGGTTATGTACGAAATTAGAGAATATCTATAAAATTTTCGATTAATGTGATAATATGTTGCACAAATTGGAAAATTTAAGGAAACCTTTCCTGCCGTACGTCTTCAATCTTTGTACTAGCTCAATTGGCAAGGAAAGATGGAACCTAACTATGCATTGCTGGTCTGTAGTGGAGACCTCAGACCGTCGGCAAACCTCAAATGTTGGCCGATGCAACAAAAAATGGAAGAGGAGCTGGCAAAGGCCTTCCGTAACTATTCATGGGAAATCAGAAGAGCCCACCCTTACAATGAAGAAAAAGGACACGGCTTTATCGATTACCAGCACATTGGAATAAAGATCTTCAGAGACATTGATAAAACACGGCCGCTGGTTGTGGCCGAGAGCGTATGGCAGTACAGCCACCACGTGTTGGCGGGACTTATTTCGCATGAAGGACCGATTTTGGTGATTGCTAACTGGGACGGTACGTATCCTGGCCTGGTTGGTGCTCTCAATCTGACGGGCTCATTGACAAAAGCCGGTGTGAATTACAGTTTCTTATGGAGTAAGGACTTTACTGATCCCTTCTTCACCGCCAAACTGAAGGAGTGGCTGGAAACGGGTAAGGTTACCCACGATTTCTCCCACGTGAACCGGTTTGATCCTACTAATCTACAGGGAAATGATGTTATGGTGGCCGAAAAACTGGCCACTCGGATGAAGGACGACAAAGTGGTTATGGGGGTGTTCGATGAGGGCTGTATGGGGATGTATAATGCCATCGTACCGGATGATCTTATACAGTCGCTTGGTATCTATAAAGAGCGATTAAGCCAGTCGACCTTATACGCCAACATGCTGACCGTTACGGATGCCGAAGCGAATGCCGTGCTGGATTGGCTGTTGCAAAAAGGTATGAACTTTGTTTGGGGAAATGACCCAGCTAACGAACTTACCCGGACGCAGACGCTGGAACAGTGCAAAATGTATATTGCGGCTGTACGATTGGCTAATGAATTTGGTTGCGACACCATCGGGATTCAGTACCAGCAAGGCTTAAAGGAACTGACAGCCGCGAGTGATTTAGCCGAGGGGCTGTTAAATAACACGGATCGACCACCAGTATTTGACACTAAAGGCAACGAATTATACCCGAACGTAGCCCTGCCGCATTTTAATGAAGTAGATGAGTGTGCCGGTATAGACGGTTACGTTACCTATCATTTATGGCGAGAGCTTGGACTCGATGGCGATAATACCCTGCATGATTTACGTTACGGTGAAACCTTCAGTATAGACGGCAAAGATGAGTTTGTTTGGGTGTTCCTGATCTCGGGAGCCGCGCCAGCATCCCATTTCAAGGGTGGCTATGCCGGTGCCGACAGTATGCGTCAGCCACCAATGTTTTTCGGAAAAGGAGGAGGTACGCTTCGGGGTGTCAGCAGGCCCGGCAAGATTGTCTGGAGCCGGGTCTACGTAGAGAATAATGAGCTTTGGTGTGACATAGGGACGGGGAGGTGCGTGGAATTGCCAGCAGCAGACGTCGACCGGCTCTGGAAACTGACCGACCCGCAATGGCCTGTCATGCATGGCGTTCTGGACGGTGTGAGCCGCGATCAGATGATGGCCAAACACAAGGCAAACCACATTCAGGTAGTTTATGTCGACGGGGACTTTGATGTCCGTAAGGCTGCAGAAATCAAAGCCGCTACGTTCGTCAGTTTGGGAATCAACGTCAATTTTTGCGGCATCTAAGCCTATGGAAACCAAATTGGTGATAGGGCTGGACTTTGGCACGGATTCCGTTCGGGGACTGTTGCTCAACCCCGTAACGGGAGAAGAGCTGGCATCCGGAGTATCGTACTATAAACGATGGAAAAAGCAGTTATACTGCAACCCGGAGAAGGATCAATACCGTCAGCATCCGCTGGATTATATGGAATCCATTGATGAGGTATTCCGAAAACTCTTTGCCAACGAACGTGCGGCTAATGTGGTAGCGATTGCGACCAATACGACCGGTTCTACGCCCGTGGCAGTTGATGCAAACTGCCGCCCGTTGGCTTTGTCAACGGAGTTTTCAGAAAACCCCAATGCGATGTTTCTCCTCTGGAAAGACCACACTGCCACGAAGGAGGCTGACGAGATAAACGTAGTGTCAAAAAAGTGGGAGGTAGATTACACCAAGTACTGCGGAGGAATATATTCCTCTGAATGGTTTTGGGCGAAAATTCTGCACATCAACCGGACCGACGACCAGGTATTCCAGAATGCATACAGCTGGATGGAACAATCCGATTGGATTCCCGCCTATTTGTGCGGAACGGATAACCTGGCCGCTGTAAAAAGAAATCGCTGTGCCGCCGGGCATAAGGCTATGTGGCACGAATCGTTCGGAGGCTTGCCATCTGCCGCATTTCTCAACGCTGTTGACCCCACTTTTGCAGCGCTGAGCAACCGGTTCTATAGCGACACGTATACCTCCGATCAGGTTTTTGGCCAGATCGCTCCCTATTTCATCGATACGTTTGGTTTTAATCCAGCTACCATCATAACCGTTGGCGCCATTGACGCCCACCACGGAGCTGTTGGTGCGGGTATCGCTCCGTATACGCTGGTAAAAGTAATAGGCACCTCGACGTGCGACATGCTGGTCGTGCCAGCATCAGACCAGCTACCATTGGTTGAGGGTATTTGTGGACAGGTAGATGGTTCTATTGATCCTGGAATGGTTGGTTTTGAAGCAGGGCAGTCTGCTTTTGGCGATATGTTCAACTGGTTCAAAAAGTTACTGCTGGAACCAACCCGAGCCATTATTGGCGATCAACTGAGTCCGGAACTAGCTACTAAACTGGATGATGCCTTCTTTCGCTACGTTACTATGGAGGCTAGTCAACTACCCGTAACGGAATCGGATCTGGTATTTACCGATTATCATAATGGCAGACGGACCCCTGATGCCGATTTTAGTCTTCACGCATCAGCCTATGGTTTTGGGTTGGCTACCCAGGCAGGCCATTTTTTCAAAGCGTTAGTTGAAGCGGCAGCCTTTGGGTCAAGAGCCATTCTGGAGCGATTCCGGGCTTTTCATATTCCCATCGAGAATGTGATAGCCACCGGAGGTATTCCCACTAAATCACCCTACGTAGTACAGGTGCTGGCGGATGTTATGGGCGTCAATATTCACGTAATAGACAGTGAGCAGACCTGCGCATTGGGCTCGGCTATTTTTGCGGCCACTGCCTGCGGTATTTATCCTGATGTGCAGGAGGCCAAAAAAGCAATTGCGGCCAAGATTGTACGAACGTACAGCCCTGATCCTGAAAAGCAGAAGACGTATGAAACACTCTATAACCGATATAAAAAATTAGCTCATGACTAATTTACCGATATTGGATATCGCCATTATTATTGCCTACCTGATTGCTATGGTTTTGGTAGGTGTTTACTTTTCGAGAAGAAATACCTCGGCCGATGAATTTACCCGCGCGGCCGGTCGGATCCCTGGCTGGGCCATCGGCATATCGATTTACGCTACGTTCCTAAGCAGTAATACGTTCCTGGGCGTTCCGGGTAAAGCTTTTGGCGGAAATTGGAATGCCTTTGTGTTTAGTCTTTCTATGCCGTTGGCAGCCTGGTTTGCCACCAAATACTTTGTTCCCTTTTATCGGAGCACGGAAGAAGTATCGGCGTACACCAATCTTGAAAAGCGATTCGGTACCTGGGCCAGAACCTACGTAGTAATCTGCTTTTTGTCCACTCAACTGGCCCGGATCGGGTCCATCTTTTTTGGGATTTCACTGACCTTGCAGGCGCTGACCGGCTATAGCATGGTGACGATCATGGTGGTGACCGGAATCTGTATTGTAATCTATACCGTGATGGGTGGGATTGAAGCCGTAATCTGGACCGAAGTCGTGCAGGGCGTATTGAAAACGTTGGGTGCCGTTATCATTATTTATCTGGTAGTCAATGAAGTACCTGGCGGATTCAGCGATATTCTTCGAGTGGGATCGGCAGAGAATAAATTCAGTCTCGGCACGGTAGATTTTGATTTTGTCCAGTCCTCGTTCTGGGTAGTGCTGTTATACGGCTTTTTTATCAATCTGAATAATTTCGGAATGGATCAGAACTACGTCCAGCGCTATCACGCAGCCACCAGCGCAACGGAAGCTAACAAGTCGGTTTGGCTTTGTGTATGGATATATGTTCCGGTATCGCTCCTGTTTTTTACGATCGGAACCTGTTTGTATACGTATTACATGCAGCATCCGGAGCTGCTCCAGAGCATTAAACTTCAGGCGGCTTCTGAGCAGCTCGGTCTGGCTAAAAATAGGGCGGAAGTGGCCCAACTGGCAGCTACGATGAAGCCATCCGATTATGCCGATAAAGTGATGCCGCATTTTATGGTACATATGATTCCAACCGGTCTCTTGGGACTGATTGTTTCGGCCATTCTTTCGGCGGCTATGAGCACGATAAGTTCCGGCATGAACGCTTCGGCCACCGTCTTTACCGAAGATATCTACAAGCGCTATTTTAACCCGACTTCGACCGAGAAGAACAGCTTGAAAACGTTGTACATCGCCACGGTTGTAGTGGGGCTAATCGGGATGCTCTGCGGAATAGCCATGATTGGTGTCAAAAGCCTCTTAGACGTGTGGTGGACGCTGTCGGGCATATTTGCGGGGGGAATGTTAGGGCTGTTTTTACTGGGTTTAATAAGCAAAAAAGCGACGAACAAAGATGCGCTAGTCGGCACTATCCTTGGTGTGCTGGTTATTCTCTGGATGAGCTTCTCGTACCTTCTGCCGGTTCAGTACGATTATTTACGCTATCCGCTCCATGCCAATATGATCATTGTGGTAGGTACTTTATCCATTTTCCTGGCAGGTAACATCTCTCAAAAACTAAGAAGACAATAAACGATATGACGACTAAAAAATTTGTACCTGTCATGCTCACCCCATTTCAGGAAGGGAATACTATTGATTACAACATTCTGGAGGACCTGATTGAGTTGTATCTGGAAGCCGGAGCGGGTGGTCTTTTTGCCAACTGTTTGTCGAGCGAAATGTACCAGCTTACCAAAGAAGAAATGCTGACTTCTGTATCGTTCATCGTGCAGAAAGTCAATGGACGAGTGCCGGTAGTTGCCACAGGTACGTTCCCGGATAGTCTGGAGAATCAGGCCGCCTTTGTAAAGGAAATATACCGCACAGGCATTGATAGCGTGATTGTTATAACGGGCTTGCTGGCCGAAGAAACGGACGCTGACGATGTGTTTGAAGCCAATGTAAACCAATTGCTTGCATTAACGGGCGATATCCCTCTCGGGTTTTATGAATGCCCAGTTCCTTATAAACGAATTTTAAGACCCGAATTTCTGGGGGAATTGGTCAAGACAGGGCGTATCAAATACCATAAAGACACCTCGTTACGTATCGACAACGTGCGGGCCAAGCTGGCTGCCACTAAAGACGTAGCGGATTTTGCCCTCTATGATGCCTACATGGTGCACGCGGTAGATTCACTGAAAGCCAATGCGGCAGGTCTATCCTGCATTCAGGGTAATTACTTCCCGGAGTTAATCGTCTGGCTGTGCAACCATTACAATGAAGACTCTGAAGAAGTCGGCAAGGTGCAGCAGTTTTTTGCTCAGAATATGGATGTTATGCATGATACGTATCCCGCCAGTGCCAAGTACATTCTCGAAAAACGAGGGCTGGGTATCACACAAATTTGCCGCAATGGAAGTGAGCTAAGGAACGCAGCCGATTACGAGAAGCTCGATGCGCTCTATGATGAATTCAAGGAATTGGCAACGGAAATCAATTTAAACATGGTAGCCTATGAACAATAAAATGTGATCCATTCTAAGAACAGTAATCCTTTTCTAAACCGACTTGCCCTAAATCATTGTAAATCATGAAACGACATTTAATCAAATTTCGGCTGGCAGGGCTACTGCTATTGTTTTCGATAACGGCCTTTGCCCAAGATGTAATTACCGGAAAGGTAATTGATGCCAAAACCAGGGAGCCTTTACCTGGAGCCACGGTTATAGTTCAGGGAACTAACCTGGCAACGACTACCGATTCGGAGGGAACGTATAGACTTACCGTTTCCAGTCCGAACGGAAAAATTACCGTGAGTTATGTAGGGTTTTTAGCTAAAACAATTGATCTCGCCAATCAAAAAAAGATCGATGTTGAGCTGGAACCCAATATTTCGATGCTGGAAGATGTCGTTGTTATAGGTTACGGAACGGCTAAAAAGAGTGATATAACCGGATCGGTAGCGAGCCTGACCGAAAAAAGTTTCAATAAAGGTGTCAATGTCTCTGCCGAACAGCTAATAGCAGGAAAAGTCTCCGGTGTTCAGATTATTCAGAACAGTGGCGAACCTGGCGGTGGCATCACGGTGAACATTCGGGGTATGGGATCGCTTAACGCGGGCAATTCACCCTTATACGTAGTAGATGGATTTCCGATCGATAATTCGACTACCGTCAGTGGCACCGGAGCCAATTTCACGGGAATGCGCACTGCAAGAAATCCATTGAACTCCATTAACCCGGCCGATATTGCCTCCATAGAAGTGTTGAAGGATGCTTCCGCAACCGCAATCTATGGATCGAGAGGAGCGAATGGAGTCGTTTTGATTACGACCAAACGTGGTAAAGAGGGCGGCCTAAAAGTCAATTATGATACGTATTACGGTGTCCAGAATGTGATGAATGATATTGACCTGTTAAGTGCCAATGACTATAAAGCCGTTATGAACAGTTTGATTGATGCCGGAGCCGGAAGTGCCAATTTAAAGATTGGCGAGTTTTCAGGAGGAACAGACTGGTTAAAGCGGATGTATCATAAAAATGCCCCGATTAAAAGTCACAATCTTTCTTTTTCGGGCGGAAATCAGTCTACGAAATACTATACCTCATTGAATTATTTCGATCAGGATGGACTATTGATAAACTCAAGTAATAAACGATATAGCGCCCGGGTCAATCTTGAGCATACCAACAAGAATTTTACCGTTGGTACCAATATTACGTCATCATACGTAGCGGATTCCTACGTAGCGAACGGCTTCGATCTCAACGAAAGAGCGGGTATAATTTATGCCGCTATCGCCTATGAGCCTACTCTTTCTATTTATGATCAGGATAACAACTATGTTCTTTCAAAAAATATGAACATAGATAATCCGCTTGCCATAGCTAATGGCAAAACGTCTACATCAGATCTCTACCGGACGTTGGGTAATGTGTATGGCGAGGTTAAGTTTTTGACGGATTTCAGCGCCCGATTAAACCTGGGAGCTGATATAACTTCACAACGTCGCGATACGTATGTAGATCGACAAACCATTGAAGGCAGAGCAAACGGAGGTATTGCCAGCGTATTAACGGGAACAAACAACAGCTTCCTGTCTGAATTGACGCTGAACTACAAAAAACGATTTGGCAATCAGGATCTGAATGTACTTTTTGGGACTACGGCTCAGCAGTTTAACGCCAATGACCTAACATCGCAGGGAAGCGGCTTCCCTTCCGATGCCACAAAAACCGATAACCTTAGCCTGGGCGACCCCACTCGTTTTATCGCCACAAGTTCGAGATCACGGAATAGTTTGTTGTCCTATCTGGGGCGAGTGAACTACAACATCGCTGAGAAATACTTACTGACGGGCTCATTGCGAATTGATGGCTCTTCTCGTTTTGGTGAAAACAACAAGTATGGTGTTTTCCCTTCCTTTGCGTTTGCCTGGCGACTTGAAAACGAGGAGTTTATAAAAAATGCGGAATACATTACGGCATTAAAACTACGATCGAGCTGGGGCCAAACCGGGAATCAGGCGATCGATAACTATCAGTCGCTCACTACGTATACAACCGGGCAAAAAGCGGTTATCGGTAGCCAGCAGGTAAGCACAACCACGCCTAACCGAGTGCCTAATCCCAACCTGAAATGGGAAACGTCGGAGCAGCTCAATTTTGGATTGGATTTTGGGCTCTGGGGCAACCGGATTACGGGTAGTCTGGACTGGTACACAAAAACAACCCGAGATATGCTTCTGAATCTGCCGATCCCCCGAACCACTGGTTTCACAACTATGATGACCAATATTGGCTCAGTTCGGAATAGCGGGTTTGAAGTGTTGATCAATAGCAACAACCTGTCAGGGCCACTGAGCTGGGAAACGACGCTTAATATGACCTGGATGAATAATAAAGTGCTTAATCTGGGTGGGATTGATAATATTTTCACCGGAAGTGCGGGTGGCACTGCCAACGTAGCGATCATTAAGGTCGGCTTACCGATGTATGCCTTCTATGGCTACACGATCGATGGCGTGTGGCAAACGGGTGATGATTTTACCGCTACAAAAGACAATGTGAAACCGGGCGATTTCAAGTATCGTGATTTAAACGGCGACAAGATCGTCAATGCCGATGATCGGCAGGTAATAGGAAATCCATTTCCCAAATTCATGGCTTCCTTGACGAATAACTTCACGTATAAGGGTTTCAACCTTAACGTTTTCTTTGATGGCGCCTGGGGAGCAAAAATGTTAAACAACAACCTGGTCGATACGTATTTCCCGGCCAATTTGTTGAGGAATCGGTTGTCGGAACCCCTGCTAAATCGATGGACTCCGTCAAATCCGTCAGCGGTTTACCCCTCATTTGTTAATCCGTTAGGGCAGGGGAAGAAAGAGGTAAACACGTATACAGTTGAAAGTGCCGATTTCCTGAGACTGAATACCGTAAAATTAGGCTATGATTTTTCCATCAAAAATTCGGCGGTGAAAGGGGTAGGCGTTTTTGTTACGGCACAAAACCTGGCCATGTGGACCAAGTACAAAGGGTATGACCCTTCTATCAATCCGAATGGTGGTGGTGTTCGAATCGATTGGAATGCCTTCCCAACAGCCAGAACTATCCTATTCGGTCTAAACCTAAATCTGTAGCATCATGGAAAAGAAGATAAACTATATCCTGATAGGTGCCCTGCTCACAGCGACACTGTGTTTAAGCAGTTGCAACGACTTTTTAAAAGAGGAGGTGTTTTCACAACTGGCTCCTGAAAACTACCTCAAAACAAAAGAAGGATTGACGTCGGTCCTGTATGAAACCTACGCCAAAGCGGCCAATATGAATGGCAATAACTCCATTTATGTGCTGGGGCCTCAGGAATTTGTGACGGATATTTTATACCAGAGTGGCGACAACGTCGAAGCTACTATCCGAAACTATCGAGACTTTAACTGGGACCCTAACATGGACTTTCTCATCCAGAATTGGGATTCTTATTATCAGTGCGTCAGAAATGCCAATATTTTGCTGGAAAATATTCCGGGCTCAAACCTGTCGGCTGCTGAAAAGACCTTGTACGAAGCCGAAGCCCGGTTTTTGAGAGCGGTAAGTTATTACAAACTGTACTTCTTTTTTGGAACAGTACCTTTACGTACCAGTTCGTCGCAGGGGCTGAGTTTACCCAGAGCCTCAGAAGATGAGCTTAAGCAATTCATCGCTGCTGAACTGAAGTTTTCGCTTGAAAACTTACCCAATCCGGGTGCGGAGGCTCAGAAATACAGAGCCCATAAAGCTGCGGCTTCTGGCTATCTGATCAAATTCTATCTGAATACCAAAAATTGGAATGAAGCCAGTACGGTGTCTGCGCAGTTTTTGAGTTCGTTCAAGACGTATTCCTTGTTCGCTACGTATAAGGATATGTTCAAAGTTGACAATGAAAACAACAATGAGTATATCTGGGTAAGGCCGGCCATCGCTTCTTCCGATCGTGTAACAGCCAATAGCTGGAGTAACGTATCATTCCCGGATAATTTTAAATCGGCACCGGAAGTGGGGCTTGTATTTAAATCGACCTGGCTAAATTGGCCCAACGAATTCAGGATTTATGACAAATTCTACGATACGTTCGAAGCCGCTGATAAACGAAGAGAGTTGATGATTACGTATTATATAAATGCATCCGATCAGCGAGTTGAACTGCGTGGTAGTGATAATATTCGCTCATTTAAATACTGGCCTGATCCCAATAACGTAGGGGCTGCTCATGGCAATGATATTCCTGAAATACGGCTGGCCGACATCTTGCTATCACGGGCCGAGGCTCTCAATGAACTGAACGGGCCTAGTACCGAAGCCCTACAACTGGTAAATCAGGTTAGGACCAGAGCCGGGCTGCCGGGACTGAAACTGGAAAACGTAGCTACCAAAGAAGCCTTCCGGGATATGATCCTGCTCGAAAGAGGTCATGAGTTTTTTAATGAAGGACACCGACGGATGGACCTTATTCGTACCGGGAAGTTTATTTCGGATGCCCAGGCACGCGGTAAAAATGCCCAGCCTTTCCAACTGGTCTTTCCAATTCCTCAGGTTGTGATCGATTCTGATCCAGTTATTCAACAAAACCCGAATTATTAACGAGATGAGAAACAAAACGACTAAAGCGCTTTTCATCGCCTGTTTGCTGACCTGCTGGTCCATGATCAAGGCTCAGACCGTGCCGGGTAATATTGTTTGCTATGAACCCAGTTCATCGCAAAAATACATCGGCTCCCCAAGTCTGGTTACGTTGCCCAATGGCGATTATGTGGCTTCACACGACTTTTTTGGGCCAAAAAGTTCTGAATGGCATCAGGCGGTTACACGAATTTATACGTCGAATAATAAAGGGAAAACCTGGCGCTATCTGGCCGACATTAACGGAGCATTTTGGAGTTCTCTGTTTGTTCATCGAGGAGCGCTCTATTTACTCGGGCCCGATCGGCATCATGGTACAGTGCTCATCAGAAAGTCGACGGATGGAGGAGCTACCTGGACCAAGCCAACCAACAAAGAAAATGGCGTACTGCTGACGGGCGAATTCCACTGTGCCCCCATGCCCGTAATCGAATATAACCGCCGACTTTGGCGGCCGATGGAGACGGCTCATGGGCCTATCCTTCAATGGGGAAAACGCTACGGAGCAATGGTCATGTCAGCGCCCGTCGATGCGGACCTTTTGGATTCAAAATCCTGGCAAGCTAGTACGCCTGTTTTGTATGACAGCACTTTTAATGACGGCGATTTTGCTGGGTGGCTGGAAGGCAACTTTGTGGTTGATAAAGACCAGAGAATGTGGGATATGCTTCGAGTGGCCAACAAAAAATCGCCCGACGAGAAGGCGGCTATGGTAGCCATAAACGCTGACGGTAAAACGCTGGATTTTGATCCTAAAACAGGCTTTATTCCGTTTGATGGTGGTAGTAAAAAGTTTGTGATCAAGTATGATACGTTGAGCAAGAAATACTGGACCCTGGCCAACGTAATACCTGACAAATACCGGAAGCAATTTCCAGACCGTAACCCGTCGGGTTTCCGGAATGTATTGATGCTGAAAAGTTCTTCGGATTTAAAAAAATGGGATGATGTGAAGGTTATCCTGGAACACGAAGATGTCATTAATCACGGCTTTCAGTACGTAGATTGGTCATTTGAAGGAAATGATATAATTGTTCTTTCCAGAACCGCCTATTTTGATGGAATTGCCAATGCGAAGAACAACCATGATGCGAATTATCTGACGTTCCATCGCATTGAAGACTTCCGAAAAATTAGAAGTAAACTATAAAAAATAAGTCCCAGGGTGATTAGACCATCGCTCCCTGTTGCACCCGCCTGGTGCAACAGGGCTAAGCGCGTACTTGACTAAAAGCTATAGGTGGCTAATTGACGTATCCCACTTGATGGCTGAATCGATGAGGTGCGGCTTATAAGCGTAGCGGATGAGAAACGGGAGAATGTATATTCTGTATGAAACGGCTTTGGATCATCGCTCTTGGTTTGGTAACTAGTTGTATGACAGTAAAGAATAATAGCCTGACCGTTTTGCCGGCAGGTCACACCTTACACCACAATGGTGTATTTTCAAAAGATGGCCAATGGATCGTTTTCGATGGCAGGAATGATGACACCAAAATTGGAGAGACGTCTACCATTGGTATTGTAAATGTTGGTACTGGGGAAGAAAAAATACTGTATAGAACCCAAAACCAAACCATTTATGGGCCAGGTGTGGGGGCGGTGTCTTTTAGTCCAGTAACGGATAAAGTAATTTTTATTCATGGATTAGCTGATGCCAATCAGGAAAAACCGTATGCCATGTCCCGAAGAACAGGTGTTGGCATCGATATCAGTCAGCCTAATCATCCTTTCTATTACGATGCCAGAGATATCAATGCCCCCTATACACCCGGTTCGCTCCGGGGCGGAACCCATTCTCATGGCTGGAGTGGGGATGGGAAACTCATAAGCTTTACGTATAACGATGAACTGATTGATCCTAACCTGAGGGTGGTCGGCGTAATGGTGCCGTTTAGTAAGGGCGTTAACGTAGAGTCTGGGCAGGGGAACAATGATGGGATTATGTTTTCGGCTATTGTAACCAACGTCGTGCGAAGTCCCAGGCCAGGTTCCGATGAAATCAATAAAGCGTTCGACGAGTGTTGGGTCGGGGAAAACGGCTATACACAGGCATCAGGCCAGCACGTTCCGTATGCCATTGCTTTTCAGGGTAACGTTCTGAACAACGAGGGCAAGCAAATAACGGAGGTGTTTATTGTCGACATCGATCCGGGAAAAATTCTGGTGGACTCTTTAGCCGTAGGAAAATCAGGCGAAAGGCCCCAGGTACCGAAGGGAATACACCAAAGACGGATTACTTTTTCTAAAAAAGGACTGTCAGATACCCGGCATTGGCTGCGATCAAGTCCTGATGGGAAATTTATTTATGCCCTGGCTAAAGATCAGGATGAGCTCAATCAACTCGCTCAAATCGACGTAAGTACGGGCGATATGACGTTGTTAACCAGTAATCCTTTTTCAATTGACTACTCCTTTAACCTAAACAAAGAGGGGACTAAAATTGCGTATGTAGCGCAAAATTCTGTTTACATTTTTGATCTGATAACAGGTGTTTCTACAAAGCTTCTCAACCAGGAAAAAGGAAAAATCATAGGCGCACCTTCTTTTTCTCCTCGTGATCCTTTACTGGTTTTCAATCAATATATAAAAGACCGAAACGGAAAGGATATCCTACAGATTCGAAAGGTCAGTCTACCAAATTGACTTACTCTAATAAACCCCAACACTAGTGAGTGCTACGTAAATAAAATTGTGAGTATATAAACGCATATAAATGAATAAAGGGTAGATGTAGCGAAGTTTGTGGCATGAACTGGCAATGGCCTGAACCCTTGAAAGTGAGCCAGTGAAAGTTAAGTTTTTTACCCTACTTTTCACTGGCTCACTTTCAAGGGTTCAGGACAATAGTATCGCAAACTCAGCTAAAATATGAGATTTTGAACGGTCCGTCGTCGCGACCGTCCGCGGCTGCGGTTTAATTAGTGACGGGGCCGCCCGAGCGGATGACAATTTGAGACTAAGGCTCAAACAGATTGACTTTGCCAGGCCAATTACTGTACCCATCGCTTAAAATGGGCATTATTAGCGATAGAGATTAATCTACTTTCGTATCATTTGAAAGTAGTGTAGTTGTGCAAAAAATAACTAATAGCCAAATACATTTACTCGACTGGCTTTTAAAATCTAAATAGTAAATAGATGGCTATTAGTCGCCAGCCTCAGATTTGACCAACGTTTTTGTTCGTCTTTGCTGACAGCTGACCTCCACAACAAACAAAACTTGGCCTTCACAACAAACCTCCCCACCGCTTTACTCCCCAATTTTGTCCCTGTATTTAAAACAGGGAACAATGACTAATCAAACTGTATTGGTGACCGGAGGGACTGGTTTTGTGGGCATTCACACAATTTTGAGGCTGCTCCAAAAGGGCTTCACCGTCAAAACTACCGTGCGTTCGTTGGTTAAAAAAGAGGCTATCGTTCAGGCTCTGAATGAATCCGGTATCGTTGATTTGGACCAATTGTCCTACGTGGAAGCCGACCTGACCGCCGATGAGGGCTGGGACGAAGCGGCCCGGGAATGCACGTATGTGTTGCACGTAGCCTCTCCCTTTCCATTAGTGCCGCCTGAAGACGAGAACGAACTCATCATACCGGCTCGTGATGGTTCGTTGAGGGTCTTGAAAGCGGCCCGAAAAGCGGGCGTCAAACGGGTGGTGATGACCTCTTCGTTTGCTGCGATTGGCTACAGTATCGATCCCAACGGGCATACATTTACGGAGAACGACTGGACTGACGAAAACGCCCCGGTTCAAGCCTACATCAAATCCAAAACGATAGCAGAAAAAGCGGCCTGGAATTTTATTCGGGATCAGGGAGAGGGGTTAGAACTGACGGTGATTAATCCGGTAGGTATTTTTGGGTCCATTATTGGCGGGATTTTTCCGGCTTCGTATGAGGGCGTAATTAAAGCACTCGTTGATGGTACGGTTACCGAAAGTCCGCAATTTACCTTTGGGGTGGTTGATGTACGCGATGTAGCCGACATTCATATTAAAGCGATGGTACTACCCGAAGCCAAAGGCCAACGCTTTCTGGCGACCTCAGATGGGGTGGTTAGTTTTTATG
Organism: Spirosoma terrae; assembly: GCF_010435915.1. Taxonomy (GTDB): domain Bacteria; phylum Bacteroidota; class Bacteroidia; order Cytophagales; family Spirosomataceae; genus Spirosoma; species Spirosoma terrae. The sequence goes on along the minus strand of NZ_JAAFZH010000006.1, from coordinate 331,638 downwards.
ACGTGGCCCAGCTTATCAAAAAAGAACGTACTCAAAAAGCCGGTATGATGGCCGAGCTGAAACCTATTGATTCAACCTATTATATCAACATGTCGAATCAGAAAGCGAAAGATATGTTAGACTGGCACCCACGAAGCAAAGAAGAGGCTATTTTGGCCAGCTTGGATAGTGAGATTCCGGCGTAACTTTATGCGCTATCGTCAGACTTTAAAAAATGACTACCCATCAAATTCATTCCTGTCATTTAGGACCTGAACTTTCACCGGAGCAGTTTATTTCAGACCATTATTTTATGTTCCTGCTGAAGGGATCGATGAAAGCGTATGACGGACGAAAGCATTATAGTATGCAATCAGGTGATTGCTTCATCGCTCGAAAAAATCATTTGATTCGCTATACCAAGTTCAGGGAAGATGATCAGTTTATCAAGATCATCATTACGTTGGATGAACCATTTTTAAAACGCTTTACCGAACGACATACTTACCCAGTAAGTCCCTCAACCTACGGTGATTCGTTTCTGTATGTCAACGAGAATTCATTCATTAAGCAGTATATTCAATCGCTGGAGCCGTATTACTCCAGCGATTCAGAGCTGGACGAAACGTTTGCCGATATTAAACGGGAAGAACTTTTGCTGATTCTGTTAAGGTCGCAACCCGAATTGGCGTCAATCTTTTTCAATTTTAGCGCTCCCCACAAAATTGATTTAGAGGAGTACATGCAGCAAAATTTTCGGTTTAACATCAGTCTGGAGCGATTTGCCTTTCTGACCGGACGAAGCGTTTCATCGTTCAAACGGGATTTCAAAAAAACCTTTGGCATGACACCTGGAAGCTGGCTCATGAAGAAAAGACTGGACGAAGCGTATTTTCAACTCAACAGCCAACACCAGAAACCAAGTACCGTCTATCTGGAAGTCGGTTTCGAAGACTTGTCTCATTTCTCCTTTGTTTTTAAAAAGACCTTCGGAAAAACGCCTTCTGAAGTGGCGACAAGCAAGGCGTAAGGTGCCGATAAACTATAGCAACCCACTAATTGATAAGGCGATTTGTCGACAGTGATTTTTCGTCAGTAGAGTTGCTAACAAACGTAGCGCGTGTTGGGCAATGTCAACGAGATTGTTTAGGCCTTCCAACTACAAGTCTCCAACACGCGCAAAACCGAATTCAGGCCTGTAAATGTGAATTTATGTCGGTAATTACCGTTTGCTTCGTTCGGCAATTACCGTTTCGATCAAGGTTCGGTTCTGTTCACCCCACGTATTCATCTGGAGTAGAATTGGTAACAGCGTTTGGCCAACTTCGGTCAACGAATACTCCACCCTGGGCGGAAGCTGCGGATAAATTTTTTTGGCGATAACCCCAAATTCTTCCAGCTCCCGAAGTTGAAGATTCAATACTCGCTTGGTAGCTCCGGGTATAGCCCGCTGCAACTGGCTGGGTCGATTAATGCCTTCCACAATAGCAAATAATAAATTCGGTTTCCATTTTCCTCCCAACACCTCCCTGGTCATCATCAGGCCACATTCCAGCGGCAATGGAATTTTCTTTTCGTACATACTTATATCCTTTGTGCAAAAGTAATTCTAGTGTAGAAAACGGGCCATAGGGGACAAAATTTACCCCCTAGGAACATTTTTGCTCCTATTGGTTCTGGCTAGCTGTAGGGTGAATTTTGACCGAAAAAACACGATGAAACCGCAACAACAACCACTCCTGACGAGCTATACGATGGGAGCACTTACGCTTCCCAACCGAGTCGTCATGGCTGCCATGACCCGGGCCCGGGCTACCAATGCTGAATTAACGCCGACTCCACTGATGGCTACCTACTATGCTCAACGGGCCAGTGCCGGGCTGATTCTAACTGAGAGCGCATGGGTTAGCCAGCGAGCCGTTGGCTTTCTAAACATTCCCGGCATCTACTCGCCCGAGCAGGTGTCGGGCTGGAAAACCGTAACCGAATCGGTTCATCAGGCTGGGGGACGAATTTTTCTCCAATTGGTCCACTCTGGAGCAGTATCTCATCCAGTTTATCTGAATGGCGAGCTACCGCTGGGTCCATCGGCGATCAATCCGAACGAGCAAGTGTATACCCCAACCGGATTTGAGGAAACGATGACACCTCAGGCCTACACCCTTGACCAGATCCGGGCTACCGTCGAAGAATTTACACTGGCGGCCCAGAACGCGCTGGCGGCTGGATTCGATGGACTGGAATTACATGCCCAGTTGTTTACGCTAATACCCCAGTTCATGAGTCCGGCAACCAACCAACGAACGGACGACTATGGTGGCAGCATCGAGAACCGGTGTCGGCTGCTGTTCACCATTCTGGACGCCGTCCTTGAGGTATTTCCAAATCGACGAGTTGGCGTCAAATTCACACCTGCCGCCTTCAATCGCGGAACCATCCAGCCGGATGAAAGCACCGTACCTACGTTTGCCTACATACTGGACCGGCTTAATACCTATGAGCTGGCTTTCGTAGAAATCGTCGGACCGCGACTCGATCTGTCCGGCACACCACTGGCTGACTGGCAGGCTGATTTCTTTGGCTGGTTCCGGGCCCGATATAACGGTACGCTGATGGCCAATTTGGGCTTCGGTTTCGAGACGGGCAATCAACTCATCGCGTCCGGGAAAGCCGATCTGGTTTCGTTCGCGTTACCCTTCGTAGCTAATCCCGATCTGGTAGCACGGTATCGACACGGCTGGCCCCTGGCCACGGCCGATCCGGGTACGTTTTACGCAGGGAACGAACGAGGCTACTCCGATTATACAACATTCCAGGCGTAACGAATGAACCTACTGGCGTGACCAGTAGCGCTCAGCATCGGCAGTGGTCAGTTCCAGCGTTATACATACACTGGTCGGCCGTGAGTCAAAAGCCAATTCTCCCCACATGGGAAGGACTGGCTTTTGCTATGCTACCTAGGTAGGCTGGGCAGTGGATGAGCTGTTGTCAGATGGGGTTGTAACGCTGTAGTTGCGTAATAATTCGGAGGGATTTACACCGTACTCTTTTTTGAAAGCGACGGAAAAATGAGAAAGGTTTTCAAAGCCTGTTTCTAGATAAACGTCTGATGGCTTTCTCTTTTTCTGGGCAATGAGAAAGTAAGCCATTTCCAGCTTCTTTTTTTGCAGCCATCGTTCAGGGGTTGACCGAAAGATGACCGCGAAATCGCGTTTGAAAGCCGAAAGACTCCGGCCAGTCAGTTTCGCAAATTGGGCCAGGGGTACGTTATATGAAAAATGTCGGTTCATATACGCTTCCAGGTCCAGCTTATGCGGTTCGCTGAAATCGAATAAAAAGTTTTTCAGTGAAGCCTTACGTAACAATAACTCGATGGCCTCCATTGTTTTTATGTGTGCCAGGGCGGGGGTCAGTTTTTCAGGCTGCGCAAAGTAGGGCATTAGCGAATCGAAGTAGCTTTTCATAACCGGATCTACGTCCATGATCACATTCGATTCGCCGACGTACGGACTGTCTGATACAACACCGTAGTCTGTGCTGAATTTCTGTAGCGTTTTTTGATCCAAACAAATGCTGATGGAAGAAAACGTGTGGGCATCGCCCACCTTCTTCACCGCTTTTACCAACTGATTTTTCCGGATCAAGCCCAGTGTTCCTGCGGGATGTGAAACAGTCCCCTGCTGCGAAAACAGCTCTGAGCTACCTGAAACAATCAGTACCAGCCAATGCTCGGATACAAAAGGATCATGCCCGAATTCATCTTTTGTACAGGCGTGCAAAACGATATGTTGTTGAGATTGCTGTTGCATGCCCGTCGGGAATTAGCCTTTTGTTTGACTCAAGATTACCTTTTGAAACAAAGTGTCTGGCAAAATTTTCCGTAGAAACAGAATTGGTTTTGCACCATATCCGCCGACATAGCGCGTTTTGGGTCGTTTCGCTTCAATGCCTTCTTTGATCAATTTTGCAATAACGATTGGTTCCGGGAGAGCCAGGTTCGTGGTGGCTTTCTGCGTGGAGGCCACCATGTCCTTGTAGGCAGTATGTCCTGAGACAGCGGTCATTTTTTCATTGGAAATGTCGGCCCACTCTGATTTTATGCCACCCGGTTCAATGACAATGACGTCAATTCCGAACTGGTTAACTTCCATGCGTAAGCTGTCACTCAAGGCCTCCAGGGCAAACTTGCTGGCATGATACCAACCGGCTAGCGGAAAGGCAACTTTGCCGCCTATGGACGAAATATTTACAATTTTGCCCCATTTATTGGCCCGCATTTGTGGTAGTACCAATTGAGTCAACCGCATGGCACCAAACAAATTAACATCTAACTGATACCGTGCATCGTCAATGGATAGATCTTCCACGGCTCCACTCGAACCGAAGCCGGCATTGTTAACCAGAATATCAATTGTTCCGGCTTCATTGGTAATTTGTTTCACACAGTTAACGATGCTTTCCTCCGAAGTTACGTCCAACGCAATGGGCTTGATGCCGTAACTGCTGAGATCGTGCGTTTTCTCAGTTCTGCGTGCCGCCCCGTAGACGTTGTAGCCGTTCTGGGCGAGTAAAATAGCCGTTGCTTTTCCAATTCCTGCCGAAGCGCCTGTAACTAAAACTGTCTTTGCCATAGTTGTTACTTGTTTATGAGGCAAAATTAGACTGTGTTCTGTGGTAGGGCTTTTCTGGGAAGTCCAAATCCGTTTGCTGAGAAGTCCAGGATATATTTTTATGCTGATATAGGAGGGTTCCTTTTCCAAGTAAAGTAGGCGTCGAGGAAATCCTTATTTAGTTTGTCAACCTGTACCTTCTGAATCCGATCTCATGAAATGCTCTTTTTTTATGAATAGACAATCCAGTAAAGTAAGCTATTAGTCTCAGATCCGCTATTTCGTACTAACGGAGCCCCCGTTAGTCTCCAAAGTCCTTCTACTCAACCAGCAAACCCATTTTACCTTTTGTTCTGGTTCAACTAACGTGATTCCATGCTTATTTTTGAGAATGGATCGATTGCTCAATACCATTCGGCACTATATTCCGCTCTCCTCAGCCGACGAAGCCATCATTGCCACCTTAGTTCGCCAACTCAACCTGACCAAAGGTGAACATCTGCTGCAGATGGGGCAGGTATGCAAAAACGTCTTCTTTATAGAGAAGGGCCTGGTTCGCTATTATGCCAGTATCGAGGGAGAGGAGAAAACCAGTTACTTTAACAAAGAGGGCGAATTTGTATGTGATTACGCCAGCTTTCTGCCTCAGCAGCCCTCCCGCACCAATATTCAGGCCCTGGAAGACGCTACCGTCTATAGTATTAGCCAAGCCAATATGGACCGGTTATACCAACAGGTTGAACAGGGGGAACGATTTGGACGGCTGGCCATCAGCGAGGTGTTTGTGAGTGCCATCCACCAGATCAACTCCCTTTACACTGACCCACCCGAGCAGCGTTACCAAACCTTTCTGGCCAAGTTCCCCGATATAGCTCAGCGCATTCCCCAATATTATATTGCCTCCTACGTGGGTATCAAGCCCCAATCCCTGAGCCGCATTCGAAAACGAATGGCCCAGTCGCATTAATTAACCTGGGTGAACGAGGGGCTGTTTTTTAGGTGTGAGCTTTGTGGTCATAATCGATCACGACAATAGCACTATGAAAACACAACTGGCATCGGCCCCCTGGGGCTGGCAGTCGGCATCCTCCTGGATGATCCTGCCCATCGCGCTGGGCATTCTCTTCATCGGTCTGCGGTTTATGCTGGCCCCACAGATCAGTATGGACGATTTCGGGATAGGGTCTTTTACGGATTCAGGTCTTGCCTACGGACGCATTAAGGGAATACGCGATATTTTTTCGGGAATAGCCCTACTGGCTTTATGGTTGAACCGGATGAAGCAAGCGACCGCGTACGTGTTTACGGCTGCCACCATCATTCCCTTTACGGACTGCTTGCTGATCTACCAGCAGAACGGAGTGGACTGGCCCCGGCTGCTGGTTCATGGCGGTACGGCCGTCTACATGATCATCACGAGCTTTTTTTTATTCAGCAATACTAAACAAGCAATCGCCTGATGGATGCCTTCACATTACGAGCGGTGTTGCTCGTGCTACACCTGTCGGGGCTGGTCCTAATGGTGGGCGCCACCCTTACCGAGTGGGTCGTGTTTCGCTCGTTTGTCAGCCTGTTGAAGCAGGAGGATCAGGCAGCCCTCAGTCTTTTTAGCCTGCTGTCGGGTCTAGGCCGGATCTTATTAGCCGGTGGGGTCGTTTTGTTACTTTCGGGGATCGGTCTGACGATACTCAGTGAAGGCGTCTATTTACAGCAGTTCTGGTTGCAAGTAAAACTAGGTCTGATCTTGCTGCTGCCGCTGAACGGGCTGCTGGTGGGCAGTCCACAAATGAAGCGGTTAAGCAAAAGCCTTTTATCTGAGGGCATTGGTCTACAGGTAGCAGGCCACCCTGCGGTTAGGAGGCTGACTAAGTTTCACACGGTTCAACTGCTGGTGTTTCTAGCCATTATCATTCTGGCTGTCTTTAAATTTACGTAGCCTGCCAAAGCCTAACGATGGCCCACCATTAAGGTGTACGGTTCGTATGTTAAGCCTGTTTACCTGGAGAATGAACCCGTTGATTAATCAAAACAAATTGCGTTACGATTGATCTGCGGGCGTCAGAACAGGCCAGTGGGGAATCGCATTCGTATGCAAAACTATAATCTCAAAAAACGCTCCTACGTGAGACGAGGGAGCGTTCATGTGTCTGTTTCAATATTGGGGCGTTTTACGAGCCATTAGATTTGGAGGGATTTGTCAGGCGAAGTCCCATTGACACAGCGGAAGACCAAAAGGGAGTTTAAGAGTTATCTGTTGAATTTATTTAAATAGGGGAAGTATTTTATCTTCAATGTAGCCTGCGCGGTTATTGTTTGTCAGGATAACATATCCGCATTTCTTATCTTTATTAAATGCCATACTACATGTAAAATCACCATTGTTTCCGCTATGAAAAAACAGATCGCCGTACTTGGTTTTATATACTGAAAATCCAAGTGTCCAGGCTGACGTACTATCACTGAGATATACATGACGGCGGAGCATTTCTTTCAAGGAGGTTGAAGTCAGTCCGGTTCCCTTCATTGTGCCGATCATAAATCTTGCGTAATCTGCAGCATCGCTATGCAGCCCACCGGCAGCACTGAATTCCTCGAATTTTTTTAGTTCTCCCTGCTTATTTATTCCTTTTTCATTCTGCCGATAGCCAAAAGACTTATGGTTTGCGATATAATCATTCCAGCCAAATCGGGCATGCCTTATGCCCTGCCTACTATATTACAAACAAGGCTGCTTTGAACTTAAAATAGCGGCATTAGCTGTTGCAAAAGTCTGAATATGAAAAACTAAGGCTACTGATGCACATGACATATTCTTTTAAAACGCTCCCTCTTGATCTCAAGAGAAGTTCATGTATCTACGCCATTAAGCGTTTTAAAAGCAGTATGTGATTTGGTATGTACGTTCCTTGAAGAAGGAATTCAAGTATAAAGATTTAGTTTATAGCGGGTTAGCTTATTGGTATGGAACAAAACATACGAATGTTGGATACCCCCTACTCAAAGTTTTGTTCACCAGCCCACTTTGCTGATACAATAAACGAACGCCAGTCTAGTGAGAGTTACCAAATTCACCCTGACCGACCTACTATAACCTCTGCTTCATCTTAAACTGTCATCTGCTCGGGCCGCCCGTATATCATTTCAGACGATGGACGTAAGTTTATGTGTCTACTTTTTGGGCGAAATAGCCATCAAGCCGTTATTGCTCTACGATATCATAATCCGTAACCAGACCATCGGCCGTTACGTGAATTATGGCCCAATGCTGCCCCTTCTCGTTCAGTAATTTGTAGTGACGTATCTGGGCAACTGGACTGCCGTGTCGTTCAATTCCTCGCCCTTTTACGTCTTCTAATCCAATAAACATAATGGATTTAAGACCTGCCAGCTCCCCAACTCCTCCGGCAAAATCATGTTTGGCACCAGCCGATAGCCCCACTACGTCGTCAAGGGATTTGTTGCGCTGAGCAATTGATGTTAGAACGGTTTCAATTGTGCCGGATCGGGGTCTGGCTTAGCCGTCATGTTTCGGAAAAGTGGGCCTATACGAGCTATTTTCCGTTCTTCTTTTTCATTCATCCTGAAAAAACTCTTCGTTACGTTCCCTTTGGCATCCGGCGAGAAATAAGAGACGCGTCACGAATTCTCCATTAGTCTACCAGCCTGGGCGTTCCAGGTAGCAACTTTATGACGTAACCAGATAACCTTACGTCTGGTCAGGTCTATTCTGTGAGAACAAGAAAAATACGTGATTTTGTCACCAGAACAAGCGTACATTCGGTAGTAATTGTACACTACTAACGGTTTCGTGTTATTTTGCATAACACAACCACCGCTCTAACGTATCAATATCCGTTTTTATGTTTAGTCTCGTATTAAGTGGGCCACTTTCCATCCTGATGCTGCGGTGGTACCGCAAATTTATTGATATGCCCAATCGGCTACCCGAATGGAACCGCTACGTCGATAAGTTTTGGGTGTTGTTTGGCGTTTCTTTTGCTATTGAGGCCGTGTTTTCGTTGCGAGACGAACTGCTGGGCAGTGCGTTTGTGCTTGTCGTTCTGGGGTTTGTGGTCGTAACCTTGCGGGAGTTGCAGCCCTACCAGCCCGCCCGACTATTATTGCTGGGAGTGTTCCCCGTTATTGGCTACAGTGTTGCTTCACTGTTATTGGCAATCCTGAATCTGAAGTTATCAGGAATTGTTGATGGCATACTTGACGCGACGGGATTGTTTGTTACGCTCTGGCTCGGTACGTTTGTTTTTCTGGCCAATCGGCAGAAGAAAAGTGATGAGGAGCTGCTGCAAAAACGGCAGGAAGAAATCGCCCATACGCGCAAGATTGAAACCCAGAATACGGAGCTGGAACAGCTAGTATATGAACGTACGGCGGAGCTTCGGGGCCAGAAAGAAGCATTGCAGCAAACATTAGAAAATTTAAGAGCCGCTCAGAACCAGCTCATTCAGTCTGAGAAAATGGCTTCATTGGGCGAGCTAACGGCAGGAATTGCTCATGAAATTCAGAATCCGCTGAATTTTGTCAATAATTTTTCGGAGGTATCCGTCGAACTGATCGATGAACTGAAGGAAGAACTGGAAAAGCCAGACATTGATGCGCAATATATCCTTACCCTTGCTGACGAACTTAGTCTGAGCCAGCAGAAAATCCATCATCACGGCAAACGGGCCAGTGCTATCGTAAAATCCATGTTACAACATTCGCGGGCAACGAGCGATGAACGCGTACCGATTGATGTGAATGCCCTTTGCGATGAGTACATGCGATTGGCCTATCATGGATTGCGGGCGAAAGATAATAGCTTTAACTGCGAGCTGATCACCGAATTTGATCCCAAAGTTGATAAAATTATTGGGGTAGGACAGGATATTGGCCGTGTGTTGCTGAACCTGTTTAACAACGCCTTTTATTCCGTATCCGAAAAGAAAAAACAGCAGTCTGGCGACTATAATCCCCAGGTTAGCGTAGTAACCCGAGCGCTGGGCGACATGGTTGAAATACAGATTCGGGATAACGGACTGGGTATCAAACAGGAGATGCTCGACAAGATCTACCAGCCATTCTTTACCACAAAGCCTACGGGTGAGGGTACGGGGTTGGGCTTATCGCTTTCGTATGATATTATTACCAAAGGCCACGGTGGCTCGCTGGAAGTCAGCACGAAAGAAAATGAGTTTGCTGAATTTATCATTACGCTTCCCGCATCTGTTGGATTACCCGTATCTTAGAGTAGTAAATGGTAGATTCTAGATACGTAGCAATCGACAGTAGCGTAACGAGCTACACGTTTTTTTTAACCAACCAAGTGAGTTTACTTCGCATGAAGTAGACGCTCCCGTTATCAGTTATGAGCACAAAAATTCTGGTGGTCGATGATGAAGCCGACCTGGAATTACTAATAAAGCAGAAATTCAGACGGAAAATTCGCGAAGGTGTTTACGAATTTATGTTTGCTGGCAATGGGAAAGAGGCTCTAACCAAAATAGACGAAAATCCTGATATTGAGATCGTTCTGTGCGACATCAATATGCCCATCATGGATGGCTTGACCTTACTGGCAAAAATTCCCGAACATAATACCATTCTAAAAGCAGTAGTGGTGTCGGCCTATGGCGATATGAACAACATCCGAACGGCCATGAATCGGGGGGCTTTTGATTTTGTGATGAAACCGGTCGATTTCTCTGATCTTGAAATCACAATCGAAAAAACCATCCGTCAGGTCGAGCAGGTGCGCGAAACCATTCAGGCTATTCAGGAGAACAATATCCTGAAGATGTATGTCGATGAAACGGTTATTAATTTCATGGCCCGGCCCGAGTTTGAAAATACGTTGATGGCCAGCGAAACCGTTGAAGCTACCGTAGTCTTTTTCGATATCTGCGGGTTTACAGCTATTTCGGAGAAAATGCCTGCTGTTCAGGTTGTTAATCTGCTGAATACGTATTTCGACCAGATGGTCAAGGAAATTATTGCGCAGGGCGGCTACGTCGACAAATTTATGGGCGATGCCGTAATGGCCGTTTTCCGGGGAAGTCACCACATTGACCGTGCTATCGACGCAGCTCTGGCCGTTCGTCAGCAGATTCAGACGAATCAGCAGGAAGAAAGCGAAGGGGTACTCTTTCAGCCCAGCGTATCGACGGGTATAAATACCGGCGAAATGGTATCGGGTAATATTGGCTCTATTTCGCTGAAACGGCTTGATTATACCGTCATTGGCGATACGGTTAACGTAGCGCAGCGGCTTCAGGCTATTGCCAAACCCAATCAGATTGTGATTAGTGAGCAAACGTATGAACGAATCAAGGAATCGTTTCAATGCGAGCGGGTCGGCGACGTAAATCTGAAAAACAAATCCAATGCGGTTACGATTTATGAAGTTTTAGCCTAGCTCTTAAAGTAAGTACGTATGGATTATCAGGCTGCAGAAGCGTACATTCTGGAATTGTTGCGAGCTAATTTGCCCGATACCTTGTATTATCATGGTATTCATCATACGCTCGACGTAGTGCAGGCTGCTGAGCAACTGGCTGCTGCCGAGGGAGTGAGTGATGATGAGTCGCTTGCCTTACTACGTACGGCGGCCTGCTTTCATGATGCCGGTTTTCTGGGAGCCTATCAGGGGCATGAGGAGATGGGGTGCGAGATCGTTCGCGAAGTTTTACCCGATTATGGCTTCCAGTCCGACCAGATCGAACGGATCTGTTCCATGATTATGGCAACAAAAATTCCGCAATCGCCGGATTCTCATCTCGCCCAGATCTTGTGCGATGCCGATCTGGACTATCTCGGCCGCGACGATTTTGAGCCAATTGCCGATTCGCTTTTTCGCGAGCTGAAAGCGCGTAATCTTATCGCTGATCTCCCGGCATGGAACCGCGTACAGGTTAAGTTCCTGGAAAATCATCACTATTGGACGGCGTCCGCTATTGCCTGGCGACAAAGCGAGAAGCAGAGGCATCTGGATGATTTAAGGGGGATTCTGGAATCGGATAACTAGGCTTAAACCGACGCCGACAAATCGCGTAGCACCTCGTTTTGCCGACGGAGCCGCTGGCAAAGTGCCCGGACAATATTCTGCAATACTTCACCCCGTTCTTCCATAAGATCGTAAAAATCTTCCTGATCGATTCGGAAAGCCAGCACATGTGTCAGCGCAATGGCACTAGCCGATCGTGGTTCGGCATCCAGTAGCGCCAATTCGCCAAAGAAGCCCCCTTTGCCGAACGTAGCGAGTTGCTCCGTTCCGTCGTAGATACCCACTTCGCCGTCATAAACGATAAACAAACTCGTTCCGGTTTCGCCTTTCTTGAAAATTTCCTGCTCTTCGTGATACGTTACTTCGTTCATGATCTGAGCAATACTGCTCAATACGTTCTCGGGCGTGCTGGCGAACAGAGAGGTTCGTTTAAGAGCATATATGCGGTCGACGATTGAAATTTGGGCAGTTTGATGATTGTTCATAGTCGTACGGCTGGTTAGAAGCTGCTGACGGTCTGGGTTATTTTGTGGCAGTTGCGCAACCACCGTCAGCGCACTTTCCCGTATGAGCGGGTTCGATGAGTCAAGAAAATGGTTGAGCGAAGTTGTCGACACGGCATCAACAGAAATGCTACGTAGGGCAAGGCTAATGGTCCAGTCCGAAAACTTGGTGTTGCCCTGCTGAATAATATAGCGCCGAATGGGTTCCGGATCAGCCAGCGGTCCGTTAAACTTGGTCAGCAATCGTAGCTTCTCGGCAACGGGCATATCATCGACCAGCGTTTGCAGGCTGCGGTACGTAGGTTGTGGAATCAGGTTGTCGAGCATTTCGAGCGCATTTGCCTTACGATCGCGGGCTGCATGTAAAACTCCGCGTTGTGCATTCGCAATAGTCTCTGAGCCATATAGTTGCGTCAATAGGCCGAAAATACGCTGGATGAGTAAGGTTAACTCATACTCTAGGCTGGCAACCATAGCGGGGTCTTCTTCGCCGTCGATACCAGCAATCAGGCGTTGGGCAAGTTGCCACTCTTCGTTCAGAAGGTCTTGAAAACGAGATGATTCGGCTTCAATTGGATCAAAAATGCGTAAGGCACGTAACGCGGAAGCGCGCCAGAATAGATTGGGTAATTCCGCCAGCTCAATTAATAATTGCCGACTGTCGGGACTAGCGATACGTTCGCAAATTAGGGCTATCCGCTGAATAAAAGCCTGACTAACGTGCGGATGGATAGTTGCCCGAAGATAGGGTAAACTGGCTGATCCATTGCTGATTAAGCTTTGCAGCGCGTCTCGCCAAAATATCGAAGAGGTCAGTAATTCAACTAGTTTCGGCGTTAACTGTGGGCTAACTACAGTACTCATGGACCGAACAGCGGCTTGTTGCAGTGATTTAACCGGACTACTCAGTGCCTGTTCCACCAGGATATACTGCGCCACATTATCTAGAAAAGGCAGGAGTGCTAAGGCGGCCTTCTGCTTATCGACCTCAATAGCAGTTGCCAGAGCCGATAGCTGCTGTTGAGCAACCGTATCAGCGGATTGAACTTCCAGACGGCCCTGAATAGTGCCGATTCGGATACATAAATCCGTTTGCTGCCAAAGGTTGTCGAGCAGTTCGGGGGGCGTTTGGGGGTGCCTGGCCAACCAGCGTGCGGCTGTTTGACGTAGCGTTGACTCGGTATCTGTTGTTGCGACGTGATGTAAAACGGCAGGCTCCAACTGGGTCGATAGGGTACTCAATAGGCTGGTACGAACCAGCTTGTCCTGATGCTGAAGGAGGGTGCTCGATTGCGCGACTAACGTATCGGGTTCATTCGTTTGTAGCCATTCGATCGCGTTAAGCACATCGGCCGTATGGGTGCTTTTCAGGTTGTCCAGAATAGCTTTCCGGGCTGTTGTTGGTACCAGCAACTCATCGCTGGCCAAAAATCGACGCTCCAGGGCATTTTTAAGTGCATCCAGGTAAGACCGGTACGTCCGATTCAGAAAAAAGAGTGCCAGACTCATCAGTAAGGCAATCCATACGAAGGGTAACCAGCTCGGCAGGGCGGGCGAGTGGTGGAGGCCAATAAACAGCAAACCCGCCAGTGCCATACCCAGCGGCTCGTAAAAACCTTTGACCAGCGTATGGCCTTTCAGACGAGTTTGGGGAGAAAGAGGCTGGAAAAGTACCAGGAAAATAGGATCGAAAACGGCCCGGCGTAGTACCTCAAGCAGAAGATATAACCCGCAGAAATAGATCAGTAAGCCGGTTTCGGTTGTGCCCATCTCGTGCAGCAGAACAAAAACGACCACGCTGAGCAGTCCGGCAATTGGCAATACGGCCAGCGACCAGCGAATACCCATCCGTTCGAAGGTTTTCCAGGAAAAGAGGAGTTTAAACACCATCGCCGACAGGTACGTAAGCACGAGTACCGTACCAATAAATTTCATGACGTCTTCCTGATGGTGGAATTTCTCCTTGACGTTCACAAAAAAGAAATACTCGATGCTGGTAACCACGCAGGCAATGGCTGCTAGGCTGATACACATGGAAAAAACCAGCTCACTGCCACCAAATAGCTGCCGGATTAACGATGGTTGCGGACGGCGATGGAGTTGCATTCGAGCGGGAGCGACATCTACTACGTGTGCTTTTACGGTAAGCGAAAACACATACATGGCCGACAAAAAGGCTCCGAATGCAATCAATAGCAGGATAAACAGCTCGGCGTGAGCATGTACCAGTACTGACAGAAGAGCACCAAGCGCTTTGGCTGGCATATCGCCCGAACTGATGATGCTGAATAGCCGCTTACTCTGGCGAACGTCGAAAACAACCGCCGAAGCCCCCCAGAACTCCAGATTGGTAAGTAAATAAATGGCTCGATAACCCGCCATAATGGCAACCGCAGCCACCACCGAATGGCCCAGCCAGACAATGGCTCCCATGACGAACGTGAGGATTACCACCGCCAGCAGCACTCGAATGGCCAGCCGTTTCAGTAGTAAGTGGTGTTCGTAATACGTGTAGATTCGTCCAACGGCCATCATGGCCAGGGCAGCTACGACGTAAGCAATGGGTAGGCTGGTTAGTGGGTGATTTTCAAGCAGGATAACATTGGCCGCTACGTAGACCAGGATGTTGCCAATGCCCAGAAAGAAATTGTGCAGAAAAAAAAGCCTGACTATTGACGTTTCGGTAGAACGAACACCAAGGAAACGATACAAGGTCTGAGCAGCTGTCATTCGTTAAGGTAAATAACGCAAAATTAACCCATCAAACGCCCGTATCGTTCAGCGGTAAGTCTCTGAAAAACGCTACGTTAGGCTACTCGCCTGACCGCTCACCAGATTATGAGCTACTTTTCGCTGGATTGATTGATGCCAGATAATCGATAGCGTTAACGGCCGATGGGACTGTAAAATAACACAAAGTTGCCATTATCTCGGTATGGATAAGGACGCGAAAAATGCTTATGAACCCGCTAATTGGGCGATTTTAGCCTTCAGTTCTGTAAAATCAAGGGGTTTGCTTAAGAAATCGTTAGCTCCGTCCTGCATGGCCTGTTGGTAACTTGGCTGGTCGCCATAGGCCGTAATCATCATGATTACAGGCGGAGGAGGGAGCGTATACATAGCACGAATACGCTTAAGCAGTTCCAGGCCACTCATGCCCGGCATATTGATATCCGACAGGATTAATAAATTATTACTTCCTTCACGAGTAAGAAAATCAAGTGCTTCCTGAGCTGAATGGGCAAATGTAAATGTCATCGCCCCACTTCGGATTTCCCGGCGAAATCGCTGCTCAAACAAAGCTTGTACGTCGGGTTCGTCGTCAACAACTAAAAGATTCATGGAAAAGGTGGCAAAAAAAGCCTGTTTATCTGCTAAGGTACACTTTATTGACTCATACGCGGTCTGGGAAATGGGTCTACATCCATTCCCAGGCGCTTTGGTAGGCATTGAGCTGTTCGGAATACGTAATGAAATCAGCGTAAAAGGCCAGATTCGCCAACGTAGCACTGTCGCCCACAATAATTAATTTCTTGCGGGCACGGGTCATCGCTACGTTCATACGCCGGATGTCAGAAAGAAAGCCAATGTCGCCTTCGGCATTGCTACGTGTCATGGAAATATAAACGATATCCCGTTCCTGTCCCTGAAAACTATCGATCGTATTGACCGAAATTTTGTCGCCATATTCCTGTAAATCAGCGGATTGGGCTACTTGTTCTTTCAGGATAGCAATTTGCTGTTTGTAAGGCGAAATGACAGCTATGGTGGGAAGGTCCGCCTTGGCGTAGCGACTACGTACATCAGTAGTAAGTTGCGTTAAATGCCTGATCAGCAGGCTGGCTTCTTCCGGATTGGTTGAGCTTGTCCCGTCTAGCTTTTCATCAAATCCACAACCGGCCGTATCGACAAACACCAGCGACGTATCGCCATCAAACAAGGAGTGGCGGGCCACTGACGCATGAGCCTTCACTTTGTTCTGATAAAACACCTGTGATGAATAGCCCATGATGTGTTCGTGCATTCGATACTGTTCATCCAGCAACGTAACGGCTTCTGGGTGCAAAGCCACACACTTTTCAAATAATGTTGTATTTAGTCCGTTTCTGGCGGCCTCCGACGATTTAATGGTGGGTGGCAACTGGCAATGATCGCCAGCCAGTATAAGCTTTTGGGCTTTCAGGATAGGTATCCAGCAGGCCGGTTCCAGGGCCTGACCGGCTTCGTCAATCACCACGGTATGATACGTTAAAGCGCGTACGGTGTGATGATTGGAACCAACCAGCGTAGCGGTAATGACCTGTGTTTTAGCGATAATGTCGTCAATGACGTATTGTTCCGTATTGGCCACGTCTTTCATAATTCGGTGGGCTTCATCGAACAAGGCTTTACGCTGTTCCCGTTCGGCTTTTCCGAAATTACGCTTGTATTTGTGCGCCATGTTGCGGAATTCGTTGGCTTGCTTTTTCAGCTTTTTAGCCTCTTTCATGGCGCTATGCTCACTCATTTTATGCTCCAGCGTGAGTGCCATTAGTCGTTCGGAAACACGCGCCGGATTGCCGACCCGTAAAACGTTGAGCCCTTCATCGTTGAGTTTTTCGCTAAGCAGGTCAACGGCCGTATTGCTGGGGGCAACGACCAGAATTTTCTTGTTATCCTGCTTATGGAGCGCTTTGATCGCCTGAATCAACGTAGTGGTTTTGCCGGTGCCTGGCGGGCCATGCACGATAGCTAGCTCGTTGGCCGTAATTATTTTTTCAACGGCTGAGACCTGACTCGGATTGAGTGTCGGTACTAGTAGGGGAGGGGTTTCCGTATGGAAGGTCGGTGATTTTTCGCCCGTCAGAATACCGATTAGCCGATTGTCCGGTTTTTCGCTGAGGGTGTTGGCCGCTTTAAGAGCCTCTTCCATCTCGTCGTAGCTATTGTCGTCGAAAAGGGCCTCGACACCCAGCTTCCCATCGCGCGACCAGTCGGGGAGTTCATCGGTACGTAACGTTATTTTTAATCGGTTACCACTTTGATGCGTTACGGTGCCTTCGACACGATCGTTTTTGGGATCGTGATTGCTGAATAAAACGGCGGGTATTCCAAAGCGAAGCTGGTGCTGGATGTCCTGATGAGTTGTTCGTTCAACTTCTACGGTCAGGTAGTCGCCCCGGCCTAGTTCAGATCCTCGGATAGCGATCGGATACCAGGTCAAACCATTGGCCCGACGGTCGGCAATCGATGTAGATTCGGTGAGTTTACGGTATTGATTACGATCTTCTTCCCGTTCGACTTTTAGTAAATCAAGCAGATTTTTAAAATAATCCATTGACAAAATTAACGACTTCGACCCTAATCATGCTGGTTTTAACGCGCGATCAATGCATAAATCAGTACGCTCCTGATGCTGTCCAGCCGGATAATTATACGAAAGTTTTCAATTGTTGACTTACTTATTGATGCTTGGATCGTCTTAAGGACGATTGTCTTTTGGCGGGAAAAAGGGCCATTTGGGACCTTTTTTATTGGATTATTTTTAATGATGTGGTATTGATGTAGGCTGTACCAGGGCAGAATCTTTGAAAATAGACCTGGGTGCTAATACATTTGCTTCAATTTATTCTTCTAAAAATTCAATGTTTAGATTTTCAATGAGAACTTTTGTACGATTAGCGTACCTACTGGTTTTCCTGATCGTTAGCACCGTTTCGCTAGCGCAGCAGATTACCGTGTCAGGTAAAGTCAGTTCATCGGACGGAGCAGCGCTTCCGGGGGTAAGTGTACTTATAAAAGGCACTACTATTGGCGTTCCTACTGATGCTCAGGGGACGTACACAATTAAAGTACCAGCTCAGAGTTCTGTACTGGTATTTTCTATGATCGGAATGATGGCGAAAGAGGTTACGGTGGGGTCGCAGACAGCGATCAACGTAACGTTAGACGACGACTCCCGTGCCTTGTCTGAAGTGGTTGTGGTTGGTTATGGAACGCAGCGTAAGCTGGACGTAACGGGTGCCGTTGCGCAGATCAAAGGCGATGATATTATTAAACAGCCGTCGATGAATGCGGTAAGTGGTTTGCAGGGTAAAGTGGCCGGTGTGCAGATTAATAACTCGGGTAAGCCTGGCGAAGCACCTCAGATTCGGATTCGCGGTGCAGGTACGGCTTACGGCAGTGCAAACCCACTGTATGTGGTGGATGGGGTCTGGTTCGATGATATCAGCTTTCTGAACTCGGGTGATATCGAGAGTATGAACATTCTGAAGGATGCTTCAGCTCAATCGATTTATGGTGTTCGGGCGGCCAATGGCGTTGTGCTCATCACCACCAAAAAAGGGAAATCGGGCCAGGCCGTAGTTAACTACAATGGCTTTGTCGGTTATCAGAAAGTGACTAACCCGATCAAAATGGCCAATGCCAATGAATATGCTACGATGGTCAATGAATTAAGTACCATCAACGGTGGCAAGCCTATTCTTGATCCGGCGCAATACGGTCAGGGAACGGACTGGTATCGGCAGATACTACGTAACGCGCCCATTACGAACCATCAGCTATCGATCAGTGGGGGTACCGAAAAGTCGACGTATAATTTGTCACTGGGTTATCTGTATCAGGATGGTATTGTGGAACGTAACAACTTCAAACGGTATACCGCTCGTCTTCAGAACGATTTTCAGGTGCTGAACAATCTAAAGGTTGGCTATACGGCAACCGGTGCCTTCAGTTCGTCGCAGGATGAGGCTGGTGGTATTTTCCGTCAGATGTATGCCGCTGGACCCGTAGTGCCCGTGTATTATGCCGATGGTACGTATGGCGATCCTACCGATTACAATCTGGGCGATGGCAATAACTTCAATCCACAGGTGACTGTAGATTTCTACAATCAGATCACCAAGAAAACGCTGCTGACCGGTAACATATACGGCGAGTTGACTATTCTGAAAGGGCTGACATTTAAGAGCAGCTTTGGTGGACGTTACTCGCAGGATGAAACCCGTAGCTATACACCGGCCTACGTAGCAACGTTCAAACAACGTAACACGACCAGTAATCTGGAGTTTACGCGCCCACAGGCTCGTTACTGGATTCTGGAAAATACGCTGACATACACCAAAGAGATTGGCGATCATAATTTTACGGCACTGCTTGGTCAGTCGGCACAACGGGACCAGTCGTATAAGTTAACGGCTTCGGCTTTGAACGTACCCTATACCCGCGAGGGCGATTTGTATCTGGCGCTGGGTAATGCTGACGGCCGTAACGTTAAGGATGAAGGCGATCTGGCAACCTATGCGTCGTATTTCGGTCGCGTGAACTACTCGTTTCAGGATCGTTACCTGATCAATGCTTCGTTACGGGCCGATGGTTCATCTAAATTCTATCAGGGCGGCAATGCCTGGGGTTATTTTCCATCGGTTGGCGTCGGCTGGGTAATCAGTAGCGAGCCATTCATGCAAAACCAGCGGATTTTCGACAACCTGAAATTCCGGGCCAGTTGGGGTAAAATTGGTAATGCGTCGGTGCCCTCTAACCTGTCTACACTGACAGTTGCCAACGGAGGTGACCTGGCGGCTTTCTTCGGCGGACAACTATACACCGGAGCGAGCATCAACTCAATTATTCCGCCGGTTACGTACTGGGAACGTGGTGTCGGAACCGACATTGGTCTGGAAGCCGCCCTGCTGAAATCGAGACTGACGGTTGAACTGGATTACTATATCAAAGAAACGCAACAGGCAATCTTTGATATTCCAGTACTTAGCTCAATTGGTACGTCGTCGAGCCGGATTATTGGCAACCAGGCTACATTCCGGAACAGAGGATTGGAAGTTGCCTTAAACTGGCGGAACACCATCAGCAAAGATGTTTCGTATAGCATCGGTGCCAATGCTGGTCTGAACAATAACGTAGTGCTTGCCGTGTCGTCGGGGGCTAACCCAATCTATGATGGTGGGGTTGGTCTGACGGGTGGTGCACAAGCAACCCGCACCCAGGTGGGCGATCCAATCGGTTCGTTCTATGGCTACATTGTTGACGGTATTTTCCAGACCGAAGATGAGGTAAAAGCGTCGGCTCAGCCAAATGCGAAACCGGGCGATTTCAAATACCGAGATATTAGCGGCACGAACGGAACGCCAGACGGCGCCATTACTGGATTGGACCGGCAGGTGATTGGTAACCCAAACCCCAAATGGACGTATGGGATCAACACGAATCTGACGGTTAAAAACTTTGACTTAACGCTGGATTTTCAGGGCGTCGCTAAAGTGGATATTTATAACGCCAACCTGGGCTGGCGCTACGGTAATGAAAACTTCACGAAGGATTTTTATGATAACCGTTGGCACGGAGCCGGAACATCCAATACGTACCCGTCCGTCAATATCGGTGGTGGCCAAAACTACCTGCCTAACTCGTTTTACGTTCAGGATGGAAGCTATTTCCGGGTTAGAAACGCGCAATTAGGCTATACGTTCGCTCCTGAGTTGACTCAGCGCCTGAAACTTAAAAAACTTCGGGTTTACGCCAACGCGCAGAACGCTTTTAACTTCTTCAAGTACAAAGGACTTTCTCCCGAAGTGCGCGCTAACGAAAACAAACCAACGCAGGCGGGTATCGATGCCAACGTATATCCTTTGTCGGCAACCTACAATTTTGGCGTCAACGTTACTTTCTAATTACGGCATAATCGAATGAAAACAATAGATCACAAAATTAACCTCCGTCAAATCGGTTTGTATGCCGGATTGGCTGGATTACTTTTCTTTCCATCGGCCTGTAAGCAAACATTTCTGGAAACTGATCCGCAGGGTAAGGAAGCCAGCGTCGTTTTCTGGACGAGTGAAGAAGATGCCACAAAAGCGGTCAACGCCATGTATGCAAATTTGCGTGGCTGGAATAATACGGCTTTTGCGCCCATCGCGCTGGAAAGTGTAGGTTCCGACGAAACAGAAAAAGGGAGTTCGGCCTCCGACGCTACGTTCTTCAACGATTATGACCGCTTTACGGTTGGGTCGAGTGACGGCCAGTTAGGTGGTTTCTGGTCTGGTCAATATCAGAATATCAACTACGCCAATCAGGTACTTGATAATATTCCGAAGATTTCGATGACGGAATCGCTGAAGGCCCGCTATCTGGCCGAAGCGAAATTTGTGCGGGCGTATTCGTATTTCCGGTTGGTTCGGGCTTTTGGCGACGTACCGCTACGGCTGCACCTACCCGCCAGCGCTGCTGAATATAACCTGCCCCGGACGCCCAAAGCAGACGTTTACACGGCCATCGAGAAAGATTTGACGGAAGCCGCGCAGGTGTTGCCCGTAACCTATCCGGCTGCCGATGCCGGACGGATCACCAAAGGAGCTGCGCAGGCGTTGCACGCCAAAGTATCGATGTATCAGCAGAAATGGCAGCAGGTGTTTGACCTGACCAATCAGGTTATGACATCGGGTCGTTACGCCTTGGTAAGCGATTTCGAGAAGTTGTTCCGACTGGAAAATGAAAACTCCTCGGAATCTGTTTTTGAGATTCAGAATGAACTCGTTCTCAGCAATAAAGATGCGTCTAACTCGCAGTATTCGCAGGTTCAGGGTGTGCGTGGGGTAACTGGTGGAGGCTGGGGCTTCAACGTACCGACGCAGGAGCTGGCCAATGCGTTCGAAGCGGGTGATCCACGGCGGGATGCTACCATCATTTTCCGGGGCGAAACAACACCAGAGGGTGATGTCATTCCGCCGGTAGGCGATAACCCGATGTATAACCAGAAGTCGTATGTTCCGTTTAAGCTTTTTGTTAGTGGCTTCAATGAAGGGGCTCAGCAAAATGTACGGGTTATTCGTTACGCTGACGTATTGCTGATGAATGCCGAAGCAGCCAATGAACTGGGTAATTCAGCGCAGGCACTGGCATCACTCGAACTGGTTCGGGCGCGGGCGCGGGGTACCAGCACCACCATCCTGCCTAAAATAACCACCACCGATAAGGCTGCGCTACGTACCGCTATCTGGCAGGAGCGTCGGGTAGAGTTAGCCATGGAGTTTGACCGGTATTTTGACGTAATCCGTCAGGGACGCGCGGCTACCGTGTTTGGACCAAAAGGGTGGAAAGCCAATAAGAACGAAGTATGGCCAATTCCTCAGACAGAAATTGATCTGAGTGCTGGTTTACTGGTGCAAAATCCTGGCTATTAATAGCTCACTATTTACTATGGAACTGTCTGGTTGCTTGCTCTACAAAAGGGCTGGCAATCAGATCGGTCCTACCATAAACTGACCGAATTATCCATGAAATTGATACAATCCAAGGCAACACTTTTGCTGGGAGGCTTATTAACCATGAGCTTGTCTGGCTGTTATGAAAAATTCGACCCCAAGAGCTATGCACCCGCTCTGTCGATTGGCGGATTCTCCTCATCCAGTGAAATTGGTAAGGCGAATCTGGTTGGCTATTGGCCTTTCGATGGTGACTATACCGACAAGGTGTCGAACAAAGCGGGTACACCAACGGGTACAACCTTTGTCAATGGCCTGAAAGGTCAGGCGATGAAAGGTGCCCAGAAAGGCTATATGCTATTTGATCCGACTGATGCCATTCTAAAAATGCAAAGCTTCACACTAGGCTATTGGGTAAATAGTCAGTCGACAACGGCTGCCGGTGGTATCATCGGTTTGGTGGGCTTATCGCAGAGCAACGGATTCTGGGGAAATATCGAAACCTTTTTTGAGAACGGTGGCTCAGGCAACGATGGGATCTTTAAGGCTCATATTCAGAACGGGAGCAAAGATGCCTGGGTGACAAAAGAAGGCATTATTAATCTATACAATTCCTGGAACCATATTGCGCTGTCGTACAATGCCGCTACGTCGACGTTTACGTTATACGTCAATGGCAATAAAGCTGCTACGTCGGCGGTAACGAATTTCGGCGCTTTAGCCTGGAATAAACCCGGTAAAATGGTATTTGGTACGGTCCAGTTTCAGACCGACCCCAGTCTGACGAGTGAATCAACGAGTCAGTCCTGGGCGAGTTATCTGACGGGTGCGTTGGATGAAGTTCGGCTTTATAATGCCGCGCTGACCGACGACCAGATCAATGCGCTCGTAAAACTTGAATCGAGAGGCAACTAAGCAGGAATCATTTACTGGTATTCATAGAGCAGAAGCACAACGGTGCTTCTGCTTTTTTTGTCGGAAGTCACGGTGCTGTTTATTCCAGAAACTGTAGCTGGCATGAAAAGCAATCCGCTGCTATCCTGATACGTATTTTGCATTGAGTAGATACGTAATGTATTGATGATATAGTGAAATTTTATTATGAATTACTGGTAATAAAAAGTATTAAAGATTGATTTGGTGTAAAAATTCAATAGTTGTTTCTATACTTGTCAGCTGTAGTTTAACTCGTTAATAGAGCCAGGCCGCCATTTATATACAACCTGAATACCCATCCATGAAATTTACCTTCCTGTATCCCTCAAAATGGGCTTTTTTATTTACGCTGTTAGGTTATTGGTCGCTGGCGGTAGCGCAGCAAAAACCAATTCCCAAACCCGAAGAAACGCTTGGCTTTCCGGTTGGGGCCGATTTCAAACTGGCTACGTATGAACAATCACTAGCCTATTTTAAAAAGCTCGATGAGGCCAGCGATAAGTTGCAACTGGTTTACGTTGGCGAAACCTCCGAAGGCCGACCCTGGTACTTTGCGCTGATTTCGTCTCCGCAAAATCTGGCCAACATCGACAAATACCGTAGCATCGCCCAACGTCTCGCTCACCCGGATGGATTGACGGATGAGGAAGCGAAAAAGCTTTCTATAGAAGGCAAACCGCTGGTCCATATCGACGGTGGTTTACACGCGACGGAAGTGGCAGGAGCGCAGCATACGATTTCGCTGGCTTATGACATGATAAGCAAAGCCAATGATCCGAAAATCAAAGCCATTCTGGATAATGTCATTCTCTTACTCTGGCCTTCGCTCAACCCCGATGGGCAAACAATGGTGGGCGACTGGTACGCATCAAACGTAGGAACGCCCTACGAGATCGCACCAACGCCGTTTTTATATCAGAAATATGTAGGTCACGATAATAACCGCGATGCCTACATGTTGAACATGATCGAGTCGCGGGTGGTTGAACGGACTTGGCGGGACTGGGAGCCTAACATCATTTTTGTACACCACCAGACATCGCCTTTTCCGACCCGTATCTGGTTACCTCCTTTTGCCGAACCCATTGCTCCGCAAACACCACCCATTATTGCCCGCGAGGTGAATATGATTGGCATGGCTATGGCGCAGGCGTTGGAAACAAACGGACAAAAAGGCGCTACGCACATGGGCACGGGATTCGATGCCTGGTATCCGGGATACATCGACTTTATGCCCGTTATGCAGAATATTCCAGCGTTCTGGACTGAAACAGCGCTCTATAACTACGCAACGCCCCACTTTTATACCGTCCGTGATTTCCCGAAAGACAAAAACGAATTTCGGATCGAATCGCTCTATTCCAGCCCCTGGCCGGGTGGCTGGTGGCGTATCAGCGATGCCATTGCGTACATGCAGACGGCTTCATTAGCTACCCTCGATTACGCGGCTAAATATGGTGACGTATTGTTGTACAATCGCTATCAGGCTGGACGTAACACGATTAGGAAATACGAGCAGGAACCTCCATATGCTTATTTTATTCCGCAAAAACAGCGTGATCCGGTACGTCCCGTCGAATTGTTACGTCGGTTGGCGTTCCACGGAATTCGAATCGGCCAATTAACCAAAGAGGTAGCGTTTGACGGACGTACGTATCCGAAAGGGACGTGGGTGATTCCCATGAATCAGGAGTTTGCTGAGCTGACGAAGCAATTGATGGATGTGCAGTCGTATCCTGATCTGCGTGAATTTCCCGGTGGACCGCCCGAGCAGCCCTATGATGCCGCTGGCTGGACTCTGCCGCTGCAATTTGAACTAAACGTAATACCGGCCACCACCCCGCTTACTGCCGACGTAAAAGGGGCGATTCAACTGATTAGTGCGACGGCTAAGGACTGGCAGAAAGATGATAAAAAGGATGCTACGCCAGCCGATTTTGTGGGTGGTATTGGCTTCGATACCAATCCCGTTTCAGCGGCTATCAAAGCACCCGAAGGACGTATCACTGGCTCGGGAACGGTGGCTCTCGTTAGTCCGGCCGAGAATAATGCCTTCAAAGTAATCAGTCGTTCGCTGAAAGCGGGCGGCACGGTTAAATTTAACAAAGATAATCAGCGGTATGCCATCAGTGGGGTAAGCAAAGCATCGTTGGAGCCATGGACTAAGGAACTGGGCGTTACGTCCGAACTGACCACGAATACAGCCGGAGCTGTTGTGAAACCCCGTATTGCCCTCTACAAACCCTGGACTGCCAGTATGGATGAAGGCTGGACGCAGTGGGTGCTGGAACAGTTTGAGGTTCCGTTCGCGACCATCAGCAATGCCGATGTGCTGGCGGGCGACCTCAGTGATCGGTTCGATGTGATTCTACTGGCCTCCGACCGCCCGCAAACGATAAAGAATGGGTTTGTAAAAGGCATGGTACCGCCTGCCTACGAAGGTGGGCTTGGCGATCAGGGCGGAAAGAATCTGTCTGCTTTCGTTAGCCAGGGCGGTACGTTGGTTTGCCTGAATGCAAGCTGCGATTTCGCCATTGAAGCATTGCATCTGCCCGTCAAGAATGTAGTGGCTGGTGTTGCCCGGAAAGACTATTTTACGGGCGGCTCATTGCTGGAAGTAGAAACTGATCCAACACATCCGGTCATGGCTGGTATGCCCTCCAGAGCTGTTGTTTTCGTAGATGGAAGTCCGGTTTTTGCTACGTTAGATGGCTTTAAGGGGCAGGCACTGGCCAAATTTGCGCCAACTGGTTCGCCGTTACGGTCGGGTTATATGCTCGGCGAGAAATTTTTGCAGGGATACGCGGCTTCACTGGACGTACAGCACGGTAAAGGACATGCTATTCTGATTGGCTTCCGGCCGCAATGGCGTGGGCAACCGCTGGGAACGTACCGGGTTTTGCTTAATTCGGTACTGTATGGTGGTGATGTGTCCAGAGGGAAATACGGAACACCTGATTTCTGGAAATCAGCGGGTACAGCAGGCAAAGGAAAAGAAGATGAGAAAAAGTGATCTATAAGCCTGTAAACCAGTAGTAATTTGCTAGCTTCGTACCCGTACCCAACTAATCAAGTAGCAGCATGTTAACTAAACCATTACCTCGCCTTTATCTGATCGTTTTAGGCCTGCTAATCGCTTTATCAGCAGCACAGGCATCTGCTCCGCTGGCAACAATAAGCCAGCTAACCGCCGATTGGCAGCGTGCCAAAGAGTACACGAAAGAATACCTGGATGCTATGCCTGAAGATGGAGTGAATTATAAGCCAACGTCGGAAATTCGCAGTTTTGCCGAGCAGATGCTTCATCTGGCCAACGCTAATTATAATTTTGGCGCTTTAGCCAGTGGAAAAGTAAATCCAATGCAGGGCAAGAAATTAGAAGAAATGGCCGATCTAAAAACGAAAGTTGCCCTTACCAAAGCAGTTATGGATAGCTACGATTTTGTGATCGATGCTGTAAAAGGTATGAGCGATGCCCAATTAGGCGAATCCGTGAAAATGGGGCAGCGCGAAATGACCAAAGAAGTTGTTCTGGCAAAAGCATTTGAACATCAGACCCACCATCGTGGTCAATGCACAATTTACATTCGCATGAAAGGTGTTAAGCCACCTAATGAAAAATTGTTCTAGCTGTAACAGATAAGCCCGGCTTGCCGGGCTTATCTGTTACGTTGGATGCCATCCAGGAGGTAGTCCAATCCGTTCAGCTTAATTTCGTACATAGTACGTAGCAACATACCAAGTTTTCCCGCCGGAAACCCCTCTTTAACAAACCATTCCAGATAGGATATTGGTAACTCCCGAATCAAACGGCCTTTGTATTTACCGAAGGGCATTGGATAATGGAGTAGTTCTTTCAGCAGATTAGTGTCGCCCTGAGCTTCATTCATAGACACAAGGTACGGACAGATTTCTCACAATCGGCAAGAGAAACTTTAGAAACAACCTGAATTCGATGGGAGTTATCTATAGTATAGGCCGCTCTGTTATTCCGTAATGCTTAACAGTAAGCGAGTTATCACTACACGTTCATGAAACCCTTATCAAAAATCCAGGTACTATTTGGATTGGCGGTAGCTCTATTTCTGATGCAATGTCAGAATGTAGATACGCAGCCACCCAAAAAAGAAGGATTCGATCCGCCGATTCCTCCCAAGATTTCTTATCTGGCAGGGCCTATTACGTTCCAGTTGAACGAATTAGAAGCCAAAATTAATCGGGAGTTAGACCCTGTATTGGTCGGTAAAGATTCAAAGGGCGGGAAGGCCGGAGGCATTGTATCGTTTAGAGTCGAACGTTCGGGGCCGGTGCATATTCAATACGAAAATCAGCAAATCAAGTTTTCGGCTCCCCTGCAACTGTGGCTGATCAGTCCTTTCGGGAGGGATAAACAGCCGCCAGATAAGCCGTTTTGTGCGCTACACGTAAATTTTCAGAGTCCACTGAGCGTTACGTCCGACTGGCGACTTTCCAGCGATGTTAAATTTGTTGATTATCAGTGGATCATCGAGCCAGAAATTCGATTGCTGGGTAAGGAGATTTCATTAACCAATTTTGCGCAGAATATTCTCGAAAAACACCAGTCGAGCATCGAGCAGGCCATCAACTCGGCCATCTATAACGATTTGCGACTTGATAAAACCGTGAGCCCAATCTGGCGGGATATTCAAAAACCTTTGTTACTCAACAAGGAATACGGCTTATGGCTCTTGCCGAAGCCGATGAGTGTGGCTGCCAGCCCGATAACAGGTAACAGTAAGCAAATAACGACGCATCTACGTATTGCTTTCGAAACCCAGACGGAGTTAAAGCCAAAAGAACCTACTCATCCAGACGTTCCGTTGCCACAACTCCAGAAGCGCGATACGGTATCGCAAACGGCCCAGCTAAGTGTGGTCAGTTTTATTCCTTATGCGGATATTAACCGTACACTGGCTAATTATCTGGAAAAAGAGCCGCAAAAAGTGGCGATGGGGCTGTTGAAAATAAACAGCGCGTCGGTGTATGGTAGTCAGCGGATGGTAGTCGTCAAAGCGGGGGTAAGCGGTCTGATTGATGGAACATTGTATCTGCGCGGACGACCGGTGTTCGATACGCTTACGAATACGCTGAGCGTCACCGATCTGGATTTCGATGCGAAGACAGATAATGCGCTATCAAAGTTATCTAATTCATTGATCCATAAAGGTATATGTAAACTGCTGGAAGAAATGTTAACGATCCCGTTGGGCAGTGAAATCAAGAAATTGCCTGAACGAATCAACGAGGCTTTCGAAAAAGGACCGGGTAAAAAGACAGATTTGGGTATTAAATCCTTCCGGTTCGTGCCGCAGCGCGTGGCCGTCCGTCCCGATGGTATCCAGGCGCTGATTCATGTGGAGTCGAACGTATCAGTTCACGTACAAAAGCTTTAATCGGCTTTACTGATAAATAAGAAAGTAGCCTTACTTTCGTTTGTGAGACTGTGAACGTATATGGGGCGCTGGCTGCCTGATTGCGGTTCAACGGAGATAACTAAACCTACTAACTGTATGATTTTCCTGATCGGTATATTTGTGCTGCTGGCCGCCTGGTTTATTTGGCAGAAATGGAAGCAGAAAAAGCAAGATGCTTTGCCTTTGCCAGCCGATTATCCGGCACTGTTGCAGGAACATGTTTCCTACTACCGATCCTTAAGTGATAGTAAAAAACGAGAGTTTGAAGAACGCGTTCGCCTTTTTCTGAATCGTACTAAGGTGGAAGGCGTCGGTATTGCCATTGATGATGTCGATAGGGTGCTGGTTGCCAGCAGTGCCATCATTCCAATTTTCGGATTTACAGACTGGTACTATCCGCTTACGGATGTTCTACTTTATGAAGATCGGTTTAACGATGCCTACGAGACAACGGGCGACGATCGGACTATTTTAGGAATGGTAGGCGAAGGGGGAGCCTTGCAAAGTACCATGGTGCTGTCGAAACCGGCCCTTCATGAAGGATTCGCCAATGAGACTAGTAAGGGCAATACGGGCATTCATGAGTTTGTTCATCTACTGGATAAAGTGGATGGCGCTACGGATGGCTTACCGGAATATTTGCTGGATAAGAGCCATATAAAGCCCTGGCTAGAGCTTATTCACAAGAGCATCAACGATATAAAAGCCAATCACTCCGACATTAATCCGTATGGAATTACAAACGAAGCGGAGTTTTTTGCCGTCGTGTCGGAATATTTCTTTAAACGCCCTGATTTACTGGAGGAGAGACATCCTAAGCTGTTTGCGAGACTGGAGGAAATA
This sequence comes from Spirosoma terrae, assembly GCF_010435915.1. Taxonomy (GTDB): domain Bacteria; phylum Bacteroidota; class Bacteroidia; order Cytophagales; family Spirosomataceae; genus Spirosoma; species Spirosoma terrae. The sequence goes on along the minus strand of NZ_JAAFZH010000006.1, from coordinate 302,133 downwards.
TTTCATCAGAACCCAATCGCTCCGGATAAAGAAGTAGAAGGCTGACGTTTCTAGGTTAGATAAACAGGTCAAAATACTTCTCTATAAAAAGAAACCTCAATTGGATGAATCTATCTGGACGATTATCGACAGCGCTACGTGATGCCGGACTGGCTGTTTGTGTTACGTTGAGCCTTTTTGCACCAGCCTATGCCCAGTTGGGAGTTGGTACCAAAGCGCCTAAAGGGGCCGAAGTTATATTTGATGGGTCGCGTAAGATGCTCGATGAAAAATGGACGTATTGGGAAGGTCCTCGGCTAGCTGCTACGTTGCCCATTAAGTGGGCCATTGAAAAAGACCCGGCTGGGAGCGGTACGGTTATGAACAGCAACGACCCATCGGCTGCGGGCGGGAAATATGGTGCTGCCGATATTGTTACCAAGAAAACGTACCGCGATTTTCGCCTGCACGTAGAGTTTTACGTTAGCAAACCCGGTGGCAACAGTGGCGTGTACCTGCAAAATCGGTACGAGATTCAGATTGTTGATGGGGATACTACGTCGCATGGCCTGGGAGCAATTATCAACGAATCGCCATCGCCTTACAAACTCTACACAGGCATTGGAAAATGGAACGCGTATGACATTGAGTTTCGGGCCGCCCGTTTTAAAGATGGCGAACGGGTTGAACCGGCCATGGTTACTATCTATCTAAATGGTACGAAAGCGCATACGAATCATCCTATCAATCAGGTGTGGGGCGGACCTAATTCGGGTATAGACGGTGGTAACAACGGTGGAAAAGGTATTACCGATACGCCTGGTGGACTAAAACTTCAGGCCGAAGGTCATGATGTGCTTTACCGGAATATCTGGATTAAGGAGCTCGATCTGAAACAGGCTAACACTGATTTTTAGTGGTTTTTTGACAGGATTAACAGAATCAGGAAGGTATCTGTTTGAATACCAGCACATCCTGTTAACCCTGTCAAAAACCTAAATCTCTGTTCCTTCTTCAATCGGTTGGGGAAGGTGATGTCCCGATGCATCTAAGGGTGTCGGGCGTGGCCGCTTCCTGTTGACGATATAGAAAAGAGGAGGAATGATCAGGGGCGTAAAGAGCAGTGTAGTGGTCAGACCACCAATAATAACCGTTGCCAGTGGCCGTTGCACGTCGGAGCCAATTCCGCTTGAAATAGCAGCTGGTACAAGCCCAATAATGGCAACGACCATGATAGCCATAATAGCTCTGAACTGTTCCTGGGCGGTTTCGATGACTACCTCCATCAGCGGTTTGTTGCTGACCATTAAGTTGCGGTTCAGCGCTGACACCAGCAGAACTCCCGCCATCACCGAAATGCCAAAAATTGATACAAACCCAACGCCTGCTGATACGTTGAAGTTGTAGCCACGTAGTAGCAGAGCACCAATCCCGCCCGCCAGGGCAAACAGCAAACAGGTTAGCGTCAGCAACGTATCGCGTACGTTGCCGTAGAGCATGAACAGGAATAAAAAGACGACTACGATCGTGAGCGGAATGGATATTGCCAGTTGCCCGCCCGCGCGTTCCAGATTTTCGTACTGACCACCATAAATGACGCTGTATCCTTCGGGAATATGAACGTGGTCGCTCACCTTCTGGCTGATTTCCCGAACAAATCCGCCCTGGTCGCGTCCTCGAATGTTGGTACGTACCGTAATCATTCGTTTGCCGTTGATCCGGTAAATATTGGTTTGTCCCTGAACGTAGCGAATGTCGGCCAGTTCGCTCATCGGAATCAGCGCCCCCGACGCGGAAGGAACCTGTAGCAGTCGAATAGCATCGATGCTCCCGCGACTTTCGGGCGTAAAGCGGGCAATGATATCGTAGCGTTTGGCTTCGTCGTAAATGGAGCCGATGGCTTTTCCGCCAATGGCCGCTTCGATCATATTCTCAATTTCCAGTACGTTAATTCCGTAGCGGGCTGCAGCAGGGCGGTTAATACGTATCGCCAGCTGATCCTGAGGGCCTTCCTGCTCGATATTGACCGCTACGGCTCCGTTCATGCCTTTCACCAACGTAGCAATACTATCGGCTCGGGCCCGCATCAGTGACAAATCGCTGCCGACGACAGAAATAGCCAGATCGGCAGCGCTTCCGGTTACGATTTCCATAACCTGGTCGATGATGGGCTGGCCCGAAGAGAAGAAAGCGCCTGGAAAGGCTTCCTGCAACTCGTTCTGCATCAGGCGAACAATCTCTTTTTTCGAGATACTATCCGACCAGGTACTGTAATCCTTCAGCCCGATCAGAATTTCAGTGCGGTCGGTAGGGAACGGGTCGGTCCCATCGTCGTTCCGTCCCGATTGGGTAATAACGAAACTGACGGGTTTATACTTGGCAACGATGTCGCGGATTTTTGGTGCAATCTTCGCGTTTTCCTGGATCGTAATGCCTGAAGGCATAAAAGCCCGCATGAAAATAGAGCCTTCGTCGAGTTCGGGCAGAAACTCCGTGCCTAGTTTCAGGCCAAATCCAATCATAACCATAACGAGCGCCATACCAACTCCGACGACGAGTCGCGGAGCCCGGAAAAGCGCCGAATGGAGTAACCACTGGTAGCCACGTTCCAGCGGAGAAAGCAGAAAGTTCTTATGTTCTTTCAGAGGTTTCCCATCGGGAGCCAGCGCCTTGCGGAAGGCAAATGAAATCAGGACCGGAATAACCGTTAACGCACACAGCAACGACCCAATAACCGCAAAGGATAGTGTCAGTGCCATCGGGCTGAAGAGTTTACCTTCTACCCGCTGCATGAGCAAAATGGGCATATAGGCCAGAATGATAATGGTAACGGAAAAGAAAATTTCCCGCGCCACTTCACCGGCCGATCGGGCCGTTACGTTGGTAATGCCCTGATTTCGTTCGGCTGGGCCGGCCGATCGGTATTTTCGAATAAGGTGCTCAGCCATCACGCTGGCTCCGTCGACAATAATGCCAAAATCAATGGCACCTAACGACAGCAGGTTGGCAGGAATACCGACCAGTTTCATCAGAATAAAGGCAAACAGCAGCGAAAACGGAATTGTGACCGTAACAACCAGGGCTGCCCGTAGACTTCCCAGAAACAGAACCAGCAGGATAACTACGATAGAAATTCCTTCGATCAGTGTGTGCGCTACGGTTTCCAGCGAGTGGTCGATCAGGAAACCACGGTCGTACAGTACGCGAAGATGAACTCCGGCAGGCAGCTCACGTGCTTCCAGATCGGCAATTTTTTCTTTAAGCAATTCAAGGACTTCGCTCGGGTTTTCACCCCGACGTAACAGCACAATACCTTCCGTGGCACCGATAACATCCAGCTTCTCATCTGGAATGCGGTAGCCCAAAATGCCGGATGGAGACGGTGGATTGATCTCTACGCTCGCTACGTCGCGAACGAGTACGGGAACGCCTTCATTCGTTTTCAGGACAATATTTTGAATATCTTCCGGCGATTTCAGGGCTCCTAACCCCCTGACCGCAAAACCCTGACCACCCCGCGAAATGACGTTCCCGCCTGTATTCTGGTTGTTGTTCTGAACGGCCTGAATAACGTCCTGTAACGTCAGATCGAACTTGCGAAGTTTGGCCGGATCAGGAATAACCTGATATTGCTTGATTGGTCCACCAAACGTGGTTACGTCGGCTATGCCCGGTACCTGAAGCAATTGAGGAATAATGGTCCAGTCCTGCAAGTCGCGCAGTTGCATAGGCGTCATGCTCGGGGGCGCTTCGATCACGTACCGGTAAATTTCGCCTACGGCCGTAGTGAGTGGAGCCAGCTCAGGTTCAACGCCGTCGGGCAACTGAGCATTACTCAGTCGTTCGATAATTTGCTGACGGGCAAAATAATCGGTAACCGTCTCATCGAAGTTGAGCTGTACGACTGATAAGCCGAAGATAGTACGAGATCGGCGGTCGGTTACGTGTGGTACGTTATTCAAAACCCGTTCGATGGGAATCGTCACCTGCTGTTCTACTTCTTCGGCGGCCCGACCATCGTATTTGGCAATAACAATGACGTTGGTATCCGCAATATCCGGGTACGCTTCAATCTTGAGCAGTTTGAAACACCATAAACCCAGCCCCATTACCGCAATAGCCAGCCCGACAATAATCCAGCGGTTTTTGAGAGAAAATGTGATTAATTTCTGAATCATACGTAAAGGATGTTAGCAGCCAGCCAGTGATGGGTTACCAAGGCCAGCGCCACTCTCTAAATCACTAATAGCCAAAGCTTAGGCCTTTTAACTGCATGGTGTTGACGACCGTAACGGGCTCGTTTTCTTTTAAGCCGCTAAGCACCACAATGCGGCCTGCCCGTTGCTGGCCAAGCTGTACCGCCCGACGCTCAATAACGAGTGGCGCCGTTTTGACAAAGACGTAGTCACGGCCCTGCACCGTAACAACAGCATCGCGGGATACCGTCATGAAATTGCCTTCTGTAACGCCAAAAGCGACCGTAGCAAACATGCCAGCCTTGAGTCGGCCATCCGGGTTCGGAACCGAAATACGAAGCTTAATCTGGCGGGTTGTGTTATCGACGTAATCATTTACGTTGTCGATACGTCCCGGAAACCGTTCATTGGGGAATGAGGTGAAGTTGAGGATACACGGTAGCCCTTTGGTGATCATACCAAACTGATTTTCCGGGATTTCGCATACGACCAGTATGGTATTCGGGCGGGCATGACGAAGCTCCTCCGGGTCGAAGCCCGCTAGTTTTAACGTGGCTTCATCCGCAATAATGGCTGCTTCTTCGTTTGCCAGTCGAGTTTGGGCTTCAATAACTTCCTTGCCCGATGCTGCGCCATGCACTTGCAAGTCTTTTACCCGTTCGAGATTACCGCGTTCGGTCTGAATATTAATTCGGTGTTGCAGAATGGCCGTGTAGTTATTCGACAAGCTGGGGTCGTCGAACAGAACCAGTCGTTCCGATGGATTTTCGCTGGATTTTAGGACCATAGCCGCTACGTGTCCGGGTGCCGCAAAGTCGGTTCGGATGGTTTCAGAATGAGTTGGTTCGGTGGCAAACGACCGGATCATCGCTGAATCCGGAAAGCTGATTCGAACGCCATCCGGACTGACGGTTGGGCGAGGTATGGCCTGCGTAACGGGTTTGGCTTTGTCCTTGCAACTTGTGAACAGGAAGAGCGCTATGAACAGGATATGAAAAACTTTCATCTTAATAGGAATTGATCTCGCCCGTTACGTAGAGCAAACGAACGTAGTTCTGACGGTACGTATAAAGTGTTTGATAGTAAGCAGTTTGGGTATCGAACCAGGAGCTTTCGGCCTGAAGCAGATCGATCAGCGTAGTGGCTCCACGCAGATAGGCATACCGCACAGAGGCTAGTACCTGATCGGCATCCCGCCGAATGCCGCTATATCGGTCAATATTCCGGCGACTGGTGATGAACGACTGATACGCGGTTTCGACTTCAGATCGGATACGGGCCTGAACAAGGGCCGCTGCCTGGCCGGTTTGTTCCTGGAGTACCCTGGATTTTTGAATTTCCCCCTGATTTCTACTATACACCGGTAGTTCTATCGTCAGGAAAATACCGGCATAAGGAATAGCATTCTGTGGGTTCCAGATAAAACCGGCTTCGTTACGTGGTTTGGCCAGTACCTGCTGTAGATCGACGTTACGTCGGGCCGCTTCCAGACTGGCTGCGGCTACTTTGACATCGGTACGAGAGGTGGCCGCTAACTGGAGTAGACTATCTTCGCTTACTGTTACGTTGGGCAGATGTCCCAGCGGGTTCACTACCGACGGACTAACGACGGAATCATTCATGGCTACATTGATACTGTCGGTCGTTCCCAGCGCTAATCGCAATTCATTCAATCGATTGGCGAGATCCTGCCGGGCAGTGCGGGTCTGAATGTCGTACTGATCCGAAATAAGCTGAGTCCGCGTCAGGTCGGTTGTGCTGATAACCAGATTCTTCAGTCGAACCTGATTGAGTTTTACCAACGTATCGACGTTCGCCTTGGCTCGTTGCAACAGGTTTAGCTGAACGCGCGCATACCAGGCATCCAGATAACGGTTAGCCGCATCGAAGAGCAGGTTTCGTTCTGTTTCTGCTACGTTCTGAACCGCCAGGTTGGTATTGGCTTCGGCAAATTGATTGCGATACTGCCGCTTATTGTGAATATCGAACTCCTTAGTTGCTTGTATCCAGAACTGACGTCGCTGTCGGCTGAAAGGACCTACGGCTTCGGCACCTGGGGTAGGCGTTAGCTGGATGAGCGTCTGGTTATTCAGTGATGGGTTAGGGCGCAGATTGGCCGTTACCTGATCGGCTTGAGCAGCATTAACGTTCAGGCGCTCGATCCGCAGAACAGGACTGTTTGTTCGCACTTGTTGGAGAGCCTGTCGTAAGGTAATTGTTGGCTGAGCTGAAGCGGTCAGACTCAGTAAGCTCATGCTGAATAGGTAGCACGTGAGTTTGTTGAACAACATTCGATCCTATTATTACCCGGCAAAGTAACAACGCATAGAAAGGAATATGGCCAGCTGATCAATTAAAAACGTGTTAAATATACTTACTCTAGATTTGTAAAATTCCTTAATTAAGTATCTCTTATGGAAGAATAATAGTTATCTACTATCGGCTCTATCGCAATTTCGAGCTCGATCAGATTACTTTGTTTGTTCGTAGCTAAAAAAGATAACGGCCCCGTATATTGTCTCGTATGAATTCAGCCATCGACACCGCGCTTACTGCACCTGTTCAGGAAAAATTTGAGCATCTCTGGCATCTTGTTGGCAACACGCCTATGCTCGAACTGTTTTATACCGATCGGGGGCAACCCAGATCAATCTATGTCAAATGTGAACATTACAACCTGACGGGTAGTATGAAGGACCGAATGGCCTTACATGTGCTCCATCAGGCGTATCGTCAGGGGAATATTCAGCCGGGGGACCGTATTGTTGAAGCAACCAGTGGTAGCTCGGGAATTGCCTTCTCGGCTGTTGGGCGGGCGCTTGGACATCCCGTAACGATTATAATGCCCGCCGGAATCAGTCAGGAACGTATCGATATTATACGTAGTCTGGGGGCCGATATAATTTTGTTTACGAAAGAAGAAGGTGGCTTTTTGGGTGCCATCCGTCGGTCAGAAGAAATGTCGGCTGCTGATCCGCACGTTTTTCTGCCCCGGCAATTCGCCAATCAATATAATGCGGAGGCCCACCGGTTGACTACCGGCAAAGAAATATGGCTTCAGATGCAGGGCGTTGATGTAACACCCGATGCGTTTGTGGCTGGTGTCGGAACGGGCGGAACGGTGATGGGCGTTGGCCGTTATTTAAAATCACGGAAGCCAGACATTCGGGTTCATCCGTTGGAGCCTGCCGAATCGCCAACGTTATCAGTTGGTTATAAAACGGGGACGCATCGGATTCAGGGTTTTTTCGATGAATTTATTCCTGATATACTCAAACTGGAAGAGCTGGACAAAGTAGTTCAGGCTAGCGATGGGGATTCAATTCTAGTAGCGCAGAAATTGGCCATGCAACTGGGCGTTGCCGTTGGTATTTCATCGGGTGCCAATCTGGTTGGAGCGATCAATCTTCAGCGGGAATTAGGGCCGGCTGCCAAAGTGGTTACCATTCTGTGTGATAGCAATAAGAAATACCTAAGTACGGATCTGGTAAAAGAAGAACCGGTAAAACCAGGCTACGTAGCGCCCGATATTGATTTTGTCGATTATCGGCCCATCAGCCGTTTACTAGTAGGAAGGCCAGGCGTATTTTGAGCGGTTAACGGATTTACTTCTTTTCTATCTGCAGGCAAAAGAAAAATCCCCACAAGCAAGGCTTGTGGGGATTTTTACATACTCTGTGCAAACCGTTAATTGAGAGCAACAAGGCGAGTAGGCGTTGTTGGTTTTTTAGTCGAGATTGTGATTGACTGCGTACTGATTTCGGTACCATTCGTAATTTCTACCTGATACGTACCATCGGGCAGCTCGCTCAAATTGAGTCTCGTACGATATTGGGTATCTTTTTTGTCGAGGTGGTGATTATATACGACCGCGCCTTCGTCGTTCTTCAAGCGAATATCAACTGGACCACCTATTTCTTTGTCGAGCGAAATTCTCAGCTTGCCATCGATGGTTGGGAAAACACTGGATTTAAAAGCGGCCACCTGGGCTGGACGTTCGGGTTTTACGTCAGCAAAAGCAGCAAATGATGTAACAGCGCTCAGAGAAAGGGCGAAAAGCAGAGATTTGATGGAGGTTTTCATGGCTATGTTGTTTTGTCTGTTTCTGTTTTGTTTCCAGCCGGATTATTTCCGATTGGTGAAACAAAGATATAGGCTGTGGATGGTACTATGTAATGCAAACTACTGCAGTGGTTGTATGACAGGATGAGTGGCAAGAAAGGCTGCTGATTGAGCCAATGGGACAGTTAAACTTTAATTAAAAACGCGCTATTTGCCCGAATTCACTGTTTAACTATAGGTCTGTATCTACTAAGTTGCCTACCGAAGTAAGGTTATAAAGATGATGGAGCCTACAAAACGACTGGAGCCCTTTCGCGGAAAGTGGACTGTTGAGGATGTAAAGCATCTGCTAAAACGTACCATGTTTGGCGCTAAGCCAGAGGACGTAGCGTATGTCCAGACACTCAGTCTTCGAAAGGCTTTGGGCACGCTGCTGGCCGACGAGCCTGCACCTGCTCCTCCCATTAATAACTATAACGACGACAAATTCACCGACGACGAAATTTTGCCCGGCGAAACCTGGACAACCTCGATTAACTATGATGGTATGAACAACTATCGTCGGAAGAATTCATTTAAATCGTGGTGGATTGGGTTAATGGTCAATCAGAATCGAACCCTCCGAGAAAAAATGGTCATATTCTGGCATAATCATTTTGCTACTCAGACCAACATGATCGATAATGCGCTGATGTGTTACCGGCACAATATCCTGTTACGTCAGTACGCGCTCGGAAATTTTAAGGAACTCGTAAAAGCTGTTACCAAAGACCCGGCCATGTTGAAGTATCTGAACGGAACAGCCAGTAATAAAAAAGCACCCGACGAAAACTATGGCCGTGAGCTTCAGGAGTTGTTTACGGTGGGAAAAGGGCCTGGTTCTCACTACACGGAGGCCGACGTGAAGGCAGCGGCTAAAGTATTAACCGGCTTTCGGAATGACACCACTACGTTTGTGAGCCTTTTCGATCCGGGCCGTCACGATAGTTCCGATAAAACATTTTCGGAGTTTTACGGCAACACTACGATAAAGGGCCGTCGAGGTCCAGAGGGTGAGCAGGAGTTGGACGATCTATTGACGATGATCTTTGCCCAGGATGAAGTGGCTCGATTTATCTGTCGGAAGTTGTATCGGTTTTTTGTCTATCACCAGATCGATGATGCGACCGAGGCTACGGTGATAGGACCTCTAGCTGAGGTATTTCGGGCCAATAAGTACGAAATCAAGCCCGTTTTGCGGGAATTGTTTGGGAGTCAGCATTTTTTTGACGCAGCCAATCGAGGAGCCATGATAAAGAGTCCGCTGGACTATACGATTGGGCTCTGTCGGGAGTTTGGCGTTTCGTTTCCACAAACAGCAAACTATGTCGACCAGTATGGGTTGTGGCAGGCTGTTCAAAATAGGACGGCCGATATGCAGCAGGATATTGGCGATCCACCTAATGTGGCGGGATGGCCAGCTTATTATCAGGCACCTATGTTCGATAGAATATGGGTCAATTCAGATACCTTACCCAAACGCAATGTATTTTCCGATGGTATGATCAACGGAAATATCAATCGGAACGGTAATAAGCTACTGATCGATGTGATGGCCTACACGCAGGCTTTACCCAATCCGGCTGATCCGGTTGCGCTCATTGACGATGCTGTTCAGCGGCTTTATATGATCGAGTTGCCCGATAAGGATAAGCAATATATAAAAAGCAGCATCTTATTGTCGGGGTTGCAGGATACCATGTCGGATCATTACTGGACGCAAGCCTGGACGAATCTGACGGCCAGACCGGATGATGCCGCTAACCGTAATAACGTGCAGAAGAAGCTGAAAAGCTTATATAAATACCTTATGAACCTACCCCAGTATCAGTTGGCTTAGCTGGAAAGCATTGAGCCTAGTATTGATCATCTACTTATTATTCACACAAGCATCGTTGTCGCTTATGAAACGTAGAGAATTCATTAGGAATGCCGCGGTGGCCGGTGTTATCATTCCTGAGTTTTTGAACGGATTTTCGCTGAAAGCAATGGCACAGACATCGCTGATGCCTGCTGCTGGACATGAGTTAGCGAACGACCGGGTATTGGTCCTGATTCAGTTGAATGGGGGAAATGATGGCTTAAATACCGTTGTTCCCATCGATCAGTATGGTGCTTATCAGGCCGCCCGGGCAAACATTGCCATTCCCCAAAACAAGTTGCTACCAATAAACGGGAACGGTTCGGCTGGTCTGCATCCGGCTCTTAGTGACATTCAGCAGCTCTTTAACGAGGGAAAGGCGGGCATTATTCAGGCGGTGAGTTATCCGAAACCTAATTTCTCGCATTTCCGGGCCACTGATATCTGGATGACTGGCTCCGACTCCGACAAGATCCTCAACACAGGCTGGGCTGGTCGGTATCTGAACGATATATTTCCGGGATTCCCCAATAAATACCCAAATGAAACCATGCCTGACCCATTGGCCATTCAGGTAGGCTCGGTGGTGGCATCGGCTTTTCAGGGGCCGGCTTTTACTATGGGTGTTGCCATCAGCAATCCAACAAACTTTTATAATCTGGTGGAAGATAAAACCGACGTAACGAACGATTCGCGTTGGGGGCAGCAACTGGCTTATCTTGAGGAAGTATCACAGAAGACGGATCAATATGCCAGTGTGATCAAAAAAGCCGCCCTGGCCGTTACCAGGCAGTCGGATAAGTACCCATCGCCCGGTAAAAATCAGCTGGCTGACCAGCTTAAGATTGTGGCCCGCTTAATAGCTGGGGGACTACGGACAAAAGTTTACTTAGTTAGCACCGGCAGTTTCGATACGCATGCCCGGCAAGCCGAAGCAGATGATACGACAACAGGAACGCACGCTCAGCTACTACGTCGGGTTTCGGAAGGAATAGGGGCCTTTATGGACGATCTTAAAGGGCTGAACGTAGCAGATCGAGTACTGGGCATGACATTTTCCGAATTTGGGCGACGTATTAAATCCAACGCCAGTGGGGGGACCGATCATGGTGTAGCTGCTCCCGTGGTTTATTTTGGAAACGCGGTGAAAGCTGCGATCGTTGGCACCAATCCTGCATTGCCTGCCAATGCCACGGTGAATGATAACATCGCCATGCAGCACGATTTCAGATCGGTTTATGCGACCGTATTGCAGCAATGGCTCAATTTGCCGGAAACTGATGTGCAACGCGTATTGATGGGGGCCTATCCATTGTTGCCAATGGTTTAGCCATAAAATCGGCTAAAAAATATCCCTACCTGCTCGGCAGGTAGGGACAGTATTCCGGTGGGTGATAGTTTATGATAACAAAGTGTTTCGAAAGTGTTTCTCTTTGTCAGATATAGCGGTTAGGCATAAGAGCCGTAATTTGTCGCGGCTTCGTTTCAGGCGCATCTTAACCGAGCTTTCTGATAAATTATATAATTGGCTAATGAGTTTTACGGACAAACCTTCCTCATATTTCATACGTAGCATCGCTACCTCTTCGTCGGGGAGGTTGTTCATAAATAAGCTAAGCGCTTGCCATTGGCTGGTGGCCGGGGTTTCTGTTTGATCCTGCTCGCTAACTTCAGTTACTATGGCTTCTGTTAATGACTCAGTACGTTTCGTAGCCCGTAAATAATCGATGCAATAGTTATGGGATATAGCGTACAGCCAGGTTGAAAAAGCAGAACGATTCTCAAATGTGTTTAGTTTAACGAAGACTTTTATAAAGATATCCTGAGTGAAATCTTTGGCTACTTCAGGATCATGTATCATTGCCAAACACTTTTGATATACTTTCCCTACGTATCGTTTGTAGATATTGTCGAAGCTATCAATTGGTTCAATGCTGGGCAATGGGTGTGTGTTAGGTCTATCAAGTACGGATAACTTTTCCATGGTGAGTAAACGGCTTAAAAATTAGGTGGGTAGATACAGCAATGCTGCAAACGAATCGCTTATCAGATAGGCCTGTCATTAGCCATCAACCGGAGGTCTATAAACGTTTTCAGGGGTTGATCTAATAATTGAAGAAAAAGAGAATTTTGTCTACGAGTTACGGAATACACTTGCATTGTTAGTTTGTCATTTTAAGTTAATCATGGGTTACAAATGTCCGTTCATTGTACCAATTATATCTGGTATTTTTATATCAAAAACAGGTACTGGCGTACCAATTGCATAAAAATAAAGTGACTGTAGCTCTATTAAGTATAGTATATTTTTTATTGTGTATATTAAATTATTTGTACATATTTGAATAGGATGACGGTGTCATCTGGTACGTTTTTCTAAAAGAACGCGCAAAGTAGGAGGGGTCTTCAAAGCCAACAAGGTAGGCCGTTTCTGAAACGGAGTAGCCCTGACGTAGTAACTGAGCGGCTCGTTTAAGGCGATAATTCCGGATAAACTCACCCGTCGATTCACCCGTTAGCGCTTTGAGTTTTCGGTGTAAATTCATTCGGCTCAAACCACTTTCCAACACGAGTTCTTCAGCGCCGAAAGACGCTACGTCCAAATGCTGTTCAATCAATTGGGAAAGTTTATCCAGCAAGGGATCGGTAGCAATAGTAATGCTATCAGTAGGCGTAGCAGGGTTAGCTAAACTAGACACAATACGTTCCCTCAACTGCCGACGCTGTTCCAGTAAATTGCGAACCCGAAGCTGAAGTTCCTGTATATGAAAAGGCTTGGCAATATAATCGTCGGCGCCCAGCGATAATCCTTCCAGCCTACTATCAATTGACGACTTAGCAGTCAACAGAATTATAGGAATATGACTCGTACGTGTGTCCTTTTTTAATCGGCTGCAAAGGGTATAACCATCCATAACGGGCATATACACATCACTAATAATTAAATCCGGGATTAGCTGCGACGCTTTTTCCAGGCCCTCTGCTCCGTTTGCTGCCCGGTGAATTTGGTAATTTGCTGGAAAAGTATCAGCGATAAAGTCACTTAAAGCGGCATTGTCTTCGACAAGTAGTACCACAGCTGTTTCTTCGGCAACGGAGTCGTTTGTGGGCTGCTGCAGCGGATGTTGGGGAAGTGGGGCCGGTTTGGGAGGAAAGTCGGGAAGGGCCTCTGCCGGACGATAGGGCAACGTAAGTGTGAAAGTAGTTCCTATACTTACTTTGCTGGTAGCGGTAATGGTACCGGCCTGTATTTCAACCAGTTCTTTTACGAGCGCTAAGCCAATGCCGGTACCTTCCTGATACTCTACACCTGAACTGTCGCCACGGTAGAATCGATCAAAAATGTGAGGAAGCTGCTCAGGGGGAACACCAATACCATTATCGGCTATCGATAACTGTAAGAGAGAGGACTGAGGAGCTATTGTGTCTGGAAATCTATTGAACCCCAGTCTGTTAATGAGTGATAGCTCAACCGAAACTTTACCACCCATGGGTGTGAATTTTAGCGCATTGGCAATCAGGTTTGAAACGATACGTTCGAGCTTATCGGTATCAAACCAATATTGACTGGTGATATTGTCGGTACGTAGGGTTAGCTGGATTCCTTTGGCCACTGCCTGTGGTTCGAAGGAATGGACTAGCCGAGTTAAAAACTCAACCAGGTCGCCCTGCACTTCATTGACTTTCAAGACGTGTGCCTCGGCTTTGGCCAGGTCCATCAACTGATTAACGAGTCCTAGCAACTGGTTCGCATGCTGATTGATCAGGTCAAGCTGACGATGATCTTCGGGGGTTTTTAACCGATTACGCAGGTTCTCGGTAGGGGCTAGAATTAGCGTTAGGGGCGTTCTGAACTCATGAGCTATGTTCGTGAAAAAGCGTGCTTTAAGTGCATCAATTTCCCGGAGTTGCTTAGCCTCCTGTCCCGTTAAGTAGGTACGTATTATGCCGTAAACGATACCGATAAACGCTAATACGTACAGGAGAATAGCCCACCATGTTGCCCACCAGGGAGGATGAATAATAAGCGTGAGTACCCGAATATGCTTACTCCATATCCCCGATGTGTTTGATGCATTGAGCCGGAGACTATAGGTTCCCCAGCGTAAATCGGTATATTCGGCAACTGGTCTGGGTGTTTCAACCCAGTTGTTGTTAAGGCCCACTAACTGGTAACGGTAACGAAGCTTAGGTTGGCTGTTATATTGCAGAGCGGCAAAGTTGATTGTTAAAAAGTTCTGATTGTACGGTAGTTCGAGCGTCTGAATACTCTGAACAGGCAACGAGTCTGACTGCGCGCTACGTTTGAGGGGCTGATTATTTACTTCGATACCCGTTATCTGCACAGGCGTTTGATAGTTGTCGTCGCGGAGCTGCCGGGGATAGAATGAGGTAATTCCCCCTAGCCCGCCCATAATGATCTGATCATCGGGGAGGTGGAGAAAATGGAATCGGTTGAATTCGTCTTCCCAAAGCCCATCTTCATGGGTGTAGGTGCGGGTTTGGAAGGTTTGGCGATTCAGACGACAAATGCCCTGATTCGTTGCGATCCATAAAAAATGCTGCTGGTCAGGTATGGCGGCATAAATTACATTGTTGGGAAGGCCGTCCTGCTTGGTGAAGCGCCTTGACTTTCCGGTACGTTTATTAAACCGACAAAGACCGTTTCCAAATGTTCCGATCCACAAAATACTCTTGTCAACAGGGTCGGAAGCCAGGCAGAACAATTGATTGCTGCTGAGTGAGGTCAGATCTGAAGGTTGATGCCTGTATTGTCTGATCTGGCCATTTTTTCGATCTACCTGATAAAGACCATTCGTTTTTGACGCTATCCAGAGCGATTGTTCGTCAACGACTAACTGGAGCATTGGGCCATCCATTCCCTGCGTTATACGTGTTGCCTGCGATACGTTATTGTGCTGAGTTGGCGTTCGGATAGGATGGGGGAAGGGGTTCCACTGACCATTTTCATACCATACAGCTAATGAATCGGTTAGCACCCATATATGTCCTGACGGATCGGTGGCCATCGACGTTACCGGGTCGTTCCATAAATGACGGAGCGATAGTTCAATTGGAAAGGGTATCTCGGTAAGTTGTTTTGTGGACAGGTCAGCCTGGTAAATGTGGTTATTGCCCATGTTGAACCACAGTTTCCCCGCCTTGTCGAAGGTATAGCGAAAGAAATAAGGCGATTCGTTTTTAGCGATTTTATAAATCGGACTGGCCGGAAAGCCCAGATTCTGTACGAATAAATCCTGATAAAACCCGGTACGGTAAGAACCAGCTTTAAACGAATTTACGTTTAGGTTGTATTTCAGAAGGCCAATGCGGTGGGTTCCGGCCCATAACACGTCTGACTTGTCTACAAACAAACCACGAAATTCGGTCTTGGCATCCAGCTCGGTCAGTAAATCGAATCGCTTGTTTTCATTGAAGCGAAAGAGTTGATTGTAAATATTAAAATAGACATTTTCCTTACTATCAGCCGTAATTTGGGTATGGTGCCAGAGGTCTGTTACGTTGACATTTGCCGGTAGTGGAATACGGGATAGTTGACCTGTTGTGGGCTGGAGAAGCATAACCGATCGTGGCGATACCAGGAAAAGCTGGTTGTTTGGGCGCAGGTGCATTCCCCGGATATCGTTGTCTGGCAGGGCGTAGCTGATAAAGCGATCCTGAGACTGATCTAATCGATAGAGCCCCGTTTTGTTGGACATCCAGACAGTGCCCTGGGCGTCCTGTAGGAAGCTATCAAAAGTAGGAAGGTATCCAGGAACGGGTGGACGGTTATAATGGTGGATGTGATTGGTTCTGGGTTCTATGCAAACGACCTTGTTTGACAGAAAGCTGAGCCATAAGCGGTCCTGCTTATCTACAAAGAACGTGCTGATGACTTCGCGGCCAAAATGCTTTCTGTAGAAAGGTTGGCGCGAAATATTCGTGAATTTCTCCGTCACCGGATCGAGTATATCGACATCGTTCTCGTCACTGAAAATCCATATTTTGCCGTGGCGGTCCAGTTCTATTCCAAAAAGACTTGATGAGCTTAAGCCTGGTTTTCCATCTGAATTGGGTTGGAAAACCTTAAAATTTACCCCATCATACCGACATAACCCATCGCGGGTAGTCATCCAGATAAAACCTTGCCGATCCTGTATAATAGAAGGGACGAACGCTTGTGGTAACCCCTGGCGATACGTAATCGATTCTGGTTGAGGTAACGTGGACGTCGACACCTGCGCTAAAAGTGAACTAACGAACAGAGTCGTTAATAGAAGCACAAGTAACATAACGTACCGATAATGGATAAATCCCGATCGCATGAATACGTTTAGCAAGCCGCTACGTTAATACTCAGAAATAACTTTCTAATAGTCAATGGGTAAAGGCAAGAGGGTTAGCGAACTAGTAATGGCTGACTGGTAAGATAGTTTTTTTGTTAGTATATACAAAAAAACAAACAGATGTATTAAGAATTTTAATGTTTTGCAAAAACTGATTACTTAGCTAACTTTTCAGATAGGATTGTTTAGGCTGAAAGTCAATTGATGCTGAAAATAGATAAGGTCTCAAAAGATGGGCCAGATGTTGTTCATCGTATTTATAGGGGACTAATTCTATCGGTAAAAAAGCACAATGTAGCAGTTGATATCGCTTAGACAGCATTTTGTATGGCCATGGGCTGGTTAAGTCCTATAATTAATTTGAAAAATTAATTTCTTCGCAATAAATATGCTGTTAAAGTAATTGTCATTAACTTTGACTAAATAGATTGGCTTGGTAGAGTTGGTGGATGTACGTTTGTGCAAATAACCTGAATTGCTGATATCGCCTTTATACATTGTATAACTGTATCATTATGACTGATCAGTTCGACAGCATACGTCTTGATATTGCTAAACGCTATATAGAACTCGCCGAGTCGGGTTATGTTGATAACAAAGAACTGGAGCGAGCACGACTGGTGGCTGATGCGTTAACAGATACGGTTAAGCCCCAAAATAACCAGTCGGTTACGGATAAACATCATTATAAACGGCCGTAAGTAATGGTTCGGAAGACGATTCGGTTTTTATAAACTGAAAAACGCCGAACACATACGGCCCGGCGTTTATTGATATATCCACACAATAGTTAGGCAACTAAACTGTACGTGCCTACAATCTTTATCGGATACGCAACTAAGCCGCCTTACGTTGCTTATCAAACAAAAAACGCCCAGCTCCTACGTCCGGGCGTTTTCTGCCTTACCAAATTGTCTTGTGTATAAGACGTTTTAGTGGGGTAAGTTGTTTGTTAAAACGCTGCTTTTTAATTTGAATTTAACAACCTTGCTGGCAAACAAACGCCTGGCTCATTACAGACCAGGCGTTTGTCAACTACTTACATTTACCCAATGACGTATCCTGATGATCGCGTCATGGTATTGGCCAGTACGCAAAACAAGGCGCAATGGTTGCGTAACAAGCCGTAAATTCTGGTTTAATTGAACACAAAAGAAACGTCGGATTCAAAACGACCCGACGTTTTAGTACCACACTCTACTTAAACAATAGCGGATATACGTCGTCTCTGAGTTCGCCGGATAGTCCTATGCTAGCCCATACGCTAACAGATGAGCTGGCGTTTCATACTCAGAAAGAAAATAGGCGAATAGCAGGATATCGAATCGTAGGGGAGAACACCGACGGACTTAAACGATTAGTTTGTAGCCAATGCCCCGAACATTTATAATCTGAATCTGGGGGTCATCACGTAAGTGTCTACGGAGTCGGGTAATAAATACGTCCAGACTACGTCCATTAAAAAAGGAATCATCGCCCCAGATCTCTATTAACACACTTGCACGTTCGAGAACCTGATTCCGTTGTTCATATAGTCGCCGGAGTAGTTCGGCTTCCCGATACGACAATAAAACTTCCCGCTGGTCGATGAGTAGTTTTTGTTTGGGTGGATCGAATCGATACCGGCCAATTGATAACTGCTCCGATGAGACAGGCGCTGGTCGGATGGCTACGTTACGTCGGAGGAGGGCATTGATGCGAACAATCAATTCGTCGAGGCTGAATGGTTTTTTTACGTAATCATTTCCGCCCAATTCAAAACCGCGCACAACATCGGCCGTCTGCGAACGAGCCGTCAGAAAAATCACCGGCGTGTCGGCGTCGTCTTTTCGAATGTGTTCGACCAGCGAAAAACCGTCCATTTCGGGCATCATTACGTCGGCTACAACAATGTCAGGGCGTTCTTCCCGAAACAAGCGTAGACCATCTTCGCCATTAGTCGCGTAGCGAACACTAAAACCGCGTACTTCCAGACTGTCGCGGACAATCATGCCTAGAGCGGCTTCGTCTTCGATGAGTAGAACAGTGGGCATATCGTAAATTAATCGCGCCGGATAAGGTGTACTGTAAATTCGCTGCCTTTTCCGGGTTCACTCTGAACGGTAATGGTGCCGCCATGCCGCTCAACAACTTGTCGGACGTACGCTAAGCCAAGTCCAAATCCCTTAACCGGATGGAGATTGCCAGTTGGAACACGAAAAAAGCGGTCGAAAATAGCCGACTGATAAGCTTTGGGAACGCCAAGGCCATTATCGCTGACGGTTAGTTGCCAGTTGTCTATATTTCCCCGAAACGAGAGCTGAATTGTTACTTTGTCGCGGGAATACTTGATCGCATTATCGATCAGGTTGTTAAGTGCATTTCCAAAATGAACCCGGTCGACAACGACAATCGCATCCTGTGAAATCGACGTGTCGAAAATGACGGGTTTCGTGGCTTTTAGTCGGTGATTGGTGATCAGTTCATTGGTTACGTCTGCCAAATGCACTGGTTCGGGATGTAGCACTAATTCCCGTTTTTCTTCGACCGCCAGATTCAATACTTTTTCGACCAGATCCGATAAGCGTTGCAGGTTGGTTTGCGAGATAGCCAGATACGTTTGGGTTCGTTGCGGATCGTTCAGGGCTCCAAAATTCTGCAATGCTTCTACGGCGGCTGTTACGGTAGCAATGGGCGTTTTTAGCTCATGCGTCATATTATTGATAAAATCGCTTTTAACCTCTGACAGCTTTTTCTGCCGCATAATGGTCGACAGCATGAACAAAAAACAACCTGTTGTTAGAATCAGTAGCAACAGTGATCCACCGAGCAGCCATCCCATCTGACGTAACAGATAAAGTTCTGGAGCTGCGAAAGTGGCCTGTACAAACAAGTTCTGGATGGGGTTGATAGGCACGGGTGATGTCTGGATAATATCATCAGTTGTCAGCTGATCACCATTACGATAAAAGACAAAATTGCCCAGACTGTTTTGGGGCTTACTAGTTAGGGTATCCAGCTGAAACGTAGCGTCTATATCGCGCCGGATAAGCTCAGATCGGTAAGCCGCTTTTAGTTTGGCTAAGTTAACCCGTTTACGGTCCGTCCAGTCGAGCAAAACAAGGCTGGAAATTCGTTTGGCTATCGAATCGGCAGGGAGTGGGTTTGCGCCTGTGGTACGTTTCTGGGTATCATACGTAACTACGATGCGTTTAGGCTGTTCCGACTCAATTCGGATGCGACTAATGCTATCGGAACGATTATTAACGAAAACGCGCACATGGCGACTCCCCATCGAATCGAACCGATGGATAACCATCCGTGACGATGAGTCGGCCTTCTGTTTTCGGATAAACAATCGTTTCGCATCGCCAACCTGCTGATCTTCCAATGATTGAAACAAAGCCGACTGAACCGTGGAGGCAAATTGCTGACGGTTAATCTGGTAGGTTTTCCATAGCCAGTATCCCTGAAAGGCATTAATGGCAATGATGCAGATCGTCATCAACCAGAAAATGGAGCGGATACGTCGATTCATAGACAAAGCTACGCCGAACGACCGCTCGTTACGTTGTCGTTAACACTGTTTAACACTAAATAGCAGTACGTTACAAACGGTCGCCTGAACTTTGAACGGTCATTCGTTACGGCCATCAACTTAAATCAAGCGATTATCGATGAAAACACTATCCTTAGCAACACTCATACTGGCGCTCCTCTTCGCCAATTCATTACCCATTTTTGCGCAGACATCCGCTGATCAGTGGTCTGGCCAGATTTCGTATGAAGTCGTTCGCAAGGTCGATCCCAGTAGTATTCGGATCGTGATCAATGGTGAGCAGGTTAAACCCGGTGACCCTAATTTTCCGGGCGATATTCCCGATACGCGGACATTTGGGCAGAAGACAGTAATTGTCGGGAGCAACGCCAAAGTGAGCCGGGAGGGTGAGAATCAGGTAATTCGGACCTTTGTTTCAGTAGGAGGTGGCTCCAGTGCGGGGCAGCAGACCAACGTAGGGCGTCCTTTTGACGAACAGATTTTTGTTGACCTGGCGAATCAGAAAGTAATTACGTTGTTATCGGTTGGCAAAGACAAGGAAGCCAAAAGCTATCGAGCCGAAGCGCCAATCCAGCGCACGAAGGACTGGACTATAACCGATCAAACCAAAAAGATTGCGGGCTATACCTGCCGAAAAGCTACTGTCCCTTTCCGGAATGAAACCTATACGGTATGGTTTACGACCGAGCTACCCATGACTTATTCGCCAGTTAATGAGCTGACGCCGGAAAAAGGAACGGTGTTGCTCCTGGAAAGCAGTCGTGAGCAATATCGGGCTACTAAAGTCAGTAAAGAAGTCGTGGCCGAAAAAGACGTATTACCTGCCGGTACCGCCGAAACCGTTACAACGGCCCAGCTAGCCGAAATTCGGGAGAAAGCGGTAGCTGATTTCCGCCAGAAGCTACTGATGAACGAACGAAATTAACCAGTTCATCGCTAGCAGTCATGAGAACGTTTTTGCTTCTTTTTGCGCTTCTTGCCGGAGCGGCCAGTTATTCTGTTGCCCAAAAAATAGTATCGGGTGGGAAAATTACGCAGGTCAGGGGCATAGTAACCGATTCGATCAGTGGTAAACCGTTACGATCTGCCTCCGTGTCGTTGGTAAAAGCACAGGACTCCAGCTACGTAACGGCAACACTTACCGACGGCGATGGGCAATTTTTGCTACGTAACGTAGCTGCTGGGACGTATCGATTGCTCGTTACGTTTGTGGGCTACCGAAATGGGTCAAAACGTATCAGTATTGATCGGGAACATCCGCTGGTCGATGCCGGAACCATAGCGATGACCGAACAGTCCAGCCTGTTGACCGAAGTGGTTGTTAAAGAAGAACGTGCGCCAATTGCGGTGAAAGGCGATACGTTGGAGTTTAACGCTGGTTCGTTTAAAACGCAGCCCAACGCCCAGGTTGAAGAACTTCTGCGAAAACTCCCCGGCGTTGAAGTGAGTCGGGATGGGACAATAAAAGCACAGGGACAGACCGTAAATCGGGTGTTGGTGGATGGAAAACCATTTTTTGGAAACGACCCGAAGATGGCAACCCGCAACCTTCCGGCCGACATTATCGATAAGGTCCAATTATATGATCAGTCGTCGGATCAGTCGCAGTTTTCGGGTATCGATGACGGTAATCGCGAACGTACCATTAACCTAACCATTAAACGTGATAAACGACGCGGGTACTTCGGTCAGAATGCGCTCGGTGGCGGTGTTGATCGGGATGGCAACGATAAACGCTATCAGGGTAGATTGAGTCTGAATCGATTCGATAATGGTCGACAATTATCGCTTATTGGTCAGGGAAACAACATCAACCAACAGAATTTTACGCTTGGTGGAGGAAATGGGGCTCCTATTGTCGTTGGCACGCAGGGCGGTCTGGCTCCTTCGATCAATCAGACGCCGACTACGATTATCGAAACAAAAGCGGCTGGCCTGAACTACAAAGATAAGATGGGTAAAAAAGCTGAAATTGCCAGTAGCTACTTCGTTAATCAGGCCATTACAACGACAGATCAGCAGAGTCGTCGGCAAAGTATTTTACCCGATCAGTCGTTCATTACCGATCAGCGAAACTATGCGCAGAATCGACAGACAGCTCATCGGTTTAATGGCCGCCTTGACTGGCAGCTTGATTCATTGACCAGTTTGCGGTTGACACCTACCATTTCCTGGCAACGAACTCGTTACGGCAGTACGTTAGTTAGTCGTTCGTACTTGCCAGGTTTATCTATGGCTGATAGTCAACTGCTTAATACCGGCGAGACGAAATCTAATTCGACGGGGAATGGACGTAGTATTTACAATAATCTGCTGCTGATGCGGAAGTTCCGGCGGGAGGGGCGTACGTTGTCGGCCAATCTGAATACGGTGTTTTCGGATGGGCCAACGGAAGCGTTTAATCGGTCGGTCAATACGTTGTATGATTCAACGGGCGGACATTCAAACACAATTCGGCTCGATCAGCGCAACAACCAGGCTACGTATGGGCTTCAAAACACGCTGACCGTCTCTTATACCGATCCGTTGTCGCTGACTCGGAAGCTTGAGTTTAACTATGCCTACTCAACCAGTAGAAACCAGGCCGCCAGCGATGTTGCTGATTTTAATGAGTCAACAAAGGCGTACGACCACCCGAATCTGCCGTTAAGCAATCAGTTTGGTAGTGTCTTTACTACGCATCAGGCTGGTGCGACCCTCCAGAACCGTCGGTTGCGATACACCTATGCGCTGGGAGTTGCGGTTCAGCAGGCCGAATTGCAGGTCGAAAATCGCTCGGCCGATACAAGCCTGAGTCGCGCCTATCTGAATGTGTTGCCCAATGCCTTATTGTCGTTTTCCTTTCCCGGAAATCGTAGTATTCGCCTTCAGTATCGGACGCGAATAACGGCGCCACCGATCACGCAGTTGCAGCCAGTTGTTGATAATACGAATCCACTTAATAGGCGATTGGGGAACCCGATGCTGCGACCAGAATACTACAACACCGTTACGCTAACGTATACTAGTTCGGGTTCATTGGATGGTAAAAGCCTGTTTCTGTTTGCTGGTTTCAATCAGAGTAATAATCGAATTGCCACTGCCACGACGATCAGTAGTGCGGGTGTACAAACAACGCAGCCCATTAATGTGGGTGGGTACTGGGCCGGAAACGGAACCCTGGCGTTGAATCGCCGAATTGCGCCCATCAAACTGAATGTTACCTTAACAACAAACGCCACTATGTCGCGGGCACTTAGTCTGATTAACGAACAGGCCAACATTGCGCATACCAGCAGCATAGGGCAGAGCCTTCGTTTTCAGTCGAATTACAACGATAGGTTTGAGTATGGATTAAGCGGTACTGTAACCTATCAGAGGGCTACGTATTCGCTATTGCCTCAGCAAAACACCTCGTTCTGGGCGTATTATGCCACGGCCGATATGCACTGGCAACTGCCTTTTCGGTTTGTGCTAACCAGCGATCTGACCTATACCGCCACCACCGGCCGGGCAGCAGGGTATAACCAGCAATTCGCACTCTGGAATGTAGCCGTATCCCGGCAGTTTTTTAAAGGCAATACGGGCGAAGTTCGACTACAACTGTTTGATCTGCTCAATCAAAACCAGAGCCTGATACGTAACACAACCGATACGTATATCGAAGATGTACAAAGCCGGGTGCTACGTCAGTATGCGTTGCTCAGTTTTGTGTATAATTTGCGGAAGTTTGGTACGTAACACGCCCTTACTTCTATGTTTTTCGATGAGTGTCTTGGTATATGCACGGTGCTGGAGGGCTTGGAACGTGAAAGTTTACAAAATAGAGTAGGGGGTCGATTTTAAAAGCAGTAGTCACGCCAAAGGATCGGATTGATGCCAGTAGACAGTTGGGACTAAAATGACTATTTGCCATTTACGATTCAAGGTTTATCTTTGCAGCCAGTACGGGAAATGGTGTCTTCCTGATCCAACTGCCCGCTTGTAGGGATGATGGCGCCTATTAGATCAAAACGCTGCATTCAGCGCGCTAATAGGTATTGTTATATGGTATCGTTCCGTTTTCGCATTCCTTGTTCGCTTACCCCGCTTTTCTGGCGCTACCCTATCTTCTTTTTCTGGGTAAAATGGCTGCTACTAGCTGCGCTTATTGGCCTGTTAGTTGGTTCTGCATCCGCTTTCTTTTTAGTTGCTCTCGAATGGGCTACCAACTGGCGGGAAGCTCACAAGTGGATCATTGCCCTACTTCCGATTGCTGGCTTTCTGATCGGTTCGCTGTATCACTACGCTGGCAAGGATGTAGAGTCGGGTAATAACCTGTTACTGGATACTATTCACCGGCCATCCGGGGTTATTCCGCTGAAAATGGCTCCTTTTGTGCTCATCGGCACAATCACGACTCATCTGTTTGGTGGATCGGCGGGGCGAGAAGGTACGGCGTTGCAACTAGGTGGATCTATCGCCGATCAGTTCACTTACGTGCTGACACTACGTCCCCGCGACCGACGTCTGATCCTGATTGCAGGCATTGCCGCAGGCTTTGGTTCGGTATTTGGCACACCATTGGCCGGAGCCATATTTGGCCTGGAAGTTTTTCTGCTGGGACGCTTGCAATATGCTGGTCTGTTTCCAGCCTTTGCCGCTTCTTTCTTTGCCGATCTGACAACGCGCGCCTGGGGGGTGGGGCATACTCATTATCACATTCCTTTCGTGCCTCCGCTTTCAATCTCCCATGTAGTATGGGCGATGGTAGCGGGCATCGTTTTTGGGCTCGGGTCGGTCGTCTTTAGTAGTCTAACGCATGGCATTAGCCGTTTCTTTAAAAAGCAGGTAGCTTATCCTCCATTCCGTCCGGTTTTAGGAGGGGCTTTGGTGGCTTTAGCCGTATTGGCAATGGGCACAACCAAATACATAGGTTTGGGCATTCCTACCATTGTTGATTCCTTTAGCATACAATTACCGCCCTACGATTTTGCCCTAAAAATCTTGTTTACGGCCGTTACGCTTGGAGCCGCCTTTAAGGGTGGAGAGGTGACTCCTTTGTTCTTTATCGGGGCAACAATGGGGAATGCGCTCTCTTTAGTTATCCCTTTACCGATGGGGCTACTGGCGGGAATGGGCTTTGTCGCGGTGTTTGCCGGGGCGGCTAATACTCCTCTGGCCTGCACGTTCATGGCGATGGAATTGTTTGGAGCGGAGTGCGGTCCTTATGCGGGTATTGCCTGTATTATGGCCTACTTTTTCTCGGGCCACCGGGGGATCTATAGCTCGCAGGTTATCGGTCAATCCAAACACCTGATCTGGAGCCGTCATCAGGGCCAGCGGTTAGCTGAGCTTCCTCATCATCGTTCTAAAAAGAAACCAACGAAAGCTGTATCCCATGAAGATGCCTCCCATTGATTGGTCGCAACGTACTATACTACGTATCTACGTAGCATTTCATCAGTCGTTTCCCCGAAACCGATTTTGGCATCGCTATTTTGGCCGTAGTTTGGGGGGGGATCTGTTAAGGGCTGCCAAAGCGCAGGGTATCCACCAGGCGATTTTGTTTCATGCCCGGGCAGGCTACCTGGAGAAGGAAACCATTAGTCATCATTTTGCCGAAACTACACCGGCTAAGCATCCTTTGTGTCTGGAGCTGATCGATACCCCCGACATGATTCAAACATTTTTAGTCACTAATCAGCAGACGCTCCAGGAGACAACCACAGTCTTACTGCATGCCGAAGCCTTTCAACAAATTCGGATGGACAAAGCGCCGACCAACAATCCATAAATTACGGGATTATGCAATTCGCCTTTTTTATTGATAAACACCTTCAAATGCTATTGCAGCCAGTCAGGCTACAGCCAATAGATCGAACCAATAGCCAGCGGTCTACCCATAACCATGCTCATTTCTTTATTTTCTAGTTGCGTCACCATGTCTCAACGGTTATTCACAATACGCTTATCCTCCTTTCGTACGCTGGTTTGCCTGTTATTTATCTGGAGTTTACCTGCCTTTGCCTACGCTCAAATCGTTGTTAGTTTCCCCGTTAGCCGGGCTGTATTTCAGCGCTCGGCCAACAATACAGCAACGTTGCACATCAATGGGTACATTGCCCAGCCAATGGATCGAATAGAAGCCAGGATACAGGCGCGCAATGGACAGGGAACATCCTCGGAATGGGTTGTTATAGACCGGGAGCTGACCGGTGGTACGTTTTCCGGAGATTTACCGGCCGTGGGAGGCTGGTACGATCTGGAGCTGCGAGGCATACAACAGGATCAGACCGTAAGCACCACTCGTGTAGAACGTATTGGGGTCGGTGAGGTATTTATCATTGCCGGGCAATCCAATGCACAGGGAATGTACGACGACATGGCGAGTGCGGCTGATGATCGGGTTAATGCCGTCAATTACTATGATCAGACTCAATCTGCACAGGAACCGTCGATCGATGTGCTGAATCGATTTTCTCATCTGGATCAGGGGGGGCGAATTGCTCCGCGTGGTCTGGGTAGTTGGTGCTGGGGAAAACTAGGCGATTTGCTGGCACAACGTTTCAATGTGCCAATCCTGTTTTTTAATGCTGGCTATGAGGGTACTGCCATTAAAAACTGGCGGGAAAGTGCAGAACTCGGTCGAACCGAGAGCATTTATGAATCAGGTTCTTATTATGCTGCTGGTCAACCCTATGCCAATTTACGCGTCAGTTTACAATTTTATACGCATATGCTGGGCGTTCGCGCTGTACTCTGGCAACAGGGTGAAGCGGAGGGTTTTACCAATTCGACGTTCGATAGCTATGTGTCCGATTTGCAGACGGTTATTAACCAAAGTCGGCGGGAAACCGGTAAAGCTGTAGCCTGGGTAGTTGCTCGTGATTCCTATTCGGGCGACTCCAGAGGAGCCCGTGCCGACATTATACGGGCACAAAACCAGATTATTGCTACCGTATCGAACGTATTTGCCGGTCCTAATACCGATGGTATTCAAATTCCGCGTCAGCGACCGCCCAGAACAGCCGCGACCTTTGATGACGTTCATTTTGATGTTATAGGTTTAGCGGAAGTGGCCCAGGCCTGGAATACGAGTTTAAGCGATAATTTTTTTCGGTCGGCCTCACCTTTTCTTCCGGTAGCGGCTCCTGATATTTCGGTTTCCTGTACGCAGAACAATCAACTGGCGCTGAAAGTCAACGGAGACTACGCTTCGGTATCCTGGAGTTCGGGCGAAACGAGTCAGTCGATCACGAAAGGAGCTGGTTTTTACCGGGCTAAAGTAAAAGATGCGTTGGGAAACGTACTGATCACACCGTTTGTACGGGTAGCCGAAAAACCAACCATCACCAGGAGTGGCTCGACTGTTTTTTGCGAAGGGGACAGTGTTCGCTTACAAGTCTCGGTCACAGGTCCTATTCGCTGGTCGACCCAGTCCACAAATTCAGCGTTAACGGTGAAATCGTCGGGGCAATATCAGGTTCAGACCCAGGATGTCAGTGGTTGTACGTTTACCTCTGATCCCGTGTCGGTGGTGGTTAATGCTTTGCCGGCCAAACCAACGGTTACAGCCGCAAAAACCACTACATTTTGTCAGGGCGAAACAACGGAGTTGATGGCCAATGAACAGGCGGGGTATCGATGGAGTACCGGAGAAACCGGGCAAAAAATTCAGGTTGGTAAGTCTGGAGATTACACGGTGAGGGTTGTTAGTGCGCAGGGCTGCCTATCGCCGTCTTCCGATCCGCTTCGAGTTGTTGTCAATCCATTACCCGCTACGCCAGTCATTACAGCAAGTGGAAGTACAACGTTTTGCGCTGATCAGCAGGTAACCTTAACGGCTAGTGCTGAACAACGCTACGTATGGAGTTCGGGGCAAACGACTTCAGCCATAACCATTAGTCGGAGTGGAACCTATACTGTACGCACTCAGAATGAGTTTTCCTGTTTTTCGGCTCTGTCTACTCCTGTTACCATTATGGTTCGGTCACTACCTACTGAACCGACCGTGAGGGCCGAAGGACCAACTGTATTTTGCGACGGCGGCCAGGTGGTATTGACAGCCACTAGTGCTCTGCCTTTGTTCTGGACAACCGGTAACACTACACGGCAAATTACGGTAAAACAAACGGGCGATTATTCAGCACGTGTTCAGGATCAGTTCGGATGTTTTTCCCCATTTGCTCCGGCTATACCAATCGCTGTAAAACCCGTACCGAGTACACCAACGATTCAGCAGGTTGGGACTTATACGCTGGAAGCTACCGGAACACTGCCCGGTGAGTATTATGGGTGGCAAATCGATCAGGATACAATCACCCGGCAATCGACTAAACTGAGAGCTACCCGGACGGGTACGTATTCTGCTCAGGCATTTATTCGCTATGATTCGTCGCTGGTTTGTGCTTCCTCTTTTTCCGCCGACTTTCTCTTTACACTTGACGAAACCAATCAGGGACTTAGCATTTACCCGAACCCCAGTCTGACGAAACGAATAACGATTGAAACTCAAGAGGAACTGACGAATGCAGAAATTCGAATCTATACCATGACTGGCCAGGAGGTAGCTTTCTTTGCGGTAGGTAATCTGAATGAACAAAAAGTCATTGACCTTCCCAACTTATCCTCTGGTGTCTACGTACTTTGGGTTCGTTCGCCCTCATTTTCTGTCGCAAAACGTGTCCTGATCGGAGTAGGAAATTAATAGTATAGATACTACCGGGCCTATCAGCTGGGTATTCATTACAGACTTTTGACCGGGGTGACACTTATGCATGGTTATAACAAATCTGCGATCTAAAAGTAAGAACGTAGCGTTACTGGCTTATCAGCTAAAAGTAGCCTCCATGTATCGGTATCAATCCAGACAACTATTCTTTGCATTTATTTATCTCTTTGTTGTTTCTCCGGCTATTGCCCAGCAACGCTTTGTCGAGTTGGGCAATTTTCAGCTGGAGAGTGGGCAGGTTATTCAGAATTGTCGGCTGGGCTACCGGACGTTTGGGCGTTTAAACGCGAATCGTTCAAACGCTATTTTGGTACCAACCTGGTTTGGCGGTACGTCGCAGCAGAAAGCATTTGTGGCTAATCCGGGCGGTATTGCCGATAGTACTCAGTACTTTACCATTGTTGTCGATGCATTGGGCAATGGTGTTTCGTCGTCGCCGTCGAACAGTGCTGCGCAGGCTGGGGCTCAGTTCCCGCAGTTTACGATCCGGGATATGGTACGTTCGGAGTATGAGCTGGTAACGAAGCACTTGGGCTTGACTCATTTGTTTGCCGTAATGGGTATTTCGATGGGCGGGATGCAGTCGTTTGAGTGGATGGTATCGTACCCCGATTTTATGGATAAGGTCGTACCAATTGTCGGAACGCCGAAGCAAAGCAGCTATGACCGGTTATTCTGGGGAACGCAACTGACGATTCTGGAGCGGGGCAGTTTTTCGCCCGAGTCAATGAAAACGGTTGGTGATTTACACGAGCTGAATCTGACGACACCCGGTTATTTTATGGGCCATCTGAAGCCGGAAGATGAACCCAGCTTTGTGCAGCAGAAAGAGAACGGTTATGCTAACACCAATCCCTACAATTGGGCGTCGCAGCTGCGGGCCATGATCGGTCAGGACATTTACCGGGGAAAATCAATGGCCGAGCTGAAAGCTACAATTAAAGCAAATCTGATGATTATAGTGGCTAAGCAGGATCACATGGTAACGCCCGGCATGGCTACCGAACTGGCTACCTTCCTGCATGTCCCATTCGTAGAGCTTACCGGCGAATGTGGTCATCTGGCGACGTCCTGCGAAGAAGACAATGTAAAGAAAGCCGTTCGTGGATTTCTCAATAAGTAGTTTTACTACGTTGCTACATACTTGCTGGTACTGTAAGACAGAAAAGCCGCCAGATCGAGCTACGTCTGGCGGCTTTTCTCATCGGGAAGATTGAACGATTAATCACTGTCAATATCGACGTGGTGCTTCTTGGCTGCCTGCCGTATCCGTTCTTTTATAACCTTAACCTCACTGGCATCGTATTTCGCTGCATTGTCTTTGTGGTTAATGTAGCTCCATGCCGCCCGAACGTGCTCCGGGGTATCGATTGGGTATTTATTATTAGTTCGATCCGCAAAATCCACGTCTCCGTATTTGTGCTGTCCTTCGCTCGGCCTGACGTCGTCACGCCGATCAATTTTCGGGTCTTTTGTCATAATCGTTGAGCTGGTTTGTTCTGGTAAAATCAACCGTCTGTGCTGGAAACTGTTTTTTCAGGCGGCTACATGTGAGAAAATGGGCGTCGGCACAAACCAAGCCCTATGGCTGCTTGTTGCTTAACCGGAGATTATCTCGATTCTGATCAACCGATCTGACGTCCGATCATACACAATTCATCTATGTCATTACTCTTTTCGCCCATTACCATTCGGGGCATACAGCTCAAAAACCGTATTGTCGTATCGCCCATGTGCCAGTATTCGAGTGAGAACGGGCTGGCCACTGACTGGCATCTGGTTCATCTGGGAAGCCGGGCTGTTGGCGGGGCCGGGCTGATCATTACTGAAGCCGCTGCCGTATCGCCCGAAGGACGTATATCGCCACATGACCTCGGCATCTGGAACGATAGCCATATTCCAGGACTGAAGCGCATTACGCAATTTATAAATCAGCAGGGCTCAATTGCCGGTATTCAACTGGCCCATGCCGGACGTAAGGCTAGCCACCATCGTCCCTGGGATGGCGGCAAAGCCATTACCTCGGGCGAAGCCAATGGATGGGAAACCGTCGCGCCAAGTTCCATACCCTTCAGTGAGGTAGATCCTGCGCCACTGACGCTAACGAAAGAAGGCATTCAGAACGTAGTGGCTGATTTTCAGGCGGCCACCCGGCGGGCTGTAGAGGCCGGGTTTCAGGTCGCTGAAATTCATGCGGCTCATGGCTACTTGCTGCATCAGTTTTTATCGCCACTGAGCAATCAGCGTACCGATGAGTATGGCGGTTCGTTTGAAAACCGCATTCGCCTGGTGCTGGACATTGTGGAGTGCGTAAAAGCTGTCTGGCCGGAAGAATATCCGCTCTTTGTTCGTATTTCAGCTACCGACTGGACCGAAGGGGGCTGGACGGATGATGACTCTGTAGCGCTGGCGTCGATCCTGAAAAGCAAAGGTGTTGATGTTGTCGATTGTTCTACGGGCGGTAACGTAGCGCATGCCAGGATTCCGGTGGGGCCCGGCTATCAGGTTCAGTTTGCCGAAAAAGTGAAAAAAGAAGCGCAGATCATGACCGGCGCTGTTGGACTGATTACAGACGCAAACCAGGCAGAGGCTATTCTGGAGCAGGGGCAGGCCGATCTGATATTGCTGGCTCGTGAGTTTCTGAGAGACCCTTATTTCCCGCTTCATGCGGCTCATGATCTGGGCGAAGATATTGCCTGGCCGTTGCAGTATGAACGAGCAAAACCAAAGATGCATAAGTAAAATTATCGTAGAAATAAGCCGATTTATTTACTTTGATGTTACATACATAAAATCTGTTTGCTTCGTGATTTCGCTGTTTAATCTATTGATTTTCTGGATTTATAGAGCGGCCAACATGTCAAACATCGAACTAGTTAAACATCATTAAAATTTAGTAGCTACCATGCGTTGGTTAAATCAGGATGAAAGCGAAAACGTCGACGACCGCCGGGGCGGTGGTAGGGGCGGCCTAGTTGTTGGCGGAGGCATAGGAACGGTTGTCATTGCCATCATTGTGATGCTGTTGGGCGGAAACCCGTCCGATATTCTCAATCAGACGGCCCCCGATGAGTCGCAAACGGCTAGTCAGGCGCCAACTGGGCCACAGGCCGATGATGAGGCTGCCCGCTTTACGCGACAAGTATTGGCTAGTACCGAAAAGGTCTGGACGGAGATATTTGCTCAGAATGGAGCCCAGTATCGTAAACCGGTTCTGGTCATGTACCGGGGCACAACAACATCGGGTTGCGGGACGGCTCAGGAAGCAATGGGCCCTTTTTATTGCCCCCTCGATCAGAAAGTATATATCGATCTTTCGTTCTATGATTTGCTGGCGGAACGCTTTCAGGCGCCGGGCGAGTTTGCCATGGCTTACGTAATCGCCCATGAAATTGGCCACCATGTGCAAAATCAACTCGGCATCATGAAAAAAACCGATGCATTGCGGGATCGGCTGAGTCAGCGGGATTACAACAAAGTATCTGTCCGGCTGGAATTACAGGCCGATTTCTTTGCTGGTGTTTGGGCCAATCACGCGCAGGGCCAAAGCTTTGTGCTCGATGCCAACGATGTAGAGTCGGCTATTACGGCAGCTAACGCGATCGGCGACGATAAAATCCAGGAAGAAACGCAGGGACGTGTTGTGCCCGATGCCTTTACCCATGGTTCGTCGGCTCAGCGCGTTTACTGGTTCAAAAAAGGTCTTAAAACGGGTGATCTGAATCAGGGTGATACGTTCAACAGCCGCGAAGACGCTAATCTGCAATAACAGAAAGCAACACAAAGTCTATTAATAATGGTAAAAGCCGGAACTAGTCATGTTCCGGCTTTTGCCATTGTTGGCCGTGTACTTGCGTATATTCTGATGTTTAGCTTACTTTCTGGCCTAAACTGATATGCTTCTATGGAATCACAATCCTATCCTGAAAAACACCATTTTCTAACGGCCGAACAAGTAAAGCAGGAGCAAGCTGCTTTTATGACCCAGGTCTACGGCTGGATGACCGTAGCGCTGTTGGTGACAGCGACTGTATCCATTTGGGTAGCTAACTCGCCTACGGCTCTGGAGTTGATCTTTGGCAATCGATTGGTTTTTTACGGTTTATTAATTGGTGAGTTCGTGCTGGTAATGTCATTGTCAGCGGCCGTGCAGCGGGTGTCGGCTCGTACCGCAACGCTTATGTTCTTAGGGTATGCGATCATGAATGGGCTTACGCTGGCCTCTATTTTTCTGCTCTATACTGGCGGATCTATTGCGTCTACCTTTTTTGTGACGGCCGGTACGTTCGGAGCTATGAGCGCCTATGGCTATTTTACAAAACGGGATTTGACGTCGTTAGGCGGGTTTCTGTTAATGGGGTTGATCGGACTGATCATTGCATCGCTCGTCAATCTGTTCTGGCAGAATGAAACGCTCTACTGGGTTTCGACCTATGCGGGCGTGTTGATTTTTGTTGGACTGACCGCCTATGATACGCAGAAAATCAAGGAGATGAATATCATCGGTAATGCCGGAACGGACGAAGATCGGAAAGAAGCCATCATGGGCGCACTACGTCTCTATCTGGACTTTATCAATATGTTTCTTTATCTATTACGTTTGTTTGGTCGCCGTCGATAGAATTCAATAGCCAGTCAAAAAAAAAGGCACTCTTACCGGAGTGCTTTTTTTTTGACTGGTGCTACGTCTTGCGCTTCTTTTTGCGGGCTGATGGGAATAATACGTTGTTAAGAATCAATCGGTAGCCCGCCGAGTGCGGATGTAGTTTTAAATCCGTTGGGTTCCGAAATCCTCCTCCGCGCGTACCTTCGGGATCGTGACCGCCGTAGAATGTCCATTGGCCACGGCCCACTTCGCCGTAGATATACCGATCCGAGGTTTTGCCTTCGCCCATCACCAGACTACTTGGCTTAACGGCTCCTTTGCGGAAAGCGGTTGTTTGCCCGAAAAACTCTTTAATGATATTTTCGTGGTTCTGGGTTAGCATGGATGGTATTACGTCCCATTTGGCCGAAAAATTGAACAGTTCGAAAAAGCCGCTCGGCTGATCGTAACCACGGGCACCGGCGGAGTTAATATCCGAAAAAGTCGAAAAGCCCCGATACCCGTTATCCGCTTCGAGCGTAAAATTGCCAAAGGCCAGTGTCTTCGTAAAATCAAGTTTCTCCTGCGCATCAGGATCAACACCATCGCCATCGTAGGCGCTGCTAACAATGTCTACGCCTTCGGCCGCCAGCGCAATATCGAGTGTTTCGGCCGCCGAACACATCGCAAACAAATAGCCGCCCCCTGCGCAGAATTCTTTAATTCCTTTCGCAACAGCCAGCTTCATCTGGGAAACTTTCGAATAGCCATACTTGCGGGCAATATCTTCCTGTACCTTAATGTCGGCCAGCGATTGCCGGTGTATATTCCGGCCGTATTGGCCCGTAAAATCTTCGTGATGCAGGTGGAGCCAGTCGTATTTCGGTAAATCGCCTTTCAGCACTTCTTCATCGTAAATGACTTCGTACGGAATTTCGGCGTATGTAAGCACCAGCAACACGGCATCTGTATTTTCAAATTCGGCAGGACTGACCTTGATGGGAGAGTAGACAATGATCTTGGCCGCTTTCTGGAGTGTCACTACGTTCATATTCAGGTCGGGGTCGGCCAGCTGCTGCTTGATGGAAGCGGCTTTGGCATCTGAAATGACTTCGAACGAAACGCCACGAACACGACATTCTGTTTCTGCCGCCTGGGTTTGTTTAACCATAAAGCTGCCGCCCCGGTAGTTCAGCAGCCAGTCGACCTCCATGTCATCTTTCAGAATTTTGTAGGCAATACCATACGCTTTGAGGTGATTGGATTGTTGATCATCCATCGGAATCAGGATGGAACTGGCCCAGTTTGGTGTTGCCTGACTGAGCACGGCCAGTAATACCAGTAAAAAAGATAGGTGCTGTTTCATTTCGAACCTTATTTTTGACCTAAGACTCACAAACTTCCGGTTGACGGCCCCTGATTGAGACTAACAACCACCCTGCTACTCGCTCTTATGACTCGTTACGGTATTACGGCAATCCTATTATTTTTTCTGACCATGAGCGGCAACGCCCAGCTTACTCCCTCCAACTACACTTCTGTCGAAACGGGCGTATCGCAGATTCTGGCTAAGGCCCGAAAGAAAACGATTAGTAATCTGGCATATACGTTAAAGTTCGACATTCCGGCGCAAAAAAACCAGCCTATTCCAGCCACTGAATCAATAACGTTCGACTGGGTCAAAAATGCATCCTCTCTGCAACTTGATTTTAAAGAGGAACGATCTCATTTGCAGGCTGTTTCGGTTAATCAGAAAATGGTTCCTATTGTTTTTCAAAACGAACATATACTGATTTCTACTGCTTTTTTAACCCCCGGACGTAATACAATTTCGATTCAGTTTACGGCTGGTAATTTATCACTCAATCGGAACGACGATTTTCTGTACACGCTGCTTGTTCCTGACCGCGCCCGAACGGTGTTTCCGTGCTTTGACCAGCCGGATCTGAAAGCGAAATTTCAACTGTCGCTCACGGTGCCCAACGGGTGGCAGGCCATGACTAATGCAGCCGTGAAAGACTCCACCGTAACCGGCCAACGGATCACGATTAACTTTCGTCAGTCAGAAGTGATTCCTACGTATCTGTTCTCGTTTGTAGCCGGAAAGTTCACAGCTATTAGTCGGCAAATGGGGAAGCGACTAATGACGTTGCTGCACCGCGAAACCGATACCACTAAAATCCGGCTGAGCCTCGACCCGATTTTCAACCTGCACGCCGATGCGATGACGTTTCTGGAAGAATACACGCAGATTCCGTATCCATTTCAAAAGTTCGATTTCGCGGCAATTCCCGATTTTCAATACGGTGGCATGGAGCACGTTGGGGCTATTGATTATAAGCTGGCGAGTCTGTTTCTGGACAATGGGGCCACCCGCGACCAGAAATTATCGCGTGCTACGTTGATCTCGCACGAAACGGCGCACATGTGGTTTGGCGATATGGTGACGATGCGGTGGTTCGACGATGTGTGGCTGAAGGAAGTATTCGCCAACTTCATGGCCGACAAAATCACGGAAGTATCGAGTCCTGACGCTAACTACGATCTTCAGTTTGTGGTCGATCATTTTCCGGCGGCCTATGGCGTCGACCGTACC
Source organism: Spirosoma terrae (assembly GCF_010435915.1). Lineage (GTDB taxonomy): Bacteria > Bacteroidota > Bacteroidia > Cytophagales > Spirosomataceae > Spirosoma > Spirosoma terrae. The sequence goes on along the minus strand of NZ_JAAFZH010000006.1, from coordinate 266,238 downwards.
GAAGGCGCTAATCCGATTGGTCAGCCGCTAGCCAATTTGCAGGAAGCCGGAACGCTCTATGGCGGTATTATCTACCACAAAGCCCCGATTATGATGCGGCAACTAGAACGACTGATGGGCAAACCGGCGCTCCGTGATGGCCTGCGTGAATACCTTAAAAAATACGCATTCAGCAACGCTACGTGGGCCGATCTGATTGCGATTCTGGACGCGCGAACACCGTTTGATCTGGCGACCTGGAACCGAGTATGGGTAAGCGAAACAGGCCGACCCAGGTTTACGTATCAACTGGAAAAACAGGGCGATAAAATCAGCCGGTTCGTAATTGAGCAGAAAGGCGAAGATGGGTCCAGCCGAGTGTGGCCGCAGGGCTTTGAGGTCGCGCTGGTGTATCCCGACCACGTAGAGGAATTGACGGTGAACATGAATCAGGCTCGAGTTACGTTACCAGAAGCGGTTGGCAAACCAGCTCCACAATTTGTTGTATTTAATTCATCCGGGCAGGGTTACGGCGTGTTTCCGGTCGATACGGCGATGATTACGCAGTTGGGCTCGCTGAAAAATCCCGTAACGCGGGCCGCTACGTATATCAATCTCTACGAAAATATGCTGGCTGGTCAGGTAATTTCGCCCGCCCGACTGGCAGCGGTTTATCAACAAGTACTTGGTAATGAATCAGAAGAGCTAAATCTTCGGTTACTGACGAGTCAGCTGTCGGATATTGTCTGGAATTATACGCTCCCAGCCAATCGTTCGGCGCTGGCAAATAGCGTTGAACAGGCCGCATGGCAGGCCATGGAAGCAGAGCCGACGCCCGGTAAGAAAAAGCTTTTATTTCGATTGTATCAGAACGTAGCATTGAGTCAGGAAGCCCGCGATCGGCTTTACGCCATCTGGAACGATCAGAAAGCGCCAACCGGTGTTACGTTGACCGAAGACGATTACACGAGTTTAGCACTGGCATTGGCCGTCCGCGACTATCCGGCCGAAGGAATTCTAGCGAAACAGTTGCTACGTATCAAAAACCCGGATCGGAAAAAGCGGCTGGAATTTATGATGCCTGCCTTGTCGGGAAACGTAGCGGAACGTGATCAGTTTTTTGCGTCGCTGGCTCAGGACAGCAATCGCGAACGCGAGGCCTGGGTAACGGCTGCACTCGGCTATCTGCACCACCCGCTACGGGCCGAAACCTCGGTTAAGTACCTACCGAAAAGTCTGGAATTACTGGAAGAAATACAGCGTACCGGCGATATTTTCTTCCCCGAATCGTGGCTCCGGTCGACCTTGTCGAGCTACCAGACGCCGAACGTAACGCAACTCGTTCGCAAATTTCTGTCTGACCGCCCCACGTACAACCCGCGTTTAAGAGCCAAGTTGTTGCAGGCGGCCGACGCTACGTTCCGGGCCAGTACGTTGTTGTATAAATGATGACACCCAGTGACTTTTTCCCGGCCATAAGTCCCGAAATGGCCCGTGAGCGTTTTCTGATCAAAGATGCATCGTGGGCCGAGCGATTTAAGGAAAATTTCAACCAGTTTATCATTGCTCCGCTTGAATACAGCTGGCCGGTGATTAAACTGCCCTTGCCGCCTTCGCGCACCCGTAATCATGCGCTGATTGTGGTCGAAAGCGGACAGGTCGACGTAACGGTTGGCCATCAGGCCTATACGCTGAGGTCGCAGGAACTGGTCATTGTACCTGCCCTGCAAATTTTTACGATTCATGCCATTCGGGAAGATTCCATTGGGTTCATGAGTTTCATTAGTCAGGAGTTGCTGCTCACTACGTCGGGAGAAAGCGATTTCGACTTTCTGAAGCTGACCGGCAATCCGCACGTGACGTTACCGGATGCGCAGACACACTACGTTAAAACGATTCTGAATCGGCTTGTGATTGATTATCAGGAGAGTGGTGCCGCCCGGACTGACCTGATTCGTCCGTATTTACTGGCCCTTTTTGCCGAAATCAATCGGGTTTACGTCGGTACGATAACTGCCACAACCGACGCAGGAGACCGGCTCGTGCAGCGCTTTATGGATTTGCTCACGATCCGTATTCGCGAAACCCGTTCGGCTAGTCAATTTGCTGATTGGCTGAATGTGAGCCCCAATCATCTGAATAAAGTGGTAAAAAGTCGCACGGGTAAATCGCCCTCGGTCTGGATCGATGAACGGGTTGTGCTGGAAGCAAAGGTGTTGTTGTTTCAATCCGATCTGACCGTAACGCAGATTGCGCAGGAGATGGGTTTTAGTGATCCGTCGACCTTTGGGAAGCTTTTTCGGAAGTACGCTCAGATGAGCCCCACCGCTTTCCGGAATCAGTACGTCGATGCTACGTTCGAATGATTGATTTTGACGAGTTTTGGCCGGTTTGCGACGAATCGAATTTCAGACGTCCTTCCGAACTTTGCAGCGATCAATGTTGAGTATCGATTCAATGATTTATTCAATTCTACTCGTTATTCATAATGCACTACGCTGGCTAGTTGTCGGCAGTTTGCTGGCTTCGCTCGGAATGAGTTTTTCCGGGCTAGTACGTCAGCGAACTTATCAACCACTTGACCAGACGCTACGTGTTGTTGCTACGTCTATTGCGCATACGCAGCTCCTGGTGGGATTTTATCTGTATGCCAAAAGTCCCATTGTGAGCTATTACTGGAAAGCGCATCCAACCTTTGCTGACGCCCAGGAATTTCCATTTTTCAGCCTGATTCATATCAGTCTGATGATTGCTGCCGTTGTCATTATGACGATTGGTTCGAGCAAGGCAAAACGCCAGAAACTGGCTTCTGAGAAGTTTAAGACAACGGTAATTTACTTTGCCATTGCGCTGGTGATTATTTTTATAGCCATTCCGTGGCCGTTTTCTCCGCTGGCAACCCGACCTTTGTATCGCACATTGTAAACCGTCAACGTACTGACCATGCACTTTTTTAACTCCCCTAAAATTCGACTCCGTCTGATCAGCTTCGGCGAAGGTCTGTCTTATATTTTGCTATTATTCATCGCTGTTCCCCTAAAACGAATTGGCGGCCACCCGGAAGCGGTGCAGATTCTGGGGCCAATCCATGGCTTGCTGTTTGTGCTCTACGTACTGACCATTATTCAGGCTAAAACCGAATACAACTGGCCCGCGGGCAAAACATTTATGGCCCTGCTAGCGTCCATCATTCCTTTCGGTACGTTCTACGCCGACTACAAAGTTTTCCGCGATTTGCCAGCTACGTCTGAACAGGCATAAAAGTGTGTTAACTATCTAATCACTAGATATACATGCTCTCTATAAACTGGGGGTGTTTTGATGAGTTGAAAACTCATCAAAACACCCCCAGTTTAATTGCTAAGCAATCCTTTTCGCTTATCGACCAGCTCCTACAGGACGGTCGTAGCGGTTATAATCATCTTGTGACTCCGTTCCCATTTTGGCTCCGTATCCGGCAGCTACAACGCCGATCAGCAAACCAAAGAATCCGAAAATAGCCGCTTTAGAAGCGGCCGAGGCCGTTGCATCAGCGGCTTGTCGCGCCTTTAGTTCTGCCTCTTTCTTGGTCTGTTCGAATTTTACTACTGCCTGTTTATAGGAGTTTATCCAGTTGTCGACAATTTGCTCGGATTCGGCCCGGCTTTTTCCCGTTCGCTTCATCACTACGTTGATAGCATCGTCCCGATCTACGCTGTTAACCGTAGCCTGACCCTGTCTGAAAAGTCGGTCAAACAGACCGCCCGCCAGGTCATCGGCTGCCTGTGGATTTTCGGCCGCTTTGCCAGCGGCTGATTTAGCCTGATCGCCAGCTTGTTCGGCCTTGCGTTCCAGCCGATCGGGGTTTAGCGCGGGGTTGCCCGTTTGACGCAGAATTGTATCCACTTCGCGACGCAGATCGCCTAAATCAACGTTGCTAATGTCTACGCCGTTTTCGGCCAGTTTATCTTTTACGGCCTGCCCTAGCTCGGGACCAGCCGCCGAAACAACCGTACCCGCAGCAGAACCTGCCGTACGGACGAGGCTACCCATCAGTCGGCTTGCTCCGCCAATCAGACTACCGATGGTTGTTGTCAGGAAATAAATAGTCAGCAGGGTGGCCAGACTCCATGTAAGAACGCCATGAATGACGCCATCGAACAGGCGGGGAGCACTAGCCAGTCGACCGGCTGCCCAGCCACTCAGAAAAAGTGCCAGCAAACTGCTGATTATATACCAGACAGCGCTTCCTATACCCAGGCCAGCCGTTGGGTTCTGTTCTTCGATGGCATCGATTGTTCCCAGTCCAATACCTACGCCCAATAGCGACAGCAGAATTTGGGTCACAATGGCAATCAGAACGCCCGCAAAAACAGCGCCCCAGGAAATGCGTTTCATTAAGCCATTTCGTTCGTTAATGAACGCATTCGAATGTAAGTATTCACCTTCCATTTTAGTGGTTTTGTTGAGTTGAAAAGAAAAGCTTGTCAGTACGTTGGTAAGTTTGTTTGTTCTCGTTGAGGTAAGTTTGCCACCTCAACAAGAAAATTGACAGAAGCGCCTAATTAGCTCAGACCGGTCGCTTCTTTTGCTTTGTCAAGACCATTCCTAAGAGTATCAGTAAGTTGCCCGGCTTTTTTTTCTGCCTGATGAGCATATTCACTAATGCCATCTTCTGCCTTATCGGCCGCTGAAATCACACTATTTTTCAAATCCCGGGCAGCATGTTTGGTCTCATGTTTGGTGTTATCCCAGTGCTTTTTTGCTTTTTTAGTCTGGTCGCCTAAAACGCCGGAAATTTGCTTACGCAGTTTTTTCCCTGATCGGGGAGCTAGCAAAAAACCAATGGCCAGGCCAGCATCCAGACCTGTCAGAACGCCTGTCAAATACGATTGATCCTTGAAGTAGTCCTGGGGATAATTGTTACGTAGTGAAAACATTGTAGTAATAAGTTTATATGCTTTGACTAAAAAAATATACTTTCTTTCACTTACTAAAAAATCAGGCCAAAAATAATAGTGTTTTAAGGTGCTGGTTATTAGGTGATTAAAAGAAACGGAGTTTCTGGTTGATCTATAGTTTGTAGGTAATTTTACTCAATTGTGTAGTAATTACTCATCACGCTAATGCAGATACTTCTTAGGGGATGGATTGATGTGCCGGAAGACTTAATTAAAAGTTTTGTAGTAAACCGATAAACATGGAGTTGATTTATTACAGGAAGATCTTTACATCTGCCCGCCACGGCTGAGCAGGCCTAAACTGGTTACGTAGCGTAGCTATATACAAAAACGGGGCAGGCCGGACTATACGCCCGGCCTGCCCCGTTTAAAACAAAATCTATACTTATTTCACGGCTTCAACAGCGGCTGCTGCCTCAATAGCGGCAATGGCTGCGCCATTTTTCTCGCCATATTCATCCCGTTTGTTTTCGAAGTAGGCAAAGATTTCCGTGATAGCATCATTGTTTTCCGCAATTTTAGAATGCATTTCACTTAAATCTTTTTCCAGTCGGCTGTCGTTTAGCCCATTCATATTATCGACTTCGATCTGGCTAATTTTGGTAATGAGCGCCGTCTGGCTATTCTGAAGATCTTCCAGTTCACGAACTACTTTGTTCATTAACTCAAATTTCTGTGCCTTATCCATAATGGTAATTCAATTTTTGTTGAGTGCTCAATTATAAACTAAACGGTACATCAAAGGTTTTAAATTTCTCTGATTTATTAGGTTTTGCTACCAATCAATGCGACTTACCAGTAGTTCAAGGGTAGACAATTGGATGAACGTAACGTTTCGATAAACCGATCGTCTTGGAGGCCTAAACCATTTTTGTTAATCTTGCTGACGGGCGCGATGCCCGACTGCCTAAACCAATACGTTTGTGAATTCGTCCCGTACGTTTATCCTGCTATTTGTGAGCGTTACGTTGCTCGAAATGCTGGGCGATACGTTAGCTATAACCTGGTTGCACTACGCCTGTAAACCGTTGATTATGGGATTGTTGCTAGTTTATGTCTGGCAACGAGCCCACGCGGGAAACTTTACCGCCACACTACGTTGGCTAACTGTAGGTATGGCGTTTGCCCTCCTGGGCGATGTATTTCTGATGATTCGGGAGGTCGATCTGTTTGCGCTGGGCTTGGGCTCATTTCTGATCATGCAGCTTTGTTACAGCCGGTCTTTCTGGTTGTCAATGCGGGAACGTAACGCAGTGATTCGCCCACGAACCATTTCCCTGACGGCCATACCATTTGTGCTGTACGATGGCGTTTTCTTATTCCTGCTCAAGCGCCCGTTTTTCCGGAATTCGGATTTGACCCCGCTCTGGTGGCCTGTAGTCGCCTATGTTTTTTGTTTAAGTCTGATGGGTATCCTGGCTTTTCTGCGCAGCCGCTCGCCCCGTATCGATCAGGTGGCAATTGGGGCGGTGCTCTTTATTCTCTCTGATTCAGCCATTGCGGTCGATAAGTTTCTTCAGCCTGTTCCGGCTGCTACCTGGATCATCATGACTACGTATGCGGCCGCCCAGTACCTGATCGTTACAGGTGTGGTTGAGCAGGAACAGTCGGTAGCCCATCGCGTGTCTATCCATCCATAAGTCTTATAGTGTTTATCGATTAGATTATAAATTAAATCAATTTGATTTATAGTTGAACACTGGTTAATCTTGCAGGTGCAAATTGGTTCGTAACCCTTTTAACTCTATTTATCTTTCTATGGAAAATTATTCAGGTGACATTAGCAAGTGTCCATTTCACAGCGGAACGCCTAAAAATGGTGAAGCGCAGAAAATTAGTGTCGCTGGTAACGGAACCCAAAACAGCGATTGGTGGCCCAATCAGTTAAAAGTTAATATTCTTCGTCAGAACTCGTCGCTGTCGAACCCGATGGGGGAGCAGTTCAACTATGCTGAAGAATTTAAAAGCCTTGATCTGGAGGCCGTAAAAAAAGACTTACACGCCCTGATGACCGACTCTCAGGACTGGTGGCCTGCCGATTTTGGCCATTACGGTCCTTTATTCATTCGGATGGCGTGGCATAGTGCCGGAACGTATCGGACGGGCGATGGCCGTGGTGGTGCGGGTGCTGGTCAACAGCGTTTTGCACCCCTCAATAGCTGGCCCGACAACGTGAGCCTCGATAAAGCACGTCGCTTGCTGTGGCCGATCAAGCAGAAATACGGTAAGAAAATCTCCTGGGCCGACCTGATGATTCTGACCGGCAACGTAGCACTGGAGTCGATGGGCTTCAAAACGTTCGGGTTTGCGGGTGGTCGCGAAGACGTTTGGGAACCTGAACTCGACGTGTACTGGGGCGCTGAGCGGACCTGGCTGGGTGGCGACATTCGCTACGCACATGGCTCTGATGGCGTCGAAAAAGACGGCGGTGTACTGGTCTCTGACGATAATGCCGACGGCGATGTTCACTCACGGAATCTGGAAAATCCGCTGGCGGCTGTGCAGATGGGGCTTATCTACGTAAACCCCGAAGGACCAGACGGTAATCCCGATCCAGTTAAGGCGGCTAAAGATATTCGGGATACGTTCGGCCGCATGGCTATGAACGACGAAGAAACGGTGGCGCTGATTGCCGGTGGTCATACGTTCGGTAAAACCCACGGTGCATCTACCTCCGACCATGTTGGTCCAGAACCAGAAGGTGCTGCTATTGAATTGCAGGGCTTCGGCTGGAGCAATAGCTTCGGTTCGGGTAAAGGCGGTGACACCATCACCAGCGGTCTGGAAGTTACCTGGACGACTACGCCAACGCAGTGGGGCAACGGCTTCTTTCAGAACCTGTTCGGTTTCGATTGGGAACTGACCAAAAGCCCCGGTGGTGCACACCAGTGGGTAGCGAAAGATGCTGGTAACATCATTCCCGATGCGCATGATTCGTCGAAAAGCCATCGGCCTACCATGCTAACAACCGACCTGGCACTACGTTTCGATCCGGCTTACGAAAAAATTTCGAGACGTTTCTTTGAAAACCCAGATGAGTTTGCCGATGCGTTTGCCCGTGCCTGGTTCAAACTGACGCACCGCGATATGGGCCCTCGTGCCCGTTATCTGGGTCCAGAAGTGCCAGAAGAAATTCTGATCTGGCAAGATCCAATTCCAGCCGTTGATCATGCGTTGATTGACGAGAACGACGCGGCTGCGCTGAAAGCGAATATTCTGGCGTCTGGTTTGTCGGTTTCTGAATTGGTATCAACAGCCTGGGCGTCGGCCTCTACGTTCCGTGGTTCTGATAAACGCGGTGGTGCCAACGGTGCCCGTGTTCGTCTGGCTCCCCAGAAGGATTGGGCGGTAAACAATCCAACGCAACTGGCTAAGGTGCTGGGTATTCTGGAGAGCATCCAGGAAGAATTTAACAGCACCCAGTCGGCTGGTAAAAAAGTGTCGCTGGCCGATCTGATTGTACTGGCGGGTAACGCTGGTGTCGAGAAAGCGGCTAAAGATGCTGGTCAGGACGTAACGGTTCCGTTTACACCGGGCCGGATGGATGCTTCGCAGGAGGAGACCGACGTAGAATCGTTTGCCGTCATGGAGCCGTTGGCCGACGGTTTCCGGAACTACCTGAAAGCCAAACTAACCGTATCGACGGAAGAAATGCTCATCGATAAAGCACAACTGCTAACGCTGACGGCGCCAGAACTAACGGTTCTGATCGGTGGGTTGCGAGCCCTGAATGCAAACTTTGACGGCTCGAATCTGGGTATCTTTACCGACCGTCCGGGCCAGTTGACCAACGACTTCTTCGTTAACCTGCTCGATATGAGCACGGCCTGGAAAGCTGTTGCCGATCATAAAGAAGTATTTGAAGGCCGCGACCGTAAAACGGGCGACGTTAAATGGACGGGCACCCGCGCTGACCTTGTGTTTGGCTCAAACTCAGAGCTGCGGGCCGTGGCTGAAGTGTACGCCAGTTCAGATGCTCAGGAGAAATTCGTGAAGGATTTCGTAGCGACCTGGGCTAAAGTGATGAACCTTGACCGCTTTGAACTGGCTTAATAGACAAGCTGTCAACACGTAGTAACGTAACAAGGCCCGGCTGTACAGTCGGGCCTTGTTACGTTACTACGTTACTTTTTGCTATGATTACCCCTGATTTTCGGGTTGTGATGGATTGGGTTTTCTGCCCAGTACGTCATTGATGGTCGCTTCGGCATCCGGAAAATTGGTCTTCAGCATCTCGGCAAGTTGATTTTTTAACTTCTCGAAATACTCGGGCGCATTATCGACCGCTTCTTCGGCCTCTGATTTCAGTTGCAATCCTTTTTCTTTCAGATCGGCCACCATTTTCTGACCTTCTTCGGTTTGGGCGTATTTATTAAGCGCTACGCCGGCAGCCGCGCCCAGAATGAATGTTGCTAAGTGTTTTGCGTTTACTGACATTGTTGTAGCAGGTTATGTTGCTGGGCGAAAGCTAACCAACATTTTCCCGAAAACGATTCGGAAATACATCGGCAGATGCTACGTTATTTATACGGCAGATTCAAGGCGCTGAATGGTGTGCTTTACCATAATGAAATGCCGAAAACTCCGCAAGAATCGGGTTTTACGGCACAGCAGGAATAGCGACTTTTGTATCACTAAACGGCAACTACAATGACAACCAACAGCACCTACACCTATCAGCAGATTGCACGAGCGATTGAGCATCTCACCGCCAATTTTCGCGAACAGCCATCACTGAACGAATTAGCCGACAAAGCCAACCTGAGCGAGTTCCATTTTCAGCGACTCTTCACCGAATGGGCGGGTGTGAGCCCCAAAAAGTTCAGCCAGTACCTGACCCTCGAACATGCCAAGAACAAACTACGTAGTGGTGCTCCGCTGATCGACGTAGCACATGAGTCAGGGCTTTCGGGAACGGGGCGTCTGCACGATTTATTCGTCACCATCGAAGGCGTAACACCGGGTCAGTTCAAGCAGGCTGGTTCGGGTTTAGTGCTGTCGTATGGCCTGTTCGATAGTCCGTTTGGGCGTTACGTGCTGGGGGCCATAAACGGAAAAATCGCGTTGCTGCACTTCCTGAACGACGTTGACGAACCCGAAACAATCCTGAAAATAGCATGGCCCGAAGCTACGTTACGGAACGAACCGGACGTAATAAAACCACTGGCCGATCAGATTTTTCCGGTTATGGGCGAATTCAGCCAGCTACCTACGAAGCCTTTACCGGTATTGTTGCGTGGGTCAGTGTTTCAATTGAAAGTCTGGGAAGCATTGTTGAAAATACCGGAAGGCCAACTGGCGAGTTACGACCAGATTGCCGAAGCCATCGGCCAGCCCACTGCTTCACGCGCCGTCGGGACGGCCATTGGTTCGAATCCGGTTGGTTATTTGATTCCCTGCCACCGGGTTATCAAAAAGACGGGCTTATTCGGTGGGTATCGGTGGGGTTCCGACCGCAAGCAGGCCATGCTGGGTTGGGAAGCCGCCCGCGTTGACCAATAATTCAACGATCAACGTTGACAAAGTTTTGAACTTTGTCAACGTTAGTTTATAACTCCTCAAAATGATTCTTACTAACCTCGACCGGCCTACGTACCAGGCGAACCTAGCCGAAACAGGGTTTGGCTTGTTGCCATCGATCCTGCAAAAAAAAGAATGCCAGGAATTAGCCGACTTGTTCGATGCGACTGAGTTGTATCGCAAAACAATTGTGATGCAGCAACATGGGTACGGCAGTGGCGAATACAAGTATTTCAGCTATCCATTACCGCCCCTTGTCGATCAGCTACGTCATGATTTGTTTACGCAACTGGCTCCCGTTGCCAACGACTGGAATGCAAGGCTGGGCCTTCCGCTACGTTATCCGGACAACCTCGACGAATGGCTGGAAACCTGCCACCAAGCCGGGCAAAATCGACCAACTCCGCTCATGCTGAAATACGGCCCCGGCGACTGGAACGCGCTTCATCAGGATCTATACGGTGAGTTGTATTTCCCTTTTCAGGCTGTTTTGTTTCTGAGTCAGCCCGGCGTCGACTACACGGGTGGCGAGTTTATAATGACAGAACAGCGTCCACGAATGCAATCGAAAGCAACGGTTTTGCAGCCCCATCAGGGGCAGATTCTGGTGTTTACCACCAGATACAGACCTGCCAAAAGCGCCCGAGGGTATTACAGAACAGCGATGCGCCACGGCGTCAGTGACGTTCATACGGGGCAACGGATCAATCTGGGGCTAATTTTTCACGATGCCGCATGATACGTCATCTCGACCTGGGTATCACTGATTTCGCCCGAAATCGTAAGCTAGTTGCCTTAATACACGCAGGCCAGATTTCGCTTGGTGGCCATCGTCCCGGCAAAATTTACGGTCGGCTGGATTGCCGAGCTGGTAAACGAATGAAGTTGACGAACCGGATCTTTTTTCGGGACGAAACCGAAGCGAAGCAGCAGGGTTATCGCCCCTGTGCCGTTTGTCTGCCAAAGCAATATCGGGCGTGGAAAGGGGCTTGCGCTACTTAGTAAACAGCACCCAACCAATTGACGTTTTTCAAAGAATTTTCTTTAATACTCTTATGCTAAGTTCCAGCTCATCTTCGGTGCTTGAGGCAAAGCCAAATCGGGTGCAGTTTAAGCGTTGTCCCGGCGGATTATGCGAGACACCATTCGAGAAAAATAATCCTTGTTGCCCGGCACGTAGCGCCAGTTTTTCCAGATCGATTGCCGGGTCGAAACGTGCCCAGACCGCCATGCCGCCATCGGGTTTGGCGAATTGAACGTACTGAGCCAGTTCGTTCGTGAGCAAGTCGCAGAAACGGTCACGCCGGGCCTGATAGGTACGTAACGCTTTGCGGAAATGCCGTTTCAGATCGCCGGTTTTAAACAGTTGCCCGACGGCAAATTCGAGCATGGGGTCGCCCTGCCGGTCGATGATCCGTCGGAGTCGGGCCAGTTCGTCAATCAGCTCGGACGGAGCCACTACGTAGCCGATTCGGAAAGCGGGCGCCACCGACTTGGTCAGCGAACCAATATAAACGACCATGCCTTTGGGGTCGGCGCTGGCCAGTGGTAAAATTGGGCGGCTGAGGTAATGAAAATCGTAGTCGTAATCATCTTCCAGTACAATAAAGCCATACTGTTCAGCCAGTTGCAAGAGTCGGATGCGCCGATCAGGACGTAACGTAACGGTGGTAGGGTAATGATGATGGGGCGTCACAAAGACCATGCGTATCGACTTTTGCTGGGCGCAAACCTGAGCGAGTGCTTCAACATCCAGCCCATGCTGATCAACCGGAACCGTGACCAACGTAGCACCCGCTCGTTGAAAATTCATCGTAGCACCCACATAATTGGTTTCGCCCGTTACCACTACGTCGCCCGGACGTAGCAGCACCTGACTCGCCAGATGTACACCCATAATACTGCCTCTCGTAATCAGGATGTTATCGGACGTAGTACGTAGCCCACGGGTTTCATTGAGGTGGGCTGATAATTGTTCACGCAGCAGCAAATGCCCTTTGGTGTCGCCATAGCCAAAATGCGCCTGCGGATTTCCCCAGCGGAAATAGGAGCGATAGGCCCGACTTAGTTCGTCCATCGGAGCCAGTCTAATATCCGGAAAGCCATCGTCGAGATGTAGACCCGTGGTTTGCGTCAGAATAGGCCGATGCAAAAAAGGAATGGACTCAAACGTATAGCCGGGTGTTTTGCTGGCTATTGTTTGAGGAGAAGGCGCGGTAGAATCTAGTGTCAGAGCCTGAGGTTTTACTTCCGGGAAATGGGCCGCTACGTAGGTACCGCTGCCCGTTTTGCTTTCGAGCCAGCCCTGCGCTAACCCTTCGTCATAAGCCGCTACGATTGTCTGGCGGTTTAAAGTCAACAGTTCAGCCAATTGGCGTGTTCCCGGCAATCGTTGGCCCGCCAGCAACGTTCCGGCCCGAATAAAGTGCGCCAGTTGGTTACTCACCTGTAAAAATACAGGCACTGCCGATGACTTATCTATCTGAATTAACGACTTAAAAGGAATCATAACCGGACTAGCTATATTCTTAAAATCGGACGATTTGCATAGTCCGGCAAAATTCGACATTTGTTTTGAAAAAGAACCCCAACCTCGACGGGCTAATCTTGTATGAGTTTCAATCTGACCACCCCCAACCCCCTCCTAAAACAGGAGGGGGCTAAAAAAAGCTCTAGAGTCTAAAGCCCCCTCCTGTTTTAGGAGGGGGTTGGGGGTGGTAAATAGCGTAAAAGAAACCAAATTTACCACCCGCGTGAAACCCTTACAAGATTAGCCCGTAGGGCGGGGTATATTCCATTCTCTAAAAATCCTATGCAAACTACGCGTACAACGCCAAGCCGTTTAGCGAAACGTGCTCATTACGACGAAGCCACCATTCACCCAATTCTGGACGAAGCCCTATTCTGCACCGTTAGCTTTGCCGTTGATGGCCAGCCGATGGCGATACCGACCGCTTTCGCCCGGAAAGGCAACAAATTGTATATTCACGGCTCCGTGGGTAGTCATTTTATTCGTACGATCGAAAATGGTGCGCCCGTTTGCATTTCGGTGATGCTGGCCGATGGACTGGTGCTGGCCAAATCAGCGTTTCATCACTCGGTAAACTATCGTTCGGTTGTGATTTTTGCCAACGCCGAAAAGGTCACCGACGAGGCTGAGTGTATGGAAGCCCTGGCGTTGATTACCGATCATCTGATTCCGGGCCGTTGGGACGATCTTCGCCCAACAACCGCCAGCGAAATGCGGAAAACTACCGTACTGGTTTTTTCGCTGGCCGAAGCGTCGGCTAAATTGCGTGCTGGTGGTCCCAGCGACGATCCCGACGACGAAAACCGACCCACCTGGGCGGGGGTAATTCCTTTGCAAACGGTACGTCAAACACCTGTTCCGGCTCCTTACAACAACGATACGCCACTGCCCGATTACTTAATCAACCCACAGAATACATGATACCCACTCAGGAATGGCTCCTTTTTGCCTTAGCCGCCTTAGGACTCGTCTTGAGTCCAGGACCCAACATGATTTATCTGATTTCGAGATCAATTACGCAGGGAAAACGGGCTGGGCTTATCTCGTTACTAGGCGTAGTGGTCGGCTTTCTTGGCCATATTTTGCTTGTATCGTTTGGGCTTACGGCGGTGTTTATGGCCATTCCGCTGGCCTATGAGCTACTGCGTTGGCTAGGTGTTCTTTACCTGCTGTATCTGGCCTGGGAAGCCGTTCGGCCGGGCAGTGTATCGCCGTTTCAAACGCGCCAGCTTGCGCATGATTCAGATGGTAAATTGTTTCGGATGGGCTTTCTAACCAATGCACTCAACCCGAAAGTAGCGGTGTTTTATCTGTCGTTTTTTCCGCAGTTTACCCATCCAGAATACGGTTCGTTGTTCCTTCAGAACATCCAGCTTGGTCTGACGCAGCTCACAATCAGCGCGTTGGTAAACACGGTAATCATTCTGTCGGCAGCCCGGATGGCCAACTGGTTTCAGGCCCGACCCGTATATGTTCGAATCCAAAAATGGCTGATGGCCAGCATACTGACCGGTTTGGCAGTACGTATGGCACTGGATAAAGGAAAGTAATTTGCCGTTCAAGCATGAAAATTCAATTTACGCCACAGGAAGGTGCTACGTTACTGAAGAGCGTTCCGACTGAGTTTGTTACGTTGCTTGCGCATGGCAGTCTGGTTGTCGAATATTACAAACCCGACAAAATTGATCGCCAGCAGCCCCACAAACGCGATGAAGTATACGTCGTTACGTCGGGAAGTGGTACGTTTGTTTACGATGGTGAACGAACACCATTTAAATCGGGCGATTTGCTATTTGTACCGGCTGGTGTCGACCACCGTTTTGAGGGCTTTACCGACGATTTCGCTACGTGGGTCTTATTTTACGGCCCGGTTGGCGGAGAAAAATCATCATCTGTTTAACGACACCTCGTTTTATGGCCAAAGAACATCACTACGTATTGACGACCAAATGGACGGGCAACAAAGGCGAAGGCACCCGAAATTACCGCGCCTACGACCGCGACCACGTATTGATGGCCGACAATAAACCCGACATTCCGGGCTCATCGGACCCATCGTTTCGGGGCAATAAAACCCGGTATAATCCTGAGGAGCTGCTGGTTGCCTCGTTATCGTCCTGTCATATGCTTTGGTATCTGCATTTGTGTTCCGAAGCGGGAATTGTGGTGGTTGATTACACCGACAAAGCAACGGGCACGATGGTTGAAACAGCCGATGGTGGCGGCCATTTTAGCCACGTAACGCTTTATCCTGAAGTAGTGGTTGCTGACGTATCGATGATCGAAAAAGCCAATGAATTACACTACCAGGCCAACAAACTTTGTTTCATCGCCAACTCCTGCAATTTTCCTGTACATCACGTACCCAGTTGCCGGGTTGTAGAAAAAATGGATTGATTTAAAAAGGCCCATCTCAATTGGAGATGGGCCTTTTTAAACTAGTGTCGGATAATTTTAATGGTTTGCTGCTGAGTGGGGGTACTAACCCGCAGCAGATAGGTTCCTATCTCGGAGCCAAGCCGTACCGATACCCGTTGCTGGCCAAGTTCGGAGTCTATGGTTTTGTGACTGATCCGATTGCCTTGCAGATCCGTGACATCCAGATGGATGGGTTGCCGGGCAGCACCCCGAATCTCGATCTCCACAAACTCACCTTCCACCGGGTTGCCCAATACGGTCACCTCCAGACCGTGTTCTGGCTCACCGGTACCTACCCGCGCGGGAGCTGAACAAGCCGCCAGCCAGTTGTAGCGGTAGCTAACCTCACCACCACTGCCCGCCTGCTGAGCCTTCAAGGTAATGGCCGGATTATCCGTGTACAGATTCAGCGTGTAGGGACCTGACGCCGTGGTGGCCGCCAGCTCATTCTCTACCCGGAAACTGATGGCCTGGCCAGTTACACCTGCATACTGGGGCTGGAAGGTTACTGATCGCAAGCCCCCACTCACCGCTACACAACTCAGTGTCTGCACGCCTGTGATGGCAAAACCAGTGGGCGGGGTCACCGTCGTCGAACTGGCGGGGCTCACCGTCAATTCGAAACTGGTCGTGTTGTTCAAGCCACCCCCATCGGTCGCCGTCAACACCACGGTCGAGACCCCGCTCACCGAGGGCGTACCACTGATGGCAGTCCCCACCAATACCAGACCCGCTGGCAACCCTTGCGCCGATAGGGTGAGCTGGTTGGGGGTCTCCTGATCGGCAAACGTGTTGGCCAGATTCAGGTTAAACGATTTGCCCACCGTGGCCGTCTGGGAGCCCACCGGACTGTTCAGCCTTGGAGGGGTGTTGTCCTGACCCGCCGTCGAACAGGCCGCCAGCCAGTTATAACTGAAACTAGCCACCTGTGCACTGCCGGTCTGACGAGCCCGCAGGGTGATCACGGGATTATCCCGATATAAGGTCAGCGAGTAAGGAGCCGGATCGGTGGTGGGTGCCCGCTCATTGACGACTTCGAAGGCAATCGGCTGGCCGTTCAGTCCACTATAGAGCGGAGCGAAGCTGATGTTGATCCGATTGGCGATGGGTGTACAGCTGATGGTGGTCACCCCCGTGATGGCAAAGGGAGCGGTTGGCTCAACGGGACCGGTGGCAGGTAGCACAGTGATTACCAGCGGGGTGCTCACTGAGAGTCCGCCCGGATCGGTGGCCGTGATGCTGACGGTGAAGGGGGAGCCCACCGTGGTCGAAGGCGTACCACTCACCGTAGCCCCTGAGAAGCTCAGTCCCGCCGGTAAACCTGTGGCTGACAGGCGTAGGCTCAGGGGTGTCTCCGAATCGGTGAAGGTGCCTTCAGGAATGACATAGGTGAAGTAGTCGCCCACTTTGGCCGTCTGGCTCGGTAAGCCACTCACCACCCGTGGGGGAGTGTTGGGGCTCTCCGAGGTGCGACAGGCCTCCAGCCAGTTGTAGCCGAAGTTGGTAGTTGCCCCCTGCTGGCGGGCCTGTAGGGTGATGGTGGGGTTATCGGTGTAGAGCTGGATGGTATAGGGTCCCGCTTGTGTTGTTGGCAGCATCTCATTGGCTACTGAGAAGCTGACGGGCTGTCCGCTCAGACCACTGTAGCGGGGATCAAAGCTGACACTAAAGCGGTTGGGGGTAATGGGTGAACAGCTGATGGTGGTCACCCCGGTGATGGCAAAGGGAGCCGTTTCGACCGCTGTCACCGTCAGGCTGACCACACTGGTGGCCTGCTGGTTGGTCGGCAGGGCGCTGTCGGAGGCTTTGACGGTGAAGCTATAGACCCCGGCCGACAGCCCTGAAACGGTGGCCGTATTGCCCGTCGGATTGATACTGCCTGGCCCGCTAAAGCTATAGCTGTAGGGGCTGGTGCCGCCCACTACCGCTGCAGTCAGGGTAACCACCTGACCGGCCTGAGCTGGATTGGGGCTCACCGAAGCCGTCAGCGAGAGCGATGTAACGGGGTTGGTGACGCTGAGGGTGAAGGCCGTCGAGGTCAGGCTGTTGCAGGGGCCGGTCACCACCACGAAATAGCTCCCTGCGTCACTAAGCTGGACATTGGTGAGTGTGAGTTGGGCCGCGGTCTGACTAGCCAGGGGTTGGCTGAGGTTGTCCTTATACCACTGGTAGCTGGTGGGTTGTCCCGAAACCACGACCTGGGTGGTGACAGTGCTACCGACGGTGACCGACGAGGTGGAGGCTGGCTGCTGGCTGAAGCCGATGGTTTGATCGGTTCCCTGCTCGATGGTGCTACTGGCCGTAGCCTGGCAGCCATTGTCAGCCGTCAGCGTCACCGAGTAGGTAGCGGCCGAGCTAGCGGTGATGGTGTGGGAGGTAGCGCCGGTGTTCCACTGATACGTACCGGTTCCGTTGGCCGTCAACGTGACCGTTGGATTGGTACAGGTGAGCGTAGCGGAGTTGGGCGAAATGCTCACCGTTGGTACGGAATTATCTTGCTGAATCTGGATAGATGCGCTAGCGAAGCAGCCGTTATCACTGGTCACTGTCACCGAGTAGGTAGCGGCCGAGCTAGCGTTGATGGTCTGGGAGGTAGCGCCCGTGCTCCACTGATATGTACCTATGCCATTGGCGGTAAGTGCAACGCTTGGATTAGCGCAGGTCAAGGTAGCGGAGTTGGGCGAAATGCTCACTGTTGGTACGGTGTTATCCTGCTGAATCAGCACCGAGGTGGTGGCCGTACAGCCGCCCGGCGTTGTGAGCGTTACCGAATAGGTGCCTGCGGTGCTGACCTGAATTTGGGGGTCGGTCGAGCCTGTCGACCAGCGTACTGAGCCCGTGCCCAGCGCAGTTAACGTAGCGGTTGGGTTGGCGCAGGTAAGTGTCGCTGAGCTGGGACTGATGCTGAGCGAAGGCGCGGTTTGGTCCGCCGTTACTGAAATCGATGCGGTATTGCTACAGCCGTTACTGCCTGTCAGCGTTACTGAATACGTACCGGTCGAGCTAGCGGTAATCGTCTGAGACGTAGCGCCGGTGCTCCACTGATACGTACCGGTTCCATTTGCGGTGAGTGTAACGCTTGGGTTAGCGCAGGTCAACGTAGCAGAACTAGGACTGATACTGACCGTTGGCAGGTCAATATCCTGATTGATGGTGATTGAGGTCGAGGTTGTACAACCGCTGGGGGCTGTCAGCGTCACCGAATAGGTGCCTGCGGTGCTGACCTGAATTTGAGGGTCAGTCGAGCCTGTCGACCAGCGCCATGTTCCCGTCCCCAGCGCTGTCAGGCTGGCGGTTGGACTGGCACAGGTCAGCAGCGTCTGGGAGGCTGTAAGGCTCAGGGGTGGGGTCGCCTGATCGGCGGCCACCGAAATCGATGCGGTATTGGTACAGCCGTTACTGCCTGTCAGTGTAACCGAATAGAGAGCGGCTGACGTAGCGGTGATGGTATGGGAGGTAGCGCCGGTGCTCCACTGATACGTACCGGTGCCGTTGGCCGTCAACGTGACCGTTGGATTGGTACAGGTGAGCGTAGCGGAGGTGGGCGAAATGCTCACCGTTGGTACGGAATTATCCTGCTGAATCTGGATAGATGCGCTAGCGAAGCAGCCGTTATCACTGGTCACTGTTACCGAGTAAGTTCCCGACGAGCTAGCGGTGATGGTATGGGAGGTAGCGCCGGTGCTCCACTGATACGTACCGGTGCCGTTGGCCGTCAAGGTCACCGTTGGATTGGCGCAGGTCAACGTAGCGGAGTTGGGTGAAATGCTGACCGTTGGCACGGTGTTATCCTGCTGAATCAGCACCGAGGTTGTGGCCGTACAGCCAGATGCATTTGTCACGGTGACCGAGTAGGTGCCGCCCGTGGAGACGTTGCGTATAGCGTTGGTGGAGTTGTCATCCCAGCGATAGCTCACTCCGCCACTGGCCGTCAGCGTCACGGTTGGGTTAGCGCAGGTGATGGTGGTGCTGGATGGACTGATACCGGGTGTGGGGGGTATGGTGTTGGTGGTAATGGTTTGACTGGCCGTAGCGGTACAACCATTGGCGGCTGTTACGGTGACCGAGTAGGTTCCGCCCGTTGAGACGTTGCGTATGGCGTTGGTGGAGTTGTCATCCCAGCGGTAGCTCACCCCGCCCGAAGCGGTGAGTGTCACGGTTGGGTTGGCGCAGGTGATGATGGTGCTGGAAGGACTAATGCCGGGTGTGGGTGGCGTGGTGTTGGTGGTAATGGTTTGACTGGCCGTAGCGGTACAACCATTGGCGGCTGTCACGGTGACCGAGTAGGTGCCGCCCGTGGTGACACTGCGTATGGCGTTGGTGGAGTTGTCATCCCAGCGATAGGCGGTTCCGCCACTGGCCGTTAAGGTCACCGTTGGGTTAGCGCAGGTGATGATGGTGCCGGATGGATTGATGCCCGCCGTGGGTGGGGTGGTGTTGGTGGTAATGGTTTGACTAGCCGTGGCGGTACAGCCGTTGGCGGCTGTTACGGTGACCGAGTAAGTGCCGCCGGTGGTGACGCTCCGTATAGCATTGGTGGAGTTGTTGTCCCAGCGGTAGGTAGTGCCTCCCGAAGCGGTGAGGGTCACGGTTGGGTTGGCGCAGGTGATGGTGGTGCTGGAAGGACTAATACCGGGTGTGGGTGGGGTGGTGTTGGTGGTAATGGTCTGACTGGCGGTGGCCGTACAGCCGGACGCATTCGTTACGGTGACGGAATAAGTCCCCCCCGTGGTGACGCTCCGTATGGTGTTGGTGGAGTTATCATCCCAGCGGTAGCTCACCCCGCCCGAAGCGGTGAGGGTCACCGTTGGGTTAGCGCAGGTGATGGTGGTGCCGGATGGACTAATACCGGGTGTGGGTGGGGTGGTGTTGGTAGTAATAGTCTGACTGGCCGTAGCGGTACAACCGTTGGCGGCTGTCACGGTGACCGAGTAGGTTCCTCCTGTGGTGACGCTCCGTATGGCGTTGGTAGAGTTGTCATTCCAGCGATAGGCGGTTCCGCCACTGGCCGTTAAGGTCACGGTTGGGTTAGCGCAGGTGATGGTGGTGCTGGATGGACTAATGCCGGGTGTGGGGGGCGTAGTATTAGTGGTAATGGTCTGACTGGCCGTAGCAGTACAACCGTTGGCGGCTGTTACGGTGACTGAGTAGGTACCTCCTGTGGTGACGCTCCGTATGGCGTTGGTGGAGTTGTCATCCCAGCGGTAGGTGGTGCCTCCCGAAGCGGTGAGTGTCACGGTTGGGTTAGCGCAGGTGATGGTGGTGCCGGAAGGACTAATACCGGGTGTGGGGGGCGTAGTATTAGTGGTAATGGTCTGACTGGCCGTGGCGGTGCAGCCGGAAGCATTTGTCACGGTGACCGAGTAGGTACCTCCTGTGGTGACGCTCCGTATGGCGTTGGTGGAGTTGTCATCCCAGCGATAGGCGGTTCCGCCACTGGCCGTTAAGGTCACGGTTGGGTTGGCGCAGGTGATGGTGGTGCTGGATGGACTGATACCGGGTGTGGGGGGCGTGGTGTTGGTGGTAATGGTTTGACTAGCCGTAGCGGTACAACCATTGGCGGCTGTTACGGTGACCGAGTAGGTGCCGCCCGTGGTGACACTGCGTATGGCGTTGGTGGAGTTATCATCCCAGCGATAGGCGGTTCCGCCACTGGCCGTTAAGGTCACCGTTGGGTTAGCGCAGGTGATGGTGGTGCCGGATGGACTGATGCCCGCCGTGGGGGGCGTGGTGTTGGTGGTAATGGTCTGACTGGCGGTGGCGGTACAGCCGTTGGCGGCTGTTACGGTGACCGAGTAAGTGCCGCCGGTGGTGACACTGCGAGTCGCGTTGGTGGAGTTGTCATCCCAGCGGTAGGTAGTGCCACCCGAAGCGGTCAGGGTCACCGTTGGGTTAGCGCAGGTGATGGTGGTGCCGGATGGACTGATACCGGGTGTGGGGGGCGTGGTGTTGGTGGTAATGGTCTGACTGGCGGTGGCGGTGCAGCCGGAGGCATTTGTTACGGTGACGGAATAAGTACCCCCAGTAGTAACGCTCCGTATGGCGTTGGTTGTATTGTTGTCCCAGCGGTAGGTGGTTCCACCACTGGCCGTCAGGGTCACGGTTGGGTTAGCGCAGGTGATGGTGGTGCTGGAAGGGCTAACGCCCGCCGTGGGTAGCGAACTGACCGTTAACGTAGCTGCGCTGGAATTAGTCGATCCGCCATCATTGGTAGCTACACAACGAAACAGATAACCATTGAGCCCGGCTACGTTGCTGATAGTCAACGTAGCATCGGTTGCCCCCGAATAAACTCCGCTGTTGGATAGATTGGTAAAGCCGCTCCCTGCATCTACCTGCCATTGATAGGTCGGCGAGCCTGACGCGGCTACTGTAAACGTAGTACCATTGCCTGTACAGACGGCTTTGGTCGTTGGGTTAGTCGTGAAACTGGGAGGAACTACTGTATTAGTGAGGGAAAAATTGACGGTTGGGCTAGCGCCTTTGGTGGTAGCCGCTACGTTATAAGCCCCTCCTGCCGTCGCATTGGCTGTCACCGAGCGTGAGGCTGTTGTTCCGGCAATACTGGCTGTCAGCGAAGCAGGGTTGATACTGGCCCCCGATCCTGGACCCGTAAACGTAACAACACCGCCCGAAACCGGCTCACTGTTGGTACTACTCACCGTAACCACTAATGGATTGGCAAAAGCTGTGTTAACCGTAGCACTCTGGTTATTGCCACTACTTGAGACCATACTAAAGCCCCGCGACTCAAATGATCCGATATCGGTAGTACCCACCCGGCTGATGCCGCGCTGGTCAGTAGTGGGGGCACCGCTGGACGTACCGGCATTGATGGCTGGGCTACCTGGCAGCAAGGCGTGGGTTTGGGTCGTACCTCCGTAGTTGCCTAGCGGAGCGAGTAGCGGATTTGTATTGATCAGGTCACCCGAGGCAGTAGGTGTCAACGAAGCATCTCTACAGATGTTATTACCCTGTGATACAATCACGCTAGTCCCTTCGCCGGTAAATTGAATATTGTTAGCTAAGATGCTGTTTTTGAAATATAGAGTGAATACCGTATTGCCGCCTGCATAAAAACCCAGCGAATTGCCTGCAAATGTCGAATTAGTAGAAGTTATAGAAACTGTATTATTATTATTCAGGTAAATACCCGCATACGAATTGTTGCTAATAGTTGAGTTTTCCAGGACTACTGAAAAACCAGTTGCTTGTCCGTATTCAAGATCAATGCCATCACCTGCCGAGTTGTTACTAATGGTTGAATTTTGAATAAACAAATTGCATTTGTAGGCATAAATCTGCCCTAAGGATGCAGAATTATTGTCCAGGTTACAGGCTATGAGCGATAGCGATGAAATAGATGCTGTGGTAATTGAACTTATCTCAATAGCCGCAGCATTCCCGTTGCCGCTCCCACCTTTGGTAAGCGTTAGTCCTGAAAACCTAATAGATAAATTATCCCCAACTACAGTAAAAAGTTGGTGGGTATTGGTCTGTCCACTAATGGTGAGCTGATTGGCTCCTGGGCCAACAATTGCTAGATTCTTAGTGATGGGCGGCAGGGACGAAGTAGTATTAATTGTGCCGCTCACGCTGGCCGTGATGGTGAAAGGGCCAGCCGAACCTGATGCAGCTACATCGAGCATAGCCTGCCGTAAGCTGCCTGTTCCCGCATTATTGGTATTTGTAACCGTGAAGGTTGTCTGAGCCTCAGCTAACGTACTTACTAAAGTAATAAGTGAGAAGAAAAGGTATACGTATCGTTTCATAAAAGAAGAAGGTATTAAGATTGAGTAAGGTATACTTTAGGTAGCTCAAGCCTGAGCGGTTGGTACGTAGCGAGTAGCCTTGGGCAGTTGCTTATAAATGGCCCGGATGGCTACCCATCGCCGACGCGACACCGGCAGCACCTCCCCCGAACGCAGGTAAATCAGTCCGCCCCGGTTGGCCGGATAATAGGCTTGCATCCGTTCGATATAGTGCAGGTTAATCAGGCATTTGCGGTGCGTGCGCACAAACCAGCCAGCTGACAGCTGTGATTCATAGAATTTCAAGGTGCGGGGCATTAGTATACGCTGGCCATCGTTCCAGTGAAGCCAGCTATAATTACCCGTGGCCTGGATGTAAATCAGGTTGGTTACGGGAAGGCTAATTTTGCCCGTATTGGTAATGTGCATATGCAGCATCGGGGCGGCTTGGTTGAGTGGACAGAGGAGCATGGTTGTAAGAGTCAAGGGAAACGATCAGGCCGGTAAGGTAGCTCGACTGCCGGATCGGAATTGCCCGCTAAGTAACGGCAGCCTACAGACCCGCGCTAACACTCTCGTTACATTCGTTACCACTCATGTTACATGCCCAAAAAAAAGCCTGAAAAATCAGGCTTTAGGCGTCAATGCAACAAACATTAGTTAGGGATGGGCAGATTTGGCTTGCCGTATTGAGAAGGCAGAACATGGTATTGTTCCTGAAACACTTTGGCGAAATAGGAGAGGTTATCGAAGCCAACCGCATAGGCCACCTGGGTTACGCTGAGCTCACCGTCGGTTAGGAGTTGGGCGGCTTTGGCGAGTCGGATGTCGCGGATAAACTGGGACGCGGTGGTATTGGCAACGGCCTTGAGTTTGCGATGAAGTTGTACGCGGCTTAAATGGACGGCTTCGGCCAGCTCTTCGACCGAGAAGGCCGTGTTGTCTATGTGCTGATAGACAACGGATGATAAACGCTCGATAAACTGCTGTTCGGCAGTGAGCAGTGGGGGCGCCTGCTCCTCGGGTGTTTCGTTAGGCTGACTCGTTCTGAACCGGTCATAGAGTCGTTTTCGCTGTTGGATCAGATTACGGACTCTGACGGTTAATTCGTCTTTGTTAAATGGTTTGGTGATATAATCATCGGCCCCTAGTCCAAACCCTTCAATCCGGTCGGCTAGGGTTGCTTTAGCCGTGAGCATGATTACTGGAACATGGCTTGTCGCTTCCTGTGTTTTTAGTGCCCGACAGAAGCCAAACCCATCGAGACGGGGCATCATCAGATCGCAGATGACAATATCGGGTAGGGTAGAGGTGGCCAACTGTAACCCTTCTTCGCCATCGACAGCGTCAATAACCTGGTAGTCGGTTTCAAAAATGCTACGTATGTAGGCGCGAATGTCGGCGTTGTCGTCGATAACGAGCAGTACCGGCTGATCTTCGCTGACTGGTAAACGAGTTGCGGCAGTAGCTGATACGGTTGTGGAACTTACTACGTGGGTAGATAGAGACAGTTCTTTAGATTCCTCAGAAGAATCGGCGAGTCCGACTTTCGTTACGTGTATAGGAAGAGTTACGGTGAAGGTTGTTCCCTGGCCCTCGGTGCTGGCTACGGTAATCGTTCCGTTCAGGACCTTGACGAGCTCGTTAACCAGCGCCAGACCAATACCGGTGCCTTCATAGGCTCGGTTGATCTTAGCATCGACCTGATAGAATCGTTCGAAAATATGATTTAACTGGTCGGGAGCAATGCCGATGCCCGTATCCTGAATTATAAACCGCATATCTCCACCAGCGGAGTCTACCGGGTAATAAACCGTTATCCGAACCTCCTTACCGGGTGGAGTGAACTTGAGTGCATTTGATAGGAGATTCGTGACAATTTTTTCCAGTTTGTCGCGGTCGAAGCTGGCCCACCACTCAGTTGCCGATTGCTCAAAGACGAAGTTGATTTGGCGGCTTTGGGCCAGCGATTCAAACGAGCTGCTAATGATGCGGAAAAAAGTAGCCATATCGCCGGGGACCAGCTCGGCTTTGAGTTGTCCCGCTTCCAACTTACTCAGGTCGAGTAATTGATTGATCAGGCTGAGCAGCCGATTAGCGTTTCGTTGAATGAGCGGAAAACGGGCATCGTGTGCGTAGTCCTGAACGGCTTGGTCAATGGGCCCCAGAATCAGCGTGAGCGGAGTTCGGATTTCGTGAGAAATATTGGTGAAGAACTGGGTCTTTAATCCATCCAGTTCGGTCAGCCGGCTGGCTTCTTGCTGCTCAAAGGCAAAACGTTGTTCGAGCAACAGTCGCTGCGTCTGAAACCGATAGAGCTGCCATACCACAGCCGCCAGTAGTACGACGTAGAACAGGTAGGCCCACCAGGTTCGGTAGAAGGGCGGATGTACCTGCACCTGTAACGTAGTAGGTTGGCTCCAAATCTGCCCGTCGGTGGACCCCATAACCTGAAACGTATAATGGCCTGTAGGGAGCTGGGCATAATTAGCAAATCGGTTGGTGCCTGCCTCGACCCAGTTATCGTCAATACCCAGTAAGCGATACCGATATTGATTTTTAGCCGAGTTTGCATAATCCATGACGCTAAATTCGAGTGTCAGCAGATTCTGCGTATGCGACAGGTCGATCCGTTGGATGTAGTCGATCCCTTCGTTCAGGATGCCATCGGGGCTACCAACGGTAACGGTTTCATTGTTGATTTTAAGACCAATGAGGTTTACCTGTGGAGCTGAGCTTTTCGATTGAATCAAATCAGAGGCTCTAAAGGTTGTTAGCCCGTGTACTCCGCCGAATAGTAGCTTGCCCGACGGCGCTTTAAAAAACGAGCCCGTGTTGAATTCGTCATCCTGCAACCCATCGGCTTTGGTGAAGTTTCGGGATTTCTGGGTTTTGGGATTGAATTGAGCCAGTCCGCGATTGGTACTCAGCCACAGGTTGTTGAATTCGTCGGACAAAATCCCATATACGACTTTGTTGGGTAGCCCCTGCGCTTCGGTGATGTGGTCGAACTGGCCGGTTTGCTTATCGAGCCGATCCAGCCCATTACCCTTTGTTCCTACCCATAGATATCGATTGGGTTGATAAGGGTCGTCGATGACACTGGAAACCAGATTGCTACTTAGGCTCTGGCGATTGGCCGTACTGTTTTTATAGATCGAAAAGGTGGGGTTGTTGAGCGGATGATCGGCACGTAGTAACCCCGCCGTTGTACCGATCCAGAGTGTACCCAACTGATCGAAATAAAGAGCCGTTGTTTCAATGTCGGCTCCTTTCTGTGGGAGTACCGATTGGTAGGAGAAAACGCGGTACGTTTCTGTTTTAGGATTGAACCGAAGCAACTTGCCATTGGTAGCGCCAATCCAGATGTTGCCCGTTGTATCGTCTACGGTCTGGTTCTGATAGAAGCCAAAACTAGTTTTGGGGGGCAGTGGGTATTTTTTCAGCAGTTTCCAGTCCGTGGAGAACTTGAATAAGCTCATCTGTTGTGTCTGGAAATTGGTGTTCGACACCCAAAATATACCTTCCCGATCCTGTATCATATACCGGGCACGTTTGTCCGCAGCCGATAAATTGTTACTCAGAAATGGCTTCAGTTGATTGCCCGTAGCATTGAGCTGATCATAAGCAAACTCATGACGCACATACACCCGATTCTGTTTGTCGGCGTATAGGTAGGAAAGCGTATTGTTCGGAAGCGATGAGTGGAACTGTTTGACTTTAGGATTGAATTTACGCAAACCATAGCCACTGGTTCCTACCCAGATGTTACCAGTTTGATCGCGGAGTAGGCTGGTAACAGCATAGAGATTGGGGGGTAAGGTTATGAACGCATTATGCGCCGTAAGGCTGTCGTGGCGGAATAATTCTTCGGGCGTCATGAGCCAGAGGAATTTGTCGGTAGCAATGGCCAGTGTTTTTGCGTCAAATGCTTTAACAGCAAGATGCGCTTCATTCCCCGTTGGTAATTGAATTGTTTTTCGCTGGTTATGAAGTTGAAAGACGAGTTTTTGGCCGTAAGCGACTATAAAACTTTGTTGAGGGAGATTATTGTAGAGGCCATTTAGCCCCGCCAGTTCATTCGTGTAGGGTTGGTAATGCCCTGGTTGGTTGGGTGATTTCCAGTTGAATGAAAAGGAGCCTAATTCGCCTATGGCTAGTGCCTGTCCGTTTTTATGAAAACTGAGATAGTTGCTGGAAATAGAGTTATTGCTCTGAAGCGCAATGGGTAATTGGACTGTTTGCGATTGAGTCGCGATCAGTGCGTTGTCTGGAAAACTCTTCTGAAGAGAAGCCGGTATCGTAATTTTAATCAGTATGTTCCCATTTTCTGTTGCCCATATGTTCCCTTCTGGGTCTTCAAAAATTCGGTCGACAGCGTAGTTCCCCGCTTTGGCCGCTGTCTTGCTGCGAATATGGATATGGTAAAAACGCTGCGTCTTTCTGTTGAAAAGGTTGAGGCCAGCATTGGGGGTTCCTACCCATATCCAGCCTCTACTATCGAGCAAAAGTGCGGAGCAGTTATTGTCCGATATACTGTATTGATTGTAGGGGTCGTGGGTGAAAACTTTGAAATTGTGGCCATCATAGCGATTGAGGCCATCTTTGGTAGCCACCCAGATAAACCCTTTTTGATCCTGTAGCAGATCAAAAATCATCCCCTGCGACAGACCATCTGAAATAGTAAGTTCCTGCCAGCCCGTTTGCTGGGCATAGAGAGAAAAAGGGAAAAAGAAAAGTATTAATACGTAGAGGAAGGGCATTCGTACATGTAAATTCACTGCTAAAATAATACGTAAAAGGAAGTACACTAGATTCCTTTACCCGTATTTGTAATTTATGCTTGATACGTCCGCTTGAACGTATCAGTTCGCTCGTTACAGGTTAGTCGTACTATTTTGGAATGCAGAGTTGAATGAGTGCCAACTATTGAAACGTTATACCGGCTACAAAACAAAACCCGACGCGTGGGCGCCGGCTCTGGATCTGTATTGAATGATACGTAGCAATTTAGAATTGCTTCTTTATTTCTGCTGGTGGTATACCAATACGGGAACCTCAGACTTTTCAATCAGCCGAGCCGTATGGTTGGGGTGGAGCAATTTATCCAGGAAACCTGTTTCTGGATAAAGCTGCATGACAATCAGATCGGGGTGAGCGTTGTCGAGCTGTTCATCCGTTAAAATCAATAACTCGGCGTCGAATGCTTCCACCAATGAATCGGTTTGTGTTGATACCAGACTCTGGGTCGTTTGGGGCTGCATGGCGTAGGCTATCGTTCTGACCTGAGCCGGATGCACTGCCTGTCCTTCGGGTGGAATCGGAACAATCAGTACCGGGCAAACAGCTTCGTCGGCTACGTCAGTAGCGGCACTTCCCGCCAGCCGATCAAAAAACGTACTCAGATCACTACGTCCCATCACAATCAGGTCGGCCATGAGTTCTTTGGCGAGATCCAGAATTTCATCGTCGACCAGGCCAATACGCCACTCCGCCCGAACGGAAAAGCCTTCCGCACTGAGATCGGTTGCCAGTTTGTTGAGTCGCTGGCGGGTAATTTCTTCTACTTCCTGAGAAGCGAGTATGCCCAGACCAGGATCGCCAACGGTCGGTAACGTAGTGTCGGGAATAATGGGTTGAAAAACGTGCAGCAGCGTAATGGTTGCTCCGGTTTTGTGAGCAAAAAGCCGGGCCCACTCAAGGGCTGCTGTTGCACTGTACGAAAAGTCAGTAGGAAAAAGCAGGTTTGTCATGTTGCGTGAACAGTGATTTGTAAGATCAACAAATAAAACGCCCAACGTTCCCGAGCTTTTATCTTTTTGTTCTCCTTTACCGTTCACTCAACCCTTTGTTCCGCTCACTGATTCATTTAGCGACTAACCTGTCAAATCGATTAAGTTTAATTTATTAACCTTTGACTATCAATTTTATATGGCCTGGCCAACAAACTCTGTCAACTTTCCACGCCCTGTGGCTCAATTTGATCCAACCGCCTGCTGGGCTGCCAGCCTTGAATGGTGGTTACGAAGTATGCAGCCCGCTCGGACCGTTGTTTCGCAACTCGATCTGATCAACGTTTTCAGTGCTTACTGGAATCAGGAAGATGGACCGGAATATGGGACCGTCTCCCCCGAAAATATGGTCAAGATTGTTGCCGATAACCGGTTTGGAATGACCTACACCGTGAAACGACAATTCGATAAAGGGTTTGTGAAAGATAAGCTGACGCGGAGCCCCGTATTGTTAGGTTATTACGAGCCGGAAGTGAGTGGCTTTCATGCCGTTATCATTCATAGCCTAAACCAGAATGGGGCGAATGGCGATGTCAATATCATGGACCCTAATGGCGGGCGATTTAGGACCCGTGGCGCGTGGCGTTTCACGCAGCGGGATCATTTGCTGTGTTTTCTGTAAATAGCTAGTGATGCCGATTTCTTAAAGTCGGCATCACTAGAAAATCTGACCTCACAAAACTTTCCCGCTTTATCGTTTAGGAGGAGTTTTTTGCTGATCGTCGTCGGCATTACTATTCATTTTCTCGATAGCCAGTAACTGCCGCATGGTTTTATCCATCGATTCGGTTGAGCCATCCAGAAATATTACGTTGCCTTTACCGTTCTCCGCAAAATGCTTGATCGCTTCGGTCCAGATCGAAAACAGGATCAACGACGCATCCAGGTTGGCTTCAGTCATGACTTTGGCCGACTCTGCCATCCCTTTGGCCACTTCTTCCCGGAACAACGCTACGCCCTGTCCGCGTAATTGCGACGCAGTTTTTTCGGCTTCGGCCGAAATTTTGATGGCATTCCCTTCCGCTTCGGCCGATTTTGTTTTGGTAATTAACAAAGCCTGCCCTTCGTTTTCGGCGGCTGCTTTCAGGTTCGATGAGGCCACCACCTGCGCCATTGACCGCATTATGACTTCGTCGAAAGCGATGTCGTTCAACTGAAGATCAATCAGGTGATAGCCCCAGCTCTCCAGCAACGTATCGATTTGAGATTTAACGTGTTCGATGATTTCGGAACGTAACGACAGAATTTCCGACTGCCGTTTGGTGGCAACAAAACTACGGATCGATCCTTCGATGGTACGTACCAGCGCCTGCATGAATGAGGCTTCGTCAATGAACTTAAACGCTACGTTCTTAATGGTTTCTTCGGCCTGATTGAGCACAGAATACACAAGCATTGCCTTGAAGTTGACATTGGCCTGGTCGGCAGTAATGGCCTGAAATGCCAATTCGACGGAGCGATTCTGGATAGAGATACGCCGGTAAATCGTCTCAATAAACGGAATTTTGAAATTCAGGCCAGGGGCCATAACACGAGCGTATTTACCGAAAACAGTAATGACAGCGACGGTGCCCTGCTGAACGATAACAATAGACAGAAAGCCGACAACCAGCAGCAGTACGAAAAGAATGGTGAGAAATGGCATAGGGTGCTAGGATTAAAAAGAAAACGGATTCTGTGTTAAATTACAGAATCCGTTCATACACTTCCTAACATATTGTCAGATCGGTAAGATCTAGTGACCAGTGGCCAATCCATAGTCTACGGCATTCTTCTGACGGAAGTACATAATCACTGCCATAAAGAAACCCGTAATGGCCATTAGTGCACCCACCCACTGGGGCGATGCGTAGCCCATACCGGCCGCAATGGGTAAGCCGCCCAGGTAAGCACCCAACGCATTGCCAATGTTAAATCCGGCCTGACTGACGGAAGACGCCAGCATATCGGAACCATTGGAGGCCCGAATCATCAGAATCTGAATGGGAGCTCCCAACGAGAACGAAATGGCTCCCGTAATAAACGTCATGACGAGCAGCGGTACCTGGAAAGGCGCTACGAAATAGACAATCACGAGGCTGGTAGCCATCAGTAGCAAGAATAATGCCGTGGCTTTGATGGGGGAGATAAGGTCGGCTACGCGGCCGGAAACCAGATTGCCAACGGCCATCCCCACACCCGCCAGTACGAGAATCCAGGTGAGCTGATTGTTACTAAAATGGGCTACTTCGGTCAACAAAGGGGCTATGTAGCTGAACCAGGCGAATAAGCCGCCCGTGCCAATGGCCGTAATACCCAGAATCATCCAGGGCTCAACGTGCGTAAACAGCTTCAGGTCTTTACGTAGATTAGACTCGCCAACAACCGGCATAGCGGGCAGGAATTTCTGAATGCTGGCCATCGTAATCAGACCTACAGCGGCAATAATCAGAAAGGTTATCCGCCAGCTCATAGTATGCCCGATATAGGTCCCGAGCGGAACACCGATAATGTTAGCGACAGTTAGCCCGGCAAACATCATCGATATTGCCTGCGCTTCTTTTCCTTTTCCCGCCAATCTGCTGGCAACTACCGCACCCACCCCGAAGAAGGCACCGTGTGGGAGCCCCGACAGAAGCCGGGTGATCATCATGGCTTCGTAGTTCGGCGCGAATGACGACAGCGCATTACAGAAGGTGAAAAGAGCCATTAAGCCCAACAGAATTTTTTTGGGCGGATAATTCCCGGCAATGGCCACCAGTAACGGGGCTCCCAATACGACGCCAAGGGCATACGAGGAGATAAGGTGTCCGGCAACGGGAATGGAGATATGTAATGAATTAGCGATGTCCGGTAAGATCCCCATCATAACAAATTCGGTCATCCCAATGCCGAAGCCTCCGATGGTGAGAGGTAATAAGCTCTTTTTCATTTTGCCGCTTTCTACTAGTAACAGATTATGAATCTTTGTCTTGGAAAATTCACAATACAGCTATTAAAACAGGTTGTATATGATTGGTGAAATGGAAAAAGTACAAATTTGTTCCCGCTTCTATGAATGTTCTAATTTATTGATGTGTAGATACAATATGACTCTGTAGCAGCGGCTCTGAATGCCTGACAAAAGTTTTTTTTGCCACTGATTTTCCTCATGAATCGTTGTGATGGCCAGCCCTACTTTTGCCTTATTGATTGAGTCTGCTACTCCATGCAGATTGTCCAAAACTACCCTATTGACTATGATACCAACTACCATGAAAGCGGCTGTAGCGAGAGCTTATGGTCAGCCTCTTCAGATCGAAGATGTTCCAGTCCCTTCTGTTACGCCAGGGCGGGTGTTAATTAAAGTGGCGGCTTGTGGCGTTTGTCATACCGACCTGCATGCTATCAATGGCGACTGGCCTGTTAAGGCAACCCTGCCACTTATTCCAGGTCATGAAGGTGTCGGTACCGTCGTAGCGATAGGAGAAGGGGTAAGTCAAGTCAATATCGGGGATCGAGTGGGTGTGCCCTGGCTCTATTCCGCCTGTGGTCATTGCGAGCACTGCTTTACCGGTTGGGAAACCTTATGTGAGAGCCAGCAGAATACGGGCTATTCGGTTCATGGGAGTTATGCCGAATATGTTTTGGCTGACCCCAACTATATAGGCCATTTGCCTGATTCACTGTCGTTTCTGGAAGCGGCTCCTATTCTTTGCGCGGGCGTCACCGTGTATAAAGGATTGAAAGAGACTGAAGTGAAACCCGGACAATGGGTTGTTATTTCGGGCATTGGTGGACTAGGTCATCTGGCTGTGCAGTATGCCAAAGCCATGGGGATGCGGGTCGCTGCGGTTGATATTCAGGAAGATAAGCTCCGGCTAGCCCAGCAAGTAGGGGCTGAGCTGGTCGTTAACGCAGCTGAAGAAGATCCGGTTGCTGTCATTCAGAAACGAATAAAAGGGGCGCATGGTGTTTTGGTTACCGCAGTTTCCCGATCTGCTTTTGCCCAGGGAGTCGGTATGCTACGTCGTCACGGTACAATTGCGTTGGTCGGATTACCCCCCGGTGATTTTGACCTGAATATTTTCGACATTGTGCTAACTCGGAAAACAGTTCGGGGGTCTATTGTAGGAACCCGGCAAGACCTTGTCGAAAGTCTCGAGTTTGCAGCAAGCGGAAAGGTAAAAGTGCATTACCGAACCGACCAACTTGACAATATCAATCAGGTGCTGGCCGATATGACCCAGGGGAAAATAGACGGCCGCGTTGTGCTGACGATGGAGGGCGTGGAATCGTTGTCAGCAACCCAGTCTGAGCCTGCAACCGTAGTGGAGTTGAGTTGATAGCGTTAGAATCAGGGCGTGTTCAGTCATTTCGGCTCTGTCGTCGGAATGACTGAACACTATTCGTTAGTGGGCCAGTAGCCAGTTTTCTCCCGTTCCAATACCGGTTTCCATGCGGACCGCCATCGGAATGGCGTTTTTCATGATGTCATCAACGCGTTCGCTAAGCAGGGCTATTTCGTCGCGGTGAGCATCGAAGACCAATTCGTCATGCACGGTCAGAATCATTTTAGACTTTAGCTGTTCGGCCTGCATGAATTCGTGGATACGTATCATCGCTATCTTCAACATATCGGCGGCACTACCCTGAATGGGCGCGTTGACGGCGTTACGTTCGGCAAACATACGATCGGTCTGGTTACGGGAGTTAATATCGCGCAGATACCGACGGCGGCCCAGTATGGTTTCGGCATACCCAAAACCGCGTGCTTTCTCAACACTCATGTCGATGAAACCTTTCACCGCCGGAAATTCCGCAAAATACTCGTCAATGATCTGGGCAGCTTCTTTGCGCGGTATTTTCAGGCGCTGAGCCAGACCAAATGACGAAATGCCGTAAATGATGCCAAAATTGATCGTTTTGGCTTTCCGGCGCATATCGCCTGTTACCTCGCCAACGGGTACGTGGAAAACTTTGCTGGCCGTTTGGGTATGAATATCGATGCCGTTGTTAAACGCATCGAGCAT
Source organism: Spirosoma terrae (assembly GCF_010435915.1). Lineage (GTDB taxonomy): Bacteria > Bacteroidota > Bacteroidia > Cytophagales > Spirosomataceae > Spirosoma > Spirosoma terrae. The sequence continues at coordinate 232,317 of NZ_JAAFZH010000006.1, read as the reverse complement.
GGTTTTATCGCCACTGAACGCAGCCATGATCCGTAGCTCTATCTGCGAATAATCGGCCGACATAATCAGAAATTCCGGCCCTCGCGGCACGAATGCTTTCCTGATTTCCTGACCACGGGGAGTACGTATCGGAATGTTTTGCAGGTTCGGATTTACCGACGACAATCGACCCGTAGCGGCTACTGCCTGATTAAAGGAGGTATGAATTCGGCCGGTACGTTTGCTGATCAGCGTTGGTAATACGTCTACATACGTATTTTTTAGCTTGATCAATTCACGATAATCCAGAATTTTCCGGGCAATTTCGTGCTCTTCTTCCAGTTTCGAAAGCACTTCCTCACCCGTAGCATATTGCCCCGTTTTCGTCTTCTTGGCGTTCTTATCCAGCTTTAGTCTGTCGAAAAGAATTTCGCCCAGCTGTTTAGGTGAGCCGATGTTAAAGGAACTACCGGCGATCTCGAAAATCTCCTGCTGAACCTGCTTCATATCCGTATCGAGCGTGGCCGACAGATCTGCCAGGGCGTTAGTATCTATGGTTACGCCTTCCAGTTCCAGATCAGTTAGCACACGTACCAGTGGCATTTCAACCTGATCGAACAGTTTATGGAGATTATCTTTTTCGAGTCGGGGGGCAAAAACTTCCTTGAGTTGCAGCGTTACGTCGGCATCTTCGGCTGCGTATTCGACAATCTTTTCGATCTCAACGTCGCGCATGGTTAATTGCCCCTTCCCTTTTTTACCGATCAGCGACTCAATGTCAACCGGCTCATAGTTAAGGTACGTCATGGCCATAATGTCCATATTATGGCGCATTTCCGGCTCGATGAGATAATGCGCGAGCATGGTGTCGAACATTTTTCCCTGAACCTCGACGCCGTACTTTTTCAGCATCAGCAAATCGTATTTCAGGTTCTGACCGATTTTTTCGATGTTCGGATTTTCGAAAACGGGTTTGAACTGATCGACAATGGCCTGCGCTTCGGCGCGATCTTCAGGAACAGGCACGTAGTAAGCCTCGCCCGTACGATAGGCAAACGACAGGCCGACTAAATCCGCTTCTACGGGATCGATGGCCGTCGTTTCGGAGTCGAAGCAAATACTATCCTGACAGTTTAAGTAATGCACCAGACTAGCGCGTAACTCGGGTGTATCGACCAGCCGGTAATCGTGCCTGACCGAACGAACAGTTTGCCTACGTTCGGGTTGAACAGGGTCGATGGCCTGATCGGGATAAACGTCCAGATAGCCAGGCTGATCACCGGATTGAACACGCTCACCGCCTTCAATAGAAGTCGAATCGGTTACAACGCCGGGAGTAGCTTCTGAACCTGAGGCTATTGGCGTTTTGACCGTGGTTTGCCTGCTTTTGGACTTACCAGTGGCTGAGGACGTAGAAGAGCCGAAGTCAAACGGTAAATCATCGGCTCCGGATGCATTGGGAAGCGGTAAGAAGGCGGGGGAGTCAGCGCCAGGAGTGGAAGCTCCAGACGAATCAAACAGGTTCATTTGCCCGGATGCAGACTTTTTAAAGGCATCGGGCAATGGTTTTTCGTCATAACTGGCCCCTAGCAGACGTGTTTTCATCTGCCGAAACTCCAGTTCGTCCAGCAGAGCGGCTAATTTGGGTTTGTCGTATTCGGTATGCAGCAGTTTTTCTTCATCGAAAGCAACTGGTACGTCCAGATGAATGGTGGCTAGTTGCTTCGACAACAGACCTTGCTGAGCAAAATTAACGACATTCTCCTTGAGCTTGCCTTTCAACTGATCGGCATTGGCAATCAGATTTTCGACTGAGCCAAAATCAGCAATAAGCTTCTGCGCTGTTTTTTCGCCCACGCCCGGAATCCCCGGAATATTATCGACCGAATCGCCCATCAGACCAAGCATATCCGTCACCTGGTCGATCCGTTCAATCTGCCAGCGTTCCAGCACTTCCTTCACTCCCTGCTTTTCAGCGGGCTTACCCATAAAAGCAGGTTTGTAGATATGAATATGCTCTTCAACCAACTGGCCGTAATCTTTATCGGGCGTCATCATGTACACCTCAAAATCGGCAAGAGCGGCTTTTTTGGCAATTGTACCGATAATGTCATCGGCCTCATATCCTTCCAGAATCAGAATTGGAATATGCATGGCTTCCACAATCTGCTTAATGTATGGAGTCGCCACACTGATATCTTCGGGTTGCGACTGACGAGTCGCTTTGTACATCGGAAACTGTTCGTGCCGGAATGTTTTCTTGGCCGAGTCGAACGCTACGCCGATATGCGTAGGTTTTTCTTTTGTCAATACCTCCATCATGGAGTTCATGAAGCCAAAAATAGCGGACGTATTAACCCCTCTCGACGAAATACGGGGCGTTTTGTTAAAGGCAAAATGAGCGCGGTAAATCAGAGCCAGCGCGTCCAGAAGAAAGAGCTTTTTTTGTGGTTGGGCCATTCGATACGGGTCACAAGTCAATGCGCCAAAGGTCGAAAGTCTTACGGACAATACCGCAGTTTCGACCCGACAAATTGCGGATGAAGAAAGGAGTTTCTCGTATAAACGTAACAGTTTGAGCTGGGTTTTGATTCCGCTATTGTTGCTTCGGAAACCCTCAAAATAAACAAACCGCTTCTGTGCGGAAGCGGTTTGCAGAATGTTGTTTTTCTATCGAAAAATGAACTATTGAGGCAATAACAATCGGTCAATAATATGCACGACACCATTGGTTGCGGTAATATCGGGGCCAGTAATGTTGGATGCTGTTGAGCCATTCCCTTTCCCGGTAACGGTTACGCTGGTTGTGCTGGTTCCTAACGTAACGGTGCCGGTCTGAGCGGTTGTCAGGCTGGTTCCATTTGTTACGGTCGGCGTGTAAATCCGGCCGGGAACGATATGATAGGAGAGAATAGCCGTTAGTTGCTGAGCGGTCATGGCGCTTACGTCCGCTGCTGTTTTAATGGTTGGTACGGCCGCCGTAAAAGCGGCATCGGTTGGTGCGAAAACGGTAATTGGTCCAGTGGATGTGAGTGAGCTCACCGCTGTTGTTCCGATTTTGGCAATAGCCGCCTGAAGGAATGTAAACGAAGCTGTTGGTAGAATTGACGGAATACCTTGGATAGTGGCTACTACGTTGCCAAAGGCAGGAGGTAGGAGAACACGGTCAATAACGTGAATGACACCGTTGCTGGCATCTGAATTGCTCGATAAAACATGAGCTCCATTGACAGATACAGACGTAGATGTGCCGGTAGCAGACGCCACTTTAGACGTGTAGAGCGTACCACCCGATAGCGTTTGTTGAGCCGTATTGATGGCGGTTGGAATAGCCGAGGCTTCCAGTCTGGTGCTCAGTATGTGATACTGGACGACGGCCGCTAGTAAGGGAGCAGCTGATGGGGCTTTGATTGCATTCGTATCCGCATAGCCAAATAACCTAAAGGCCGCATCCGTTGGCGCAAATACGGTATAGGTACCTGCCTGGCTCAACGGGCCACTTAAATTGGCTAGCTGCAGCGCCTTTTTGAAGATAGTGAACTGGTTGGTTGTACCATTACCAGCACTGATCAAATCATTAATGGTTTTTGGCGCAGGGGTATTGTCGTCATTGCTTTTGCAAGCCGAGAACGAAACGACTACGGCGATAAGTAGAACGGATAACAGGCCCCATTGGCGCCCTGAAGCGGGGTGTTTAGAGAGAGTCATGGTTATTGGAGTTGGTCCGAAAACGTAACAAAACAATATGCTACGTTTCATTACTGCAAATGAACGACTGTTTCACTGTTTTGTTTGTGTATAGATCTCGAAAATTTATCAGGCTTGGGCGAAAGTAGCCGATCGGTACGACATCGTTGGTATTAGAATCTTGCCAGTAAGGATGAAAAAATACGGAACCATATAACTATAATCCTGCTGGAACGTTATTCTGGTGATTTGAGCCTCTTGTCGATCCTATGCGCTTTTTATTCATTGTCTACACCATACTTTTTACAGGAAGTTGCCAGAGCCGTACGGCTAATGAAACATCTGAAACAACAAAACCGATTTCCTCCACTTCTGATATCGCTGTACAAGCTGACACCATGTGTTTTCAGCAAATTCTGCAGCGGGATACAACAACGCTTCGACTCGTAGTGAATGGAACCGCCGTAAAAGGGTATCTCGACATTAATCCATACGAGAAAGACCGGGCCAGGGGACCGGTAGAAGGAAGGCTTACTGATAATCAGATTCAGGCCGACTGGGATCGCGCTGGTGAAGGTGTTATCCAGCGATACGCCATCAACTTTACGTTGAAAGGTAATGCCATTACCTGGCACGAAGGTGAGCGAACCAAAAAACAAGGTGTATGGGTGTTGAAACAACCCCGTAGCGGCTACGAGTACGTGTTGAACAGGAAGAATTGTAGATAAACCTACGCCACCTTACACGTAACGCCATCCATCGCTTCTAACATTATGCTGCTTGTAATCGAACGACTTCAAATTCTGTCCCTTTCGCAATTGCATCCTGTGCTTGAGCGAGTAATCGGTTTGTAATATCTGTGTCAAAATATTTTTCTCCACAGTTTGGGCATATACGGGCCGGTACGTCTTTAAAAACAATGATAGCTCCATTACGCTCTAAAGTGACGGTGGTGAGACCTGGCTCGGGCTCGCTAATTTTACAGGTTACACAGATCATCGTTTTTTTGTTTTAAAATCAGCGTCCCAGAGAAAAACACTTGGCTCGTAGGCTGTTATAATAAAGCATTCTCCTAACTCGCTTTGAGCAACAACAATATGAATTGGTCGCTTATTAACGAATGCTAAACGCAGAAGACTGGGATATGGTTTGTCGTCGGGATAGGCTGCTATAGTTTCGCCGAGGTTGATTACTTGTTCAACTTCTGCCTGAGTTATGTTTCGTTTAAACATCTGCTCAACGGCATGAAGCTTATAAACTACCTGCTTACAATTCATAATCCTACGCCACCTTACACGTAACGCCATCCATCGCTTCCAGGGCGCGCAGGAACGTATTGGCCGGGAAGACCTTAACGGTACGAGCCTGTAGACTTACTTCAATGCGCTCAATGGGGTCCACTACATTCAATGATAAAGAGCAGGTTCCGGGATGGGCATTAATCAGTTCGTTAATCTGGCTGATCAATTGTGCATTCACGGCGTCCAGTGTCAGTGATACGCGCACTTCCTTACAGAATTTCTCCCGCATCTCACTCAGCAGCCGAATGGTTGTCGGTTTAAATTCCAGATTGTCGGAGTTCCAGCGGTTCTGTGTTTTACCCGTAATGTGCAGGAAGCGACCCACTTCAATGTATTGGCCGAGTCGAACGTAGTCGTCCCCAAAAAGAGCCATTTCAATAGACGTACTGTAATCCTCGATCTTAAAAATGCAGAACGGATTGCCGTTTTTGGCGATTTTGGTCTGCATAGCCGATACGATACCTGCCACTTTAATCTCCGGCGATTTGATCTCGTAAATCTTGTCTAATGTACAATTGCAGAAGCCTTCCAGTTCGAGCTTGAATTCGTCGAGCGGGTGGCCTGTGATGTAGAAACCGACTACGTCTTTTTCGAACTTCAGCTTTTCGATCTGATTCCATTCCGGGACGGTAGGTGGTTTTGGGCGTGGCAACATCGGTTCTCCGCCGGTCAATGACCCAAAGAGAGACTGTTGTGCCGCTGCTTTTTCGGTGTGGTAGTTGTTGGCGTAGCGGATAATTTTCTCCAGAAAGGGGCTTGTCTCCGTAACAGGCACATCGAAATACTGTGCCCGATGGTATTCGTCCAGGGCGTCGAATGCACCGGCATAAGCCAACGATTCGAGGGTTTTTTTGTTGACAGTACGTAGGTTAACCCGAATCGCAAAATCGAAAATATCTTTGAAGGGACCACCGGCTTTGCGCTCTTCAATAATGGCTTCCACAGCCGCATCACCCGCACCTTTAATTCCGCCCAAACCGAAGCGAATTTCGCCTTTCTGGTTAACACCAAATACGCGTTCCGATTCGTTCACGTCGGGGCCAAGTACGGGAATGCCGAGGTTTTTACACTCTTCCAGGAAGAACGTAATTTTTTCGATGTTACCTAAGCTGCTGGTTAATACGGCAGCCATGTATTCCGATGGGTAATACGTCTTCAGATAAGCCGTCTGGTACGCAACGAACGCATAACAGGTCGAGTGCGATTTGTTGAAGGCATACGACGCAAAGGCTTCCCAATCGGTCCAGACTTTTTCGCAGGTTTTCAGGTTCAGGCCATTGGCGGCACAGCCATCCATGAACTTGCCCTTCATCTTGTCCAGTACGTCTTTCTGCTTTTTCCCCATCGCCTTTCGCAGTACGTCGGCATCGCCCTTGGTGAAATTGCCAAGCTTTTGGGAAAGTAGCATCAACTGCTCCTGATAGACCGTAATGCCATACGTATCGGCCAGAAACTCTTCCATTTCGGGCAGGTCGTATTTGACTTCTTCGCGGCCATGCTTCCGGTTGATGTAGTTCGGAATGTACTGAATCGGTCCCGGCCGATAAAGGGCATTCATGGCAATGAGGTCCTCAAAGCGGTCGGGCTTGAGGTCTTTCATGTGCTTTTTCATCCCATCGGATTCGAACTGAAAAATGGCGTTAGTTTCGCCCCGCTGGAACAGTTCGTATGCTTTGGGATCGTCTAACGGAATATCGTCGATGTCGGTTTCAACGCCATTTATAAAAAAGCCTCCGTAGTTTTGTCTAATGAGCCGTAGGCATTCTTTGATGATCGTGAGGTTACGTAACCCCAGAAAGTCCATCTTGATAACGCCTGCATCCTCAATTACCTTTCCTTCGTATTGCGTGATAATCAGGTTCGTATCTTTCGACGTAGAGACAGGGACGATATTCGACAGATCATCGGGTGCAATGATGATACCGGCTGCGTGAACACCCGTGTTACGTACCGTGCCTTCGAGCCGACGCGCCTGTTGCAGTACGTTCTGGACTTTTTCGGTATCGATCAGCTTCATGGTTCGCCCCACCGACTGATCGCCCGCTTCGAGCGCCCGCATCCGCTTTACATTCTCAACTTCTTCCGGTTGAATCATGTTTGCCAAACCGCCCGGCCCCTCAATCGGGTCTTCGAAAATGCGTTTCAGCGTCATGTTGTACGTGGGCTTGTCGGGCACGAGCTTGGCCAGCGCATTTGCATCCGACAGCGGTAAATCCATGACCCGGCTTACGTCTTTGATCGACGATTTTGCCGCCATCGTACCGTACGTAACAATCGCTGCCACCTGTTGCTTGCCGTATTTGTCTACTACGTAGTCAATAACCCGCTGACGACCTTCATCGTCAAAATCGGTATCGATATCAGGCATTGATTTCCGGTCGGGATTCAGGAAACGCTCGAACAGCAGATCGTACTTGATGGGGTCGATGTTGGTGATGCCAATGCAATAGGCTACCGCACTTCCGGCGGCACTTCCCCGGCCAGGGCCCACCATTACGCCCAGATCGCGACCGGCTTTGATAAAGTCGGCTACAATGAGAAAGTAACCGGCAAAACCCATTGTTTTGATTGTGAACAATTCAAAATCAAGACGTTCCTGTGCTTTCTGATCGATGTCCGTCCACCGTTTTTTCGCTCCTTCGTAGGTCAGGTGTTTCAGATATTCCCACTGGTTTGCTACGTCGTCGGTATGAATCTGAAACTCCTTTGGAATCGGGAAGTTAGGCAGCAGAATGTCGCGTTTGAGCTTCAGCACTTCCACTTTATCGACAATCTCGTTGGTATTGTCGATGGCTTCGGGCAGGTCATGAAACAACGTGCTCATCTCCTGGGTGTTCTTGAAGTAGAACTGGTCGGAGAAGAACGCAAAGCGTGTGTTTTTGGGCATTGCTTCGTCATCGTTGAATTCCTTCATCGACGGCGTACTTTGTTTTTCACCCGTATTTACACAAAGCAGAATGTCGTGAGCAACCCAGTCATCGCGGTCTACGTAGTGTGAATCGTTTGAGGCAATGATTTTGACGTTGTATTTCCGGGCCAACTTCACCAATACCTCGTTGGCTTTGATCTGGTCAGGGATTTCATGGCGTTGTAACTCAACGTAGTAATCGTCGCCAAAGCGGTCGAGCCACCATTTGAACTCCGCTTCGCCTGCTTCTTCGCCTTTTTTCAGGATGGTTTTGGGTACAATCGCCCCAATGCAGCAGGTTGTCGCAATAAGTCCCTCTTTATACTTGTCGATCAGTTCTTTAGTGACGCGCGGATATTTACCATACAGCCCTTCCATATAACCGAGCGAACAGAGTTTCGCCAGATTTTTATAGCCCTGTGGGTTTTTAGCCAGCAGCAGCTGGTGATACCGAATGTCTTTCTGCTCTTTAGTGAACTGTTTGCGGGTATGGTCTTCCACTACGTAGAATTCGCAGCCAACAATTGGTTTGATACCCTGCTTGCTAGCTTCGGCCACAAACTCAAATACACCGAACATATTGCCGTGATCCGTGATGGCGACGGCAGGCATGTTGTCAGCTTTTGCCTTCTTAATCAGCTTCTTAATATCGGCCTGACCGTCGAGCAGTGAGTATTGGGTATGGCAGTGGAGATGGGAGAATTGCATATCTGAACCGGGATTTATCAGATTTATAGATCAAAACTGATTTCGTTCCTATGGTAAAAATAGGCAATCTGCGGGGTTCAGCCGCGATGTGAGCAGGAGAATTTTAGTAGGCTTTGGGTAAGGGGCTGAGGGTGAAATCATTCCCAGACCATTCTTATTTTATCGACAATTAGCCGAATCGTTTCATTAGATCAGCCAAAGTAGGCTCAAAAGACTAGGCTAAGTCTATTTGAGAAGTTAAAACCGCGATTTTTCTACAGTAAGCCAGGCTTTAGGCTCTCTTTCTGTAGAAATAATTATGGATGTAGTTTTATCGGTTTGCATATGAAAGAGAGTTACCTGAAAAAGTTAATCGCCTTCCTGACTGTACTTCTGCTTTTTGCCTCCTTCACTCACAAGGAACTGACCTGGGTGGCTCTTGGTGATTCCATTACCTATTTGAATGACCATCAGAACGAAACTGGTAACCGGATAACGAAAGGATATATGACCCGTGTTACAGAAAAACTGCCGTATATCCATTACGTTAATCAGGGCCATAATGGCTGGACAGCGGTACGTATTGCCGAGCAGATTGATAAACTGGGGCTAATCAAAGCCGATGTATACTCTGTTTTCCTGGGAACGAATGATTGGTGGGGTGGAAAGCCGCTGGGACACTTTGCTGATTATGAGCAAAAGACAGGTCCGGGTACGGTCTATGGAGCGTTTCGGGTGATCGTTGATAAAATGCGTAGTCTGAATCCAGACGCAAAAATCCTGTTCATTACGCCAATGCAACGGGTTGATTTTGTGTATTTGGGTAATTATAAGAATAATGCCTTTGGGTCATACAAGGCGAAGAACGGACAGTATCTGGAAGCGTTCGCGAAGGCGATTGATTCGATTGGACGTTACGAAACGTTTCCGGTGGTGGACTTATATCATCTGAAAAGCCTCGATCATAAAAAACTTGTGAAGTTCAAACGACTGAAAGATCCGCAAACGGGTGTATACACGAATTATCGCTATCCGAAATTCGTTGATATTCCATTTAATCCGGAAACGGACGAATACCCGTATCCGCTGGAGGCCATTGACCGTACATACGACGGATTGCATCCGTCTGACAAAGGCTATGAGTTGATTACCCAGAAGCTGGTGAAGATTATGAAGACGTACTGAATACTGTCTGATAAGCCTTCTGGGGTTTTGCTGATTGATACAGGAATTATGGAGTTGGATTTTGCGATCGAAATTGTATTGTTTCTTTTGGAGGGATAAGCTTTTCGTTCTTAGGGAGGTTGATTACTACTTTTGCCTTACTGCTAGAACGTATGATGCTGTATTATTTTTAGATGAACTAAACTTCATAATTTTGATCTTTTTTACACAATCTATACTTGATAAACCCGGCACGGCGTTTGATAGACAGCTTGTTGATATAACCCATACAAAAATAAAATCATGGCTACTCGAAATGCCTTTCGCTCTTTCCGTAATTTGCTAGTTGCTTTCACTGTTCTTGGCTTGCTGACAACTGCCTGCAAAAAGTCAGGTTCCGGCGGCTCTGATGTTGATCCACGCGATCAGTATGTTGGTACGTATGTTGGCGGTTATCAGACCTCTTTTACTGTTGGTGGCGTTGAAAGTGCACCCGAATCAGGAACCGCAACTATTAGCATCACTAAAGGATCTAGTCCTAGAGAGATCTATATAGATGTATCTATTCCCCGGCCACAGCCTTTAAAAGTGACAGCTCAATTAGATGATACGGGGAATAAATTTACTGTCATTGATCGGTCGCAGGACCAAATGGCCGTTTTGAACAAAACCTTTACTGGTGATTTTAATGCGAATGGCGTTTTTGAACAAAATCAAGTCGTGATTACGGCTACTACGGAGACTGTGCAGGGTGGGCGTATTAGCCGATTTGAGTCGATCACCGGAACCAAGCGATAAGTCTATTAAGCTAGCCGAGTACGCTTTTACGGTAGGAATTAATTACAACCTACTTTTCTGACCATGAAAAGCTTATTGACACTCTCTTTTATACTGCTCGTGCAACTGGTTCGGGCTCAGTCGGCGGAAGAAAAAGCGGTTATTGCCGCTGAAAAGAACCGCTTTGAGGCACAGATTAGTAAAAACTATGCCGTTCTCGATCAGGTTTTGGGGAATGATCTGGTTTATACGCATTCAAATGGAAATACCGATTCCAAAGAATCCTATATCCAATCCATACGCGACGGAAAATCGAAATACGATGCCATCAATGTGGAAGAACAGAAAGTTCGCGTATACGGCAATACAGCCATCATTAATGGCATTTGTATGATCAAAGCCATGAGCAATGGAGAAACCATTAATACCCACCTGAAATACACCGACGTATATGTCCGTAAGGGCAAACAGTGGCAAATGGTTGCCTGGCAGTCGATCAGGCTGGCGAACTAGAAGTGAGTCTGAACCGGGATTTTAACAGGATTAGAAAGATTATCAAGATGATTACTCTATAAATCAAAATCTTAACAATCTTTCTAATCCTGTTAAAATCCCGGTTCAGCGATTATCATACTTTCAAAAACTCTCTTAGCTCCGTAGCATCCTGGGCGTTCATACGTCCCGCCAGCACCAGCCGCAATTGACGACGACGTAGCGCGCTGTCATACCGATCCTTTTCCTGGTCAGTTTCTGGAACAACAGGGGGTACTTCAATAGGGCGGCCGCTCTGATCGACCGCTACGAATGTATAATAGGCACTGTTCGTGCTGACCCGAATCCCGGCCGGAATATCTTCCGCCCAGACCTCAATAAATACTTCCATCGATGAGCTGAACGCCCGGGTTACCTGCGCTTTCATCGTAACAATATTGCCTAAACGGATTGGCTCCGAGAATGATACGTTGTCGACCGAGGCCGTAACGACTACGCGGTTTGAATGTTTTTGGGCGGCAATGGCAGCCGCAATGTCCATGAAGTGTAATAGGCGCCCGCCCATCAGATTATTGAGCGTATTGGTATCGTTCGGAAGAACCATTTCGGTCATAACCGTCATGGATTCGCGGGCAAATTTTGGCTGAGGCATTGTTAATGATTAATATCTGTTTTACAAACCAACTACCGAAAACCGAAACGGGCAAATAACGATAGGGTGAGGGCTCAAAAAGCGCGTAGCTGTTGTACTCTGATGTCTAGTAAAAAATCTTATATTTGAATAATATCGCTAAATAATACGATAAAACTTATGGGGCGTTTAGTCGATTATTTTCAACATATACCGTCTGCGCACCGGAGTCTGATTCTGGTAGGAGGAATCGCTTTTTTCTGGTTGATTGAAAGTGCAGCACCGCTTTTCCAGTTCCGTTATCGAAAGTTCAGACACGCCGGAATTAATATTTTTTTTACCCTGACTACTGTAGTCGTTAATTTTTTGCTGGCTTTTATTCTGTTGCGGACAAGCGACTGGACCGTTCAGCATCAAGTTGGTTTGCTCCACTGGATAACGTTGCCGCTTTGGGCTGAAATGCTGATTGGTGTGTTGGTAATGGATTTGGTGGGAGCCTGGCTACCGCACTGGGTTCAGCATCAGGTTATATTTTTGTGGCGATTCCATTTGATTCATCATACCGACGTGTATGTCGATACCACCACGGCCAATCGGCACCATCCGGGCGAGAGCTTGGTTCGATTTTTTTTTACAACCTTAGCCGTGCTAATCACCGGCGCACCTATGTGGTTGGTTTTTATGTATCAGGCTTTATCGGTGCTTCTGTCGCAGTTTAACCATGCCAATATTGAGCTGCCTCGCTGGGCTGATCGATTGCTTGGTTTTTTTATCGTGACGCCCACGATGCACCATGTTCATCACCATTACGTATTACCCGTTACGAATACGAACTACGGCAATATTTTTCCTTACTGGGATCGATTGTTTGGTACGTATCACGAAATGGATAGCAACGCTATTCACTACGGTATTGATACGCATCCGGAGCCACATGAGCATTCTGATATTGGTAGTTTGCTGAAAATACCGTTTCAGAAATACCGTCCGCCAGTAGGGGAGGCAACAAAGCAGAAGCAGACAATGCCCTCGTAAGTAAGGTGAATAGCGTGGAAGTCGATTGATAATAAATCAGGAACTAATCGGTCTGAAAAGGGTTTATGAGGGAGAACTAAGTTAAACTAAATAAACAGATTTCAATCATGGCAGCAGGATCACATGCCGTCGAAGCGACCGATGCGAACTTCAACGAACTGATTAATTCCGATAAGCCGGTTTTAGTAGATTTTTGGGCCGAGTGGTGCGGACCCTGTAAAATGATCGGACCAGTTGTGGAGCAACTCGCTGGCGACTACGAAGGCAAAGCCATTGTGGCTAAAATGGACGTTGATCAGAACGCCCAGATTCCCGCCAAGTTCGGTATCCGTAGCATTCCAACGTTGATGGTATTTAAAAATGGTCAACTGGTCGATAAAGTGATCGGTGCCGTTCCCCGCAACGTACTGGAGCAAAAACTACAGGCTGCTCTGGAAACAACGACGGTGTAAGTCATTCTTCGATATATAAAATAAGCCCGGCCACTACGTAGTGGCCGGGCTTATTTTTTGAGAGTATAGTACTCAGATAGGTTTATTGCGCTAAGGTAAGCATATCTAAAAATTCGTCGGGATTAACGATTGCAATAGTTGGAAACGGATGAGACTTAACAATATTGAAGTGTAAGTCATTCGTTACAATGTAATCTGCTCCTGCCACGAGACCTGCATCGACAAATTTGTTATCGTCGGGATCTGCTTCTATAATACCCCACGTAAAAGAAGGGTCTACTCTAATAATAGTAGAGAGTTTCGTGAGGAATTCCAGGAAATTATTGGCAACAATGTATTTGTTTTTCGGGTTAGTATTTCCTGATATTCCAATAAAATAGGAGTGCTCACCACAAGCTCAATCGTCCCTTCAGATAGAGCTGAAACAATGGGTCTAAAGCGCGATGATTTAGGTAGGGCTGCTAACAGGACATTTGTATCAATAACAACTCTCATTGTTTAGGCTGATAGGGAGTTCGTTCGTGCCCTTTGGCCCAATCGTCAATCGTGTTTTCATTCCATCCGTTTTTATGCCAGAGCCTATCCATTTCAGCATCTGCTTTATCTAAGAAATACTGCGCTAGTAGTTGACGAATCTCAATGAGTTGCTCGTCGGGCAGAGAGTAAGAGAAGGTCTGTAGCAATTCTAACTGTAGGTTTGTGAGCTTGGCAGTTGTAGACATTTTGCAGGTCGGTTAGCATGTGAATATACTATTTTTTGACAAAAATTATACACAAAAAAGCCCGGTCGCTACGTAGCAACCGAGCTTTCTGACTTGGTCTATCAGTACTTACAACTCAATTATAATTCTATTTCTGCATCCAAATTGGTGAACGCAATTTCTCCGTCGTTGTTCAGCTCCATCAGCACGACAGAGTCCTTTTTGACTTCGCCCGACAGGATCGATTTCGATAATTCGTTCAATACCCGGCGTTGCAATACGCGTTTCAGCGGACGAGCACCAAATTGAGGATCAAACCCTTCTTCGCCCAGTTTGTTGAGCGCTTCGTCGGTGGCATCCAGCTGAATGCCATTTTCGGCCAGCCGCTTCTTGATCTCGTTGAACTGAATGTCTACAATCTTGCGAATATTTTCTTTCGTCAGCGGTTCGAACATCACAATTTCGTCGATTCGGTTCAGGAACTCAGGCCGAATGGTTTGCTTGAGCAATTCCATGACTGCCGACTTCGCTTCGTCGATAATCAGCGTGTGGTTCCAGCCTTCGTCTTCGGCAAATTTCTCCTGAATCAGGTGGCTGCCGATGTTCGAGGTCATGATAATGATCGTGTTCTTGAAGTTCGCCACACGGCCTTTATTATCCGTCAGACGACCTTCATCGAGAACCTGTAACAGAATGTTCCAGACGTCGGGATGCGCTTTTTCGATCTCGTCAAGGAGCACTACGGAATAGGGTTTCCGGCGAACGGCTTCGGTCAATTGACCACCTTCGTCATAACCAACGTATCCCGGAGGGGCACCAATCAACCGGCTGACGGCGTGGCGTTCCTGATACTCCGACATATCGATACGTACCATGGCGTTCTCATCATTGAAAAGGTATTCGGCCAACGTCCGGGCTACTTCAGTCTTACCAACCCCCGTAGTACCGAGGAAGATAAACGAACCGATTGGGCGTTTTGGGTCCTGCATACCGGCCCGACTCCGACGTACGGCGTCGGAAACAACTTCGATCGCTTCCTTCTGACCCGCTACGCGTTTGCCGAGTTCTTTTTCCAGATTCAACAGTTTCTCCCGATCGCTTTGCAGCATTTTCGAGACAGGAATGCCGGTCCATTTAGCAACCACTTCAGCAATATCTTCAGCGGTTACTTCTTCCTGCATCATCCGGTCTGACGAACCCTGAGAACTACCTTCCTGCGCCAGTGAGTTCAGTTTGGTTTCGAGTTCCGGAATACGCCCGTAGCGTATTTCGGCTACCTTACCATAGTCACCAGAGCGTTCGGCTTGTTCGGCTTCAAAACGTAGCTGATCGAGTTGCTCTTTCAGCATACGGCCTTCGTTAACCGATGCTTTTTCGGTTTCCCACTTCGCTTTCAGGCTGTTACGTTGCTCACTAAGATCTTCGATCTGTTTGTTAAGCACCGTTTCTTTCTCTTTATCGTTTTCCCGGCGGATAGCTTCTCGTTCAATTTCGAGCTGCATGATACGTCGGTTCAGTTCGTCCAGTTCTTCAGGGACCGAATCCATCTCCAGCCGCAGCTTAGCGGCTGCTTCGT
Organism: Spirosoma terrae; assembly: GCF_010435915.1. GTDB lineage: Bacteria > Bacteroidota > Bacteroidia > Cytophagales > Spirosomataceae > Spirosoma > Spirosoma terrae. Next base: position 216,927 of record NZ_JAAFZH010000006.1, on the reverse strand, counting down.
CCATTAAGTCAATGGCTTTATCGGGAAGAAAGCGGTCAGTAATGTACCGTGTCGATAACTCAACGGCGGCAATTACGGCATCGTCCTTAATCCGAACGCCGTGGTGGAGTTCATATTTTTCCTTGATACCGCGCAGAATCGAAATAGCATCGGCCATGTCTGGCTCGTCGACCATGACGGCCTGGAACCGGCGTTCCAGCGCTTTGTCTTTCTCGATGTATTTTTGATACTCTTTGAGCGTAGTAGCGCCAATCGTATGCAGTTCACCACGCGACAGGGCTGGTTTCAGCAGGTTGGCTGCGTCCATAGCGCCCTCACCGCCAGCTCCCGCTCCAATCAGCGTATGGATTTCGTCAATGAACAGAATGATTTCACCATCCGAGTCGGTCACTTCTTTGATGACCGATTTCAGTCGTTCCTCAAATTCGCCTTTGTACTTGGCACCCGCAATCAGCAGACCCATGTCGAGCGAAACGAGGGTTTTGGTTTTCAGGTTTTCCGGTACGTCGCCCGACACAATCCGTTGAGCAAGTCCTTCTACGATAGCTGTTTTACCAACCCCTGGTTCACCCAGTAAGATCGGATTATTTTTAGTCCGGCGGCTCAGAATCTGCAGTACCCGCCTGATTTCTTCATCACGGCCAATAACCGGGTCGATCTTACCCGTTCGGGCGCGTTCGTTCAGGTTTATGCTATACCGTTCCAGCGATTGATATTTAGCTTCTGCGTTTTGGTCTTTCACAGAGTTTCCTTTTCTAAGTTCGTTTATGGCCGCTTTCGTCTGTTTTTCGTTGAAACCGGCGTCTTTTAATAGGGTTGCAATTTGCTCTTTACCGGCCATAAGGCCAAGTAACATCAGCTCGACGCTTACAAATTCGTCGCCAAATTCTTTCGTGTAGTTACTGGCTTTCGCGAATGCTGCAGCCGTATCGTTACTCAGGTAAACACTTCCGTTACCTCCCGAAACTTTCGGATACGTACTGACGATAGCATCCAGAGCACCGCTCATATTTTTTAAATTGACTCCAAGCTTTTTGGCAATGAAGGCAATTACATTTTCATCCTCCGATAAGATCGCCTGCAAGAGGTGACCCGTTTCAATAGCTTGCTGGCCATTACCAAGGGCAATCTCTGATGCCTTCTGTACGACCTCCTGTGCTTTTACGGTGTAATTTTTAAAGTCCATGGCAGTTAAGCAGTTTTCTCATTCCGGCGAGCCGGTTACGAGTAGGTTATTAACGTATGACTATCTATAAACAAATCGCGGGCCGAGGTGGTTTTTCGGACATTTTGGCTCGTTTTAAGCCGTTTTGGATAAAAAATAAGCCAAAATGTCAAGGAGACTTCGGTTATTCCAGACGCACTGTCGGCTTACGATTTGTTATGAAAAATTTGGATTGTAAATACTGTATACAAAGAAGCCGCCCTGCGAAAACAGGGCGGCTTTGGGATAAAGCGCATACACAATTAATCCAGACTTTCGGCATCTATAGGCTTCATTCGTTCCCGAACAATTTCGGCCTGATGTGGCTCGGAAGTTTCAACTTGATCAGTAATGATTTCCGCTTCCGCATCGTGTACAACAATCCGGTCGGCTTTACGGAAATTGCCTTTCGGGAGCCAATAGGCGAGTAGGCCAACGTAGGCAGCTGCTAAACTGGCGGCTGTCCAGCCAACAACCGGATGCTTGTTCCACTGTCGGGTGGCAATACCGCCAAAACCAGCCACAAAAGGTACCATGTACCAGGGATCGTTGAGTTTGTTGGCGATAAGATAGCCTGCTCCGGCTGTAGCGGCTAGAATACCGGCGGCCACGGGTTCGTCGCGCTCCTGATCTTCTGGCCAGACATCCAGCGTCAACAATGTATTCGGAGTGCCAACAACTGTAGCGGCTGTCAGCCAACCAGCGTACAGACTGACCGGAATACGAAGGTACTTCTCGGGAGACGGTACGTCGGTTTTACCGATTTCGAGACTCTGGTGTAACGCCAGGGCCGCCGGTAAATTAAACTTGGTCGTCAAGTCAGAAATAACGATGCTTTTCGGATCATTTTTGGAAAAGAAATGACCGAAAACAGCATTCAAAACCCAGCTCGCGCCCCACCAGGGCAGGGCCTTCTGATACCGGGGATTATGTTCCTGGGCGGGTAACGCCTGATGGATTAGCAAAGCGCCCAGTCCTGAGTAGATTGTGGACCAAACTACGCCAAACGCCCAACCAGCGGGAACGATCATGTTTTTCTCGAAAACATTCTGGTATTCTACCGGTACGTCATATTCTCGTTCTGGCGCACCAGGATCATTTTCCTGCCTGTTCCGACTGGCCTGTCTCGACCGACTGCTGGAAAGTGTAGTATAAAGAATGCTACCGGCTGCAAAAACAGCCGTAGCAATTCGTAAGAATGATGTTTTTTTCATGGCAAAATGACAGCGGATTCACTATACGTATCAAATGCTGATTTGCTTTTGGGAGTTAAGCCTCAATCTCTTCAAGGACCTCTTCCGGAGTCTCTTTTGCGGCTACGTGCTCGACTTTCGTTTTTGCATTCTGATAGGTATCAATTACCGTATCGATAGCCGAGGAGATTAAATCGGACAGATTATCGCCCAGTCCTTTCAGTTTATAGCGATAACGGGCCCGGTCGTATTCACTCGTGTTGTTGTAGGCAACTACCAGCGCAAAACCAGCCAGTACAGCCACGCCAAAGCCAATACCCCACGCTACGTTGGATGACTTCTGATCGGGTTCAGGCTTCTGCGACATCTTATCGCGCATCACAGCCGCCATGGCTTCCTGCGGTGCTACGTAAGAAATAACTTCGTATGATTTATTTTTCAGTCCGCCTGGAACCACTTTGGGTTTACCAGCCATCAAAGCATCGTACCCATCCTTGGCAACCATAACGGGGTCCTGCACCTCATCGGTAACTTTAGTGTTTTCGGCGCCCGCTTTATTGAAGAAATCGGTGTCTGTTGCGTTGGGTAAAAGAGCGGTAACCGTTACGTTCGTGTCTTTCAGTTCGTTAACGAGCGACTGCGTAAAATTGTAAACGTAGGCTTTCGTACCTGCATAGACAGCCATCAAAGGCGAAGGCGCAATGGATAGCAGCGACGCCAGGTTTAAGATTTTACCTTCATTACGTGCCAGCATATCATACAGGAAAAGCTTGGTCATCTGCGTGAGAGCCAATACGTTAAGGTGAATCATGGCTTTTTCCCGTTCCCAATCTGTATCGGTAGCGAACAGGCCATAGAGACCAACGCCAGCATCATTGACCAGTACATCGACCGTTATATTTTTTGCTTTTACCTGATCATAAACGTCCTGAGCGGCATCCTCTTCAGATAAATCTTTTTTAATAATCGTTACGTTCTGAGTGCCGTAATTGCTTTTAAATACGTCGGACAGTCGGTCTAACGTATCGTCGCTACGGGCGACCAAAACCAAATTATAACCGTCTTGCGCAAAAAGCTTGGCAAGTTCCTGACCAATACCACTAGATGCACCAGTAATGAGTGCGGTTTTCCCTGTTCCTGAATTCATAACGCTCAAATGCTTAGTGAGTAAACTATTGAACTACGACGACTGAAAGTTGTTTTGATTATTTGGCGTTTAACTTGTTTTTAACCGACAGGTTTATGCCGGAAATTACGCGATCTACAGGCTTATTGGATACAGTAAACTATGAAAGAATTAGTAGGAGTATCATTGGTAGTTATCGGTTTTTTAGGGAGCTGTTCGCCCTACCGGATTACCAGAAATCAGGCCGACAAAGCCGCGACCTGGTCAGCGTATCAAACATTTGCTTTTGTTGATACAAATCGGATCGAGCCCTCGCCTGGAGCTTCCTATCAGGCAACAGTTGAACAAATAAAGAAGGCTGTTGCGACCGAGTTAACGAATCGCGGTTATCAGCAAACGAGCGATAATCCTGATCTGCTGGTGAATATCGGGGCGGTGGTTAACGAAAAAACACAGACTCGGCAAACCACAATTTACGAAGCGCCAATTTATACCGGGCAACGGCGGTATCGGTGGCAGAGTCAGGAGGTGCCGGTTGGAACGTATCAGGAGGGAACCGTTAACCTCCATATTGTGGATGCGCAACGCAACGCCTTGATTTGGGACGTAGCAGTTTCCAGCGTTCTGGCGAAGAAAGGTGTTACCTCTGCTCAGATCGATGATGCCGTGCACAAGGTGTTTGCCCGGTTTCCTGGTCGTCGATAAACGCACAAAACCGGTCAACTACGTAGCTGACCGGTTTTGTTACGTATAAGCAGCCTACGCTACTAGCTCTTCTACTTTTGATTTAGCGTTGGCAACCGTGCCATTAACGGAGTCGGCCACGGAGCCGATCGTGTCTTTAATAGAATCGATAGCCTGGCCGGTTTTAAAGCGCAATCGGGCTCGATCAATCGCATTACCTAATTGTACTCCTTCTGCCCAGCCGTTGCGATTTTTATAGGTGAGTGCAATGGCCACGCCAGCCAATGCCACAGCGGCTATGCCAATGCCAATTGCCAGATTAGAGATCTGTTTTTCTGGTTCTGTCTCGTTTTTGTCTTTCATTTGCGATCTGGCTGCCTGACTAACTACTGAATCGGGTAATACGCGAAAAGCCGCAGCCTGAACCTTGGTCGAAAAGCCAGCAATCGCCTTGTCCTTGCCTTTCATCAAAGCTACATAGCCCTCTTTCGCTACGTCGGCGGGGTTGTTCGAACGCGCTATTTCCTGCGCTACGGTATTTGTTGCACCAGCCTTGTTAAAAAAGTCAGTGTCTGTGGCAGGGGGCATCAAGACCGTAATATTGATATCCGTGTCTTTTACTTCATTACGTAGCGCTTCCGAAAACGAATAGATAAACGATTTGGTAGCGCCATAGACCGCCATCAACGGATTAGGCATGATCGAAGCAATGGAACCGAGCATCAGGACCTTCCCTTCATTACGTTCTACCATGTCTTTCAGGAATAACTTGGTTAGATGAACCAGCGCCGTGAGGTTGACCTGAATAATGCTCAGTTCTTTTTGAAGATCGGTTTCGGTCGCAAATTTGCCGTATTCGCCGAAGCCAGCATTGTTGACCAATGCATTGACGGTGATATTTTTCTGAATGACTTCGTCGTATATTTCCTGGGGAGCTTCAGGGCTGGATAAATCTTTCTCGATGACGGTGATTGTCGACGTACCGAATTGCTGTTTAAACTGATCGGCCAGCTCTTGTAGCTTGTCTTCACTACGAGCGACTAATACCAGATTATAACCATCTTTAGCGAACAGCGTCGCTAACTCTTTGCCAATTCCACTTGAAGCGCCCGTAATCAGGGCTGTTTTCCCAACTTCAGTTGTCATAATGTATTGAGTCGATTGATTCAATAACTCAACTTTACGACAGGATAAGTTGTTTCGTAAACGGTCAATTTACGCCGTTTTACAGTGATTTGTGACGGCGTAAATTGACCATTCGGTGCTCTTATCAGCTCCTTATTTAACGACCACTTTAACGTCGATTTTTCGGAGTGTCGGCTTCACTACACCGGACGTATCATTTCGTAGTACGCCAGTACCGCGTCCGATAGCGTCGATCCGAACAAAATTGATTCCAGACGACATAAGCTGTTGCTTGATCTGATTGACACGCTTGAAGGACAGGCTTTTATTGGTAAATCCCGTACCAACCTGGGCGTCGTTTGCGTAGCCAATCAGCTGAATTTGAAGATTGGGATACGTTTTTAGTAACGTAGCTAATTCGCCAACGGTGGCAATAGACCCCGATGTCATCGACAATGAACCCGGAGTGAAAGCGATACCCGTCAAGGGGAATACGCGACCTTTGGGGAGCGTTGGATTGCCCAGATAGGGAGACATCAACTGGGTGAGGCCACCAGTAGCGGCTGTTGATACGCTGGCCGGGGGCGTACTGCTGGCGACGGGCGTTGTTGGTTTGGGCTTCGCTGTTGTATCGATCGGCACCGCCAGTGAGCGGGTTACGGTGTCGGCGGTGATTGTATCGCTGGTAACGGTAGTAACGTCACTGGCATCACCCGAATCGGCCGAATGATTTTTTGTATTTTGATAGACGTAGTAACCACCAGCGGCCAGAGCAATAGCGAACAAAATACCGATTCCCCATTTAGTTAGGGCGCCATTATCGGTGTCTGAATCATCGGCCAGATCGTAGCTGACAGGCGGCCGATTGATGGTTGTGGTCCCTGAAGCGTTAGCAGCGTATCGCCCCGACGATGTTTCGGTTACATTACGTCGGGCGGGAGCGGCCACGCCACTGACTACCTGTTGAAGTCCAAGTTTTTCAATGAGTCGGGGCATCAGCTCTTCCGGAACTTCATTAACCAGAGATTCCCGTTCTGAAAACAGTGATGCCGCCAGACCGTCGGCGTCCAGCTTTCGGTCTTTGACTTGTCGGCCCAATACGTGCAGAACGATGGTGCTGGTAAGGCCCAACAGCGAAATTGCGGATGAGTTACGAATGCCCGCATAACCCGAAATCATGCTGCCAATCGAACTTTTCATGGCAGGTAGCAGATGACTGATTACTTCGTCACCCTGGGTAATTAAAGCATTGGTTTGGCTAGCGTCACGTAGTGTAGTCAGCAGATTATCCGTTAACGCACCATCGAAACGACCCTTTTGTATATGATTAAAAAGTTGATTAACACCGATTTCGGTTGTAGTCCGTTTCATCAGACCACCAATAATTGTATAGACAAGACCTTTAACTGCTTTATTGGTCTTATCCGCAGGCTCGTCAATGTATGCGGCAATGCGCGTGATGACGTCCGAATTTAGTACTTCATGTAGAGTGGCAAACAAATTCATAAAGAAAGTCTCAATCAGGCAGTAAGTGGGGTTTCATTCTCATCACTTCCGAAAATAGCACATATACCCCTGGGAACTAAGCCCGGCGATAAAATTAGGGAAGGATTGGCAAAGGTTTCATAAAGAAAAGTGATAAATTCCAGTTTTCTATCGTTTTGGCAATCGTTCAATGATTTCCTGGTACTCCGTTTCTACCTGGCGAAGCCGGTTTTGGCAAAAGGTAATCAGCTCACTGGCCAGGCGAATTTTGCCGGGTAGCTCATCCAGCGGAACCTGTTCATTTTCAATTTGATCGACTAACGTTGTGAGCTGATCATAAGCTTCCTGATATGTCATAGGTTAGAGGAATAAATGGGAGGTTTCTATGGCCACAGAGTGGCGTCTTCCTGAATCTATTGACTAATTACAGTAATAGTACCGTCGTGTAACTGAACCTGCAGTTCATCGCCCGCTTCTACGGCTGACCGATGCGTAATGATATGATTATTACGTAGTAGCAGTGCATAACCACGCCGAAGGATATTGGACGGGTCGAGGTGGCGAATGGTAACTGCTTTTTCTGCAAGTTCAGTATGACGATCGCGAAAATAGTTGTGAAGAACAAACCGAAGTCGTTCTGTTTCGCTATCGAGTTGTTCTCTGGCCATCAGCAAAGCATCGCGCGTAATAAGACTTAACCGATCCCGCAGCAACAGACAGCTTTCCTCAAACGATCGGTTATGATCGATCAGGAAAGCAGCGGCCTTGGTTGGTGTCTTTACACTTTCGTGGCAAAGCAAATCCGTGATGCTGACATTACGTTCGTGGCCAATTCCGGCCAGAATCGGAATCGGGAAACCGGCCACTGCATGACCCATCTGATACGTATCAAACGAACCAAAATCCAATTGAGAGCCGCCACCCCGTACAATCACCACCGCTTCATACGCACGGCCGCTGTTAAGGATTCGATCGAGTTGACCAGCAATTGCTTTCTCGGCCCCCTTGCCCTGGATTTGCGTAAGATATTCATCAACAACAAAATCGTAGCCGTACGGATTTTGGGCCAGTTCATGCCGGAAATCACGCCAGCCATCCGAACCTGGGGCGGTGATCAGGGCAATTCGCTGCATTACGGCCGGACGTGGTAGTAACTGGTTTGCCGTAATATATTGCCCCGCTTCGAGCCAGACCAATTCCGGATGATCGAGCAGCAGAGCATCCAGAACGGCCTGCCTTTCGCGCTCGATGTTGCCAAGCGTGTAGGACGAATCGATCTGAAGAATTTCCAGACGAAGACCATAAACCGGGCTAAAGCTCACCGCTACCTGCAGAAGCAACTGGATGTTACGTGCGAAAGCAACACCGGTAGCTTTTTCGAAACTCTTAATGATGTGGTAATTCCGACGCCAGATACAGGCTTCCAGTTTGGCTACTGTTTCCCGACCAGCCTCGCGTTCAACCAACGTTAGAAAGCAATACCCTCTGTCGGGATAGTTTTTGATATCACTCGTCTCGGCGATAACCCATACCGCTTTTTGCCCGAAAGCATCGTCTAATACGGCTTCGAGGGTAAAGGCTAAATCGGATAGACGAATAGGAGACATATTGTAATAATAGAATGAGTGAACGACAGAGTGAGTGAATACAGGGGCGCGTCAGCTATTTACTCATTCTATCATTCACTCATTTAAAAATTGATTAAAGTCCTTCAAACTGGCGCAGGAACCGAACGTCGTTCTCGGTATACAGACGGAGGTCGTTCACTACGTATTTTAACTGGGTGATCCGTTCAATCCCCATTCCAAACGCAAACCCGGTGAATTCTTCTGGATCAATGCCACAATTGGCGATTACCTGCGGATCAACCATGCCGGATCCGGCAATTTCAACCCAGCCCGAGTGTTTGCAGATATTGCAACCTTTGCCACCACAAATCTGGCACGAAATATCAATTTCGGCACTTGGTTCTGTGAAGGGAAAATAAGAGGGACGGAAGCGGATCTGGGTACCAGGTTCAAACATTTCTTTGACGAAATGATAGAGCGTGTCTTTTAGATCCTTGAAGCCAACATTACGGTCAATATAGATGCCTTCTACCTGGTGAAACATGCAGTGAGCACGCGCCGAAATAGTTTCGTTCCGATAGACCCGACCCGGCATAATTGACCGTATGGGTGGCTTCTGGCGTTCCATCAGGCGAATCTGCACGTTAGACGTATGCGTTCGTAGTAGCATATCATTGGACGGATTACTACTATCCTTGGCTACGAAAAAGGTGTCCTGCATATCGCGGGCAGGATGATTATCGGGGAAGTTTAATGCACCGAAATTATACCAGTCTGATTCTATTTCGGGACCATCTGCTACGTTGAAACCGATCCGCTCAAAAATTTGAATGATACGTTGCCGAACAAGGCTCAATGGATGCTGAGTACCTGTTAGATTGGGTATTGTGGGTAATGTTAAATCAACAGGAGGGGCGCTATTGGCTGAAGTCTGCTGTTCCTCAACTTGCTGGCTGAACAGATCGAAGCGTTCCTGGGCAAAGTTCTTCAGGCCATTCAGTTCCTGACCTAACGCACGCCGATCATCGGCGGGTACAGTTTTTAAACCGTCAAATAGCTCCGTAATAACTCCTTTTCGACTGATGAATCGCATCCGAAACTGCTCTAACTCTTCTTTCGATGCGACATTATATTGATTAATTTCTTCGTATATGGCTTTGACGTTCTCTAGCATAAGCTACACGTTGATCTGGCTTTTAACAACAAAGGTACGCAAAACCATACGAAGCATTAAGATATGATGTGCGTTATCTACACTTTGGGGCTTTTACTTCCCATAGTGTGGAATTTATGCCCCTATTTGTGTGGAAGGCTGTGTAAGTTCTATTTATTGATTTACCGGTCTAATTTATTTATAATGTGGTCGTTAAGAAATAATATCATTAAAATGTCATCATATATAGTAGGTAGGTCTGATTGTTGTGACCCAACAATAGTAGTATATACGTTAACCAAAAGGTTAAGTCTTGAAGGTTAACATAGTAAATTCCTGAATATCAACTCCAAAAGTATTCATCAAACCTCACTCACAGCGGCTATGAAAACATTCGCCAATGACTCTATTTTCGACCCAATGTCTATGCCGTTCCACAAAAGTGTGGAAAAAGTTGCCGATCCTGCGTGTCTTCAGAAATTACTCATCCCTTTTTATGATCGTAAACGCACAGTTTCTGTAGATGAAATCGTTCGTTTGGAAGGCTGCGGAAACTATACCAACTTTTTCCTGAAAGACGGTACTAAAATGCTGGTGTCTCGTACGTTAAAAGAATACGAAACCTTGCTGGATGGGCAGTCATTTGTGCGTGTACACAAATCGTGCATTGTTAATCTTGGGTTTGTTCGGAAATTTTTTGTCAAGAAAGAGGGCGAGCTGGAGTTGATGGATGGCCAACAAGTGAAAATCTCACGCCGTCGGGCACAAATGTTCATGGATCGTATTCGCGAGTTCCAACCAATGGCATTGAACTAAATAGATTACGGGTTATTTCCGCTAAGGTAGCCCGTAAACCTCTCATTTGCTCAAGTACGTAGTTTTACGTAATAGCTTGAGTAAATTCACCTGAAGATTTTATAGTATTACAGTTTAGTGGCTTGATTTGCAGTTAGTTAACTCCTTTTTGTGAGTGCTGCGAACCAAGCCATTAATTTTTGAACCCATACGAAGACGGTAGTTTTGCTTCATCAATCAGGAATCAAAACACTAGACCAAAAACGTTTTTCGATATGGAATCTCCACTTTTCGCTTCTGCCATATTACCTCAGTTTCCAGCCTCTTATCAGCGTGGAACACAGCGTATTGCGCTACCTTATCTAAACCGTACTATTTTTATCTCTGTAGATGATGTTTTGTGCCTACAGGGAGAAGGTAACTACACGTTCCTGTACACACGGGATCGGAAGCGTTATTTAGTATCGAAAACGCTGAAAGAGTTTGAAAAGACTCTGGATGGTTCGATGTTTCTGCGTATTCATAAATCATATATTGTTAATCTGGCCTACGTTCAACGTAGTGTATTTAACAAAGATCGTCAGGTACAATTGGCTGATGGTCGTGAAGTCGCTATTTCGCGCCGTCGGATGAAAGAAATTTCTCAGCAGCTGACGCTGTTTTGGCAAAAACTGCTGAACTAGTACTGGCTAACAGCCTATAATCAAGCATATATTTAGTGGGTTAATTGAAAGAACAACCGTTGCCGCAAATCCTTTGGTAGACAGCAACGGTTCTGTTTTTTTATTAAAAAAGGGTACGAGCCACGCTCGCACCCTTTTTTAATATTCGTAATGAAGTGGTCTATTAAACCAGCATGCGCATTGGGTCTTCCAGCAATTGCTTAACGGTTTGCAGGAAGGCTGCGCCTGTTGCGCCATCAACAACGCGGTGATCGCAGGACAGCGTTACTTTCATGACGTTCGTTGGCTTAACTTCGCCATTTTCCACTTTAACGGTTGGCTTGATAGCACCAACGGCCAGAATGCATGAATCGGGTGGGTTGATGATCGCGGTAAATTCGTCGATACCGAACATACCCAGGTTCGAAATGGAGAACGTACTGCCTTCCCAATCCTTCGGCTGGAGTTTTTTATCTTTCGCTTTACCCGCCATTTCTTTCACTTCGCCCGAAATGGTGGAAAGCGTTTTCTGATCGGCGTTACGTACAACAGGTACCAGCAGACCTTCATCAACAGCTACGGCTACACCAATATTGACGTATTTATATTTCCTGATCTTATCGCCCAGCCAGGAAGAGTTAACGTTCGGATGTTGTTTCAGGGCCAGAGCGGCTGCTTTGATAACGAAATCGTTGAACGATACCTTCACCGAACTAACGCCATTTACGGTGCCACGTAGCTCCATTGCTTTGTCCATGTTAATTTCCATGGTCAGGTAGAAATGCGGAGCTGTAAACAGGCTTTCACTTAAACGACGAGCAATGGTTTTACGCATCTGCGAAACCGGTACGTCTTCGTATTCGCCACTAGCGGGTGCTGCCTGTGGCTGAGATGCCGCTGGCTGAGAAGCTGCCGGAGCAGGGGCCGGAGTTGCTGCTGGGGCGGCCGGAGCTGGTTTTGCAGCCGGAGCGCTCCCAGGAACAAACGATTCTACATCGCTCTTAACGATACGTCCCTCGGGGCCTGTACCACGAACCTGGGCCAGATTGATCCCTTTTTCTTCGGCAATACGTTTGGCTAATGGTGATGCTTTCAGGCGGCCGTTCGATTCGGTTTCGTCGCCAGCACCACCGGCATACGATAAATCGGTATCGGCATTGGCGGGTACGTTAGCCTGCGGATTTTGCTGAGCAGTTTGCGAACCACCTTCGCCCGTAGCCGCCGGACCGGCCGGGGCAGCACCGCCTTCGAGTAATACTTTGAAGTTGGCTCCTTTTTCGCCAACAACAGCAATAATGTCATCTACGGCCACTGAAGCGCCTTCTTTTACCCCGATGTATAACAAGGTACCTTCTTCGTAGGCTTCAAGGTCCATCGTGGCTTTGTCGGTTTCGACTTCAGCCAGAATATCGCCGGATTTAACCGTATCTCCTTCTTTTTTATGCCAGGCAACGATCGTTCCTTCAGTCATCGTATCGCTCATTTTAGGCATACGAATAACCGATGCATTTACGCTCTCTGCTGGAGCCGCCGAAACAGCTTTCTGATCGGGCAGGGTAGACGTGCTTTCAGCGGCTGGAGCACCAGATGGAGCTGGAGCTGGTTCTGCTTTAGGAGCAGCCGCTTCCTGACTGCCTCCGCTCGATCCATTGAGCAAGGCTTTGTAATCTTCGCCTTCTGCGCCAATAATAGCCAGAACGCCATCTACCGGTACCGAAGCACCTTTCTCAACACCGATGTATAGCAACGTGCCCTCTTCGTACGATTCGAGGTCCATCGTAGCTTTGTCGGTTTCGACTTCAGCCAGCACGTCGCCGGATTTTACTTTATCGCCCACTTTCTTATGCCACTCTGCAATGACGCCTTCGGTCATTGTGTCGCTCATCTTGGGCATTCGGATTAATTCAGCCATATGTAGCTAGGTATATATCGAGTTGTAAAAAGACTGGCTGGTCTGCCGTTGCGGGCCAAAATTAAGGGAAAGCACCCTATGTTGTATCGCTGATTTGTGTTTTCTACGTCAGATAATCAATCGGCCTTCTCCATTAACAATGAATAAGCGCATTTCGTTGGATTGTTACTAACGTAGCGTTGGATGTTGATTCGTTTATTCAACCCAGAGAACCAATCCCTTCAGATAGCTGCCTTCCGGGTGGAACAAACTAACCGGGTGATCGGCTGGCTGACTCAGGTGATGGAGCACACGAACTTGCCGTCCGGCTTCAATAGCAGCAGCCACAATGGTATTGTAAAACAATTCCCGGTCAACAACTTGCGAGCAGGAAAACGTAAACAAAATGCCACCTTTAGCCACCCGGCGTAATCCTTCCGCATTTAAGCGCTTGTATCCCTGAACGGCCCGGTGGCGCGCCGACAGACTTTTAGCGTAGGCGGGCGGGTCGAGCACAACCACATCATACTGATGGTCGTGGGCTTTGAGGTAGTGCATTACGTCGCTGGCAAACGATTCGTGTTTGTCTGTCTCGCCAAAATTGGTGGCAATGTTCCGGTCGGTCAGGGCAATCGCCTTCTGCGATACGTCTACCGAATGAACCAGACTGGCTCCTGCTTTGAGGGCATAAACCGAGAATCCGCCCGAATAACAAAAGGCATTAAGCACCTTTTTCCCTTTTGAATACTGGGCCAGCAGTTGGCGATTGTCGCGCTGATCCAGAAAGAAGCCAGTTTTCTGACCAGTTATCCAGTCGATCAGGAACGTATTGCCATTTTCCAGGACGGGGTGAGGAACAGGGGTTTGACCGTAGAGATAACCATTGGTGACTGTCGCTCCATAGTCGTCGGGCAGGGTTTCGGCACTTTTATCATAAACGGCCTGCAATTCATCGCCGTAGACGTTTTTCAGGGCTTCGGTAATCAGATGCCGTTCCCGATGCATCCCAATCGAGTGGGCTTGCAGAATCGCTACGCCATTATAAATATCGATAATCAGGCCCGTACAGCCATCGCCCTCGCCATGAATGAGCCGGTAGCAATTGGTTTCTCCGGTTACGATAGCTTGTCGAATGCTACGTATGTGCGTCAGTTTTTGCGTCCAGTACGTTACGTCGGGCGTAACGGGACCGCCAGCCGTTGCCCCGAATGAAAAGATACGAACGGCAATACTCCCGTCGTGATAATGCCCACTGGCCAGATAGTTTCCTTTGCGATCAAATAGTTCAACCACATCACCATCAGCGGGATGTCCTTCATAGCGACTGATGGCCCGCGAAAATACCCAGGGGTGAAAACGCCGGACCGCTTCATCGCGTCCGGCTTGCAGATATATTTTTGTGAATGACATTCCGGTAATAAAGTGCGCAAAGATACGACAGTGTTCTGTGTCATTGGTCGTGTTCATGCTTACTTCTTTGACATGAGTCTTTTGGCTGATAGGGCGAGCCGGTAAGATTTCCTGAAAATCTGGCTAATTTGTTGCTTTTTGCAGGCCGGATCATAGCTTTCTTTCCCATGAAAAAGCGCACTACGTATCATATACTGATTCGCTGTCTATTCGTGTTGCTGTTTGTTCCTATTGGCCTGAGCGCGATTGCGCAAGCCAGAAAACCCCGCTTCAAAGTCGTGGCCATGACCGAAGTGGGTGGCGTGCATGCACCTTTTGTGGAAGCGGCTAAGAGCTGGTTAAAGCAGCTGGCTAACGAACAGAATTTTACCGTTGATTATATTGATAATGCGGAATCAATAACGGAGGCTTTTCTGACTAATTATCAACTGTTTATTCAACTGAATTATCCTCCCTACATGTGGAGTGATTCAGCCAAAGCTGCATTTCGGAAATACATTACAGAAGGAAGGGGAGGATGGGTGGGTTTTCACCACGCTACGTTGCTGGGTGAGTTTGATGGCTATGCCATGTGGCCCTGGTTTTCTGAATTTATGGGCGGTATCCGATACAAAAATTACATTGCCAGCTTTGCTAAAGCAACGGTTCATGTTGAAGCCAGGAGCCATCCCTGTATGAATGGTGTGCCTGTTACGTTTGAAGTGCAGAAGGAAGAATGGTATACGTATAACAAAAGCCCTCGGCCAAATGTCGATGTGCTGGCCACGGTAGATGAATCGACCTACTCACCCGATTCTGAGATAAAAATGGGAGGAGATCACCCGGTTGTCTGGTCAAATCCACACGTCAAAGCACGTAACGTTTATGTGTTTATGGGTCATCATCCCGACCTGTTCAAAAACGAAGCGTTCGTCACTATTTTTCGGAACGCCATCTTCTGGGGAGCGGGGAAATAATGAAGGTTGGTTAATACACAACATAGGAAGGGGTGATTAGCTAACTGGATCTTCTTTTCTACACCCTAGTATCATGGTTTTCTTTGTAGCTATTAGTGTATGCTCGCGCTTTGTTTGTAGGCAATCATTCGGTAGATTTGTTAGTAGCTGAAAACGTGCTTCGTTATGCAATTGCCTTTGAATATCCCACAGATTGACTATTTTACTGATGAGGAGTTAGTCCGATTTTGCCTGGCCAATCCTGATTTACGTATTGAACGCGACGAGAATGGAATTTTATATATTGATATGTCTCCCACCCATCTCTTAACGAGTATAAACAATAGTGAGCTAAATACAGAAATCGGGCTGTGGAACCGAAAAACAAAGGCAGGAAAAGTGATCGATTCCAGTGGTGGCTTCTTCCTCAATGACAAATCCATGAGAGCCCCAGATGTAGCCTGGATTCGTCGTGATCGGTGGGACGCACTGAGTAAGGCAGAAAAGCATTCTTTTCCTCACATGGCTCCGGATTTTGTTCTTGAATTGGCGAGTGATTCTGATAATCTTGAGGTGGTAAAAGAAAAAATGGACAAGTGGATCAGCAATGGTGTGCGTCTGGCCTGGTTAGTGTCACCCGAAGAAAAATGTACTTATATCTATCAACCAGAGCAATCTGTTGTTCGTAAAGGGTTTTCGGAGACGCTATCGGGTGAAGATGTTCTGGTGGGGTTTGAAACCGTTTTGTCGGAGGTTTTGGAGGATTAGTCTACTCTATTCTATATTGAAGGCCGCTAAACAATCCCGTTTAGCGGCCTTGTTGGCTACATAGTCACTGGCTGTAATCGGAAAATGTATCCTGGTTCTTCAACTGATACGTAGAGATAGCCATCCGGACCTTGTTTGATGTTCCGAACGCGGCCAATATTCTTTAGCAAGTTCTCCTGTTTGACAACTTTATTGCCATTCATAACACAGCGATTTAAGTATTGGAAACGTAGCGAACCGATCATGAGGTTGCCTTTCCAGCCAGGGTATTTTGTGCCTTCAACAAACGCAATGCCCGATGGCGCAATCGAAGGAAGCCAGTAGTTTAGCGGCTGTTCCATGCCTTCTTTAGCCGTCAGGTTTGTGATTGGTTTACCGTCGTAATTGATACCATACGAAATAACTGGCCAGCCATAGTTAGCGCCTTTTTTGATGATGTTTAGTTCGTCGCCCCCGCGTGGTCCATGCTCATGGGTCCAGATTTCGCCAGTTGTCGGATGCTTGATCATACCCTGCGGATTCCGATGTCCGTAAGAGTATATCGTACCACGAGCCGTTTTATCCTTGATGAATGGATTGTCCTCGGGGATTCGGCCGTCGTCATAGATACGATGCACTTTCCCCAGATCGTTGGTTATTGTCTGCGGATTTTCCTTTTCATTACCCCGTTCGCCCACCGAGACAAATAAATAGCCTTTGTTGTCAAACACCATTCTGGAACCGTAATGATGCTTGGTTTTTGAGTAAGGTAACGC
This sequence comes from Spirosoma terrae, assembly GCF_010435915.1. Lineage (GTDB taxonomy): Bacteria > Bacteroidota > Bacteroidia > Cytophagales > Spirosomataceae > Spirosoma > Spirosoma terrae. Next base: position 200,173 of record NZ_JAAFZH010000006.1, on the reverse strand, counting down.
TTCAAAAATGACCTTCTGATCAGTTAACGTGTTGCCTGTTAGCTTAGCACGCATAACGGCCGTCGTCGATAGTTTTTGATCGCCTTCGGTCTTAACGGCCGAGTAGGAGAAGTAAACAAGCTGGTTTTTGGCGAAGTTGGGGTGAAGTGCTACGTCCAGCAATCCGCCCTGACCTTCTGCCAGAGCAGTAGGACCACCCGAAAGTTTGGTCTTTTGCTGGTTTTTGCCAATCCGATAAATATCGCCAGAACGGGTACTGACAAGCATATCGCCATTGGGCAGAAAAGCCAACCCCCAGGGCGAGCCTAAGCCTGCTGCCACGGTATCAAGTTTGACGGTTTGGGCTTCGGATGTAAATACGTTCGAGGTTGGTTTATTGGCAAATTTGTATTGATCAACATTTTTCAGACTCTCCAGGATAAGATCCGCCAGCTCATCGATTTCCGTAGCGTTTAGTGAGGCTTTCCAGGTAGGCATACCCAGATCAGGATAGCCTTCGGAAATACTCTTGACCAGGTCAGTTTTGGCCGTTCCGTGTTTCCATTTGCGGTCGACAAACGCTTCTACTTTTTCGCCGTGGCAGGATGAACAATACGTCTGGTAGTTTTCGCGGGCGGTTTTTATGGCCGGATTTTTCTCGATCAGGAAACTGCTCAGGATAAACACCGTTATAAAAGCCGCACTAATAGTAAACTTGATCATAGTGTTGGTTTTGGAGTAAAGCTACAAATACAGGTTGTGACCATCAATAAGAGTATGGAGCAAGGTTAACTTACTGATCATTATTTAAAATGGTTGAGGTGAACCGGTAAGGACGTTTGTCAATGTGGCGTTGATAGTTTCGGGATATATTCATGTACATACGAATGAATAAAAAAGAAAATTTTTGAAGTATTTCGGGGTTTATTACAACTTTGCTGATAAATAGCTGAATAATGGCCCTGAACCAACTGACCGACAATGATTTGTTGGCGCTGCTCCGCGATGACGATGAGCAGGCGTTCCGGGAGCTGTATGATCGGTATTGGTATAAAATGTACGTAATAGCTCATCGTAAACTCCGTCGTAAGGAAGTGGCGGAAGAAATTGCGCAGGAACTGTTCGTCATGATCTGGCAAAAGCGGGAGTCGTTACGAGTAATTAATTTGCAGGCGTTTCTGGGCGTATCGCTCAAAAACCTGATGATCGATTACATCCGCCGGAACATTAAAGAAGAACATTACCTCGATCAGCTACGTCTATTCTTTCCGGCCGAAACATTGGCTACCTCCGAAGCGGTACAATTTAATGAACTGACCGAAGCGATCCAGGCTACGTTAGCGCAACTGCCGGAAAAAACCCGCGAAATATTTATCCTCAATCGGTTTGAACACCTCACAATTCGTGAGATCGCTCAGCGGCTGAATCTGTCCGAAAAAACGATTGAATACCATCTGTCTCGTTCCACTACGTTCCTTCGGAAGAATCTACGGGATTTTGCTACAGTATGGCTACTTTATTACCTATCCTGATACGTTAATTCAAGCTGATTAAAAAAATCGTAAAAATTCTCTAAATAGTATTAGGGAATTTCGGTACTACGTTCGTCTATGCTTTTTGAACGAACGACTCAACCGGATGGATGACGCTAGGTATCAGGAATTACTGGACAAATACCTCAAAGGAGATTGTACGGAGGAAGAACGGGCATTGCTCGATCAATGGTATCTGTCGTTAGATTCTGAGGTCAAACTACCCGCCAATGAGGAAGAACAAAAAAGATTGCTTGCTCAAAACTGGCAGAAGTTATCTGCCCGAACTACCCAACATACGCCGGTCAGACAACATTGGTTGAGAACATACTGGGCAGCTGCCGCAGCTGTTGTCGTATTACTGGGCGTTGGTTGGTACTTCGTGAACCTCAATATGATAGGGCCTGCTCAGCATGACCAGTTTGTTGAAGCAAAAGCGAGTTCCATTGAACACACCAACACATCGACAGTGCCCGAACGATATGTGCTCAGCGATCAAAGTGTTGTTACGTTGCAGCCTGGAAGTACGATTCAACATCCGGCTGTATTTGCCGCAAGAAAGCGTGAGGTGAGGCTCATTGGCGAGGCTTTTTTTGATATACGAAAAAACCCGAACAAGCCTTTTTTTGTGTATTCACATGACCTGATCACGAAGGTTCTCGGAACCAGTTTTCGGATCAAAGCCTATCCGACCGATCGTAATGTTACCGTTGCTGTACGTACCGGACGCGTGTCGGTTTATTCGCCCAAGTTAGTCTCTAAATCAAAATCAGATCCTGAAACTATCGGGGTTGTTCTAACGCCGAACCAGCAGGTGACATATCTGGATCAGGAACAGCGGTTGGTCAAAAGCCTGGTGGATAAGCCCGTGATTCTGACGCCAGAGCCGGATAGAATGTCGTTTACCTTTCAAAATGCGCCGGTTTCTCAGATCATGTCGGCAATTGAACAGGCTTATGGCATCGATGTGGTGTACGATGAGGAGGTGATGGCGAATTGCTTCATCACGACGTCACTGGATCAGGAAACTATGTACGATAAACTGACTATTGTCTGTAAGCTATTGGGAGCTACCTATAAAGTGATTGATGCACAGGTGGTTATCAGTGGGCCTGGTTGTTAATTATAAAACGTATTCTTATCACCTTTAATCCGAAGCGCATGACGCAAAACTAACTCAGTAGTAAAAGAAGATCGGTAGTGGGTCCAAGCACTACCGATCCGATAAAGCCCCGTTTGGTTCGTATTCCGTTGCATCCTCGTCAGATGTACAGGGGCTTGTTTGTCTTTGTCTAAACCCTAACAAAAACAATCAAAGGTATGAAATTACCTCGACTCAGTCACGCATACGTCGCTATCATTATGCGTATTACCCTGACACAGCTCGTATGGATGTTCCTGTTCCTGAACGTAGCCAACGCCCGAACGGCGAGTGGGCAGGCATTGCTGGAACAGTCTATTAGTTTATCCGTTGACAGTAAGGAAATTCGAGTGGTTTTATCGAAGCTCGAAAAGTTGGCTAACGTTACGTTTTCCTACCGCCCTCAGCAGATTCAGGCCGATCGGCGCGTAACGATCAACGTAACGAACCAGCGGCTGGCCACCGTACTTGATCAGTTGTTCAAGAATACCACCGTTTCGTATGAAGTGGTTGGGAAAAAGCAGATTCTGCTCAGTACTCGCCCGAACACACCAACCAGTTTCCCGGACGAATTGCCGCAACAGACTCAAACCGATTTCCAGCAGTTTACGGATCGTTCTATAACGGGTACCGTGAAAAGCGAAACGGGAGAAGGGCTGCCGGGCGTAAGTGTGGTCGTTAAAAATACAACACGAGGCACAAGTACCGATTCGGAAGGGAATTTCAGGCTTAGTATTCCCGATGAACGGAACGCCGGGTCGGGTACTACGTTAATTTTTTCCTTTGTTGGTTATCGGAATCAGGAAATTGCAGTTGGGAATCGCACAACGATCGATGTGCAGATGGTCCCCGACGATAAGTCACTTAGCGAAGTAATCGTTGTGGGTTATGGCACCCAACAAAAAGAGGATATAACTGGTGCCATTGCCATGGTATCGGCCAAAGAACTGAAAGATCCGCCGGTTGCTCAGGTTGCCCAGATGCTACAGGGGAAACTGGTGGGTGTTCGGATCGACCAGGTTAGTGGGCGACCCGGTGAAGGAATGAATATCAAAGTACGCGGTTCGGTTTCCATTACGGCAGGAGCAAATCCCTTATACGTAGTGGATGGTATGCCAATTACCGGAGACATTAATACGATTAACCCGGCAGAAATTGAGAGCATTAGTGTCTTAAAAGACGCAGCATCGGCCTCGCTTTACGGATCACGAGCGGGAAACGGCGTCGTATTAATTCAGACGAAAGCCGCCAAAGCCGGAAAAACGCAGATCGATTTTAATGCGTACTACGGTTTTGAACAGATTCCCGAATCCAGAAAGCTGAAAATGATGAATGCTGAGGAATATGCTCAGTTTCAGAAAGAAATTGCTGAACTGAATGGCCGGGCGGTCAATCCAGCCTTTCAGAACCCTGCGCAATATGCCGGAAAAGGTACCAATTGGTACGACGTAGTGACCCGGACGGGAGCGGTTCAAAGCTATAATCTTAGTCTGAGTTCTGGTTCGAAAAACGTTCTTACGTCGGTTACGGGCGGTTATTTCAAAGAAGATGGTGTTGTGGTGGGAACTGGATTTCAACGACTTTCGCTACGGGTCAATACGTTATTCACGCCCAGCGATAAGGTCAAAATCGGCTTTAATCTGGCTCCTAACTATTCGTCGAATACCAACTTTGCTACGGATGGGGGGCCTTATGGTTCCGAAAATATTATCTCTGGAGCGCTGGCTACCACACCGCTTGCCAGTCCTTACAATGCCGATGGTAGTCTGACCCTGACGGCCTCCGACCCCGCTACGTTCGGTAACCCGAACTGGTTGCGGGTAGCCCAGGATAAGGTTTACAGAAACAGAACGCAGGCGCTTTTGTCTAATGCGTTTGTTGAATACGAACTTATAAAAGGGCTCAAGGCAAAAACAACGGCTAATATTCAGCTGAGTAACAACACGATTTTCCAGTTCAACCCCTCAACAATTGGTGTGTTGTTTACGCCACCACCCCGGATTCCGAGTGGTTCGGACAATGCAACCCGGATGTACAACTGGGTCAATGAGAATTCGCTGAGCTACCAGAAAGAGTTTAACGGACATAACCTTGATGCCTTGGTTGATTTTACCGCCCAGCGCTTTCGAAGCGATAATACGTTGGTAACAGCCAGTAATTATCCCGACGATAAAATTCAGGCCGTGAGCGCGGCTGGCCGGACCGTTGTTACCAACAACGTGCAGGAATGGGCGCTGTTGTCGTATCTCGCTCGTCTTAACTATAACTACAAGGATAAGTACCTCTTTACGGCCTCCGTTCGGCGCGATGGCTCATCGCGGTTTGGGCCGAATAATCGCTGGGGAAACTTTCCGTCGGCCTCGGTCGGCTGGATTATTTCCAAGGAACGATTCTGGCAGATCGCGCCTGTTTCATTTTTCAAAGTTCGAGCCAGCTACGGAATTACAGGTAACTTCGAGATTGGTAACTATACGTTTCGGTCAACTGTTGGGCCAGTCTATTACGCCTTTGGTAATTCACTTTTTCAGGGAAGAGCAGCCAACAATCTCGGCGATGATGCGCTGGGTTGGGAACGTAAAAAACAGTTTAATCTGGGGACTGACCTGTATTTCCTGAACGACCGAATTCAGTTGACGTATAACTATTACCGTACACAATCCAGCGATCTGCTCTATAACGTATCCGTTCCGCAGTCGTCGGGCTTCAGCAGTATTCAGACCAACATTGGCGAACTGACTTTCTGGGGGCACGAAATCGGACTGAATACAGTCAATATTCGCAACAGCCGTTTAACCTGGAATAGTACGTTGAACCTTTCCTTCGATCGGAATCGGGTCGATAAGCTATCAACGGCAACCACCAATGCCATTTATCAGGGTATGGTTAACTATGGATTCTATAGTCATGTATCGCAGGTTGGGTCGCCCGTTGGGTTGTTTTATGGAGCCGTTTGGGACGGCGTTTACCGGAATCAGCAGGATTTTGATAACTCGCCAAAATACACAGACTCACAGGTGGGAACCATTAAATTCAGGGATCTGAACGGCGATGGGAAAGTTACGTTCCCCGAAGATTACACGACTATTGGAACGCCCTGGCCCAAGTTTATTTTTGGCCTGACGAATCAGTTGAACTACCGGGGTTTTGATCTCGGCCTAACCATAACCGGAAGCTACGGCAATCAGATTCTGGCCCATTACGAAAACTGGCTGACGAATCTCGATGGCCCTTTCAATGTACTCCAGGAAGTGAAAAATCGCTGGAAATCGCCTACCGACCCCGGTGATGGAAAATACGGTAGTGTTTTGCAGGGCACTACGTATCTGGAACGCGACCGCTGGAGTACGCGCTACATAAAAGATGGTAGCTTTCTGTCCTTCAAGAATATAACGCTGGGCTATACCGTCCCACTAAAAGTAAAAACCATCCGAAGTTTACGGGTATATAGCAGTATTCAGAATGCCTGGGTCATTACCAAATACCCCGGCAATCCGGAGGTAAATACCCGGAATGTAAGTAGCGGGAGTTCACCGGGCGTCGATGAGGGGTCTTATCCCGTTCCCCGTACCATCAGCTTCGGAGTAAATCTTGGTTTCTAAAAACGATCTGTCATGAAAATCAAACTCATCGCCATAGCTTTCCTTTCCATTGTACTTAGCTCCTGTAGTGATTTTCTGGATGTTGTTCCCGAAACCTCATTAACAGCGGATAACTTTTACCAGTCGCAGCAAGATTTTGAACAGGCTGTTGGTGGGGTGTATGCACCCTTACAAGGGCTTTATAATCAGGACTGGGTTCTGAACGAAATGCGTTCCGATAATACGTATTTCATCTATAACATCGCGCAACGGGGCTACAAACAGCAGGAAGATGCCGCTACGTTTACGCTGGAAACGAACAATGGTAATACGTCGGGAAAATGGACGAATGATTACCTGATTATTGCCCGCGCGAATCTGATGTTGAAAACCATCGATGCGGCTACGTTCGATGCAACCGCTAAAAACAATTTGAAAGGTCAGGCTCTGTTTCTGCGTGCATTTGCTTATTTCGATCTGGTAAAAAACTTTGGTGGAGTGCCCTTGTTTTTAGACCCCGCTACGTCGTACCAGACTACGTTTAAGGGACGCTCGGAGGCTTCGGACATCTATAAGCAGATCATTGCTGATGCCGATGCTGCGTCAAAACTGTTACCCACTAAAGCATCAGCGCCCGGCCGTGCTACGTCAGGAGTGGCCTTAACGCTGTTGGCCGACGCGTATATCAATCAGAAATCGTGGCCAGAAGCCGAAGCCGCACTGAAAACCGTAACGACGTTGGGTTATAGTCTTTTGCCGAACTACGCGGACATTTATAAGCCGACCAATAAGGCTAACAGCGAGATTATTTTCGATGTGCAATATGCTGAAGGAACCTCTCAGGCCATTTTCAATAGTCTGCCGTATTTATTTATCCCTGTATTGCCTGACCCATCGGTTATTACGGGCGTAAAACCGGCTACCCAGCAAACAAACGGCGGTTTTAACATACCAACGCCTGAGATGCTGCGTGCTTACGAAGATACTTTGAAAGACCAGCGATTTTCGGCTTCTATTGGTTTTTATACGGGTACATCCCCACTTATTGGTGTAACGTATAATCGCATACCATACATCAAAAAGTACATTCACCCGCATTCGGTCTATAATCAAACTGCCGATAACGGCCCAATTTATCGGTACGCCGAGGTGTTGCTGATGCTTGCTGAAGTAGCTAATGAACAGGGAAAAACAAGTGATGCGGCTGGCTTTCTAAACCAGGTGAGAACTCGGGCCGGATTGGGAGCTACAAAAGCAAACAGCCAAACCGACATGCGAACCGCTATTTTGAACGAACGCCGGGTCGAGCTGGCGTTCGAGAACAAACGCTGGCGCGATTTGGTACGTAGCGGTCTGGCCGTTCAGGTGATGTCGGCATTTGGTGCGCGAGTGAAGGCAAATCCGCAGGCGTATTATTACCCGGCAGGTAGCGCGCCGGTGGCGAATGCCTTTAACGTAACGGAGCGGGATCTGCTGTACCCAATTCCAGTTGGTGAAATCGTCATCAACTCTGATCTTAAACAAAATCCGGGCTACTAAAACTGATGAAGCAATTCGTATGTATAGCCGTGATTGTGGCAATTGCGCTGACAGGGTTTAAGGTTGTTCATCTGCCGAAAAAGCGGGTACTCTTTGATGGGAGAACGTTTCGGGGCTGGGAGGGCGATACGCTGACTACCTGGCGGATCGAAAATGGGACCATTGCGGCCGGGCGAACAGGAGCTATGGTGCCTCACAACGATTTCCTGTGTACTACCCGCTCATATGCCAATTTCATACTACGTCTGAAGGTCCGCCTGACGGGTACGAAAGGGTTCGTGAATGCAGGTGTTCAATTCCGAAGTAAGCGATTGACCAAACCCGCTTACGAAATGATGGGCTACCAGGCCGACTGGGGGGCCAAATACTGGGGGAGTTTGTACGACGAGTCGCGTCGTAATAAAACGCTAGCGCAACTAGATTCGGTAAAAATGGCCAAATGGGTAAAGCTGAACGACTGGAATACGTATGAAATACGGGCTGAAAATCGGCGAATTCGCTTGTATGTCAATGGTAATCAGACGGTCGATTATACGGAGCCGGACGTAACGATTCCGCAGTCGGGGCTGATTGGGCTTCAGATTCACGGAAATGGCGTAACGCAGGTGACCTACAAGGATATTGACATCGAAGAACTGCCTTAATTTTTTCGACAGGATTAACAGGATTAAGAGGGTTTTAAGCTCGGAACAATCCTGTCAATCCTGTCAACAGAAAAACCATTTATATGAAACGTACTTACTGGATTATCACGGTTTCCGTTCTATCGACGATGCTTTTCCTGACAGCCTATCAATCGATTTCTGATGATCAGGAAGATCCGTTTGATACGCCCCGAACGGTTAGTCAAAACCCATCGACTGTCCCGTTGTCGCCCGAAGCGAGTCTGAAAACATTTCGTTTGCCTAAAGGCTATCACCTCGAACTGGTAGCCAGCGAACCCATGATTTCGGAACCCGTGGCATTAGCGTGGGACGGTAATGGCCGCTTATACGTAGCGCAGATGGAAACCTACATGCAAACGGTGCTGGCAACGGGTCAGGATGAACCCCGAAGCCGGATTATGCTGCTGGAAGATACCAATGGTGACGGTAAGATGGATAAAAGCTCCGTTTTTATCGACAAGCTGCTGATGCCGCGCGCCATTCTGACTGTTGGGAAAGAGTTGTTGGTCAACGAAACGAATTCATACGACATTTATGCGTATCAGGATACGAACGGCGATGGGAAAGCGGATAAAAAAAGACCCGTTTTCAAGAGTACGCGCAAGGCTTTTGGCAACGTAGAACATCAACGTAGCGGCCTCGACTGGAACCTCGATAACTGGATTTATGAAACCATCGATCCTATTCGCTTTCGGTACAAAAACGGTGTGCTTAAAGCCGATACGTTACCTGTAGCATCCGGGCAATGGGGGCTGACACACGATGATTATGGGCGTTTATTTTTTAGTCGGGCGGCATCGGGAATTGCAGCGTCCGGCTTTCAGATCAATCCGGCTTATGGCCAACTCGATTTCACCGACGCATTCGATAAGGATTTTGGTCAGGTCTGGTCGGCCATAAAAACGCCGGATGTGAACGGAGGGCCTAAAACGCTACGTTCCGACAGCACCATGTTTGGCTTTACGTCGATCTGTGGGCAGTCTGTTTTTCGGGGAGATCGGTTACCTAAATCTATGTTTGGCGACTATATCGTTACGGAACCCGTGGCGCGTATTATCCGTCGGGCAAACATTGAGAACAAGGATGGTAAAATTCTGCTTTCGAATGTCTACCACCAGGACGAATTTATTTCTTCGACGGACATGAATTTCCGCCCGATCAATACGTATACGGGACCCGATGGTTGCCTGTATATTCTGGATATGTATAGGGGCATCATTCAGGAGTCGACATGGGCGCAGCCGGGTAGTTATCTCTACAATCAGATCATGACGAAAGGGCTGGATAAGAATACAAAGCGGGGACGTATCTACCGAGTCGTGTACGACGGCATCAAGCCCGGTTCCGCTCCGACTATGCTCCGGGAACCAACCGCTAAACTCGTTACGTATATGGCGCATCCGAACGGCTGGTGGCGCGATAATGCACAGAAAGAAATCATTGTCCGGAACGATAAATCGGTAGTCAAGTCGCTAAAACAAGTCGCATTGGGGCAAAAAGGACCGTTGCCTGAAACTCCTTCTGAAGTGGCTCGGCTCCATGCTTTGTGGACGCTGGAAGGATTGGAGGCTATTGATAAACCATTGCTTTTGACGTGTTTGGCCGACAAAGAACCCGAACTACGAAAAGCTGCCATCTGGATCAGTGAGCCGTCGATTCGCAACAATGATAGTCAGGTTCTGGCTAAACTGGATGAGCTGAAAAATGACACTAGCAACGATGTGCTTTCTCAACTGGTGCTGTCATTGAGTTATAGCCAATCTGAAAAAGCAAAAGACATTGTAAAGGCAATCCTGGAAAAACATAACCAAAACGTAGTATTGACGAGTATCGAGCAAACACTGACAAAAGCAAAAGAAGCCAAGCAATTAGGGAGCAGTCGGTTGCAGGCACTGAATCCTGCCGATCGGAAACTGGTTGGGGAAGGTGCTCAGATTTTCACATCACTCTGCGCTACGTGTCACGGCTCGCAGGGACAGGGGACACCTACGAAAATTGCTCCGCATCTGGCTGGTAAATTCAAGCTACTTGAGAATCGGGACGAAGTGGTCAAAATTATGCTTCATGGCCTGACCGGCCCTGTCGACGGCGTTACGTATCACGAAATGATGCCACCAATGGGAACCAACAGCGACGAATGGATCGCGTCGGTACTGACCTATGTTCGGCTGGAATTAGGGATGCAGAGCTTCCCCGAAATGTCGTCGGGTTACATGAACAACTTCGTAATTGTTAAACCGGAGCAGGTGAAAAAAATACGCGAACAAACGGCCAGCCGGACGAAACCCTGGACCTGGGAGGAATTATTTAGAGAGCGGGACGAATTACGAAAAGCGAAGAAGTAGAATAAAAAACTTCCCGAAAGTTCCAGGCATCTCTACCGGGTCTTTCGGGAAGCCTTGTTGAGCTACAAAGCTCCGGCTTTGATCTCGTCAACCACAGCCGGATCGAGTAGGGTTGTTGTATCGCCAAGGTTACTGGTGTCCCCTTCGGCAATTTTGCGGAGAATCCGACGCATGATCTTGCCCGAACGAGTCTTGGGTAAACCAGATACAAACTGAATTTTGTCGGGCTTGGCAATGGGGCCAATCACCCGGCTCACCGTTGCCAGAATGTCGCGCTTGGTTAATTCGGCATCGTGACCACCGGCATCCCCTTCGGTAATAACATACGCATAGATGCCTTGTCCTTTAATGTCGTGCGGATAACCGACGACCGCACTTTCAACGACACCCGTGTGCATGTTGATGGCGTTTTCAACCTCGGCTGTACCAATGCGGTGGCCTGATACGTTCAGAACGTCATCGACCCGGCCCGTAATGCGATAATAGCCATCTTCGTCGCGCAGACAGCCATCGCCCGTAAAATAAAGACCTGGATACGTAGCGAAGTACGTTTGCCGACAGCGCTCATGGTCTCCGTAGGTGGTACGTAGTATGCCTGGCCACGGAAATTTCATGCAGAGGTTCCCGCTTACGCCGTTTCCTTCAATTTCCTTCCCGTTTTCATCGACCAGAATAGGCTGAACACCGGGTAGTGGCAACGTAGCGTAGGTAGGTTTGGTTTTGGTGATGCCAGCTATGGGCGAAATCAGGATGCCACCCGTTTCGGTTTGCCACCACGTATCGACAATGGGACAGCGGTTTTTGCCGATATGGTCGTCGTACCAATGCCAGGCTTCTTCGTTAATTGGTTCACCCACAGAACCTAATACGTCTAAGCTACTCAGGTCATGGTTGTCAACTTTCTCCAGACCAAAACCCATCAGCGAACGGATTGCGGTTGGGGCTGTATACAAAATATTGACCTTGTATTTGTCAACAATATCCCAGAAACGACCGTAGTCGGGGTAGGTAGGGACGCCTTCAAAAATAATCGACGTAGCGCCACAGGCCAGCGGTCCGTAAACGATATAGCTATGGCCCGTAATCCAGCCAATATCGGCCGTGCAGAAATGAATTTGCCCTGGCTCATATTGAAAGACATTCTGGAAGGTATAGGCTGCATACACCATGTAGCCGCCACACGTATGAACCACCCCTTTGGGCTTGCCCGTTGAACCGGAGGTATAGAGGATGAAGAGCATGTCTTCAGCATCCATTTCTTCGGCAGGGCAATCGGCCGTAACCTGTTTAACTTCCTGTTCCCACCACACGTCGCGGCCTTTCAGCATCGATACTGGTGTGCGGGTCCGGGTCATCACAATAACTTTCTGCACGCTTGGGCACCCGATCAGCGCGTCATCGACCGTACTTTTTAACGGAATTTCTTTATTCCCCCGATACGCGCCATCGGCTGTAACAACCACTTTACACTGTGCATCATTGATACGATCCGCAATGCTTTGCGCTGAAAAACCGCCAAAAACCACGGAGTGAACGGCGCCAATTCGGGCACAGGCCAGAACCGCAATGGCCAGCTCAGGGACCATCGGTAGGTAAATACAAACGCGGTCGCCCTTAACCACGCCGTTACGTTTCAGTACGTTGGCAAACCGACAAACCTGATCGAAGAGCATCCGATAGGTGAGGGTTACGCCTGCTTCATTTGGATCATTGGGTTCCCAAATAATGGCAGGCTGGTCACCGCGCTCGGCCAGATGTCGGTCGAGGCAGTTTTCGGTAATGTTGAGTTTGCCACCGATGAACCACTTTACGCTTGGTTCGGTGAAATTCCACTGTAGGGTTTTAGTCCAGGGTTTACGCCACTGAAAATTCTGCGCGATTTCGGCCCAGAACTCTTCTGGGTCGTCAACACTTTTCTGATAAGCTGTCTGGTACTCGTCAAAGGTTCGGATACGCATAATTAATTAGCGATTGAACGAGTTAGTGATTGTATAAAAGAACGGATAACCAATGGCAAAACTATTGACTCCTTCAATTAATCACTAATTCACTCGTTAGAATTATATTCTCCATCGAGCGCATATTTTCCGAATAGAATCAGCCCGCCAACAACAATAGGGACTAGTATGCAGAGAATAACCCAGCCGAATACCTGATCTTCAAGCTTATTGCTACCAATTTTTTCGAGGCTATCAACAATCCGGTCGTAGCCAACGTAAAGACCAAGCAGTATCCAGATAAGGCCGAGGTATTTTTTTAGAATGTTCATGTATAAAAGACGAATGAAAGATGGAACGTCTACGTAAGGAATGGCTGGTTTAATCGTCGGCTGTTGTATATGTCTTGTTGTTCAGGTATAACACCCCAATAACAAAACAAACGGTGGCCACCAGAATGGGATACCATAAACCTTCGAGATAGGGTTTGGCTACCGAACCGGGTGCCGTTTCGTTGGCTTTGGTGGCAGTAGCCACCAGCGCTGTAGCAATAAAAGGAGTTAGCCCTCCAAAAATTCCGTTTCCGACATGATACGGTAAGGACATGGAGGTGTAGCGGATTCTCGTTGGAAACAATTCGACAAGAAACGCTGCAATTGGGCCATAAACCATAGTTACGTAGAGCACCTGTACAAATACCAGAAATATCATCAGCCACAGACTTCTGTCGGGCAGGGTCACCGCTTTGGTCAGTTCGGGCGGAGAAACTTGTGCTGACTTATTGGCCGATGTAACAGTTTTTTCAATGTCTTTGGCTACTAATCCGTCCGTATAAAAATGAGTGGTTGTAGCAGTTGTGAGTAAATCGCCATTGGCCTGTTTGGTCAATTTACGGCTGATGGTTTTGGCGTCCGTCAATTCGTCGCGGATGCTTAAATCGGAGAGACTATACATTTTATCGTAGATCGGCCGATACGTTAGCACGCCGAGCAACATACCCGCCAGCATAATACTCTTACGACCAATCCGATCAGAAAGGCCACCGAAAATGACGAAGAACGGCGTAGCAGCCAGTAGCGCAATCGCGACAATCTCGTTGGATTGAACAAACTCAATGTTACAGGCTTTTTGAATAAACGACAACGCATAAAACTGCCCTGTATACCAGATAACACCCTGACCGGCCGTAGCGCCAAATAAAGCAAGCAGCACCATTTTCAGATTCTGCTTTTTGCCGAAGCTTTCTGCGAGCGGATTTTTCGAGATCTTTCCCTCACTTTTCAGTTTTGAAAACAAAGGCGATTCGGCCATTTTCATCCGAATAACGATAGATACAGCTACCAGCAAAATCGACAGGATAAAGGGTACGCGCCAGCCCCAATCCGAAAATACGTCAACACCCAGTGTTTCCCTGGTAATCAGAATGACGCCAAGCGATACAAACAACCCTAACGTAGCGGTTGTCTGGATAAAACTCGTGTAGAAACCGCGTCGGCCTTCGGGGGCGTATTCGGCTACGTAGGTGGCGGCTCCACCATACTCGCCACCCAGCGCAAGCCCCTGAATCAGACGTAGCAACAGCACGAGCAGGGGAGCCCAGAAACCAATCGTAGCGTAGCCTGGAATAAGACCAATGGCGAACGTAGACCCACCCATCAGGATCAACGTAACGAGGAAGGTATATTTTCGACCAACCAGGTCGCCAAGCCGCCCAAAAACCAGCGCGCCAAACGGACGGACGACGAACCCCGCAGCAAACGTAGCGAGGGTAGAGAGCAGTGAAGCCGTTGGGTTATCTTTTGGGAAAAATTGGGATGAAAGGATGGCGGCCAGACTACCGAAAATATAGAAGTCGTACCATTCAATAAGTGTGCCTACAGATGACGCCGAAATAACACTGAATAGGGCTCTGTTGGAGACAGGTTGCTGGGTTTTGGCTTTTTTGCCGACCATGAGACGGGGACGAAAGAAGATTCTTGTCCATGAAAGCAACCAGGAGGGCAATTTTACCGTATCAATGGATATTGGATGTTAGTGAGTAGATTCGTGCTGGAAAAAGCTTACTGTCTAACATCCAATATCGACGGGAAACAGATTAGGGAGCCAGCCGCTCAATAATCCAGTTATCGTTCTCTTTTCGGTAGCGAATTCGATCATGGAGTCGGCTTGGACGACCCTGCCAGAATTCAATAGCATCGGGAATAACCTGATAGCCTCCCCAGTGAGGAGGACGGGGTATGGGCTGATCGGCAAACCGGAATTCCAGTTCGTGTTGACGGGTTTCCAGAACGTCACGGTTTTCGATAACAGAACTTTGATTCGATACCCAGGCTCCGAGTTGACTACCGCGTGGACGACTGTTGAAATAATCGTCTGATTGTTCTGGGCTGACTTTTTCGACCCGGCCTTCGATACGGACCTGACGTTCTAGTTCCTGATAAAAAAACGTAATAGCCGCGAAGGGATGGCTTGTCAGTTCTTTTCCTTTACGGCTTTCATAGTTTGTGTAAAAAACAAAACCCGTGTCCAGAATATCTTTCAACAAAACGATACGTCCGTCGGGGCGTCCATCTTCCGTAACAGTGCTAATGTACATGGCATTTGGTTCTGGAACATTAGCTTGTAAGGCTGCATTAAACCAAATACGAAACTGAGCTATCGGGTCGGCTAAAACATCGGCCTTGTCTAAACCGTTTAGCGTATATTCTTTCCGTAAATCACTGATTGTCGACGGCATACTATGTGGTTTGTTTAACGGCTTTTCAACGGCTGGAGTACAGGAAAATCCGCATATTGTCGTAGTTTTGCAAAAGTAATCGGTACGTTCCCAACATGGCAAACCAAGAACAGGAAATTAACCAGCAGCCAGAGGCAGCCAATAAGGCCTCTGAAACGCTGGCAGTTAATACCCCCGAAGATACCACGACGACATCTGAACAGGTAGTCGAGGGCACTGAAACTACGTCCGAATCGGTCGATGTTTCGCCAGCTCCATCTGCCCAAACAGAACCAGAATCCGCTGGTACTGAGGAAACAACAAATACACCTAACGACACCCCAACCGCTACTACGATCTCGGACGATACATCGGCTGAGACAGAGGACGCATCGACGGAAGCTACACCAGCTGAACCAGGTACTACGTCTGACGAACTAACTGCAGCTGTGCAGGAGGCTCCAGAGGCCGCGCCAGCTAATAGCGTCGAGGAACCTGCTGCAACAGCGGCTCCGGCTGAAGAGTCAGCTACCGAAACAACGAGCGGTGGTGAAATTTCGGTCGAATACGCTGATATTCCTGACACGGAAGAAGAAAATGCGGCAGAGTCTACGGTCGACTATAGTCAGTTTTCAAAAGCTGATTTCGTTCATTTACTCGAAGAACAGCTGGCGGCCGTTAGTGTAGCAGCCGTAACACCCGGCGACTTTAAGAAGGCTGATCAGGTGCTGAAGGAAGTGAAGCCGTTGTTCGATCAGGTAAAACGGAGCGAACGTGAAACAGCGCTACAGGCCTACATGGCCGACACCGGATCTGAAGAAGGTTTCGAGTATAAATACGATGAGTCGATCCTGCGTTTCGATGATTTGTATAAGCAGATCAAGAGCCAGAAGAATACGTTCTTCCAGAATCTTGATAAAGCAAAGGACAACAATTTTGCGGCTAAAACAGAACTACTGACCCGCCTGCGCGAGTTAGTGGAAACGGATGAAAGCAACGCTGGTGATCCAAAAACAAGCTGGAACGAGTTCAAGAAAATTCAGGACGAGTGGAAAGCGGCCGGCAATATAAATTCACCGCATAACGCTACGTTGTGGGCAACGTATCACGCGCTTGTTGACAGGTACTACAGCAATCGAAATATCTATTTTGAGCTGAAAGAACTGGATCGGAAACGTAATGCTACGTTAAAAACGGAAGTGATCGAGAAAGTGGAGGCAATGGCCAAAGCGGCTGAAGAGAATCCCGTAACTCGCCAGCTTATCGACGAAGCGAATGCTCTGTTTGAAGAGTACAAGCATATTGGTCCGGCTCCGAAGGCTGAACAGGAAGTTCTTTGGGGACGTATGAAAGCGGCTTTGGACGTACTGTACGATAAACGTCGCGATCAGACCAACGAACAACGGAAAGAATCGGCGCAGCTCTACGAAGAGAAATCTGCTATCTACGAAGAACTGATTCCGTTGACTTCCTTTGCATCGAACAGCATTAACGACTGGAACGATAAAACAAAGGTTGTGATGGCGCTTCAGGATCGCTGGAATGCTATCAAAGGGCCGATGCCTCGCGAAGAAGGTAAGGAGTTGAGCAAGAAATTCTGGGCTTCGCTGAAAACGTTCTTCCATAATAAAGGCGAGTTCTTTAAGCAGCTGGAGAGCAAGCGCGAAGAAAATCTGCGGGCTAAAACGGAACTCTGCGAGCAGGTTGAGGCCATTCTTGCATCGGGTGAAGAATCGCCGGAAGCTACGCAGACTGTGATTGAACTGCAGCGCCAGTGGAAGAATATTGGTCAGGTTCCAGAGAAGCAGAAGAATACTATCTTCGATCGCTTTAAAGCGGCCTGTGATGCATTCTTCAACAAAAAGCGCTCGAAAAATCAGGAAACGGAGCGAGAGTTTGAAGCCAATCTGGCCAAGAAAGTTGCCCTTATTGAGCGGATTGAAGCCGCAGCCAATGAAAACGCCGATCTTTCAGAACTGAACGAGTTCAAGAAAGAATGGAATGCCATTGGGTTTGTACCTAAGAAAGACATGCAGTCGACCCAAAAGCGCTATATCAATGCTGTTAATGCGTTGGTTGGTGCAACGGGTAAGATTCCGGCTAAAGATAAAGAGCGCGTCATGCTTCAGAATGAAGCTGAAGTGATTCGTTCGGGTGGCCGCGATCGGGGTGATAATACGTTAAACAAGCGTGAAAACGATATTCGTCGGCGTATTACGGCAATCGAGAATGATATTGCTACATATCGTAACAATATTGAATTCTTTGCCCGGTCGAAAAATGCCGATAAGCTGCGAGCTGATATTGATAAGAAAATCGCTGATGCTGAGAAACAACTGGACGAATTACGCCATCAATTGAAGGTTGTTCAGGCTTAGGAAGGAGTTTCTGCTTTAAATTTTTCGAAAATTTGAAGCAGAAACTTTAGTAAGGTATTGCGTTTTTAAATGTAAAACCCTACTTTTGCATCACAATTCGGGGATAGGTTATTTGATCGCCGAGTTAAAGGGATCGCCAGTGTCGGATAGCGGTCGATTCCGCCTGATTTGTAATCAGGATGCGCAAGCGCGTCGGGGGTTCGAATCCCTCCACTGGCTCAGTAACACAAGCCGCCTTCAGTAATGTTGGCGGCTTTTTGTTTGCATGGAAATTGGTTTATCCCTCATAACTACCAAATCCATACTGCTATTCAAGCAGTTTTGTGGGCTACTGTTTTAGGGTAGTGTAAATAGCTTGATTCTGCTGCTTCCTAAAACAGAATACCAACTTGCGATAGTAATCTGGCACTCGGTAACCCTATTGGAGCCAATCCCCGCCGTTTAATTCCAGCAATTACTGATTAGCCTACCGACGTATCAATAACTTAGGTGATGCTGATTGTGCTATACCGGTCGTAGATCGGATACTAGGTGATGTGCGTTGTCTGTACATGCATCCGGCTGATTAAACTATGTCGTTCGACAGACCGTTAGCCTGATATAGTTTATGCCCTATACATTGTGAGAAAAGCTACGCCCATTTTGCGAATAACGGTTCAGGCTTTTAATAACCTGAAAGCAAACGATCCAATCCGGATGGCTGCGGCAACGGCATTCTTTTCTTTTTTTGCCCTACCTCCCATACTAATTATTCTGAGTCAACTATTTGGCAGGCTACTGCAAGGCAATGATCGGCGAGTACGTTGGCAACTCGTTCGTAAACTAGCCGATTTGTTTGGTGACCAGAGCGCTCGTGAACTACGGATTATTTCGCAAAATCTTCAGCATGCGCCTGATACTACTTTATCGATGGTATTGAGCCTATTTGTTTTGTTACTAGCCTCAACTACCTTGTTTGCCGTTATAAAAAATTCGCTTAATCAGCTTTGGAGCGTAAAACAGGCTGCTACTAGAAACACGTGGTATAGTTTACTTGATCGGCTTATTGCTATTAGCATTATTCTTTTTTCGGGGATATTAATTTCTGCATCACTGGCTATTCATCAAGCATTAGTCCATATCCATGAACAGATACTGTTTGACTCTCTGACGTACGGCTGGATGAAGGCTATGGGTAATCATTTAATCTCAATCGGTACACTGACGGTATGGATGGCTATTGTGTTTAAGTATCTACCCGATATTCGGATTCACTGGTCGGCTGTTTGGATGGGTGGACTAGTAACGAGTATACTCATTGAGCTTGGCGAACAGGTGCTGGATCAACTCTTGATTCAAAGTCCGGTTCGCACCCTCTATGGCACTTCTGGGGGTATCATTCTGGTTCTACTATTTGTTTTTTATGCCTCCTTAATTTTCTATTATGGGGCCAGTTTTACCCGCTACTATGCGGAGTGGATTCACCAGGAAGCCAAACCAGGCGCTCATGCCGTAGCGTATGAAATCACCGAAGTTGATAATAATTCAGTGTCGTAAACTCAGTGACATTATAAGTGATTTATACACGCAGCCAACTCATTGCGCGATAGTTGCGGTTCGTATAAAGGATAAAATAAAAGGACAAGCTAAGATTTCTAGGAGCAGAGTGCTCCTGACTACTGTGCGTCAATAATAGTATGTTCGCATTGTTTAAGTTGACACAAATTACCAGTTCTTAGTGTCTGTTACAACAGGTGCCCCTGCTGACACAATGGTTTGGCTTGTTGGATAAAGTGTATACCTGTTGTCAGGCTCAACCGACAGAACGAATAGTTGGTAGGTATCAGGTTGCATCTCACTGGCTGTGATGTCGGCTTTAAAACCCTTGACAAATAACCTGGAAGGTAGAAAAGCTGCCCTAAAAATTGATTGTTGATTCTGCCACACTGGAAATAAATATGTACGCTTGGAGGAACGTGCTACCAAATAGTTTCCTTCATCTTTTAATCCCTCAGAAGCCATTGTTGTATTGTAGACAGAAAATCCCTCTGCTGTCTTGTTAACACTCAAGCGAATGGGTGATTGCTGAGTTGTACCGAAAATAACCGGCAGTGCCGACTCATAAAAAGCGGTTACAGCGGGTGTGTATTGCTGGGTAATAGGATCAAAAGTCACGTCTGCCTTATTCGTAAGATATGTCCAGTTAAACTGGTTGGTCGTAAGCCAGTGCCGCCACCATATAGTTTCATTGAGAAACGTTAAGTATGAAATAACGACGAATCCTAAACTCCCGATAAAGCCACTGACCAACGTCCAGATAGCTAAACGATTGTTAAGAATTACGACCAGATACACATACAATACTGCCAGCATCGTTAGCGAGTACATTTTATAACGGCTGGTAATTAGTAAGTCCGCTCCAAAACCAGTACGTGCCCAGGCTACTATGAGCGTTGTTCCTACTAAAAAAGCGATACAACTCCAGAAGAAGAGTAGAATGGGTGGCCAGGAATGCGTGGGTCGGTGCGCGGAAGAGAAGACGTAAGAACTGCTATCCTTAATAGACCGCCAATATCGCACAATGGTGCCAAGCGTTATAACAAATGTTGTCAGAGCTAGCAGCCCACCAATAAGCACGCATACTTTTAGGGAAGGACTAACAGGGATGGCTTCTGCAGATGCCCCCATCACGGCAAACCATCCTTTTAGTAGATCAATAGCGCCAGGTTGGACATAAGCAATGTTAACAGGCTTTTCGAAACCAGTAAAATAAAGCGCAAGAACAAAAACGGAGCCTGCTATCCAGGCTATTAATTGCCGAATTCCACGTTTTCTATCCGGATAGTCACCCAGACGTAAGGCAAGAATAAAGATACTTAAAGGCCAAACAAGTAGTCCATTGCCACTGGTGATCGTTGCCAGCACAGCCAGCATAAAAGCCAGACCCAATTGACGCGTATAACTTAAAAAGTAGAACGTTGCCAATACCCATAATACAATGGAAAAGTTTTGTAAAGCGGCCATGCCCCAAAACATGTTTTCCCATTGTGACAAATTAAAGAGTAACAATGAAACTGGCGCAGCGTATAGGATTGGACGACCTGCTCTGTGTACTATGGCTATGAATAAAAGTAGCAATCCTACCAGGCTCAGATTGCCCACAACCATTAGATGAGTGTAACTAAGCTGGTTAAATAACCAGTAGTCGAGCTTTGTAATCAGTCGGTCGTAAACAATTCGATGTTCATTGTGCTGTCGGAAGAGTTGATAAATTTTTCCGGTTAGTGACGCTTCCTGGTCAGAATAAAACAAAAAGGCACGTAGCGCGTGATCATCCCACTTGGGAATACTGATGGCGTAGCTATACCAGGAAATCCCGAAAAAGAGGATTGGCAGGAGTAGACATAGCCAACCTATCAACGGGAACCAGCCCAAAGACCGTTGGCGGGGCGTTGGGCTGGAAGATGGTGCTGACTGCGAACGAAACACGAAAGAGCTGATTAATAACGATATTTGGTACCCTCGAAATCGAAAATGACGACTCTCTTACCTGACTGTCCTTTAACCAAAATGATACGATCGGTCTGTGTAGTATCCAACCGCTGGTAATAAGTCGCGTCTTTGGGAAGATATAAATTAGTGTACTGAGCGTCAATAATCGAATGCCGTGTGTAGGTGTTTTCTACTTCGTCCCGTGGTGCCGTTCGAGGGGATGGGTAAAGCACCGTGTCGCCAGGAGCATACTGTGCCTTAATACGTTCGGCCGCCGTATTGTAGGGGTTTTTTATCCGATAACGCCCATAGTAGGTGTATTTGGGAGCCTGATCCTCATAGATTCGGTACAGAAGCTCACCAATAAAATAGCTCTGAACTAACAAAACAGCTGCTAAAATCACCTTTAGATATAAAGGCTGATGAAAGATGCGCTGGAGAATCAGACCTCCCAAAATAATAGCATAAGGGAAGGAAAAACCCGAATACCGCTGAGTAATGCCATAGGTATGACCATTTCGGACAGCCATTAGGATCAGAAATAGAGTTGGTACGATGGTTAGCAGAACCAGCAAAACTAAAAACTGGCGTTTAGACTGAGCTCTATAGCGGATAGAGGCCAGATAAAGCATATACAAAAAGATAGGTACGGCAGCGGCCACCAGCAAACGAGCTGACTGTACAGTGTAGAGGGCAAAACCAACGACCAATAATGTAGGTACGGCTAATTTAACCCAGCCAGGCGTATTCTGATCGTGAGCACGGGAACCGAAGCGATGAATGATCACCACAGCTGCTGTGCCTAACGCAAAAGCAATGATCAAATTTCGGAAGGCCAGTGTTTCGGTCGAAAAACCATTTGAAAATAAGAACAAGTCGGACCAGATGGGAATGGATTTCTTGACGATGTTCCCTACAGTAGCGGGCAGAATAATGCCAAAACCGTTGTTGTACGGATTCGTATGTGCCAGACCTCCATACAATTTGGCCTGATAGGCCAGTGTTTGAAACGTATATTTACCTCCGCCGAATACAAACCAGGGTAAAACTAAGCTTACTACCCCTCCTAAGTAGCTCATACCCATACCTATATACGTTTTGAGGTCGCGGTTGAACAGTAGGAGATAAATACCATGGCAAAAGAAAATAGTAATGGCCAGGTAATGTCCCAGTGTAGCTAGTGCAAAGGAGAGCCCGTAAGCAATGTAAAGCCCAATCGGTTGTTTGCCCTCGGCGCGTCGGTCCAGTATGCGAAGGAAAAGATAAGTGCCCAGCAGGGTCAAAAAAATAGTCATGCAGTAGTTGCGGGCCATATGGCTGTAGGCAATAAAAAAGGGCTCTACAGCCGCCAGTGCGGCACAGATCAGGGCTAAGGGCTCGGAACGAAAATACCGACGGACCATCCCGAAAATTAGGCCGACTATGAGCGTACTAAACAGAATGGAGGGCATTCGGATCGAAAGATCACTTAAGCCGAAAACCTTAATCCAGGCCCAAAGTAATGCATAATGGCTAGGGCTATTACCAATATCCGTTTGGATAATGGCCCGGATATAATCTTTCAGCGGTTTTTCTTTCCAGAACTCTTTCGGGGTGAAATAGGTCTTGCCTGGTGTGAAAAATACATCGTGCTGGTTATATCCTTCCAGAGATATCCCTTGGGTATTTACAAGGGTAAACTTCTCATCGAGGTATAAGCCGTGTACACTAGCTTTGTGTAGACGTAGAAACAGCGCCATGAGCAGGATACCAATCAGTAGCAGGCGAGTGTACGGGAAAGGTGTGATAACTGGACTGGAACGGCGGGCGCTTATCGTTTGGTGGGCAGCAATTGAAGTGTGGGTCATAATCGACAAAAATAATCTTTTTTGTCGTCACTTGTCTGTATTAAGTTAATTATTTGGTTTGGATTTTTTGTGAGAATTGCTAAGATGGGTTTGGGCAAACATGAGCCTGCTAGACGTGAAAAACTATGCAGAGGTGTCTTAAAAAACCTCGCCCAAATTGAAAAATAAGCCGTGAGACCCATCCAGACCAAAGCCGTAATCAACGGATAGGTTCGTACGTGAAATTTTATTCATCTTAAACCGTAAACCAGCTCCAACCGCCGGAGCAATTTTTTCAAATTGCTTACTGGTTAACTCGGTCACCGTTTGTGCATTGGCAAACACGACGCCCCCCAATAGCCGATTGCTGGAAATACGAAAACGATATTCAGTTTCGGCGTACAACAGGTTTTTTCCTCTAAAACGTCCCTGTATGAAGCCTCTGCCAACATTACCATTGCTATCCCATCCCGTGCTTGGCAAATCTAAAAAGGGAGGAGTGCCACTGACTGTGA
The DNA here is from genome assembly GCF_010435915.1 of Spirosoma terrae. Lineage (GTDB taxonomy): Bacteria > Bacteroidota > Bacteroidia > Cytophagales > Spirosomataceae > Spirosoma > Spirosoma terrae. The sequence continues at coordinate 176,551 of NZ_JAAFZH010000006.1, read as the reverse complement.
ATGCATTGTATGACCATATAGCCAGAATATTCTCTGACTGGGCAGGAAAACGTATATATTTTCTGGCTTCGAGAAGCATCGATTGGTACGTTTCGTCACTACCCAACAAGCGAGTATTGGCCCGAAAGACAGCGTTGATGTAAAGACCTCCGTTTGGATTTAGTGCGTTCTGGCGGTTATCGTAGAGAAGGTTAATCGTTGGACCCGACGATATGGAGCGTCCCTGAACACCAGCAGCGTAACGTGAGATTCGGGTGATTTCCCGATGGCTGTTATAGCTATCGATATTCCAGTGAAGGTCGAGTCCGTAGCCGAAACCACCATACAAGTTTCTTGATAAACGTCTTAGTATGCTTTGGTAGAGCCGTAAGTAAGCATAGTCCATATTGATTACCCGGTCGGTGGAGGTATACATTCCCAACCCATACGTAGCTTGTGGGTAATGCATCAATCGCCAGTCGTTATTCCAGACAATTCGGTTGTCTGAACTCCATACAGACGAATTAGTCGTAAAAATAACCTGTTTATTCTGCGTGTACTGAATGTTGCCCGTGATCGATGATAGATTGGCACGCGGTTGCCTGAATGCGGTGTTGATCACAAGTGCAATTAATCCGCGTGTTTGAAGCGTATAGCCGACTTGAGGCAGAACGAGAACAAAACGTTTTCCGTCCAGAAACGAAGTTGAGTCATGCGGAGAAATTGGTAGACCAGGAAACCACTTTCTGACAACGTCAGCCACATCTTTTTCCGGTCTGGGTTTTCGCGGATCGAAGGACGTACTGGTAGTATCGGTGATAGACTGACAGTAAGCCAGATTAGTGTGGGAGAATAAGTGTATAAATAACGAGCCCGTAATAAAGATTGCGAGTGCTCTCATAAGGTGGAAAATGGATAGACTAAAGTAATAGCTTGAAATAGCTGCCAGCGTACAGGACTGCACCAAAAATAAAAACCAATTTTATGCTTTTTGATTGATAATCAGCCGTTAAAAAATAGTTAAAGTGCGAATCGGCTTACTGTATGTTGAGAATTCTTGTGAGCGCCATTGGCAATCAGACGTACTGTAAGGTGTTTGATAAACCTTATGGGCTCGATTGAGTAGCTGCTGGATAATAACTATTGTTTATGAAACAGTATTTTATTGGTAAAAGCGACCCAGGGCAATATATTCTTTTGAAAAAGAAAAATAGAGACGATAGATTCCGTAATTTTGGCAGTTAACCCCAATCATCAACTAATCAATCAGTCTCAATGAGAAGACATTTCCTGACGGCACTACTGGCGGCTGGATTGGCCTATTCTGCTGTGGCTCAGACAACCTTTCCGCGTAATGGTGTCTATGACGAACGGCCAGGATTGTATGCTTTTACCAACGCAACAATTGTCGTTGACCCACAAACGACACTGCAGAATGCTACCCTTTTAATTCGCGATGGCCGTGTTGAAGCGGTAGGTACCAATGTCAGTGTACCCGCCGGAACGGTTATTGCCGATTTGAAAGGGAAACGTATCTACCCAGCCTTGATCGACATCTACTCCGATTACGGCATGCCCGAAATTCCCCGAGCGGCTCCCGGCGGAGGACGAGGTGGCGTACCACAAATCGAGTCGAACAAAAAAGGAGCTTATTACTGGAATCAGGCCGTTCAGCCCGAAAACAGTGCTAGTCAGCTCTTTAAAGCAACACCTGCCAAAGCGGACGAGCTTCGTAAGTTAGGTTTTGGCACGGTACTCACCCACCCACACGATGGCATCGTTCGGGGAACAGGAGCGCTGGTTACGTTGGCCGATGACCGTGAAAATACACTTGTATTGAAATCGGATGCAGCTGCGCACTACTCGTTCAGTAAGGGTACGTCGCGGCAGAGCTATCCGAATTCAATGATGGGTTCGGTTGCTTTGCTACGTCAGGCGTTATACGATGCTGACTGGTACAAGCGGGGTGGCAACAAAGAACAGTCGAACTTATCCCTGGAGGCTTTAAACCGAAACCAATCGCTGCCTGCCATCTTTGAAGGAAACGATAAACTGGGTGTATTACGGGCCGATAAAGTCGGTGACGAGTTCGGAGTGCAGTACATTATCAAAGGAGGGGGCGACGAATACCAGCGCCTTGACGAAATCAAAGCAACGGGTGCTTCGTTAATTATCCCCATTAATTTTCCGCAGCCTTACGATGTTGAAGATGCCTGGGACGCTGACAACGTAGCGTTATCGGAGCTAAAACACTGGGAAATGGCTCCCTTGAATGCCAGTCGGTTAGCCAGTGCTAATATTCCGTTTGCGCTGACAACCGCCGGGCTGAAAAACAAAGCCGATTTTTGGGCAAACCTGCGTAAAGCCATTGAAAACGGTTTGTCGGAACAAAAAGCACTGGAGGCATTAACCACAACACCTGCCAAATTGATGAAGGCTGAGGATATGGTTGGTTCTCTGCAGAAAGGCCGTGTGGCCAGCTTCATTATTACGTCAGGCAATTTGTTCGGTGCCGATAATGTGATCTATGAAAACTGGATTCGGGGCAAGCAGTACATCGTGAATCAGAAAGATGTGGTTGATTTGCGCGGAAGCTGGCAGTTAACGATTGGCAATCAAAGCAACGTAAAGCTGAATGTTACCGGTAAAAGCGCCGATAAGCCAGAATATCAGATTGTTATCGATACCACGAAAATCACTCCTAAAGTTGCCGTTAGCGGAGAAATTATCTCCATTCAGACGCAGCTTAGCCGCCGTCCTGGCTCGGGAACGACTCGTCTGACGGGTTACTTTACTTCGCCAACCAGCGTGAAAGGTGAAGGCGAAACTCCCGATGGAAAACAAATAACGTGGTCGGCCACCAAATCAGGCGATGCGCCATTATCGACCACCGCTGTTACAGCTGCCCGCTCTACGTCGGCTACGTCGTCAACGGCGGTTGTCTATCCGTTTGTTGGGATGGGCAATGCGCAGAAGCCAAAGTCAGAAAATGTGCTGATCAGGAATGCTACCGTCTGGACGAACGAGAAAGAAGGTGTTCTGACCGAAACCGACGTACTGGTTCAGGATGGTAAAATTGCCAAAGTAGGTAAAGGCTTGTCGGCTCCGGCTGGCGTAAAAGTGATCGACGGTACGGGCAAACACCTGACAACGGGGATTATTGATGAACACTCGCACATTGCCTTGCTGACAATCAATGAAGGCGGTCAGACGAGTTCGGCCGAAGTTCGGATGTCGGATGTAATCAATTCGGAAGATATCAATATCTATCGCCAGTTAGCGGGTGGTGTCACTACGTCGCAATTGCTTCACGGGTCGGCTAACTCCATTGGTGGTCAATCGGCCATTGTGAAACTGAAATGGGGTGAGTCACCGGAAGGGTTGTTGCTCAAAGGAGCCGATGGTTTTATCAAGTTTGCGCTTGGTGAGAACGTAAAACAGTCGAATAACCCAAGTGCCGGTGTGCGTTTCCCGCAAAGCCGGATGGGTGTCGAGCAGGTGTATATGGACCACTTTACGCGGGCGAAAGAATATGCAAAAGGCTGGACGACTTATAACAAACTTGGTGCGAAGGAAAAAACAACCGCTATTCCACCCCGCCGGGATATTGAACTGGACGCGCTGGCTGAAATTTTATCGGCAAAACGGTTCATTACGTGTCACTCCTATGTGCAGTCAGAAATTAACATGCTGATGAAAGTGGCCGATTCGCTGGGCTTTAAAGTGAATACGTTTACGCACATTCTGGAAGGCTATAAACTGGCCGACAAGATGGCGAAACACGGTGTTGGTGGTTCGTCGTTTGCCGACTGGTGGGCTTACAAAATGGAGGTGCATGATGCTATTCCGTACAACGCTGCGCTGATGCACCGTATGGGCGTAACGGTTTCCATCAACTCTGACGATGCTGAAATGGCCCGTCGTTTGAATCAGGAAGCCGCAAAAACGGTCGAATACGGTGGTATACCAGAAGAAGACGCCTGGAAAATGGTTACGTTGAATCCGGCCAAATTGCTGCACCTCGACAATCGGCTGGGTAGCATGAAAGTGGGTAAAGATGCCGATCTGGTTCTCTGGAATGCGCACCCATTGTCTATCTATGCCCGCCCTGAAATTACCATGATCGAAGGCGCTACGTATTTCAGCCTGAAAGACGAAGAAGCAAAACGCGAAGCCATGCAGGCTGAACGGGCTCGATTGATCCAGAAAACACTGTCGGCTAAAGCCAGCGGCTCGCCAACGCAGCGCCCAACGTTCAGACGGTCGCGCATGTGGCACTGCGAAGATATCGAGGGTGTCATGGCTGAAGGTGAGGAGGAAGGTAAATAAGGTTTATGGTTGTCAGCATAAGCCGAAAACGTAATCACAATGAAACACATACTAACATCAATATTAGCACTGGGCGTTCTTACGAGCTACGCCCAGAATCCTGCTCCGGCAAGACCGCAGGAGCGGGCAATCGCGCTGACCGGAGCCACCATTCACGTGGGCAATGGTCAGGTGATCCAGAACGGCGTTGTCGTTTTCGATAAAGGCGTCATCACAGCTATCGGCGACGGTAGTACGCCAACTGCCGGTTCTGAAGTAATCAGCGTGTCGGGCAAACACGTGTATCCGGGTATTATTTCTCCGGCTTCGACTGTTGGCTTGCAGGAGATTGGTGCCGTAAAAGCAACCGTCGATAAGCAGGAAATCGGCGAATTAAATCCGAACATTCGGGCTCTGATTGCCTATAATACGGATTCTGAAATTATTCCAACCATTCGTAATAACGGCGTTTTACTGACTCAGGCCATGCCCCAGGGCGGAACCGTGTCGGGAAGCTCAAGCGTGATGATGACCGACGGCTGGAACTGGGAAGATGCGGTTCTGAAAAAAGACGACGGCATCTGGGTAAACTGGCCGAGCTATTTTGCCCGTAACTTCAACTTCGAAGATTTCTCATTGACGATTCAGAAAAATGAGAAACGTACTGAAGCGATGAGTGCCTTGCTCGCTACGTTCGCGGAAGCTAAGGGGTATCTGGCTATGCAGAATCCGACGCCAACAAACCTGAAGTTTGAGTCGATGCGGGGCGTGTTTTCGGGCAAACAGAACCTGTACGTTCGGGCCGATTACAGCAAAGACATCATCGAAGCCGTTAAGTTTGCCAAGTCGCTGGCGATTCCCAAGATCGTTATTGTTGGTGGCGAAGAATCGCATAAAGTCGCTACGTTCCTGAAAGAAAACAACGTACCGGTTATTCTGGGCGAGCTGCACCGGTTACCAAATCGGGAAGACGAAGATGTTGATATGCCCTATCGTCAACCCGGTATTCTTCAGAAAGCAGGTGTTCTGGTAGGATTGAGCTATGCCGATGGCTGGTGGCGGACGCGGAACCTGGCGTTTCAGGCTGGGACAGCAGCTGGTTTTGGTGTAACGGATAAAGAAGAAGCCTTGAAAATGGTTACCTCAAACAATGCCAAGATTTTGGGCATCGATAATCTGGTCGGTACGCTCGAAAAAGGCAAGCAGGCTACGTTGTTCGTGTCGGCGGGCGATGCCCTTGATATGCGCACCAACGTAGTCGAGCAGGTATTCATTCAGGGCCGGAAAGTTAATCTGGACGACCGTCATAAGCGTTTATATAAAACCTATAAAGACAAATACGAGCAGAAGTAGTTTAACAATTACTTAGCGTAACAACAACGGGGTTGCTTTTGAGCGCCCCGTTTTTTTATGAACTTTGCGCCCGATAAAAGCAACCAACGTTTTACTCCGTTCCATGATTCGTATTTTTCAGCTAGACGAGACATCTGTTCGCAAAGTCCGCGATATAGAGTCTTTTTCCAATACCGAACGGACACTTTGGGTGGATTTGCAAAATCCTTCACCGTCTGAAATCAAGCGGATCGAAGAGAAATTCGACGTGGATTTTTTGAGCCAGCAGGAGCAGCTGGAAATTGAAAGTAGTTCGCGTTATATTGAGGAAGATGATTTTCTGATCGCTAACTCCAACTTCTTAATTCCGGATGCCGAACAACGATACGTAACGGTGCCGGTGAGCTTTATCCTGAAAGACGATACGTTGTTTACGTACCGGAATGCCGATTTAAAATCGTTTGCCGATACCGTTAAACGGATTAAATCAAGACGGGCGGTATTCAGCGATGGCGCGCAGATTCTGATCTCGATTTTCGAGTCGCGCATCGATTACGATGCCGATTTGATTGAAATGGTATCGAGTGAAATTAAGGCCATTAACCGGATGCTTGATCTGGATGCAACGCTCGATCGGGAAATGCTGCTGAATATCAACGATTATCAGGAACTGACCATGTCGATTCGGGAGAACGTAGTGGATAAACAGCGCGTGATTTCGGCAATGATCCGTTCGGACGGCTGGTTTAATGAAGGTGAGCAACAACGGCTTCGAACGCTGATTAAAGACATCAACTCGCTGATCGATCACACTAATTTTATATTCGAACGGTTGGAGTTTCTGCAAAATACCTACCTCGGTTTAATTGATCTGGAGCAAAACCGGGTGGTGAAGATTTTTACCGTTGTGTCGCTGGTCTTTATGCCTCCGACCTTGCTGGCGAGTATCTGGGGGATGAATTTCGATGAGATGCCGGAGATTCACTGGAAGTATGGCTATGTATTTGCCATAGCGATGATGGTTTTTGCCTCGGCCCTTACACTCTGGATATTCAAACGCAAAAACTGGCTCTGACAGATTATAATTGGGTATTTTTTATCGAAAAGATTGCTAACCCATAAGTTACCTTTCTGTTTCTTCTCGTCTGAGAGTCAAACCAATTCCCATTGTGACTCATGGAACAGGCGCAGACTAACGCCCAACGCATCTACGATCAGGTGCTCACTTTTGCTACTATCTACGGTGGCCGCATTGTGCTGGCTATTATAACGCTCATCATTGGTCTTTGGCTCATAGGTTGGGCAATGCGTGGGCTAGCTGCTGTTATGACCAAACGGCACGTCGATCGCGATGTTCAGCCATTTTTGCTGTCATTACTCAATGCTGTGCTGCGAATTTTATTGCTGCTGAGTATAGCCAGTACGTTAGGGGTGCAAACTACGTCGTTTGTTGCCATAATTGGTGCCGCAGGATTGGCCGTTGGTTTAGCCTTGCAGGGAAGTCTAGCCAATTTTGCGGGTGGAGTCTTAATTCTGACGTTCAAACCATTCCGGGTTGGCGATTTGATTTCGGCGCAGGGTTTTACAGGAAATGTTGAAGCCATTCGAATTTTCGATACCATCCTGCTGACGCTGGATAACAAAACTATCATTCTACCCAATGGTCCTTTATCAACCAGTTCAATTACGAACATCAGTACAAAAGGCATTATTCGGGTCGATCAAGTCTATACGGTTGGTAGCCAGAATGATCTGGACGCAACAAAAGCGTCGATCCAACGGGTTGTTGATGCCTGCCCATATGCGTTGAAAGACCGCCAGCACGATGTCCTGATTGCGAAGCTAAATGCCAACTCACGGGAGTATGACGTTCGTGTCTGGACAAAAAGCGATACGTACTGGGATACGTATTATTACATGCTCGAAAATATAGCCCGGCAATTCGGGAGAGACGGTATTGAAGCGCCCAAGCCAAAAATGTTTATTACCAACGAAGAGTAAATTCGTCGTAAAACAACATGGAAATGGCTCCGGATCGATACGTCCGGAGCCATTTCCATGTTGGAAAGGAGCATTAGTGGCATATGATATCCACCTGAGCTCACTACGTTCGGGGAGGTTAACCTGCAGCTGCCAACGCCTTTTTTACCTTTTCGTAGAATGCCGCTACTTTTTGTTTGGGATCGCCTTTGCCCAATGTTTCTATCGGTAAATAGCCTCTGTAGCCCGATTCGCGGACGATACGTATAATTTTAGATAAATCGGTCGCTACTTCTTCGCCATTCACAAACATATTTTCTTTGATCTGCCAGGTAGCGGCATACGGGGCCACGCTGGCAATCTGTTGGTACGGATCACCGATTTTAAAACTGCCAATATCCAGGTTTGCCGCCAGCCATTCCGAATTGACTCGATGCAGAATATCCAGTACCTGATCGGCGGTCTGGACAAAATCGGCGTGGTTTTGAAGGACAATCAGTACGCCCTGCTGGGCCGAATAGGCAGCGCATTCGCTTAACGCATCGACAATCCACGTAGTAACTTCGTCGCGTTTATAGTTGATCGGTAACTCCTTGCCCAGCCCGGCAAAAACCCGAATAACGGGAGCGCCTAAACGAGCGGCTACATCGGTCCATTGTTTAACCAGGTTGATCTCTGCTTTTCGACGCACACTATCAGGAAGTGTAAAGTCATTTCGTACGCCCGTACCGCTAATATCGAGTCCCAGCCGAAATGCGTTTCGTTTGATCTGATAAAGAAAAGCGTTATTAGGAGGAACAGGATAGTTCAGGAAATAATAGCCCGTCGGATCAACCGCATCGAAACCCAGTTCAGCGCAGAACTGAATCACTTGTTCGAGTGTCATCTGCCCCTTCATAAGCGGTTCGTTGAATGAGTAAAGATTACAACTCAGTCGAACGTGGCTCGTTGTCGGGGGCGTCGGTTCACCGAAGGCCCAACTTTGGGAATCGGCTGCCGACGTAGCGAGTAACGGCAAACTGGCAAGTGACGATTTTAGGAAAAATCGGCGGTCTGGGCGAAAGATGTTCATGCCTGATAGAGACGTAACGGACTGTTTGTCTGATTTTTTCGTGAAAAGTCGGTCTTGCCGTGAAAATACTACTTGGTAGACGTAGTGATATGACCAGTAAAATCATGATGTAGGATCGCTTATCTTGGCATCCTATTGACTACCATTTGGTTCGGTCGTTTCAGAGCCACTAATTCGATACCAATGAAAATGATGTTAACCAGTCACCGATTCACCGTACTTTTCGTTCTCGTGATACTAGTCTCTGTCTCAACCTTCGGGAACGTAGCACCATCAAAACGTCCGCCGGGTGCTACGTGGCGGAAACTGTTTAATGGAGTTGACCTGACTGGCTGGAAACACGTCGGGGAGGGGAGCATGTCGGTCGAGAATGGAATGATTCGCGGGCATGGTGGAATGGGCCTGCTATATTATACCAAAGAGAAATTTGGAAACTGTACCATTCGGGTTGTGTATCGGATGGAAAAGGAAAATAGCAATTCGGGGGTTTATATTCGGATTCCAGTCGAGCCGCGCGAAGCTTGGATGCCTGTGCATTACGGCTATGAAGTTCAGATCGATAATCATCCCGAAACATCCGACGAAGACGAATACCACGTAACAGGAACACTGTATTCCATCTCGAAACCATTGGCCAAACCCGGTAAGCCCGGCCCCGAATGGAATACGATGGATATTACGCTGGATGGCCCCCGAACCATCGTTTACGTCAACGGTGTAAAAGTGACCGACTATAAAGAGGGCGACCCTGTTCCAGATCGTAAATTTGATTTTGAGCCATACCGTGGCCTCCGTCCGAATGTAGGCTATATTGGTCTGCAAAATCACGGCGAACATGATGTGGTGTTTTTCAGGGAAGTCTCCGTAAAATCGCTTCGATAGGCGATCAGGAGGTCATAGCGAACAACTTCCCGGAGAATGGGTTCATGTGGTCAGGTGATTGGTTAATTCTCAACGTATATGTCTGTTTCTGTTCATCCTCTGATTTCGCAGTCGCTGGGTAGTGGCCTGGCTGGCGCTGTTGCGCTGAATGTGTTGCACGAGACCGTGCGGCAGCTTGTTCCTGACGCGCCCCGTGTCGACCTGCTGGGCAAACGTGGTATTGTTAAAGGCTATGAGGCAGTCGGCGCAAAGCCTCCGCGCAACGAGAAGCTCTATGGTATGGCGCTGGCAGGCGATCTGATCTCGAACGGGTTGTATTATGGACTGGTTGGTTTAAATCCCAAACAGCCTTTGCTGACCGGCCTGGCGCTAGGAGCTCTGGCTGGTATAGGTGCCGTTACGTTGCCCGGACCATTGGGGTTAGGAGAAAAGCCAACTAAACGCACAACAGCCACGGCTGCCATGACAGTCGGGTGGTATGTAGTTGGCGGTCTGGTGGCTGGGGCAATATTCAAGCGTTTGCGTCTCTGAATAAATTATGCCACGCTCAGTTAAAAGCTGACGCTACTATATCAAGGTAACAAAATCTTTTTGTTGATGGATTAAACGTTTGAGAGTCTGGCGAGTCTAATCCACGATACGTGTCGACACGTATCGTGCAAACCGTTGAAAACATGACTATCCTGAAAACAATAAAGATGCTTGGCCTGGTGGCTGTACTGGCATTCAGCCCTGTTTTCGTTGCGAAAACACTGGCTCAGCCAGGTGTTACGGTTCCGGTTGAGTCGTTCTATGATGAATTGACTCCGTACGGAAACTGGATGCAGTATCCCGGTTACGGGAATGTGTGGGCCCCGAACGTAGGGCCTGACTTTCAACCGTATGCCACGGGAGGGCATTGGGTTGTTACAGAATATGGTAATACCTGGGTATCTGACTATAACTGGGGATGGGCACCTTTCCACTATGGTCGCTGGATTTATGACAACGCCTATGGTGGCTGGCTCTGGATTCCGGGAACCGATTGGGGACCTGCCTGGGTCGCCTGGCGTTCGGGAGGAGGCTATTACGGCTGGGCTCCACTGGGACCTGGGATGAATGTGAGCATAAACATCAATATACCAGCTCCTTACTGGACATTCGTACCGCAGATGTATATTACGAGTCCTCGTGTGTATAGCTATTGTGTACCTCGTCCAAACGTCGTCAATATTTATCATAATACGACGATCATTAACAACTATTACCGGTCCAATAACCGGGCGTATGCTTACGGACCACCGCGTGGCGATATTGAACGGATCACTCGCCAGAGCGTTCCTGTGTATCGGATCGATCACATGGATCGTCCAGGTCGTTCAGTTGTTGGTAACGGGTCGGTTGGTTTTTATCGTCCTGGCAATGGTCCGGCTCGGCAGGAATACAGCCGCAATGATCGATATAATAGCCCATACTACAGAGGAAGCAATTCCCGTGGTACTTACTATGGGGAGAATACACCCGGCCGAGGTTATAATAGCGGTACAGGCCGTGGAGACGTAACGAATAATGCTGGCCGGGGTGATTTCAACAACGGCATGGGTCGTGGAGAGGTAACGAATAGCTCTGGTCGGGGTGATTTCAACAGTGGCAATCCTAATCCCGGCTGGAATAATAATCGCAATAACATGTCGGATCGTGGTACGTTTGATGGACGTTCCCCTTCTGACCGCAGAGGGTCGATTGGTACGCCATCAAACCCTAACCCGATGAATAATACAGATAATACGTTCCCAGGCCAACCCGATCGGATTGGATCAGGTCGGGGTTCGTATCAGATGCCCGAACGAGTTAACAGCCTTCCGCAGGGAGGAGGTTTTCAGCAGCAACCCGACCGTTCGGTGGAACGATTTGGACGTCCAGCTCCGGCAGGAAGCAATAGCCAGGCATTCCCGGATGCGCGAGGATCGGGCGGATTCCAGCGGATGCAGGAAAACCGGGGAACTCAGATTCAGCGAGCGCCGGAAGGGGGAGCTGGACAAGGACAAGGTGGCCGCTTTGGCCGCGAAGGAGGTATTCAGGGCGGAGGTCGCGGACCACGCTAACTAGTATAGGGGTAGTTTATAATCAGAAGTCGCTCGTCTACTGGATGAGCGGCTTCTTTGCTTTCAGGGGTTTGGCTGTACTTTTGCCAGATATGCGCTATTTTATTCACTTATCGTACCGGGGAACGGCCTATCGGGGATGGCAGACACAGGCGGTTGGAGCGAGTGTACAGAGCACGCTGGAGGCAGTCCTGACTCAGCGGCTTCAGCAGCCGGTTTTCGTAGTTGGGAGCGGCCGAACGGATGCCGGTGTTCATGCGCAGCAGCAATACGCTCATTTCAATCTGGACATTCCGATTGATTTTTCAGAATCGCTGATTTATTCCATCAACTGCATACTGCCGGAAGACATTGCCATTCATGGCATCTTTCCCGTCAGAGCTAACGACCACGTTCGGTTTTCGGCCATTTCCCGCTACTATCAATATCATATCTCCCGGCAGAAGAATGCGTTTTGCAATGGATTAACGTACCATTTTCGACCCGAACTGGATATGGAGCGTATGAATGAAGCCTGTCGAATTCTTCTGAAATACACCGATTTTAAGAGTTTCAGCAAAGCAAAAGCTGATGTAACGCATTTTCATTGCAGACTGGAATTTGCTTACTGGGTACGTAGCGAGCCCGACCGTCTGACCTTTCATATCAAAGCCAACCGGTTTCTGTGGGGTATGGTCCGAACGATTGTTGGCACCATGCTGGAAATAGGGCAGGAGCGAATGTCTTTGGCGCAATTTGAGCAGATCATTCTGGCCCGGGATCGCACGGTTGCCGGAAGGGCTGCCCCGGCCAATGGCTTGTATTTGGTTGAAGTTGCTTACCCACCAAACGTAACCGCCCACTGGCCTGAATATTGATTAACGAGAGGAGTAGCGGGCTGAAAAAGAAACGAAAAAGATTTGTATAATACTGAGTATTATTTGAATTATCTCTCCTATTAACCAGTGAACCTTATCCAGTAGCAAGTTGATACATGGCTACTGGAGACTGGTAATCAGGATGAGATTATGCTGAAACCTACCCTAAGCCAGCCCTCGCCAAGCGCCTGGGAAAAAACGGACGAAACCTTACTCTGGCAGCAGTTCAGGGAAGGACAGACTGACGCTTTTCAGGCGCTGGTTCAGCACTTCTACCGCGAGCTTCATTTTTATGGCAGTCGTTTTACCCGCGATTCCGATTTGCTAAAAGATTGTCTGCAGGATTTATTTCTGGATCTGTGGACGTATCGAAGTAAAATAATCCAGACAAACTACATTCGTCCCTACCTCTACAAGTCCCTACGTCGGAAAATCTATCGGGAATTGATGCGCCATTCGGCCGAGATCAGCAATGAAGATGTTACGTTCGATGATGTTAGTTCGGAGGAAATTACGGCAGAGCAGGCACTGATACGTACCGAACTGTCGGATTATCAGACCGCCCGGCTCAATGCGTTGCTGGCCCAATTGTCTGATCGGCAGCGCGAAGCCATCCACCTGAAATTTTATGCAGAACTCTCGAACGATGAGATCGCGGAGATTCTGTCGGTCAATAAACAGTCGGTGGCTAATCTGTTGCATCGGGGACTTAGCCGATTGCGGGAAAGCTGGCCGTCGTTGCTGTCGATGGTAGCTGGTTGGCTGCTGGGCGAGTTGTTTTCGAACTAATTGATCTACACTGAGTATCAGAGCCTCACTACGTTCCTATTAACATCCGAACGGATATGGCTCATCTGCGATATGAAAACATACCAACATTATAGCGTTGAGGATTTTCTGACCGATAGCTGGTTTCTGGCGTGGGTGAAACACAACCAGCCCGAAGCCCGGCAATTCTGGGAGGAATGGCAACGGCAAAATCCCGGCCAGCGCGATACGTTGCTGATGGCCAAAGACATGGCTGAAGCGCTGAAAAATAGACCCCAAGCTCTGTCGGCCGATCAGGAGCAGGTAGAAATTGAGCAGATTATCAAACTAACGCGCTACGTACCAAACCAGTCCCGATGGGCAACGGCATGGCAAGCGTGGCGGCCTTTTAGCTGGGCGGCTGCCGCTGTGGTTGTGCTTGCGTTAGGCATGGGTTGGTGGACTATGCAAAAAGGAGTGTCGCCAGCCGAGCTTGCGAATCGTTCGGACATAACAACGATGGATGACGCCTTACCTAACGATTGGGCAAATCAGGTGAATGGTACGTCGCAGCCAATACGTATAACGTTGCCTGATGGAAGCCAGATGACACTCATGGCTAATAGTGAGGCATCGTATCCACATTCATTTGATACGGATAAGCGCGAAGTTCATCTGAAAGGCGATGCGCTGTTTTCGGTTGTTCATGAAGGCAAACGGCCATTTCTGGTCTATAGCGGTACGTTGGTGACGCGTGTATTGGGCACCCGTTTTCGGGTTCAGGCGCGTTCGGGAGCGAAGCAGATGAAGGTGTCGGTTATTTCGGGAAAAGTGTCCGTCATGGATCAGAAAGACTGGACCGCTGCTCAACAGGCATCGGGTACGAGTCAGTCGGGAGTGGTGCTAACGGCGAATCAGCAAGTGACCTACGATGCCAGTCTACGAAGCTATCAGAAAGAGCTAGTGGCTAAACCGGCCGTTGTTGACGCTCAATTTGAACGGGCAGAAACGTTTACGTTCGACGATACACCTGCTGCCACTGTGTTCGAACGATTGAAAAAAGCGTATGGCGTAGAAATTATATATGATGCGACTACTATTCAGCACTGTACACTGACCGCATCGTTGGCGGGGGTCTCTCTGTACGATCAGCTTCAATTGCTGTGTGCGTCAATTGGAGCGACCTATGAAGTGATCGACACACGGATTATTATTACCAGCAAAGGCTGTTCCTAATTAACCAATAAAAAAAGCCCGCTATGGTGCGAACATAGCGAGCGTATTTGACCGATCGGGCGGCAATTTCGGGCCACCGCCGACCGGCCTAGCTACTCCTTTGCCCGGAATAACTAAACCTACCCCCAAGTTATGTACAAGTTTACAAACCACGAAACGATTCGGGTGCTTATGCGACTTTCGCTACTTCACTTGTTGCTTACGGTGGCGTTGATAAATGGAGCTTTGGCTGCCAATGGGCAGGAGCTTCTGGATCAGCGAGTCAGTTTGCGGCTGGACAATCATACGATCAAACAGGCACTGCTGGCGCTGGAAAAAACCGCACATGTCAAGTTTGTTTATAGCCGCCAAGTGGTCCAGATTGAGAAAAAAATCTCACTGTCGGCAACCGACGAAAAACTGGCGACGGTGCTTGAGCGCTTATTAAATCCGTTGCAGCTACGTTACGTAGCAACCGGTAGCCAGATTGCTATTGTGCCGGGCATGGGTTCGGACAACGACAACAATAAGGGTTCTGCAAGCACATATCGGGAAACCAGCGACCGGGTTATTACGGGTACCGTAACCAGCGAAACGGGCGAAGGGCTACCGGGGGTGAGCGTCCTTATCAAAAACACCGGAACCGCACCAGCGGACCGGTCACGCGGAACCACCACCGACGCCGGGGGGAAGTTTCGATTGACCCTACTGGACAGCGACGGGCCAAACACTACGTTGGTATTTTCCTTTGTGGGTTACTTGAATCAGGACGTATCAATTGGAAATCGGACTGCGATTGATGTGCAATTGGCGCCTGATACAAAATCATTGGGCGAAGTAGTGGTTGTGGGGTATGGAACCCGGACAAAAAGCTCGATAACAGGATCAATTGCTTCTGTTAAGGCTGAAGAGCTCAAGGTAACCCCGGTGGCCAACCTGGCTCAGGGCATTCAGGGCCGCGTACCGGGATTGGATATGCGGCAAAATTCAGGAACGCCCGGCGGCAATATAAGCGTACGAATTCGGGGTACTAACTCAATAAACGGTACGTCTGAGCCGCTCTATGTGATTGATGGAATTCAGATTTCTGCTACGTCGGCCATAAACGCAGCCAATCCGCTTTCCCAGATTAACCCGTCGGACATCGAATCGGTAGAAGTGCTGAAAGACGCGGCAGCAACGGCTATTTATGGCGCCAGAGCAGCCAATGGTGTAGTGCTGATTACGACGAAACGTGGCAAGGATGGCGTCACGAACGTATCGTATGATGGCTACGTTGGGCAGCAGGAAACTACGCGAAAACTTGGTATTCTGAATGCCGCTCAGTTTGCCCAACTGGAAAATGATACGTATGCGCCAACGGTAGTTTACCCCAATCCGGCTTCGGTTGGACAAGGAACGAACTATCTGGATTTGATTTTTCGAAAAGCGCTGATTCAAAACCACCAGATATCGGTCACAACCGGCAACAATAAAACGCAGGTTGCGCTGGGAGCCAATTATTTCAGTCAGGCCGGTATCATTAAAAATACCGATTACAACCGATACGCGTTTCGGGCCAATATTGACCATAAGATTAACGACCGATTCAAAGTTGGCACGAGTTTGTATTATACCGTTACGGGCGAAAATCGAGTCAATGCGGGTGGAACGGGAGTAAACGTAACCAGCGCCCGCGAAGGTATTCTGGGCCGGGCCGTGGCCGCTCCGCCAACACTGCTGCCCTTTCGGCCCGATGGTACGGTGTATTCCTTTGCCGATCAGTTTAACGGGCGGTATCGCGAAACTGTCAACCCAATGGGCGAGCTGGCCAAGAAAAATTACACCAATACCAGTCGACTATTAGGGAATCTCTACCTCGACATAAACCTAGTAAAAGGGTTAACGTATCGGGCCAGCTTTAACGTCGATCTGACATCCAGCCTGCAGGAGCTTTATTCACCCCGTTCCATTGTCGATTCTATTTCGCTCAACAATCCGAATGGTGTGAATGGCGTTGCGGGAAATAATAGCGTATATGCCCAAACGTTGCTGCACGAAAGTATCCTGACCTATAAAACGCAGTTCGGGCAGCACCATGCTATTAATGCTACGGCTGTTTATGCTACGCAGTCGGAGATTATTCAGGCCAATAGCCAGACTGCTTCGGGTTTCGGGAACGACTTTACCGAAAACTGGTTGACGGCCAATGCGACCGTGTATGCCCTTTCCAGTTCACGGAGCAAAAGCAGCTTGGGGTCGTATCTGGGGCGGGTGGGGTATGGCTACAAAGACCGCTATTTTCTTGATCTGACCGCTCGTGTCGATGGATCGAGCAAGTTTGGCGCCAACAACAAATACGGCTTCTTTCCGGCGGTGTCGGGTGCCTGGCGAATCATCGAAGAAGACTTTATGAAACCCCTGACGTTCATGAGTGATCTGAAGCTGAGAGCCAGTTATGGAATTACCGGGAATGCTGGCGCAATTGGGCCATACCAGTCGCTGGCAACCGTAAGCGGGCAGGGCTATAACTACAATTTCAATAATAACGTACTGACGGGCATTAATCCAAGCGGCATTGCTAACCCCGATCTGAAGTGGGAACAGGCCACCCAGCTTGACATTGGGGTAGACGTAGCGTTTTTCAATAACCGACTGAATGTAGTGGCTGACTACTACCATAAGCGTACTGATAATCTGTTATTTACAAAAGCGGTGCCGATGTCTTCCGGCTATTCGACCATTACGGGTAATTACGGATCGATTGAGAATAAAGGGCTTGAATTAGGCGTAAGCGGCCGCATCCTGACCGGAGCCGTTAAGTGGGAAGCGTCGGGTAATATTACGTTCAACCAGAACAAGGTGCTGGCCTTGGATGGCATTCAGCAGGAGTTGACCTTGTCGAGCTATTCGATTCTGAAAGTTGGCTATCCGCTCGGTGTTTACCGGACGTATATTCTGGATGGTATTAACCAGACGGGCGAGTCGTTTCTGCCGGGGTACGATGCCCGGACGGGTGGCTTTAAAATCAAGGACATGAACGGTGATGGCAAAATCAGTACTGATGATCAGGTGATTGTGGGCAATGCACAGCCTAAGTACTTTTTCGGCTTTGCGAGTTCGGTTAAATACAAAAATTTCGAGTTCAGCGGCTTCCTGCAAGGCGTTCAGGGAAGCCGTCTGTTCAATGGCTTTCGTTTTACGTTCGAGACTCCATCCGGTCAGGTCAATCTGTTAGAAGGCATGGCCAATCGTTGGTCGTCAACGAATCCCAGCAATGAATACGTCAAACCGGCCCAGGGGACTAACCTGCCCGTTGGCGATCGGTGGGTGGAGGATAATTCCTACGTCCGCGTCCGAAACCTGACACTAGCATACAACATTCCGACTGGGAAACTGGCTAAAAATGCCCGTGCCTACATCAGCGGAAATAATCTCTTTACCATCACCAACTACCAGGGGTGGGACCCCGAATCGAACAACTATGGCAGTGCCAATGCGCTGTTCTATGACAATGGTACCTATCCGGCGGCTAAATCGTATGTTGTTGGCCTTCAGCTTACTTTCTGATAAAACTCTTTGATCCTATGAAGCGATATTTTTCAAAACCAGCCCTGGCTATTGGTACGTTACTGCTTTGTCTGAGTGGTTGTCAGGATTTAGACGAAACTGTATATTCGTCGGTTATAACGAATGATTTTTACCGGAGTGCCCAGGATGCTGAAGCGGCACTGACGGCGGCCTATGGATCGATCAACGATCTGTTCGATCAGGCATCAGTCGTGTTTGCTTCCGATTTTGCCGGGGATCAACTATGGGTAAAACCGGTTGTTGGCCGTAACGTATTCGCCGTTTACAGCTACGATACCGATTATTCGGGTCCCAAAAGTTTTGGCCGAACGGCCGAGAGTCCCTATGGCCTGTGGCAGTTCTGTTACAAAGGCATCGAAAATGCAAACTGGGTTATTGAGCGTGTACCGTCCATTAACATGCCTGCCAGTCGTCGGGACGCCATTGTGGCCGAAGCACTGTTTTTACGGGCCTATTATCATTTTATGTTGGCAAAAAGCTTTGGGGATGTGGTGATACGCACTACACCGAGTAAAAGCGAAAGCGATGCTATTGTGCCAAAAAGTCCGAAAGCTGACGTTTATAAGCAGATTTTTAAGGATCTGGACGAGGCTATTCCGAAGCTGCCTTCCTATTCGGTATCAACCGTAAAAGGTCGATCGTCCAAAGAAGTCGCCATGGGCCTGTATGCCAAAGCGGCTTTATACGCCGAAGACTGGACAACGGCGAAAACGAAAGCCGTGGAGGTCATAAACTCGGGGAAATATAGCCTGATGGCCGATGTACTTGATGTGTTCAACGTGGACAAGGAAGATCTGGCGCGGCAGGAAAATATGTTTGCCTTCGAAGGAGACAACAGTACCCGAGCCCGTGGCACCACGCTGATGGGTTTTTGCGGACCAGCCAACAGCGCCAGCCGGGATTATGGCAACTCAACTTTTGGGTCAATCTTCGCTTTTCAGGCTTTTTTCGACTCGTTTAACCCCGCCGATAAACGGCGACAGTTGCTGGATACAACTTTCGTCAATGTGGCGGGTAAGGTTGTTCCTCAGAAAGATATTACGCCTTACACGGTAAAAGGGGTTCTGATTAAGAAGTATATGGACCGAAATTCGGTGGGGAGTAAAGGTCGGAATAATGTGCCTATACTACGTCTGGCCGATCTATACCTGATTGCGGCCGAAGCTGAAGCCCGGTTAAATGGCCCAACGGCTCTGGCGTATCAATATATAAATGTGATTCGGAAGCGGGCCGGGCTTGCTGATCTGCAAACCGGTCTAAGCAAAGACGTCTTTATCAACGCTGTATTGCAGGAGCGAAGCTGGGAGTTTTTTGCGGAAGGTGACCGGTGGTTCGATCTGACACGTACCAATACGTTTATGACGGTGATTCCGAAGGCAGTTAATGAAGTTTTCCCCGTACGGACACCACAGCCCAGACATCGCTACTATCCGATTCCGCTGGATGAGATTCGGGCGAACCCCAAACTCGAACAGAACCCCGATTGGCAATGAGCAGACTAATCGTTTTTCTTGCTCTCCTGGGAGTAAGCTCGTTCACGAACGTAACGCATTTACCCGTCGAGCGCTCTTCGCTGCCGGTTGGTAACGACAGCCTGATCATGGAAAAGGCGCATGACGAAATCTGGCGTCGATTTGTGGATAAACATAACGTAGTGATCGATTTTGCCGATACAAATGGGCACTTTGACCGGCCCACAGCTGATGAATTTCGCCAGAATAAACCAAATGCGTTAGGCTGGTGGACACCAACCGAAAATGGTTCGATGTTTAACGGGTTGTATCTCGACGGCATTTGTCAGCGTTGGATACATCGAAATCAGCAAGCCGACCGTAATAAAGCCAAAAAATTAGTGGAGGGTTTGTTATTACTGGCATCAGTTGGCGATACGCCCGGATTTATTGGGCGTGGGGTGGCCACGGATGGAAAAACTCCGCCATCGATGGGGTCAAATGATCAGACTTCGCCCTGGTTTTATGGCCTCTGGCGATACGTGCATACTGGATTAGCTGAACCGGCGGAACGTCGGCAAATTATTGCGAAAATGGAAGAGGTAGCCAACGTATTACTGGCGGCCGATTGGAAAATACCGACTACGACGTATGCTCCGGCTCGTTATCGAAACAGTTTTGCTACGTTCAATTGGGAAGGTGCCCCACGCATGCTTTTTATCCTGAAAGCGATGCATCAGCTAACGGGTGATGTAAAGTGGGATACCTTGTATCGGGCGGCTGCTTACGAAACCGGTGGAGAGCCGCGTCGGAGCCGATTGCAGATTTGCGCAGAAGGTATGATGTTCGATGTGCCGAAGCAGTTTCGCTGGACGGGTATATCCAGTACGGTCGATGTGCGGGCATTGTGGGAAATGGAAAGTGATCCGGCCATGCGGAAAGCCTACGAACAAGGGCTGAACGCCAGTGCCCGTAGTGCTGCCAAAGATATTTTGCGGTGGCATCAGTTCGATAATCAGGATACTAAAACGTTTCTGCACGATTGGCGACGGCTGAATCAATGGTGGGTTCCTCAACGTAGCGAGCAGGATGCGCTGGACGTATCGGCTAAGCAACTTACGGAGCTGGTCAACCTGTCGCCCCGCCGTAATCAGGAACTTGGTTTTGTCCGTGAGCCACTCTGGATGGCGTGGATTGTTACGTTGGCCCCCGATGCAAAACTGATGAAGCAATACCGCGATGAAATGCTGGGCGCTATTAGCCATTTTCAGTACGATACATTGTATTACTCCCAATTTTTTCCGGTCGAAACTGTCTGGTTTCGCCTTCAAAAAACCAGCCCCGTTCTACGATGAGAGTAGTTATCTATTGCCTGATTGCCGGAGTTTGTTTATTGAAACAGACTCCGGCAGGGGCACAGTCAAAAGCGGAAAGTGCAGCAAATCAGGCGCTTGAGCAACAAATTGATCAGGCACGTCGGGAGATTAACCGACGATTTATGAGTCCGCAGTACGGCATTCTGTATGATTATGCTGGCAGAGACGGTGCCGTTTCGATTCCTACGTCGGAAGAGTGCAAAACGGATAAACCCAATGGTTTGTCGTGGTTTTCACCCATAGAAAACGGCGCTTTTTTCAACGGCATTTATCTCGACGGGTTGTGCAATCGCTGGAAAGTGAGCCGCAAACCAGCGGATGCGCAGGAAGCCCGCAGGGTAGCAAACGGTCTGGTGAGGCTGGCATCGATTGGCCGTATTCCGGGATTTATTGCACGCGGTGTTTCGGAAGATGGAGAAAGCCACCACGTAGCAGGCTCCGACGATCAGACAGGCCCCTGGTTTTACGGGATCTGGCGATACGTGAAAAGCGGTATTCCTGAGAAGGCCGAACAGAAGAAGCTGGTTCGCCTGATGGAAACGGTTGGCAATGCGCTGGAAAAGACCGACTGGCAGTTACCCTGCGATCGGAATGGATACGGGTTCCGGGGAAATCTGACTGATAAAGGATGTCGGATTTCGGCGCGGCTGGTGTTTATATACCGAGCTTTGTATGACGTAACGAAGGATAAAAAATGGCTGGACGGGTATCACCGACGATTACTTGATATACCCGAAGGGGATTCGGTAAACCGGCTGGCCTTATGCGAACAGGGTATTCCGTATGAGATCGACAATCCTGAAAAAGGGAATATAACCGAGAATGAATTCTGGATCACGGGCATTTCGCAGGCGAATCTTAAGGCATTGGTTGAACTGGAGCAGGAGACCGACATCCGTGAAAAATTTCGGAAAGGATTAAATCGTACCGCCGAAAGGGCTGCTCTACATTTAAATCGCTATAAGAATTTCGATAACAAGCATACCATTGCTTTTAACGAAGATTGGCGTTCCCTAAATGCGCTCTGGAAGCCCCAGCCAGCTATTGCCACTACGTTGGCGTTGGCGTTCCAGCAGGGTCGTGAGTGGTCGAAAATTTCCCCCGCTCGCGTGTATGAGGACAAGCATATGCGTGAACCGCTGTTTGCTGCCTGGATTGTGTTGTTATCGGGCAATCAGAAACTCATCCGGGAGTATGAAGTAATCCTGAAAAACACGCTCATGCATTACGATTGGACAAAATTATATACCTCGCGTTTTTTTGTGGTCGTTCCGGCCTATTACGAAGCAAAATTGAATCGTTTATTTTAGCCGCTTCTAAACAGGAACTGCCTGCGTCAGACGAACAGAATACGAAAGTAAATCCCCGGTAGAAACTGCCGGGGATTTTTTATTTGGCCTTAACAGCCAGTAAAACAGGGCATAGGCATAGCTGCTGATGTTTAGATATAATTATTATTGCTAATTTTATGAACATTGTAAGGTTTTAACACGTAGTCCTAACGATACGTAACGCCTTGATTCACGAACCGCAATCGGACGAGCAGCTTTGGAACGCCCTGAAACAGGACGATCAGGACGCCTTTGCCGAATTGTACCAGCGATTCCACGCTACGTTGTATAGTTATGGGCATAAACTGGCCAATAACGCCAGCCTGGTAGAAGACGCCATTCAGGACTTGTTTGTCGATATCTGGCGGATGCGCCGGTCAATTTCGTCGGCTGATTCGGTTAAGTTTTACCTCTTTCGTTCGCTACGTCGTAAGATTCATCTGCTGAGCGAGCAGGAACACCGCTTCGAAACGGCAGACGTTGACGCCAGCAATCACACCGCTGATTCCTCCATTGAGCAGTTGTTGATCGGCCAGGAGCAGGAATCCCAACTCACCCAACGATTGACACAAGCCATTGCGCAACTGCCACTACGTCAGCAGGAAGTGGTAACGCTACGTTTCTACCAGAACTTTAAAACCGAAGAAATTGCCCAGATCATGGGCATTACGGAAAAGTCGGTTCGGAACACTCTGCACAAAGCCCTGACCCACCTGCGCGATCAGGCATCCTATCTGGCTCCGTTTATCGGTCTTCTTCTGTTTTGGCTGTTAGCCTGATCGTACTTGTTGGCTTACTCCGTCGCGATTGTATTGCGTAATTCTGTTGATACGCCACGGAGCCATTCGATAAATGAGTTTGGACATTGACTGTAATCATGCACTAGCCAGGAATAAGACGTAAATTTCTGGCATAATTACACAGCCGTAAAAAGAGAACTATATGGTCGACCCCTCAAGCGAAGCGGAAAAAAATAACGTCACCTTTGCCTCACTTGGTTTATCGGAACCCCTGGTGAAAGTAGTGCAGGAGCAACACTATACACGCCCTTACCCCATTCAGCGTGACGCTATTCCGTCAATTCTGCAGGGAAAGGATGTGCTGGGCATTGCAAAAACGGGCTCCGGTAAAACTGCCAGTTTTGTTCTGCCGATTCTGGAGTTGTTCCACAGAACCAAAACCGTTACTAGTCGCTATGCCAGTGTACTGGTATTAGTACCAACGCGTGAATTAGCCAGTCAGGTGGCCGATGTGTTTCAGAATTTGGGTGTTCACCTGTTTCCCAAAGTAAAAACGGTGGCGGTATATGGTGGCGTATCCATCAACCCACAGATGAAGGCGGTGTATGGGGCCGATATTATTGTTGCTACGCCCGGCCGATTATTGGATTTGCTGGGACAGAATGCATTACAACTATCTGACATTGAGATTCTGGTTCTCGATGAGGCCGATAAAATGCTTGAACTTGGCTTTGCCGACGAAATGAACCAACTGTTTGATCAACTTCCCAAAAAACGGCAGACCATCTTGTTCTCTGCTACGTTGGGGGATTCTATTCAGGATATCAATCAAACACAACTGCACAAGCCCGTCAAAATTGAAGTGGTTGAAGAAGCTGCCAACCTCGAACTGATTGAGCAGATAGCCTATAAAGTTGATCCAGCCCGGAAAGGCCCGTTGCTACGGTATTTGATTAAAACCGAAAAAATGCAACAGGTATTGGTGTTTACGTCGTCTACCCGAACGGCAGATAATCTGGTTGTTAAGTTGCTTAAAAACGGAATTCAGGCAGCTGCCATCCATGGCCAGAAAGGCCAGCAAATTCGAACCGAAGTGCTCCATAAATTTAAGGCCGGCAAGTTGCAGGTTATGGTGACGACTGATTTGTTAGCGCGTGGTATCGACATTCAATTGCTTCCCTATGTGATCAATTTCGATTTGCCGCGTTCACCCAAAGATTATGTTCATCGGATTGGCCGAACGGGCCGGGCAGAGGCAACCGGGAAGGCTATTTCCCTAATCACACCCGAGGATGAACATCATTTTAGAATTATTCAGAAAAAGATGGGTAAGCGCGTGGAGCAACTAGAGTCCACCGCCCTGGATTTGCAGGGATACTAATCGCTTTACGGCTAAATCTACTCGTGTTTATGCTGGCTGAAAGAGAGAAAACGCAACCCTTGCCCCAAATGATAATGCTTACGTAATGGCAATTTGCTTACGTTCTCTTGCAGGAAAGTCGCTGGCCTTGGAAGGCGAGTTTCAAGTTGCGCTGGTCAGTCGGGCAGGACACTTTTTAACTTCGTGTCCGGCTGACCAGCGCAACTAATTTCCGATAGGTGTTTTCTGGGAGAACGGGGAGATTAAAGAGATGGCGAGCTAGAATAGGTCTGGGGAAGTCATGTTAAAGCTTTCAAGGAGCAGAATTAGTAAACAACTACCCAGTTATTCCCTGTTGTGTAGCGGCACTTGGCTAAAGAATCGTTGCATCATGCTCGACTTGGTAAATAACCATGTTTTATTAATTCCTCTTTTGACTCAATGGTGACTACTGATCCATCAACCAACATATAATTCCGATTCGTTACCTGCCAGACATTTTCGTAATAATGATCGGTCACAAGGATTCCTTTGCTTTCTCGTAGAGAACGAATAACCTCTTTTATAATCTGGTGATAAAGTGGATCAATCATTGAAAATGGTTCATCCAACATCAGAAAGGGGTGGTCTAGGTATGCTACTAACAGAAACTCCAGGTATTTTAGTTGGCCAATGGATAGGGCTCCAACCCGCTGATTGTCAAAGGAGGCTACACCTGGTGAATAAAATACCCGATTTTGGGCTTCTCCATTAGCAATGACTAGCGGAATAAGATCCCGGACTTTGAGGTCACTAGGCAACATGCTGTGTTGGGGAAGATAAGCAATCAGCTTCCTGGTAATACTGGTGGCAGGGTCGAAGGGAACCGTATCCAGATAGACTGAGCTGGTAGTTGCTCGCATCGTTCCAAACAGGATCTTCATTAAGGTGGATTTTCCGGAACCATTTCGGCCAAATAGGCCCACTATTTCTCCTGTACTTAGTTCGAAATGTCCTCCGTTGAGAATAGCACGCTTGCCAAAATTTTTATCGATCTTCTGTATGGATAAGTGCATATCAACCAAGTAGCATGAAAAAGGCACCTAATAGTGACGAAATGCCCAGATTAAAGAGCCAGGCTGTTAGTACGAGTCGTATTCTGGTAAATCCCAAATTGTGATAGAGATAGTACTCATTCCTGTGGAAATATTCATAGGCAAGCAGACTTAGAATCATTCCCCCCGTTAAAAAAAGTAAAATACCCTCTGCCGGACTTTTGGCGAAAGTGACTAGCAATGACAGCCCCAGATTAAACTTGGTAAGGTCAAGGTAATATTTCCAAAACGCTCTGGTCATGGTCGATTGCTCGTGCTTTGTTTCGCATGGCAATCTACAATCAATCTTATTGGTACTGTTTTGATTACAAGCTATTTAAGATAATTTGTGATTTTAGCCGAGAGATTGCTGCCGTCCGCCCACGCCATGATTGCTGGAATGCCTTATAGTGAGAAGTTATGTTCATTGAACTGGTTTTACTTCCCCGATAGCCCCACTATTTCTTATGTAGTTTATAATTTACCTAGCAACCACCTTTGCGAGGGGCACGTTTATAAAGTAGTTTACTATCTCGTTCTACGTAGTCGCCCGATATGATTGGATATGAATACTTGGGTGCGTGCGATACAGTATGACTTCTTATCCGTATTTTGTCGTTTACGTCCAGGCGATGCAATTGCTGGAATTCATTCGACTTTTCCGGCCCGAAACTAAGAATATAATCGTCGCCGTTAATCCTGACCATCATTCCGAAACCTAGTCGTGAGCCTGGCGGGAGAGAAAGAGAGGTGACTACAGCCTCCATATCGGTAATAGCACGTATATGCTTCCTTATTTTAGCTTCACTGGCATACACTTTTTTACCTTCGGGAGATGCTTCCCATTTTTTGTACTTTATACCATCTGGGGTAGCCTCCCATTTTCTCAATGCAGCTTTCTTTTCAGCAGCCGAGAGTGGCTTTGAGGCTGACTTTTTAGAAGCTTCATTGTTAATTTCACGATTAGCAAATACGAGTCCGCTTACTACAACCAGCGTTGCGATCAGCGCATAAATGATTGTTTTCATATCTTTTGTAGGTTTAATTAATTCGTTTAAGGCGTTCTTTTTGTTTTCAAGGATTTTGATCACTGCAGGAGATTACAAACCTAAACAGTTCGATCCTGTCGTCTGTCAATACGCTGTAAAAGAAGGTTAACGAATTGTAAATGTTGGTTTTACAGATCACTGTGGATTTTTACCTCCAAGCAGGTGGGCAGATTGAATATATTACCTGTACAAGGGTTTCAAAAAAAGCCTCTTTTATGAAGAATGTAGATTTCTGGAAGCCAAAGTTGATAAGAGCAGTTCAGGAATTATATCAGGTGAGTAAAACTGATTTAGTTGAACAGGATGTAAACTGCAAAATTCAGTTTGACGAAGAGGAAAACAACCAGGGATGAGATCATCAATCGTTGGTTTGTACCTGATTTTCGAGGGAGGGTTTGACTCGGGATGATGTATTGGATTTGTTGGTAATTTTAGAAAAAACTTTCCTCTTTTTGTGAAAGTTGAGTATTAGAGTAATTCTGATAATGTTGTGTTACTGACTATAAGTAAGCGATTTAGAAAATGGAAAGAGACATAAAACCGGCACACTTCTAATGGACTCGCATCATTCTTCGGAATAAATAGTAGAAAGAAATATCTTTTACCATAGTAGCTAATCTTTAATCTTCCCCTTGCATAACGTTAATGGCTGTTGCAAAAGTCTGAATTGGATTACTTACTCAAGAATTGTAAGCCAATTAGGGGCAAATCTAGGTTCAAATTTTGGCCATTTTATTAGCAAGCTTGCGACTGTTTCGACGTTTGCAACAGCTACGTTAGTCATAAAATAGATCTTAAAATGTTACAAATACTAATCAATTATTGATATGGTTAGCCTTTGCACTTTTTTTAGAATTGCTAGCTTCATTTCTAATTATGTTATTGTCGAAAATCTTGTAGATAGTTAACAATGAACACGCTGTGAAAAACGAAGCTGGTATCCAGAACTGAGAGTTTACTGAAGTAATTGGCCATATATTTCCAAATTTCTCATATCTGTTATAGGTCCATAAAAGACCAGCCCACTGAGGGATAAGACAAGCTAGGACTAGTAACCAGTTCTTTTGTAGGCTTGGCTTGAAAACTACCCACCATAAACTGAACCAGCTAATCAACAATAAAAAGAAGGGGATCTTATCGGAGAAAGGAGCGGCTACAACAAAAATGACAGACCACATCAGTAAAGGCATCGGCCCTTTACCATCATAATCGTGGATTAATAAAAAGGCTAAGAGCGATGCCACAATCAAAAGAGTAGTTAACCGATCATGACCTACTAAACGGTTGTTTTGCATATAAGTCTCTATGCATCAAATTAAGCTATACAGGGTCCAGTACCGGTCATCCAGTTAGCTAGGAAAAATACAAGTAGTATGTGGAGTATAGTATGTTATGGAAATAAAGAAAGTTTCTCGCTTACTACACCAAGGATCTGTTCAAGGAATAAGTCAATTAACAACCTTAGTTAGAGTGTAATTTTCCGGCCCTTTTACTGAGTTAATAGTAGCTGTCAGAATAAATTCTCGTTCTGATTTTTCAGTGACCATCGGTCGAGAACCATAGCTTGTCTCAATCATAAAATAATACTGTTTGTTGGGCTCAAAATGAATAGAATGATATTTACCATCAACAGCCAACCCTAAGCTATCACCCATCGCTTGCACAACAACCCAAGTACGCGCCTTAAGTAATATAGGTTTCTTCTCGTAAAAGTTGTCTTCACCTAAGCGTTTAACCCTACCATTAAATTTAAGAAATGAACTTTAGCAGGGTGCAATGATTGAGCCTTACTTTCCAAACTTAGAAAGCAAATGAGAGTCATTATTCCAATTAGAGCTTTCATAATATTTCTGGTGTATAAGTGCCATTACGTAAACTAACTGCTTTTACTGGTAGATAACAATGGTTAGATGCAACTTTATTGACAGACTAAAACGTAGACAGACAAATCTCATTAATACCTGCTTTTGTGGGACGCTATAGATAGCACTCTATCGCCAAAGGCTGATACGACCGTCGATGTTGTTAATCCTGTCAAAAAAAATCTCAAAGCGAGGGGACATTTTCAAGGTTCTTCTCTCTTGTTCTATAAAGAGGATTATTCCAGCATTTTCTTGCCTGATGAACGTAGCACATTACCGGACTTATACGCCTGAAGAACTGGCCCAGGACGACTTTTTTCGACAATGGATTCAACAGCCGTCTGCCGAAACCGATACGTTCTGGAATGAGTTTCGGCGACAATATCCCGAACGTCAATCGGCTATTATTCAGGCAAGGGCTTTTCTGAAAGCGGTTGAGCAAACGCAGACACTGCCAACTACCTCCCAACGTGATCAGATGTGGGCGGGCATTCAGCAGCAGATTCGGGAAGGCGACGAAACCAACGTAGTAACGCCGGTTCGTATCCGACGTATTGGGTTCTGGCAATCGTGGGTAGCGGCAGCCGCTGTGTTGCTATTGCTTGGCTTTGGATGGTGGTTTGTTCGGCAGCCGGATTCGGCAGATCAGCTTGCCACGTCGGCAGGCTGGCATTCGACAGATAATGCTACGTTGGCGGAGAAGCGGAATGAAACCCAGCAGCCGCTGACCGTACAACTTAGCGATGGAAGCACCGTTGTGTTACAACCGCGTAGCCGGGTTCAGTATCCGGAAAAATTTAGTTCGATCAAGCGGGAGGTGTATCTGGAAGGAGAGGGCTTTTTTGAGGTGACCAAAAATCCAGAACAGCCGTTTATCGTCTATGCAAATGGATTGGTAACGCAGGTAGTAGGAACGAGTTTTACGATCAAAGCCGTGCCTAACGTAGCGCAGGTTTCGGTAGCCGTCCGGACGGGGAAAGTGGCGGTGTACACGCTGAAAGCACTCCGGCAATCGCAGCAACGTAGCGGCAATATTGCGAATAGGTTACTGCTGACACCTAATGAACAAGCCATTTTTAATACGACTAACGAGCAGTTGACGAAGCGTCTGGTCGATGAACCCGCGCTTCTGAATAAGCCAGCTAATAACCAGTATTTTGTGTTCGATGAAGCGCCGGTAAGTGAGGTGTTTCAGAAGCTGGAACAGGCGTATGGCGTAACGATTCAGTACGACTCTACGACTTTTTCGGGCTGTAGCTTAACGGCTCCGCTGGGCAACGAACCGCTGTTCCGAAAACTGGATATTGTTTGCCAGACCATCGGCGCTACATATGAAGTGTGGGGAACCCGAGTTGTTATCAGCGGACCGGGTTGTCAGAATAAATAGAGCTAGTCAATACATCGTGTAAACCCTATCGAACCTCTTTAACCCAACTGCCTATGTAAATGACCTTGACTGAATTAGTCAAAAAAGAACCGGAGCACCGATGTAGCCGTGTTGCAACCACTGCTAGTCCGATGTCCGGCCTTACGTAACGTCTCCTTCATTTTCTGGCCTTGCAACAACCCTGAAAAGCGGGGGACGGGATTGTTTTTGCCCAAAGTTTTCAGCGCTTACGAACAAAAAACAGCTTAAAAGTATGAAAAAAAAGTGGGATTCCTTTTCCCTGTTAACACTCATGAAAATCACCGGTCTACAGTTGGTATTGGCTGTTTTTTCGGCCAGTCTGACGCTCGCCTACGATGGCTTGTCGCAGGATTTGCTGAATCGTCCGGTTTCCGTTCAGTTCGACCGGCAGGACTTAAAAGTGGTGCTACGTCGACTGGAAAAAGCCGCTAATGTGAAGTTTACCTACGTACCGCAGGTTATTGAAGCCGAAAGCAAGGTGTCGCTTCGGGCCAATAACGACCGGCTGGAAGTGGTTCTGGATCAATTGCTGAAACCTCTGCATATCAGTTACCAGATTTCGGGCAACTACATTGTGCTACGTAAAGAAATCGTTCGCGATAACAAAACATCGGCTGTTTTTGAACCGATACGTACCGACGACATCACCATTACGGGACGTATCACCGACGAAAAAGGGGGCGTATTGCCCGGTGTCAGCGTATTGTTGAAAGGTACGCAGCGCGGAACGGTTTCCGACGGAAATGGTACGTATCGGTTGGCCGTTCCCGACCAGTCGGCGGTGCTCGTATTCAGTTTTGTAGGTTATCTGAGTCAGGAATTGTCGGTGGGCAACCGGACGAGCGTTGATGTGCAACTGGCTCCTGACAATAAATCGCTGGAAGAAGTGGTAGTAGTGGGATATGGTACGGTTAAGAAAAGCGACCTGACAGGTTCGGTGTCGAAAGTAGGGGAGACCGACATCAAAGCCACGCCCATTGTGGCGCTGGACCGGGCCATGCAGGGGCGCGTGGCGGGTGTACACGTAACAACCAATTCGGCACAGCCGGGCGGTACTACCACCGTTCGGATTCGGGGAACTGGCTCGGTCAATGCCGGAAATGAGCCGTTATACGTCATTGACGGCTATCCGACGGGAAACCTGAATTCGATAAATCCGAATGATATAGAATCAATTGAAATTCTGAAAGATGCGTCGGCAACGGCCATTTACGGATCGCGGGGTTCGAACGGCGTTGTAATTGTGACTACGAAGCGTGGTAAAGATGGACAGTCGAGCGTTAATTTTGAGACGTATTACGGGGTTCAGTCGGTACGTCGGAAAATTCCCTTGATGAATGCCCGCGAATATGCCGAATTCATCAACGACGCCCGTATTAATGGCGGAAGTACACCTTATTTCGATGGCTCAGCCCCTGATCGCCCGTTGCCATCATCGCTCGGAGTAGGCACCGACTGGCAAAACGAAGTATTTCGCGAAGCGCCTATTCAGAATTATCAACTGAGTTTTACGGGTGGCGAATCCAAAACGAAATACGCTATTTCGGGCAGTTATTACGACCAGCAGGGAATCATCAAAAACTCGTATTTCAAACGATTTACGCTACGTGCCAATCTGGATCGGGAGGTGAAATCGTGGCTGAAAGTGGGCCTCTCCATGCAGGGCGCTTACACCAAAGCAAACGCGGCACGTACCGAAACCGAGGGCGGAATTGCCAGTGGCGTTACTACGTCGGCAATTAACTATGCGCCCGTTTTCCCGATTTACAACAGCGCGGGTGGCTACTATCTGGATCAGGGTTCGCTGAACGGTAATCTGGTCGATAATCCGGTGGGGCTAGTCAATGAAATCACCGACCAGAATCTGACGGCTCGAATTCTGGGCAACGTATTTGCCGACATAAAACTAGCCGAAGGGCTAACGTTTCGCACGAGCTGGGGAAGCGATATTGTAAACACAAAATCGAACTACTACGCTACGCGGTTGGTGCGTCTGGGCGCTACGTCGAACGGTAATGCATCGGTTGGGTCGGGCTTCAGCCTGAACTGGCTCAACGAAAATACGCTGACCTATGCCCGAACCATCAGCCCAAGACATAGTCTGAATGCACTCATTGGCTACACAACGCAGGGCTATCATAATGAAGGACTTACGGCCAACGCCATCAACTTTACCGACGATTATGCCCAGTTCAATAACCTGGGGGCGGGTGCTACGTTGCAAACGCCTAGCTCGTCGGCCAGCGATTGGGCACTGGTTTCGTATCTGGCCCGCCTGAACTACAATTACGACAGTCGTTTTCTGCTGACGCTAACCGCCCGACGTGATGGATCGTCGCGCTTTGGTACGAACAATAAATATGGGTTTTTTCCGTCGGGAGCGTTGGCCTGGCGTATTATCAACGAAAAATTCATGCAGAACCAGAAGCTCATCACTGATCTGAAATTTCGGACGAGTTATGGGTTGGGCGGTAATCAGGCCATTGGCGATTATCAGTATCTGTCGGGGCTGGTTGTTAGCACGTCTGTTTTGGGCGGAGGCTCCCCTGTGCTACGTACCGGCTGGACACCCAGCGCGATCAGTAACCTCGATTTACGCTGGGAGAAAAGTGCCCAGTTTGATATCGGAGTCGACGTTGGCTTGTTGAACAACCGGATTCAGGTAGCCGCCGACTATTACGTCAAAACCACGTCTGATCTGCTCTTTCAGGTTAATATTCCACAGACAACGGGCTACAGCTCTGCGCTGCGAAATATTGGTAAGGTCGAAAACCGGGGATTTGAGCTGTCAATTTCGACGGTAAACGTTGATAAAAAAGATTTTCGCTGGAATACCGAATTCAGTGTAGCAGTCAATAAAAATAAAATCCTGACCCTTGACGGTCGTCCTGAATTTGTGACAGGGAATGGTGTTGGCCATCTTCAGGTAACAAATCCTGTTCTCCTGAGAGTGGGCGAAGCGTTGGGCAATTTCTACGGACGTATCACGGAAGGGATTTTCCAGAATCAGGAAGAAATAAATAACTCGGCGCAGAAAACGGCTAAACCGGGCGATTTCAAATACCGTGATCTCAACGGCGATGGAGTAATCAATGACAACGACCGAACCATTATTGGCAATGGATACCCCAAACTTTTTGGTGGCCTAAACAATACCGTAACCTACAAAGGGATTGAGTTGAATGTGTTTTTTCAGGGAATAACCGGGAATCAAATCTTGAACTATCTGCGCTTTGATCTCTATAATCTCAACGGCAACAACAATCAGGCGCAGGAAGTCGTGAACCGATGGACACCAACCAATCCGAGCAACGAAATTCCACGCGCAACGCTCACCGGCGGGCAGCGGATTCTGTCTTCATTCCAAATTGAAGATGGTGCTTATCTGCGGCTTAAAAACCTGTCGCTGGGCTATAATCTACCTGCTACGTTGCTGAACAAAATCTCGATTCGGAATGCGAAAGTATACGTAGCAGCCCAGAACTACCTCACGTTTACGGCCTACAAAGGCTATGACCCGGAAGTGAGCCGATTTGGCACTACGTCGATCAGTCAGGGTATGGATTACGGCGGCTATCCGGCGGCCAAAACGCTCCTTTTTGGTTTAAATCTGACCCTCTAAACGCCTTATTCTATGAAATTAATCTATGGTTTTTCCATCGCGCTTGCGGGTTTGTTAACTGCCTGTGTCCCTGATCTGGACTTAAACCCACCCGGTTCTCAATCGGTTGGTACGTATTACAAAACGGCTTCCGATGCCGATGCCGCTACGTTGAGTATGTACGGCCAATTGCGGGCCATGTACCGCGACGAAATAGTGGTTACGCCCAATGTGATTGCTGCCGACGATGGTATTCCGTTTCTGACGGGCAACGCCGACCGGGTGGCTATGTGGCGCTACGGTATCATTTCGACCAATACGTTTGTCGGCAATATCTGGAGCAATGCCTATACGGGAATTCAGCGTTCCAACGTAGTGATCAGTCGGGTTCCGGCTATTCCGATGGATGAAACGACGAAGAAAAGTTACGTCGGTGAAGCGAAGTTCCTGCGGGCCATGCACTATTTCACGCTGGTTCGGTTTTTTGGTGGTGTGCCGTTAGTGACAAACGAAACCACATCGCTGGACAATGTGAACGTAGCACGCGCTTCGGTCGATGACGTGTATAAGCTGATCGAAAGCGACCTAAAGGAAGCCGAAACCGTTCTGCCCAAAAGCTATTCGGGCAACAACATTGGTCGTGCTACGTCGGGAGCAGCCAAAGGGTTGCTGGCCAAAGTGTACCTGACCTGGGCCGGTGCTAATGCGAGTTCACCCTATTGGGCGCAGGCTGCCGCCAAAGCCAAAGAAGTGATGGATATGGGCAATTATGACCTATGGGCAAATTATGCCGACGCCTTTGATCTGAAAAATAGGGGAGGCAAAGAGTCGCTTTTCGAGGTCATGTACATTACCGATCTGGCCGGGAATAATTTCACAACGGGTTATGCGCCACGCGGTGCGCCGATTGTTCCGAGTACAGGCAGCGGCATTTTCCGGGTTAGCAAAAGCCTGTTCGATAGTTATACAGCCGCCGACAAACGGAAAGCCGCTACGTTCCTGACCTCGTATGTTCATCCAACGACTAAAGCAACCGTTACGTTATCGACCGACGACGCTGACCCGGCCAGAGCGGTATCGTTCTGGAAACTGGCTGATCTTACCTCTACCGTTGGTGGTGGAGGTGGTAAAAGTTTTGTTGTTCAGCGCTTTTCGGATATTCTGCTCATTTATGCTGAAGCCCTTAGCGAAGCGAATAACGGCCCAACTGCCGATGCATATACAGCCATAAACCGGGTTCGGGCGAGAGCTGGACTTGAACCGCTCAGCGGATTAAATCGCCAGCAGTTTAAAGACGCTATTTTGCAGGAACGCCGACTGGAATTTGCCTTCGAAGCCAATCGCTGGTTCGACCTGACCCGAACAGGCCGTTTGCTGACGGCTGTTGCGGCTGAGACCAGCTATGGCCGTAGCCCGGCCATCAAAGCAACTAACGTAGCATTTCCAATTCCCCAGCGTGAAATGGATGCGAATTCGGCTTTGAAACAAAATGATGGTTATTAAGGAGGCTGGTAAAGCTGCTAACTATTACCACCCCCTGCCCCCTCCTAAAACAGGAGGGGGTTCGTGAAAAAGGTCACTTCTGCGCATTCCCCTCCTGTTTTAGGAGGGGGTAGGGGTGGTAAAATCAAACATCCTAAATCGTATTTACGTAATGATTTTTCGAAAACAACCGCTCGGCGGCCCGATTATACTCTTGTTTTTTCTTCTATCGTGGAAGACGCTGGCTCAGCAGACATACGACGTCGTGATTTATGGCGGTACGCCAGCCGGTGTCGCTGCGGCTATTCAGGTCGCGCGCGTGGGGCAGTCGGTGGTGTTGCTGGAGCCGGGGAAGCATCTGGGCGGTATCATGGTTGAAGGGCTGGGAGGCACGGATATCGACAATCATCGGGAGTTTCAGAACAGTTCGGCTGTGGGTGGACTGGCTCTGGAATTTTACCGACGTATCGCCAAAGCGTATGGACGTGCCGATGAGTTTGAGGAAGTACTACGTACCAAAATCAAGAAACCCGATATCTGGCGTTTCGAATCCAGTGTAGCCGAACGGGTGATTACCGATTGGGTTGCCGAGCATAAGATTTCAGTAGCCTACGAAAGCCTTTTGCTGGAATCGCCGGAAGCCGTTTCGAAAAAAGGAACGGCCATTCAACAAATCAAACTGACCAACGGCAAAACATATCGGGGCAAAATATTTATCGATGCTACGTTGGAGGGCGATTTGCTGTATAGAGCCGGAGTCAGTACAGCCATCGGACGGGAAGCGAACAGCGTGTATAACGAAACCAAAAATGGGATTCGGAACGTAACGGATCACAATCAGTTTGCGGTGAACGTAGACCCGTACAAAACGCCGGGCGATCCGAAAAGCGGGCTGATTTATGGCGTCTCTGCCGAACCGTTAGGTGAACCGGGTTCGGGCGATCATCGTTTGCAGGCGTATTGTTTTCGGGTGTGTATGACCAACAAGCCGGAGAACCGGATTCCGTTGCCTAAGCCCGCCAACTACGACCGCAAAAACTATGAACTGTTTGAACGCTACCTGAAGGCGGGCGGAAAACTATACAAACCCGGTGCCAATCTGCCCAACCAGAAAACGGATTTTAACGGTGGCCGCGACGTATCGCACAATCTTAA
The DNA here is from genome assembly GCF_010435915.1 of Spirosoma terrae. Taxonomy (GTDB): domain Bacteria; phylum Bacteroidota; class Bacteroidia; order Cytophagales; family Spirosomataceae; genus Spirosoma; species Spirosoma terrae. The sequence continues at coordinate 140,637 of NZ_JAAFZH010000006.1, read as the reverse complement.
TGGCATGAATTACGCATATCCGGCCGGAACGTATCAAAAGCGTCAGGAAGTAGTTGATTATCATCGGAGTTTCACGCAGGGGCTTTTCTATTTTCTGGCAAACGATCCCGAAATCGGTCGGCTCGATCCTGAGTTGCAAAAAAACTGGTCGGAGTGGGGATTACCGAAGGACGAATTTACCGACAACGGCGGTTGGCCCCGGATTTTCTACGTTCGCGATGCGCGACGGATGGTATCGGACTACGTCATTACCGAGCATCACGTCAAAAAAGACAAGCCTACGCCCGTTGAAGATCCTGTAGCAATGGCGTATTGGCCCCCCGATGTGCATAATGTTCGCACGATAGTACGCGACGGGTACGCCTATAACGAAGGCTTTGTTTTTGGCGGAAAGGAATGGCAACCGTTACCTATTTCGTACCGGGCGCTGGTGCCGAAAGCATCACAATGTACGAATCTGTTGTCGGCGTCCTGCCCATCGTCAAGCCATATTGCTTACGGGGCGATACGTATCGAATTTACCTTTATGGCTATGGGGCAGGCGTGTGGCACGGCGGCTGTGCTGGCGAATCAGAAACGGACTACGGTTCAGGAAGTGAAGTATACGGATTTGAAACCGCTGTTAGTTCGCCAGCAGCAGGTAATAACAATTCCGTAGGCTTTTGCTACGTAGCAGATCTGAAAAATAAGTTTTATAATAGGTTGGTAGTGTACTTTTCCCCGGTGGTTTCTGCCGGGGAATTTTGTTGTACTACCAGAAAAACAGCAACACAATAACCATATAATCGCGCAGTTGGAGACGTAGCAACTTGAGCGCTTTGGACAGATGGTACTCGACGGCCTTATCCGTTAACGACAAACGTTCGGAGATTTCGGGAATGGATTGGCCCTCGAAGCGGCTTAGTCGAAAGACTTCCTGTGTCTTTGTTGGAAGTTTAACGAGTTCCGATTCAATGGTTTCGATCAGGTTATTGTACGAAACCTGCTCTTCGGTGGACGTAGTGACCTGTGGTGCAAAAAACTGCTGATAGGCCTGGTATTTCTGCTCGACTACCTGACTTTTGATATGGTCTATGACCGAATATTTCAGCGCCCGGAATAAATACGCATCCACTTGCCGAACATCCAGCGATTCGCGTCGTTGCCAGAGCTGGACGAATAAATCCTGCACTAATTCTTCGGCTATTTCCCGTGATTTAGTCTTCTGGAAAGCAACCCGATACAGATCGTACCAGTAGCGTTCGTAGAGTTCAGCAAGCGCCAGCCGATTGCCACCCGATAAGGCCTGCAATAGCTGTCCATCATCCCAGTCTTTGAAAAAAGAGGCTTGCCCGCTCATTGCTAGTCAACAACGATTTCCATCAAAAGTATGAACTAAATTATAGTTTTCTGAAGAATAATTCTATCGTAGGTCGTGGCCATTTCGACAGGATTAACAGGATTTACAAGATTATTTCGCCATTTGTTATCCTGTAAATCATGTGAATCCTGTCAGAAGAAAAAACAATCGGATTGGATAATGATAATATTTTTTACTGGTTAAGCCTTATTTTATATAAATAATCTACTATTTCTGGGAAGCGTTTAGGGTAATTGCCCGGCTTTGTCGACTTCCACAGTGAGAATCGACTGAACCGCCGATGATGCCGGAAAAAGACTTTATTCGCCTGATTGAACGCTACCGGGCCGGGCAATGTACCGACGAAGAAATCAAACTAATTGATCAATGGTACGATCAGTTGGATGGCAACACGCGCCTGTCGATGACGGAAACCGAGCGGCTCGATTTGAAGAAAAAACTCTGGCATCAAATCAATGACGAGGTCGATTCCGACGAAGAAAATTCCCCAAAAGGCAAACTGATTCAGCTACCCTTATTCAAACGTTGGGTTGCCGCTGCGGCCATTGCGATTATTGTAGGTCTTGGTACGTTCATTACGTATCGATACCAGTCTGCTACGTTGGCTACGAGCAAAAACGCCAACGTAGCGAATACAGAGATTGCCGAGCATACCAACAAAACCGACAAAGCGGAGTCGATCGCGCTTAGCGATGGGAGTATAGTACATCTCCAACCACAGAGTTCAATACGTTATTCGAGGAGTTTGAACAGCCCCAAACGCGAAACGTGGCTTACTGGTAAAGCGTTTTTTGAGGTTCAGCGCAATCCTAACCGGCCATTTCTGGTCTATAGCGGCAAGGTAGCAACGCGCGTTCTGGGGACGAGCTTCTGGGTAACGGCGCCAACCAATGCGCAAACAGTGGAAGTGGCCGTGCAAACCGGAAAAGTGGCTGTTTTTAAGAATGCAAGCCAATCCAACAATGTCGATAAGAAGACGAATGATGAGGCCGACGCCGTTATCACGCCCAATCAGAAAGTCACCATTTTCGTAGAACAGAACCGGCTGGCCAGAGGGTTGGTCGATGAACCGAAACCCCTCACGCTGCCCGTGCGGGCCAAACCGTCCAGCTTTACGTTCGATGCCAGTCCTTTGCCAGAAGTACTGCGTCAGCTTGAGCAACTCTACGGCATTGAGATGGTCGTTGGTAATAAAGACCTGACCAACTGCCGATTTACGGGTAATATTTCCCAACAACCGCTGTACAGCAAGCTTGAATTGCTCTGTCAGGCCATTGGTGCTCATTACGAAATCCAGGGCCCACGAATCATCATCAACGGCGCAGGCTGTACACCTTAACCCTTACCTTTTCTCACTACGTAACGCTATGCTTATGAACTAACCTTACCAACTAAAAAAAGGCCGATAGTGCGGCTACACCATCGGCCTGATACGTCCCCATTGATTCGCGTCAGTACTCATCTGCCAGGATGAGCCGGGGATTGTTTTGTCGAATTATTCCTATCACCCAACAAAACATACCAAAAGTATGAAGTTTTATCGAATGTTCGGTTTGTACTGTCTGACCGTCATGAAAATCTCGTTTCTGCCTGTTTTTCTGAGTCTTCTGCTGGCCAGTGCGTCACTGGCGTACGATGGCAAAGCGCAGGATTTCCTCCGCCGACCCGTTACCATCAAAGCCGACGAAGTGGCGTTGAAAACAATGCTTACCCGGCTGGAACGTATCGCCGAGGTTGATTTCGTTTATAGCCCGAGTACGGTTCCTGTAGCGAAAAAAGTGTCGTTACACGCTCAGAATCAGGAATTATCCGCCGTGTTGGAACGTCTACTGAAACCAATCGGCCTGACGTATCAGGTAATTAGCGGACAAATTGTTATTCAGGCAATACCGAAGCAGCAATCTGCTACGTCGAGTATTGCTGAACTACAGAATATTGCCCTGAAAATGCCCGAAGCGGCCGATAAAACCATTTCGGGTACCGTCAAAAGCGAAACCGGCGAAGGCTTGCCGGGGGTGAGCGTTGTCGTCAAGAACACGACGCGTGGCACCACTACCGACGCCGACGGAAAATACCGGCTGAACGCGCCCGACAATGCCACTACGTTGGTGTTTTCGTTCGTGGGGTATCAGAATCAGGAAGTGGTCATTGGGAGCCGAAGTTCGATTGATGTGCAGCTCGTACCCGACGATAAATCACTGTCTGAAGTGGTGGTTGTGGGATACGGAACCGTTAAAAAAAGCGATCTGACGGGTTCGCTGGCGCAGGTAAAAGCGAAAGAGCTGAATGCCTATCCGGCTACGAACGTACTACAGGCCATGCAGGGCCGGGCGGCTGGTGTGCAGGTGTTGCAAAATACGGGTGCACCGGGCGGCAGCGTGAGCGTCCGTATTCGCGGAACGAACTCATTGCAGGGGAGCAACGAGCCGCTCTACGTAGTGGATGGTTTTCCGATCAATGGAAGCAACCCAACCCAGCTCAACAACGCCGATATTGAAACCATCGAAATTCTGAAAGATGCGTCGGCCACGGCCATTTATGGGTCGCGGGGAGCCAATGGCGTGGTGCTGATTACGACCAAACGCGGGAAAGCCGGAAAAACGCGGGTCGATCTGGAAACCAGTTACAGTACGCAAAGTCTGCGGAAAAAACTGGACCTGATGAATGCCAAAGAATATGCGCAGTTCTACAACGAACAGGCCGTAAACGACAAACAGAATCCGTATTTTACGCAGGCGCAGATCGATGCGTTTGGGCAGGGTTTCGACTGGCAGGACCTTGTTTTTCGGAAAGCTCCCATCAAAACCCTGTCGCTGAACGTGAGTGGCGGCAACGAAAAAACGCAGTTCTCCTTATCGGGTAGTACATTCAATCAGGAAGGAATTATTCAGGGGAGCAACTACAATCGGTATTCGCTACGTACCAACATCAGCCATACCATCAGCGACAAGTTCAGCATCAATTTTTCGGGTACCCTGTCGCGCTTGCAAACCGGGCAGAAAACCGTTAGTGGAGGTAGCCGGGGTAATTCGATGATTGCCGGAGCCATTGCCGCTCCGCCCACACTGACGCCCTACAACGACGATGGTACGTATCGGACGCTGGCCATTGCCTACCCGTTTGTGGCAACCGACCTGATTAACCCGCTCAACTTTATCAATGAACGTAGCGATGACACCAAAGCAAACGTAGCGTTGCTGAATACGGCCTTGATTTTTAAGCCCGTCGAGTCGATAACGATTAAAATAGCGGGCGGCATCGAAAACCGCGACGACCGACGCGATCAGTATACCACCCGGAATTTTGTAAACTCGACTGGTTCGGCCTTCGTCAGTACGAGTCAGTTTACCAGCCTGTTGAGCGAGAATACGATTAGCTATGACAAAACCATCGCGCAAAAACACAGTATTGCGGCCGTCGCGGGGTTTACGTACCAGAATTTTCTTACTACGTCGCTGGGTGCCAGTGGCGTAGGTTTTCTGAGCGATACGCCGGGTACATACGATTTGGGGTCAGCCACAACGCCGGGCATTCCGGGGTCGGGTTACGCAAAGTCGGTGCTGTTGTCGTATCTCGGACGTATCAATTATTCATACGACAGCAAATACCTGGCAACGGCCAGTATTCGTCGGGATGGATCGTCGAGATACAGCGAAGGCGACAAATGGGGGTATTTCCCGTCGGCAGCGCTGGCCTGGCGCATCTCCAACGAGGGTTTTATGAAGAACAATACGTTTGTCTCTGACCTGAAACTTCGGGCAAGCTGGGGGTTAACGGGCAGCCAGGCGATTGACCCTTATGCTACGTTGAGCCAGTTAAGTTCGGGTAAAACGGTGTTGGGCGACGCGCTGTATACAACCTATGGTCCTGAAACAACCCTGCCCGGCAAACTGAAGTGGGAAACGACCGAACAGAAAGATATTGGCGTCGACTTTGGGATTTTCAAAAACCGGATCATCCTGACCGCTGATTACTACGTTAAAAACACCCGCGATTTGCTGACGACGGTGGCGCTGCCCTCATCGCTCGGTTACCTGACAACGATTCAGAATGTAGGCGAAGTGCAGAACAAAGGGCTGGAACTTGGCATCGATAGTCGCGTTCTGACGGGCGATTTCAAGTGGGATGTGAACGCCAATATATCGTTCAACCGGAATAAAGTAGTGAAACTCTACGGCGGGCAGGATGTATTGGGGGGCAGTATTGGCGTAGTGGTTGTCAACGACGTATCGAACATCCTGCGTGAAGGACGGCCTATTGGTCAGTTCTGGGGCTACGTAGAAGACGGCTACGACGACAAAGGCAAGATCAGATACAAAGACATAAACGGCGACGGTACGATTTCGACCGCCGACAAAGCCTATATCGGTAATCCAAACCCGAATTTCATTTTTGGCATCAACTCAGCGATGTCGTACAGAAATTTTGAGCTGACGCTATTTGTGCAGGGCGTGCAGGGCAACGACTTGTTTAATGCCAGCGCCATTGGAAGCACCATCGATTACGGTTTCGGGCTGAATATGCCGCGCGAAGTGTTTCTGAATCACTGGTCGCCGTCGAATCCGAACGCGAAATATCCCATTATCAGCAACAGCGTAAACGCTCGTCTGTCGAATCGTTACGTAGAAGATGGGTCGTATGTCCGCCTGAAAAATATCCAGCTGGCCTACAATTTTCCGCTGGCGAAATGGGGCGTAAACTGGGTGAAAAATGTGCAGCTCTACGCCAGTGGTCAGAATTTGCTCACGCTCACGAACTACTCGTGGTGGGACCCCGAAGTGAACTCAAACGGCGGGGCTAAGGCCACATCGCAGGGGATTGATTTTTACAGTTATCCTGTCGCTAAATCAGTCACGTTTGGCCTGCGGGCGGGATTTTAATTGTGAATGATAGAATGGTAGAATGATTGAATAGCTGCCGCGAAAAATCATTCTACCATTCTATCATTCACTCATCGCACCGGCGACCCGGTCAACATTGAACACATGAAAAAGCTATTATTCCTACTTCCGATACTTTGCCTGACGGCCTGTGAAAGTGAGCTTATCGAAGAGCCGAAATCGCTGGTTGTGGAAGCATTTTACAATACGGCTGCCGAAGTGGAAGCGGCCGCGAACCTGATTTCGGTACCGCTCCGTAGCAGCAGTGGTTTGAGCGTGTACGAAGCCACGCTGGAAAGCCAGACCGATTACGCCTACGGCCGGGGGAGCTGGGCACCCTTATCTGATTTTCAGGGGCTTGATGGAGCAAACATTACCCGTGTGTCGGGCTTGTGGAACATCTTTTACCTGAGCATCCGCAATGCTAATCTGGTGATTAAGAATGCGCCAAATGGCAAATCGATCAGTCAGGCCGATGTGAAGAAATTTGTGGGTGAAGCCAAATTCCTGCGGGCCTACAACTATTTTCAACTGGTACGTAACTGGGCCGGTGTGCCGCTACGTACCGAAGCGAACATGACCGAAATCAACCTGAAACGGAGCAGTGTTGATGAGGTGTATACGCTGATTCTGGCTGATCTGATGGAAGCCGAAGCCAACCTGCCCGACAATCCGGCGGTGGCTGGTCGGCCTACCAAATGGGCCGCCAAAACGTTGCTGGCCGATGTGTATCTGCAACAGGGGAAATACGCCGAAGCCCGCGACAAAGCGAAGGAGGTAATAGATTCTAAAAAGTTTTCGCTGGTTCCGGTAGCAACCAAAGCCGATTTTCAAACGAAAGTCTGGGGCCCGGAACTGGTGTCGACATCGGAGGAGATTTTCTATCTGAAATATGCCCGGCAGGTGGGGCAGGGGAATTACATGCTCTGGATTACCAACCACCCCAACACCAAGCTGTTCAACTTTGGTGGTGCCTATGCCGTCTACGGCGATGCAAACAGCGCGTTTTACAAAGCTTGGGACAACGGCGACTTGCGCAAAAGCTTGTGGGACGTAGTGAATTTCGGATTGGGAGCTACTACGCTCGTTAGCTCGAAGTTTATCGATCAACTCGCTGTGGGTCAGAACGGTGCAGGTAACGATGATCCGGTTTATGGTTACTCCGACGTCTTACTGATCTATGCCGAAGCAGCCGCTCGGGCCGGAAATGCCGTAACTGCCGATGCGCTGGAATCATTGAATCAGGTGCATCGCCGGGCCTACGGGAAAACGCCAACCGCTACGTCGACCGTCGATTTTAATCTGGCGGATTATACGTCTGCTACGTTTGTGAACGCCGTGTTGATGGAAAAAGCCTATGAATTTCAGTACGGTGGCAAACGCTGGCTGGAGCTGAAACGTACCGGAACGGCCAAAGCGGTGATTCAGGCCATGAAAGGAAAAACCGTGCAGGACAAACATCTACTGTGGCCGATTCCGGTATCAGAATTAAACTATAACCTGGCAATCGACGCGGCCAAAGAACAAAATCCGGGGTACTAAATAGAATGTTGAATGAGTGAATGATAGAATGATTGAATTTTTTGACGATTCGACCTATTCAATCATTCTATCATTCACTCATTCAAAATTAAAAGACTATGAAAAGAAGATCGGTTATTGCTACGTTAGGCGCTCTGTCTATAGGAGCGAAGGCTTCGGCGCTGGAACCGGGCGAGGTGTTGAAAGAGCCATACAAAGTCGCGAAAAAAGCGATCAAAGCCGATATTGTGGTGGTAGGGGGCGGAACGGCGGGCGTTGTTGCTGCGCTTCAGGCGGCTCGCGCGGGTCGGCAAACGATTCTGGTCGAAAATGGCAGTCAGCTCGGCGGCACCACCACTACGGGCGGTGTGGCTTATCCGGGAATCTTTTTTGCCTGGGGCAAGCAGGTAATCAGTGGTATCGGCTGGGAAATGGTGCAGGAGGCTGTGGCGCTCAACGACGATACGTTGCCCGATTTTTCGATTCCCCACGGCAAACATCATCCACGCCATCAGGTGCGGTTGAACGGCCAGTTGTATGCGTTGTTGCTGGAGGAAAAATGCGTAGAAGCGGGCGTTCAGATCCGGTTTTATGAAACACCCACGCAGGTTACTCCGCAGAAAAACGGCTGGCTTGTCGAAACGGTTGGAAAAGGGATTATGACCCAGATCACCTGCAATCAGCTGATCGACTGTACGGGTAACGCGTTTGTTACGTCGATGGCGGGCTACGATGTGCTTCGGGAAGCGACTACGCAACCGGGTTCGTTGATGTTTGAGATTGGCGGCTATGATTTTCAATCGCTGGATTTGAAATTGATTCAGGCGCGGTATCAGGAAGCCATCAAAAAAGGCGAACTAGACAAACCCGATTTTCGGAATAACATCGTCGGGCTGCTACGTTCCAAAGGCGATAATATCTCCCACGTGTTGGGAGCCGATTCCACTACGTCGGAGACGCATACGGTTGCCAATATCAAGGGGCGTATGGCCTTGCTGAAAACGTTACGTTTCCTGCGGACGCTGCCCGGCTGCGAAAAAACGAAGATTATCGACGTGCAGAACGAAACGGCGGTTCGGGAAACGTACCGCATTGACGGTCATTATAAAGTAACCCATGCCGACTACGTAACGGGCAAACTGTTCGACGATTCGGTGTCGTATTCGTACTATCCGATTGATGTGCACGACGAAAACGGTGTCGTTCCCGATCACCTTAAAGAAGGTGTTGTGCCGACCGTTCCACTGCGGGCGCTGGTGCCGAAAAACAGCAAAAATTTTCTGGTGGCAGGGCGTTGTGTAAGCAGCGACCGGCTGGCTAATTCGGCGCTACGTGTGCAGGCATCAAGCATGGGCATGGGGCAGGCGGCTGGCGCGGCTGCGGTGCTGGCCAATATGCAGAACAAAACCCCGCTCGACGTATCGATGACGGATTTGCGGAAACTGCTGGAAGAGCACGGTGCCATCGTGCCCGGCAGTCAGAAAGGGTAAGTTTTTAGATAGGATTAATAGAATGCTCGTTCGCGATTGTATTGCGGACGAGCTTGATTTTTTAAAAATTACCACCCCTAACCCCCTCTTGTTTTAGGAGGGGCCGGGCCAGCGTTCTGGTTGGGGGCGGTAAATTACTAATTCACTAATTCAAACAGATTTGATACGGCTTCTAATCGGCATACTTTTTATTCTCGCATCGGCCTACGATAGTGCCGGGCAGATTCGGTATTTTCGTACGCCAACGCTTCCGCTAAAAACCGATACTACGTTGGCGTTTCTGGCGGTTGCTGAAGATTCGATTGCCAACGATACGTTGTTTCAGATGCGCTCGAAAGAAGGGTTTCCAGTGGCGTATTTCCGGAAAATCAGAACCAGCGTTTGCTTCGATAATAAATGCCGATTGCTGAAGGTAACGCTATTCTGGAACCCGACGGGCCGCTATCTGGGCTACGATTTAGTGAAAGGTGAATTTCTTAGCAAAGCCGAACACAAACCGTTTACGCTCGCTGAATATGAGCGCATGAGTGACGTATTGGCCGATCAATTTTCGCCACTCGCAACGTTGGCCTATGCCGAAATTGCCCCGCCAAAGAAACCCATCAGCAAAGAAGAGGAAGTCGACGGCGTATCGTCGGCAACGGCGAAGAATGTGCTGGACTACGTAGTGGAAGGAGCGGCCTACACGACCTATAAAATGTGGCACGTCGTGTATGGCCCAACGCAGGCAAGCGTAGTGGCATTGACCGAAAAAAGTTTGTCGCCCGAGTACGTACTGGCTTTACTGGAAAGCCCGGATGGTTCGGATAAAATCTGGGCCTTAAATCACAGTCAGGGTTTTGTTACGTCTACGCCAGCATTGCAACAGAAACTCGTTACGTTTATTAACGGCACTAATTACAACCTCACCGAACGGGCCATCAATGCGCTGGATACTGGTCCGAATTCTGCTACATGGCAGGCTATGCTGGCCGACAATCTGACCACAAAAAGTTATGCCTTGCAGAAGCTGATTGTCAATAAATTGAAGCGTGTTACGTCGCTCGATGCGCAGGCGAAAAAGTCGCTGGCCGAGGGGTTAAAATCGCCGAATAGCGAGCTGGTGAGTACCATTCTGGATGTATTTCGACAGCATAACGTAGCCGATACAGAAACCTGCCGTCCGATTGCCGATTTATTGATTAGCCAGAATCAATTCATTGCGCAAAAAGCATTCGCCTATCTGGAAAAGCTGGACCTTTCGGACGCTGACATCAAGGCAAAACTGGCGCAGTACGCACAGCGAAAGTAAGTGCCTAAAAATATTTTTCTAAAAAATAGGATTAAAGTCCCACGACCCCGGTATTAGTATGTAAACTCCCTTTCATTTCCGGGAAGAAGCGTTGTTGTAAACGATACTAAACTCTTACGCTTTGCTGTTAAATTCGCCCCCTAATGACCTGTTAAATTACGATTGGAAAACCCATCACCGGTCCGACCCGTCCGGAGCTTTTCTACCACTTATTTTTTTTCTTTATGATACGTCAGTCACAACAGATAGTTCGCTTGCTGGTAGCTGTTGTTACGTTGTCCGGTCTGGGCCTGATAGCGAGTGCCTGGGTCAAGAAACCGACGGCCGCCACCCCGAACGTAGTGCTCTTTTTTATGGACGATATGGGTTACGGTGATTTGTCGGTAACGGGTGCCCTCGACTACACTACCCCCAACCTCGACCGGATGGCGGCCGAAGGGTCGCGATTCTCTAACTTTCTGGTAGCGCAGGCCGTATGTAGTGCGTCGCGGGCGGCTCTGATGACCGGCTGTTACCCAAACCGGTTAGGTATATCGGGTGCTTTAGGGCCTAATTCGCCTATTGGTTTGAATCCTAACGAAGAAACGCTGGCCGAGCTACTAAAAGAAAAGGGGTACGCAACCGGGATTTTTGGGAAATGGCATCTGGGCGACAAGAAAGAATTTCTTCCGCTTCAGCAGGGCTTTGATGAGTATTACGGTGTACCGTATTCCCATGATATGTGGCCATTGCATCCATTTCAGGAACGAGCTAAATACCCACCCCTTCGCTGGATCGATGGCAACGAACCTAAAGAAGAAATCAAGGATCTGAACGATGCCGGGCGTATTACGTCGACGGTGACGGAGAAAGCGCTGTCGTTCATCCGACGTAATAAAAACAAGCCTTTTTTCCTGTACGTACCGCATCCATTGCCCCACGTGCCACTGGCCGCTTCCGACAAATTTAAGGGCAAAAGCGCGCGGGGTCTTTTTGGTGACGTAATGAGCGAACTCGACTGGTCGGTGGGCCAGATTCTGGGCGAGTTGAAAAAGCAAAATCTGGATAAAAATACGCTGGTAATTTTCATCAGCGACAATGGGCCGTGGCTTAACTACGGTGATCATGCGGGTTCGTCGGGTGGTTTTCGGGAAGGGAAAGGTACGTCGTTCGAAGGTGGTCACCGCGTACCGTGTCTGGTTCGTTGGCCGGGCGTTGTTCCGGCTGGGCGGGTTAGCAACAAATTATTGACCACGATGGATATTCTGCCCACCGTTGCCAAGGTTTGTGGCGCGCGCCTGCCTAAAAATCGGATCGATGGAGTCGACTGGATTACGTTGCTTAAAGGCGATAACAACGTAACGCCCCGCCAGAATTTCTACTACTACTATCGTAAAAATAACCTGGAAGCTGTTCGGCAAGGCGATTGGAAACTGGTTTTTGCTCATCCGGGCCGGACGTATGAAGGCTCTTTACCAGGCCAGGATGGCAAACCAGGTCCTAGCCCCGAAGACCATGATTTTCCGAAAGCGCTGTATGATCTTCGACGTGATCCGGGCGAACGATATAACGTCATTGAGCAGCAGCCGGACGTAGTAAGCCGTCTGGAAAAATTAGCAGAAGAAGCCCGTGCTGATCTGGGCGACGAGTTGCAAAAACGAACCGGTGCCAACGTTCGTCAGGCAGGCCAGAGTAGCAATTGATCGTGAAATGACTTGTCGGTAATTGGTCAGTTGTCCACTAGATGGTAACTGAATTGAGCGCTAAATTATCCCAGCTAGCAAGATGATGTCTGGGATAATTTAGCGCTCAATTCAGTTAAGGGCTAACAGGTTGTTTTTATGGCTCCACTCATCGTCTTGAACATAAAAATAGGTTGATAGTCAGTACGTGAACTGTGGCTTATATCCTTTGCAGCTCCAACGCCTGGTTTAAACATATTTGCTTTTCGGTCTCTATCTATATCCGGTTTCAAATCCATTTACGCGGTTTTGTGAAAAAACTGAGAAAAATTTTCACAAAAGTCGCTTTATGACTAAGGGTAAAACCTAAAACCCGTGTCATTCGCGTACTTGACCGGCTAAATTATGACCGAAGCAGAAGGATATCATCGACCAGATAAGGAGAGCATCGCTCGACCTCTGCATGGTATTGATCAGACGACTACATTAGTCGATAATGAGTTTTTTATTAGGGCCGCTTTTGCCGAGTCGCCCCAGAAAGGTTTTGAAGCTTTATTTCGGATCTATTATAACCCGCTATGCAGTCATGCACTTCGGTTTGTCTACACCCGTGAAGTGGCCGAAGATATTGTAGGAGAGGTGTTTTATCAGTTTTGGAAAAATAAGGCGTTTACGGTTGTTCAATTTACGTATCGTACCTACCTATATGCGGCTGTTCGTCATCGGGCCTATAATTATCTGCGCGACGAACTCACGGGAAGTCGTACCCCTTCGTCACTCGATGAGCTGGACGTAGCCATAGGGGAGGAGTCGCCCCTCACGCTCATTGAATACGACGAAACGTTTCAGCGGCTCGAAAAAGTGATCAATGAGTTGCCTTCCCAATGTCAGCGGGTTTTTTTGATGAGCCGGTTTGAGAACCGTAAAAATCAGGAAATCGCCAGCGAGTTAGGCATAGCCCTGAAAACGGTAGAATCTCATCTGTCGCGCGCGCTTCGTCAGATGCGTCAACTTCTTCTCAGTAGTATCAGTCTGATTTTTATAGGGTTACACTAAGGCACTACGTGCTCTATGTAGTATCCGAACCTATGTTTTTATGGAAGAACTTGTCAATAAGACACTCGTCTTCGATTACTTCGCCGGAAAGGTAAGCCCGTTTCAAAAAAAGTCGATTGAAGCGTGGTTAGCCATTCCTGGAAATCGAGACATCTATTACCAGTGGCTACACGAGTGGGAAACCAATAATCTGCAACTAGCCACAAATTGGGAGATTGCCTTTGAAACAGCCAGTCGGCGTATACAGTATAGCGTTCAGGAATCTGACCCTGCTGGTAAAGCGTCAATACGTTGGTGGCAGCGACCTGGGTTTTGGATGGCAGCTGCTTCAATCGTGTTTTTGATTGGGTTGAGTGGGTGGCTGAGTGTCGATCTGATTCGCTACCAGACTATAGAAACCAGCTACGGCGAAACCCGACGTTACGTGTTGCCTGATGGTTCGGTTGTGGAACTGAACGCAAATTCCAGCATTCGTTTTCCTCGATTTGGTTTTACGGAAAAAGGGCTACTGGCATCCTTAGTTGGTACGTCGACTGGGCGACGGGTAGAACTGACGGGAGAGGCTGATTTCTCGGTTCGTCATTTGCCCAATCATCAGCCCTTTGTCGTAACAACCAGTAAAGGGCTGGCCGTTAACGTATTGGGGACTCAATTTACCGTGTTTAGCCGGGCCCGGCGTACTCAGGTGGTACTACGTTCGGGTAAGGTAGAGCTCACAATGCCCAAGCAGAGCAATAACCGGCCGCTTACCATGAAACCCGGCGATTTAGTGGTTCTTGATGCCGAAGGAAAGCTGGCGGTTCGTCAGACAGCTCACCCGGAAGAATTATCGGCCTGGAAACAACATCGGTTTACGTTCGAGCAAACATCGCTACGGGAAATTTCGCAGATACTTCAGGAGAATTACGGATTAACAGTCAGAATTGATGGCGATGAGCTTGCCAATCGAACCATTTCAGGGTCATTTCCGGCGCAAAATGCGAATGAGCTTATTCAGCTAGTGGCAGAACTCCTGCAAATCAACTACTTCCGAGATAACAACAACGTTACGTTCACCAATTAGTAAACTACTTTCCTATACCCTAATACTATGAATTACTCACTACGTTTCCTTGTTAGTATAACCTTTGGATTTATACTGACTAGTCATTCGGGCGTAGCGCAGGTGATGGCGGCTAACTGGTTAACCCAGCGCCAGGCTCGACCTTCGTCTATGGCGGCACAGAATCTTCAACTTCGCGATGTGCTGAATCAGTTTAAAGTGCGTTATCGGGTCGATATTCTGTTCGAAGATCGGGTCATCAATAACCAGACAATTTCGTCATCGATCGTTGATCCTGAGGCTACCCTGGAAAAAAATCTGGAAAGTATACTGCGCCCTCAGGGACTTCGGTTCAAGAAAGTGAAACAGGGTGTTTATGTCGTATTGGCGCAGAAGAAGCCGTCGGAACGCTCGTCGACCGATGCTCGCCTGCTCGACGATATACCCACTAATCAGGAATTGCTGGCGGCTCAAATCATGGGCAGATCGGCCAGCCAACCGGAATCGGTCGCCGAAAAAACCGTAATGAACGTAGTGGCCGACAGAACCATAACCGGAACGGTCAAGAGCGAAACGGGCGAAGGGTTGCCGGGAGTGAGCGTTGTGGTGAAAGGATCCACGCGCGGTACGTCTACCGATGCTGAGGGCAAATACCGAATGAGCGTGCCGGATAATGCACAGGCCGTTACGTTGGTTTTCTCCTTTGTAGGGTATCTGAATCAGGAAGTTGCTATCGGGAATCGCACAACCGTTGATGTTACGTTAGCACCCGATCAGAAAGCGCTGGACGAAGTGGTGGTCGTTGGGTATGGTACCGTCCGGAAAAGCGACCTGACGGGCTCGGTTTCTACCGTAAAAGCCGAACAATTAACGGCTTATCCGTCTATCGGCGCTGTGCAGGCCTTACAGGGCCGGGCGGCTGGTGTGCAGATTCAGGCAAACAATGGCGAGCCGGGGGCCAGTTTTAAAGTTCGGATTCGGGGGGGCAATTCGATTAACGCCAGTAGCGATCCCATTTTTGTGGTCGATGGTTTTGTGGGTGGAACCATGCCTCCGCCCGAAGATATTGAGTCGGTTGAAGTGCTGAAAGATGCCAGTGCAACGGCCATTTACGGGTCGCGGGGAGCTAACGGGGTGGTGATGGTAACGACCAAACGGGGTAAAAGCGGCAAGGCACGTATTGAATTCAACTCCTCTTTTTCGGCGCAACAGGAAATTAATCGGCTCAAGCTGCTCAATGCTGAACAGTTTGTCAGCTACGTTCAATCGGTGAATCCGAACTACGTATCGCGAGGCCAAAATACCGACTGGCAGAATCAGATTTTCCAGCCTGGATCGATTCAGAATTATCAGCTTTCGCTGTCTGGCGGTACTGACAATATCAAGTACTACGTATCAGGGGCTTATTTTGGGCAAAAAGGCGTTATTATCAACTCTGATTTTAGCCGGTTTTCGATCACCAGCAACATTGATATAAAAGCCAGCGATAAACTCCGGGTTGGTCTGAATGTATTCGGGCAGCGAAACACCAAAAACGGGGTGCTGAGTCAGGAGAGCACGGGCGGAACGAACAGCTCAGGTGTTGTTTCGTCGGCTTTCAAATTTGGGCCTGATTTAGGGGTGTACGATCAGAATGGGGGCTTTACCATTGCCGTCCTAAGTGATCCGATCAACAACCCGTATGCCATTGCTACGCAGTATCAGAACAACAACGTAAACGATCAGACCCAGGGGAATTTGTTTGCCGAATATCAGATTCTGAAAGATCTGAAGTTCCGCGCTACGTTAGGAGCAACGACCAACAGTGGACGTACCGGTACATATACGCCAACCACGCTGAATGCAGGTGCATCGGTGGGTGGATCGGGCTCGATGAGTGGCAACCGAAACACGTTGTTCCAGAACGAAAACTATTTCTCTTACGACAGAACCTTCGGAGAAGCTCACCGGTTCGGGGCGATGGCTGGATTTTCGTACCAAAGCTCACAGAACGAATCCTGGGGTGGGAGCGGGCAATCGTTTATCAGCGATGCGCTTTCGTACTGGAACCTGGGCAGTTCATCGGTCTGGCAGGCGCCGTCATCGTCGCTGACAGACTGGAAGCTGGCTTCTTGGTATGGTCGGATAAACTACGCTCTTAAAGACCGCTATCTGTTCACGGTTAATGCCCGGTACGATGGTTCCTCTACGTTCAGCCGGAATCACAAATGGGCGTTTTTTCCATCAGGCGCTTTTGCCTGGAACATGGGTAACGAATCCTTTATGTCGGGCTTAAACTGGTTAAGCCAATGGAAGTGGCGGGTAAGTTATGGGCTTACGGGAAATCAGGCTATTTCGCCTTACCAGACACTCGCTCGTTTTTCGACCGTTTTTGCGGCCATCAATGGCGTAGCCGTGAATGCAATCTCGCCATCGTCCATTGCGAACGACGATCTGACCTGGGAAACAACGGCCCAGTTCGATGTAGGGACCGATATCAGTCTGTTTAATAACCGGCTTAATCTGACAATGGACTATTATAAAACCATTACGTCGAACCTACTTTTTAGCGTGCCTCTACCGCAGTATTCGGGCTATTCATCGCAATTGAAAAATATCGGAAAGGTGCAGAATCAGGGTTTTGAGGTTACCGTTGGCACCCGGAATCTGACGGGAGCGCTGCGTTGGGACATGGACGTAAACCTATCGTTGAACCGAAATAAAGTGCTAAGCCTGCCCGATGGGAAAGATATCTTCTACTCGTCGGCTCCGGGGCATCTGGTTGGACTGGATCAGACGCAGATCCTGCGTGAAGGGTCGCCAGTGGGCAGTATGTATGGCTGGATTTATGATGGCGTTTATCAGGAAGGCGACAAATTTCTGACTGGTTCTGGGTTTGAGCAGGTGGTTGGCGGTGAAAAATTCCGCGATCTGGATGGAAACGGAGCCATTAACAGTAACGACCGAACCATTATTGGTAATCCAAATCCGAAATTTATCTGGGGCTGGACGAACGAATTCAAATGGAAGAATCTGGATTTAAACGTGTTTTTTCAGGGGTCGCAGGGGAACGACATGCTAAGCTACACGCTCATGGAGCTGGATTTACTGTCGGGGATTAACAACGCAACGACCAACGCGCTAAACCGCTGGACACCCCAGAATACGAATACCAGCGTACCGAAAGCATCGTCGGCCCGTACGCGTCGGGTATCGACTCGCTGGATTTACGACGGTAGTTACGTCCGGCTGAAAAACCTGGCCATTGGCTACACCTTTCCGCAGGTGTTGACCAATAAGATCAAGCTAAATCGCTTACGGATTTACGCCAGTGCTCAGAATATCCTGACCTTTACAGACTATCCGGGCTATGATCCTGAAGTGAACTACAATACGTCGGGTTCGGTGAATGGCAACCGAAATCTGGGCCTCGACTACGGCAGCTATCCGAATGCCAAATCATATACCATTGGCCTAAACATTGGATTCTAATTAGCTCCTAACACCTTGATCATGAAAACTATCAGAAATAAATTCCTGCTGGCTGCCCTGGTTGGCTCGCTGGCGTCGTGTATTGATCTGGAAGAAAAACCGCAGGGCGTGTTAGCCCCTGAAGGTTTGTTTAAAAGCACAAAAGATGTGCAAACAGCCATCAATGGCGCCTATGGACTCATTGCTTCCGAGCCGTTGTATGGTCGAAATTTCGTGACAGCATTGATGCTTCGCGACGATATGGCCGACATCGGCGACCGTACCACCGCGGCTGCTCGTCAGCAAACGAACGACTTTAATATGGATGCCAGCAATGGACTGGTGGCTTCGTTCTGGCCACGCTGGTACAAAGTAATCAGTACGGTAAATTCGGCCATCAAAGGAGCCGAAGATCTGAAGCTGGCACCCGAACAGGCCAATCCAACCATAGCCGAAGCCCGGTTTGTACGGGCGTTTTCGTACTTTCATCTGGTTCAGTCATTCGGAGCTATTCCGTACATCGAGACGTTTGTGTCGGACCCTGAATCGGTAAAAACCATCGGAAAAAGCTCAGAAGAGGAGGTATATGCGAAACTAATTGCCGACCTGGAATTTGCTAAACAATGGCTGCCCGATCAGCAACCGGCCGATGTACGTACCCGACCCACCAAAGGTTCGGCTGCTACGTGTCTGGCGTCGGTTTATCTGACCCGTGGCGATTACCAGAAAGCGTATACCGAATCCAAATGGGTGATCGATAATAAAGACAAGTTTGCGTATCGGCTCGAAAGCGATTTTCAGGATTTGTTTATTGCGACAAAAGCCGACCAGATCAAAGAAACCATTTTTGCTGTCGACTTTATTGGTCAAAAGGTTGGTCCTGAAAGCACTAACGACGATCTGATGGGCGCCATGACGGGTATTCGGGGAACCGATCAGAATGGCTGGAGTGTGGCGGTGCCGACGCTCAAAGTATACCAGACCTGGGATGCCCGCGACTATCGGAAACGGGTGAGCTTTGAGGACTCCATGCGGATCGGGGGCGTTCTAAGGCCGTATACCGCTTTCCCAACGGCTGCCCGGCCACATATTGCGAAGTTTGCCCGCTATCCGGGCAATGCCAACTCGGAAGGCCGTTACTCCGATCATAACTACTTCTGTTTCCGCTACGCAGAAGTATTACTCACCGCTGCCGAAGCTTTGGCCGAAGTGAACGGCGCGCCCAACGCCGAAGCCATTGGCTACATCAATCAGGTTCGGGCACGGGCGCGTAACTGGGCTGGTCGGCAAACGACGTTCCCCGCCGACGTAGCGTTAGGCATGACCAAAGATGCGTTTATCAATCTGGTGCTTGAAGAACGCCGACTCGAACTGGCGTTTGAATTCAAACGGTGGTACGATATTAAACGCCGGAAGCTGGGCGACGTAGTGTTTAAAGGTGCTAATTCGCTGGAGCCACATACCAACTTCGACGCCAGCCGTGATTACCTGATGCCGCACCTCAGCACCGAAATGGCCATCAATCCGAACCTGACCCAAAATCCGGGCTATTGATTTATTTTTCGACAGGATTTACAAGATTGACAGGATTTTAAGTAGAGAACCTGTCAATCTTGTTAATCCTGTCAATCCTGTCGAAATTTATTTTCCTGAACCATGAACCGCCGGGAATTTATACGTAACAACGCTGCCTTTGGTATAGGTGCCGGTTTGCCTTCTGGCTGGATTGAACTACTCAGACAGCAGGGCGGATTTCCACCCGTTCGGCGACTTACGAATGGACCAAAACACCACTGGTTCGGGTATTACGATAAGTGGCAGGTTGATCCAGCCAATCGGTACGTACTGGGAATGGAAGTCGATTTTGAAGGTCGCTCGCCAAATCCCGACGACGTACTAAAAGTGGGCATGATCGATCTGCACGATAAGGATCGCTGGATCGAACTGGGCGAGAGTCGTTCGTGGGGGTGGCAGCAGGGATGCATGTTACAATGGATTCCCGGATCAGCAGACGAGGTAATCTGGAATGATCGGCAGGACGGCCAGTTCGTGTCGATTATCATGAATGTGCATACCCGGAAAAAACGTATCCTTCCTAAGCCCATCTATACCATCAGTCCCGACGCTACGTGGGCTGTTGGCCTGGATTTCGGTCGTTTGCAGGATTTACGACCTGGGTATGGCTACAAGGGTGTTCCCGACCCCTATCAGTCTATGAAAGCGCCCGAAAAAACGGGTATTTACCGGATTGATCTGAAAACCGGGAAGGACGAACTGATTATTCCGTATGCAGCCTGTGCCGCGTTGCCGCATCAGGGCGAAGATGTCAGCACGTATTGGCACTGGTATAATCATCTGCTGATCAGTCCCGACAGTAAACGATTTATTTTCCTGAATCGCTGGCGGAAGGAACGTATCATCGATCCTGGTAAAGGCTTTATAACCCGTATGTTCACGGCCGATAAAAATGGTAAAAACCAGTACGTTCTTGATCCGTCGGGCTATACATCGCATTTTGTCTGGCGCGATCATCAGCACGTTTGCGCCTGGACTCGTCCGGCTAACCAACCCGATGGTTTTTACCTGTTGAAAGACCTGACGCAGGACGTAACACCCGTAGGAAAAGGCGTTATGGTCTTAAACGGACATAATACGTATCTGCCGAAGCAACATAATGCCTGGATTCTGAACGATTGTTATCCGCAGGGAGCCGACCGTTTTCAGGTTCCGTATCTGTACAACGTAGCGTCGAACCAACGGATCGATATTGGCCGTTTTCACTCGCCCAACGCTTACAAAGGCGAATGGCGTTGCGATTTGCACCCCCGTTCCAGTCCTGACGGCAAGATGGTCATCATTGATTCAACGCACGAAGGGTTAGGCCGTCAACTCTATCTGATCGATATCAGTAAATTAGTCGGGTAAATACGTTCTAGTATCGTACTACGTTTCAATTAAATGACCTACCTAGCCATTGATAGCATAAAAAATCGGACGTTCGACGCCATCGTTGTCGGAACGGGAATTAGTGGCGGTTGGGCTGCTAAAGAACTGACTGGCAAAGGTCTGAGGACGCTGGTGCTGGAGCGCGGCCGCGATGTAAAACACATCACCGATTATCCAACCACGATGATGCAGCCCTGGGAGCTTGAACATCGTGGGCAGGTTCCTTTGGCAGTACGGAACGAGTATACCATAGCCAGCAAGAATTACGCGTTTCGGGAAGATACGGTCCATTTTTTTACCAAAGATGCTGAACAGCCGTACGTTCAGGAACAGCCCTATGACTGGATCAAAGCCTACCAGGTGGGTGGACGTTCGCTGCTATGGGGACGTATGACGCAGCGGTGGAGCGATTTCGATTTTGGCGGCCCGGCTCGGGATGGGTATGCCGTAGACTGGCCCATTCGGTACGCCGACATTGCCCCCTGGTACAGCTACGTTGAAAAATTTATCGGTGTCTCCGGGAATCGGGATGGGTTGGCTCAACTGCCAGATGGTGAGTTTCTGCCCCCGCATGAAATGAGTTGTGTCGAAAAACATTTCCGGCAGAAGATCGGTGAAAAATACCCAGACCGCCCGATGATTATTGGGCGAGTTGCGCATCTGACTCAGCCTAAACCGATTCATTTACAGCAGGGCAGGGCTCAGTGCCAGCATCGAAATTTGTGTGATCGGGGCTGCCCATACGGTGGCTATTACAGTAGCAATTCGTCAACGATTCCGTGGGCAGAACGTACTGGTAAAATGACGTTACGTCCGCATTCGGTTGTCCATTCGGTTATTTACGACGAGCAGCGGAAACGAGCCGTGGGCGTTCGGGTTGTTGATACGCAGACGCATGAAATGACGGAGTACTACGCCCGGATCATCTTCCTGAATGCGTCGACGATGAATACGAATTTGATTCTGCTCAACTCTATATCGAATCGGTTCCCGAAGGGATTAGGTAATGATCATGATGTATTGGGCCGATACGTAGCGTTTCATAGTTATCGAGGCCGCATTAATGCCGAATTCGATGGCTTCCAGGGATTTAAAACTGATGGCCTACGCCCCAATGCGTGCTATATGCCCCGTTTTAGGAATTTGCACAAGCAGGAAACTGATTTTCTACGGGGCTATGCCGTAGCCTTTTCGGCCGGACGTAGCGTTATTCAGCCTACGGATGAACTGGGCGCAGGGTTGAAAGAGCAGCTTCTGGCCACCAACTACGGTAACTGGACTGTTGGTGCCAGTATGATGGGCGAAACCATTCCAAAAGAAATTAGTCGGGTTCAGCTAGATCCGGCCCTGAAAGATCCATACAGCATTCCGCAGCTACGTATTTCGTTAGCTTACGATGATAACGATACGAAAATGCTGAATGATTTCTTCGAGCAGTTATCGAAAATGTACACCGCAGCCGGTTTTACCAACATCCGCCGGATTGATACGAAACGAACACCGGGTAATGAAAACCACGAGATGGGCGGTGTCCGAATGGGTAAAGATTCTAAAACGTCGATGCTGAACCGCTGGAATCAACTGCATAGTTGCTCCAATGTTTTCGTAACCGATGGCGCCTGTATGACGTCAACATCCACACAAAATCCATCCCTGACCTACATGGCGCTGACAGCCAGAGCTGTCGACTACGCCGTGAAACAACTGAAAGCGCAGAGACTGTAGGCGTCGGATCGATACGTAGCGTTCTGTTACTATTTTCCGGCTTTCAGGAAATCGACTACGGCTTTGGCAAACTCAGGCGTACGCATAGCGCCACCGTGGTCGCCGGGAACAATAATCAGTCTGGAGCCGGGTACGGCATCGACCAGCGTTTGAGGGTCGCCGTTGTCTTTGTCCTGATCGCCATTCACCACCAGAACCGGTACGTTAATTCTTGCCAGTTCAGTCTTGGTGGTAACTGGCTGAAATTCCTGTAATCGTGCTAAAACGACCGTATCGGCGCCGGAGCGTTTTGCGTAATCGATGGCACTTTGCAGTTCGGGATGACTGCCGGGTTTGGTTAAGGCTTCGTGAAAGTTCTTTCGGCGGATCCAGTTCGGATCGGAAAAGTCGACACTGATGCCGCCCATCACCGCGCGACGTACCTGCTTGTCCATTGTCAGTAGCTTGGCTGTCAGAATTGCTCCACGAGAATAGCCTACTACGTCGTAACTGGATAAGCCCAGGTGCTTCATTAACGCCATTACGTCTTTCAATTCGGCATTGTCACGATAGGCTTCAGCTGAATGGGGTTTGTCGGATAAACCATTACCGCGCAGATCGAGCGTAACGACTTTGAACCCAGCATCGGCCAGGTCCTGTCGGACGGAAGCGCGTTTCCAGCTTTCGCTGTTACTGATGAAGCCGTGTAGCAAGACGACGGGTTTGCCCGACCCAATGATATCGTAGTGGATGTTGGTGCCATCGAACGAACTGAACAGGGGTTCGCGGTTGGACTGCCCTGTGGCAAGCGATGAAATTAGCAGGCAGGTTAGCAGTAAAGACAATTTCATGGGATTGATCAATAGACTGTATGGCTAAGCAACGCAATAAGTTTAACCTTTCTGTATTCTACCGGTTTACTAGTATAGAACAAACACTCAACGATCATGAACATGTTAGCAACTCCAGCCGACGGTGATGTAGAACTGATCGGTTCACGAATTGGTCGCATCGATCCTGACAATTTTCGTAACCAGAGCGGAGCCGCCATTGACGATGGTGATGAGGACGAAGAGGTACGCGAAGAGGAATTGTACGATGAACCCGTCGATGAAGATGGTGATCCTACGGGCGAACACGACCATCATCAGGACGATAATTACGCGTTAGGCGGGCACGTAACACGTAGCGGGGCCTAGGGCGTCTGTGGTTTATAGTTTTTGGTTCATAGTTTGAAACCGGTGAACCAGAAACTATAAGCCAGAAACGACAGGCCATAAACCAAAAACCATAAAACTACAGCGATGAAACCTGATCAAACAGAAAATTACGATCCCGCTGAGGACGATAACCAGGGCGTTGTTCAGCTTCTGGCGCAGAGCGAAGAGTCAACTGCGGGAGTAGCCCAGGCCGACTACATGAATCCCGTGACGGCCTCTGGACCAGAGCCGGAAAAAGAGGAAGTGAATCTGTCAGATGTTGACGCCAGTGGTGTTAACGACGATTTGCTGGAGGAAGAAGCAGTTGAACAGGGTGAGATTGACGAAGAAGAGTAATTTAAGGCGGCTTTCTATCGTAGTGATTTAGCATTTATTTCTCATTGACCATTCATCATCGGCACTATGAATAACAATCAGTTGGCCCAACTGGTAATACGTATTGGGCTTGGTATTAATATGCTCATGCACGGGTTGGTACGTATTCCGAAGCTGGGCGCTTTTGTCTCGAAGACGGCAGCGGGCTTTTCGCAGACTATTTTGCCTCCCATCCTGACCAATGGCTTTCTTTATACACTGCCTTTTTTAGAGTTTGCATCAGGCGTTCTGATTTTGCTGGGTGGTCAATTTAGCCGGTGGGGCTATGTACTGGGTGGGGCCATCATTGCTATGCTATTATTTGGAACAACGCTGAAAGAAGACTGGGCTGGTGCAGGTAACCAAATGATCTATGTTATAGCATTTTATCTGGCGCTACGTTCGCTGAACGACAGTAGCCGAAACCGTTATCGCTGATTTTTTTTTCGACAAGTTTCCAACGTTTCCGTTTCGGGGTGAGTCAGTATAGGAAACAAATCGAGTTAATAATGAAATCAACGTTGTTGTTAAGTGCCCTGTTAGCAGGCAGTATTTTTGCTTTATCCTCTTGTAACACAGAAGACATTTCATCAGAACCAGGACTTCCTTATCAATCAAATTTTCAAAACGACAAAGATGGCTGGACTGCCGAGATTGTTGACTATGGTGTAGAGCAGGATTCGATTATGGAGTTTAAATCGGCCTGGACAGCCTTGCCAGCGCCACTGGATACCACCAAAAAGTCGGTGATGCTGGAAAGTATGAATCGCAGCGATGATGCATTCATGTTCCTCAAAAAGAAAGTAACGGGTCTGCAGCCAAACAAAGACTACTCGCTGGTATTTGATATACAACTGGCATCGAAGTATCCGACTAATTCGATGGGTATTGGTGGATCGCCAGGCAGCAGCGTCTGGGTAAAAGCCGGCGCTACGTCTGTAGAGCCAGTTAAAGAAAAGAAAGATAATTTTTATTCGTTAAATATAGACAAAGGTGCTCAGAGTGAGGGCGGAAAAGACGCCATCATCCTGGGTAATGTCGGTGTTGGCGACGATGAAGATGAGACGTATCAACTCATTACGCGTTCAAACGCCGATAAGCCATTTACGGCCCGCAGCAACGCAAACGGCGAACTTTGGCTAATCGTTGGTACCGATTCCGGCTTTGAAGGATTAACGACTCTCTATTACAGTCAGATTAAGGTGACTGTAAGATAATTCTGATTTACTCAATCAATACGTGCAAAATGCCATTACTGCTAGTAGTGGCATTTTTTTATAGCTTCGGGTTTGGATCTTGGTACGTGTATTATTGCTATTGCGCCCAACGGTACGAATCAGAGGAAGCGGCTAGATGACCGAAAATAACGGAAAGTTTCCGATATTTGTCCAACCTGCCAGGAACATACCCGCCCGGCCTTTTGTTGAAAAAATGTCGTATTGATGTAAAATCATGCGAATAACCGAAACTATGAGCAAGGACGCTGACATACTAGAGAGCATAACCAACGCTGAGTATAAATACGGATTTGAGACACTGATCGAGGCCGATGAGGCCCCTCCTGGTCTTGATGAAGACATTATTCGTTTTATCTCCGCCAAGAAAAACGAACCTGAGTGGTTATTGGAAAGTCGCCTGAAAGCCTTTCGTCTGTGGCAGGAAATGACTGAGCCTCACTGGGCAAATGTTAGTTTTCCTAAAATTGACTATCAGGCTATCAAGTATTATTCTGCGCCCAAGCAGAAAAAAACGGTGAACTCGCTGGACGAAATTGATCCTGAACTGCTGGATACGTTCAAGCGGTTAGGCATTTCGTTGAGTGAGCAAAAACGTCTGGCTGGCGTTGTCGATGGCTCGGCCGATGGTGGTCAGGGTGAATTGCCACGCGTAGCGGTCGACGCCGTTATGGATTCCGTTTCGGTAGCTACTACGTTTAAGAAGGATCTGGCCGAGCGCGGTATTATTTTCTGCTCGATGACGGAAGCCGTGCATGAACATCCCGAACTGGTGAAAAAATACCTCGGTTCGGTAGTTCCTGCTAAAGATAATTATTACGCTGCCCTGAACGCTGCCGTGTTTACCGACGGATCGTTCTGCTACATTCCGAAAGGCGTTCGTTGCCCAATGGAATTGTCGACTTATTTCCGGATCAATGCGGCCGGAACGGGCCAGTTTGAGCGGACACTGATCATTGCCGACGAAGGTTCATACGTCAGTTACCTCGAAGGCTGCACCGCGCCCATGCGCGACGAAAATCAGCTTCATGCGGCTGTTGTCGAGCTGGTTGCCCATGCCGATGCGGAGATCAAATACTCGACTGTTCAGAACTGGTATCCCGGCGATAAAGAAGGAAAGGGCGGTATTTACAACTTCGTTACCAAACGGGGTATCTGCGACGGCCCAAACTCGAAAATCTCCTGGACGCAGGTTGAAACGGGTTCGGCGATCACCTGGAAATATCCATCGGTTATCCTGAAAGGCGATAATTCGATTGGCGAGTTCTATTCAGTAGCCGTTACGAACAACATGCAGCAGGCTGATACAGGAACGAAAATGGTCCATATTGGCAAAAACACCAAGAGCCGGATCGTATCGAAAGGTATTTCGGCGGGTAAGAGTCAGAACTCGTATCGTGGCCTGGTGCAGGTGATGAAACGGGCTGAAAATGCACGAAACTACTCGCAATGTGATTCACTGTTGCTGGGCGATAAGTGTGGTGCGCATACGTTCCCGTATCTGGAAGTAAGCAATCCATCGGCTACGGTTGAGCACGAAGCTACTACGTCTAAAATTGGCGAAGACCAGCTGTTCTATTGCAACCAGCGCGGTATTCCAACCGAGCAGGCTGTGGCGCTGATCATTAATGGATACGCTAAAGAAGTATTAAACCAACTGCCGATGGAGTTTGCTGTGGAAGCACAGAAACTGTTGGCCATTAGTTTGGAAGGTAGCGTTGGTTAAATCACAATAGTTTATAAATTGAAGCCCCTACAAATTTGTAGGGGCTTTTTTAGTGACTTCGATTGGAAAAGGACAAGGGGTATTATGAGCAATTTCTTCGCGACAAAGAAAAAGAATTGCTGGATTCTGTAGGCGACTTATTACAAATTGAGATGGTCTTATTCGATCTTAGAAAACTTTATTTGAAAGCATTGGATTTAGAGGAAGAAGGCGAAAAAGTAGCTCAGCAACTACGCGATCAGGAAAAGCGGCTACGTCAGCTGTTGTCTGTGGAGAAAGATCGTTTGGCCGATTTGGAATTAGATATTGCTCATGCTAAATTTATGATAGATTTATTCAACCAAAAGCCATGATATCATCGGATAAAAAGCAGAAAGCAAAGGCGTTGGTCAATGAAGGGGAGCTTTTAGTTAACCAGGCGGAAATCCTCCTGCAAAAACTAGTGATCCGTAATGCCCGTATGAGCCAAGAAATGAAGCAAATACGCATAGAACTAGAGGAGAAATTAATATCGAAAACGAACTAAGAAGTAATCCTTTTATAAAGCCTCTGCGGAAACGTAGGGGCTTTTTTGTTACATTTAATTTCGTGTCTCAATGAATCAAATGTTTGCTGAAATGACCAGGTCCTTGATTCATGTAAACGATAGTAAACCGTGACAGTATCAGCTCCTCGCAAAACCAGAAATCGCTTTCGCTCTCGTAGTCCTTTTGTCAGTCCACAATGGCTGAACAAGTTCCTGATCATTCTTTCACTTGGGTTGTTTTCCTGCTCACTGACTGGACAGCTATTGGGGAAATTCTACTTCTTTGAACTGTTTAGCCATTTTGTGATCCAGTATGAGTGGGTGGCATACGGCTTGCTGGGACTTTGGGCGCTCTATTGGGTTATTTTTCGCTATCTGACAGCGTGGTCTGTTGGTGCCGCTTTGCTGGTAGGAATTACGGCTTATGGCAATCACACCGCCTGGATGCCGGGCGATTATGCTCCCGACCGACCGATAAAACGAGGTGAAGTACGCGTTCTTCACGCCAATGTGCTTTACTCGCGGGAGGAATACGTAACGACGGTGGCGATGGTGAAAAAACAGCAGCCCGATCTCTACGTACTGCAGGAAATGACGCCCGATCCGATTCGATGGGTAACCAGCCAGCTACGTAGCGAGTATCCGTATTGGTTTGCCTGTCGGTCGAAACAGCAGGTCTGGACGCTGGTTGGCAGTCGGACCAGGTTCAAGGTCGACGAAGCGCTCGCCCGACGGCTTCACATTATCTCCTTAGAAACAACGATTAACGGAAAGCCGGTTGCGTTGCTGACCGTGCATCCGCATACGCCGGTTTATCCAAGCTGGTTCCGCGAGCGGAATGAGCAATTAGCGTATTCGGCAGATAAAACGAGAACGAATACGTTGCCTACGCTATTGATCGGAGATTTCAATATCAGTATGTTTTCGCCCATTTATGCATCAATTTTTGAACCAGTTAATGCGCCAAGACCACTTATCAGAGCACGACGCGACAAGACGCAACCGACCTGGCCACGTTTCCTGCCGCCCATGATGATTCCGATCGATCACGCATTCGTTAATGATGGGTTTAACGTATTGTCGTTTCAGACGATGGATCAAACGGGTTCCGATCATCGGGCCGTTGTAGTAGACCTGGATCTGCTACGTCGTTAATGATAGTAAAAGCATAATAATTACGTCACACTCAGGTAAAGAACAGGCCCTTCCTTTGGGGAACGAAAGTGCGCAATTAACGGTCTGTTCATGCTTATTCAAAAACATTACCTGTCGGCAGCAGCATTGCTGGCTCTTTTTGTAGTATCTGGCTGCAAAAACGAAGATAATCCCAACACCCAGCCTACCAGTGAGGTAGTGCTGAAAAACCAATCCGTAACGCCGATTCTCGCTAAAAAGATGACAGGCTTTGAAAGCCTGGAGCTATATTCACTCATTGGTAGCGACGATAAGCTGGATCAATCGCCGAACTACATATTTGGTGGATCGGCGGATGGAGCGGGTATCCTCAAAAATACCGATGGTACGTATACCATGCTGGTGAACAACGAAGATAACTTTGCCGTGTCGCGTCTGACGTTCGACAAAACGTTTAAACCCGTTAAAGGCGAGTATATCCTCAATTCGGATGGGGCACAGTGGCGGTTGTGTTCGGCTACGATGGCAACACCAGAAGAACACGGATTTGGCCCTACCTTCCTGACATGTGGTGAAAGTGGTCAGGAGTCAAGAACGCATGCAGTTAATCCACGAGCGGATGCTGGTTCGGCCAGTATTTCTAAAGAGGTAGCCGGACTCGGTCGCTGGAGTGCTGAAAACGCCGTTCCACTGCCATCGAAAGCGTATGCCGGTAAAACAGTTATTGTGATTGGTGACGACGATTCGGATACGTACGGTGGACAGGTTGCCATGTACGTATCGAATACGGTGGGCGATCTGGAAAATGGTACGTTGTCGATGTTAAAACGTACTGACGGCAACCAGCGAGAAATGGATATGAAAGTCGGTACGAAATATCCCGTTGAGTTTACCAGGATCGATAATCACAAAACATTGACCGGTGCGCAAATCAATGGTAAAGTAAACGATCTGAAAGCCCTTAAGTTTGGGCGTGTTGAAGATGTCGACTATGGCAAAGGGAGTGATGCGGCTAAAGCGCGTGAGGTTTATTTTACGGTGACGGGTCAGAACAATACGGGCGTCAATGCGGATTATTCGCGTTCGAAATACGGCCGTGTCTACAAGCTTACTTTAGACGCAACCGATCCAGCCAAAGGTTCACTGGAAGTCCTGCTGGATGGCGACGACCGCAATGGTGTGGCTAAAACGTTTGAAGATCCGGACAATATTACCGTTACGGAGAACTATGCCTATATTCAGGAAGATCCAAACGGTTATGGCGATGAAACACACGATGCTTATATCTACCAGTATAATCTGAAAACGGGTGAGCTGAAACCGGTGCTGATGATCGATCATCGTCGTAACGAAGCCGATGCGGCGAAATACAACGTTGGTGGTACGTCAAAAGTAGGGTCTTGGGAAATCAGTGGTTTGATCGATATTTCTGATGCGATTGGCATTCCTAATACATTCTCGGTGGGTATGCAGGCGCATACCTGGACCGATGCCAGGTATAAAAAGGCCGATGGTGGTTCGAAGCGCCCCGACGAAAGTCAGGGAAGCCAGTTGTTGATCATAAAAGGACTACCCCGTTAATCATCAGTTTCAGTATTTCATAGCCTGACTGGTAATTGCCAGTCAGGCATTTTAATTATTGGCTTACGTAGCTGGTTTTTCGATGAACGAACCGGATACGTAGCGGAAACAATAGGTTTATGATTTCGGAACCAGTACGTTCAGAATCAACCACAAAGCCGACCCCCCCGAATGCCTGGTGGATCGTGTTCGGTGTGGCGGCTATCTTTTTGGGGATTGGTATTTATGGATTATTTCGTCAGAATCCAACGCCACTACAGCTCGTTCAGGCCCAATATCTGAGTGATATTAGCCGCCTTGACTCATCTGCTCGCCAACTTCAGCGTTCCATTGCCAGTAAAAAATCGGTACCGGACATTCAATCTACGTTTCGCCAAACGCGACTTGCTTACAAACGAGTCGAGTTTCTGGCTGAGCTGTATAACCCTGAGACCGCTAAAAGTATCAACGGACCCAACATTCCTGAAGCCGACGAAACCGATAAGCGTATCGATCAGCCAGAGGGCTTACAAGTACTTGAGGAGTTGTTGTTTCCCTACGATCCGGCGCAACACGACGAGACCGTTAAGCAGGTGGCTATACTGGTTTCGAACGTAGGACGGTTAGCGAAGGTGGCAGCCAGCAATGAAATGACTGATAGCCACGTATTTGATGCAATCCGTCTGGAGGTGTTTCGGGTCATGTCGTTGGGTATTACCGGCTTCGATTCGCCGATCATTCATCATTCGTTACCTGAATCCGCCGAAGTGCTACGTAGTCTTCAGCGGCATGTAGCTTTTTATCAGTTAGGCAGTACGTCGCCTGATCTTGCCCAAAAGCTGGACGAAACGTTTGTTCGTTCCGTTCAAAGGTTGACCCAAGCTCCTGATTTTAATCGATTTGATCGATTAACGTTTATAGCCCAGCAGGCCAACGTATTGAGTAGCCTGTTGCTGGCTTCGCAAAACGCATTAGGAGTTCCTGTTTTCAACGAAAGCCGCTTTTTGTCACCGTCGGCCAGGACGCTCAACGATGTAGATGCATTCGATGCCAGTTTTTACACGAAGAACACCGACGATCGGCCAACATCGGGCCGGGTAGCGCTGGGGAAGCTGCTGTTCTACGATCCAATCCTGTCGGGTGATGCTAAACGAACCTGCGCTACGTGTCATCAGCCAGATCGTGCTTTTACGGATGGAGAAACTACTAGTCTGGCAGTTGGGGTGAACGGTCAGCGCGTTAGTCGGAATGCGCCTACGCTTCTAAATGCCTCCTTGCAGGCCGCTCAGTTTATGGATTCTCGGGTGGCTTATCTGGAAGATCAGGCAAATGACGTTATCTCGAATGAGGTAGAAATGCATGGTTCATTACCGAAGGCCGTCAAGGCTTTACAGCAACAAACAACGTATCGAAAGCTATTTGATGAAGCGTACCCTGGGGGTGTAAGCGAGCATTCCATCAAAAATGCGTTGGCCAGCTACGTTCGTTCCCTCACGAGCCTGGACTCGCGCTTTGATCAATACTTACGGGGAAAATCAGTCCTGCTGTCCGATGAGGAAAAGCTAGGCTTTAACCTGTTCATGGGTAAAGGACAATGTGCTACGTGTCACTTTTTCCCGCTTTTCAATGGAACCGTGCCACCGGCATTCGCCAAGTCAGAAAGCGAAATACTGGGAACGCCATCGGCACTTAATAGCCAACGACTCGACACCGATTCCGGAAAGTTTAAGACGACTGGTATGGAGCTCCACCGGCATGCGTTCAAAACACCATCGATACGTAACGTAGCGTTAACCGCACCCTACATGCACAATGGCATCTATAAAACACTCGACCAGGTTATTGACTTTTATGATCGGGGAGGGGGTATCGGCTTGGGTTTTTCGGTGCCCAATCAAACCTTGCCTGATACGAAACTAAACCTGACGAAAGCTGAGCAGCAAGCCCTTGTTACGTTCATGAAGGCACTTTAAAATTGGTTGGGGTAAAGGGTTATTTATACGCTGTGGGGAGAGATAAAATTTTCACCTTTAGCGCTTACATGTATTGACTTTGTGATGCAAAGTACTTTTATTTGCTATCGCTAAATAGGTTTTCTTGAATTGATAACTGTATGTATGCACTGAGTGATTAGCTTGTCTCAGACAGCATCCTGCTGTTTGGGCATGTGTATAATTGGCAACTCACAACAGCGAAAGAAGTCCATTTATTGGCCGTAAACCCAACACACAGTATCAGATAAGCCAGCCAGGAGTGCCAGTATTCAGGAATCATTTTGATGCCGTGAACCCTATGGTTATGACAGCTAAAAAGTGTACCAGTTTGCTTAAAAACCCTGTAGAGCAGCGTGATTTATGATTTTTCTTGTATGAACGAAGAAATCCTGTTAAACATCGACAAGCCCAGACGGCTGGAACAATTGTACCGGAACGATAAGCCCGGCTTTAAAACGGCTTTTAACGCTCTGTATCCACAATTGCGGGACAATCTGCTGGCCGAAGGGTGGTATCAGCGGCTTAACTACGGCTCTGACGACCTGAGTTGGGGAACGCCTGAAGAGCGAATTTTTATGGTAGGGGGCTCGTTGCTGGCCGCCTTTCTGGCTAAACTCCCTGCAATGCTTTCACTAAACAATGAATTCTATTACACACGTAATATTGGCTTCATCGTTTTTCCGATTCTGATTGCCTATTTCGGCCAGAAAAATACGATCTCCTGGAAAACAGCTGCCTGGCTGGGCGGACTGATGCTGCTCGCGATTGGATATATCAACTGGCTACCCCAGAGCAAACCCGACGATACGTTGAATTTAGCCTGTATCCATTTGCCCCTGTGCTTGTGGTCAATGGTAGGCTTTACGTTCGGAGGTGGCAAGGTGCGGGCTGGCGAAAAATGGCTGGGTTTTCTACGGTATAACGGCGATTTGCTCGTAATGATGGTTTTGTTGCTGATAGCAGCAGGGATTACTACGGCCATCACTATAGGCTTGTTCGAGCTGATTGGCTATCATATTCAAAAAGTCTATTTCAACTACGTCGTGATTTGTGGGCTGGCAGCCGTTCCTATTGTAGGAACCTTTCTGACCCAGGTGCAGCCAACGCTGGTCAGTAAAGTGGCGCCGGTTATTGCTAACTTGTTTAGTCCGGTGGCGCTGGTTATGTTACTGATTTACCTGGGAGTTATGATTTTTTCGGGGAAAGATCCTTACCATGACCGGGAGTTTCTGCTCCTGTTTAATGGACTATTAGTTGGGGTGATGTCGCTTATTTTCTTCTCAGTAGCGGAAACGACCCGCAAAAATTTGGCGCAGGTTGCTGTACTGTTTCTATTGTCTGTGGTGACAATTCTGGTGAACGGCGTTGCGTTGTCGGCCGTCGTATTCCGAATTTCAGAATGGGGAATTACACCCAATCGGGCAGCTGTTCTGGGCGCCAATGGGCTGATGCTCGCTCACTTATTGTATATCTGCCTGAAGCTCATGGGAGCGCTGACGCGAAAATCCGATCTGGCGCTGGTGGGTAAATCGGTGGCTATTTTCCTGCCGATCTATAGTGTCTGGTGTGCAATCGTTACCTTTTTATTCCCAGTCCTGTTTGGCTTTCGGTAATGAGTAAGTAGGTTGATTTTGTCATCGTCAGCATCCTGCTGACGGAGCCGACGGCTAAGTGCAGTTGCCTAATTGTCCGCTAACGCGACTCCGCCAGTAGGATGCTGACGACGACAAGCCAGGCTACGTTTGCCCACAAAAACGGGGTCAGTTTCACTACGTATCGCATCAACATACTACGTAGTAAAACTGACCCCGTTTCGGAATCAAAGGAATTATTTCGACGCTAAATGCGCGGCAACTTCGGCTAAACGCGTAGCATAGCCCCATTCATTATCGTACCAGGCTGCTACCGATAGCAGATCGCCTTGTTTAGCCGTCAGCGGCAGGTCAATGATCGATGAGTGCGAATCAGCTACGATCCGGTTCGATGCCCATTCGCCTTCCAGTACGTCCATTACATCCTTCAGTGGGCCTTCAGCAGCTGCTTTCCGGAAAGCCTCGTTGACTTCGTCAACAGACGGATTCTTTTCGGTCAGCAAATTCAGTTCGGCAATACTGCCGGTACGTACCGGTACGCGATAGGCTTTACCCGTGATCTGCAAATCAGGCCAGATGAATTTCAGCGCTTTGGCAGCACCAGACGACGATGGAATGACGTTCTCGGCAGCGGCCCACGAATCGCGACGATCCTTCATCGGCTGGTCGGTCAGCGATTGGGTATTGGTATAGGCGTGAACCGTTGAGAACAGTCCTGCTTTAAGCCCGAAATTATCCTTAATGATTTTCACTACAGGAGCCAGTGCATTGGTTGTACAGCTGGCCATGCTGATAATCTTATGTTTTTCTGGGTCAAATGTTTCCAGGTTGATACCTTTCAGCAGAACCGCATCGCAGTCGTCCAGCGTTTTGCTGGCAGCACTGATCAGTACGCGTTTAGCACCCCGGTCAATATGTGCCTGAGCCACCGAACGTACTGTGGCACGCCCCGTACAGTCAAGCACAAGGTCAACGCCTAAAGCGCCCCAATCTGGAATCTCTTTGGCCGAGTTAAAATACGGAATGTCGCGGTCACCAATTTTCAGATGACCTTCGGTTCCGCTAACCGGCTCATGCCACCGACCGTAGTTGGTGTCGACCTCAAAAAGAGCGGCCAACGTCGATTCGTCTTTAATGTCTGCAATAGCGACAGGAGTGAAGAGATTGTCGCGTAACGCGATGCGGAGGGCCGTACGACCAATCCGACCGAAACCAAACAAAGCAATTTTGCTCATAGTAACTGATTGGTAAGTGAGGAGTAAAATACCAGGGAAATGATCCTGGCATTGAGACTAGCTCAATTGGACAACACACTAAACAGAATACCAGTTTCAAAAAAATAGTATAATAATCATTCGGTGAAGCCGGTTCTAGGGAACACTTTTTAGGTTTCAGCAGTCTATCTTTATACAGACCCCATTGCTACCACTTTATGCCATTATTTGTTATCGTTCGTCACGGACAATCCCAATGGAACCTGGAAAATCGGTTCACGGGCAATGTCGATACGCCACTGACCGATCTGGGTCGGCACGAAGCACGGGAGGCCGGTGTGTTGTTGAAACAGGATCGCTTTGGAATAGGATTTACATCCATGCTGCAGCGTGCTATCGAAACAATGGATATTATACTGCAGGAAACCGGTCAGGTCGATCTGCCGATTGAACGTAGCGCGGCCCTGAATGAACGGATGTATGGCGATCTGCAGGGGATGAACAAACACGAAGCCGAAGCGCGATTTGGCGCTGAGCAGGTATTTCGATGGCGACGTGGGTATGCTGATCAGCCGCCGAATGGCGAAAGCCTGGCCGATACGTATAATCGGGTAGTACCTTATTTCGAATCGGCTATTTTACCTTGTCTGCAAGCCGGAAAAAATGTGCTGGTGGCGGCTCATGGCAATAGCCTGAGAGCTATGCTGATGCGACTGGAAGGAATCAGTCCGGAAGATATAGAAAAGGTTGAACTGGCTACCGGTATCCCCCGGCAATACAATTTTGATCCAGCAACAGGTCGTTTTGACTTATTACCAAAATAGAAACTGACCTGTAGCCCGGACGTGGACGTCCGGGTGTACCATTCGGATTAATTCAAGCCGATACAATTACACCTGGCCGTGGACGTCCAGGCTACGGCTTACTCATAACCTCAACCGTATTCAACTCCGGCCCCCCGCCGTGATTGGCTGACCCGGCAACGATATAGATTTTTCCGTTGTAGACGACTGCCTGCGTGCCGTGACGGCCTTCTTTGAGTTTCGGGCCCGATGTCCATTGGTTGGTTTTCGGGTCGAGTGCTTCGGCTTCGTTATGAGCGAGCAGTTGCGGACTTTCGCCACCAATAATCCAGACTTTTCCGCCCTGCGTAACGGCTGTTCCACCGGCCCGTTGCGTTGGAATATTTGAACTGGCGGGTAGGGTTGTCCATTTTCCTGTTTTGAAATCATAGACATCGACCTCGGCAATGGTTGTTTCCAGGACTTTATTAATACGTGCCGTTGAATTGCGTCCACCGGCCAGATAAAGCTTATCATCAACAACAGCCGCTGTAATGTGATCACGGGTGCGTGGCGCATCAGCGAGTTTCTTCCAGGTATTGGTTTTGGGATCGTATTCATCGAGCCATGCTACGTGTCCATCCCAATGTCCGTCTATGATACCACAAGCCAGATAGATTTTATTCTTGTAAACGACAACCCCCGCCGAGCCGCGCAGCCGATCTTTCGGAATTTCGGGGCCTTTACGCCATTCGCCTTTTTTGGGATTGTAGATGTATATGTTGGGAATAGGTGTTTCGTGGGGGTATTTTCCTTCAAAAGCACCCATAACGTAGATCTCGCCGTTGTAGTTAATGGCCTGAAAGTGATTCATTTCCACGGGGGGAGTTGGCAGCCGCTTCCACATCAACGTCTTTAAGTTGAGTGCTTCCAGCGGTTTCATACCCCGACCACCAATGGCATACAGGCTGTCGCCAACCAGTGCAGCCGCATTTTCATGCCGTTTTTCGCAGGTATTCTGGGGCGTAACGGGTTGCCATTCCTGAGCGTACGTGTTCAGGCCGCTCATCAGCAGGCCAAAGCAATAAAGTAGACGGGAGTTCATACTATTAGTTAGAGGAGCTAAGGGTTTAGACAAAAAAGAGGCTTATTAGTGATTACTTCGCTTTATATCGACACTGCGTATTATCGGATTTAACGTAGTATGATTTGTAGTTCAGTGCCTTTGGATCGGTACAGCCTTTGAGATTCAGCACTTCAACACTTTTAAAATCAATAGGATGGCTTTCGGCCTGAAGCGCAATGTAGCCTTCGCCCAAGGGTGTATTGGCTCGTTTGATCCAGTATTCGGCCGCTTCTTTACTAAAATGCCCGGCATTCCAGTCGTGATCCTGACTGACAAAGCCACCGCCAACCTCTGGTTTTTCGTAGGTCAGTACCGTGTCTTTCCCAACCAGATGATGAATGATAGAATCGCCCAGTACAATCGCCGATGCGGTTACCCACTGATCGCCGTCATACGTTTTCGAATCAGAATCGATACAGTGTTCGGCCCGAAGTTTACCGTTCATATACACCTGTGTGCCGGGCGAGCAGAGGTTAGCCGTGTGGCGCTCGCCTTTCCCTAATCCACCCAGCATTTGTAACTCCAGGGAGACAGGAAACGTCTGGTCGAGCGATAAACTGGCGGCCGATTGTGAATGAACCATAACGCCACTGTTACGGACATTCCAGGAGTCGCCCCCCGGTATTTGGTTTCCCACAAATCGGTACGTAAACCGGACTACGTAGTATGAGAAAGGGGTTTTGTAATACATGTGGCCGTATTTGCCATCAAACGTTTTATACTGATCGTAGGCGATACGTAGTAGGCCATTCTCGACCCGAAAGGTATTTTTATAGTTGTCGTTGAGCGGTAAACCGGCAATTTTGATGTCCCAGTCGCGCAGGTCCTTTCCATTGAATAGTTGAATCCACTCCTGTTTATCAGGTTTCGATTGGGCGATAGCAGACGTAGCGCTGGCTAACAGCAATAAAAAGACAAACGAACGTAGTACTAAAGTCATGGGAGAAGTTTGGTCGGAAACTATACAAAAAGACGGCTAAAGCGTAATTGCTACTGTGTTAGCCTGAAGAAATTGCTGACGTTAAGCTAAATGATGGAATGGAGTCAAAAAAGAAAACACCGTAAGTAGGTGCTCACGGTGTTTTCTTTAGAAATTAGTTTGAGATTCTTGACCAACAGCCTTGACTAGACAATTGACTAGAATAACTTAAGCGCCAGTGTAACCTGCCAGGAGTTTAGTCGCTGGCTGAATCGTCCGTAATCGTTCTGGATTTGGGCAATGTCGGTTAGGTTACCTTCGTAGCGCACGTCCAGCCCAAAAGCACCAATATCGAGGCCGCCACCTACCTGATAACCATAATAGGCCTGCGACCAGGCATCACTCAGCGTACCATTCGTGTATTGACGTACTGCTTGCCCTAAACTTTGGTTGTCGTTAATCCGGAACGAAACAATGGGACCGGCCATAACCCGGATTGGTCCACCTTTCACACCCAGCAAAAGGGGAACATCAAAACTCGTTACTTTCACCGTAACATTTTCCGTAGCACCATTACGAATAATATTGAATGAACCCGCTTTGGTTGAATACAGTAATTCGGGTTGAATGAATAAGTTTTTCCCAAAACGAGTATAAAGCCCGAACGAGGTGCCGGTTTTAGTATCCAGACTGGAACTAAAATTATCGCGGAGAGTTTGCCCGTCGACACCTACCGATGGAGAACCATTTGGGTTTGTTCCTGTCTTAACAAAATCCCCAAAGCTTAACTTCGATAGGTTGACTCCTCCCTTGATTCCAATCTGGAACTGAGCAAATGTCAGGGCCGGAAGTAACGTAAATGCAGCAATAATGAGGCTCTTTTTCATAGTTGGTTGTAAAATAGATGAACCATTGGGTTAAACGAGAATTCGATAAGGAGGGTATGAATTGCCAACTTATTTCGAGTAAACGGCGTTACGTATAGGGGCAATTGTCCGACAATAACGATGCCGTTTTGGCAACAATGTCCCTTGGATATATAGACAGCGTCAACGTTTAACAGACCCTGCGTTTTTTTACTTTATTTCCGTTCCTGCTCACTGCTAATCGAAACGATGGCTAAGTTAAAAACCACTTATTTTTGTCAGAATTGTGGACACCAGTCGGCGAAATGGCTGGGTCGTTGCCCGTCGTGTGGCGAGTGGAATACGTTTGTTGAAGAGGTTGTTCAGAAAGACGAACCGGAACGTGGCGGATGGCGTAATCCATCGTCGGGGCCGGGTGGCGTCAAAGTGGCCGCCAAACCCAAGGCTTTGCATGCCATCAATTACGAAGAGCAACCCCGTATCACCACCACCGATGCCGAACTAAACCGGGTGCTGGGCGGTGGGATTGTTCCCGGATCGCTGGTGTTGATAGGCGGAGAGCCAGGCATTGGTAAGTCTACGCTGTTGTTGCAGATTTCGCTGAGTCTCGCCGGAATGCGCGTGCTCTATGTATCGGGCGAAGAAAGTGAACAGCAAATAAAAATGCGGGCCGAACGCCTGGAAATTCCCCAGAGCGATTGCCACGTCATGACCGAAACCTCTACGCAGAACATTTTCAGAGTAGTTGAGCATTTTGAACCCGAAGTGCTGATCATCGACTCCATTCAGACGATGCAGTCATCGCTGGTCGAGTCGGGGGCGGGGAGCGTATCGCAGGTGCGTGAGTGTACGGCCGAGTTTATGAAATATGCCAAGGAGAGCGGAGTACCGGTATTCATGATTGGCCATATTACCAAAGAAGGGTCGCTGGCAGGGCCTAAAGTGCTGGAACACATGGTCGATACCGTGCTGACGTTCGAAGGTGATCGGCACACCACGTATCGAATCCTCAGAACCACCAAAAATCGATTCGGCAGTACCGACGAACTGGGTATCTACGAAATGCTTGGTTCGGGGCTACGTCAGGTAACGAATCCATCGGAAATTCTGATTTCACAGCGCGACGAAGCCCTGAGCGGAGTGACGATCGGGTCCATGCTCGAAGGAAACCGACCGCTGATGATCGAAATACAGGCGTTGGTGAGCGTGGCTACCTATGGAACGCCACAACGTAGCAGCACCGGATTCGACGCTAAACGACTGAATATGCTGTTGGCTGTTTTAGAAAAACGGGGTGGTTTCCGATTAGGCCAGCAGGACGTATTTCTGAATATTGCGGGTGGCTTGCGGGTAGAAGATCCAGCTATCGATCTGGCCGTATGTGCTGCCGTTGTGTCGAGTTACGAAGATATTGCCATACCGCCGTCAGTGGCGTTTGCGGCTGAGGTCGGTTTGGGGGGCGAAGTGCGGGCGGTGAGCCGTATCGAATCGCGCATTGCCGAAGCCGAAAAGTTAGGCTTCAAGCAAATTTTTATTTCCAAGTTCAACATGAAAGGGCTGGATACGAGAGGATTTAAAATTAGTATCAAGCCCGTATCGCGATTGGATGAAGTTTTTCAGGGCGTATTGATGTAAATGATACGTAGCAGATGGGCTACTAGCCCCATCTGCTACGTCTGTTCGTTAAGAAGCAATGCAGTTGTTACGTATCGCACCGGAATCTCCGTATTTAGCCACCGTTCGCCCCTGGTACGAGGGATCATTTCCGCCCGAAGAGCGCCGGAATTTCGACCAGCTGGTTCAGTTACTCGACCTGCCCGATATGCATTTCTGCGTATTGGTCGACCAAAGCACTCCCGTCGGATTTATTAGTTACTGGCAATGGGGCGACCTGCTCTACGTAGAACACGTTGCTATCGACCCGGAAAAACGCGGACAGAAATTCGGTGAGCAGGCATTGCAGCAAGTAGTTGCGTTACAGGCAACCTGCGTCGTTCTGGAGGTCGAATTGCCGGAAGATAGTCTGAGCGTCCGTCGGGTTCAGTTCTACGAGCGACAAGGCTTTTACGTAAACGAGTTTCCGTATGTACAGCCGCCGTATCGCCTGAATGAAACAGGAATTCCCATGAAACTGCTGTCCATTCCGGCTATTCCCGATTCCGCTACGTTTCAGCAAATCAGCGATCAAATCAACGAAAACGTATATCGACGTTTCTACGATAAACCCATCGGCTGATCAGCCGAACGTAGCACACCGCCTAGTTTCAGGATCGTGAAAAAATGGTGCGCTTCGTGGAGCAGAAAAAATTCTGTCCATCCCTCCACTGTCATCGGGCCGTAGACCGGGTGTAGGCCTATTCGGGTTAGTTGTTCTTCCCGCAAAATACTCAGGAAGGCGTTCAACGTAGCGCGTTCTCCGCCCAGCCGTTC
The DNA here is from genome assembly GCF_010435915.1 of Spirosoma terrae. Classification (GTDB taxonomy): domain Bacteria; phylum Bacteroidota; class Bacteroidia; order Cytophagales; family Spirosomataceae; genus Spirosoma; species Spirosoma terrae. Next base: position 99,558 of record NZ_JAAFZH010000006.1, on the reverse strand, counting down.
CAATAGGTCTGTAAACGAAAGGGCAGTCCAGCCGGCAAAACCAGGATCGTTATCGGCTACGTAACGACCAAATTGAGGATTTTCTTCTGTAATGATTTGCTGGATACGATCCGTAAAAACTTCCTGATAACGGCCTAAATGAGCCAGATTTTCGTGGATCGACCATTTGTCGGGTTGTGGGCGTTGCTGAATCTGGTCGGCTGTTAAACCAGATAGTAAAGGGTCAAAAGCGTCGAGTTGATTAGCCAGTCGGGCGAGAAGCGATTGTTTCATGGCTTAATGATAGGGCAATCGGGCAAAACATCCAACATCGGGAAGGGGGCAAAACTATTTTGTAAAACGTTAGTTGATTAAACGGGTAGACTAAACAAACTCAACAACTTACCCGGCACGTTATGAACTATATCAAAGCAGGTACGGATGCGTACGGCAATGACATCAAACTTTTCTATCAGGATCTGGGCAGCAGCAGTGCCCAACAAACCGTTGTTTTAATTCACGGCTGGCCACTGAGCAGTGCTATGTGGGATTACCAGTTAGCCGAGCTGCCTGCTCACGGATTACGGGTCGTTGCGTATGACCGCCGTGGGTTCGGTAAGTCGTCGCAGCCCTGGGATGGCTACGATTACGATACACTGGCTGCCGATTTAAAAGCAGTGCTTGATACCCTCGATCTGCAGAACGTAACGCTGGTCGGTTTCTCGATGGGTGGGGGCGAAGTGGCCCGTTACATGAGTCTGTACGGTGGGGCGCGTGTGTCGAAAGTAGCATTTATCAGCGCGGTTACTCCGTATATGCTCAAAACAGAAGACAATCCGGATGGCGTCGATCAGAGCGTCTTTGATGAAATCACCGAAAATCTGTTAAAAGATCGGGCCGATTTTCTACAAACGTTTGGCAAGCAGTTTTACGGCGTAAGTCTGATTAGCAAACCCGTAAGCCAGGCTCATCTCGACGGCGATTTCGCTCGTGCCTACGCGGCTTCGTATAAGGCTACGCTGGATTGCGCTAATGCGTTTGCAACGACAGATTTTCGCCAGGATCTGACACAAATTCACGTACCAGCGTTAATTATTCACGGCGATTCAGATAAAACAGTACCCATCGAATCGTCGGGCGAACTAACGGCAAACGCGTTGCCGAGCGCTCAGTACATCGTCTATGAAGGTGAGCCGCATGGGCTGTTCTTCACCCAGAAAGACCGCCTGAACGACGATCTGATTGCCTTTGTTAAAGAAGGTGTTACGGTGAATGAGCCTGTTACTACAACAACGTTTTACTAGGCTATTGTCGTAGAATAAACAATAAACTGGAAGCGGTCTTTTCCTGCATGGGAAGGGACCGTTTTTCATATACGCCGATACGTTTTTACATAACTGGATGGCGTTTGGCCGGTTATTTCTTTGAACTGGCGATTGAAGTTCGACAGGGTTTTAAAACCACTCTCAAAGCTGATCTGGGTAACGCTCAGTTTGCCTCCTAATAGCAATTTACAGGCATGACCGATACGCACTTCCGAAACAAATTCGGAAAATGTTTTATTGGCTCGGGCTTTAAAATAGCGGCAGAAGGCTGGTGGTGTCATGCCGGCCAGATCGGCAATGGTTTCCAGACTCAAATTATCGGGAAAATGCCCCAGTACGTAGTTATGTACCAGTTGCATCCGGTCGGTTTCGGTTGGCTTGACTGTATTGGTATAGCCAGGACTAGTTAGATAACTATAATCGGTTGCCCGCGACAACTCTTTCAATAAAGTTAACAGACTGATTACCCGATCAAACGAATCGGGTTGGCGAGTCATATTTTTCAGGGCGGCTTCAGCCAGTGCTCGTGTTTTACCGGTCCATTCCAAACCCTGACGGGCATGATTGAGCAGCAGACGTAGCGAGTTCATTTCCTGTTTCGCAAAGAATTCGCTACCTAGGAAATCTTCCGCAAAATAGATCACAATACCCCGCGTAGTTAAGCCTAGTTGTTTATTAAAATAAGCCTGATCGCTCCGCCATAAGTGAGGGAGATTGGGACCCAGAAAAACAAGGTCGCCGGGGCGAAATGGCTTGATTGAATCACCAATAAAGCGGGTTCCTGTTCCTTCTTCCACAAGAAATAACTGGTAATGGGGGTGGAAATGCCAGTTAGGGTCAAAGTGAGATTCGACTAATTCCTTCACGATAAAGGAGGTCGACACCGGTTCCAGATCTTTTCGGAGGGGCTGTTTCATCTAGTTTCTCTTTTTTAACGCGAATATCGGTTGTTTTTGTGGTTTTGGGTGAAAATAAAGTCAGTATTCGCTAATAAAAGCCGGGATTATCTATTCGCTACTCTTTACATTTGTTTAATTTTTTAGAGAGCTAATATGAATAAGCTAGGAATGAATATGTTCGTTTGGACGATGTCGATGGACGAAGAGCTATCGAATACGTTAGCGTTCCTAAAAACGAGCGGCTTTACTTTTGTTGAAATACCCATTAGCGACACCAATCTTCCAAAGTGGGAGCGGATTGGTCAGCAATTGGCAGAAATCGGTCTGGAGGTACAGGCCTGTACGCTTTGCGGCCCGGAACACAGCCTGATCAGTACTGATCCAGCCGTTCGTCGGGCTGGCATCGACAACCTGAAAAAAATCCTCGATTGCGCGGCTCTGGCTGGGGCTACTATTCTGATGGGGCCATTTTACGCCGGTTTTAAAGTGTTCACCGGCCGACCAGCTACGGCTCAGGAGTGGGCGTGGTCGGTGGAGGGCATGCGTGAAGTAGCCGAGTACGCTCAGACGAAAGATATTGTACTGGCTATCGAATACCTGAACCGGTTTGAAACGTATCTGTTGACCTGTGCCGATGAACTGGTCCGTTACGTTGAAGCCGTCGATCACCCCAATTGTCGGGCCGCGTTCGATACGTTCCATGCCAATATGGAAGAGAAGAATATTGGTGACGCCATTCGTAAGGTCGCTCCCTATTTGGTTCATGTACAGATTTCGGAAAATGACCGATCGACTCCCGGCAAGGGCCATATCAATCTGGGCGAAGTGTTCAGCGTATTGCAGGAGGTAAACTATGAAGGCCCCATTGCCATCGAAGCGTTCGGGCCTAACCCGCCTGAACTGGCTGCGGCAACGCATATCTTCCGGCCTATGTTCGAATCGCCTGAACAACTGGCGGTTGATGGTTTAGCATACATACAAAGTAAACTGACTGCGCCAACGCCAACGAGCGTTCTGGCTTAAGTTGTTTTACGAATTCAATTGCTCTTATTCCTTTTATTTTATGAAACTTAATATTGCCATTGTTGGCCTTGGCTTTGGGGCCGAATTTATTCCGATCTATCAGCGGCATCCTCATGCAAACATGTATGCCATTTGCCAGCGTAACGTCGAAAAACTGAATGAAATCGGCGATGCTTATGGGATCGAAAAACGGTATAGTAACTACGATGAGTTGTTAGCCGATCCGGACATCGACGCGGTACACATTAACTCCCCAATTCCAAATCATGCCGAGCAGAGTATCAAAGCATTACGTGCCGGTAAACACGTAGCCTGTACGGTGCCGATGGCAACCAGTGTAGAGGATTGCATGGCGATCGTGCAGGCCACCAAAGAGAGTGGTAAGAAATACATGATGATGGAAACGGTGGTATACAGCCGCGAGTTTCTGTTTGTGAAGGAGTTATATGAAAAAGGTGAATTAGGAAAAGTGCAGTTTCTGAAAGCCAGCCATCAGCAGGACATGGACGGCTGGCCTGACTATTGGCCGGGTTTGCCGCCGATGCACTACGCGACGCACTGCGTTGGCCCGGTGGCCGGTTTGCTGAAACTGGAAGCTGATTATGTATCCTGCTTCGGTTCCGGGACAATCCGGGAAGAGTTGGCCAAGATTCATAACTCACCGTTTGCAGTTGAGTCAGCGCACATTAAGTTTAAGAACAGCGATCTGTCGGCCTACGTATATCGGTCACTGTTCGACGTAGCACGGCAATACCGTGAAAGTTTTGAAGTATACGGCGACAAAAAATCGTTCGAATGGCAGTTGATCGAAGAGGAGCAGCCCGTTATTCATACCGCCAAAAAGCCCGAGCCGGAGATTCCTGAAAAAGTGACGGTTCCTGACTTTGCCCATCTGCTGCCAGAGCCGATTCAGCGATTTACGACCAAAGGCGTGTACGATGCGGATGAAACGCAACACTTGTCGTTTACACAAGGTGGCGGACACGGTGGATCACACCCGCACATGGTCCACGAATTCGTATCGGCCATTATCGAAGATCGGGACCCTTTCCCGAATGCAGCTCAGTCGGCAAACTGGACTAGTGTAGGTATTCTGGCGCACGAATCGGCCCTTCAGGGTGGACAACTGATTAAGTTGCCGGATTTTACGAACGTATAATCGATAGCGAATAGAGAAGAATGATCTTTAAAAAAACTAGCCTATGTTAATCAGGCACTCGAAACTTTTGCTGGCAGCAGCGGTATTAGGCATACTCACTCAGTGTGCGCGTCAGTCGGCTCCGCAAACATCCGTTCGCGAATCGGTTAGCAAACCGCGTCGAACCGAAATTCTGTTTCTGGGCGATAATGGCCACCATAAGCCCATTGAACGTGTGCCGCAACTCATGGCTGCGTTAGGGAATAAAGGGATCAATATCACCTATACCGATAAGCTGGAGGATTTGAACCCCGATAATCTGAACAAATACGATGGGCTGCTGATTTTTGCGAACTGGGACAGTATTCCTAAACCGCAGGAAAAAGCCTTGCTCGACTACGTAGCGTCGGGCAAAGGACTTATTCCGGTGCATTGTGCGTCGTACTGTTTCCGCAACTCGGCAGAGTATGTCGATAAAGTGGTGGGCGGGCAGTTCTGGCGGCATCGGATGGACACGATCCAGACTCGTACTGTCCAGCCTAACAACCCAATCATGATGGGTTTACAGTCGTTTAAAGCCTACGACGAAACCTACCTGCATTCGCATCTTCAGGCCGACAACAACGTATTGGCCGTTCGGGATATCAAAGCCGATCAGGCAAAAGACAAGCCGGATCAAAAAGAGGAACCCTATACCTGGACGCGTCAGTACGGGAAAGGCCGGGTGTTCTATACGGCTTACGGCCACGACGAACGTACCTGGAGTCAGCCTGGTTTTCAGCAACTGCTGGAACGGGGTATTTTGTGGGCCGTAGGCGATGACGTGAAAAAGCTGCACGACGCGCTTAATCCGCAGCCGTTTGCGTATCACGAAGCAAAACTCCCGAACTACGAAAAACGTCCGGGCGCGCAGCTTCAGCAGGAACCACTGTCGCCGGAAGAGTCGATGAAGCACATTCAGGTGCCCGTTGATTTTACGCTCGATTTGTTTGCGCATGAGCCTAACGTCATGCACCCCATAGCCATGTCGTGGGACGAACGCGGTCGGTTATATGTGCTCATAACCAAAGACTATCCAAACGAACGTAAAGAGAGTGGTGGTTCTGACTACATCGTGATCTGCGAGGATACCGACAAAGACGGCAAGGCCGACAAATTCACCAATTTTGCCGAAGGGCTGAGTATTCCAACGGGGATGGCCTTTGCAAACGGTGGTCTGTACGTGTCGCAGGCACCACACATGCTCTTTTTGCAGGATACCAACGGCGATGATAAAGCCGACGTCAAGAAAATCGTGTTTACCGGATTCGGTACGTTCGATACCCATGCCGGGCCGAGCAACCTGCACTACGGATTCGACAACTGGATCTGGGGTAGCGTAGGGTATTCAGGGTTCAAAGGGAAAGTTGGGGCCGATAGTGTGAAGTTTGGTCAGGGCTTTTTTCGGTTTAAACCGGATGGTTCCAGGCTCGAATACGTAACCTCGACCTCGAACAATACGTGGGGGCTGGGCCTTACCGAAACCGGCGATATTTTCGGCTCAACGGCCAACAATTCGCATGGTTGGTACATGGCTATTCCGAACCGGTATTTTAACGGCGCTCCGCATATTCGCGAGAATGGAAGCCGTAGCACCGATACGCACAAAGACATGAAGCCGATTACGGAGAAAGTACGGCAGGTTGACGTTTTTGGTGGATTTACGGCGGCTGCGGGCCATAATTTTTACACGGCGCGGGCTTTCCCCGAGAAGTACTGGAATAAAATTGCGTTCGTGGCCGAGCCAACCGGGCACATTCTGCACCAGAACGTCATGCAGAAAAAAGGTACGGATTATGAAGACTCCGAAGGCTTTAACCTGATGGCAGGAGCCGACGAATGGTTTTCGCCGGTATTTGCCGAAGTTGGCCCGGATGGAGCTGTCTGGGTGGCCGACTGGTATAGCTTTATCATTCAGCACAATCCAACTCCGAAAGGCGCTACGAACGGCTCTGGCAACGCGTACGAAACCCCGTTACGTGATTTTACGCATGGTCGTATTTATCGGGTAGGCTACAAAAATGCACCGGCTTATGCGCAAATGGCATTGAGTAAAGACCGCCCCGACGAACTGGTGGCTGCGCTGAAAAACACCAATATGTTCTGGCGGATGACGGCTCAGCGTATCCTCATCGAACGGAATAAAAAAGACGTAGTACCGCAACTGATTGCGTTGGTTAATGATCAGTCGTTGGACCAGATCGGCAATAATCCGGCGGCTCTCCATGCACTCTGGACCCTGGAAGGTTTAGGTGCGATGGATGGGGAAGCATTACAGGCAGCAACAACGGCGTTGAAACACCCAAGCGCAGCCGTTCGTAAAGCGGCTACTCAGGTTCTGCCTAAAACGCAGGAAACGGCTACCGTTTTGCTGCAAAGTGGTTTGTTGAACGATAGAGAACCAGTCGTGGCGTTGAATACCTTACTGGCTTTATCGGAAGTGCCTCAGAGCAATGCTGTTCAACAGGCCATTCTGACCCGACTTGACAAAGCAACTGAAGTGAATGACCGCTGGTTGCCAGACGCGTTTGCGTGTGCCCTGACCGGACAGAATGGACAGTTGCTGAAAACGTATCTCAAGCAGGTTGCCCAAAATTCGTCGGCTCAGCCCAAAGCGGCTCCTGCCCATGATATGAGCACGCATGCCGACCGAGGACACGGCCCGAATGCACCAATGCCGAAAGCAACGGCAACTACCGGCGATAAACCCGATCTGGTCATTGCGGCTATCCGTACTACCCCCGAATCGCCAGCGGTACGGGAAGGGGCTAAAATCGCCATCGACGTAACCAATGCCGGAGGGGTGGCTATTCCTGAAGGAACACCGATCCCGGTATCGTTACGTATCGAAGGTCCAAAAGGGTCGGCCGATCCGGCAAAAATCGATTTTGTCAGTGTTACGCATGAAACGGGAATAAAACCTGGTGAGACGGTAACAATTACGAAGGCAAATAATGGTCCCTGGGTGGGCGATATGAACGTTACGTTCGATCGGGCCGGTCAGTATACGATTGCGGTTATGCTGGATCGGGAGAATAAAATCGCGGAAGGTAACGAGCAGAACAACAATGCGACGCATACCTTCACCTATCGGGCTCCTCAGAGTATGAGTGCTTACGTGCTGGAGCGGGCGGCCCGTAGTTATGCGTCTGTGGCACCGGTCGATTCTGTGGTTGCGTTGTTACGGCAAACCCAGAAGCTGAATGCTCCTGAGGGCGAAGCTATTGTTAAAGGGGTGTCGGAGGGCTGGAACCTCAAATCAAAAGCCAATGTCAATGAGGCCGATAAGAACTTCCTGGCTAGTCTTTCTTCGTCTGTTACGTCCGACAATCGTGAACGTTTAGGACGTTTATACGAAGCCTGGGGCATCGCGAAAAGCGAGCCGGTGGATCCGAATGTAGAAGTAGTACGGTTAAAAACGGTTCGGGAAGAAATGCGTTACGATAAGAAAGAATTTACCGTAACGGCTGGCAAACAGGTCGAACTGGTTCTGGAGAATCCCGACGCCATGCAGCATAACCTGGTAATTGGCAAGCCTAAAAGCATGGACATAATCGGAGCGGCTGCTGATAAGATGATTACGGCTAAAGATGGCGCTGAGAAAAACTACGTACCGAGCATTTCGCAGGTTATTGTAGCCACTCCGCTGGTTAACCCCGACCAAACCTACCGGCTGAAGTTTACAGCTCCCGCTACGCCCGGCGATTATCCGTTTGTGTGTACGTTCCCTGGCCACTGGCGGATTATGAATGGCGTTATGAAAGTAACGAAAGCCGGAGTCTCCGTTAGCGCTAAATAACCGGGCAGAACTAGCTGAGCTTTAACGCAGCAAATAGTCAACGAAAAAGCCGCTTGCCAGTATGGCAAGCGGCTTTTTCGTTGAGAATAGTTTACTAATTGGACGTTGTTTTCCTGGTATGCAGCGATGCCGCGGAGGTTGTTAGAAGCGAGGTTGGCGGAACATGAATAATGAACTCACTGCCTTTCCCTAATTCGCTTTTAACCCATATAGTCCATTTGTGGGCCTGAATAATACGTTGTACATAACTTAAGCCCAAACCAAATCCTTTAACACTGGGTTGGTTGCGGGCATGGACCCGAAAAAATGGCTGAAAAATATGCGGTAAAAGTTTCGGAGCGATTCCGACTCCCCGGTCTCGTACGGTAATGGTCAGGCCATCAGCGTTGGTTTTGGTAAGTACGGTTATCTCGGGTTTTTCTGTACTATATTTTATTGCGTTGTCCAGCAGATTATGTAATACGTTGGTCAAATGCAGCCGGTCGGCCAGAATATGGGGATCATTACCCACCAGGCTCAGGCCCAGATAGTCGCCATGTCGTTCGGCAACGGAATGGAGAAGCTGGTGAATGAAGACGGGCTCTGGATTGAGAATAAGCGTATTTCGATCAGCACGGGCCAGGGTTAGCATGGTTTCGACCTGATGCTGAAGACGTTCCGTTTCTTCCCGGATAATCCGAACGTATTTATCCGTACGTTCGGGTTGATTACGGGCAATGGGTGAGTCCAGAATGTCGGCCGCCATTCGAATAGCGGATATGGGCGTCTGAAATTCGTGGACAATGGAGTGTAGTACGTCGGTTTGCACAACAGAATGCTGGCGTCGACGTAGCATCCACCAGAGTGAAAAGCCTAAGAGGACCTGCGAGCCACAGGCTAGAACAAACAGAGCTAGCCAACGCAACGAAGAGGGTGAATTCGTAGCGTTCGAAACGGATGACCAGTTACTATAAATCAAGCCTGCTGTAATGATTGACAGTAGTAGGGCACCAATAAAAAGAGGAGAAACTCTAGAACGGGGTAGCATAACACCGTCTGGTAAAAGTTAGCAAAGAAACTCGATCTAATAAGTGCTAATGGACGCGGCTCTTATGTAAATGTCACAAAAAAATAAGTATAAAAACAATAGTTGATAGTAAAAAAGCCCGCATAAAGCGGGCTCTAACAAAAAATAGTGTACAATTCGTCTTATTACGCGTTGGTATCTGTACTCTCAGCCGGTGTTGCTGGAGCCGGTGATGGCTTCGGCGTAGTTTTGCGGGCGGGAGTTGCTGGTTTAGGAGTCGTTGCTTTTTTTGCCGCAGGGCGGGGGGCAGGTTTTGGAGCAGACGTAGCCACCACCGGATCACTAACTGTATCTGCAATTTTATTAGCTGCGCGTTTAGCGTTCTTCTCTGCTTTTTCGGCGTTCTTCTTGGCTTTCGCTAAATCTTTCTTGGCTTTTTTCTCGACTTTTTTCGCTGGTTTCTCTTTCTTTTTCTCGGTCTTATCGATGAGTTTAGCGAGTTTCTTAGCTAACTTGTCGGCCGATTTTTCAATCGACTTTTTCATTTTTTTTGTTGCCTCGCCAGCTTCGCTAAGCTTCGCTTCAATTGAACTGACAATATCAGCGGCCAGTGACTTATGCTTGGATTTTGCGGTTTTGTTTGCCATTGTTTGGTAGGAAAAAATTTACAAATAAATACGAATAAAACGGGAGAATCAAAAGTCGAATGTTAAGTTTTTGTTATCTTTTTTGTAGAAAATCCCAGCATACAATTCCCGCTGTAACAGAAATATTAAGAGAGTGCTTCGTGCCAAACTGAGGGATTTCTACGACTAAATCTGCTTGCTGAATAACGGCATCGCAAACGCCTGTCACCTCGTTACCCAACACAAAAGCGTATGATTTGTTTGGCTCTGGTTTAAAATCTGATAAGGACGTACTGCCTTCAGCCTGTTCAATGGCTGCTACTATCCAGCCTTCCGATTGCAATTGATTAACCAGCGAAGTTACGTCGCTTACGTACTCCCAGTCGACTGATTCAGTGGCTCCCAAAGCCGTTTTAGTAATGTCGCGGTGAGGAGGCTGGCCCGTAATACCGCAGAGAAATAATTTAGACGCTCTGAAGGCATCGGCTGTGCGGAAAACTGACCCCACGTTATTCAGGCTACGTATATCGTCCAGAATTAAGCAATAAGGAAATTTTTCGGATTCTTTAAAAGCGTCGACGGAAAGACGATTTAGTTCGTCTAGTGATAGTTTGCGAGGTTGCATAAATAAGCGTTACTGGAACAGGTTTGCAAAATACGGAAGAAGCTACGAATAGTTGGCTGCACTACGTAGCGTTAGACCGTCAAGCCATTGCGCTTCGAGCGGTTTGAGATAGTACCGTACAATCAAGAAGAGCAACATTGAGGAATAATTTTTCAGTATATTTTTAAAAAATAAATCCGTTAACTTTTCGCCAAAATCGTTAACGAATTACATATGCCTTTTTTAGTACTTGACCTTGAAATGACTGGCCCTGAACCAGATTATAATGAAATTATTCAGATTGGGGCGGTTTTGTTTGATGATAACTGGGTAGAGAAAGGACAGTATCTGACCAATGTATATCCGGAAAATGAAGATGCGTTTTCGTCTCATTCCGAAAAAATTCATAATCTGTCGCTTGCCGATCTGGAAGATGCGCCCATGATTTACGATGTGTTGCCCGAAATGGAGGAGTGGGTTTGCCAGCAGCTTGGCATTCGTGTCCCCAAAGGTCAACTGGATCGGACGCCCTATCTGCGGGATGTGATTATCTGTGGGCAGAGTGTGATTAATGATATTAACTTTCTGAAAGAAGCCTATCGATACGAAAAACAGAAATGGCCTTATTCGCGCGTGCTGCTTGATTTGCACACACTAGCTTATTTTACATTCCGGGTTCTAAAAGCAAATGGTAAAAAAGCTCCCGATCGGTTAAGCCTAACCGCCATTGCCAGTTATTTTGGATTTGCCCGCGAAGATGGGTTTCATAATGCGCTGGAAGATTCTATTCTGACCGCAAAATGCCTGGCTGAAGTGTTTAAACTAGCCGATCAGATGAAACTAGCTCTTTAATCTGGATCGCTGCCGGTTTAGGAGCCACCAGCCACCAGTGCCGGTTATGATCACAAGCATCAAGATTAGACCCCAGACCGTAGGGGTAGTGCGTGCCAGCGGCTCGGTACTGCCAACGATGATCAGACCCGCCCAGTAATTCGGTAATTGATTGGCACCATCAGCTTTTTTGAGCCAGTCCTGTTTGGCGCGTTGCAAGGCTAAATCTTTGGGTAAACCTTGATCGAGATATTGGTAGAAAAAATCGGTGAGTTGATACGTAGCCTGATTCTGTACGTTCCAGAGCGTAGTGAGGATACTGGGAACACCCAGTGCCGAAAACCCTCTGGCCAGGCTAAAAACTCCTTCGCCAATCTGATACGTACCAATTCCTGTTTTACAGGCTGCCAGTGCTACCAGTTGGGCATTGGGCAGGGCGCCGTCGCCAAGCTCAGACAGTTGAAGCGTTGAATCTGCAAAATACAGTACGGGTTCCTGATCGGTACTGTCGGCATTGGCGTGGGTGAAAAGCAGAATAATGGAATGATTGGCGACGTCTCGCTGAAAGGCCTGTCGGGTGGCTGCTGTATGAGTCAGTACGGTTGGCGACGTAAACCGATTCGCAATAGACCGTAGCGCTACGTCGGAACCGGATAGCATAACCTGACCGGAAGCCGGTGCGAATTCGACTGGTGCTACGCCCATAAAATCGATAGGGCGGAAGCTAGGCAGTCGATTTCCTTTAGGCTTATTTTTAAGGAGCAGTGTGGCCGAGTAGGCATAGCTAAACGCATAGTCGTTCAGGGCGTAGTCGGGCTGGTTTGCCGATCGGCTCAGGGCATCGAATGGTATGAAAAAGCCGTCGGGAGCAACAGCGATACGTCCTTGGGGTAAAGCCAGGGGAGCCAGTAACAGCCGGTAAAGCTGATTGCTAACGGATAAAAACGTGTTGAATTTAGTTCGTTTGCTCAGTTGATCTGGGTTGCCAAGGAGTTGGGCAAACGGACGTAGTGCCTGTTTGTAGTCTCCGACAGCGTACTTTCGAAGCATGGCTTTGTCGGCTGTAATGCCCATGACGTAGAGCGAACTATCGCCAACAAAGTACGTAACAAACGAGCTTTCCTGCTTTTTTAACGACTGTTGTAAATCCGTAAAGGAAACGGTCTGGTTGTCGTATTTATACCGGTAATACGTAGGATTCGAGGATTCAAGTTCTTTTAAAAATGTATCCAGACTATCCTGTCTGGCGAGAAATTCGGCCTGAACCTGCGCGTATTGGCTGCTATCGGGCGATAGGTCAGCTAATTTATTCTGATGATTGGTAACGGCTTCCCGTAAACGCTGTTCCTGGGCAGCGAGCTGTGGTGACAGTTGCTGACGGGCACCTAATTCGTTGAGCTTATCGGCCAACAGAACCGCCCGACTTTTTTCGAGGAAGTGAAAAGCCTGTTTGGCATCATTGAGGAGGTAACAGGTTTCAATGGCCCGCTCGTACATCGATCGGGTTTTCTGTCGCCAATAGAGTTTCGATTGCTGACCCGTATGATCCCAGCGCATGAAATCGATCATCTGATCGGCAACCTCATACGTAGAGAGCGCCTGTTGCAGTCGATTTTGGTTATTGGTGGCTTTGGCATAATCGAGCCACGTATCGGCTTTGTCCTGAATGAGGGTAAGGAGAAATTCTTTACGTAATGCGTTTCTAATACTTTGCGGAGCCGGATTTTGGTTGATTTCTCTTTTATTAAAGCCGATCGGTATGGCTAGCAGCCCCTGTTGGTACGTTTGCAAAGCCTTATCAAACTCTCCTGTCTGCCACCAGCAAGCGGCCAAATTATCGAAGAGCCTGGCTCGGCTATAGCGGTTTTTTTGTATGGCTAATGCCTGCTGGTACTGTTTTATGGCCTGTTGATAGGCTTTCTGCATATAGAAGAGAAAACCTAGATTTGTGAGAACAAAAGCTTCCTGTGACGAATCGTTTGCTGACCGGTAATGCGAGGCCGCCATCTGATAAGCACGAATTGCAGCAGCAGGTTGATTCAGACGGCTCTGAATATCTGCCAGTATCAGATAATACTGGCCCAAATTGGTAATATGTGCCTGTTGAGCCACTCGAATCATTTCAAGTGCAGTGGCTGCTCCCTCCGTGTAGCGGCCCAAAGCATATAAAGCATTTGTTTTTTCCCGTAAAAGGGGAGCCAGTAAGGCTTCGTCTGGTTGTTTACGGGTTATGTCTATGCCTGTTTCTACGTAGGCCAGAGCCTGCTGATAATCGCCTTGCGAGTAACTTAGATAAGCCAGATTAATATAGGATAGCACTCCCCATTTACGAGTGTCTGTATGACGTACCGAATACTCTAAGGCTTTCAGGAAGGCTGCTTTGGCTTGAGCTGGGTTATTATCAAATAAGTAGGTTGTACCCAGTAGATAATTGGCCTGAGGGATTAGTTTTTGAGACGTAGCATTGAGATTGGCTAGCTGAATAGCCTGTTGATAATACTGATTAGCAACCTTGTAATTGGCTTGCTTCCGTAAATAATCGCCGGTTAAGATCGTCAGACGTACCAGAGACGAGTCGGTAGGGAGCCGACAGTCCTGCCAACGTTTTCGCAGCGCTAGTGCATACTGACTGCCCTGAAGAGGAGTCAGGGCTGTATTTGATCGAAATCGCAGAAAGTCGTCCCGTACCGATGAGCATTGGGCATGTGCTTTTACCGAAACCAACGCATGGCTAACGATTAAGACCCATAACCAACTCTTAGCTCGCATATGTTTTTCAGAGAGATTTATTCAACAGGAACAAGAGAACCATGATCAATTTTGGGTTCGAGTTGAACAATGTGCTGTTGAACCGAGCTTAACAGATTGTCGCGTGTTGTTACGTCGGCAGGGGGCTGATAATGACTGGCCGCGTGTGCACTAGCAAACGGTGTTGCATAGGACGAGCCAATTATCGATGGCAAATTGCCGGTCGCCAGTGGTTCGTTAAATCCGTCATCCAACCCACTGCCAACTCCGGTGTTTACATAAGCAGAGGAAAAGTTTTCGACAACAGTATAGCCCGTGGATGCATGCCCGCGAACGGTTGTAACGGTCAGTACATTAAACAGGGTGCTACTGTAGCAGGCTGGATAGCGATTGTCACTGTTGAGATCAACGGGGGCATTACCGCTAAGGTCGCCCCGGTTACCGGCTGCATTGATCAGCCACATTCCTTTGTCGTTCAGTCGATTGACATAATCGGTCAAAAGCGAGTTCACTTCTGTACTGTAAAACCCCCAACTGGCATTAATAACACGTGGCTTTTCAGGTAGGCGATTGGATAAAAGATACTCAAAGCCACAAAAGATATCGAACAATGTACCGACTCCCTGGCTGTTAATCACCTTTAGGGGTAGAATACGAACTTTGTGATTCATTGTCTGACTGATAATCGCGGCAATACGGCTACCGTGCTTATTATGATTGTCGTCGTAGGGATTGTTCTGGTCATGAACAAAATCCCAACCGATATAGTCGGCTTCCACCGTATCACACATTGGGTGGCCGCCATTGTGTTGAATTGGTAAAGTAGCCGTGCCTGGATAGGCAAAGTCAATTCCTGTATCCATTACAGCCACGATCGGATAATCGCGCCAGCCTGCCGACCCGGCCAGAATTCGCCGGAGCTGTGCATCGAATGATGCTGGTACAATCGGAACGGTCGATCCTGTTCCACTCCCGGAACTACTGACAACTGTGGGTGGGGGCGTATCAGTACCAGGGCTGTAACCTATATCATTCGCACTGCTGCTAACAACCGTGGGTGGAGGAGTGTCTGTACCGGGGCTATAGGTTAGCTCGGCATCTGTCAATAGATGAATTTCATCGCCTTCAAGTAATACCAGGCGGGGATTGCAGTGCGAAACACGTCGAACGCTGACACGAACGTCTGATCTTTTTATCTTTCGCTTCGCGTATCGCACATCGATACCAGAAAGTAATAACTTGGAACCTCGTTGAAGTTTGGGTAATGTCTGATCAAGCTGAATAACAAGCTGATTTTTAGCGACTAGCCGTAATCGGTCGGTTGGATGCCGTTCCGGGGTCGGTATGCCACCATCTCGTTTAGCGAGTGCACGTACCAGCTGATGAAAACGAACGGACTTTTGCGGCTGTACTGGTTTGGTATTAGCGTCAGACATAATTACGGAGTGGGTTTAAGGTATAGGAGTCAATAGTTACAGAAGCAAAATGAGCTTTTCAGCGTCGGCTTTGCCTTCCAAGTTCTTGTTAATCACGTCCTCAAGCAATTTTTTTGCTCTGCTTTTATCTATCGGTCGTCCGCGTTTGAGCAGGGCCAGACTTTCATAAAAGGCGCCAGGATTGGCGATTAAATCAGTACGTTGGCTCAAAGCCTGAAACTGTTTGATGGCTTTGTCGTAATTACCTTGCCGCAGGGAAGCAATGCCGCCGTATTTTAACGCGCTGTCTGTGTCTGGTTTGCGGGCCAGTACGTCCTGAAACACGACGGTAGCCTGGTCAAGCTTTCCTTTGTTGAACAAATCGATCCCTAGTTTCAGGCTATCTGTTTCGGAGCCCATAGTGGTTGGCAGCTCCATAAAATGAGCCGTTACGTAGTCGTCTACCAACTGGTTGGTAGCCAGGGACGGTTCGGTTGTGGGGCGGAAGAAGTACCAGCCAAGACCCAAAAGAAGAATCAGGCTGGCAGCGGCAACGTAAACCGTCCAGCCTATAGAGCGTTGGCCAATACGTGGATTTTGCTGGCGTAGAGCGTTCAATTCGGCCATACGCTGTTCGCGTGCCTGTTGATGAGCTACTTGCTTCGACAGTACGTAAAAGGCGAGTTCGTTCGCAACCACCGGGTCGGTACGTAGACGCTCATCGAATTGCGTTCGTTCCTGTTCCGAAAGCTGACCATTTACGTAATTTTCAATGGTTTCCAGATTGATGTTCATAAAATGTCGCGAAAACGATCGCGCAGTTTTTCCAGGCAACGCAGGCGACTGGTTTTAGCCACAGCCGCTGAGTTGTAGCCTAATGTTTGTGCTATTTCTTCGTCAGAGTACCCTTCTCCCCACGATAATATCATGCTTCTGCATTTCTCGCCCAGTTCGCGCAGGTGACGGTGGAGCTGGTCAATATCGCTTTGCATAACCAGTTGCTGAATTACCGGGCGTGTGCCATCGGGTAGTTGCAGCAAGGAGTCGTCGAGAGAGAAGGTATCATGAACGCTACTTCGATTAGTCGTCTTTTTTCGAATAGCGTCAACACATTTGTTCGTAAATATTTGATATAGATACGTTTTTAATTCGGAACGGCCCTCAAAACGGTCTGTGAGTATATGTTCGATAACCGTAAGGACGGCGTCGGAGTAGGCACTGGCGCACTCATCCTCACTGAGTCGGTGTTTGCGGGAGCCAACGTCAATCAAATACGCGTATTTCTCATACAATTTGTTTTCGTAGAGTCGTCGCTGGGTTCCGCCCGCACGAATACCGGCCATCAAATCAGCATCAGAGGGTTGTCGGGAAAAAAGAGACATAGAGTGAGGAATCGAACCTGCCGGTAAGGTAATAAAAATTGAGAATAAGTTATGGTCTGCTCATGCAATCGGGTTAGTATAAATACTCTAGGTACCAAGTACTTCTGGAAAGAAGGCAATAGAAGCACTCAACACAACGACTGCCTGCATGGTATAGGGCGTGTTACGTATGAGTCGTTATGTTGACTGTAATTTGGCAAGGAGGGGGAGGTGCGTAGTCAAACTACCGGCGAAGCTTGTTTCTGATGCCAGTTATCGCGTTACGTTCAATGGTAAGAACAATACCCCTTCAGGGCTATACCAGATAAGCTCTGAAGGGGTATTACGTTGTCGACCAAAACGGCTGAGTGCAGGACCCGAAGAGCCAGTAGCGGTTGGCATTGAGCAATGAACTCAGTGACGCCCACGTTTGCTCTTCGGATACCCAGGGTTTACGGTTCGAAGAAATCAAGTTCGGCAATGGCCAGTGTTTTACTATTGGCTTCCAGGCTGGTCGCCACAATACGTACGTAGCGGGCTTTGACCGGCGATTTAAACGAATGGCTTCGGGGGGTGGGGTCGTTCACAAGATTGCCAAAGGTAAACGAGTCGACATCCTGCCAGTTTTTACCGTCCTGGCTACTCTGAATTTTTCCTTTCGCCATCATACCTTCCGGCTTTTGTTTTTGGGGAGTGTACGTAAACGCTTTCAACGTGTGTTCCTGCCCCAGATCGATGGCAATGAAGTGTTCTGCCTGTGTTTCGGTCGATTGCCAGTAGGTTCGAGTGTTGCTGTCAAAAGCGAGTGTTCCCTGGTGTTTATTGGCTTCGCCATCAACATTGAGCAGTTTCCAGTTCTTCTTCACAATACCGAACGTAGCACTGGCTACGGGCCCTTTTTCCTGGTTAAGTAGCGCCATTGCCTTTACTTCGCCTTTCCCCATATCGAACGGTCCGGTATAGGCGGGCGATGAGGCCGTGGGGGTGCTGCCATCCGTTGTATAGACGATAGCGATGCCCTGATTGAGGTTCTTCGACGCATTTTCGCCATTCGGGTTCCAGCCGAAATCGGTTTGTAGCGGCTCAATGCTCACTCGGCCCGCCACATCGCGCACCAGCTGAAGTTGTGGTGGTCGGGTGCGGTAGTAATGGGCTTTGATGGTGGCAATGGCCGGACTAAGTCGGCTGGCCAGGATACGAACCCTGAATTTCGACGCCGTTACGTCGGGGAATCGCAGAATCCGTTTGTAGCCGATGTTGGTAGCAGCGGCTATTTCTTTCCAGTTGTTATCGATCCAGGCATCAACGGCATGTTTCTCTACGCGCTCGCTGTGGGTAGCAATGGCTTCCTGCAACAGAAAACGATTGATGGTAACGGGGGTAGGAGTGGATAGGATGATTTCGCCTTGGGTCGGATTCAGTAGCCGATAAGTCGCGTTATTGCCATCTAATACTTCTTTGGGACCGGTGGCTTTGTCGAACAGATTTTTACCATAGGTTTCGGTAATCCGTTTTCCGGCTTCGGTCAGAACACCCACGTCTTCGGGCGAAAATTTACCGTCGCGGTTAGGGGGGATGTTGAGTAAAAAGGTAGAGTTGCCGCCTACGGAGCGCTCGTAAATGTCGAATACATCATCGACACTACGTACTTTCTGATGCGTATCGTCGCGATAAAACCAGCCTTCCCGGATCGACGTATTCGTTTCTGCCTCCTGATAGTGCAGGAATTTTCCTTTGTACAGATCGTCACGACTACCCAGCGATTTAGCGGTTAAGTCGTCGAAGCTATTCATCTGGTTCGGATTCTCTTTATACGGGATAATATTCCATTCCGTGTCGCGCGTACCACCGGCTTCGTTACCGCACCAGCGAACATCCTCTTTGCCAAAAACAACGGCCTGGGGGGCCAGCGTATGGATAAGTTTTTTCCAGGCCAGGTAATTGTATTGCTGATTGCCTTTGCGCTTGGGGTGTGCTCCATCAAACCAGACTTCATGAATAGGGCCATATTCGGTCAGGAGTTCGAATAACTGGTTCAGAAAATATTCGTTGTAATCGTCGACCTCAAACTCGAATTTGGTTTTGTTCTGAAATGGTCGGCCGGGAACGTCGCGGGGGATGCTTCGCTTGGTGGTTTTACTCAGGTTGCCATACAGGCCCGTTGGGCTTTCAATCTGAAACAGGTCGGCCGGTGAGAGGTACACTCCTAACTTTAAACCATATTTTTTGCAGGAAGCCGACAGGTTTTTCAGAATGTCGCCTTTGCCTTGCAGGAAGCCAGAAGACATAATGCCGTGGCTGGTGTAGCGGCTTTGCCAGAGTACAAAGCCATCGTGGTGTTTGGCCGTAATGATAACCATTTTCATGCCAGCAGCCTTCATGGCTTCGCACCATTGGTCGGTGTGTAACTCGTTCAGATCGAAGACTTTCGGGTCTTCCATGCCATTGCCCCACTCCATACGGGTAAATGTGTTCGGGCCGAAGTGGATGAAAGCAATAAACTCGTTTTTCAGGGCTGCCAGCTGGTTCGGTGTTGGCACCACATGGGCAGCTTTTTCAATGATCAATTCCTTACTGTCGCCTTCATTAATGGCAATAGTACTGGCGGGTTTTATGGCTTTGGTTTGCGCCTGAGTCTGTATGCTGAAACCCAGGCATACAACGGCAATGAGTATGGGCTTTATCATGAAGCTTGAGTAGAAAACAAGCTACAATGCTAACAAAATGGTGGCATTTGGGCAAGCAGGTTCAATTAACTTCAGTAGTATCAGTAAGCCGGTACGTTACTCGTCGACAACCAGACACCGAATTAGCCGGTATTCCTATTCACGATCGGTCATATGGGAAAACTAGTCAAATCCGCTATTTTGCGAGGCAAATCTCGTTGCTTATCGCATGACAACCCCCGACACTACGCCGTCAGAATCGACCACTCCTTCCGAACCTGAATTTCTGGAAAAACTTCGTGAGTTAACTGCTCAAAGCTGGAATCTGGAATTGATTATTTCTGGTGCAGCCCTGTTTGCTACGCTCAGCCTGCCCGATCTAATGGATAATCTATTTACGTATTATCGGTATAATTTAATGACTGATAATGACTATATCCATGAAGCGTTACCCGCACAATCACTGGGTCTTATCAAAGGCGTCTGTTATATATTGTTTGGGGCTTTTCTGGCCAATTTTGTGATGCGCGCTTTCTGGATTGGGCTGGTCGGTTTATTGGCTGCCTATCCGAAGGGTATTCAGTACGATCAGATTTATAGGCTAAGCAAGTATTCCCAGAAACGATTGTCCACAGAAATGGGATCGTTGCCTGATTATATTATTCTTCTGGATCGGCGGTGTAATGTCGTTTTCGCGTTGGCGTTCAGTTTAGTATTGTTATTTCTTAGCGTTGCTGCGGCTTATATCTTATTCATATTGATCGAAACGGGGTTGCAGCTTTTGGTGCCCGACTCGCTCTACGAAACTGTTCGTACGGTTGTTGGATGGATATTAGGCCTGATTGTCATTGGATTCGCTGTTGTCGTTACTATTCTGAATACGGGCCGATTCCGCGATAACGAACGGTATGCGCCATTGGTCTTTCGACTCACCGAGGGCTTCTCCATTTTGTTTTTGGGGATGTATCGACCGTTGCTGTATATCGTTTATACATTTTATAGTCAGATTCCTGAACAAACGCTCAAAAAAAGGCTGGTCTCCATACTGGGCGTTTTATTCGCAGCCGAAATGGTGTTTATGATTTATCAGGTGTTGTATACGCAGAATACTACCGATTTGCTCGACGCCCGCTCGTATATGACCATGCGTGATCCTACCCGAACGACAAATGCAAATTCATTTGATAATCTGCGCGCACCCGATCAGTTTATTGACAAAGCCAGCATTCAGTCAGATGTGATTCGGGAACCATATGTGCGCTTGTTTATCAGCTACCCAAAATCATTGGACAAAGAGCTGGCTAAACGATTTAAAGAACCAGGCTGGCCCGATAATCTTCCCCGCAAAGTACGTCGCGAAAAAAAAGCCGCCTGGTATTTAAAGTCGATGGAATCGTATTTTAGTGTTTATCTGAATGATTCACTCTATAACTCGCCGGGCCTTTTATTTACAAAACGGGCTGATAACGGCCAGCTTGGTCTTACGACGGTTTTACTAACAAAAAACCTAAAAGAAGGACGTAACATGCTGAACGTAATGGTTCCTGATTCAGTCAATAAACCCCAGACGTATTACCAGATTCCATTCTGGTATATTCCCGAAAACTGAGCCGGTCAACAAATAAGGTTAGGATTACAAATCGAAAAAGCCCTGAATCAAATCACTCTGATTCAGGGCTTTTTACTACGTATTGTCTTGCCGGGTTAGCGCGTTCGTCTAATTACGATTGGCACACACTTGGCCGGTGGACAGCCTTCGCAGGAAACAGGCGCGGTGTAGGTAACCGTAGCCGTTTTACCAGCAAAATTGACCGTTACCGTATGCGACCCGGTTCCACTGGTGAATCCGGTCAGCGAATACGGTACTGACGTAGCACCGGCGCTTACCGCCACTGTCGTAGACGTAGTGCCATCGGTGATGGTAGCGGTTCCGGCTGGTGCATTGGTCAGACTCAACGTACCCGTGATGGTGTACTGATTGGTAGCACTCTGACAAACGCCCGGAGTTACTGAAATTGCTACATCGACGGTACAGGAAGCCGGAGCCGTGTAGGTCATCGAGCCAACGCCACAGCTAGCGGCTGAAACCGATACCGTATGCAAGGCTCCATCGCTGGCTAATCCGGTCAGGGTGAAGCTGGCAGGGCCATTGCCTGTCAGGGTTACCGTCGTACTGGCCACACCATCGGTAATGGTGACCTGCTGACTACCCGACGCATTGGTTGCCGACACCGAACCGGTAATGGAGTACTGGTTGGTAGCCGACTGGCAAAGGCCCGGCGTAACCACAACTTGCAGCAAGCAAGGTGGGGCTACCGTACAGGAGGCTGGCGCGGTGTAGGTAGCGCTAGCGGTTTGACTCGCATAACTTACCGTAACAGTATGTGAACCGGTACCCGAGTTGAGTCCTGCCAGAGAGTAGGCCACCGAGGTTTGCCCCGCACTCACTGATACGGTAGTGGTCGAGCTACCATCGGTGATGGTAGCCGTACCGGCAATGGCATTGGTCAGCGAGAGTGTTCCGCTTACAGAGTATTGATTCGTCGCTGGTACACAGGCACCCGGTGTGACCGAGATCGCCACATTGACCGAGCAGGACACCGGGGCAGCATAGGTAACACTGGCTCTTTGCGATGCGTAGCTGACGGTTACCGTGTGTGAACCCGTACCACTGGTGAATCCGGTCAGCGAATACGGTACTGACGTAGCACCATCACTCACCGCCACCGTAGTCGACGTAGCCCCATCGGTGATGGTAGCGGTTCCGGCCACGGCATTGGTTAACGACAAGGTACCACTAACGGAGTATTGGTTGGTCAACGGATCACAGACGCTCGGCGTAGCAGTGATCGCCACACCCACGGTACAGGATGCTGGCGCGGTGTAAGTCTGACTCTGGGTGTTACCGTTGAAGCTGGCCACCAGCGTGTGGGAGCCGGTTCCCGAGCTGAGTCCAGTGAGCGAGAAGCTAACCGATGTTTGTCCAGCGGTAACGGCGACCGTTTGGGTGGTGGTGCCATCAGTGAAGGTGGCATTACCCGCCTGCGCATTGGTGAGTGAAAGCGTACCCGTCAGTGTATAGCTATTGGTGGCTGACTGGCAAACTCCTGGTGTGATGACCAGGGCCACGCCCAGCGTACAGGATACCGGTGCGGTGTAGGTAGTGCTAGCGGTTTGACTCGCATAACTTACCGTAACAGTATGTGAACCGGTGCCTGAGTTGAGCCCCGCCAGGGAGTAGGCCACCGAGGTTTGCCCCGCACTCACCGAAACCGTGGTGGTCGAGGTACCATCGGTGATGGTAGCGGTTCCGGCAATGGCGTTGGTCAGCGAGAGTGTGCCACTGATGCTGTACTGGTTGGTGGCCGGTACACAGGCACCGGGCGTGACTGATATAGCAACATTGACCGAGCACGATACCGGGGCAGCGTATGTAGCACTAGCGGTTTTCGATGCGTAGCTGACGGTTACCGTGTGTGAACCCGTACCACTGGTGAATCCCGTCAGCGAATACGGTACTGACGTAGCGCCGGCGCTGACGGCCAC
This sequence comes from Spirosoma terrae, assembly GCF_010435915.1. Classification (GTDB taxonomy): domain Bacteria; phylum Bacteroidota; class Bacteroidia; order Cytophagales; family Spirosomataceae; genus Spirosoma; species Spirosoma terrae. The sequence goes on along the minus strand of NZ_JAAFZH010000006.1, from coordinate 76,553 downwards.
CGTAGTCGACGTAGCGCCATCGGTGATGGTAGCGGTTCCAGCCACGGCATTGGTCAGGCTCAACGTACCGCTCACACTATACTGGTTGGTCAGCGGATCACAGACGCTCGGCGTAGCGGTGATCGCCACACCGATGGTACAGGAAGCTGGCGCGGTGTAAGTCTGACTCTGGGTGTTGCCGTTGAAGCTGGCCACCAGCGTGTGGGAGCCGGTTCCCGAGCTGAGTCCAGTGAGCGAGAAGCTTACCGATGTTTGTCCAGCGGTAACGGCGACCGTTTGGGTGGTGGTGCCATCAGTGAAGGTGGCATTACCCGCCTGCGCATTGGTGAGCGAAAGCGTGCCGGTTAGTGTATAGCTGTTAGTAGCTGATTGACACACTCCCGGCGTGATGACCAGGGCCACCCCCAGCGTACAGGAGGTTGGCGCGGTGTAGGTAATGCTAGCGGTTTGACTCGCATAACTTACCGTAACAGTATGTGAACCGGTACCTGAGTTGAGTCCCGCCAGGGAGTAGGCCACCGAGGTTTGCCCCGCACTCACCGAAACCGTGGTGGTCGAGGTACCATCGGTGATGGTAGCGGTTCCGGCAATGGCGTTGGTCAGCGAGAGTGTGCCACTGATGCTGTACTGGTTGGTGGCCGGTACACAGGCACCGGGCGTGACTGATATAGCAACATTGACCGAGCACGATACCGGGGCAGCGTACGTAGCACTAGCGGTTTTCGATGCGTAGCTGACGGTTACCGTGTGTGAACCCGTACCACTGGTGAATCCCGTCAGCGAATACGGTACTGAGGTAGCGCCGGCACTCACCGCCACCGTAGTGGAGGTCGCTCCATCGGTGATGGTAGCGGTTCCGGCCACGGCATTGGTTAACGACAGCGTACCGCTCACACTATACTGGTTGGTGAGCGGATCACAGACGCTCGGCGTAGCGGTGATCGCCACACCGATGGTACAGGAAGCTGGCGCGGTGTAAGTCTGACTCTGGGTGTTGCCGTTGAAGCTGGCCACCAGCGTGTGGGAGCCGGTTCCCGAGCTGAGTCCAGTGAGCGAGAAGCTTACCGATGTTTGTCCAGCGGTAACGGCGACCGTTTGGGTGGTGGTGCCATCAGTGAAGGTGGCATTACCCGCCTGCGCATTGGTGAGCGAAAGCGTGCCGGTGAGGGTATAGCTGTTGGTGGCTGACTGGCAAACACCTGGTGTGATAACCAGGGCCACCCCCAGCGTACAGGATGCCGGTGCGGTGTAGGTAATGCTAGCGGTTTGACTCGCATAACTTACCGTAACAGTATGTGAACCGGTACCCGAGTTGAGTCCCGCCAGGGAGTAGGCCACCGAGGTTTGCCCCGCACTCACCGAAACCGTGGTGGTCGAGGTACCATCGGTGATGGTAGCCGTACCGGCAATGGCGTTGGTCAGCGAGAGTGTACCACTGATGCTGTACTGGTTGGTGGCCGGTACACAGGCACCGGGCGTGACTGATATAGCAACATTGACCGAGCAGGACACCGGCGCAGCGTACGTAGCACTAGCGGTTTGCGCTGCGTAGCTAACCGTTACCGTGTGTGAACCCGTACCACTGGTGAATCCCGTCAGCGAATACGGTACTGACGTAGCGCCGGCGCTGACGGCCACCGTAGTCGACGTAGCCCCATCGGTGATGGTAGCGGTTCCGGCCACGGCATTGGTTAACGACAGCGTACCGCTCACACTATACTGGTTGGTGAGCGGATCACAGACGCTCGGCGTAGCGGTGATCGCCACACCCACGGTACAGGAAGCTGGAGCGGTATACGTAGCACTAGCCGTTTTACTGGCATAGCTGACCGTTACCGTATGCGATCCGGTTCCACTGGTCAATCCGGTCAACGAATACGGTACTGAGGTAGTACCCGCACTGACGGCTACTGTGGTGGAATTGATTCCATCTGTAATGGTGGCCGTTCCAGCCACAGCGTTGGTCAGCGAGAGTGTTCCGCTTACGGAGTATTGATTCGTCGCTGGCACACAAACACCGGGCGTGACTGATATAGCAACATTGACCGAGCAGGACACCGGCGCAGCGTACGTAGCACTGGCGGTTTGCGCTGCGTAGCTAACCGTTACCGTGTGGGAACCCGTACCACTGGTGAATCCGGTCAACGAATACGGTACCGAGGTAGCGCCGGCACTGACGGCGACGGTAGTTGACGTAGCGCCATCGGTGATGGTAGCGGTTCCGGCCACGGCATTGGTTAACGACAAGGTACCGCTGACGCTGTACTGGTTGGTAGCCGGTACACAGGCACCTGGCGTGGCAGAGATGGCTACTCCTACTAAACAGGAGACTGGGGCCGTATAGGTCGCACTAGCTGTATTACCTGCATAACTAACAGTTACGGTGTGTGAACCCGTACCTGAAGACAAGCCAGCCAATGAGTACGGTACGGACGTAGCGCCTGCGCTAATGGTGACCGTCGTAGAGTTGATGCCATCAGTGATGATTGCCGTGCCGGCTACGGCATTGGTCAGCGAGAGTATGCCACTGATGCTGTACTGGTTAGTGGCCGGTACGCAGGCACCGGGGGTAACCGAGATGGCCACGCCTACCAAACAGGAAGCTGGAGCGGTGTAGGTGGTACTGGCCGTTTTCCCCGCATAAGTGACGGTGACGGTGTGGGAGCCGGTTCCACTGGTGAGGCCCGTCAGTGAGTAGGGGACTGATGTTGCTCCGGCACTGACTGCTACGGTGGTAGAATTGATACCATCGGTGATGGTGGCCGTACCGGCGGTGGCGTTGGTAAATGACAACGTACCACTGATGCTGTACTGGTTGGTGGCCGGTACGCAGGTTCCGGGCGTAACCGAGATGGCGACGTTGCCCGTGCAGGACGCGGGAGCTGTATACGTAGCGGAAGTGCTACCACAACTGCTTAAGCTTGCTGTGACCGTATGCGAACCGCTGCCACTGGTCAGTCCCGTGAATGAGAAAGGTACACTACTGCTACCGCTACTCACTGCCACCGTAGTACTTTGGGTACCGTCAGTGATCGTTAAGGTTCCAGCTATTGCATTGGTTAGGCTCACCGTGCCGCTAATGGTGTATTGATTGGTGGCACTCTGACACACCCCCGGCGTAACAACCATACTCAGCGGCTGCAGTCTGCTTACCGCTACGGTATCCGTACAGGTGGTGCCGTTGGTCGACACCGAATAGATGAATCGGTAAATACCATTGGCTGTCATGCCGCTCACTGCACCTGATGCACTCACGGTGGCTGCCGCTGGATTGCCCGCTTGTGCCGTCCAGGTGCCACCCGAGGTGCCTGGGTTTAACTGGGCCGTGGTAGCGGGTGGGCAGATGCTGATGTCCTGACCCGCATCGGGTTTAACACAACAGATCTCCACGTCGAGTTGGGCGAGTTGGCTTGAAGAACAACCCGTAGCGGTATTGGTGACCGTGAGGCTATAGGTTTTGGTGCCGACATTCGTCACATTTACCGTGGGGTTCGACGCGTAGATATTGTTGAGCGTACCATCGTTTGGACTCCATACATAATTGTAGCTGCCCGATGGACTCACCACGGGATTGAACGTAGTGCTTGGACTACCCAAACACGCTGTAACCGAAGGGATGTTGATGCTGGGGGCCGGGCTATTGTTCACCCCAACCAGCACCTGACGAGTGGCTACGCATCCGCTCAGATTGATGGCCGTTAAAGTGTAAGTTGTGCTGGAATTAACGCAGGCAATGGTGGTGGCGCTGTTGGGGTCCGATAGACCTGTTGTTGGACTCCAGCTATATTGCACATTCGCTATTGGCGTGGTGCCGATGGTGGTGCAGGCTCCCTGACAAACGGCGACCGATGGAATAGCGGCCAGCGTAAAACTGTTGACGGTTACCGTTACGGTTGCCGGGCTGCTACAGGCGCCTTCCGTTTTGGTCAACGTGAAACTAAACACGCCCGCTGCAGTGGGGGTAAAGGTTGGGTTGGGTGAGCTGGCACTGCTGAGTCCGGTAGCGGGTGTCCAGTTATACGTAATGCCTCCCCCGGTTGGGTTGCTGGCGCTACCCAGACTGACAGAGTTTCCCAGACACATGACCTGGTTACTGCCAGGATTAGGTGCAGTATTCGTGGGCGTGATGGTCTGGGTGGCAACCTGTTCACAGCCTGCTGCATTACGAACCGTTAGCGTAAAGGTTGTTGGCGTACTCGGTGGGGGCGTACGTGTTGTTGTTGCATTGGTTGTTGCGATGGTAACCAGTCCAGCCGGGGCCCAGCTATAGGTATAACCCGTACCGGTCGGGGCAGTACCACCTAAGCTAACCGGGCCATTGCCGGGACAGTACGTTATGTTTGGCAGGGTGAAAGAGGGAATAGCCGAGCCTGCCGTTACCGTGACCTGATCCACCGATGTACAGTTACTCTGAGTATTGGTAGCGGTTACCGAAAAGACGGTTGTGACAGCCACCAGCACCTGTGGTTGGGCAGAGTTCTGGTTCGTGCCGTTCTGCCAGTTAGCGCCCGCCGGTGACCAGGAATAGGTGGTGTTGGGCTGGGCTGGGGTGCCAATAGTCACAATGCCGCTCGGGCAAACCGATTTATTGGGGCCGGCGTCAGCCGCTGCAGCCGCCAATGACACCTGAACCGTATCGCGGGTAATACAGCCCGAGCCAACATCGGTTACTCTTACCGCGAAAAGGGTTGTATTGGTAACCGTTGCGGTTGGGTTGGAAACGGCTGTTGATGATAAAACCGAGCCAGTCCATGCATAGGCGTAGCCTGCTACGGGTGGAGCCCCAATCTGAACCGGTACTGCTGGACAGGTTGATACGTCCTGTGCCGTGAAAACAGGTAGTGACCAGGCGGGATTGTTGACCGTAATGGTGCGCGTACAGGCAAACGAAGGATCAAATGGGCTGCTCATGGTTACCGTGTAGGTCCGCTGCACATTGTCGGTTAGCGTAACTTCCCGTCCTGTAGTGGATGATAAACCGGCGGCTGGGCTCCAGGTATAGGTAAATACGTTAGGATCGGTTGAATAAATATCAGCCGCTGTCGCGATGAGTTTTACGTTGCCACCATTAAGACCAAAGCTGGGGCAGGCAAACGGAGCATCCACTTTAATATCCACGACGCATCCGCAATCCGGTACCACCACATCATCAGTACAGGTCGTGCCATTATAGCTGACCGTAAGCCGATACGTTGTAGCGCCACCCACCGAAGCTGTTACCGGGACTTGGGGCAGGTTTGTTGGGCCCACAAAATTGCCGGGACCCGATAATTTTGTCCAAGTGTAGGTTTCGCCAATATTGGGCGTCCGGTCGGGTTCGCCCACGTTACGTGGTCCACAACCATCCACCCCGGCCCGGGCTTCGATGACGGATGCCTGCATCTGATCGACAAACGTACAGCCATTTTTGAGAGCCGTTACGTAGTAGGTGATGGGATTGGGCGTTGGCATGGCCAGGCTACCGGGCTGGAACGTTGTTCGGGCCGTATTGTTGGCCGTGAGGTAATTGCCCGGCGCCCAGGTATAGGTAAAGCCTGATTCGGCGGTTGTACCGATGGTGGCCGTGTTGCCAATACAGATCGTTACGTCGGGTCCGGCGAAATTGGGCGTTAGAGGAGCCGCTACGGGCGTTACCACGACTGCATCGGTGCTCTGGCAGGTACCCCCGCCCGTTATGGGTACGGTGAGCGTGAGGGTGTACGTGGTTGGCGTAGATGGGTTCGCAAAGGGTTGGGCACAGGTCGTACAACTTAAGCCCGTGGCCGGTGCCCAGCTATACGTAACGCCCGGTACGCCCGGTATGGGGGCACCGCCAATCTGGACGGGTGTACCGGCGCAGGAACCCACATCGGCACCAGCATAGGCGGCATAGACATTGACCAGCGTCTGGTCGATTTGCCGACAGCCGTTGGCATCGGTAACGGTGAGGGTGTAAATCGTGGTAATGGATGGGTTAACAGTAGGGTTGGCTACGGCTGCCGCTCCATTATCCCAGGCGTAGGTATAGGGCGTTGTTCCGCCTGATGCCGTGGGGCTTCCGCCAATGACCACGGGTGAACCGACGCATGTATTGAATACATCAGTAACCGCAAGCGTAGGTGCAGCACTGGCACTGATAATAATACTGGCTACTGCACTGGTGTTCACGACGGCATTCCCGCAGCAGGGCCCCGATGTACTGATTCGACGGAAATAGCGCGTTACTGGACTGGGGCCAGGGTTATAGTCTTTCTGAGTAGCTCCGGCAATATCGGTCCAGGGACCACCGGGCGATGTGGCTTGCTGCCACTGGTAGAATGCCTGGATCTGTGGTTGCTGTTCAGGGATTCCATTCCGGTACAGCGTGGGTACATCGCTGCTGGGGATGGCGACTGTAGTTCCGGTAAGAAGTTGTGTAAACCCGTTCTGACAAACGGTTTGGCTGGCGGGTGTTATCGTCGCCGGGGTGGATGGAAACGTACCACACAATTTGAAGGTAGCAAAGAAGATGTCAGTGGTGTTCTTAGCAATCGAGCCATCGGTGGTTGGGTAACCTGAACCTGCGCTTCCTGTAATATAGGCCACCCCATTCTCTACCTGAATGATTCGTGGAGTTGTAGCGTTTGTTCCGGCATAAATAGTTGAGTACAGAATCTGACCCGTCGATGCATCCAGTTTGGTGTAAACACCATTGTCAGTCAATGTCCGAGGTCTGGTTCCATTTGTCACAGGGTAATTAGAAACCGTCGATTCGGTTGTGCCCACTATATGTATTTCACCGTCTACAACGTCAAACCCGTAGGCTCTCTCCAGTCTGTTAGCCGCGATGTACGTAGAAACAGCTATGGTGCCATTCGCAGCAAATTTTGTGTAGACAATATCCGTTATTCCACCAAATACACTGCCATTCGTAACCGGATAGTCGGGCGAGTCGGTGTAGCCAACAAAATACCCTTCGCCATTGATAACTTTTAGATCGGTGGTGACCTCAACACCGCTCCCGCCTACGTAGGACGCAAAGGCCACAGCATCCGATGAATTTATTTTCATATAGACCATATCCAGCTCATTGTTGTTAATGCTGCTGCCGTTGGTGACCGGAAAATCGGAAGAGTAAGTTGTTACAATCAGATAGGCCTCACCATTCTCGAAATCAAAATTTATAGCTTCATCATAAGCTGTACCGCCATAGTAACTGGAAAACTCAATAGTGCCCGATGCGCTCAGTCTGGTGTAAAAGACATCAGTCCCTCCGTTGTAGGTGCTGCCGTTGGTAACAGGGAAATTGGGGGACTCCGTATAGCCCACAATGTAGACTTTTCCACCGGAGACCTTAATATTCGGCGAACTAGTATCATTTTCACTACCACCCAGATACGTCGAGAACAGAATGTTTCCCGAAGCAGAGAGCTTCATATAGGCTATATCTGAACCTCCCCCAAAGGTACTCCCGTTGGTGACGGGGAAGTTGGTAGATAGGGTATTGAAAAGGAGATGGATTTCACCATTGACGACCTCAATTCCACTTGGTGAGTCTTGGCCGTTTCCCCCGAGATAAGTTGAGAAAACGATATTCCCGGATGCGTTGAGTTTAGTCAGCTGAGCATCCGTCGTTCCGCCAAAAGTGCTCCCATTGGTAACGGGGAAATCGTTAGATCCAGTGTTGCCAAAAATATACACTTCACCGTTGACCACCTTGAAATAGCCGTCAGCTTCGAAAGAGCTTCCACCAAGGTAGGTCGAATAGACGATATTGCCTGCCGCATTGAGTTTGGTGATGACAAGGTCCTGACCTCCTCGGTAGGTACTGCCATTCGTAACCGGGTAGTTGGTCGAGTTGGCTACCCCAAGGATATAGGTTTCTCCATTGACAACCTGCATCCGGTTTGTATAATCATTGGCAGAAGTGCCTAAAAGGGTTGAGTTCTGGATGTACTGCGCCTGGCTCACTCTAGCTAACAAAGTCAGCAGTATAACCAGAGCCGGTAAGGATATCGGCCACCTGCTTTTCTGCGCCTGTATGGACCGGGTAACGAGAGATTGCCCGTCGTTCTCCAGTTGCTTTGGATCGGGAATTATAGAGTCCTTATTCGCTGAGATACGCAGCCATAGGCTACGTAGACACGTAATAGGAAAAGTGCAGGAAAAAAACGTAGAGATTCGCATAGGCGCCACTGATACAACTTTGGACGTCCAAATGGCAAACCCTATGCCAGCGGTAAATGTAGTGAACCTAGTTGGGATTTGTGTTTATAAATAGGTGTTTTTGCTATCTGTCTGTATTAAACTCATTATGATGGAGGTTGAGCGGTTAGTTTTTTTATTAATATTCTGATTATTAGATAGTTGATTTTTGTATCTGGATCTATCTAGCGTTGTATGGCTTAAAACTAATCGGTTGCTTAGTTGAGCATTTAGTTACAAAAGAAAATAGTTGTCAAAAGTTGTGCCAACGTTTAGGTTTGTACTTTTTAAAAAGTAAGAAATGCTTTTTTTAGGGCAATTCTGTGGCTTTTTATGATGAAAATATAACGGTAAGGTGCCACACTTGTTGGTCGTAGATAAACTCAATTAACGGCGAGTTTACCAAGTGGATTTGTCGAGTTAGATCCGCCAGATTTTAGTTCGTAATAGGATGATTTACACTCAATCGATCATCGACCTAATCACCGAAAAAGGAGCTACTTCAGCAAATTCACCACGTCTCCACGTCGGGATTCAGGCGTAACGATTAGCGATTCAAGTTTGCCATTTTTCAGGACGGCTTCAACCGTGGTGGTGTAAGGGGCGTGGAGTTTGACGTGAACATCCCAGGTTTTGGGCCAGGCCGGAAACAGATAGATTGTTTTACCATCGGCCTGCAACAGCATTTCCTGCAAGCCAATCATGCCCGAACCGCCCCAATTGTGGTCGGGTGTCCAGTCAAAACCCGGCCCCCAGAATGTCGGAAAACGGCGTGGCGCATTACCAAGTTTGAGAAGCGTAAGCCGGGCGGCTTCGTCGGTCAGGCCGAGCCGGGCCGCAAAAATGTTGTCCTGTTTCCAGCCCACATGGCTTCTGAATTTTAGTGCATCCGTGTCGTACCGATACGTATTGATCGCTGTATCCAGACCCGGTTTGCGGATGCCGTAAATGCCCCACGGAAAAACCGGATACAGCTGGGGCGACTCCACGTTGTTGATACGTTCCCAAAGTTTGGCGGGAGCAATGGTCGGGTGCCCATCGAACGACCGGAACGTAATGGCCGGAATCCGATCGAGCATCGCTTTCCAATTCGCTCTTTTTTCAGTAGTCAGATACGTATCGGGTAGTTCTAATAGTCGGGTCAGAACAGTACGTAGCGCCGAAATGGTTGAGGTCGAATTATAGGCCATCTTGTACGTTTCGGCCCCCGAACCGGGATACAGAATCAGCTTTTTATCGCCGTCCAATGCTTTACTGCCGCGTTTTTTCGCCAGATACTGATAATGCTCATCGAAGAACGTCAGGCAACTTTCTATGAACGGAACGTACTGTGATACGTCCTGGCCCGCGTAGCGTTCGGTGTCGAGCATCATCAGGCAAAATTCCAGTACGGTGTCCCATTCGTATTCGAGCCAGGGGTTGTATTCCATACCTTTGTCGTAACCGGCCGGGCGGTTTATGCCGTATTCGGCAAAGTTGGGAAGCCCGAAATTCTCGATCTGTTCGGTAAAGCTGGCTCCCTTGTGTTGCCAATAAAACTCAGTTCGCAACTCCGCGTTTTTGAGGCTGTTTTGATAAAAATCGAACTGCGGTTTCATCAGTTGCCAGTCGCCACTTTTCAGCATCGGCCAGTAAACAAGTCGCTGGTTCTGAGCGGTATGAATGCCACCACCCCAGTTTCGGAAATCGGGCGTAAAGCGCATCGTCGAATCAATTGTCGACGGATCATACGTAAACAGACCGCCGTTGAATTTGGTTGGGTATTGGCCAAACGCATTGCACCCGAGCATGTACCGAAACAACTGATAATTTCGGGCTACCTGCCATTCGGGTGAATTGGGCGGAGTATTGATGTAGATGAAACTGTTCGACCAGAAAGTCTGCCACCAGTTCTGCGTTTTGGCCTGTGCCGTTTTAGCCGACGTAACGGCGTCTTGCTGGCGTCTATCAAGCCCCTGCATCCAGTCGGTTACGTTGTCGGATTGGGCCGAATGCAACGTAACAGTTATTTCATGGGTTCGGGAGGCTGACGTACTGACGAGTTTCCAGCCCTGAAAATCGGTGTCCATATATCGGCCCCGATACGTGCCGGCAGGCTTCATGTTTTTGCCCAATAACCGACCGCCAAAAGTTAAGTTTTTGATGGGGTTAAAAAGCTGCTGTTTAATGCTGTCGAGACCCTGCTGCTGAACGGTGGCGTCGAAAGCTGACCATTCCACTCCGTTTCTGTGATGAAAAACAATGGAATTGTCGATAAATCGGATCGAATCTTTCAGCGTTGTAACCTCGCCGGGTGGGGCAAATTTGTAGGAGTTGGCGTTGTTTTCTTTGCCTTTGTTAACGTGATCGACGTAGCGCCAGCTTTCAAAAGCAGCTTCGGCTTTTATCGCTTTATTACTCGATACGTCGACGTGTACAACCGGCCGAAATACATCGACCCAAACCGTTACGTTGGCCGAAAGCCCCGACGTAGCACCACTGATTTCGATATGCCCTTTGTTCAGCACCAATTCCTGCCGGAACGTAGCGCCGTCAGCAAACGGGTTGGGCGAGAGTTTTAGCCGAACGCGCCCCAGTTTCAGCACTGTGTTGTTATGGTCGAACGTACCACTTTTTGCTACGTAGAATAGCAAATCACCGTTTTCAACCCAGACATTTAGGCCAATATCGCCACCGCCACAAGACATTGATTCGGACGAATTTTTGCTTTGGCTCGTCCATACTACATTGTGTTGATCAATCGGCGATTTTTGACCAAGACTAAGTGTTAATGTGTTTATAAGTAACGATATCGATAATAGGGCTGTCGCCATTTTTCGATACGTTGTGTAGAAGAAGCGAAGGCGTGTCAAGACGAATAGCGTATAATTAAAAGCAAATGTAGAAAGTAGCTTTGTGGAGCCAGATGGTATACGTATTTGATGATTTTTTTGTCATAAAAATAGAACGCAGATTTTTATGATTCATCTGATTCACACATATGCCAGAATATGATTCGTAGTGGAACCGGTTGATTGATTCAACGAACTGTATCACAGAAAACACTGACCATCCTGTACGGCAAAACCGGGGAACAGTACGGTAAGGGAAAAGGGTTGATAGTCTTTTCGAACGAAAAGTACGTATTTATAGGAAATACGTATTAGTACGTAACGAGTCGAACGCTGTAACCTTCCATGAAAAATCTCCCCTTATTCGACCTCGGTGTTATTGCTGCCTATCTGGTGGCCATGGTGCTGGTGGGCGTCTATTTCTCCCGGAAAAACAAAAATGCCGATCAGTTTACGACCGCTTCTGGTCTGATTCCGGGCTGGGCAACGGGCCTGTCGATTTACGCTACGTTCCTGAGTAGTAATACGTTTCTGGGCGTACCGGGTAAAGCATTTGGCGGAAACTGGAATTCGTTCGTGTTTAGTCTGTCGATGCCGATTGCGGCTTACGTAGCGTCGCGGTTTTTCATTCCGTTTTACCGGAAAACCGGCGAAGTGTCGGCCTACACGCACTTCGAACATCGGTTTGGGCCGTGGGCCAGAACCTACGCGGTGGTCTGTTTTCTGTTGACACAACTGGCGCGCATGGGATCGATTTTTCTGGGCATTGCCCTGAGCTTACAGGCGCTTACCGGCTATTCGATGCAGACGATTATGCTGGTGATGGGTGTCTGTATTATTATTTATACCGTCATGGGCGGCATCGAAGCCGTGATTTGGACGGAGGTAGTGCAGGGCGTTATCAAAACGTTCGGGGCGTTGCTGATTCTATATCTGATTGTGATGGCCATGCCCGGTGGCGTATCGACCATTGTCGATATTGGTAACGCGAACGATAAGTTTAGTCTGGGCAGTTTATCGCCCGATTTTACACAGTCGACATTCTGGGTGGTGCTGCTGTATGGTTTCTTTATCAACCTGAATAATTTCGGGATGGACCAGAATTACATTCAACGCTACCATACGACGTCTTCGGAAAAAGAAGCGCGGAGTTCGTTGTGGCTGTGCGTCTGGCTCTACGTACCCGCATCGCTGCTGTTTTTTGTCATTGGCTCCTGCCTGTTTGGCTATTACCAGCAACACCCCGAACTGCTTGAAACCATCCGGCGTAACGTAGCACTCGAACGACTGCCCGCTTCGGCATCGGCAGCCGAGGTGTCGCGCATGGCGGCTACGTTGCAACCGGCCGATTATGGCGACAAAGTAATGCCGAATTTCATGGTGACGAACGTACCGGCGGGATTGATGGGGTTGATTATTTCAGCGATTCTGTCGGCGGCCATGAGTACGATCAGTTCAGGTATGAACGCGTCGGCAACAGTGTTTACGGAAGATATTTACAAACGCTACATCAACCCCAATCCGTCGGCTAAGAAACAACTGCGTCTCCTGCACATTGCCACCATAATAGTTGGCTTGATGGGGCTGGGAGCGGGGCTCGCCATGATCGGGGTAAAAAGTATTCTGGATGCCTGGTGGACGCTGTCGGGTATATTTGCGGCTGGTATGCTCGGTCTGTTTTTACTCGGTCTCATCAGTCGGCAAACCAGAAACCGCGAAGCCATGCTGGCCACAATGATCGGAGTACTTGTCATTATCTGGATGACGTTCTCCAGCAAGTTGCCGGATGAGTACGCTTACCTGCGAAACCCACTACACAGCAATATGATTATCGTTATCGGTACGCTGACTATCTTTCTGGTTGGCGTATTGCTAACAAAGCTAAATGGTCATTCTTTAGAACAAACCAAGGAAGCTACACTACTTTCCAATGAATAATCAACCACCTGCCCCAAAAGGATTTATTCCTGTGATGCTTACGCCATTTACCGATACTGGCGCTATTGATTTCGATGCACTCACCCGACTCACCGAACTGTATTTGCAGGCCGGAGCCGCTGGTTTGTTTGCCAATTGTTTGTCGAGCGAAATGTTTGAATTAAGCGAATCCGAGCGAATTCAGATTATCGAGCATGTGATTAAGGTGACAAACGGAGCGGTGCCGGTAGTCGCTACCGGAACGTTCGGTGGCCCTATTGCAACGCAGGCTGATTTTGTGAAACGCGTACACGCAACGGGCACCGATGCGGTGATCCTGATTACGGGATTGCTGGCCGACGAAGCCGAAACGGATGCTGTGTTCAATGAGCGTGTATTTCAGTTGCTGGACCAGACAGAAAACGTTCCAGTTGGCTTTTACGAATGTCCGGTTCCCTATAAACGGCTGATTTCGCCGGAGCAGCTCCAACTTTTTGTCGATACCGGACGCGTGATTTATCACAAAGATACCAGCCTCGATATTGAGCAGATTAAAGAAAAGCTACGGCTCGCGAGTCGGCCCGGTTTTGGTCTGTATGATGCCTACATGGTGCATGCCGTTGAGTCGTTGAAAGCGGGTTCGGCGGGGCTTTCGTGTATTCAGGGCAATTTCTTTCCGGAACTGATTGTCTGGCTTTGTCAGCATTACAACGACGCCGATCTACAGGCCGACGTAGCAACCGTGCAGCAATTCCTGATCGACAGCATGGACGTCATGCACAACGTGTATCCGACCGTGTCGAAATATTTTCTGCAATTGCGCGGCTTCGAAATGTCGACATTTACCCGACGGGATGTTGGTACGTTTACGCCTGCCATTGCTAAACAGGTAGCGGAGTTGATTGCTACGTATAGCCGCTTGCAGGAAGAACTGGCGCTGGAAAAGGTGTAAAGCATTAGTTACGGTAAGTAGATTTTGAAAAGAGTAAACTGGGATTTCTGGATATTCCCCGTAATTTGGTCGCCAACTCTTTTTAAAAAGGCCTTTATATGAAATTTGAATCAATCTTCCATAGTAACGAAAACTGGATTAAAGAGCGACTGTCGCTTGATGCGGATTATTTCTCAAATCTTTCGAAAGGACAGAAGCCCGAAATTCTATACATCGGTTGTTCCGATAGCCGGGTTACGGCCGAAGAACTGATGGGTGCGCATCCGGGCGAAGTGTTCGTTCATAGAAATATAGCCAACATGGTAATTTCTATTGATTTGAGCGCGATGTCGGTCATCAACTATGCCGTTCGGCACCTGAAGGTAAACCACGTTGTTGTTTGCGGACACTATGAGTGCGGAGGGGTGAGAGCATCGCTGGAGTCGGCCGATTTGGGGATTCTGAACCCCTGGTTACGTAATATTCGGGATGTATACCGGATTCATATGGATGAGCTGGATGCTATCGAAGACACGCAAAAACGGTTCGACCGCCTGGTTGAGCTGAACGTACAGGAGCAGTGTATCAATGTCTTGAAAACCGCCGAAGTACAGGAGGCATTCAAAGAAAGAGGGCTAACCGTAAGCGGATGGGTGTTCGATATTCGCAGTGGTAAACTGGTCGATCTGAATATCGATTCGACCACGGTTATGAAAAATATTCAGAAAATATACGATCTGAAATAGGGAGTTTTTTCGGTAGGATTGACTGGATGGTTACCAAGTAGTTATAGCGTCCTGTCAATCCTGCCGAGAACGAAATAGGCTGCCATCGTGCGGCCTTTTTGTTTATAGACAGTACACTGGCATAGAACAGTTTATTCATTAAAATAGCCCGTTTGAGGTCACTGCCACGTATTGAAAGATAGGATCAGCGCGTGGTGAACAGATCGATTTGGGTGGACGACCTGGAAGCGATATAGGTCAGATTACCCATCAAACGTGTACATTTCGGGCAGTTTTTCGACTAGTTACGTTACATGAAAACATTAGTATGCACAACTCCTGGGCAGTTTGATTATCAGCCAGGGGAGAAGCCAGCTCCCGCTCCAGGCAGAGCCATTATTCAGATCCGACGGATTGGTATTTGCGGTACCGATCTGCATGCCTACGAAGGAACCCAGCCCTTTTTTGCGTACCCCCGAATTCTTGGTCACGAACTGGCGGGTGAATTGATTGAAGCCGATGGCGCTCCTGATTTCACGCCGGGCGAGCGCGTTACGTTTATCCCGTATTTCAATTGTGGTACGTGCATTGCCTGCCGATCAGGTAAGCCAAACTGTTGTCTGAATTTACAGGTAAGTGGTGTGCATATCGACGGCGGAATGGTCGAATATTTGTCAGTACCGTCCTATTCGCTGGTACATGGCGATGGACTTAGTTTCGATGAACTGGCGTTGGTAGAACCATTGGCTATTGGCGCGCACGGGGTTCGTCGGGCGGGTGTTGAACCCGGCGAGTTTGTCCTGGTTGTTGGTGCTGGCCCTATCGGTCTGGGCATTATGGAGTTTGCCCGCATTGCGGGTGGACGAGTTATTGCCTTGGATATCAACGAATCACGCCTTGCCTTCTGCCGGGAAAAGCTTACCGTTGCGCATACCGTGAATGCCCGGTCGGCTGATGTCGTTGACCAGCTACGTAGCATTACCAATGGCGATATGCCGACTGTGGTGATCGATGCAACGGGAAGCCAGAAGGCGATTAATGGTTCTTTTCAGTATATGGCACACGGTGCCCGCTACGTATTGGTGGGGTTGCAGAAAGGTGAAATCTGCGTGAGTCACCCCGAGTTTCATAAGCGAGAAGGAACGCTGATGAGTAGCCGAAACGCAACCCGGCAGGACTTCGAACACGTAATTGCCTGTATGAAACAAGGACTAGTGAAGCCAACAACCTATATTACGCACCGGGTTGGTTTCGACGAGGTTCGCGATACGTTTGAAAGCTGGCTTGACCCATCCAATGGCGTTATTAAAGCCATGGTCGAGCTAGTATAAACACTGGACTGATACGTAGTAAGACAAAGTTATTACCCACAGAGGCACAAAGATCACTGAGAACCCGCTTCTTTATAGAAGCGAAAAACGTAGGGATCTTTGTGCCTCTGTGGGTAATAACTTTGTTGATGTGTTCAATCGATTCAGACCGCCATGCCGAGGTTCTGCCCGGCTTCGGCTGTTGCAGTTAACCGTTTGTGATAGAAATAATACGATGCAAAACCCAACGCCACAAAGATAAAAATAGGCGCCCACTGGTCGATAGGTTTACCGCTGTTTGCGACGGAATACGTAGCACCCAGTAAATCAAATAGAAGCCCGGCATAGGCCCATTCTTTAAGGCGCGGAAAGCCCGGAACCAGAATGGTAATGCTGCCCAGCAACTTAGCCCACCCCAGAAACGGAATGATGTAGGTTGGGTAGCCCATCTCTTTAAAGCCCTGCACCGACATCGGATTGACCATGATGTTCGGAATGGCCGAGCCAATCATAACGAAAGCAAATAAACCGGTCAGAATCCAATACGTGATTGTTGTCTTTTTCATGGTTTTGGAAGTTGCGTTTAGCGAACGAATGCGTGTCATTTAGCGGTTGTTGTCTACTTGATTACCTATCAAAAGTAACGCTTTTGACCCGCATGAATAGGGGGTAAAACCGGCAATCGTGGGGGTATTTACGACATTTTTCGCTGTTCGTTATCGGACGTAATACGATCCGTAAAGTAACCAGACTAAACCGACTGTGTGTGCGGCTGGCAACGTAGCGACAAATAGACTGATTCGAAGAAAAGTAGTCCGTACGAATGGATTTGTTTGACGGTCGTTACGCAGATTTACCAACGTAGCAAACCGAGCGTGAAATGTCGATTTGCTACGTTGGTAGAGACAACTGACCTTGATGGGGAGTTGGCGTTCAGGCTGGTAAATACACCGTGAACGTAGCGCCTTTTCCTGGTTGGCTGGTAGCCGTAATAGCCCCGCCATGATTGGCCACAACTTTTTCGCAGATGGCCAGCCCAATGCCCGTTCCGGCAAACTCGTTACGTCCGTGCAGACGCTGAAATACCTGAAAAATTCGGTCTACATATTTTTCGTCGAAGCCGATACCATTATCCGTCATATCGATCCGATAATAGTGAGCTGATAATCGTCCTGGCCGTACCGATAATGGCAAAAAGTCTGCTTTGGTAAGCTGACAACGAATCTCAACCCGAGGAGCAGTTGGATTACCAACCGAATCGACCCGGCTAAATTTCAGTGCATTGCTCAGCAGATTCTGGAAAAGCTGCCCTAACTGCGATGGATCGCCCGATACGATGGGGAGTTTGTCGATGTCAATCTGAGCACCGGTTTCGGTAATGACGAGTTCCAGATCAGTCAGTACACTATCCATGACATCGTCAAGCGATAGCCGCCGGTTTGGTTCACGACGGGTAGAAATGCGGGAGAAATTAAGCAAGTCTCTAATCAGCATCGACATTCGGCTAGCGGCCGACTGCATCCGATCCAGGTAATTCAACTGTTCGGCATTTGCATCGGCAAGTTGCGTTTTGAGCAAATCACCGAATTGCTGGATTTTACGTAATGGCTCCTGAAGGTCGTGGCTGGCGATATAGGCAAACGTTTGCAGGTTTTCGTTGGAGCGTATGAGCAAGCTGGTCGATTCGGTCAGTTCTTCATTCGTGGCGGCTAATTCTTCATTGGTAGCAGCCAGCTCTTCGTTGGTGGCAGCCAGTTCTTCCGTACGGAACTGGACCTGGCTTTCCAGTTCCAGTTGTAATTCACGCTGCATGGTAACGTCCTGCACCGTACCGGCTATCCGAACTGGGTTACCATCGTGATTAAAGTGAACTTTCCCAAGGGCGTGGACAATTTTGCGTTTTCCGGTTTTAGCGTTGATAATGGAATACTCAGCATCGAATTTTCCGGCAGAACCAAGCAGTTGAGCATCCAGGAAGGCTTTCTTGAGCCGTTCATGGTCTTGATTCGCGACAAGTCGCGATAAATTCTGCAAACTGATTTCGGGTTCATCGAGCCCCAATAGGTCGAGATGACGATCAGAGAGTTGGACCATTCGGGTTGCCAGGTCAACGCTCCAGGTGCCTAGTGCGGCTAACTCAATGGCCCCCCGAAGCGATTCTTCACTTTCGCGCAGTTGCTGCTGAATCACCATCTCGGACGTTACGTCGATTGCCATGTTCAGTATCCCATACACCTCACCTTGCTCATTAAAAACAGGCTGATACGTGAAATTGAAATAGAATGTCTGGAGTTGACCATCGATTACTAAGTCGCAGCGGTCTGACGTAGCATGGTAGGCAACGCCCGAGGTGTATACCTCATCCAGAATCTGTAAGAAGGGTTGAGTCTGTAGTTCTGGTAGTAATTCGGCTACTGTTTTACCGACAACATTAGCTCCTTTGCCCCAGAAGTTGATCATGGGCTCGTTCGCTTCTGCAATGATATGTTCCCGACCGATAAATAAGCCCGTAGCCACGGGAGCCTGCGTAATAAGTGACCGGAAACGGGCTTCACTTTCCTCTATCTTTTTACGAGCCAGTACCTGTTGCGTAACATCGGTAGCAACCACCAGAATGCCCACAATGTGATTGTTGGTATCGCGCCGGGGCTGGTAGGTGAGATCGACGTAGATGGTTTCTAACTTGTTATTCCGGACCAAGTCCACAGCAACCTCGTTGGCAATATAGGCTGTTCCGGTGTTGACAACCTGATTCAGTAATTGATCGAACCCTTGCCCGGCTAGCTCAGGAAGTGCGTCTAGTAATGATTTGCCAACAAGATCGTCCGGTTTGCGGCCAACCAGGAATCCATAGAAGGGATTGGCCATACGGAAGACTAGATCGTCTCTGTCAATAATGGCCACCGCTACGGGCGACTGCTCAAAGAATGCCAGTACCTGCTGCTGGGCTTCTTCCGCTTTTTCCCGACTCAGAACCGACTGCGTCGTTTCGGTGCAGGTAACCAGTATGCCATTGACTGAACCCGTATCGTCTGTAAGCGGGCTGAAGCTGTAGGTCCAGTAGGCAAAGCTCATTTCGCCATCGCGGTAAATAGGCAGCTTCTGATCTTCAAACCATACGGCTTCGCCACCCGCCATAATGGTATGGATCATAGGGCCAATAACCGGCCAGGATTCGGCCCAGCTTTCTTCTCCGCGCTGACCCAGCGACGATGGATGCTTACCATTGTTACCCAGGCTAGGGCGGAACGCATCATTATAGAACGTAATGAGTTCGGGGCCCCAGAAAATAAGCATGGGAAAGCGCGAAGTCAGCATCATATTGATCAGCGTTCGTAAACTTTGTGACCAATACGCGGGCGATCCTACTGCTGTTTTCGACCAGTCATACAGCCGGGTGAGTTCGCCCATTTCCCCACCGCCCTGCAAAAAAGAATACGGCCCTAGATGACTAGCTGGCATAACAAATAATTGGCTTCAAGGCGGATGGATGGTGTAAATCTACTTGGCTAATCGGGTAACCTGATGGCGGGAGAGCGCCTTCTGTATGTAGTAGAGGAATAGATGGCGGGACCGGCGAAAAAAAAGGTAAACTCGTATTCATAAACATTGATTGAGTGGGACAAGGAGTCTGGATAAGATGCGCCACTTCGCATTAAGATGGCTAAATATTGGCTATTTTTTCTATAAATCGTTATTGGGGGGCTAAAGTTAGAACGAAATTGATTTTCTGACTGACGGAGGTAGAAGCCTGCCCGCTATGGGCATTTTGGTTATTTTGTCGCGTATTTTCAGCCCTAGGAGTTAGTTTATAGCAACGGTTGTCTTATAGCTATTCAATCACCTGTAATTATGTTTTTTAAACGCTCTGCATTTAGTTTTTTGATGTGTCTGTCCTGCTTATTCGCTCAGGCGCAAGCCATCAATACGTTATCGGCTCAGGAAAAGAAGGAGGGCTGGAAACTACTCTTTAATGGCCGTGATCTGGCCGGCTGGCATCGCTATAATGGTAAAGGAACCCCTGCTTCCTGGAAAGTAGAGCAAGGGGTACTGCATCTGGACGTACCTAAAACGGCTACCGACAAACCGCGCGATTCGGGCGATCTGGCAACCGATGCGGTTATTTCGGGCGATTTTGAGTTTAAAGCGGAATTCAAAATCGAGAAATACACCAACAGTGGTTTCTTTTTCTTTGTAGAGGAGGCTCCTAAAAATGAGAAGATTTATACAACGGCCCTTGAGGTTCAGGTTGGCGACGACAAATTATACCAGAAAGCCGTGGAGCACCCACACAGTTCCGGTGATTTATTCGGCATTGCCGACGTGCGTATTCAGGAGCCGCAACCACTCGGAAGCTGGAATAAAGTTGATGTTTCGTTGAAGAAAAATAAGCTAACCGTTTCCATAAATGGCTACGTTGTGCAGGAACACGACGTAACGAGTGCCGACTGGAAAAAGCGTGTGGCGGCCAAAGCCCAAAAAGGTGTACCGTTTGCTAACGGCAAGTTTGTTGGCCGGATTGGCTTACAGGACTGGAATACCAGTGTCTGGTTCCGCAATATCAAATTGAAGACCCTTTAACCATATAGATTCATGGACAATCAACCAACACGTCGTCAGTTTCTGGGCGCTACGGCTGCGCTTCTGTCGGGCGTAGTACTCAACAATAGCAAGCTTTTTGGTGCGCCCGCGCTCATCCGTAGTCTGGGCGATAAACCCAATTCATTGCTGAAAGGCGTACAGATTGGGGTTATTACGTATTCGTACCGGGATATGCCCGACCAGAGTGCCGAGGCAACACTGCAATATATTCTCGATAGCGGTATCAACGCCATTGAGCTTATGGGCGGACCTGCCGAATCGTTTGCGGGGGCTCCGAAGAATTCGGTCGATATGAAGGTGATGTTTCCGCTGATGCGCAAAAAACGCGACAACCAGCCCTTAACCGAAGACGAACAGAAAACCCTGACGGAGCTGGAAACCCAGCAGAAAGCCTATCGGCAGGAGGTAGCCAAGTGGCGGCAATCGGCGTCGATGAGTAAGTTCGAGCAACTGAAAAAGATGTATAACCAGGCGGGTATTCAGATTTATGGCTTTAAGCCCGACGCCTTTGGTATGCAGAACTCCGATGCCGAAATCAACTACGGCATGCAGGCGGCCAAAGTGCTGGGCGCTAACCAGGTTACGCTCGAACATCCGGCCAACGATGCGCATACCCTGAAACTGGGTAAAATGGCTGAGAAACACGGCATCCGGGTTGGCTACCATGGCCATGAGCAGCAAACCCCGACGTTCTGGGATACGGCCCTAGCGCAATCGCCCGGCAATGCGATGAATTTCGATTTGGGCCATTATATAGCGGCTGGACAGCCTGACCCAATTGGACTGATCAAACAAAAGCACACCCGTATTGCCAGCATGCACATCAAAGACCGTCAGACCCCCGCGCATGGCAAAGGAAATCTGCCCTGGGGCCAGGGCGATACGCCATTAACGGAAGTGCTGAAGCTGATGAGCGATCAGAAATACACCTTCCCGGCCACTGTCGAACTGGAATACAAAGTGCCGGAAGGCTCAACCTCGGTGGCTGAGGTGAAAAAATGCGTAAACTACTGCCGGACTATTCTGAGCTAACCTAAAACGAGGGCCGGGAATGGCTGGGATGCTTACAGAACCCGGCCTTATTCTGGCCCTCTGTCAATAAATCCTCTGATGAAAAGACGTACGTTCGTAAAATCCTCTTTTGTAACCAGTGCCTTCGCGGGGCTTATGGCTCCGATTAGTCAAACCTCGGCGGCTGCCGAGTCTCAACAAAACGTAAATCCCGAATTTTATGAACTACGGATTTACACCCTGAAAAACAATCGGCAACGGAAAGCGGTCGAAACCTATTTTCAGCAGGCAGCCATTCCGGCGCTTAATCGGCTGGGAAGCAAAACGATTGGTGTGTTTACCGAATACCTGCCACAGGGATTCACGAAGCTGGTTGTTTTGATTCCGTTTAATTCGCTCGACGATTACTTTTCTGTCGCTGATAAGCTCGCCAATGATGCTACGTATACGCAGGCTGGTGCGGAATACTTACAGGCGGAAGCTACCGCACCTGTTTATGAACGTATCGAAAGCTCGTTGCTGAAGGCGTTCAAACTCATGCCTAAGCTGGACGTGCCCGAGAAAAAGGCTCGTATTTTCGAACTGCGTCGCTATGAGAGCCATAGCGAAACGGCTGGCAAGAAAAAAATAGAGATGTTTAACGAGGGTGGTGAAATCGCGATTTTCAAACGAGTAGGACTAACTCCCGTATTCTTTGGCGAAACGCTCATTGGCCCGTTTCGCCCCAATCTGACCTATATGCTGACATTCGACAACATGGAAGAGCATGATCAGAACTGGAAGACCTTTGGCAGCGATCCAGCGTGGAAAAAGATCAGCTCCGTGCCGGAGTTTACAGACGCCCGTATTATATCGAACATCAATCGGCTGTTTTTGGTCCCCGCAGCCTTTTCGCAGATTTAGCATGTAGTGCGTACTAGAAAAGAGCCTGTTACCCGTTAAATTAACGGATAACAGGCTCTACTTTTTCCCGAACAAACCCAATACACAAGCCGTTGCCAATGGGTTGCTGGCCGCAGTCGGCTCTGAGTAAATTTTATCTGGGTACTACTATGAAAAAACGCTTTCTTATTGCTGGTGCGCATGGCGGCATTGGTGAGGATTTAGCCATACGGCTCGCTAAAGCCGGGAACGAGGTTATCGCAACCATGCGTCATCCCGATCAGGCGTCGGATGATTGTCGATCGCTGGTTAAGGAAATACGGCAGCTGGATGTTACCGATCAGAACAGCGTAGCGAAGGGGCTTGCTGACTTTTCGGCAGATAGTCCGTTGCATGGTTTCGCGTATTGCATTGGTTCTATCGATCTGATGCCGCTTAAATCGGCCAGAACAGAAAACTTTCTTAGAGCCTATGAGCTGAATGTGCTGGGGGCTGTTCGTATGCTGCAAGTGCTGGAAAAATCGCTCAAGGCAGGGCAGGGGAGTGTTGTGCTGTTCTCGTCCATTGCCGCGCAAAGCGGATTCGCCAATCATACGGTGATCAGTACCGCCAAGGCCGCTGTGGAAGGACTGGCTAAGTCGCTGGCCGCCGAATGGTCGAGCTATGTTCGGGTTAACGTTATTGCCCCCAGTCTGACCGATACGGCAATTGCTAAACCCCTGACTTCATCACCGACCATGCGGGAGGCTATCGAAAAAATGCACCCGATTGCCAGGCTAGGTTCGGCCAGCGATTCGGCAGCCGTAGCCGAATTTCTTTTGTCGCCAGATGCATCATGGATCACCGGACAAATTTTTCCCGTCGATGGTGGGCGAAGTACCTTGCGGGTAAAAGGGTAGAAGGGTGATATGTATGGAAAAGAAATCATATAAAAAGTCGACTCTACCCGAAAAAATGTGCCCTGTTTGTCAACGTCCGTTTTCGTGGCGGAAAAAATGGGAAAAAGTATGGGATGAGGTAATCTACTGTTCCGAACGTTGTCGTAGAGAGAAACATACCAAACAGAGCTGAAATACCGGCCATAGCTGATTGATTTCGGTAAGTCGTTATGGAAACTGACTACGGTACTTACAGGTATCCGATTTCCACCGATCAATCCGTTCTTTTTGCGCTCAATAATCGGCTTATTACTATAACGTAGCCGGACCGTTTAACAAGGTTGTCATAGGTAGCATCCTGCTGTCTTTGACAACCTTTTTGCTTACTATACGTAGCGTCTGAAGGCGGCCCCAGCTTCTGCCGATGCGTAGCTCAACTGGTACGCTGTTGGACAGATGGGAGAGTAGTATAGTAGGTAGTCAATGACCCAATATGTGGTGGGCTAAAAACCTGTCGGCTTGTATAAGCTAGTCTTCAATTGGATGTTTTTAGGTGAGCCTGAATCGACTACTTACAGCGTACTGATAAATATGTAAGAGTTGGTTTGCCAATGGCATGAACTTTGTTAGGGGCGCCGTTACTAGTGTTAAGGTGAGTAATAGCTGAATTTTGCATTTTAAAGTTTGTAAATCGACAAAAAAGTAAACAATAAAATAGGTTCAGCTACAAAGATGAGGGCCCGATTCCATTCGGCATATTATTTGAAATGCTGAAGATAGGTCATCAAGACCGCTATTTGTCAAGCTAACTTTATTTGCTGTATGCCCACCTCTACCGAAGTATGTCTAATGGCTGGTCGACGCGCGAGCAATTCTGGAATCAGCCTGGTAGAAACCGGTACGCCTTCACCAGCACGGCACCGCTTTGCTCCATCTATTCCGCTCCGTCAATTCAGGCGCCTGAATTGGGGGATTCTGCTTTTCATGCTGCTAGGCGTGAGTCTGGCCGCTCAAGCCCAGGTGTCGGGCACCGTCTTTCGCGATTTTAATGCGAATGGTGTTCGGGATGGGGCCAGCGAAGTAGGCGTGGGGGGCGTCAGTGTCACCGCGTTTAATACGGCAGGGGTGCAGGTAGCAACCACTACCTCGACCACGGCGGGGGCCTACTCACTGACTGGTTTGACCTTTCCGGTACGTATCCAGTTCGGCAATCTGGGTGGCGCTGATTTTACAGGGCCATCGGGTAGTGATTCCCAAAGTAGTGTGCAGTTTTATTCGGCGGCCACCACAACGGCCAATTTTGGCGTTAATAATCCCTCGGACTACTGCCAGGCTGCCCCTACCTTATTTACCACCTGCTTTACCAATGGGTCGCGTTCGTTATCCAATCCTAGTGAAAACGATGTGCTGGTGGCTATTCCCAATGGGGCCGCCCTGAGCGGCACCGTCCAGCACCTGGCCACGGCTCCCAATATGGGTAGTGTATGGGGGGTTGCCTATGACAGGGTCAATAAAATAGTTTATACCTCGGCTTTTCTCAAACGACACTCTGATTTCGGTCCACAAGGGATCAGTGGATTGTATTGGGGACGCTATACTGGATCTGCCTTATCGAGCCAGGGGAGTATTGCCCTGAACACAATTTCAGGTAATATCTTCGGGACTAATCCACGTAGCGACGGGGTGGCACCGGACGATAATTTAACGGGGGTTTCCTATAATCAACCTTCCTACGACCGGGATGTCTACCAGAATGTAGCTAAGTTGGGGATTGGCGATATTGATCTGTCGCCGGATGGGAAAACGTTATACGTAATGAACCTGACCCAGCGCCGTCTGGCGGCCTTTGACGTATCGGCTGTTGCCAGTGGTGGTAACCCGACGTATCTGGGTAGTTATGCGATCACTGATCCAGGCTGTAGTGGGGGACAGTTTCGGCCGTTTGGGATCAAGGTTGTTAGTAAGGATCTGATTTATGTGGGGGTTACCTGTAGTGGTGAGACATCTCAAAATCGGGCTGATCTGATGGCGTATATTTGCCGGATTGTGCCTTCTGCAGGCTTTTCGGCTACCTCGGCTATTGTACCAGTTACCGCGATTCAGCCTCCGTCCAATGCTACTTTCAGTGCTAGTGGTTTTATTCCCCCCGTTCCGCCAACGAATGCCATACCCCTGTATTACAATAAGGTCTGGCCTAGTGAGTATGGAAATGCTTTTGAGTCTCAGAACTATATATATGAGCCCTGGAAAACCGCCTGGCCCACTACACAGTCTGTATTCTCTGCTCCCCAGCCCCTGTTGAGTGATATCGAAATCAATCGAAATGGAGACTTAGTGTTAGGTATTATGGACCGGATGGGTCATATGGCGGGCTATAATAATTATGATATCTCGGGTACCAGTAATGCGCTGTACAGTGACTTTGCATACGGCGATATTCTGTATGTCTGTAATAAAGGGACTACCGGTAATCCGATCTATTATCTGGAGGGGCATCCCCAATGCCCGGCTCCAGCAACTAACCCGAATTTTCATGGGCCGGGAGGACGAGAGTATTTTAATGACGCAACACCCTCTCACCGGGAAGGTGCTCAGGGTGGTCTGGTACTGTTGCCTCAGGAGAACTACACGGTAACGGGTATGATGGACCCTGGTACGGTAACCTATACCACAGGACTTACCGTTTTCAACAATGCGACTGGCGCGAGTACGCAAGCGTTAACGCTGGCTGGAAATGATTTTGGTAAAGCGGGCGGTGTTGGAGACATGGAGGTGACCTGTGATCCGGCACCGATCGAAATCGGTAACCGGGTCTGGAAAGATATCGATAATGATGGTATTCAGGATGCGGGGGAACCCCCACTGGCTGGTGTGACCCTCTCGCTGTTTGCCAGTTGCACCGGTACGGCTATTGCTACGGCCGTGACCGATGCCAACGGAAATTATTATTTCTCGTCAGCGGCTGGTACGTCTACTGCCAGCAATCGATACGGGCTCAACCTGTCATATGGAGCCAGTTACTGTGTTCGGGTGACGTCTCTGGGGTCAGACACTTCAGTATCGGGTTTGAGCTTAACCAGCCTCTCACCGGCCCCTGGCGAAGTGTCGGGTAGTCCTAATTCGAGTACAACGGTTGCCAACAATGATGCTTTTCTGGAAAGTGGTCAGCCCACAATTCGTCTGGTGACAGGTAGTTCGGGTGAGAATAATCACACGTATGATATTGGTTTTCCCGGCAGTTGCAGCATGGTTGCGACGGTGACGGCAGGCTTGTGTGCCAGTGCGACCAATACATATTCGGCCACAGCAGTGGTCCAGTTGACCAATTCAACGGCTGGCGTGTTGACGGTGAGTACGGGTTCTCAAAGTCAGACCTTTACCACGACAGCGGCCACCTCGGCGACTTTCACAGCGGTCTTCACTGGCTTGGTATCCAATGGGGCCAGCCAAACCGTGACGGCGAGTCTGCCGGGCTGTAGCACCACCACGGCTACCTATACGGCACCTACGAGTTGTTCGGTTGCCCCCTGTGGCGTTAATCTAGCCGTTACGCCTGGCTTATGTCTGTCGGCTACCAACAGTTACGTGCTGTCAGGCACCATCACCACTACCAACGTACCGGTTTCGGGGACATTGACCATCACCTCGGCCGCTTTTACGCCCCGCAGCCTGACTCTTCCAGCGGGCAACTCGACGGGTACGTTTAGCTACAGCGGCCTAGTGAGCAATGGGCAGACCTATACCGTTACAGCCAGTTATTCTAATTCGGCCTGTGCCCCCGTAAGTCAGACTTATACGGCCCCAGTGAGTTGTTCGGTGGCCCCGGTCTGTAGCCTGAGTGCAGTGGTAACAGCTGGCTTGTGCGCCAGTGCGACCAATACCTATTCAGCCACGGCGGTGGTGACGGTTCAGAACCCGGTGGCGGGTGTGCTGACCGTAATCAATGGGGCGCAGAGTGCTACGCTGACGACGAGCAATGCAACGGGCTCAGTGTCTTACACGGCGGTGTTCGCTGGGTTGGTTTCGGACGGAGCGAGCCGTACGGTAACGGCGAGTTTGCCGGGTTGTAGCACGGCGACCACGACCTACACGGCACCTGCGAGTTGTTCGGTGGCCCCGGTTTGTAGCCTGACGGCGACGGTGACGGCGGGTGTTTGTGCCTCGGCAACTAATACTTATTCAGCTACGGCGGTGGTCCGGTTGACCAATCCGACGGCGGGAGTCCTAACGGTGACCAACGGTGCTCAGAGTCTGACTTTTGCGACGACGGCCGTTAGTTCAGCTACGTATACGGCCACCTTTACAGGTCTGGTTTCGGATGGAGCGAGTCATACGGTAGTAGCGAGTCTGCCGGGTTGCAGCACCACGACCACTACGTATACCGCACCTGCGAGTTGTTCGGTGGCCCCGGTCTGTAGCCTGACAGCAGCGGTGACGGCGGGCTTATGTGCGAGTGCGACCAATACCTATTCAGCCACGGCAGTAGTACAATTGACTAATCCGGTAGCGGGTGTACTGACGGTAACCAACGGTGCTCAGAGCCTGACCTTTGCCACCACGGCTGCACCGAGTGCGGTTTATACGGTTGAGTTTCCGGGTCTGGTTTCGGATGGGGTGAGTCATACCGTGACGGCGAGTCTGCCGGGTTGTGGTACCACGACGGCTACCTATACGGCCCCGGCCTCCTGTTCGGTAGCACTAGTATGTAGTCTGACAGCGGCCGTGACGGCAGGCGTTTGTGCGAGTGCAACCAACACGTATTCAGCGACGGCGGTGGTCCGGTTAACTAACCCGACTGCGGGTGTGCTGACCGTAATCAATGGTGCCCAGAGCTTGACTTTTGCTACGACGGCGACGAGTTCAGCTACGTATACAGCCGTCTTCAATGGGTTGATTTCGGATGGAGCTAGCCACACGGTGACGGCGAGTCTGCCCGGCTGTAGTACCACGATCGCTACGTACACGGCACCGGCTAGTTGTTCAGTAGCACCGGTGTGTAGTTTGTCCGCTACGGTGACGGCGGGTGTTTGTGCCTCGGCAACCAATACCTATTCGGCGACGGCTTTGGTAACGATCCAGAATCCGGTAGGGGGCGTGCTGACGGTGAGTAATGGTCCGGCTAGTATAACGGCCTCGATTCCGGCCGGTAGTGGTCAGGTTGTCTTCCCGGCTATCTTCAATGGGTTGACCTCGGATGGAGTGAGCCACACGGTGGTAGCGAGTCTGCCGGGTTGCAGCACCACGACCACTACGTATACAGCCCCAGCGAGCTGCACGGTAGCCCCGGTCTGTAGCCTGACAGCGGCCGTGACGGCGGGTCTTTGTGCGAGTGCGACCAACACCTATTCAGCCACGGCGGTAGTCCAGTTGACTAACTCGACAGCGGGTGTGTTGACGGTGACCAACGGTGCTCAGAGTTTGACTTTTGCGACGACGGCCGTTAGTTCGGCGACCTACACTGCGGTCTTCAACGGATTGACTTCGGATGGCGCGAGTCATACGGTGGTAGCGAGTCTGCCGGGTTGCAGCACCACGACCACTACGTATACAGCCCCAGCGAGCTGCACGGTAGCTCCGGTCTGTAGTCTGACAGCGGCCGTGACGGCGGGTCTTTGTGCGAGTGCGACCAACACGTATTCAGCCACGGCAGTGGTCCAGTTGACTAACCCGACAGCGGGTGTGTTGACGGTAACCAACGGTGCTCAGAGCTTGACGTTTGCGACAACGGCGGTTAGTTCGGCGACCTACACTGCGGTCTTCAACGGGTTGACCTCGGATGGCGCGAGCCACACGGTGGTAGCGAGTCTGCCGGGTTGCAGCACCACGACCACTACGTATACAGCCCCAGCGAGCTGCACGGTAGCTCCGGTCTGTAGCCTGACAGCGGCCGTGACAGCGGGCATTTGTGCGAGTGCGACCAACACGTATTCAGCGACGGCAGTAGTCCAGTTGACTAACCCGACAGCGGGTGTGTTGACGGTGACCAACGGTGCTCAGAGCTTGACGTTTGCGACGACGGCGGTTAGTTCGGCGACCTACACTGCGGTCTTCAATGGGTTGACCTCGGATGGAGTGAGCCACACGGTGGTAGCGAGTCTGCCGGGTTGCAGCACCACGACCACTACGTATACGGCCCCAGCGAGCTGCACGGTAGCCCCGGTCTGTAGCCTGACAGCGGCCGTGACAGCGGGCATTTGTGCGAGTGCGACCAACACGTATTCAGCGACGGCAGTAGTCCAGTTGACTAACCCGACAGCGGGTGTGTTGACGGTGACCAACGGTGCTCAGAGCTTGACGTTTGCGACGACGGCGGTTAGTTCGGCGACCTACACTGCGGTCTTCAATGGGTTGACCTCGGATGGAGTGAGCCACACGGTGGTAGCGAGTCTGCCGGGTTGCAGCACCACGACCACTACGTATACGGCCCCAGCGAGCTGCACGGTAGCCCCGGTCTGTAGCCTGACAGCGGCCGTGACAGCGGGCATTTGTGCGAGTGCGACCAACACGTATTCAGCGACGGCAGTAGTCCAGTTGACTAACCCGACAGCGGGTGTGTTGACGGTGACCAACGGTGCTCAGAGCTTGACGTTTGCGACGACGGCCGTTAGTTCGGCGACCTACACTGCGGTCTTCAATGGGTTGACCTCGGATGGAGTGAGCCACACGGTGGTAGCGAGTCTGCCGGGTTGCAGCACCACGACCACTACGTATACGGCCCCAGCGAGCTGCACGGTAGCCCCGGTCTGTAGCCTGACAGCGGCCGTGACGGCGGGTCTTTGTGCGAGTGCGACCAACACCTATTCAGCCACGGCAGTGGTCCAGTTGACTAACCCGACAGCGGGTGTGTTGACGGTGACCAACGGTGCTCAGAGCTTGACGTTTGCGACGACGGCGGTTAGTTCGGCGACCTACACTGCGGTCTTCAATGGGTTGACCTCGGATGGAGCGAGTCATACGGTAGTAGCGAGTCTGCCGGGTTGCAGCACCACGACTGCTCAATACTCAGCTCCGGGCAGCTGCACGGCTACGGCGCTAGAGCTGGTCAAACTAGTCGATAAGTCCAAAGCACAGCTGGGTGAGGTGATCTCTTACACAGTGGTGCTGACCAATACGGGCAATGCGGCCGCAACTAATGTGGTGGTTCGCGATTCGATGAGCCTGGGACTGACTTATGTGGCCAACTCGGCCACGGCTCCTGCCGGTACGACCTTTACCGCTGGTAGCCCGGTGAGTACCTGGAGCATCGCTTCGATCGGAGCAGGTCAAAGTCTGTCGCTGATTCTGCAAGGCATCGCTGACAGCACAGGCATCCTGCACAACACGGCCATGATAGGTGGCGACACCGCTACGGTGTGTACCTCGATCCCGGTCCGGGTGTGCGTGGATGATGAGTTTGAATATTTACTGACGGCCCCGGCAGGTCAAAGTAGTTACCAGTGGTACAAAAATGGCCAGCCGATTGTGGGTGCCACCAGCAACAGTCTAAGTGTGACGGCGGTGGGTGAATACAGTTTGCGAGTGGATAACCAGAGTGGTCAGTGTCCTGACTTCAGTTGTTGTCCGTTCATCATCGAAGCGGATTCGCTACCGGTGTATCAGGCGGCCACGTTAGCGGCTAGTTGTATTGGCAACGCGGCTCAGTCGAACGGACAGTTGGTGCTGAGTGGCTTCCAGACAGGCTATACTTATCAGTACTCGTTGGGCTCAAGCTTTACTACGTCGGCATCGGGAGCACCTCGGTCAATCCCAGCGAATGGTGTAATCGCCAATACGTTAGCGAATCCGGTGGTGGCGCAGGCCTACACGATTCGGGTGTACAATGCGGCAGGCTGTTATCGGGATGTGACGGTATTGTTGCTACCAACGGTGTGTGGCTGTCCTGCTGAAATCTGTGTGCCGTTTGTGTTGCAGCAGACCAAGCGTGGCAAGCGGATCGGTGACCCTGTCCAGAAGTGATAGAGGTCGGGTAGTACCCGATACAGATTGACTAGTATAACGCCCTGGTACGTTGACTCAAAAGAGTGACGTATCAGGGCGTTGTTTATTTGTTACCCGTAAAGCAGTTTATTGTTGATGAGCGACACTACCTGTTCTTCCTATAAAATCCGAATAGAAACTAGGTCGGGAGGGGTGTGCTGCTGAATAAGAATTGAGTAATATTTCAGGCTTTGCAGATTATCTGTAAAACACTCCATAAACTTTAGGGTTAGTTTTGAAAATACCGTTCTCCTGCCTCATGTCTACCTTTGATTTAGCCCTACTGATCTATTCGGTTGTTATTACCAGTGCTTCGTTTATAAATTTTATCAAGCTGGATTACTGGTGGATTCGGATATGGGATTTTCCTCATCTGCAATTGACCGTATTGGCTTTATTAGGGCTTTTGGGCTGGTTTTGGGCCGGACAACAGATGGATGGCGTTCTGTTAATTGCGCCCATCGGCTTGCTGATTACAATGCTCTATCAGAGCTGGTTAATTTATCCCTTTACGCCACTTCATCGAAAACAGGTTCCATCGTTTGCTTCGGCAAAAGGGAATGGTCAAACCAAGGATAACACGATTCGTATCCTGACGGCCAATGTGTATATGGAGAATACGCATATGCCGGAGGTAAGAGCATTGGCGGCAAAGCATAAACCCGATGTGTTGATGGTGCTGGAAGCGAACCAGCAATGGAAAAACGAATTGGCTGAACTGGAAGAAACCTACCCATTTACCATTTTGCACCCGCTGGAGAACACCTATGGCATGCTCTTTTACTCACGCTACCCAATACGGCATCATGAGTTACGTTTTCTGATACAGGACGATATACCCTCCATTTACGCGCAGCTTGAGCTACCATCGGGCCAACTGGTTCATTTTTACGGCGTTCACCCAATGCCGCCAAGTCCAACAGAGCATTATCGATCCACTGAACGAGATGCTGAGTTATTACTGGTCGGAAAAGAAGCACGTACTAGGTCCGGTCCGGTCATTGTTGCGGGCGATTTGAATGACGTAGCCTGGTCGCATACAACGCGCTTGTTTCAACGCATCAGCGGCTTGCTTGACCCACGTATCGGTCGTGGTTTATACAATACGTTTCATGCGCACTATTTCTTTTTACGCTGGCCCCTCGACCATATTTTTGTGTCGCCCCATTTTCAGGTGCAATCGATCCATCGGTTGCCCAATTGCGGGTCTGATCACTTCCCGATTCTGATTGAACTGACGTATGTTGGTGAGCAGACCGAAGCCGAAGTGCCTAAGCCAGAAGGTGATGATCGGGAGGAAGCCAACGAAAAAATAGAAGAGGCTAGCTAATGGCTATCGCTATTGATCGTTCAGCAAATGTCGCACTTTACGAACGATCAATAGCTGATTGTCTCAGGCCAGTTCAATTACGCGCTCAGCATTAACTTCATCCAGAAACGATTCGTCATGGGAAACCACGATGAGTGTGCCTTCATATTCGTTGATAGCCGCTGTTAAAATCCCAATACTCTGAATATCCAGATTGTTGGTTGGTTCGTCGAGAATAATGATATCAGGAGCCCGATGGCCTATAGTAAGGCAACAGAGCATCAGACGCATTTTTTCGCCACCACTCAGGACAGTACACGATTTATCCCAATCATCTTTGCCAAATAAAAAACGGTTGAGTCTGATCTTGACTTCGTGCTCCTGCAACGATGCACTGTTGAAGCGCTGGGCTTGCTGGTAAACGGTTAACGTATTGTCGATGAGTGAATAATCCTGATCGATATAAACCGATTGGTTGTCGGCCCGGTAAATGCTGCCCTGACCAGGAACCAACTCGCCCAGAATGATTTTGATAAGCGTCGTTTTACCCGAACCATTCAGGCCTTTTAACGTAATACGTTCGCCACTGGTGATCTGGAAACGTAGCGGTTCGTGCCAAAGCAACTGATCATGGTAGCCGAAGTTGATGTCGGTAGCCGAAAACAAAATCTTGCCTTTGTGTAATGAAGAATTATCAAAACCGAACCGCATCTTGTCGGTGTCGGGCAATTCTCTACGTAGTTCGCTGAGTTCTTCCGAAATAGCTCCGATTTTTTCGGTATGAATGCCTTTTAGCCTGGCCGTACTGCGTTCGGCGTTGTTTCGGAGCGTGTTCATCATGATTCGGGCAACACCGGCGTTTTCCTGTTTCTTTTTGCCTCGGGCGTCGAGCTTCTGCTTGCGTTCGGCGGTTTCGCGCTCTACTTCTCTGGCTTTACGTAAGGCCTTTTCTTTACTTTTGACATCCTGATTCAACGCGTTATTGTCAAGGGCTTTCTGCTCCAAATAAAAGTCATAATTCCCCCCATAGACCGTAATGCCGCGCCTGGTCAGCTCAAAAACCACATCGAGCCGATTCAGTAATTTCCGATCGTGGCTTACCACCACCAACGTAGCTGATGTCGACGTAATAAAATCGTATAATAACTGCCGACCAGCCGTGTCGAGATGATTACTTGGCTCATCCAGCAACACTACGTCGGGATTGTGGATGGCTATTCCTGCCAGGAGCACTTTGGTTTTCTGTCCACCGCTTAGGGTTTTCAGGGGCTGAGTCAACTCCAGATTTTCCAGTTGCCAATGGGAGAGAGCTTCCTGGCAACGTTCTTCAATGGTCCAGTCATCGTCAAGCAGTGTTAGATTACTTTCAGTTACGTTCCCGTCCAGAATGGCTCTCAAAGCACGAAGTTTATCCGCAATCTGTAGCGCCTGGGCTACAGTTAGCTCGTTGAATTGCCCAAACACTTGCGGAACGTAGTATGGTGTTGAGTCGACTTTCACGGAGCCTTGGGCTGGAAGCAGTAGGCCAGCCATGATTTTCAGTAAGGTCGATTTGCCGGTGCCATTATTGCCAATGAGGGCAACTTTATCGTGCCGGTTAATGCTAAGATTTACATCGTTGACTAGTAAATCTTTGTTGGGATGGAAGTAGGTTATATGTTGTAGATTGATCATAATTTCTTTCGGTTTCGATGAATAGCTATAGCGAACCGCTTTGCGGTTGCACTGCATTTTTCCCGGAAAGAAATTTGATCTTACATGGAGAGGGGACGTATTGACTTAGAATTACAAAGGTAGGGAATGTCTTTGACAGGATTAACAAGATGGACAGGATAAATAAGTACTCGCCCAAACCCTGTTCATCTTGTTAATCCTGTCAAAAACTTTGTCGAATAAACGAAATACAAACTGCCATCTCTGATCGGTTGGTAAATTGTGACCTGGTTGGTGTACGATTGAGGTTAAAAAGTCTTTTTGTTAACTTTGAAATACAAAGTACTTTTATAATATTTGCAATCATAAAAAAACGATACGTATATGATCACCAGCAATCAAAGACTCACAGGCATTTTACTGACCGTTACCTTTATTCTCGCTATACCTTTTGTAGCGATGCAGTTTACTCAGGAAGTGAACTGGTCACTGTTCGATTTCATCATAGCGGGCATACTACTGCTCAGTACGGGACTGTCGATTGAGTTGGTTATGAGGAAAGTAGCTAAATCCGAATATCGAATTGCTATTTGTGTTACGCTGCTGATAGCGCTATTTCTGATTTGGGCAGAACTTGCCGTTGGTATCTTCGGAACCCCGTTTGCCGGTAATTAATGGTCGGAGCTGGAAAGCACAAACAGATTCGCTATGGACAATATACTGGGAACGTTTACGGGCTTTGCTGTCGGATTTGTCAGCTTTCTGTTTCTGTTCAAACTACTCATTCTCGATCATACTGCGCCTTCCGATGAATTAGCTCCCGGCGTAGTGGTGCTTACTGCGATGTTTACCGGCTTAGGCTTCGCTTTTGTAGGTTATACGCTACAGAATTATTGGAAATCGAAACGTCTTTAGCTAGACATAGCCGCACGTCTGCGCTTAACCCGCAGACGTGCGGTGGCTTATTGGCCAGTACGCTGAGAAAGGAGTTGCCGTTCGTAATAGACCAGAATCATTATTGTGCTGATTTCGAGCGTGAAATAAAGCGCACCCAAGATTGTTAGACTGCTATAATAATATACGATCAGGCTTGCTGTCAGTAAGCAGTAAAGCAGATTGGCTAGGCTGATAGCCGCTACGTTGGAACGCCAGTTTCTGATGGGCAGAAAGTAACAGCCCAGCGAATAAAGCATGAGTAGGCCAGCTATCGCTGAAAGAATGTAAAGTACGTTCACCGGCATTCCAAAACTGGCAGAAAACGGTGTTAGAATGGCGACTAAAAAGAAAGCTGTTAAAAAAGCACCTAACCCATCTATCAGGAAGATTCGTTTTGGTTCTGCCAAAAACGAATCGATTTGTGCCAAAACGTTACGGGCCATTGCCTTGCTTCAGTGGTGATATGCCTCAATTTATGGAATCGCTACGTAGCTACTTCGCAATTTTGATGGATGCCAGAAATGGCTGGTTGAACGGGGTTGA
The DNA here is from genome assembly GCF_010435915.1 of Spirosoma terrae. GTDB lineage: Bacteria > Bacteroidota > Bacteroidia > Cytophagales > Spirosomataceae > Spirosoma > Spirosoma terrae. Next base: position 40,885 of record NZ_JAAFZH010000006.1, on the reverse strand, counting down.
CATTGAACTATGCGTTTGAAAAACAACGTAGCAATCTCCAGGTAAAGCCAGGGATTTGATCGCTGATAACAGCTACGTCAGAAACGCCCTTATCAATAATTGCGCGTAGTGGCTGCATTCGTCAACTGCTTCAACTGGAAACACGCAGTGCGCAGGTCAATGATTGACAGCTTTCGCCATAGTTTGAGCTTGTAGAAATAGAAAAGTGCTACGTCCCCCCTTGCTGTAGACGTAGCACTTTTCTATTAGCCGGTTAAATGAGCAAACACTACGGTTAAATGATTATTTCGCTACAGTTAACGTAGCCAATAATTCATCCAGCGATTCGAGCGTTGAGGTCAGCCCTTCCTGCATACCCATCTGAACAACGGTTTCTAAGTCCGCCAGCGAGTTAAACGTAACAACCGTTTGAACCAGTGCGTTCTCGCCCAGATCGGTGAACGTAACATCCCAGGTTGCCCGTGGCAGTTCGGTATTCAGATTACCGTCTTCGTCGCAAAAACCGTCCAGCGCCGTATAGGCGTCGATAGGCTGAATTTTTAAGTAATCCGTACGGCCCCAGTATTCGGTTCCGTCGGGTTCTACCATAGCGTATAGCCAATGGCCGCCTTCCCTAAAATCCATCGATTTGGTTTTAGTCGTCAGTGGCTTTGGGGCAAACCACTGGTTGAGTAGTTCGCTTTTGGTGTAGGCGTCCCAAACCAGTTGGCGGTTGGCCCGGAATTCGCGCCGGATGGTCATGGTGTTGTTTTCCTTGTTTACCAGGAAATCAAACTGTACGTTGTTCATGAGTTATTTGTTTTTAAGGGTATTTAAAAGGTCGTCGAGCTGGCTAAACCGATCTTCCCATATTTTCCGGAATTGCTCCAGCCATTTATCTATTTCTTTCATCTTGTCGATTTCGAGCTTATAGTAAATCTCCCGTCCCTGATGGTCAGGTTTTACGAGTTCACATTCGGTCAGTATCCGCAAATGTTTGGATACCGCTTGCCGGGTCGTGTCGAAATGTTCGGCAAGGGCGTTAGGCGTCATCGGTTGCAAGGCAATCAGCACCATAATAGCCCGTCGGGTTGGATCGGCAATTGCCTGAAAAATGTCTCTTCTCATAGCCTTGGGTTTATTGTGCAACTATATGGTTGCAAGTGTACGTGCAACTAATCGGTTTCGCAAGTTGATTTTGAAATTTTTAGTCGCTTAACGTTGGTTGTTTATCATCATTTACCACCACTAACTCCTCCTAAAACAGGAGGGGATACCCAAAAGCGACTTTTTTACGTACTCCCTCTATTATAGGAAGGGGGGAATAGAGGATGCTTATTTATCAGGATAGGCTGTAAGCAACGATTGGGCTTCCTGCGGGCTTATCTGCGAAATACAGCCATGCCGGGCTTCTGACGGAAAATCGACGTTTTCTTCAACCGTCCAGTGGAGCAGGTCGGGCGAGTAGGAGGCACCAAATCGATTGGTCATGCAATAATCATAGAGCAACAACCAGCCGGGTTTGACCGGATCTTTGATGACGGTTGGGCCTTCGGTAATGACCGGAACAATTTGCCCCTGATTCAGATGGCCGTCAATCACCGTGTAAGGCCCTTCCAGATTTTTTGACGTAGCCACTCGAATGGCGCGTCGTTCGCCGGTTTTAGCGCCAAATTCTTCTTCTTTATGGAAAAGGTAATACGTTCCCTGATGCTCCAGCAAGGTTCCGTCGATCACGGAATAAGCAGGCGCAAAGAAGACCTTGGCGGGCGTAAACGTTTTCCAGTCGCGGGTGCGGCTGTACCAGAGCCGGCTTTCTTTCCAGCCTGCATCTTTAAATGACGATGACCAGAATACTACGTAATCGCCGGTTTTGGCGTCGTAAAACCATTCGGGTGCCCAGATATTTCCGGCGAAGGCGCCCGACTCGTCTTTGGCATCTTTCATGAGTGGCAACGTGCCTTCAACCTGCCAATGAATCAGATCCTTCGACGTAATATACAGGCAGCTTGGCCCAACTTTCGCTCGATCCGTGCGATTACCCCCACCCGTCGACAAAATCCGCCAGACACCATCGGGGCCGCGCCGAACGTACGGGTCGCGAACGTGGTGATCCCAAACGGGTTTGTTGTCATTCAAGGGTGTCCAATGGCGTCCATCGGTCGATAAGGCAATGTGTAACTTGTTGATCAGCATGGGATCGGGCAGAGGAACCTCTACGGTGTTTCCCTTGGCGTCAATCTCGATACGTGTCGGGTAGCGTTGCCGGAAATAGGTCAGCATCCACACGTTTTTGTTGTTGTCGATTTTTAGCGATGGCTGAGAAGCTGGCTCGTTATTCGATTGAGCCAACGCCCCGGTCAGCGAGAAAAGCAATAGGAGCGATAGGGTGGTCAATTTCATTCCGCATCATGAGTAATACGAGAGGTGAAGACCATTTTTTCACCAATTCTACTGCTTTAACGCCAAACGGGAATGCGAATAGAGCTATCTGTATACCACCGGATACGTAGTGGTTCTTTAGCATCCTGTATGGTTTCGGTACTCGCGTCTTTGCCCGTTCCGTAGTTGAGCTGCGAGAACGGATTTTTATTGACGTTAACCGCTACTACCAAACGGCTTCCTTTGCTTAATTGCTTGCTAATCAGATGCGTGTTTGAAAAGTCGATAGTCGTTAACTCGCCGGGTTTGAGGAGGTTTCGTTTGGTCATGTCTTTGGCATAACTCGCCCGGCCGATGTAGTACGACAAGTGAAAATACTCGCCGGAGGGTGTCAGTTCATACAACGTAACGCCAAGGTCAACGTCTTTTTTATTGATACTGATTTTCAGTTGCCCAAGAAATGAGCCGTTCACAACCATTGGTTCTGTCAAGGCTTCACTGACATAAATAAAACCATTGCTGGTGTCTATTTCCGGGCGCGAAATAGGGTCGGGGTAGTAATTATTGTTGCTGGTTTCGCGATCCGCAAAATCGACCTGCTGGGCCAGATACGCTGTTTTAGCTGGTTTCTTTGACGAGAGCGAATAGAAAGCATTCTGTTTAGTATCGGTCAGATAAAACGTTAAAAAGTCATTGTGCATTTTATCGAGCGATGGCGCACTACGCCATGTATTGGCTCCCATCACTTCATAGTTGATTTTGTCCTTCAGCATTTCGGGCTTTTTACCGTTTTTCAGGATGTAATCAAACCATTGATACGTTATTTTCCTGATATCGAACAAGGCAACGGAATCGACTTTGTAGCCGTTTACCGTTCGTTCTCCGCCAATCTGGGTGCCGAAATGTCCGTAAGGGCCAATAACGAGATAGGCCGGGTTTTTAGGGTTATATTTTTGGAGTTCGCGCAGGTAATACAAACTTGAGTTCTGCGAATCGTTATAATAGCCATCGAAAGCCAGAACGGGAATGTTGATCTGGGCGAAATCGCGCTCATACGGTGCCATGTTCTGCCAGTAACGATCAAAATCAGGGTGGCTGATCCAGCGCTGAAACCATTTGTTGGGTGTGCCATCGATGCTGTCCATCTTGTTATAAGCCGCTCCACTTCGCCACCAGTCGAACATCATTGTCCGGAATCGTTTCCGGTCATTTCCCGCCAGCGTGTCGAGGTATTTGTTATTACCGACGTAGAACGACCATTCGTAATTAGGGTTCACAAACACATTGTTTTCCATCGGTAAACCCATGCCCGGCCGGTTTGCTACGTAGGGGACAATGGTTTTGAGCGCCGGATGCAACTTTTTACAGGCCGCCCATTGCGAAAAACCGTTGTAGCTGCCCCCAAACATACCAACGCTGCCATTGCACCACGGCTGTTTGCTGATCCAGTCGATCACATCATACGTATCGTTGGCCTCGTGTTCGTAGGGATAAATTTCGTTCGGACTGAACCGCTTTCCGCGCGTATAAGCAATCACACCTACGTAGCCGTTGTCGGCCGATTCTTTCAACGACTTCATATCCCGCCCTTTGTCGCGCACATAAATGGTAAACTGAAGCACAGCGGGCAACGGTTGCGTTACGTCTTTCTTTCGGACAACAATAGCCGATAGCGTAGCCCCATCGCGGGTTTTAATCAGTACGCTATCCTGAATGTCGTATGGACTGGAAAATGCTTCGGCCTTTGTGCTGGCCGTTTGTTGGGCGTATCCCAGATAAGCGGATAGAAGCAGGAGACAGGCAACTAGAATGCATTGATTTGTTTTCGGCATGCGTACTGGTAGAGCAATTGTGATTACTGTTTGCTGGTGCACTAAAACGGGCATGAGTTACGTAGCAACGGATTGTTTTACTACGTATCGACGCCCATTATAAAAGGCATGTTGGTGCTGCTGGTTAGCAACCGTAGTAGAAAGACGTACTTCCTGGTCAATAAGCTGCAAAAGACGGACGGTTTCCTGCACATTTTTAGATTTTTTGTCTGGAATCAGTTCTTTTATTTATCTTTGTTACTAAGATATTTAGTTGGTAAGATATGTCAAATAAAGATGTAGTAAGAAAACTAAGCCAATCGTATGCATACACATCCATTCAGATGCACGAAGCCGTTGCCCGAAAAGCTGGGCTATCGGGGACGGATCATAAATACCTGGGTTTTTTGATGCAAAAAGGGTCAATGACAGCCGGTGAACTGTCGATCCTGACGGGCTTGACAACGGGCGCGGTGACAGGTCTTATTGACCGATTCGAAAAGAAAGGTCTGGTGAAGAGGCAGTTTGCTCAGGACGACCGGCGAAAGGTGATTATTGTGCCCGACAACTCAGCCATCATGACTTTGCTGGAACCGCTCTACCGAACGTTTAGAAGCCAGTCAGAACAGCTTATTGCCTCATTTTCAGACGAAGAGCTGAACGTCATAGAGGCCTATTTTATAAAGGCGATTGACGTCATGAATGAAACAATCAATACGCTCAACGATAAACAACTGTAAAGAAAAAATCGAATGAACAACAAGATGAGCTATGTACTTGGGCTTCATGAAATCGATCAGACCAGGCTGGCAGAATTTGGTGGTAAAGGGGCAAATCTGGGCGAGTTAACCCGAATCAATGGCGTTCAGGTGCCCGATGGCTTTTGCGTTTCTACCGAAGCGTTTAATCAAGTTGTGTACGGAAATCCGTCAGTACAGGCGTTGCTGAGCCAGTTGTCGCTGCTGACAATCGAAGACCGGGGAAAAATTGCAGAACGTAGTGCTGAGCTACGTAGCGCTATCGAATCGATACAAATCCCTCAGGACCTTCGCGACGAAATTGTCAAATCCCTCGTCAGACTTGGTGAACAGGATGCCTATGCCGTCCGGTCCAGCGCCACGGCCGAAGATTTGCCGACGGCCTCGTTTGCAGGGCAGCAGGATACGTATCTGAATTGTATCGGTAAAGAGGCCATTCTACAGCATATTGTCAAGTGCTGGGCGTCGCTTTTTACGGAACGAGCCGTAATGTATCGCCTTCAAACGAACGCATCGGCGCTACAAGTTGATCAGCAGCAAGTTCAGCTGGCCGTGATTGTCCAGAAAATGATTTTCCCGGCGGTATCCGGTATTATGTTTACGGCCGATCCGGTCACGGCCAATAGAAAAGTCTTGTCAATTGATGCCAGCTTTGGCTTAGGCGAGGCTTTGGTCTCGGGCCTGGTGAATGCGGATAACTATAAAGTACGTAGCGGACAGATTATCGGGAAGAAACTATCGATCAAGAAGCTGGCTATTGCAGCGCTCAAAGAGGGCGGAACGAAAGAAGAGAGAATTGCGCCCGAGAAGCAGCGTAGTCAGGCCTTGTCGGATGAGCATATTGTACAGCTGGAATGTATCGGCAGAACCATTGAAGCTCATTTTGGCCGCCCACAGGACATCGAGTGGTGTCTGGTTGAGGATCAGTTCTATGTTGTTCAGAGTCGGCCAATTACGACGTTATACCCAATTCCGGAAGCCAATAATGGCGCTAATACCGAGCAAGGTCCGCGCATCTATGTATCGGTTGGGCATCAGCAAATGATGACCGATGCCATGAAACCGCTAGGGTTATCGGTCTGGCAGTTAAGTTCTGGCCGACCCATGCCGCAGGCTGGTGGCCGATTGTTTGTCGACGTAGCGGACGACCTGGCTTCACCAACCAGACGAGACGTTATTATCAATGTGCTGGGAAAATTCAATCCGCTCATCAAAGATGCGTTAACCACCATTCTGGAACGGGGAGATCTGATCCATTTGCCGCCCGACAGTCAGCAGGTAGTTTCTGATCAGGGCAATCAGGGACCGTCGTATGCCGATTATCAGACCCTGAAAGAGTTCGATCCCGCTATTGTTTCGGAGTTGATTGACCATAGTCAAACCCAGATAGCGGCCCTACAGCAGACTATTCAGGGTTTATCGGGAACGGATGTAGTTGAATTTATTGAGAATGATATTCAGCAGCCAAGAAGGTCGATGGCTAATCCGCAGAGTTTTGGCGTAATTATGACCGGAATGAATGCGTCGACCTGGATTAATGAGCATATTCAGAACTGGCTGGGCGACAAGAACGTAGCCGATACGCTGACGCAATCGGTGCCCCACAATGTTACGTCGGAAATGGGGTTGGCGCTCTTGGATGTTGCCGACGTAATACGTCCTTACCCCGTCATTATAGCCTATTTGCAGCAGGTTAGTCTTTCTCCGGAAAAACAGCCTGGTTTTTTAGATGGACTGGTGCAATTTGACGGCGGGCAAGAAGTCAGGAAGGCTATTGAGGCTTTCCTGACCAAATACGGGATGCGCTGTGTGGGGGAGATTGATATCACAAAAACCCGGTGGAGCGAAAAACCAGCGATTCTCATTCCCTTGTTGCTGGGTAATATTAAAAATTTTGGACCCGGTGCGGGTAAGCAGAAATTTGAGCAGGGGCGGCAGGAAGCGCTACGTAAAGAACAGGAACTGATGGAACGTTTACGGCAATTGCCCGATGGGGAGCAAAAAGCCAGCGAAACAAAACGAATGATTGACCTGGTTCGAAACTTTGCCGGTTATCGGGAATACCCTAAATACGACATCGTAAGTCGTTACGCTATCTATAAACAGGCACTCCTCAACGAAGCAGAACAACTCGTAAAGGCCGGTGTTATTCACGACAAAGAGGATATCTATTACCTCCGTTTTGAGGAGCTTCGGGACGTAGTGCGTACTCATAAGCTGGATTACAGCATTATTCGTGAGCGGAAAGACGAGTATAAACGGTTCGAAAAGCTAACACCCCCGCTTATTATGACGTCTGACGGTGAGGTTATTACGGGTCAGCATAACCGAGAAAATATGTCGGCAGATGCTATTGCTGGCCTGGCTGTTTCGTCGGGAACGGTAGAAGGGCGGGCGCGTGTCATTCTGGACCTGGAAAATGCCGATCTGGAGCCCGGCGATATATTGATTACGTCCTTTACTGACCCGAGTTGGACGCCTTTGTTTGTGTCTATTAAAGGTCTGGTGACCGAGGTTGGTGGTTTGATGACTCACGGAGCCGTGATCGCCCGCGAATATGGCTTACCGGCAATCGTGGGCGTGGATAATGCGACCAAACTTATTAAAGATGGACAACGGATTCGGCTGAATGGAACGGAAGGGTATGTAGAAATTCTGAGCTGACATGTCCTGATTCAGCCTAAGGTTCAGAATTCTTGTTACGTTTCGGTCGCTTTAAGAAATACGTATCAGTCAGGGTATTTCTATTTTCGTTTCCCTGTTTCAATACCGATGTATTCAAAATAATTTCCTTTCAACTGATACAAAAGATTGCGTTTTGATACAGTTCCCTGATCATCGACGACCGCAACGTAGACAAGTTTACGTTTTTCGTCGTAGCTAATCAACTCTACTGGTCGTTCGGGGCGGTCGACAACGCTGAAAAAATTGTACTCGACCCGAATGGAGTTTAGCTTCTCCGTTCGGGTTTTAAATAGCTCAACAGAGTCATTCAGTTTCCCGTTTTCGATTGTGAACGCGGAAATGGATTGTGCTACGTCGCGGTTGGAGTAGATACCGTTGGAGATCGCTAAATAGTAGTTTTTCTGGTTGATGCTGACGGTATACATTTTTGAGCAGTAACTTCCGGCGTCACCTTCTTCTGCTACGTATTTCAGGACTTTCGTAAATACCTTCCCGTTGTCGCTCCATTGATAAATTTCGTTGAAAAAATGCATGGTTCCACCCGTCCACGTATCCCAACTGTATATTCGGAATTTTCCATCAGCAGACGTATTGATAAAGCAGTAGCCTTTAGCGGTTAGTTTTTTAAAGGGATAGGTCAGCGTTGAGGGATTTGCTTTTAAATAGTTCGATAGCTCTTTCGCAAATTTGGCAGCGTTCTGTTCGGTTTTATCATAGTCGCTGTGTGCCAGTAATTTAGCATATAGTGATATGAGTTCATTTTCTTTCGTCGCCAGGGTTGCACTTTGTGCAGCGACTTTACCGGAAAGCAATACAGTTAGTAGAAAGAAATAGCGGACAAAGAGGTTTTTAAGCATTTTAGAAGTTAGCTGTATTGATAAGGTTGTCCCAGACAGCAGGGTGCCGCTTCGGCGATCCGATGGCTGGAACAACCTTATCACTTTCTTTAGTCAGGTTTTTGTAGTGGTTTGATAAGCAGACTGCACTACAAAACTAAAACTATACAGAAATACTTAGCTTGTTATCTACCAGGGAATTTCGCCCGTTTCAGGATTATATTCTTCACTGAAATAACGCCCGGTTGGACCATCCGCGCCAACGACAGCATATTTTACGATACGTTGCCCGGCTTCCTCTACGGTACCGGTGCCGCGATGATTATTGAAATCGGTGGCGATAAAACCCGGATCAACCGCGTTCACTTTAAAAGACGTATTACGCAGTTCGTAGGCAAGGTTGAGCGTATACATATTCAGCGCCGTTTTCGACGGTAAATAAACGGCTCCTTTGTGATTATAATACGGCCAGGTCGGATCGCTGTTGAGCGTGAGCGAAGCCATGCTTGAACTGACATTGACGATACGTGGCTCAGTTGAATTTTTCAGCAAGTCGATAAAGGCCTGCGTAACGCGCACAACGCCGAATAGATTGGTCTCAAACACGAGTTTAAAGGTATCTATACTGGCCGTAGTGGCTGTTTGCGGTAAACCTCCGCTAATACCCGCATTGTTGATGAGTACATCCAGTACGTTGGTTTTCGCGCCTATTTCAGCACGGGCGGCTTCTACGGATGCCTGATCGCTAACATCCAACTGGATGGCTGCTACGTTGGTTAACCCGTCCGCTTTAAGTTTCTCAACAGCTTGCAGGCCATTGGTTAACGTGCGGCTTCCTACATACACGTAATAGCCTTTTTGGAGTAACTGACGAGCGGTTTCGAAACCAATACTTTTATTGGCGCCGGTGATTAATACTGTTTTCATTGTCTCCCATTTTGATGAACAGTACAAAGGTTGCCGGTCTGAAAATGGGATCATTTGCCATATGGCAAAAAGCGTTTTAGCGTATGTTTTTGCGGATTCGGCTCAACGACGATTGCGTAATGCCCAGGTAAGAAGCCAGATAGGAGAGAGGAATTCGATTGGCGAGATGCGGAAATTTCTCCATAAACGTCAGATAACGCGTTGTTGCATCCTGTTCTACCAGCGGACTCCGCCGTTCCAGTTTTTCGATCAGCGCTTTGGAGAAAATTTTCTGCACAATCACATCCCAGCCAATAATGGTGCGCGAAATTTCGTCCCAGGCCTGTTTCGAAAAGATAAGGAGCTTACAATCCGTAACGGCCTGCACATATTCAGACGCTTCTATGTTGTTTTCAAAGCTCCTCATCTCAACCACCAGATGATGCTCGTCGAAGAAGTACCGGGTAATTTCCTCACCCTTGTTGTTGTAATAGCAGACGCGCATAACGCCCTCCAGAATAAAACCAACCCGACGTGGCACTTCTCCGGCTTCGGAAAAATACTCGTCTTTGCGAAGGGTGAGTTCGGTTGCTTTTCTGGAAACTAAGTCGATTTGCTGCTGGGTTAAACTGCCAAACTGCAGAATGAAATCGATGAAGTCGTTCATGGCTGCAAGGTAACGATAGTGCTACTTGTTGAATTTGCCAAATGGCAAAAAAACTATCAGTTAAACGACTGTCGGAATTCGAGCGGTGATACGTTGGTTTTGTTTTTAAACAGTTTATTGAACGACTGTGGATATTCAAAACCTAGCTGATAGGCGATTTCGCTAACGGTTAATGGGGTAGTGGTAAGTAGTTCCTTCGCCTTATCGATTAGCTTATTGTGAATATGTTGCTGGGTAGTTTGGCCGGTTAGCGAACGTAGCATATCGCTCAGATAATCAGGCGTAACATTCAGTTGCTGCGCTACGTATTGCACCGTTGGTAGCCCTGAAAACTGGACCTTTTCATCGTTGAAATAATCGGAAAGTAACTCATCAACGTTCGATAACAGATCGTGGTTATGCGCCTTTCGGGTGATGAATTGTCGGCTATAAAATCGGTTGGCGTAATTGAGCAGCAACTCGATGTGCGATACGATAATATCCTGGCTGAAATGGTCGATGTTTACCTTCAGTTCCTGATCGATCTGTTGGAATAACGAAATGATTGTGCTTTGCTCACTATCGGACAGATGCAGCGATTCGGCAAGGTTGTAGGAAAAATAACCGTAACTGCTAATCGTTTTGCCCAGCGTAAAATTCCGGATCAGGTCGGGTTTGAACAAGAGTAAATAGCCCGTAGTGGTTGCATTGGGAATTGGCTGCATTTTGAAAACCTGCCCCGGTTTGGTAAACGTCATGACGCCTTCATCGAAATCATAATCACGCTGTCCGTAAATCATTTTGCAGGTATGCGACTGTTTCAGCGCAACGCAATAAAAATCATGTGAAAAGTGCTTCCAAACGTCAGAATGACTGTAGTCCAGCAGGCTAACGTCCAGTACGCTTACCAGCGGATGCATGGGTTTAGGCAGCCTGAATAATTGATGCCATTCAGAAATAGATTGGATGATATGGGGAGATGCTACGTTGTTTTTCATTGGATAAAGTAGTTTCTGGAATAACCGTAAACTTGAAGAATGGGTTTGTACTGTTTACCACCCCCTGCCCCCTCCTAAAACAGGAGGGGAACGTACAGAAGCGAGCCGTTGCACAAACCCCCTCCTGTTTTAGGAGGGGGCAGGGGGTGGTAAAAAACCTACAACGTTGCCATATCAATAACAAACCGATACCGTACATCGCCTTTTTTTAACCGGTCGAAAGCGGTGTTGATGTCTTTCATATCGATCAGTTCAATATCCGAAACAATGTTGTGTTCGGCGCAGAAATCCAGCATGTCCTGCGTTTCCTGCAAGCCGCCCACACCCGAGCCCGTAATGGCTTTATTACCAGCAATAACTGAAAACGACGAAACTTCCCACGGTTTAGGTGGCAGGCCCAGGTTGATATACGTACCGTTTGTTTTCAGGATGGCCAGATACGGGTTGATGTCGTGATCAGCTGATACGGTGTCCAGCACAAAATCGAACGAATGGAAAATGGATTTCATCTGCTGTTCATCTTTTGACACCACAAAATGATGGGCTCGCAGTTCTTTGGCCGCTTCTTCTTTGTTCGGCGACGTACTGATCACCGTTACGTCGGCGCCCAGGGCTACGCCAAATTTCACTCCCATATGCCCCAGCCCGCCCAATCCGACAACCGCCAGTTTATGCCCTTTCCCCACGTTCCATTTACGTAGTGGCGACCACGTAGTGATGCCTGCGCACAGCAACGGCGCAACGGCCGCAAGGTCTAGTTTATCAGAAATGTGGTGGGTGAAATCTTCCTTGACTACAATTGTGTTTGAATAGCCGCCATAGGTTGGCTTGCCTTCTGCGTCCAGGTTGTTGTAGGTCTGCACCGGGCTGACCGAGCAAAACTGTTCATGCCCACTTTTACAATCTTCGCAGTGCCGGCACGAATCGACAATGGTGCCAACACCCGCCGTATCACCAACCTTGAATTTCGTTACGTGTTCGCCTACAGCGATGATTTTACCCACAATTTCGTGGCCAGGAACCAGTGGGAAAATGCTGATACCCCAATCGTTGTGAACGTTGTGAATATCGGTATGACAAACGCCACAGTACAAAATCTGGACTTGCACATCATGTGGGCCTACATCTCGCCGGTCAAAGTTCCAGGGCTCTAATTGGGCATCTTGCGTAAAGGCTGCATATGCTTTTGCTTGTATCATAACTTCAGTTGGTTTACAGCACAAATGTCGCCTGAAGACGTAGCGGTTACCGTATCCAAATCCCCACAAGTTGTATCCAGAAAAGAACCCATTGCCGTTTCTACGTGGATGCTCGAAACGCGTCTATGATACGTAGTAAGATGAGCATGCTCATACATTATGGGCTTTGCCCTTGACTACGTTCTTAATCGTAACCCCTGCATGATGTCGCTGCGACTTAGTTGTAGAACCTGTCCCGGTACCATATTGTCGGCGGTTAAATCTTCAATGGCCCAACGGACCAGACGTAGCGTAGGAAAGCCGACAGCGGCCGTCATTCGGCGTACCTGCCGGTTTTTGCCTTCATGGAGCGAAATAGAAAGCCACGAGGTTGGAATATTGGCCCGATAACGGATCGGTGGAGTTCGCTCAGGAAGATTAGGATCGACTAATGGGCGGGCGTCGGCGGGCAACGTATGATACGCTTTCCCATCGACCGAAATGGTGACGCCCGCTGAGAGTTGTTGACAGGCTTCCGTCGTCAACGTACCGTCGACCTGTACGTAATACGTCCTGTTATGCCGGAATTTCGGGTTGAGTAAGCGATGGTTTAGTTGTTTATCGCTTGTCAGAAGCAGTAACCCTTCACTATCCGAATCCAGTCGGCCAACTGGATAAACGTCTTTGGCGAAATCATAGTCCAGGTCGGCCAGCGTCGGTTTATCGCCTTCCCGCGAAAACTGCGACAGCATTAGGTAGGGTTTATAAATGAGAAAATAGTCTGAACCGGGATTCACAGGATTGAAATGATTTTCAGGATTTTGCTTTGGACAAGTCTAGTTGACGATTAACGAGAGTAGGGATGGCGGGAAAGAGATATGCTGATTCCAATTTTTTAATCTCTGCGCAAAGCTTTGAAGTTATTTCAATCCTGGGGCGGTTCAGAAAGAGATAACCAGACTGGGCAGTGATCGGCATGAACGGCATCGGGAAGCATCCGGCAATCGACGAGCTGATCGCGCAGGTTATCGGTGATCGACGCATAATCGATTCGCCAGCCTTTATTATTGCTCCGCGCCCCAGCCCGATAGCTCCACCAACTGTACGCTACGTCTTCCGGATGTTTGTAGCGAAAGGAATCCGTTATACCAGCACCAAACCACTGATCCATCCAGGCGCGTTCTTCGGGAAGAAAACCAGTTGTGTTTTTATTGCGGACGGGGTCGTGAATGTCGATGGCGGTATGGGCGATATTGTAATCACCAACAACAATCAGCTTCGGTCGGGTTTTTCGCAGTTCCTGCACGTAGTCGTAGAAATCCCGCAGAAATTCCATTTTGACACCCTGGCGTAGCTCACCTGACGTACCTGATGGGAAATAGCAATTGAGCAACGTGAGGTCGTCAAAATCGGTGCGGAGAATCCGGCCTTCGCAATCATAAACCGCCAGGCCGCAGCCCATCACTACGTTAGTTGGGGCAATTTTGGAGAACGTAGCAACTCCCGAATAGCCTTTCTTTTCCGCTGCATGCCAATGATACTGATAGCCAAGTTCTTCAAAAGCGGCTAAATCAACCACATCGGCAGTTGCTTTAACCTCCTGAAAGCACAGAATGTCGAAATTGTGTTGTGCCAACCAGTCGATCAGTCCATTACGGATGGCTGCCCGGATGCCGTTGATATTATAGGAGATAAGTTGCATTCAACTAATTATAGAGTTAGGCAAGAGAGCTAGTTATCTCTTGCTTCATTACGTTTTTTTACTTCATCAATGATTTCAATCAGTATGTAGTTTACCCTGTTTCGGTTAGCGATAGCTACAAAATCCAAAAACTCTGAACTTTCTACATCCATGAGGGTCGGGAAATAGTTATGGCTCTTGGGAGCTTTGGTGGACTTCCAATTAAACCATAATACAGTCTACGAAGCTTAATAAAAACCTCCCACCGTTCTTCTGGAGTCATGGCTGCTTGATCTCGGATCTGATCCTGGTGGGGGTCGTTCATATGGGAATAAAACGTGATTCGTCGTTTCTGTGTCATAAGCATTGGTAGTTCAGGAGAATACTCGACGGTAGGAAACCAGTATCCTCCTGATGGCAATAAAATTAACCCGCTACAAGCTCGTCTTTCGGAGCTTTCGACCGGGTGTTGTCGTTAAATAACAGCACGAACAGCAGCAGGACAACGGCGGCAATACCTGCTGGAACCATCCAGACGGCCAGCCAGTCTTTACTGCCATCCGGACGGGTATACATATCGAGTACGATCCCCGAAATCTTGGAGCCAATCCCCATACCGATCCCGTAGGTAGCCAGCGAAATCAGCCCTTGCGCCGACGATTTGATTTTTTCGCCCGCTTTGTTGTCGGTATAGATTTGACCCGTTACAAAGAAGAAATCGTAGCATACGCCGTGCAGGACGATAGCAATATAGAGCAGCCATTCGCCCGAGCCACCGTCGCCGTAACCGAAGCCGATAAACCGGATTATCCAGGCGATCAGACCAACGATCAGCATTTTTTTGACACCCAGACGCGTGTAGGCGAGCGGAATCAGGAGCATGAAAATAACTTCCGATGCCTGGCCCAGTGACATTTTATTCTCCACATTCTGCATACCCCCATCAGTCAGCGATGGGTTGGCCATTGCGTAATAAAACGAAAGCGGAATACAGATCAGCACCGACGACAGGAAGAAAATAGCGAACGAACGGTCTTTAAAGAGCTTGAAGGCGTCCAGGCCCAGAATCTGGGAAAATGATGTCGACGTAGTGGCTTTTGGAGGAGTATCGGGTAAGAAAAAGGAAAAAATACCCAGTGCGGCCGCCGAATACATGGATAACTGGAAGATGGTCACTTTATCGCCGAAACCATAATAGCCAACAATATTGGTGACGATGATCCAGGCAACGGTACCCAGCACCCGAATGCCGGGGAATTCTTTTTCAGGGGTACTCATCTGTTGCATCGCAATGGACGTTGTCAGAGCGAGTGTTGGCGCAAAGGTGATACAGTAGGCAAGAATCAGATAGAAGAAATTGTCTGCTTCCGTATTTTGGGTGATAAAGTACAACACGGCAGCGCCAAGCAGATTAAGTACGCCGAGCACTTTCTGGGCAGCAAAATAGCGGTCGGCAATCATCCCAACGAAAAAAGGAGCAATAATCATCGCCAGTGAAAAAGCCGCATATGCATTCCCGACCTGATCGCCGGTGGCATGAAGTTCGGTTAATAAATATTTACTCATCTGGCCGTACCAGGCTCCCCAGACAAAAAACTGGAGGAACATCATAGCCGAAAGCTTGACGCGGGTCGTTAGTAACATTGGAACGAATTGACAGTTAATTTTTGAATTGATGAAGGTAGAAAACACTCGTCAGGCCTGCAAGCCGAGCCGACCTGAAAGTTTCCGTTTAGGCGCGAATGGGGCGTTTTTGCGGAGAGTTTAGCGAAAAGTATGCTCGTCTTTCAAACTGGGTTCCTGTATCTTTGAACAACGCTTACTAAACAAATTCATGAAAAAAGAACTAACAGCGCTGGTTGCCTTTCTGGCTATTCCGGCTTTAACCTTAGCGCAGACAGCCAGCGAAATCATTGATAAAAATATTGCTGCTGTGGGCGGTGCCGATAAAATAGCGGCTGTCAAAACGCTTCAGTACGACCAGGGTATAAACCTGATGGGCATGGACATGACCGGAAAAGTGACGGTTGTGGTCGGCAAATCGTCGCGGAATGATATTTCGGTAATGGGTCAGCAAATCACTACGGTGGTCGATGGTGATAAAGGATGGACCGTGAATCCAATGCAGGGGGCCGCAACTCCTCAGGCATTGCCCGACGAGCAGGTGAAGATGCAGAAAGGGACTACCTACGTAGTGGGAGCCGATCTGGCAACGGCAAAAGAACTCAAGTTTCCGGTTGAACTGGTTGGTAAGGAAAAATTCAACGATAAAGATGTATTCAATCTGAAAGTGACCCGGCCTGAAGGCGTAGCGAACTACTACGTAGATGCCAGTACGTATCAGTTACTGGGTATGAAGGCAACGGTTTCTGTTCAGGGACAGGCGGGAGAAGTGAAGATACAGTATGCTGATTTTAAGAAGGTAGATGATCTGACGGTTCCGTCTACGCTGGAATTAAATAGCCCAGGAATGCCGGGGGCCCTAACCATGACCTTATCGAATATGGTTTTCAATCCCACAGTCGATTCGGCGATTTTCGCCATGCCGAAATGAGCCATGTTCTCGTACTCGAAACAAAAAGCGGGGCTGATATTTTCAGCCCCGCTTTTTGTTTAAAACAGGTCGCTTATGCGGTCAGTTTTGCGTTAACTCCTTCGCTGATTACGTTGATTGTTTCCCGGTTGAATGCCGGAATATCGTCGGGGTTGCGGCTAGTGATGAGGTTCCCATCCACAACGACCTCCTGGTCTACCCAGTTTGCACCCGCGTTTTTGAGATCTGTCTGAATCGAAGGGTAGGAGGTCAGTTTGCGTCCATCGACTACGTCCGCTTCAACCAGTAACGTAGGGGCATGGCAGATGGCGGCTACGGGTTTCTGTTGGTCGAAAAAATGTTTGATAAACTGAACCGCCTTAGATTCCATACGGAGTTTGTCGGGATTCATAACGCCACCGGGCAGCAACAGCGCATCGTACTGCGATGGGTCGGCTCCCGCCAGCGGAAGGTCAACGTCAAACGATTCGCCCCACTCCGTTTCGTCCCAGGCTTTTATGCTTCCGCCCTTGGGAGCAACGATATGGACCGTAGCGCCAGCCTCTTCTAAAGCCTGCCGTGGCTCCGTCAATTCCACCTGTTCAAAGCCTTCCGTCATCAAGGCTGCTATTTTCTTACCGTGCAGTTTTTGCTGATTTTCCATGATCGTTGAGTTAATGATAAATGTCTGTAGTATTAGTAGGATAACTGGTCGATTAACCAGAAGGTTATGAAAAATAGATACTGAGTGCTTTAGCCTGGTTCTATTTTCAGTGAAAGCATTTATCAATAGGAATAGGTAAATTCCGGGAGCTCTACACTCTTGATAAAGAGGTATGTGCGTGAGCGTGAAGCTTTTTGATGCGTTGTTGCTCGGGTGTCCACAAACCGTTGATACCTCATTTATCCTAATCCTTTTTTATCAATCGTATGACTGAATACCAAACGCCCAAAGACCGGGCCTACACAGAAACTCTGATTAATTCGGCAAAAAAGGAAGCCAATGCGTTTCTGAATCTTAAATATACGGCCGAGCGAAAAGACGGAGTGATCCCCGTCAAGTACCGGGAACTGATGTCGATAGCGGTTGCGCTGACTACGCAATGCGCTTACTGTATTGAATCGCATATCAATAATGCCGTTGAAGCGGGAGCTACTCGCGAAGAAATTGCCGAAACGCTTTTCATTGCCGCTGCACTTCGGGCTGGCGGGGCCGTAGGCACCGGGCTGATGGCTATGCGGATGTTTGAAGAAGCCAGTGTGAAAATTCCTGAACAGAAGTAGTGCTGCCACTGACAGGCTCCCGACTGATCATCGAAGTCCGCCTTTGAACAGACGTAACGCTCATGAAGTACACAAGTCTCAACAATCGGATTCGTGTACGGGTTAAAGCGTATATGAGTTCCTAACAACAAATAACGATGAGCAACACAGGACTTTGGTGGACAGTGGCTGGGATAGGGGCTGCCTTTGCCGCAAAAGCTTTTCTCGACAAAAAAAGACGTATCGATTTTCACGATAAAACGGTCGTCATTACCGGCGGATCGCGTGGATTGGGGCTGGTGCTGGCTCGACAATTTGTAGAGCAAGGAGCGAACGTAGCGATTTGCGCACGGGATCAGGACGAGCTGAGTCGGGCCCAAACCGATTTGCGATATCGGGGTGCCGATGTGTTTACCTATGCCTGCGATATCACCGTTAAAGAAGAGGCTGAGCAGTTTGTACGGGCAGTAGGGCAGGTGCTCGGGTCTATCGACGTACTGGTCAATAATGCCGGTACAATCGTGGTAGGACCACTTGAGCACATGACCGAAAGCGATTTTCGGGAAGCAATGGAAAGCAATTTATGGTCAGCTTTCAATATGATAAATGCCGTGTTGCCCCAAATGAAAAAAGCGCGGGCCGGACGTATCGTTAATGTTACGTCCTTCGGTGGTAAGGTTGCCATTCCGCATCTGGCACCTTATTCGGTCAGTAAGTTTGCGTTTGTTGGCTATTCGGAAGCGTTACGTTCCGAACTATTGAAAGAAGGGATTTACGTAACAACCATCTGTCCTGGACTAATCCGTACGGGCAGTGCACGGAATGCTATCTTTAAAGGGCAGAATGAGAAAGAGTACACGGTTTTTAAAATCAGCGATTCCATACCGTTTTTTACCATTGCCGCCGACGACTGTGCCCGTCAGATCATTGAATCCTGCCGACTGGGAGAAGCCGATCGCGTTATTACGTTACCGGCCAAAATTGCCACCGCTCTACACGGTCTTGCACCGGGTTTAGTGACCGATATGCTGGCTCTATTCAATACCTTACTACCCGCTCCGGGAGGCATTGGCGAGCAACGTACCGTTGGCAAAGCCAGCGAAACATGGCTGTCCGAATCGATCCTGACCCGCCTAACCGACGAAGCCGCCGTTGAGAATAATGAGATGTAGTTTATGGTTTATAGTTTTCGGTTTATAGTTTTCGGTTTATAGTTTTTGGTTTATGGTTTATAGTTTATGGTTTATAGTTTTCGGTTTATAGTTTATGGTTTATAGTTTTTGGTTTATAGTAGCTGACGCAATATACTTGCTGACGCGTCAGCCACTATAAACTATAAACTATAAACTATTTCCCCACGCCAGCTTCGGCCAGCAGTAACAGAAGAATGCGTTGAATACCCAGATACCCTTTGTCGTTCAGCCACCACTCGTTGAGCGCGTGTTCGCCACCGCCGATGCCACCGCTACCGATTGTTACGGCCGGAATGCCCAGTGCAATAGGGGTATTCGCATTGGTAGAAGCAACTTCCAGATGAGGCTCGGCATTCAGAAATTTAGATACGGCCATAGCCCGCTGGACAATAGGAGTCGTTGCTTCGATTCGGCCCGACGGACGGTCGCCGATTTTCTTTACGTCGACGGTGAGGTCCGGCCCCTGGCGTTTGATGCTGTTTTCTTCTTTTAGGGCGCGCTGGACAGCTGTCTGTAATAACTGATCGACCTGATTCAGCTTCTCCGGACTTTCGGATCGCATATCGATTTCGGCCCACGATTCGTAGGGGATGGCGTTTACGGAGGTACCGCCACCAATAACACTCACGCTATAAGTCGTTTTGATGCCCTGCCGGGTCACTTTGTCGGCTTCGGTGGTAAAGTGATAAATCGCTTTTCCGAGTGCGCTGTGCGGATTGACGATACCAAAAGAACCATACGAATGGCCGCCGGGGCCTTTGAACGTAACGCGGTAGCGATGCGACCCTAATCCGCGATGCGTAATGGTGCTGATACCATCGCCATCAACAGCAATATAGGAGTCGGGTTTAATGCCGCCATCTTTACGTAGCAAATGTTTTACACCGCGTAAATCGCCTAATCCTTCTTCGCCAACGGCTCCCACAAACAGAACGTCGGCATCGGTCTCAATACCCACCTTTCCCATGCCTTTCAGCACCGCCAGAATGGCAGTCAGTCCCCGTGTATCGTCACCCACACCTGGTGCGTAGAGTGTATCACCTTTCGGTTTGATTTTAACATCGGTGCCTTCAGGGAAAACCGTATCGAGGTGGGCTTCCACGACCACCGTTTTCTTGCCGGAGCGTCCTTTGCGTTTGGCCAGTACGTTGTTGACCTCATCGATCCATACAGAATCAGCCCCGGCTTCTTTTATCATAGCCGCAAATTTTTTCGCCCGTACCTGCTCCTTAAACGGCGGAGAGGGTGTTTCTGTCAGCGTAATTAAATCCTGTTTTGTTTGTGGCTCCAGATCAATGAAGGTTTGAAACGCTTTTTTGACGGCGGGGAGATCGGTTAGTTTTTTGATTTCATCCGTATAGCGTTTGTCGATGGGGGGAGCCGGAGCGTCCTGCGCCCGGACGAACGTTGTTGTCGAACTGAGGAGTAAAAACGAGAGAGCAGCCGGAGCTAGTAGTCGATGCATAAATGAGTTGATGATAAACGTGCTGAAACAAATACGTAGTTGTACTTTTAGTGCGACCCGCTTATTATTCTGTTTGCAGACTTAGATTTATAGTGAAAATTCGTTGAAACGGTTGTAAAGTTATAGCTTATTCTGTTGAAGGTAGTGTTGCGCCAACGAGATATGTCATTTTCTGGCGTAATTCATGAGAATAACTTGTCAGAAAAACTGTCGAAACGAACTGGTGTTCCGGGGTTTAGCCGGTCCAACCAATAGTCTAAAACCAGCATTTGTCTATGATAAAACGACTCCTTTCTCTCTTCTGTCTATTCGTTTTTGCCGGGTTGGTGGCCAACAGCCAGCCGTTTAAGCCGACCCATCTGCGGGAAACAACGGTCAGTAGTCTACACGATGCAATGCGGTCAGGCAAGCTGACCGCGGTTCAACTCGTTCATCTCTATCTGGATCGGATTGAGGCTTATGATAAGCAGGGGCCTTACCTGAATGCGATCATACTGGTTAATCCGAAAGCATTGACCGAAGCGGCCCGTCTCGATTCGATCTACAAAGCAACGGGGAAATTTGTCGGGCCGTTGCACGGTATTCCGGTTATTGTGAAGGATAACTACGATACCTACGATATGCCAACCACGAACGGTACGTTGGCCATGAAAAACTCGATTCCGCCAGACGATGCCTACGTGGTACGCAAGATTCGGGAAGCGGGCGCAATTATCATTGCTAAATCGAATCTGGCGGAGTTTGCTACGTCGGGGCAGGTCTCGGTTAGTTCGATATTGCCGGGATACTCGCGAAATCCCTACGATACGAAACGAACAACGGCCGGGTCGAGTGGAGGAACGGCGGCTGCCGTAGCGGCTGATTTTGGAACCATTGGTCTGGGTACTGATACCGGTAGTTCAATTCGTGGCCCATCGTCGCATCAGAGTCTGGTGGGTTTTCGGCCAACCCTGGGGCTGGTTAGTCGGGATGGCATTGCACCACTCGCATTGACCAACGATACCGGCGGCCCAATTTGCCGGACCGTCGAAGATGCCGCGCGGGTGCTGGATGTGATTGCCGGGTACGACAAAGCCGATACCGTAACCCGACGTAATGCCGGGAAGATTCCGGCGAGCTATCTGGCCTTTCTGGATAAAAATGGGTTGAAAGGAGCCCGTATTGGCGTGTTCCGCCAGCTTTGTACGCCCAAAAATTCCGATCCGCAGGTTTATGCCTTGTTCAACAAAGCGCTCGACGAACTTCGGGCGGCTGGCGCAATAGTGATCGATTCGGTACGGGTGCCAGAGCTGGATACCATCAACAAATCGTTTGATACGATCCCGCAGCTGCGCCGTGATTTTAATTTATATCTGGCAAACCTGGGGCCCAAAGCACCGCATAAATCGCTGACTTCCATTATCAAATCGAGACAGTTTCATCCGAGCATCGAGAAAACGCTGCTGGATTCGGATGCTGATACGCTGGCGCCCGAAGCTCACAAAGGATGGGGTAAGAACATGGCTTTGCGCGAGCGACTTCGTCAGCTCCTGCTTCGGGCGATGGACTCAACCGGGGTCGACGTGCTGGTGTACCCGTCGTTTAGCTACCCGCCCCGTCTCATTGGCGATCTGAATACACCGTCGGGAACCAATAATAATGCCTTGTCGCCACCAACTGGTTTCCCTGCTTTTTCGGTTCCGATGGGCTTTACGTATGATAATCTACCTGCGGGGCTTCAGTTTTTTGGAAGACCTTTCAGTGAACCGACGTTGATAAAGCTTTGCTACGCTTACGAACAGGCAACCCATCATCGTCGCCCGCCCGAAAGCACACCGCCACTGCCCAGGAAAAAGAAAAATAAGCGCGAAATTGCCAGTCGATAGCGGGTACCATCTAAAATCCTGCTCGCTACGTATTTATGATAGTAAGCATTACTTCACGACAAACTCGTTATTTCTGGATCATTGTTCTTGGCTGGTGTATGGCACTGCCAGGGCTGTCGCAGCGGAAACCTTCGGAACTGACGCCCTACGAGCGCGATACGAACCAGACTGCTACGTATCCGCAAATTATCAGCTGGTATCAGCAATTGGATCAGCAATATGACCAGGCGAAGCTGATCGAAGTCGGCAAAACCGACATCGGGAAGCCATTGCATTTGTTTCTGATGGCCGCCGACAAACAGTTTGCGGCCCGACCGGATCGCGTTACGTTGCTGATCAATAACGGCATTCATCCCGGCGAGCCGGAAGGAATCGACGCCTGTATGATGCTGGCCCGCGACCTGCTGAAAGCCAATAAACTACCCAGGAACGTATTGCTGGCTATTGTGCCGGTTTATAATGTTGGTGGGTGTCTGAACCGGGGCGTATCGCGGGTAAATCAGAATGGGCCGGAATCGTACGGGTTTCGGGGAAATGCCCGTAACCTGAATTTAAATCGCGATTTTATCAAGGCAGAAGCCGAAAATACGCGGGCGTTTCAAACCATGTATCAGTCGTTGAAACCTCAGGTGTTGATCGATAATCATACCAGCGATGGCGCTGACTATCAGCACGTACTGACGTATTTTTCAACGCAGAAAGATAAGCTGCATCCTACGCTCTCGGGCTACATGACCCAGACGTTCCAGACGGATCTGGATAAGCTGCTGATGGCGACAGGCTTTCCGTCGGCTCCGTACGTAAACCACGTCGGCGATACGCCAGAAAGCGGATTAATTGGCTATAATGATTCGCCCCGGTACTCGACGGGCTACGCGGCTTTGTTTAATTGCTTCGGGTTTACGCTCGAAACGCACATGTGGAAACCCTATCCGGCCAGGGTGAAGGCGACGTATGTGTTTAATGAATCGGTGATGCGGCTATGCGAACGCGATGCGCAAATAATTCTGGCTAATCAGCAGAAGGCGAATACCGTGGTGCGTCAGCAGACAACGTTTCCGATGAACTACAAACTCGATCGCAATCAGGTCGATACCGTTACGTTCCTGGGGTATGCTGCTACGTATAAACCCAGCGAGGTGTCGGGTCTGAAACGACTCTATTATGACCGAACCAAGCCGTTTACGAAGCGGATTCCATATCGCAATACGTTTGTGCCGGAGATGCAGATAGACAAGCCACGGGCTTATGTGATACCGCAGGCCTGGGCTGAGGTTATTAACCAGTTAAAGCGAAATAGTGTAGCGGTGCAAATTCTGCCTAAAGACACCGTCATCAACGTATCGGCCTATTACATTGCGGATTACAAAAGTCCGCAACGACCCTACGAGGGACATTATATTCATACGGGCGTGAACGTAACGACTCAGCCACAGACGATCCAGTTCTACAAAGGCGATTATCTGGTATGGACCAATCAGGCAACGAACCGATACATCGTTGAAACGCTGGAGCCGCAGGGTGTCGATTCATTTTTTGCCTGGAATTTTTTCGATAGCATCCTTGATCAGAAAGAATACTTCGCTGACTATATTTTTGAAGATACAGCGGCTGAACTGGTCCGAAACGATCCGGCACTACGTAAACGACTGAACGAAAAACGGGCTGCCGACAAAGCCTTTGCCGACAACGCTGATGCGCAACTGGATTTCATTTATCGCCAGACTCCGTACTACGAAAAGACGCATAATCGCTACCCCGTGTATCGGTTAAAATAGACGGCATACGACTACGTCACAAACTCCGCTGTCTCCGCAACGTAACCGGAATGTTCTGCGTAATTCGTGCTAAGAGGCTCAGCTATATAGTGATCGCTGATATAAACGGTTTCGGCTATAATCGGGTCCTCGTTACGTATAAAAACTCTGTCTGGTGAAACACATCTCACTACTTTGCACCTTGTTAGGGTTATCGGTATCGGTCTGGGGGCAGGAGGTTGTCATCGATACGAACTATTACGCTCCTCCGCCCATACGTCGGCATGTACTGACGGAAGACCCCGATAAACGACTCGATGAAGCAGGAACGGGCCGGTACCGATTGGTGCGGAAAGAAGCGGCTCACTGGCAACTGGAACAATTTAAAGAAACGCAGACGCTGTATATCAGCGCGGAGGGCGGTTTCCGGAGTGATGTTAGTACGTTGAGCAACTCATTCGACGGACTAATCCGTAATCCTGCGTCAACAAAAGCCGCCTGGAGTGTGCTGGCGGGCTACACGTATCGAAATGCCTGGGCAGTTGAAGTGGGTTATGCCTATGCCCCTACGCATCTGAACATTACCATTGAAAACGGTTCCAGCGATTTCGAATTTACGTACCAAACGGCGGGGCATGCCATTCCGCTCCGAGTAAAGCGACGTATTGGCTCGGGAAGGCAGGCGAAAAATGGAACCGGGTTCTGGGTGTCGGCTGGTGCCTGGCTGATTCCGGCTAGTGGTAACCAGACTGACGAATTGAAATTTAGTGGCTACAGTACGTCGAATCGTGGCCGTCGGGTCGATACGTTGCAATTGCTGGTTAATTCGGCCAGTATCAATCGCGTATCGGGCCTGGCCGAGCTGGGCGTCGATTATGCTACGCGCTTATCCTCGACGTTGGAACTAGGTTTCTACGTCCGTAAATACTGGGGGTTAAGTGACGTTTATCGGTCTGATCTGGCGTACGTGATTAATCGGGTTGAGAACCAGCGTGCCGCTATGGTAGCTAATGGCTCGGGCTGGGGTTTCGGCATTGCGCTACGTTATCTGTATGAAAAACGGTATGAAATGAAGAAAAGCAGGTAGTGTGGACGGGAAGCGAACTAATTCCGTGTGCCGCCTTCCAGCCCAAACCGAAACGATTTCTGAATAACCTCGTAGTATTGGTCATAGGTGTTCGCCTGGCTGTTTGGGCATGCAAATTCGATCGAGAGCAGGTAATTGGGCTGCGCTGAGATAATAAACCGGTCCAACTCAACTTCGCTGACGTTTTCGTTCCGGCCGATAGCTGTATAAAGACGAGATGGAATCTGGTCAAGCGCAATAGATAACGAATCGGTGAAGGTAAAACCATGATTCATACGTAGCATACGTTGCTTGAAGGCGGCTGGCCAGCGGTCAATAATGCCGTTCCAGACATAGCCGTTACGTGGTCGGAAGAACATGACCCGGATACCACTCGCCAGATAGCCGGTTTCGGGATTGAAAGCCCCGGGCGGAGCAAAGATGCTAGTCTGTATGTAAGTACTATCGGGGTCGTTGTTGTATTCCCATCGATTATGCTGATACGTTTTCCAGTCGCGCGGGTAGAGCATGGAGAACAGTTTCTGCGGGTGTAAAAAGTGCAGTAAACAGCTCATTATCACGTTTTTTCTGCATGGCCAATACGTCATTGACCGTAAAGCGAACCGTATGGCCGTGGTTAGTCAGGGCATCCTTTAAATATTGAACCGACATCGCAAAGTTGAGATTCTGGCCTCGTCGATCATGAAACATATTGATACCAACGACTTCGCCGTACCGATTCAGCAAGGGGCCACCACTGTTTCCCGGCGAAATGGGCGCGGTGATTTGGACGTAATTGATGCTATCCATACGATGAAGCTGCGCGAAAATACCATCTGACGGAGTATGCGTGTACGCAATTGGATTCCCGATCGTTACGACGCTTTCGCCCGGCCTGAGTTTCTTATCATCGCCTAAAGGTAGTGCGGGCAGGTCGGTAGGGGCGTCGATTTTGAGAATCGCAAAATCGGGATACCCTGGGTCGCTGTAATTAAAATCGACGATGCCAATTACGGGATACGTCTGGCCGTTAGACAACGTTACGTCGATTCGTTCGGCATCTTTAATGACGTGGTAGTTTGTTGCAATCAATCCGCTGGACTCAATAATGAAGCCTGCCCCCAGCATCGATTGGTTGTTGGTGCCGTATCTGTGGATGACAACGACGGAGGTGTCAGTCAGAGCTACTACGTCTTCCACTTCCATTTTTTGGGTACCACAAGACTGGATCACCAATAGGCTAGCCGCGCTTAGCAGAACAACCAGAAGTTTCATATAGAGGAATTTATGGCTGTTTGTATAGACCAATTTTTATACACAAACATCCACCATGCTCAGCTGCGTGGCAATACCTACTTCTAACTATTTTCAGCAGGAACTGTACGGTCCGTTTTTTGTCCGCAAGTGAACAGGAATTGTCCGCATCTGGACAGAGTTACTAACTGCTATTGGTGTTAAGTATCTGATAGTTAGTGGTTTGTTTTTGTTGGCACGGACTTTGGCTTATCTATAGCGAACAAGTGAACAACACAATCAACATAGATTTATAAACACTAAACACAAATACTACCATGTTAACATTAATGAGTAAACTAGCTGTTTCGATTTTGATGAGTGCCGCCACCTTCGCGAATCCAGGCAACCCAACATCACCCAAAGCCCTGTCGTTTGGTGCCAGTGCTTACGTAACCATCGATAATCAGATACGTGTGGCCGTTAACAAAAACGAAGAAGTTCCGGTGGAAATCCTGCTGCGGAATGCCAATGATCTAATCGTATTTCGTCAGACGATCAGCAAGAAAGATCTGAAATACGCGCTCAAAATGAATGTCGATGAACTGACTGACGGTAAGTATGAGCTGGAAATAAAATCGGAAGAAGGTAGCATAAAGAAAGAATTGAACCTATCGACGCAAACAAGTCAGGCGACGAGTCGGGTTGTGGCTATGCAATAGCAGAAACGACCTTGTAGAGCGAGAGGTGGCCGGGAATGTTCCCGGCCACCTCTCGTTTGTAAATATGGCTACTGAAAATACCCTGTTCATCCGGCATTTCTAATCGTTAGCTAAGCTTCTTCTAATCTTGCTCTAATCAAAGCACAGGGCCAGGCTTTTATCTTTGTCGATAGGTTTATCCTGGTATTTTAAAGTTCATACTGCTCAAACACCGGACTCAGCTGGGTCCGGTTGTTTTTTGTTCCGTTATTGCTTCATTTTGACTTCCCGACCAGGCCGGAAACAATTTCTGTTGAGGAGCCATTTTCGCCAATTCAACCAGCCTTTTTTACAGGCAGACGCTTTGCTTTTTTTTCACAGTTTCCGGCGAAGTTGCTTTGTGGTTGCCATCATGTTTACCGATAAGGTTAGAAGCATGGGCAGTTGAACCACCTATTCACGAGACGAACTATGCTACGTAGTAAAATAAACCGACCGGAGTTTCTTGTTTTAGTGACCGCTTTCGTAATCGCTACGTTGATTTCCTGCGATAAAAAGCCTGTCAATGATCCTGCGCCTTCTACATCGTCGGTCAGGATCGGTGGGAAGGAATACCCTACGGTTACCATCGCTAATCAGATCTGGACAGTTGTGAACTATGATGGAGCTGGTGGTATCGCCTATAAAAATGGCAGCGAAAAACCCGAGTATGGCCGATATTATACATTTGAGGAGGCCAAAGCCATTGCACTTCCCGAAGGCTGGCGATTACCAACCAAACAGGATTATATAAAACTCGCTGAAAGCCAGGGCGTCGTATTCACAAACCAGCGGGCAACAGGTCAGGAAAGTACCAAAAAGCTGGCTTCAATAACAAACTGGATAACTATTCGGGGGACCAATTCGTCGGGTTTTAATGCACATCCGGCGGGCTATAGTTTTCAGGACAGTGTACCAATAGACGGTGATATTTGTGAATTCTGGATGGCCGATGGCAACACCTTCAGCCTGCAGGAAAGTGGCTCCGGCAAAACCCACACGATTCTGTTTTATAGTACAACCGGTACGGGTTATCGCTTTAACCTTCGGTTTGTCAAAGACAAGTAAAGAAGGAGATTGACAAGCGTAGCAACGCATTGAGCCGCGGAATGTATGGGCCGGAAAAGACGTTGCAGAAGGAGATAAACGTAGCCGCAATTACCCCCCTATATTGCCGTACATACACACGTTTACTTTCCTAAATCGGCTATACTTTTGCTACGTAAACATCAAACAACAACTACGTATGGCAACCCAAATCTTTGTAAACCTGCCCGTTAAAGACCTGAACAAATCCGTCGATTTCTTCACCAAGTTAGGCTATAGCTTCAATCCGCAATTCACGGACGAGAAAGCTACCTGCATGATTATCAGCGATACGATTTATGTTATGTTGCTGGTAGAGCCATTCTTTAAGTCGTTTATCAAAAAAGACGTTGCCGATGCTACGCAGGTTTCTGAAGCCCTTATTTGCCTGTCTGCCGATAGCCGGGAAGCGGTAGATGACCTTGTCGACAAAGCCATTGCCGCTGGTGCTACGTTGCCGGGCGATGCCATAGACCAGGGCTTTATGTATAGCCGTAGTTACAGCGATCTGGATGGACATCATTGGGAGGTTATGTATATGGACCCAGCCGCTTTGACTCAGGAACAGCCAGCTACCGAGAACGCTGCAGTCTAAACACTACGTATCGTGCCCAATTTTGACAGGACAACCCTGGTGATCTATTGCTCGCCAGGGTTGTCTTATCGTTTTTTATCCCTACTTTATAAAAATTCTGAACGTACTTTACAGTAGTTTTTCCGACAACTGATTGGGAAAACGAGCCGCTATTCTCCGAAAGAATGAAAACTTTTTACGCCATCTTGGCCAATTCGCTGACGGCATTTTTGACTAATAACTTTGTTTGGTTTGCCATTACGTTCTGGGTTTATCTGGAAACGAAATCGGTTGTTGCTACGTCGATTATGGCGGGCGTTTATACGGGAACGGTGGCTATAACCGGTTTCTTTCAGGGGTCGCTGGTCGATCGGTACAAGAAGAAAACAGCGATGATCCTGTCGAGCGTAGTGTCGCTGTTTCTGTACGTAGTGGCCTTTCTTATTTTTACCAGCACACCGGAGTCTGTCTTCAAAAATCCGTCGAGCCCCGTTCTGTGGGCGTTTGTGGTGCTGGGTCTTTTGGGAGCCATCGCCGGAAATATTCGGTCCATTGCCTTGTCGACGCTGGTAACGTTTCTGATTCCGGAAGGCGAACGCGATAAAGCCAACGGCATGGTGGGTACGATCAATGGCGTATCGTTTTTGGTTGCGTCGGTTTTTAGTGGTCTGCTGATTGGGTATCTGGGCATGTTCTGGACGCTGGTTTTGGCCATTGGATTAACCGTTCTGGCTTTACTGCACATAACGTTTGTGCCGATTCCTGAAAAGGGCATTGTGCATACGGAGGAGGATACCAGGCGAATCGATATTCGGGGAACCATACGCGTCCTGAACCGAATGCCTGGTCTGTTTGCGCTCATTTTTTTCAATACGTTCAACAACTTTTTAGGGGGTGTATTTATGTCGCTGATGGATGCCTACGGATTGGCGCTGGTATCTGTCCAGACGTGGGGTATTCTGTGGGGTGTCCTAAGTGGTGGTTTTATTATCGGAGGGCTCGTTGTTGCGAAAAAAGGATTGGGCAAACGACCTCTACGAACCTTATTCATAACTAATGTCGTGCTGTGGACGGTCTGTGTGTTCTTTACCATTCAGGCATCGATTGTACTGCTGGCGGTGGGTATGTTTATTTATATGTGTTTGGTGCCGGTAGTAGAAGCCGCCGAACAAACCATTATGCAAAAGCTGGTGCCGCCCGAACGGCAGGGACGGGTGTTTGGCTTTGCGCAAAGTATTGAACAGGCCGCTTCTCCGCTGACAGCCTTTATGATCGGTCCTATTGCTGAACTGGTTTTTATCCCGTTCATGACTACCGGCGCGGGAGTGCAACTTATTGGCGGGTGGTTTGGTACAGGCAGCGATCGTGGACTGGCACTGGTGTTTACCGTAACGGGCCTAATCGGTTTGATTGTTACGGTGCTGGCCATGCAAAGCCGCTCGTATCATCTGCTGGCTACGAATTATGAGCAGAAAATGGCCGAAGAAACGGTTCGTGAGTAGGTTGTCACACGCCATATTCTCAACCTATGGCGTGTGATTGAATTCGCCAGGGTTAGCCCTTCTTGACGTATTTGGTTAGAATCACAATGGTTTGGTCATTGATCTTGCCTTCTATTTGCTCGGGGTTGCCACTGACTAGTCGGATACGTTTGACTACGGTACCCTTTGAGGCTGTGAAATTAGTGCCTTTAACGTCCAGCGCCTGGGTCAGCACAATATTGTCTCCATTTTCGAGTGTATTGCCGAAAGCGTCTTTGTGCACTTCTTCCTCCTCAAAAGCGCTCATCGCCCACTGCACGGTATCTTCGTCCAGATCGACGGATGAGAGCACATCGCTGGCCCAGTCCTCGCCCTTGTACGTATACAAAATCCGGTAGCTCAATGCCTGAATGCTGGGTTCAGGGTTCCAGATCGTGCCTTCCAGAAATCGCCAGTAAGCCGCTTTATTGGTCGCGCCCAGCGATTGCAGGCAGGTATCACACAGAGCCACCTGGTTGTTAATAGAGTTGCTTTCCTTAGGGCTTATGGTGTATTCATGTTGAGCCGGTAACGTATTGCATAGTTCGCATATGCCCACGCTACGTTCCTGTAATTTTGGACTTATTGACATGTGTTTAATTAGGTTAATCGAGCATAAAGGTAGAGAAATAGCGTAAGGCTGGCCAGATTATGTTGGCCCGTCGGTGGAGAATGCTGTGCTGGCAACATCACTAAAGTACAAGGTTGTCTTTGGGTTGTTGGCTCTCAGGAGTCACTAGCAGGGCCCAGTAGATTGAGAAGATCGGTGCGGCTCAGCGATTTCAGCATAGCGTCGTCGGTTTTGATAATCGTGTCGCTACGTTCCTGTTTCGATTGTTGAAGTTCCTGGATTTTTTCTTCGATTGTGTTGGGGCAAATCAGTCGAACCGCAATGACATGTTTACTTTGCCCAATGCGATGGCTGCGGTCGATAGCCTGATTTTCGACGGCCGGATTCCACCAGGGATCGATGAGGTACACGTAGTCGGCTTCGGTCAGATTGAGGCCCGTTCCACCGGCTTTCAGACTGATCAGAAACACGCGGACGTTATTGTCGGTCTGAAACCGGCTAACGCTGGCTTCGCGGTCGCGGGTTTGGCCGGTGAGGTATTCGAAGCTGATTTGACGGGTGGCTAATTCAGTACGTATCAAATCCAACATGGCTACGAATTGCGAGAAAATCAGAATTTTATGCTCCGGTGATTTCGTGCTGATCTGCTCTATCAGCATATCGACCTTTGCCGACGAGCTGCCGTAATAGTCGTCGTCGTTCAGCAGGGCGGGGGAGTTGCAGATCTGGCGGAGTTTCGTAAGTCCCTGTAATACGTGCAATCGAACGCGTGGAATGTCGCCTTCCTGAGTGGTCAAGAGAAAATGGCGGAACTCCCGTTCATAGGCGTCGTAGACTTTACGCTGGTCGGGGCCCATATCGCAGTAGAGAATCATCTCCGTTTTTTCGGGGAGTTCAGGCGCTACCTGCGCTTTTGTTCGACGAAGAATAAACGGACTGATACGTCGCTGCAATTGTTTGGCCCGTTGCCGATCATCGAACTTGTCGATAGGGGTCGAGTAATGGGCCTTGAAGTGGGTGTAACTGCCGAGCAGCCCCGGACAGGCAAACGAAAGCTGGCCATACAGGTCGAACGTATTGTTTTCGATGGGGGTGCCGGTCAGTACCAGTTTGTTCCGTGATTGTAAACGCCTGACGGCCTGATAGCGCTGCGAATCGGGATTTTTGATAGCCTGCGATTCGTCCAGCACGATATAGTTGAACGGATAATCTTTCAGGAAACGAACATCGGATAGCAACGTACCGTAGCTGGTCAGCACAACATCGAACTGATCGAAGAGTGATTTCTTCTGCGTTCGATTACCACCATAAAAGGTGTAGACCGAAAGCGATGGCGCAAACTTTGTTAGTTCGGCCTGCCAGTTAAACAGCAACGAGGTTGGTACAACGATTAAGCTGGGTATTGAGCCCCGTTTACTACGTTGCAGAAGCAGAAAGGCAATGATCTGAAGCGTTTTTCCCAGGCCCATATCGTCGGCCAGACAACCGCCAAAACCGAGATCGTCCAGGAAGTTGAGCCAGTTGAGTCCTTCCCGCTGATAATCACGTAACGTAGCGTGCAAATCGCTGGGTACGGCAACGGATCGAATGGTGGTAAAATCAGCGAATTTTTCGGTCAGGAAGGTCAGCTCTTCGCTAACGCTGGGAGAGAGCTGGTTTTCATCATACAAGTCCCGGATACTGTCGAACCGTATTTTCGGTGTTCGAATCTGCTCATCCACGACGTCGCCCTGCTGAAAATATGCCGCGAATCGGTCGAGCCATTCCGTGGGCAATAAACCCTGACTACCATCGTCGAGCATTACGTATCGGCTCCGGTTTTTTACGGCCTTACGGAGTTGATTAAGCGTGGCCTGCTGTTTACCGTAAGACACACCCAAAGCCGTTTCGAACCAGTCGAGGCCACTATTGACTACTACTGAAACCTTTGCTTTGTGTGGATTCAGTTTATTGTTCTTCAGGGTGTTAAAGCCAAGAACCTGAATGCCCTGGCTATGCCAGTATTCCACCGCATCCAGCAACCAGGTTTCGTCCAGAAAGTGCTTTTTATGTAGATAAAAATGGTTGAGATCGAGTTGGTCATGAAAGTCGGGATGCTGGCTGAGTATCATCATCGTAAACCGAACTTCGGCGTCTTCATCCCGATGCACCGTGAACGGTCGCCCTTTTCGATCAACCGAATAAATCTGGCGTTTGGACAGTACCGGTACTTCAAGTGGCCCGTAGCGCATGGCAGGTGTCAGGATGACGTAATTGTCGCCATCGGCCAGGTAGATGATACGTTCCCGCTCCTGATCGAAGCCCGTTTCGGCCAACTGTTTAGCAGTTGCCGGTTTCAGATAGGCGTATTGAATCGGAATCTGATCTTCCAGTTTAGCCAGAATCGTTTCCCGAAACTCGTCGTACTTCGATTGATGAATGATAATTGTGTTGTCGCGACTTCCTAAAAAACGAATAATACGCAGATGATCCGTATTCTCGGTTAGATAGAACGTATCGTTAATGAGCAGAAAATAATCGTACCGGATTGTTAGTGTGTGTAGTTCATACGTAGCACCATCCATGGCTAGCAGACCGCTGACTTCATAAAATTGGCCGTTTTGACGGACGGTTAAACGGAGACTGGCTTTCAGGAGTGCTACGTTTATCGGCACCAGCGAATGAGACGTAACGTTTTCCGATACGCTATTGCTGTGATAAAAAACCGCCATACGGAGCGGATTAGCGACAACCAGACGTAGCGAATCTATATCTGTCTTTTCGTTGGCCTGCCGGTGGGGGTTCTGGAAGCGGGCCACTGCCGAGTAGAATTTTAGTTCGTTCGGGTTGTCGATACCGGCCATTATGTCCAGCGGAGAAATGGTCTTGAGCGGATTTTTAGGCTTGCCGTTTCGGGTGCTGTCGGCGTCAAACAGCTCCAGGCAGAAATGATCGTGGTGGCGGTGTTTCGTGAAAACCAGCAGCTTTTTCAGGTGTTGGGCTGGTTCGCTAATAGCCGCAAAGGGCTTTGAAGGTTGGGGTACTAACTGCGCTTCCAGTAATTCATTGGCTGCCTTGGTAACAGGAATGAGCTGTTTCTGCCGGGGTTGAATCGAAACCGTTTTATTGTCGTAAACCAGCTGAAAGAAATCATCGAGCTGAGGCTCGTTTTCCAGACCATACTCTTTTGCTACGTGTTTAATGGCTTCCTGACGTTGGGCCGGGTCGAAAAAAAGACGTAGTTCCCGTCGGCGCATAATACTCGTCAAAACGTCGACCTGGTGGGAGCAAAGGGTCTGCTTGGGAGCCTCACAGCTACAGGAAACCAGCAGGTTTTCGTCGGTTTGTTTAACAACAACGGTCGGGAAATACGTACTGCGGGACAGACTGGTAAACGACCCTTGATTCAACTCAATGGCTTTGGGCTGGATGTCGTTGTAACCGCCGACCGACGGACCAAAGTCGCGACTATGCCGGGCTAGTACCGTATCCGTCAGTGTTGGAATGGTAGCTTCCAGCCGAAAATCGAATGGTGAGTCAGCGGAGTCTGGATTAGCGGTAGACATTGTACACAAGAAAAACGCTGGATTCCGGGATTGGTATGATCAACAAAGATCTGTTGAAATCACCACTATCCCGGAATCCAGCGTTCTCTTTTTATGAATTATAACGCTACTTTGGAGGTTGATTCCAGATCGGTATGCTGGTTTTTATAGTGAATAAGACGTTGTCCTACCAGTAGAACCAATAAACCCACAATCGAGCACAGGGCCATGACGCTAACCATTGGCATTGCCGTGTGATTGTGCAGAATACTAACCGTAGCGGAAACGAGTGCGCCAAAACCCATTCGGAAGCTCCCCATCAACGCGGCAGCACTACCGGCATGGCGGCTAAAGGGCGATAACGATAGCGCCGTAGAGTTAGGGCCTGTAATCCCCTGGCCAGCCATGAACAGGAAGAGCATACCGATGAGACCGTATAAACCAAACCACCCGGCCCACGTACCGATAACCATCAATAAGCCAACCACCGACTGGTAGATCAGCGTTGTATAGATAATTTGTTCGCTGGTAAATCGCTTCAGGAAAAACCGGTTGAACTGGCTTGGCGCAATAAGCGAAACCGCCAGGAATGAGAAAATCCAGCCGTACTGCTGCTCGCTAACCCGATATAGATTCATGAATACGTCCGGCGAGCCCGAGATATAAGCAAATGATCCTGACGTAGCAATGCCACTCACAAGCGAGTACGTTAAGAACTGCGGCTGCTTAATTACGGTAAAATAATTACTCAGCACCGCCTGCGGGCGCATAGAAATCGATGGGTCGGGCGCTTTTCCGTTTGGTAGTACGTAGTAAACGCCAGCCATGATAAGGAACGTAATAACGGCCAGAATCAGGAATATCGAATGCCAGCCAAGCGCCACGGTCGTATAGCCGCCAACCGTGGGCGCAATCATTGGCGAAACTGCCAGTACAAGCGTGAGTAGCGAAAAAACCTGGGCAATCTGGCCAACGGGAAACAGGTCGCGGACAAGCGCCTGAGCCGCCACCAGTCCAACGCAACCGCCCAGCGCCTGCATGAACCGCATCAGAATGAGCGTTTCAATGGAACTCGTAAAGGCACAGCCAACAGACGCCAGCAGATAGATCGTTAATCCGATGTAGAGCGGCAGTTTACGGCCGAAACGGTCGAGCAGTGGGCCATAGAGTAACTGACCAATAGCAATACCAATCAGGTACGCTGTTAATGAAAGCTGAACCTGGTCAATAGAGGTGTTGAGATCGTTGGCAATGGCCGGAAAACCCGGCAGATACATGTCAATGGAAAATGGACTGATTGTTGTTAACAATCCAAGAATCAGAATAATAGAAAAATGTTGTCGGCGAGTCATGAACTCAATAGAAAGGTACTGCTTAAGCTACATGGAATTGGATTGTATTGTTCCCGGAATGTGCGATTTATTGGACAAAAGTTAGCCAACGTCAAAAGATGTGGCGGTTGATTAGGTATGGAAATAGCTTTTGCTACGTAGATCAGGAAATAGTGAAATTGAACAATGAATTAGTTTAATCTTAGTATTTTTCCAATATAGGTCTATTGGTTACCTACGGGCTAGTTGTTTAGGAACGGCGCCTAGTCAAGCGATGATGATGCTAATTGACGTATATTGCAGGTTATAAATATTCCTCTAACAACCATATGCAAATTCGTTTATTGCTTCTGTTTGGTTTCCTATTCACGCTGGCTAGCTGTAAGAAATCGGAAACTGAAACCCAGCCCGATCTGGCGGCTAACCTATTGGGAACCTACACGCTCTCATCCATTAATGTAACGGGCACCACACCTATTCCAATTACAGGAGTCAATAGTGGTACGGCAGTGGCCACCCGGAATGGATCGGCCCTGGATCAGGTAAATTTTGCGGTGACGTATGCCGTTACCAGCCCTAGTTACAACGGCAATTTTTCGCAGAATCAAACTGTTGACCTGAAAGCCGCCGGTAATGATGTCGATCTGTACCAGGGAACAACCAAATTTGGTACGTATAGTGCCAACACGATTACGGTCAAAGATTATTCAGTAACTGGAATAACTGTCAGTTTTGTGGCTAAAAAGCAGTAGGTCAAGGGGTTAATACGTAGGGGTCGAGAGGACAAAGCGTTTAAACGCTGCCCCCAACCGAGCGTCGTCCCGGCCCCTCTTAAAACCTAAGCTTGTAGGGGTTTTGAACTTCCCCCCCCCAACCCCCTCCTAAAACAGGAGGGGGTTGGGGGGGGAAAACTACTTACATAACTTGAACACAAAGATTATTCTCTGTACCTCTGTGGTATTATGAGCGCATGCAACGAACGTTATTTTGCTTTCCAGGTGTCATTGCTATCGTCGGCGTCCATATAAATGCCTCCTTCTAACGTAATAGACTGGATTTTTTTCTTCGCGTTAATCGTAACCGTGGCCTGTTTCTGATTTGCCTGCCAGAGTTTAGGTGTTTGATGAAACGTTTCCTTACTGCCATCGGCATACGTAACAACTAGATCGACCGGTGCTACGTAGCCGCCGATGTTGTCCAGCGTAATAGTGGCTTTTGTGCCGGTGGTTGTCATCTGCCGGATGGCGAAATCGATGTAGTTGTTGCTGAAAAACCAGTTGTTCCAGAACCAGTTCAGGTTTTGTCCCGACGCACTGTTGAAACTATAGAACATATCCCAGGGCGTAGGATGCTTGCCATGCCAGCGGTCCATGAATTCGTGTAAGGCTTTTTTAAAGGCCGCATCACCGAGTAATTCCTTCAGCGCCAGATAACCAATAGCCGCCTTCCCGTATTCGTTATTCCCCAAAGCGGCTCCACTCAATATGTTAGCGGGGGTGATGATGGGTAAGTCCTGCTCGGCCGACGGGTCTTTACTCCAGTACGCAACCCGAAACTGCTGAAAGTTTCGAGCCGCTGTCTCGTTGCCCAGATCAGCCTGACTAATCAGATATTCCAGCGCCGTTACCCAGCCTTCATCCATGAAACCGTAGCGCGTTTCGTTGATACCCATGTAGAACGGAAACCAGGTGTGCGCCAGCTCGTGCTCGGCCACAAAACGCGAGAAATTTAAATCAGACGTAGTGGCATCATTCACCATCATGGGATATTCCATATCGGCAAATCCCTGAATCAGCGTGGTTTTAGAGTAAGGGTACGGAACGCCCGGCCAGTTAGTAGAAAACCAGTCGAGCGCGTGCCGACCGAATTTAACCATCTGGTGAAAATCCTGGGCCGTATCCAGGAAAGCAGCCTGGACGCTCGCCCGGCGGTTCGTCTTCCTGTCGACCACCACACTCGAAGCATCCCAGACGTAGTGATTGCTAATGCACAGCGCCATATCAGGAATGTTATTGGCCTTAAATTGCCATTTATTCATGGTTTGCTGCTGCGTTACAGCACCCGATGTGACCTCCGCTAACGTAGCCACGTGAATGATCGAATCGGATTTCATCGACTCGGCCAGGCGTTTGGCGTAAGTCGGTTGCAATACATCGTTTGGATTGACCAGATCGCCCGTCGACCAGACGATGTAGTTTTTGGGTACGTTTACCGTTAGCGTATAATCGTTGAAGTCGTTGTAAAACTCCTGTGCTTCCGTAAAGTCGGTGCGATCCCAGCCGTAATAGTCATCATAAACGGCTATGCGCGGGTAGAAATAGGCCAGAAAAAACGTCGTTGAATCGAGCGAACCCTCCCGGTTGCTTTCGGCGGATAAATCAAAGTGCCAGTCGATTGCTAGTTTAACCGAATCGCGGGGCATCAGCGGTTTGGTCAGGGCCACCCGTTTGGTTGTCGAGTTACCCGCGTCCTGCCATTCTTTCTCCTGATTGTTTTCAGTGTATTTATCGATATGCATCCCCGACGTTAAATAATCATCCGACACCGGCGACTGACGAATCGCGCCCGGCTTATGGCTGTTCAGGAACAGTTTAAAGAGCAGGATACGTAGCGTATCGGGGCTATTGTTGACGTAGGTAATTTCTTCCGTACCGCGAATGGCCCGGTTGGGGGGCATGGCGGTGATCGAGATGGTGTAGCGGGCCGAATTTTGCCAGTACTTTGGGCCGGGCTTTCCATCCATGGAACGGGTTCCTTTTTGATAAGCCTGCTTTATGTTCCGGGGCATGTATAACTGCTGAGCCTGGACCATACTCAAACTCAGAATCATCCCGAAAAGGCAAATGACTGTTTTCATGTGGTAATAAGAAGTGCACAGAATGTATAAAGAGACAAAGTAACGAGTCGGATCGTTGCAATAACAAAAAGTTGCTGATCTGTTCGTAAACGGATGGACAGTTCAGCAACAGTATCCGGGGGCTGATGATCGTTCTGAGCTATTTGGGCTATTCTACACTTTTTATTTTGACATCATGATGAGCTACTGTTGTTCGTGACGACAACAATATTTAAGTTAATGGAGAGAAATTAGTCGATGGCCTGTTGATACCTCGGGTCGACAGCCATAAATAAGCTAAGTAAAAAATTACGCTGTCCGCTTAAGGGTCACAGATGAACCAGATAGTCAGTCAGCCGTTTCCACTGAAATTGCTGATAAAACAACCAGCCTGTTTCGGCAATAACTGTGTTTATAATGGCCCGATCTCCGGCCTGGGGTTGCTGGTTGTTAACGCTTTCCTGCTGTCCTATTTCAGACGCGGTAATGGTTGTTCCCGATAATTCGACCCGGAACGTGCTACGTGCTTCCGAACGGAAAAAATGGGCTACTTCATCGGTTTCGGTTTCGCCCGGTTTCTGGCTGGGTTGTACGGTAAATTCGGCTCTGTTGTCGTCCAGGCTACTGTGCGTTACCCGTACCCAGTTTTCGGGCACGGGACCGGGCAAAACTACGTTTATGTAATCGTTGGGTTGTGGTGAACCCGTTTTAGGCTGACCGGCGGAATCGTAGACCTGGAAATCGGCGGTCAGGCTGGAGAGGGTCGACCACGCATTTACGTCCAGCAACTTTTTTACGGATTGATCAAACGCTTCACGGGCTGCCAATTCGTTCGGCAACGTATTCTGGCTGGCGTAACTGACGTTTTTTGTTTCGTCGCCCTGAGCCAATTTAGCTTCGTACTGAATTTTGTCAATAAGTGTTTTGGACTTCATAGTAATTAATACAAAACGATAAGAGCTACTGACAATGTAGCATGGTCAATTCATGAACAGACTGGCATCGCCAATACATGAACATGACTCGTTTGTATTGATCACTGCAAAGTAAGGTTTTGGCCTAGGCTCGGACTCACCTTGAACCCACCTTTGACAAAGTTTTGAACTTTGTCAACGATTAGAAAGCTTCATAAATACCAAACCCAGCGTCTTGAGTAAGACGCTGGGTTTGGCGTAACGACTGACCAATCGTTAGATGCCCAGTGGGCCACCTAGTGTTACGTCGGAGTCGGAGCTATGAATCGGGTGGCGAGTAGCATGATGGCTACCCGGATGGTGATCTTCTTCTTCTTTAGACTGGCTGTTGACAAACGATTTGGCTAGTATGGTTAAGGCGTGATCGGTTGCTTTCTCTTCGTCAAGTGTTTGAACGAGCAGCTCCGCCGACTGACTGAAATTTAATACGTTGGCCAACGTCAACAGCGAGCCATAGATCGCAATTTCGTAATGTTCGATTTTCTGGGCAGCAATAATCAGGGCTGCGTCGCGGGTCAGCGATCCTTGCTCGGTGTCGTTTATTGATAGTTTAGCATCGCTAATCAGACCGTCTATGGCGTCTGATGAACGCTCTTCAGTTTCGATGCTTATGATGCGAAATATTTCTTCCAGGCGTTCGATCTGCGTTCGGCTGACATCCTGATGGTGAATAAATGCATTCTTTACCTCGTTTGTCGTACTAGCTTCTATCAAGTCGTCCAGCGCATCAACAGAACGCTTTTCGGCGTAATACACGCTTTTTAGTTCGGTTATAAATAAATCCCGTAGCCCTTCATCGGTGTGGGAGTCATTACCGCTGAAAAAACTTGAAATTCTATCTGCCAGAGATGCCATACGGTTTATCGGATTTTAGTGTGTGTTCTGAGCTATTGAGTCTGATCGATCAATTTCTATAAAAGGTAAACTACAGTGTGGGAGGATGGTTTGTTGTTTATGGTTTATAGTTTTTGGTGGTTATCCAACCAATCATAAGCCATGAACTATAAACCATAAACAACAAACCATAAACCTAACTAGCGCATGCTGACGCCTTCCCGCAGAATCTGCACCCAGCCCTTCAGGACCTGTGTGGCTGCATTCCGATCCAGCACCGCGTACCGTACCGTCACCTGATAGTAGTACAGCCCACTCGGTAGATCGCTGCCCGAACTGCTCTTGCCATCCCAGGCTAAACCAGCACTGCTGCTTCCCTCATATACCTTGCTGCCATACCGATTGTAGACAATTAGATCTACCTGCTCCACAAACCGAGGACAACGTAACGGCGCAAATACATCATTCTTGCCATCGCCGTTGGGAGTGAACACATTAGGCAACACAAACAACGGACACGCATCATTACAGACCCGGTTGGAGGGTAAGCTTTCGACACCCGACCGACTCACGGCCGTGACGTAGTAACAGCCTGCTACGGTGGTCAGATTCGTATGATCGAAGCTCGTGGTCGGCGCCGGAACGCTGACCAGTTCAGCC
>NZ_JAAFZH010000058.1 GCF_010435915.1 Spirosoma terrae | reverse complement strand
CACACCCGGAATGCCCGGCTCACCTGCATCCTGGATACCATTCTTGTTGGTGTCCACCCACACGAAGTCACCCAAGGAGGCACTTGGAATGTAGAAACCAGCGTCCAGGTTTGGATTGTTCTCACCCGGCGCTAAGGTCACCGACTGGGTCTGACCCGTTACCGGATTGGCATCGCTGTCTTTAGTGTCATCCCCACCCGCGTTGGCGATCGTAGCCGTGTAACCCGTCGGCGCCACAAAGCTCACCGAGTACGGTACACCCGGGGTCAGGCCCGTGAAGCTGTAGATACCACTGGCGTTG
>NZ_JAAFZH010000057.1 GCF_010435915.1 Spirosoma terrae | reverse complement strand
TTTACCGGACAGTTGAGTTGCTTAACTTAGCTGTACCATGGCCAAAAAGAACTCCTCGGCAAAGCTGCGCCGAAACGGGGCCGCCCGAGCGGTACGACGAAGACTTCAAAAACGAAGCGGTTCGCCTAGTTACTACTGGGCAACGAAGTGTACCTGATGTAGCCCGCTCCCTGGGTATTTCCGAAAACATCTTGTATCGTTGGAAAGGGCATACCAACAAGGTTGATAGAAGTCCGAACGGCATCTCCCAGCAAGACTATGACCAGTTGTGGGAGCAACTGCGCCGAACCGAACAAGAGCGCGATATATTAAAAAAAGCCTT
>NZ_JAAFZH010000056.1 GCF_010435915.1 Spirosoma terrae | reverse complement strand
ACTGACCCAGCCGGGTTGAGCGTGAACACCCCCCTAGTGCTAACCATCAGCCCAGCGCCAGTGACCAACCCAGCCTTATTCACCATTACGTCAGCCAACACCCTAAGCTGTGTGACCGTCTCAACTACCGAAAGACAGCTCGTCTTCCTGCCACTCTATGCAGCCAGCAACGGATCGACCATCACCTTCTCGGTAGTCAATGAGCTGGCCCCAACCACGAATCCAGGCCCCTATACGTTACGTCTCTACACCGATAATCCAACCATCAATCTTCGCGCTCAGCAAAACGGACAAACCGCTAGCTTCGCCTACAACTGGCTGGC
>NZ_JAAFZH010000055.1 GCF_010435915.1 Spirosoma terrae | reverse complement strand
GCGTGAAAGTAAACTCTCACAGTATTGTTCAACCGATGCCCGAAAGCATCTGGCTGAGTTGTCGTTGTGCTGACCGTTTGTCAAAGAACTGAGCGCTGATCCGTTGATCAGCGTGGTGAGAAAGCCAGAAGCAAATTTGCTTCGTTGTGTCTCGATGTTTGGGAGTGCAAAGGTATTTCTTTTCGCCCCGTTTGTCAAGTAAAAAGTGAAAAATATTTTTTATTTATTTTTGCTGCTTTTTGCTCGCAACCCCCTGAAAAACAATCTGTTAACTTCGTTTATCAAGGTTTCCCGTATCGTTTGGGAGTGCAAAGGTACCAGACTTCTTTTTATTTGTCAAGT
>NZ_JAAFZH010000054.1 GCF_010435915.1 Spirosoma terrae | reverse complement strand
GCAACCGTTGTTGGTAATCGAGAAGGCTGAATAGCTTCCTGCACTCAAGCCCGTCAGCGTGAAGGCGTTGCTGGCCACTGTTACGGTTTTGGGACTGCCCGCGCCAGTATAGCTCAGTTGGTACGTACCGTCGGGGAGATTGGTCGAGGAAAAGCTGACGCTACCATTGGTACCTGCGCAGGTGGTTGGTCCGGCGGTGGTGCTGATGGCCAGGGTTGGAGCCGCTGGATCAGCCAGGGTTACGCTCGATCCCAATAATGCTGTGCAACCGTTGTTGGTAATCGAGAAGGCTGAATAACTACCTGCACTCAAGCCTGTCAAACTGAAGGCATTGCTGGCCACTGTTACGGT
>NZ_JAAFZH010000053.1 GCF_010435915.1 Spirosoma terrae | reverse complement strand
CGCTTGTGGTGCACCTGCCAACACCGCTCCCACCGTGGCCAATGTCATTCCTCCTCAGTCAGCCACCGTCGGACAGCCATTCGCCTATGCTATCCCAACCAATACGTTCACTGATAAGGAGACACCCAATAGCTTAACAATAACCATCACCGGACTACCAACCGGACTGGCTCTGGCCAGTAACAACACCATCACTGGTACGCCATCCACCACCCTAGGATCGCCACATACGCTGACCGTCACCGCCACTGACCCGGCAGGATTGAGTGTAGCAACGCCCCTAGTCTTGACCGTCAGCCCGGCGCCAGCACCGGTCAATACGGCTCCCACCGTGGCCAATGTCATTCCTCCT
>NZ_JAAFZH010000052.1 GCF_010435915.1 Spirosoma terrae | reverse complement strand
ACCTTGCGGCCCGCTCGACTTGCATGTATTAGGCCTGCCGCTAGCGTTCATCCTGAGCCAGGATCAAACTCTCCATCGTAAATATTGTGCGTGAAAGTAAACTCTCACAGTATTGTTCAACCGATGCCCGAAAGCATCTGACTGAGTTGTCGTTGTGCTGACCGTTTGTCAAAGAACTGAGCGCTGATCCGTTGATCAGCGTGGTGAGAAAGCCAGAAGCAAATTCGCTTCGTTGTGTCTCGATGTTTGGGAGTGCAAAGGTATTTCTTTTCGTCCCGTTTGTCAAGTAAAAAGTGAAAAATATTTTTTATTTATTTTTGCTGCTTTTTGCTTGCAACCCCCTGAAAAACAATCTGTTAACTTCGTTTATCAAGGTTTCCCGTATCGTTTGGGAGTGCAAAGGTACCAGACTTATTTTTGTTTGTCAAGC
>NZ_JAAFZH010000051.1 GCF_010435915.1 Spirosoma terrae | reverse complement strand
GTAACGGTAACGGCCACGGATCCGGGTAGTTTGACGGCCAGCACCAGCTTTGCCATTACGGTGAGCCCTGTGTCGAGCACCACCAATCCGGGTGGTACGTTTGCTATCACGGGGGTAACGCCGGTAAGCTGTGTGACGATCTCTGCCGGACAACGTAACGTAACGTTTACGCCAGTTTATACCGGTACCAACGGCAGCGCTATTACCTTCTCGGTGGTGAATGAAACCGTACCGACGACCAACGCTGGTCCCTACACGCTACGGCTGTACACCGATAATCCGGTCATTACCTTGAAGGCGGAGCAGTCGGGTGTGGTATCGACCTATAGCTACAACTGGTTGGCTTCCTGTGGCACGACGCCACCAACCAACACGGCTCCAACGGTAGCCAATGCGGTTGGTCCACAAAGTGCCACGGTTGGTCAGGGGTATACCCTGTCGCTGGCTAACACCTTCACCGATGCCGAAACACCGTCAGCGTTGACGCTGAGTGTCAGCAGCCTGCCAGCGGGATTGAGTTTCACGGCTCCGGCCACCATTTCGGGTACACCTTCGACAACGGTTGGTTCGCCGTTTA
>NZ_JAAFZH010000050.1 GCF_010435915.1 Spirosoma terrae | reverse complement strand
GGTTCGTCCTGCTGGTAGCGACCGTAGTAGAGCTTGTAGCTAACCACATTGGGGTCACAGCTGGGACTAGTGGTGAGCTGCCAGCGTAGCTTGTTGGTAAAGCTGGTCTGATCGCAGAGGCTTTCATTGGTCAGGTTAGCACAGTTAAGGCTATCCAGCCCCAGCACGGGGGCACAGGGGCGAGTCGTATCGGTGGGCGTAGCGCAGATAATCTGACTATAGTTTATAATAGGATTAAAGCCTACTAATTGTGTATCCGTATACTGCCCTCGAGTCATGACCCGGTAGCAATAACTACTGTCGGCCGACAAAACCCGACTCGTGTTGCCATCGGCCACAAACGTATCCTCACCCGTGTCGGTGAACGTGTACGGACTGCCCTGCACCCGCACTTCGGCAATCTTGTTGAAAGGACCAGCCGGTCCTGACCGGCTCCGGTACACATCGTGGGTCTGGTTATCGTTGCTCCAGGGCGTGTTGGCCTGCCAGCTCAAGGTTACTCGTCGCTGGGCCGGGGCTGCTGACAGCCGCACACTCGATGCCATTTCGGTTACGTCCAGTCGGGTAAGCTGACCATTGGCAGCGGT
>NZ_JAAFZH010000049.1 GCF_010435915.1 Spirosoma terrae | reverse complement strand
TAGCCATTTTCAACGGTCCGCCGTAGCGGCCGCATGACTTGACGCACTGCTACCAGGTGATCACCCAGCTAACGTCCGATTTTCCAATAGAACGGCTTTGTAAAACGCTCGGTGTTAGTCGTAGCGCTTACTACGCTTATCAGGCTGGTCAAAGTCATCAGCTGACCGAAGAGAAAGAAAAATTACGGCAAGCAATGCTGGACAGTTTTGGGGACCATCGTCGGCGTTATGGCAGTCGTCGACTGTTGACTGAGTTACAGGAGCAGGGCTTTGAAGTAGGGCGTCACCAACTTCGGCGACTCATGCAAGCGGAAGGGCTACGGGCCATTCAACCGCGTAGTTTCATTCCTCGCACCACCGACAGTCGTTATAACGGGCCATTCAGCCCGAATTTGTTAGTAGACATGGACTTTCCAACGGCACCGGGTAGAGTGTTAGTCGGC
The DNA here is from genome assembly GCF_010435915.1 of Spirosoma terrae. Lineage (GTDB taxonomy): Bacteria > Bacteroidota > Bacteroidia > Cytophagales > Spirosomataceae > Spirosoma > Spirosoma terrae. Next base: position 145 of record NZ_JAAFZH010000049.1, on the reverse strand, counting down.
GATATCACATATGTTCCACTGGCGGGTAGTGCATGGGGCTATCTGGCGGCATGGATGGACCTTTATAGTCGGCGAATCAAAGGCTGGACGCTAGCTGATAACATGGGCGAAGAGTTGGTACATAGTGCTTTGCGTAAAGCCATTG
>NZ_JAAFZH010000005.1 GCF_010435915.1 Spirosoma terrae | reverse complement strand
TAGGCTTAGGCTACGTATAGGGTAATGCTGTCCCGCTCACCGATAGCGAGAATTAAGAGATTTTAACGCAAATCCTGCCAAAATGACAGTATTATTCACCCTTTCTTGTTAATTTTGCCTACTAGTTGGTAAAGCAGTTCAGTGTGTGGCGAAAGCAAACCGGACTAGTTTTTATCAACTCATTGACTTATTGACAATTATGACGCTTATTCCGGAATTAACGATACTACAACCAGCCGATAAAGAGCAGGTTGACCTGCCTCGTACCTCAGAAGAAGAACCTGCGGTAGGTAAAAAACGCCTGTATATCGAAAGCTACGGTTGTCAAATGAATTTCGCCGATAGCGAGATTGTTGCGTCTGTTATGCGTAACGCAGGCTTTGCTACTACGTCATCGGCCGAAGACGCTGATTTGATCTTTCTTAATACGTGTGCAATCCGGGAAAATGCAGAACAAAAAGTTCGTCATCGACTCAAGCACCTTACGGGCCTTAAACGTCAGAAACCAGAGTTGCTGGTCGGTATGCTTGGCTGCATGGCAGAACGTCTGAAAACCAAGCTTCTGGAAGAAGAAAAGGTAGTTGATATCGTAGCGGGACCAGATGCCTATCGCGATATACCCAAACTTGTTGAAGAAGCTGAATCAGGGCAAAAAGCAGTCAACGTTTTCTTGTCTCGCGAAGAAACGTACGCCGACATCTCTCCTATTCGTTTGAATTCCAATGGCGTTACAGCCTTTGTATCAATCATGCGCGGCTGCGACAATATGTGCAGTTTCTGCGTAGTCCCCTTTACTCGTGGGCGTGAACGTAGCAGAGACCCACACAGCATTGTACGAGAAGCCAGGGACCTGTTCGAGCAGGGTTATCGGGAGGTTACGTTGCTGGGCCAGAATGTGGATTCGTATAAGTGGCAAAGTACAGACACCGTTGAAATAACGACCTTCGCGAATTTGCTCGAAATGGTGGCGCTGATCCATCCCGATCTTCGCGTACGCTTCTCTACCTCGCATCCAAAAGATATTACCGACGACGTATTATATACGATGGCGAAGTATGATAACATCTGCAAGTATATCCATCTACCCGCCCAGAGTGGCAACAGCCGGGTTCTGAAGCTGATGAATCGTACGTACGACCGCCCCTGGTATATCAGTAAAATTGACCGGATTCGCGAAATTCTGGGCGAAAATTGCGGTATTTCTACCGATATGATTTCGGGCTTCTGTACCGAAACCGAGGAAGAACACCTCGAATCGCTGTCGCTAATGGATTACGTGCATTACGACTATGCCTATATGTTCGCTTATTCCGAACGTCCGGGGACACTGGCCGCCAAAAAATACCAGGATGATATTCCGGAAGATGTAAAAAAACGTCGGCTGAACGAAATTATCGCCCGTCAGCTGGAGCATTCATCGGCCAGAAACCAGCGTCACGTTGGGCAAGTACAGCGGGTACTGATTGAAGGGACATCCAAACGTTCTGAAGACTTCCTCTGTGGACGTAATGATCAGAACAAAATGGTTGTCTTTCCTAAGGGCAATTGGCAAAAAGGCCAGTACGTTAACGTACTAGTTACTGAATGCACGTCTGCTACGTTGCTTGGCGAAGTTGTTAGTCATTAATTGTTGCTGATTGTCAGTCAATCGCTTCGGCGATCCGATGTCATGAATTGTGTATGCAACCAATGACCCCGATGGCTATCAATAACAAATGACATCTATATGAATAATCAGGAAATTCAGAGCGTTAAACAACGCTTCGGCATAATCGGTAATGCACCCGGTCTAAACTACGCCATTAACGTAGCGATGCAGGTGGCAGCCACGGATTTAACCGTATTAATTACCGGCGAAAGCGGTAGTGGTAAGGAGTCTTTTTCCAAGATCATCCATAGTCTTAGTGCACGTAAACACGGACAGTTTATTGCCATAAACTGTGGAGCTATTCCCGAGGGAACCATTGATTCAGAGCTTTTTGGCCATGAAAAGGGTTCGTTCACTGGTGCCGTAGATTCTCGAAAAGGTTATTTCGAAACAACAAACGGGGGCACCATTTTCCTGGATGAAATTGGAGAAATGCCCCTCGGTACGCAGGCTCGCCTGCTACGTGTTCTGGAAAATGGCGAGTTCATTCGGGTTGGTTCGTCAAAGACGCAAAAAACAGATGTACGTGTCGTAGCGGCCACCAACGTCAACTTAATGGATGCCGTTGAGAAAGGCCAGTTTCGGGAAGATCTGTACTACCGCTTAAACACCGTTCCTATTTACGTACCACCACTACGTGAACGCGGTGTCGATATTGAATTACTATTCCGCAAATTCACAACAGATTTTGCTGAACGGTATCGTATCAAACCGCTCCAATTAACGGAAGGGGCCAAACAACTGCTGATGAGTTATCCATTTCCGGGCAATATTCGTCAGCTGAAAAATATTGCTGAACAGGTATCCATACTGGAGTCAGAGCAGGACAAACCGATTGATACGGAAACACTGGCGAAGTATTTACCCCAGCAACAAACCAGTAGCCGAACATTAGCCCTGTTCACACAAGCGCAGGGAAACAACAACGAAAATTTTTCAGAGCGCGAATTACTCTATAAGGTATTATTCGATATGCGTCGGGACGTAAACGATCTGAAAAAACTCGTTCGGGACGTGCTGGGCAGTGAACAGGATGGTCATCAGATCCTGAATAATCACAAAGATCTTTTCGATTCTATTCAACCGGATGGCGATTATCATCCATCCGGCGATACTAACGTTACGCGGTTCCTTCCTGCGCTCAATACCCCCGGCCGGTCAGAAACGCCACCACCCTCCGAAACATACAATGGCCATCCACCTGTCCAGATTTTTGAGGATATCGATGGCGACATAAACGACATTCAGGTAGAGGACGTAACGCATGAGACGGAGGAAGACGATTCGCTTTCGCTGGAACGGCAGGAGAAAGAAATGATTTTGAAAGCTCTCCGACGAAACAATAACAAACGCAAGTATGCCGCACAAGCCCTGGGCATATCAGAACGAACGTTATACCGCAAAATCAAACAATACGAAATTGATGAGGAATAAATTGGTAGTCATGAATGATACCGTAAGACACCGTTTTCTGGCATTTATCATTCTTAATGTATCATTCATTTTTCAGTCTTGCGGAATTTATTCGTTTACCGGTACTACGTTATCGCCTGATATTAAGACCGTAACGGTAAATAATTTTGTACTGGCAACAGCCGGTGGCCCTGCCAACCTTCCCCTGACATTTAATGAGAAGCTAAAAGAATACTACCAGCGCTATACAAACCTGAAGGTTATTCCTAACAACGGTGATATGGTGCTGGAAGGAAATATTACAGGCTATGATCTGCTGGCCGTAGCCCCTACTGCCCAGGACCAGGCTGGCGTTAACCGGCTACAGATCACGGTGTTAGCCCGCTTTTATAACAACAAAGACGAGAGTAAAAATTTTGAGCAATCGTTCTCTTTCTATCAGGATTTCCCTCAGAATCAAACTCTTAGCCAAAACGAAAGCCGATTGGTTCCTAAGATTCTGGACCAGATCGTGTTAGATATTTTTAACAAGACAGCAGCTGACTGGTAATCACTAACGTTAACGAATGAATTATGGACAGAAACGAGTAAACTCGACAACATCCATCGTTTATTATTCATAATTCCTGATTACCTTCGGCCAACCGTATTGCGACACCCAACCCATGCTTGCGCTTGATAAAGAAACTTTTTCGTACTGGGTCACCCATCCGGAAGACCTCACCACTACAGACTTTGTGCAATTGCAGGAAAGTCTTCAAGCCTATCCGTACTGTCAGTCTTTGCACACATTAACGGCCAAAGCAGCTTCGGTCCATTTGAAAGGACAAAATGTTTCTTTCATTCGCCAGGCGGCAGCCCATGCGTTAAGCCGTAATGCCCTGCGCAAACTTATTGACAATGAATTTCAGTGGTCGGAGAACCTGTTAACCAAGCTGAATGAGTTATCAGCCAAACACGTTCCTATTCCCGACGACTACCAACAAGAAAGTTACGCTCTGTTTAAATCTAAAGCCGGTTTAAGTAACGGATTTCCCAAATTGCCTTTATTACGCTTACCCAGTCCTACCCAGCTTGATGCCCAGGCCACAACACCAATGCCTGAAGACCCAACGCTGGCTGAATCTAATCTCCAGCATGATCTGGCACAGATAGCTGAAGCTGTATCCATAGAACCGATCTTGTCGCCCGCCGATGTGGAGCGTAAGCGTCAGTTTGACCTTATCGAGGATTTCATAAAAAAAGAGCCTCGTATTTCCCCTGTACGCTCTAAACTTAATGAGCCGACCGAACAGGAAGACTTAACCAAACGTACCAAACCCCTTTCCGGCGGCCTGATTACAGAAAGCTTTGCCAAGATTTTGGTTAAACAGGGTAAAATTGACAAAGCTCGCGAAATCTATGAGAAGCTGATGGTGAAAAATCCGGATAAAAAACCGTACTTTGCGGCAAAAATCAGTGAATTACCGAGTGCGGCCAGCGAATCGAGCGAGTCTTAAGATACTCTTTTTTCACTGAAGAAAACTCTTTAAAGAAAACGCGCCGGCGGACCGGTAATACAAACATTCATGGTTACGGCAACTATTGTCATTATTTGCATTATCACTGTCCTATTGATTCTGATCGTGCTTGTTCAAAATTCAAAAGGTGGTGGATTGGCTGGTGAGTTTGGTGGACTGGGTTCCAATCAGCTCATGGGTGTCAAAAAGACTACTGACCTCCTCGAACAAATCACGTGGGGCTTGGGCGTAGCAGTTATGGTTCTCTCACTAGTCTCCTATATTATGATTGATCGCAATCAGACGGGAGTGATTAACAGTGCCAACGTAGATCGTGCGCAAACGCAGACCCTACCCGGAGCCGCAGCACCGACACCAGCCCCAAGTCAGGCAGCTCCCGGAGCAACAACCCCAGGAACTTCGACATCAGCGCAGAAATAAGCGATACGTTTCTTATCACAAAAAAAGGCTTCGATTGAATCGAAGCCTTTTTTATTACATTCATTTACGCAACGGCCTGTGCCAGAAGCTGCCGGGCAATAGGCAGTAGCGTTTCCTGAACAGGATAAGACCGATCACTCTCCAGCATATACGTAGCAGGATTAGGAAGGTGTCGATGGCGACGTATCAGATCTAACTTAACATTCTCAAATGTATGGGCCAGAGATTTTCGAAAGGCCTCCACAAAATGCAGTCGAATCATCCGACCACCAGGCTCCTGCTCAGAATAAAGTGTCAATTGAAATGAATAAACATGGGTTTCTGCCTTATTAGGCGTGTAAATCAACAAATACCCCTCTTCTGGACGTAGTGGCAACAAACCTATGGGTACCAAAGTCAGCGAGCTAGCGATATCAGCCCATCGCTGCTGACCTTCTGTCAGCATAGAATGGAATCGGGGTAAGGCAAACGTCATGATCGCATCCAGCTCGGCCATATACTCATCATCCATTACCTCAGATTTGTACTCGATCCGGGGAGGAGGCCCGACAACTCGCTGCGCGCGTTTGGGAAACGCAGCATTTAACGTACCTTTGCCCCTCGAAAAGCGAACACCTGTCTCGTAATGTCCCCGTAAATCGGGCAGATCGGGATAAAGTTTGTTTTCAGTGAAGTTCTGCCGAACGGTTTGTAAATATGCCATCAAGACATATTTCTGATACTCGGCGTCAATCCAATTTTGCGTAAACCAGTCAGACTGTAATTTTTTCATAGACTCACTAACGCACTTTAATCAACATATTGGTAGCTCAAAATAGCGAACCAGCTAGAAAAAACCAAATTCTGTTTGCTTAAAGTACGATCTGTTAGAATGAAAATTAGTTAAAACTGAAAATGGCATACTGTCAGAGTAAAACCTGAAAATTTGGCAGTTAAAAGGGATTGGCATAAAAATTGGCCGTCGCACAACGACGTGTAATTAAATGGATTGCACAAACAGTTAAAAACCTTAATCAACTCATTATCATGGTAGCAGAAACGGAAAGCGTTAAAGTGAACGTGAAACCGCTGGCGGACCGGGTGCTTGTAGAAGCAGCCCCGGCTGAAGAAAAAACCTCGTTCGGAATTATCATTCCTGATACGGCAAAGGAAAAGCCTCAGCGTGGCACGGTCGTAGCCGTTGGTGCAGGCAAGAAAGATGAACCACTTACGGTTCAGGTGGGCGATACGGTGTTGTACGGTAAATATGCTGGTACAGAAATCACCGTTGATGGCAAAGAGTACCTCATCATGCGTGAATCCGACATTTTCGCAATCCTTTAATTGTTTAGTTTTCAGTTAATGAGTCACCGTTTTCAGCTAAATAGCCGAGAACAAAAGAGCAACTCGTTACGGAACTGGAAACAGAAAACTGCAAACTTTTTCAAACTACAAAAAAGTAATGGCTAAGAAAATTTTCTTCGATACTGAAGCTCGCGAACGTATTAAGAAGGGTGTTGACACCCTGGCAGATGCGGTAAAAGTTACCCTCGGACCAAAAGGCCGGAACGTAATTCTGGATAAAAAATTCGGTTCACCTGCCATCACGAAAGACGGTGTAACGGTAGCTAAAGAAATTGAACTGAAGGATGCCATGGAAAACATGGGTGCTCAGTTAGTAAAAGAAGTAGCGTCTAAAACGGCTGATTCGGCTGGTGACGGTACCACCACAGCAACGGTTCTGGCACAGGCAATCTACTCGATTGGTGCTAAGAACGTAGCAGCTGGCGCTAACCCAATGGATTTGAAGCGCGGTATTGATAAAGCCGTTGTTGCCGTTACGGCTAATTTGGCTCAGCAAGCTCAGACAGTTGGCGACGATTTCGATAAAATTGCGCAGGTAGCTACTATTTCTGCTAACCACGACGACGAAATCGGCACCATGATTGCCGAAGCGATGAAGAAAGTGGGTAAAGAGGGTGTTATTACGGTTGAAGAAGCTCGTGGTACTGAAACGGAAGTTAAAACCGTTGAAGGTATGCAGTTCGACCGTGGTTACCTGTCTCCATATTTCGTGACGAACACCGAGAAAATGGAAGTTGAACTGGATCGTCCGTTCATCCTGATCTCTGAGAAGAAAGTGTCGTCGATGAAAGAACTACTTCCAGTACTGGAGCAAGTAGCTCAAACTGGCCGTCCTTTGCTGATCATCGCTGAAGATGTTGATGGCGAAGCATTGGCTACGTTGGTAGTTAACAAAATCCGTGGTGCTCTGAAAGTAGCTGCTGTTAAAGCTCCAGGCTTTGGCGATCGTCGGAAAGCTATGCTGGAAGATATCGCTATCCTGACTGGCGGTCAGGTTATCAGCGAAGAACGTGGCTTCAAACTTGAAAATGCAACGATCGATTATTTAGGTCAAGCAGAAAAAATCCTGATCGACAAAGACAACACGACTGTTGTGAATGGCGTTGGTCAGAAAGAAGATATTCAGGGCCGCGTTAACCAGATTAAAGCACAAATCGAAAACACTACGTCTGATTACGATCGTGAGAAGCTACAAGAGCGTCTGGCGAAACTGTCAGGTGGTGTCGCTATTCTCTACATCGGTGCTGCTACTGAAGTAGAAATGAAAGAAAAGAAAGACCGCGTTGACGATGCGCTGCACGCAACTCGCGCTGCCGTTGAAGAAGGTATCGTAACCGGTGGTGGTATTGCCCTGATTCGTGCCATTTCAGCTCTCGATGGCGTACAAGGTGCCAACGAAGATGAGAAAACTGGCGTTAACATCATCCGTGTTGCTCTGGAATCTCCTCTACGTACTATTGTTGCTAACGCAGGTGGCGAAGGTTCAGTTGTTGTAAACAAAGTGAAAGACGGCGATGGCGGTTTTGGCTACAACGCTAAAAACGATACGTACGAAGATCTGTTTGCCGCTGGTATCATCGATCCTAAGAAAGTAACTCGCCTTGCTCTGGAAAACGCAGCCTCTATTGCAGGTCTGCTGTTGACCACCGAGTGTGTTATTGCCGACGAGCCAGAAGAAGCTCCTGCTGGTGGTGGCGCTCCTGGTATGCATGGTGGCGGCATGGGCGGCATGATGTAATCTGCCAAGTCCGGAATACAAGAAAAAGCCCCTCAACAAGTTGTTGAGGGGCTTTTTCTTGTATTTTCGCCAATTACCACTTTCCTATGCTAACCTTACAACCTCTCACTCCTGCCGATTTAGGTTTTGTTACCCAAGCAGAGCAACACTCCGAAAACCGACGCTTTGTTGGGCAGTGGACAACCGATCAATACCTCAATGCGTTAGAAGACCCCAACTACCAATGTTTCCTGCTAGTAGCCGATGGCCAACCGGTAGGCCATTGTATTTTAGCCGACTTACAAAGCCCGGATGACTCCGTGCTGCTGAAGCGTATACTTGTGTATGATAAAGGTCTTGGCTACGGCCGTTTGGCACTCGACAATATTTTAGTATATGCTTTTGGCGTTATTAAAGCCAATCGAGTATGGCTTGACGTTCGATCGTTCAATGATCGAGCGGAAAAACTGTATCAATCAATTGGATTTCGCTACGAAGGAACCCTAAAAAAAGCGTCTAAAGTAGATGACGCCTATGTTGATCTCAATCTGTACGCCATACTCCGGGAAGAATTCCACAAGAAGCTTAACGAAATGGAGACGCATGAACGTATATAAAACGAAAAAGCCAAGCGAGACTCTCTCTTGGCTTTCTGATTTACTCAACGTTATGAAAAACTTTTCTTTTCGACACAATTATAAAACAAAAATAAAGAATAATCATTCTTTATCGTAAAATAATTTTCCAAATCTCGACTAAATAACTAAAAGTCAACCAATTACAACAAATCAAGATACTATAATTTAAGTACATTTACTTAAACTAAACCCTCAATAGCAGACAAGATAGGGCTAAAACTAGTTAAACAATAACCCATCACGAATTGTAACCGTACGGTCAGCTAAAGCAGCCAATGTTTCGTTATGAGTTACAATAATGAACGTCTGCCCTAACTCATCGCGAAGTTGAAAGAAAAGCTGGTGTAGTTCTTCCGCATTGTGGGAATCCAGATTTCCACTGGGTTCATCGGCAAACACAATAGCAGGCTTATTAATTAGCGCTCTTGCCACCGCAGTACGTTGCTGCTCTCCTCCCGACATTTGAGAAGGTAAATGATCTAAACGATTTTGAAGCCCTAATGTCTTTAATAACGATTCGGCCCGCTCACGCACAGCCTTTTCGTCTTTACCAGAAATAAAGCCGGGTAAACAAACATTCTCCAGGGCCGTAAACTCAGGTAAAAGGTTATTAAATTGAAATACAAACCCGATCCGTTCATTCCTAAATTGAGCAAGCTGACGATCGTTTAAAGAGAAAACGTTTTGTCCGTCAATACGTAGTTCGCCAGAATCAGGTCGGTCGAGCGTACCCAGGATTTGTAATAAAGTTGTTTTACCGGCACCCGAAGCCCCCACGATAGAAACAATCTCTCCCGGCTCGATCGTTAAGTTGATTCCTTTAAGAACGGGTAAATTACCGTAGTTCCGGCGTATATCAGTTGTTTGAAGAAGCGACACGTATATTTAGTTTTCAGTTTATAGATTTCAGTTTACAGCTTACTATTCCAACTAGCTCCACCACGCAAATTTCACAGATTGCCGCACGGAAAACGGTAAACTATAGACTGTAAACTCTTTTTATTGCTAACTTGCCGCACAAAAATACGATTTCCAATTCTCCTTGTTGCAGTTGCCATGAATATACACGAGTATCAGGGTAAAGAAATTCTGAAAAAGTACGGTGTCCGGATTCAAGAGGGCATCGTGGCCGAATCACCCGAGAAAGCTGTTGAAGCCGCCAAACAAATTATGGCGCAGTCCGGCTCAAAATTCGTCGTCGTAAAATCGCAGATTCATGCTGGTGGACGCGGTAAAGGTAAAGTTGTCGGTAGTGAGCAACGGGGTGTGGCGTTGGCTAAGTCGGTTGACGATGTGCGCGACATTGCTAAAAACCTGATTGGCAATGTTCTTGTAACCCACCAAACAGGACCTGAAGGCAAAAAAGTCAACAAAGTACTGGTTGCTCAGGATGTTTTTTACCCAGGTGCTACCGAGCCAAAAGAGATGTATTTAAGCATTCTGCTTGACCGCACGAAAGCTTGTAACGTCATTATGGCCAGCACCGAAGGCGGTATGGATATTGAAGAAGTAGCCGAAAAAACCCCTGAAAAGATCGTCAAAGAATGGATTGATCCATCGGTTGGTTTACAACCTTTCCAGGCTCGCAAAATTGCATTCGGTTTAGGACTGGAAGGCGAAGCGTTCAAAGAAATGGTAAAGTTCGTGACTTCGCTGTACAAAGCCTATGTAGACACCGATGCGTCGATGTTTGAAATCAACCCGGTTCTGAAAACATCCGACAACAAAATTCTTGCTGTTGATGCCAAAGTGAACCTCGATGATAATGCACTTTACCGTCATCCTGATCTGGCTAATCTTCGTGACATCACCGAAGAAGATCCTCTTGAGGTCGAAGCGAGCGCAAATGACTTAAACTACGTTAAACTGGACGGCAATGTTGGCTGTATGGTAAACGGAGCAGGTCTGGCCATGGCAACCATGGATATCATTAAGCTATCGGGTGGTGAGCCTGCCAACTTCCTCGACGTAGGTGGTGGTGCTAATGCGAAAACGGTAGAAGCTGGCTTCCGTATTATCCTGAAAGATCCAAACGTTAAAGCCATCCTGATCAACATCTTTGGTGGTATTGTACGCTGCGACCGTGTTGCTACGGGTGTTGTTGAAGCTTACAAAGCCATTGGCGATATCAATGTACCCATCATCGTTCGTCTGCAAGGCACGAATGCAGAAGAAGGCGCTCGCATTATCGATGAATCGGGCCTGAAAGTTCAATCAGCTGTTTTATTAAAAGAAGCAGCCGAAAAAGTACGTCAGGTAGTTGAAGCTCTTTAAGAAGTAGATTTCTAAACAGAAAAGCCGGAGTCAAGCTCCGGCTTTTCTGTTTAGAAGATTATCGTTTATAATACTTCATTGCTTCTGGCATTAACGCCTGCAAATCCCGAATCCGACGCTCATCCGACGGATGTGTCGATAAAAATTCAGGTGGTTTTTGGCCGCTGCCAGCCTTAGCCATACGACCCCAGAACGTAACAGCTTCCTGCGGATTGTAACCAGCCAAAGCCATAAATATGACTCCCAAGTGGTCAGCTTCAGACTCCTGTTTTCGGCTATGTGGCAAGGCGCGGCCTACCTGATAGCCTATTGGTAGAGCAGCTCCGACCGCCTGCAACAGAATTGAATTAACCTGGTTGTTGGCTCCACGCGCAGCTAAACCTGTTGCAATCTGCCCACCCTGAATCAACCCATTCGCTAATAATCCTTCGCTCATACGTTCATTACCGTGCTCAGCAATAGCATGCGAAATTTCATGGCCCATAACGGCAGCCGCGCCCGCTTCATTTTGTGTGTAAGGCAAAATACCGGTATAAAAAGCGACTTTACCACCGGGCATACACCAGGCGTTAACCTGCGGACTTTGAATCAGGTTAAACTCCCACTGGAAACCCTCAAGCCGATTGCCCAGATTATTGGCATTCAGGTACTGCTCCATAGCCTGACGTAGTCGATTCCCAACGCGACGGATCATTTCGGCATCGTTTGTCCCCCGAACAACCGTACTGGTATCTAAAACGCCCTTATAATTCGTGAAACTAAGTGGCAACAACTGGTCATTAGGCACCAGCTTTAGCTGATTTCTCCCAGTAATAGGTACTTTTTGGCAACCAATAGCAAAGCCAACAAACAGCATCGCAATAAGTGCATTTTTCATTATTAAATAGGTTTATGTCTGACAGAATGGTTCTGACGTAATATGACCCGCAAAGTACCGGATTTGTTCAAATTTTTCCAGCATATTGCGGTCTACCTGTCATTACTCCTTAGATTTGTGGTATTCTAAATAGTTTAGTGTACGGCAAGTTTAGCTTACAACTATTTATCTAATCTATTGAGGCTTTAACCTCACCTACCTATGAAAATTATCGCCGTTGGCCGCAATTACGCCGAACATATCAAGGAGCTGAACAACGAACAACCTGAAGATCCTGTCATTTTTTTGAAACCGGAAACGGCCATCCCACTCAAAAACGAACCGTTTTTCTACCCAAGCTTTTCAACTGATGTTCATTATGAGGTTGAAATACTGGTTAAAATCAATCGTGTAGGAAAAAATATTGATGAGAAATTCGCGCATAAATACTACGACGAAATTGGCATCGGTATCGACTTTACCGCTCGTGATCTTCAGAGTAAATTAAAGGCGAAAGGGCTTCCCTGGGAACTAGCGAAGGGGTTTAATGGCTCTGCCCCTCTTTCCAATTTCGTTCCTAAAACAGATTATCCGGATTTACAGAATCTCAATTTTCGATTAGATCTTAACGGAGAAACGCGGCAGTTAGGCAATACCAGCCTTATGTTATTTAAGATTGACTACCTCATTTCATTCGTTTCGCGTTACTTTCTGCTGCAACAAGGCGATGTAATTTTCACCGGAACCCCTAAAGGCGTTGGCCCCGTGAAAATTGGCGATCAGTTAACGGCTTATATTGAGGATAAACCTATGTTAACCGTTGACGTTAAATAAATGGTATTACTGAGCTGCTCATATTTTATAAGCACAATTTGGGCGGCAGGCTTCGACTTTTCTTTTGAAACAACTCATAAAGTATAGTTTTCTGGCAGCGCTAATAAGTTCAGGGCCGACATTCGGTCAACCTAACGCTGATTCCTCCAAAAAGCCAGATGAACCAACTGTTCCAGTAACCCGCCACGATGCCCCTGCAGTAGCACCAGCGGGTTATTTTATGTTCCCAATTATGCCTGGATCGGCCAACTCACTGTCCGGAGGATTGGGGGATTTAAGAGCGAACCACTTTCATGCAGGGCTGGATATACGTACTGGCGGACGGGAAGGCCTGGATGTACATGCAGCGGCTGATGGTTACATCTCACGGATTGCGGTCTTCACCGGCGGCTATGGTAACGTAGTGTTCATTAAACACCCCAATGGTCTGACAACCGTATATGGCCACCTCCGTAATTTAAACGATACGTTAGGTACCTATTTACGTTCACAGCAATACGCAAAGAAAACCTTCGAGATTGACCTTCGTCCGGCACCGGGTCGATTCCCGGTGAAACAAGGTGATGTGATTGCTGCTTCTGGCAACACCGGAGGTTCTGGAGGCCCCCATCTTCACTTTGAGGTTCGTGACGCCAAAGACAATCTGATCAATCCATTACTATACGGCTTCTCTGAGCTTCAGGACGATATTCCTCCGTATTTCGAACGGGTAGCCCTAAAGACCATGACGGCTACGTCACGTATTAATGGCGAATACCAACGTATCAGTTACGTTCCCGTTCGTCGGGCCGATGGGTCTTACGTAATCACACAGCCTATCACAGCTTCCGGCCTGATCGGCCTGGAAATACTGGGGTACGACAAAGCCAATGGCTCCCCTTATCGAAATGGTATTAACTGCCTTGAAATCCGACTCGATGGCCGGGAAGTATTTGCCTATAACATGAACAGTTTTCCGAATGAGCAGACTCGGTTTATGAACATTCACGAAAACTATGAAGTAGAGCAAATCAGTGGACAGCGTTATCATCGTGGCTACATCGCCGATGGTAATATCATGAACTTGTATAAACTGCAGAGTAACGCTGCCTATCGGGGTAGGCTCCCTCTCCTGGACGGCCAGCCCCACGAAGTTACGTTAACACTATACGACGCTTTTGACCATGCGGCTCATCTGACCTTTACCATCTTACCAGAGCCACCTCCCCCATCCGCTAATAGGTCCGATTCGTTAGCCATTCAGCCGTCGCCCAATACGAGTCCGTCGTTTATTGGCGAGCCGTCTGCAACAATAACTACCGATGAAAACGTACTGAAGCTGGCGGTAAAAAATATCTCAACCGACGAGCCACTGGTAGCTAAATTACACGTAGGGCACTCTATTGTGGAGCAACCCGTCAGCTACATGCGTAACAACCAAGCGGTTTATCTTATAGATTTGCGTCAGCATCTACCCGATTCCGTGCAGTTCGGTAAAGGTGTCGTTCGCACGTATTTTAAAAAGCGAATTATACCTGGCCGAAGCGAAGTTATTGTTGATGGTAATGCACGACTTAACTTTGGTCAGAAAACGCTATTTGATACGTTGTATCTGGCTATGCGAACACTTCCGGGCGGTGGACTGGAGATAAACCAGTCTACAATCCCAATCAACGAGCCATTAACCGTTCAGTACGTACCCAACTACCCCATTGCTATCGATACGATGCGCACCAAAGCGTATTGGACCAATGGTAATCACAAAAGTTTTCTGGGTGGCACGTGGACGAAAGGTAAAATCGAATTTAAAACCCGCAATCTGGGTCGTTTCCAATTAATGACAGATGCCAATCCTCCAACAGTGGCCATTCAATCGGCAACGCCTAAAGGCATAACGGCAAAAATCAGAGACGATCTATCAGGCATTGCTGAGTTTAGAGCTTTAGTGGATGGCGAATGGGTGTTGATGCAATATGATTACAAACGTGCCTTGCTTTGGTCGGATAAACTCGACCCGGAGCAATTGTTTGAGGATGGAGCGGAAGTAATTGTTCAGGTGAAAGACCGATCTGGAAATATAGGCTCAGACAGCACAACTATTCAGGTTCCACGCCCAGTGCGGCATAAAGCAGTGCCTAAGCGCAAAAAAAGAAGGTAATTAGCCTGTATTGTTTATCTTTTGACCGATAAAATCAAATTCATAATGAGCTTACGTATTGGCGATCAAGCCCCAGATTTTACCAGTACAGATCAAGATGGCCAGCCAATTAGCCTCGCTGATTTTCGAGGCAAGAAAGTTGTCCTGTATTTTTATCCCAAGGACGACACGCCCGGCTGTACGGCGCAGGCCTGTAGCCTTCGCGACAACTACACCGCGCTGAAAGCTGCCGGTTATGAAGTACTTGGTGTAAGTGTCGACGATGCTAAATCTCACAAAAAATTTGCCGGTAAATACGACCTGCCGTTTACCTTAGTAGCCGACCCTGATCAGCAGATTGTGACATCGTATGGCGTTTGGCAGGAGAAATCTATGTATGGCCGTACATTTATGGGTACGGTTCGTACTACGTTTATTATTGACGAAAATGGTATTATTACCGAAATAATCAATAAAGTGGACACCAAGAACCACGCAAACCAAATTTTAAACTAATCTACGTGCGGGCGCCCACGTCCGCCTTTCCCTATACGTATCAGATGCGGCCGTGGGCGTCCGCACCATTAACTACATGGAACTCGAACAACTCGAACACACCGCCACCGCCGTTCGGCGCGACATCGTTCGCATGGTAGCAGCTGTTAACTCTGGGCACCCAGGAGGCTCCCTTGGCTGCACAGACTTTCTGGTCGCCCTTTATTTTGATGTCATGAATCTTAAAAGAGATGCTGATGGCAAGGTAATTTTCGATATGAATGGTCGCGATGAAGATATTTTCTTCCTGTCGAATGGGCATATTTCCCCCGTATTTTATTCAGTTCTAGCACGGGCTGGCTATTTCCCGCTCAGTGAGTTATCTACGTTCCGGAAGCTGGATAGCCGTTTACAGGGTCACCCAACCACCGCCGAGCATCTTCCTGGCGTTCGTATTGCATCGGGTTCGTTAGGCCAGGGACTTTCTGTTGCGTCTGGAGCCGCCTATGCCAAAAAACTTAATGGCGACAAAAGTCATGTCTTCGTTCTGATGGGCGACGGCGAACAGCAGGAAGGTCAGATCTGGGAAGCTGCCCAGTTTGCTCCCAACAAAAAATTGGGCAACCTGACTGCCGTTATCGATTACAACTACGCCCAAATCGATGGTTCGACACGTAACGTGAACGATAACCGCGACCTGGGTGCTAAATACCGGGCTTTCGGCTGGCACGTTGACGAAATGAAGGGCAACGACATGGCCGACGTAGTGAAAACGCTCAAAAAATCGCAGGAAGACCCCGACGTACCGACTTTGATTCTGATGCACACCGAGATGGGCTACGGAGTCGACTATATGATGGGCAGCCACAAATGGCATGGTATTGCGCCGAATGCCGAACAGTTGGAACAAGCCCTCAACCAGCTTCCTTTAACAGTAGGCTATTCAGATTATTAATTTATTGTAGAGACGTAATACAATACAGTATATCTCATTAGGCCATTTAACTACCCTGTGCTTCGTCTTTTTTTCTGGATGAGGCACATTGAACAGAACCTTAGAAAATGAAAAAATACGAGTATACCGAAAAGAAAGACACTCGCTCGGGCTTCGGTGCGGGCATTGCCGAGCTGGGCAAAACCAATCCAAATGTTGTTGCACTCACCGCCGATTTAGCTGGTTCTTTAAAGCTTGAAGCGTTCATCAAAGAAAATCCTGAGCGGTTTGTTCAGTGTGGTATTGCTGAAGCAAATATGATCGGCGTATCGGCAGGACTGACCATCGGCGGTTATATTCCGTTTGCCACTACGTTCGCTAACTTCGCTACGGGTCGTGTTTACGACCAGATTCGTCAATCGGTAGCCTATTCAAACAAAAACGTTAAAATCTGCGCGTCACACGCCGGTGTTACGTTAGGCGAAGACGGTGCTACGCACCAGATTCTGGAAGATCTGGGCATGATGAAAATGCTGCCGAACATGACGGTTATTAATCCCTGCGATTATAACCAGACCAAAGCCGCTACGTTAGCTATTGCCGAACACGAAGGACCAGTCTATCTACGGTTTGGCCGTCCGGTGATTCCTGTTTTTACGCCTGCCGACCAGAAATTTGAAATTGGTAAAGCGTGGACTGTTAATGAGGGTTCGGATGTATCTATTTTCTGTACCGGCCATCTGGTTTGGGAATCCATCAAAGCAGGCGAAATACTCGCTGCCGAAGGAATTGAAGCCGACATTATCAACATTCACACCATTAAACCGTTAGATGAAGAAGCTATTCTGGCATCGGTAAAGAAAACGGGTTGTGCTGTTTCGGCCGAAGAGCATATGCTTAATGGTGGCCTCGGCGATAGCGTAGCCCAGGTATTGGCCCGCAATTACCCGGCTCCAATTGAATATGTCGGCGTACACGATACGTTCGGAGAAAGTGGAACGCCTGATCAACTCATGCAGAAATATGGTCTTACTGCTGACAAGATCGTTGAGCAGGTGAAGAAAGTAATAGCAAGAAAAAATTAGTTTTCAGTGTTCAGCTTTCGGTTTTCAGTGCGCGAAGCGATTTTGCATCAGCCACTGAAAACTGAAAACTGAAAACTGAAAACTGGACTAAAATGACTGACGCAGAACTCCTCGCTAAATATCGCGATCCGTCGAGCCGGAACTATGCCTTTAATCTGCTGGTACGACAGTATCAGCAGAAAATTTATTGGCATATCCGAAAGATGGTTATTGACCACGACGATGCCGATGATTTGGTACAGGAAACATTTATTAAAGTCTGGAATAGCCTGGAACAGTTTCGAGGTGATAGTCAGTTATACACCTGGATATACCGTATTGCTACCAACGAATGCCTGAACTTCCTGAACAAAAAGCGTCGACGTTTTTTCCTGCCAATAGGCGATGTAGAAGGCGAGTTGATGGAAAAGTTGGAGAGCAACTCGGATTTTGTCACGTCGGGCAATAGCCCCAGCGGAGAAGACGTCCAGTTGAAGTTACAGAAAGCCCTTCTGAAGCTGCCAGATAAGCAACGTCTGGTTTTCAATATGAAGTATTTTGACGATATGAAATACGAAGACATTGCCGAGGTAACCGGTACGTCGGTTGGGGCTTTAAAAGCCTCTTACCACTTAGCGGTTAAAAAAATTGAAGATTATCTACATAATTCTGATACATCAGATTAAACCTCAGCGTATGTGTCTTGTCAAATCTCATATACAGAACGAATTGTGTAACTTGTACACAGAACGACAATGGACGAAATGAACAATTTTAGGCTTGACGAACTTCCCCCCGAACATCCGCTCAGGCAACAACCGTTCAGGGCACCCGATGGCTACTTCGATCAGTTGCCGTCGCGGGTACAAGCTCGCGTCACACGCAAGCCCAAACCAGCATTTAGTATCAGTTGGTCATGGCAGCGAACAGCCACTTCACTGGTAGGCGCCAGCCTGATTGCTGTAATGATCTGGAAAACAATACCACAACGACAGGAGTCTTTAGGAAATGAGGCTTTAGCGGGTGTGACTGACGACGTAATTGCAGCTTATCTGGACGATCAGGGTGTTGACCCCTACGAGCTTGTAGACAGTCAGCAAATCCACTCGTCAATGGGTAGTGATACAACGGCCATTCAGTACTTAAATGTAAAACCTGCCGAGATCCAACGACTCATTGACGAACAAAACGTAGCAGAAAGCCTAGGCATCGACTCCTGATTTATAGAATGGTAAATTTTACGGTGATGAGACACGCATGGATTGGTTGGCTAATAGCTTTAGTGATGACAACACACATCGCTCAGGCTCAAAACGACCTTAATGGACGCCAGAAAATTGAAGCAGCCAAAATTGGCATGATTACGAATCGGTTGAACCTGACTACAGATCAGGCTCCGCAATTCTGGGCAGTTTATAACGAATATAATGCTAAGAAGCAGGAGCTTAATCGTAGAATTCGGCAACTGAGCAATGAGCCCGGACGTACGAATTTGAATGAAAATCAACTGGTGAATGGCCTACGCGAGATCAATGCGACAAAACAGAAGCTCGCTGATCTTGATGAGGAATACATGAGTCGATTCCTAAAAGTTATATCGCCCGCTCAACTCACTGAGTTGTATAAAACGGAACAAACATTCAATCGAATGCTAATCAATCGATTGAATAACCAAAACTAAACCGGGATTATTGGGATTTAACTGACCGACGTTGATTTTGTGGGTGATTAAAGCGCTTCTTTGAAACCAAAATCAACGTCGGTCAGTCAAATCCCGCCGGGCCGCCGGAGCGGTTCTGGCTAATAGCGAATTACTTTAAAGCTAGAGATCCCTCCGTCGAAACGAATAGTCATTTTCTTGGTAGCCGCCGAATAACCAGGACTTTCGAACTCGCCACCACCAACATCGGTAAACTCTTCCAGCCGTTCAACGTTAAGAGCCCCATCCTTTATGACCCGGCAGCCCACCTCTTTGGGAACCCGCACTGTAATCGAAGCAGCACCAACATCAAGCTTGATCTCCGACTGATCGGCTTTTGCGCCCAGCTTAAGATCAAGGTCAGCAGCTCCAGCGGCCAGTTTCAGCTTTTTTACGGTATAAGCGCTTAAGTCCAGATCACCCTGCCCGGCCCCTAGTGCAATATCCATTGTCCAGACAGGTTTGTTGTTCAGGTGAACATCCACACGATTCTCAAAATTGCCATCCTTCAGATCGAAGTTATGATTTTCGTCTTTAGGCTTCAACTCAATGGTAGGCGTGTTTGTGGCCTCATCCCGCTCCACCGTCATTGAATACGATCCTATATTCTGCCTGGTGTCAGCTTTGATCAATTCAGATGTTGGATCGCTGATAATAAAACGACCTGCCCCACCAGCCAGCTTAAAAACGGCTTCCCGTGTATCGGCATTCATCGACTCCGTAAATGTATCAGTCTGGATTTTGCTTTCTCTTCGCCCATTCCGTTCGGACCGATAATCATCTTCATTACTATCCTCATCGTCGTTGTCATCATCCCGCTCATTATCGTTATCAGGCTCATCGTCATCATCGTTGTTATTCCAGCTCCAATGACTTCGGTCGCGATCGCGATTATGAGAGAAAAATCCAAAAAGAGTGGTTGGTATCGCCACCGCAAGCATCACTGTCGTTACGAATGCGGCTGGATTACCACGTCGCTCAAGAATAATATTAACGCCTGCTAGAATAAGCAACACTGGCCATAAATTTACGAGCGAATGCCAATCGGCATCCAGCCAACCAGCCCGACGAGCCAGAAAAAGGACGCCAAACGTTAGCAGAAAAATACCCCAGAATAATCCATTTCTTCGTTGCATAACTGAGAAAGTATTAATGTATGGTTATAGAAAGAGGTATGGTTCATTCACATGACTGAGAATTACTTCATACCTCCTTTTACCTATATCATACCCGTTTACTATAAAGGGTTGTTGGGATTATTGGTGTTATTGTTGTTAGGGTCGTATGGGGTTCTGATACGATCTCTGAAAATCAACCACAGACCGATTGCGATCAGAATAAATGGCCATAAATCGCCAAAATCGATGTTGAAGTAGCGGTCCAGCAAAAACAGGACGCCAAGCAAAATCAAAACGGCCCCGCCTACTACACTACGGTCGGGAGATGCGGGTTGGTTGGGGTTATACGGATTCATGGAGAAAATAGGATTTGCATAAACAGTTACCTGATTGACAGAAGCCCCTTGAGGCTGCTTCGGCATCACGATCCACAAGATAATGTAAATCAGTAAGGCAGGAAAGCCCGGTAGCGGAATACCAATCAGAAAAATTAAACGTATCAACGTACGGTTCAATCCAAAATAACGGGCCAGTCCGGCCGCGACGCCACCGACCATAGCTTCGTCGGAAATGCGTTCTAATCGATTGTTCATGGCTTTTTGTTGTCTAAAACCGATGTAAACCTACGAACGCTAACGGATGTGTGGAAGCATATTTGGAGGAATGGATGCGCAGTTGGATAGAAGTATGTTTTCAATGATAGTAGGTAATACATAGTAGCAGGCAGTGAGTAGTAAATACTTGCTTCGCCAGTAGCCAACTGCGCTGTATAGAATTATACGGAAACCACTATCCTCTGAAAATACCTCCTGTAAGGCCAGACGCTTACTCTTCTTCTATGGCTTCGAGAATATCCATCAGTTCACCGAACTCTTTATTTCCTGGCCGTTCTTCATCTCCGCCACTGAGAGCAATACCCCGAACGGGCAACTCAGCCAGGAGATCATGGACATTATCCGCTGAAATGCCCGTACCAAGTAGAACAGCATTCCGACTGGCAATCCGAATTAATAACGTTTTTAGGTCAGCATCAAGATGTACCGAACCAGTACTTTCAAAAAGGACGTAATCAGCCGTGACAGGACCGGCACTAAATAAGGTGTCGAGCTGGTTGAACGTAACGAGCGATAGGTTAATCCGCAAAATAAGCGGCTTATCGAACGAACTTAGATAAGGCAGTAGAGCCGACTCATCAATCTGAAGCACATCCGGCTGATATACGTCCAGCAATTGCTCGATAACTTCTGGGTCAATGGAGGTAGTTTCGCCGACAATCTGTACACCCGCTACCCACGACTTTATTTCTTCAAACTTTTTCGGCTCCACATAGTCTGTAGACTCGGCGTCCATCGAAAAGCCGAGCATATCTACACCCATACCGGCGCAATACCGGGCATCACTAAGATTCGTAACGTTGGAGATTTTAACAAGTGTTGTGAGAGCCATACTATAGTTAATTACGAACCGCGAAGTTAAGGGAGCATCCGACGAAGAGCAAGGACTATGTCTTACACTCCCCCACAAACTCTCGGTCAGCTACCACTACCAACAGGCCGACGCGCGCTTTACCTAACAAGGCTAAAGCCTGCTCCAGAAGGTTGGTCCGGTCACTGCCCCAGGAGTCCACTGCGGTTGTTGAGCAGCGTCCAGAACGGGGGCACAGTCACGTCGCGGCAACGGGCAGTGAGCATCAGGATATTGATCTCACACTGCCCAAACGTCCATTCGGTACGATCCAGACACAGGGTGCTCCGACCGCGCGGGATAAAGAGCGCCATCAACAAGGCAATACACTCATAGTCAAAGGGTAACTTGGTTAAACCATCGCTCATTAGCTTGGGCCGAGCATTATTGATTAAAGTGTTTGGCGATCTGGGGTAGCTGCACGTTTTTAGCCTGAATCAGGCCAGTAATCATCCCTACAAAGCAGCGTTGGCAGTTTGGATAGTTGGCTAATGGTACTTGCTGAAAAAGGGGTAACTTTCCCTTAATCTTCAGCTTTATTGAAAAGCTGTTTTTGGTTGGCTTAGACACCCCAAAAATCAGCTTCTCTTTGTTTCAAATGCACTCCACCATAAATCTTCTGTCTATAATCAGACTTGTCGCAACGGGATAAATACTGCAAATCAGCCATTTGCAAAGCCTCACTGCCTTTATATTTGGCCTTATCTTCAGTAATGGCTACTAATTGGCCTGAGAACAGCTATTTACAACTGTCTAATAGCCATAGAACGACTTTGCTTAATTAAGTCATTGGTTTTCATAACTATAAAATTTGAGTTTACTTCGTAGCGGATTTACAGTCTTGATTACACAGTCAGCGCTACCCGGGATATGCGGTACCGGGTTTAACCTTCGGGACGCGCGGAATGATTACCTGACGAATGATCAACAAATAGAATGGACACCCCGTTGAAGTTGCTCGTCGTGGAGGACGACATGATCATTGCTGCTACCATCGCCCTGCTACTCACTAAACTTGGCTATGAGGTGAGCGGGATTGTGCCGAGGGGCGAAGAAGCCATTCAACATGCTGAAACCAACCGACCTGACCTGATTCTGCTCGATATCAGTCTCAAAGGCGCACTCGACGGTATCGACACAGCCCACGCTATCCATCAGCAGTGGAACATCCCGATTATTTACGTCACGGCCAATACCGACGAAGCTACCTTTAACCGGGCAAAAAAAACGCGTCCCTACGCTTTCATCTCCAAGCCGATCCGGGCAATTGAATTACAACGAGCTATCGAACTGGCCATCAGCCGCCTGGCCGACGAGCCGCCCACCTCTGCCAACCCTGCACCCGACGCGCCCTTTGTGCTCAGTGACCGGATTTTTGTGCGGCACCGCGAAAAGATCGTCAAGATTTTCATCGCCGATATTCTCTTCGTGGAAGCCGACCGCAACTATTGCCACCTGTACACGGCCGACAAAGAATACCTGCTAACAACGACCCTGAAGGCGATGGAAGACAAACTCCCAGTGGCCTATTTTGTGCGGGTACACCGCTCCTATCTGGCCAATCTGACGCAGGTCGATGAGGTGGGCGAAGGGCATATCGGTGTCAAGGGTAAAACGATTCCTCTAAGCCACAACCTGCGAGAGGCTCTGCTGAAACGAATCCAGACTATTTGAGGCTCAAGATCAGCCGCTTGGCAAATCGAAACCATTTTCATTCTCTTCTTCGGTAAGTAATTCCCGACCTTCGGACAGTAAAAGGATACGCTCGTCCGGACGAACTTGGTTGAGCAATATGCTGGCGATAGTTTAGATCCGTTATCAGCCGAATCGTTTGTCAGGATGATAGGGCCGCTCCGTTTCAGACCACACCTAAACTAGGCTTAACCATGCCGTTTCCGTTTGTCACTATTCGTTCACCAGCGATTTTTAACTTCCTGTGGCTCATGCCGGACATGACGCTCATGCTGAAGGGCAAAGCCCCAATAAACGCTGCCCGAAACGTGTATAGCTATGCGTTGGCGTCTCAGGAGCTGGGCATGCAGTTTCAACCCGCCCACGTGCCGCTCAACGAGTGGGCCGACGCTTGATCCTGCTCCAGGCTTCTATCGTTCGCCAAAACTCGTTTTTTTAGTCAACCCAAATCCCCAAAACCAATCAAACTAAATCAATGAGAATCAATCAGATACCACTGATGCTGGTCGTTGTTATGGCCTTGTTTCTATTTGCCGCCAGTTGCAATACACCCGCCAAAGAAACGGCTACCCAAACGGCCAATGCGTCGGTCCAGGCATCTCAACCAGTCCAGGTAGATGAAAAGGAAATTGACACCCTCACGAAAGAATTTTTTAAAAACGTTGAGAAACTGGATATCGAAACGTGCATGTCGTTCTTCGAGGATTCACCGGAATTTTTGTCAATTAATCCAGATGGCACCGTTGGTGACTACGGCTCACTTAAAAAACTGAATGCGGATGGATTCAGCCAGATGGCTTCGTTCAAACTTACGCCCAAAAAGGAAGCCATCCGGATACTATCCGACTCACAGGTCCTCTACGCTTTCAACCACAGTCAGGACGCTACGCTCAAAAACGGCCAGAAATTACACTACGAAAACGTGTCTGGAACAATGCTCTTCACCAAAATCAATGGCGCGTGGAAAGCGACGTTTTACCAGGAGTCGGCATCGGCACCGGTAGCCGTTGAGTAGCAAAGACTGAGCGCATATACAACCTGTATCCTCGCAGCCTTTTTTCTATTCAATAGACCCATGAAGATCAACCAATTTCTACCTTCGCTGTTAACGACCACTTTTGCTGTTTTGCTCATTGGCATGAGCGTTGTAGGCTGTGACCCAAAGCCAAATGCCGACAAGGCTAATGCACTCCAAACCTACTTTGCCCCCGCCGATACGGGTATTCAAACCGGGGGCGTGAAAATAATCCCGATCAAGACTCCGAAGGGCACATTTAACGTGTGGACGAAGCGGATTGGTAACAACCCAACGGTCAAGGTTTTAATTCTGCACGGCGGTCCCGGTGCTGGTCATGAGGCCTACGAGGTGTTCGAGAGTTTTCTGCCTAAAGAAGGCATCGAGTTCATTTATTATGACCAACTCGGCGCGGGTAACAGCGACCGACCAACCGACAAGAGCTTGTGGATACTGCCCCGTTTTGTCGACGAACTGGAACAGGTTCGGGTCGCTTTAGGGCTAAATAAGGACAATTTCTACCTCTACGGCCACTCGTGGGGGGGCATTCTGGGCATAGAGTACGTCCTCAAATACGGGCAAAACGTCAAGGGCTTACTTATCTCAAACATGATGAGCAGTGCGCCCGCCTACAGCCGCTATGCCAACGAGGTACTGGCCAAACAAATGGCCCCGAACGTGCTGGCGGAGATCAAAGCACTCGAAGCTAAAGGCGACTTTGCCAACCCGCACTATATGGAACTGTTACTGCCCAATTATTACGAAAAACACATTTGCCGTATACCAGTTTCGCAATGGCCCGAACCGCTGAACCGGGGGTTTGCCAAAATCAATCAGGAGCAGTACGTGACCATGCAGGGGCCAAGCGAATTTGGCATGGCGGGTAATGCCAATCTGAAAAACTGGGATCGTAGCAAAGACCTGCCCAAAATCACTATACCGACATTGGTTATCGGAGCTACCTACGACACGATGGATCCCAAACACATGGAGTGGATGGCCGGGCAAGTGAAAAACGGCACGTTTCTAGTATGCCCCAACGGTAGCCATTTCGCCATGTATGACGATCAGCAAACGTATTTCACCGGGTTGATATCCTTTCTGAAGAAAGGGAATTGATCGCTTCACACTAACCAACCAAATCCCAATGAAGACCAACCAATTCACCCTGATGCTGGCCGCTTTTGCCGTCCTGCTCCTGTTTGCTATCGGCTGCAATACCGCTCCCCAAAAAGCAGATGAGAAACCAGCGGCTCAATCCGATGCACCGGAGTACTTTATGTTACGGCCCGAACTCGAAAAAGCGTATGGCTATTCCCATGCCGTCCGGATTGGCAATGAACTGAAAATATCGGGTGCGGTCAGTATGGACGAGAAAGGAAACCTGACGGCGAAAGGTGATCTGGGACAACAAATGAAAAATTGCTACGCCGATCTGGACAAAATTCCGAAGCACTATGGCTACACCTGGGACGACGTTGTGGTAGAGAATATTCTGACCACAAACATGCCCGAATTTGTGAACCAGTCGGCTTACCGAAATACGATCTACAAAAAGCAGTTTCCGACCGGGTCGTGGTTTGGTGTAAAGGAATTAGCCTTGCCCGGTCAGTTGATTGAGATTGAGTTAGAAGCCTATAAAGTGCGCTAATTCAGTTAAGCGAATTCGATGATGAACCTCGTCATTTTTACAGATTCCTGCCTGGGGATAGCCCAAACCTCCCATGACACATAGACGAGTTTTAGCCGCTATACTACAATGACCTTCCCACTCCCCTATACATCGGCAACCGCAGGCTCTCTGAATCCTGCGCCTTCATTAATCAAAAGCCGCGTTGACTCCATCGACGTACTGCGGGGCCTGATTATGGTCACTATGGCGCTGGACCATACACGCGATTTCTTTCACGCCCAGGCCAATATCGACGACCCGCTCAATCTCGATACCACCACGCCGGTCCTGTACGCCACTCGCTGGATTACCCATTTCTGCGCTCCTACGTTTGCCCTGCTATCCGGTACATCCATCTACCTGCAGGGTTTACGAAAATCACGCAGCGAGTTGAGTGTGTTCCTGCTGAAACGGGGTCTGTGGCTCATTGTAGCCGAGGTACTCCTGATTGCGCCGGTGGATACGTTTACCCTGTTTAATCCCATCACGCTGGTCGTTTTCTGGTCGCTGGGCATCAGCATGGTGTTCATGGCCGCGCTGACGTGGCTACCGTTCCGAGCCATACTAGGCATTGGGTTAGCGATCGTTTTAGGCCATAATCTGCTGGATGCGGTGGAACAGGCCCCGGGACTTACGTCGGGTTTTTGGTGGGCGTTGTTTCACGGTGGCAGTCACCGTGTGTTTGACTACGCGCCTGGTCGGGCCATTGTGGTACTGTACCCATTTCTTCCCTGGCTGGGGCTAATGATGCTGGGTTACTGCCTGGGCCGTTTGTTTGAGCCAGCGGTTTCGGCCAGGAAGCGTCAACAGTGGCTATTTTATCTCGGTGCCGGAGCCATTGGGTTATTTGTGGGGTTGCGTTTGCTGAATGCATACGGCGACCCCTTCCCCTGGAGCGTCCAGAAAGACGGCCTCACAACGTTGTTCTCGTTCATGAAGGTGCATAAATACCCGCCATCGCTGCTGTACATGTGCATTACGGTAGGGCCGGGACTGCTGGGACTGGCGTTACTGGAGAATGTACACAACCGCGTTACGGGCGTGCTGCGTACCTACGGACGAACGGCTTTTTTTTATTACACGCTCCATTTTTTTGTGCTGCATACCCTGCGCATGATTGTCTTTTTTGCCGCTGGCCACACCATGACGGAGGCCGATAAAGCGCTACAAACCATACCGATGCGGTTTGTGCTACCCGGCCATGGAGGCTACAACCTTGGGGTGGTTTACCTCATCTGGATAGCCGTTGTCGCGTCGTTGTATCCCCTGTGTCGCTGGTATGATGCCTACAAGACAACGCACAAAGAGCAGTGGTGGCTGAGCTATCTGTGATCAACCAATCCGGGCATCACATCATACAGGAACGTTGGCCCCGGTGGCCAACGAAGACACCAAACCCGCCCGAGGCTCAGAATCAGCCTCTAATCCCAGCTTATACTGCTGGAGAATCGATCTTAAAAACAATCAATCAAATCAATCAAATTCATGAAGCAACTCCTGATTTCCCTATCTGCTCTTTGGCTACTGGTTAGCCTCAGCATGTCGACCTCTGCACAGGCTCAGCAAACGTCAACGACTCAACTCAAAAGTATACACCTGTTCGATATGCCAGCCGGTGTAACGGAAGCCCAACTGTCGGCAATGATCGGCGAGTTGAATACAATCATTAAACGGTTAGGCTACAGCAACGCCGGATACACACTCTACAAAGTAGCCGGAGAAGGAACCGACACATACCGCTACTACTTCGAGGGCAATTGGCCTAATACCGAAGCGTACAAGAAAATCCACGACGATAAATCGTTTCAGGAAGCAGATAAAAAATTGGGTACGGTGTACGAGAAAATAAAAGCCGTTGAACTCTACCGTCGCTTAGTGAAAGTGAAATAAAACGTCTAATCCATCACAAAACCAATGAAAACAAATCCATTTACCCTGATCCTGGCCGTTTTGGCTATTACGTCTGTCTGCATTACGGGTTGCAACGCCCCCGCCCAAAAAGCAGAAGCGACCACTGAGCAGGTAGCTGATAAACCCGATATGGCTACCATCAAAACGGAAATACAAGCCATCGAAACCGAATGGGCCAGCGCCACAACAGCTAAGGACATCGATAAAGTGATGGCACTCTACGCAGACGATGCCATAGAAATGAATGACGACGTACCTATGCTTGTTGGCAAAGCCGCCATCCGACAGGCTATGCTCAAAAGCTGGGAAGCTCGCAAGGCCGGGACTACGGTTTCCTACGAGACGATGGACGTGTACGGTGATAGCAACCTGGTGACCGAAGTTGGGAAGATAACGAATAAAGACAAAGCTGGCAACGTAGTGAATACCGGCAAATACATGGGCATTTTTGAAAAACGCGACGGAAAATTTATCTGCATCCGCGATATTAACAACGAGGATCAGAAAGACAAGTGAGCCTGGGGTTTTAAAGGGATCGGGTAGCCCGGTGAATGATCCGATACCGATCGGATATACGATCGATGTCTGGCCTATTACGCTGAATGAGCCCAAAAACGGTCGCTGGTTTCCCAATCCGTTTAAACTTACGTTAATCATGACGCTCAAATTCTCCATACGTATCCTGGCCGTTTTTACGGCTCTTCTCCTGTTTGCCGCTGGTTGTCATTCACCGGCACCGTCAACGCCCGCTACGGCTGAAGAACTGTCCCAAATGAACCGGGACTTTGCCGCTGCGATCAACGCCAAAGATGTCGTGGCTGCTGCGAACTGCTATGCGGATGAGGCTACGTTGTATCCGCCCAATGAGCCTGCCGTTACAGGTCGGCAGGCCATTCTCAACTACTGGAAGGGTGCTATTGACGCGGGGGCCACCCATGTATCCGTCAAAACGATTGCTACGGGTAGTGAAGGGAACCTGGGGTGGGAAACGGGTCAGTTCCAGATGGACGTAAAAACGCCCGATGGAAAAATCGTGGTCGATAAGGGCCGGTACACCGAGTTGCTCAAACGCAATACAGACGGGAAATGGGTCTCCATCATGGGCATGTGGAATGCCGATGCACCACCCGTCCCTTGACAGATCGCTTTCACTGGCTCGGAAAACCTATTTTCGTATCTTGTGAGTTACAGCATTCCGGTTGTCCCAAGATGGGTAAATACGTTGTTTTTAGGTGGCTCCTCCTGTTAGTGTGCCTGTCCGCGCCAGACGGGCAAGCACAGTCCACGGTGCTTTACTTCGACGAACCTCCCAAAGAAACGCTTGGCCGCAACCGAAATCAACTAACCATCAATCGATTCTTTACCGACCGCGACGATTTTCTCTGGTTCGTCAGTGGTAGTGGTCTGAACAGGTACGACGGCCATGAAATCGTAACGGTGCGCTCTGATCCGGCAGATTTGAACTCCCTCTCCTCGGCGCGTGTGGCGGATATGATTCAGGATGAGCGAGGCACCTTCTGGATAACCACCCGCGACGGGGGCCTTAATGCCTACAATCAGCGAACCGGCAACGTGGCCCATTTTAGACACCTGCCCACCAACAAAACCAGTTTATCGTCGGATAAGCTTCGGTTTCTTCAACGCGATGAATCCGGTTATCTCTGGATCGGCAGCGATTATGGCATGAATCGATTCGACCCTAAAACGGGCCGTACTGTCCGTTTTTTGCCCAAACCAGGCGAGTCAGGGCAATTGCAGGGCAACCCGCTGTCGCCGATTCTGATTGAATCGGCGGGCCAATCCAGGCTGGGCAATATTTACGTTTGCACAACGGCCGGGTTTGAGCAGTTTGACCGGACCCGTAACCGTTGGCGGTGCTTTCCGACGGTAAATAAATCAGGGGTACCCATCATCAACACTACAGATGGTCTCAATACGATTAACGGCCTCTGCAAAGATCGTCGCGGCCTGATCTGGATGGGCATTTCGGGCCAAACCGGGCTGCGGATTTTTAACCCTGAAACAGAGGAAATCAATTGGTTCGACAGGCGAACAGCCGATGGCAAACCAATTCCGTTTCCAAACGTGATTCTGGAAGATCGGGCGGGGCGGCTCTGGCTTTGCTGCGATAACGACATCTTTCGTATTTCAGCCGACCGGACCGTCGTGGAGCAATGCACAGCCGTAGCCATCAGCAATGGCGAACAGCTCAAGGAATTTGTAACGCTGTATGAAGATCGACAGGGGTTAATCTGGCTGGAGCGGGCGAGCGACAAAAATCCGCTTTTTTTCGACCCCCGACAGGAACGCCACCCCAACATTCCACTGCCAAAATTTACTAACACCGCCAGTGCAGGTACGGCACGGCCTGGATTGGCACGGCCCGTGGCGGAATTCCTCATGCCCGACCCGGAAGGCTTCCTCTGGATCAGTACCGATTTGGGCCTGATTCGTTATAATCCGGGCCACGCCAGGCCGTCCCGGAATGAAATGAAAACTGTACTGAAACAGCCCTTCACCTATTTCACCAGCCCGCTGCCAGGTGTGGCCGGAAACAGTTACGATCCATATCTGCTGGTTGGTGCGGAAGCTGGCGTGTTCGTTTACAACAAAAAGACGGATCGTCTCACACCCGTCCGTTTAGATAAGGCCGGGCGTAATACGATCCCGAATGCCATCGCTTCAGCCCTTGACAAGGATGGTGACCTCTGGATTTCAACCTGGGGAAAAGGACTTTTCCGAATTCCAAGGGGCTGTCTATCGGTTGAGACGGGGCTGGTGAGTACCTATGAACAGTGGAAAAACGATCCCAACAATGCCAACAGTTTACTCTCAAACACACTTCAGAAAATTGCGGTTGATGCCCGGAACACCGTGTGGGTCTGCGGAGCGGCTCACGGCCTTAGTCGGGTAAACAAACGAACGCGG
The DNA here is from genome assembly GCF_010435915.1 of Spirosoma terrae. Classification (GTDB taxonomy): domain Bacteria; phylum Bacteroidota; class Bacteroidia; order Cytophagales; family Spirosomataceae; genus Spirosoma; species Spirosoma terrae. The sequence goes on along the minus strand of NZ_JAAFZH010000005.1, from coordinate 435,623 downwards.
CAAGTACAGCGGTTTGTGCTCCGACAAGGCGCCCCCTACGGACTGGCCAGCAACTACACCTATGCGCCCCTGATTGATAAGCAGGGCGATGTGTGGGTAACGAGCGGGTATGCAGCTCCCTTACAGAAGTTGTCGGTCAAAACGGGGCGATTCAAAAAATATGATCTCACCAACGGGTTTACGGATGATTATTTTGCCCACGCTACCCTCGACAAAACCGGCAAAATATGGTTCAACCAGCATCAGGTGGTATCCTGTCTCGACCCCCTAACGGAGCGTGTAACCACGTTTCCGCAGTTTGTCGGCAACTCCGTGTACTCTACGCCCATTACAACACTGGCGACTACCGGCGAGATTTATTTCGGTTGCCAGAACAACTTACGGCGGTTTGGGCCAACCGATACCATCCATACTATTCCGAAAGCCTCATCACCGTTGCGGTTGGTGGGCGTTTCCTGCTTCGACATCGACGGAACGCAAACTATGCGGCCCCTGCCCCCGGATCGCTGGCGAACCAATGAGTTGGGCTTGTCGCACCGAGAAAACACACTGGAACTAAAATTTGCGCTGCTGGATTACCGCAACACCAGCAGTCGTGCCTATGCCTATTCCCTGACTGGGCCGAATGACAAGCCACAATGGATAAGTATTGGGCCCAAAAACACCGTTAATTTTGCCCAGATGAAGCCGGGAACGTACCTGTTCCACCTGAAAGCCCGTAACAGCGACGGAATCTGGACAACTCTGGTGCCCCTCCGTATCAGCATAAGCCCACCCTGGTGGCAAAGTCTTTGGGCCTATGCAGCTTATGCGCTGCTGCTGCTACTCGGCTTTTGGTACTTATTGACGATCCGTCTGCGTGAACAAGCCCGTGAACTGGCCCTTCAGGAAGCCCTAGTCATTAAACAACAGCGCGACGAGATTGCGCAGAAAAACGCTCAGAACGAACTGCTGCTGAAAGAGATTCACCACCGGGTCAAGAATAATCTGTCCGTGGTATCGGGGCTGCTCGCCTTGCAGTCGGCTAAAGTTACTGACCCCAACGTACAGGAAGCGATACAGGCCAGTCAAAACCGGGTGCAGAGTATGGGCATCATTCACCAGAAACTGTACCAGGGTAAGCAGTTAGGGGCTATCGAAATGCGAGACTATTTTAATAATCTGGCTGAAAGCATTCTCGATTCGTTCGATGCGGCCGGGCGTATCACCATCGATTGTCCAATGCCCGAGCTAGAACTGGATATTGACACGGCGGTTTCGATAGGATTATTAACGAATGAGTTAATCACTAACTCGCTTAAATATGCATTTGTAGGTACGGACAACGGCACCATCCGCATCAGCCTGACGCGGATGGGCGACGATTCGTTGCTGCTACAAGTGGCCGACAACGGGATTGGCAAGCCGCCCGTGGAAGCCCTCAACGAAACGGGCTTCGGCACCCAGTTAGTGGAGCTGCTTACACGCCAACTTGAAGGCACGCTCACCTACGAAAACCAGAATGGGACGTTGGTCAAACTCCGCTTCAACCGGCCAGTTATTACCTAAGTTTAGACAAAATCAGAACCCTGTATTTGGTCGTTTGCTTATCTGGCAACCAATTTCCGGCTTTCGGTAGGAGTCGTTTTCGTTATGTAACGAACCTGTTGATTACCGTTTTGCTTCCTCCTTTTGGCCATTCTCGACCACTAAAAGGGGTATTTAATTCGTCAAATCAGGCATATAATTTACTCATTGTGAATAAAATTATAGTATTAGCAGAAGCTATAAAATCGTTCAAGAAATCCTCCGATTATTTGTTCGTGGATCTCTTAGATTGAACCATTCATCCAGCCAAATTCCATAGGAAAATTAAGTGCCGGAAATTTTCCCTGTTTGTTATGCGCCAGGTTTTACCCATCGATTCACATGCTCAAATGTCAGGCTAACGTCCGAATTTTCCGGCCTGATGCTTTTTTTACCCTGGAACGATCTTCCCCTATGTAACTTGGGCTATGAACATTCGTTTTTCGTGGCGCCAAATTGCGGGCATTGCCTCATTGATCGTATCGGTTTTAGTGAATTTGCCGTTGCTGCGGTTAACGTATCAATCACGCTGGATTGCGGTACCGGGTATGCCCGATGCCAGCCTGTCGCTAAGTCGGATGGTTTTTCACGTTGCTTTTACATTCTGTGTTATCGAACTCAATCGGCACGTTCTTACAACAAAGCAATACCGGCCACGGTTGAGCCTTTTCGGCTGGTATGCGCTTAACTTTTTAGCCTTCCTTATTCTTACGGCGGCTTTTATAGGGCTTATCCTTCTCGTATATCCCGACCGCCCTATTCTGGTTATCATTACCACTTACTTTCGAACCTTCTTTGTCTGGGTAACTGCCCTTCTGATTGCTAATTTCCTGACCGTATTGCAGCAAAACCGGACAATTCAGGCCGAAAATGAGCTATTAAAGCAACAGAGCTTACAGGCCCAAATTGATACGTTACGTGCTCAGTTGAACCCTCATTTTCTCTTCAATTCGTTGAATGCGCTCAGTTCACTAATTCGGGAAGGTGGTCCCAGAAGCCAGGAATATCTGGCTAAACTGTCGCAGGTACTACGTTACTCGTTACAGGTACAGCAACAATCACTCGTGTCTTTTTCGGAAGAAATAGAATTCACCTCAGCCTATTCGTTTTTATTGATGATCCGCTTTGGCACCAACCTCCGCATTGAGAATCAACTGCCTGCGCAGGCTCCCTGGCAAATTCCGCCGATGTCGCTGCAGTTATTGATCGAAAACGCCGTCAAACACAATATTGTCTCTTCCAGCCGGCCGTTAACCATCTATCTACTAACCGATACAGCCAACGAACATATTATTGTCCGAAATGTATATCAACCCAAGGCAGAATCGGCCGACGGTATGGGTAGCGGACTGGCCAATCTGGACAGTCGATTTCGATTACTAGCTGGCCAATCAATTCAACTTGTCCGTTCTGAGACAGATTTTAGCGTTCATTTACCAATTATCCCACTAAGCTGATGCGTGTTCTACTTATTGAAGACGAAGTTACGGCAGCTAACCACGTAGCCGCTTTACTTCAGGAAATTGAACCATCGTTAACGATTCTGGACGTAATCGACAGCGTAGAAGACGGCCAGGCTAAATGGCCACAGCTACCCACGCCCGATCTGATTTTTTCGGACATTCAGCTTGCCGATGGCTTGTCTTTCTCGCTACTGGAAAGCGTTTCAGTTCCCTGCCCAATCGTCTTTACAACCGCTTACGACGAATACGCCATTCGCGCATTTAAGCTCAACAGTATCGACTACCTGCTGAAACCTATCGATCGGGCGTCTCTCGAACGTAGTTTGCACAAATATCGCTCGCTGGCTCGCCCAGCCACGGACGATCTGATCCGTCAGATGCAATCGTTACTGAATGGTCGTGCTTTTTTAAAACAGTCCTACCGAACCAGTTTTCTGATTCAGTTTCGCGATCGACTACTGCCGCTTAAAGTTGACGATGTAGCCTATTTCTCCATTGAAGGGGGCGTTGTTTCTGCTACGTTATTCGATCGGACAAGTGACCGACGTAGCACGGGTCTGCCTATCAGCTATCCCATCGACTTAAAACTGGAAGACCTGGACAATCAACTTGACCCGCACCAGTTCTTTCGGGCCAACCGGCAGTTCATTGTGGCCCGTAACAGCATACTGGAGGCCGAACTTTATTTCAACGGTCGATTACAATTAAAAATACAACCAACTGCAAATCAACCTATTCTAATCAGCAAAGATCGGGTCTCGTTGTTTAAAAGGTGGATGGAGGAATAAATACCTATGAAAAAATATAGCATCTGCGTCTTAATCGCCTGTCTGTTTATCAGCCCTTCTTTTGGACAGCAACGACGTTTGGTCCAGCAAATGCTGGAACGCAACCTCGATAAGAATGCGGCTTCTACTACTGGCCCATCACCAGACTATAACGATCTTTATTTTTGGGCGGCACATCCTCACAAACATGATCCTGCCGACAGCATCCCTGCGTTTATCAACAAGGAACAGCGCGACAGCCTGGCCGATGTTTTCTTTATTCATCCCACTACGTTCGGAACGGGTATTCATTCGGAAGCCGACGTAACAGAACCGGACGAGCGCCGAAAAAACCTGCTGAGCGATCTAAAAAACACAGCCTGGAATGCCGACCTGAGCGACACGACCCTTATTCGGCTAACGGACCGTCGACCGATTCTGTATCAGGCTTCGGTTTTTAATGGTAGTTGCCGGGTTTTTGCCCCCCGATATCGGCAGGCCAGTTTAAAGGCATTTCTGGTTCGCCAGTCTACCCATGCTCAGGCCGCTTTCGATCTAGCTTATGGTGATGTAAAAAAAGCATTCCAGCATTATCTGGATCACGAAAACCACGGCCGGCCCTTTATCATCGCTTCGCATAGTCAGGGTAGTTTGCACGCTATACGATTATTGCAGGAACTCGTCGATGGTAAACCGTTGCAAAAACAGCTGGTTTGCGCTTACGTAGTCGGCTATCAGATCGAGAAAAATAGCTTTCGAACGATTCCGCTGGGAAACACGCCTATTGCCACTCACTGCATTATCGGCTGGAGAACCTATCAGAAGAATGAACTACCCCGTGATATTGAAAACGAACACGGTAATTCGCTCTGTGTAAATCCGTTAACCTGGACACCGTCGTCGGAGCCAGCTCCCAGCCGTTTACATACAGGCGCCTTGAAAGGCTTTAACGAGCTGATTCTTCATTCCCTGAGCGCTCAGGTAGAACCTCAGTCGGCCATTCTATGGGTTAGTTTTCCAAATGCTGCTGAGGACCTTCCCAAAAAGCTAAAAAACCTGCATGTGCTGGATTATAACCTGTTCTGGATGAATATACGGGATAATGTCAGACAAAGAATCCAGGCGTTCAATGACGCAGCCAGCCGTTGACGAGTGGCTTTGACTACCTAGCGTTCATACTTTATTTCAAGAGTACATCTTTGATTTTAATACGGAATCGGCCATCGGTGAAGCGGACCATTTCTGGCATGCCATTCTTACTCCGGTTATAAACCGTCAAATCCTCATTAAGTGTAAGCACGAAGCGGCCAGTTATTATACCAGTCGCTTCATCAATTTTCGATACTCTGACCCAACTCGGCTTCACGCCTTTGTCGATATAGCGTTTCACTAATCCGCCGGAATTACCTACGTACGAAAGGTTCGTTTGCTGGTTTTGTATCATGCTACGTTTAGCTAGCCTGGTAAGGCTAGTACGGCCTTTTTTCAATGGAATAGTATAAATCATCAAGATCTGGGTTCGGGTGCATTCTCCATCAAGGCAGCCCGTTTCTGTATTGGGGTTTGGCCCAACGCCCATACCGGGATAATCAATATCCGTATAGACCAGCAAATTCAACTGACGGACATCCTGGAGCTGTTGTGAAGGTTCCTTGATACGTAATAGTTCGCCTGTACCGTACCAGGTGGAATCGTTGAGTCTACCCGTCACATTGAATGGACCATTGTGAGAGCCCATTGGCTGTCTGGCGCATCCGGCACCGACCAGAAGGAGGAAAGCGCAATAGCGTAGTGTGTTCATCGTGCCTTTGACGTAAGAAGCAAGAATATACCGTCAACTACTTATATAGTTGCAATTTTAGCCTACCTATACACGTATTAACAATTTGCTTACTAATCTTCTGAGCACATTCGCTCCCAACATGATCACAAGAAAAAAAATGTATTTTCCTGCTATCTACTTCAGCATCTGAGCGATTTCAGAATCGGCAATTAGCCAGACGTTTTGTATTTTGGGTCATAAAATATAGTGTTTTTACAAATTGCCAGTTTAGCAGGTGATTGGGAATGATTTGACCATCTCAATCGTTAATTTAAAACTTATGCAGCAGCGACTTACATTAATCTAGGGCCATGTTCGCTATTCATTTTGGGCACTAAACCATACTCTACGTGTATTATCTACCATGCATCGATTAAATCAGCACCAGTTACTACGTTATAAAAAACGATTAGAAGCAGATAACAAAGCGTATGGGCGTATCCTGCAAACGTACCATAGATCTCAAGAGGCTACAGTTTCAGCAACCGTTGCTGCGCTCAATCAGCAATCAGACCGGTATTTTAAACGGATACTTCTTCGGCAAGTAGCCCGAGTTTGTGAGTATGAAACGGTTGTTAAACGGTTGGAGGAACTTAAATAATCCGTTTGACTTGATCCACATCCATTGGCTTAAGGGCATATCCACCTATACATACCTTACCAATTAGCGGAAGCACTGGTAATTTATTTTCACCCCATTCCTGGGCTCACTACGTCATTGGGCGGTTTTACCCGCTAATCTTTCTCATTCACTGCTGTTTTCGGGCATTCGCCTGGGAGACGTAGTAGTTTTGACTCGTCCAGTTCAGACACGGGCTCATCCCAATCCGTAACTGGCACACTACGTCTTATTTCGTCCATTTTAACAGCAAATCCTATGAAAGTAGCAAAGCTACTGGCCAGTTGTTTTCTGGCTGTATGTTTCATTGGCAGCGTTGCCGTACAGGCGCAACCTGGTGTACTAGTTGTTCGTCGGCCAGTACGAGTTATTGTGCCACCCCGGCCCGTTGTCATCGCGCGCCCGGCGCTGGTACCTGCACCAGTTGTAGTCGTTCCAGCTACTCGGATAGCAGTGGTAACCCGCCCCCGACGAGTAATCGTCTACTAGTTTTTTCTGAAGGCGTTACGTCTATAATCTCCCCTACGAAGACAATACGTCGTCTAAACTGGCATTCACTTTAGTACTGTTCTATGTAAACAAGTAAACCAAAAAATCCATCATGACACTAAAATTCGTAAAACATGCATTCTCGGTTGCTATGATCCTCGTTTCTCTTACGTCAGTTGCTCAGCAGCGACAAATCGGAACACCCGAAGAACGGGCCAGTCGCCAAACGGCACGAATGAAAGAAACACTTCAATTATCTCCTGATCAGGAGTCTTCCGTTGCCGCTATTAATTTAAACTATGCGAAACAAGCGCAATCGCTGCTCGAAGCGGGTGGACGCAATCTGAAAACGGCTCGGGAAGCCAGGTCGATGATGAAACGTAAAGACGATGAACTGGAAAAAGTCCTGAGCAAAGACCAGTTTAAGCAGTATCAGGACATCAAAGAAGAGATGCGCGACGCCATGAAAGAACGTCGTCGGCAACGTCCATAATTACATGTCCAGTGAGGTTTTCAGTACTTGGCGAAAACCTCACTAACGACGAAATAGTCTGCCAATGCATTATTACTGATCTGTGGTGTGTATGATACGCTCCTTATGCTGCTTGCCCCATTTGATCATCTCCAGGATAATATCTCCAAACGATTGGCAGTATTCCGTAGCAGTATATTCGACGGCGACTGGAATAGTCGGAATCACAGTTCTACGGATCAGTTGATTAGCTTCCATATCCTTAAGTTCACGCGATAGCATTCGCGTAGTAATGCCCGGAATACTACGTTCGATATCACGAAATCGTTTGTTCCCATTGCATATTGAATTGATGATCGGCAATCTCCATTTCCCGCCGATCACATAAATCGTATCCTGTAGCGCCTGCACTTCCTGACGCTGATTGCGCGGATTAGAAAGTACCCCCTTGGCCATTTCCTGTCGCTTCTCGTCTTGCATAGTTGGTATACTCTGTTATACTGATTACAAAGGTATACCATTTCAATACTAGGTTTGCAGCGATCAAATCATTTTTCATATGGATACCTTGCAGGGGAAAATAGCTGTGGTCACAGGCGGCAATAGTGGTATTGGCTACGCTACAGCGAAAGAACTAAAAAAACAGGGCGCTACCGTAGTTATAACTGGCAGACGGAAAGAGGCTGTTGACAAAGCTGCTGCCGAGCTTGGCATCATTGGCTTCGTGGCTGACCAAGGCCAAGTTTCGGCTATTCAACAATTGTCAGAAACTGTTAAAAAGCAGTACCGGGCAATCGATATTCTCTTCATCAATGCTGGCATACTAGGCGGGGGAGCCATTGAACAGGCAACAGAAAACGACTTCGACAACGTCATGAATGTCAATTTCAAAGGCGCTTATTTTACACTCAGCAACTTCATCCCACTGTTAAACGACGGTGGCTCAGTCGTGTTTTTGTCGTCAAATACGGCCAGTATGCATGGAGCGAACAGTTCTATCTACTCATCCAGCAAGGCTGCTCTCAACTCAGTAATGAAAATAGCAGCGGTAGAGCTGGCTCCTCGAAAGATACGAGTGAATAGTGTAAGTCCCGGCCCGATTCAAACGGAGATTATGACTAAAGCGGGTTATAGCGCAGACCAGCTTGAGCAATTGAAAGACTGGATGATTAACCGCATTCCACTCCGACAAATGGGCAATGCCGGTGATGTCGCCAAAATGGTGACTTACTTTAGTAGCCCGGTTTCGAGCTTCATCACGGGCGCTGAACTTGTTATGGATGGTGGCATGAGTTTGAAAAGCTAGTCCTGCTCGGTTCATAACAAAACAGGCGTAAACGCACATGCGTTTACGCCTGTTTTGATTTAAGATGTTCGGCTCTGCAAAATTCTACAGCCCATTCACTGGATTCATCGTCAGTAGACAGGGAGCTTTTGATGCTGAGGAAGTTTATAGAGAAACACAACATGTATGCATCTTCTCACTAAAAATAACCGACCCCTCAGCTTATGGGCGACGCTTGCTTTATCAGCAGGTTTATCAGCCTGTACCATGCGCGAAGCACCCGTTGCTCAGACGGGTCGTGTTCCTTCCGATGCGATCGCCGGAACGTATCAGGCCCGACGGTTTACGGAAAATGGTTCATCAACGCCCTATCCCATCAATAGCCAGACGGTAACTATGACCATAAAACGCCTGACTTCCACCAGCATACAGGTTACTATTCAGGCCACCGCTAATGGAAAGTATTCGCCGGGACGCGATCTTTCCTATACAGATGTGAACATAGTGGGCAATACGGGTGGAAGCGAAGTCTCCAGCTATTTTGTTCAGCTAAGCACAACAGCCGATTGTGGTTACAATACGCTTTATATTTATCCCAATCGGACCGTCGATTATAACTTTGTTCCACCGGGCAATGCCCCCTGCTCAGGTGCTCAGATCAGGTTTGAAAAACAATAGGCTGCCCTGGCAGCATCGCTTTACGGGCTTACTCTTCGGTTGGCATTCCGCCGGGTTTATCGAACCAGAGTTTTGGCGTACTCGCCGTCGAAAACCAGTATGTCCGCAAGTATTTTACGTATTCTTTCCAGTCGGTATACGAAAATGGTTTATTCGTAAAGATATTAGCCCCACCCGCATAGGCCTGCCGTACAACATGCTCATCGTGCATAACCGAGAGGATCACTATTGGCAACAGTGTATATTGTTCCTGATTCCGAATCCAGGCAAGTACATCCAATCCTGATTTTTCTGTTTTCAGATCAATATCGAGCAACACTAAACGAGGGGCCCACCCTACTAACTGGTCCAGGTAAATTGTTGCTTCCTCAAAAGTGGTTTTATGAATGAATGTACATTGAGGGAACTCGCTTTTAGTGACCTGATTCAGCATATCGTTAATCTGAGGATCATCATCAACTAAAAGGATGGAAAATTCAGCAGATTCGTTAGAGGCAGCATTCATTATTACAATTCAATCCAGTTTATTACTTTATTTTTCAGGAATACGTACAGTTGGAATACGGGCAAGTGAAAACCAATATAGACGTACCAAATTAGCCAGTTCGAGAAGGCCACGGCTATCAGAAGGCTTGACGACAAACGTATTGGCGCCAAACTTGTATGATCGATTTACATCTTCGTTGTCGCTCGAAGTCGATAACACAATAACAGGAATATGGCGGTACCGTTGAGACGATTTAATGTGGTTCAGGAATTCGAAACCACTCATAACGGGCATATTCAGATCCAGCAAAATCAGATCGGGTAGCGTATCCAGTGATTTGATCTGCTCCAGTGCTTCATTGCCGTCCATAGCAACCTGAAATTGAAAACGTTCACTTTCGGCTTCAAAAGCATTCTTGATCAGGAACTGATCATCGTCATCATCATCGACAATAAGAATCCGGAATAATTTGCTCATGTGGTGTTGAAGACAGAAAGCCCGGAGAATAAATCCGTGCAATTGTCAATCTTCAATGTAAAGTAAAAGATAATATGACGATAATCAATTGTCGATAGTAATTGTTGGGAAAGCCTATTTTGCAGGCCTTCTTCTCCCTAACTGACCGTCACGGGCTCCCCTCTTCTGCTTTCTTCCTGTGTGTAAGCCAGATAGCCAGCATAGGAGCAAAATGGAATAGACTACGAAGAACTTGCCACCGAGCGGGCCATTACCTCACTATTTACATCCCAAATGTTACGTGTATCCCAAGACCAGCTCTTTTTTCAAGCTTTCTAAGAATGGCTGTTGTTATTACTACAGATTGGCACTACGTAGAAAGATTGTTGCCAACAACACCAGGATGATACTTGCTACGTCCAGTAATGGACATGTCTCAAAAGAGAGCAAGGCTATCTACTAATTTTTCTTTTATGAGTGTGATCAAACCGATTCTCCAGCAACCAGATCAAATAGCGTATTTCTCGGGTGCCAATAACTATTGCTGGACCTATTTCCGGGATGGTGGCAAAAAACTACTAGCCAAGCCTATCAGCTATATCGAAGACCAACTGCCCGCCTTTATTCGCGTCCATAAAACGGCTCTTGTTAATCCAAGCTACGTAACAAAACTGTATCAGCCGCCCCGCAAAAAAATGTCAGGAAAAATATACCTGGATAGTGGTGAAGTGCTCCCTGTGAGCCGCCGTCGGTGGGATTACGTAGTAAAGTCGCTGGAGAATTATACCTTATCTACTCAGCATAGTGAAGAATCCAGTGATCTGACGCCCAGTCATCCGAGCAAGACACAGACACTGTCTGTGTATATGCTCACTACGCACGAGGGTAGCTACAAACTGGCCCAGAAAGTTTTTCAGAAGAACTGCCCCGATTATCAGTTTCATACAACGGACCAAAGTGTCTTTCTACCACATATGCTGGAAATGTTGCCGGAAGCAGAGCTTCCGACCCTGCTTTTACTCGATGCCCGAACGGCAACACGGGAACGACTCAGTACGCTTCATCGATTAAAAGCCAGTGATAAACTAAGAAGTATTCCGGTAATCTTATTCGTGTTGCCAACCGATCAGGCAGTTATTGACGGCTACATGCATCAGGCCAACTCGGTTATTTCGGCCGCGCCAGTCCACGGCTTGTCCGACGATCTTCTGCAGCGAATCTGCCTGTTTTGGCTACACATGGTACAGCTACCTACTGCCAAAACTACGGGTCGATTCGCTCCCTTTTACTGATACGACATAATAAACTATACTGAAAACTGAACGGGAGGTAAGGTTACCGTATCCCACCAATAACTACGTAACTGCTTAAAGTAAGCCAGCCAGTCTGAAAAATCCAGAGGCTTCACTAAATACGATGAAACACCTAACTGATAGGCCTCGTTAACATCATCCGGATCTTGCGACGAACTAAACATCACCAGCGGAATCCGATTGCAAACTGGCGACATCTCTTTAATCTCTTTCACCAAGTTCCAGCCTTCTTCTCTAGTTGGCACGTATAAATCCTGCAAAATCAGTTTAGGTAACTCCCACTCCTCAATAGTCCAGCTTTGAAGTAACTCAAGCGCCATTGCCGAGTTACTAGCCCGCACGTACATTAGTTCAGGTAAACTCTGGTTGATAGCATTCCGGATCAACGTCCAATGGTCATCATTATCCTCAATGACAAGTAACTTAGCCCGTTTAAAATTGCCGCGGAGATGTTCGTATTTAGTTAAAGCTGCCATAGTTGATACAAGTATTTCACTAAGTTAGCTATAATCTATAAACTAACTAGTTTAATTTAAAAATACGTACTAAAACATCAGAATTGATCAATAGCTGTTCCGTACGACTCCTTGTTTTACCCTGTTAAGGCTAGCTTTGTTTTGATTCACGAGAGGCTGTTAGGAACCGGGCCTTTTTCCGGTGAGCAATTTCGGCTTGATTAAGCCCGATTCATAAATCAGGTGATGGTGCTTGATTCAACTGAAGCCAGTACTTACAGACCGCTTCCATTGTTTCCAGTAACCGGTTTAGACCTATAGGCTTGATCAGAAAGGAGTTAACACCCGCTATATAGCAGGAATCTCGTTCCTGCTGCGAAGTGGCATTGCTCATCATCACAATCGGAATTTGTTTCCAGACTTTGTGCTGACGTACTTCCAGCAGTGTTTGCAAACCGTTTTGGCCAGGCATGTGCATGTCCAGCAGGATCAAACTAGGGAAGTCATTACCCAAATACTCACCTTGCGTTGTTTGGGATAATACATGCCCTAGCAAATCATCTCCACTTGTAAAAAAGCGAACAGTATACTGAGGCAAAAACCGCATAAATACCTGTTCAACTAAAAATCGGTAATCGTATTCATCATCGACAATATAGACCTGCCCACTACCATTTCTCATACACCCACGTATCAAGTCAATTAAATGAATAACTACATATTGAACTATTAGGTAGACAAATACATCAAAAAAATGCCATATAGTTAGGTATTGTACTCTCAGGGGGCAGTTAGTCAGAAAGAATACCGTTGAGGAAACTTCAGTGAGAACTGAGTTCCTTCGCCAGCGCGGCTGTCGACATATAGCTGGCAATTCAACAACTCACACAATTGACGAACAATTATAAGGCCAATACCTTCCCCCGATTTCAAACGAGTCGACTCAGGTAGTCCGGGGCCGGTGTCTACAACCGTTAGCCACCAATAATCCGCATCGACTTTCCAGTTAATCGTTACACCTCCTGCTTCTGTGTATTTTATGGCATTCAATAACAGATTCTGAGCAATTCGCCGAATTTTTACAGCATCGTTTTCTACAACCAATGTTACATCGCCGTCTACATAAAGCCATAAATTACGTTCATTAGCCAGTGGCCGTACACTCTCGGCTAACTCCCAGAGCAGTTCAGCAACATCAAACGAAGTAATATGTAGTTCTTCCTGCCCCGCTTCTAACCGGGCCATATCCAGCATTTCGGTAAGTAATTGCGTACCCTGCTTTAGATTTCGCTGCAGCACGCCCAGCATCTGCGCCCGCTCATCGTCGGAGTTGGCAAAATCCAGCAACGTAGCCGCTCCCTGAATAATACCAAAATTCCCTCTTAAATCGTGCGACGTTCGACGTAGCAGCTCTCCTCTTTCCCGAAGTTGCTGACGTAGCTGTGCCAATACCTGTAAACTCTCATTTGAGTTTACCAACTCTCCAAGTAGCTGTTCCTGTTGCTGTTCCGCTTTTTTGAGCAGGCTAATATCCTGACCGGTCAAGACAACGCCGTGGTCGTATTTCAGGAGCGTAATGAGCATCCACTGGTCTACTTTGGCATCGTAGCGCTCATCCTGAAACGACTCGCCGGTTTCCAATACCCGCTTAACATTGGAAAATGTATGTTCCTGCCAAAGTTTCTCAGCTAGTTGCGCAATCGATTTCCCTGTTAATTGCTCAATCGTCCGACTCGTTACCGTAGCAAACTCCTGATTACAGACAACTAACCGAAAGTCTATTATCGTCTGATTGGCATCATGAATTGGTTTCAAAAACCCAATAGCGGCCGGCGAACTATTCAATACGGCCTGTAAATTGAGGGCGGTTTCTTCCAGATTCCGTTCAGCCTGCTGCAAGTCAGTAATATCACGGGCAATAGCCAGCACACTTTCAATGGTGTTATCTGGTCCAAACTCAGGTACCATCCGTGAATAAAACTGAGCCCAGCCAGTAGGGGTTGGGAAAGCATTATAGTGTTCCTGCGGCTGGCCAGTATCGAAGGTATATTGAAGTTTCGCCATATAAGGCTCGGCAATGTCGGCTGGCTGACCCATTTCAAGGTTGGTCTTGCCCAACAGATCCGTAAGCGATTGGCCCGTTTTGCCCGTAAAGGCACTATTGGCAAACAACAGTCGTAGCTCTTTATCCCAGCGAGTAATAACATCGGGGGTGTTTTCGACCAGCGTACTTAGCTGCCGGGTTCGCTGAGCTAGATCCTCCGTTCGTTCCCGCACACGCTGATCCAGCTCCTGATTCATTTCGTGTTGCCAGTGTACATCGGCCGATGAGCCAATGTATCCCTGAAACGTACCTTCTGCCGTAAAGGTGGGCTGCGCATTTTCCAGCATCCATCGATACTCCCCATCCCGCCGATGAAGTCTATATTCTATACTAAACGGTTGCCGGTCTTTAACATTCCGGTTGTAGGTAAGCTGATAAACGGGCTGGTCGTCGGGATGAAGGCTTTCAACCCAGCTATGTTCGAGCACATCACCCATACTACGTCCTGTATAGTCAAGCCATACTTTGTTTAGAAAGGTAAATCGGCCGTCAGCATCGGTTACCCAGATCAGCGTAGGGGCATTATCGGCTATCTGACGAAACCAAGCTTCGCGTTCAGCCAGTAGGTGTTGCGCCCGCCGACGTTCAGTAATATCGTCAATCGCCACTAAGATTGAATCCTGTTGCCGAACCACTCGCCGGGCGTTGATCGACAGAATTTTATCGCCTGTTTCTGGCGCAAAATAAGCTAGTTCAAACCCCTGAAACTGGAGGCCCGACATAAGAATATCGGTCAGCATGAGCCTTAGTTCAGGAATATCCCACTGTCGATTTCCCAGTTCGTAAACAAGTCGACGTTCGGTCGCATTTTCGGTAAAATGAAACAGACGATAAAAAGCAGGGTTCGCACTCTTCACCCGCAATTCGGCATCGAGTACCAGTGTAGCCTCGCGAATAGTCCGAAAAATATCTTCCGAAAACTGGTGTGCTTCAGATAGCTGGTCGTTCCGAACCTGAAGCTCCTGGTTAATGGTCAGCAACTCCTCATTCGTTGACTCGATTTCTTCTTTGCTGGTTTCCAGCTCCTCATTAATACTCTGCAGCTCTTCGTTGCTGCTGATAATTTCCTCGTTGGCCGACTGTAGCTCTTCATTACTGGCTTCCTGCTCTTCAATAATCGAACGCATATCTTCGCGCAGATTGGCCAGTACCGTTTCCAGTTCTTTGATCCGTTCATTACGGGCACTGGCCGACTGCGTAGTGGAAGTGACCGGTGGCTCCATTTCTTCAAAAATGATCAGAAACAGACGTTCTTCCGTAGCCGTATCGAGCGGAATGGCTTCAATTGACGCGTAGTGTGTATTTGTTCGTACTTTAAATTCCAGCCCATTTTTCCGTACTGGCTCCCCCGACTTGTGGGCTTTATGAATCGCATTCCGAAGTTCAAACACCAGCATCGGGCGAGCCATTTTGATCAGATTCAGACTCGCTTTGCCCGGAGCAGGCTCAAGAAACAAACCTGTTGATCCCCGAAATTGTAAAATCTCCATATCCTTACTGACCACTACGCTTGCAGGGATATAATGAGTTAGCAGAAGATTATCAACCAGCTTATCCAGGTCAGATACGGAACCAGGTACGGAGTTGTTAGGTGTGCTATTTGCGCCCTTTCCCGTAATTTTGGGAATAACCTGGGGCTTTCCATTAGTGGTATCGCCGTCATGATGGCGGGGCGTCATTGTGAACGTAGCACGACTATCCACGTCGTTTCGGCGAACAAATACCTTGTAGTTTTTCTCCAACTGAGTAAACAGAACGGCCGATGTTCCTACTGTTTCGGATTTACCCAGCACCAGATAGCCAGTAGGGTTCAATGCATAATGGAACGTAACGATCGCTTTCCGCTGAAGAGACGTATCGAGATAGATCAGCAGATTCCGGCAACTGATCAGATCGAGTCGTGAAAAGGGCGGGTCTTTCAGTAGATTATGTGGGGCAAATACACACAGATCCCGCACCGATTTGTTGACTCGGTAATGATCGTCTACTTTGGTAAAAAAACGCTGTAATCGTCCGGGCGATACGTCCCTCACCTCGCCACGCGTATAACTACCCAACCGGGCTTTGGCTACGGCAGATTCGCTCAGGTCGGTAGCAAACAATTGTATCCGTCGATTCAGCGACCGTTCGCCCAGTACTTCCAGCAGCAATATTGCGATGGAATAGGCCTCCTGGCCTGTCGAACAGGCCGGCACCCAGATACGTATTGGCTCACCGGGGGGGTTATCGCGAACCAGTTGCGGGAACAACACCTTCTGGAGATAATCCATCGTTTCGCTGTCCCGAAAAAATGTTGTTACGTTGATCAGCAGATCATCGTATAACAAACTGGCTTCGTCGGGGTGCTGTTGAATATAATCAGCATACGCCCGCAACGAGTCTAATTTATAAAGCAGGGTCCGACGAATAATCCGCCGACGGATGGTTGTTACTTTGTAGTGGCTGAAATCCACACCCGTAGCCCGGCGCAACAGTTGAATAATGCTCCGTAAATCGTCGTTGGAGCCAACAATAGGCTCCTCTTTTAACACTTCCAACCCTTCCGCATCCTGGGATTCAGTCAGCGCCGTTTGCTTAAATAGGTCAATCTGGCTACTCAGGCGCTCCAGTTCCTTGGCAATACCAGCCGGAGACAATACTCGATCCACAACCCCCTCTACTATTGCCGAGCGGGGCATACTCATAAACCGAGCCGAGATATCCTGCGCAAACGTAATGCCTCCGGCTGCTTTAATGGCCCGCAACCCCAACGTTCCATCCGACGCTGTTCCTGATAACACAACAGCGATGGCCCCCTCTTTCTGCTGCTCGGCCAGTGAGAGAAAAAACTGATCAACAGGCATATGAATCGACGAGTGAAAAGCCTGTGTCTTTACGGTCAGTATGCCATTGAAAACCTCCAGATTACGATCTGGCCGAATAACATACAGATGATTCGGTTCTATACGCATCAGGTGCTGTGCCTCCTGTACCGTCATAGGTGTAGCCTGACGTAAACTATCGATCAAAGGTGCTTCCTCCTTGGGATCAAGATGTTGAATATAGATATAGGCCAGTCCTGTTGATGGCGACAGATTTTTTAACAACTCTATTATCGCTTCCTGTCCGCCAGCAGAAGCACCTATGGCAACAATCGGGACTTTGGGTACATATGCAGGAGCGGAGGATCGCTTCTTTGCCATATTTTTCAGGTTCTATACAAACCAAGCGTTAATCTCTTGGTTAAAGTATCTACTAAATATGTTGAGCAATTCTTTACAGAATACGATAAAGGTAAACGTTCACACGAATATGGCAAAGCATGATATTATTGTTATTGGAGCATCGGCAGGGGGCGTATACGCGTTAAAAGACCTGGTAGCAGCTTTGCCTTATGATTTTCAAGCGTCTCTCTTTATCGTTCAGCATGTTTCTCCGCATTCGCCAAGTTATTTACCGGATATTCTGGCTACAGCAGGCCAATTGCCTGCCAGCCATCCCCGCGATGGTGAACTAATTCAGCCAGGGCATATCTACGTGGCTCCACCCGATCATCATCTACTGGTAGAATATGATCAGGTGCTCGTAAAGAAAGGCCCAAAAGAAAATCGCTTTCGTCCTTCAATCGATGCACTCTTCCGTTCGGCTGCCTACAACTATGGCCCTCGGGTTATTGGAATTATACTAACCGGCATGCTCGATGATGGCACATCAGGCATGTGGTCGATAAAACGGCTTGGTGGCACCTGTATCATCCAGCAACCAGAAGAGGCCATGTATTCCAGTATGCCCGATAACGTTTTGAATTACGTAGAGGTAGACTACAATCTATCCATAGGCGAGATGCCTGCTTTACTGATTCGATTGTGTAGCGAGACTGTAACCGACAAACCGAGTCTGCCTAAAGAGGAAGAGAATCGGATGGCAACCGAAATAAACATTGCCGCTCAGGATAACGCTTTCGACATGGGCATTCTGGACATGGGAGACTTTACGCCCTTAACCTGCCCGGAATGTAATGGTGCGTTAATCAGCATTAAAGAAGGTAAACTGATTCGATACCGTTGCCACACGGGTCATGCTTTTACGGCCAGTTCGCTATTGGCCGAAACCACAAAAGTCGTTGAAGACTCGTTCTGGAAAGCCGTCCGTAGTCTCGAAGAAACGGTTATTCTGCTGGAGCATTCGGGCAAGCACTTTGCCGAGGGTGGAAATGAAATCGCTGCAGCTCAGTTTCTTGAAAAAGCCCGGCTTACCCGTGAGCGAGCCAGTCAGACCCGCAACTTTGCCATGCAGCAGGAAAAATACAGCGGAAACTCGGTTCAACAACCCGAGCCCGGCTCACCCCCAAACAGTAACTAGCATAACAACGAAACGTTCAGGCAATTAAGGCCTCCTGCCAGTATTTAGTGAGCTCCTGAAAACTAGCTACCCATTCTGGGCAACTATCAGGTTTTATTAAATAGCTGTCACTTAAACACTTCACTCTTCGTCTAGATGACAAAAAGGTACATCACATAAAAGTTTAATGAACAGCTTCGTTGGCAGATTACCTACCTCGATTTCATTTCGCTCACTACGTTACGATTTAATGCTGATTGCCAGTGTAGAATATACCCCGCCTACCTTCATCTTACCAAACCAAGCCATATTAACCGTGGTTAGTTTAAAGACGGCCAGTTTCATCCACTGGTTCGATAACTACCTATGGCAGCAATCACATCAGATACTAGTTCAGACAACCTGTCTCATTTTCGAACGAACAAAACGATTCCGCCGATTCTGGAGAAGAACGTACTGACAGCTTTGTCGTTTTATCCTGAACTCATCAACGTACCGATCCGATTTGTTTTCAAACAGCGTATCAAATCATCGGTCATGCAGGCTCAGCCGGTGTTTAGTTCACTGTTGGGCAGCCGGGCTAATCGATCTTATCAGATCAATATCAGCTCGGTTTTTACCCTGACGCACTCGCTCACTCCCATCCATCATCTTCCTGACCAGATCATGATTGGCTGGATCGGTCATGAACTGGGTCATATCATGGACTATCAGACCAGAACAAACCTGGGAATGGTAGGCTTTGGTCTCTCTTATATCACCTCCCCTGAGTTCGTAAAAAAAGCTGAACGAATTGCGGACGATTTTGCTGTACGGCACGGCCTTGGTCCCTATCTTGTTGCTACCAAACGATTTATTCTCGATCACGCCGAACTGCCACAGGCTTACAAGGACAAAATTGCCCGGCTATACGTATCCCCGGAAGAAATTGTTGAACAGGTCAAAAAACTGGAAGAACAAACGTCCGGACAACGGTCTTTTCCTGATTGACAACTACTCCTGAACGTAGCGTTGGAAATCGAGGAAGTCGGCTTCTTTCATGACTCGGGGAATTTTAGCCTGTCCGCCCAGTTTTTTATACGTTTCACTCCAACTGTATATTTTCTCAACAGGCACAACCTCCGCTTCCACGCCTTTCAACGAGCGACTACGCGCTACTTTGTAATTTTTATTAGCCTGACATAAAATCTCATCAAGTGATGTTGCCAACTGGCTCTCATCGACGGTTCGATTAGCCCCGATAATCCACTTGTTGATAAACTCACCGTTTTTATGAATGGCCGATACAACATATTCCTTGATTTCCACATCGAAATGTTTTTCCAGCGACTGCATGGCTTCATTCATCTGAAAAACAGACAACTGCTCGCCCACTACGTTCAAAAAGTGCTTGGTCCGACCCGTTATCCTGATCTCACTACGTTGTTTATCAGTGATCATTACCGTATCGCCGATCATATAGCGCCAGGTGCCTGACACCGTCGATATCAGTAATACGTAGTCGACGTTCTCCTCTACATCGGCTAGCGTCAATACCTTTGCCGCGGCTTTAACCTGTCCATTTTCGTCCATATTTTCGGGGGTAAATGGGACGAATTCGAAGAAAATACCATTGTCGACCATTAAGGCCATTGCCGACGTATCGGGGCGCTTTTGCGTAGCCAGGTATCCTTCTGACGTTAAATACGTATCGATATACTGTAAGGGTCTGGCCAGTAGCGTTTCCAGACTTTTTCGGTACGGTTCAAACGCTACGCCCCCTGATGTATAGACTTGTAAATTCGGCCAGATGTCATGAATGGTATCAAGCCGATTGTAGGCAATCACTTCTTTCAGCATTAATTCAATCCAGGACGGAATACCGCTCAAACTCCCAATATCCCATTTGGGCGCTTCCTGAGCAATTCGACGTACTTTCTCGTCCCAGTTCGATAAAGAAGCAATCTCAATGCCCGGCTTGTAAAGCGTTCGAAACCAGGTTGGTAAATTGGCCGCACTGATGCCACTAATTTCCCCCTCCTCATGGTCATCTTTCTCAATAAGGTTCGTGCTGCTGCCCAGCATCATGATCTGCTTATCGAAAAAGTCGGCAGGTAAATCAAAGTTTTTCAGGCTTGTAATCTGCTCAATCCCTGATCGCCGTATGGAATCAAGCATATCGTCGGTAACGGGTATAGATTTGCTGTTGCTGGTCGTGCCACTGCTTAAGGCAAAATAACGCTGCCCGCCCGGCCACGTTACGTTCTGATGGCCATCGAGCAGGTAATGCCACCAGTCGTTGTATAATTTGTCGTAATCATGAACAGGTACCGCTTCCTGAAAAGCGGCCACTACGTTTTCGCTGTTCAGGATCGCCGTAAAATTATAGGCTTTCCCAAAAGCAGTCAGTCGGGCTCTGGTGAGCAGATTTTTCAAAACGGCCTGCTGGGCGTTGACAGGGTCAGGTTCCGACGTAACAAGGCCATAAACGTCGATGGCTTTTTTGATTAATTCTCCAATAACAGACATGTATCGTATTTAATTAGGTTGTGTATATTCGATCCTATTAACCAGACATCAGGCGATATAAGTAATCGTCGACTAACCGGCTAACAGTAGGCTAACAAGCAGAACCAGCCGTGTTTGCTTCATACGTATTCGTTGAGAACGATCTATTAATCCAAACTCCTCCCGCTCGAGTCTGTCGGTCCTATTTTTGGTTTATTGATTATCCGGCCCCCTCTATTATACAGACTCTATACTATTGGCGGCTTATTACCGAACCGGCAGCCAGTCCGTAACCAGCTTAAAGCCAGGCGGATTTTATTTGACTCCTGGTACGCATCGATCAATCGATTTGTCGCTGAGTTAGCCAATTAAACAGACTAACTATCAGTTGCGGACCAGCTTGTTCTCAGACTACCTGAGAGCCGAGTTGGTCTGCCCCAGAATCCGGGCAATTACACGCTAAGCGAAAGTAATACCTACAAAGCCTGGTAATCATTTTATTGACCGTTTCCTTACTATAGGCAAGCGCTGACAAACAACCCCTAAAAGACATAGGTTGACCTGTAAACTCAACGTTCAAACCGTATGCAGACAATTCAGGACCCACGTCAGCAGTATCCATCTCCACCCTATCCTCAACCCGATCAGCCTTACCCAGGCACGGATGAAAATATGGCTCCTACCGCCGATCATGGCGAAAAATCCTATCAGGGAAGCGGTAAACTAGTCGGTCGAAAAGCCTTGATTACCGGAGCAGATAGTGGCATTGGCCGGGCCGTTGCCCTTACGTTTGCCCGTGAAGGAGCCGACGTACTGATTTCCTATCTCAGTGAAGATAAAGACGCGCAGGAAACCGCCCGGCTGGTGGAAGATAGTGGCCAGAAAGCGGTGCTGGTTAAAGGCGATATTCAGGATGAAGCCCATTGCCAGCAATTGGTTCAACGCGCCATCGACGAATTTGGTCAGCTCGATATTCTGGTTAATAATGCGGCCTTTCAGATGAATCATGATTCATTCCTGGACATCACAACCGACGAATTTGATCGGACCTTCCGGACGAATGTCTATTCACTTTTCTTCCTCTGCAAAGCCGCTCTGCCGCTCATGAAAGCCGGTGGTTCAATCATTAACACTACGTCCATTCAGGCTTATCAACCCGAACCAACTTTGTTTGCCTACGCAGCTACGAAGGGCGCTATTGTAAACATGACGAAATCGCTGGCTAAAGAAGCGATGGAATCCGGTATTCGTGTCAACGCCGTAGCCCCTGGTCCGGTATGGACACCACTCATTCCGGCCACAATGCCCGAAGAAAAGGTAAAAAGCTTTGGCGAAGATTCATTACTCGAGCGCGCGGCTCAACCTATTGAGCTAGCACCGATTTACGTTCTATTGGCTTCTCAGGAAGCCAGCTATATTACGGGAATGATCTACGGAGCCACCGGAGGCCGCCCAATCGCTTAGTTTAAAACCTGGATACGTAACGAAAACCAACTGGCAACGCTACGTATAAAAAAACACTAAAAAAGAGAGGCTAGGAATCAATAGTCTCGCTTTTTACTCTTTTCACTTGCCGCATACGTAAACGTTCTAATCGACAATTCTTTTCATGAAAGCAGCCGTCTTCCATAAAATGGGTGATATCCGGTACGAAACGATGGATGATCCTAAACTAGAGCAATCCCGGGATGTGATCCTTCGCATTACGTCGACCGCTATCTGCGGCTCCGACCTGCACATTTATGACGGCTTCTTGCCTCAGCTGCAGAACGAGGTTCTGGGGCATGAATTTATGGGCATTGTTGAGGAAGTAGGATCAGCGGTTATTAACCTCAAAAAGGGCGACCGAGTGGTGGTTCCCTTTACAATTGCCTGTGGCAAATGCTTTTTTTGCCAGCATAATCTGCAGATGCACTGCGAAAACTCGAACGAGAAGGCCTACGGCCCTGACGGCGGCCTTTTATCCGAAAAAGGAGGTGGCTTGTTTGGATACTCCGATCTCTATGGCGGCTACAACGGCGGACAAGCCGAATACGTTCGGGTTCCTTATGCCGATTATGGTTTGCGACACGTACCGGAACAACTCAAGGACGAGCAGGTTCTTTTTCTATCGGATATTTTCCCTACGGGCTGGAGCGCCATTGAATGGGGCGAGTTGAAGGGCGGTGAAACCGTGGCCATTTTCGGATCGGGACCGGTTGGCCTGATGGCTCAGAAGTCGGCCTGGCTTCAGGGAGCCGGTCGGGTTATAGCTATTGATCCGCTGAACTACCGGCTGGAACGAGCCCGGCGCGTCAATAACGTAGAGACATTGAATCCGCACGAAGTAGACGTACTGGAAGCCCTCAGGAGCATGACCGACGGGCGCGGTCCCGACCTGTGCGTCGATGCTGTGGGTATGGAGGCCGAACGCTCTATTCTGGATAAAGCGAAAGCCGTTATCAATCTGGAAAAAGGAACGACCAGTGTGCTGGAACAATGTTTCCGTGCCGTTCGGCGCGGTGGTATTGTTTCGGTGGTGGGTGTTTACGGAACCCCAGCCGACAACTTTCCGCTGGGTCGTATTTTTGACAAAGGCATAACGATACGTACCGGCCAGTCGCAGGTGCACAAGAATATCGATCACCTGATGGATTTAGTAGTTGATGGTAAAGTCGTACTGGACGATATCGTTTCGCACGTATTACCCCTAACCGACATCTCGCGCGCTTACGACATCTTTAAGAAAAAGCAGGACGACTGCACCAAAGTCATCCTCAAACCCTGACGTAGTACAAGCCATCCCAATAAACTATTTTCAGGACATAAACGCAGCTATGGAAACTCAACAGAATGGCAAGACAGCATTAATTACCGGAGCTAGTAGCGGTATTGGTCAGGAATTGACCCGGTTATTTGCCAAAGACGGCTATAAGCTGGTGCTGGTCGGACGTAACGAAGAAGCTTTGCAACAACTAGCCAGCAACTTTACGAACCAATACGGCACCCAAACCATAATCCTGACCAAAGATTTGGCCGACCCCAACGCGCCCCAAGAAATTTATGCTGAAACCCAGGCGCAGGGACTACCAATCGACGTATTAGTTAACGATGCTGGTTTTGGCGAATACGGCCAGTTTGCCACCGAAACCGACCTTCAAAAAGAACTGGCTGTTGTTCAGGTAAACGCCATAGCCCTGATGCACCTGACGAAGCTGTTTTTGAAAGACATGGTCAGTCGGAACGACGGCAAAATTCTCATGCTTGGCTCAGAAGTGTCTGTTATTCCCAACCCACTGATGGCGGTTTATGGGGCCACGAAAGCCTTTATCAAATCGTTCTCGGAAGCGATACGTAACGAACTGAAAGACACAAACGTCACTGTAACGGTTTTGATGCCCAGCGCTACCAACACCAACTTTTTCAAGGTTGCCGGAGCTACTCATACGGTTGCTGCAGATCCGAACACAGCGGCCAGCCCTTCTGATGTTGCCAAGGAAGGCTATATGGCTTTGATGGCAGGCAAAGATCATGTGGTGGCAGGCCTGATAAATAAAGTACGTCTGGCCGTATCGCAGGTTCTTCCCGATCCGGTTCTGGCCGCTAGCGCACGCCGGAATATGACACCTAGAGCGGAAGCCGAACAACAGCAAAAAACGCAGTTAGTCACGCTAGCCGTTGGCGCAGTCGTACTTGGCGGCTTGTGGCTATTACTCCGCAATCGCAACACGTATGATCCAATCAGCCCCTACGATACGATGCGCTATCGGTATAAAGCCGGGAAAGCAAAATACAAGACCCACCAGGCCCTGGAATCAGCTGGCGATTCGGTGAGCAGTGTTTACAAACAGGCGAAATCCGTTGTTGAAGATGCGTTGACGTAGTAATTTATCCAGAATACGAAAAGCCCCGAAAATTTTCGGGGCTTTTCATTATAACGTTCTTCTTCCAGCTTTCTGCCTTTTCGGGCGTACCGGTTACGATTCCTGCCAGTCGGCAGTTCACCGTTTTTTCTAGTGCTGGCGCTAACTGGCCCTCGCTGTATTTCCCTAATCCCACGAGGGCAATGCCTAGTTTTCGGGTGGCTCCGATTGTGGCAGTTGCTGACGAAGCCGACTCAGCAGTCGATTCAT
Source organism: Spirosoma terrae (assembly GCF_010435915.1). Classification (GTDB taxonomy): domain Bacteria; phylum Bacteroidota; class Bacteroidia; order Cytophagales; family Spirosomataceae; genus Spirosoma; species Spirosoma terrae. The sequence continues at coordinate 410,728 of NZ_JAAFZH010000005.1, read as the reverse complement.
TGTTTTTACTGCCACAGCCATACAGTCCGGTAAATGCAGACAAGCCCGGCACAATCAATGCGGTAGTACCTAACTGGTTGATGAAAGCACGACGGGAGACAGACCATTGTTTCATAACGTAGCCAATTCAGATGTAGTAAACGATACGTTTTCTCCATCTTTTTAACAGCTCGTTTTGGCGAATGTTTGGTGAGGTCCGTTCACTCACGGAGATATAAGCCAATGAAACTTCGTACGTAGCGTTTCCTGCGAACTTAACTTACCCAGCTATGTGCATACGTCAAATCAGTTCTGTCGTTTCAGACCATACATATACCGGGTTCCTGGCTGACCGAATTCCAGTAATTTAAGTGTGTCCGAATTGGCAGAAAGCCAGTAATAGAACGACCGGCCAGATTGGTCAGCCGCTTTTTTCTTGAACAGGATAAACGGCCCAACAACGCCCAGCCCTCCCTCACCTGCTACCCACTGAAAATAGGTCATTCCAGCTAACGTCGTGTCATTCTGAAGCGCAGTCGTAACCTGATCGGGTTTCGTAAGGGATATGGTTTGTGGAGTTGATGAACCTGGCAACGGAATCCAGGTATCGGACGTAATTAGTTGTTTGTCGTACAAAATCCAGTTACCTACAAAATTATAGGCATTAGGTACTGGCACGGCTTCAGGCCCTTTTCCGACACAACCGGCTAGCCAGACCGATGCAAAAACGACAATCAGGTAAGTAAGTGGCTTCATAGGTAAAGGAGCTAGTTTATTGGCTGTAAGAGTCTATCCCAAGCGCAAAGGTTGCAAGCCTTATAACTCATATTCCACCATCACAAGGGTTGCAACTGATAGCCCTTACACAACTAGTTTTCCGATCTAGTCATCCACGCCAATTGGTATGCCAACATAAGGCGTAATAGCACGGGTACATCCGGCAACAACTACAGGTATTTTCCTCTACAACTAACGTAGGTAGTTAAAACAATTAAGAGGAGAGTGTTTGCTGAAATTCAGAGAACAATAGGCTATACGGCCTGTCTGGCGGGCCTGGTACGAAATTTACACAACTTGACTGCTGGAATCGCGTCTTCAAATTACTCAACGCCGGTGCCCAATTAAAAGATGGTTAAATTATCGCCAAAACCAACTACCCGACAACCCAGCTCAACCAGCCTACGAGCACTGGACACCGCCAACTTCTTTTTAGCCGATGTTCGGGATGGACTAGGCCCCTATTTGGCTATCTACTTATTAACAACGCTACACTGGCAGGCTCAGGACATTGGCATCGCCATGTCGGTGATGGGTATTGCTACTGTAGTTGCCCAGACACCCGCTGGTGTACTAGTCGATCAAACCCGCCGGAAACGCGTATACTCAATTATAGCCTCCTTGCTTATCGCCATAGCCGCAATCATTACGATTACTGTGCCAACCTATTCGGTCATTATTGGTGGGCAAGTGATTATGGGCGTAGCAGCAGCCTGGTTCGCTCCCGCCATTGCCGCCATCACACTAGGACTGGTTGGGCCACGTGCTCTGGATAAACGTGTTGGACGTAACGAAACCGTCAATCACGCCGGGAACGTATTTTCGGCGCTGCTGGCAGGACTGCTTGGCTACTACGTAAGCACCAAAGGGATTTTCCTATTGTTGGCCGCCATGTCTATTCTGAGCAGTCTGTCGATCTGGCGCATTCAGGAAAAAGATATTGATCATCAACTGGCTCGGGGTTGTCAGGAGGACGACGACCAAGCCAACGATGATAAGCCTTCTGGCTGGCGGGCCGTGCTCGGCAATCGGTCGATTCTCTTTTTTGCCCTGGCCTGCGTACTGTTTCATTTTGCCAATGCGGCCATGCTTCCTCTGCTCGGCCAGCGACTGGCACAGGGAATCAATGCGGGCGCTTCGTCGGCCTATATGTCAGCCTGTATCATCGTGGCGCAACTCGTTATGATTCCCGTTAGTTACCTGACCGGGAAACTGGCTCCTCAGGGACGAAAGCGATTATTACTGATTGCCTTCGCGGTATTACCCATTCGAGGACTGCTCTACACCCTGACCAGCGATCCAATCCTACTCGTTGCCATTCAGCTACTGGACGGCATTGGCGCGGGCATTTTCGGTGTCTTATCAATTCTGATCGTTTCTGATCTGACTCGCGGCTCCGGCTTATTTAACACTACACAGGGAGCCATTGCTACAGCCGTTGGCCTTGGCGCTTCGCTTAGTAATGCGTTTGCCGGAACCTTGCTTCAACATACCAGCTACAATGTCGCTTTTCTAACCCTGGCTGCACTGGCCGTTGTTGCCCTGGGCGTATTATGGTTTTTTGTTCCTGAAACAAATCACCAGGCACGTCAACCGCTCCCCGACCACGCTTGATTTCTCCTACGTAGATCGTCAAAACTATTCTTTGTAAGCATGGCAAAAACGCCAGCTTGAAAAACTTTCACTATTGGCACATCAGTACTTAAGCTAACTAACTCCATGATCAACCACCGCATCTTATCTCCTTCTTATTTCCTTATTAGTTTGCTTGTTGCCACCACGCTTACCAGTTGTTTAACATCCCGACAAACAGCGGCTAACCTGGAAAAAGTGGCTAGCGATAATTGTTCGATTGATTCCAGTGGTACGTCCGGCTACGTGTTTCATCCCACCAACTTACAACCGGGATCACCAGACGATTCACTGCTCAAAAATCGCTACGGTGAGCGCGGCCTTCGGATGGCGCAGGCTGTAGGGCTCACGCCACTACTGATACGGGCAACCCGACTGGAGCAGCAACAGAATCCCGATCAGCCAGCCTCGAATGAGTATCTGACACTACGCCAAAAAATGACCGACCAGCTTCAATTAGCCAATTTCGATATTGCTACGGCCGTTGCGCTGGTCGACTGCGATAGTAAACGCTCAGCACTGACCGCTACGTTACTAACCCGGCAGGAAAACAGTCGCGAAAAACGCATGACTATTAGCGCCATAACAACGGGGGCATTGACCGCACTACTGGTTGGTTATCTGAAACTGGGCGATCATGACGATGCGGGTGAGTGGACCGGTATTGGTGGTGGGTTGGCAGAAGCAAGTTTAGGGATCACATCGTTGCTACAAAAACCACCCAAAGCCAATTATCGTCACGAAAGCAATCCTTTACGGGATATATGGCCCCATTCGGCTACGTCAACCGTTTTTCCTCCGTTAGTCTGGTATTATCTCAATAAACCTAAATCAGCCAATACTCCCTCACTTATTGATGCACTGCATGGCCGCTGGGATATTCTGGTTTCGCTGAATGCCAATGCCAGGCGAATTCAGAAAAGCAAACGACATGAAGTTGATTATTTTGGTGACGGTGACTTCTATACGGCTGAAGATTTAACCGTGCGTTCTACGATGCTGGGTCAACTGGCAACTGAGCTCCAGTTAATGAACAATGACTTGACCATTTTACTCAACGAAATTGTGCGGCCACGTGCAAAGCGATAGCCGGTCGTCTCTACGTTGTATGTTCTAAACCCATTTATGCTGGCTTAGAACATACAACGTAGCTTCATTCACTCACCTATCTTACTCATTAACAAACTGAATAATAAAGCCTCCTTTGGGCGCAAAAGCAGACTGCCAACTCGATGTGACAGGATAGGTTTCCGTTTTAAAGTTCATTAAGGGATCTTCGCCTTCCGTTATAACTCTGAACTTAGAAAAACCCTTGGCATACTTGGCCAGATCGAGCTTAACAGGTACTACCTTATTGGTACCATTGATACCGATTATGTAGGAAAACTTACCCTGCTGACGAGCGAGGATGAGTTGTTCGCCCGGCTGGGCCACAATACTTTCTGTTTTATCCCAGGTGGCAGGCATATCGATCAATAACTGGCGAACCGACACAGGCAGGGAATCAAATGATTCTTTAGAATCAGCAAAATGGATAATGCCCGACGTATAGATCATAGCCGTAGCCAACTCATGAGCAGCAGTATTCAACCGGGGATATTTTCGGATGGTTAGGGCAAATGGTGTATAGTCGGTAGGGCCGGCCACGTTTCGGGTGAAGGGCAATACCGTATTCTGTTCGGCGGCTAAATCAGGATACCTGGATTCATAGAAATAATGCTCCGCCCCCAAAACTGCTTCGGCAGTCATGAAATTTGGCCAGGTTCGATGCCAGCCTCTGGGAACAGTTGTCCCATGCAGATTGACCAGTAAATGTTCGTCAGCAGCATCCTTAAAAAGCGAGTCCAGGCAAGCCATCACCTCCTGACGATCTGAACACCAAAAGTCGATTTTAACCCCTTTGACGCCCATAGCAGCTAGCTCTTTAAATCGCTTTCTTCTTTTTTCGGGATCGAAAAACCTCTCCGAATAGCCCCAAACCATAGGCTTAATCCCCTGAGCAGTCGCTTTTGCAATGATTCCCCCTTCTTTATCGGCTTTCTCCCAGCCAGCATCAAACAGCGTATAGCCGAAACCAAGTGATTGGGCCAGATCGGTAAACTGATTATATCTGTCAGGAGAATGATCCTCGGGATGGGACCACCAGGACCAGGTGGCTTTGCCCGGTTCGATCCAGGACGTATCATCCAGCTTAGCGGCAGGCGCCAAATCCGTAATCAAACTTGACAATAGGATGTCCCCAGCCTGTTCACCAATAATGATCACCCGCCAGGGCATGGTCCAGGGAAGTGTGGAAACGGGATAATGGTTCTCACTCAAAGGCAGGGTGTATTTTTCGTCTTTTTCCGCAAAAGCAATGGTATAAAGTCCACCCCTGGAATCGGGTTTCAAATGACAACCGGGAAACGAACCATCGGTTGCGGATTCGGCCAATAAGACCCAGTTTTTACCCTCATTTACCTGAAATAAAGCTGGCATACACCAACCCACCGACGGATTACGCGGATTACGGATGGAGTCGCCAGGATGTATATTGAGGTAAAAATCTTCGTAGCCCGGCGTAACCTTTCCTGCTTTATTATACGGCTGCAGCCAGCCCCTGGCTTTTTTTTCGATCTGAAAGCCAGTGATCTCGTTGTTGATTTGTCGCTTTTTTATAGCCTGATCCGGAAACCGATAGCGAAACGCTACGCCCTCCTGCCCGGTTACCAAATCGATGATCATCAACGCGCCTGACTTATTTTTGAACGTAATACTTCTGGTTTCAAACGTATGATCAATCGTTTTGACGTTCCCCACCTTTAGCTCGTAGTTCTCCCGTCTTTCGGCAACGGGTGAAACCTTAACGAGCGAGAGCCCAGCCGTAAAATCCTGATCATCACAGGCCAGGCCAAGCGGAGAGTCGGCAATAATGGGTTTATCCCGGCGAGTTATTCGATAGCGCAATTCTCCTTTTTGGGTTAAAGACAACGTAATCTTATTGGCTCCAAGCTTAGAATTTAGGCTCATCGATTGGCTGACGGCTTTAAAGCTGCTGAAAAGCACCATAGCGCCGACTAAAACGGGAAGAGTTTTATACGTATATCTGTTTCTCATACGACCGATTAAGATTCTTGGTGCCAAGGTAGAACGGCCCATGAAAAACACGATTTGCCGTTAACTCTACTTATTCTCATAAGCGATCTCGTAGTTATCACTGGAAATGGCTAGTCCTGATACTGATCCGTAAAGTCCTGCTCATCGATTTCTATTGCTGACTGGCAACCTGGTATTTCGCTCAATAATAAAGACAGCAAGAATGAGTCGAGTCCCCGTTTGCTGTTCTGGCACAGTGGTGTTAACTACGTAGTTGGCTCCATGAAAGCCGTTTAGGCCGCAGCCAAAACTTGATGCCAACTGAGGTGCTTTTGTGGCGATGCTGATCTAGAAAAATTTTGCCTTTGGAAATTCACTACGTTGTAATTATTTCCAGAGGTGTCGAATAACTAAGCTATGTATGAAATTATTCCTGCATCAGCATCTTTCATCAAAAGCTATTACACCTTTGTTTGATACAGAAATATGAGAGGCAAGATTGATCTACTTTTTGCACTTTATTGTATGGTTATGCACTTAGAATGCTCAAATACGCATCAAACATACACTCGACAAAAAAGTTAGAGGAGCGGAAAGAGTCTTTGCTACTCGTCTATTTTTCTGTCGGTGATCTACTATGTTTTGGATTAAAAAGCTTGTTATTCTTTGCTCAGGAATTCCGAAAACGATACAAAACCGATTCACCATGAAAGCCAAACGATTGATACTGCTGGCTGCTACGTTGCTCATAACGGTAACTACCTTCGGCCAAACCAAACTGGTTGGTGGCCCCTGCGAGGGCTGCGAAGCAATTCATGAAAGTCCAGTGCCATTCGACAAGCTGAACGCATTGACAAAACTCCCCGACACTAGGTCGGTTGGACATAAACCTATCGCCATCACTGGAACGGTCTACAAGGCCGATGGCAAAACACCTGCGCCGGGCGTTGTCATCTATATTTACCATACCGATGAAACGGGCCACTACACCGCCAAGGCGGGGGCTAAAGGCTGGGAAAAACGGCATGGTTCGCTACGTGGCTGGGTGCGTACCGATACGAATGGCTTTTATAAATTCGTTACGTTACGTCCCGCACCGTACCCCGGCCATTCCGAACCGGCTCATATCCACGTCACGATAAAAGAACCCGGCTTACCCGAATATTATATCGATGAATACGTATTTGACGATGATCCACTTTTGACCGCAGAAAAGCGAAAAACACTCGACAATCGGGGTGGCAGCGGTATTCTAAAACTCAGCGATGTTGGCAACATCTACAAAGGCGAACGACCTATTTATCTCGGCAAAAACATCCCCAACTACCCAACTAATCGGTAGATTACCCTACGTAGCAAGCGCATCCAATCGCTGTTTAACGTACTGCAGAAACACTATGCCAGTCCTTTAGACAGTCTAGTGAGGGGCGACACGATGGTTAACGCTACGTCCACTTTTGGTCCTAACAAAAAACATAGCAATTGCGGTTGTTAGTATACCCATGATCAGGGCTCCTATCGCGCCCTGGACTGCGTAGTTTTTGTAATTAAAGTTTGCGGCAGCTTCAGCTGTGGTTTTGTAATATCCTAATTCAACGGAACGTTTGATTACATTCGGAAAATAGTCCGGTGTGATTAGATTCGACGTAATCCACTGGGTCAATGGGCTCATTAAGGAAATCAGTACCGATAAAATAATGCCTGAAATCAGCCCTTGTCGGTAAGACATTTGCCCGCCAAAGACGTTCTTCTTTTTATCCTTGAGCGCTAAGACCATCACCCAAATCGCCGGAATGGCAAACAGATTCGTCAGGTATAGGTGATAGTCAATGTATTCTCCGTGAAGTCCGGCCAGTTTTTCCAAAGCCACCCAGAGCAGGCTCATCAACGAAAGCAGGATGGCCCACTTACCTTCAATTGTATATGTCTCGATCATGTCGTTATGCTTTAAAAACCTTGTCTGTCGGCATTTAAGTAAACGGTTTTAGCGTAACAATGCCCGTAGTTCGGTATCGTCCTCATCGAGCAGATCAACAGGCGCTTTGCCTTCTTTATTGGGTGTGCTCTTATCGGCTCCGGCTTCCAGCAACAAGCGTACACATTCGATCTGGTTGTTCCGATTAGGCTGACTGCCGGATGTTAACCCGTGAACGGCCCACAAGAGCGGGGTTCCCTCAAACGTCGTGCATTGCCGGTGGATATCGGCACCGGCTTCAATAAGATGCCTGACAAGTTTGTCCTGTCCCGTCCAGGCGGCCCAATGTAAAGCCGTACCACCGTAACAGCCCGGATGATTGATAGTAGCGCCTTTTTCAATATACAAACTGCCTACCTTTTCGGCCTGTAGACTAGCAGCTGCCACAAGGGGCGTATCCTGCGAGTCGACCAGGCCAAACCCATCGACATTAGCGCCAACGTTTAAAAACAGCTCAGCGATTTCGACGGCCTCATCATCCGTAATTGTTTTGCTGAATACATCGTCACAGATTCGATGAAGCGGGTGCGCTTTGGTTGTGTTATGGTCATCGTAAGGCAGCCCCTCGTTGGCAAGCTCCGGATTTTGGCTGAGCACGTGCCTAATGGATTCCAGGTCGTTGCTGGCAATGTAGGTTCGTAGTGTCATTATTATTTGTTGTTTACTGTTGTTTCTGACGTAGTAGCATGGTTCGTTCAAGGGTACGAACCATCAGATCCAGCCCGCTTTCCGACGCCATTCCTCAGGGCCGGAATCTGGCTGAAGCTCTGCAAGGGTTGGGCTAAATTCAACGATACGTTCCTCAGGTATCGGCGGTAACTGTAGTTCTTCGCGAAGCGTATTGACGGCTTCTTTGTTTTCAACGGGATACATGTGTTGCTCGTCGTAATACTGCGTACCGTACCGCTGTGGACGACCTTCAAAATAACAGATCCGGTCGTAGAGATACGCTACGTTCTGGGGGTTGATATCATCTAATACGTTCTGCATCAAGGCGTAGCAGTGTCTCATAAACGAAGCCTCACCAATGGCGTGCTGCGCAATCAGCCATGCGGCCTGGCTGGCTTCGTTACCGACTTTCGAACGGGTTGGCCAGCCGATCAACGCAATGATGTCGCGCAGACGGGCCGCATTGGTCCGATGAACGGCTTCCATGTCAGGATGGTAACCGTCGAAGAGCGTACCGTCGGCCAGCAAACGATCCCGAACAGCCAGATCGTGGTTTGCCATCTGACTAATTTCCTGCGCCAGCTGCTTCATTTTTCTTTATTTTTTTGCGATGATGATCAATCCGTTGACAGATGAACAGGTTCCTTTGTCCGTACTGCTTTATCGTTCCACGGTTCAATTCTAATACACCCAAAACATAATCTTTTTACGTTGTAGCGATCCACAAAATTTTTTTCTGGAATCATACCTACACAAAACAGCAAAGGGCATAACGTATACGCTACGTTATGCCCTTTGCCGGTACGCTACTCCCAACCACTACTCGCTACGTAACGATTTGACTGGGTTCATCAAAGCCGCTTTGATGCTCTGAAAACTGACCGTCAGCAAGGCGATGCCAATGGCCAGTGAGCCAGCCAGAGCAAATAACCACCAGTCGATCGTAACCTTATAGGCAAATTCATTCAGCCATTGATTCATACACCACCAGGCAATTGGGGAAGCAACCAAAATAGCAATCAAAACCAGTTTCAGAAAATCCTGTGAAAGCAAAGCAACAAGGCTGACGATACTGGCACCCAATATTTTACGCACACCAATTTCCTTCGTGCGCTGCTCAGCTGTGAACGCAGCCAGTCCAAATAATCCCAGGCAGGCTATCAGAATAGCCAACATAGCAAAATAAAAAATAATACGCCCTGCCCGCTGTTCAGCCTTATATTGAGCATCCAGATCCTGATTTACGAACCCATATGAAAATGGCGATACGGGCTCATTTTTCTTGTAGACGGCTGCCAATCTGGAAAGCGTTTGGCCTATAGCGCCAGGCTCTGTTTTGACAAGCAGATTGAAATACGGATTTGATGGCTGATAGCGAAAAATGAACGGCTCAATGGCAACATGAAGTGGTCGAAAATGAAAATCTTTCAACACGCCAATCACCAGCCCATCTTGTCCCCAGTGCTTGATCCGCTTGCCCAGCGCCGTTCTTAGCGTCCAGCCCATGCGTTTAGCGGCTGTTTCGTTAATTAGGTATGCTCCCAACGTACCGGAAGTATCCGACGGGATTTGCGCGGAGAAATTTCGTCCAGCGAGTACCTTCATGCCCACTGTCGACACAAAATCCTGATCGATATTCATATTGGTCATCAGGAATTCGTCTTTCGGGGCCTGCCCCTCCCATTCAACAAACGCGGAATTTGTGATACCCACCAGATTGCTCGTCGTGAGGGACGCCTTTGCCACACCTGGTAGTTGTTCAACCTGCTGTTTGAAGGTCCAGGCCTTCGCCCGCAAATCGCCCTTTAACCGAAGATAGATCAGATGCTCTTTATCGAAGCCCAGTTTAGCCGTCTGTACGAAGCTTAACTGCTTGTAAATAACAACGGTAGCAATACCCATGCTAACCGAAAGAACGAACTGTCCAATAACCAGTATTTGCCGGAAGCTACGTCCTTTCCCCGCATTGACGATACCTTTTAATGCCGTAACGGGACGGAATGACGACAGGATAAACGCGGGATAAAGCCCTGTTAGCAAACTCACTACGCCTGTCATTCCAACCAACAGAATCCAGAATAAACCAAGATGATACGGTAGTTGCAGAACCTTCCCTGAAATATCATTGAAAAGCGGTACTAGAAAGTTGGCTAAAAACACGGCCAATCCAACAGCCAGCCCCGTCGTTAGCAGCGCTTCGCCTAAAAATTGCCCAATTAAATTTAGCTGTTGGGCACCTATTGTTTTGCGCACGCCAACTTCTTTAGCTCGTCCTGAAGCCCTTGCTGTAGCAAGATTAATGAAATTAATGATGGCTATCAGCAAAACGATTAACCCGACCGCAATGAAAATTCGCACGTAAACAATATCACTTCGCTTGCCCCAATCGGTCTCGAACGAAAATTTTGAGTGCAAATAAATAGCCGACAGGGGCTGTAGCATCAATTGCGTTTTATCGCCATTAATATAGCGTTGTAGGCTGTTTCTGATTTTATGAGCAAATGGCTCCAGGCCAGCCGATGTGTTCGTTAATTCAGGCCGTAGCTGGAGGTAGGTATGGTAACTGTTGCTGTTCCATTTCATACTCCACTCGTCGTTTTTTTCGAGCCATTTGAAGGGTAATAACACATCAAACTGAATATGCGAGCGGGATGGTGGATTACGGGCTACCCCGACCAATTTCAGGGTTTGCTGAGTGTTTAGTTGGATGAGTTGTCCTAGTATATGCTTATAAGGCCAGTCTTTACCATAGAACCGCTCCGCCATACCTTCCGAAAAAATCACCTCATCAGGTCCCTGAAATGCAGTCGTTACATCGCCTAAGAGTAGCGGGAAGTCAAACAAGGCAAAAAAAGAGGGATCAACAATCAGCATCTTGTCTGGTTCAATGGCCTGGCGTCCATGCGTCAACAAACCCGACCATCGGCCAATGCGCGTAGTGAGTTCCACTTCAGGAAAATCCTTCTTCAGTGATGCGGCTAATGGCCCTGGCGTGACGGCTACATCATAAATACCATCAGCCTGCTTCTGTTTTTCGACTACCCGATAGATGCGGCTGTAGTTGGGATTGAACCGGTCGTAACTTAATTCATCGAGTATATACAAAGCGATCAGCAGGCAGCAAGCCATACCGATGGCCAACCCACCAATATTCAGCAAACTATATAAACGATGCTTCTGCAACGTTCGATAAGCGATTTTGAGGTAATTGCGTAGCATGGCAGTAGTTAAGTTCGAATAGGGCTTGTGTTCCTGTTCACGTTTTCGCACAAAGGGCGGCAGTACCGACACTACGTTGAGCAGATACCGCAGCGTAGCCTGGGTTTTGCCCGACCGGGCAGACCAGTACGTATAGAGTTCATCCAGATCGCCTTCCACCTCCTCCAACGTATCGTCGGGATGGAGTTTAGTCAGCAGCCAGTGGGCAAAACGTGGAGGTTCGTCGGTGCGGGATTTCATGGGTTGGCGTGGCTTCCTTATCTACTCACTACGTAGCGATCGAACCGGGTTCATCAAGGCGGCTTTGATGCTCTGAAAACTGACCGTCAACAACGTAACGGACAATGCACCTACACTGGCTGCGGCAAAAACACCCCAAGATAGAGTAGTATGGTAGCTGTATTTCTGCAGCCATCGGCCCATAAAATACCAGGCCGTTGGTGCGGCAAACAGACAGGAAATAAGTACAAGTACCACAAAATCCTTGGATAATAGCTGCCAAAGACTGGTTACGCTGGCTCCCAATACTTTCCGAATTCCGATCTCTTTCGTACGCTGTTCGGCTACAAAACTGGCCAACCCAAACAACCCGAGGCACGAGATAAAAATGGCCAGAACCGTAAAAAGTAAGCCGAGTTTACCGATACGTTCTTCGGCAGCAAATTTCGACGCGTATTCCTGATCCGTAAATTTATAGTCGAACGGACTGCCTGGGTTGAATTTGCGGAAAACGGCTTCAATTTTTGGGAGTGACTCACTGGCGCTGCGCACTGGATTGAGCTTTATGTTAATCACATTCGCCCAATCATAATTCAGCATATAAACGGTTTGCAGGACTGGTTCAAAGGGAGACGCCATAAGCATATCCTTAATGATCCCCACTACGCGAAATACTTTGCCGTTCCACCTAATCTGCTTACCTACCGGATCTTTTAGGCCCATATACCGTACCGCTGTTTCATTCAGGACCATGCCCGATGAATCGCTGGTGAATTGGCGGGACAGGTCCCGTCCTTTTACGAACTGCCAACCGACTGTTTTGCCAAAATCATGCGACACCGCTATGGTTCCCAGATTATCCTTGAAGTTCAGATCTTTGCCTTCCCAGTCGAAACCGCTATTCTGCGACTTAAGATCCGTCGCCGGAGCCGACGAGGTCGACATATCGACAATGGCTCCTGTTTCCAACAGCGCGTTACGTAGCGCATTGTAATGCTGACGCAATTCTGGCGTGTTTATCGCAACCGTAATGAGCCCGCTTCGATCATAGCCGACCGGCCGATTTTTAGCATACTCAATTTGCTGAAAAACGATGACTGTACCGATAATGAGCGTAACTGAAACCGTAAATTGTATGACCACCAATACCTGACGCGGAATGGACGTGAACCGACCAACCCGGAATCGTAGCGACGAACCAGTACCTTTTAGGACTTTAATCGGCTGAAACGATGATAAGTAAAGGGCCGGATAACTACCAGCAATCAGTCCGGTCAGCAGACTGAAGACTATAATCAAGAGCCAGAATACAGGACTTGTCCATAAAATACCAATCCGCTTATCCGCTACGTCGTTGAAAAAGGGGAGCGTCAATTGCACGAGTAGTATCGCCAGCACAAAAGCAATCGCAACAACCAGCAGCGATTCGCTGAAAAACTGACTGATCAATTGGCTACGTAGCGATCCAACCGCTTTGCGTATACCCACCTCTTTGGCGCGTTTTTCGGAACGGGCCGTCGATAGGTTCATAAAATTGATACAGGCCAGCAGCAGCACAAACACGCCAATAATTCCGAACAGCCATACGTACTGAATCCGTCCTTCTACATTTCCGGCTTTATCCCACCCTGTGTAAAGGTGCCATTCACGCATGGGTTGCAGGATAACTTTAGGCTTTATGAAGGCTACTTCTGGCGAATGTTTCAGTCGTATGTCTTTAATTTTTTCCGATACGGTCTTAAATGTTGTATTGGGAGCAATCTGGACCAGTACCTGCCAGGAGAAATTACCCCATACTCCGCTGTCCTGAGCCTCTTTTATCCAGGGTTGATCCAACAGATACAACTCCCAGGGAGCAATAAATTTTATATCTCTGAACTCCGTATTGTACGGAAAATCTTCATAAACGCCCGTTACGTTCACATCCAGCTTATTGTCTATTTTCATGCTCTTACCAACCGGGTCAGCGGTGCCAAAAAGAGCGTACGCTACCGATTCTGACAATAAAATCGACGATGGATCTTTTAAGCCTGCTCGTGTACCACTCAGCATTTTCAGCGTGAGCATATCAGGTGCATTAGCACTCAGATAGTTGCCCGATTTACTAAGTTTCTTATCACCGTAAGCCAGAATGTGATCATCAGTCCAGGACGACATAACAACGTGCGAAAAATTATCGCCGTAAACTGTCCGAAGTTCCGGCCCCATTGGCGCTGGGTTATAGCCTCCATGAAACACTTCCCCTTCAAACGTACCGGTTTGCAATACTTTGGCAATTCGGTCATAGTTCTGAAAATACCGGTCAAACGAAAGTTCATCGTATATCCACAAACCTATGAGTATGGCTACAGCCATTCCCACGGCCAGTCCACCGATATTGATGAAGGAATAGCCTTTATGCTTTACCAGCGAGCGATAGGCTATTTTTAGGTAATTGGATAGCATAGCCAAACGGTAGTTTGATGCGTTATGGTATTGTTGTTTATTGGTTTTGCGCCGTAGCACAAAGGGCGGCAGTACCGACACTACGTTGAGCAGATATCGCAGCGTAGCCTGGGTTTTGCCCGACCGGGTAGACCAGTACGTATAGAGTTCATCCAGATCGCCTTCCACCTCCTCCAACGTATCGTCGGGGTGGAGTTTAGTCAGCAGCCAGTGGGCAAAACGTGGTGGTGAGGACTTGTTCATATTCCATTGAGCTGAAGCGTATTGGGCGGTAACAGCTGCCAAAGATCCTGCCGAAGCTGCTGAATTTCCTGCAGAGCCCGACTACCCAGGGCTGTAATCCGGAACAGGCGCTTACGGCGCCCGCCCCGCTCGGCTGTAGCCCCCCCCAACTCCGATCGCACAAACCCTTTTTCTTCCAGCCGAATCAGCGTATTATGTACCGTACCGAATGTAACGATACGTCCTGTATGTTCTTCCAGAGCCTGACTGACCGTAACGCCATATCCTTCTCCATCCAGAATAGCGACCATCAGCAAAACCACTTCTTCAAATTCACCCAAATACGTCCGGCGCATAAGCCAAGGCCATTAGTTTACATTTTATCGTACAAATACATTACCAAATTCCAAAAACCTCATTTAGAGGCTCATGAGCGGCTTTTTACAGTAAAACAACACAATAACAATGTCCGTAAATGGACAGATTTTGTCCGGGGCAGGACAACGTAGCGTCAAAAAATTTTGAAAATTTTCAGCGATTGATAAACAATCGTTCCTAGGTAAAGTTATATATATGTATTCGCTGATAGACGGAGATGCTGTGAAAGGCACCTGCTTTTTTCAAATTAACTGCTCTAATAAGCGAACCAAAAAGCCAGGTGACTTCGCGTCGTCTGGCTTTGTTTTTTACAGTCCCATCCACTTGATATCAAAATCATTTTCGCCTACTTTTGAGAAAAGAGCATTCGTATGAATCTGCAAATTATTCACGATAGTAAAGGGAACCCAACAGGTGTTTTTATTCCGATGCAAGATTGGAAACAGCTCAAGAAGCGTTACGTCGGATTGGCTGAATACGAAGTCGAAGAGCCAACAAAAGAACAACTTATTACTGAATTGAAAGCAGCGATTCAAGAACTGAAAGACGTCGAAAAAGGTCAGAAACAAGCGCGTCCTTTGGCTGATCTGTTAAATGAGCTATAAGATTCTGACACTAACTGTTTTCGACAAACAGTTAAAAAGGTTGGCGAAGAAGTACCCGTCTATCAAAACCGATTTGGCTCAACTGGGCGAAACGTTACTGGAGAACCCAACACTTGGGCAACCATTGGGTGGTAATTTTTATAAAGTTCGGCTTAAGATTACATCGAAACGTACAGGAAAATCAGGCGGAGCTAGAATCATCACCTACGTAAAGATTATCAATGAAACAATTACGCTCTCTTTTATTTATGATAAATCGGAACGTAGTACTATTGCTGATGATGAACTAGATGCGTTACTAGGCCTGCTAGAAGATTAGTCATTGCTAAAAAAGTCCGAGCTAGACAGGGATGCTGTGAAAGGCACCTGCTTTTTTCAAATTAACTGCTCTAGCAAGCGAACCAAAAAGCCAGGTGACTTCGCGTCGTCTGGCTTTGTTTTTATTGCTCCCTGCTAGTTTACGAATACCGCTTTTGGCTTCTGGGGTGAAATTCACGTAGCGTTTGCTGCAGATAGTCGCGGTCGAGATGGGTATATATTTCGGTGGTGGTAATCGATTCGTGACCGAGCATCTGCTGAACCGCCCGCAAATCGGCACCACCTTCAATCAGGTGAGTGGCGAAGGAGTGACGGAACGTATGCGGACTGATATTTTTCCTGATTCCCACCTCATCGGCCAGTTTTTTGATAGTCGTAAACACCGATATTCGGGAGAGCTGCTTACCTCGCAAGTTCAGGAAAATAGTGTCTTCGTCCCCTTTTTGTACGTCGAGTTTTGCCCGAACATGCTCGATGTAGATACGCGTATAATGCATCGCATCCTGCCCTATCGGCACCAACCTCACTTTATCCCCTTTCCCTAATACCCGAACGAAACCAGCATCGAAATAGCAGTTCGTCAGGCGAAGGTTCAGTAGTTCCGAAACGCGTAAACCAGAGCTGTACAGAACTTCGAGCATAGCCCGATCACGAGTACCACCGGGCGTCGATAGGTCGATAGCGGCCAAAATGGCTTCGATTTCCGGAAAACTAAGTGTGTCGGGAAGCTTACGGCCCAGCTTCGGGGCTTCCAGCAGTTGGGTCGGATCGTGCTGAATCAGGTTTTCGAGCAACAGATATTTAAAAAATGATTTCAATCCAGAAAGCATCCGTGCCTGGCTGTGAGCCGACAGCCCCAGCTCGCCTAGATATTTCAGAAAATTCATTAACTGCTTCTCGCCCACCTGCATTGGCGAAAGGGCCGGATCGGTCAGCAAGATATATTCGTATAACTTTTCAGCATCGTGCAGGTAAGCCTCAACCGAGTTTTCCGACAACGACCGTTCGAGTTTGAGGTAGTTCTTAAAGGCGTTTATATAACTTTGCCACATACTGGTAGCCTGGACGGCCACGTCCAGGTAATAAAATGCTGATTTAACCCGGACGTGGCCGTCCAGGCTATACAATGAAACAGATTCTGATCATAAACGGCCCGAACCTCAACCTGTTAGGCAAACGCGAACCAGATATTTACGGCAATCGCTCGTTCGTCGATTATCTCAAAACGCTGGAAGAGCAGTTTCCTGACGTGCAACTTCGCTATTTTCAGTCAAACCACGAAGGCGAGCTGATCGATAAAATTCATGAACTGGGCTTTACAGTCGATGGAATCGTCATCAATGCGGGAGCGTATACCCACACGTCTATTGCCATTGCCGATGCGCTTTCGGCCATAACCGCTCTGACCATCGAGGTCCATATTTCCAACGTTCATGCTCGCGAGTCGTTTCGCCATCACAGCTACCTGTCGGCCAAATGCAAAGGTATTATTGTCGGCCTTGGCCTGAAAGGCTACGAAATGGCAGTACGGTATTTGTTAAGTTTATAATGGCTTATGGTTTGTCGTTCATGGTTTATGTAACAATAAACTATGAACAACAAACCATAAACTCCCTACCAAAGCAAGACGTAATGATCACCTTTTATCCCGGTCCATCGAAAGTATATCCGCAGGTCGCTGATTATGCAGTTGACGCCATCCGCGAGGGTATTGTCAGTCTCAACCACCGTAGCGCTGGTTTCATGGATGTTGTTAAAGAAGCGGTTCAGTTGCTGCACGATAAACTCAGCATTCCGGCAGATTATCATATTGCGTTCGTATCGTCGGCAACGGAATGTTGGGAAATTGTAGCTCAATCACTAACCAGAGCGGCCAGTCTACACCCCTACAGCGGGGCTTTTGGCAAGAAATGGGCCGAATATGCATACCGCATCAAACCGCCGACCGAATTGAATCAGGCCGATGTGCTATGCCTGGTGCAAAACGAAACCTCCAATGGCACGCAGGTGACGATGGAAACAATGGCCCAGTTTCGACGGGAATTTACGAGCATCGACGGCTCTGCACTCATTGCCGTCGATGCGGTTTCGTCTATGGCTGGTATTGCTTTCGACTGGACATTGGCCGACGTCTGGTTTGCTTCTGTACAAAAATGTTTTGGCCTCCCGGCTGGCTTAGCTGTTCTGGTCTACTCGCCGGCAGCCCTGAAACGAGCCCAGGAAATCGGCGAAAATGCCCATTACAATAGCCTCCTGTTTATTCATGAGAACTTTGCCAAGTTCCAGACGCCTTACACACCCAATGGCCTGGGTATTTACCTGCTGATGCGGGTGTTGCAACAAGTACCCCCCATTGCCGAAGTCGACGTAACAACGCGTAACCGGGCGAAGGCATGGTATCAGTTTTTCGAGCAGGATATGGCGGGCTCGCCTTTTCATCTGCTAGTTAATAATACGGCCGAGCGTTCTGATACGGTTATTGCGGTTGAAGGTTCTGAATCGGCAATCAAAGCAGTGAAGGCATCGGCCCAGCAGGCAGGCATCACACTCGGCAATGGGTATGGCGACTGGAAAAACACTACGTTCCGTATTGCGAATTTTCCTGCTATCACCGACGTCGATATTGAAACCTTAAAGCGATTCCTTTTGTCATTCCAGCAATAATCGGTTAAGAATGACAACCTACCATGTTTAATATAAAAGAAATTGCTTCTGTCACGCTCATTCTGTTTTCGGTCATTGACGTGATTGGCTCACTTCCCGTCATTATCGATCTGCGCCAGAAAGTTGGTAAAATAGAATCTGAGCAGGCAACAATTGTATCGGGTGTACTGATGGTTTCCTTTCTGTTTGTAGGCGAACGTATCCTGAAACTGTTTGGCGTCGACGTAGCGTCCTTTGCCGTGGCCGGTGCGCTGATCATATTCCTGATTGGCCTCGAAATGATTCTGGGCCGGACGATTTTCAAACCGGAAGAACACGCATCGGGTGGCGCAACGCATATTGTACCGATTGCTTTCCCCCTCATTGCCGGAGCCGGTACGCTAACTACCATTATTTCGTTACGTGCCGAATACCAGATCGCCAATATTATTGTTGGCATTATTCTCAATCTCTTGCTGATCTATGCGGTTCTGAAATCATCGGGATGGCTCGAAACACGGTTAGGATCAGGTGGTTTGTCGGTACTCCGTAAGATCTTCGGCATCATCCTGCTGGCCATTGCCATCAAGCTGTTCAAAACAAACCTGATCTCTGGACTGTGATTAAACGTAATTAGCCGGACCACTTGCTAAACTGACAGGCCAATCGTTACAGTGTGCCATGATTACGGGCACCCACCTTATCTTTGCAATCAGACGTTTTTCCCTTCCGCTATCTTATGAGACCTGCTTTGTTATTTGTTGCGCTGCTATTTTCCATTTCACCAATTCACGCTCAGGTGAAAGAGCTGCAGACAAAAATTGAGCAAGTCATCAAAAATAAGAAAGCAACGGTGAGCGTAGGGATCTACAACTTTGGTAACCACCAGACACTCCTCATTAATGGCGATAAGCACGTGCCTATGCAGAGTGTATATAAGTTTCACGTTGCCCTGGCTGTGTTGAAAGAAGTCGACAAACGTCGGTTCAAACTCACCCAGAAGATGCACGTAAAGAAAAGCGATTTAACTCCCGGACTGCACAGTCCAATGGGGGAAGACTATCCTAACGGCGAGGTGGACTTACCCTTATCCGATATTATTCGCTACATGGTTGCTGACAGTGATGGCAGCGCCTGCGACTACCTTTTTCGACTGCTTGGCGGACCGAAACAGGTCGAAGCTTTCATTCATCAGCTTGGCATTCGGGATGTATCCATTCGAGATACGGAAGCGATGATGCAGGCCAAAGGGAACTGGAACGTGCAATACACGAACTGGACTACGCAGACAGCGATGCTCAGTTTGATGAAGTTATTTTATCAGCACAAAATCCTCTCTGCCAGCAGCCATAAGTTCCTTTGGAACGTAATGCTGGGCACCACAACGGGACAGGATCGACTCAAGAAACTACTGCCTGCGGGTACGTTAGTTGCCCACAAAACAGGTACGTCGGGCACCAATAAAGATGGATTAATGGGCGCTGTCAACGATGCGGGTTTTATTGCCCTGCCGAATGGCGGGCACATGGCGATTAGTGTGTTCGTGACAAACTCAACCGAACGTATGGCAACGAACGAGAAAATCATTGCCGACATCGCCAAATTGGCTTACGATCACTACGCCAGAGCAAAGTGATTAGAATAGGGGATAAAATCCCACTCAGCGAAATCAATAAATCAACGTAATTATAGTTTAGAATGCACTCTCCAGACTCACTTGCACAGGTTGCTGAATTTCACCGAACGTTTCACGCACCCGTTCTTGATACGCCACAAATACCCTCCGAAGCTCGTTGTAACCTACGGTTGGCCCTGCTAGCCGAAGAACTCGATGAATTCCGCGATGCTATTGCCCAGGGCGATATTGTAGCGGTAGCCGACGCCCTTTGCGATTTGCAGTACGTACTGTCGGGAGCGGTGCTGGAATTTGGCTTAGGTGATACATTCAAAACGCTTTTCGAAGAGGTTCAACGGTCAAATATGAGCAAAGCCTGCCTGACGGTCGACGAAGCGGAAGCAACCGTAGCCCAGTATCAGGCCAAGGGAGTCCCCTGTCACTACGTAGAATCAGATGGTAAGTTCCTGGTTTATCGGGATGCCGATCACAAAACGCTTAAAAGCATCAACTACTCCCCCGCCGATCTGGAGACTATACTCTCAGTTTAATGGTTTACAGTTTATGGTTCATAGTTGGCTGACGCGTCAGCAACTATTCTGCGTCAGCTAACCATAAACTATAAACCATAAACCATCTTTCCCTCTTGTCAACAATGGCCTCATCACTGGAAGAAACGGTTCGACAACGTATTGACTATAAAACTAAACCGATTGGGGCACTGGGCCAATTGGAAGAACTGGCACTCCAGATTGCGTTGATCCAACAGACGGAGACGCCCGTATTGACCAATCCACACATGCTGGTGTTTGCGGGCGATCATGGCCTGGCCTCCGAAGGCGTGAGCGCTTACCCCGCCGACGTTACGTATGGTATGGTCAAAAATTTCATTGCCGGAGGAGCAGCTATTAATGTTTTCTGCAAACAAAACGGCCTGAAGCTGCTGGTTTGCGACGTTGGCGTGAACGGGACTTTTGACGAAAACACGGAGCGTTTTGTCAAGTACAAGATCCGTCCCGGCACCCGAAATATGCACGTTGAACCCGCCATGACACCCGACGAATGTGCAGCGGCCATAGACGCCGGAAAAACCCTGGTGAACGGCATTCAGTATCGGGGCTGTAACGTAGTGGGTTTTGGCGAAATGGGCATTGGCAATACGTCGTCAGCATCGTTACTGATGCATCGATTCACCAACCTTTCTCTTCCTGACTGTGTTGGGCGTGGCACCGGCCTCAATGATGCTGGTTTGCACCGAAAACTTACCATTCTCCAATCGGTTGCGGACCAATATCAGCATCTGACCAACCCCACCGACATCCTGGCGGCAATGGGCGGTCTGGAGATTGCGGCAATGGTGGGCGGCATGTTACAAGCCGCTGAAAACGGTATGGTTATTCTGGTTGACGGCTTCATTGCTACGTCGGCGCTTCTGGTGGCAACTACACTAAATTCGGCAGTCCGTCAGCACTGCATTTTCTGTCATCAGTCAGATGAGGCAGGCCATCGACTCATGCTTGATTTGCTCAACGCTAAACCGTTGCTCAATCTGAATCTTCGGCTGGGCGAAGGCACCGGCTGTGCACTGGCTTATCCCCTCGTGCAGGCTGCGGTCAATATGCTCAATGACATGGCAACTATGGACATTTTATAAAGGTGTTTTCAGTCTATGGTTTATAGTTTATGGTGGCTGACGCGTCAGAAGTATCCTGGGCCAGCCACTATAAACTGAAAACTATAAACTGTAAACCATAAACTAAGAACCTTCCCTTGCGACTCTTCTTTACCGCTCTCATGTTCTATACCCGCCTACCGGTTCCGAAGGGTATTGACCATTCGGCTGATACCTTAAACCGGTCGACCATCTTTTTTCCGCTGATCGGCTGGCTTGTAGGCGGTATTGGCATTGGCGTGTACTGGGTAAGTACGATCCTGTTTCCACCAACCTACCTGCCCATCCTTTTTAGCATGATCGCAACGATCTGGGTAACGGGCGCTTTTCACGAAGATGGCTTTGCCGATGTGTGCGATGGATTTGGCGGGGGCTGGACAAAAGAGAAAATTCTGGCTATCATGAAAGACAGTCGGCTGGGCACCTACGGTTCGGTGGGGCTTGGCTTGCTGCTAGCTGTTAAGTTTTTTGCCCTACAATCCATGTTGACGGTCGAAGCATTCGGGTGGCCAGTTGCCCTGAAATATCTCTCCGCCCATAGCCTGAGCCGGTGGATCGCGGCTACAGTGATCCGGTCTCTGCCCTACGCCCGCGAAGATCTGGACGCCAAGGCAAAGCCCATTGCCCAGGGCCTTACAGCCGGTCAACTAACAATTGCTACGTTATTTGGGTTGGCTCCCTTACTGGCTTTAGTTGTTTACACCACCCTCTGGATTTATCTGCTGTTTCTGATTCCGCTGTTTTTAGTACGCTGGCGATTTATCTGGTTTTTCCGGAAATGGCTGGGTGGCTATACCGGCGACTGTTTGGGCGCTGTACAGCAGGTAACAGAAGTAATCGTGTATCTTTCCTTTGTATCGCTTTTGTGGGTCTCGGTTTGAGATGTATGAGGTAAGCCATATGTTTTATTAATCGATGGTGTTATCCGACACTATCGTGCTATCGCTCAATAAAAACAGACTACTGCGTGTAGGTTTATTGGCAAACTCATTATATGCCATACATCTAACATCATATACCATAAACCAATGGATGTTTATCTGATTCGTCACACGGAAGTGGCGCTAAAAGAACGGGTCGCTTACGGGCAGTCGGATATCGATCTTGCTGATACGTACGAAGAGCAACGAGACCGCCTGATCGCCCATTTACCGGACGATCCGATGGCTATTTTTTCGTCACCGCTACGTCGCTGTCGACAATTAGCGGATGATTTATCGCGCAATTTTTCGCCTGGGAGTCAGATAGAAATTGCTCCGGGTCAAAAAAAGACGGTCGATTCCCATCCACTACCCGTGCAGACCGACGACCGATTGAAAGAATTTTTCTTCGGTGACTGGGAGATGGTCCCCTGGAATGATATCGACCGCGCAACACTCGACTCCTGGATGGGTGACTTTGTGACCATAAGAACCCCAAACGGAGAGAATTTTTTCGATCTATTCGAGCGAGTTCGCGATTTCTGGCAATCATCCATTATGCCACTGGCACAATCGAAGCCAACTCAACCGGTCTTTATTGTCTCGCATGGCGGTGTTATCCGCGCCCTGCTTTGTCTTTTTCTGGATTTGTCGCTACAAAACGCCTACCGCATCAACCTGGATTATGGAGCCGTTACAAAACTGACCGTCAATGGGTCGTTTTATACAGTTCAGTACATAAACCGATGATAATGTTCTGAATTTAGCTAGCTTACGGGTGCAACTACTCCCATTCATTCCCTATGCTGAGCGTACATTTCAACCCTTTTCCAGAGCTGGTTACGGAGCGACTTTGCCTTAGGCAACTACGACGCGACGATGAAAACGATTTCTTCGCGTTGCGGTCTAATCCCGACATCATGCGGTTTATTCCTCGTCCCGTTGCGCAGTCGGTAGCTGATGCTGCTGAACTGATTCAGAATATCAACGATGGAATTCGTCAGAACAACAGTATTACGTGGGCTATCACCCTCAAGCAATCCCCCAAAGTCATTGGAACCATCGGTTACGTCCGAATGGCGAAAGAGCATTATCGGGCTGAAGTTGGCTATCTGTTGAGCCTGGACTATCAGGGTCAGGGCATCATGCAGGAAGCACTTCGGGCGGTGGTTAACTACGGCTTTCAAACGATGAAGCTACACTCCATCGAAGGCATCATCGATCCCGACAATACCGCATCGGCTAACGTGCTAAAGCAGGCAGGATTTGTTCAGGAAGCTCATTTCAAAGAAAATCAATTCTACCACGGTCGGTTTCGTGATAGTGTTTATTATTCGATACTGACGCCTGTTAACTAGAACGATCACTCTTTCTCCCTATCATCTACCAACCTTTTCGCCATGAAACTCATTTCTCAACTCCTGATAAGTCTGGTTGCCATTGAGCACGTGTATATTCTTTGGATGGAGATGTTTGCCTGGACAACCCGAGGCCGAAAAACGTTTAAGTCGCTAGCTCCAGAGCTTTTTGAACCTACTAAAGCGCTGGCTGCCAATCAGGGATTGTATAATGGTTTTTTAGCCGCCGGGCTGATCTGGTCGTTGCTCATCAACGATCCAATTTGGAGCAAGAACGTAGCGTATTTCTTTTTAGGCTGCGTGATTGTTGCCGGAGTATACGGCGCAGCAACGGCCCAACGCTCTATCTTTTTCGTTCAGGCATTACCGGCCATCATAGCCCTGATCTTCACCTTGCTGGCGTAGCCTACCGCGACACACTACGTATTAAAATGGGTCAGGCTGAAAGGCTTTATGTCGAAATCGGTACGTTCCTGGATAGCCAGCTCAGCCAGAATCTGCCCTACCGCAGCCGAGTGTTTAAAGCCATGCCCCGAACAGGCCGATGCGATCAATACGTTCTTATGAGCTGGGTGATAATCGATTAGAAAATCGCCGTTCGGCGTCATTGTGTACATACATACTGCCGATTTAACACATTTAGGTCCAATACCCACAAAGTTGGGCGCTACGCACTGTTCATACATCGAGCGAGTTTCCGCTTCCGAAACGGTACGGTTAATGGACTCGGGAGAGGTTGTTTGCTGGTACGTTTCCATCGCAATTTTGATCCCATCACCAGAATTGCCAATGGCCGGAAACCCATACATATCCCGATCACTCAGAATAAATACAGGAAAACGATCAGGCATAAACAAATGATAATTTTCCTCCACATCAAACCAGTACTGCACTTGCCGGTAGACTTTCAGCAAGTTCCGATAAGGCGTATCGGCCAATGAATCCGTTACCCAAGGGCCTGTAGTTAGAATCAGCTTTTTCGTGGAATACTCACCCACATTCGTATGAACCAGAATGCCATTACTTGTCTCCGTAAACGAGAGCATTCGTTCGTTGCTTCGTACGGTTGCTCCGTTTTGGCTGGCCTGGTTCAATTGGGCGGATATACATCGTTCGGGATTCAGAAAACCGGCGTTAACTTCATAATAACCTATATCATCGTCCTGAAATCGAAACTGCGGAAATTCGTTACAAAGCGTTCGATTATCGAGTAGTCGATGCGCAATAGTGTACTGCTCCGCTGCCAGAATGGTAGTTGACAGAAAACCGGGCTTATTGTGCATCTGCACATCGGAATTTGCCCGACCCACGAACAGACCGCCGTTTTTCGTGATCAGTTGCTGTCCCGTTTGTTCTTCAAGCTCCTGCCATATGGCGTACGAACGTAGCGCCAAGGGGACAAAATAGGAACCCTCCCCGATGGCCTGCCGCGTAATACGTGAATCGCCATGCGTCGAACCCAGGGTGTGGGGTGGATTAAACTGATCCAGTCCCAATACGTTCGGTGTTTGTCGGGAAAGCTGGTAAAGCGTAGCACTGCCCATCGCTCCTAATCCTACTACGATTGCGTCAAAAACCATATCTCGACTCGTTATTTCCAGCTGCCATATTTTCGATCAATCAATTCAGCAACGAGCCCAGTCCAACCGGTCTGATGGCTGGCTCCAACACCACGCCCGTTATCGCCGTCGAAATATTCATAAAACAATACGTAATCCCGAAAATAAGCATCCTGGTATTTAGGATGCTGGCCAAACGTAGCGCGTTTTCCGTTCACATCCAGTGTAAACAGACTGATGAGCCGATTCATTAATTCGCTGGCTACGTCGTTCAGCGTAATCTGCTTTCCTGATCCAATCGGATACTCAACCGTAAAATCGTCGCCGAAGTAATGATAAAATCGCTGAAGTGTTTCAACCATCAGGTAGTTTAACGGCATCCAGACCGGGCCGCGCCAGTTGCTGTTTCCGCCAAACATATCACTATCACTCTCGGCGGGTGTATAAGCCAATCGGAACGTAGTGTGGTCGAGCGTAAACTCATAGGGTTGATCCCGATAAATTTTCGAAACTGCCCGAACGCCGTGCGGGCTCAGAAATTCAGTTTCATCCAGCATCTTGCTCAACAACGATTTCAGGCGGAAACCACGTAGCAGACTCAGCAGTCGTTTTTCACTTTTTCCGGTTTCGGTATACCGCGAAACCTGATTATACAAATCAGGCCGATGGCTTTGAAACCACTTCATTCGATCCAGAAAAGCGGGGTGGGCTTTTAGCAGATCGTCATCCAGAATTTCGACGGCAAACATAGGTATCAGGCCCACCATAGTCCGCACCCGCATTCGCTTGACACTGCCATCCGACATTCGAAGCTGATCGTAGAAGAAGCCATCCTGCTCATCCCAAAGCCCTATGTTCGTTTCGCCAATACTGGTCATTGCTCCGGCGATGTAGAGAAAATGGTCGAAAAACTTCGTTGCCAGTTCGCCATATACGTGGTCGTGCCGAGCCAGCTCCAGCGCGATTCGCATCATGTTCAGAGCATACATGGCCATCCAGCTCGTACCATCGGCCTGCTCCAGATGGCTGCCGTCGGGCAGTATAGCATTGCGATCAAAAACACCGATGTTGTCCAGCCCCAGAAATCCGCCTTCGAAAATATTATTTCCTGTTTCGTCTTTCCGGTTAACCCACCACGTAAAATTCAGCATCAGCTTATGAAAAATGGCGCGCAGGAACGTAATATCTTCTTCGCCGGGCGGTTTACGTTCCAGCTCCATATGGTAAATCCGCCAGGCTGCCCAGGCATGGACGGGCGGATTTACATCGCTAAACGACCACTCATAAGCAGGCAATTGTCCATTAGGATGCATGTACCATTCATTGGTGAGCAACATAAGTTGTTGCTTGGCAAACCCAGGATCAATTACGGCTAACGTAACGCAGTGAAATGCCCAGTCCCAGGCAGCATACCAGGGGTACTCCCATTTGTCTGGCATGGAAATAACACTGGCATTAATTAGCTGCAACCAGGAATGATTTCGTCCTTTCAGTCGCTCAACGGGGGGCGGAGGACTGTTGGGATCACCAGTCAGCCACCGCGCTACGTCGTAGTAGTAATACTGCTTGCTCCAAAGCATTCCGGCAAATGCCTGTCGTTGCACTAATTTCTCGTCGTTCGTTGCCTGGAAAGGCTGAACGTATTCATAAAACTCATCAGCTTCCACTTTACGCTGTGTCAGAATACGCTCAAAATCGTCGAATGAGTTTTGCTGGCCGGATGGTTCCAGCCGAAGCCGGATCGTCGCCGAAGCTCCCGATTGAATAGTCAGCGAATAATGGGCCGACGTTTTTGTGCCTGTCTTTGCTGGATTGACGGTTTCTCGACCATATACTACGTAATCGTGAATACCATCTTTGGGGTAGCGAGCTCCATTATGCGTATTATACAAGCGAACCAGGTTAGATTCGTTGTCGCAGAATAGCCAATCAGGCTGACCGTCGGCATGGAGCACGTAGCGCCCCAGCCCAACTTGTTCGGCCAGCACGGTTCCGTCGGGCTGAAGCGATAGTTGTGGATGAGCGCTCAGCACGCCATCCGAATCATCACCCCAAATCCAGGTATTTCGAAACCAGAGCGTCGGCAATACGTGTAAATCAGCCGCTTCTGGCCCCCGATTGTACACGGTAATACACATCAGAATATCCTGCGGGCCCGCTTTGGCGTACTCGACAAATACATCGAAATACCGATCCTCATCAAAGATACCAGTATCCAGTAACTCAAACTCAGGATCAAGCCTTGTCCGCCGATGATTTTCAGCGACTAGTTCATCATAGGGATAAGCCGACTGAGGATATTTGTAGAGCATCCGCTGATAAGCGTGGGTGGGCGTATTGTCGAGGTAGTAATAAAGCTCCTTTACGTCCTCTCCATGATTACCTTCTTCGTTACTCAGGCCAAAATAACGCTCTTTCAGAATTGGGTCTTTCCCATTCCAGAGTGCCAGCGCCAGACATAGCTGCTGCCGATCATCGCAAAAACCGGCGATCCCTTCTTCCCCCCATCGGAATGTATAGCTGCGCGCCATATCGTGGGTGGTGTAGTTCCAGGCATCCCCATTGGCACTGTAATCTTCTCGCACTGTTCCCCACTGGCGGTCAGACACATAAGGTCCCCATTGCCGCCAGGCAGGATCTTCTAAACGTTGTTGTTCGGTGGTCATAAACTGAGTTTTCAGTTTATAGTTTTTGGTTTATAGTTTATAGTGGTCAGACATGCCGGTTCGCAAAGCGGTCTTGCGTCAGCCATTATAAACTATAAACCAAAAACTATAAACTCCCTTACCCTCCTGACGCAAAACTTTCAAACACCGTCATGCCACCATCGATAAAAATGCTGGCACCCGTGATGTAGTCGGATAGATCGGAGGCTAAAAACACGGCCAGATTACCAATATCGGATGGCTGGCCAATGCGATTATACGGAATTAAGGTCATTAAACTATTCATCGCCTGCGGAGTTTCCCAGGCTGGTTTATTGATGGGGGTCTGGATGGCTCCCGGACAAATACTGTTTACCCGAATTTTGCGGTCGCCGTATTCCTGCGCTAGGGACTGCATCAGCATCTTGACGCCACCTTTCGACGCAGCATAGTTAATATGACCAGCCCAGGGAATCAGCTCGTGTACCGAACTCATACAGATAATTTTGCCAGTAGCCGCTGATACGTCAGGACGAGGCCCTCGCCGTAGAAACTCCCGAATGGCTTCGCGAGCGCACAGAAACTGACCAGTCAGGTTAATGTTGATAACCGTATTCCATTGGTCGAGTGTCATCTCGTCAAACTTGCCGTCCCGCTGCAAACCGGCGTTATTCACCAGAATATCGACCGTTCCGTACTGCTCAATCACATCAGCAAACATCTTGATGACTTCGTCTTCTTTGCTGACATCGCACTGGGCAATTGAACCCGTTCCGCCCGCGTCAGTGATTTCTTTCAGCACCGCTTCTGCCGCCGATTTGCTGGATGGCGATGAATGATTGACAATAACAGAGGCCCCAGCCTCGGCAAGTGATTTAGCAACGCCCGCTCCAATACCGCTACTGGAACCAGTCACAATCGCAATCTGCCCTTTGAGTACATGATCCATGAACATGAAGTTTTTACAGATAACCAGATAAAAAAGTAAGCTTTACAACCAGAACCTGTGTGTAATCATACTTTAAATCGATTCTAGCCCTATTTTAGTGCTTTACATACCTTTCTTCTAACCTCATTCCTCCTGCTCATGTTTACAACCAAACGCGTTCCTTTTCATATTGTATTTCCGTTTACCTGGCGCGCCATCCTCCTATTCCTTTGCTACTCTACACTTATTTGCCTGCTTTACACTGTGTTAGGCTGGACTTTCCTGGCCATTCCCTTTGTTCCTGTAGCGACGATCGGAACCGCCGTGGCGTTCTATGTAGGCTTTAAAAATAATTCTTCGTACGATCGTTTGTGGGAAGCCCGCCGAATCTGGGGCAGCATTACCAATGCGAGCCGCTCCTGGGCCATCATGGTGCTCGATTACGTCAAAAAGACGAATGACCCATTCGTGGACAAAGAGCTTCTGGAGATTCGTAAATCCCTGATTTACCGACACCTGGCTTACATTACGGCTGTTCGTGTTCAATTACGCCAGAAACCAGTATGGGAGCTGCACCGCGACGTAGCGCATGAAGTGATTGAACGTATTGCTGCCTTTAAACAATGTAGCCTGGATAAAGAACTCAGCCGTTTTTTGTCCGACAGCGACATTGAAGAAATCATTAAACATCCTAATCCGGCAACGTATCTGCTTCGTGAACAATCGGCCCAGCTTCGCGAACTACAGGAAGCCGGTCACATTAGCGATTATCACCACGTCGATCTGGAGCGGATGCTGGTCGAGTTTTATAACCAGCAGGGAGCCTGCGAACGTATCAAATCGTTCCCGTTTCCCCGGCAATACGCTTTTTTCAGTTATCTGTTCACGTGGGTATTTATTGCCGTATTGCCCTATGGGCTGCTAACCGAAATGGCTAAAGTAAGCGGTTGGCACATCTGGCTGACTGTTCCCTTCTTTACCGTGATTGCCTGGATTTTCAATACGATGGAAATCGTGGGGGATACCAGCGAAAACCCGTTCGAAAATAGCATCAATGATATTCCGATGACGGCCATATGCCGGAATATCGAAATTGACCTGCGCGATATGCTGGGCGAAACAGAGCTACCGAAACGAGTACAAGCCGTCGAAAATATTTTGATGTAAGTATCCAAGCACAACTAGTTTCGAGTATTCTATACAAGGGCATTTTTTGTCATGCTGACAAAAAATGCCCTAATGTATTTTCAGTGCTCTACTTAATCTTGCCTGATCTCTAAATAAGGTCGGATCGAATGGCTATATAGCCCATTCAGACCGACCTTATTCTATGCGAATGAACGTAGTAATTCGACCTTTGAAGCGAATTTTTTGCCACATTAGTTTTACTGCCTGCAAAGTCCCTAAAGCGTACACATTTTGTAGAATTGTACTTTCCATATGAATTTTTATCGCCTGAGTTTGGATAGTCCTAAATTTTAAAATTATTAGAAAAATACAAATCATACGCAATAAATAGGGACTTATTGTACTTTTCCCATAATCAACCTAATTTACTCAGAATGAATTGTCTTTTTAGACGATTTTTTCATAAATGGCTGTCCGTCAGGCCTTCCCCTATTGCGCTAAATAGGCTTCTCGTTTCACCTTTGTCACGGTAAAACAAAAATTTCAAACCAAATGAAACAGTTCCGTTTATCAATTGCCGTACTACTTTCAGTATGGGGTCTGGCTGGCATGGGAGTTGCCAACGCCGACAATGGTGCAGGAGCCTATGGGGTGAAAATTGAGAAGTCCGAACAAAAGAAAGTACGTTTTCATACAAAAACGGCATCGCCGATTGAAGTGGCAATTATCGACGCCGACGGCAATCTGCTGTATCGTGGATTGATTGCTAAAAACCAGAAGAAAGCAACGTCTTTCAACCTGAACAGTCTGCCCGATGGCCAGTATTTTCTGACGGCAGGTAACAACAGCTGGTGGATGTCGCAGGGCCTGACCATCAAAGGCAATGCACTGAGCGTCGACGAACGTAACATGCAGCAAGTGATGGAGCCAACCGTTGCTGCTTACGACAAGAATAAATTTGAGATCAATCTGCCAGCCTACAACGTAGACGAAGCGAACGTAGCGATCTACGATGCCCAGAATGTACTGGTTCAAACCGATACGTTCAAGGGATCAACCCGGCGTTTCGATCTGACAGCTTTGCCAGACGGTGCCTACACATTCGTGGTTGGTCCATCGCAAAAGCAATTCATGACGAGAATCAATATCAAACACTAACGTAACAACGTAGTGATTACGCGTTAATTAACTCAAGCGATCTGATTTTTCGGACAAGTCGATCGCCCCCAACTCCTCCCCGCCCGCTACGTTTAGTACGTAGCGGGCTTTTATTTTGGCACTACTTCTATGGTTTCTCCCCGCAATCGTAAAATAGACAGTTCTTTCATTTTGGATTCAAACACAATATCCACTTCCCTGCCATACGTATTGACCGCCGAATAGAGCCAATCGGCATGGGCCTCGCGCCTTGCCTTGGGATCTTCGTATTCCTGACGCGAATCCGAGTAGTGAAAAACAGGACGCACATCCCAGGTGTTATAGGCCGTCAGAAAAGCTTCCTCTTCGGTTTGGCTTCCGGGATTTAAGGAGTGATGAAAATAGTCGAAGACAATTGGTGTACCGATCGCTTCATACAGCGACACCAAATCAGTAACCGTATACAGACTTGGCCGGTCGTCATTTTCAACGGTTAGTCGGGCCCTAAGATTCTCGGAGAGAAGTGAAAAATTTTTGGCAAATCGCGCTAACGTTGCCGCTTTGTCTCCGTAAGTGCCACCCGCATGAATGTTAATTTTATTCCAGTGCGATGGCTTCAGGCCCATCAAATCAAATACGTCCGATTGGTATTCCAGATCTTTAATGGTGTTTTCCAGTACCTTCCCCTGGCCCGCCAAATGATTGAACGGCCCCGGATGCATGGTTAGCCGAATGGGTCGTGCGCCAATTTCTTCGAGTGTCTCTCGTATTTCTGCAAAGTCGGGCAACGTAGCAATCCTGTATTCTGAGGCCCAGGGAAACAGATCAGACGAAATTCGGAACAGTTGGAAACCATGTTCAAGGTTCCAGTCTACGATTGTCAATAAGTCCCGAACATTTTTTAGAGCCAGTTCAGAGGCATAAGCTATCCCCTTCTCGGTGAACGTTTTTTTAACCATTCCCCGGTTCGTCGTGATTTTATTGGCCTGCAAACTGAGGTTGATACAAGCATAGCCGATATGTAGCGGTGTCGAATCCATACCGCATCAAACTCAAAATAGGTACTCTTGTTTGCCAGTATCTACCGTTCGTTCAAAAGTCGGCACCAGCGTATAGCGATCGGTTTATAACTGCTTATCTTAACAGCACCACCGACTTTCCTTGTATGAATCGAATTTATCTATACATCGTAGCTTCTCTGGTATGGCTAAGCAGTTGTGTCTCATTAAAAACCGTTAATACGTTCAGTAAATCAACGATTGGTAGTTTAAAACAGCACAAAACACTACCCGTCACGTTTACCGGCATTTATCAGGAAAGGGTTCAGGATGACTCGCTCGCGCTTCACCCGTTCAACCAAATTCCACTCATTGGAATTGATTTTGCGGCACGAATTCGGCACGATTCTTTGCGGGCATACCAACTAGCCGATAGTCTCACGAATGCTGGCAGTTTGTTGCTGATCAATTATTTCCAGGCGCTTGATGCGCTATCTAACACAAGTAGCTCGTTTGTTCCGGTTCGGCTCCAGTCAAAATCGTTTGATAGTTTTCTTCAGGGATCAGCCGTCAAACTAACGACTGCCGAAACTGCGGCTTTCAATCGGGTAGCCAATCTGGTGGGTAGTCTGGCAACAGGAACGTATCGCCGTAAAAAGCTGAAAAACATCCTGGAGCAAAGTCATCAGGATGTCCAACAGATGATTGCGGTACTGGCGTTTGCGTATGAACGACTTGCCGACGTAGTCGATATCAGCCGCGAACAACAATACGGCCATTACAAAAATATACTGATTCAGGATAGATCATTAACCTATAGTCAAAAGCGAGATTTAGCCCGGCAATGGCTCCAGACAGCCAAAACCATTGAGCAACAAAGACTATCTGTTCTGACGCACATAAAAACGCTGAAAACAGTACGTTCTGGTTATGATGAGCTCTATCAGAACCGGACTACATGGAACAGCAAAGCATCATTGGCAGGCATTGGCGCGTATATAAGTACATTAGAACAACTCCGGGGCGACCTGGAGCAACTTACTCCCGTTTATGGAAGACTTCACCCCTGAACAAATCGTCAGTATTGCGAACGGCTACCGGTTGATGGCGCGCGCCCTGAACGAATTTCAGGTTAGTCACTGGTCTGACTTTACCTATGAACAGCAATTGGACCTGAACGCCTACCAGACCAGCTTACTGAATCGGGCTCAGGACCTCCAGACATTAGCCGTCCGACCTGCGTTTGCCAACGTAGCCGACATGGCAACGACCATTCTGCAGGCAACCGACATGGCCAAAGCAGGTTTACAACACATTCAGAACGTAACGGTTGCCATCAACGTAGGCGCCATAACCGTGGCGCTGGCAGCGTACGTGGCCAGAGCCAATCTCCGTGGCATTCAAACGGCGCTACGTGAACTAGGTGAGCTACTGATTCTTGACCAGGAAGATGAGTAGCCCTAAACAGATAATGGTCAATACGTAGTATGCACATGACACACTACGTATTGACCATTGTTAATCTACGGATAGAACCGAACGATTATTTCACCCCAACTAATTCCACTTCAAACACCAGCTCCTGGCCAGCCAGCGGATGGTTGGCATCCAGCGTTACGGTCGCATCGGTCAGATCGCGAACGATAACCGGAATGGGTCGTGGATTACCATCTTCATGCATATTGAGAGTCATTCCTAGTTCGAGCGGAATATCGTCTGGAATTTCAGAACGGTTCAACGTAAATATCATTTCTTCGTTAGCTGGGCCATACGCGTCTTCCACCGGAATATTGATGGTTTTCTTTTCGCCCTGGTTCATACCAGCTACGCCTTCGTCAAAGCCTTTAATAACCTGTCCGCTTCCAACCGTAAACTCCAGAGGAGTACGTCCTACTGACGAATCAAATACGGTTCCGTCGGTCAGCGTACCTGTATAATGTACTTGAACGGTATCGCCGGATTTTGCCTGTGCCATAAAAACACTAATGTTAAGTGAATACTCCCTCAAAAGTACAGAACTATAGTGAAGGGTTCCGTAGTAAGCGTATTTTTTGAAAAGACTTGCTGACATTCACCTTTTTGGATAGGCTCTTATTCATTGCAAATCAAGTCTTCTTATTTGTGATGAACTACAAATACATGTGGTTGTTTATTACCATTTCTACAGTTCTGCATGTTTTAACTGCCCAGGCTCAACTCCCTCGTTCGTTACATCCCAACATTACGGTCGAAAAGTTTATGAATACGCAAGTCCGTGGAGTTAGGCTAGCGTATGACGAAACGACCCAAACCCTGTTTTACAACGCCTATACAGGCGATCTCTTTCGAATAGAGCAGCCAGACAGTGGGCAGCCGTATGATGTTCTTATAGGGTCAGCCATTGATCATGGAATTAATTATATGCAGGGAATGGCATTCGCCAACGGTGTAATGGTATTGGCCGGAAATTTCAAGCAATCAGGTCAACGGGGGTATGGCCTGGTTGTAAAAGGAACTCGCCAACCGAACGGCAGCTGGCACTGGGAAAGGCTCATGCAGACGGAACCTTACCCATCATCAGTAACCCAGTATGATCACGCCTTTAGTGCGGTATGCATAAGCCCCAATAAGGATTCAGTATATATTAGCAGCGGTTCGAGAACAGATCATGGAGAAGTTGAGGATACTGGCGGATTATACCCAAATACGCGCGAGGTTCCATTAACCGCAACGATTTTTAAACTCCCGTTGAATCCTCCGTCAACGATTTATTTACCCAATAATCTGGCCGCTCTTAACCAGTCTGGTTACGTATTTTGCCGGGGTGTACGTAATGAATTTGACCTTGCCCTGGACAGTCAGGGTAGACTATTTGGTGTAGAGAATTCCGGAGATCGCGATGATCCCGAAGAAATGAACTGGCTACGGGCAGGTCATCACTACGGGTTTCCCTGGGAGATGGGCGGTAATCAAACTCCTCAGCAGTTCCCTGGCTACGATCCTAACCAGGACAAATTATTACCGGCGTCTATGCCTGCCGAGCAACGCCAAAAGTTTTATAATGACCCAGCCTTTCCTGCTCGTCCAGCCAATCTCGTGGTAACCCAGCCGATTCGAAATATTGGCCCGGACGCAACTTACCTACGTGATCCAAACTCCGGTCAGGTATTGAAAGCCAATTTACTTACCACCTTCACAGGCCACCGTTCGCCACTAGGATTGGTTTTTGACACCGACAACAGTCTGGCCGATTTTACTGGCGACGCCTTCGTCCTTAGTTACTCGGGAAGTGGCGGTATACGGGGTGGCTATTTGTTTGCCGAAGAATCTGGAGAAGATTTACTGCACATCAAACTTCAGTATGACCCTGCTACTACCAATTACACAGCCCAAACAACCAAAGTTGTCGATGGCTTTATGTCTCCAACCGATGCAGAGCGTATTGGCAATACGTTTTATGTCATTGAAGAAGGCCGTCAGGCTATCTGGAAGCTTACATTCAAACCCCGCCCAACGGTCCTTGCAGACATCAGCTTATCCATGAAATCGTCAGCACTCATCGCTACGATCAATCAGCCGATAACGGTTACGTTAACCGTCAGAAATGATGGTCCAACGGAAGCACAACAAATTCAGGTTGAAAACAGGTTGCCTCAACATATGGCTTATGTTGGTGGAGGTTTAGTCAATAACAACAACGTCCTGACTGGAACCATAGCATCGTTAAACCCTTACCAAGTGATTGATATTGTTTACCAAATCGTTCCCCAACAGTCAGGTACCTTCCAAAATGAGGCCCAGTTGTTGGCTTGTAACACCCCTGATCCCGATTCCCAGCCAGGCAGCGGAACAGCAGATGGGCAAGACGACGCCAGCCGACTAATTTTTCGAACCGGAGATAATGGCTCTGCTTTTTTTGTATCGCCAAATCCGAATCAACAACCTCTCCCACCAGTGGCCTCCAATCAGCCACAACCCGATCCAACAAAAGCAGACTTAAGTCTACAGTTGATAGCGAACAAGCTATCTCTCTCCCTCAATGACATTGTTTCATTTACGATTCTTGTCACTAATTCAGGAGGGCAGGCTGTTTCCTTCGCCACCATTGAGCATATACTACCCACTGGAATGACCTTTGAGTCAGGTATGAACTGGTCGGTCAATGCCCAAGTCTTAACCAGCCAACTTGGAGCTATTTCAGCTGGTGCAAAAGCCTTTACTACGTTCCAGGCGCGAGTTACTGGAAGTGGTCGACTAATCAATCAGGCTCAGATTATCACTGCCAGTCGGGCTGATACTGACTCAACACCAGGCAATGGTTATGATAATGGGGAGGATGATACTGCCCGCCTTGACATAAGAACACGCTAATGGTTCCACTCCTTAATCAATTCCAGCAATTCACGCTGAATCGACTCGGTACGGTCGTTATTGTACCACCGCTGGAGATCTTCGGCTACTTCCGGGAATGGCCGTTTCAGGGCATTCCACTCCCAGAATAGGGTTTGCAGCTCAGCCGGTCGTGGGCCCCATGTACCTAGTTCAACCAGATCAGAGGCCCGCAAACAGATCAGTTTAGGAATCGACTTACCGCCGTTTGTCAGATAACCATTCATGACCTCCGGGTTTTTATCCCGCAGCAGAAAACGGATCGTTATGTTACCAGCTTCTTCGGCAATGTGGTGCATAACGGGAATCGATTGAGCCGCATCACCACACCAGGATTCAGTCAGCACCAGCCATATCCAGGGTTCCGAAAGTTGACTTAGAGCCGTTTTAAGAGCCGGATTAATCGCCGTTAGCTTATCAAGGCGGTTCATGCGGTGCAGATTTAACTTGGCATATCCCAGAATTTCGGGCGTATTGTAGTTAGGCGCTTCTGATGTAGTGCGTGCCTGAGCCAGCAGTTCGTTCGACAACGTAACGTATTGATGGTAGGTTAGCGCCGATTGTATAAGCTCAGGCGTAATAAATGGATTGACTTCACCCGTCATATCTAGATCGTTATTTTATATCTGTCGAACAAGGAGTTTGCCTGGTTTTGTTCAGCTGACTGAAAAAGGTGAATGAGTTTTTTAGAAATTCATCTGCTGCCAGTTGCATATATCGGAATCTTACATATAATTTACAGAAAATTTTACGATACCCAATTTTTGTATCATGGATACGTCGAGCAATGAATTTTTACGAGGGACGTTGAAAACGATCGTTTTAAAACTACTCGCCGAACAACCAGCAACGGGAGAAGCCAAGTCGCGACCAGGGCGAATGTACGGCTATGAGATTACGCAGGCCGTTAAGGAGCGAACCAAAGGCGAAATCACTTTATCGTTCGGGGCTCTGTATCCCGTACTTCATAAGTTAGAGCAGGAAGGACTACTCATAACCGAAACCGAAGAAGTAGACGGACGGCTTCGTAAATACTATTCCCTGACGCCAACGGGCAATAAAGCCGCCGAACAAAAAGTGTCTGATTTCGAACGCTTTATGGAAGCGATGCGTACGCTGTTGCTAACCCCACCCCAGTTAGCAACTGGTCATTAATTTATTCCTAAATCAACTCAACCAACAAAACACAGTCGGAGTTATGGAAAAACTCAGTCCGCAACAAGTAGCGATGTTGCATAAACACCTGATCCATAGTGGCTCAAACGATGCGCTGGTCGACGAACTACTGGATCATCTGGCCTGTGATGTAGAGTATTATATGTGGATTGGCCTGCCTTTCGAATCAGCTATGCAGGCCGTTCTTGACCAGGCCAACGTAACGGCAGTACGTCATCTGCGTGATCATTATCAAACCGAGCTGGCCATGACCGACGATCAGCTTCGGCAGGCTAGTCTGGACGATATTGTGTTCGAATTCAGAAACAAAGCCTACGGGGCCTATGATCTACGGCGTGCTTACCGGATTACGCTACGTAACGCGTTTATTATGGCCCTCAGTTTATGCATGATGCTGATGGCGATGATGGATGGAATTAGCCGGCGGACCTGGTCCTACTTAAGTCCCTGGGGAGCGGTATGGCTCATTGGCTTGTCCGGTCTGACGTATGCAGTTGTTAGCTGGTATTTACACCGCACACAAGAGCAGAAACTGACGATCCGTCAGCCCCTTTCTGATCCTGCCTGACATACGACTACAAACTCTCTGTTGACTTAAAACGTACTGCCGTTACTACTGCTCAGACAATAACAGTAATAACGGCAGTACCATTTTAGGCTAACAGGAGCCCTTGTTAAGAGAGACTAATACGCTCTGGCGAAAACGACCCGGCCTTTCGACGGTTTGCCCGAGTAGATATCTACCCCTTCTTCCGGCTCCTGATCGAACGGAATACACCGGATGGTGGCTTTAGTTGCGTCTTTGATCGCTTCTTCGGTTTCCGCCGTACCATCCCAGTGAGCGAGCAGGAAACCACCTTTTTCAATTTGCTCCTGAAACTCCTCGAACGTATCGACTTTAAAGGTGTTTTCCTGCCGGAATTTGAGCGCTTTATTATAAATCGTTTGCTGAATATCGTCCAGCAGATTCTGGATACGTTCAGTCAGCCCATCGAACGGCACTGTTTCTTTGGTTTTCAGATCGCGCCGGGCAATTTCGACCGTACCATTTTCCAGATCACGAGCACCCATCGCCAGCCGAACAGGAACGCCACGGAGTTCATATTCCGCAAATTTCCAGCCAGGCTTGTTGGCATCCGAATCATCATATTTCACCGAAATACCGGCTTTCCGCAATTCCTGCAGCAACGGTTTCACTTTAGCCGAAATTTGTCCCAGCTGTTCTTCACTCCGATAGATCGGCACAATAACCACCTGGATAGGAGCCAGTTTCGGTGGTAACACCAGACCGTCGTCGTCGGAGTGAGCCATAATCAAAGCACCCATCAAACGAGTAGAAACACCCCAGGATGTTCCCCAAACGTAGTCTAATTGGTTTTGCTTATTCAGGAATTGTACATCGAATGCTTTAGCAAAATTTTGTCCAAGAAAGTGCGACGTACCAGCCTGAAGGGCCTTCCCATCCTGCATCATGGCTTCAATACACAACGTATCGTTAGCGCCGGCAAACCGTTCGCTCGGCGTTTTAGAACCCCGAACGACGGGCACGGCCATCCATTCTTCGGCGAACGTAGCGTATACGTCGAGCATCTGGCGAGTTTCGGCTTCTGCTTCCTCTGCCGTAGCGTGAGCGGTATGCCCTTCCTGCCACAAAAACTCAGCCGTACGCAGGAAAATACGAGTACGCATTTCCCAACGTACTACGTTAGCCCACTGGTTAATCAGCAGCGGCAGATCGCGGTACGACTGAATCCAGTTTTTGTACGTACTCCAGATAACCGTTTCGGAGGTTGGCCGTACAATAAGTTCTTCTTCCAGCTTCGCTTCCGGGTCAACGATTACGCCCGAACCATCCTCGGCATTTTTAAGCCGATAATGGGTAACAACGGCGCATTCTTTGGCAAATCCTTCTACGTGAGAGGCTTCTTTGCTCAGGAACGACTTCGGAATGAATAAGGGGAAATAAGCGTTCGAATGCCCGGTCTCCTTAAACATATCGTCTAGGGCCCGCTGCATTTTTTCCCAGATCGAGAAACCATAAGGCTTGATAACCATACAGCCACGAACCGCTGAATTTTCGGCCAGGTCGGCCTTTTTAATTAACTCATTATACCACTCAGAGTAATTTTCACTACGGGATGGAATTGCTTTTGCCATGATGCTGAAAACAGTCGAAGCAGAGGCCAAACGAAAAGCCTAACAACTGTGTTTTATCGATATACCCGGTTAGGATCAGAAAACGCAGTGGTGCAGGTACGTATATACCCTCAGTCTTCTTTTTCTCTATTTTTTTACGAATGATTTAAACCATTACATTCTAATCAGAATCTAATAATTGAAAAGTTGCAAAGATAGGTTTTTGATTTATTTTTGTAATCAAACGTGTCAAACCTTTGTTATAAGTTTAAATGACACAGAAATGAGGTTTTGCTACATTTAATTCCCTTGCCAAATGAATAAGCAACGCATATACCAATACTTGACGCTAGCCGCGTTGATGGGTTTCTGGAGCTGCTCATCGAGTCAGCAGACAGCCCAAAACGCTGGCGAAGTGGATGATTTGTATGGCAGCTCCGGTAACGCTGTTGTATACGCCAGCAACTCATCAGACGTCGCTTCGGTTGCTCCACAAAATTCGCGGGAGTTACGCCGTCAACAACGGTCGCTACGTAACGCGAACCCTGACTACAATGATGAGCAGCAGGGCTACAGCAGCAACACAGACGAATATTACTCCGAGTTAAGTACTCGTAAACTAAACCGTGGCCTTTCGGATGATCCGGGTTGGGGCGACAGCAATAACAACAGCTACAACGCTGGCTTTGTTAATGGCTACAACGCAGCGTCCACGTCAGCTTATAGCTGGAATCGCTGGGGCTTCAATAACTTCGGGTTTTACAGCGGCCTGGGTTTAGGAATGGGGCTTGGTGGCTTTAACATGGGTTTTGGCCGTCCATTTTATTCTCCATTCTATGGCAGTGCATTTGCCTACAGCCCGTTCAATTCGCCATTCTATGGTGGCTTTAGTCCGTTCTATGATTCGTTCTACAGCCCATACGCGTACAGTGGCTTCTACAATCCGTTCTACTCACCATTCTATGGTGGCTGGGGTGGTGGATATGGTGGCTACTGGGGTTCTCCTGTTTACGTAAACAATGTAGTTGTAACGGGTGCAGACCCCTATCGGGCACGTACGTATAACCGTAGCGCAGGTCGCTCGGCGGGCTCGTACGTTTCTGGCTTCGATAACTCGCCACGGAACTACAATCCAAATGGAGGACGTAGCAGCTATAACTCAGGTTCAGCCAGCGCTTCAGACAGTCGCTATTACTCACGCCCATCCAACGGCAACAGCCGGGGTACGTATTACTACGACAACGGTTCCAGCAATGGCCGGGTAGGTAACAACAGCACAGGTTCTTCGGCAGCGCCTTCGTACAACAGTGGTAACGACTACTACGCTCGTCCACGTTCGAACAGCCGTGGCAGTTACACGGCCCCTTCTTACAGTGGTGGTGGACGTAGCGGCTATCAGCAACAGTCAACACAGAGCTATCAGCAGCCTTCTTACCAGAGCCAGAGCCGGGGTAGTTTCAACAACCAGCCTAGCTTTAGCCAGCCTAGCGCTCCTAGCCGTAGCTTCAGCTCTCCAAGCCCAAGCAGTGGTGGCGGAGGATTCTCCGGTGGTGGTGGACGTACTGGCGGTGGTGGCCGTGGACCACGCTAGTATATATGTGAGGTAAAAAATAAAATCCCGCCGATAAAAGACAATCGGCGGGATTTTTCGTTGTTATACTAGCAAATAACCGCCATTTTTTTAATCCCTTAGATTAAACGTTTTAGGATAGTGACGCTCTAACCACAAACGTGTCATTCGCTGGTTTAATCGCATACGCTTATGAATACAAAGTACCTTTTTTCGGCCCTGCTACTGAGTTGCGCGGGGCTGACGTACGGACAAGGTCCCGCTGCCGACTACGCTGATGACGCTTTCCGATTTTCTGATTTCTCACAAACCGGAACAGCGCGTTTCCGTGGTCTGGGCGGCAATCAGGCAGCGCTGGGTGGTGATGCCAGCAATATTTTCGGTAACCCGGCCGGGCTCGCTTTCTACAATCGATCCGAATTAAGTATCAGCCCTTCGTTTAATCTGGTCAATAACCAAAACTCGTTTTTGGGTGGGCAGACAAGTAGCACAGGCAGCAAATTTAATATAGGGCAGTTGGGGCTGGTGCTAGCCGGAAACTCAAATTCACAACGACGCTGGCGTAGAACGGCTTTCGGTGTTACGTATTCACAATCTGCCAATTTCTACGATTATGTGGATGCCCGCGGAACCAACCGGAATCCAAACTCCTCTCTTGCCCAAACCTATATCAATGAGGCTAATGCGGGCAACTATAGTGAGGCCGAATTAAGTGACGATTATGATCGGGCATCAAACACCGTAAGTTTCAGAGAAGCAGGAGCCTATCGTCTTTTTCTCATTAACCCAACTGACTTAGGTGCTAACGGGTCAGGGCCTCCATACACACGATTTGATGCTACGCTTGCCAAAGATCAACGTGCGACTCTATCACGTTCCGGTACGCATTCGCAGTGGACTATTGCTTATGCTGGCAACTTAGACGACAAATTATACATTGGAGGATCAATTGCACTAACCCGCCTTAAATATGCATCCGAGTTTGTGTTTCTTGAGGCCCCAATCAACGGGCGTTACTACATCGATTATAGCCAGATCAATCGGTTTGACGTAACAGGTAATGGAGTTAATGCAACGTTGGGTATTATTTATAAACTGAACAACGATCTGCAGATCGGAGCTACCGTTGTTAGCCCTACGTTTAGCAGTGCACGGGAGGTTTTTGCACAAACCCTTGTAGTTAACCCAACATCACTGATCAATCTGGGGGGAAACCCAAACCGAGTTGACGTTACGTCTCCGTACGATAACTTTGATTACTCGTTACAGACACCTTTCCGCGCGTCGGGTGGTGCTACGTATTTCCTGGGTAAAGGCAAAATCGGGTTTATCACAGCTACGGCCGAATATGTTGGTTACGGCGGTATGCGGGTACGTACTTCCTACTTCTCGTCGCAGCAGGATAATACCGACTTTAAAACCGACGTACGGGGCATCGTACAATCAACCTATCAGAATGTGGTTAACCTTAGAGCAGGTGCCGAAATTAGGGCGGGTCTGCTACGTTTACGGGCAGGCGTAGGCTATTTGCCAAGTGCTTACAAAGTCGATCTTGATCGGGTTGCCAAAACAGATCGCGACAAACTGCTGCTGTCAGCCGGTTTAGGCGTACGTAACGAACGCTTCTTCGCCGATCTATCGGGGTCTTATTTAACCTATAAGACGGGCTTTACCCCTTATCAGCTTCCTAGTGATATTGACACGCCAACGGTGAAC
Organism: Spirosoma terrae; assembly: GCF_010435915.1. GTDB lineage: Bacteria > Bacteroidota > Bacteroidia > Cytophagales > Spirosomataceae > Spirosoma > Spirosoma terrae. The sequence continues at coordinate 367,646 of NZ_JAAFZH010000005.1, read as the reverse complement.
ACCAACAATAGAAATACCAACGTAATGCTCTCGTTTGGCGTGTTCTTTTAGAACGAACCCAACATCGAACTTGCTTAAAGTTTTGCTTTGATAAAATTTTTGTCATTCCGACGCAGGAGGAACCTTCGGATCATCCAGTCAAACAACTTTCACCCGAAGGTTCCTCCTATGTCGGAATGATAAAAAAACACTAATCAATACTTGATTTTAGAAAGCTTAAAAGCTTCCCCAACAAAAAAGCTCGATCGTACAGCGATCGAGCTTTTTTGTTGGTGTTATTTACAACAACTCTCCTATTCTTCGTAGTACGTATTCTTCATTTGTTTCACCCGAAATAACAATATGAGCCTGGTTGTAAATCGGTAGTCGATTCATATATCGTTGCTGCAACGTAGCCAACAAATCGGGATCAGTTGGATTGTTGAGAGGCCGGTCTTCGGCTCCATGCGCCAGGATACGTTGAACCAGAATAGCAACCGGTACATCCAGAAATACCGAAATACCCGATGCATTGATGTAACTAATGTTATCGTTAAAGCAAGGCATCCCTCCTCCTGTCGATACAACCGTACTATCACCGGGCCGGATTGTCCGTAAAACCCGTCGTTCTGCCTCGCGGAAGTAATCCTCGCCCGACTGAGCAAAAATCTCTGGAATGCTACGTCCCTCGTCGCGAACAATCAGCTTATCCGTATCGACGTATCGATAATGCAGCGCATCGGCAATTTTTTTGCCTAGCGTACTCTTGCCCGATGAGGGCATTCCTATCAGGAAAATATTTTTCAAGCAAAAGAGAGTATGGTCTATAATTTATGGTTTATGGTTTATAGTAGCTACCCAACGACTCCTTCTCGGTTTTACCTACGATAAACCATAAACCATAAACCACAAACTAGTTAACCAAAGACTTAACCTCCTCAGCATCTGGTGTTGAGTTGTAATGCCACTTACCACGTACTACGCCGTCCTTAAGCAACCAGGTACCTGGATTTGAGCGCATGATGGTTTTTAGTACGGTAGCATCAGCCTTGTAATACGGCACATTATCGAGCTGGAATTCCTTCCGAAACGCCTTAATTTCATCGTCGCTGGTCGACGTCAGAATATAAGGTTTGATGCTCGATCCGTTCAATTGCTCTACCAGTGAGCGAATAGCAGGGAGACTCCCGGCATCAATGTCTTTAATATTCTTTACAATGATGAACAGCTTGTTGCCTTCAAACGTCTGTTGCGTAAAATCGCCTTCATCGTTCCAGACACGATAGTCGGTGATTTTTGGTTTGGCATTTTCGTTCACCAGGAGCATTTCCTTGAACTTATAACTCTGATCGGTAGGGTACTGATCGAATTCCTGAGTTTTGCCCTCCTTCTCCATCACGTATTTGTACCGTAACGGCTCCGACGGCTTCATCTGGGCCGGAATGCTTTTTCCGACCGCGTAAGGCAGCAAATCGAGCGGAGGCAGGAACGAGATGGCGTAGATCCCCAGCCCGAGGGTCAGGATGGTTGTTAACGTAATGACCCAGCCCGTTTTACGAGGCCGAATACGGTTCCGATGGCCAATGATAAATAATATCAATATCATCAGAAATACGTCTTTACCGAATGATGTCCAGGGCTTTAACTTAATGGCATCGCCAAAGCAGCCACAGTCCGTTACGCGGTTGAAATACGCCGAATAAAAGGTCAGGAACGTAAAGAACGTAATGAGAAAGAAAAGAAGCCAGCTCGTCAGTTTCGGCTTATAGGAAACCAGCAATGCTACACCAAGAATAATTTCGGCGGCACAAAACAAGACCGACATCGCCAGCGTAAACGGCACCAGCGCCATGAAGAAGTCGTGCAGAAACGGCACGTCCTGCGCAAACACTTCGAAATACTCTTCGAATTTAATCTGCGTGCCTACAGGGTCGTTAAGCTTTATTAAGCCAGAAAATATAAAAATGACGCCAACCAGAAAGCGAGCTATCTGAGCGGCAATCAGCATAGGTGGTGTACCAGTTTTAACTTTGGGTTGAGCAGCAGTAGGGTTCATACCTTACGGTGAAGTGTTGAGACTATTGAAAGCAACATTGATGCTTTCGTTTCACTTGATTGTTAGTTTTATCAAACAAAAAACGGCGTAGTTGATCATATCCATATAATTGGCGTCAACACCTTCCGATACTAGCGTATTCCCCTGATTATCTTCAATCTGCTTGGTGCGTAAAAGTTTCATCAGGATAATATCCGTCATAGAGCTAACCCGCATATCGCGCCAGGCTTCGCCATAATCGTGGTTTTTGGCAAAAAGCAGATCAATAACCTCGCCAATTTGTTTGTCATATAGCTTCTCTAGTTCGTCCGTAGGAATATCCGTTCGGCTATCATTACGAAGCTCCCGCTGGATCAACGCCATGACGCAGTAGTTGATAATACCAACAAACTCAGGTTCAATCCCTTCGCCAACTTTACTAACGCCGGTTTCCTGTAATGTTCGAATCCGTTGCGCTTTAATAAATATCTGATCTGTAATGCTGGGTAAACGTAAAATTCGCCAGGCCGTACCGTAATCTTGATTTTTTTTCAGGAATAAGTCTTTGCAGCGTTGAATGACCTGCCGATATTCGGTTTCTGTTGTAGACATAGTTTAACGATTGTCGTTTGAAGGCCGACACTACTCGTTCGCATCAAACCGCAAACGTTAAACGACAAACTTCAAAACTTACTGTGTCCAAAAGTACAAAAAAAACACTGAACTGCCGGGGACGGCTCATTCCATTAGAGGCACCTGTTGTTATGGGAATTCTAAACGTTACGCCCGATTCGTTCTTTGCTAATAGCCGAACATCCTCAACGCAAATTGTTGATGTTGCCGGAAAAATGCTGGAAGATGGCGCTACGTTCCTCGATCTTGGCGGCTATTCTACCCGCCCCGGCGCGGCCGATATTAGCCCGTCACAAGAAGTCGACCGAGTTTTACCAGCCATAGACGCCATTCTCGACGCCTTTCCTGATTCGTTGCTATCGGTCGATACGTTCCGGGCCGCTGTAGCCCGACAGGCTGTTGAAGCCGGTGCAGTCATGATTAATGATGTGGCCGGTGGAACATTGGATTCAGCAATGTTCGAAACGGTGGCCTCGTTGGGTGTTCCTTACGTATTAATGCATATGCGGGGCACGCCACAAACGATGCAGACATTAACCTCCTACACCAACCTGGTCACCGATGTTATTGACGAATTAGCCATTCAAGTAAACAAATTGCGCAAACTGGGTCAAAAAGATATTATCATCGACCCCGGATTCGGCTTTGCGAAGACCCCGGAACAAAATTTTTTTCTACTCAATCAACTCGACCAATTTAGTCTTTTCGACGAACCGATTCTGATTGGTCTTTCCCGAAAGAGCACCATTTGGAAAACCTTGACTATCACCGCTGATGAGGCTCTAAACGGAACTACTGTTCTCAACACAATAGCCCTTATGAAAGGGGCCAGAATACTACGTGTTCACGACGTTCGGGAAGCTGTGGAAGCCATAAAACTGACCAGTGAAGTAAAAAAAAATTAGACCATCTCTTGCGTTTATTAAAACGAACTTCTACTTTTGCATTCCCAAACGACAACGACCTGTTTGTAAAAAGGGAATGATTCGGTAGCTCAGCTGGTAGAGCAATACACTTTTAATGTATGGGTCCTGGGTTCGAATCCCAGCCGAATCACAAAAAAACGCTGAAAGCCGCTAGTCAAGCGGCTTTTTTCATTTGTATACATGGTGGCCCTCTCCCATTTATGATCGAAAAAGAGCGTCAAAAATGGTGCTTACTTACATCGCCACTATCAGCCAGATAGATTTTAGGTGGAGTGATTGATTCGTCTGTCCCAGACAGCATCCTGCCGTCGAGGACAAACGAATCAATCACTCCATTTAGGCACTGGACAACACTACAGATAGGCTTGAAACTTACGTATTGTTTCCGACGTAGTAATTTCCAGATTCCGACAAGTAATTACAACTGGTTCTACGTATTCCTTATGAATAGGTAGCCTTACCGTAAATAACGCTTCTCGCATTAGAAATTGTAGCCACCAGAACATCTACAGACATTAATTTTTCGTCGTTCTCTGGCTTGCCATCGCTACATTCTCGTATTCATCCAGAGCAGATGACGCAACTGTTCCTGATAGAACGTATTGACTAACTACCTTCCCGCGGACAAACCAGCTACTAGTCGACAGGAATTGCCCAAATACCAGACATAAAAAAAACTGAGTCTGATTGATTCACAAATCTACACCCTCTCCTATACATGTACAGGTTCGACAGGAGATATACCGCTTACGAATTTTATCCATAATACGTATAGTGTAAACGGTAGATTTTCACACGAAACTTATTTATAGGTATCGTAAACAGCTTCTTTACTTTTAGTACTAAATGAAAATTCTTGGTATTTCAGCTTTCTACCATGATTCAGCTGCTGCGTTAGTCATAGATGGACAAATCGTTGCTGCTGCACAAGAAGAGCGATTCACTCGACGTAAGCACGATCCCAATTTTCCGAGCCAGGCTGTACAGTATTGCCTTCAGTATAATGGTCTCTCGTTGAAGGAAATAGATGCAGTTGTTTTTTACGACAAGCCGCTCCTGAAATTTGAACGATTACTAGAAACGTATTATGCCTTCGCGCCGAAGGGCATCCGATCCTTTATTACAGCTATTCCGGTCTGGATAAAAGAAAAGATGTTTCTGAAAAGGCTCCTTCGTGAAGAACTCGAAAAAATTTACGGAGATGAGGCTAAATCAGTTAAGCTACTATTTCCTGAACACCATCTTTCTCATGCCGCCAGTGCTTTTTACCCATCGCCATTTGAAGAAGCAGCAATTTTAACTGTCGATGGGGTAGGTGAATGGGCAACGGCATCGATCTGTAAAGGATCAGGCAATCAGTTAGCGATACTCAAAGAACTTCGTTTTCCGCATTCGCTCGGTTTGCTCTACTCAGCCTTTACGTATTTTTTAGGCTTCAAAGTTAACTCTGGCGAATATAAACTGATGGGCCTGGCTCCTTACGGCAATCCAGAATCGCCCGATGTTGCCCGTTACGTTGACATCATCAAAAACGAATTGGTTTCTATTAAAGACGATGGCTCTGTATGGCTCAATCAGGAGTATTTCAATTATGCAACGGGGCTTCGCATGGTACACGAAGACAAATGGGCTGCCCTGTTTGGCTTTCCTCAACGCAAACCTGAAGACGAACTCCAGGAGCATCACTGCAATCTGGGCTTAGCCATTCAACGCGTTACCGAGGATATTGTGATAAAAATGGCGCAGGAAGCCAGACGGCTTAGCGGTGCTAAACAGTTGTGTCTGGCTGGCGGTGTGGCGCTCAATTGCGTTGCCAACGGCAAACTACAGGAAGCAGGCATTTTTGATGACATTTTCATTCAGCCTGCAGCTGGCGACGCTGGTGGAGCATTGGGAGCCGCTTTAGCTGCCTATTATATTTATTACAATAAGGACCGAAAGCTGAGCGGGCGACAGGACGAAATGACTGGCTCTTATCTGGGTCCCGACTTTTCGGATCAGGACGTAGAGCAGGTAGCGCGTCGATATAAAGGTACGTATACCCGCTTTCAGGATAACGCCGAACTATGCACCGAAACCGCAAGACTCCTGGCCGAAGGGAACGTAGTGGGCTGGGTTCAGGGACGCATGGAATTTGGGCCTCGTGCCTTAGGAGGACGTAGCATTCTGGGAGACCCCCGAAATGCAGAAATGCAGAAAAAGCTTAACCTAAAAATTAAATACAGAGAGTCTTTCCGGCCTTTTGCCCCCTCTGTACTAGCCGAAGATTGCGACCAGTATTTTAACTATAAAGGCATTTCACCCTATATGCTGCTGGTACACCCTGTAGCCACCAGCCGCCAAAAGGAGCTACCAGCTCACTATCACCAGCTTCCATTACGCGATAAGTTATATTACCTTCGTTCAGACCTGCCCTCAATCACTCACATCGATTTTTCTGCCCGAATTCAAACGGTTCACCACGAAACGAATCCTAGGTATTATGAACTGATTCAGGCCTTCAAAAAACAGACAGGTTATGGTGTAATCGTGAATACAAGCTTCAATGTTCGGGGAGAGCCTATCGTTTGCACGCCCGAAGATGCCTACCGCTGCTTTATGCGGACAGAAATGGATTATCTCGTTGTTGGGAACTATTTATTTGCGAAAACAGACCAACCCGACTGGCAGGAAAAAGACAACTGGAAAGAAGAGTTCGTGCTCGATTAAAATTTGTCAAATGAATGAGTGGGCTTATTTTGATTTAACAAGAATATAATTATTTTTATTTTATTTTTAAATTAACAACTACGCTGTAAACCTTTACTCAAACTATGGACTTCGTTAGAGACATGTTCCTCTTCATGAAGGAACGCCAAAAATGGTGGCTGGCACCAATGATTGTTGTATTACTACTAGTAGGAATCATTCTTGTTGTTGGTGGCGGATCGGCCATTGCCCCGTTTATCTACACACTCTTCTGATTTTTTGTTATACCGGTTTGGGCAACTTTGGTCAAACCGGTATGCTTTTCTCCCATAAAACTATGCATAAGCGCGTTTCAGAACTTGATATGTACAAGGCAAATTTGGCCATATCAACGGGGTTCCTTGCTCTCTACTTCCTATTTGGACGCCACGAGTGGCTGCTTTACGTAGCACTGGGAGTTGGTGCTCTGACCCTACTGCTGCCAGCACTAGCTCGTTGGGTTAGCTTCGGGTGGTTCAAATTAGCCGAAGGGTTGGGTTATATTAATTCCCGGATACTGCTGTCTCTTATCTTTTTTGCTTTTTTATTTCCTATAGCGCTGCTTTATCGGTTATCGAACCGCAATCCATTGGCGCTACGTCATGGTCGTCGGGCTACTTCATTATTCACGGAACGTAACCATACGTACTCAGCAAAAGACCTGGATAATATCTGGTAGTTAATCAGCTGATCGAATTGTACGAATGAGGACAGCAGTCATAGTGGCCGCTGTCCTCATTTTATATAGCCTATTTGAGCTATATACTACTATAATCTGACGCCGATATAAGCGTCATTACGCTTCACTCTTTCAACAAATAGTACGTAGTTTACAGCTTTATATACCTGGATATTATATAATCATGTTCACTTTTCAAGAAGAACTATAATCAATTTCATAATCACTACCATTTACTATTAAATTCTACTAAAACCGGTTTTTACCAAATTTTTTTAGTAGTATATTGCGTGACTTTGTCGCAAACGCCCGTCACTCTGGCTGTCAACTTCTATATAAATTACCAGCCAGAAGGTTCTTAAATTTAGAATTTCCCAATAAAAGCTGCTGTTTTTTATTATTCTGATAATCAGAAGTAAACAAACGGCGGCATAACCCAACGCTGTTACGACCATGTCTGATCAGGTTGACCAACTCGCGGAATGTCAGGAACAACCCTGGCAAACTCCATCTAATCAGGGACTTTATCGTTCCGAATTTGAACACGACAACTGCGGCATCGGATTTGTGGCCCATATTAAAGGCCGGAAATCCCACCAGATTGTATCAGATGCCCTACAGATGCTTCGACGGATGGAACACCGTGGAGCCGTAGGAGCTGAAGCCAATTCAGGTGATGGCGCAGGTCTTTTAATCCAGATTCCTCACGAATTCTTTCTGGACGAAACTCGTAAACTTGGTGTTCACCTCCCTCCTGCCCAGGAATATGGCGTAGGCATGGTGTACTTTCCCAAGGATGTGTGGCTCCGGGAAGAATGCAGGGCAATCCTGAACCGCAACATGAAAAAGTTGGGGCTGGAACTGCTTTGCTATCGTGTCGTTCCTGTTAATAACAGCGACTTAGGTACTGGTTCGCGTTCGGCTGAACCACAAATGGAGCAGGTGTTTATCAAACGCCCGTCAGACATCACCAACGCGGAAGATTTTGAACGTAAACTCTACATTCTTCGTAACTACAGCACACGTATCATTAACGAAACGGTAGCCGGTGTTGATCACTTCTACTTTTCGTCATTGTCCTGCCGTACCATTACGTATAAGGGTCAACTTACAACGCTCCAGCTGGAACCTTATTTCCCTGACTTACAACAGGAAGAGGTGGTATCGGCATTAGGCGTCGTTCACTCCCGATTCTCAACCAATACGTTCCCATCCTGGAAATTAGCCCAGCCCTTCCGCTACATCGCCCATAATGGAGAGATCAACACGGTTCGGGGTAACGTAAACTGGATGAAAGCCGCTGAAGGTCTGCTCGAATCATCGAAGTTTACGAAGGATGAGATGGACATGCTGCTGCCAATCTGCGATCCTAAACAGTCAGACTCGGCCAACCTCGACAATGCCATCGAACTGCTGGTGATGAGTGGTCGTTCCTTACCGCACGTCATGATGATGCTCGTTCCGGAAGCCTGGGATGGCAACGAACACATGGACCCGGTTCGGAAAGCGTTCTACGAATTCCACGCTGCCCTGATTGAACCCTGGGATGGCCCAGCTTCGATTTCGTTCACAGATGGCCGTATTGTTGGCGCTACGCTCGACCGCAACGGTCTGCGTCCTTCCCGTTTCTGGGTAACCAACGACGATATTGTGATCATGGCCTCCGAAGTTGGCGTACTCGATATTGATCCGGCGAAAGTTGTGTCAAAAGGCCGCCTGCAACCTGGCAAAATGTTCCTGGTTGATATGGAACAGGGACGTATCGTTGCCGACGAAGAAATCAAGGCCGTAATCTCAACTCGCAAGCCGTATCAGGAATGGCTCGATGCCAATAAGATCCGGATTTCGGACTTAGAAGCACCCGTTCGGGCTTATTCCAAATACGATCCCGCGAAACTGTTACGTATGCAACAGGCTTTCGGCTTTACGTCCGAAGATTTGCGTATGATTTTGGGGCCGATGGTCGAAACCGGCAAAGAAGCGCTCGGCTCAATGGGTATCGACATTCCGCTCGCTATTCTTTCGGAGCAAAGCCAGCATCTGAGCCACTATTTCAAGCAGCTGTTCGCGCAGGTAACCAATCCTCCTATCGATTCCATTCGGGAGCGTTCGATTATGTCGCTGATTTCGTTTGTTGGTGCTACGTATAACCTGCTGAGCGAATCACCCGAACATTGTCGTCAGGTGGAGCTGGAACAACCCGTTCTGACCACGCAGGAATTTGATAAGCTGCGTTTTATCGATAAGCCAAAATTCCAGGCTAAAACGATCAACTGTCTGTTTACCGCCGACGGCGAAGGCAAATCGCTCGAACGCGCGCTGGACCGGATTTGTCGCTACGCTGAAGATGCGATTCAGGATGGTTATTCCATTTTGGTACTCTCCGATCGTGCCATTGATTCAAGCCACGCACCAATCCCTTCGCTCCTGTCAACGTCGGCCATTCACCATTACCTGATCCGTCAGGGTCTGCGTGGTAAAGTGGGCATTGTTGTCGAAGCGGGCGACGTATGGGAAACGCACCATGTTGCTACGTTGATTGGCTACGGCGCTTCGGGCGTAAACCCATACATGGCGTTTGAGACCATCGCCAGCATGAAAGAAAAAGGGTTGTTGCAGGTTGATTACGATCTGGATAAACTCTATAAAAATTACATCAAAGCTGTCAATGGCGAATTGTTGAAGATATTCTCGAAAATGGGAATTTCGACCCTGCAATCGTACCAGGGCGCGATGATCTTTGAATGTCTTGGCTTAAATCAGGACGTAGTACGCAACTATTTCACCGGTACGGTTTCTCGTATTGGCGGTATGGGACTGAATGAGATTGCGCGCGAAATATTGGTTCGCCACGCTATCGCCTTCCCGAAAGCGACGCCATCAGCCCCTCGTCTGGAAGTTGGCGGTATCTATCAATGGAAACAGCGGGGTGAAAAACATATTTTCAACCCCGACACCATCCATTTGCTGCAACAGTCAACCCAACGGAACGACTATCAGCTCTTTAAGAAATACTCGAAACTGATCAACGATCAGAGTCAGAAAGCGATTACGTTACGTGGTTTGCTCGAGTTCAAAAAAGGTAACTCTATTCCTTTAGACGAAGTTGAGCCTATTGAAAGCATTTTCAAACGGTTTGCAACCGGCGCTATGTCGTTTGGTTCAATTTCGTGGGAAGCACACACTACGTTAGCCATCGCCATGAACCGTATTGGCGGCAAGAGCAACTCGGGCGAAGGTGGGGAAGATGAACTGCGTTTTAAACCGCTCGAGAACGGCGACAGCATGAACTCAGCGATTAAGCAGGTAGCCTCGGGTCGTTTCGGCGTAACGAGCCATTATCTGACCAACGCACAGGAATTACAGATTAAAATGGCGCAGGGTGCCAAGCCTGGTGAAGGCGGTCAGCTACCCGGTCATAAGGTGGACGATTGGATTGGGCGTACCCGCCACTCCACGCCGGGTGTCGGTCTGATTTCTCCCCCTCCTCACCACGATATTTATTCGATTGAGGACTTGGCTCAGCTGATTTCTGACCTCAAAAACGCAAACCGTGCTGCTCGTATTAGTGTGAAGCTGGTTTCTGAAGCAGGCGTTGGTACTATTGCCGCCGGGGTTGCCAAAGCACACGCTGACCATATCCTGGTTTCTGGACACGACGGTGGTACTGGAGCTTCTCCCCTGTCGTCTATCCGTCACGCTGGTCTTCCTTGGGAGCTTGGACTCGCCGAAGCGCATCAAACGCTGGTCATGAACAAGCTTCGTGGTCGGGTTACGGTTCAGACCGATGGACAGATGCGTACTGGTCGTGACCTTGCTATTGCCGCCCTGCTGGGTGCCGAAGAGTTCGGTGTAGCCACGGCAGCACTGGTAGCTACGGGCTGTATCATGATGCGGAAATGCCATCTAAACACTTGCCCAGTGGGTGTGGCTACGCAAAACAAAGAACTGCGTGCCCTGTTCACCGGTAAGCCAGAACACGTTGTGAACATGTTCACCTTCCTGGCGATGGAACTCCGCGAAATCATGGCCGAATTAGGCTTCCGGACGGTCAACGAAATGGTTGGTCAGTCGCAGATGCTGGAGTTGCGTAAGAATCTGCCACACTGGAAGTTTAAAAATCTGAATTTTGATTCCCTGCTTTACAAGGCCCCAACCAACCTGGAAGTGGCTCTTTATAAGCAGGAAGAACAAAATCACCATCTGGACGACGTACTGGATCGGAAACTGATTGAACTAGCCAAACCAGCTCTGGAGTCTGGCGAGTCTGTTTACGGCGAATATACCGTTCAAAACATCGATCGTAGTATCGGCACGATGCTATCGAACGAGATCTCGAAAGTATATGGCGGCCCTGGTCTGCCAGAAAGCACGATCCATATCAAACTACGCGGCACAGCCGGTCAGAGCTTCGGTGCATTCAGCACAAGCGGTATCAAACTGGAACTCGAAGGCGATGCCAATGACTACTTCGGGAAAGGTCTTTGCGGAGCTCAGCTGATCGTTTATCCAGACCGTACTGCTCAGTTCAAGCCTGAAGAAAATAGTGTAGTCGGTAACGTATCATTCTATGGTGCTACGTCGGGCGAGGCCTTTATTCGGGGTATGGCTGGCGAACGGTTCTGTGTTCGAAACTCAGGAGCCAAAGTAGTCGTAGAAGGTATTGGTGATCATGGTCTCGAATACATGACCGGTGGTTTAGCCATCATTCTCGGCAAAACCGGCAAAAACTTTGCCGCCGGTATGTCGGGGGGCGTTGCGTATGTTTACGATCAGGATGGTACGTTCGCATCAAAGGTCAATCCAGAAATGGTTAATCTGGAAACGCTGACCGACGAAGACCAGAGCCTGATTCGGGAGTACGTTGATAAGCACTTCCAGTATACGACCAGTAATGTGGCCCTGGCTCTGATCCAGAACTGGGATGAGCAAATTGGCCACTTTGTGAAAGTGATGCCCGGCGATTTCCGTGCTGCTCTCGCCGGTCGTGGTATCTCACTGGCCGACCAGATTCGGGACAAGAATGTTGTGTATCAAGATATTGTGGTAGACGTAACGCAGGGCTAACTGCGAAGTACTATGGGAAAACCTACCGGATTTTTAGAATTCACGCGCGAACTGCCTAAAAAGCGCGACCCGCAACAGCGGATTCACGATTACAAAGAAATCGAAATGCCGTTCTCGGAGCAGGACTCTCAACGGCAGGCTTCGCGGTGTATGGACTGCGGAACTCCATTTTGTCATAGTGGCTGCCCGCTCGGAAACATCATTCCTGAGTTTAACGACGCCGTTTATGAGCAAAACTGGGCGTATGCCTACGAGATTCTTAGCTCGACCAATAACTTTCCCGAGTTTACGGGTCGTATTTGCCCTGCTCCCTGTGAAGCATCCTGTGTGTTAGGCATCAATAAACCACCGGTTGCTATCGAGTTTATCGAAAAATCGATCATTGAGGCTGCTTATGAGCGTGGATACGTAACGCCTAAGCCTCCCAAAGTTCGTACGGGCAAACAGGTTGCTGTTGTAGGCTCTGGCCCTGCGGGTCTGGCTGCTGCGGCTCAACTGAATAAAGCGGGTCACACCGTTACCGTTTTTGAACGGGCCGACCAGATTGGCGGGCTGTTACGATATGGTATTCCAGATTTCAAACTGGAGAAATGGACGATCGACCGTCGGCTGGCTGTCATGGAAGCCGAAGGTATTACGTTCAGAACAGGCGTGAACGTCGGGGTTGATATTAAAGCGGACGATCTGATGTACCAGTTTGATCTGGTTATGCTAACCGGCGGTTCAACCGTTCCGCGCGACCTGCCGATTCCTGGTCGTGACTTAAAAGGTATTTATCCAGCAATGGAATTCCTGAGCCAGCAGAACAAACGTAACGCCGGTCTTCCGGTAAAGGTCGATCATCAGGGTGTTACGTATGGTGATGGTGAAATCTGGGCTACGGATAAAAATGTGATTGTTATTGGTGGTGGCGATACCGGCTCTGACTGCGTTGGTACGTCGAACCGACACAATGCAGCCAGCGTAACGCAGATCGAATTAATGCCTATGCCGCCAGCAGAACGAGCCTCAAGTACCCCCTGGCCAAACTGGCCAATGATGCTGCGGACGAGTACTTCACACGAAGAAGGCTGCGAACGCTATTGGTCAATCAATACGAAAGCCTTTATTGGTGATGACAATGGTAATCTGAAGGCACTACGTCTTGTTGATCTTGAATGGAAGAACGAAAACGGTCGTATGCAGATGGTGGAGGTTCCTAATTCAGAACGTGATCTCCCCTGCGAATTAGCTTTGCTGGCAGCTGGATTCCTTCACCCGCAACACAATGGCCTGCTGGACGATCTTGGTGTCGAATATGATGAACGCGGCAACGTAAAAGCCACGAATTATCAAACTACTTCGAACCCGAAAGTTTTCGCAGCAGGCGATATGCGTCGTGGACAGTCGCTGGTTGTCTGGGCCATCTCGGAAGGCCGCGAAGCAGCCCGCGCGGCCGATGCTTATCTGATGGGTGAAAGCCAATTGGAGGGCAAAACCGTTTCGATGCTGGCAGAAGTATAATTTCTGTCAACCATACAGTAAAAAGCCCGTTAGCAGGACGCTGACGGGCTTTTTACTGTAATGACGTTTTTGGCTTACTACTTTTCTGCAATAACCTCAATTTCGACCAGTATATCGTCGGTGGCAATTTTCGGGATACTCTTCATTTCAGCAATTCCAGGTATTTGAGTTAGATAGGTAGCACTCACCGCATTAACCTGATTTGCCAGCGCAGAATTTACCTGAGTGGTCACGCCTTTGATATGATACGTTACCTGCTTCACGTTTCTGAGCGTTAACCCAACACTACCAAGCGCCGTTTTCAGATTTTCGAAAACCTGCTGCGTCTGCGCTGCCAGGTCGCCAGCCCCAACCAAATCGCCATTCAAATTGTATGGACGCTGATTGCTCACATAGACCTGCCGACCCGATACCCCCGTTTCTACTTTATAGAGATAACCAGAGGGCGGCTTTTCGGTTGATTGAGCCTGAGCAAACGAAGCTATCAGCCCGCCAAGCAAACACAATAAAAAACGTTTCATAGCTAGTATAGTTGGTTTAAAGCGTAACAGGCTCTTCTTTTTCATCGAAGAATAGATAATTCAATAGGTCGCAGTATGGTTTAATGATCCGGCAACCTCGTACAACCTCGTCCGCAAAGCTTGGCTTGAGTACCTCTTTATCGGTGAACCGGTGAACAAAAAAGAGTTCTTTACGACGTAGCAAATCAATTTCCGGATGGTCGGCAGCATAGCCCTTCGGCATTACTTTCAGCGTTTCGCCGTGGATCTCGGGAAAAAAGGCTTTGAACTCGTCGGCTTCAATAATTCCCTTCAACTCGTCGACGTTGTAATCTACCTCCTGCCTGAATTTAGCCAGGTTAGCCGGTGTAGGCTGCCACATACCGGCTCCTAAAAACGACTGTCCACCGGGTTGAATTTGAACGTAATAATCGATACGTCCCGAATGACGACCTCCTGGCCCAATCGCAAATGCCAGATGCGACTTGTAGGGCGCTTTGTCCTTTGAAAAGCGAATGTCGCGGTTGATCCGAAAAATACAATCTTTAACGGCCGTATTGGCCAGGGGCTCAAACTGACTTAGACTGGTCAGCACTCGTTCAACAACGCTAATCAGCTCTCCCTTGGCGTCATCGTACCGGCTTCTATTTGCATGAAACCACTCGCGGTTATTATTCTCAATCAGGTCGCGCAGAAAATCAAATGTATGCGCTGTAAATACACCTTTGTTAGCTGGTTTTGTTGCCATATCTAACCAAAGATAACGATTTTCCGCCGATGAGTTTACCGCTCTGGATTAATTCTACCATAAGCACCCAGGATGCGGTCATCAGCTGCTTCAGTACGTTCAGTTTACCCCAAAAGCTGACGCTTAAACTGACGAGGACTAATCTGTTCCAGAGCCCTGAATGCATTGCTAAAATGCGTTACACTGTTGAAACCCGACTCGTAGCACGCATCCGTAACGCTCTTGGTTGGATTACTTAGTATGGCCTTCGCCCGACGGATGCGCTCACTGAGAATAAACTGAGCGGGCGACATTCCAAGCTCGCTTTTAAACAACCGAAAAAAATGAGACTTCGACAGGCAGGCTTTGTCAGACAGCTCTTCGACCGATAAAGCATGCGTCAGATTCTCCCGGATATAGGTTACTACGTACGCCAGGCGATTTGTATTTATATGCTGGCTTGTTTCCGTTAGAAGTTTGGTGCTGACCTGCGTCTGCGATAACCGTACAATCAACTCCCGTAACGTATTCTTGATAAAAAACGGCTTGAATGGATTATTCTCCCGAAATAAGTGCATGAGCTTGTCAATCAGCCAGCTTATTTCGGCGTTGTTTTTAAGCAGATAGTTTTCCGTATCCAGCTGCCATTGATCCGCCCTTTCAACACGAGGAACCTGCTCATTTAGCTCAGCCACGGTTTGCCGAATAAAATCGTCAGATATCGTTAGCGCCAGACAACGCGTTGGCTCTTGTGTGGTGGCATCTGGAAAATCGATCTGCATTAATCGATCGGAAGGTAGCAAAAGCGACTCGCCCGGCTGATAGTCAAATGGGTCTATCTGGTTCAGATGCATCACCTTGCGGCCGCTTAGCATACTAGTCATAACGGGTGCATTAAACCGTAATTCAATTAGACTGGCTTGCTGAAACGTCTCGTATAAATGTAATTCAGCGGCATCATGACTCAGCGTCAGTTTGTTCTCCACTAACGTATCAAGACGATTTCCCCATGCACTAATTGCTTCACAATTCATCGCATTTTGCTCTGCTTTCATATCACTAAGATGAGACGATTTTGCAACTATTTGAGATTATAACGTAAAAACTCTTGTACAATTAGGGCAAAATTTGTAAAAAATCCTATCAACTCATATAAACCTGATTAACCGATGCAAACTGCAGAAGCCCCCAGCAAGATTTTGCCCCGCCCCATATTCAAGACGCAATATGAGAACTACATTGGCGGCAAATGGGTTGCGCCAGTTGACGGTGAGTATTTTGCAAACCACTCTCCCGTCGACGATAGTCTGATTGCTAAAGTACCTCGTTCTAAGGCAGCTGATATTGACTTAGCCCTCGATGCGGCCCATAAAGCCTTCCCGGCCTGGGCAAATACGTCGGCCACGGAACGTAGCAATATACTACTGAAAATTGCCGAGGTTATTGAACAAAATCTGGAGTTTTTGGCCAGGGTTGAAACAGTTGAGAATGGGAAAGCGGTCCGAGAAACGCTGGCCGCCGACCTACCGCTTGTGGTGGATCACTTCCGTTACTTTGCGGGCGTGATACGTGCCGAAGAAGGTAGCCTGGCCGAACTGGATAAAGACACGGTGTCACTCATCGTGAAAGAGCCAATCGGGGTTGTCGGGCAGATTATTCCGTGGAATTTTCCTTTGCTGATGGCCACCTGGAAACTGGCACCTGCCCTGGCCGCTGGCTGTTGTGTGGTGATGAAGCCTGCCGAGCAAACCCCCACCTCGATTCTGGTGATGATGGAGTTATTGGAAGGAATCATTCCGCCGGGCGTAGTCAATATTGTGAATGGTTTTGGGCCTGAAGCGGGTAAACCGCTGGCGCAGTCGAAACGCGTTGCAAAAGTAGCTTTCACGGGTGAAACAACAACGGGCCGTCTGATTATGCAATATGCCTCTGAAAACCTGATTCCGGTCACGATGGAGCTGGGCGGCAAATCGCCAAACATCTTTATGGAATCGATTGCCGATGCCGACGATGAATTCTTCGACAAATGTGTTGAAGGAGCCGTCATGTTTGCGCTGAATCAGGGTGAGATCTGTACTTGTCCTTCTCGCTTGCTGATCCACGAAAAAGCCTATGATCGGTTCATTGAACGCGTTGTTGAACGGACCAAGGCCATCAAGGTCGGTCATCCGCTCGACCCCGAAACGATGATGGGAGCGCAGGCCAGCAACGACCAGTTCGAGAAAATTCTGTCCTATATCGACATTGGTAAAAAAGAAGGTGCCGAGGTGCTGACTGGTGGTGGAGCCGCTACTTTAAACAGCGGCCTTGAAAATGGGTATTACATTCAGCCAACTATCTTCAAGGGCAATAACAAAATGCGCATATTCCAGGAAGAAATCTTTGGACCTGTCGTTTCGGTTGCTACGTTCAAAGACGCCAAAGAAGCTGTCGAACTCGCCAACGATACGTTGTACGGGCTGGGAGCTGGCTTCTGGACGCGCGACGCCCATGAGCTGTATCAGATTCCCCGTCAGATTCAGGCCGGACGCGTTTGGGTAAACTGCTATCATAATTACCCTGCACACGCCCCATTTGGCGGCTATAAAAAATCAGGATTTGGCCGGGAAAACCATCACATGATGCTTAACCACTACCGGCAAACTAAAAATATCCTGATTTCATACAGCAAAAATAAACTCGGATTCTTTTAGGTCGTTGGTCATTCTGTAATGACCCAACAAGCTCATTGAATCTTATCAGACAACGCTAAAGAGGAACGCGAAGAGTGAATGGGTTCTAAAAAGATCCGTTTACTCTTTCGCTTATCTACCAAATTCTATGAATCGTATTGATTTAACGCCAGCAGCTGCAGAAGTCATAGATAAACTGAGAGCGCAGCATGGTCCATTAATGTTTCACCAGAGTGGAGGATGCTGCGATGGTTCCTCACCCATGTGCTATGCTGTTGGCGATTTTATCGTTGGCTCTTCGGATGTGTGGTTAGGTCAGATTTACGGCTGCGACTTCTGGATGTCGGGCGATCAGTTTGAATACTGGCGGCACACGCACCTAACTATCGACGTAACGCCCGGCCGTGGAGCCAGCTTTTCGCTTGAGATTCCGTTAGGCGTTCGATTCCTTATCCGGTCCAGGCTCTACGAACCCGACGAAGCGGAGCGTTTAACACCCGTCCATATTGGTCCTTTTGAAGCAGTATAAGTGTAAAAACGGTTTCCTACCAAGGCTTCCCCTCCAAAATAAACCTCTGACTATCAGCTTGATTATCACAGATCATCTTTGTACATTCGGTAGATTTTCACTAAACCGCTTACAGTTATGAATCTGTTACATCGCATCGAGCATTGGGGCGATACACATCACCCCGCCTGGACCGACGCCCTTCGGATTATGCTGGGCATTATTCTGTTTCTGAAAGGAATCAGTTTTATCAGTGACACTACGTATCTGACCCAGTTGGTCGGTGGTCTGCGCTTCGATTTATGGTCAGTGATGATTGTTCATTACGTGGCTTTCGCACATTTGATGGGCGGTATACTGATCGCTATGGGGTGCATGACCCGGCTGATGATCATACTTCAGCTACCGATTCTGGTTGGGGCTGTCTTTTTCGTTAACATTCGTCAGGGCTTTTCGCCACTCAACTCAGAACTCTGGCTATCGCTGGTCGTTCTGTCTTTGATGCTCCTGTTTCTCGTACTCGGCTCCGGACGTTTTTCCATGGACGAGTATATGAAACAAAATGCCCATTGATGTCTGAACCGGGATTTGAACAAGATTGAAAGGATTAACAGGCTTTTGTTCTTCGCTAAATTGGCGACTAATTATGGAGCCTGTTTAAACTTTCTGTAATGAGTATGGATCGGCGTCTTTTTGTCATTCCGACCGGTCCGCCGGTGCGGCAGGAGGAACCTTCGGGATATCCAGTAAAATAACTTGCACCCGAAGGTTCCTCCTGCCGCACCGGCGGACCGGTCGGAATGACAAAAATAAAAGTTTAAACAGCGTCCTGTTAATCGTTTCAATCTTGTTGAAATCCCGGTTCAGAAAATATACCGAATCTCACACCAAGGAATCTCTTCCTCAACCAGCTTTCTGAAAATAGCGATCATTTTGCTTTTCAATTGGTGATCGTATCGAATGTTCCAGCCGCCGTATTGGCTTACTTTACTCTCCTGAATTTCCGGTACCCACAATAGCTCTTCGGCTTTCGGATTAATAGCCAGATTCGCCTGATGCTGCCACTGGTTGTGCGTCAGGAAAATAACTTCGGCTTTTAGCTGCTCTCTCACTTCAGGCCGTAAGGCACTATCGAGCTGACGGAATAACTCGCGGTAATCGCTACGCCATTCTTTTCCACCGTAGACAATAACAGGCGAAAAATTGACGTGAACTTCATAGCCTGCATCGTAGAAATCGTTGATAGCCGCAATACGTTTTTCAATGCTATCGGTCCGTACATCCACGAGTTTGCTCACCTGAGCTGGCATCAGGCTAAACCGGATTCTTATTTTCCGTTCAGGGTCAAAATCAAGCATTGCCTGATTGACAAATTTCGTTGCAAACGTAGCTTTAGCCCGAGGATGGGCTTTGTAGAACTCAAAGACCTGACGAACGCCATCCGACAAGCTATAATCAATGGAAATATCGGAATTACAACCTATATCGTACGTGTAGAAAGCAGGGTCGGTCTGATTAGCGGTTTTCGGCCACGGCTGATCCATTACGTGTCTGTCGACAGTGGTCATAATCTCGTCGACATTGGTAAATAACGTAATGGGATTGACTTTTTTGTGCCGGTCAACGTAGCAGTAAGCGCATCCGCCAAAGCATCCGTTGGCCAGGCTTGGCGCAATGAAATCCGAGCTTCGTCCGCTCCATTTGATTTCCTGCGACTTCAATTTACCCAATACCAGCACATCCGACTTCGTCTTAAAATGACTAAGTCCCAACTCTGGCAAACGATTATGCTGCTTAATCTCAAGCGTCTCTGCATCAGGGAATTTAGCAATAACTTCACTCCCCTTCTCATTCAGTGAATCGGCCGTATAAAGGATGATACTTGGATTAAAATCGGGCATAAACTATACGTTGAGTTGATACATAAAGAACATTTTACCAAGTGCTAAAGTTCTCCAAAATCGCCACACAACCATCTGTATACCAACCTATTAAGGCTGCAAAAAAAAATAAAGCCCGGTGTATAACTACTTTTCAGTCATTGCCCAGTCCTTTCGTGGTTGTTAACGTAAGACTATCAAAACTGTCTTCAAAGGCAACCGTTCCATCGGCTCGGGAGAATCGGACAAAGTCAATCGATCCCGTTCCTTCAAAATCATAACTGATGCCAACAACATCTTTAGCTTCGGTGGGAATGATAGCCTCATAAGCCTGCTGTCCATTGACAAACACCTGCACTTGTTTATTCCGGACGTAGCAACGCACATCCACCCATTCCGACAAATCAGCGCCAAAT
The DNA here is from genome assembly GCF_010435915.1 of Spirosoma terrae. Taxonomy (GTDB): domain Bacteria; phylum Bacteroidota; class Bacteroidia; order Cytophagales; family Spirosomataceae; genus Spirosoma; species Spirosoma terrae. Next base: position 347,394 of record NZ_JAAFZH010000005.1, on the reverse strand, counting down.
CCCGACAAATTGGTATGTCGTGCATCCGCCGAATGTCCGGCCAAATAAATGTCTAAACCGCCAACGCAACCTTTGGCCGACAACGGAATATGGAAATATTCATTTTTACACAGAATGGTAATACCTACATGCTGGCAAATCGAAGACCCTTGCTTAAAATTGCTCTTCAGCCGGGTTTCTAACGTAAAGTTATCATTAGGGAGTCGCTCAAAATCCCGAACGTACCGAAATCGGGTAGTGGGCGGTTTAGGTTGCATCAAAATATGCTGCCGCTGAATTTCCTCAACAGTAACCCCCAATACACCATTTCGAATCGATTCTTTCGCAGCAAAATAAACAGGCACCGGCTCCTGCATCACGGCTACGTGCCAGCCTGCTGACGGTATCAGCAGGTTATGCTCTTGTACAAGTTGATCGCCCACTACCAGCTTCGCCCGAAAATAGCCCGGATGGTAATAGATTGATGTATGCTCATGCCCATTCTTCGGTACAAGCTGACGGCGCGACGGATCCCACGACTGCTGAATAAACACAGAGTCAGTTGGTGAGGCCATAGCATCATAATGAAACACGACAGAATTAGGTATTCCTGTTGTTACAGGCTGGCAACTAAACGTAAAATCTTCAGGAGACAATGGCTTGTGATGCTCATAACTCAGCAAGAAAACCAGCAAAACCATTAATCCAGACAAAATACTAAATCCTACCAGCCAGCGTCTTGCCACTGGTTGCTTTGCAGAACGACCTTTAGTCAGATCAACGAGTAGCTTTTCGGCCTGGTCACTAGAACCGGCCATAACCGGCGCTGCCGATTTAAACTGCTGCCAGTTTTCGTAACCGATAAATTGCACTAATGCCGTCAACGTAGTGGCGGTTGGAACCGACTCGTATTTTACCCGTCCCCACACCCGTTTAAGCGTCGTTATGCTTAAAGACACGCCCGTTTTTGCGGCAATGAGTTCGCTAAGATGCTCAAAGTCCTGCGTTACCCATTCTTCACTACGTCCCCGGCCCAGCTTTTCTTCGATTAACCGACGACACCGGGCTAGTGTCTGATCTTCTTCGTGCGTAACCATCTGCGCTCTCAATCAATACATTAAGTCTCTGCACAAACTTGAACATAAGTTGAACAGACTTGAATTTCGTTCCTGCCCACTACTTGTCAGCTTTGCTCCGCCTATTCTATAAAATGTAGACAAGCAATCTATGAAAATTTGGCAACACGGTGGTAGCTACCCACAATTTACTCACTAAACCAATCACCAGCTCAAACGATGAAATCGATTTTATTTGCCTTTAGTCTTTTGACGGCTAACATCGCTTTTGCCCAGACATCAGCTCCGTTCGACAACGATCATTGGGTTATTTCCGGCAAGATGGAGAAAGAAACGTATCTGGGCAACGATTGTATTCGTCTTTCTGAAGCATCGATTTACCTGAAAGACGCTACGTTCCTGAACGGAATTATCGAGTTTGACATGACACTCCCGAAAAACCGCTGCTTTCCCGGAATCGGTTTCAGGCTGCAGGACAAGGAAAATTTCGAAGAAGTGTATTTACGGCCGCACCAGTTAGGTAATCCAGACGCCATCCAGTATACGCCCGTCTTCAATGGTCAGGCCGCCTGGCAACTCTACTATGGCGATGGCTATTCGACAGCCATTACGTATCCCCTCAATGAGTGGGTTCACATAAAACTAATCATAAAGGACACACAGGGCGAAGTATATGTCGGCAACACCGATAAACCGTCTCTCGTCATTCACCACCTGAAGCGTGAACCCAAACCAGGCCAGATCAGCCTGGAGAACAACTATCCAGCCCTCACTCGCTTTGCGAATTTTCGGTATACAAAAACCAATGAGCCTGCTTTACAGGGACCGTTTAAGGCAGACGTAGCGCCAAAGCCGGGGACTATTCTGCATTGGCAAATCTCAAATCCATTCGACCAAAAACAGCTCGAGAATAGTTTTTCCATCCCAAAGGAGCTGAATAGTCAATTAATCTGGAAAACGCTCCCTGCTGAAAATACGGGTATTGTCAACGTATCTCAGATCACCAGGATAGGCAACGGCAGTAATACCGTTTTTGCGAAAATAACGATTACCTCCGACAGAGACCAGATAAAGAAGTTTCAGTTTGGGTTTAGCGATGCCGTAAAACTCTATCTGAACAATCGCTTGCTTTACGGTGGCCAGGATGTATTTCTGTCGCGCGATTATCGATTTCTGGGAACCACTGGCTATTTCGACGAGGTCTATCTCAATCTCAAAAAGGGGAAAAACGAGCTATGGCTAGCTATTTCCGAAGATTTTGGCGGCTGGGGCTTACAGGGAATGATTCCCGATCAGACCGGTCTGACAATAAAACCCTGATACTACGTAGTAACTGACTATAAGCCTCTACTTAGTAAGTTATCTATATACGCCAAACGTGAAAGAATCTTGGTGAACACCAAGATTCTTTCACGTTTAAGCCTGCAATTTTGCCCTGTCAATTCACAAATACTATGAAAAATCAATCAATTGTAAAACGTATTGCACAGGGATTTATCCTCTTATCGGCTGTCGCCCTTTTATCGGTTAGTCTGATGGCCTTTTCTGACCCACAGTCGGTGATGGACCTGGTCCATGTCCAGCTAAACAATACCGACGCGTTCAGCTCTATCCGGGGAGTATATGGCGGTGTTGGCTTAACGCTGTTTATTAGTTTGGTTTACCTGATGATCAACGATGTTTCCAAGGGCCTGTCCTTCCTGACATTACTCTGGGGATTTTATGCGTTATCGCGGGCAATCACCATTGTCAAGGAAGGCCCACTTGGCGATTTTGGCAATAAGTGGCTAGTCACGGAATCATTCCTGTTTTTCGTTGCAGTAACGTTACGTTTGCTTACTCAAAAAGCAGTATCAGCACCTATTCAAACGGAATTTAACCCGGTCTAATCGGCGCATCCTCAGTCAAAAAAACAGGCCGAAAGAGCGCTTCTCTTTCGGCCTGAATTACGTTAACGTAAGTTCGGGATTAACCTTGAACCGGTTTGACGTACACGTATCGCGATCGACTCAATATTTTACAAAGCTTTGCCGAAGTATCTCCCCTTCCTTTGTTTTCACCTCAATGATATAGTTACCAACAGGCAGATTACCAGCACTTATTGATTTTGCATTCATCGTTTGATGGACTAATTGGCCTCCATTCAAGCTATAAATCCTTACTTCGTCGGGCGTTTGTTTCGAGGTGAGTTGCAGTTTTAATTCATCGATAACAGGATTCGGATATACCATTAAGCCATTGCTTACTTCAATATTCCGGCGAACAGCAATAATACTGGAATAGGTAAACGTACCGTCTGTATCAACTTGCTTTAGCCGATAATAGGTTAACTCGTTTTGCGGCTGCGCATCAACAAACTCATACACCTGAGCCATGGTGGTAGTCCCTTTTCCAGCCACTCGTCCAACGGTCTCTAAGGCTCTGGCATCTGAACCAGACTGAATCTCAAAATGATCGTTGTTTTGTTCCTGGTACGTTAGCCAGGTAAGCTGATTTCCTTTACCTGCCACCCACTGTCCCCTAAACTGAGCCAACCGAACTGGCATAGGCGAATTATCGCAGCGGCTTTTCGTATAATTTGCATCATTACTGGCTGCATTGGTGGCGAATGTAGTGAACGCTCGGGTAAGTTCACTGGCGCCGATAATAGCAGAACCAGTCACAAGCGTACCCGTAGCGCTTCCAGCGGAACAGTTGCCCGTATAATCCCATAACGATTGCGAAGTAGCACCCCCAGCCGTGTTTGGCGCCGTGCCAATATAGCGAGTAACAAACGCATTTTCATTCGTATAATTACCCCCATTCGTGCTCAGGTTGTGCTGTAAGTTAACGGTTGCCGAGGCTGAAGCATTGCTGGCATAGATATTCCAGGTACGATCGATGCCCTCGCTGGGACTCTGCTCGTTGGAAGCTGAAGTAGCATAATCATTTACGTTAACAAAAAAATCGCTGGTTGCAGCACTGGCATTAATACTGGCCGGTGTATAGTCGCCCTCAGCGCGGCCCACCGGAAAGATGAAAGTTTGCAGGCTTTCTTTCCCTACATGCCCGGTTCCATTAGTTACGAAGAAACGGCTTGCAGTGTAATTACTAGTTAAAGCATCATTGTCAAAACGAACATCATAGTTATTCAGAATGACATCGTTATTGTCAACTGGAGTGGAAACGCCAAATATATTTAGAGAGGTAGTACCAAAATCGAGCCCTTTTCCCAGATAAAGTGTAGCCTGTCCATTTGTAGGCGTTGCTCCTTTTGTCAGATCGGCAAGCACTAAGTTATTGGGATTCTCATTGCGAATGAGAACGTCTACTTTCGCCCCATTTCCATCAATATATGTTGGACGTGCCGGACAGCCATCTGACGCCCCCGACTGCCTTCTCGACGCTATATGAAATACACCACTCCCATCAATAATAGCAGAGGGGTCAATAAAGACCGTATCGACAAAGGCCGTATAGTTGCCATCAATAGTCAGATGCGCACCCGGCCCAACAGAGAATGAAGATGCGATTACAGCAACTATACCACCAGAAGGAATGGTAACAGGGCCGCCAGTTATAGAGACCGATGTTGGAGGACATTGCCCATAGGAACGTGAACCAACGAGCGTATACAATGCGAAAAGGAGCATCATCAAACACCGAGTAAAAGTTTTAGTCATGTTTATACCTGCAAATGATTAATAGACTTAGACACTAATTTTAGGCAAATATATTTTTTTAAACTGACTTATTTGTTAGTACTCCAATCATTCTTTTCTTCGAATTTGGGGGCAATGTCAAGCCCAGAATTATTGCATTATTCCGTTGTGGTGACGTTGCGTCTACTTACTCGAAAAGTAGTATCAGTATCTATCTGGACGGAATTTAACCCCGTCTGATCGGCGCTGCCTTAGTCAAAAAAAACAGGCCGAAAGAGAGCTTCTCATTCGGCCTGTTTTATACGTTACGAATCAATTCGCTTACACATCATGCCGCTTGCCACCATGCCCATTACCGTTGGAGGGAACAGGCTGTACGGCAGGGTTACCATCTGTATGATCTTCCTTTTTCTCAGCGTTTTTTTTCAGTTCCTCTAGCCCCTTCTTGCCGTAAGCCAGTCGCGTAATACCAACGTAGAGAACCGGTACCACAAAAATTGCCAGTGACGTAGCAGCCAACATCCCGCCGAGCACCGTCCGGCCGATTGTTGCCCGCGCAACTCCACCCGCACCGCTGGCAAGTGCCAAGGGGAATACACCCAGAATGAATGCCAGCGAGGTCATCAGAATAGGACGTAGCCGGAGACGAACCGCTTCGAGTGTCGATTCCAAAAGATCTTCGCCCTTATCAACGCGCTCTTTGGCAAATTCTACGATCAGAATGGCATTCTTGGCCGCCAGACCAATCAGCGTAATCAGACCAATCTGGGCGTACACGTTATTGGTAAGGTACGGGAATAGAACCAACGCCAGAATAGCGCCAAATGCCCCGATCGGTACGGATAATAACACCGAAAAAGGTACTGACCAGCTTTCATACAAAGCCGCCAGGAATAAGAATACGAACCCGACCGACAGCATGAAAATATAAACCGAGCTATTACCCGCATTGATTTCCTCTCGGCTTAGTCCGCCAAAATCATAGGCATAACCCGCTGGCAGTACTTTTGCCGATACTTCGCGCAGCGCATCGTTCACCTGGCTGCTACTATATCCTTCTTTGGCCGTTCCATTCAACTCAACCGAACGGAACAGGTTGAAGTGCGAAATCAGCGGTGCATTTTCAATAACTGATGTTTTAATGACGGCACTTATCGGCACAAGCTGTTGATTCTGATTCCGAACGTAGTACTGGCCTAAGCGCGATACATCATCGCGATACATGGTATCGGCCTGTGCTACCACCCGGAACTTACGCCCGTAAATAATGAAATCGTTGACGTACTGGCTTCCCAGAAACGTCTGCATCGTACGGTATACGTTGCTGACCGAAATACCCAGCTTCTTACATTTATCGCGATCAACATCAACCCGATAGGCTGGCGTTTTAGCGGTAAAGTACGTAAACGCACGACCTACCTCGGGACGCTTATTCAGTTCAGTCAGGAAGTTCTGCACTACGTTGTCAAACGCCCGTACATCGTCGTTACTTTCCCGCTGCTGAATCTCGAATGTAAAACCTGACGATTGTCCTAATCCCGGAATAGCGGGTGGTTGCAACACCTGCGGGCGGGCATCGTTCAGTCCAGCCAGCGCTTTTTGCAGTTTGACAACCAGCGAGTCGGCCTGCATATTTCGCTCCTTCCGTTCCTCCCAGGGTTTTAGCTTCATAAACACCGTACCGCTATTCGATTTCGAAGCGAACGTAACGGCATTTAAACCGCCCAGAGCCGCAAAATGGTCTACGTACGGTTGCTCCTTGAGAATGTTCATGATTTTATTCAGCACCTCAAGACTCCGGGTTGTGGAAGCCGCTTCTGGAATTTCGTACGTAACAATCAGTCGCCCTTCATCTTCCGTCGGAATAAAGCCGGTTGGTTTCGCGCGGAACATAAGCCCCGTTCCAACGTATAAAACCGCCAGCGCTACCAGTACGAGGGGAGTCGCTTTAATAAGCCGATGAACACTATTCGAGTACGAGTTCGTTACCCGATCAAACCACTGGTTGAATTTGTAGAAAAACTTGTTTAACCCTGTCGCCTTCTCATCGATATGCATCGGACGTAGCAGAAGCGTACACAGAGCTGGTGTCAGCGATAAGGCTACGAAGGCCGAAATCAGTACGGAAACGGCAATGGTAATGGCAAACTGCTGATAGAGTCGGCCAACAATACCTGGAATAAAGCCTACCGGCACGAACACAGCCGCCAGAATCAAGGCAATGGCAATAACCGGTGCCGAAATCTCCCGCATGGCTTCCCTGGTAGCTTCTTTGGGCGACATTCCTTTGTCGATATTCACCTGTACGGCCTCAACCACCACAATCGCGTCATCGACCACAATACCAATGGCCAAAACGAACGCAAACAGTGTCAGTGTATTAATCGTAAACCCGAGCGGAATGAACAGTGCAAACGTACCCACAATCGACACCGGAATCGCCAGCAACGTAATGAGGGTTGCCCGCCAGCTTTGCAGGAATAGGAATACGACCAGAATTACCAGTACCAGCGCTTCGAGCAGCGTTTCTACCACCTCAGAAATCGATACCTGAATAACGGATACGGATTCGAATGGCACTACGTATTCAACATCTTTTGGAAAGGTCTTTTTCAGATTATCCATAGCCGCATAAACGCCCTCGGCCGTTTCGAGTGCATTGCTGCCCGGCAACTGATAAACCAGCAGATAAGAGGCCCGTCGCCCATCGACAAACGAGTTACTGGCATAGGAAAACTTCCCGAGCTGAACGCGTGCTACGTCTTTAAGATAAACCAGCGATCCGCGCGCCGGGTCGCTACGAACAATAATATTATTGAACTCAGATTCTTTACTGAGTCGGCTATTGGTAAAAACCGTGTACTCGAAAGCCTGCGAACCGGGCTGTGGCGGTGCTCCCACCGACCCTCCGGCCACCTGAAGGTTTTGCTCCTGTAGAGCCGCCACCACTTCGTCGGCAGTTAAGCCCAGTTGGGCCAGCCGGTCAGGTTTGAGCCAGATACGCATACTGAAGTCATCGGCCCGGCTAAAAATATCCCCTACGCCCGGAACACGTAATAACGCATCGCGAATGTAAATGTTGGTGTAGTTGTCCAGGAATGACACATTATGCGTTCCCTTAGGCGAATACATCGCCACGAGCATAAACAGCGACGGGTTCCGTTTCCGAACAACAACCCCGAGCCGTGTCACTTCTTCCGGCAATTGAGGCTGAGCGATACCAACGCGGTTCTGCACATCGAGAGCGGCAATATTAACGTCGGTGCCCACTTTGAACGTAACGTTCATCGTCATGCGGCCGTCGTTGGTGGCATTGGTCTGTACATAGTCCATGCCCGGCGTACCGTTCACCTGTGTTTCAATGGGAGTGGCCACCGTCTGCTCAACGGTCTGCGCATCAGCCCCCGTGTACGTGCCTGTTACCTGAACAACCGGGGGAGTAATATCAGGATATTGGCTGACGGGCAAACTAAATAAGGCAAGTACCCCGATGGCTACAATTACGATAGACGTAACAATAGCCGTTACTGGCCGATTGATAAATGTTTCTGCGAACATAACGTAACGAGAGAAAGAGCGTGTGCGGACTGGAGTGATGATTTATCTCAGGAAATCCCCTGTCCCCCCGGTCCGCCTTCACTCATTTATTTTGCATTCTGTCTGTTGGTCGAATCGGATTTGCCACCACCTTCACCGGGCGATGTCACGTTCAGCTTAGCCCCTTCACGCACTTTCTGCGTTCCTTCGGTTACGATCGTTTCGCCTTCGTTCAGGCCACTTTTAACCACTACTTTATCGTTGATACGTGGTCCCAGTACGACTTTTTTCTGCGTGGCTTTGCTACTGTCGCCAACTGCCCATACGAAATATTCGCTCATTTGCTCCGTTACGGCCTGGTAAGGAATCAGGATCTGAGGTTGTCCGGTCGTGTTCTTCACCCGAACATTAGCCGCCAAACCCGCTTTCAGTTGTTTCTTTGGATTCGGGAAAGCAATCCGGATACGTAGCGTTCCCGTTTGCGGATCAACAGCCCGGTCAACAATACGTACCGCACCAGGATAGGGATATTTACTGCCATCGGGCAGCATCAGAATAAACGTAGAATCGCGGGTGACTGATTTGTTATTCTGCAACGCTAAAAACCGCGCAATCTGCGACTCATCAACCTGAATATCGGCCGAAATCGGATCGTCGGACGAAATGGTGTTCATCGGTACAGAGCCAGGAGCTACAGCGGCTCCTAACCGTACCTGTGATATACCGATTGTTCCATCGAGTGGCGCATAAATCGTGGTATATTTTAGATTGGTGGCCACTTGCTGAATACTCGCCTGCGCGGCTTCTACCTGCATTTTGGCGGCCTCTAACGTAGCGTTTGCATTGTCGACCAGTTGCTTGGCCACAGCATCCTGCTGAGCCAGGGTATTGTAGCGGTCAGCATCTTTCTGGGCCCGGTTCAGATTAGCTTTCTGCACATTCAGATTAGCCACCGCCTGATCGTAGCCCGCCCGGTACTGCTGCGGATCAATCGTATACAATTTCTGTCCTTTCCGGACCTGCTGACCATCCTGAAAAAATATACCCGTAATATTTCCAGCCACCTGGGGCTGAATTTCAACCTGCAGCAAGGCTGTTACGGTTGCCGGAAACTCGTCGTAATACGTAGCGCTTCCTTTACTTACCTGCACGGTCGATACAGCCGTTGGTGGTGGTGGTGCCTGCTGCTGCGCATTCTTATCTCCACCACAGGAAGCCAGAAAAGCACTTCCGGCCAATAAAAACAGAAGAGGTGAAAAATTCATCGGATTAGCTACCTGAACCTTATTTCGAAAAATCTCCATTAGAGATGTAGCGTTTATTTGTAGTAGTGTTCGTGTTTATAAAAAGCGACGGGTTACCCCATCGTGTTAGAGCTGGATGGCACCCAATGCCTGCTGCACGTCGAGCTTACTAATCAGAACCTGATATAAGGCATTAAATACATTCAGACGGGCCGTTCGCAGGTCGGCTTCGGCTACGGTTACGTCCAGATAAGTTTTAATACCGGATCGGTACTGCAGGTTGATTACTCTATAGACCTCTTCGGCCAGCTGCTGGTTTTCGCGCAGGGCCAGATAGTTCGCCAGATTGCCCTTATAGGTTGCCAACGCCCGCGCATACTCCGCATCAACGGCACTGGTCAGGGCGGCCAAATCCCAGTCGAGACGCTGTACCTGCAATTCCGAAATCTTTAATTGCTGAATGCGCCTGCCCCCCTGGAAAATGGGTAAGGCAACCGCCAAACCAATCAGCGAGTTAGGAAATGTCTGCGAATAAAGTTGAGGAAACGAGTTGTTCTGGTATAACAGGTTATAGTTACCAAAGGCAGATACGGATGGCAGATAAGCCCAGCGATTATAGCGAACGTTTGCGTTCAGCAACCGACCCTGCGTTTGCAAGAGTTTATATTCGATTCGGTTTTGTGGATTCACCAGCTGTAACGTATCGACGACCACTTCGTTAGCCAGTTGTAACGTATCATACGTAACCGTAAGCTGAGCGTTGGGCGGATACCCCATCAACTGTTTCAGCGTCTGATACTTAGACCCAACCAAATCCCGGTACTGTTTTCGCTGCGCCATTGAATTGTTGAGCGCGATTCGGGCTCGTTGCGGGTCTGTTTTATCAACAATACCGCCCTGATACTGATTGGTGGCATCCTGTAAACTACGTTGCAGACGGGTAATGTCTTCGGTCAGAATATCGACCTGGCGTTGCGTCAGAATCAGGTCATAAAAAGCCTTACTGACATTGACCACTACGTTAATTTTGTTGTTGACGGTAGTTTGTGCCGCCTGTAGCCGGTAGGCATCAGCGGTCTGACTAGCCAGTAACAAATCCCGGTTAAATACGCTTTGATTCAGCGAAAACGAAACCGTCGATGTGTTTTTAGCACCCAGGGCCGTAGGAATCCGTTCTCCACTGGCATTCGGAATTAACGTAACGGGCAATTTCAAAAAGTGCTGGAGATTGTAGCCAGCGGCAATTTGCGGATACCAGGCAGCGAGTGAGCTCTGAACCGTTCGCTCAGCTATCTCCTGATCAATAACAGACTGACGAACAACAGGTTGATGAGTTAATGCGTATTGAATACAATCGGGCAAATACGCTTGTTTAGCTAGTGAATCGGTGGTCTTTTGCGCGAGAACCCCCGTCGACAGAAAAGCACTAACTAGTACCAGTAGAACAATAAAACTTGTTTTCATAACCTCGTGTGAAGGGCAACACGGCTATTTCTGTTAAATAAATAGTCAACGCCGTGTACTATCTACAACTCGTTCGGCGTATTATTTCGTTCGTTTATGGATAAAAATATAGGTCTGCTTTATCGCTTAAATGAACTATGGTTTGCCAAACCCAGTCAATCCCTGTAATTTCGGGACCTTATCAGTACAATACCTGTCATGACGGAAGCACCGAAAGATTCTTCGGAAAAGAGTCTGAATTTTATTGAACAGTTTGTAGAGGAAGATATAGCATCCGGCAAAAACGGGGGCCGTGTTCATACACGCTTTCCGCCCGAGCCCAATGGCTATCTGCATATAGGTCACGCCAAATCGATCTGTCTGAACTTTGGGCTGGCCGATAAATACGGCGGGCAGACCAACCTGCGCTTTGACGATACTAACCCAGTTACCGAAGACACAGAATACGTTGATTCGATCAAAAACGACGTACGCTGGCTAGGTTTTGAGTGGGAAAACGAATTCTACGCGTCGGATTATTTCGACCAGCTGTATGAATTTGCCGAAACACTCATCAAAAAAGGGCTGGCTTATGTCGACGATTCGACGGCGGAAGAAATAGCCGCCCAAAAAGGTACGCCTACGGAGCCGGGTCGTATGAGCCAATATCGGGACCGGGGTGTTGATGAAAACCTCGATCTGTTCCGGCGGATGAAAGCAGGCGATTATCCCGACGGTGCCAAAGTACTGCGCGCTAAGGTCGATATGGCCTCGCCAAACATGCAGCTCCGCGACCCGATCATTTATCGGATCAAGCATGCCCACCACCACCGCACGGGCGATACGTGGTGTATCTATCCGATGTATGATTTCGCGCACGGTCAATCCGATGCCATTGAGCACATCACCCACTCGCTCTGTACGCTGGAATTTGAAGTACACCGCCCTCTTTATGAGTGGTTTATCAACAGACTAGAGTTATTCCCCTCTCGCCAGATTGAGTTTGCCCGACTAAATCTGACCTATACGGTCATGAGTAAACGGAAACTGAAACAACTGGTTGAAGAAGGACACGTTAATGGATGGGACGACCCCCGAATGCCAACAATTGCGGGTATCCGTCGACGCGGCTACACCCCGGCCAGTATTCGGGAGTTTGCCGACCGTATTGGTATTGCCAAACGGGATAACCTGATCGACGTAGGCTTGCTGGAATTTTGTATTCGCGAGGAGTTGAACAAATCAACGCATCGCGTTATGGCCGTTCTCGACGAAAAACCGCTGAAACTCGTTATCACCAACTACGAAGTTGGTCGGGAAGAGATTATGCGTATCGAAAACAACCCGGAAGATCCAACCGCCGGAGAACGGGACGTACCATTTAGCCGTGAAGTCTACATCGAGCGGGACGATTTCATGGAAAACCCACCCAAGAAATTCTTCCGGCTGTTCCCAGGTGGTATGGTTCGTTTGAAGGGCGCTTACATCGTTAAATGTGATGAGGTAGTGAAAGACAACGCCGGTGAAATTATCGAACTACGTTGTTCTTACATTCCGGAAAGCCGTAGTGGTTCTGATACGTCGGGTATCAACGTAAAAGGCACAATTCACTGGGTTTCAGTACCTCATGCCGTAGAAGCAGAAGTTCGGCTATACGACCGACTATTTTCGGTAGAGAATCCAGCTGCCGATGAACGAAATTTTCAGGAATTGATAAATCCTAACTCGCTGGACGTAGTACGGGCCTTTGTTGAACCAGCCCTGGTTGAAGCAGCTCGTTCGGGGTCAATACGGAACTTCCAGTTCATGCGAAAAGGCTATTTTATTCTGGATTCTGACTCAACAGCTGAGCGGCCTGTTTTCAACCGAACCGTTACGTTGAAAGATAGCTGGGCCAAAGAAGCCAAAAAAGGATAAGCCTGATTCAAAATGCCACAAAAAATGCCCTGGAGTTTCCAGGGCATTTTTTGTTATGAGAACGATCTGTCAGAAAATCGTTTACGCCATTTTATCCGATACTTTTTCAAACCAGGTTTGGGGTAACTTAACCGTTTCAAACCAATAAAAGCGGAGCATTGTCAAAAACGACCGCCAATCATTCAGCGTGAAAGGTTTATTGACAAAAGAGGAAGCACCTGAGTCGTAGGCTACTTTAATATCTTTCTTTGAATTGCTGGCCGACAACACCACAACAGGTACCAATTTACCAAGTGGATGCTCCCGCATCAGATTTAAAAAATCCAGTCCACTTTTGTAACCAGCCAGATTAATATCAAGAAGCGCTAATTTGGGGCCAAATCCTTCAACATTATACAGATAGATAACCGCTTCTTCAAATGTTGTTATAGGAATAAAATTGGCTTCGGGAAAATGGGTCTTTGCGACTCTCTGAATAAGATCTACGATAGCTATGTCATCCTCAACTAATAGGATTGTAAACTTAGCGGGCATACTATTAAGCTGAGGGGTTGGGACGTTTTTGTTTCTACTTAATATAGACAAATATACAATAAATAACTAACCATTTTAAGTATCACCTATGTTTTACCTTTGCTAGGAATACGACAACAACAACAGCCATCTAGTAATCAATAGCTTATTAGTAAAAATTTTTATTAATTTAGGCTAATAATATAATCTGATCAGCTAATCCCATATCTCATTGGCAGCAGTCAGAATAATCGGTTTCCCGTCCGTTACAACAATGGTGTGTTCATGTTGAACAGCCACTCCCTCTTTCGCTATTAACGTCCAGCCATCTCCTTTTTCGTGAGCATAATTAGCTTTCGTCGAAATAAACGTTTCAATGGCTACTACCGAATTCTTTTTGAATCGGGTCGTGTTGGTCCGGTCATAATAGCACAGAATCTCATGGGGGGCTTCGTGTAAACTTCTTCCAATGCCATGTCCGGCTAAGTTTCGGATAACTTTATAGCCTGATCGCTTCGCTTCCAATTCGATAAAGCGACCAATATCAGCCAGTTTTACTCCTCCTTTTATCCGGCTAATCGCCTTGGCTAAAATCTGCTTCGACGCTTCAACCAAAGCCGTATGCTGATGAATATCGTTACCTAAAACGAACGAGCCCCCGTTATCCGACCAATAGCCATCTAATTCGGCGGATACATCAATATTGACCAAATCGCCTTTTTTAAGAATCGTTTTGCCAGAAGGGATGCCGTGACAAACCTCGTTGTTGACGCTTATGCAGGTCCAGCCCGGAAATCCGTAGGTGAGCTTAGGGGCCGACCGAGCGCCCCATTGTTCAAGAATTTGGCCACCATAAAGATCTAACTCCAGGGTAGACATTCCCGGCCTGGCATGCGCTCTCATCAACTTTAACGTAGTAGCAACCGCTGCGCTGGCTTTCTGCATACCAAGCAATTCTTCATTCGACGATAATGACATAACAATTGATTTGACCAGTCCGAATTCGTACTACGTATCGCCTTGGTCTATGATTTGGCCTTATAGCTATACGTAACAGCGTGCTATTGGGTTCATGAATGAACAAATAGTCATTAAAAATAGCCCGTACGCGGACAAACGTACTGACTGAGCCAATGTTCATCAACGAAAATCGCTATTTGTATCGCTGACAAACCAATAAATGCGACATTTGCAGCATGAAGACCGGATTTTTAGTACTGATAGCAGCCTGTTTACTGACCGCTTGTGGCAGCAGCGATAATTCCAGCACGACCCAATCGACCACCGACTCATCGACGACGGCAGTACCCAAACCCAGAAATTGCAAGACGATCCTGGAAGCCGATAAGCTGGGCAAAACCAATGACTATCAGGAATCAGCCAAAGCCATCAACGTAGCCATTACCCTTGAGCAGGATTCTTCAGCTACCGAAACCGCTAACGGCTGCTATTTCAATAACACGGTAACGATACTGGCTACCAAAAAGTCAGGAAGCCGGGTGTTCAAACGAACGCTCCTTAAAGACGATTTACTCTACTTCACCAAAAGCGATGAACTCATCGAACAGTCATTGTTAAAAAATACGACTTATAAACCAACCTTTAACGGGCAGAAGTACATTACGATAACCATGCAGCTCATTGACCCTGTCAGCCAGAAAACAGCTGATTATCTGGTTTATATGAATTACTTTGGTGAGATTGTGAAAGTTAGATAAGCAGCCTGGTCACCAATACCTGCATCAAAAATCAGCCGTACGAAAAAGCAAACCACTTCGTACCTTTGTAGCCATGACGCAGATTGGCACGGATGTTCGTGTAGCAGCCGATTTTTTACGGGCAGGTAACGTGGTTGGCATACCAACCGAAACAGTATATGGGCTAGCCGGGAACGCACTAAACCCCGATGCAGCCCTAACCATTTTTCGGGTTAAAAATCGCCCGGCATTCGATCCGCTTATCGTTCACACCGATTCACTTAAAAAAGTAGAACAGTACGTTTCCGCCATTCCCGAACCGGCTCGATTGCTGGCAGAAACGTTCTGGCCCGGCCCCTTAACGCTCTTACTACCCAAACACGATCAGATTCCTGACCTTGTTACGTCGGGTTTACCAACCGTAGCGGTCCGGATTCCGAATCATCCGCTAACGCTGAAACTGCTACGTTCCCTTGATTTTCCGCTGGCGGCCCCCAGCGCAAACCCCTTCGGTTATATCAGCCCAACAACGGCGCAGCACGTAGTAGATCAACTAGGCGATCAGGTTCCGTATATACTGGATGGCGGTCCCGCCAGCGTCGGTCTCGAATCAACCATTATAGGCTTTGACAACGGCAAGGCAACCGTTTTTCGGCTGGGCGGTATGGCCATCGAGCAGATCGAAGCGGTTATTGGAGCAGTCAGTGTTCGCACGCACTCCACGTCGAACCCCAATGCCCCCGGCATGCTTAGCAGTCACTACGCCCCCCGAAAACCGCTTGTTCTTCTGCAACCGGGCGAAAGTCCGCAGCCGGGCGAGCGCGCTGGCGCCCTGGTGTTTAGAGAATTATTCGGCGGCATCCGCGACGAGTATCAGCGTACGCTCTCCCCCACCGGTGACCTGAATGAAGCGGCTAAAAACCTGTTTGCTCATCTCCGTACGCTGGACTCACTACCAATCGATATCATCTATGCCGAACCACTGCCCAACGAAGGGCTAGGTTGGGCCATGAATGATCGACTACGTAGAGCGGCTGTTCGCTAGTCATAGCGGAACATCCAACGCTGGGCTTCGGCCCTGTAAACCGCCCGTATGCAGAGCTACAACGGTTGAGCCCGACGGGAAATAGCCGCTACGTGCCAGATCGTAGATACCAAATAGCAGTTTACCGGTATAGACCTGTTCGATCAACACGCCTGTTTTTTGCTCAAAAGCTTGTATGAAACGAATAAGCTCAGGCGTTGTTCTGGCGTATCCGCCAAAGGAATAGCCGGTTTCCAGTCGATATGGTTTCCCAAAGACCTGTATTGGCAAATCAAATTCCGGCGCCTTCAGCGATAAAAAACCGAATACGGTCGTTTCGGGTGATGCCGTCTGCACCAGACCGGCCATTGTACCGCCCGTCCCGACGGCACAACAAACAAAATCCGGCGCTACGTCCAGTTGCTCGATAAGTTCAGGCATAATCTCCGAGGTACCCCGAATGGCCAGGTCATTGGTTCCCCCTTCGGGCACTACGTAGCAGGCACCAAACTGCTCCCGGAGTTCGCCTAAAAAATCGGAATCATCTTTACGCTTATAATCCTGCCGACTGACAAAATGGAGAATCATACCACACGACTCACAGAATGCTAACGTAGCGTTTCGTGGTATTTTAGCCAGCTCCTCTCCGCGCACTACGCCAATTGTTGTAAAGCCAAAGACTTTCCCGGCCGCAGCCGTAGCATATAAATGATTGGAATAAGCCCCGCCAAACGTTAGTAACGTATCAGTCTTTTCCCGACGCGCTTCGAGCAGGTTGTGTTTCAGTTTACGCCATTTATTACCCGAAACCAGCGGATGCAGGAGATCGTCACGTTTGAGGTACAAACGAATATCAACAGGCTCAGGAAAGGGGTCTGTCAACAACTGAACGGGTGAATTACCGGCCAAAACCGACAGTTGCCGGGCAAGTTCGTCCATTATCTGTATTTTTGTCGTTTAATGCCGGGCGACTAACGCGTTTGATCGCTCAGCGAAGCTGCAAATCTGAGAAAATGGTATCGGAAACGGAAGACGAACTATCGGAAGATGACGAATTATACGAGCATCATCGAATAGTAGTCGATAAAGGTCAGAGTTTACTACGTATCGATCGATTCCTGATGGATCGATTGCAAAATGCTACGCGGACGAAAATTCAGGCGGCTATCGACGTAGAATCGGTACGGGTTAATGGAAACCCCACCAAGGCAAGCTATAAAATAAAACCGTCAGATATTATCACGGTTTCATTGCCGCACCCGCCCCGCGATACCGACATTAAGCCAGAAAATATTCCGCTCACGATTGTTTTTGAAGACGATGAACTGCTGGTACTGAACAAACCGGCTGGTATGGTTGTCCATCCAGCCCACGGCAACTGGGACGGAACGCTGGTGAATGCACTGGTTTACCATTTTCAAAACCTGCCAACGTCCCGCAATGGTGCTATTCGGCCCGGTCTGGTACACCGGATCGATAAGGATACGTCGGGGTTGATGGTGATCGCCAAAACGGAATATGCGATGACTCATCTGGCCCGGCAGTTTTTTGAGCATACCATCGAACGAACCTATAACGCACTCGTATGGGGGATACCCGATCCGGCCAACGGAACCATTACGGGCTATATTGGACGTAGTGTCAAAGACCGGAAAGTGCAGGTTATTTACGACGACGAAGCCAAGGGGAAATGGGCCGTTACGCACTACAAAACCCTGGAAACACTACGGTACGTATCGCTCATTCAATGTAATCTGGAAACCGGCCGAACTCATCAGATTCGGGCACATATGAAACACATTGGTCATCCGCTATTTAATGATGCCATGTATGGTGGCGATCGTATACTGCGTGGCACTCCGGTCGGTACGTATAAAACCTTCGTCGAAAACGCCTTTAAGCTCATCCCCCGTCAGGCTCTCCACGCCAAGTCGCTGGGTTTTACACATCCCCGCACTGGGGAGTGGCTTCAGTTCGATTCGTCACTCCCCGACGATCTTCAGGCCGCTTTAGAAAAATGGCAAAAGAAAATGATCAATGATGACCAGTGAACGGTTAATTTTACTGATTGTAGCCAACCTAACAACCACACACCTTATTGTCTATAAACTGATTTTTACATGATTTCCATCCGTCCCGGCACCCGCGAAGACATTCCACAGGCGTTTGCTTTAGTAACTGAACTTGCCGTTTATGAACTAGCCGCCGACCAGGTAACCAACACAGCCGAGCAAATGGCCGATGACGGCTTCGGCCCCAATCCACTTTTTGGCATGCTGGTTGCCGAAGACTCTGAATCACAGAAAATTGTGGGCCTGGCGCTCTATTATTTCCGTTATTCGACCTGGAAAGGCAAACGGCTCTACCTGGAAGATATTATCGTAACAGAAGATTTTCGCGGTTACGGAATTGGTAAGCTTCTGCTGGATGCGACCATCGAAATGGCCCACGAAACCCATTGTACGGGTATGATGTGGCAGGTATTAGACTGGAACAAACCAGCTATTGGTTTCTACCAGCAATTTGGTACTCGCTTCGATGATGGCTGGACCAATTGCCACCTCGATTTTAAATAATCAGTAGATTTTAGGGAAAGTGTCGATGGCCTTTCCCTAAAATCTATCAGTTCCTTTCTCGCTACTACGTTCTTGCTGGCCTTACTCCTCGCTGAAAACCGTATCTTTGTGGTTCGAGAATAGTAACGCAGCATGACGTATAGTCAACGTAAAGCCCTCCGAATTGCCGGTTGGGTATGTCTAAGTATCTTTTTACTAGGTTTAGTAGGCGTTGGTATTGCCTACTCCAAACGCGAAAGTTTGTTACAGACAGCTCTGGATCGGGCCGTTCGAAAAGCCAAACGCGATTACAATCTGAACGTCCGGATCGGATCGGCCAGGTTTACCGGCTTAAGCTCGGTGGCCTTTACCGATATTTCGGTTGTTCCTGAAAAACGCGATAGCCTTGCCCGCATCCAGCGCGTAGAAGTGGCTGTTCGCTTCTGGCCACTACTGGCTGGTAAAGTGGGGCTGTCTGGCATGACGCTCGAAAATGGCCTCATCCAGGTTATCAAACGCGACTCGCTGTCTAATATCGATTTCCTGCTACGTCGGAATCGCGACTCTACGCAAACCGCCAGTAACGATAAATCCCGACAGACCGACCTCTCCAATGTAGCCGAAAATCTGATCGACAATATTCTGTCTAAAATTCCCGACGATCTGAATATCAGCAATCTTCAGTTTCGCGGACAGTACAAAAAAGACACGATCAGCTTATTGACCCAAACCGCTACCATCCGCGACGAAGCGGTTACGTCGACCATAAAGCTCAACGGCAATCAGGCTACCTGGCACGTAACGGGAACCGCCGACCCCGCCGATCGGGAATATGATCTGGCGTTGTATGCCGAAGGGAAACCGCTGGAGTTACCGCTCATTCAGAAGCATTTTAATTTGATGCTCCAGGCCGATACTCTTCGGGCTCAGCTCCGCGATGTAGATCGGGCCGGAGACGAATTCAGAATGGAAGGCGCCGGTTCAGTACAGAATTTACGGATCAACCATCCAGCCGTTGCCCGTACTGACGTGCTGGTTCCCCAGGCATCAATCGAGGCCAAGCTGTTTGTGGGCGAGAACTACGTTGGGGTCGATAGTTCGTCCGTGTTACGTCTGGGTGAAGTCAGTGCTCGCCCGTTCGTTAAGTACACGCTGAAGCCGACTAAAATTTACGAGGTTCAGTTACACACTGACCCGCTGAACGCGCAGGCAATCTTCAATTCCTTTCCGCAGGGATTATTTGAATCGCTGGAAGATATGGAGGTGACGGGTAAGCTCAAGTACGATATGGCGTTCCATCTGGATACCTCGCTGCCCGATTCCGTAAAGTTTGATTCAGGTCTTACCGCCGACGGTTTCCGCATCTTAAAAATGGGTGCTACGGATTTTGGCGAGATTAACCGATCTTTCGTCTATACGCCTTACGAAAAAGATAAACCCGTTCGGGATATTATTGTCGGGCCAGAGAATCCAGACTATACGCCACTCCAGCAAATTTCGCCGGATCTACGTAACGCTCTGCTCACGTCCGAAGATTATAATTTCTTCACCCACAAAGGCTTCAACGAAAAAGCATTCCGGGTATCGATTGCGACCAACTTCAAGGAAAAGTCGTTCAAGCGTGGTGCCAGTACGATTTCGATGCAGTTGGTGAAGAACGTCTTTTTGAACCGGAACAAAACCTTATCCCGGAAGATTGAGGAAATACTGATTGTCTGGCTGATCGAGAATGAGCATATTGTTCCCAAGGAACGTATGTATGAGGTTTACCTGAATATCATTGAATGGGGCCGGAATATTTACGGAATCGGTGAAGCCGCCCGGTACTATTTCGCCAAAAGACCTTCTGATTTAAATTTGGGCGAAAGTATCTTCCTGGCTTTCGTAGTCCCGCGCCCCAAACGAGCACTGGACTGGTTCCTGCCAGATGGTACACTTCAGGCACGTAACGTTCGGGGCTACTTCCGGCTGATTGGTAAAATCATGGCTCGCCGAGGATTGACGGCCCCTGATTCAGGCGCTTATGGTTTTTATGACGTTCGTTTACGGGAAGGACTTCGTCGTCAGATTGCTCCGGTCGATTCGCTTTATCCGAGCGATAGTCTCATGATGGAACCTATTGACGTTGATGGTGATAATGATGAAGGGAACGGCATTGGCAACTTCTTCCGTCGGTTATTCCGGGGTAACAAAAGTGACCGGGATACTAAAAACGACGAGCAGCCGGTTATTCAGCCAACCCCCAATGATCAATTCTCAGGCGAAACCGCGCCCGGCGATACGGTTAAGACCCGAAAACAGCTACGTCAGGAACGGCGGGAACGCAAGCGACGGGAAAAAGAAGAAAAACGACTCCAGGAATCTGGACTCAATCAATAGGACACAAGTTAGCCGGATGATACGTCGTTATTGACACGATTTGCCAGCTCCAAAACGCCTGTTGGCTTTAACTACGAAATTGATTAACCAATGAAAGCGCTCATACGACTTATTGTAGTTGTGGTGATTCTGGGAGGTGCTGCCCTGTATTTCTATACGCAGTACAATCATTCTTCCTTTACCCCACAAACCGTTGATCTGGCCGTCGACTGTTCAGATATGGATAATATTTTAGTAACGTCTACGGTTAATGTTTCAGTCCAGAATTTATCCACTCGCTCCCACAACGACATTTCAGTCAAAATCAGGGCATATGATGAATCAGGAAAGCTGCTAAAAGAAAAGTTCACTACGTTTTCCCGGACGTTACCAGCCAAGGGCTTTTTTGACAAACCCGTTACGTTACCTGCAGAAACCAAACGATGCGACTGTAAAATTGTCAGCTCACATCCCGTCAATTAGTAAAAAGGCCCAATCAAAACGATTGGGCCTTTTACATGACTACTAGAGTAACTCGTTACGCTCGCCAACTTCTCGGCCGGTTTGCCCGGCTTTTTGAAATCCCTTGACGCTTCTAATCACTCTTCCAACAAATCGGGTCGGCGCGTCCGCGTACGGGTCAATGCCTGCTCATACCGCCATTCATCGATCTTGGCTTCGTGACCCGATAGTAATATATCCGGAACCCGTAAGCCCTCAAACTCGGCCGGGCGAGTGTAAACGGGTGGAGCCAGCAAGTTATCCTGAAACGAATCGGTCAGTGCCGACGTCTCATCATTCAACACACCGGGCAACAGTCGTATGATGGCATCGGACAGTACGCAGGCTGCCAATTCTCCACCACTCAATACGTAGTCGCCAATGCTGATTTCTTTGGTAATGAATAATTCACGAACGCGCTCGTCGACCCCTTTGTAATGCCCACAAAGGATAATCAGATTCTGACGTAACGACAGGGAGTTGGTTGTTTTCTGATTCAGCCGCTCTCCATCGGGCGTCATGTAGATGATTTCGTCGTAGGTACGTTCTGCCTGCAACGCCCGGATGCAGGTTGCAATCGGCTGAATCTGCATAACCATACCCGCACCTCCCCCAAACGGATAATCATCGACACGGCGGTGTTTATCAGCGGTATAATCGCGCAGATCATGAACAACTACGTCAACATAGCCTCCCTGCTGCGCCCGCTGCAAAATCGAATGAGCGAAAAAGCTTTCCAACAGTTTTGGCAAACACGTAATAATATCAATCCTCATCGGTATCGAGTTCATCGCCCTCCCCTTCTGGCTGGTCCTTGCTATTCTCTTCCATATAAATAGCGAGTAGGCCGTCGGGTAGCACTACGTTGAGTTTTTTGGTAGCCCGATCAACCGTCCGAACGATATCGCTATTGATCGGAATAAGCACCTCTTTACCCTCGTAATCCATCGCAATCAGATCCTGTGCATTCATGGCGTATACGCCACGCACGGTCCCCAACTCGCCTTCGCTGGCGTCAACGACCTGGTAACCTACTATTTCATGAAAGTAGAACCGAGTTTCGTCGGTAATCGGTTCGAGTTCGTCAAGCGGTAAAAAAGCACCACAGTTTATGAGCCGTTCGGCCTGCTCAATGGTATCTACATCTTCGAAGGCAACAATGGCCCGACTCCCTTTTACTATGGCAATCGACTCAATAAAATAAGGAACTAACTCCCCCTTCACCTCAAGCAATACCGATTCCAGATCGGCATATTCGTCGGGGTTATCGACATCTAAAAAAAGGACCAGTTCACCACTTACGCCGTGCGTCTTGGTAATATGGCCTACCTGATAACAATCGTCTTTAGTCATATAGAACGCGGCTATGAAACCATCTTGTTAGTATAAAAGTACGACATCGGATCGGAACCTCGATTTAGGTCGACTTATTCATAAAAAGAGCCTGTCCATCAATGAACAGGCTCTTTATTAACAACTTTCCCGAATTAACGGTGCGTTTGAAAAACTATTCTGCAGCCGGAGTTTCTTCGGTAGCTTCAGCGGCTGGCGCTTCTTCGGCCGGAGCTTCAGCAGCAACCTCAGCTTCAGGCTCTTCTACTTTGTTTTTCTTAGCGATTGCTTCTGCACGAGCATCGTTCACTTTCTTCTCAGCTTCTAAACGAGCGGCACGAGCCTGCTCTTTAGTTTGAGTTTTAGTGTCAGCAGCACCTGCTTTGCGATTCTCTTTATCTTCTTTCCAGGCGGTGAATTTTTCATCAGCCTGTTCCTGCGTGATAGCGCCTTTGTTAACGCCAACCTGCAGGTGTTTGCGGTACATGATGCCTTCGTGCGACAATACCGAACGAGCGGTATCGGTCGGTTGAGCACCTACCATTAACCAATGTACAGCGCGCTCCGACTTCAATACAACCGTCGAAGGATCTGTGTTTGGGTTATACGAACCGATTTTCTCGATGAAACGACCATCACGAGGAGAAGTTGATTCAGCGACGACGATGTCGTATATCGCCATTCTTTTGCGTCCACGACGCGATAAACGAATTTTAACAGCCATTTGTGCTTGTTGGTTTTGATTGGGGACGCATCCCCTGCATAAAACGTGGCCGCAAAAGTACAAAAATAAACCTACAACACAATGCGTTACAGAAAACTTTCACATCAGTATCAGGATTATTTGTTTTCCATCGTACGTCGTCTCAAAAGCAAAAAATCGTGCTCGCCTGTTCTTTCCTGAGCGGATGACATACGAGCACGATACGTAAAACCTGTCCAATACGAGTCTATAAGCCGGGTTCTGTCCTGCCAACCGACAAAAATTGCCGGTCAGCATGGCTTATCATTTATCTAGGATGGTCGTCACCAACCACCTCCTTCGACCTACCCGCGTCGGCATTTGGATGGCTCCAAAACGGGGACGAGCAGCCCCACATCCGACGCTTATTTGGTCTTTCAGCCTCTAAGGGTTACCGTGCCCCACTGGTCACCCACTGGGCGGTGGGCTCTTACCCCACCGGTTCGCCCTTACCAGAACTTAATGAGTGAATGAGTGACTGATAGAATGAGTGAATAGCTGGCCCAAAACAGGTTTACCGGACGGTATTCACTCATTCTATCAGTCACTCATTCGCCATTAAAAAATCTGGCGGTATATTTTCTGTTGCCCTGGCTGTCGAACGACCGTCGCCAGTCGTCCGCCTTCCCGTTAGGAAGTAGAGTGCTCTGTGCTGCCCGGACTTTCCTCATCTGATTGCTCAGCCGCGATAAGCCAACCCGCACTGTTCAGGAAGTACAAAGGTACGAAAGGCACTTCCGTTCTCAAACTGCATCCAGGAATCTAAACGCTACGTCGAATAAAAAATGCCCAGCCTACAACAGGCCGGGCATTTTTGTCATCTCAGATACAATCCGTTAACGATCTGATTTATTTTGGATTTTTGATTGGAGCGCTACCGCTGGCAGGTGGGTTATACGCGATTTCGTTGTCGGGTACATCCCAATAATCCAGATAACCATACGTAATGGTTGCTTTCGTGCTCACTACGCCAGTGCGGCTCAGTGCCACTGCATTGGTACGGCCCGTTTCCAGTAAGCCCCAGCGACGAGCATCGTAGAACGACAGCGCGCGGAACAATAAACCAATCCGGCGCTCACGACGAAGTTCTTCTTTAGCCGCATCCAGCGTCAGTCCAGTACCAGCAACCGCTGCTAAACCAGCGCCCTGTGCTTTACGAACTTCATCAATCAACGCCAGGCCGTCTTCAATTTTGCCCGTGTAGATCAACGCTTCTGCTTTCATTAATTGGTTTTCTTCATATGAACTGGCCAGATACAACTCGTAACCACCTGCGTTTAAGTTCGAATACGTAATAACAGAAGCGCTTCCTTCCGAACCAGACGCACCACGGTTAACCAGGTTCCAACGCGTGAAGAATGAGTTACCACGAGAGGTTTCGCCGATATAAGCCGAGGGACGTGACTGAAAGTTATTTTTAAACCGCAGATCATCCGGTTTGAAATCCTGAATCAAGCGCTCTGTAATCTTGTACGTATTGTTAGCCCCCGTAGTTTTTCCAGAAACAGTACCTGTTGTCGGTGACAGGAAATCGCCGGTTGCGTTCGAACGCCCTGTAAACACCAGGTCAGCCGCCTGAATACCACTGTTGGTCAATGTCAGGATTTCGGCCCACTGAGCAGCAGTCATGGATGCAACACGCGTATTAACCAGAATATTCCGGGCTTTCATCGTATTGATGTTACGTATCCACATCGCTGGGCTCAGAACCCCACCTTTGCCTACGCGGTTGAAGCTTGGAATCAGCCCCTGCATGGTTGCGGTATAATCAGCGGTTGCAGTCAATGTGTTCAGGATAGTTATAGCCTGATCAAAGTTCTTACTCGCTTCGGCAATGATGGCTTCTTTCGTTACGTAGTTACCATTGGTACCATTCAGCATCTCGCCATTGGCTTTGTCGTTGATGATACCAGCGTAATACATCGAGCCAATCCGAGAGTAGGCATAGCCTTTCCACCAGTAAGCCCAGGCTTTCAGCACAGCTTTTTTCGTATCGGCCTCCCCCGTGAACGTAACACCATCAATGTTAGCCAGCAGTGTGTTGGCCGCATTGTTCATGTTGTACATGTAGGCCCACTCATAGTAGGTCGAGTTCTGATAGCCCGTCGAGTTGACGTTCGCCGTGATTCGGATAAAATCAATCTGCTTGCTTGGCGAGTTGGGGTTGGTCAGGATCGAGCCATCGTCCAGTTTAATCTGATCCGGACAGCCGATCTGATTAATGAAGACGTTCGCAATATCGGTTCCGATTACGTCGCCCATCAGTTCGTGATTCCCAATAGCGCCCGACCAGAAATAACCAGGCACGCCATCGTAATATTTAACGTCGCGGAAACCCGTAATATAGAACCCTTCCCCAAAGGATACCAAACCAGACTCCGTTTTCAGCGCCGGAGAAGACGGCTGATTGGGGTTTTCTACCTGTAGTTGTTCTTTACAAGAGGCCATTAAGCCGGAGAAAGCCAGCGTTAAGGCATATATCTTAAACTTATTCATACGATCAATTTTTTACGATGGTGCTCTTAGAAACCAATGTTCAAGGTAGCCTGATACGATCTGAAGTTTGGCATCGTGCTGTGATCCGTTCCTCTGTCCCAGGCAGAGTTCGACGTACCCGAGCTAATTTCTGGATCGAAACCAGTGTATTTGGTCAGGGTCCAAAGGTTGCGGCCAGCCAGTACTAACTGAAGTTTTTTGGTGGCTGGAATCTTGAACAGCTTCGCAAAATCAAGGCCGACCTGAATATTTCTCAGACGCAGGAATGAAGCATCTTCGTAGAAATAATCTTTCGTACCGTTTGCCGTGCGCTGTGCGTATACCCCCCGATAGAAAGCCGTCCAGGCGCCCGTCTGACCATCAATCGTGAATGGGTTCGCATAATCGCTGTGGATACCATCCCGATACATCCATTCTTTCGTTTGGTTGTAGAGGTGGTTACCAGCAACCCAATCAAACTGGAAGCCAAAGGTCAGGAAGTTTTTGTACGAAAAGTCATTGATGAACGACATGTTGAATTTCGGGTTTGGATCACCGAAACTGTATTTATCGGCCGTGAAATAAGGCTGTTTCGTCGCTTTGTTCACCACAAATCCGTTGCTGGCCACCGTATATTGCTCCTGCTCAGCTTGTGGGATAAAGTAGTTACCATTAGGATCGCGGGCATCAACGCTGCTGATCGACTTAAATCCGTATAGCTGACCTATTTTCTCTCCCGCTTTCAGTACGTAGTTGGTGCTACCAGCATTTGAGGTCACAATGACGGGTGCTCCCCCACGGATCGAAATAATTTTCGAGCTTTGCTTACCAAAGTTGACCGTTGTGTTCCATTTCAGATCCGAACCATTATAAACCGTAGAGTTTAACGAGAGCTGAATACCGTTCGAGCCCAACGTGAAGGCATTATCGATCAAGGTACCCAAGCCAATCGATGGCGCTACGTCTACCGAATAGATAGCGTCTTTGGTTTTACGGTCCCAGTACGTAGCCGCAATGGCAATACCGTTCAGCCAACTCGACCCTTTGAACAGGCTGAATACCATGTCGGTACCTACTTCGATCTCTTCCGATACTTCTACGCCCAGAGCCGGATTACTTTGTCCGTTTGCGTAATAGAAGGCCGTATTGGCGCCGAGTGTCGTTGGGGTAATTGTTACGTAGCGGTCAAATGGTTTTGGCTGGATACCTGCCTGTCCATAAGCAGCCCGTAGTTTTAATTCGGGCAGGAAGCCATTGACGGAGCTATTTTGCCAGAATGGCAAGGCCGACAGACGAACGAACGCATCGCCACGAGGGAACGTAAACGGTTTCGATCCCTGACCGAAAGCCGATGAGTAATCGCTCCGGAAACCGCCCGACAAGCCAGCAAAATCACCAATTTCAAATCGCTGGTTAACCAGATAGCCATACGTAATGAAAGGCTCCTGATAATCGCGATAGATACGCCACGACGTCGTGTTGGCCGCATTATAAGGTGCATAAGCCGCAGGCAATCCGAGCGCTACACTGGTGTACTCTTTCAGGTTGCTGTTCCGATAGTCGAACAGAGCCTGTGTCACCGATTTAATGGGCAGTTTCGACGCAAAATCTTCTTTAAAGTCTAATACCAACGTAGCGGTGGCCAGGAAGTTCTGGAACATTTTGCTGTTCACATACTTGGTCAGATCGCCCGTGTTGTTGGTGTTGTAGTTAGACAGGTAGCTTGCCGTTCCCTGCGTTAACCAGTACTTAATGTTCGCATTGTTCGACTGGTTCATGTACTCCAGATCGCGGTTCTGCGTCTGATAGTTCAGGCCATATTTTGCGTCCAGCTCAACAAATTTCGGGAATTTGTAATTCAGGTTGAAGTTCTGGATAATGTCGACTTTGTTGTCGTTGTTGCGGCTATATGCCTGACGAAACGATGGGTTCGAGGCATTGATACCGATCGTCTGGTTCATGTTCAGCGGAATAGAACCGTCGGCTGTAGTCAACGAAAAATCGGCCAGCGGATAAGCATTCAGCATGTTATACATGATGGTCCGATCAACTGACTTCAGCGTATTTTTTGTATAAGCCAGCTGCGTAATCGAACGTAGCGTCAGGCCACGAGCCAGCTGCGTACCAATGTTGCCAGTTAGGTTGCTACGGTCAAAATAGCCGTTGTTGATGATGTTGCTTTCCTGATGGCTGTTCGAAACCGACAGACTAAAATCTGACTTCTGGCTTCCACCCGAAATAGCGATACTGTTATTAATGGTGTTGGCAGGCTTGAAGAAATACGCGAAATGATCATGGTATTGCAGGTTCGCGTCGTAAGGCTTGCTGTTCGTAGCCGTTGGATCAATGGAGTTATATTGTACGTTCTCCGTGTAAATGCCATTGGTCGCATCAAATGTGATTGGCTTACCCGATGCACCGATGATGTTGTTACTCGCATCGGTAGCAAACGCATGGAACTTGGCTTTGCTAACTCCACCCACGTTCAGGTATGTATTCTGAGCGATGCTGGACGAAATATCGATATTCAACTGACCATTCTTTCCTTTTTTGGTAAACAGTTGAATAACACCATTAGCACCCTGAGCACCGTAGATCGTAGCCGCAGCAGCCCCCTGAACGACCTCAACACGCTCAATGGAGTTCAAATCAATGGTTTGCAAACTGGTCGATCCCATCTGGATACCATCGATCAGAATCATCGGCGACGTTCCCCGGTTGATCGTGTTAATACCACGTAGCAGAATGTTTACGTCAGCACCCGGCGTACCGCTCCGGCTGGTAATCTGCGCCCCCGGAATTTTTCCGATCAGGGCCTGATCAATCGAAGCCGAAGGAGCCTGTGGCAGATCTTTAGCCGAAACCGATTCTACCGAAATAGCCAGTTTGCGTTTGTCGGTAGCTACGCCAGTTCCTGTTACAACAATCTCTGACAGTTGCTTGGTATCGCTGGCCAAACTTACGTTTACTACCGAGTTAGCCCCGATCTCAACTTCCTTCGTTGCCATACCAATGAAAGAGAAGACCAATGCCCCTTTGGCTGGCACAGACAGCGAATAACTCCCACCACCATCTGTCACGGAACCAGTTGTAGTTCCTTTTACAACAACGGATACGCCAGGAAGCGGGCTACCATCTTCAGCAGAAGTTACCTTTCCCGTAATCGTTCGACCCTGCGCTAGTGCGAAAACACAGGTTGAGCACACCAACAGGAGGCTCAATAGTAAATTTCTCCTCATAAACAGTTCAGAGCAGTTAGGTTAGAATACTTATAAATCACTGCCTGCAAAAATAGATGTCGAAACTTACAATGCAAGGGTAATTATAAAAAAAATTATACATACCCACGAAAAATAAGACCCAAAGCACTATAAAATATAATAACGATTTTAACAATAAATGCTATATATATTAATAATTCTATCAATTAATACAGAATTTTATACTTAAATAATGAAATAAATAAAGTATCCATTATTAGTTTTAATATTTATTTAATCCTATCCCTTATCAGGAAAAATACAAATCATCAAACAACAACAATTACAAAAAACCAATATAGTAATTAAGTATAAATACTTAACAAGACATTAAATATCATTGAAAAGCAAAGAATAAATGGAATTATACCAAGATTACAATTTTATAAATCACTAAATCCATCTGAAACGATATAGCAAAAGGCAAGTACAATACAGAACCAAATTATATTAGGCATAATAGCTATAATCACAAATGAGTAATTTTTAAGGAGACGAAAACGTAGATTGATTGTATAATTGAGTTACGAATAGTACCATATATGAAAAATGCAGCTAGCCATATGCGGTTAGAAAGCATGGAACATTCAGCTAAATTGTTTCTTTAACCCTCAAGTAGTAGTCTGACAGAGCAGCAACAATGGCGTGAGAAGCTATCAAATCGCCAAACAACCCGCTAGTTCATTACGTTAGGAGAAAATAATAAGCAACGATTTCTGTGACATCGTCTATCAATACCACTGAATCATCACCAAAAAAATGGATTATCCTCGGGACAGTCATGTTCGGGACATTCATGTCTACGCTCGACAGCAGTATCGTTAACATTGCGTTGCCAACCATTCGCCGGGATCTTGGCACCGGCGATAGCGTAGAATGGGTGGTTCTCTGCTACTTGCTCACTACAACCAGTACGTTGCTTATCATGGGTAAACTTTCCGACTGGACGGGGCGTCGACAACTTTATATTACTGGTTTTAGCGTATTTGTAGTCGGCTCTTTTCTTTGCGGCCTGGCCTGGAATCTGTGGTCGCTGGTTGCTTTCCGTATTGTTCAGGGTTTGGGTGCTTCTATGATTTATGCCATCGGTCCAGCCATTATCAGTGATTCATTTTCGCCCAAAGAGCGCGGACAGGCGCTGGGCCTAATGGGCTCAATCGTAGCGGCAGGTTCCAGCGCAGGCCCCGTTATTGGTGGTTTACTCCTGAGCAAATTTGGCTGGTCGAGTATCTTTTTTGTTAATGTTCCTATTGGCCTGATCGCCATTTGGCGAGCCTGGACAGTTTTACCCGAAAGTCCGAAAGTTACCGGCCAGCGTTTCGATTTAGTCGGTGCCGGGCTGTTCCTCCTGGGCGTTACAACTTTGTTGACCGGGCTTGATTTTGGTTCCGAACCCAGTTATGGCTGGGATAACGTAACAGTTATTACGTTGCTGTCTGTTGGGGGCATTCTCCTGCTTTGCTTTCTGGGTTGGGAAAAGCGCGTTACGGAACCCATGCTACGTCTTAGCCTATTCAGCATTCGACCCTTTACGTCAGCTATTCTGGCGGCTTTCTGTGGCTTTGTTGCTTCCGGTGCTAACTTGTTCGTCATTCCTTTTTTTCTGCAACAGTTACTTGGGTTAAACCCAGCTCGGGCCGGGCTGATTCTTCTG
The DNA here is from genome assembly GCF_010435915.1 of Spirosoma terrae. Lineage (GTDB taxonomy): Bacteria > Bacteroidota > Bacteroidia > Cytophagales > Spirosomataceae > Spirosoma > Spirosoma terrae. The sequence goes on along the minus strand of NZ_JAAFZH010000005.1, from coordinate 316,446 downwards.
GCCGGGCCACTGACACTGAGCATTGTGGCGCCACTTGGCGGCTATTTATCCGGCAAAATAAATGTACGGTGGCTATCCAGTGCAGGTCTGCTGATTACGAGCTGTGGCTATTTCGCTTTCTCTTTTCTGGATACCAGCTGGACCTGGCAGGATGTCATCTGGCGCAGCTCACTCGTTAGTCTGGGGTTTGGCCTATTTCAGTCTCCCAATAGCAGCAGTGCCCTCAATGCGGCACCGCTCTCCCAGCGCGGCATCGCCAGCAGTATGATTGCTTTTATGCGAAACCTGGGCTTTGTGGTCGGTATTGCGTTGGCAGCCGCCGTTTGGTATAGTCTTCGCAATCGGTTTGCGGTAGGGAATCAACTAAATCCGGAATCAACAGCCGCGCAGTTGTATGGTATGCACTATGTCTATCTGACGATGACCGGCTTAGTGCTAACTGGGGCCATTATCTCATTAACGCGCGGCAATAATCCCACGGCGGCCTCACCAAACTACGTAGCAGGAACCGCCCCTAATGCAACAACACATACCATGAATTAGCTAGACAGCGTGATAAAGATGTCGTAGACAGCAGGATGCTGTCTGAGTTTCCAGACTACCTTGTTAGTTGCTGTCGCAACTCAGACAGCAGGATGCTGTCTACGACATCTTTATCCCACAAAACAATAAGGAGAATAACCTCCGGCTATTCTCCTTATTACGTCGTACTTATATGGTTCAGTAAACCTATTATCTAGCGCTTAGGGCCGACCGAATCGTAGATCGTTACTTTTTCCCAAAGGTGTGCGTAGTTATTCCGAAAATCATCGTGAATCGGATGTTTCTGATAGCTTTCTTCATCAGCCGGGCTATCGAAGAAACAAAGCCATGAATAGGCATACTTCCGGTCAATGACCTCACGGTTTGTGGCCGCTGGCGTTCCGATATGGACCATTTTAATGGTTGGGCACTTTGCCAGCTTGTTCAGTCCTTCCAGCAATTTAGCCTTATCGGTCTGACTCTCTGGATTCTTCAGATAAAACAGTACGTGATGAACAAACAATTCTTTGGGGGCCATTTCGGCCGTAGCCATTCCAGGAATCGTAACGCCTAAACCGGCGGCAACACTACTTTTAACAAATGATCTGCGCGATTGCTCATTCATGGTTGGTTCGGTTGGAGTTCAAAGCAGACAAATTCTGCTTGTAGCCACAAAAATGACTAATAGTTCGTCCTCGTGCAACTCTGCCATTTTATAAGTCCATCACCGATTTCGTTACGTTGCCAACCAAAAAAGCCCAACCAGATCCGACATTACGTTCCTGTTATCCCGTTGCTAGAATTTTTCGACGCAAAGATTGAATGAATCACAGAAAGCAATCGATACGTAGCGCGGATGTTTATTTTTACAACGTACACATCCCTACTTTTCTTCATCCAATATGAGCTGTAAAAAACTACTCCCTCTTTTAGCCTTTTTCTGTATACAATTCGCCTTCGCTCAGAAAGCCAAAACCGCCAAACAATCGACTCCCGAGTCACAAACAGCCATTCCGGCCCGTCTGGAGCGTGAATTACTACGTCTGTCCGACATTTCCGGTGGCAAAGTGGGCATCTGCGCGGTTCATATCGAAAGCGGCAAGACCATCCTTCAAAACAGCAAAGACCGTTATCCAATGGCCAGTTCCTACAAAGTAGCCATTGCCACTCAGCTGCTTAGCCGTGTCGACAGTGGGGCCATTTCGCTCGATCAGCTAATTACTATTGAAAAAAATGATTTACATCCCGGTAGCGGTATGATCTCCGGGCGGTTTAACTGGCCGAATTCAACCGCTGCTCCGGCGGCACTGTCGGTCAGGAGCTTACTGGAATTGATGCTGCTCATCAGCGACAATAGTGCCACTGACATTTGTTTGCGCCTGGCAGGTGGCTCTGCGGCTGTCAATGCCTGTATGAACCGGCTGGGCATCGAGGGGCTTCAGGTTGACCGACCAACCGCCTGGCTCATTGCCGATTGTGTTGGCATTCCGATGGATATCAACCAGGCCTGGTCGCAGGTTCGCTACGATTCGCTGGCTAAATTCGCTACGTCGGCAACCCGACAAGCCAGTTATCTAGCCTTCGAAAACGATCCCCGCGATACGTCTACGCCCGAAGCGATGACACTCCTGCTGACCAAACTCTACACAAAGCCAGTCCTGAAACCCGATACGCAAACACTCCTGCTCGATATTATGCGTCGCTGCGAAACGGGTCTAGCTCGCTTAAAAGGTGCTTTACCGCCCGACACCGAAGTCCTGCACAAAACCGGAACCCTTGGCCTCACCGCCAGCGATGTAGGCATCATTACGTTGCCCGACAATGCCGGACACGTTGCCATTTCGGTATTCGTCAAATCCTCCAAAAAAGACGGAAACTCCCGCGAACGAGCCATTGCCGAAGTAACCCGCACTATTTACGACTATTTCCTGCTTTCCTCGCTGTAGATACCAGACAGGACGTAGCACGTATTGACTCATTGCCCAAAAGCCGCCAATTTCGCGGCTTTTTTTATTGGTTTTACCGGTATTGACCACTCATTCAATAGAAGCCAGCCTACAGCCATTTCAACCTCAAGTTTTTACAGTTCGTCCTATTCGTTGTTTCCGCCCGGAAGGCAGCCCAATACTTTTGATCTGCTTAAACAACAACTACTGCGGACGCAGCCTTTTATGCAACAATACATTTCTCAAAACCTTTTCCTCTATACGACCAGACTACCATCGATTACTGCCAGACGTTTCGTTCTGTTTATCCTGGGTGGCTTGTTCCTGTTAACCGGCTGCAAAAAAGAGAATGATGTTCCCCCAGCGGGCTCCGTAACGGCCAACGCGGGTCCAGATCAGCCCGTCCAGGTTGGCCAGACCGTTACGCTCGATGGGTCGGCGTCGAAAGACAGCGATGGCAAACCATTGTCTTACCAGTGGACCCTGCTCCGTAAGCCCGCCAAAAGTACCGCAACCTTAACAGATGCCACCTCGTTTAAACCATCGTTCAAGCCAGACGAAGTTGGTGAGTATGAACTGGAACTGGCCGTGACGAGCACAAATGGCAAAAGCAGCGACAAGGTCCTTGTCACCGCTTCGGTGGCTGAACCGCTGGCCATTACAGCCAACATTACCGTTAAAACGACCCTTGTCGACCGCGTGCTTAACCCAGATCTGCCCGATTATATCGTAACCAAAAGCATCGACGTATCGCACGAGCTAACGATCAATCCGGGCGTTGTCATCGCTTTTGAACGCGACGTTCGGTTGACTATAAACGACGGCGGAGGTCTGCTCATCGCCAAAGGCACCGCCGACAACCGGATCAAGTTTGTGGGCGTTCAGAAAACCAAAGGATTTTGGGCGGGCATAGCCTTCCATTCGGGCAGCAACGCGAACACACTGGAATACGTCGATGTCATGCACGCCGGAAGCAGAACCATCTTTTCCACCACCAAAGCCGCTCTGTATATGGCGGGCGGAAGCAAAGCACAAATTGGCCTGAAGAACTGTCAGTTTTCGCAAAATGATGGCTATGGCGTTTATGTCTACGATGGCGCTATCCTCCGCGAATTTGCTCAGAACGCATTCACAAACAATTCAGAGGCCGGTATCTTATTGAATGCCGAAAATGCCACCCGGCTGGATGCGGCCTCGACGTTCACCGGTGGCAATGGACGTAACGTAGTGGATGTTTATCAATCCGCCATCAAAGGCAACGGCGAAATCGTCTGGGCTGGTTTTACGGATAAAACACCCTATCGGATCAGTGGCGATTTTGCCGTAAACGCTGGCTGGAAGCTAAACCCCGGCGTTACGCTAGAAATGAATCGCGATGCTGTTATTCGTATCAATACGGATGGCTACTTATCGGCTAAAGGGACAGCTACCCAAAAAATTACGCTGACCGGTGCCGACCGAACCGCTGGTTACTGGCGCGGGCTGATCTGCTATTCGACCGATTCGAAGAATGTCCTGGAAAACGTAGACGTTAGTAACGGAGGTAGCAACACCATCGTGTCGGGCAAGAAAGCCAACATTGCTATCTATGGCAATAAAGCGGCTGTGTCCATTAAGAATGGTAAGATCAGCGGCAGCGGTGGCTACGGTGTTTTCGTCTCCTTCGGCGCTTCAGCCAACGCCGATCTCACCACCGCCAATACATTCGAGAGTAACGCCCAGACCAACGTGTTCATTGAAAAATAAGTAGCCACGTAGCGTTATTGACAATGCCCCTGGTAACGTATCGTTCGCCGGGGGCTTTGTCGCGTTCTGGTTTATAGTCTACTATCCTAGCCACTTACGCCTTATGACCTTTCAGATTTGGGGAGCTGTTTTTACCGGAATGGTTCTGTCGATCATGCTACTGAACGTAGTACAATGGACTTCCTATCGGGATCGGATCTATGGGTTGTATACGCTCTATATGTTGGCCTGGCTCTTTTACTTTGGCTTACGCGTTTATGAATTCCGGGACTGGTTTTCGACCGAAACCAACTATTTTGTTCGGGCTGTTGCCCCGATGGGTGCGTACTACGTGTATTTTGATTTTGCCGACGCCATTCTGGATCTACGTCGACAACGAGCTCGTTTCTACCAGCATTTGCAGTACGTTAAAATCGGCATTATTGCCTATGTGGCCGGACAATTGATTCTTTGCTACCAGCTATTCGGCTGGAATCAGTCAGTTTACGAAAGCACGTTCATCTCTATGCGACTGGCTATGGCGGTGCTTGGCGTATATGGTATTTATCAGATGCTGACGCTGAGAACCTCCGTAGCCCGCATTTATGCGCTGGGAACCGGATTTCTGCTCGTTGGTGGTTTAACATCCATGTTCCTGTCGCTTTCTTCGCCCAGCGAAGACTGGTCGGGGCCGTTCTGGAACGTATCGATCACCTATATGCAGCTTGGTATTGCCGCCGAACTGGTTTGTTTTACGCTGGCCCTAAGTTACCGCCAGCGACAGGTAGCCGTACGTAGCGCCGTTATGGAGCAGGAATTAACCAACGAACGCCAGAAGCATCATCGAGACCAGCTGGAAGCCGAACTCGCCTTTCAGCGTCTTGAAAAAGAACGTAACGAAATTCAGATACGGGCTTTGCAGGCGCAGGTCAACCCGCATTTCCTGTTCAACAGTTTGAACTCGCTGAGTGCCCTGATTGAAGACGACGCCCAGCGAGCCAGCCTTTTTCTGGACGAGTTAAGCTCGGTTTACCGGTATTTACTACGTGCCAACGATCAGACGTTGATATCGTTAAAAGCGGAACTGGCATTCATTCACTCTTACTGCCATCTGCTAAAAACCCGGCATGGCGACTCGTTACGTATACAATGTGCAGTAGAGCCATCCCTGCTGAACCGGCAACTTCCTCCGCTCACACTTCAGTTGCTGGTCGAAAATGCGGTTAAACACAATAGTATCCTTCCCGACAAACCCCTGACAATCGCTATCATTTCCAGTCCCTGCGATCACCTTCAGGTACGTAATACCATCCAGCGAAAAACGGTTCGGGTGGCTTCCAATGGGGTTGGTCTGTCCAATATCTGGTCGAAATATAAGATTCTTAATCAACCCTTACCGACCATCCATGAAGTAGAGGACGAGTTTGTGGTGACGCTTCCACTCATCAATTGACAGCTACTATTGCCTTACAGCAGAACCGCTATTTTACCCTGCGTTTTTCCCGTTTCAATCTGTCGATGCGCATTCTGTATGTCGTCGAAAGCAAACGTCTGTGATACGTACGATTTGATGGTTCCGTTCGCCAGATGATCGGCGAGTTTTTTCATATCGTCGCCGTTCGATTGTACTCGGATCGGATAGCCAATCATTCCTTTTGCCTGGGCTTTCTCTTTTACGGCTTCGTTTTTCCCCGACGGAATACTGATGATGGTAGCGCCTTTTTTCATCACCTCCAGCGATCGATCGATCGTCTCGTCGCCAAGGGTATCCAGTACAAAATCAATAGCCTGAGTGGCTTGGTTAAGTTCCTGAGCTTTATAGTCGATATGTTCATCAGCGCCCAGCGACAGCACCAAATCTTTATTGCCTGCTGATGACGTACCGATAACGTAAGCGCCCAGTTGTTTGGCAATCTGCACGGCAAAATGCCCTACACCGCCCGCGGCTGCATGAATCAGTACACGCTGTCCGGGCTGGATGTTTGCGTGCGAAACCAGGGCCTGCCAGGCAGTCAGTGCCGCCAGACTGGCCCCTGCCGCTTCAGCATGCGTTACGCTGGCTGGCTTTAGAGCCAGATGGCTGGCCGGTGCTGCTACGTATTCGGCATAGGCCCGACCAATGCCCGGAAAGTTAACCATACCAAACACCTCATCACCAACCGCAAACAAAGGCGATTTCGACTCAGCAACAACGCCCGATACATCCCATCCCAAAATCATTGGGCGCTCATTTTCGAAAAGTGCGGACACCCCTTTGCCGGAACGCGTTTTTACATCTACCGGATTAATGCTAATCGCTTTTACCTGAACCAGTACCTCATTATCGGCCACAACCGGCTTTGCTACGTCATCAGTGACTAGGTTTTCTACTCCCCCAAAATCGGTTAAAACAACAGCTTTCATACTATCTTTATCAGTTTATTAGCACAAAACTATACCAGTTTATCGATTACATACCGGTATATTATTTCTCTTTTTCAGTACTTCTTCACGTTCGTTGGGGCAACACGTATGTAAACTTATTCTCCACAGAGACACAGCGTAAAGCATTAGTGGACTGATACGTTGGTAATCCATATACTCAGTGCTCCGTCAATCAAATGCTTCGTGATTGAGGAACCAGCGTTTCTCTTACGCCTGAACAATCCACTGATTTCTGGAGATATACCCTATACGCTCTTTCGATTTTCATGGGCTTCACTCAACGTACGACTCTCTTTCTGGTTTTGTTATGGTGTCCGCATTGGATTCTGGCCCAACCGCCCGAAACAAAAGGCTGGTTTTTCCTGTCCCATACCCAAACGATTACTAAAAAAGTAGCGATTCTGTTCGATGCGCAAGTCCGATCTGCTGACCAGCTCCGGTATGTCAATACGTTGCTGCTACGTTCTGGAGTAGCGTATAACCTGAACAAAAAGCATTCAGTTGCGCTGGGTTACGCCTATAAAAGCGATTGGGAACGCCAGGAAGATGGTGTCGATCGTCAGATTGAAAACAGAATCTATGAACAGTATCTGTTTGAGTCGACGATAGGCAAATCAGAAGTTACAGCTCGCTTTCGTTTCGAACAACGGTTTATTAAAGAAGACGTTCATTATCTGTTCTCAGAACGAGCCCGCGCCTTTCTGGCTTTACAAATTCCCGTTATTGCTAACAACGACTTTAGCAAGGGAATGTACGTAAACCTCCAGAATGAATTGTTTGCGAACGTACATAACAAACAAAACGTCAACGGTGATTTTTTCGATCAGAATCGATTGCTCACGTCCGTCGGCTACCGATGGAATAAAAAGATTGATACCGAAATCGGGTATATGATCTGGCAACAGAAAGAATGGGAAGGCGATATGTCTTCCCATGTTTTTCAGGTTATGATTACCACCAATTTAGATTAATCAACGGAGTGCATTCATCCGATTGGCGATTACAGAACGGTTAGCATGGCCGACCAACCGGTCTGATGACTGGCTCCCAGCCCACGAGACGTATCGCCGTCGAAATGTTCGAAGAATAAGATGAGGTCTTTGAAATAGGGATCTTTGCTGTATTGAGCGTCATTTCCATAGCAAGGTCGTTTTCCCTGATCGTCCGCCCGGATGATACTCCACATACGCTGCGTCAGAAATTCGGCTGCCTGACTCAAATTGCCCCAGTTACCACTTCCTGTAGGCAATTCGACACTGATCTGATCGCCATAGTATTTCCCGAATTCCTCAAGCGCTTTAACCAGCAGGTAGTTCATGGGCATCCAGACCGGTCCCCGCCAATTTGAATTCCCTCCGTACATGCCGGAATCAGATTCGCCCGGTACGTAATGAATTTCGTAGCGTTCTCCCGCTATCTTCTGTTCATACGGTTGCTTATACGCTTTCGAGAGCGACCGTATGCCACCGGGGCCCAATAATTCAGCCTCATTAAACAAATAACTGGACAGACGTTCCAGCTGATCGCAGGAAAGCAGTGAAAAAAGCATACAATCCTGCTCGGGATCTTCTTCTACTACCAGATAGCAGGATTTTTCGACCTTCTGCTCGTCAATATAGCCCCGAACTCGTCCGTAAAAAGCCGGGAAGGCCTTAGCCTGCTCCAGCGACATGGTCATCACACAGAACAAATTCGACAAGCCCACCATCGAGCGTAACGCCAGCGGAATAGACTCACCCGAGGGTAAATGCAGCACATCGTATGAGAAACCATTGTTGCTTTCATCGTCCGTAATCCACAGGAGTGCAATATCCTGCAAGGCTTTGGCAATCTGGACGTAACGGTCGAAATAGTAAATACTGATGGGCTCATACGTCTCGGGATCGCTTTTGGCTAGCTCAAGCGTAATACGCATCATATAAACCGTGTAGGTTGCCATCCAGGCGGTAGCATCGGCCTGATCTAACTTCCCATCGGATGGGATTCCCTCGCTACGATCAAAAAGGCTTACGTTATCCAGGCCTAAAAAGCCACCTTGAAAAAGATTACTGACCTTTCCACCCGCTCGTGTTGACCACCATTCGTAATTGGCACGCAACCGGTCAAACATAATCGCTAAAAACCCTGTATCCCGAACACCAGTGTCCAGTCGCTCCTGCTCAAAAAATAACCAGGCAAACCCTCCTCGGATGGGTGGATTGTTAGCCGAAAAATCCCATTCATACGACGGGAGTTGTCCACTGGTACCCTGGTAGTTCGGATCGGCCAGCAGATAGAGTTGTTCTTTGGCAAAACGCAGATCGACCGGGGCCAGTGCCGTAGCATGAAAGGCTAAATCCCAGGCCGCAAACCAGGGGTATTCCCATTTGTCGGGCATCAGCAGAATATGCTCCGCATTGACGTGCTGCCAGTCTGAGTTCCGGCTGTGCCATCGTTCGGGTGGCGGCATCGGCTGACCCGGATCGCCCTTCAACCACCTGGCAACGGCATAATTATAGTATTGTTTCGACCAGAGCAGACCCGCCCATGCCTGTCGCTTGATCTGAGCATCATCTGGTGAAAGTCCAGTGGTCAAATCGGCGTAGAAATCATCCGACTCCTGCTGACGACTGGCAAACAACTGATTGAATGACTCACCCAACGGCGAATCGATCTCCTGCTGATGCAAACGTAACCGTATCTCGACAGATTCTCCGGCCCCAACTGCTACGTTGTATACAGCGGCACATTTTGATCCATCTGGCTGCTGATTAAATGGAGCGTACTGCCTGGACGTAACGGCGTCATGGAAGGCATCCTTCACAAACGGACTGGTATTCTCCTTTCCCAGTACCCGCTGCTGGTTAGTCTCATTTTCGGTCATGAGCACCTGTTCGGGTGTCTGAAAACTCAGCACATACGCTCCCAATCGCTCGTGCATTGCCCGAACCTGACAAACCCCGTCAGAACTGGCTTCCATCCGTTCAATTCGGGGCCGCTCTTTTTCGAGCCCGAATGACCAGCGATTCCGAAACCAGAGCGTAGGCAAAATAGATAAAGGAGCAGCTTTCTCAGACCGATTATGAATGGTAATCTTAATAGCCAGATCGTTGGTATCGGCTTTGGCATACTCAATAAAAACGTCGAAATACTGGTTATCGTCGAACAAACCCGTATCTAACAGCTCATACTCCCGTTCTGTTAATGAGCGCCGAGCGTTTTCTGTCCGTAATTTCTCATAAGGAAAAGCGGCCTGCGGATATTTATACAACATCCGCATATAACTGTGAGTCGGGGTGTTATCGAGATAGTAGTATAACTCTTTGACATCTTCCCCGTGATTACCCTCCCCATTCGATAAACCAAACAGCCTCTCTTTCAAATAGGGGTCTTTGCCGTTCCAGAGGGCCAGAGCAAAACAGAGCGTTTGTGTATTGTCGGAAATACCGCCGATGCCGTCTTCACCCCATCGATACGTTCTGGATCGAGCCATATCGTGTGGCAGATACGCCCAGGCCGTACCATCAGCGCTGTAATCCTCCCGGACAGTGCCCCATTGCCGGTCACTCACATAAGGCCCCCACTGATACCAGTTTGCTTCTTTGTTCCATTCCTGATCGAGTCGTTGCTGTTCCTGTTGCATAGAGGTCAAGACAAACCGTTCAACCGGAAAGTTTTGACATAGATGTATATACACGAAAATTAACTGTAATTCTAGTTTGTGACCCACATAGAGACGGTAAGCTATAGCCCGTTACGTGGGGAAGTTGGCAACAGGCTGACCATTTTATAAGATCATTCCTAGAGGTGGAAACATTGGCCATAAGCAGGTTGTAGTCATTAGATTAATTGACTCCTTATTTTTTGCTCAACGACATGACGAACGAAAACGAACCCTATAGCGCTTCAACTCCCCTGTTGAGCCGAAAAGGTTTTTTACAGGTAGCGACCATGGGAATGGCCAGTGGGCTGGTAGTTTCCTGCCAGTCGAACGGCCAGGCACCCTCGTATCCGGTGCCTACCCGTAGTAACTATAAAGCCCCAACCGGCCAGCAAGTGCCTACTTCTCCCCCCTATTCTCCTCCGGCCATAGTGCCCGATGCCGCCGACAAACCGATTGAACTCGAAGCCTGGAAATCCGACGCCGATCGGGCATCGGGACCCGTACCAACTCCCCTGCCACGCGATCAGCGAATTGGATACGCTATCGTTGGACTGGGTCATCTGGCTCTGGAAGAAGTGTTGCCAGCCTTTGGAGCCTGTAAAAAATCGAAACCCGTTGCGCTGGTGAGTGGCAATCCCGAAAAATTGCAGAAAGTAGCCAGCCAGTACGGTATCAAACCCGACAGTTGTTATAGCTACGAACAGTACGACAAGCTCAAAGACAACCCGGACGTGCAGGTCATCTACATCATTTTACCGAACTCCATGCACGCGGAATACACCATACGCGGAGCCCAGGCCGGGAAACATATACTGTGCGAGAAACCAATGGCCAACTCCTCGGCCGAATGTCAGGCCATGATTGATGCGTGCAAAAAAGCCAATCGTAAGTTAATGGTTGCTTATCGCATTCACTACGAGCCTTACAATCGGTACGTTCGCGAGCAAATCCGGAAAAACGAATATGGTAAAACTAAGTTTGTGGATGCCTATAACTGTCAGTCGTCGGCTAATCCAAAACACTGGCGGCATATTAAGGCGCTGGCGGGCGGTGGTGCCCTTCCAGATATCGGTCTATACTGTTTGAACACGACCCGATTCATTCTCGGTGAAGAACCTATCGAAGTTATGGGTTACGCCTATAGCGACCCGAATAATCCTCTGTTCAAGGAAGTGGAGGAGGTGTGTTCCTGGCAGATGAAGTTTCCCAGCGGCATCATTGCCAATTGTGCCACTCATTACAACGTTCATGACTCTCGTCAGTACCGGATCATGACCGAACGCGGCTGGTATGAGCTGGCCAATGCCTACGCCTACTCAGGACAAAAATTGACTACATCAAGGGCCGACGGTCAGATCGTACGGCAGGAAAACGTGAGTATTACGCCTAAGAATCAGTTCGCAACGGAAATGGATTATTTCTCGGAATGTATCCTGGACGAAAAAGCTCCCTACTCTACAGGCGAAGAGGGTCTTCAGGATCAACGAATTATGGAAGCCATTTACCAGTCGGCCCGCGAAGGACGCCCCGTTAAACTACCTCGTATTGATAAGCAGGATACTTTTCGAGGTCCGGAACCTATGCTCCAGTAAATGCACCTGTCTTCTTCCGGACGTTGGTGTACGGAAGAAGACAGGATTCTATTCCAGAGATCCATGTACAAACCGCTAATAATCCCATATATGCCGTTATATTTGCTCAACCACAACGTTTCGGTTGATTATATTTCTCGATGAAGAAACTATTTCTGTTCCTTTTACTCTGGCCGTTTTACCTATTACAAGCGCAGCCGTTACGTATTGCGGTGGCAGCTAACGCGCAGTTTGTTATGGAAAAACTACGGACAGAATTTCAAAAAAAGGCCGGGATCCCTGTAGAGTCCATTGTCAGCTCATCCGGAAAACTCACCACCCAAATTCAGCAGGGAGCCCCTTTCGATGTTTTCTTATCTGCCGATATGTCATATCCGGAAACGCTTTATAAAGAGGGCTTGACGCAATCGGCACCAGCCATTTACGCTTACGGTACGTTAGTCCTCTGGACAACCGGGAAATGGCCGCTAGCCAATGACCTCAAGGTATTACAAAATCCGGCTGTCCGGCACATTGCCATCGCCAATCCAACCAAAGCACCGTATGGAGAGGCTGCAGAAAGCGTATTAAAAAAGGCGAATATGCTGGAAGCCATACGTAGCAAAATCGTCTATGGAGAAAGTATTTCGCAGGTCAATCAGTATATCCTCTCCGGTTCTGCCGAAATGGGCTTCACGGCTAAATCGGTCGTATTGGATTCAACACTTAACAATCGTGGGCATTGGATCGAGCTTCCCAACCGAAGTTACTCTCCCATTGCTCAGGGAGTTGTTGTGCTAAAACGAACCACCCAGAGCAAAGCGGCTCAGCAATTTGTACAATTTTTGCGCAGCTCAACAGCCCGGCGCATTTTGCAGAAATACGGTTATCGATTACCATAATCTAGTTTATAGTTTTTAGTAGTCTGGCATTAGGGTGCGCGAAGCGCTCCTGCCTCATCCACCGCTCGGGCAGGCCTGCGAAAACTATAAACTGAAAACCATAAACTATAAACCCTACACTCCTTATGCCCATCGATTGGGGACCGATCTGGCTTACATTACGTCTGGCGGGTATCACTACGTTTATTTTATTGTTTATTGGCGTACCACTGGCCAGTTGGCTGGCACTTAGCCGGTTTCGGCTCAAACCATTGATTGAAACATTCATTAGTCTACCGCTGGTTCTTCCTCCGTCGGTGGTTGGCTTTTATCTATTGCTTGCCTTTAGCCCCACTAGCTGGCTGGGAGGCTGGCTACTAGACACCTTCAACGTGCAGTTGGTATTTTCCTTTGTTGGCCTGGTCGTAGCGTCGTTGCTCTATAGCCTGCCATTTATGGTTCATCCCATACAGGCGGGACTGGAGAATCTGCCATCCTCATGGCGGGAGGCTGCTTATACCCTCGGCCAATCGCCGATCAGAACGTTATGGTACGTCCTGCTTCCTAATTGCAAACCGGCCCTGTTGACTGGTATTGTTTTATCATTCGCACACACCATCGGTGAGTTTGGTCTGGTTCTTATGATCGGGGGAAACCTGCCGGGGCAAACCCGGGTGGCGTCCATTGCCATTTATGACGAAGTCGAACTCCTTAATTTTGATACGGCCCACACTTATGCCGTTCTTCTGCTGGGTATCTCCTTTCTAATTTTACTGCTGGTGTACGGCATTAATAAACGGGTAACGATATGATTCAGCTCGATATCAGCCTACCGCGTTTATTTGCTGAAGGCCTATCTGACCTTCATATTCAGGCAGACCTCGAATCAGGAAGCTTTACGGCACTAATCGGACCATCCGGCTCCGGGAAAACCACCTTACTTCGTTTACTGGCTGGACTAGAAAAACCAAAGCAGGGCAAAATGGTAGTCAATGGCGAGGTTTGGCTCGACACCGACAAACGAATTAATTTATCTCCACAGGAGCGATCGATTGGCTACGTATTTCAGGATGCCGCTCTCTTTCCTAACCTGACTGTTCGGAGAAATATCCAGTTTGCCGCTTCCCGCGAAAACGCTACGCTGGTTGATCAGCTAATTGCAGAAACTGGATTAGAACCCTTTATCAATCAAAAACCCGTCGCCCTGTCTGGCGGCCAGCGGCAGCGGGTAGCCCTGGCTCGCGCGCTGGTCCGACGGCCAACGATGTTGTTGCTCGATGAGCCATTTGCTGCACTGGATTCCGAAGCCAGTCATCAACTTCGGCAACTGCTGCTAAAACTGCATCAGGATTGGGGAACAACGACGCTACTCGTTAGTCATTACGATACAGACGTAGCGGTATTAGCAGACAGGGTTATTCGTTTGTCGCAGGGTCGCGTGCAGAGCGATCAGACAAAAGCACAAGCCAGGATTAAAGCGATTTCGCCATCGGAACCGATTCGCCAGATTTACTTTGACGAGGCCGAACAGGAATGGGTTATTCAAACGGATACGTCCTTACTACGTTCCAGAAATCCAACCTGGAGCGAACTACGTATCAATGATTACATTCAGGTTTCTCCTCTTTTTAGACAGGATTAACAAGATTGACAGGATTATTCGTCTTCTCTGTTCATCCTGTCAATCTTGTTAATCCTGTCTAAAAAAACTTAGTTTACTCGTAGTTTCTGTCCAGGGCGAATACGAGAGCGTGACGAAAGGTGGTTTTTGCGTGTCAGTGCTGATACGGTCATACCGTAACGACTAGCAATCGAACTCAGTGTTTCGCCCGACCGAACGCGGTGTAAGACAGTTCGTTTCAGCCGGGGCCTTGAACTACCTTCCGACGAAGAACGACCACCCCGCAGATAATCCCAAACAGCACTCGTCAGCAGGAAGTGGTCGGAATTAATGGTATTTTCAGGAAACGAATAAATGGTAAGAGGGGTAAATGGATTTCCTTCATAACGGGTTTCGAAATGCAGGTGTGGGCCAGAACTACGTCCTGTGCTACCGCCCAGTCCAAGCTGATCACCCGCTTTAACCAGTTGACCATTCTCGACAGTTTGTTTGGACATGTGCCCATACAGCGTTTCCAGACCGTTGTAATGACGTACCAGTACAAAACGACCGTACCCGCCACCATTCCAGCCTACTACGCGCACAATGCCGTCAAAAGCGGAATAGACGGGGTCCCCGGTTTCCAGATCGAGGTCAGCTCCCGTATGCCAGCGCCCCCAGCGAAATCCAAAATTAGATGTCAGCTTTCCTTCGTTAAGCGGGGCCGACCAATAACGGTTTGCTGGTGGATCGTAAAGCTTGATATCAATGGCTTCATTAAATTCCAGTGGATTGATGTTATAGGGATCAATCGTTCGGGAATCCCATATAGCGTAATAATCGGCTACTTTAACCCACTCTTCACCAACCAGAACGGAATCAATGATTTCGACAACACTAGGTTCGCCCTGATCGATGGTGCTAGTATCTTCACTAGCCACCTTGTTAAGTTCTTTTTTAGGTTCAAACTGGTTATTAAAACGCAGTTGGGTAGTTTCCTGATCGAATGGGTCGTCCGCTTTTTGAGGCTGTTCAACGACGGGAGCATTCGGGGTATATTGGTTTTTGGGCGTAATCTTGAGGTTTTTCTTAAATCGACCCCGTTCCTGAGCCTGTGCTGCTACGGTCAAACACAGGCAACTGATGGCCAGGAGCCATCGAACAGCCTTTTTTCTCATCAGCAAGTAAGGATGGGTTTTTGGTTTATCGTTTATGGTTTATAGTGGGCTGACGCAAGACCGCTTCGCGCACTATAAACCATAAACGATAAACCAAAAACTAATAAGTTGTTAATGAACTAGTTGTTGTTCCTGCATTTCAACGGTAACCAGATAACGTTCAGCGTCAAGAGCCGCCATACAGCCAGTACCAGCTGCGGTTATGGCCTGACGATAGATGTTATCCTGGGCATCTCCACAGGCAAAGACACCGGGAATATTGGTTCTGGTACTACCCTTTTCGGTAAGAATGTATCCACTCTCATCCATATCGAGGTAATCCTTAAAAATGTCAGTGTTTGGTTTGTGACCAATAGCTACAAAGAAGCCGGTCACATCTAAAACGCGTTCTTCGCCCGTTACGGTATTTTTTACCAGAAGGCCCGACACTTCTTCATCGCCGAGTACTTCCTGGGTTTCAGTATTGTATAGTATTTCGATATTCGGTGCGCTTTTCACCCGTTGTTGCATCACTTTTGACGCCCGCATCTCATCGCGACGAACGAGCATATACACTTTACGGCACAGATTAGCCAGGTAACTGGCTTCCTCTGCGGCAGTATCTCCAGCGCCAACAATAGCAACATCCTGCCCACGGAAGAAAAATCCGTCACAAACGGCACAGGCCGAAACGCCACGGCCATTCAGTCGCATTTCAGAGGGCAAACCCAGCCATTTTGCCGAAGCACCCGTCGAAATAATCACCGAGTCGGCCGTGATTTCATGTTTATCGTCAACAATAGCCCGGTGAGGATGCGACGAAAAATCGACACGAGTCACCATACCGTAACGAATATCAGTACCGAACCGACGAGCCTGATTTTCCAAATCCTGCATCATGATCGGCCCCTGCACACCTGCTGGATAACCGGGGAAATTTTCTACATCATTGGTGATGGTTAACTGACCACCAGGCTGAGGACCCTGATAAAGTACAGGATTCATATTAGCCCGTGATGCGTATATAGCTGCTGTATATCCGGCAGGACCGGAGCCTATGATCAGGCACTTAACGTGTTCGGAAGTCATGTGATTGCACTAAGTTGTCGTCTTATTAACAAAATACCGTTCCCTAATAAAGGAAGGCATTCAGACAACATATACAAAATTGAAAAAAATCCCGCAGGAAAGCAAAGTTGCGGGACGATGGATGGCGGACGCTTCATGTACTATACAATACGTCCTACTCTGTACACCATATATCCAATTTGCTATAATATTTTCCACTCGATTCGGCGGTTTAAACGTCGGTTCTCATCGCTTGTATTGGGGACGACGGGTTTGGTTTTCCCATAACCTACGGCCCGAATTCGGTCGGCCTCAATACCTGCCTGCGTCAGGTAGCTGACAACCGCCTGGGCTCGTTTTTGCGAAAGCGTCAGATTGGCCGCTGCGTCGCCTTTATCATCGGTATGGCCTGAAATTTCAATTTTTACCGCTGGACTCGCCTTCATGAACGCGGCCAGCCGATCAAGTTCAGTACGCGACTTATCGGCCAGATCATACCGCCCGGATTCAAAGAATAAATTATTCAGCGTTTCTCGGGCTGTTTCTCCTGCTATGGCTGGCTCAAGCGGCACACTCAGCGACATTCCTTCGCCCTTCGTTCGTTGTGTAAAATCAAACGACAGACTTTTGAAGAGATAGCCGGGAACGCTTACGTACAGCGCATATTCGCCACCACTGGGTAACACGGCTGTGTATTGCCCGGTTTCGGTGTCGGCCTGCACGCGCGAAACGACCTGATTCGACTTAAGATCAACCAACTCGACGGTAGCCGCCAGTGGTTTCTTCGTTTTGGCATCGGCCACAATTCCTTTCAGGTAGCTAACCGGCTTGACCCGCTCCCGCAATGATTCTGGCAGGTCGAAGGTATACAGCCTCGACTTCTGCGAGACACCGTCTTTCTGCTCTTCAAATGAATAATAAGCCCGCTTGCCATTAGCCGCTACAAACAAGGAAGCCTGATCTTCGGACGTATTGATCGGATAACCGAGATTAGTGGGGTTTGACCAGCCCGTACCAGAGCTATCCGAAACGAACAAATCGTATCCACCTAAGCCAACATGGCCTTCCGACGCAAAAAACAAGCTTTGTCCGTTTGCATGAATGAATGGCGAGGCTTCATTAAAAGCGGTGTTGATGGGTTCTCCAATATTGACAGGCTCCCGCCAGTTGCCTTCCGAATCCAGATCACTACGCCATATATCGCGTCGGCCTTTGCCTCCTGGGCGATCCGAAACAAAATATAACTTTCGCCCATCGGCCGATAAGGACGGCTGCGATTCGTAATAGCGGGTATTTACGTTCGGTCCCAGATTTTCGGGTGCCGACCAGTCAGTACCAGTCTTGCGGCTTATATACAGGTCACAACTGCCAAATCCTTTGCGTCCCTGACAGGCCGTAAAAACAAGCATTCGTCCGTCGGCAGAGAGGCTGGCGGTTCCTTCATTATCGGGGGTGTTGATACTGGAAGCCAGTGATACGGGCGGAGACCAGGTTTCCCCATTGAAGGTAGAGGTCATCAAATCTTCATCGCCTTCGGGCTTAAGTGCTGTAAAAACAAGTGTTTGCTCATCCGCCGTCAGAACCGGGAAATACTGCGAAGGAGTCGTTTGTAGCACCGATGACACTGGCTTCGGATCAACCGACTGCGGGTGTTGGACCGCTTCCTGCGCAAATCGGACCGATTGGAGCTGACGTTCAATTCGTTTCGCCTGCACCGACCCCGTGGGAAACATCGACTGAAACTTTTCCAGATACGGCAGAGCCTCCGCGTAGCGTCCCAGCCTGAGCAACGTAGCACTCAACGACTGATAGGCAGCCCCCGACGCCGGACTGTCGGGTTGTAGACGTACTGCATTTCGGTAGGCCGAAATGGCGGGCTCAAATTGACGGGTAAACTCATACAGCTGGCCGAGTTTCAGGTAAGCATCCATGAAGTTTGGATCCTGCTTGATCGCCTGCTCCATAAAGGGAATAGCCTCGCTGGCTTTCCGCTCGCCAAACAATTTAATCGACTGATTATATAACTCCCGCGCTTTGTTGCTTTGTGCATACGAATTGACGCACAGCGTAAACATCAGGAAAACCAGGGCGAGTAGAAATCGATGGCTAACGCTACGTCCCAGGCCCCAACTCTCAGGCCACGCTACGGAATATCCATGTACTTGTGTGTCTGCAACGAGATTTGCCATTGCGGGTGATTTTTAACGTAATCAACGATGCGAGGCAGCATTTCATTGGATTTACTCCACTCTGTTTGCAAAAAGAGTTTACAGTCGGGTCGCAGATGTGGCACGAAAGACTCCGCAAACGCAAAATCGGACTGATTATAAATGATGACTTTCAGCTCATTAGCCATCTCAAAAATAGCGGGATTGGGCTTTTTAAATTTCTTGGGCGAAAAACAAATCCAGTCCCACGAACCCGTTACGTGCTGGCATACGCCCGACGTTTCGATATTCGTTTTAAAACCAGCATCCTGCAACGTCGCTGTCAACGTAGTAAGATCGTGCATCAGAGGTTCACCACCCGTAATAACCGCCATCCGGCCAGGAAATTGCAGTGCTCCTTCTACGATCGTATCAATCGTCAGCTTTGGGTGCGCATCGGCATCCCACGATTCCTTTACGTCGCACCAGTGGCAACCAACATCGCAGCCACCCAGGCGAATGAAATAGGCGGCCCGACCAGTATGCGCCCCTTCGCCCTGAAGCGTATAAAAGGCTTCCATAACGGGTAAAGCTGTCGGACTGGTTTCCAATGAGGTTATATTCTGTTGTTTATGTTCTACTAGCATACCGCAAAGATACGTACTTAGCGATCAGACCGTACAATTTTTGAAACCGTGGTGGTCTTGTTATTTTTGTTGTTATGCTCCAACCGTTACGTTCCTTTCTGAACCGACCTATTGCCGAAGAATTTAGTTTCAGCAACCACTTCAGGCAAAGTTTACAGGCCGGTTTGTATGTTTTTGTCTTTGTAACACTACTCAATGGCGGCTTTGGCCAACTGCCTATGGTGGGAGCAATGACATTTCTGTCTATGGGCGTAGTAGTCACCGTATTGATCGCCAATGTCTTTATACCCAGACTATTGCCTAGTATTTACGATGAAGATCGCTGGACGGTTGGTCGTCATATTCTTCATGTTCTCTGGGTCCTTTTTTTGATTAGTTGTAGCAACGAGCTTATTCTGAAACTGCTTAACCTGAAAGGCCCTACGTTCGGGGATATGTATCTGTACGTTACGCTCATTGGCTTTTTCCCGATTATGCTTGGTGTTTTCCTGACCGAGCAGCGTCGGCTGAAACGGAACCTCGCCCACGCCCAGGCGTTGAACACTATTGTCAGCCACCGATCTGAGCCGTCTACCAAAACCTTGTATCAATCGGTCGATCCAACGCCGGAACGTTTAACCCAGCCATCCCCGATTCTGTTCATAGCTGAAAACGGCAAAGACCGTTTAAGTCTACAGCCCGATCAGTTGATCTACGTCGAATCCGTCGGAAACTACGTCGATATTCACTGGCGAAATGCCGATCAACTTCAGAAAACGGTGCTACGTAGTACGTTAAAAGAAATCGCCGATTCACTGTCCCACCATCCACAATTTTTCCGATGCCATCGGGCTTTTCTGGTGAATCTGCAGGCCATCAGTCAGACCGAAGGGAATGCCCGTGGCTATCAGCTGACGCTTACCGGCGTTACGTCTAAAATTCCCGTTTCCCGCAGCTACCTGGAAACGTTCGATGAACGACTGGAAAAAGTGGCCCAGCCAGTATAAAACCACCTCAACACCATTTAAACCGGCTTCCCATTCATCCCAAGTCATCCCTCACAGCCCCAAAAAGGCCTATTTATCCCAGCGCTGAGCAGTACATCCCAGCGCTTTGCATGCTCCATAAAAGCGCCCCAGTTTTGTGTCATTCAGCCAATTCACAAAACCAGTTCAGGTCATGCAATTCTTCCAGTTATCACTACGCAGTCGGGTTTCTTTTTACGTTCTTTCTCTGATCGTTTTATCAGCCTTATCAGGCTGGGCTCAATCTGATAGCATCAGCTACAGAGAGGTTCCTAAAGAAGAAATTCTCGCGGGAAGCGCCGATAATTTTAAGCTGTTTGACGAATCGTTTTACCAAAATCAGCTCTTCCTGTTGGGCGAATCTCACGGGGTTCAAAAACCGCAGGAAGTCGATTTCGAGTTACTGAAACACCTGAACCAAAAAGCTGGGGTTCGGTACTACATCGCCGAAGTTGATGCCACCAAAGCGTATTACATGAACCAGTATCTGAAAACCAGCGATGACGCTACGTTACGTAAGGTATTTCGAAGCTGGGTTGAAAATAAAGCGCAGTGGGCCAATAACGATTTTTTCAGAAAGATTCAGCGAATTCGGGCGTTAAATCAAACTTTACCGGCCAACCGTCAGATTCAGTTTGTAGGTATCGACCGCATCCACGACAACAAACTGGTAGCCGAGCATCTAACGCAGCTCATTCAGGGCAAAAAATTGCCTAAAGCCAGTCAGCCGCTCGCCGATTCGCTGATGCAGAGACTAGGCCGACCAATGGCCGATAGTCTTGTAACCGAGCCTGCGCTGGCCTGGCTGGCCGATTGGGAAGTGAATCGAGCCACGTATCAGAAAGTCTTTGGCCAGGATGCCAAAACACTTCACCATCTGCTAACCAACATCGGCTATCTGAAAACAATCAAAAGTCGGGAGAAAACGATCTTCACCAATTTTAAAACCATTCTTCCAGACCTGAACAACGAAAAGCTATACGGATTCTGGGGCTATTTCCACGTCTTACAGAATCCGCCCCTTCAGAGCGCCAAACCATTTGCCTGTCTGGTCAAAGAATCTGATTTATACCTGCATGACAAGGTCGTGTCCATCACCTTCTCCTATCTGGATTCCTATTCGATGGTTCCCACGGCTTATCTG
Source organism: Spirosoma terrae (assembly GCF_010435915.1). Taxonomy (GTDB): domain Bacteria; phylum Bacteroidota; class Bacteroidia; order Cytophagales; family Spirosomataceae; genus Spirosoma; species Spirosoma terrae. The sequence continues at coordinate 294,967 of NZ_JAAFZH010000005.1, read as the reverse complement.
CCCCCGTTCTGGCAGGATAAAGGCAAAACCTACACCCGGCTGGACAAATTCAATCAGGACAGTGAACTGATGCATACCGAAGGGATCGACGCTATGCGGGCGGCTACCCGCCCCAATTCTCTTACGCTGTTTGCGCTTGACCGGCCCGGTTCTTTCGCCCGTAAGACACCGATACGTATCAAATACGCGCCTTACATGCCTAAAACCCAACAAATGCAGTTTGATCCGGCTCACCCAACTACCGACTACTTTCAATACGTCATTCTGGTTCGTAATTCCGACATGACGGAGCCAATGGAACCCTAACGTTTTACCCATTTCGAAGAAACCATACGCCCGTTCAGTCGTTACATGTATTGATTCGCTTGTAGCCGATGCGGCAGGATGCTGTCGGCTACAAGCGAATCAGTCAGTTACACGATAACATTGTGTCAGTATATAGTCGTATGAAACGTTTCTTTATCCTGTTCCCGGCACTCCTGCTAAGCCTTATGGTCAGTGCTCAATCACCGAAGTCGGCCCCGGAGCAGTCGCCAGTCGTAGAAACTGTCGCCGATTTTGGTAAACATCAACCTATTGGGCTGGGTGTATCGAAGGAGAATCGCGTTTTCGTTACGTTCCCTAAAAATCCGGAGCATTACGACTACGGTCTGGCGGAAATTGTGAACGGCCAGCGACGGCCCTACCCGAACGCGGAATGGAACCAATGGGATTCTCTGAACCCACAGAACCGGTTTGTTAATGTACAGGCGTTGTTTGTCGATCAGACCAATACACTCTGGGTACTCGATCCGGCCAATCCATCTGGCATGCCCGCCTTCCCGACGGGCATCAAGCTCCTGAAAATAAATCTGGCCACCAATAGGGTTGACCGCATTTACCGGTTCGACGATCTCCCCCGCGATCGAACGGCCCTGAACGATGTACAGGTCGATCCAACCCGGCAGATCGCCTATCTGTCCGATCCGAAACGGGCTGCCATTATCGTGCTGGATTTAAAAACCGGCAAAAGCCGGGCTGTGCTCGAAGGAGATAAATCGACCAAAGCAGATCCTACTTTTGTTCTTACGATCGACGGCAAAGAAGTTCGCGACACGAAAGGTGTTCCCTTTAGCAGCAACGTCAACGGCGTTGCGCTCACCACCGATTTCAGGTACTTTTACTTCCGTCCGATTACGCAGACAAAGCTTTTCCGAATCGAAACAAAGTATTTGCTCAATCCATCGTTGTCGACCGAACAAGTTTCCTCACACGTCGAAACAGTGGCCGAAACGGGCGTATCCCACGGAATGATTGCCGATAAAAAAGGGGATATATACCTGACCGATTCGCCAAATAAAGCGATCCGATACGTCACCCCCAGCGGTAAACTCGAAACACTCGTGCGCGACAATCGATTCCTATGGCCCGACAGTTTCGGCATCGGCACCGATGGCTATCTTTATCTGACAGCGGCTCAAATTCAGCGGACCAAACGATACAATGACGGCGACGACAAGGTTGAATACCCCTTTCGCTTATACCGCATGAAACTCGCCAAATAACCTTCGTCAGATAGAATTATGAGTAAAGAGCTGAATCGGCATGCTTATTCAGGCGATTAAGTAGTCTTTCTCTCCCTTCTGCTCATGGTTCCATTAGTCCGTCTTTCCATTTGCCTGGCTTTTCTATTTACGGTTACTACATCTTCCCTACTTGCTCAGGTCGACCACCTGGCTTCGGCGGCCAAACTTCCCGATCACCCTCGGCTGTTGTTGCTAAAGGGCGAAGAAACAACCATTAAACGTACCGTCAGCAACGACAAAACCTGGGACAAACTGAATCAGGGTATTCTGGGAGAATGCGACGCACTGCTGGCTAAACCATCCCTTGAGCGTATTCAGGTTGGCCGACGCCTGCTCGCAACATCCCGCGAAGCGCTACGTCGTGTATTTTTTCTGTCGTATGGCTGGCGTACAACGCGTCAGGATAAGTACCGGCAACGCGCCGAACAGGAACTACTGGCTATTTCGGCGTTCAGCGACTGGAATCCAAGCCATTTTCTGGACGTAGCGGAAATGACCATGGCCGTAGCAATCGGGTACGACTGGCTCTACAACGATTTATCGGCTCAATCCCGTAGTACCATCAAAGAGGCTATTCTGAAAAAAGGGTTGGAGCCGTCGTTAGACACAAAATATAATAACTGGCTGCGGATCACCAACAACTGGAATCAGGTTTGCAATGCTGGCATGACCTATGGCGCTATGGCGATCTACGAAGATCAGCCGGAACTCGCTAAACAAATCATCAACCGCGCTATCGATACCATTGTCCTACCCATGACCGAATACAATCCAAACGGGGCTTACCCGGAAGGGTATGGCTACTGGGGCTACGGCACAAGCTTTAATGTCATGTTTTTAAGCGCCGTTGAAAAGGCCTTCAAAACCGATTTTGGCTTATCGTCGAAGCCGGGTTTTATGCAAACCGCCGATTTCATGGAAAACATGACCGGTCCATCCGGCAATGCCTTTAACTTCTCTGATTCGGGACTAAGTGGTGATCTGCAACCTGCTATGTTCTGGTTTGCTCAGAAACGGAAAGACCCGTCGCTATTATGGGTAGAACGGAGTCGGTTAATGACTGAGGGAGCGAGACGACACATCAGAAATCGGCTTCTGCCCGCTACGCTTCTCTGGAGCAATGGCGTTGGTATTTCATCCATCAAAGCACCCAAAGCAACCATGTGGGTCGGTATGGGAAAGACGCCGGTAGCCCTTATGCGTACCTCCTGGTCAGACTCCAGCGCCATCTATGTAGCCATGAAAGGCGGAACAGCATCCACCAGCCACGCGCATATGGACATCGGTTCGTTTGTGATGGAAGCCGACGGTGTCCGCTGGGGAATGGATTTCGGGATGCAGGACTACGAATCACTGGAATCGAAAAAAGTAGATCTCTGGAACGGTAAACAGGGCTCTCAAAGATGGCAGGTATTTCGGTACAACAATTTCGTTCACAACACGCTGACCATTAACGATCAGTTACAGCGCGTGGAAGGCAAAGCGTCTATTACCAGCTCGTCGACCAATCCTTCGTTTATGAACGCAACAACCGATCTGATCGAGGTCTATAAAGGATCGCTTGCCAAAGCGAATCGCGGCATTGCTATTGTCGATAAGGCTTACGTAGTGGTTCGGGATGAGCTGGAAACACCTCCCAACGAAACGACGGTCCGCTGGACGCTGCTCACTCCTGCCGATGTCAAAATCATTGGCGACAACAAAATTCAGCTGACTAAAGATGGGAAGAGCTTACTGCTTCAGGTTCAGGAGCCCGCCAACGTAACGCTGAAAACCTGGTCGACTGAGCCGACCCACGATTACGACGCCCCCAATCCGGGCACCACGCTGACGGGATTCGAGGTAAAGCTGCCGGCCAACACCAAAACGGCGCTCACCGTACTGCTCATTCCGGAAAAGTCAGCCACGAAGGCCATCCCGAAAATCGAACCATTGCAAAACTGGCCGAAATAAAGTAGCCCGGCCAGGCTAGCGTTCTAGCGTCCACGTCTGGGTGTAAAAACTAATGTCTTTACCCAGACGTAGACGTCCAGGCTACAGCTACAACCCTAGCTGTACTTTTCCTGTACTCACATACGAAATAGTCCCCCGTAACGTAACGCTCCTGGCCTGCACGGTTCCAGCCACAGACACTACGTTACCCGATTGAATAATTACGTTATCCGTCAGAGTAGGCACACGCCCACAGGCCCACGTCAGCGGATCGGTCCAATTGCCCGACTTCACGCTGGTAACGACATCCGTGTAACACATCGATTGGGCCAGCAAGCGCAGATACGCAGCCTGCGAATAAATGGCAGGTTCATTCAACTGCCAGGAGTTTTCTGGATACGATGTATTCCAGGCTTTGTAGGATTTCTGTACGGGCTGGTTCTGCGGGGGCGAAATTACGGGACCCGTATAGGCAGGATCAGGTATGTACGTTGGGTTAGCTCCGCCCATCAGAAAAGCAGGCGGAGGATTGACATCAAAAACAGTACCATCCCCAAACCAGCTGTGATACATGGTCGGCACCGAAAACTCACCTCCAAAGCGAGTCATATTGGTAAGATAACAATAGGCTGTAGGATTAACGCCGTGGAGGTAATGAACAAACCCCATGCCTGCATCCTGATAGTTAGTCTTGTTTGCGTTGTCCAGGTTGTAGTTATTCATAACAAAGAACATAGTTCCCTGATGGGCTTTGGTCTCGTTACTGCCCCAGGTGTAGTTCCGATCGTCCAGAAAAGCCCGATAGGCGTCTGTTTTATTCAGATAGGCGGGCAGGTTTTCGGCATTGTTTGTTTTAAGGCTATTCGAATACGTAGTCAGGATGGCGTTTTTCACACTGGCGGTTGCCCCCGACGACCGGGCGTAGTAAAGCAGAGCGTCCTGATAGGTCGATTCAAACGGATAAGCATAGCTCCACTGCATCAGGTGAATCTGGGTGTAGTTTGCGTCAAAAAAGGTTCGATACGTAGCATTTCCCGTCAGTACGTAGAGGAAGGCCGCAGCCGCTACTCGTCGCGCCAGCCGACCGTGGGCATCGATCGTGGCATCGACACTCTGAAAACCCGTATTTGAAAACACTACGTTCGGATTGGCATTCGCCCAGTTGAACGCATTGATTGCAGCCATCTGCAACGTATCAGTATATCGTTGATAAGCCGGATTGCTTAGCTTCTTAAACTGAATCGCAGCCAGGGCGAACACGGCGGCTCCGGTCGATGTAGCATCGGTGCTGGCCGCGCCGTACCGACGAGGGTGCGCATCGGCACTCGGCGGAGACGTAGCACTGAAATCCGTTACCGACACCTTGTGTAACAGTGAGCCATTCGGCTGCTGCATACGTAGCAGCCAGTCCAGCTCCCATTTTGCCTCGTCGAGCAGATCAGGAACTCCATTCCCAGATTCGGGAATGGAAAAATCGTCAGTCCACACGGCAGGATTATCCTCATAGGCCAGCATCATATCCACCAGCGGGCCATACGTAAACGGTACGTATTTGTTGTAATCGCCCGCATCGAACCAGCCTCCCCGCAAATTTTTAGACGTCGATGCGTTGGTATTCGTAACTAACCGACAATCAGTATCCTGCTGCGGACCCAGAAAAGCCGCTCCATCGGTCCAGGGACTTCCGGCATAAGGCGTCTGTTTGGCAAATCCGCTACGTTGATAAAAAAACACACGGGCTGTTTGCTTTACTACGTTTTTGTAGACGTCATTTCCGATCTCGAACGTATACGACCGTTTGTTTCGCAGCGAATCGTAGACGTAGTAACTCCCCGCCGTTTGAAGCTGCGAAAAATCGAACCACCATACTTTGTCGCCCGATTGCGCATGCGTAGCGCCACCGTTCCAGGCGGTCGGCGACCCACGTAACACGACCGCATTATTACCCGATTTACGAATCTGGTAGTAGGTGGATGGCGTGAATGTTTCTGACGAATTATAGCCCGTTTGCGGACTACTGATCACCGCTATTTTTTTCGCCAGCGGCAAATACCCGAACTGATCGATTTTCAGATGGTTATCGACTTCGGGAAACGTAGTAAGCTGATACGTTTTGACAAAATTCCAGATCGTTTGCGGCACGTTAAACAGCGTACTCCATCCATGCGACGCATCCTTCGTCATCATCATCACAATCTTTTTGTTCGAGCCACAAAATGTCAGCGAATCCACATTCGGATTGACAGCTGCCGTCGAATAGGTACTTCCATTACCGCAATTCAGATACGCATAATTGGATAATGGCCACACAAAGGCGGGCGTTTTGGGATAGGGCACAATCGGACTCTGAACAGTCGGATCGCCTTTGCTATGGATATGAAGCATAGGAACCGGCTTGTAATTGGCAGCATTGAAATAGCCATTCAGAAAGCTATTGTTCCCCCACAAATTGGCGGCAACCGGCGCAAAAGCGGCTATTTTATTGGGCAGAGCCATACTCAAAAAATAACACATAAATCCCCCGCCCGAATGCCCAGTTACGTATACCCGATTACGATTGATACGATAGTTTTGAAATAAATAATCGATCAGATCCGATGTAAACAGTATGTCGTCAGGCGCGTTGGGGTCGGCCGGATTAGGCCCATTGGTATCACCAGCAGAACCAAATCCCGGTTTGTTATCAGCGTATTTATTGAACTGAATACCACCCCCAACGGTAACGGCGTCGGGATAGACCACTATAAACTGTTGAGCGTCTGCCATTGCGTCGAAACCAGCATACGACTGAAAGCTAGCCCCACTACCGCCATCACCATGATAGGCAATGAGCACGGGAAGGTTGTCTTTTGGCTGATTTGTTGGCAGATGAAATCGAAACGTTCGCGTTCTTCCTCCTGATTGTAGATTGCCGGACCCATTTACCGCTGTTTGGGCACAAACAAGCGGGCACATTAGCAACCAAAACCAACCTATAACAACCCCGTCTTTTACAGATATCATACCAGAAATACATTTCCCGAAAAATAGCGCTGAAAAATAAGGGATATGGTAACAATTGAGCTGCCGGACATTTCCAGGCGTATTGGGTAGATCTGCCAGCGTAAACGGCTGTTGATAGGCCTAAAGCAGATTAACTTCTTAAAGACTAATTCGCCCCCAGTTCATAGAGACTATCATTTACTGGTTGGAGGGCCGGCATCTGGCCTATCGCCCATAGTAGAACCGTCCATACTGATCGTGCATTCTTTTCAGGCTATGGGTCGTGAACGTTTGAGCTAAGACTACATTCACCAAAACTTGTTTTTTGTATGTTTGACCCTGAAAAGCCATGATCCTTTCCAGCACATACAGAGGCTTTGCCTCGTTGCTTGTAGACAATTAAATCGTTTCTATGCCTGACTTCACAACAATCGACAGCTTCTACGAACGTATCCAGCAACCCCTCCAACTACTACTTGGCGAAGCAGGGCACTTTAATATGTTCCGAATTGAAGACGTATTGTCACCCGATCATAAGCAGGCCAATTACAGTCGACGTAATTTTTTCAAAATCAGCCTGATCACGGGTAAGAATCGCATTTTCTACGCCGATAAAACCTTTGATATTCAAGGCACTAGTCTGGTGTTCACCAATCCAATGATGCCGTATTTGTGGGAGCGAGTAACAGAAGAACAGACAGGCTATATATGCATTTTTACCGAAGCGTTTCTGAGCCAGATGGGGGATATAAAAGCTTTTCCCGTGTTTCAGCATACTGAATTGGGTGTGCTGATGCTATCAGAAACCGATGCCCTATTCTTTCGACAACTATTCTTGCGAATGGAGGAAGAACTGGCTGGCTCTTATAGTTACAAATACGATCTGATACGAAATCTGCTGATGGAGGTCATTCACGGGGCCCAGAAGCGGCACCCTACCGAAGCCTCAGCAACAACCCAATCCAATGCGAACGAACGTATTACAGCCATTTTCTTGGAATTACTGGAACGACAGTTCCCAATCGACCTTTCTAACCAGGTTATTCAGATCAGTACGCCATCGGGCTTTGCACAACAATTGAACATTCATGTTAATCATCTCAACAAAGCTTTGAAAGAACAAACGGGCCAGACAACCATCCAGCATATTAACGAACGAATCTTGCAGGAAGCTAAAATTTTGCTCAAAACCACCGACTGGACCATCAACGAAATTGCCTGGAGTCTGGCTTTTCAGGAGCCAAATCACTTTTCTGCCTTTTTTAAGAAACGGACAGGCATTACCCCAAAAGCATTCAGGGTCGATTGATTTTTATAGTTTTCCGTTTCGTTTTTATACCTCTTCTCCGCGCCTATACCCCGAACTTTGTGTCCATAAAACCAGACAAGTATGTGGACAACAAATGATATGCCTGCTCAGACGGGCAAAACGATCATCGTAACGGGCGGCAACACGGGCATTGGCTATGAAACCGCCCTGGCTCTATACAAAGCCGGAGCAACCGTAATTCTTGCGTGCCGCGATCAGGAAAAAGCGGACAAAGCCGCCGAAGCCATCCGGCAACAAGCCGGATCAGGAACTATTGAAACCGCCATACTGGATCTGGCCAGTCTGACATCTGTCAAAAATATGGCCGACCAATTCAGTCGAACGCATAACCGCCTGGACGTACTGATCAATAATGCCGGGGTAATGTATTGCCCCGAATTGAAAACAGAAGAAGGTTTTGAGTTACAATTTGGCATAAACTTTATCGGTCATTTCGCCTTGACAGGCTATCTGTATCCCCTACTCAAAGCAACTCCTGGTTCTCGTGTTGTTACGGTCAGCAGCATGGCGTATCTGCGGGGGCAGATCGATTTCAATAATCTGCATTCCGAACAATCGTACGATACGTATCGAGAATACAGCCAGAGCAAGCTGGCCAATATTCTACTGACACTTGAGTTAGACCGACGGATCAGGCAGGTGGGCGACGCTGTGCTATCGGTTGCCGTCCAGCCTGGTGCCAACAGCACGGACTTATCCAGACATATGAATCAGGCCGAGTACGATGCCGCCGTTCAGCGCATTGGTGACTTAATGGAACCCTGGCAAGGAGCCTTGCCAAGCCTGTATGCAGCCACGATGCCCGATGTACAAGGCGCTGATTTCTACAGCCCGGACCAGGACGGGGGTTATCGCGGTTACCCCGTCAAGTTCGACTATGCTGATAATGCGCTGGATGAAACCACCGCCACTCGCCTATGGCAACTGGCGGAAGAAGCGACCGGTATTCGTTTTCCGGCTTAGGACGATCGGTCTCCTTTCTACGAACATGAGTCATCTGAATTTTAGGGACCTCTAGTGAGAACGTAACGGAAACAATCAGTCATTCTTTAGTTGATGTCAGCTATATAATAATTTTCTTTAGGGATTTTATTCCCATTTAATCCATTCAGCATAGCTAGTTGACCAATATGAGTGGCGATATCCAGAATCGGACCTTGTAACAATCGTTTACAAACGTCATCCGCAATCGGTACGGTTTTTACTATTTCTCGTAGCTCCTGTAGTCCCTCAACCAAGCGGTTATACTCACTGTCAAAACTCAGTATTTCAGGTGGCGGACAATTAAAATGACCTTCCTGAATCATCGTCATCGTTTTGATTACCAAATCATACATGTGATTGAGTATCTCCGTTGGGCTTCGGGTATGACTGCTAATTTTATAATTCCCAAAGCTTTCAGAACAACCTGAGATCGCTACAGTAAAGCGGTAGGCTAATGCGCCGATGGCATGAGCCAGTAGGTCACTATCGCTCATAAAAGGAGATTACATTAATTGTTTTCAGGAGAAGTTTTATCGATCGCGTAGTGGCAAAATACCTTTTCGGCCTTACCAAGCTCATTCAAGTGAAACACTTCACTGGCCAGTCGGCCGTTCACTGAAGTATAGTAAATAACCAGCGTATTAATCCCCACAAAAACGTTATGCAGGGTAAAATGCAGGTCAGGGTAAGTACGCAGCCCCACCCCAAAATAGCGTTCCAGGTCACGTTTACTGGTAATACAACCTGATTCATTGAACTTCAGTAGCAGAACAAAGGGAGAATAAAACTCCAGTTCATCAGCATAATGTTCCAGAATGGCAGTCAGGTTGTGTGCATTAAACGCACTGATCCATTCATCAGCAAATTGACGGGCTTCCTCTTGGGTCATGATGGTTCCTGGTTTTATTCAATCGTCTAAAGCGGGCTCATCCGGTTTTAGAAATTCATCCGTAAAATGTTGCTTGCGTTTTGGCTTCGCGAATTTGTCGGCGTTATAGTGAATGGATTTACCTCTGGGAATAGAGAGCGAAACCCAATCGTCAGCCAGCATTTTCCCAATAAAAACCAGTGGCCCAATATGATACGGATAATGGGCTAACTGCCGGTTAATGGCTTCCTGAACCGTATGCCCCTGATGTCGAATATAGATTAGTTTAGTTAAGTCATCTTCTTGTAATGATTTAAGCGTTTTTAAAAGAACGTGCCAGCCTTCTTGCCATTTCTGAAGTACTTCATCTCTGGACTGAAGGTCATTGACGAACTCGCCATCCCGATCGCGCCATTTTTTTTCGCCATCGGTTGCTAGAAAATCCGTCCATCGACTCAACATATTCCCCCAAAGGTGCTTCACCAGCGTAGCAATGCTGTTGCTTTCCGCATTATACTGCCAGAAAAAGGCCTCGTCGGGTAGTTGAGCCAAGGTTTTTTCACCTAATAGCTTATAATACTCAAACTGACTGATTACACTTTTTAAATAATCATTCTGCATAAGCTCGATTGGTTTATGGCTAAAGGCAGCCGATATTTTACGAAATAGAGTCGAGGTTATCCTAAAGCCTGCGCAAGTATATCTACTACGGCATCTATTTCGTCCATCGTATTGAAATAGTGCGGTGACAACCGGATCAACCAATCTACGCCCTTCCGCTGGAAGTCGATCAGGGCGGAAGCCGAATACTGGGTCGTAAAGAACACTCGTTCACGCCTGAGCGTAGCTTCCAGCGTTGGGAGCGATTGGCGGATGGTGTGAAAGGTCAGAATATTACCTTGCTGGGAACCCCAGTCCAGCAACGTCAGGCCGTCGAGTTGTTGCAGACCCGTTCGCAGCTGGTGCATCAGGTTTTGGTTCTGTTGGGAAATTGCGTCAATTCCGACCTGGTTGGCGTAGTGAACGGCTTCGGCTAATCCCACTGTGAGCAACGAAATCTCCTGTGGTTCAAATCGGCGGGCACTTGTCTGCAAGGTATAGGTCTCCGGACTTGTCCAGGTAGCGGCCCGTCGGTCAATGAATAAGGGGGAGAGTCCGGCCTCCAGTACCCGATCCGATACGTAAAGAAATCCCGTATTTCGTGGGCCGCGCAGAAACTTTCGTCCCGTTGCGACCAGAAAGTCGGCTTGAATGCGGTTAACGTCGAGCGTTAGTTGTCCCACAGACTGAGCCGCATCGAGCAGATACCAGACGCCATATTCATGGCAGAGTTTCCCCACTTCTTCAGCAGGCAAAACCAGGCCGGAGTTGGTCGGCATATGAGTAATAGCGACCAGCACAGGTCGATATGTCCGGATTAGTTCGTCTAAATGAGTCAGATCAAGATCACCGTTTGGCAAATCGTTGACCCGTAACAGCCGAATCCCGAATCGCAGCTGCATCGATAGAAAGGCCAACTGGTTGGAGACGTAATCATTGTTGGTGGTCAGAATCGTATCACCGGCTCGAAATGGAATAGCCGACAGGGCCTGAATCATAGCATCAGTAGCACTGTAGGCATAAGCAATATTGCCCGGCTTTGTATTCAGTAGTCGAGCCGTTTCCTCGTAAAGCTTGGCGATCTGTGCCTGTTGCATCCGTTCGACTTCGTACCCGCCTAATTGGGTTTCTAACTGGAGATAATCCTGCATTGCCTGAACGACAGGCTGCGGCATTAACGAAGCTCCGGCACTATTCATAAACAGGCTGTCCTGGCAGCCCGGTGTATCCGCCCGCAGTTGAGTGATATTGAGATGGGAAGTTGTCTGAGATTGCATGAGGCAAAACAACGGAACTTACCTGTATGGAAACAGATACACTTTTGTGATTCCGCACCCATACAGTTCACTGCGTCGGGTCTTGACGATTACCGTTAAACTGTATGACAGATTTTGAAAAAATCTGTATGGCAATACGTACAGATGCGTCTGCTACTTTTGCTCCAAAGAACAGAATTTCGTTACTCCTTAAGGTCCATGAGTCTGAGTATTCCCAAGTATCAGCAGATCGCTCGTCAGCTTGGCGATAAGTTGCGGATGGGTATGCTAACTGGGGGCGACAAACTGCCCTCCGTTCGCATGCTTAGCCAGGAACTCGGCGTCAGCATCAGTACGGTGCAACAGGCTTACTATTGTCTGGAAGCCGATGGCTTAGTAGAAGCCAGGCCTCAATCGGGCTACTACGCCCGAACGCTCGTCGAACGGATGGGTGATGTTCCGCGCCGGTCGGCTCCCCAGGCCATGGCCCACCAAACTCCGCTTTCCGATCATGAATCGATAGTCGACAGGATCATGCACCAGCAACGGGAGCCGGGCTGGCTTCCGTTTTCATTGAGTATGCCAGCGCCCTCGCTGTTGCCTGTCGATAAGTTAACGAAGGCCATCCAGCAGGCCCAGCGCGAACTCCCGAACGGCGGCATTGAGTACGAACGGATGGCAGGGAATGCGGCACTACGTCGGCAAATTGCCCGGTACGCCTTATTCTGGGGAGGTCAGCTCACCGACGAACAGATTATCACCACCGAAGGCTGTACAGCGGCACTGGTCCTGTGCCTAAAGACTATTACGCAGCCGGGCGATACGGTGGCGGTAGAAAGTCCCATTTATTTTGGGATTCTTCAAACGATCCTCTCCCTGGGGCTGAAGGTGCTCGAATTGCCAACCGATCCTCGAACGGGCGTTGATCTGGATGTGCTGGAAGGGTATTTACAACAGGGGCAGCTACAGGCCTGTTTGCTGGTGCCAAACTTTAGCAATCCACTCGGCTGTTGCATGCCAAATACTCACAAACAACGGCTAGTGCAGTTGATCGAGACGTACCAGATTCCGCTCATCGAAGATGACCTCTACGGTGATCTGCATTTTGCCCCTGATCGTCCACTGCCCTGCAAGGCTTTCGATCGGCAAGGCTGGGTCTTGTGGTGTGGGTCTGTGAGCAAAACCCTGGCTCCTGGCTACCGGGTAGGTTGGGTAGCTCCGGGGCGCTACTACAATCAATTACTTCAGGTCAAGCGGTATCAGGCGGGTTTCTCGCCGGGTATTACCCAGCAGGCGGTAGCTACCTTTCTGGCCAATGATCGGTATGAGTTACATCTGCGCCGACTCCGGCAGCGATTGAAAAGCAACTGCCAACGCTACCAGCAGACCATTCGAGCCCATTTTCCCAGTGGTACACGCATCAGCGAGCCACAGGGTGGCTTTACGTTATGGGTTGAAGTCGATCCCAGGGTGAATACGCTGGAACTGGTTAATCAGCTGGCGCCCTACAAGATTAGTATTATGCCGGGCAGTTTGTTTAGCCTTCAACCGCAGTATACCAACTGTATGCGACTCAGTTACGGCCTGCCTTTTGACGAACGTATTGCTCAGGGATTAAAAACTATTGGACTACTTATTCATCAGCAACTGACGGTATGAGCGACCTATTCTGGCGGACAATTCTGTCTACCGTATTAAACCTCTTGATGGCGGTATACCTACAGGCATCTGGCCAAGCGGCTGACTCGGTGCGGGCACATTATCAGAAGATAGAGTACCGAATACCGATGCGCGATGGGATTATGCTTTACACAGCCGTGTATGTTCCCCGGAATGCCTCATCGACCAACACGTATCCGATCCTGATGCAACGCACCTGCTTCGGCTCGACACCCTATGGCGCCGACCAGTATAAAGTCGCTCTGGGCCCGTCGCCCACGCTACAGGCGGATGGGTATATCTTTGTGTACCAGGATGTGCGGGGGCGCTGGGCCTCCGAGGGACGCTGGACTAATATGACTCCCATTGTCAGTGATGGTCAGGAATCACCCACGTCTACACGTATTGATGAAAGTACCGATACGTATGACACGATCGACTGGCTACTTCATCATGTACGTTACCACAATGGCCGGGTGGGATTGTGGGGTATGAGCTATGCGGGGTTTTATGCCATAGCCGGTTCGATCAATGCCCATCCAGCGTTAAAGGCCTCCTCGCCCCAGGCACCTATTGCGGACTTCTTCCGGGAAGATATTCACCATAATGGCGCCTTCACGCAGGTCACCTTGCTAGCCTATCCGCTGTTCGGCGACAGGCCATCATGTCCTACTACAAAGCCCTGGTTTCTGAAAAACTGGATTGATACCGGGAAAGAGACTGAATATTCATGGCATGTAAAGCTGGGGCCTCTGGTCAACGCACAGCCCTACCTGGCGAAGAACCTATTCTGGCAGCAAACAGTGGAACACCCCAATTACGATACCTTCTGGCAGGCGCGTAATATCCTCCCCCATCTGCGGACTATTCGGCCGGCGGTGCTGGTTGTTGGAGGCTGGTTCGATGCCGAGAATCTGTACGGCCCACTGAGTATCTACAAGACTCTTGCCCAACGTAGCCCGTCAGCACGCCCGATGTTAGTGATGGGACCGTTTGGCCATCGGGGCTGGTCGGAAGAAACCGGGCACACCCTACACAATGATCTGTATTTCGGTGACAGCCTGGCAACGTACTATCAGCGCAATCTCGAGGCTCCTTTCTTCCACCATTACCTGAAAGGCACTGGCGACGATAAAACAGGGTTACCTGCCGTTACGTTATTTGATACGGGTCAGAAAACCTGGCGAACGTTTTCGGAATGGCCCACGACCAATAGCCGCCGATTCCGTTGGTATTTGAGCCCCAACGGTCAGCTCAGTACACAGGAAAGCAATCCGACAGGTTTCCGGGACTATATCAGCGATCCTGCTCATCCGGTCCCCTACTGCGAAGCAACCCTGACGGCTGAGCCTGATTTCAGTGCGTTGGCCAGCTACATGTCGGCCGATCAGCGGTTTGCCAGTAATCGGCCTGACGTACTTACCTTTCAAACAGACGTATTAACTGATAACCTCACGGTGGGCGGAGAAATTACTGTTCGACTGGCGGTCAGCACCACAGGCACGGATGCGGATTGGGTCGTTAAGCTCATCGATGTGTATCCCTCCGACGAACCGAATCATCCCTACCAGGCAAACCCCAACACGCAATTAGCTAATTATCAGCAGATGGTTCGCTCGGAAGTAATGCGTGGACGGTTTCGTAACTCTTTTGAGCAACCGGAGTCTTTTACTCCGAATCAGGTAACGAACGTAGCGTTCCAGCTCCAGGATGTGCTGCATACGTTTAAAAAAGGGCATCGGATGATGATTCAGGTGCAAAGCAGTTGGTTTCCGTTGATCGACCGCAACCCACAGACATTCCTGAAAAATAGCTATAAGGCACGCGCTAGCGATTTCAAATCTGCCCGACATCGGGTTTATGGTAGCTCAGTCCTTGAAGTAAACACGGTACCCTGACTAGTTTCTTCTAAGGTTCTGTAATTCCGGCATTACCAAACGCTAGCCATGATAAAAAAGAACATCCCCGTATATAGCAAAGCTACCCCTTTTCAAACAGAAGGATATACAGATCAGTCGTTTTGCTCCGTACCTGGCTGTTCACACGAACTAACATCTTGCGCATTAGCACGACTTTTGTCACTTAAGTCTGTTTTTAGAAGGTAGCGAAACCTAGGCCTAGACATGGTTCGGGCTTTATCGATCCAATTATTCATCACGATAAGCCGGCTTAGTGATGCCGAGAAAAACAGAAACGTATCGCTCCATACTCAAGAATTTCCAGCAGCTTATTGAGGGTAATTACAATACGTTGCGGCTGCCGAAGGAGTAGATTAGGCCCAATAAGCTAATTAGGCTCAGCTATGGGAGAGCCTAATTAGCCATTTTTAAAATAGGGGTAGGTTAATGCAGCTCATCTCAGCATCGGCTTGATGGTATGTGACGGATTGAATGGGTCAGTCATTAAACGCTATTATCTACTAATAGTCTCAAAGTACGCTCGCTACAATCGTTACCAACTAATCAGTTACAAACAGAAGAATGCCGAGGGTAACAGAATAGCCAATGCTCACAGCATCAACGGTGTAAAGAATATGCTCAGGGAACCCTAAAATTCCACTTAGAATTGTCGCTGTTAAAATCAAATTCGGCCAATGTCGGTGTGCTATCCCCGGAAGATACCAGTGCTAACTTCTTTCCTGAATTCGGTACCACCTTAGGCATGATTCGATACGTACCATCCGTCAATTGATCGATGCGCCATAACTGCTCGGGTGTACCGGTAAATGCCGGTACGGTAATTACTTCCGCATCAGCAGTTGCCGCTAAGGCCCGATCGGTTCCGGCCAGTACAATTTTATAATAGGGACCACCTAAATAGCCGGTCGTATCGGGGGCATCGGTAATCGTCCATTTTTGATGGGGACGAGACATATAATCGCCTATTCGCAAACCAATAGTACCCGTTGGCCAGTTTTTTATGACATCAGCTAACTGCTGAGCTGCGACCGGCTTTATTGGGTCGTTGTTAGGTTGACCAAAACCCCGTGGTCCAACGGCCATTCGTGTAAAATCAACGGCCAATTCCAGTCCATATCCTCTTCGTACCGATTCAATTTCATACGTACCTTCTTTAAACGTTTCTCCGGCAACAGGCCAGCCATCTTTCCAAACCACCGGAAGGATACCTAATACGCTACGCCCCCCCTGCGCTAAATCCGCTTCATAATGGATAGACATTTTTTCAACACCTTTCTCCAGAACGATATGCCCGAAATGTCCAGGGCCTATTAATTCTCCTCGAGTAGCAACTACCATTTTGCCTCCCCCTTCCAACATACTTCTTCCCACATTATCGAGGTAAGGACCGGTTATTTTTTTGGATCGTCCCACCACCACATTATAAGTAGAGTTGGCACCATCGCAACAACTGCCGTGCGTGGCCAGCAGGTAGTACCAACCGTCGCGATAGACCAACGTACTGGCTTCGCACACAATAGCCACATCTACGGGTTTATTGCCTGCCTTGAGGCCACCGGTTTTGGGATCTAATTCAATCAGGCGAGTGAAGCCAAAATAGGTGCCGTAGGTTAGCCAAAGGCGTCCGGTAGTCGGATCGAGCATTACACCGGGATCAATGGCATCATTCTCTTCATAGCCATCCGACGTAGCGACTACTACTGGTTCAGAGTACTTGAAATCTGGAGATTTGGGGTCCAATGTTTTGTTCCACATGGTGAGAATTGCTCCTTTGTGGTTGGGCGAGCCACCAGTGGCTCCGTATATGACCAGATAACGATCCCCAATTTTAATAACATCAGGAGCCGCTCCACCACCTGGCCTCACTCCGCCCCCATACCATGTCCATCCATCATCGGAAATTAATCCGCCCCCCCCTGTACCAAAAGTATAGTACTTGCCGTCGCATTCCGCCACGGTCGAGGGATCATGAATAAACGGCCTTCCGACCTGAGCTAGTAGAGTTTGACTGATTAATAAGGCGAATAGAATTATCAGGCAGGATACGTTCATTCGTTTCATGTACTACGTTGTTTTTTAGCGTAAATAGACTGCGATCTATTATTCGTAACTAAGACTGATATTTTTAATAGGCACCCCTTTTTCATCCAAAAAACGAACGCAGAAGTTAGCCATACCCGGTCCGTTTATTACGGCCCCGCGAATGATGTTCTTGCCTTTTTTAAGCCTTAAACGGGTAGAGGTAACATTATCGGCAATCATATCTCTGTCGCCGGAAAGCATCATTGCTTCCTGCCCATTCAACCACCACATGCTGCCGGAATTACACCCGGCAGCCATCCTGACATCGTTGATTTCTTCGGGGCAATCGATGACCGTAACAAGCCAGACAAGTATTCCGTATTTTGGTTTGTTAATGGCGTAGGTAAAGTGGTATAAATTAAAATTGAACGTCTTACTGTCCAGGGCGTACCACTTCAGTTCCTGATTGCCCACGTTTACGGTTGAGCCATTACGGGGAACGACGGTGTAATCGCTGGAAAAGTTATCGGCTGAAAACGTTGTTTTGAGGTAGTTGTCAGTGAAAATGTTATTTCTGGCTATATCTTTCTTTACAGGTTCCAGCACGAGCCAACGCTGAATAAATCCATTGGCGTCTGGTGCTTTTTTTGTGGTAGAGCCCGTCGTGAAGTGTTTAGATAAGGTATGGGTCGTATCGCCTTTAAGAGGTATAGGAGGGAGAGGCAGTCTTTGGCCCGGCCCCTGAGCAAAAGCGGTTAGGGCACCTAGTTGTAATCCGGATAAAACGATAAACGATATAAACAGCAATACGTAGTTGAATTTTCTATTCATAGCCTGTTCCTTTGGTAACGAATACAGTTTCTAGCTAAAGCACAGTTTACGAAAACCTACTAAACGAAGCCCTGATTTTCACGTTTGGAGGTCCTTTGATGCAGGACCAATTTGTTCTGGTAATTAGGAACAAGACGAAGGCGGAAAACTTCCATCGGCAGCCATTGCTCATGAGCTTCTGACGATATCCACCTTCCGGGAAGTACCATCTTTGATTTTCATATAAATTGCTTTGACTTTGCTATAAAGTAGCTGACCCGTATCGTCCAATTTTGCCATGTGGATAGTACGTAGTGTCCGCATGAACTTCATTTCTGAACAAACCTATGATTGCTGTAAAAGGATACGCTGCTCAAACGAAAGACACAGATTTGGCTCCCTGGAATTTTGAACGCCGGGAAGTTGGCCCACACGATGTTCAATTTGCGATCGACTTCTGCGGTGTTTGTCATTCAGACCTTCACCAGATCAAGGACGAGTGGGGTGGCGGCATATTCCCGATGGTTCCGGGCCACGAAATTGTTGGACGTGTGACAGCCGTTGGTAGCCACGTAACAAAATTTAAGGTCGGCGATCTGGCCGGTACTGGCTGTCTGGTTGATTCCTGCCGGGTGTGCGACAACTGTCAGCATGGTCTGGAGCAATATTGCACCAACGGCCACTCGCAAACGTATAATGGACTGGAACAGGATAAAAAAACACCAACCTATGGTGGCTATTCCGACTCGATTGTGGTTCACGAAGATTTCGTGCTCAATATTCCCGAAAAACTGGATCTGGCCGCTACCGCACCATTGTTGTGTGCGGGTATCACAACCTACTCCCCACTACGTCACTGGAACGTGGGTAAAGGCCATAAACTGGCCGTTTTGGGCTTGGGTGGTCTGGGCCACATGGGCGTCAAATTTGGCGTAGCGTTCGGCGCTGAAGTAACGGTGCTGAGCACGTCGCCTAAAAAAGAAGAAGATGCTAAAAAGCTTGACGCTCACAAGTTTGTGGTAACCAGCGACCCCGAACAGCTGGCTTCTGTAAACGGTTATTTTGACTTCATTCTGGATACTGTATCAGCGGAGCACGACTACAATCAGTACCTTCATCTGCTCAAAACCGATGGTGTACATATCTGCGTAGGCGCACCACCAACGCCATCGTCGATTGTCGCGTTTAGTCTGATTCCAGGTCGTAAAAGTCTGGCTGGTTCCATGATTGGCGGCTTGCCCGAAACGCAGGAAATGCTGGATTTCTGCGCGGAACACAACATCGTATCGGATATTGAACTGATTGACATGAAAGACATACAAACTGCTTTCGACCGGATGCTGAAAGGCGACGTGCGGTATCGGTTTGTGATCGACATGGCTACGTTATAACCTAAATGTATGGTTGACTCAACGGCAGACAGCAAACGAATTACCCTCCTGGAAGATCTTCCCGACGTAACGCCGGTTGAACGGCATTACTTCGAGAACTGGAACATTCGGGTAGCCGAGGATAGTCTTTGTAGCAATTACCTGTCGCCCAATCGGCGGGATTTTTACAAGGTCATGTTCGTGACCGGCGGCTCTGGTGTGTTCAGTCTGGGGATGCATAGCTATTACGTCGATGAATCGTGTATCGTGTTCATGCATCCCAACGAGATTATTTCCTGGCGGAATCTATCGGATGGCTGGACGAAACATTATTGTCTGTTTAAGAAACGCTACGTTGATCAGCATCCGATGCTGAAATCAGTGATGGATAAATATCGACTTTTTTCTGATCCACACCGGAGCGTTATTCGCCTGCAATCGGCCGCAGCAACTACAGTAAATAACCTCTTTCACCAGCTGCAGAAAGAATCAACGACGGGTGGCAACCTGGCCGAAGACAGCATGCAGGCTTACCTGCAACTGATTATGATTGAAAGTATGAAAGAAGCCAATTTCCCTGAACCAGCCACGGTATCGGACGATTATCGGCATGTTCACGACTTCTTTCATCTGCTCGAAAACGAGACAGCCACTATTAATTACGACAAACCGTTGCGGATACGTACTGCCAAAGAATTTGCGGACTTATTGCAATTACACCCCAATCATCTGAACGCATTACTAAAGAAGCATACGGGCCAGAATATCAGTACGCACATTAAAAGCCGTCTACTGGACGAAAGCAAGGCCCTGTTGCTCCAGACCGACTGGACCTTACAGGATATTGGCTACTGCATTGGCTTTGCTGACCAGCCCAATTTTAGTCAGTTCTTCAAGAAAAATATCGGGATAACGCCCAACGAATTCCGGCGGACCTACGCTAACGGAGGAATGGCGTAGTTTCTCAATGCTACAATCATGAGGTCGTTGATTGATCAGATAATGACCTCATGATTTGGTATTAACGGATCTCACTCCTGCGCATGTCGGAGTCGGCATCGTCCATGTCACGAAACATTCCCACCAGATAATTCAGGCCGTTTGGTGCATGGAGGGCTTCGGTCTGTTGCAGAGTCAGCTCGGTGGTTGCGGAAGCACGTAGTAACATTTGCTTTTCATATTGGGCAATGGCTTGACGAACATCAGAAAATGCGGGATTTGTTAGGTTCTCATACAGTTCCAGTGCATCCTGCATGGCCATATTGACACCCTCACCGGCATAGGGCGGCATCCGATGGGCCGCATCGCCAATCATTGTCAGGTTTGGTAGCGTTTCCCAATGCTGGTCCAACGGAAAATGATACATGGGTCGCGGTATCAGATAACTATCGTCGGAGGTAAACAACTCATCCCAGATCGATGCCCAATCGTTGAATCGCTCTTTAAACCAGTTGAACACCTCTTGCCGATTGGTAAAATCGATACCCGACTCACGTACCCAGTTTTCCGACTCGTTCGTTCCGGTGTAAAAAGACAGCGACCCATCCCCTTTGGCACTAAGAATGATACTTTTCTCGCTTCCCAAAGCGAATACTTTTCCACCCTGCAGAAGCGTGTTCAATACCGGCGCGTTTTGGCTCGCCTGATAGATGTTTCCCTCGACAATGGTGATGCCCGAATAGATCGGTTGAATAGAAGTCAGATAAGACCTGATTTTAGAATTCGCTCCGTCGGCGGCAATCACGATATCGGCATAAGCCACCTCTCCATTTGTGAAGTGGAGTTCCCAGCCGTCGGCCAACGGTTTCATCTCCGTAAACTGCGAATCCCAAACGATAGAACCCGGCAGCAGGGAGTTGATCAGCAAATCGCGTAGCGGTCCACGATCAATTTCAGGCCGGAACGTATCATTACCGAAGTCAGACAATTCTTTTTGCTCATGGTCGTCATAGACTACTGCCCCAGTGGAGTCAGCAATACGCATTTTGTCGGCCCCCGGTCGATAGCTGGCTTTAAACGCATCCATCAAACCGGCCATTTCTAAGGCTCGTAGTCCAGAGTCATGGTGTAAATCGAGCGTAGCGCCCTGCTGACGACCATATTGGTCTTTGTCACGCTCATATACAGTTACGGTAATATCTTTCTGTTGAAGGAGTCGGGCAAGTGTAAGTCCGCCAGGGCCACCGCCCACAATTGCAATGGTTTTATCGTACATCATCGTGTTGTTACTGCTTTAGGTTGAGCACAAAACTAGTCTGACGATAAGGCGGAAAATTGTATAAATCGGCCGTTTTTGTTCCGAAAGAGTTCTTTGGGAATAGTACCGGCATACTTTCTAATCTCTTTGATGAAATGTGCCTGATCGGCAAAAGCCTGTTCAGGAAACAACTTTCCTTCTTTTATCTGCGTAAACGTGGCTCTGAATCGCAGCACCCGACAATACGTCTTCAGCGATACGCCATACTGCTGATTGAAATATCGATTAATTTGCCGGCTACTCCAATACACGTTCTCAGCGAGTTCATTCACCGGCATGCTTCCCTGAGTTTCATAAATCAGGTTGAATAGTTTCCGCTTCCGATCATCAACCTGCTCCTCCAGATTCTCCTGAATACGGCTAGATGCCTTTTTCACAAAAAGTTCAAAATCAGCCAGGTCACTGCCCGAGAATCCCCAGAAGTCAGTCGGCAACGTTTGGACCGTATCGACCAGAGCGGCTACCGGATGACGAAGGATATACTCTATCGCCAACGGCTTGAAACTTATGGCAACCATACGGGTCCGGGGAGCCATCCTAGCCGGTGTGGGTACGGTTCCAAGTCCCATCAACAGCACATGAAACGGTTCTGACTGCGCTTGAGCCAGCACCAGATCAATACGTCCATCGGGCAACACAACAACATCTCTGGCTTGATCCGTCTGCGTTTCCAGCATCCAGAAACAATCTACAAAATCAACTAAAGAATGGTCAGGCTGAATTTGCCTATATACGAGGTCGCTATTCATCTGGCAGGGGTTATCCTTCTTTCAACAAACCGTCAACCTGGCCTTATGTTCCCAATTTCCAACAATTAATACATCCAGGTAACCGACACCACTATACGTTAGCGTATTTACAACACAGAACTATTACGTATCAGCCTACCAATCTCATAACTATCCCAACTCAGTTACTCCTAATCTGTCTGTATAAGGCTATGTGATCGTCAATAAATTTCTCCCAGGAAAACAAGGATGCTCTTTCCACGGATTGCCGGGCCAACGTATTACGTAAGGTTTCGGAATTCGCTACGTTGATAATGGCTGAGCTTAACGCATCCGCATCGACTGGCGATACACTGATGGCAGCGTCGTCTACGACTTCTTTTATCGATGGAATGTCTGACACAATAACCGGAATTCCGCATTGCATGGCTTCCAAAGGAGGCAGCCCAAAACCTTCATACAACGATGGATAAATAAAACCCATTGCTCCAGAGTATAATGGAGCCAGTTCATGATCAGGAACATAGCCGGTGACAACAATACGTTCCTGCATCGCTTTATTCTTCGCCAGTTCAGCAATAATCGTATCGAACTTCCAGCCCTTTACCCCTACCAAAACCAATTTAATATCAGCAGCAATGGCTTTACTTTCAGCCGCATTCACAAAACAGCGAATCAGATGGTCCAGGTTTTTGCGCGGCTCAAACGTAGCCAGACTGAGAAAATAAGGCGACTCTCCGATCCGATACTGTTCGCGAATCTGGCGTAACCGCTCCGCATCGGCTACGGGATAAAAGACGTCCGGCGAAGCAGCTAAATGAATGGGGGTAACTCGATTTGGGTCGATTCCTGAATACGAACACAGGTCTTGTTTGGTGGCCTCCGACACCGTTATTACGTGTGTATCTGGAGTTAATTTCTCCAGCATCATTCTAACCGAGCTTTCACCCTCCGGGAACCACTCGGGGTGAAAAATAGGAATCAGGTCATAAACTGTCTGGACAGTATGGATCGTTTTAGTCCTGGCAATTTCGTCGGGAATGGCATAGAATGGAGAATGATAAATGCTGCCCGATAGCCATTGGCGGGTATTAAAATATGCCTTTTCGCGATGGAGTATTCGTTTGGTTCTGTAAAAACCTTCCCGAATCAATTTCGAGGGCAAGCTCTGAATCGGAAAAGGCCGTAACAGCTCATTTTCAAGGAGAGCCGGGCCTTTTTCAATACGTCGATTCAGGAAAATGGCTTCCTTTTTCCCAAACTGATGATACGCATACCGCATCGATTCCGGCAGATGGCTCGATGCAGCCAGGCGTAACGAAACCTCCTGGGCCTGCCATAACCCCATCAATAACTGCTCCGCTACCCGGCTAACTCCTGTTCTGGACTTTTGGTAATACAAACCCATGCCTAACATATTGATGTCAAGGATGGTACGTATAGGGGTCATCATGTTTACAGTGAAAAGTTATATCTGGTAACCATAGTCCGAAAAAACAGAACGCCAGTAGTCTGTTCCGTGAATATCCCAGGCATGGCAGCCAAACGGCAGTTGTCCCTGGTTGTAGTGCTCAATGGCCCACTGCGGAAAAAACTCAATGGAAAAATGTAGCGCTTTTGTGTAGTGGGGAATGCGTAAGTGCGGCCAGAAACGATTAACCTCAACACTCCAGAACATATCCTCGTTGTACTGATACAGCGAATTCGCGGTATACTCAGCCACTTTTGTCTTAAATCGTTTCAGGCAGGCAAGCATCGCAGAAACCCGTCGGAGCGATAAGCCACCGTTCCCAACAACATTCAGGGAAATAATCTCGCGGGGCGTTAAACCGTCGGCTTTTTTTAAATGCAGCCACGTAGCAATACGTTGTCGTACCGTAAAGTTGAGTTCATCCACCCATCCCGTAAAATCACGGTCACGTAATATCGGAGCTCCTACGTAATCATAGGGTTGTTGACACCAATAGGCCAGCTCATCTGTAAAGACAAAGGCGTCTAACTGATAAATCAAGATAAACTCCCGATCCGTAAAGGCTTCATAAAAGCGCTCCGACAGCATTAACTTGTTATACGCCTGAATGTCTGTAAAAAAAGAATCGTCAAACGTACGAAGCTCAAACTCCTTCCCGAACTCCCGATAGGCCGATACATCGAGTGACTGAGGAGCTACCAACACAATAGGATAATGGCCCAATACGCGAAGACACTGACGTAGCGAAATACGCTCATACTCCGTCAACGCTGACTTATAAACAGGAATGACTACGTTTACGGATGGGATAGCCGGTTGTTTCATTGTTCACAGGTACGCACCAGTGCATACCCTGGAAAATTGACTAGGTTCAGTATAAGGTTGAGAGTCCCTCACCGGAAAACCACCTGGTCAATGAGGGTAAAAAACGCGGCTACAATTTACAGAGATCCCTTCTGCTG
The DNA here is from genome assembly GCF_010435915.1 of Spirosoma terrae. Classification (GTDB taxonomy): domain Bacteria; phylum Bacteroidota; class Bacteroidia; order Cytophagales; family Spirosomataceae; genus Spirosoma; species Spirosoma terrae. The sequence goes on along the minus strand of NZ_JAAFZH010000005.1, from coordinate 270,252 downwards.
ACAGATTAAGATTCGATTAATACTTACATACCCGTAAGCCAAACGGCCCGTTATCGCATGCAAACAGAAGAATCATTTCTTCATCGATATTCTCAAAACCACAAGTTGCCAATCTATCTGGTCTCGCCCGGTTTTGGACATCTGTCTTCTGATGTAGTGCATCGGTACGATCTTACGCATCGTAAGACGCACTACTTTCTCATCTTTATGCGGAATGGCATCACTCACCACGGCGTCGACCTTCAGCAATTTGCGGTAAAAGACAATGAACTGCTGTTCATTCTTCCCCATCAGATTCATCAGCTTCCAGCCACCAAACAAGGCACTACGTATTTCAAGCTTGGCTTTGACGATCAGTGTCTTTCCCGCTTACCTCGACAGTATCCGTTTCTGATCAATCCGTTCAACAACCAGAAAATTACGTTCAGCCCGTCGGCCGCAACCCGACTAACCGCTATTTTCAAGAATCTGACTGATTTGTTAGGCAATCCAGCCACCGATCCAGAATTACTACTCGCGCATCTGAACAGCCTTCTAACCGAGATTAACGTAGCGTATTTTACTACAGACAAAAACCCCGCCGACGATCGGCTTTCCAAATACATTACCTTCAAAAATCTGGTAGAAAATACCCTGACTGACCATACGACAATCAACGACATCGCCGAAAAACTCGCGCTGAATACCAATAGTTTGTACAGCCTTGTTAAACACTATTCCGGGCTTTCGCCTAAAGAATACATCACGAATAGACTCATTCTGGAGGCCAAACGGCGACTTTGTTATTCAGAAAGTTCATCGATCAAAGAGCTGGCCTACGATCTCGGCTTCAATGATCCCGATTATTTCTCCCGACTGTTCAGGAAAGTAACCGGCACCACCATCGCTACGTTTGTTCAGGATTTGTCCGGGAACTAATGCGTTTTGTCCGGGTCCTTTGCTGAGCAACGCCTGACCTTTGTTCCGTACCAAAAACACGAATCATGAACAGAACATTGGGAACAAATGGCCCGGCGGTCTCGGCAGTAGGATTAGGCTGCATGGGTATGTCGGGGGCTTATGGTCAATCGGACGAGAACGAATCGATTGCCACCATCGAACGGGCGCTCGAACTAGGACATAATTTTCTGGATACCGCCGACTATTACCTGCTCGGCCATAACGAAGAACTGATTTCAAGAGCAATAGCGGGTAAACGAGATAAAGCGTTTCTTTCCGTAAAAACGGGTCAGCTGGTAGCACCGGGGCCGGGGGGCGCTATGGGACCGGGGCCATCGTGCGGACATCCCAACTTCCTGAAAAATGCCATCTTTTACAGTCTTCGTCGCCTGAAGACCGACTATATCGATCTGTACACGCCCGCCCGCGTCGACCCTACGATCCCTATTGAGGAAACAATTGGAGCACTGTTCGACCTGGTTCAACAGGGACTAATCCGTTACGTTGGTCTGTCAGAAGCGTCAGCCGAGTCGATTCGTAAAGCAGCCGCAACGCACCCGATTACGGCTTTGCAAATAGAATACTCGCTCTGGAGCCGCGACATAGAAATAGACATACTCCCAACGCTACGGGAGCTGGGTATTGGACTCGTAGCCTACGCTCCTTTAAGTCGGGGATTTTTGAGCGGTGCTATTAAATCGCCCGACGATCTTAAAGACAGCCGCCTTCATATGCCACGTTATCAGGGAGAGAATTTCCAGAAGAATCTCGAACTAGTCGAAAAAATAAAGGTATTAGCTGCCGAGAAAGGGTGTACACCTTCTCAACTGGCTATTGCCTGGGTTCTCGCCCAGGGCGACGATATCATTACGATTCCCGGCACAAAACGTATTACGTATCTGGAGGAAAATTTTGGGTCTGAAAACGTGACCCTCACCTGTGAAGACCTTCAGGCTATTGACGCCATCATGCCCGCCGGAATTGTTTCGGGAACCCGCTACCCCGAACGGTTCATGACGGCGCTAAACCGATAAACAACGCTTCTTACTGCATGGCTCCCCGTTGTGTTAAGAAGCGTTGTTTATGAAACTCAACCTCTTATCCCCCTAAATCCCCAAAGGGGACTTTGTCAAGCAGAGCAAAGTCCCCTTTGGGGATTTAGGGGTAGTCATCGACAACGTTATGGCGTACAATAAAAAGCTTAAACACCTGACAGGAATCAGGCTACCAGCGATTTTGTGAGCTGATCGCAATAATCCCAGATCAGCTGTTCACGCTCTTCCGTATAATACGTAGTGGTTACGTTGGCCGGCTTACGATCGACAAAATACAGTCCGCTTTTACCATTCACAGCATCCGACGACGCCAGATAAATAAGTGTGTCGGCACCTTGTTCCGCCGTACGAAAAAACGGACGGGCCAGTTTTGCCATGACCTTCAGAACACTCCCCAGATTGCTTTCAACGCCAAAATTCGTCGCTACGGCTCCCGGATGCACAGCATTGACCGTCAGGTTATCAATCCCCTGTCGTTTTAGCTGCTTACTTAACTGCTGCGTCAGCCAGATCAGGAAGAGTTTGGCATTACCATACGCCCGTAGTGGATCGTAGCCACGCTCCAGTTGTAAGTCTGAAAAGTCGGGTTTGGCGTTCAGTTTGTGCGAATTAGACGATACGTTTATTATTCGACCATCGGGGCTATTTTTCAGTAAATCCAGCAATAGCCCGGTCAACAGGAAAGGGGCCATTACGTTCACGGCCATCGTTTTTTCGATTCCCTCAGTCGTGGTTTCGCGTTCTTTACTCATCAGCCCACCTGCGTTATTTACCAACACATCCAATCGACCGTAGCGTTGGTGGTATTCGCCGGCCAGCTTACGCACCTGCTCCATCAGAAACAGATCGGCCACCAGATAGTCGACCGCTGTGTTTCCCGAGATCGTTTTAATTTCTTCACAAACCTGACTTGTTTTCTGATCATTCCGGCCGTGAATAACGACCGTAAATCCTTGTCTGGCGAGCTCTATGGCAACCCCCTTACCGATACCGCTGGTTGCTCCTGTTATCAATGCCCTTTTCATCGCTGTTTTTTCTCAAAAGTATGCCGACATTGATATACTTTTGATGCCAGTAACCTAAAGAATACCAGATATGCACGTTGACGATTTACCCATTGAGCAGAAAATAAAATACGTCCAGGATACCCTGTTTGTCATCAGCGGCAAATGGAAACTCCCTATTCTGATTGCCATTAGTCAGGGCTCAAACCGCTTTCGGGATATTCAGCGGCAAGTGCTTCCAATTACGACCCGAGTGCTGACTAAAGAACTGAGGGACCTGGAACAAAATAAACTAGTGATACGTACCGTCTATGATACGTCTCCGGTTTTGGTAACGTACGACGTATCAGCGTACTGCAAAAGTCTGAAACCGCTGGTGGACGAAATGATTTTGTGGGGCAAAAATCACCGCAAAAAATTGATTGAGTGATGCGGCTAACTAAATCTTTCTTTGCGAAATTTCAACCTTTCTGAGTCAGCTGTTAGTTTATCTACCAAAAACCTGAATTCGTCAAAAACAAACGTAATGAATTCGCCAACCATAGAACCACATAAAGCCAAACGGGGAGAACAAACAACGTTAATAGGCATTTTTGTCAATGTTGCACTAGTATTGGTAAAAGGCATTGCCGGATGGCTTGGCAATTCATACGCCCTCATTGCGGATGCGATGGAATCGGCGACCGATATCGTTACGTCTTTTTTTGTGTGGCTTGGCCTTCGAACAGCATCCAAGGCTCCTGATGAAGACCATCCGTACGGGCATGGAAAAGCAGAACCATTGGCGGCCATTGTGGTTGCGCTGGCACTCGTAGGCGCAGCTATCCTGATTGCGGTTCAGAGTATTCAGAACATACGCGTTCCTCATGAAGTACCTGCTCCGTTTACGCTGGCCGTGCTGGCGGGTGTTGTGGTTGTGAAAGAGGTTTTGTTCCGACGAATAGCCAAGGTAGGCGATGAGGTTGACAGTAGTGCCGTAAAAGCCGACGCCTGGCACCACCGCAGCGACGCCATTACGTCCTTGACCGCCTTTGCAGGAATCAGCATTGCGCTGATTGGCGGGCCTGGCTACGAAAGTGCCGACGACTGGGCCGCTTTGCTGGCTTCCGGGGTGATTGTCTACAATGCCTACCACATCTTTCGTCCATCGTTTGGCGAAATCATGGATGAAACGCCCGCTGGCGACTGGGAAGCCGAATTAAAGTCGATCGCCATGACCGTTCCGCAGGTTATGGATATTGAAAAATTCAGGGTTCGCAAAACCGGGTTCGAGTATTTTATCGATCTGCACGTCATCGTTCCGGGTGATCTGACTGTCAGTCAGGGACATGCCATTGCCCACGCCGTAAAGAATGCGATCCTGGAAGCCAAACCGGCGGTCTATGATGTGCTGGTACATATCGAACCCGCCTGATCGTTTCGCAGATTCTCGTGTAAATCAAGGTCTATTGCGTGATAAACTGTGAATTTCATACAGTAAACGACCCATAGATTTCAGACATTTGCAAATCGAATACGACCCAGGCAATCTGTCTATGTTGCCTTCCCTTTTACTCAGCTATATGGTAAACCATTACATTACGTCTGCCCTTACGGTCTGTTTACTAGCCCCAACCCTGCTGTTTGCTCAGACACCGGCCGCTTCCGCTCTTGACGATACGCTCCAGCTCAATGAAGTAGTGGTTCGAGGTTACGCCACCAATCGCCGTTTGCTGGAAACGCCAGCGTCGATTGGCTTACTAACCCGTCGTGATTTAAATCAGCGCTTTGGTACGCCAACGCTCGTACCGGCCATGAATACACTACCCGGCGTACGGGCCGACGAACGCTCGCCGGGTAGCTATCGGCTGGCTATTCGCGGCAGTGCGATCCGGTCTCCGTTTGGGGTACGTAACGTGAAAACGTACTGGAATGAGCTACCCCTCACCGATGCAGGGGGTAATACGCCCCTCAATGCACTGGATATTCGGGCCCTGGGACGTATTGAAGTTATCAAAGGGCCTTCGGGTAGTTTATATGGAGCCGGAACGGGTGGAACCATATTGTTTAGTGGATTAGGAGTTCCCGCCGGTAAAACGAACGTAGAGGTTTCAGCGCTGGGCGGCAGTTACGGTTTATATGGCAACGGAATTGCGGTACAAACCGGCAAAAACAATTCGGCCATTGCACTCAACTATAATCACGTACAGGCCGATGGCTACCGCGACAACAGCGCGATGGTTCGCGATAATCTGAGTCTGACAGGCTCGTTTACAGTCAGCCCGAAACGGACGATTTCTGTACTTGGCCTATACTCCGATCTGCACTATCGAACACCCGGCGGACTAACCGAAGCACAATATAGAGCCAATCCAAGGGCATCGCGCCCGGCAACGGCCACCCTGCCAAGTAGTGCAGCCCAACAGGCGGGCATTTATCAGAAAGTGGGCTACCTGGGTCTGTCTCACGAATACAAATGGAATGACCGGATTCAGAACACGACCGTTCTGTATACCTCCACGACGGATTTTGCCAACCCATTCATTACGAACTACGAGAAACGTACCGACCAGGGTATCGGCGGCCGCACCGTCACCCAGATACGGCTACCGAATGGGCCACTGCCTACTACGTTCACCGTTGGCGCTGAACTTCTGCGGAATTTTACGGTAGTACGCAACTTTGGCAACCGTGGCGGTGTGGCCGATACTATTCAGACGGACGAAGAGTTAACCGCCCGGCAGACAACTATTTTTGCCCAGGCTGAAGTAGAACTCCCCGCCCGATTCCGGTTAACGGCCGGTTTAAGTCAGAACGATGTTCAGTATGATTTTGTCCGGTTCCCCGTTCGGTCGGCAGGTGCATTACCAGCCGTTACGTTGCCCCGGAACTTCTCGCCGGTATGGCTCCCCCGAGTGGCTTTGCTACGTACCTTCGGTCCTAACCTGGCTGCATTTGCCAGCATCAGCACCGGCTACTCGGCTCCATCGTCGCAGGAGGTTCGGCCCTCGGCAGGTGGTTTCAATACCAGCCTGAATCCAGAGCGTGGCACCAATTACGAAGCTGGTCTGCGTGGTTCGATAGGTCGACTTCGTTTCGACGTAGCAGCCTACCAGTTTTATCTGCGACAAACCATTGTCAGACGCTCAGACGCGGCCGGTGCCGAATACTTTGTCAATGGAGGACGTACTGACCAGCGCGGTCTGGAAGCGCAGTTGTCGTACGACATTGTGTCGACAGCTACCAATACAGAAAACCCCGCCTTGTTCTCCCTGCTACGGGTGTGGCACAGTATGTCGCTTATCAATTATCGTTTTCGGGACTATCAGCAGGGAACAACTGATTTGTCGGACAATCGCGTACCGGGAGTTGCTCCCACGACACTCGTAACGGGTCTGGATGCTGAAACCAGAGTGGGTTTATACGCTCACGTTACGTTCCAGTTCCTGAACGAATTTCCGCTAACAGACGCCAATACGGTTATGTCTGACCCGACCCGATTAGTACAGGCTACGCTGGGCTACCGGCACGCGTTAGGCCAGCACTGGCTGGTGGACATTTACGCTAGTGGCGACAATCTACTCGATCAGACGTACTCACTGGGCTATGATATCAATGCTGTTGGCAATCGGTTCTACAATGCCGCACCAGCCCGAAATGGCATTGCGGGCGTTCGACTTAGCGTAAAGTGGTAACTGGTTTCTAGTACATTTGACTTTTGACAAACTTTTGAACTTTGTCAAAAGTGATAACATATCGTTTCGTTACGCCCTCCTGCCATGCCAACCAACATTCCTATTGAAGTCGACAGCGCCGTTACAACGATTATCGTTCAGCGGCCTCACAGTCAGCAAGTTCAGGCCTACGAAAAATGGCTTCGGGAAATGGTGCCCCTGGCTCAAACGGCACCTGGACATCGGGGGGTCAATGTGATTAAACCACATGGGGCAAACAACGACTATACGATCGTGCTCCATTTTGATTCAGAAACGAATCTACGCGATTGGCTGGAGTCCGACACCCGTAGACGAATGGTTGACAAAGTACGCCCTCTGCTCAATGAAGACGAACAAATAGATATAAAAACTGGGCTTGAATTCTGGTTCACGCCCAAACAAACTACGAAAGTAGCTCCCCCTTACAAGCAATTTTTGGTAACGCTGTCAGCAATTTACCCCCTGTCGATGCTTGTAGCCTGGCTCCTTTCGCCCCTGGTTGCTACGTTCCCTTTTTTATCGATCCCATTTGTCAGAGCCTTTCTAACCAGTGTGATCATTGTTGGCATGATGACCTATGTGATCATGCCGCGCTACGTCCGACTGGTAGCAAAATGGCTCTACCGCTAAGCTGGCGTTCTTACAGGCAAATGATCGGGCGTTATTGTCATCCATCTACTACCAGCTGACCGGCATGGCAAAAGCGCCGTAATGACCGTGATGACTCAGGCTGATGGGAATACATTGTCCATCCCCAAGACTTATCGACGGCACACCGATATCGTTTTTACGGATAACTATATCACTAACAGGGGTTACTATTTTACAGGACAGAAACTGCTTCAGCACCTGACGAATACCTTCATGCTGGTGCTGATAGTCAACGTCATCGAACGTAACGATCTGATGCACAAATGGCGTTTTCTTTGGCGTAGCCAGTGCTACGCTTGCTACGTAGTGTGGGGTAATGACTGTTGTTACGGTATACTCCTGCTGATAGAAAACGCTTCCTGCCAGCGTGTGCTGATCCAACTCTGTTACGTAGCAGACCAGTTTCTGAGGAGCAAAAAACGGGCGACCTGTCCGGCGAACGATTAGCTTGTAGGCGCTTTCCTTCATACTCCAAAGCGTCCAGACCATTAATCCAGGATCGGTTGACGACTGGATAAGCCGCTGCTCATCAGCCGTAAACAACTTGCCGAGAAAACCGCTACGTTGCCAGTTACTCTCTACACGGGCGCGCTCCAGATCAACAATATCGTTGCCGATCATTTTTCGGCTAGTTTTTGTCGAATGATATCGATAGCCGCGCCAACGGTCAGCATACGCTCCATCGATTCGTTATCAATTTCGATGTCGTATTTCTCTTCCACATCGAGCGCTACGTCGACCAGGTTGGCAGAGTTAACTTTCAGATCCTTGATAAAACTAGTTTGTTCGGTTAGTTGCGCAAAGGCTTCTTCATCCTGAACATAGGGTTTGACGATGGTTTTAAGGGCAGTAATTAATTCATCATTCGTTTGCATGAGCAGTCTGGATCTGATAGTTCGTTAAGATAACGCAGGCGTTCACATCGCCAAAGCCAAAATTGGCCTTGGCTACTACGTTAACTGGTTTTTGAATACACTGTTGCGGAATTCGGGAAGGATCAATCAGGTCCGTGATAGCCGGATGCAGGTCTTCACAATTCATAGATGGATAAATAAAGCCCTCATGAAGTTCCAGCACAGCCGCTACGCATTCGATGCTTCCGGCCGCACTCAGACAATGCCCCACCATCGATTTCAACGAATTGATATACGGAAACTCCGAGCCACTACGTCCGAGGGCGTTAACCCATCCTCTAACTTCATCCGGGTCTTTCAGGGTGGCGGTCAGATGACCATCGATCAGATCAATATCGTCGGGTTGAATGCCCGCCTGCTCAACAGCTTTCTGAATGCATCGCTGGACGGCAGCTGCGTTCGGGGCTGTCATGGACCCGCCCCCGCGTTGACCACCCGAATTAACATGACCTCCCCGCACTTCCGCGTAAATCGTGGCGTTACGTTCCAGGGCACTTTCCAGCGATTCGAGCACCAAGGCTCCAGCGCCACTGCCCGGCACGAAGCCGCTGGCTGACGCACTCAGTGGCCGAGAAGCCCGATCCGGCGACTGGTTGTATTGATAGGGTAACACCCGCATGGCATCGAATCCACCCCAGAGATAAGGCCCGTGATCATTACAGCTTCCTGCCAGCATGCGTGTTGCCGAGCCGAAGGCGATCCGTTCGTAGGCCATCAGCAACGCTTCCGTACCCGTTGAGCAGGCCGACGAATTAGCGGTCAGCTGATTACCGCATCCGATCATGCCACCCAGGTAGGCACTGACACCACTGACCATAGTCTGCACCACGGCGGTACTGCCTAATCGCCGAACCTGCCCCTGATCGATTTTATAAACCGATTCTCTGATTTTTTCAATGCCCAGCAGCCCTGTTCCAAACACGATACCGCTTTCCCAGTCCGGTTCATCGGTGGCTACGGGCAGACCGGCGTGCCGCCAGGCTTCCATCCCCGCCATAACGCCGTAAATAACCCCACTACTATTGAGCTGTTGAAGCTGTAGGTCTGTGAAATACTGCTTCTTATCCGTTTCTGTAATGGGAGGAATACCACCAATCTGACACGAAAATTTCAGGTCGGCCAGCTCCTGATGGAACGTAATACCACTACGTCCCTGTTGGATAGCTTCCCGAAAAGCCGGAAGCCCTACGGCGTTGGGCGCTACAACGCCAAGACCTGTAATGACGACTCGATTACGCATCTGATTTCACGTTCATCATGCCAGCAATACTACCTCGGCAAACCAGTTCTTCCCGGCTGTTTCTCATCTCCACATTACATTTTAGCTTTTGAAACCGATAGTATTCTTTTACAGAACGTACCGTCACCGTTTCGCCGGGGAACACGGGTTGGTAGAAATCAATCTGTGTCGACGTCATAGCAATTTTCAGATCATTTATCGACGAGTCGGATAGCAGAAAAATCCCCAGGCAGACCACGCCAATCTGGGCCATCACCTCGGTCAGGATGACGCCCGGCGTTACGGGATTGCCAACAAAATGCCCTTCATAAAAAAACGAATCTGCGGCAAACGTATAACGCCCCTCTACCCCATTTTCTGTGACGCTGACTAACGTATCGACAAACAGGAAAGGTTTACGATAAGGCAGTTTTTGAAGGATATGGTCGCAGGTTTGCACGTTGGTATCTACACGTTTATTGAAGATGCTCTCCCCCATTTACAGGAATAACTGCGCCATTGATCCAGGCAGCTTCGTCTTTACAAAGCAGATAAACCGCATTTGCTACGTCTTCCGGGGTTGTTAAACGAGCCAATGGATTACGTTGCTGACTATACGCCAGCAGTTGGTCGGCCCCCGGAATCATCCGCATCGAAGCCGTTTCCGTAACACCGGCCATAATGCAGTTGCTACGTATGCCAAACGGAGCAAACTCCAGGGCGATCTGGCGGGAAATAGCTTCCAGAGCCGCTTTGGCAGCAGAAACGGCGGCATAGCTTTTCCAGGCTTTCCGGCTCCCTTCGCTGGTGAAGCTAATGATGCGGGCATCATCGGCAAATAAACTGGCCGCCAGCACCTCCTTTGCCCAATCATACAAACTGATCGCCATTGCATCGATGGTTAGTTGAAAATCGTCGTGTTTCAGATCGGTCTGTTCGTTCGTGCCCATTAGTTTCAGATTGCCTTTGGCAATACTGTGAACCAGCACTCTGACCCGCCCGGACGGCTTTATACTTTCGGTTAGCTCGCCGATGACCTGCCGACGTCTATCGGCATGGGTGGCATCGACATTGTATTGTTTCAGTTCGATACCGCTTTGCTGAATTTGCTCAAAGGCGCGCGCTACGTCGGGCATATCGGCTTTACGGGTTCGGTGTACGATACATAGATTCATGCCGTGTTTAGCCAGTTTTCGGGCAGTCGCTAGTCCTAATCCCTGACTACCGCCGAGAATAATAGCCCAATACTGAGTGTCTCGAAATTCGTTTACCACTTTAATAAAACCCGTTGCGCTGTAAAACCAGGACCAAAACTGAGCATGAGACCATACGTATCTTTTTCGGGTTGTCGGTCCATAAACCGCTCCAGTACGTACAATACCGTAGCACTCGACATGTTTCCGTATTGACGTAGCACCTCTTTGGTATCGTCGATGGTCTTGCCCAGCTTCCCGAAAAGCTCCTGAACGACCTCCACAATTTTTCGGCCGCCCGGATGAAAAATCAGGTGCGATATATCGTTGATAGCCAGTTGATTTTTTTCCAGAAACGGATGCACAATGGCCGGAAAATGAGCCGCTATGGTTTCGGCCACTTCCTTGTCCAGCACCATCTGCAAGCCACTGTTTGTCAGCCCAAAACCCATCATATGGATGGCATCGTAGAAATGATACATTTCTTCGGCCAGCACTTCGGGGCCCTGGTCGGCTTCGTTGGAGGATAGCAGCACACAGGCCGCTCCGTCGCCAAAAATGGCCGCACTCACTACGTTAGCCATCGAATAGTCATCGAGCTGAAACGTAGCCGTGGGCGATTCAACTGCCAATACGGCCGCCCGTTTTCCGGGATTGGCTTTCAGGAAGTTTTTGGCATAAATGATGCCCGATACACCTGCCACGCAGCCCATCTCCGTCACCGGCAACCGGACAATGTCCTGCTTCATCTGCATGCTATTGATGAGATACGCATCCAGCGATGGAATCATGATTCCGGTGCAACTGACCGTAATCAGATAATCCAGATCAGTAGCCTGCCAGCCGGTTTTTTTCAGCGCATTTGCCAGGGCGGCTTCGCCCAGTTTGATCGACTCCCGCGCATAGATCGCGTTCTTTTCTTCGAACGACGTCTGGGTAAACACTTCGGCGGGCGTCATCATCGAATATCGCTTATCGACAGCCGCATTCTCAAAAATCTTGCGCACTTTCCGACGAAAGCGATCATCCTGACCAGCCAGCCAGGTATCCAGAAACAGTAGAATGTCTTTTGTCTCGCGCCAGTGATCAGGTAAGGCTTTGGCAACTCCTGCAATTTTTACACACATAGGTTCCGGATAATCCATTGATAACGAAAAGCCCAACGCCAGTTTATCTGGTACGATGTTAACTGGAGCTGTCGGGAAAAGGTCTCTAAATCCTGTTTTTTAAATCCCCGAAGAATAGAAATCAGCCCATCCTCTCTGGAGAGTTTATTCAATCGAAAAACAAAGCAAACGAGCTGAAAAAGCCGGTAGGCCAATGCGCTGCGGTGCAGATCATTAATCACGACTCCCCGCTTTGCCTGCTGAGACAACAACCGCATCAGTACCAGAATCTGCTCATCTGTGAAGTGATGAAGTGTTAAGGTACATAACGCAATATCGTACTCCAGACGGGCAAAATCATGATCAAATACGTTCATCACGGCATACGTAACAGTTGGATAGGCAGCCGACAGCGTTCGGGCATGATTGATGGTATACTCATTGGCATCGATCCCCAAAACAGTAATTGGTATGCCTCGCTCCCGCCCAAAATTGACCACAGCCCGGCACATATCGCCATTGCCACATCCAATATCGACAATAGACATCGGTTGTTGGGTTGTTCTGTTGCCCAGCAGCGTTTTCATTCCGTCCAGGGTTACCTGATTGCCCCCCAACCATTGATTGATAGCCGCAATTTTGTCCAGTGCATCACGCAGTTCGTCGCCCTCCAGCGAAAAATCATCCAAAAATTCTTCCTGCGACGTTCGCTGCTTTGTATTCACTGTCATTGATGATTCGTTAGGGTATTAGTTACTCAAAATAGCGTCGTTCAAGGGTTTGTCCATAGGTCTGCCGTGTGTTCTCCTGATAATTAGTGGCAAAGCGGCTGGCATTCGCTGCAAACTGCCCATCAACGCCGACGACAACGTAGCGTTCTGAAGCAGGGACTGGATAATCCGTCCAGTAGTCAACCTTGTTTTGAACGCATTGTTCCATGATGTTAGATAACGATGCTCCAGATCCGCCCGACTGGTAATGCTTTTCCGAAAAAACTGGACGATCAACTCAGAAACGATCCTGGCACTATGAATGGCCATTGCCATGCCATTACCACACAGTGGATGAATAACGCCTGCCGTGTCGCCACACATCAGCACGTGCTTTTCCACCGGTTCTTTTCGGGCAAACGAAATCTGACTTATGGTCAGCGGTTTCTCGAACAATGGCACTGCCGTTGCGAAAAACTCATTCAGGAAAGGATTTTGGCTCAATACCTGTTGCTGAAAAGCCATCACGTTTTTATGTTTTTTGAAACTGTTATAGCTTACCAGATAACAGGCATTCACGACGTTGTTTTCGACCTGGCTCAAGCCACAATAACCTCCTTCGAAATGATGCAGCGACACCAGATCGTCGGGGAAGCTGGCCCGATAATGCGCCTTGACACCCATCCAGGGTGAGTTTTCCTCGATAAAGCGTCGACCTAGTTGCTTATCCAGTCCAGACCGTTTTCCATAAGCACCAATCACGATTTTTGATGTATACGTATTTCCGGTCAACGTGGTTGCGTCGAAGGAATCGTTTTTGAACTGAACATCGATTACCTGATCCTGCACAATCAGAACACCATCGGCAAGGGCTTTTCGGTACAGAATCGCATCAAAGACGTATCGACTTATGCCAAATCCACCCAACGGCAATCGACTTTCTATCGTTTTTCCCGCAACGGTACTGAACAAAAAACGCTCAATGCGCGACGGCGCTACGTCATCAAAAACGATACCGAGTTGTTCGAGGTAGGGAAGCACTTCGTTGGATACGTATTCTCCGCAGACTTTATGCTGCGGGTACGGATGCTTTTCGATCAGGGTAACTCGCAAACCATGCTGAGCCAGATGAATGCCTGCCGTTAAGCCAGCCAGGCCGCCACCAATGATCAATATATCCGCATCAGACGTCATGGGTGGGTGATTAAGAGAGGAGAGTTCACTGGCTATATAAACCCGCCGGTAACGTAACATGTTTTCGCCTGGTTATGGGATTTCGTAACACTGGCAGCTTAGGTATGACAATTATCAGATTTCCCTCCCACTTTTCCAACGGTTTGTCTTACTACGTAGTCTTGGTATTACGTATGGATGCGTTTGTCCCAGACAGCAAGATGCAGTCTGCGACAAACGCTCAGTTTCCTTACAGATTAACGATAAGCATCATGCACAACCTATCCATTCGTCACTTTCCGTTCAGTTTATTAACCCTGGCGCTATTGGTCATAGGCTGTAAAAAGGATTGTGCATCGTCGGAACGCTGTCAACTAAAGCCAGACGCAGGACCCTGCTACGCTGCTTTCACCAAATACTATTACGACCAGACCGAGAAACGCTGCAAACAATTTACGTATGGCGGTTGTGGTGGTACTGTTCCTTTCGACACCATGGAGCAATGCAAGGAATGCGAATGCCGTAATTAACTCCTTTCCATCCGATTTCCTCCCGGTTATTCGAGTGCCAATCGGCTACTGATAACACTAGGCTATCCCCATAAATTATCCCTCTCCCAGCGCTCCTTTTCGCTCTAAACAAAGCTTAGTCGTCGGTTTAAGCAACTCAGTCATCGTTTCCGACAATTCGCGCGGAGAGTTCCTGCACCACTACTAACGGCCCGGTATGTTTACCCGCGCTTTTAGGCCCTAAAAAGCACTTTTTATAATCATAAAAGAACCGCCCAGGGCGCGGGAGTTAACTTAATGAAACAGTTTTGTTTATGGACTCTGGTCTGGTTACTAACCATGTACCACGGTCTGGCGGCCCCACCCGGCACCACCGATTTTATCCGAATCGATCAGTTTGGGTATCTCCAGAACGCCCGAAAAGTGGCGGTCATTGTCAATCCACAAGTGGGCTCCAATGCGGGGCAGCCCTTTCATGCCAGTACAGGCACCAATCAGTACCAGGTTCGTCGATGGTCCGACGATGGTGTGGTATTTAGCGGAACCATTCAGGCCTGGAACAATGGCGCCACGCAGGCATCCTCGGGCGACAAGGGATGGTGGTTCGATTTTTCGACGGTCAATACGCCGGGTTCGTATTACATTTTCGACGTTGGCAATAACGTGGGTTCGTACCGTTTCGACGTTGGCGACAATGTGTACAGCGACGTATTGAAGGCGGCCATGCGCGTGTATTTCTACCAACGGATCAACTTCAGCAAACAGCCGCCTTACACCGATTCGAAATGGGCCGACACTGCCATGATGGAAGGCCCGCTTCAGGATCGACAGGCTACCAGCCGTGATGCGAAAGGTGATACCAGAACGGCTAAAGATCTGCACGGTGGCTGGATGGACGCTGGCGACATGAACAAGTACGTAACCTTTGCGGAGGAACCCGTAGCGTTGCTGCTGGAAGCGTATCGCCTGAATCCATCCGTATTCGGGGATAACTTCAACATTCCTGAATCGGGAAATGGCATTCCTGACGTTCTGGACGAGGTCAAATGGGAACTTGACTTTATGCGTCGCATGCAGGATGCAACGGGAACCGGTGGGTTGTTCCTGAAGGTGGGGTTCGATACGTATGAAGGAGAGGTATCTCCGCCCAGTGCCGACAAACGCCCCCGCTACTATTTGCCCGAGTGTACCTCCTCGACCTTGGCCGGGGCTGCTATGTTTGCGGTTGGCGGAGCAGTGTATCGCACCATTCCGGCTATGAGCGCCTACGCCCAGGATCTGATTACACGTGCCGAGCAAGCCTTTAACCGAGGAAAGCAAACGACAAACGGATTCACTACGTTCCAGACCGATTGTGACGACGGCCATATTAAATCCGGCGATGCGGATAAGTCGGCAACCGTTCAGCGTCAATCAGCAGTCGTCGCGGCTATTTATCTGTTTGAAGCGACCGGGAAGGCTGAATACAAAACGTTTGTCGATACGTATTTCTCGCAGATTCAGCCGGTTCAGAATGAATGGTGGGGTCCTTACACAATGCACGTCCATACGGCACTGTTACGGTACGCAGCCCATCCAGATGCTACGCCCGCTACTGCAGCGCGAATACGCAGTGTAAAAAGTGTTCAGAATGACGTCTTGTCGATTAAAGATTATACGGCCAATAAGGATTTATATCGGGCCTATATGGCAGACGAGCAGTATCACTGGGGCAGTAATCAGGTTCGTGGCAACGCGGGTGTCGCCAACCTCGACTTCGTAAATTTCGCCATCAATCCGTCGAATAAGGCCCTGTATCGGGAAGTGGCGGGCGAATACCTGCACTGGTTTCATGGCGTGAACGCCCAGGGAAAAGTCATGCTCTCGAACATGTATCCCTACGGTGCCGAGAATTCGCAGAACGAGATTTATCACACCTGGTTCGCCCACGGTACCGACTGGGATAACGCCCAGACGTCGCCCAAAGGTCCAGCACCCGGCTATTTAACCGGCGGCCCCAACAGCATGGATCAGTATACCGGCACAGAAGGCTATATCCGGAACGAACCGCTACAGAAACGGTATAAAGACTGGAATACGGGCTGGCCGCAGGACTCCTGGATTTTTACGGAGGTCGCTATTTACAACCAGGCTCCTTATATCAGTCTGCTTAGCCGGTTGATGGTTCCGACCACCGATCCAACCGATACCGAACCGCCAACCACACCCACCAATCTGGTTGCCTCGGAGCTTTCGCCCTATTCGGTGAAGCTCACCTGGAACGGATCGACGGATAACCGGGGCACGCCAACTTATGAAGTCTATCAGGATGGGGTTCGAATTGCCGAAACGCCAGAAACATCGTTTAACGTAACGACACTGTCGCCCAGTAACAGCTACGTGTTTACGGTAAAAGCAATTGATTTCTCGGCCAATCGCTCCAATCCAAGCAATGCCGTAACGGTCAGCACACCCGCACCCAGTGCCAACGATTACATTATTTACGGTGATGCACTCAAAAATACCGTTGTTGAATGGTCGTGGGGCAGTGGCAATGATCTGGCGAACACCAACCCGGTGAAAATCGGCCAGCGTTCGCTGAAAGTAAACGTAACGGCAAAGTTCGGGGCATTAAGCCTGCGTAATAGCGAGATTCTGAAAACAGCCAATTATCCTGGTGGTGTACAGTTCTGGTTCTACGGTACCGATAAAACGGTACGTATATTCATGAGCGAAATCGATACCGGCGAAACAACGGATTCGTATCGAATCAATGCCGAACCAAACACCTGGACACTCGTTCGGATTCCGTGGAGCTTCTGGGGTAATCCATCCCAGATTCAGCGGATTTCGTTTGCCGATGGCGCCGGAGAAACACATAGTTTTGTCCTCGACGACATTCGGCTAATTGCGGGTGATACGGCGCCCGATACGCAGGCGCCCAGCATTCCAGCCAACCTATCGGCCACGAACGTAACGACAACAAGTCTGCGTCTGAACTGGTTAGCCTCAACCGACAACGTGGGCGTAACGGCGTACGAAGTCTATCAGGGTACGACACTCCTGAACGATAAGGTTACATCGACCAGCTTCGACGTAACAGGACTAACCTGTAACACGACCTATCGATTTACCGTTCGGGCGAAAGACGCAGCCGGAAACGTATCAGCCAGCAGTAACGAACTGACTGTACGAACGGGAGCCTGTACCACAACCGATACCCAGGCGCCCAGCCAGCCTACGAATCTCGTGGCCAGCAACGTAACGGGTAATAGCTTCACACTAAGCTGGTCGGCGGCCACAGACAATGTTGGCGTAGTGGGCTATGAGGTATACCAAAACGGGGTGGTCATCAATAACGTAACAACTACCACCCTGAACGTTAGCAACCTTGCTTGTGGAACCGCTTATGTATATACCGTACTAGCTAAAGATGCCGCCGGTAATAAGTCGACACAAAGCGCATCGCTGACCGTAACGACGACCAATTGCCCGCCCTCCAGTGGCAACGATGCTATCTACGACGAAGCCCTGAATCCGGAGTGGAAAGAATGGTCGTGGTCGGTTGATCGAAACTATGCGAACAGCAATCCGGTCAAAGTAGGTCAAAACTCGCTGGCCGTGACGTATACCGACGGCTGGGGTGGCTGGTCGATTATTCGGAATACACCTTTTACGCCCAGTCCGCAGACCACGCTACGTTTCTGGATTTATGCGACCACCAACAAAACCATCGGTGTCTATACCAACACCGACAATGAAAGTGGTCAAAGTGCGGTATCTACGTTCCAGCCAACACCCAACGTCTGGCAGGAAGTTGTTATTACGATGGCACAGTTAGGCAATCCGGCCCGTATTAAACGACTAACCGTTCAAAATCAGGCATCGGGGAGTACGTTGATTTATCTGGACAATATCCGGCTCGAACAATCCTTCAGCCTGACAGCCAGCAACGTAACGGCTACAGGTTTACGTCTGACCTGGAGCGCTCCCAGCAGTAACAGCAACGTAGCGGCTTACGACGTTTACCGGAACGGAACGCTGTTGACCAGTACTGTTGGTGTGACCACTGTCGACGTAGCAGGGCTAACGTGTGGTACGGCATATACGTTTACGGTACGGGCTAAAGACGTAATGGGCAATGCGGTTGATCAGAGTGTTCCCCTGAGCGTTACGACCGTTGCCTGTCCGTCAAACACAGCGGGTGAGGCCATTTACGATGAAGCGCCGAACGCCGAATGGAAAGAGTGGTCGTGGGGCATTAACCGCAACTATACGAACACAAATCCAGTCAAAGTAGGGCAATACGCGTTGTCGGTTGCCTACAATGGCGGTTGGGGTGGCTGGTCAATTATTCGTAACTCGGCTCTGGTTCCCACGGCTCAAACCACCATTCGATTCTGGATTTATGCGACCACCAACAAAACGATTGGCTTGTATACCAATGCCGAAAACGAAAGTGGTCAAAGTGCCGTGTTCACGTTCCAGCCAACGCCCAACGTGTGGCAGGAAATCACGGTTACCATGCCACAGTTAGGCAATCCAGCCCGTATCAAACGCCTGACTATTCAGTCACAAGCCGGTGGCGACAATCTGATTTACCTGGATAACATCCGAACCGAAACGCCCGTAGCCGCCCGACTGGCGGCCACGCGTGAAGAGTATGGAACGGAAAGCAGCATCATGATCAGCCCAAACCCAACGGGTGGGCCTATACGCATTCAGATCCAGACCAATGAAGCCCAGGCTGGTACGCTAACCGTTCTGAGTCAAACCGGCGTATCGGTGTATGATCAGCCCGTACAGGTACAGGAAGGCCTGAATGAATTCACGCCCAACCTTAGCCACCTTCCTGCGGGAACGTATCTGGTGCGGTGGCAAACCGCAACCAGGCGATTGGTAGGCAGGCTGATCCTGTCGAATTAATCAATAAAAGTGATCGACTATAGTTGTCACAACCCTGGCTGCTAGTCGGGCAACGACCGGCTGCGGATTGATCAGATCGTCCGCAGTCGGTCAATCCGAATCAGATACAGTACAGTACCTTTTCGATTGAGGCAAACTAGATGACCTATTGCTTCTACAGGCAACAATCTCAGGCACATATCCGAACCCGCGACAAGCGAATGTCGGATCGATTAAACTCGCGCTGCATTTCAGCAAATACAAAATCAATAGCCTCGTCGGGATCGCGGGCAACTATGGAAAGGTCTTTGTCCAGTGTAAGACTTTTTTTCGTTTCATCCAATACGTCAAACATAACGCGGATTAGTTTTCGTTGATTGGCAGCCATACCTAATGCGTATTACTTGGTTAGTAGATGTTGTAAAAATCTATTCAGAAAATTATTGGGCAACCTGAGTTTAGCCAGCAACTAGTTTCGTCACATAGCGCAGGCCCATGTCAATCCCCTTCGTCAACTGACAGCGTAATACAAAGGTAACAGCAATAGACAATACTTGTATTATATTATAATCAATATATATTATAAAAAATTTATAATCACCTGACAATCAACTAAATTATCAATAGTTAGTATCTTAATCAAATTGCTTCGACTGAGGCCTATCTTACAATTGACATTGGATGTACTCAACGAATCGGTCGTTAAACCAGTAGAGTATTCCTTCATAAGCCTTGCTACATCTGCCACATTGCAGTTCGCTAATTCAGACGTACAGCCAGCTATTGACTTAGAGTCAACAGCCAAAATTCAATTTTTTGAAAAAATAATGAAATAAGACTAAGTGTTTTTGGTGCTCACATCGTCTTGGTTAAAAGGCTTTCATAGACAACGTACGACTCAGCCGCCCTAAAAAATTTACTCTAAGAGGAAACCAAAAATGAATCAATCGTTTCATTTACCAGTAGAGCTGGGACACGTCTTACCCCTAAGGCAACGATCGGAAACGAGGCCGTTGTACGTAGTGGATATGGAAGAGCCGAACCAACCCTCTTCCGATAAGGCCGGTTGGGATACCGAACTCTTTCTCAAAAAAGCGTTTCAGGACGATATCGATCATGGTATCAGTTTATTATTCCGACACTATTACGCTCTTTTATGCAGCCACGCCGTTCGGTTCGTGTCTTCCAAAGCAATTGCGGAGGATATCGTGTCAGATATTTTCTATGAATTCCAGGCAGAATCGCGCTATTTAACCATCACAACCTCCTACAGAGCCTATTTATTCACAGCCGTTCGAAACAGAGCTTTCGACTATGTTCGGGCCGAAATGCGACGCAACACATCGCTGGATAGTGCCGAATTGATGCCTGCCCACAACACACAGTCTCCCGATTCCATTACGCAGTACGAAGAGTTGTATCACGATGTGGAAAATGCCATCAATGATATGCCATTGAAGCGTCGTCAGATTTACGTCATGCACCGCTTCGAAGGAAAAAAGTACAAAGAAATTGCGGATGAACTGAACCTATCTTTACGTACGGTTGAATCCCATCTTTTTCAGGCCATACGTCAGATTCGGAATACGCTGAAAGACAAATGGCTATTAATCATCTTCTTAATGGGCCTGATGCGGTAGAAAATCTATTTTTCCCGCGACTTGACTACGTATTTTTTATCTCGAAATCGTCATGATACTGCTAACATATTGTCGATGAAAACTCAGGTATCAAAAGAATCACTTCTCACTTATTTTTCTGGTCGGGCAACTGCTCTGCAGAAGCAGGCCATTGATGAGTGGGCTAACGATGAGGCTAACCGTGAGCTGTTTTTTATGCATCTGGCCGCCTGGGAAAGTCAAAATCCACAATTTATTGCCGACGATCAAAAAGCCCTGAACCGGCATCGGCAACGTATTCTTGACAACGCCGTCAATGAACCAGCCGCCCCCATACACACAACCGAGGAACTAGTCGTACACCGAACGTATACGTACTGGCCGCACTGGGTGGCAGCCGCTTCTATCGGCGTTATTATTACGCTGGGTGCTTTATTCTTTAAAGACAACCTGCTGTTCAAAACCTATACCACCGGATACGGAAAAACAAGCTCGATTACCTTATCGGATGGAAGCCAGATTACGCTCAATGCAAACTCCACGCTACGTGTACCCCGGTTTGGCTTCGGCCAAAAAACACGAAAAGTGGTTCTGACTGGCGAAGCTGATTTTGCCATTAAGCATCTGCCAGACCATCAGCACTTTGTTGTCCAGACCGACAAAAACTTTGAGGTTGTGGTGTTAGGCACTGAGTTTATGGTCAACACGCGCGAAAAGAGCAAAAAGGTGGTGCTCAACAAAGGTAAGGTTCAACTGCTTTATCAGGAAGGTAAAACAAGCAGGCAGTTGACCATGAAACCGGGTAATCTGGTAACGTTCGACCCCAAAGGGCGGGTGAGTTTAAAACAAACCAGCGCCCCCCAGAACTTTACGTCCTGGAAAGAGCATCGGTTTGTGTTTGATGGCACAACGCTGGAAGAAATTGGTAATCTGCTCGAAGAAAACTACGGTGTAAAGCTCCAGATTGCCGACAAGACCCTAGCAACCTGGACCATATCGGGCGCTTTCAGGGCCTACAGTGCTGACGAGCTTATCGAAACGTTAGCAGCAACTTCATCGAATTTAACCTACTCGCAGCAGGGCGACACCATTGTCATAGCCCAAAAATAACAACACCTAGATACCCTTAACTACCATGAAAAAACTATTACGATTACTGCTCCTCACCGGGGCGGTCCTGGGAGGAGTACGCCCTGGCTTTTCGCAGGTGCTGGCCAGAGCAGAGCAGGCCCAACCGAAAGAATCGGCCAATCGAGCGGCTGCACAAAAGCTAAAAGACGTACTGAAGAAGTTACAGGATCATTACGCCATCGACATTCTCTTTTTCGACCGGAACGTAGAAGGGCTGGTGGTAGCGCCTAATGTTGTCAATTTAAGTGCGAATATTGAGCAAAACCTTTCCGCTGTCTTAAAACCACTGGGCTTGCGGTACAAGAAAGTAAAGAACGGCGGCTACGTAGTAATTGCCAGAGAGCCGCTCGATAAAGCTGAATCGACCATCAATCAACGGCTGATCATTACGCCAGGCCCACTGGACAGACTTCAGAGTGAAGCCGACTCCAGAGACATGGGGTTACCGACCCGGCTCGCAATGGACGAAAAAAACGTTGACATTCTTGTTCAGGGCACCGTAACGGATGAGAAGGGGGAAACGCTTCCGGGGGTCAGTATCATTGTGAAAGGCACGCAGCGAGGAGCCACTACCGATGCTGAGGGTAACTACAAACTCGACGTACCGAACGCTACGTCGGTCTTGATTTTCAGTTACGTAGGCTATCTGTCGCAGGAGGTCAGTGTCGGTAATCTCACCACCGTGAACGTTACGTTAAAAGCCGATGATAAAACCCTCGACGAAATTGTGGTGGTTGGTTATGGAACCGTCAAGAAAAAAGACCTGACTGGCTCGGTAGGCGTCGTTAGTGCCAAAGAAGTAAAGGATCTGGGCGTGACCCGGATCGAACAGGGATTGGCGGGTCGGGTGGCCGGTGTGCAGGTAAAAGCGGTGTCGGGCGAGCCAGGCGCGGCTCCGCAAATCCGAATACGGGGCATCGGCAGTATTTCGGCGGGTGCTGGTCCGCTCTACGTAGTAGACGGGTTTCCTACGGATAATATTCAGACACTGAACCCCAACGACATTGAAACACTGGACATTCTCAAAGATGCATCGGCAACAGCCATCTATGGCTCACGGGGTTCCAACGGCGTTGTAATCATTACGACCAAACGAGGTAAGGCCGGTAAAGCAACCATCTCGCTCGATACGTACTACGGCTGGCAGAGCGTATCTAAACTGCCCATCATGAAAAACTCGCTGCAACAGGCTCAGTTTTTTTACGATGGCATGCGCAATAAGAATCTGGACGCCGGACGTGACGTATCTGGCCCGCCCACTTCCTGGGCCACTCCCGTTCCGGCCATTATCATGGATGTGCTGGAAGGCCGAAATACCACCGACGAAAACTCCCTAAACAAAGTTTTGGTTACGGCTCCTCAACGTCAGATTCAGCTATCGGCATCGGGCGGCTCCGAAAACATTCGGTATGCGGTAAGCGGTGAGTATTTTAATCAGGATGGCATCATCATAAACAGTGGCTTTAAGCGGTATTCACTACGTACCAACATCGATGCGCAACTCTCGAAACGACTGGCGCTTAAGGTCAACATTAACCCTGCGTATACAGAACAGCGTTCACTACCGTCAACGGGTGTCAGTGGCGGCACCGCCAGCACACTCGGCATTGTAGCGTCTACCCTGCAAATCCATAATTTCCGGCCATTACTGAATCCCGATGGCAGTTATTTCAATTACGCTGGCCTGGCCGATATGGCCGATATTTACAACCCCCTTGCCGTAGCCCAGGAAACAATTACATCACAAAAAAATCTGCGTTTACTGGGAAACCTGAACGTTGAGTACCAACTCATTAACGACTTAAAATTTAACGTCTTGTTTGGTGGTAGTCTGCTAACCAACAAGGGAATGTATTTCAGACCTCAGCGGCCTTATTTCGCCAATGAACTCCCAACCGGAACAGACAATGCGGGCCTGATTACGAACTGGCTCACGGAATATACGCTGAACTACACGAAGAATATCAGCAAGCACTCCATTGCGGCTTTAGCTGGTTTTACGGCCCAAAAAGAACGGGGAGAAATCAGTACGATGTCGAGCAACAAGTTTCCAAACAATTTAGTCCCTACTCTGAGTGCGGTTGGCGGATTGATCACGAACGGTACGGCCAACATCTACGAATGGTCGCTGATCTCTTACCTGGCGCGGGTTAACTATAACTACAACAGCAAATACTACGTAACGACGTCGATACGTACCGACGGTTCGTCTCGGTTTGGTACGCAGAACAAATACGGCGTATTTCCATCGGTAGCCCTGGCTTACCGTATCTCCGATGAGAGTTTTCTGAAAAATATTCGGGATATCAGCGAGCTGAAACTACGGGCCAGCTATGGCGTAACGGGTAATAATAATATTGGTAACTATGACCAGTACGCTACGATCAATTACGAGAACTATGCATTAGGTGGCGGTGTGTCGACGGCCATTGCTCCCGGTCGGATTGCGAACCCAAACCTAACCTGGGAAACCCAAACATCGCTAAACTTTGGCGTAGACGCCAGCTTTTTCAATAACCGTATCAATGCCTCGATCGATCACTTTACCTCGCGTAACACCAACCTGTTACTGAATGTAAATATCCCTAACAATACAGGCTTCAGCACTGCCTTGCAGAACATCGGCGAAGTTCGGAATACGGGTTGGGAATTCGTTCTGAACACCGTAAACATCGACCGTAAAATCAAGTGGTCAACCGATTTTAACGTCTCTACGTACCGCAATAAGGTTACGAAGCTGGGACCTCAGGGCGACCCTATCTACGCGGGCAATAACGTAACGATGATTGGGCAACCCATTGGCATGTTTTTCGGATGGATAGTAGATGGTGTTTTCAAAAATCAGGCCGAGCTGGACAAAGGACCAATTTATAACCCAACCGGCAGCGACCGTTCGCATGTGGGCGATATCCGATTCGTTGATATCAACGGCGACGGCGTGATTACCAATGCCGACAAAACAATCATGGGGTCTCCTTACCCGGACTTTTTCTACGGCATGACCAACCGCGTATCGTACAAAAACCTGAGCTTAAGTGTAAGTCTGCAGGGGTCGCAGGGCAATCAGATCTACAATACATCGCGCGGAGGGGGCAATAGCGGACGGGCCCGCGTTCGGGGTTATGCGTTTAGCAATAACTACTGGAAATCGGAACAAGACCCCGGCGACGGCAAAACACCCCGCCCCAACGATACGCCAACGGGTGGCGTCCGGCTGCCGAGTCAGCTGTTTCTGGATACCGGTACGTACCTGCGCGTAAACAACATTACCCTGGCGTATGCGTTCCCATCAGCCCTCGTTCAAAAACTCAAGCTCGGTTCGCTCCGTGTGTATGTCAACTCGAACAATCCGTTCATTTTCACGAAAAACACAACCTTTAATCCAGATGTCAGCACGACCGAAAACCCGCTCACTCCTGGTGTGGAAGCCAACGATTACCCACTTCCCAAAAGTCTGCTCATTGGCCTGAATGTTGGATTTTAATAGATGGATGCCTAAAAAACTTGAAGAAAATGAAAAAGATAGTTTGCCTAGCAGCTATGGCTACCGGACTAACCCTGGCCTCCTGTCAGAAAAGTTTCATTGAACTAAATCCCATATCGACGGTCAGTGTCGATGCTATTTATAAAACCGATAAAGATTTTCAGGATGCGGTGGTTGGCATTTATAGCTCACTGCGGAATCAGTATCAGGATTTCTGGATTTTTGGCGATCTCCGTTCCGACGGCTCCTGGCACGCACTAGGAAACGACGCTTTCCTGATTTCGGTCGACAAATTCAATATGAATAGCGACGCCAACCTGATGATATCGACCTGGCGGAATTATTACAGTGCGATCAATCGAGCCAATCTGGTCCTCTCTAAACTGGAATCGGCCGATCCGGCCGTGGTGACGAATCGGGACCGGCATATTGGTGAAGCTAAGTTTCTTCGTGCTTTTGCCTACTTCGATTTAGTCCGAATTTTTGGAGACGTACCGTTGAATACTGCGCCAACGTCTATTGAAGCTGGCTATACGAAAGTGCGCGAAAAAGCCGACAAGATTTACGAAGAGGTTATCATCAAAGACTTGATGGATGCCGAAGCCAAATTACCGGCCAAATATACCGGCGTCGACGTAGGCCGGGCCACCAAAGGAGCAGCCAAGGCAATCCTGGGCCGCGTGTATATGACCCGTAAGGATTTCGTAAAGGCCGAAGCTAAGCTACAGGAAGTCACTACGTCAGGCTATTCACTGCTCGCCAATTACAACGATTTATTCGACTATTCGAAAGACGAACACCATAGCGAATACATTTTTGATATTGAATACCAGGATGGCAACCTGGGCGCCGGCAGCGGCTTTTCAAACAAATTCCTGCCCAAGTCGGCCAACTCAGCCGCCGAAACCTTTTATGGCATTAAAGGCGGAGCCGGAGAGCAAAACACACCTACACTTGCTCTGTTCGATTCATTTGACCCGAAAGATCCACGTAGAGACGTAACCGTTGCTAAGGGTTACACCGACAACAATGGCGCTTTTCAGGGCTTTTTGCAGATCGCTACGTTCACCAAAAAGTATCTGGCCCCCACCAACTCCCTGAACGATAGCAAGGTAAACTGGAAAGTGATCCGCTACGCCGACGTGCTACTGATGTATGCCGAAGCCCTGAACGAAAACGGCAAAACGGACATAGCACTAACCTACCTGAACCAGGTCCGCACCCGCGCCAAAATGCCTGCCTATACCACGATGACGAAAGACGAGCTACGTACCAATATTTACAAAGAACGCATCTACGAATTGTCGATGGAAGGCGTACGCTGGTTCGATCTGGCCAGAACCAATCGGTTAGAAAGCGTGATGGGTCCATTAGGATTGAAGCCATTTAACGCTCTCTTCCCAATCCCGCTGGTAGAAATTCAGATCATCAACAACCCATCCATCCTCCCTCAGAATCCAGGTTATAGTTGATTAAAGACGTTTTTCAGGTTGTGTTGTACGCCCTTGAACGTAGTAAAAACAGAGGACCTCTACCGTATAGCACAACCTGAAAACTATAGACTTTTTTCAACCAACCTTACCTTTTCTGCTCCTGCATTATGAAGCTCACTATTCGTCCAGTTTTTGCCCTCACGTTTTTTTTGCTGATTAACCGACTGCCGGCAAGCTTTGGGCAAAAAAAGAATCCCCCTGAAAAAACGCACTCCGGCTTGCATTATATCGACCCAACGATTGGGAACGTAGCACCGCTGCTGAATACAAACCGCCCCGTAGTGCATCTGCCCAATCAGATGGTGCGTGTTTATCCGAAACGGCAGGATCATCTGGATATGCAGATCACTGACTTCCCGATGCTCTCGCAAAATATCATTACACCACAGATGATTTTTTCGATAAAGCCGTATTCGGGCGCGCTGGCCGATACGGGCTGGTATCGCCGGCTCACGTATGACCACGATTTCGAAACAATTCACCCCTGGTACTATTCGGTACGTCTAACCGACGACAACATCCTGACCGAGTTTACGCCGGGTGCCAAAACCGGCATCTATCGGTTTACCTTTCCGGCTGGCGTTCAAAAACATCTGCTGCTCGCCCACTATTACGCCAATGGCAAATACGATTTCCAGAATGGAAACGCCATTACCGGAACCGAGTTTGTCAACGACGCCAATCACGAGCAAAAAGGCGTAGCGTACCTGTACGGGGTGTTTACCGGCAAGCCACAAACCGGCAAGAAAGAAGGCGAAAAAGACTGGGGACGATATACGGTTATCGGAACGCAGGAAAAGCACAAAAAGGTAGCGGGCGAGCGAGCGTATGCCAGTTACGGAGCAAGCGATTCGCCGGTGGTTGAGTTTCGCTACGGAGTCTCCTTCATCAGCATTGATCAGGCCCGTAAAAATCTGGAAGCCGAACTCAATGGGGTCAGCTTCGACCAGCTCAAAGACAAAGCTCAGGCCGCCTGGGCTAAAACCATCGGTCAGATTACGGTGGAGGGAGGCACCGAAGCCCAGAAACGGAGTTTTTACACCTCCCTCTATCGGTGCTACGCCCGCATGTTCGACATGACCGAAGGCGGCAAGTATTTCAGCGGCTACGATAAAAAGGTTCATGACGATTCGCGACCTTACTACAACGATGATTACACCTGGGGCAATTACCTGGCTCTGCATCCGCTACGTAGCATTCTTGATCCCAAGCGGGAAGCCGACATGCTTCAGTCCTACGTCCGGATGTACAAGGAGAGCGGCTGGATGCCTGAATACCCAAAACCATATGGCGACCGGCCGGGTATGTTCGGTTTTAAATCGTCAGTGATGTTTCTGGATGCTTACCGGAAAGGCATCCGGGATTTCGATGTCAAGACCGCCTTTGAGGGCATGCTCAAGAATGCCGAAAAAGCAACCATGCTGCCACACCGTAACGGCCCTAAAGGAGCACTTGAAGATTTTTACTACAAAAACGGCTATTATCCCGCCCTGCATCCTGGCGAAGCCGAAACGGATTCGGTAGCCTCCATCCGACGAGGGCAGAAGCGTTCGGCCGTAGCTGTTACGTTGGGAAACAGTTATGATAGCTGGGCTCTCAGTGAACTTGCCAGCGAGTTGGGCAATCAGGAGGTTCATAAACGCTTTGCACCCTATGCCCAAAGCTATAAAAATCTCTGGCACGCAGAAACTGGTTTTTTCCTGCCTAAAGATGCCAAAGGCAATTGGATTCTGATCGACCCCAAATTCGATGGTGGCCACGCGGGCAACGATTATTACAATGAAAATAACGGCTGGAATTATCTCTGGAATGTTCAGCAGGACATTAAAGGCCTATCTGACCTCATGGGCGGACCCGACAACATGGAGCAAAACCTGGATCAGCTCTTTCGGGAAACAGCGGGAAGACCCAAATACGTGTTCTGGGAGAAGTTTCCGGATCAGACGGCCTTGATCGGTCAGTTCTCGATGGGCAACCAGGTAACGTTCTTTGTTCCCTACCTGTTCAACTACACCAACTCCCCCTGGAAGACGCAGAAATACACCCGACTCCTGCTCGATACCTGGTTTCAGGATAATATCTTCGGGGTGCCCGGCGATGAAGATGGCGGGTCGATGTCGGCGTTTGTGGTTTTTACAGCGATGGGATTTTACCCCACCACGCCCGGTATTCCCCGTTACTCGATCACCAGTCCACTCTTCAACAAGGTTAGCATCAATCTTCCCAATGGCAAAACCTTCACATTAGTCGCTCGCAATTCGTCGAAGCTCAACAAATACATCCAGTCGGCCACGCTCAATGGCAAGCCCCTTACTTCCCTCTCCTTTTCGCACGATGAGCTAATGAACGGTGGTACGTTGGTGCTCGACATGGGCGACAAAACTGATAAAAAATGGGATATAACCTACTAGACATGGATGGTCGTAACTGGCCATTACCCCTAAACCGAATAGCCTGATGCGCCCTAATCAACTTATTAAAACGGTTCTTGCTTCTGCCTTCTTTGCGACTTCGCTCTGCTCAGCCAGCTGGGGGCAAACCAGGAAAGCCACGACCTCTTCGCTTCAGTACATTGACCCGACGATTGGGAACGTAGCACCGCTGCTGAATACGAATCGACCCATCGCTCATCTGCCCAACCAGATGGTTCGGATGTTTCCCAGGCGGCAGGACCATCTGGATATGCAGATCACCGACTTCCCCATGCTGGCTCAGAATATCATTACACCACAGATGATTTTTTCGATAAAGCCCGCCAAAGGAAACCTGGCCGACACCGCCTGGTTTAGCCGGTTAACCTACGATCATGATCTGGAAGTAACGCGCCCCTGGTATTACTCAGTACATCTAACGGATAGTAACATCCTGACCGAGTTTACACCGGGCGCCAAAACCGGCATCTACCGGTTCACCTTCCCGGCTGGTGTTCAAAAACATCTGCTGCTCGCCCACTATTACGCCAATGGCAAATATGATTTCCAGAATGGAAACATTATCACCGGAACCGAGTTTGTTAACGACGCGATCCATGACCAGAAAGGCGTAGCGTACCTGTACGGGGTGTTTACCGGCAAGCCACAAACCGGCAAGAAAGAAGGCGAAAAAGACTGGGGACGATATACGGTCAGCTCCATTCCCGACAAGCCAAAGAAAATGCCGGGCGAGCGAGCGTATGCCAGTTACGGAGCAGGCGATTCGCCGGTGGTTGAGTTTCGCTACGGAGTCTCCTTCATCAGCATTGATCAGGCCCGTAAAAATCTGGAAGCCGAACTCAATGGGGTCAGCTTCGACCAGCTCAAAGACAAAGCTCAGGCCGCCTGGGCTAAAACCATCGGTCAGATTACGGTGGAGGGAGGCACCGAAGCCCAGAAACGGAGTTTTTACACCTCCCTCTATCGGTGCTACGTCCGAATGACCGACATGACCGAAGGCGGTAAGTATTTTAGCGGCTCAGACAAGCAAACCCATACAGACGCAAGACCGTATTACACGGACGATTATACCTGGGGCAATTACCTGGCTCTGCATCCGCTACGTAGCATTCTCGATCCCAAGCGGGAAGCCGACATGCTTCAGTCCTACGTCCGGATGTACAAAGAAAGCGGCTGGATGCCCGAATATCCCAGACCATTCGGTGATCGGCCCGGCATGTTTGGCTTCAAGTCGTCGGTGATGTTTCTGGATGCCTACCGGAAAGGCATCCGGGATTTCGATGTCAAGATCGCCTTTGAGGGCATGCTCAAGAATGCCGAAAAAGCAACCATGCTGCCCTTCCGAAATGGGCCTAAAGGAGATCTGGAAGAGTTTTATTACAAAAACGGCTACTATCCCGCCCTGCATCCCGGCGAGAAAGAAACCGATGCATTTGCCTCCCAAAAACCGGGGCAGAAGCGTTCGGCCGTAGCCATTACGTTAGGCGACGGTTACGATAGCTGGGCCCTCAGCGAACTAGCGAACGAGTTGGGAAATCAGGAGGTGCGGGCTACGTATGCGCCGAGAGCTCAGAATTATAAAAACCTCTGGAGCACTAAACATAACCTGTTCATGCCCAAAGATGCCAAAGGCAACTGGATTGAAATCGATCCCAAGTTCGATGGTGGCCACAACGGATTCGACTATTACAATGAAAATAACGGCTGGAGTTATATGTGGAATGCTCAACAGGATATAAAAGGGCTACGCGAACTGATGGGTGGAATCGACAACATGGAGCAAAACCTGGATCAGCTCTTTCGGGAAAGCATGGAGAAAAGCAAGCCTGTTTTCTGGGAAACCTGGCCCAATCAGACCAGCATGATCGGTCAGTTCTCGATGGGCAATCAGGTGACGTTTTTTATTCCCTACCTCTTCAACTACACCAACTCTTCCTGGAAAACGCAGAAATATACCCGGCTCATTCTCGACACCTGGTTTCAGGATACCATTTTCGGCGTACCAGGCGATGAAGATGGCGGGTCGATGTCGGCGTTTGTGGTTTTTTCGGCAATGGGATTTTACCCCACCACGCCCGGTATTCCCCGTTACTCGATCACCAGTCCACTCTTTACAAAAGTTAGCCTTGCTCTACCAAACGGAAAGACATTTACCGTTTCGGCACCCAAATCCTCAAGAACAAATAAATATATTCAGTCGGCCACACTCAATGGCAAGCCGCTTACCTCCCTCTCCTTTTCACACGATGAACTGATGAAGGGTGGTACGTTAGTGCTCGACATGGGTGAAAAAACTGACAAAAAATGGGAGCCACAACAATAAGGCTTCATTTGACACCCACTAACGTATAACCAACTACGTTAGGAACTATTCGTTTGTGTACATACTAATCCATGACTCCTATGAAATGGACACAGGTTATCGATCCATTTAACAATATCACCCTATCGGTTCTGGTTGCCGCCATCCCGATCCTGTTTATTTTCTGGGCGCTGATTATCAGAAAAATGAAAGGATATCAGGCCAGCTTAATTGCTACGGTCATTGCCAGTATCATTGCTATTCTGGTGTATGGCATGCCGGTTAAGCTCGCCATTCTCTCTATTGGGCACGGTGCCTTATACGGTTTGTTTCCTATTTGCTGGCTAGTGGTCATGGCCGTGTTTCTGTTTAATCTCACCGTTAAAAGCGGCCAGTTTGAGATCATCAAACACTTTATGGCCTCCATTACGTCGGACCGGCGGTTACAGGCGCTACTCATTGCATTCTCGTTTGGGTCGTTCCTGGAAGGAACAGCCGGTTTTGGGGCACCGGTTGCCATTACGGCGGCTATGCTGGTTGGACTGGGCTTCAACCCACTCTATGCGTCCGGTATTTGTCTGATTGCCAACACCGCGCCGGTTGCTTTTGGCTCAATTGGCATTCCCATAACCGTAGCGTCACAGGTATCGGGCATCCCCGAATTGCCAATCTCCCAAATGGTCGGGCGCGGGTTGCCGTTATTATCGCTGGTGCTTCCTTTCTATCTGGTATCGATTATTGCCGGATTCAATAAAGCCAGAGAAATTCTGCCGGCTGTTCTGGTGTCGGGCGCTTCCTTTGCCTTTTTTCAGTGGTTCTCGTCAAACTACCTGGGCCCTTCCCTTCCCGACGTCATAGCCGGGCTGGGGTCAATCATTTGCCTGATGATTCTTCTCCGTTTCTGGAAACCGAAAACAGTCTGGCGTTTTTCGAATGAACCCGCTCCTACGCTCAACACAGACATCCACTATACGAACGGGCAAATTCTACGAGCCTGGTCGCCATTTATTGTTCTAACGATTATGGTCATTGCCTGGGGAATGCAACCGATCAAAGATGTTCTGAATTCGTTGGGAATGACTCAATTCGAAGTACCTGGCCTTCATAATGCAATTCAGGGAGCCGACGGCACCTTACTCGCTAAAGTATTCAAGGTTAATTATTTATCCGCAGCGGGAACCGCTATTCTGATTGCGGGGCTCGTATCGATTCCTCTGATCGGCCTGACGTATCGACAGGGGTTAACCGTGTTTGGTGCTACGTTACACCAACTCCGATTTCCCATTCTGACCATAGCCGCCGTTCTGGGCTTTGCTTACATTGTCAATGACTCCGGCATTACGTTAACGCTGGCAAAAGTTTTGGCTAATACCGGCGTTTTATTCCCATTCTTCGCCCCTGTACTAGGCTGGCTTGGCGTGTTTATTACGGGTTCCGATACGTCGGCCAATGCGTTGTTCAGTAAACTTCAGTTTGCTACGGCCCAATCCATTGGGGTAGACCCGGTCGTTACGGTAGCCTCCAACGTAACCGGTGGTGTTGTTGGCAAAATGATTTCCCCACAGTCGATTGCCGTGGCCGCTGCCGCCGGCGATCTGATAGGCAAAGAGTCTGACCTGTTTCGCTTTACGGTAAAGCATAGCTTTATCATGCTGGTAATCATTTGCTTTATTACGCTGGGACAGGCCTACACATTTAAATGGATGATCCCCACCTATGAGATGCTGAGCAGCAGCAGTACTGCAACTTCGCCCGACGCATCACGTGGCTTTAGTTACTTATTCGGTTTAGCCATTATCCTGATCGGTTTAACCGCCACGGTACGGATCATGACCAAAACAAAAAAGCAAACGCCCACTCTGGTTGATTAACCCCTCCCTTGTTCTCCTAAACCCGAACCTCCAATCGGTTTACCTTAATCTATTGCTATGAAACGGCTTACTCTGACGAAAGAATGGTTGCTGGCCTGCCTGGCCTGTTTACCCATTGCCACCCTCACGGGTCAGTCCATAAAACGGTCGAATATACCAGCACCTGCTTTTGAGGTTACTGGCAGCATTTATCCGTGGGACGTTCACGACGAAGGTATTGATCTGCTGCTGGACAATATGACCAGTATTGCCGGGGTCAATTCGGTTTATCTGATTGCAGTGATGCACCAGGAGCATCGCCCGTTCAACAATGATAATCTACCCGGTACGTTTACCTTCATTCATAATCCAGCCCGGTCGTTCTGGGACGCTGAAGATTCCAGGGCTTATTTTAAACCTCAACTGGATCTGTATGGGAAGATCAAACCCCTGATGTCCAGCCAGGACTGGCTAACCAACACGGACTGGCTAAAGCTTGTGCTCGATAAAGCGCATGCACGCGGCCTTCGGGCTGGTGTTGAAGTGTCTCACACGTACATTCCTGTCGAAGTTCTAAACGCGCATCCAGAGTGTAAACAGCGGGATATTAACAACCAATCGGTCGATCGTCCCTGCACGAATCACCCCGATGTACGGGAGTATCTGGTTACGCTGTATGGCGACCTAGCCAAGAATTACGATGTCGATTATATCCAGACCTGCATGCTGCTGTTTAGTCGCTCCGACGAGCCGACCAAAGGGGGTTCGTGCTTTTGTGACGCCTGCAAACATAAGGCTAAATCGATGGGTTTCGACCTGGAAGCCGCCATGCCCATTCTGAAAGACAATCCGCACGCAGAACCTCAGCTCACCAACTGGCGTAACTTCCGAAAATCATGCACCACCGACATTTATAAGGCGGTAACCGATCGAATTCATCAGGAGAATCCGAGGATTGATTTTCGGCTGAACGACCTCAATGACCGGACTTCCGGGTTAACACTCGAAGACTTAAAGAACAACATTAACTCGGTCCACCTCTCTACCCACACCGAGCAAAATGGCTATCAGAAGACAGACCGTAAATCCAGGATACTGACAACGAAATATTTCATGGGAAACGACATTCCCATCATTCCGGGCGTTCCGACACGGCTGCTGACAACACCTGAGATTATCAAATCGAGCATAAAAATTTCGGTCGATAATGGAGCCAAAGGCATCGGTATCAAGCATTATGATGGATCGACGTATTCAAACCTCCGGGCTGTTCGGAATGGATTGAGTGAAGCAGGAGTCAGTGGGTTTTCGCCGGTGCTAGGAATGGAAGTAGAAAATATGGATCTCTCCGGCTTTAGCGCTGATAAGTTTCTGATTGAACCTTGTGTCCAGACTACCGGTACTGGTACGGCCAGCTCTACCTTCGGCAATGCGACTGGATTGTATAACGCTATTGTGTCCTACGCCGATCAAAAAGGAGGTCAGGGTACGCTGACCTTATACGTAGCAGGCAAGCCAAAAGCCTCCTGGAAATTAACCGAAGACGTAGACTGCTGGCGCCGAAAAACGATTCCCAATCTTAAAATCAACAAAGGCGATGAAATTAAACTGGTTGGTGTAGCCAACGGAAGTGAAACCGTCCGGGTAGACTTCATTGAGTTTATTCCCCAAACTATTACCGCAAAAGCCCGCTAATGTCCGGCGGTATGCGAACCACCAAAAACGTGTCCATTTTTTGCAAGTACATCATAGGTTAGAGTCAAAAAGCATAGTATGTTTTTTACTATGCTTTTTTTATCATGCCCGATGCTACGTCCACCTTTTCTACTTTCTAATCTGTATGAACAAATCAATTATTGGTTTCATTGGCACAGGGCTGATGGGAAACCCTATGGCTAACCATCTGCTCAATGCCGGATACGCGGTTAATGTCTACAATCGTACCAAATGCAAAGCAGAATCACTGGTCGAAAAAGGAGCCATCTGGTTCGACACGCCAGCGGCACTGGCTGCGCAGTCGGACGTGGTTATCACCATGATCGGCTTTCCCAAAGATGTGGAGGAATGCTACTTTGGCACCGATGGCGTGTTTCAGGGTATTAGAACCGGCGCGATTGCCATCGACATGACAACCACTAAACCCAGTCTGGCCATTCGATTGTCGCAGCATGCCAGCACCATCGGAGTCGATTTTATCGATGCGCCGGTGTCGGGTGGCGAGGTAGGGGCTATCAATGGCACCCTATCGATCATGATTGGTGGCGACAAAACCGTGGTTGATCGGGTTATGCCGATTTTTGAAGCCTTCGGCAAAAACAGGGTGTATCAGGGCGCAGCAGGAGCCGGTCAGCACACCAAACTTTGCAATCAAATTACGATTGCTGGTACACTCATAGGCGTATGCGAAGGACTGCTGTATGGGCGCAAAGCTGGTCTTGATTTAACCACCATGCTGCAGTCCATCACCAAAGGGGCTGCTGGCTGCTGGAGCCTGGACGTACTGGCCCCGAAAATCGTAAAGGGTGATTTTTCTCCGGGTTTCACCGTCGATAATTTCGTCAAGGACCTGGGCATTGCGCTGGAAGAAGCCGAAGCGATGCGTTTATCCTTACCAGGATTAGCCTTGGTGAAACAACTGTATTTGTCGGTACAGGCGTCGGGCAACGGGTCATCCGGCAATCAGGCCCTCTATCTGGCTCTGGAAAAACTGGCAAATCTGGATCAATAAGAAGTGTAACACTCTGTCTGCTACGTTATTTCCTAATCAGATAACGTAGCAGACAACGGATGGCTAAAATCCTATATCGATCACCAAGGGCTGAATCAGTGTTTCTCCCGTCGTTACGTTGTAGATCGCCCGGAAACCAGCTTCAAATGGCGTTCGCAAACGGAGCGCATTAAAGACAAAGGAAACATCTAAACCGGCCGTCTGATAGGTATGGTTCTGCATGTCGTAGCCGCGAAGACGACCGAACGAATCGCGCACCTCCACCTGGCTTTGCCCCCGAGTAGCATCAAAAAATACCCCCGCTTTAATACGTTGCAGATACAATAGACGCCCTAAGGACCAGTGCGTATCAGCCAACGGGAGCCGGTATTCGGCACTACCAGCCGCAATCTTGTCGTCACTGACATAGCCCTGACCACGCGGATAGAACACCAGCGCACTAAATCGGTAGTTGCCCTGTGCCTGTTGCTGATACCCCCCCCGCAGACGGATCGAATGATGTTTCCCCAGCCCAGGAAAAAACAGATTTGCCTGAACGCCCCACTGATCCCCCGTCAAACGCCCGCCAAACGGTGTGGTTCGCCAATTGGCAGAAAGGGTTTGCCCCCAGCGTGGCGCTACGTCCCGTTTACTCTGCCGTAATAACCGTGAGTAGCTGAAGCCATAGTTTATAGCGCTGAGCGAACCCGCCCCGCCAACTTCCGTCACGTAGCGAAACGGCAGATCATAGCCTGTTACCTGTATGTAGTTGTAGTAAGCCGACAGATTTATGGCCTGGCTATACTTCGAATTGGTCAACTGCAAGGGTAGGCGAAATCCGGCAGTGAGCTGATTATACTGCCATTGATCAGACCGCAGACTATCGGCAGGAGCCACCCGATCGATATACATGGATGTATTTCGATTGCCACGCTGAAAACTTACGTCAATAATTGGATATAGTCCCTGATAGCTCAGATTAGCGAAAAAGCTACCCACCCGCTCTGCCTGATTGTAGGTGTATCCTACCCCAATCTGCGTCGTGCCCAATAAATCCTGAGAGCTTAATCCGACTGATAGCGCCTGCCCCGTACTACTTAGCGTTGGTCCCCAGTTATAGATATTGATCGCATGGGCTAATCGTCGGAACCGACTGGGTTTGTAGGGACTTGTTTCGGGCAGCGAATCAGCTAAAATCTGCCGCCCCTGAGCTGCGCCGGGCTCCAGTCGGGGTAAGTTCCCAAAATAACGTACCGTCTGCGCCAGATCTGCTTCGCCGGGTGTTTTTGACACCGGTTTCCAGTCTGATGGATTGAGCGGCATATCGGCAATTCGGGTGCCCGACGCCGAAAAATCGTCGAAGGCCAGCCGTTTACCCGACGGCGACACCGTAGCATGATAAGCCGCCAAAGGTCGCGAAGTCACCTGAAACACCGCTTTTGTGTTGACGTTAACGGCATAGATATTATCAATCCCCGACCGGGGCGAATTGTAGAATACGTAATCGCCCCACGGTTGCGGATTACTCAGGTTATCGTTAGCACGTGGCAAAAGATCCGACGGACTACCGGTTTCGGAATTAATCAACTGAATGGTTTTCTTCCCGTCTTTCAGGGCTACGACAACAATGGTCTGGTTATCGGCCAGCCAGCGCGGATGCAGATAAAAGTCGTTGTCGGTGTTCGGAAGCGTTTTAAGGATCGTTCCTTTTTTTGCATCAAGGATACGTAACTGCGTTTTATAGTTTTCCGTGTTTTCAACGACAATCAGTTTGGCATTATCGGGCGACAGCGCCACGGCCGTATAGCGGGCGCGGTGAGTGAGCCGGGTCAGCTGGCCCGTTTTCAGATCGAGCAGTCGCAGGTTTGAATAAACGCGCTGCCCCCAACGCGGATCATAGCCAAATTCTACCCAACACGCCTTGTCAGCCGTGGCCGATAGCATACTGGGATCATTCGGAAAACCCTGCACAAAAAAAGTTTTCTCTTCCCTGTGTTTGCTTAGAATAACCAGCCGTGGCGTATCGCCCAAACCCGCTTTTACGCACAGCACAGTTGAATCAGTCAGAAATTGAGGATGCTGGTAATTGGTGAAGACGACGCGCTTAGCCGGTGTTTTTTCGGGTGTAATCGAATAGAACGTAGCGGGCGTAATCACTAGTTTTTCCTGCTGTTTCTGCCAGGTTTCGGTCAAATCGTCCATCGTCTTTCGATACAGCTCTTCGGTTCGTAGCCCCGTTTCGTTTTTGATACTTGCCGAAAACGCAAACGGCCACGGAAACCGCCGGTAATTCCGGTTCAGCACCCGACTCCAGATATCGGGATTGTAGGTACGTTTCAGATACGTTGTCAGAAAGTAGCCCAGAACGTAATGATTGGGCACGTTGTCGCGGTACGATCCACAAACAGCCTTCGAATAGTCGAAGGGCTGACCAGCCAGCAAGTTAGCCCGCATTCCCAAATCAAAATTCGGAATTCGGCCCCGTCCACTCGTGCTAAACAGCGTTTCTGTGCTCACTGCATCGCCTTCTGCAAACCAGTCGGGCACAGTCAACAGCGGAAAATACAGACCCGTATTACCAAATAGTGTATAAAAAAAACGGCCGTAGCCCTGCAAGGCTTTATCGTACTGTACTACGTGTCGGTATTCATGAACCGCCAGTAAATCGAGCCAGTTGAACGTACCCAGCAGGCCAGGGTCTTGCGGAGGAACGGCAAAAAACTCCGAACGGCGCGGAAACAACGTAACAAAGCCATTACTATTGGTGGTCTGATTTTGCAGAATGAGCGAAATCCGGCGCGGTTTTTTCTGGAGCGAAGCACTAACCGACTGGCTCAGGCTTTCGAGTCGCTGGGCCGTTCGTTGCGCTGTGGAATCGAGTCCAGCGGGATAGAGTACCCGAAAATGCGGAGTATTCAGGCTGTACCAATGTAGGTTGGCGGGGTTTTGGTCGAGAACGGGTAGCGATTGGCTCGTGGCTGTAAGCGTCGAAAACAGCAAAAGGGCGGCCGAAATAGATCGTTGTAACATACTGTATCAATGATACACAGATTTCCCGAAAAAGCGGGCGTCTTTCCTGCGCAAAAGAGCGGTTCGCACGTAGGCAGATTCGAGGAGATCAGCTGAGATTCTCCCTAAAAGTTTCATGGGGAGGGTGAATATGGTTTGTTTTTATGGAATTTACCACCCCCAACCCCCTCCTGAAACAGGAGGGGGCTAAAAAACTCTGGAGTCTGAAGCCACTCCTGTTTAAAGCAATCCTGACTTACAGCCAGCAAGATCCATTAAGCACTACGTACCATTGCAACTCCAGGAGCCGTTCAGCGAACACCTCACAATCCACTGTTTACAAATCAGTTACCATCTATAGACCACACCATTGGCCGACAATCTTTTAGCCAAACTGGGCATGTATGCTTATTTGCCCCTATCTTTGCGTTGTCATGAGAAATGCGCTCATTTATTTTCTTCTCTTCGCGACGCTGTTACCAACAGTGAGTCCGTGGGGTATTATTGCGCATTATCAACTCAATAAAAAATACATTGCCCGCGTACTTTGCCAGAATCGTGATAAGCCACAATTGCATTGCGATGGCCAGTGCTACCTGGCTAAACGCCTGAAAGCGCAGCAGGATAAACAGGATAAAGAAACGACCGAGCGGGTTCAGAACACCCCTGCCATTCAGTTGTTTTGTAGTGACTGTTTTGCTTTTGCCTGCACGCCCAACTGGTGGGTCGGCCATGATCGTACCGTTTTCACCTACCTAATACCCATTTATACGGCTCCCCAGTCAGCCGTTTTCCACCCTCCAGGCATCCACTGCTAATCAACGCGATCAGGCCATTTTCTGGCCGCTTGTCAATCTCCGGCCGTTTGCCGGACGATGCCTCTATTATCTATTTCACTGAACTTACCCATTTTGGCTCATTGACCCAAAGGAGCTGGCTATTGCCTGCCTTTTTCCGGCCCCCATGTGCCGCAACCAATACAATCATGCGTTTAGCTTACTCCTATAGCTGCTTAGTATCGACTCTGGTCGCCAGTTTATTATTTATTTCCTGCTCAAAAGAGACCGATGACGCCATCGATCCCAACGCGACCAATTCGGTTGCCATCGAGTTTGAAAACCGGGTTGGCGATCAAAAGCTTGTTCTCGGAACCCCTGCCTACAAAAATGCGGCTGGCGAACCGTTTGCCTTAACCAAGCTCAATTATTTCATCAGTAACATTGCGCTCAGGAAAGAGGACGGAACCGTTCAGCAATTCCCGAACCAATATTTCCTGATTCGTCAGACCGATAGCCAATCGCAACTGATTACGCTCAAAGACGTACCATCGGGCAACTATAGCGATATTACGTTCACGATTGGCGTTGATAGTGTTAAAAGCCTATCGCCGGTGGCCGAGCGGGTGGGCGTACTGGATATAACCAGCTACGGCGACGATGGCATGTACTGGAACTGGAATTCCGGCTATATCTTCTTCAAAATAGAGGGAACCTCAACCGCCATTCCAACAACGGCAAACGCCAATCAGCAGTTTGGGATTCACGTAGGCGGTTACGGTGGCGGCTGGAACGGATCGCCCAAAACGGTCAATAATCTGCGCACTGTAACGCTGTCTATGCCGACAAAAGCTACCGTTCGGAGCAATATCGCCCCTACCGTTCACCTGCTGGTCGATGCGTTGAAAGTCTTTGACGGCCCCAACAAAATCAGTCTGGCCAAGACCAATAGCGTCCATATGCCAGCAGCCGCTACGCCTGTCGCCGACAATTACAAGACGATGTTTCAGGTCGATCACGTTCACAACGACAAACAATAATCCAGGTAGCCCAGCCAGTGATGGCTGGGCTACGCTATTGGTTTATGAAGAACTGGATCGATTTACGGGCAACTATCCGACTCACTGGTCTTTGCCTTTTGGTGGCAGGCTGTCAGACAACGGCACCCGACGCTCAGCCGGATGAACCATTTGTCAAACCGGCCAATTTTCCGGAGCCGGTATACGCGCTGGATAAAAACCGGCCCACTACAGCTGGCATGCTATTGGGGCGAGCCTTATTCTACGATGGTATTCTCTCGCGCGATGGGACAATATCCTGTGCGGAATGCCATAATCAAACCTATGCGTTTACACATCATCAGCACGATGTCAGTCATGGTATTGATAATAAGGTGGGTACTCGAAACTCCATGCCTCTCCAGAACCTGGCCTGGGAAACGAATTTTTTCTGGGATGGTGGCGTGCATGATCTGGATCTGGTGCCGATTGCGCCGATTGAGAATCCCGTTGAAATGGACGAAACATCTACCAACGTAATTCAGAAATTGAGAAAGAGCCCTAAATATCCTCCGTTGTTCAAAGCGGCTTTCGGCACGGATGAGATTAATGGTCCCCGTTTTTTGCAGGCTTTGTCTCAGTTTATGCTGACGCTGGTATCCGGTAATTCACGCTACGATAAGTGGGTCCGTAAAGAGCCGGGTGGCACGCTGACCGACGAAGAACAGGCCGGGCTTACGGCATTTCGGGCCAAATGTAGTGGCTGTCATGCCGGTGAGTTATTTACCGATAACAGCTTCCGCAACAATGGCCTGTTTATTCAGGGAAGCCGGGATGAAGGCCGGGCTCACGTAACGGAACTAGCTCAGGATCGATACAAATTCAAAGTACCCAGCCTGCGAAATATAGAAAAAACGCTGCCCTACATGCACGATGGACGCTTTTATTCGCTGGATGCCGTGCTAACCCATTACGCAGACAATGTACAGCCAACCGACAATCTCGACCCTATCCTGCAAACAGGTGGATCGTTTGGCCAATCCAGACCGGGTATTCCGCTGACTAGCGACGAAAAACGACAGATCATCGCTTTTTTAAAAACGCTGACCGACGATCAGTTTTTGCGTGATCCCCGATTCGTTGAACCCTAAAGTAATTGACTGATTTAACATGGATTCTAAATGAAAAAGTATATCATCTGGTGCCTGATCATGACACTGACCGTTCCGGCACTAGCCTGCGACCTCTGCGGGTGTAGTAACGGCGGCTCATTTTTCGGGATTCTTCCCCAGGGCCACCGGGGGTTTGTGGGTCTGCGTTACCGCTACAATTCCTATCATTCGCATTTGGGGAGTCAGAATCTCAGCAGCCGGGAGCAATTCCGAACTGCCGAAATCTGGGGACGCTTCTACCCGATCAAACGGGTTCAGGTGATGGCCTTT
This sequence comes from Spirosoma terrae, assembly GCF_010435915.1. GTDB lineage: Bacteria > Bacteroidota > Bacteroidia > Cytophagales > Spirosomataceae > Spirosoma > Spirosoma terrae. The sequence continues at coordinate 227,957 of NZ_JAAFZH010000005.1, read as the reverse complement.
GTACCGTACCAATTCAGTCAGCAAACGATGCTTAAATCGGGGCTGACGACTCCGCTGCAAGGCCTGAGCGACATAACGGTGCTGGCTCATTATAACGTACTGAATACGTTCATGGATACCGAAACCGATCGTACCATCAACCACAACCTACTTGCAGGCGGTGGCGTTAAGTTAGCCACGGGTCGTTTCCAGTACAATGAAAATAGCCTGACCGACGTAGCCAATCCAAACTTCCAGCTGGGCACAGGAAGCACAGACTGGATTTCTAATCTGATCTATACCGCCCGTTACAAAAACTGGGGCCTGAACGCCGACGTATCGTACCGGATAACCACCAAAAATCCAGACGGCTATCGGTTTGGCAATCGGCTCAACAGCTCCGCTTCTGTTTTTTATCTGACCAGTTTAGGCAGTCGCTCCGTAATGCCCAACGCAGGACTTTTTGTTGAGCAGGCCGGGCACGATAGCCGCCAGGGGGAAGTCAACAAACAAACCGGTGGCTACGCTACGTATCTGAACGTAGGTACCGAAGTGTACCTCAATAAATTATCGGTGGGAGTCAGCTATCGCAAACCCGTGATGCAACATTTATCCGATGGCGAATTACGGGCCAATGCGCAGCTGACAACGCACATCACGGTATTATTCTAATTTGTTCCTCTGGCTCTTTTTTACCCATTGGCAATCCGTTGCCTACAATACGAGCCTGATTGAACGTAGCAGTTACTGCTACGTTCAATCAGGCTCCTTTGCTTTTCTTCTTTTGAGCGCACAATCAGATTCTACGGGCAACTGAAACACTGACGTTTAATCTGCTTCTATCTTACGCCTGGGATAGTTTTTGCTTATACTGGTTAGTAAAGCTGAACGTATAGCCTTCATTGCTGATTCGAGATAAGATATAATAACTTCTTCCCATGCAACAACATGAACTGGTACATAAAGCTTTGGCTAGTATCCTGGGTGAATTTGATGATCATTTTTTTCATTAATGGAGCCTAAGCTTGAGCGAGTAGAGCTAAGCGGTGGCGAGGTACTTTTTCATCAAAACGATCCGGGAGATGCCATGTATTTTGTCGGTAGTGGACGATTGCAGGTCTCCGTCGAGGACAGCGATGGAAACCCAAAGCGAATTGGGGAGGTAATGCGGGGAGGAATTGTCGGCGAAATGAGCATTCTGGCCAACGAACCCCTTTGGGCCACAGTTACAGCGCTCCGCGATAGTGTTCTGATCAAGCTATCAAAAGAAGTGTTCGAAGAGGTCATTGACGCCTATCCAAAGGCGCTGGTCAATATCAGCAACCGAATTATAGAGCGGCTGAAGTACGCGCACATGCCCCGTAAACCCATCAGAAAACGGCCCAATATCTGCCTGCTGGCTCTCCATGAACAGATTGACCTGGAACAAATTGGCTATGAATTAGGCCAGTTACTTCAGCAGAAAGGTAGCGTTTATACCGCATCGAGCCCAATTGCGGATCAGGTCTTTCAACGGAACATAGCCCAGGCAACGAAAACAGATAGTTACGACCATTGGCGGCTCTCTAACTGGCTTGATGAACAGGAGTTACAGCATCATTTTTTGATTTTACTGGCCGATAAGCCGGATGGTCATCTTAGTGCCTGGACACAACGGTGTTTACGACAAGCCGATGAAATTCTCCTGATTGCCGATGCCCAACAGTCGTACCGGTTGACCGAGGTAGAAATACAACTTCAGCCAACGTACCTGGCTACGAAGCATAAGCAAACCCTGGTTCTGCTACACTCGGCCCCCACCATACCGCCGATTGGTTGCGTCACCGGCCCTGGATTTCACAGCATTATCATATCCGGCAAGGGCTAGCCCGCGATATAGCTCGGTTGGCCCGAATTCTCAGCGGAACCGCCAACGGAGTCGTATTAGCGGGTGGCGGAGCGAAAGGATTTGCGCATCTGGGCGTCGTAAAAGCCCTTCAGGAATTTTCAATTCCAATCGATTTTTTGGGTGGAACCAGCGTCGGAGGGCTGCTGGCCGCTTCGATCTCATTCGATCAGCCGCTGGACATCATGCACCAGCATTTGCATCAGGCCGCTCTTTTTAACCCCACTAAAGACTATAGCTGGTTACCCCTGATTTCGCTGATTCGTGGCAAACGAATAGACCAGATGATTCAGGAAACAGTCAGGGCGTTTATTGGGAATTCGGAAGTCGGTATTGAAGATATGTGGTTGCCTTTGTTTACCATATCGAGCAATTTCCACCAGGCTCGGGAAGAAATTCATACCCGAGGACCGCTGGTCAAGTACCTGAAGGCAACGACTGCTATTCCGGGCGTTTTCCTGCCGGTGATCGATGGCGATAATCTGCTGGTTGATGGTGGCATTTTCAATAATTTCCCGGCCGACATCATGCGCCAAATGCCGTGGGCAAAGTGATTGGTGTTGATCTGAGTATCGATAAGCCCCAGAAAGTGACGATCGATACGATACCCGGTTCAGTTGAGCTGTTTCTGGACCGACTCCGTCCCGAAAACCAGCGAAAATACAAGCTTCCCTCCTTGCTGGGTATGATGCTTAATACGACCTTATTAAGTAGCGCTGCCCGACGTAACGAAACCAAACAGTTGCTGGACTTATACTTTAATCCCGATGTTACGCAATTCGGTTTGTTGCAATGGACGTCGTTTGAGAAAGTAGTATTGATGGGCTACGAACACGCTAAGCACCTTTTGTCCCAACTGGACGAAACTTTTCGGGCGTAAATTAACCTGCAATAAAGACGGTAACCTGCCTTGCTACGTCCACCTCATGAAATTCTGGTTGACCACAACGGTAAAGTTAACTGGCGACGTCCTTTGAACGTATGACGATCGACTTAACCGGTTTGATGAAATACGCGATTCTGACATTCCTTGTTTTCGTAGCATTTTTGGCCGCTGCGCAACCTACCAATTCGACTACTAACGTAGTGATTACCTCCAATAAAGGAGCCGTTCGGGTCTATACGGACGAGAAAGGCCAATTAGCGGTAAACGTACCGCCAGCTACAGTTACCCGTTTCAAAACCGCCGGATTGATTCGTTATCGTGATTTCGGTGCCAGCGGCAACGGCAAAACGGATGATGTCGACAAAATTGCTGCGGCTCATGCCTTTGCCAATGCACACGGCCTGCGCGTAAAAGCCGACGATGGGGCTACGTATTACATTAGTGGCAAAGAACGTACGGTGATTATCCAGACAGACACCGATTTCGGGAAAGCGGCCTTCCTGATTGATGATACCGACGTAGAAAACCGGAATGCGTCGGTTTTCACGGTCAGCTCTGGCCTTAAACCGTTTAAGCTCGAAACCATTACGTCCCTTAAACGAAATCAGGAGAAAATTGACGCATCTTTGCCGGGTCCGTGCCTGATTACGGTTACCAACACGAACGTAAAACACTACATTCGATTTGGACTTAACCAAAACAACGGATCGGTACAGACCGATATTTTTGTGGTTGACAAGGCTGGGCGAGTCGATAAAAACGCGCCGATTATCTGGGATTTCGACCAGATTACGGACATCAACGTGTTGCCTATCGACGAGAAACGTCTGACGATTACCGGCGGGCGGTTCACTACTATTGCCAACAAGGCAGAATCGAAATACACCTATTATAATCGAAACATCGCTATCAGACGGTCGAATGTAGTGGTCGACGGGCTGGAACACCGTATTACGGGAGAAGAAGATCATGGAGCACCCTATAGTGGCTTTATCAATATCGGCGACTGCTCGTACGTAACGGTAAAAAACGCCGTGCTAACCGGACACCGTACCTACTCGACCATCGGTGCGGCTGGCAAACCCGTTTCAATGGGCACCTACGACCTGTCGGCCAATCGGGCGCTAAACGTGTCTTTCGTGAACTGCAGTCAGACCAACGACATCAACGATGCTACATTCTGGGGTATTCTCGGTTCTAACTTCTGTAAGAATCTGGTATACGATCATTGCACCCTCTCCCGATTTGATGCGCACCAGGGCGTTGCCAATGCCACCATCCGTAACTCGACTCTCGGCCATATGGGGATCAATGCGATTGGCAGTGGGCTCTTACTGGTTGAGAATAGCACCATCCGGGGACGTAGCATTGTTAACCTACGCCCCGATTATGGCAGTACCTGGCAGGGCGAGTTAGTCATTCGCAACTGCGTTTTCATTCCGGCTAATGGCAAACCCGTCACGGCGGCCCTGATCAGTGGATCGTATTCAGGCCAGCACGACTTCGGCTACACCTGTTATATGCCCGAACGTATCACCATAGACAATCTCCGCATAGACGACTCAACGCACCCACAGCCGTATCAGGGGCCTGCGCTATTCGCCAATTTCAATCCTGAAATGACTGATGAAACGTACCGGGAGAAATACCCTTATGTCAAAACCAAAGAGGTTATTCTCAAGCAGGTAACAACAACTAGTGGAAAAGCCATACGGATTAGCGACAACCCATTCATGTTTAAGGATATTCAGGTTACAACAGTACCCTGAAGGAGTAACCTTCCCTATTTCAATTCCGTTACGGTACGATTAGAAGCAGTTGAATGACCTTCTCGATCACCCCGTTTCCAGCATTTCAATTCCACTACGTTACGATTAGAAGTTTTCCGGATTGACGAGCGTGAATCACGATCACTTTATTTCAATTCCACTATGGTACGATTAGAAGGGTTATGGCCAATTCTATCTAGTAGCTAGTGGATTAATTGTTTACAACGTCTTTCATTATATACTTCAGCTAATCTGGCAAAATGAGCTGGGTTTTATTAAAAGCGCCAAAATAACCATGCACCAATTTGTTTAGTTACTAAACACAATCTATATTTATAGATTACTTTAATCACAACAAAATGACCCGTAAAGAGCTTGACAAACTAATTATCTTGCACGAAACGTTGCGAGATCGGGCCTTAAAATTAGCACGCCTGATTCTCGAAACTCAGGAATCGGATGGAAGAGAAATTGAGTTTACGAGAGCCTTCCTCGTCAATAAGGCAATGGTCGAATGGCTGAAAGAATTAAAAGCCGACGACGAATAACTACGGGGAATAGGTTCCCTACTCAGTCGTACCATATTTTATATTGAAACATAAATGATACAGGCATGGTATCTCAAAAAGTTGATTTCGATAAAGAGCTCAGGGATATTAATGAGCAAACAGGCGCTAGTATCGCGCATCTCAGGTCACTTGGCCTGAAACTACCCGATACCATATTGGATATGAGCGACTGGCTAACGATTAAACGATATGCCGAAAAATATAACCTCTCCCAGCAGGTTGTCGTAAACTGGATTGGACGGGGCGTTATTCCAGGCGATTGTGTTCAGGTTGTACCGGAATTAAATGACATGAAGCTCGTAAAGGATCGGATTTATAAATAAACGCAAAGCGCGTCATCATGGGCGCAAATTGTTGTTGTGATTAAAACCGGAACGCCCTTGCTAATAGCAAGGGCGTTTTTTTTTCGCACCTCATACCATATCCCTATTTTATAAGATATTTCAATTCCACTACGGTACGATTAGAAGTCTTCTTTCTACCCAAATCAACCAACGCCCGACGTTATTTCAATTCCACTACGGTACGATTAGAAGCCCACCTGGTTCATTTCCGCGTACCGCTCTTCCAGAATTTCAATTCCACTACGGTACGATTAGAAGGGTAAGGAGGTTTTTAAATACACCGTTATCTATTTTATTTCAATTCCACTACGGTACGATTAGAAGACTTTTTATGTCTAAAACAGCGCACCCGGCCGACCAACATTTCAATTCCACTACGGTACGATTAGAAGAATCTAACGGAGTCTATGCGTAAACCGCGTTTAAAATTTCAATTCCACTACGGTACGATTAGAAGCCCACAGCAAAAGATTCAAATAAAGCAAACCTTCATATTTCAATTCCACTACGGTACGATTAGAAGGCTGAACATTGCCGGGCAAACGAATAGGGGCAGTGTAATTTCAATTCCACTACGGTACGATTAGAAGGCCGGACGTTGGGCCTGACCCGTTGGCGGTTATTTAATTTCAATTCCACTACGGTACGATTAGAAGCAAAGACCCTATGAAGCGTAAGCATGCTCACTACTCATTTCAATTCCACTACGGTACGATTAGAAGTAAACGATCTTAAACAAACAGCCCAGGACGCAACAAGATTTCAATTCCACTACGGTACGATTAGAAGACCGATTTAGGCGGTTATCCTACTTACTTTATCACATATTTCAATTCCACTACGGTACGATTAGAAGGCTGGACATCATCGTCAATAACGAAGACGATTTCGATTTCAATTCCACTACGGTACGATTAGAAGAAATGATCACCATAAAGGGACGGCTTACGCGTATTGATTTCAATTCCACTACGGTACGATTAGAAGAGAAAGAGTCACTCGCATTCGATTCATCGTTGATTCATTTCAATTCCACTACGGTACGATTAGAAGCGCTAAATCGTTGGAAACAGGATCATAAAGAGTTTTATTTCAATTCCACTACGGTACGATTAGAAGCTCACTGGTTAAATCAATACTCACCTTCAAAAAATATTTCAATTCCACTACGGTACGATTAGAAGACCATTTTCGAGCAGCAGATCCGCGACAAAGCAACATTTCAATTCCACTACGGTACGATTAGAAGTGGTTTACGCTACGATTCGCGAACGAAAACAATATCATTTCAATTCCACTACGGTACGATTAGAAGCATTGTAGGCAATCCTGTTTTTGAATCAATAGCAACATTTCAATTCCACTACGGTACGATTAGAAGAAAGGATAATGTCAAAAATACCATTGAAACGGGTAATTTCAATTCCACTACGGTACGATTAGAAGACGATAATGGCCTACATAGTCGAAGAAATCGAACAATTTCAATTCCACTACGGTACGATTAGAAGCCCATCCCCTCTAGTGGTATTAGCAAATTGAATTAATTTCAATTCCACTACGGTACGATTAGAAGGTTCGTTCCAGGGTCGGACATAGTTTCCCTCCAAGTATTTCAATTCCACTACGGTACGATTAGAAGGGCCTAATCCTCTCCTTTATGGATTACGAAAAAGTAATTTCAATTCCACTACGGTACGATTAGAAGGAGATTGACTAGCTGATGCCCCAGCTCTTTTAAGGATTTCAATTCCACTACGGTACGATTAGAAGCAGTTTCCAGAGAAACTTTAGTGGTGTCAGAAGCATATTTCAATTCCACTACGGTACGATTAGAAGTGAACTCACTATAGATGGTGCTGAAGGTGTAGAAGATTTCAATTCCACTACGGTACGATTAGAAGATTGTTTGCCTACTGCGAATAGCCAGAACATGATTATTTCAATTCCACTACGGTACGATTAGAAGCTGTTATTCAGGGCGGCAACCCGTTGACTGGCTTAACATTTCAATTCCACTACGGTACGATTAGAAGAAAAAATTCCGTGCCAGCCGTGAGTTATATTTCCCTATTTCAATTCCACTACGGTACGATTAGAAGTGAAAGTACCGCTCAACTCGGCAAGCTCTATTAATCCATTTCAATTCCACTACGGTACGATTAGAAGCCAAAGTAGCAGAACTGGAGGCTGCCGTAGAGCCATATTTCAATTCCACTACGGTACGATTAGAAGAGTGCCCGCATCAAAAGAAGTTCCTGTTGCTGTTCAATTTCAATTCCACTACGGTACGATTAGAAGGTGGTCATGTCACCGCTTACGCTCGCCACAAACAAATTTCAATTCCACTACGGTACGATTAGAAGACCCAAAGCAGTTTAATTTTGATCCAGACCAACCAAATTTCAATTCCACTACGGTACGATTAGAAGATACAGACAATAAACAGATACACCTTTTCTTTTGCATTTCAATTCCACTACGGTACGATTAGAAGGCTAAAGCAAAGGGTGACATTGAAAGAGTCAAGACCAATTTCAATTCCACTACGGTACGATTAGAAGCAGACGCTCGAACATCCGTACCCCGCCAGTTTGACATTTCAATTCCACTACGGTACGATTAGAAGACAACTGGCATACCCGTGCATTATAATCTGGCATATTTCAATTCCACTACGGTACGATTAGAAGTTTATTCAGCTAAAGAAAGGTCCCGATAGAGTTGATTTCAATTCCACTACGGTACGATTAGAAGCGTAAGAAAACAATCCCTTGTGTCACCACCAAGCGATTTCAATTCCACTACGGTACGATTAGAAGTTCGATACGTATTGGCATCGGTAGCCGAACTCGCTGATTTCAATTCCACTACGGTACGATTAGAAGAGCAACGACCTCCACGAGTGGTGGAACCTGAATTGTATTTCAATTCCACTACGGTACGATTAGAAGAACGCGTGCTTTTCGGCAGGTACCGACATCAGCCAAATTTCAATTCCACTACGGTACGATTAGAAGCTTAAGTATGCTATTTTAGAAAAACGGCTTAATCAATTTCAATTCCACTACGGTACGATTAGAAGGAGAAAGCCGCAAAGCCGAAAGGATTTCCAATTGGAATTTCAATTCCACTACGGTACGATTAGAAGTTAGTGACTGCTGAACGCGAAAGCGCCAGTCAGGATATTTCAATTCCACTACGGTACGATTAGAAGAAGAGAGAAAAGCTTTAGATGGATTACATCATCCGAATTTCAATTCCACTACGGTACGATTAGAAGAGCAAACCGACTTATATTGATAGCAAACCATTGATATTTCAATTCCACTACGGTACGATTAGAAGTGCCACAGTTCCGGCTCTGTTGGGGGTTCTACCACATTTCAATTCCACTACGGTACGATTAGAAGGCCACGTCGGGCAGTTGTGCGCTTCACGATGGAATAATTTCAATTCCACTACGGTACGATTAGAAGGTCGTGGTCATGTCTTTGATGCCAGCAAATGACTTATTTCAATTCCACTACGGTACGATTAGAAGGCCTTGTCTGCTGCTTCAATCTGCTCTTTTGTGAAATTTCAATTCCACTACGGTACGATTAGAAGGACTGGATTAACACACCTGCCGCCCCCACCAAGCGATTTCAATTCCACTACGGTACGATTAGAAGTCGATTGTTGTCTTCATCGTCTCATCCCACTAGCAGATTTCAATTCCACTACGGTACGATTAGAAGCACCACTAGAGACGACAGCCGGATCGTAGAATACGCATTTCAATTCCACTACGGTACGATTAGAAGTAACTGTAAATCAGCGTTACCATTTTTTCTGGTAAATTTCAATTCCACTACGGTACGATTAGAAGCGTGCCCGTTTTATAATAGGCGATGTCGCCGAGTATATTTCAATTCCACTACGGTACGATTAGAAGATAGTTGGCGCGATTGAACAATTGACGGGCGAATTACATTTCAATTCCACTACGGTACGATTAGAAGTGCCGCCTTTGCGCAGCTACTACTGGCACCGTTAACATTTCAATTCCACTACGGTACGATTAGAAGTTTTATGGAGCTGCCGACGATGTATTTTACCAAATATTTCAATTCCACTACGGTACGATTAGAAGCTGGAGATTGGCACCGACTTTACAACCTGGTGTAATATTTCAATTCCACTACGGTACGATTAGAAGACCAGTAGTAGTTTCTTCATTCCCCCGCCAGCCCCCATTTCAATTCCACTACGGTACGATTAGAAGTTTACTGGAGCTACGCATAAAATCCACATTACCTAATTTCAATTCCACTACGGTACGATTAGAAGAGGTACGGGGGGCGTTCAGCAAACCTATTCCGGCTCATTTCAATTCCACTACGGTACGATTAGAAGAGTTGGTCTTCATAGGTCGAAATTGCATCTTCCTTTATTTCAATTCCACTACGGTACGATTAGAAGATTGTAGTCGCGTCCCGCGTTTTCGTTATTAAGAAGATTTCAATTCCACTACGGTACGATTAGAAGGATGTTGGTAGGCTTTAGCCAAGATTGCTTTCTTGTATTTCAATTCCACTACGGTACGATTAGAAGATTTAAGCGTTCGTTTGCGAGGCTTGGCCTTGTCTTATTTCAATTCCACTACGGTACGATTAGAAGAGCAAACCGGGTGCCACCGCTGATCGAACTCATGACATTTCAATTCCACTACGGTACGATTAGAAGAAAGGTGAGTTTTAGCCCCGTCGCGGGAATCCCCCATTTCAATTCCACTACGGTACGATTAGAAGACAGGCACAGTAATGGAAATCGGACAGGTATTAAAATTTCAATTCCACTACGGTACGATTAGAAGGGTACTATCGGTATCCCATCCCCCGCCGGGTTCGTATTTCAATTCCACTACGGTACGATTAGAAGAACGTTAGACGAACTTAGACAAGTCGCCAGTCAAGCATTTCAATTCCACTACGGTACGATTAGAAGCCGTGAAGTTACAGATAAAAATAGGGCTTTGCGAAGCCCTGGACGTACTTATTTGAACAATATATTCTCGTAAAAGTCGTCGATCGGTAATCATACGAAAAGTAGCGCCGATCGACGACTTGCTGATTATCAAAACAGTATAACGAAAAACCGCTCTTTTTCGGTTATTTTTTCCGGTGATCAAAGAACAAATCCGGGCCAATTTGGCCGATCGACGCGCCAACATGGTTTACGCTACGTTGGTCGGTCAGTAAATATAGCATATACCCGTCGCATACGTAGCGGAATTATTACTCAAAAAGAAAGGCTGCCATCGGGCAACCTTTCAGTTCGTTATGCTGCAACAATTTATTTGGTATCCCAGAATACTTTGGTCGTTAGCTTATCACTGCCAATGGCCGCTGCGGCTGCTGCATAGTTGTTAATATTTGCATTTTGCTCCGAGTTTGGATAGGTGTAACGCAATGGAAAATCGCCCTGCGGAATGGGTGGTTTATTGAATGTCGGATAGTCGAACCGGCGGTACTCGGTCCAGGCTTCCAGCCCCCGATTGAACAAGGCCAGGTACTTCTGGCGAGCGATTTTCTGAAGTGGCGTTGATCCGGTAGCCGTGGCAAAAGCGACTGTTGGTTCGGTCAGATACGTAGTGGCCGCTGCCGCTGTGCCGCCCCAATACAGAATCGACGCTGTAATCCCCGCATTATAGAAACTTTCAGCCGTCCCCCCTACTGAATAACCGCGTGCTGCGGCTTCGGCCAGATAGAACGCAATTTCATCGTACGACAACAAAACGCCGGGTGTAGTCGTAGCCGTCATAGCCGCCCCCGCTTTCGAGTACGTGATGTAAGCATTACTACGTCCGTAGATACCGCCACTATAGCCGCCCGCATTGTCTTTGGTATAATACAGTGTAATACGAGGATCGTTGGATGCCTTTAGCATATCCATCATCGTATTCGACGCTACGTAGTCTTCGCGCGAACTCTGAATCAGCCCAACCCAGATTGGATTGGTGTTTGGCGTTGTCGACAAATAAACCAGCGCTGCGTTATCGCTGTTGGCTTTAAAAACACCAGCCGTTACGGCCGATTCGGCGATCGACTTTGCTTTCGTTGAATTCACATCGGCCAGGGTCATGGCCATTCGTAGTTTGAGCGAATTGGCGAATTTAAGCCAGCTGGCTACGTTGCCTTTGTAGATCAGATCGGCAGACCCGAAGCTGTCAGCACCCGTTTTTAACTGCGAAATAGCTTTATCAAGTCGTGTAAACAGATCGTCATAAATGGCCGCTGCATCGTCGTATTGAGGCACCAGATTGTCGGGATTCAGGGCTTCGGATTTCAGACCACTGCCGCTGGCCCCCGCATACGGAACATTACCGAACGTATTGACCAGCAGGGAATACGTATAGACTTCCATGATCTCGATAATGGCCAGTTTGTTCTGGTCAACGTCGGGATACAGACTTGGTTTTGCCTTGATCAGCGTTTTGGCTTCTTTATAATCGAGCAGTACGTCGCGGTACATCGATACCCAGAATCCGCTCCCTACGTCGACCAGGTTATAGGCAGTCGTACTGAAATAGGTTGTTTCGGCAAATTGCTGAGCCATCAGTTTGAAGGTAAAACCGTAGGTCACCGCATCGGTCAGATTTCGGGTGGCGTTGCTAAAAAAGGTTTCGCCCGGCACGCTCCCCGTCTGATAAGCTTTGGGGTTCGTATTGATGGAGGTTATGTCGTCATTACATGACGTAGTCACTACCAGAAGCAGTGCTGCCGCATATAACGCCTTTATTAGTTTCTTCATGATAATCAGGAATTAGAATGTCGCTTTGATGTTAAAACCGAGTGTCCGTACGTTCGGCAGACTACCCACCTGTACGCCCTGAATGTTACCAGCGCCTAGGTTATCTTCAGGATCGGCATAAGGAATATTCTTGTGGATGATCCATAGGTTACGCCCCACAACCGACACAGACAGGCTGCGCAGTGGGTCCAGTTTCGACATCAGCGAAGCCGGCAACGAGTAGGTCAGCAACACCTCACGCAGTTTCACATAACTCGCGTCATATACGTAGCGGTGGGTGGGTCCAATGGTCAGCGTACCCGCTTGCGGATAATCTAGCATATTCAGGCGAGTTTTATTGACATTGCCATCCGGATTGACGCCGGACAGCAGAATACCGCCCCCTTCGGATACCGGGCTCCGCACCAGCTTGCCTAACTCATTGACACCGGCGCTCTCTTCGTACAGACCCGTAGCCAGACCGTAGTACATATCGATAGACAGGATATCACCACCTTTTTTGGCATCGAGCAGGAAGCCGAATGATACGTTCTTATACGTAAAAGTGTTCTGCAAACCACCCGTCCATTTTGGGTTTATGTTGCCGATTTCGTTGGTGGTTGTAGTCGTTCGCAGATACCGCCCGGTCGTTGCATCGACAGTTGGCTGACCATTCGTGTAGATGTAGTCCGTTCCGTAGAGCGTACCGTAGCTCTTGCCAAGGGGAGCATTGGTAGAACCGCTGGCCTGGAAATCGCCGTTCGGTAGCGCGAAGTTCGTTACGTTGTCGTACAGCTTCGCCACTTTATTTCGAATACGGGTCCAGTTCAGGTTAACATCCCATTTGAAGCCCCCCACTTTCACGGGCGTTCCGGTCAGCGACACTTCTAAGCCTTTGTTTTCCAGAATACCGGCGTTTACGTATTTCGAGTTATAACCGGTTGCCGTTGAGACCGTTACGGGAATGATCTGATCGACAGACTGCGAGTTGAAGTACGTTACGTCCAAACCGATACGTCCATCGAGGAACGATGTCTCGATACCTGCTTCATAGCTTTTGGTACGTTCGGGGCGCAGTTTGTTATTGTTTTTTGTACCGGGTACCGAGAACAGTGGGATGGAACCGAAAGCCGTCGGTTTATCATACAGATCGGCCAGCGCATTAAACGGCGCATCGGCCCCTACCTCCGCATAGTTCAGACGTAATTTTCCGAACGTGAAAACCGGGTTCTCCTGAATAAATTTGGAGAAGACAAAGCTGGTCGAAATCTGACCGTAGTTATAAGCATTGTTGCCAGCAGGTAGCGTAGATGCTACGTCTCTCCGATACGATCCATTCAGGAAAATGAAGTCCTTATAGCCCACTTCAGCATCCGCGAAGTAACCATTCACCTGCTTGTTCAGGTAGTAGCCCTGCTCGTTCGGGGCTTCGATCGGGTTGACCGAGTTCGACAGCGCATAAATTTTGGGAACAACGAGTCCGCCGTTGGTTTGTGCGCTCATACCACTCTGCTGCGTTTGCCGAATATTGACGCCCAACGCACCCTTTACCGACACGTTTGGGGTAATGTTCTTATTCCCCGTCAGTAACAAATCGTAGTTATACTCCTTGAACGACAAATCCCGACGAACGTAGCGTCCCTGCGGGTAGACGATACTACCAACAGCTGTCCGTTCCTCCTGAATCTGCGTATACGTATCCAGCGACACCCGGCCCATGATATTCAGCCAGTCGGTGATTTTGTAGTCCAATTTGGTAAAGCCCAGATAACGCAGACGGCTGTCGTTCGGAGCGTTTTCGTAGGCCGCAAAGTAGGGATTATCCCAGTAGATGATGCCGGTTTTGTTCGGCAATCCGCTGGCCCAGTTCCAGGTAATGTTCTGGCCAGTACGTTTGTAAGCGGCTTCCTGCTCTTTCACATCGACGTTTACTTCCCACCACTCGCGGAAACTGGAAATGTTGTTGTTTCCGCCGTATCCCTGCGCATAACGCCCACGGCCATCAACATTAGTAAAGTTAATCGAAGCCGTAGCCGTCAGTTTCTTCACGATTTCGTAGGATGCACTGAAATTCAGATAATCCTTTTTCAGGTGGCTGTTTGGCTGAATGCCTTTGTCTTTGTTCAGTGTATAGCCCAGCTTGAAGAATCCTTTTTCATTACCGCCATCAATCGTGATGCTGTTGTTAGTGGTTACGCCCTGCTCAAAGAACGAAAACGGATCGTTGGCCGCCCCTACCCAGGGCGTTGCTTTCCGGTACGTTGGCGAGGTAGGATCACCAAAGGCATTCCATTGATACACCAGCAGACTCGGATCGAACGGAGCACCTACCGACGCATCTTCGTACGTTGGCACAATGTTGTCGAGCTTACCGTCGCCATCTACGTCGGCCTGATCGAAATAGCCATCTCCGGTTGGACCGTAGTATTTCCCGTAACCACCGCCATACTGTTTCTGATACTTCGGGAAGGTACTTTTATCGGCATTGCTGAACGTAACGCCCGTGTTGAGCGTAACGCCCAGTCCTTTTTTACGCCCTTTTTTGGTCGTGATAAACACCACGCCGTTCGATGCCCGCGAACCGTATAAGGCCGTAGCGGCCGGTCCTTTCAGAATAGTTGTATTCTCGATATCATCAGGGTTGACATCGGCGGCTGCGTTACCATAATCATACCCGGCCGTTCCCCGGCTGGTACGCGATGCATTATTGGTTGAGTTATCAATCGGCACCCCATCGACCACAAAGAGCGCCTGATTGGAGCCGTTGAGCGATTTCCACCCCCGAATCACGATACCCGTAGAGCCCCCCAGACTGTTATTTTTCTGGATCTGTACACCAGCCACTTTACCCGAAAGCGCGTTCACGAAGTTGGCATCACGCGTGGCGCTGATAGCATCACCCCCAACGGTTTGGGCGGCATAGGAAAGCTCATTTCTGGTTTTCAGAATCCCCTGAGCCGTAACGACGATTTCAGTCAGTTGCTTCGTGTCGCTCACCAGCACAATGTCAATAGTGGAGCGGCCATTTACGGATTCTTCGACGGTTTTATGACCGATGAATGAAAAAACCAACGTAGTGTTAGGCGAAGGCACAATGATTCTGTAGACCCCGCTGGCATCGGTTACGATACCGCTCGATGTGCCCTTGAGCACTACGTTTACGCCCGGCAAGGGGCTACCGTCTTCGGAGGAGGTTACTTTTCCGGAAACCGTTCGATTCTGGGCATAAACGACGGTCGAGACCAAAAGAAGTACTCCTCCCAATCCTGAGAGTAATAATTGCCTCATGAACTAATCTGTTTAAGTTAAGAAAGAAGTAATTGATTATAAATTTAGAAGAATATAAATCAGAATAAAATACTGCATAATCAATTAAATAAAGTCTATAATTTTATTAAATAGTATTTAAATCTATCTTAAATTTTATAAAGGAATAATTTTTCACTATAAAAAATAAAATGAATTACTATAATTATCCTATTACAACCCGCTTTGACAGAAATACTCATCATCTCGACTTACTTCTACCTATAAAAACAGGCACGTCATTTAATCAAATTTTAATTTCCTCTGGAATTACAACGCGACTGCCATCACCTATCTACCAGGTAACCAACCAATAAGGCTTCAATTTTTTAGAATCTGAATAAAAGTTACCTATCATCACTTCAGAGGCAAAACGGAGCAGGCCACGAACAGAACATGAGTAAAACCCGTAGTATGGCATAAACACGAGCAGGCCTATCGGTAATGATAGACCTGCTCGTATAAATAACCTCGTATGAGTGTTTAAAGGTACTTACCAATAAACCGAATTAATTTCCTAACGGTATCTGTATACGGCGGATAAATAAATTTCATTGTCCCGAAATCACGCTGCATGATGCCCCGATGATTCGAAAACTCCTGAAAGCTGAAAAATCCATTCGACTTACCAAAACCGCTGTTGTTTACGCCCCCAAACGGTAATTCGGAATTACTAAAATGAATCAGCGTTTCGTTGATCACCGTATCACCGGCCGATGTCCGGTTGATAATGTAATCGATGGTCTGACGGTTTCGGCTGTGGATATACAGCGCCAGTGGCTTGTCGCGCTCGTTCACAACGGCCAGGGCCTCGTCGAGATCCGTATACGTTAACACCGGAAGGATTGGGCCAAAAATTTCTTCGTGCATGATCAGCATATCGGACGTAACGCGCTCCAGAATAGTTGGCTCAATAAAGTTCTGGGATGCGTCCATCGTCCCACCCATGCTAACGACGGCCCCTTTCGCAACAGCCTCGTCAACCAGATTCCGAAGCCGTTCAAAATGCCGGCTGTTTACAATCCGGGCGTAGCTGTCTGAATCCACAACAGGCTTATTGTCACCCCTATACATAGCCGAAACAGCCGCTCTAAACGCTTGCAGAAAATTGTCTTTAACGGATTGATGAACCAGTACATAATCGGGTGCAATGCAGGTTTGCCCGTTGTTAACACATTTACCCCAGGCCAGCCGTTCAGCCGATTGTTTGATGTTCGCCGTTTCATCGACGATGGCGGGCGACTTGCCGCCCAACTCCAGTGTAACCGATGCCAGCTGTTTGGCAGCGGCTGTCATCACGACTCGACCAACTGCCGGACTTCCCGTAAAGAAAATATGGTTGAATGGCATCTCTAGTAATGCTGTCGACACTTCGGCATCACCTTCAAACACATCGACTTCTTCCACCGGAAACAATTCCTCAATCATACGGCTGATCAATTTGGCGGTATTGGGCGTCAGCTCGGAAGGTTTAATTATGGCTACGTTACCAGCTGCAATAGCCGAAACCAGCGGACGAATCGCCAGCACAAACGGATAATTCCAGGGAGCTATAATCAGCACTACCCCTTTGGGTTCATACCGGATATAGCTTTTTGTCCCAATCAGAACCGTTGGTGTTGGCAAACGGTGCGACTTCATCCAGTTGCCCAGGTGTTGAATGGTATAGTTGATTTCCGAACGTAACGCCATCAGCTCAGCCAGCGATACTTCGGCGGCTGGCTTGCGAAAATCCTCGTACATAGCCTGCTGAATAGCCTCCTCGTGTTTATCGACCCACTTCCCGATCCGCCTGATTCGTTCGATACGTTGCGCGGCCGTGGTAAGTGCCATTTGAGCGGCATGCTGGCGCTGAGCCGTAAAAACGCTACGTATTGTATCGTGCAGATCGTTGGCTGAGAATATAGTATGCATAGTGCGGACAGGAATTGAAGCCGATTAACCAAAAGAATACCCTAAAAGTACAAATAGTTAGTAGTATAGGGCAACGTTGGCTTTTAAAACGTGAAACGTTTATATTAGCTGAAACTTTAGCCAACCCAACGGATGACGCTTGTCAGTGATAACATCCGCTATCTGCGCAAACTCAATGGGCTAACGCAGGAGCAATTCTCCCGAAAAATCAATATAAAACGTTCGTTGTTAGGGGCCTACGAAGAAGGACGCGCCAACCCGAACCAGCAAAATATTCAGGCCATCGCCAAGGCTTTTAATACAACGGTTGAACTACTTACCCGTCAGGACCTACGTAAAATCCGTGAAACGCCAAGTTTAAGCATACCGTTAGGCCAATCGAGCAAACCCGCCGGACGTAGTGATTCGACCGGCATTCGGTCAGACGGCAAACTGGATTCGACCGATGATGATCCATTCCAGCATCCCGATTTTCCAGACATTTTCGCCCAGCCGAGCCAACCGGCAGCAACTCCCGAGCCAAAGCCATTATCGTCGGTACTAAACCACTATTACCGGCCTCAGGAAGAGCCCCGTCGCTCAGCTGAACGGCCTGCCCCAACGCCACCCGTCATTACGTCGCCGGTACGGCCGCACCAGGAAGCCCAGACCCCGGAACGATCGCCATCGATACCCTTTTCGGCGAATCAATCGGGCGCTGATCCGTCGGCGGTTGATCAGTTATTTGCTCATTCAGGCTCGGGATCAGTCTCTCGTCAACCCGACGTATTGACGTTCAACAACGTGTACGAAGGATCGAATACAGTAGCCCGGCAACCATCGTCGTCTCAATCCATTGCTCCAACGATTCCGGTTGTCATGCAACATCAGTTTGCGGACTATGGGAAGCGCTTTCAGCAGAGTGAGTATTTACATCGCCTGCCCGCCATGCACCTGCCAACGCTTCCGCAGGGCCATTATCGGGCGTTTGAAGCGGATGCCGATTTTGTGTTTCCCGGTGCGCTGCTGGTAGGTCAGTTTGTTCGAAACTGGTTCGATATTGCCGACGGCAAATTATACGTATTACTGATTCAGCGCCAGCGGACAGAGGGCGTAACAATTCAGTGCCGCAGGGTCTATAACCAGGTCAAAATAAAAGGAACCTTACTGCTCACCGCCGATAAAGCGGGCATTCCCAATCAGGAAATCGCCCTAAAAGACGTAGTGGAAGTCTGGGACGTTTGTGCGTTTGTCAGTCAGCAGATGCCTCAACCGGCCCCGAGCACGGAACGACTTAAACAGCTGGTCGATGAGTTACGGTTTGAGGTCGAACGGTTATAAACGAGCATTTACAGGGCCATTCACTCACTATCTTCCTGATTTCAACAGACTTAAAAGCCTTCCATAGTACCTTCGTGTTTATTTCGTAGATCGTCTGTCATAACCAACGAACCTTAAGGTAATCTGTTTAAAAACAGCGATTTACAACAGCCAACGGCTAATTTTCGTACTTTCCTCTTTTGAGAGGGCTCGGCTTTGAAGATCTTTAGTTAATCTTCGTTGCAAAGCCCTCTTTTCATATCTTCTTTCGTCCTCTCAAAATTCCGCAAGTACGTAAAGTCACAAACGACAGTTTACCTTTGTGGCTACTATGCGTTATTTTCTTGAACTAGCTTATCGAGGTAGTAAGTATCACGGCTGGCAACGTCAGCCTAACGGTCTGAGCGTCCAGGAAGTGCTCGAAACAGCATTGACAACGGTATTTCGACAACCGATTGCTATCGTTGGCAGTGGCCGAACCGATACGGGCGTTCACGCGGGCCAGCAATTTGCACACTTCGAAACCGATCTAGCTATTCCTAAAAATCTGCTACGTTCGCTAAACAGCCTGATTCCGAACGACATTGCCGTGTATGATTGCTTTCCCGTTCGGTCAGACGATCATGCGCGCTACACCGCTACGTCCCGGTATTACCAGTACTCGATTATCCGTAGGAAAGATCCGTTCCGGGATGGACTAGCTTATCTGTTTACGTTGCCGCTGTCTGTAGATCGAATGAACGAAGCAGCCAGCCTTCTGCTGAAACATACCGATTTTGAGAGTTTCAGTAAAGTAAAGACGGATGTCAAAACGTTTAACTGCCGAATCGATTTTGCGTACTGGACTGTCGATACCAATGGCGACCTGCAGTTTCATATAAAAGCGAATCGGTTTTTGCATGGTATGGTCAGAGCCATTGTTGGTACGTTGCTCGATGTTGGTCAGAACCGGCTTGGCGTTCCCGACTTCGAGCAGGTTATTCTAGCCCTCGACCGACGGAGAGCGGGCCGGGCGGCCCCGGCCGATGGCTTATCGCTGGTTGAAGTTGGCTACCCCGACGAAGTATTTCAGCATCGAGCGCGTTAACGTCGAACAGGTATTGCCGATCTTTTTGGTCTACCCACTTTCAGTTTTTTCATTATCTTTATTAAAAACAGTATTTATCTTGAAAATAGGAACGATTATCCTGGCTGCTGGCGCATCAACGCGTATGGGTGGCGAACCCAAGCAATTACTACACTACAAAGGCCAGTCGCTGATGCGCCGGATTTCGGAAACAGCGCTGGCTACGCAGGCGGGTCCGGTGGTGGTTGTTCTGGGCGCCAACCGGGAACGGATCGTCCCTGAATTGGCCGGACTCCCCCTCACGCTGGTCGACAACGCAGCCTGGCAAACGGGCATGGCCTCGTCACTTAAAACGGGCTTGGCTGCCCTGTACATTACCCACAAAGACATCGACGCCGTCATGGTGCTCCTGACCGACCAACCCCTGGTTTCAGTCGGCTTACTACTCCATATGCTCGATACGTATGTGAATAACGACAAGGGTATTATTGCCTGTCGATACGACGATCAATTGGGAGTACCGGTACTTTTCGACCGGAACTACATCGAACAGATGCTTCAGCTGGAAGGCGACAAAGGCGCTAAATGGATCATTGTCAAACACCGGCAGGATTGTATTGAAGTCCCCTTTGAGGCCGGAGCCATTGATCTTGATTCCAAACGCGATGTTGAACTCTTTGCACAGGCCCAGCTGGGAACTATTCCGTAGCAACCTCAGGAATTAACTAATTTTGTGCCGCTTATCCAGCATTTTTAAGCAATATTGCTTACCTCTGTGCCTCTGCACGAACCTAATACCGTTTGAACTAACCTACTATTGAATGAAAAATTATATTACCCAGGCCCCCTGGAGTATTGTTGAGGAGGGCTTTCACCGTGACTTCAATGAAATTTCTGAAAGTGTGATGTCGCTCGGCAACGGGCGATTTGGGCAACGGGGCAACTTCGAG
Source organism: Spirosoma terrae (assembly GCF_010435915.1). Classification (GTDB taxonomy): domain Bacteria; phylum Bacteroidota; class Bacteroidia; order Cytophagales; family Spirosomataceae; genus Spirosoma; species Spirosoma terrae. Next base: position 207,216 of record NZ_JAAFZH010000005.1, on the reverse strand, counting down.
GAAAAATTCACCGGCAAAACGCTGCAGGGCAACTACGTAGCCGGCGTTTATTATCCCGACAAAACCCGCGTTGGCTGGTGGAAAAACGGCTATCCGGATTATTTTGCCAAAGTACTGAATGCGGCTAACTGGATTGGGATCGATATTGATGTAGAGTACGAATCACTGGATCTTAATCAGTGCGACGTCCGCGAGTTTCGGCGGGAGCTCAACATGCAGGAAGGCTACCTCGAACGGTCGTTTATTGCTACGTTGAAAAGTGGGAAAGAGCTGCAGGTAAATGCCAAACGGTTTTGTTCGATTGTTGACGACGAAGCCGGAGCCATCCGGTACGCCTTCAAACCCCTGAATTTCGACGCCAAAATCACCATTACGCCCTATATCGACGGGTCTATCCGAAACCGGGATGCGAACTACGACGAAACGTTCTGGGACGAAGTTCGTAAAGAAACCGGCTACGGAGAAGCCTATATCGAACTGCGCACCCGTAAAACCGGCTTCCACGTAGCAACGGGGATGTGCGTTGAAATTGAACAGGACGGTGTAAAAATCGACTATCAATCCCAGCCGATTAAGTACGAGAAGTACGTAGCAAATCGGATGACGCTCGACTGTCGGCAGGATCAGGAAACGGTGATTTATAAATATGCCGTCAATCTTTCATCCTTGAATTACGACCCGGATACCATCTTCAAAGAGGCCCGTCAGAGCATGCAGCGGGTTAGCCGGAAAGGGTTCGACAAGATGCTCTTCGAACAACGGCAGGCCTGGGCCGATAAATGGAAAATGAACGATATCGTTATTGACGGCGATGTGGCGGCTCAGCAGGGTATCCGATTCAATATCTTTCAACTTAATCAAACCTATACCGGCGAAGACGAGCGATTAAATATTGGTCCCAAAGGCTTCACGGGTGAGAAATACGGCGGTTCTACCTACTGGGATACCGAAGCCTACTGTTTACCCTTCTACCTCGCCACTGCCGATCAGAAAGTAGCCCGCAACCTCCTGATTTATCGATACAAACAGCTGGGCAAAGCCATCGAAAATGGACGAAAACTGGGCTTTCGAGCCGGGGCGGCCTTGTATCCGATGGTGACCATGAACGGCGAAGAATGCCATAACGAATGGGAGATCACCTTCGAAGAGATTCACCGCAACGGAGCTATCGCCTACGCCATCTACGACTATATCCGTTATACGGGCGATGAACACTATCTGGTCGACTACGGGCTGGAAGTACTCATTGCCATCAGTCGCTTCTGGAGCCAGCGCGTCAATTGGTCGAAAGAGAAGTCGAAATATGTAATGCTGGGCGTAACGGGTCCTAACGAATACGAAAACAACGTCAACAACAACTGGTATACCAACTACATTGCGGCCTGGACGTTACGCTATACGATTGAAGCGGTAGCGAAAGTAAAATCCCTGAATCCCGACCAATACGCTGATCTGATTGACCGAATTCACTTCCGCGAAGAGAAAGAGATCGAGAAAGCAACCCATATTGTGGAAAACATGTACTTCCCCTACGACCCGGAACGGCAGGTGTTTTTACAACAGGATGGTTTTCTCGACAAAGAGATCATGCCCGTATCTGACATTCCGAAGGGTCAGCGGCCCATTAACCAGAACTGGTCGTGGGATCGGATACTACGTTCCTGCTTCATCAAACAGGCCGATGTCTTGCAGGGACTCTACTTTTTCGAGGATGAATTCGACACCGAAACGGTACGTCGCAATTTCGATTTCTACGAACCAATGACGGTACACGAGTCGTCGCTCTCGCCCTGCGTGCACAGCATCCAGGCGTCCAAACTGGGACTGCGCGACAAGGCCTACGAAATGTATCTGCGTACGGCCCGGCTCGATCTGGATGACTACAACAACGATACGGAAGACGGCTGCCACATCACCAGTATGGCCGGAACCTGGCTGGCCGTAGTCAAAGGCTTTGGCGGGCTACGTATCGAAAAAGGAGAAGAAAACCATTCACAGCTGGTATTGAATCCGTACTGTCCTACACATTGGCAGGCACTGGCCTTCAAGATTCGTTTTCAGGGCGCTTTGCTACAGATCACCACCACACAGTTGGACGTAGTGATCGAAAATTTCTCCAGCCATCCTGTTACGTTGCTGCTCTTTGGCCAATCCGTAACGGTAAACGCAACCAGCCAGGAACAGGTGAGCATCAGCCCGGCAGCTACGGTTTAGACCAATCGTTTTTTCACTATTTACCCAGAACACCCCGAAAGGTTAACGCTTTCGGGGTGTTCTTTTTCCAGGCACTTTAATAGCGTTCGCCTTTAGTCAATTATACATACGCCGAAATGCCAACGGTGACGTATTATTCTTTTTCCTGAAGAATTTATTAAACGATTGAGGGTGCTCAAACCCTAGCTGATACGCTATTTCGGCAACAGACAGGTTAGTGGCTGCTAGGTAGAACCTGGCTTTCTCCAGTATCTTTTCCTGAATATGCTGCCGGGCATTTTGTCCGGTTAGGGACCGTAATACATCACTGAGGTAGCTGGGAGATACATGTAGCTGGGATGCTACATAATCAACCGAAACATGTCCACTTTCCAGTCCCAAGCCTTTCTCAAAATAGGCCTCAAGCACTCGCTCCAGGTTGGCCAGTAAATCCTTATTAGCCGCCTTCCGGGTAACAAATTGTCGCCCGTAAAAGCGGTTACTATAGCTGAGCAACAGATCAATCTGTGATAGAATAATATCCTGTGTGTGCTGATCAATATGCTGGCATTCCTGATCAATTTTCCTGAAAATCTCCAGCATATCAGCTTCTTCTCTTGCCGACAGATGTAAGGCTTCATGAAGGGCATAGGCGAAGAAGCCGTATTGATTTATTTTCTCCAAAACTGACGATTTCAACAGAAAATCAGGATGAACTAATAATACGTATCCCCTTCCAACTTCCTGTTGCGAATCCTGATCTACCATAACATGCGATTGCAATTGCCGGGGCGCAGTAAAACTCATTACGCCTGTATCAAAGTCGTAATATTGTTGTCCGTATCTGGCCTTTGCCTGTACATTCCGTTTTAACGATACGGTGTAAAAGTTCAAAAAGAAATGCTCCCAATCGGTGGTGGGATTGAGTTTAATGTCTTCTACCCGTACAACACTTACCAAAGGATGGAGAGACTCAGGCAAGGAAAGTAGTTGATGAAACTGTGATATGGAGTTAATCTGTTGCATATCCGTGCTTCCCAATCCGATTATAAATTCTCCTTGTAAAACGGAATCAATTTCTCAAGCGCCTGTCCCGTTGCTTCTGGCTGATCGTATAAATCATAGTGACTGGCCCCGTGAACAACATGAATACGTTTGTTACTGGAAGCCGCTTTATTGTAGAGGTCAAAACCATCTCTGTACGAGCCAAAAGCGCCTACTTTATCACCAACAATAACCATCAAGGGCTGGGTCAGCAAACGCTCGGCATAATGAAAAGCGTCAAACGTTATCAAGGCAGACATACTGGTAAAGCGAAGCTTATTACAGGATGTTGGGTAACTGCCCCTTGGTGTTCTATAATAATCGATAGCTTCCAGCATATCAAATTCGGCCAGGCCAGCCCGCTCGGCCTCTTCGGCGGAATCCGGTGTCCAGCTGGTAATCATAGCGTCGGCTCCTCTGGCCTCTGCGGTACGTTGTTTACTAACCGCTTCGAGGGTTTGTAGTGGATTTAATTCGCCAAACGCGCGACCTGCATTCGTGGCCACAACGGTTCCTACTACTTTTATACGGCGCTCCGTTAAAGCAGCATTGGCAGCATAGCCACCACCAGCACAAATACCTAAGACACCAATGCGATTTTCGTCAACAAACGTTACTGTTGTCAGATAATCAACGGCACAACGAATGTCTTCCACACGGGTAGCCGGATCTTCCAGATAACGGGGTACGCCCCCACTTTCGCCCTGAAAGGACGCATCAAACGCTAGTGTAATAAAACCCGTTTGCGCTAATTTTTCAGCATATAAACCGGCCGTTTGTTCTTTCACGCTACTTCCAGGATGCACGCAGACGATGGCACTGTATTTTTTTGATTGGTCGAACGGCTCGGGGAAATACATGTGGGCGGCAATATCCCAATTTCTGTTTTTGACTGTTACGTTTTGCATGTTTTTAGTATGTCTTTCTACCATGCAAATGTCATCAACGGCAATCAGGACAATGTTTCCCAATCGGGGATTGTTGTATCCAAACTGAGCGTTCGCTTCGCAGGAGGCATCAAATCATTACTCCTAATCCGTAAAGAACGTGAAACCGCTTAATGGCATAGGGTCGTCCGGGGTTATATCCGACAGATCGCCAACGAAATCCAGTCGTATTGATACCGGCTTTTCGGTACGTAGCAGTTCGTAATACGCAGCAAACTCGTCGATAGGAATTGTTGTGCCCCCCCGATACGTACTGTCGGGTAGTTTTTCCAGTTTCCCGGTCGATGCATTCCTGGCTTCTGGTACAAAGCTCAGAATATACAGTTGTAGATTATCCGCATTTGGCGCCAGGTGCAAATGAATGAACCGGTTCCGATAAGGTAATTGATTGGGCGTATTACCGTGTGCAAACAACACAGAATAAGAAGCAATTTCAGCGATCAGCGTAGCCATAAGTTTGCGTATCGTGGATAGTTTTGGCTGTAATTGTATAGTTCTACCAACGGTACGGCAAATTAGTTTAGTGTTCGGTAGTAGCTTTACGAAAGCCTTATTATAACGACCTGGCCCAGCTGTCTATTTATATTTATTACCGAATGGCGAAACAGGCATCATGAACTACAGACCCAAATCCGTCGCCCAATTCGACTGGGTAGCTCCAATTTACGATTTACTGTCCAGCCTTGTCTTCGGCCGCAAATTACAGGATGCTCAAACTGCATTTCTAAGCGACATTCCCGACGGTGCTTCGGTGCTGGTGGTTGGCGGAGGAACCGGCCAGACGCTGGAAAAATTATCCCAGCTGGCCAGGCCAAAACACATTCTTTTTCTGGATTCATCGGCCCGGATGGTTTCTCTCGCCACCGAGCGGATGCTCAATACTCCCATTTTTGCCTCGATCGAATTCCGGGTAGGCGACGTAATGACGCTGGAAAGTCCCCCCTCGTTCGACGTAGTACTGACGCCATTTCTGCTGGATCTATTCAATGAAGCAACGCTACGTCAGCAGCTTATTCCGACAGTGTTGTCAGTATTAAAGTCAGATGGTTTATGGCTGGTCACCGATTTTGTGCGCACACCGGTCTGGTGGCAAAAAGCACTGTTGTGGATCATGATCTGCTTTTTTCGACTCACCGCCGGAATCGGCATCAAACAGCTAGCCAATTGGCAGCAAGAGCTCAGTCTGGCCGGACTACTACGTAAACGCCAGGCAAGCGCCGTTGATGGTATGGTGTCTACGGAAGTTTGGCAACGAACTTAGTCAATTAAAATCACCCACAGAGGCACAGAGCATACGTCATCAATTACCAAGGCGCGAATTCGCTGCCTCTGTGGGCACTAAGCCTATCGAAAGCTGTCGGATAATACGTTGTCGATTAATCAGTGTATTGTTTTCAATCCGTATCCTGCTCCGTTTATTTCGTTCCGGATGTCCGTTCAAAATACATCCAGTCGATGTAGAATAATTCCTTCTTGTCGGCAGTTGGATTGGTGAATACGAAGTATAGGTTATGTAAACCCTGGGTAGATTTGACGGAAGCGATTACGTCAGTCCAGCCTGTTTTCAAATCAGAAACAGTTCCCGACGGGACTTCTACCGATCCAACAACGGGACCTTTCAGGCTATCTACCCGAACCTCAATCCGGCCACCGGCTCCGTGCGGCTGTACCCGAAATTTGATCTGACTCACGTGGGCCAGGTCGAGCTTGTCGAACACGACGAAACTGTTGTCGTAAATTTTACGGATATAGGAAATAAAGCCCGTATTCGCTGTAGCAATGACGACGCCCACATTGCCCCGGTCGTTATCTTCCATCTGAATCAGCGGGTTACGTAGTGCTACGTATCCGCGGGAGGTGAGCGGCTCAATGCCGTTAGCGCCTTTGTCCGTGTAGCTGGCCAGCAACACATAAGCGCCGTTTGTTCCTTTGCCGACGTGTTCGTTGAGAGTCAATGTCCCCTGCATGGCCAGCTTCGGTTTCTGCTGACTAAGCGACAGTATATAACCAACCATCTCTTTGGCATCCTGGGCTGACAAATCGGGATGCGCCGACATGGCGTATTTTCCCCAAACACCACTGCCCCCCTTAATCACTTTCTGCGCAAGCGGGTCCACTACATCTGGTTTTCCTTTATACCGATCCGATATTGCTCTGAGGCTCGGCCCAATGGAGGTTTTGTCGAGCGCATGACACGATTTGCAGTCAGAAGCGGCTATGAGTTTTTCGCCCTGCACATGTGCCGTTACGGTATGCCCACCCGACAAAACGCTGGCAATGTCTTTGCCATACGGCAGGTACGTAAACGAAGTCGTTACGTTGGCTGGAACGATCGTTTTATCCTCCGGGTCTTTGATGCTGATTCGGTAATCGAGCGTCGTATGATCCCAGTAAAAACTTCGGTTGGCATTCGTGTTGATACGTACCTGTGGCGGTGTATTGCCTACGTGGAGCTTGGTTGTCGACACGCCCTGCCCGCCGTGCTGATCCGACACAATCAACGTAACAGGATAAACACCCGGTTTGCTCAACGTAGTCGTTACGTCGCTACCGGCTAGCTTTTTCGTTCCAATCTGCCACGAATAGGTTAACTGGTCGCCCGCATCATAATCTTTCGAACCAGCCGCCGACAATTTCACCGTCATAGGGGCTGCACCGTATCGCTTTTCGACCTGAATATCAGCAATGGGTTTCCGATTCCCTTCCGAATACTCCACCCGAATTAATCCGGCATCCGTATTATTGGCAAACCAGTTGGTTCCATACGCTAAAATATACAGCGAACCATCCCGGTTAAACTGCATATCCATCGGCGCTACCAGTTTCAAATGAGGCAGAAAAGGCTCCATGCTAACGTAATTACCGTCTTTGTCGAACGTAACGGCCATCATCCAGCGACGTATCCAGTCGTAAATCAGCAGTTTACCATCGTAATAAGCGGGTAATCGATACATAGCATCAGGAAACTGATCACGGTAATACACCGGCCCGGCCATAGCACTGGCCCCACCTTTACCAACCAGCGGAAATCGTTTCGACGCCTGTTTACCGTACCAGATCATTGCGGGCTGTGCCGGTGGCAACTCACGAACGCCCGTGTTGTGCGGAGAGTTGTTGACCGGACGTAGCGGGTCCTGCTTTGGCCCTTCCTGCTTCGTCGCGAAATCGTATTTCGGGAACGCTTCGTTGTTCCCTAAAAAATACGGATACCCAAAAAAGCCCGGTTTGCGAGCCTGATTGATTTCGTCATAACTGAGCGTACCTTCCTCAGCCGGTACGTTCGTATCGGGGCCTACGTCGCCCCAGTAGACATAGCCATTTTTCGGATCGACCGATACACGGAACGGATTTCGGCAACCCATTACGTAAATCTCCGGGCGGCCTTTCGAACCATCTTTCGGGAATAGGTTGCCATCAGGAATTGAATAGGTACCGTCGGGTTCGGGTTTGATACGCAGGATTTTACCGCGCAGATCGTTGCTGTTAGCCGTCGATGCTTGATCGTCTGAGAGTTCGCGACCGGGCCGTTCATCGGTTGGATTGTGCCCTTCAATTTCTTCGGCATTGGTATTATCGCCGGTCGAGAGATAGAGCAACCCGTTCGAAAACGTCAGATAACCCGCCGAGTGGCAACAGTATTTACGTTGCGTCGGTATTTCCAGCAATACCTTTTTCGATGCCTGAATCAGTTGATCACCTTTTAGTTCATACCGCGCCAGATGACTAATCCACTTGTCGCCACCAACGCCGTAGTAGAGGTAAATCCAGTTGTTTTTCGCGTAGTCTGGATCAACGGCAACGCCTAACAATCCATCTTCGATACCGCTGAAGACATTGAGGTGGGCAATTGTTTTTAGCTGTTTTAGCCCGGCATCATATAACCGAATGCCGCCTTTCCGCTCCACAATCAGTACGTTGTCGTTTGGCAGAATACCCATTTCCATGGGCTCGTCCAGGCCCTGAACCAACGCCATCGCCGTAAAACGGCTGCTATCGGGCGCTACTACTACGTTATCGTCCCATAACGTCGATCGCTGGGAATTAAACGAAAACAACGCGATCGACAGAATTAGTAAGAGATTTATTGGTTTCATGAGTTGTAGCCTGGACGTCCACGTCCGGGCGAGCATTAAAATTAACCCGGACGTGGACGTCCAGGCTACTGAACTCGTTTTTCCATATCGGGCAACGTAACGTCAATCATTCGCCCGATTGGTTTGCCGTTACGATACGCCACAACTTTGATCCGATCAGCGCCTTTGGGCATCATAAACGGTTGCGTATAGAGCGGAAAATGATCGTCGGGAATGGTGTTATCCGTCGAATAATACAGATACGTATCGGGCAGTTCATGATTCAGCGTTACCTCGATCATGCCCATCGGATGCTTTTTGAACGTAGCGTAGGGGTTGTAAACTGACCGGGAATAATTCACATCCTGCGCGTCGAATCGCTTGAAATGAACTTCCATTCGATCCACAAAGTTCGTCCAGTTTCGCTGGCCTTTAGGTGACCACAACACCTCCGACAGCGCGAAGGCACGAGGCCAAACCATATATTCGGCATGGCGCGTATTCGGTACGTTCTCCGCCCACAAATTGCCCTGACCACCCAGAATCAACTTCGCATCGACACTATCCGGAACCGGTTCGAACGAATAGGACGTACTGAGTCGGCAAATGCCGTAGGAAGCCGGTTCTGCCGAAGACTCGCCCTGATACAAATCCAGATAACAGAACTGGTACGGCGTCATAATAACCGGATGATTTTGTTTAGCCGCTTCGATCCCGCCTTTCATGCCCCGCCAGCTCATGACGGTAGCATCAGGGGCCAGACCACCTTCCAGAATTTCGTCCCAGCCGATCAGCTTTTTGCCTTTCGACTGAACGATTTTCTCCACCCGTTTGATGAAATAGCTTTGCAGTTCTTCTACGTTTTTCAGGTTGTTAGCCGCCATTGTGGCTTTGCATTCCTCACATTTATCCCAGAATCCTTTGTAGGCTTCGTCGCCCCCAACGTGAATATAGGGTCCCGGAAAGAGCTGGGCAATTTCGGTAAACACCTTGTCGATAAACAGATACGTACTGTCGTTGCAGGGATTTAACGTATTGTCTTCCAGCTTATAAAACTTCCCGTTGGGCGGCACCACCACCTGTTTTTTACCGCAGGTCAGATTTGGATAAGCGGCAATGGCCGACATAATATGGCCCGGCATGTCGATTTCCGGCACTATGGTAATGTTACGTTCCTGTGCGTACCGAACCACTTCCCGAATATCGTCCTGCGTGTAAAAACCACCGTAGGAAGGCACCTCGCTCGGCTGCGGGTTTTCGATGTCCCACCAGCGGCCAGTACGGGGTACGCGCCAGGCTCCCACTTCGGTCAGTTTGGGTAAGCTGTTGATCTGTACACGCCATCCCTGATCGTCGGTGAGATGCCAGTGAAATACGTTGAATTTGTATTGCGCCATCTGGTCAATGAATTTCTTCACGAAGGCTTTATCGAAGAAATGGCGACTCACATCCAGCATCAGACCGCGCCAGCCAAAGCGGGGCTGATCGCGGATATGCAACGCCGGAATCGACTGATCGCGAAACGACTTCGTAACGGGCAACAGTTGCCGCATCGTTTGCAGACCGTAGAAAACGCCAGCAGGTTGTGGAGCTGTCAATGTAATACCCGTCGGCGTCACAAGCAGGTCGTATCCTTCCGGGCCAACACCGTCGATATTCGCCACCCGAACCGTAATGGCTTTTGCCACTTTAGGTGCATCGGAGACTTGAATACCGGGAAGGTTGTCAATCACCATCTTCCGCACATCGGGCGAAGGCGTCAGAATAGCCAGTCGGGTTTGCGGGGTGATAACAAACGCGCCAGAGCGGGGCTCCAGTGTTTGTGGAGCCGGAATAAGCGCTGGTATCGGCGACTGAGCCGTTGCCGTAAATGCCAGCAAAAGCAAGGCAATGAGTTTATACATATTCAGTTACGTTTTTCTTTCGACAGGATTGACAGGATTTGTTACGTGTTAGGCATAGAGGCTGTTTGAGCTTCATAGACATTTGACACCAGTAGGACGCATATCCTTGACAAAATAAATCCTGTTCATCCTGTCAATCCTGTCGAAAATTAGACAACGAATCAGACTTACGGTTTAGGCCAGCTTGTCTCAATTCCCTGCGAACGAATCATCGTCTGAAAATCGTGGAGAAGCGGCTCTTTCTCCCGAACGGCGCGGGGAATTACCTTTTTATCGAGCGAATACGCCACCAGCATGCCCACGGCCTCACCAATACTCCACTCGACTGGATGAAGCCGATAACAGCCGTTCGTGATGTGGGTTGTGCCGATATTTTTGTTGGCAGGAAGCAGGTTATCAACCCGTTTTGGCAGCAGAGCACCTAGCGGAATCTGGAACGGCAGCGAGCCAAAATCAATGTAGTTGTTACCACTGGTGCTGGGGTGTAAATCGATATGATAATAACCTACGCCAACACTGTCATGAAAGTCAGCGGCCGTATTATCTTTCTTGCCCGTAATCAACGCGCGATTGTCAGCCCCAACGTGTTCTTCGAGAACGGTAAAAACGGCTTTGATTCGACGAGACTCCCGAATGTAGGGGTACTTTGCCAGACCATCTTCGGTGCCCATTATGTCGTTACGTAGTCGCAATCCCGACCATCCCTGCCCACCATCGGGTCGGGGCGCTTCGGTTTGTAGCCAATACAATAGCGACAAACTGAGTTGCTTCGCCCGATCTACGTGCTTTTTGAAATTCGTTTCGCTGGCGCCAATCAGATTACCCAGCGTATAATCGTTTTGTGGCCAGTTTACGTTGGAAATATCGCCCAGATACGTACCCGGCTTAAAATTGGCTTTGCTGATAATTCGGCGATAATTCCACAGATTGAGGCTATCACCTGTTTTCAAACCTTCAGGATGAAAACCCAGTTTCTTTGGTTCTAAGGTTTTAGGATTCGAATAGGCCAGATCGAGCAGTTTGCCCGACCAGGCTGGCGTCACGTTGGGCGTGTAGTTTCGCCAGAACTCATATTCTTTGGGCTTGTCGATGACGTGATTGGCTCCGGCTACGTAGTCCATCGCGAAACACATCGTAAACGCCTGGCAATTGTTGGGATCAGCTTTTTCGGGTGCGTGCAATTCCCGCGTTTCCTTCTTCGACTCCGCTCCTGTTACGTATTCGGTGCCTGTCAACGGCAGCAAGTCGCCGAGTTCGGTGGCATCAACAAAATACGGAGCCGAAAGAATTATTTCCTTGCCGCTACGTTGGCTAACGGCTTTCAATGCCCGAACTTTATCGCCCGTGACATCGGCAGCCGTCACCTTGTGTTCGATCAATAAGGTTAGCTGGCCCGTGCTGATATAGGGAGCCAGCATTTGCTGCAATACAGCCAACGCAACTCTGGGTTCATGGCATAATTTAGACACAACGCCATCGCCCGGATTGAGAAACTGACGCGATTTGGCCGAATCGGTTAGCGGGTAATTCTGGATATAATAGGCACGTACCGCTTTACGAAAATCGCGGTAGAGTTTGGTACCGCCGTGTGTTTCAATCCAGTCGTGTTCATCAGGAGGAACGCCCTGCTGGGTCAACTGTCCGCCAATCCAATCGGTTTCTTCCGTCAAAATAACCGTCAATTTGTTCCGAAGCGCAGCCAGAGCAGCCGCACAACCGCCGAGACCACCACCTGCAATCACTAAATCGGCTTTACGTTCAGCCTGTCCAGTACGTAAAAACGACCGCTCTTGATTGGCTTGAGCAGACGTAGATAATGGCAGTAATGGAGCCGCCAAAGCAGCTCCACTCCCAACCGAAAATTGTTCAATAAAACTCCGTCGATTCATTCGTACTGAATTTATTTACTCGTTTATGGTTAAACCGAGTGATTAGGTTGTCACAGACAGCATCCTGCTGTCGAAGCCGTAGGCTAAGTTGTAGCTACCCAGTTAGCCACTGGCGTGGCTTCGACAGCAGGATGCTGTCTGTGACAACAATAGACTATAAACCATAAACTATTTACCACCCCGGATTTTGGGTCAGCGATGGGTTAATATCCCGCTCCGACTGTGGCACGGGCAGCAAGTTAAGCTTTGGATACCAAAACCGATTTTCACGTACCAACCGAAGGCTTTCACTGCCAGTATAAACCGGAATACTATTCAGATCATACGTAGCGTTGGTTTTGAAAGTCGGAATGGCGGGTACTTTGGCCGGATCTTTAGCCACACCCATCACCTGCTGCGGCATCACCAGATCGGCAATATCCCAACGGCGGATATCGAACCAGCGGAAACCTTCCATAGCCAGCTCAGCCACTCGCTCCCGACGTACCAACTGCCGCAATTTAGCCTGATCGTTTCGAATAGCGGTTTCCACAACTGGCTGCCCGGCCCGGCTACGTACCAGATTCAGTGCGTTGATTACGGAAGCGTCGATCTGATTCTGTTCAATTTTTGCTTCCGCATACATCAGCAAAATCTCGGCGTAGCGCATCATAATGAACCCAACACGGGCCGTAAACGCATCTTCGGCCGTGAAGGTATATTTCGCATGAAGCAAACCAACACCACTTTTAGCCGGTCCAAACGCATTATCAAAATCAGCATTCGTAGCGTTTGCCCAGGCACCACTGGCGTTTCGGAACGACGTCGTGTTTTTATAAATATCGTACACCAGCGTTCTGAGGTTCATCGAAATCGTATCGCCCGGAATCGCCACCGTGTATTTCAGACGCAGATCGCGATTTTTGCTTGGCGTGGCTGGATTATACACGGTCGATTCATCGATACGCTTCCCATCTTTGGCTTCGAACATATCGACCAGCCGCTGTTGCGGGAATCGCCCCGACTGGCCACCCGCTGCCCGCGAAATACTGCCCAACGGTAAGTACGTAATGGAATTGGCGTCCGCTTCGGAATGCAGAATCATATACATGATTTCTTTCCCCGCATTGGCCGTCTGCCCGGTTCGCGTAAACAGGTTGCCAAAGTTCGGATTCAGTCCTAGCCCCGCGCCATCGATAATCTGTTTGGTCGTTTCGGCAGCCAGCTGATACTCCTTGTTGAATAAGGCTGTACGAGCTTTGAATCCCAGCGCAACCGCTTTACTCATCCGACCAAAATCGGAGGGTGTCCAGGCCAGCACAGCAGCGGCAGCATCAAGCTCACTATAAATAAACTTGATAATGTCGGCCTTGGAAGCCCGCGTCTGTGAATAAAACTCCGTTGGCAACAGCGGTTTCGTGATCAGTGGCGCATCGCCAAACATGAATGCCAGATAGAAATAAGCGTAGGCACGTAGCACGCGCGCTTCAGCCTGAAGTCGATTATACGTAGCCGCCGGTACGTTATTTTTCCCGACTTCCATCCCCTGCAACATCGTGTTGGCTTGCTGAATCGTCGTGTAGGCAAACGTCCAGATGTTTTTAGGATGCGCGTTGAATACGTCGAAGTTGCCTTCGCCCAAATCGACAGCACGTAGCAAGGCAATATCGGTCCAGCCATCCATCATCGACTGATAGGGTGTATTACCTGTATTCCAGTAGGCCGATTTGTAGATAGCGTTCAGCGCTACGTTCATTTCGGTCTGGTTATTAAAAAACTGACCAGTAGCCGGAGCATCGAGGGGAGCCTGTTCCAGATAATCCTTACAGCCTGAAAACAATGTCATCGACAGGCACAAGCTCGCTATATAGAGAAATCTTTTTTTCATGTCTTTAGAAATTGATGTTCAGACCAACTGTATAGGTTTTCATGATTGGGTAGAACTCGCCACCCGTATCGCGTTGCTCCGGATCGAAGCCAGGGAAGAATTTCGTCCAGGTTATCAGATTCTGGCCACTCAGATACACCCGCGCCGATTTAATTTTCGCTTTTGTTGTCAATGCCGTTGGTATGGTGTAACCCAGTACTACGTTCTTCAGACGCAGATAAGCCGCCGACCGAACCCAGAACGATGATGTTACGTAGTTGTTTGGAATGCTGTTGACCGTCAGACGGGGATAAGCAGCACCGGTATTGTCGGGCGACCAGTAATCCTTCTGATAATCAAACATGGTTCCCTGGAAGTTGGCCGAATAGAAAGGCTGGGCAGCCGTTCCCGACAGGTAGTTATCTTTCTTGCCAACGCCCTGGAAGAAAGCCGTTACGTCGAACCCTTTGTACTGCGCCGACAGATTCACGCTATATTCGTAGCGGGGGAAATAATTACCGAGAATGGTCCGGTCGTAGCTGTCTATTTTGTTGTCCGGTACACCGTTTGGCCCACTAATATCGCGATACCGAATATCACCCGCAGCTGAGTTACCGTACTGGAATGGCGCATTTTTCACTTCTTCGGCACTCTGGAACAAGCCATCGGCAATGTAACCGTAATACGAGTCCAACGCGTAACCTTCCTGCTGAATCGTAGCGCCGTTGATGATCTGTTTACCGCCATTGTTCAGCAGTTTATTTTTCACATCCGATGCATTCAACTGCACTTGGTAGCTGAAATCACGGATTTTGTCGCGCCAGCCGATACCTAGTTCCCAACCCGTATTGCGCATCGATCCGGAGTTCACAAACGGAGCTGTTAAACCAACGTACGACGGAACCGGCACGAGCTGGAGCATATCGACAATGTCGCGCTGGAAGAAATCGGCCGTTACGTTCAGACGGTTGCGCAGGAAGCTGAAATCACCGCCAATGTCCAGAATCTTCGAGGTTTCCCAGCGGATATTAGGATTGGCAGCCGTAGTCAGTGCATAGCCTGGGTTTACTACGTTATTGAAGTAATAGTTGAAAGCCGAACCCGAATTAAACAGCGAATAGGTTGGGTAGTAATCGGACACTCCATTTCGAATCAGGTTCTGGTTACCCAGCGATCCATACGATGCCCGGATTTTCGCTTCGTTTACGACTTTATTCAAACCACTCCAGAAGCTTTCCTGCGAAATCCGCCAACCGGCCGACACCGACGGGAATAACTGCCACCAGTTGTTTTCTCTAAATCGCGACGACGCATCCCAGCGACCATTTACTTCCAGCAGGTATTTTTCGTCGTAATTGTAATTGAACCGACCGTATACCGACACCATCGAAAAGCGACTTTCGCCACCACTCATGCTTTGTCCCAGTTGGTCGCCACTGTTCAGATAAGGGCGGTCGGGCGAGAGGAGATTCTGCCGGAACGTATTCACGTAACTCGTTTTAAAATCTTCCGTACTGAAACCGCCCAGAACCGTAAAGCCGTGTTTACCAACTAATTTGTTATACGTAGCCTGGGTTCTGAACAGGTTCTGCGTATTCTGCGAATAGTTATCGCTCAGCGAGTTCAGGGCTGGCCACGGCCGCGCAAACACCAGCGTATTATTGGCAATGTCGGCGTTATAAATGTCGTACTGGTCCATGAACTGACGGTTTCGGCTCGTGTAATAGTTCGAGCTGTAGGTCGCCAGCAGTTCAAGACCCGGAATTGGCGTATACGTTAGCGTACCTTTAATAATCTGCGAATCGGTCAGGTTGCGGTTAAAGCCACCATCTTCGGCCTGAGCCGCTGGGTTCGCATTCGACCAGCCTTCGCCCCACTGCCCCGTGTTGTACTTACCGGGCGTAATGGCCGGAAAACCCAACATTTCACGGATGATGTACTGGGGCGTGTTTTGGCCGGGCCACAACCGATTCGATTTGTTCAACACTAAGTCCATTGAAGCCGACAGTTTATCGGTAATCGCTACGTCGGAGTTGAACCGCAGATCCATCCGCTTATAGTTGGTATTGGCCGTCAAGCCATTCTGATCCAGAAAACTTCCCGACGCAAATAGTTTCACCCGTTCTCCGCCTACCGATACGTTCAGGTTATGGTTTTGCATCATGCCGTTGTTGGTCAAGACCAGCTTTTTCCAGTCGGTATTAAAAATCGACAGGTTGTCAGGGCCGTTCTTTTCGTAGGCGGCTATCTGCTGCGTAAAGGCGGCAGGCAGACCGCTATTGGCCTGTGCTACGTCCCAAAATTTCATGTGCTCCAGACCGTTCACTTTTTGGGGCAGATCGGTGGGTTCCTGTTTCAGTGCATACGCGTTATAGCTTACGTTCACGCCTTTAGAACCCCGCTTGGTTGTTACGAGCACAACGCCATTGGCCGCCCGCGAACCGTATACGGCAGCCGCAGCCGCATCTTTCAGAATCGATATACTGGCAATGTTGTTGGGATCAATCGCGTCCAGGCTCATTTCAACGTTATCGACCAGAACCAGCGGATTCTGCCCCGCGTTGATCGATCCGACCCCCCGAATTCGGATCGTTCCAGCATCACCGCCCGGAACCCCCGACTGTTGCGTAATGGTTACGCCCGGAGCGGCTCCCTGTAACGCCAGCGAGGTTGACCCTACCTGACGATTGGTGAGTTGTTTACTTTCAATCACGGCAACCGAACCGGTCAGGTTCACTTTCTTCTGCGTACCGTAGCCAACCACAACCACTTCATTCAGCGTTTTGGTATCTTCGGCCAACGCTACGTTGTATTCACCCGCACCATTAAACGGCACTTCTTTGCTAACGGTACCCATAAACGAGAACACCAGTGTTCCGCTTTGCTGGTTTACCCGAATAGTGTACAACCCATCGGCATCGGTGGTCGTGCCTGTAGTCGTATTCTTGACAACGACCGTTACTCCCGGCAAAACGGCTCCGTTGGCATCCGTCACTTTTCCCCGGATCACCTGACTTTGGGCAGCAACGTACTGATGATGGCACAGCGTAATCAGGAAAGCCAACAGCCAGCCTATTCGCCATCCTGGCGTAAATAAGTTTTGCATAATGGAATCAATTAGGAGTTTGAAAAAGATAAAGAGGGTACTTTCCAGCCTACCAGTTCCTTAATAGCGACGGTAGGTTTTTACCTCCCTGCTCTCGTTTTTCGAGAAGAATCGGGAGTCTTCGTGGGCGAACAACGTATATCGAAATCGATCATAGCCTCAAACGTTCGATTCCAGGGTAGTTTAAACTGAAGCGCCGAAGGCTTTGTGCACTGAATAGCCTGTTGCAGACTACCCGGCCGCTTTTCTTCGTAATTAGCGGTTAACTCATCGAACGATTGCTGTAATAATTTCAGGCAATAGTCTTCCACCTGCTTCGTGGTTTCATCGCTCATGAGTGTCGAACTCCGACCAACCTGTTTGGCAAATTGGTTCGCTTTAGCCCGAATGATGTTGTGGAAATAGTAATCGTCCAACACCCGGTGCAGCAAAAACCAGTTCTGGGCTGTCCAGATACGGCTGGCTCGGTCGGGTTGTTTCAGCAGTTTTGCTTCGGCCAGTGTAAACACAACACCTTGTGGCAAAGCCGTTCCGATGGTATTTCCGGCCGTATTCCAGGACGCATACCCACTTAACTCGGGAAGCAGATGGCGTTTTTCAAGCGCCATTGTAAAGGGAGTGTCTCCCCCCTGAACATCGCCTTTCGGATCGACATCGGCTACGATGACGCGCTTTTTCTGACTGATTTTCTCCGCAATTTCGTCGGCAAAACTGTCGGCCCGCCCGGCTTCAAAACGCGAAGCGAATACGTAGTACAACACGTCGGCATCCCGTTCGTCGGTAACTTCCTGCGAGCCCGTCGCTTTGATGTGGAAACTTACGGTCTGACGTAGTGGCCGATCTTCGAACGGCATAACCGTATTCGCTAGTTTTTCCGACGAGTAAACGGCTTTGACTTTAGGGGAATAGTTGGCATGTTTATTCAGCGCACGGGCCAGTAACAGCATCGATACTTCGTCGGCTCCCGGCTGTATGGCGATTTTCTCCGTTAAGTTCAGTCGTTTGGTTTCGGCAATGAGTGTTTCGCGATCGGCGATGTGAACGCCTTTTGGCTTGGCGTCGTCTTGGGTTAACAAAAGGTAGTCGATTACGCCCCGATTTACCAAGTCGATAGCCAGTTGGTTGATTCTCAGGTTCCGGGAACGCGCCATTTTATAATCGGCCAACCCTTCGGCGGGAATCTCCTGTTCGAGTTTGGCGGTTTTGGTTTTCGACTCCGTATCGGTTCCCACCGAAATTTCGGCCCACTCGGCCAATTTCTCCCGATAGGCTCCGTTTTTGCGGTCGGCGGTTGGTGCCAATCGCATCACCACACTTTGGGCATATAGTTTTAAGGCCGGCGCTTTTTTGCGCAGTGCATCGACCACCGCCAACCGTTTCAGTGCTACGTCATACGCTACGTCGTGTACCCGCGATCCGACCAGACCACCATAGGCCAGCATATCGAGCGACAGAATAGCCGCATCGAACGATTTCAGGTCTTGCTTTAACACCCACTCAATGATTTTATCCGACTGACCCGGATCAGTAAACCGACCCAGTAGTGCAAACGGGGGAGTAATCACCTGCGCATCGCCAATCAGGCCCATGCGTTCCGTAAACTGCAAACAAGGCGGCCGATCATCAAGCGGAATTAACAGAATTTTTGCATTGTATGCTGGTCCCTTACTGGCAAAAGTCGATAGACTAAAGCCAGCAAGGAGCATAATAAGGGTAAGGAATCGAGTCATAGTCATCAGAAAAGGAGGTTAGTCGCTGACCGCCGAACGGTAGCCGTTAAGCCCATAGAATAGTATATAACCGTAGCAGACAACGGGAAGCAGAAACGCAACGGACCAGGTATAATGGTCGATCAGTAAACCCTGACAAAACGAAACCACCGCCCCACCCGCAATGGCCGTCGACAGCAATCCAGAAGCCTGCGTTGTGAACGTACCAAGCCCCTGCACCGACAGCGAAAAGATGATGGCAAACATGATCGAATTACACAGTCCGACGGCAATCATGGTCCAGACCGCTACGTGTCCCGATACGTTGATCGAGACAAGCACTAACGTAATAGCCAACGTAGCACAAACCGCCAGCATCGACGATGCTTTGATCGATTTTAGCAGGAAAGCGCCGATGAAACGTCCAACCAGCATGCTGCCCCAGTAAAACGCTACGTAGCTGTTGGCTTCGTTCTCCGATATACGTAACGTATCAGCAATGTAGTTCGTCAGAAACGTGCCGATAGAAACCTCGGCGCCAACGTAGCAGAATAGCCCCCAGATACCAAACTTCAGATTACGGAAGCTAAAAATGCTTTTCCCACTTGTGGTTTCCGCAGACGTATTGTCATTACTGGCCTTAATAACGGGCAGTTTCAATTGCCAGACAACCAGCGCAATAAAAGCCAGCAGAGCGGCTATACCCAGATATGGATACCGAACGGCATCACTCGATTCACCAGCTTTTTCTAAAGGAGCCAGAATAAAATAAGCGCCAAACAACGGTGCAACGGTTGTCCCCATCGACCCAACGCCCTGAATGAGCGTCAGGCGCGACGAAGCTGTATCGGCTGGCCCCAAAATGGTGATATAAGGATTAGCCGCCACCTGTAAAATCACAATGCCGATGGCAATGATGAACAGCGCGGCCAGAAACAACGCATACAGATGCAGGCCCGAAGCCGGAAAAAACAGCACAGCTCCCAAAGCCGCTACGGCAAACCCCATCACCATACCGGTCTTATACCCTACCCGTTCCACGATACGTCCGGCCGGAATCGACATGATTCCGTAGGTTAGAAAAAAATAAAACTGAACCAGCGACGACTGCGAGTATGTCAGATTAAAGCCTTTTTTGAAAAACGGCACCAACGTATCGTTCAGGCAGGTGATAAACCCCATCATAAAATACAGCACTGCCAGCGACAGTAAGGCAGGTGTATAATTGGGGCGAGGTTGGCCCGGTTGCTCATCAACCGTTACGGTCTGGGTAGGAAGAGTTGCCATGTCGTTAAACGGGTAAGAGCGTGTTCGCTTTTTTCTCTGCAATAGCCTCCAGCGTTTTCCAACATTGGTACAGTCCTCTCGGGATGTGGAAGCATCCTTTCCATTTGCCACCTTTCAACGGCAGCAGTACGTCGCCCTGCCGGTTCAGATAGCCGAACCACTCGCCGTATTCACTATCGGCAAAATGTTCCCACGTATAGGCATGTACCTTTTCGAACCATGCCCAGCACCGCTCGTCGCCCGTGTGCAGATACCCTTTCAGGAGACTGATCAGGGTTTCGATATGTACCCACCAGAGTTTCTGATCCCATTCCAGCTGCTGCGGAGGACTACCTTTCACATCCAGAAAATAGAAGATCCCCCCGTATTGTTTATCCCAGCCGTATTCCAGAATCGACAGGGTAATATCCACGGCCTGTTGAATCAATGCCTGATTACCCGACCGCTCACCCAGATCCATAATAAACCACATGGATTCGAGGCCATGACCCGGATTGATCAGCCGACCTTCAAATGAATCGGAGAATGACCCATCCAGGCCGATGTTTTCCAGAATCAGGCCCAACTCAGGGCGGTAAAATTCGTTCATAACCGACCGGATTCCCGCAGCAATGGTTTCTTCAACCAGCTCTGGCTTTAACAGAGGCTCAATTTCCAGCACCAGATTACAGAGAATCATTGGCAGAGCGAAGTTCTTCAGCGGCCGGGTTCCCGGAAATGCCTTGTTGTATGGGCCTTTAGGATCATCCTTCCGGGCCAGTATGTTCAGGAACGTATCAACGGCTATATTTCCGTATTCCTTCACACCCGTTGCCTGATATAACTGGCCAAATGCCATTGTAGCAAAGCAGTCCGAGAATATGTTATACGGCTGAACTAGAGGCTGCCCCTCCTGAGTCAGTGAAAAATACCAGTTCCCTTCGGCATCACGCCCGTATTTTTTCAAGAACTCAGCTCCCTGAAGAGCAAAATCGAGCCATTCCTGCTTTTTTTCAACCCGGTTATACAGCATGGAAAAACACCATACCTGGCGGGCCTGTAGCCAGACAAATTTATCGGTATCATACACGTCGCCCTGCCGATCAAGGCAGGTAAAATAGCCGCCAAATTCCGGGTCGCCCGAGTTTTTCAACCAGAAAGGGATGACGTCTTCTAGCAGGTTAGTCTGGTATAGTTGCTGGTATTCGCTGAGTTGCATGAAATTGATGGTAAAAAATGTCTTCCGAGATAAAGCGTTTCGTTACGTGAGGTCTACTTTCCGATTATATTCTATTTTCTTTAGTAGACACTACTTAATAAATCAAATTATTAACGTAAGCGTAAAGTAACGTATTACAGATTAAGATGGCAACAGAAAATTAAAATAAATTTTATAGAGGCTAGGGTTGGCTGAGCGTCAAGAGACTTTGGCAATACCCATCAACAAACCTATTTCATTCGGATGCAGATACACATCACCAAATAATATACTATGCTATAATCAGTATAATATAGCAGAGATTCGACACTTGGAGGGAAGTGTTCAGAACGTAGCAAAACGGCCTTTATGCTAAAATTGGTACGTATTACACCAGCGATAGCGAGCGGTCGCGGACAAGCAGGCAGGCACCGATGATTCCGGCGTGTTCGCCTAGTGTTGAGAGTTTTAACTGAGTGTCGTTATTGACCAGACTCAGTGAATATTTATTGAGAGAAGTTTTGATCGGTAGCAGTAAATACTCCTTTGTTGTGGCCAGACTACCGCCAAGAATCACCAATTCAGGATTTAAGACATTGATTAAGAAGGCAATACCTCTACCCAGGTTTTCGCCCAGTTTAGCAATCAGTTCAATGGCCAGCACATCATCGTTCTTTGCGGCCTGGATAATATCCTCCATAGTAATAGCATCCGGATCTTGCCCATTACGTGTTAGCACCGAGGTAGAGCCTTCCAGCAGCTTTTCTCGAAACATGCGAACCAGCGCCCAGCCCGACCCTTCCGTTTCCAGACATCCTTTTTTACCGCAGTGACAGATCAATTCATTGTCGAAAATGGGAACGTGACCCAATTCACCTGCGTAACCTGATTTACCGTAATATAACTGACCGTCAATCATGATCCCGACCCCAATGCCATAATCGAGGTTTAGGAACATGACGTTTTTTTCTTTCTCCACCACACCTGCGCAAAACTCCCCATAGGCCATGGCGCGTGAGTCATTTTCCAAAAAAACGCGAATACCAACTTCCTGCTCAATGATTTCGCTCAGCGGCCGCTCCTCAAAGAAAAAAAAGCTATAACTGTAGCCTGTTGCGTAGTTGATACGTCCCGACAGATTGATACCGATGCCCCGAATTTTATCTTTGGAAACGGCTAATCCGGCAATAAATGCCTTAATATGCTGGCAGAGTGTGTCGAGTGACTCGCGGGTATTGTTAAGGGTATAGGGCAGATTTTCCGTTACGCTGATAAGGTTTTTCTGAAGATCGAGCAGCCCAATATTGACGTGGCTTTGTTTAACATCAACCCCAATGAAAAAGGCAGAATCGGGCACAACCCCGTACAAATTAGGCTTTCGCCCTCCGCTCGATTCAATTTTTCCGTAATCCTGAATCAGGCCTTCCTTGATCAGCTCCCCAACTACGGCGGTTACCTTGGGCACACTGATGACTAATTCTTTGCTTAGCTCAGGTATAATAGCATTTCCGACATTTGCGAAGTAGCTGAGGATACTTTTTTTAGGATCGACACTTCTACTGGAAGCTCTGCTATCATGTACGGCTTTAGTCATTATTACTACAATACGTTACCCCAAACTTACTAACTTGGATTAATAACTGCGCGTCTACTTTCTCATTATTTTACGAACCACACCACCAACCGTAACTTTCTTATAAAAATAAAAAGCCGCTCATTTACCTGATTATACTGATCAATAGTCCTGCTCACGAGCGATCTGTTGAAGGATTTAGCCCATCCTGCCAACTCATGATTAATATTTAATGTTCCCCTAAGTTTTTTCTAATGCTCTTCTAATACCCACTCACACAGGAGGGGGCTACCTTTGTACTTTAGTTTAACATGTATTTTTAAGGTAGATAATCAAAAACGCCCGCCCCTTTTGGGACAGGCGTTTTTAGTTTGTACGCAATCATACATTCCATTACGACTGAGCAGGCGGAAACGTAACAGAACCCGCTTTTTCGTCAGGGCTAAACACCCGAACCTGAATGGGCTGAGCCGAACCCGCTTCTGCACTTCCTGATGCCTGCCCTTTACTCAGATACGTAATAACCTCATCGGCATCGGCAAATGTCAGCGTTTCTAGCGCGCTACGTCCCTCCGTCCAGGCTGGGGTTGCTGCCTCATCCGTAGAAAGCAATAAATCTACTATGGTGAAATCCTTCGTTCGGGCCATCACCGCCAACGAATCAGGGCTGTCGCTGTCACCTTCGCGTTGTATGTTTAAAATCGTGTAATAATTACCGGCGTTACCGGTATTTTCAAAAAGCCAGGTCAAAATAGTTTTCATCACGTGAACAAGCATCAGTTTGTCAAAACCTATCAGGTGTACATCAATACACGTATCGATCATCAATAAAACCTGTCGATAGCGAATCAGTTTAGTTGATATACGAACTCTTACTCAATGGCTATAACAACTCACTTTGCGCTGATACTGGCGCTACTCTGCTCCTTTCTTGTCCCCTATACCCCAAAACCAGCTCAACCGGTAAAGCCCACGTACATCACTACGCCGACGGGTTATTTGATGGTGCTACGGCAGGGCGACGATGTATTGGCGAATCTAAAACAGGTAGCGATTCAGGAGAAAATTCCGAGCGCCAGTTTTACCGGCTTTGGCTTTGTGCATCCCACCTTTGGCTTCTGG
Source organism: Spirosoma terrae (assembly GCF_010435915.1). Classification (GTDB taxonomy): domain Bacteria; phylum Bacteroidota; class Bacteroidia; order Cytophagales; family Spirosomataceae; genus Spirosoma; species Spirosoma terrae. Next base: position 183,346 of record NZ_JAAFZH010000005.1, on the reverse strand, counting down.
AATGCCCAAAAGAAGGACTATGATCCTAAATCATTTCGCGACACAGAAATGGTCAGTATGACAGGAAGTATTGCCTGGAAAGAGAATCAACCGGCTCTACATGTTCACGCAGCGGTTTCCGATAAGAATTTCAATACGTTCGGCGGGCATGTGCTGGCGCTCGAAGTCGGCACGGGTTCCGTTGAGATCACGATTACGGTGCATAAAAAACGTTTGACCCGAATTGTCGATAAGCCAACGGGTGCCACCGTACTGAGCCTGGATTAACAACTATAGCCAATACGATATGGCAACGAGCCAGATCAATGTCTAATCACCGAATCCTAATAACCTAAAACAACTCCTGGTCATAGCTAGTCAAAGCTAGACAGATAGAATTTATTGGTATGCACATTCAGAATGAGGACTTACACGGCAATGCCCCGGACTCATCGCCCGTAGCTCTGCTCATTATTGACATGATTAATGATCTGGAATTTCCTGGTGGCGAAAACATAGTGGATGCCGCTCAGGAAGCAGCGCAACAAATTGCCAGCTTAAAAAAACAGGCCAAAGCGCTGAACATTCCGGTAGTATACGTTAACGACAACTTTGGCCGGTGGCGCTCCGACATGACTAAGCAGGTGGACCACTGCCTGAACGATGGTGTGCGCGGCCAACGGCTGGTAGAACTGCTACGTCCTGAACGCGATGACTACGTTGTATTAAAGCCCAAGCATTCGGCCTTCCATGCTACTACACTTGATGCACTACTCAACTACCTGCAAGCTGATCAACTGATTATCACGGGCATTAGCGCTGATGTTTGCGTGCAGTTCTCCGCTAGTGATGCCTATATGCGCGATTTTAAACTGTACATTCCTGAGGATTGTATTGCCAGTGATTCGACTGAGCACACACAGGAAGCGATTACGTACCTTAAACGTGTTCTCGACGCCGATACAACTCCCTCCTCCAGGCTACATCTGGAGCGCTTGGTTAAACAATCAGTCTAATACATCTATAAATTACACATCATAACACATTTCGGTTTCCTCACTTTGCACAGTCTGCTCAGTGTAGAACTTGGGCGTTAGCAAGCCCCGAAGAAGCAGAAGAATCATTTGATCAGCTAATTCGGCCATTTCAGTTGGAATCAGCCCGGCCATCTCATCCGGAAACTGTCTGACATAGTCGGGGTCGCTTAGCTGCTGCATGGCACTTATATAAACCATCAGCCCCAGGTAGCGGGTTGAGTCATTACGTAGATAGCCCACCCGCACTCCTTCATCCATAAGCGGGCCAAAATGCTTCAGAATAATATCACGTCGATAGGCACAAAGTTTCTCCCAGGCTTCTGGCTCCAAGCGCTTTAACTCAGCCAGAAACTCCTGACTGATATTCGCGAAGCTCACCCCCACAAAACGCAGGTATTCGGCTAATTTCTGCCGTAACGACAAATCAACATCATTGATAATCGCTTCTGCATCCCGGTCATATTCAGCAACAAACTGATCGATGCACGCTTTCAGCATATCGGATTTGCCGGCAAAATGATTGTAAATCGTCTTTTTACTGATGCCTAAATCCCGGACGATATCATCGACCAGCACATTATTATACCCGTTTTCTAAAAACAATCGTCTGGCAGCCTCAACAATCCGCTCCCTCATTTTTTCTTTAGCCATTCTAATAAATTAACACACAAAGAAACCAAAACTAATACAAAAGTGTAATATTTGCAAAAATTTACACTTTTACCCCCTTCCAAATGTAAAACTGGGTTTTCTAGTCATAAATCTCACTGATCTATCATATAACTATAACGATGAATCCTACTTATCGACAACTTTACTCATCCGTGTGGATGCTGACGGCGCTACTGGCCTGTCAGCCATCATCCGAAAAGCAGCAAACAGCAGCATCTGCCGTAGCTGACACGTCAACAGCCATTCCCGTTGTTGTTAGCCGTGTAAAGGACTCTCAGGCAAATGGACAACTCGTGCTGAGCGGCTCGGCGGAGTCTGAAACAACAGTCAACCTGGGATTTATGGTTAGCGGCAAACTCAATCGCGTTACTATTCAGGAAGGCCAAACCGTTCGGGCCGGTCAGCTCATTGCTTCCATTGAACCAACCGACTATCAGTTAGGCGTAACGATTGCCAACGCCAACGTAGCACGGGTACAGGATGAGTACAATCGACTCACCATTCTTAAAGAACGCGGGAGTGTTACGCCCAGCGATTACGAAAAAGCCGTTACGGGATTGGCCGAAGTAAAAGCCCGCCAGCAGCTTGCAGAAAAGAATCTGAAAGAGACGAAATTATACTCCCCCATTTCGGGTATTGTAGCTCGTAAAGGGGCCAATCCAGGCGAAATCATTCCACAGGGGCAGCCTCTGTTTCAAATAGCCGACATAGAGCCGATCAAAATCAGGGTTTCGGTACCCGAGTCGGAGGTTGGCCAGCTCCGGCTTGGACAAACGGCGCAGGTGAGCATCCCTGCCCTCAACAAGAACTTTACGGGTAAAGTATCGCTGATTGGCGCGGTAGCCGATCCAACTACACGTGCCTATTCTGTCAAAATTGATCTTCCCAACCCACAGTTACACATTCGGCCGGGCATGATTGCAGATGCTACGTTGCCCTCTTCTCAGGCAAAAAAAGCGCTCGTTCTGCCAGGAAACGCGGTGCTACGTGACGACGATCAGTCAACGTATGTTTTCGTCGCTGACACTCAGAAAAAACAGGCATTCAGACGGAAGGTAACCATTGGGCAAATCTTCGCCAACGATGTTGAGATTACGTCAGGACTTACGCCAGCCGATCTGGTGATTACGGGCGGACAGCAGAAACTACAGGATGGGGCAGCGATTCAATTTAACCAGCCAGCACAATGAACGTTATAAAAGGCTCTCTAAAATACCCTCAGGTCACCTTAAGTATTGTGTTTCTGGCGGTAGCAGTGGGCATTTACTCGCTGCTGAGTATGCCCCGCCGGGAAGACCCCAAAATTACGATTCGAACCGGGCTCGTACTGGCTTTTTATCCAGGCGCGAATTCGGCCCAGGTAGAAGATCAGGTTACCCGAAAAATTGAACAGTACTTATTTGGGTACGCGGAAGTCCGGAAAGAAAAAACCTACTCGACCACGCGCGATGGAGCGGTGGTGATCAATGTCGAGCTGGAAGAAAATGTCAAAAATCCAGATGTATTCTGGTCGAAACTCCGACATGATCTCAATCAGGCTAAAGTGCTGGACTTGCCTCAGGGCGTTCAGGGTCCCATCGTGAATACTGATTTTGGCGATACAGTAGCCTTGCTGATTGGCATTGAATCGGATCAGCTTACCTATTCTGAACTGACTCAATACCTGAAACAGATTGAGGATGGGCTTCGAACGATCAAAGCGGTTTCGAAAATCCGCCGATACGGCGAGCAGAAAGAGCAGATTACGATTACAGCCCGCTCCCAGCAAATGGCGCAGTATGGCATTAAATGGACGCAGGTTGTTCAGCTCCTTCAGGCTCAGAATGCTATTAAAGCGACGGGCGACGTCAAGACTGAGCAGTCGCAGGTGCCGTTGTATGCACAGGGGTACTACAACACGGAGCAGGAAATCAGCAATCAGGTGATTGGTACGTCACAAACCGGGTCCGTTATTCGGCTGGGCGACGTAGCCACCATCAAACGCGAATATGCCGACCCAACATCCCGTATTAATGTAAACGGTCATCATTCCCTGATGCTATCGGTTGAAATGCAGGAAGGGAATAATATTGTTCAGTTTGGCGATAACGTAGCGGCCAAGCTAACGGAGATTCAGCAGCATCTGCCCAGTACGATCAAGCTAACAACGGTAGTCAATCAACCTCAGATTGTACAGCACAGTGTCAGCGATTTCATTCGGGAGTTCTTTCTGGCTATCGTTTCAGTCGTTATCGTAACCATTATTCTCCTGCCCTTTCGCATTGCAGCGGTTGCCGCCATGGCTATTCCCGTAACAGTAGCCGTTACGTTCGCGATGCTGCACACCTTTGGTATTGAGCTTCATCAGGTATCGTTAGCGGCCCTGATCGTCGTCCTGGGCATGGTGGTCGATGACGCTATCGTGATCGCCGATAATTACGTTGAACTACTCGACGAGGGCATAGACCGGTGGACCGCAGCCTGGCGTAGCGCCAGCGACCTTGTCGTTCCGGTGCTGACGGCAACAGCCACCATCATTGCCTCTTTCCTGCCGATGGTTATCCTGAGTGGCTCGGTAGGAGAATTTATTTTTTCGCTTCCCATCACGGTGTCCATTGCGCTGGCCTCTTCGTTTGTTGTGGCCATGCTGCTCACGCCCTTTCTGTGTTACACGTTCATCAAAAAAGGCTTACATCAGCATGCGGCAACGGATAGCGAGCAGCCCCGCCACAAGCGAAAATCGCTGCTGGACTACATGCAGGAAGGCTACGACAGCGCTATTAGCTGGTGCGTCGATCATCGGACCGTAACCATTCTTTTTGCCGTATTGTCGATTGCGGCTTCAGGGCTCTTATTTAAGGCTATCCGGCAAAAATTCTTCCCGGCGGCCGAGCGCAACCAGTTTGTGGTAGAGGTATGGATGCCCACCGGAACCAAACTGGCTAAGACGCAGGAAGCTATCGGTAAGCTGGAAGATTTGGTTAAAAACGACAAACGGGTAGCCAATTACTCTTCCTTTGTCGGCACCAGTGCACCCCGGTTCTACTATAATTTCTCGCCCGAACCACCGGTTACAAACTACGGACAGATTCTGATCAACACCAACACGATTGAAGACACCGAAACGCTGGCCGACGAGCTGACCAATAAAGTAGCCTCCGCCGTTCCGGATGGCACCCCACGGGTTCGGCAAATGCAACAGGGCTCGCTGATGATTGCTCCTGTTGAGGTTCGGGTCATCGGAAATGACCTCAACGAATTAAAGCGGATTGGCTCACAGATACAGGCCATTGTCCGCAAAACACCGGGCACATCGCTGGTTCGCACCAATTTCAAAGAAGATTATTATGGAGTAGGGATCAGCCTGAAAGATGAAGCCAACCGGCTTGGCTTTACAACGACTGGCGTAGCGACCAGTATCTATACAGGTTTCGCGGGGGCTCCAATATCGGTGCTGTATGAAGGCGATCAGCCGATCAATCTGGTCCTTCGGCTGGATGAAGAAAGCCGCCGGAATTTCACCGACCTGGAAAATACGTACATCAATTCACCGGTAACGGGCTCCAGCGTACCACTTCGGCAAATTGCTACGCTTCGACCAGAATGGCAAACCGGACGTATCATGCATCGTAATGGTGTTCGGACGCTGACGATCCAATGTGAGCCCAGCGGCACTACGTTGCCGTCCGAAATTCTGAAAACGATTCAGCCCCAAATCGCCAAGATTCAGCTACCCGTTGGCTACAGCATTAGCTATGGTGGCGAGGACGAAAACCGCCGGGAAACATTCAGCCAGATGGTTGGAGCGCTGGGCATCAGTCTTGTCCTGATCTTCCTGATCTTATTGTTCCAGTTCCGTAACCTGAAAGAATCGCTGATTGTGATGGCTTCCATTCCGCTCAGCCTATTCGGTGCCCTGCTGGGACTGGTAGTGACCGGCAACCCATTCGGCTTCACGGCTTTTATGGGACTGATTAGTTTGTCTGGGATTGTAGTCCGGAATGCCATTATCCTTGTCGACTATGCCAATGAACTCATTCGCAAAGGCATGTCTATCCGAACGGCGGCCGTTGAAGCGGGTAAGCGTCGTCTTCGGCCTATTTTTCTGACCACAATGGCGGCTGCTATCGGCGTAGTACCGATGATTCTGTCGGGGTCACCCATGTGGAGTCCACTGGCCAGTGTTATTGCTGTGGGTGTCATTTTCTCCATGGTCATGACCCTGCTGGTGATTCCCGTTCTGTTTGTGATGACGGTCAAAAGCGAAAAACCCGCAGCCCTGCCAACCACTTAGATTCGTTCAGTCATGAAGTCTTATCTTAACATTCTTTTATTTATTGGCCTTTGTGAGCCTCTACTGGCGCAGTCCGCTCAGCCTCTCAGCCTGGCCCAGGCACAGGAACAGGCTGTTCAACAAAACCGGCGACTCAAAATAGCCCGCTCGAAAGTTGAGGAAAACGGCTATAAAGTCACCGAAGCCCGGAGTCGTCTGTATCCTATGATTCTGGCGAACGGTATGTATACCTACAACGGTATCACCCGCGACTTAACCCTGCCCCGTGGTTCCATTGGCGTATTGCCTGGCACAACGCCCATTCCGCTACCCCAACAGGATCTAACGTTGTTCCAGGCAAAGCATAATCTGTTTTTTGGCAGTGTGCTAGCCTATCAGCCCATTAGTTTGATTAGCAAGATAAAAGATGGGATAAAAGTAGCGCAAACCGATGTGGAGCTGGCCAACACGCAGGTTAGCCAGGCCGAACTGGCGATTCGGCAGGGGGTAGAAAAACTTTATTTCGGCCTGCTCATTGCACAACGTCAGCAACAGCAGCAACAGGCCACCATTGAACTGACCCAGGCCAAACTGTATGATCTGGAAAGCGCTCTGCTGGCCGGAAAAACCGACCCGGTCAACAAAGTAGGTTTACAGGCTGATCTGGCTAATCAGCAACAGCAACTGTTGCAAACCAGTAATCAGGTAGAAGACTATACCGCCGACCTGAACGAATTGCTCGGCCAGCCTTCCAGCACCAGTTTAACCGTTAGTCCGCTGACGGACTCGCTACCTGCGCTGGCTCCTCTGGCAACGTTTCTGGAGCAGTCTAAAGGTAATCTGGAACTTCGGCAGGCCATCCAAACCAGCGAAAAAGCGACGTTGGGTGTCAAAGCGGCCCGCAAAGATTATATTCCAACGGTTGGAGCGCTGGGTGGTTATCTGTTCCAGAACGTCATTTCAGATCTGCCACAGAGCAATTATTTTCTGGGCCTGCAGGTGAGTTACAATCTCGTTGATTTTGGTCGCCGAAAAGCAACGCTTAATCAACGTTTATCGCAGCAGCAACAGGCCGACGAGAACCGCCAATATACTCAGGAGCACGTAACGCTTGAGGTAGAAAAAGCGTACCGCAAAGCCAAACAGGCTCAGTCGCTTATGCCTATCGCGACTCAGGCGGCCCAGTATCGACGCGATGAGCTGAAACTGAAAAGCGACCGGCTGGCGGCCGGTCTGGCCCTGAAACGCGACGTATTGGAAACTCAGGCGGCTCTGGCCAAAGCCGAAGCCGATTTGTATTCGGCTCAGCTTGCCTATCGGCTGGCTATCTCCGATTTAAACCAGCTCACAGGACGTAACCAGTAAAAGCCTTTTCCGGTCGAACGTTATGGCTAAAAAAGTGTGGTCTATCACTCATAACCACGCTTTTTTAGCAACAACCCTGCAGGGTTTGAGTTATTTGAATAACGCTTTTGGTCAGCTCATTTACTGAGTGTAAGCCAATTACGAATTCACTAGCTCACAAACGTTATGACGACAAAGACAGAAACACTTTCCTTTTCCAACATATGGGGCATATTAAAAGACTCCTTCAATGGCTTCCTGGACGACAGATGTCTGAAACTCAGTGCCGCGTTGGCCTATTATACGGTTTTTTCGCTGGCCCCACTTTTGGTATTAATCATTTCTTTGATCAGTATTTTCCTGGGCGAAGAAGCGATCCGAGGGCAAATCTTTTCCCAGTTGAACGGTTTGGTTGGTGCTGAAGCGGCCAAACAGATTCAGGATATGATCAAGAATGTAGAGCTATCTGGCAAAACCAATACGGCGTTTGTTCTTGGTATTGTTACGTTGCTGTTTGGTGCTACCAGCATTTTCGTAGAGATCCAGGACTCGGTCAATATGATCTGGCGGGTGAAGGCTAAACCAAAACGTGGCTGGCTGAAAATCATAAAAGACCGACTGCTTTCGTCATCGCTGGTTGTTAGCCTGGGCTTTTTACTGCTTGTTTCTTTAATAATTAACGGTCTCGTACTGGCCCTTAGCGATTTTCTGACACGCTATTTACCTGGCTTAAGCGTTCTGCTTATCAGCGTATTTAATTTTGCACTCAGCACGGGCGTCGTTGCCGTTTTGTTTGGTGTTATCTTCAAAGTGTTACCCGATGCTAAAATTGCCTGGAAAGATGTTCGCTGGGGAGCCTTCTTTACGGCTTTACTATTTATGCTCGGTCGGTATTTGATTGGTCTATATATCCAAACTACTAGTACCAGTTCAACCTATGGCGCTGCTGGCTCGTTGATTGTGATTCTGCTCTGGATCTATTACACAGCGGCTATTCTTTATTTTGGCGCCGAATTTACCCAAGCTTACGCGAATTGCCTTGGTGTAAAAATAGAGCCCGCCGACTATGCCGTCTATGTGGAACAAACCGAACGCGAACGGAAAGTATCGGCAATTCCCATCGACCAGAAAATTGAACAGGCATCGGGGAAATAGTTTATGGTTTGTGGTTTGTGGTTTGTGGTTTTCAGTTTAGAGTTTTCAGTGGCTGACGCGTCAGCAAGTATTTGGCGTCAGCCACTGAAAACTCTAAACCACAAACCGAAAACCATAAACTCTAAACTGCCTACTGCCGATAGCTTACCCGGTAAATGACACCGTTGTTGTCGTCAGTAAAGAGCAATGACCCATCGGTATGCATGGTAATACCAACCGGACGGCCAAATTGCGCCTGGTTATTATTGACCAGGAAGCCAGTTACAAAATCCTGTGCGCTGACCGGCTTTCCGTTTTCAAAATGAATCCGTACCACTTTATAACCAGACGGTTTAGTACGGTTCCAGGAACCTCGCATCGTAGCAAACGCATCGTTTTGATACTCCGCAGGAAATTGCGATCCCGTATAGAAAATCATACCCATTGGCGCAGCATGCGGCTCGTATAGTAATGATGGCAGAGTTGTTTTTGCCAGAATATCCGCATAAGTCGTATCGCCCATAGGTCGAGGATGTGGATTGTATCGTCCGTCACCATAGATGTAAGGCCAGCCATAAAAAGCCCCCTGTTTAATCAGATTCAGTTCTTCTTCCTGCTGATCATCCCCTAACCAGTCGATACCATGATCAAGCCCCCAAAGCTCCTGTGTTTGGGGATGCCAGCCAAATCCAATCGTATTACGTAATCCATTGGCATAAATGATACGTCCCGTACCGTCGGCATTAGCGCGCAGAATGGTTGCATTTTCTGGATTTGAATCGGCGCAGGCATTACAGGTACTGCCTACCGTAATATACATATATCCATCAGGACCAAAAGCAATGGTCCGGTTAGGATGCTGTCCGCCATCCGGCAAATCGTTAATGATACGTTGCGGATCAGATAGCGTCCCGTCTGAATTAATAGTTGATACGTATACGTCCTTAATGGTCACCAGATACATTTTCCCGGTGTGAATGGTCAATCCGTGCACATCCTTGACGGAGGCAACTGTCTGTTTCTGATCGGCACGCCCGTCGTTATTAGTATCACGTAGTAACGTAACGGTTCCAGCCATTCGGTCGGTTACGTACACAGCCCCAGCCTCACCAACGGTCAGCATCCGTGGCTTACCCAAGCTATCAGCAAACTTCGTCACTGTAAAGCTCGCAGGGGCTTTCAACTGAGCAATTCGCGCATCGGTAGCCTGTACCAAAGCCGGTTCAAAAACATTCCCCTGTACCTGCGAGGAGGTGGACTGCTCGTTTGTTTCTGGTATCTGGGAATCAAATACCTCATCCTTGCTACAGGAGGCTAATAATACTAAACCCCCAATAATCACTGCCGGGACTACGTTTTTCATTGACTTAAACTGTTTACGTTGAGTTTCTGGCTTTTTTCTAATCCTAGCGACAGAAGAAGCCCTATGTCTCCTTAAACCAGTGCGTAGAACCGCAGTTCATAAATAGGCCCACCGGCAAGGTAACGGCCAGCGATTTCTGAAATTTTTCAGGAAGAAATGAAGCTTTTTCACGTTGAATTTGTTGCCAACTATATACCCGCAGATTCACTAGATTACCACTTCATGTCTGTTAGTTCGAACTCTTTTCCAGATGATGACCACCTATTGTGGCAGAAATTCAGGGAAGGAGACACTGTAGCATTAGGTCATCTAGCCCGCAAATATTACCAGACGCTTTTCGGATACGCTACTAAGTTCACGAAAGATAAGGCCCTCATTGAAGATGCTATTCAGGACATTTTTCTGAAGCTTTGGGAACACCGCACTCAACTGAGCGATACGCTGTTTGTGAAGTTTTACCTGCTCAAGACACTACGTCATCACTTCATTAAGGCTCATCAGAAACACCTCCCCATCAATGAAACGCTCCACGAATGGCTCGATGTGAGCGACGATGATAGCGTTGAGCGCAAAATTATTGACGAAGAAAACTGGCAGCTGACACAACAACAACTGAAATCGCGGGTTGCTGATCTGTCGAAACGGCAGCGGGAAGCGTTGTATCTCCGCTACTACGAAAACCTCTCCTACGAACAGATTGCTCAAACGATGAGCATCAACGCCCAATCTGTCGCCAATCTGCTCCAGAACTCGCTTAAACGCCTGCGCGACCACTGGACGTACCTCCTGCTGCTTTATTACTCGCTGTTTATGTGAGCGTTACGTAGTAAGAAAAAATTTTTCTTGAAAAAATTAAGTATAAAGCCCTCTAAACCGGATAATCCATTGTATCGAGGCTATTAACTGCCTTTTTCAATGAAAGATTATCAATTCTTCGAGTTTGAGGATTTTCTGGAAGATGCTGATTTCCAGCGCTGGATTTACCGACCCACTGCGCAGGATACGCTGTTATGGAACCAATGGCTGGCCAGCCATCCGGAAAAAGCAGCGGTGGTTGAGCAAACCAGGCAGCATCTTCTGGACATTAAGGGAAGCGTTCCTGTGTTGTCCGAAGACTACATTAGTCAGAAAGTAGCTCAGATTGTTGAACAGGCGAAGGTGGCTAACGATACGCCAATTAAACCGTTGCCGGTGATTCGTCGGTTTACGACAATATGGTACTACGCAGCCGCTTCAGTAGTTCTGTTGCTCGGGTTATTCTGGATCTACCAAATCCGGCTGTCAGCGTCAGTACGTTCAGAGGCTCCGATCTATGCCCAGCTCACCGAAAACGCTACGTATCCATTGCTCGAAGTGGCCAATACGAGTAAGCTTCCGAAAAAAATAACCCTTGCCGATGGCAGTACGGTTGTTCTGTATAAAAATAGCCGTATAAGCTATCCTGAAAAATTTGGAGGCACTAGTCGCGAGGTATATCTGACCGGCCAGGCTTTCTTTCAGGTTCAGAAAAACCCGAATAAACCGTTCCTGGTTTACGCCAATGAGCTGGTTACAAAAGTGTTGGGGACCAGTTTCTTTGTCAAAGCCTATGAACAGGATAAAGATGTTCAGGTAGTGGTCAGAACAGGTAAAGTGTCGGTGTTCGCCAAAACCGACAAACAGGCCCCCCAACTGCAATCGAGCCCCGATTTGGGAGCGCTAATTCTGACTCCGAACCAGCAGGCTATTTTAAAACGGACCGATAAACAACTGGTTCGTTCGCTGGTGGCTTTACCCGTTCGAATTGATCTACCCCAGAAACTCACAACGTCTTTTGTTTTCAAACAAACCCCCATCGCAGAGGTCTTTGCAGCACTGGAGCGCGCTTACGGCGTCGATATTGTTTTCGACGAAACAACCATGGCCCATTGTACGCTTACGGCCCGCCTGGACGACGAATCATTATTCAAAAAACTAGATTGGATTTGTGCCGGTACCGAGTCAAGCTACGAAGCAGTAGACGGAAAGATTATCATTACGAGCAAAGGATGTGTGTAAAAAAGTTTTCAGTTTATAGTTTTCAGTTTTCAGTGGCTAACGCGTCAGCAAGTATTTGGCGTCAGCCACTATAAACTCCAAACTGAAAACTATTACCTCTAACCCCCTACCGCATGATGTAAAAAAGACCTGATGAGTGCCTAAAAAAAAGCCGCCGGTGCGCCAACACCGACGACTTACACGATTCCGCTACGATGTCGCCAAACATCGGCCTCCTGCGAGGCTATCGGAGTCTTTTGCCAATTCTCCCAGAATCAACAAAAAGTGTCAAAAAATATGAAAAACAAACGACAGTTGCGTGAGCAAGTCTTAAAAATCATGCAAATTAGTCTGCTACAGTTCGCTCTGGCCATCGTGTTTGCAACGATATCGTTCGCTCATGATAGCAAAGGCCAGGAGTTACTCGACCGACGTATTAATATTACCTGCACCAACCAGACCATCGAACAGGTTCTGGAACAGATTGAACAGACCGCCCAGGTTCGTTTTCTCTATAGCGCTGAATTGATCCGGGCCGACCGCCGTGTCAGCTTCTCCATAAAAAACCAGCCGTTGGCTACGGTTCTCGATAATTTGTTTAGGCCACTTCAGATCAATTACGAAGTGTCGAGTCAACAGATTATTCTGAAACGAGCATCGTCTTCAACCCGTTCTACCACAGAAAGCCCAAACGTCGAACGGGCCGCCCTCGCCGTATCCGGAAAAGTAACCAGTGATGCGGGTGAAGAGCTGCCCGGCGTGAGCGTTGTGATTAAAGGAACAACAACAGGAACCGTAACGGATGTAAACGGGAATTTCACCCTGAACGTACCGGACAATAACGCTGTGCTGGTGTTCAGCTTTGTTGGTTTTCAGAGCAAAGAAGTCCCTGTTAATGGCCAAACCACGCTGAACGTAACGCTGGCAACTGATGTACAGTCGCTTTCTGAAGTGGTGGTGGTTGGGTACGGTACCCAGCGTCGGCAGGAGCTAACCACCGCCGTTACGTCGGTCAATAGCCAATCGCTGGAACGCCAACCCGTAGCGGGTTTCGATCAGGCTTTGCAAGGACAGGCTCCCGGTATTCAGGTTACGTCGCCAACGGGTGCGCCGGGTGCGGGGATCAACGTTCGGATTCGTGGTAATAACTCCGTCAGTTTGACGAACTCGCCCCTCTACGTTATCGACGGCGTACCTGTTCTACCAACTTATGATCGCGAACTAGGCGTTGGTAACCAGCGTCCGAATCCATTGAATACGCTGAATCCCAGCGATATTGAATCGATCGACGTACTGAAAGATGGGGCGGCTGCGGCTATTTACGGCTTGCGGGCTTCCAATGGCGTTGTGGTTATCACCACCAAACGTGGTAAAACCGGAAAAGCGCAGGTTAATTTCAGTGCTTACTACGGTACTCAGCAATTGCGCCGGAAAATACCGCTGCTGAACTCGCGTCAGTTTGCCGAGTATTATAACGATGCCCAGGCTGCCGCCGGTCAGTCGCCAGCGTTCACCAACCTGGATTCGTTGCCCTACAATACCGACTGGCAGGATGCTGTGTATCGGCAGGCCGCTATCCGTAACTACCAGGTTAGCCTGAGCGGTGGTACGGATAAAACCAAGTACTACGTATCGGGTGGGTATTTCAAACAGGACGGTATTGCGCTGAACTCTGGATTCGACCGCTACAGTTTCAAGCTGAACCTCGACCAGCAGATGAGTACTCGTTTCCGACTGGGAACCAGTCTGAACCTGAGCCGTACCAATACCAACGGTAGTGTTCGGAGTGAGCTGGGGGCTGGAAATTCCGGTACGGTTCTGGGTGCGCTGGCGCAGATCCCAACGATCCCGATCCGCAATGCCGACGGTACGTATAGCATCAACCCATTCCAGCAGTTCGATAACCCCGTTGGAAACCTGCTGGAAACGCGCAATAACGCCGTCATTTACCAGGTGATCGGCAATGCCTACGGCGAATTCGACGTATTGAAAAACCTGACATTCAAAAGCTCGCTAGGTCTGGATTTCCGGTCACAGATTGAAAACGAGTTCATCTCCCGTAATTATCCGGGAATGCAGAACGCCAGCCCAGCCACACGCGGTAGTGCCCGTACGGGTACCAATCAGCAACTGATCTGGTTGTGGGAAAATACGCTGACCTACGACCCGAACCTTGGCGATAAGCATAACCTGACGCTGCTGGCAGGTCAGTCGACGCAGGTGTCTGACCGATTTACCTCGGGCGCTTCGGTCACCGGCTTCCCGTCAAATTCGGTTCCTTATCTGTCGGCAGGTACGCAGTTTACGCGGCCATCGAGCTACCAGGATCAGTGGGGCCTATTTAGCCTGTTTGCCCGCGCGATTTATAACTACGACGAACGTTATCTGGCTACGTTGAGCTTACGGGCCGACGGATCGAGCCGGTTTGCTCCAGGCAATCGCTTCGGTTATTTCCCAGCCGTATCGTTAGGATGGCGTGTATCGCGTGAAGGTTTCTTCCCACAGAATTCGGCGGTTAACGACCTGAAAGTACGGGCCAGCTTTGGGGCCAATGGCAACCAGGAGATTGGTGCCTACGACCGATTCAGTACGTATGGTTCAGGGTATAACTACGCCGATGGTACTGGCATTGCAGGTGGTATCGCGCCAAACCGAATCGGGAATGCACTGCTGAGCTGGGAAACAACGTACCAGTACAACGCGGGTGTTGATCTTGGCCTTTTCAAAGATCGGCTGACCGTTAACGTAGATGCGTATCTGAAACAGACGAAAAACCTGCTGACAAACGTGCCTCTTCCGTACAACGCTGGTGCGTTAGATCCACAGACGACCCAAAATATTGGTACGGTTCAGAACAAAGGATTTGAAATTGGCCTGAACTCCACCAATATCCAGAGCGAAGGCAACGGCTTTAACTGGTCCAGTAATCTGAACTTCTCACTGAACCGCAATAAAGTGGTCGATATTGGTACGCTACGTAACGATCAGGGCCAAGAGGTAGACCGGACCATTATCGGTACGTACACTATCACGCAAAAAGGAGCACCGCTGGGCGCTTTCTATGGCTACGTTGTGCAGGGTATTTTCCAGACGGCCGACGAAATTGCGGGCGCTCCCACGCAGCCAGGTCAGCCACAACCAGGCGATATTCGCTTTGCGGACCTGAACGGCGACGGCCGAATCGACGCCAACGACCGGACCATTATCGGAAATCCTAACCCGAACTTCATTGCTGGTTTTACCAACAATTTCTCGTACAAAGGATTTGAATTGAGCCTGTTCTTCCAGGGTAGTTTCGGTAACGACATCTACAACCAGAACCGCGTAACGATTGAAGGGATGTCTGATCCGCTGAACCAGACCACGGCCGTATTAAATCGCTGGACACCAACGAATACGAACACGACCATGCCGCGCGCGGTACGTTACGATCCGAACCAGAATAACCGATTTTCGACCCGGTTCATTGAAGATGGCACCTACGTTCGTCTGAAAAACCTGACGATTGCCTACAACCTGCCCAGCAAGTTCATCAATAAGGCAAAAATCAACGGTGTTCGCGTTTATCTGACCGGACAAAACCTGCTCACGTTCACCAATTACAGTGGCTATGATCCTGAAGTTAGTGCTGATCCATTCTCATCCGTTGGTTTTGGCCGCGACTTCGGTGTTTATCCGCAAGCCCGGACCTATACAGCCGGTCTTAGTGTCACATTTTAATGATAGAATGATTGATTGAGTAAATGATAGAATACCAGTTAGAACATCATTCAATCAATCATTCTATCACTCACTCATTAGCTATATGAAACGTCTTATCATATTTTGCATTCCTTTCCTGTTTTTGGCGAGTTGTAATGTGCTGGATAAACAACCGTTGCCCAGCATTACGCCCGAAAACTTCTTTACCAGCGCCGACGATGCCGAAGCAGCTCTGACAGCGGCTTACGACGCACTGCAACAAACGGGGGTTTATGGCCAGGACCTGAACGTAGTAGGCGAAATGCCGTCCGATAACGTAACCAGTAGTAATGGCGATGTAAATGCTATGGAGCGCCTGATCTGGACGCCACTGACCAGCCAGATGAACAATACGTTCCAGCACGCTTACATTGGTATCAACCGGGCTAACGCGGTTTTGCGATACGTACCAGCAATTTCGATGAACGAAACACGCCGGAATCAGATTCTGGGCGAGGCCCGTTTTTTGCGTGCCTTACATTATTTCAATCTGGTACGTATGTATGGTGGTGTTCCGCTACGACTCGAACCAACCGAATCCGGCGATCCAGGCGTTGTGGCGTTAGCCAGATCCACAGCCGATCAGGTGTATGCTCAGATCAATACCGATCTGCAACAAGCCGAACAGCTTACGGCAGCTACCTTTGGCGGGCAAACGGCCAATCGGACACGTATCATCAAAACGGCGGTTAATGCCTTGCAGGCTCGTGCGTATCTGACCCAACGGCAGTGGACCGAGGCCGCAACCGCAGCCAACAAGGTTATTACGAGCGGTGTATACCAGTTATCGCCGAGCTTCAACGCCTTGTTCCCGCCCGATAATAATGCCGAATCGATCGTAGAAGTGCAGTTTGCGGGAAATGCTGATGGTGGTTTTATCCTGCCAGATTTGCTGCTGCCCTCCCCTCCTGCTACGTATTCGTTTCCGAAGTTCAATATCCCAACGGCGGAGCTGCTTCAGTATGCCGATACGTTGATCGATCTGCGCTGGAAATTCACGGGCGAAGTAACATCGGCGGGTCGTAACCACGCCAGCTTTGTGATGGGTCGGTCAGCCAATGCCAACGACAACGGACCTTTTGTGTATAAATGGCGGAGTAATCCAAACGCGTTCAACAGCCCTGACAACTACTACGTACTACGTCTGGCCGATGTGATGCTGATGTATGCCGAGGCCTCTAACGAACAAAATGGCCCGAATCAGGAGGCCCTGACTCAGTTGAATACTGTTCGCACCCGCGCTGGTTTGCCAGCTCTTACGCTGGCTGCGCTGACCAAACAGACGTTCCGCGACGAAGTGGATCGCCAACGTCGGTTAGAATTGGCGTTTGAAGGGGAGCGGTGGTTCGACCTGTTACGTTACGCACGGCATACACAGGCCGATGCCAGCGTAACGCACCGGATTAACGCGCTGGACATCATTCAGCAGGTTCGCGGAGCGCGCGATGCCAATTATCTGCTGTTCCCGATTCCACAGAACGAAATCAACAATAATGCGCTGATTCAGCAGAATCCGGGCTATTAATCGATTTCTCACGGAGGCACAGCGTTCACAGATAGTTTTAGAAAGACTTTGTGAACGCTGTGCCTCCGTGGGTAATCAACTCTCCTAAAAGACTTATAGAAGTCTAATCATCAACATGGCAAGTGACAAATTGAATCCTGAACTCAAGCTCATGCATACATCATTCAAACAGAAGGTCGCTACCTTCTCTTTTCTGGCTTTGTTAGGTGTTGGAACAAGCTGTCAACGTAACACCCTCAATCACACTACGTCTAACGATATAGAGTTCTGGCTAACGAATCCAGACCGTTCAGCGCTGTTTGTCAAACAACCTGGCAAGTTAGCATTCAGTAATACGCCCAGTCAGGGGCCAACCATCGACATTGATGACTCGCAGACGTTTCAGGCAATCGATGGCTTCGGCTACACCCTAACGGGTGGCAGCGCCATGCTGATTCATAAGATGGATACCAAAGCACGGGCCACTTTATTAAAAGAGTTGTTTTCTACCGAAGGCAATAGCATTGGCGTCAGCTACCTCCGCATCAGCATTGGTGCATCGGACCTCGACGACCGGGTTTTCTCCTACAATGATTTGCCCGAAGGCCAGACCGATGTCAACTTGGAAAAATTTTCGCTGGCTCCCGACCAGGAACATCTGATCCCTATCCTGAAAGAAATTCTGGCGATCAATCCGGCCATTAAGATTCTGGGTTCGCCCTGGTCTCCTCCAACCTGGATGAAAACCAATAGTAACTCAAAAGGTGGCAGTTTGAAGCCCGAGTTTTATGATACGTATGCCCAGTATTTCATCAAATACATCCAGGGCATGAAGGCGGAAGGCATTGGGATCGATGCAATCACGATTCAAAATGAACCGCTGCATCCGGGCAATAACCCCAGTTTGCTGATGCTCGCTCCAGATCAGGCGACGTTCATTAAAAAGAGTCTGGGACCGGCTTTCAAAAAAGCGGGTATCGATACAAAGATTTTCCTGTACGATCACAACGCCGACCACCCCGAATATCCTATTTCGATCCTGAACGACCCGGAAGCAAAGCAATACGTCGACGGATCAGCTTTTCACCTCTACGCTGGCCCAATTACTGCTTTAACGGAAGTTCATAACGCGCACCCCGACAAAAATCTGTACTTCACGGAGCAATGGATTGGCGCCCCCGGTAATCTGAAAGGCGATCTGGCCTGGCATGTCAAAACGCTGATTATTGGCGGTACCCGGAACTGGAGTCGTACGGTGTTGGAATGGAATCTGGCCGCCGACCCTAAACAACAACCCCACACGCCCGGCGGCTGCACCGAATGTTTAGGCGCAATAACGGTAGACGGTAATACCATTACCCGAAACCCGGCTTATTACAACGTAGCAGTGGCATCAAAATTCGTACGTCCGGGTTCAGTACGTATCCAGTCAAACACGTCGGAAACACTACCTAACGTAGCATTTAAAACTCCCGACGGCCGAAACGTGTTAATTGTATTGAACACGCAGGAACAACCACAGACGTTTACGATTCGCGAAAAAGGCAAACTGACGAACACATCGTTACCGGCTGGCTCCGTAGGGACCTACGTATGGTAAAAACGTTCGTCGGTTAAAAATTGGTTTTCAGCCAGACAAATTCGCTGTTGGTCGATTCCATTTTTACCAACGATGATAAGTGCGCATTTTTGATCAAACGAATAGCAGACTTACGACCAATTGAGGCCTGTCTATTTTCATTTCATCAAATTTAACGGTTAAAAGCAATGATTTCAGGCTCACCTTGCCTGCTTGCTTTTACCACCTAGTAAGACTATGTTAACTACTAAAAAATACGACATCCGGCTTTTAGTTGATAACAAACAAATTCTGGTTAAATCGGTAGGCGGTAATTTATTTCAATCCAGACACTGGGAATTCTGGGGAGAATATGATGAGTCGGGGCGCCTAATAGGTCACCCTGTCCGCTCATTATCCGCCGATCACGCTATTCATGAAACCGACGAAAAAATAACCTTACCCATTCACGGTGTATCACTCGACGTAGCGGAAATTGTCAGCCAGCAACTCAATAGTACGGCATACGTAGAAGCTGCCATTCGCGAAAAATACGAACGCGAGCGAAAAATGGATCGCTGAAGCCGTCTACTATCGCTTCAAGCCAGAAATTGGCTTGAAGCGACAGATCTTTTTGCTTAACTCCCCCAATTAGCCGCCACCTTCTCCGACCTTTAGTACCGCTAAACTAGTTCAAAATCAGTCGTCTACCCCGCGCTTAAAGGCGCATATAACAGAAAATCAGGGTTAGGCTACGGCCCATTTACGTATCTATACATGTAAATTCTTAAAGAATTGCTTGCATAATTTATTTTTTCGCTGAAAAATAAAAGGCACTTTTTGTACTTTACGAATAAACCAAAACTATTGCCGTCTGTCAAAAGGTTTAGTAAATAGCAAAGACCTATTCTGGGCCTGGCTCTTTATACTGATTATAAATAGATTACAACAGACATGAACTCATCATACACAATACATAAAGGAAATAAAGTAAAGGCTATATCGGTATCTTTTTGGACTTTTTCCCGATTATTCGTCCTGGGTTTTATCGAACAAAATCCTGTCATATTTGCAGGCCTAGCCCGTCTTTCCACGCCATTTGGGGGGAATATCTTAGCGGGCAACTAGCCATTATCTCAACGCATACAGGCGAGCCTTTTTCGTTTTTTCGTCAGTAATCCTGGCTCTGGCAGTGACGCCCCTAGTGCATGTAACGTCAACAGATAGACGCTTTTAGCCACAATCCAGGTAGTAGGCATGGCTGGTTACGGCGTCAGTCAATGATTGACCATTCGCTACGAATGGTCTGCGGTCACTTTAACCGACAAACTCATGAATCGTTTTTCAATCATATATCTGGCTAACAACCAGTACCAACAGATTTCCTACGATACCCAGGCCGAAGCAGAATCCGTTTTAGCTCGCCTTTCCAATGAGCAAGGCCAAACACCACTCGGTATTTATGATGCTAAAACTGAGCTTTTTTACTGGGAGCCCACTCGTCAAGACTATTATGATCAGGCAACTATTGAAGAGCAGGGAAAATTTGGCAATCAGATTATTACAATTGCCAAAACACTTCGTCAGGCAAACAACGAATCGTTGGTGGCCGACCCCTCACTGTCGCAGTTGCTCAGCATGAGTGCTGCACAAACTATATCCTGACGATCAGACAGGTACCAGTATGTGTGACTTCAACAAGCTATAAGACCTCACTATTATGTCATATCCAACGTATCAGCTGCTGACGGACGATCTGCCAGCAATAGACGAACAACACTATAAACGGCTTCTGAACACCTCCCGTAGCGCTGTCATGTATCCCGCATTACTGGCGGGCTACCGCAACGTTTACGAAGCCATGAATGATACCGTACTTCGCAATTACCTGGATGTATTCGTTCAGCGCGTTGCCTACGCGGGACTAAACATACCCGATAACGAAACAGGAATAACGCTAAAAAATCATGTTCTCGACAACTTATTTGTCGAAATGGCCGACGATCAGCTGGAGACGCTGAGCTTTAATGGGTTAGCGAATCTATCGGATTCCCTGCTGCCTGTACTTACAGAACTGGTCGATCAGAACAAACCTGTTCACTGCGTTGCTTTTCTGGTAGCGGCTTACGGCCATTATCTTCAGGCTGAAACGGACGACAAAGGCGCTCCCTACGAAACACAAGAACCTTTATTGCACGAAACTGACTGGGCTAAGATTGGCGATAACGATGTACTTGCTTTTTTAGACGTATCGCCTTTGGCTTCGGCAACACTGCGCGACATACCTCATTTCGCAGCTTTATATACGCTATATCGGAAACAAATCGCTATTTACGGCGTATCCTTTACGCTCAGACAAGCGATGTGTACGTTCTGGGAAACGGTCTAAAAAGAATATCCGCAATGCCATATGGACGATATATGGCATTGCGGATCATTGTTTCGACTATTGACTAGTTGTTCTGCTCGTTACTCAGAGCCGGTTTTAACGTCTTGTAGGTTATGTTGCTGACAGTAATTCCAGTGGCCGATTTCAGATAAAGCTTATTCATCGGTTTCTCAGGAAAGAATATGTCGGTCATAACCGTCAGACCATTATCAGCGAATAGTTCAACAGAAGCGACATCGGCCATTACCGTCAGCGATATAGTCGGCGTGGTCGACAGGCGGGGCGCGGTATGCCGTTTACCGAAGCCTTTTTCAAAATCTATTGTTCCAGATTTACTCCGGTCTAAGTAGTACGCATTGGCTTTTTTATCGTAACCGATCACCAGTTCATTGCCTTCTGCATTGGCCAGTACGATCGAAAAATCATCGGCTTTTTGAGTAGCTAGCTCCAGTCGAAATAAGCCCGATTCGTTGTTTGCCTTTGCGGTGAGGTCATATTGCCCTTTGACGGCCAGTTTGTTTACCGTAAAGCCTGTACTGTTCAGCACATCCAGCTCTTTGACGGGCGTGGAGGTCAGGAATAGCTCTTTATTGACTTCTTTCAGACCAAGTTCGCGCGGTATGGTGTTCGCACTTCGCCAGGGCGAGGTTGGCACTACGTTGGCGTACTGCCAGTTGCTCATCCAGCCCATCAGGATGGTTCGGCTGCCCGTATTGGCGAACGTAACACCGGCATAGTTGTCAGCACCGTAGTCCATCCATTTGGTATCGGTCGAGAACGGTGTGAAGGTTTTCCCATCAAAATCGCCCACAAAATACTGCGTCGACGATCCACCATTCGGGCCACCCGGATTGATGTTGACAATTAACACCCATACCTGCTTTCCATTATGTTGTAGTGGGAATAAATCCGGACATTCCCAAACGCCACCATGCGCACCAATGGTTTTACCAAACTCGCTTTCCTTTGCCCAGTCTTTTAAGTTAGGTGACGAATAGAACGTAATGTGATCTTTGGTCGCCAGCGTCATAATCCATTTTTTTGCTGGCTCAAACCACCGCACCTTCGGATCGCGAAAATCGCTGATACCCGGATTGGGCAGTACAGGATTACCGGCATATTTCGTCCAGGTTTTTCCTTCGTCGAGGCTATAGGCTATGCTCTGGTATTCATGCTTCCCGGTTTTTTCTTTTTCCATACGGGGATTATGATGGGTGAAAATAGCCACCAGAGGTACTTGCCCATTTTTACCTAACCCACTGGTGTTCTTACTATCCAATACCGCACTACCCGAAAAAATATAGCCCAGACTATCGGGATACAAGGCAATAGGCTGTTCATGCCAATGGACCATATCCTTGCTGGTGGCATGTCCCCAGTGCATGGGTCCCCAGGTACTCCCATCGGGGTAGTACTGAAAAAACAGATGATACGTCCCTTTGTAATAAATCATTCCATTGGGGTCATTCATCCAGTGCGCTCTGGGCGAAAAATGATACTGAGGACGATGTTGCTCCGCTTTCGACAGTGTATTCTGAGCAAACGCTACGTGCCCTAACAGCATCAGGGCACATAAGTTAACCGTTACGTTCCGCATAACTAATAATAGTGAGACCAACTAAACTTTTTACGTTAATACCCGACGTTCTGCTTATAAAGGCCTTTTGTGAAGTTTATCTCACGTTGAGGAATCGGTAAATATTCATCACGCCCCGCCGTAAACTTAGCTCCACTCAAAAAACCTCTCCGGCTTTTCTCTTTATCGAGATACGCATTCAGCGTTTGAGCAGCTATTCCCCAGCGAACCAGATCGAAGAAGCGGGGACTTTCCGTAGCAAACTCCAGCCGACGTTCCCACTGAAGGGCCTGACGAGCGTAGGATTGTGTCCAGTTCGACGCATCGTACGGCTTAATCAGATAGTTCGATGGATCAGTACCGTCCGCTTTTTTAGTCCGGCCCGTGCTGGCAGCAGCCCTTGCCCGAATTTTGTTAATCAGTGGTAACGCCAGCGTATGTTGCCCTAGTTCGATATAGGCTTCGGCCTGCCACAATAATACGTCGGCATAGCGGATTATATCGATATTTTTCGACGTTCCGATGAATGGCCCTTGCTTTTTGTACGATGAACTGGTGGCCAGCTGCTGCTCCTTCATCGATTGAAAATAGCCGTATACGCCCGGATCGCGCACCCAACTGTTGCTGAACGGAAGCGCAGCATTGTATTTATACGGGTGTCCATCGATACCGATTGTATGGTCAACACGCGGATCGACCGTAGCGCTTTTGAAATCAATGCTACCCTCATTGAACGTAGTAAACCTGGGCAATCCATTGGCGTCGGTTCCAAAAGCATTAGCCAGATTCTGGCTGGGTTGATGGAAGCCGCAGCAGCCATACTGGGGGGCGCCATGCGGATAATTCAAACCGGTTTCGAAATTAAGCCTGCCAACCGTCGTTCCGTCGTTGATCGAATACTGTACCGCAAAAACAGACTCAACGCCATTGTCATACTCGGGCAGGAAATTTTCGGCAAAATCGGGTTGCAGGCTGTACTTACCAGAGCTGATTACCTGTTCGGTCAGCTTCACTACCTCCTGCAATTTAGCCTTGTTTATACTAACGACCCGATGGTTCTCATCCTGCTCGTAAGCCTGGTAGAGACGTAGTTTAGCCAGATAAGCAGCTGCCGATACTTTGTTGGCCCGCCCCACCTGCGACTGCGTCTGGGGCAAGTTATCAATGGCGAATTGAAAGTCTTCGGCGATTTTATCCCACAACTGATCATTGGTGTACGTTCGGTTCGAGGTTGCCAGAATCTGGTCGTTGGTCAGCGTTTCGTCTACATACGGCATGTACTTGAACAGCATTTTCAACATGAAATGAGCGTGACCTCTCAGAAAACGTAGCTCTCCCTGGCGTACTTTCTTGAGCGGAAATGCAGTTTCCGACAAGTTATTGATCGACCGTAAGCCCACGTTGGCCCGAGAAATTGCTTTATAATAGTTTTCCCAGGTATAAGGATGCATAAAACCATCGCCCTGCTGCGGCTGAGTCAGGTTATATTGCTCATAGAAGTTAACGTCCTGAACATCGGCCACACCACCGCCACCCTTATACGCATCATCGGAACGAACGCTGCCATAAACCCACATACTCGCAATAGGTCCAATCATTTCGCCGTTACCCAGCGACGCATAAGCCGCGGTCACCAGCGCATCGGCATTGTCGGCGCTTTTTACATTTTCGGACGATAAGGTGCCCTGTGGCTGGTACTCCAGAAAATCGGTGCAGGAAGAAAACACGTGTCCGGCAGCAACGAGCACCATAGACAATACTAGTTTATTTTTCATGACGGTAAGGCTCAGGATTAGAAGGAAACATTCAGACCAAACGTGAAGGTGCGGGGAACGGGAATCGTATTGACGTCGATACGTTCGGGATCGGGGCCCAGAAAACGTTTGCTCTTCAGCCAGAACACGTTTTCGGCCATACCATATAAGCGTAGACTCGTTAGGCCAAACTTGCTGACAGCATCTTTCGGGAAAGTGTACCCTAATTGAATGTTTCTGATTTTGTAATAGGACGTATTGACGTTAAAGTAATCGGATGTACGGGTTTCGTTATTACCATCCGACAACGTTAGGGCCGGAATCTGTGAAGACGTATTCTGGGGCGTCCAGGCATCAAACACACCTGGCCCTACGTTATCACGCCCCCGGATAAAGTTGTTATAGAACGTATAGGGATCGAAACCAGTCCGGCCCGTTACGCCAGAGCCGAAGATGGAGAAATCGAAACGCTTATAACCGATTTCGATACGAGTCCCGTATTCAAGCCCAGGCAACGTAGTACCAAAAAACTCCTGATCCAGCGCGTCGATTTTGCCATCGCCGTTGAGGTCTTTGTATCGAATACGCCCCGGAGCCGCCCCTACCTGCTGGGCATGCCGGTTCACCTCTTCCTGATTCTGGAAAATGCCATCGGTACGGTAACCAAACAAATCCAGTTGCGAATGACCGATAATGGTCGTTACAGCATTTCCAGCAAAGGCGGAACGTACCTCTTCGGGCAGCACCGTTATTTTGTCGCGGAATCGAGCGAAGTTAGCAGAAACGCTATAGGTGAAATCACCGATTGGTTTACCCAGATACGATAGCGATAGTTCAAATCCCTTGTTAGTCTTGGTCGCACCATTCACAAACTTAAGCTGCCCTTCTCCCACCGCCGATGCAACGGGTGGCTTAATCAGAATATCCTCGGTCATGCGGGTAAAATAATCGAACGAGCCCGCCAGACTTCCATTCAGGAAAGCAAAGTCAAGACCAACGTTTAGCTCACTGGTTGTTTCCCACTTAAGAGCGGTGTTTTCACCCTGAGTCTGTACAAAACCAGAAGGTAGCGTTCCGGAGTTTGTCCCATTCAAATCATAGGCGGTTCCGACGTTCCAGTACTGATCAAAAAAGCCATTATGACCATTAGGTACCTGCGAGGCCAGCGTTCCATAGCGCGGTTCGAACAAACCAAAACGAGCCAGATCGCCAATATCCTGATTCCCGATACGTCCCACTCCAGCCCGTAGCTTCAAGCTACTGATTGCTTTCACATTGCTCATAAAAGCTTCTTTGTCGATACGCCAGCCTACAGAAGCGGCCGGGAAGAAGCCGTAACGGTTTTGCGCACCAAACCGGGAAGAACCGTCTCTACGTAGCGTTAAGGCTGCCAGGTAACGATCCGAAAAGGCATAATCGAGACGGGCGAATTGCGACATCAATCGGCTACCCGTCGACGTACCGTTGCTGCTGGCATTCCCGGATGCTGCACTCAGCACAAAGAAATCTTCCGTCTGTACCGCAAAATTTTCGCGGTAGGAGACCACATCGTCTAAATTATCGCGAATAGCTTCTACACCAGCCAGGGCGTTGACCCGGTGGTCGCCAAAACCAAAGCTATAACGTAACGTATTGGTCCAGGTTAGACTCAGGAATTTATTGGTGCTGAGGGTAAGGCTGTTGAGCGTACGGGAAATAAATCCATTCTGGAACGACTGTTCGATGTTTTTTGACGAAAAACCGGCGTTGTCCATCCCTAACGATGAGCGGAAGATCAGGCCCCGAATTGGCTCAATTTCGGTAAACACATTCCCGAATACGAACGTCCGATTGATCTTATCCCAGCGGTTGATATACTGCATGAACAACGGGTTATTCCGATCCGAATAACCCGAGCCAATAGGCCCGGCAAAGTCACCCGTTTTCGTATAGACCGGAATAGTCGGGGCGAGGGTGATAGCCAGACCGGGTGTGGGCGCTCCGCCAAGATCAGTCGCTACGGGGGTTTCTCTGGATGACGTTAGCTGCAGGTTAACACCAAATTTGAAACGGCCATCGAACTTGCTGGTCATGCCATTGAGCCGACCCGTAATCCGGTTATAGCCCGTATAACGTAGCATTCCCGAATTATTGAGGTAGCTCAGGTTAACCATAATGGATGAGCTTTTAGTCCCTCCTGATACCGTCAGATCGTTGCTGGTTACGTAGCCCGTTTTGTAGAGTTCACGCTGCCAGTCGGTATCGCCAGCCGGTACGTTCTGGTCACCCCCAACATATGGATTAACCGTAACGCCGTTCAGGACTGGATTAGTAAAATCTTTGTTCCAGTTAAAGGTGTAGATGTCGCCATAGCCCGATGCAGGATCAACGCCATCATTAACCGATGCCCGCCATAACGCCCGTCCCCGATCGACGGCATTCAACATCTTAAATCGTTCCGGTTTCTCCGACTGAGCGGATATACTGGTATTGAACTGAACATTCAGCTTACCATCCGTATTAAATCCATTTTTGGTGGTTACGATAATGACCCCGTTCGACGCTCTGGCGCCATAAATCGAAGCCGACGAGGCATCTTTAAGAACCTGAATCGACTGAATAGCCGTCGGGTTCAAACTCTGGAACACCTGAGGGCGCTTGGTTGGAACACCATCGATAATGTAGAGCGGATCGTTATTTCCTAACGTATTGGCGCCCCGAATCAGAATACGGCTGGCATCGCCCGATGGACTGCCCGACTTCTCCACATACAAACCAGGCACCCGCCCCTGAAGCGCCTGCATGGGGTTGCCGGTACTTGTATTTTTGGTAGTAGCCACTTCTACAACGGCTACGGCTCCCGTAAGATCCTCCTTGCGAGCGGTTGTATAACCAAGCACGACTACCTCGGCCAGCTGCCCGCCAGCCAGCAAGCCAACTTTCACCGTATTAAGGCCCGCCACGGGGACTTCCTGCGAGAGATAGCCAATAAAGGAAACCTGTATGGACGTAGCACTAGCGGGAATTGTGATCGAAAACAATCCTTTTGTATCGGCCACGGTACCGGTAGACGTTCCTGGCACGACGACATTGGCGCCAATCAGCGGCTCATTGGTTTTAGCGTCGAAAATACTGCCCGTAATAGCGCGTTGCGCCCATACCATAGACACAGTCGAGCACAGCACTACCAGGGCTAACAGGTAGCTTTTCATGTTCATAACCAAAAAGATTTAAGAGTCTGGAATAAAATAAGTAGGCTAATTAGACGGCGGCCTCCCGCATGACGGTATTTACAATGAGCTCTTCCGAAAAAGCAGGCGTAGCGCCCTGCTGTGTAGCAACATAGGCCCCCGCAGCACAGGCGAATTCCAGAATTTTTTCCTGCGATTCGCCCTGCAAGGTTTTATACAGGAAAGCGGCCAGGAAAGCATCACCACTTCCAATAGTGTCGGCTACTTCGATTCGGTAACCGGCCTGGCTGTATAAACCGGTTTCGTCCAGCAAAACAGCCCCGTTTTCGCCCATCGTTACACAAAGTGTCTTGAGCTGATAGCGATCAACCAGTTGATGCATAGCACCGTGCAAATCATTTTCTTCTCCATACCAGGCCGATAACTCAATCAGCTCATATTCATTCAGCTTGGCAATGTGAGCCTGATATAACAATTCTTCTACGATTTCGCGGTCATAGTGCGGAGCGCGTAAATTAACATCGAACACTTTCCGGGGTGCCACTGCGAGTAAGGCTAGCAGTGTTTCGCGGGTTTGTGGGCTACGGGCCGCCAGACTTCCATATACAAAAAGATCACTCTGCTGCACAGCTTTGAGCATGCCCGGCACCAACTGGATATAATCCCAGGCCACTGGCTGCACAATTTTGTAGGTCACCTCATTGCAATCTGAAACATTCGCTTTAGCCACGCCCGTCAGGTGAGAATGGCCGATCTGGACTAAATCGAGCGGAATCTTCTTTGTGCTCAGGAAGTCCAGTAACTCCCGCCCCAGCTCATCGCTACCTACCCGGCTGATCATTTGCGCGTTGAGGTTAAAATTCCGAAGGTCGGCCGCTACGTTCATAGGCGCTCCACCGGGTTGTTTACTGGTTGGGAGCACATCCCACAGGATCTCACCAAAGCAAGTGATGGTCTGATTCATGGTACAAAAAGATGGATTAATGAACGACAAATGTTTTTTCAATCTGCTCCAGACTGGTGCCTTTGGTTTCAGGCATTAGCCGCAGCACGAACAGTAATTGCAGTACCATCATGACGGTGAAGAACAGGAAGGTATTACCACCGCCTAACTTCTCGGCCAGATACGGGAAGGTGAACGTAATGATAGCCGCCATCAGCCAGTGGGTGAAGCTGCCTAATGCCTGACCACTGGCCCGTACTTCATTCGGAAAAATTTCAGAAATAAATACCCAGATAACGGCACCCTGCGAGAAACCGAAGAAAGCGATATAACCAAATAGCAGGAACGGCACGGTCATCCCGCTGAAATCATGCACATAAAAAGCCCGCGCCACCAACGCCAGCGTAACAATCAATCCAACAGAGCCAACCTTCATTAACGTACGTCGGCCAAAGCGATCGATCAGATTAAGCGAAATGAGCGTAAAAATGAGATTGATCAGTCCAATCCCGGCCGACGACAACAGTGCTGAGCTTTTGCCCAGACCCGTCATTTCAAAAATGCGGGGAGCGTAGTAAATGATCGCATTGATGCCCGACACCTGATTAAATACGGCAAACAGTACGGCAAGCATAACGGGCGTACTATACTGCTTCGAAAAAAGCCGGGCATTTTTGGGTTGATCAACCTGTTGCTGTAAAGCGAACAATGTGTCCTCTGCCGTTTCCGGATCAATCATGTTGAGTACGTCTCGTGCTTCGGCCACATTACCTTTCTCCAGTAGCAGCCAGCGGGGGCTCTCAGGAATGTTCAATACCGCAATCAGGAAAATCAACGATGGTAATGCCTGAACCCCCAGCATCCAGCGCCAGGCGTCATCGCCCAGCCCCTGTAACAGGAAATTAGACAGATAGGCGATCAGAATCCCCAGTACCACATTAAACTGGAACAGGGCCACCAGCCGCCCGCGCGACTTCGCGGGTGAAATTTCGGTGATGTACATCGGAGCCGCGACGGACGATGCTCCCACACCCAGACCACCCAAAAACCGGAACACTAGAAAAAGTACCCATTTTGTAGCCAGCGCCGTACCAATTGAAGCTGCCAGATAGAGTACAGCAATCCAGAACAAGGTTTTCTTTCGGCCAATCTGCTGCGTAGGAATCCCTCCCAGCATAGAACCGAGTACGGTTCCGATGAGCGCAATAGAAACCGTAAGTCCGTGTTCCCAGACCGTAAGTCCCCACAGCGATTGCAGCGACTGCTCTACTCCTGAAATAACGGCGGTATCGAATCCGAACAGAAATCCGCCCAAAGCGGCTGTAATCGACCAAAAGAAAATTCGTTGTTTTTGCCTCATTGTCTGACTTAACTAAATAGGATTCTTCCCCATTTGTCAGTCAAACGTACGAGCATGGCTATAGAACAGCTTTTAAGATTCGTTCAAATAATTTCAAATTAGAAGGAAAAGATAATCATTTCACTATCAGAGACTTAGCAAGAAAAAGAAAATCCATGCTTTCTGTTTTGTTACGTCTTTTTTACATTTTGTTTCATCGCTAAACCAGCGGCTCAGGTTTACATTCCTATAGATCCGGCAAATAGTGCAATAGACCCTATCGAGAATAACAACTCATCATTGTTACCCAACTACTGCAAATGCGTTCTTGTCCCGTTCAATCAGTAATTTTCCTTTGACGAAATAGAAACTTTGACAGCTAAATAATACATAACCAACCGTTTAATCGATAAAGCACCCAGATTTACACTTTGTCATCGAGAAATCAGAATACGTTGATCAACACAACATCCTCCACCTATTTGAGTTTTTTTATGTGAAGCCTTGTTGGTAGCCAGACAAAATAGGCCATTAACAATATGCTATTTGTTCTATCTGTTCATTTAAATTTACTCAACCTATGAACAAGTCAATTAAGACATACTTCCGACAGAGTATGTTTCTGTTCATTTTCGCAGCATCCCCATTCCTTTTCAGCTGTTCAAACGAAACACCAGACCCAGACAATGGCTCTGGCACAACACCACCGGGCTCCGGCACCTCAACAACACCCGGCTCTGGTACCTCAACAACTCCGGGATCTGGTACGTCAACAAACCCCGGTACTGGTACTGCTGTCGTCGTTTCCACTACTGCATACATTGGCCAAACAAGTAATCTGAATTTTCTGGAAGCTGCTATAGCCCGAGCGGGACTGGCCAGTGAGTTTGACAAAGGGAACCTAACTGTTTTTGCTCCGTCAGACGACGCGTTCAAAGCAGCAGGCTATGCCAACGAAGCCGCTGTTTCTGCCGCTCCCGTTGCCGATCTGCAACGTATTTTAAAATACCACATCCTTAATTCACGTATCGACCAATCGGCGATTCCGACGGCAGTTAATACGGTATATCAGACGGATTTGGCTGACAACCAAATTTCCGTTTATAAGACGAGCATGTCGGATATTAGTGTTAATGATGCTAAAATCATTCAGGGCGATAACCCAACTACCAATAGTGTAGTACACATTATTAACAAGGTGTTGGCTCCGGCAACAGTCAACATTACATCGCTGGTGAAAAGTAATAGTAATCTTTCGTTGCTGGCGGCTGCTATCGACCGCGCTGGATCAAGCGTTCAGGATGCTCTGAACAAGAGTACCCAAAACGGTTATACGGTTTTTGCGCCAACAAATGACGCCTTTAAAACAGCCGGTTATGCTGATGAAGCAGCTATCAAAGCGGCTGACCAGAAAAAACTGGCCGATCTATTACTTTATCACGTACTGAACTACCGTGCCTACGCACAGACGTTCCAGAACGGAGCCGATATCGTGACAGCTCAGGGCGCTAGCATTCGGACGAACGTAAGTAGTGGCAAGGTAACCATACTGGGTAAAGGTAATGGTAATAATGCCGCCAATGTTACCCAGCCCGATATGGTAGCCTCTAACGGGGTAGTCCATATTATCGACAGAGTGTTGCTGGCTCAATAGTCAGCTCTAGGAAACGACCAATAGCAGGAACCCCATCTGGCCAGATGGGGTTCTTTTTTTATGATCCTACGTCGGCACTTATGCTACGTGCTAAGAGCCGATTTTCTGTATTCCGATGGCGTTTTCTGCGTGTGCTGTTTAAAGAACGTAGTGAAGTAGGCTGGTGAGCTAAAACCGGTTTCGTAGGCGATTTCAGCCATTGGTTTGGTCGTCTCCTTCAACAGGTACTTAGCTTTTTTCAGGCGGATTTCGGCCAGATAATCGATAACGTTCATATCGAGTAACGCCTGTACTTTTCGGTATAACTGAACACGGGAAAGCCCCATGTCGCGGCTTAGTTTTTCAACGCCAAAGGCAGG
This sequence comes from Spirosoma terrae, assembly GCF_010435915.1. Classification (GTDB taxonomy): domain Bacteria; phylum Bacteroidota; class Bacteroidia; order Cytophagales; family Spirosomataceae; genus Spirosoma; species Spirosoma terrae. The sequence goes on along the minus strand of NZ_JAAFZH010000005.1, from coordinate 151,562 downwards.
ATCTGTCAGGTTTTGCTCAATTAGTGCTGTTAGCTCATTTAAAAATTTCTTCTCCTGCCGATTGCTTGACTGCGGCAGTAAATCGGACGAGTAACGTCGTTGCCATTTAGCCCGGTTAGCCAGTGTTGTCCGAAGCGTTTCAGTCAGAAATGTCAGGTTAAATGGTTTGGTCAGATAAGCATCGGCCCCCGCCCGCGTTCCTTCGATCCGATTGTCAATCTGACCTTTTGCGGTTAACAGAATGACTGGAATATGCGATGTTCGTAAATCCGATTTAATACGTTGCGTCAGTTGGAAGCCGTCTATTCCTGGGAGCATCACATCGCTGACAATAATGTCTGGAATTGTCTCCAAGGCTCGCTCCCAACCCTTTTCGCCCGACTCTTCCGTAACCACATCAAATTCACTCCCAAGCTGCCCAGCCAGAAACGTTTTTAATTCATCGTTATCTTCAACGATCAGTACAGTTCCAGCCGGTGGCGACGTAACAGACAATGGCTCGACTGTTACGTCCTCATCTACCTCAACCACCATCATCGGGCGATGGGTAGCCCCTGTAGGGTTAGCAAGCATCGGCATTTCGTCGGGCGTCAGATGCTGATTGCCAAGAGGAAGTAAAATAGTAAATGTTGTCCCTTCACCTTTTGCCGACCGAACGCTGATATCGCCCTGATGGAGCTGAATAAACTCCATCGACAGTGCCAGTCCCAACCCTTTTCCCAGACTAAATGGTTTGGTGCCGCTAAAAAATAAATCAAAAGCATGCTCCCGTTCCTCCGGCGTCATTCCCTCCCCGTTATCCTCTACCTGGATTTTCACCTGTGCTCCTACTACGTCTAACCGAACATGAATCCGCCCGCCTTTAGGTGTGTATTTGAAGGCATTCGACAGCAGGTTAAACAGTACTTTGTCCAGCTTTTCGCCATCAAACCAAACCGGCAGATAAGGCTGACTGGTCAAAAACTGCAAATCAATCCGCTGCTTTTCTGCCTTGCGTTTAAAATCTGTTACGACTTCTCCCACAAAAGCGACCAAATCCTGCTCCGATGCAAACAAACGTTGTTTGCCTGCGTCTGTTTTTCGTAAATCCAGCATCTGATCAATCAACCGTAACAGGCGATATGCATTTTTCTGAATTAGAGCGAGACTACTTTTGAGCTGGTGTGGATTGATCGTTTTTTTACTGAGCAGGTCTTCGGTTGGTGTTAAAATCAGGCTTAAGGGCGTATTGAACTCGTGCGATATGTAGGAGTAAAATCGTAATTTTTCTTCTGTAGCCAGCCGGGCCTGCTGCGATACTGCTTCGATTTTATCTTTCTGATCAAGTATTTCCTGATTTTGTTTTTCCAGAATTCGATAAGCCGTCTGCTTTTCACGAATCAAATAAAAAGCCCAGCCAGCCAGCAGAATAACCCCAATGAGGCAGGCCAGGGTTAAATAGAGCGTATTCTTTTGAGACGAATACGTCTGTGTTAATGTATCGATTTGCTGTATCTGGGCTGCTATATCGGCCTGCTGTTCACTGATTTTCTGATTCTGCAACTTCATGATCCGCACGTTCGACGAATCGATGAGCGTAATAGGCAACCGATTTTCGCGTTTGAATGGGCGCTTTTCCAAGATGGCTATGGCGGTGCGAATCGCTTCTTTGCCACCTGTTGGGTAGAGGACCGTAGCACTCAGTATACCACGCTCTACCAGATCAATACCTTCATTCTTGCCGGGCAACCCATCAACGCCTATTATCTTAACTTTTCCTTCAAGTCCCGCCTGTCGACAAACTTTATACGCTTTAAGCGCCGTCCGGTCATTTTGAGCAAAAATAAGTTGCACGCCTGGCTCTGTACGTAGTAACCGGGTTAGCTTTTCCGAAAAAGACTGTTTATCCCAATCCCCTTCCAGTCGGGTCAGAAGCTTTACGTTTGGATAACGACTAATCGCTTCCACAAACCCCCGATGCCGGTCAATATCGGCTGATGAACCCGGCGACTCGCCTATTTCGACAATTGAACCGACCCGGTTTAACAAGGAACTCGCATACAAACCAGCAGTACGCCCAACCTCTACATTGTCGGCTCCAACATAAGCTGTATACTGGTCGGAGGCCGTACGTCTGTCTACAATTACAACCGGTATCCGATGCTGATAGGCTTTCTCTACGATCGGGGTAATAGGAAGGGCTGCGTTAGGCGACACGATAAGAAGATCGACCGCCTGATCAATCAACTCCTGAATTTGTTCACTTTGCTTCTCACTTTGCCCGTTTGCGTTTTTAACCAGGAAATCGATCTCTGGATTAAAGGACAATTCCCGGCGCATATCGTCCAGCATGGTCCGTCGCCAACTATCGGCTTCTGTCCGCTGCGAAAATCCAATACGGAATGTTTTTTCTTCTTTGTCCGACGCACAACTGATCAGCAGGAATAAGCCACACAGACCTACTGCCAGACAGCCAGTAGGTCGTAGCCACTTTCCAAAAACAGATAAGAGAAAAACCGGCAGTTTGCGAGTGAGAAGATTCATTAATGAGATACCGTATTCTTGTACATACCAAAGATAATGTATGCCTTTTTTTCTTACAAAACAAGTGGTATCCCTTATACGCACAAAGGCTCGTTCCAAACCGGAACGAGCCTTTGTGCGTATTTTCCTGTACTGGATTAGTTTGGATAGCCCGGATTCTGTGGTTTCAGATTCGGATTATTCAGCATTTCCTGTCTTGGTAGTGGTAACAGTAAATGTTTTTCTTCCAGCGCTTTGTTGGTGCTCAGGTTAACGTGGCCTACGAAGTTGTCGAATCCATTCGTTTTCTCGTTGAACACTTTACGCAGACGAACCATATCAAACCAGGTTAACTGCTCGTAGCACAACTCAAACCAACGTTCACGCCATACAGCCTCCCGGAATGTAGCCTGGCTGTAAGTACCTAATGCAGGCGTTGTTAACTGTGCCCGATCACGTACACGCTTCAATGCATCATAAGCCGCCTGGATAGGTCCGCCTACTTCATTTTGCGCTTCAGCATACAACAGTAACGTTTCAGCGTAACGAATCTGTGGTACATTAAGGTTGTTCAGACGAGTTCCCGGAACACCGAACGTACCGTTAGCTGTACGGTTAAAGTGTTTGAACACGTAAGGACCACCTAAATCAAATCGAGCACCTGTACCGTTCGTAAAGTAGGTAGTGTAAAAATACCCTTCCTGATCTTTCGTACGGCGGTCGCCTTTTTCGAACGAGTTATAGAACGACAGCGTTGGCACTGAACTTCCAGTTCCTGTTGGCCCGTTGTAGTTGATCGGCTTAAAGTTACCATAGAAGTTATCCATTGGGTTACTGGCCACAAGCGAGTTATACTGGAGCATAAAAAGGTGTTCAACGCGGTTTTTGGTGCTTTCGCTATGAACCTCTTCGTACGTATTGAATAAATTAATTGTCGATGGATTGGCATTGGCATACGTAATAACCTCAAAGGCTTTGTCGGCCGCGAGTTTATAGTACGACGCTCCTTTGTTCAACGGAGCACCGGCCATTGTCAGATACACTTTAGCCAGTTGCGTTTTTACAGCAGCCAGGTTAACCCGACCACTAACATCCATCCAGGACAGGCCAGCGGCTTCAGCAGCCTGCAGGTCTTCTACAATTAGCTTATAGATTTCCTCAGAACTTACCCGAGCTGGCTGAAAATCCTGAGAAGTTGCCGTCTGAGGTTTAGTAATTAAAGGGATATCGCCCCACAAACGCACCGCCGTAAAATAGGCCGTAGCGCGCAGGAATCGAGTTTCACCCAAAATCTTTTTCTTCTGAGCTTCATCCATTGGCGTAATGGCAGGTACTCGGTCCAGTACCTGATTCGCCTGAGCAATAACCCGGTACAACCCATTCCAGTAGTTGACAACATGAATAGTGTTACCATCATGTGACATACTATAGAGGTTGTTCAAATCCGAGTTCTGAGCGGTCTCCGTTGTGGATGTACCTGTCATCGCTTCCAGCAACTGCCAGTTGGACGAGAAGATACCAGCCCCATCCCCCATATACCGCAAGCTGGCATAGACAGAAGCCAGTGCTGCTTCAGCATGGTCGGGAATGGTATAGAAACTATCGCTAGTCAGGTTGGAAGGTGCTTTTTCTTCCAGAAATTCAGAGCAGCCAACGGGCCCTACCATGACGGCCCCGCAAAGCAGTGTTCTGGTTATTGTTTTTATTACTGCAGATCGCATGATTAAAGTCGTTCGAGTTAAGATGATTGCTCAAGGTTTAGAATCCTACCTGTAAGCCCAGCATATAGGTTGTAGGTTTCGGATAGTTGTGCCAGATCATACCCTGCGAGAAAGCACTGTTGCCATCGCCCTGGTTGGTTGGCGTTACCTCCGGATCTCCAATGATTGGATCATCCACTAACAGGAAGAAGTTCTGCACCGTAGCGTAGAAACGCAGACGGCTCAGTTTTAGACGGCTGGTTACATCCGACGGGATCGTATAACCTACCAATAGGTTACGTCCACGGAGGAACGAACCATCTTTGATCCAGTGGCTATCTACGTTTGTTACGTAACCAGCCCGTGTTTCCCGAATTTCGGCGATTGGCGTGTTCTGGTTGGTTGGCGTCCAGGCGTTTAACACTGATTTATAGCTGTTAGCAATCGCCTGACGGTCTTCGCTTGGGTGCAGGTTCATCAGCATAACGTCGTTACCATACATAAACTGAAGTTCGAGCGTAGCGTCCAGATTTTTGTAACGGAATGTGTTCGTCAGAGCACCCCAGCCTTTCGGGCTACCGTTACCGATAATGCTACGGTCTGCATCCGTAATGGCCTTATCGCCGTTAACATCAAGGTATTTGATGTCGCCAGGCAGAATCGTCAGGTTGTTCCGGTAGCTGGTAAACTTAGCCGCTTCTTCACGCTCAGCTTCACTCCAGGTGCCCAGACGAGTTAATCCCCAGAACGAACCTACTGGCTCACCGACACGGATTACGTTAGTTGGGTTCGTAAAGTTAGGACCACCCACGTTAAAGATATCAGATGGTGTAGCCAGAGACAATACTTTGTTGCGGTTCAGCGAAATGTTGAAGCTTGTGTTCCAGGTGAAACCACCACGGTCGATATTGACGGTATTCAAGCCAAATTCGAAGCCCTGGTTTTGCATCGATCCAACGTTCCGACGAATGGTTCCGTAACCACTGGTACGAGGAACAGGTGCATCAAGAAGCATGTCAGTCGTTAAGCGATAGTAGTAGTCAGCTTCCAGATTGATACGTCCTTTAAACAAACCGATTTCCAAACCAACGTCGGTCTGAGCCGTTTTTTCCCAACGTAGATCGGGGTTAGCCAAACGGTCGATACCTGTTCCACCAATCCGCGTATCGTTATAGATGGTCGAGTAGTTCGAGCTAAGCAGAGCCAGCGACGTATAAGGGGGAATTTCTGAGTTACCCGTTAAACCATAGCTGGTACGTAGCTTCATGTTCGAGATAACCGGATTCGTTTTCAGGAACGGCTCTTCCGATACACGCCAAGCCAGAGCGGCCGATGGGAAGAACGCAAATTTGTGGTTCGCACCGAACTTAGACGATCCGTCAGCACGACCCGTTACGGTTAACAGGTATTTGTCATGCAGGCTATAATTGATCCGACCAAAGTACGAGTTGAAGGCAAACCGCGAAGCACCTGAACCAACCTGTGGGTTAACCGACCCTGCTCCGAGGTTATTATAACCGAAGTAGTCAGTCGCAAAGTTGTTAACCGTAGCACTCATGTTAAAGATGTTCGTCTCCTGCCACGATATACCCAACAGTCCTGTGAAGTTGTGAGCCGTACCGATCTGTTTGTTATAGGTCAGGTAGTTCTCCAACGACCAGAAACTTTCTTTCCGATAGCGAGCGGCTGCGTTACCCAAACTTCCGGGGTTCAGCACGCGGGTCTGATATTCATCATTTTCCTGGGTCTGGATATTTACCCCAAACACCGTACGCATTTCAAGCCCTTTCGCCAAGCTAAGGTTCGTATATAAGCTACCCAGCGTCGTTTGCGTGTTCAGGATGAAACGACGATCATCCAAACGAATAGCCGAACTGAAGGTTCCTTCGGCGTTTGGATAGTCGCGGTTATTGGCATACGTACCATCAGCATACTTAACGGGTAAGAAGGGGAAGTCTTCAACCATCTGCCGGGCAACCGCATCGTTAATATCGACAAGGTTTTCGCTTTGGTTGTTGTAGCTTAACGTACCACCAATTTTCAGCCATTTTTTCACCTGATCGTCAATCGTGAAGCGAGTCGAATAGCGTTTCAGATACGATGTTCTGATCAGACCTTCATCATTCCGATACCCTAAAGAAAGTGAATACTGCGTGCGTTCATTACCACCGCTGAATCCTAACTGATGGTTTTGAGACAGTTTGTTTTGCGTAGCCTCCTTGAACCAATCGGTATCATACAGCGGGTTCAGATTCGCATCGAAAACACCTGGAAACTTGGCGCTATACGCTCTTCTTCTGGCGATAGGATCCAGATAGGTGTATTTACCAGACCCCCAACCAGCTGGGTCATATTTTGCGATGTTCTTATAGGCAAGATCTTCAACAGCCAGATATTCGCGAGCGTTCAGCACCTGGGGCCGGTTTGGTCCAATGGTGTTTACGCTAAAGTCGGCATTATACGTAACCTGACCTTCGCCAGCTTTCCCTTTTTTGGTTGTTACGAGAATAACACCGTTAGCACCACGAGCACCATAAATAGCGGTCGACGAAGCATCTTTTAACACCTCGATCGAGACGATATCGTTGGGGTTGATGTAATCGATAGCCGAGCTAAACTGGTTTTGTGTTCCTTGTGGAAGCATTACACCATCCACTACGTAGAGTGGGTTGTTCGATGAGTTAATCGAGCTAAATCCACGAATACGTACCGTAGTACGTCCACCCGGGCGACCTGAGTTAGTATTTACCTGAACCCCCGGCATACGACCAGAAAGAGCCTGGTTCAGCGAAGGAGCTGGCCGCTCCATCAACTGCTCGGTTTTAATGGTACTTACGGCACCCGTTAAGTCCGACTTACGGGCTGTACCGTAACCAATAACAACAATCTCATCCAGCACCTTATTATCGGCTTTCAGCGATACATCGAGAGATGACTGCGCACCAACTTTAACCTCCTGAGCCAAATAGCCCACAAACGAAAAAACTAACGTAGCGTCATTGTTTGGAACATCCAGTTTGTAACGCCCATCAGAATCTGTAACCGTACCACGCTGTGTTCCTTTTACGATAACACTAACCCCTGGTAACCCTGAATTCGTTTCGTCTGTAACCCGACCTGTTATTGTTCTGTCAGCAACAGCAGTGGTCAGGTTAATAGACGGCATGCCCGGAGCGGGCGCTGTAGTCGCAAACGATAGCGAACTACCCATCATAAAAACGAGGCTTAATACATAGGAGGGCCTCACAGTCCTCACAAGCGAAGCTTGTGGGTGTAAAAGTTTTTGCATAAAGTTCCAACCGTTACTAACGGTCTGTTTAGGTTTGAACAATGTAAGCAATGAATGATTGAACCTTCGGTGTAAGAAATACTTAATGCCTCCGAACTACTCGTCTGAAATTAAAATTTTTTAAGAAATTTTTAAGCCTTGTTTAATAGTTATACTAACTACCTTTCCTATCAGCTGATTTTCAATATTTTATATAAATTTAGATATATCAATTTGTCTCTATATTAGATTTTTTACAAGAAAATAGTGGGTATAAACTATTAACAAAATTGTTTACTTCGATGTAGAAAGCCATTTATTAAGCGACAAATTCATCAAAACTCCGTATAGAGATAGCCTAACTCGATTTGATTAGTAGTTTGAGATAGTACTATTTACTTACAAAAAAGCCCGGCAATTGCCAGGCTCTCCAGTTATTGTTCTTAAAAAAGTGTGTTTATCGTCCCATCCAGCCACCGTCAACCGTTAAAACAGTGCCATGCACGTAGCTGGCAGCCGATGAGGCCAAAAAGACAACTGGGCCTTTGAAATCCTCGGGTTCGCCCCATCGAGCCGCCGGAATCCGGGCCAGAATTGATTGACTACGTACCGGGTCGTTACGTAGTGCTTCTGTATTGTCGGTCGAAATATAACCTGGCGCAATGGCGTTCACATTTACACCTTTCGAAGCCCATTCGTTGGCAAAGGCTTTTACTAAACTGCCAATAGCACCCTTACTGGCAGCGTAGCCTGGTACGTTAATTCCTCCCTGAAACGTTAACAACGAGGCAGTGAAAATAACGTTACCGCTACCTCTTGCTACCATGTCTCTGCCAAATTCACGAGTCAAAATAAACGGAGCAGTCTGATTAATGGCAATCACCTCATCCCAATACTCATCGGGGTGTTCGGCAGCAGGCTTGCGGAGAATAGTACCAGCATTATTAACCAGAATATCGATAACGGGATGATCTTTTTTTACCTGCTCAATAAATGCCTGAATAGCTTCTCGTTTTGCAAAATCAGCCTGATACGCATAGAATTTACGACCCACTTTCGCCACTGATTCAGCAACGGCGCTACCCGACAATTCAAGATTGGCCGAAACTCCGATGATATCGGCACCAGCCTCAGCCAGTGCTTCGGCCATCGCTTTGCCAATACCTCGTTTGCAGCCCGTTACCAACGCCGTTTTACCAACTAACGAAAAAGAATTGAGTACAGAAGTCATGTAAATGTTAGTTATTGTCAGGTTGGTTTTTACCAAACCAATCGCACTTTTATTTCCCAGCCTGTATGATCAGGGGCTTTTTCAACTGATTGGCAAATTCATGCAGATAGTCAAACCAGGCTTCGCTGGATGTAATCAGGCCTGCTTTGTCCCAGGCTCCCCCATTGTAATACACCATATCGGCATGTGATTTCACAGTCAGTTTTGCCAATCCGTGTTCATACTTACGTAGCATTGACACTGGGCTAGCAGGAAAAACGCAGCCGACCCCAATTGTACCATCTTTACCATGCGTTGGTTCCCAATAGCCCAGCACGCCATTTTTTTCATCCAGCAACAGTGGACTTTGTTCTTTACGCAACGTAATACCAACCACCATCGGTAAATTCCGGGGGGCATCATGATCAACGTGTACCTGTATTTTGCTCAGTTGCGAACCGGCATCCAACGAAATCGTCTTTGTTTCCTTGACCGTAATACCATTAAACATATACGGATCGTACGTAACACGAAATGTTGACCGTAGTGGTCCATTATCCAGCACGCTCCAGTTCCTGTAGTTATGAATGTATTGGATGGAATCGTTCAGAAACACGCCTATATCGCCAGCCCCAAGCGTTAACCCAACATGGTAATAATCCAGGCCTTCTCCATGATCTTTATGGTAATCGTTTTGCTTATACCATTTATTCAGGATCAATGCGTCAGTCCGTTTCGCCCAGATATCAGAACCGTACGCATTATCGGAACGGCCGTTTAGCGCAGCCCCATAAATGCGAAAAGCAACCCGGTCGTTCTCCCACGCAAAATCGTCGTAGCGTTCAGGAACGTAGCGGCAGTAGGTTTTGGGTTCTACCGGAGCAGGTTTTCCCCGACGTAAGGCCAGGCGAATGGTCTGCTTGGGATCAATAGAGACCTGAACCAATAGGTTTTTGATTTCTTTTTCACCCCGATGTTCTAACTGATAAGCAACTTCCTGGCCCGTTTCTGTCTGAACCACCTGAAGCATCGCCGTATCGACCTGCGCATAGGCGGCTTTAACCGTTTTCCAGGGAATTTCAACTACGGTCTGTTTTAAGGACGTAGCGCCCGGATTGGTAATACGTATGGTCGCATTCTGAGCAACCGACTCCGTAACAAGAGCTGTTAGGATACTTAGTACAATGAATACTCTCATCCTATTTCAGATCCGTTATTGCGCAGAAGTCCATATCACCATAGTCGAGATTTTCGCCTGCCATACCCCAGATAAACGTGTAGTTAGACGTACCGGCGCCGGAATGAATCGACCAGTTGGGCGAAATAACAGCCTGCTCATTCTGCATCCAGATATGGCGGGTTTCCTGAGGCTGGCCCATAAAATGACACACGGCCTGCCCCTCTGGTACTTCAAAATAAAAGTAGACTTCCATTCGGCGGTCATGGGTATGCGCCGGCATTGTGTTCCAGACACTACCGGTTTTGAGTTCAGTCATCCCCATTTGCAGCTGGCAGGTAGGCAATACACTGTTCACAATCAATTTATTAATTGTCCGGTGATTCGAGGTCCCTAACGTGCCAAGCTCAACCACTTCAGCATCTTCTCTCGATACCTTGCGCGTTGGATAAGCATGCGTAGCCGGAGTAGAATTCAAATAAAATTTAGCTGGGGACTCCGAATCATACGATATAAACTGAACATCGCGGGTACCCTGACCTATGTATAAAGCCTCTTTGTAATCGAGGTCATACGCTACGCCATCGGCAACAACGCGTCCGCTTCCGCCCACGTTAATAATACCCAACTCTCTACGTTCCAGAAAATACTGGGCCTTTAACTGGTCGGGCGTATCTAACGTAACGGGGCCATCTACCGGCATAATACCTCCCGTTAAATAGCGGTCAAAAAAAGAAAGAACCCATCGAAACTGGTCGGCAACAAACACGTTTTCAATCAGGAAATTTTCCCGCAGTTGCTCGGTATTCATTCCCTTTACTTCATTGGGAGAGGTTGCATATCGGCTGGAAAAAGCCGTTTTTCTATTAATTTGATTATCAGTGCTTATAGTCTGTTCTGTTTGCATACAGGTATTGATTGTCTGCGAGTTATGTAGAGGGCCTTCTGAGTAGTCTGTTCTATAGGGACTACGTAGTGTATCTAATCTTGTAACGAATAGTAGTATGAAACAGTCTACTTTAGCGAATCGATACCCTTCGTAGCCAAAATAAACCGCTCTATTTTGATCAATCGCTACATAACAGGCTAAAAACCCAAGTTCATTGTTATTTCCGGGCGATTTATTTCACCTTATAGAATCTGGCTCCGAATAGAAAAATAACGGCATAGCAGATAATAGGGAGATAATAAGCCGACGCTACGTCCTTGTCCGCAATCTGGCCCATGATTGGCGGAAATAAAGCCCCACCAACAACCCCCATCACAATAAACGAAGAAGCCTGCTGGGTTTTGTCGCCCATATCTTTCAGGCCCAGGCTAAAAATAGTCGGGAACATGATACTGAAGAAAAAGTTAAGCATCAGCAATGCCCCAAACGATACCCAGCCCGCACTTTGGGCAATGATCAGACACATAATAATGTTTCCCAGTGCAAAACCGGCCAGCAGTTTATTAGGCGCAATAAACCGCATCAGATACGTTCCGGCAAATCGACCGATCATCATCATGACCATACTCAGGGCAAAATAGTACGCTGCCTTTTCCGCATCAAAGCCCATTTTTTCAACACCGTAGTTAATGAAGAATGCCCAGGTTCCACCCTGCGCGGCCGTATTAAAAAGCTGCGCAATAACGGCCCATATGAAATGTGACCGCTGAAATAATCCTTTAGGCTGTTGTAAATCGGCAGGTGTTGTCGGAACGGCATATGAATCGGCTTCAGCATCAATCGCATGAGCATCCTGAACAGGAGGCACCTTAACAAACGAAAAAGCAATCGCGATACTCAGAATCACCGATCCGATAACCACATAGAGCGTTTTAACCGATTCCAGATCATTTGAATGCTCCTGCCCCCCTCGCAGAATGAAATAGCCACCAATCAGCGGCCCGACAACGGCGCCCACCCCATTGAACGACTGCGCAAAATTGATACGCTGATCGCTGGTGCGCTGATCGCCTAACCCCGCTACAAATGGGTGGGCAACGGCTTCGAGCGTAGCCAGACCACACGCTAATATGAATAAAGCAATTCTAAAAAAACCGAACGACTCTGCATTGGCAGCAGGTACAAACAGAAACGCGCCGATTGCGTAGAGCCCTAAGCCAAGCAAAACACCATTTTTATAGCCGAACCGCTTCATAAACAAACCGGCTGGAATGCCCATAACAGCATAAGCCCCAAAAATCGAAAACTGCACCAGACCCGACTGCGCTTTTGATACGTGTAGTACGTTCTGAAAATGCCGGTTTAGTACGTCGCCCATGGTAATAGCAATTCCCCACAGCATAAACAATGAGGTTACAAACACGAGCGTTACGAGGTATTTTTTTTCCGTAAAAGCAGCTGGCTTCAGTGAGCCTGCCGAGGTAGTTGCCTGCATAAGTATAGGTTAATAAGTACAGTTCAGCATTCACTATGCGTGTTCAGCGAGGTAAAGTATTTTTTTCTGTGCGGATACCCTTATACCAGGTAAAATTGATCGATCAGGAAGCCCTTAATCCCTTCTTCATTACGTTTCCGGGAAATTTTCATGGTATTTCATGGGCCAGCCAGTATATTGTAATTTATATTAATCGTTTAGTGGAACAGCCCGGTTGCGTTGCGGCCGGGTTTTGTCTTTTCTTCACTTCCCAGGAAACAGGCGCCCAAGCACCTTTTTTTAGCATTCCGCTCTCCATTCTTGCTTTCTTTCGATTGGCTTTCGATTATTACAAACTTTTTTGTTAGTTACCCTGTCCATCTTATTCGTCATATAAGTATTGCGTATGCAAGCACCTAATTATTCACCCAATTCTATACAATCATGAATCTCTATCCGATCAACTCAGTCTCCATTTGGTTACTCATCCAACTGTGTTTACTGTCGCTGTCTTCTAAAGGTCAGCACATGCCATTTAAAGGTGCCAATGTTATTTTAATTACGACCGATCTGGCTGACAAAGAATCGTATATAGCTATTGCTCAGGTTCTTTCGGAAGAGTCTATTTCCTATGCGGCCAGTAACAACATGCTGCTGATTCAATCGACAGATCAATCGTTCAATGGCAAAAAAGATATTGTTTTTGATGGGCAGTTATCGGTAAGTGCGGGATTAGTGACGCTAACCGGCATGATGCGCAATAAGAATGAAAGCGCACAAAGTCAGCCGATTGCAACCACAGTTCCTATTGCTTACAATAAAGCAAAATCGTCGATTCAGCAGATCGGCTTTACATACATGAATGACTTAGCTCAGAAGTTGCAACGCGTTCTTCATGGGGTAATTTCGTATAAACTTCAGGCTGTCGCAAAATATCAATAAACCGATCCTACCAACTTCATTACGTAGCTCAGGCTGACCTGAGCTATAAATTTATTGGGTCGGCACTGAATGGATTTTGCCGAAAACGTGTTAAAAAACATCAACCCAGGTTGCTCTACAACGTTTAATGACGTTAGAGTTTATAAAACAACCGGGCTATTCATCTAAAAAAACACTATAAATCGGGTCTTACGAAAAGCCCACTAATCGCAGGACTTTGAAATCTGCGCCTCAACAGCACAAGTCCCTTATAATGAACCTATTACAATCCACTTATTTCTCCAGGTACAACATAGGTACAACAATCTGATACTTTCCATTTGACTCATAATAGTGTATAGTTTCGGCTAATTATAACTGTATATCGTCAACCAATAGCGGACAGATGCGGGCGAAAAGTGAAGACAAGGTTTTGAACCAATTGAACTGCCAGCTTATAAAATTCACCCGTGTAGATTGCAACTAGTTCATAGGGTTGAGTATAGAAATCTCCGATTTCCCTACACGAGTTGTTCACAGGCAGACTAATTATTGCCATTTTGAATTCTTATTGCAACACAGCTCAAACTTACTATGGGAATTCGAGCGGGTAAATCGGGCTAGCATCATTGCACCAGCTTAGTCATTGTTGGCTCGCTGGATGCCCATGGACTGTTTAACCTCCAGCGCTGATTGTAGAGAGTACTCCTCTTACGTTGGTCACATGGGAAGAGCATATATACATGTATATTCAAAACGGAACAGCAAGCCGGTAGGGCCTCCGTACTGATGAACCCAAACCAGGAGTTTAGGGAAACCGAGGGGCGGCTCTAAAACCGCTACCGGGTCGCTGTTGCGATGAAGCATGGGTTGAGTTGCAGCTATATACAAAGCTGCATCAATAATAATTTTTAGAAACTGCCGGGTGACTTTGATCGATGCCCACAAAGGGAATAAATGCCATAGCTGAGATTGGAAAGTGAAAAAAGTCTATATACATACCATGACTAGATGCCAGTAGTACTTTTATGAGGTCTAATTGCCTACAATTTTAATTGGTACCTATCCAACTAAACAGCCCCGGTACTACTTCGCGGGAAGGTCATTAACCTGGCGGTATCCTGAATTCACCATAGCTGCTCATAAGGTCAAGAAATATAGGATTTATACCAAGAGCAAAGCTAAAGGCGCCGTCCGGCTAAATGGTTTGCGCTCAAAGGAAGTGGCTTAAGTCGTTTCAGAACGGCTAAGTGGAGGCTATTCAATGATAGCACGCCTCCCTCTTGATGATTTCATAGATTGGCTAATAGCCTAACTAAAATGATTTAAAGTCTGTAGTGGACTTTTTTCATGAATGTCAGCGCTGAGAGATCCAACCCAAACAAATTATAAGACACTCATATATAAGCAATTATTTACACAAATAAATTATCTATTTTTTTTTGTAACGAAACAGATGAAGTCAGGTATTCAAACGTACAGCACCAAAAGAAACAAAAGAAAGTAGCTGGACGTGTGAATAAATCCTAAATCCTGATAATGTATGAAAACATTTCTGATCATTTGTTTTTGCTTATTAGAGCTAAAAGCATTCTCGCAATTTACCGTAACCGGTATACTCACCAATGAGAGCAGCGAACCAATAGCCAACATACAATTTATTGGCTATAAAAATGATTCTATAATGGTTTCAAACGTCACAAATCAACAAGGGAGATTTTCTCTGGTTCTGCCAAAAGGAATGACGACGATAAAAGCCTTTATGTTTAATCAGTTGATTTACAACCAAGAATTGAATGTCGAAGGTAATATTGATTTAGGGCGGATAAAATCACAAGTAACACTAAATCTGAAAGAAGTATCAATAATAAAAAAGCGTCCTCTAGTTGAAAGAAGTATTGATAGATTGACATTTAATGTAGGTCAAAGCATTGTTTCAACGGGTAGCACCGCTCTGGAAGCATTAAGAGTAACACCCCTGATGGATGTCCAGGATAATGCTCTAAAAATAGTCGGTAAAGGCACTGTCGGCTTATTAATAAACGGAAGGTTTCAGCAGCTCTCAGAAAGTGATATTATTACCTATTTACGGTCAATACGATCAGAAAGTATTGAAAAGATTGAAGTTATCACTACACCACCGGCAAATTTTGATGCATCAGGAAATAGTGGACTAATAAATATAGTACTGAAAAAAAGTGATTCCGAAGGATTTAGTGGAACAGTAGGAAATGCATTCAGACAGAGAACATTACCAGGTACGTCTCCATTTGCTAATATTACATATCAGAAGAACAGGTTTAACCTTTCCCTTAGCCTGTCTTCAGATATTGAAGGTAAAAGACCAAATTCTAACCTATTAATTAATACAAATTCCAAAGCGATAAGCGTCCACTCAATCCGGAAAGATTATTCAAAAGTTTTTTCTTCTACATTAAATCTTAACTATAATATAGATAAAAAAACTGCTATCGGAATTAACCTGAATCAATTTACAACACTAATAAACTCGGTAAACAATACAAATAATCAATACACAAGTTTTGGATCACCTGACTCTACTATTCTTACAAATGCTGGCAATAACAGTGAATCGGGATTTCTATCACTCCTAGGTTATATCGACAGGCAGCTTGATTCATCCGGAAAAAAACTATCGTTCGCTATAAATTATTTACAAAAAAATAGTAGTGAGAAAATAGATCTTTCTTCAACTACAGAAATAAATAAAGAAATATCGTCAGGAGTCAGAGTATTAAATCCTACAGATGCAGGATATAAAGTATTTACATCCAATCTAGACTTTATAATGCCATTCAAACTATTTAAAATTGAAGCCGGTGCAAAGGTTTCCTTTGTTAATAACAGTAGTAATACATCATTTTCAAGTATACGATTAGCAGAAGAGTTTCCTTTTTGGGCTCAGTGGAACCAATTTTATTATAAAGAACAAATCGGTTCAGTTTACGCAGGCGTGACTCGAAAATTTAAAAATGCATTGACTCTGAAAGCCGGACTTCGCCTGGAAAGTTCATTAATGGAGGGAAGATCAGCAATTGCAAATACCAGCGTTAGAAGAACATTTACCAATCTCTTTCCAAGTCTATTTCTTTCATATTTATACAATGAAGATAAAACTCTGACATTTGCCTATTCAAGGCGGATAAACCGGCCTGGTTTTAATGCACTGAATCCAAACAGGTATTACCAAAACCAATACATATATAGTACAGGCAATCCATCACTCCAGCCTTATTATGTGAATACAGCTGAACTGGGATTGAATACAACCAACGTTAACCTCATGCTATTTGGTACTCTTCAGAAAAACTCTTTCACTCAGGTAACTTCAATTAATGGTGATAGCCTAATTTCATCTCCACTGAATGCCTATGACGAATCCACAGTTGGTCTATCTATTTCTCACCAGTTTAATAAAGTGTCTTTTTTTGATAGCTATAATACAATCCGATGCTCATACAATGCAGCGACCCCCTTTATAAGCTATCTGAATATACCCATCAACCGAGGTTACTACACCTATTTTTCCAGCAATAACAATGTGTATTTGGACAAAGAGAAAAAGTATATACTTACGTTAAATTATTTTTTATCATTACCGGGGAATACGGGCATTTATCAATTAGAAGCTAGATCAAGTGTCGATATTGGTTTTAAAACTAGCTTTTTTTCTAAAAAATTGAATGTAAATGTAGCGGTATTCGATGTGTTTAAAACTAATTATAATCAGAATAGTAGATTCATTCAGGATTCGAAGCAGTATATATATATCTATAATGATATGCGGCATATCAATGTTGCAATGACCTATAACTTCGGGTCCAAAAAAATCAGAAGTGTTAATAAAACAATAAATACAGAAGAAAAAGGCAGAATTTATTAAGCCACCTACCTTTATACAGAAATGTTACTTGTATTAATTAAACTAAATAAGCCATGCGATGAATTACAACAGGGATGCAAATGATCTTACAGATAATTCACTGATGGAAAAGGTGAAAGGCGGGAACGCCCAGCTTTTAACTGTTCTGTTTATGCGCTACCATAAAGATATATATAGATTTATCTTTCGCTTCGTACGGCATAAAGAGGAAAGTCAGGATCTGCTGCAAACTGTTTTTTACAGGGTGCTAAAGTATAAACATACTTATAAAGAGAATTATGAATTCAGAACTTGGCTGTATCAGATTACGAGAAATGTAGTTTCGGATAATTTCAAAAAAAATGGCCTTGTATACTATTCTGACGAAAATTCTCTGGCAGACAAAGCCGATGATTCATTATTGATTGACCAGGAAATCGAAAAACAGCAACAGATTGATTCGCTCAACCTGGCCTTGGATAAACTAAGTTTCAATGACAGAGAGGTCATCATCTTAAGCAGGTTTCAGAATCTAGGGTACGTTGAAATTGCAAAAATATTAAATTCCACTGAGGGAGCAGTCCGGGTAAAACTCCATAGAGCAATAAATGAGCTTAAGCTTATTCTTCACCCTAAATCAACAAAATAATATGAAAAAATGCGATAAAATAAAGCCTTTGTTTTTTAGTTATTTCAATCATGAACTATCCCGTGATGAAGAATTATCACTAGAAACACATCTTCAGACTTGCCCGGATTGTAAATCTGAATTTGATACAATCCAAGCGGTCTGGGAATCGTTGGGTAACCTCCCTGAGCCACCTGTCGATCCCATTGTGATAACTCAATTCACCAACATGCTGAATAGCTATCAGGAAGCTGGACCCAGGAAGACCTACCTTCAGCAATTGATAGCTAATTTCTCTAATTTTTTCAATCAGCTCGGGCAACGTCATTATTATCCACGGTTTGCTTACAGCCTCCTACTTATTCTGATAAGCTTCTCTCTTGGGTATTATTTCAGCAGAGTGTCTGACGCGGGTGGGAATTATGCACATCATGACAAATCATCTGTTATAGCGGACAAAGCTGATAAAAAAGACTTATTTACTTTGTTGAACAGCCCTTATGCTCCGGTACGCTTGAGAGCTGTCGCATACAGCAACGATTTGCCGAGTCTGGATTCAACAATTGTTTACGCATTAATTACTACACTTAATAATGACACCAACGACAATGTTCGACTTGCGGCCCTTGAATCACTTTCCAGACTTTCCCATAACCCCTATGTGAGACAGGAATTAATTAAGTCTTTAACTAATCAGGAATCACCCATTGTTCAGGTTGCATTAATTGACCTGATGCTTGAATTACAGGAAAAACGGTCAATAAAATATTTTAAAAAAATGCTTAAGCGTAACTCCTTAAATAGCATTGTGAAGTCCAGAATAACTGAAACGATACAGAAACTCGGTTAATTAGTTTACATACTTTTAAAAATCTTATTACGATGAAAACTATCTTAATATTAGCAGTATTTTCTTTGATGCTCACAGATATAAATGCGCAGGATTATAAAGGTGACAAACTTAACTTAACACTTGAAGATTCTTCAAAGCCAGGATTACTTGCCATCACATGGGGTATAGGCGATATTAATATTCAGAGTTACGAAGGGAAACAGGTCCAGATTGATATAAAAACAATTGCTGACGCAAATGAGGCCAACGACCCAACTATTTCGATGAGTGGCATGAAAAAAACATTAAGCAGTTCTAATGAATTGCAAATTGAAAATAAAAGCAATGCGATATCAATAAAGAATTTTAAAATTAAAAGTACAATAAACTTAACTATTAAAATCCCCAAAGAATTTTCAATCAAAATAAAGACATTAGGTAAAGGCTCGATTACTATAAAAGGTGTCTCTGGTCTGGTTGAAGTATCTTCCTTTGAGGGTGATGTAAAACTCGATGAAATTTCTGGCTCTGTATCTGCAAGTAATACGAGAGGAAACCTAACTGTAAATTTCACGAAATTAGAGTCTGCGAACCCTACTGCTATATCTACTTTAAAAGGCAATATTGATATTGGTTTGCCCTCGAATACCAAAACGACTATTAGACTAAAAGCGTCACGTGGTGATATAAAATCCGATTTTCCGCTTAACAGTGTAACAAATACAAAACCTTTTAAAACCGCTGAATGGCTTTCATCGAGTATCAATGGAGGTGGAGGCGAGCTTACCCTTACCTCATTTATCGGCTCAATTACGGTGAGAAAAAAGTAATTCAGTTGATTCTAAAAATCCTTGTTTCGGTGGTTGCGTCCACCAATAACTAACAGGAAATTAAGTAGTTATGAATTAAAAACGTGCCTCTCTATTTATAACATTTGTAGTATGGATGCTTATGCCCGTCTAATAGTCATCATTAGCTCGCATATGAATAAACAGGGTCAGTTCCTGTTCATGGTGACCAGTGAGAAAACGATCCAAAGACTATATGAATCAAAGAAAAGCGCCAGTTTGGGTAAGGCCTAATTTTAAACCTAGCATTTTATAAACTCTGAGTTAAAAGTGTAAACAAGTCTGGCAAACTCACTGGTAAACTACTGATGTTTTGAGATCATCAATGATAAATGATCTGTAAAGCGCTGAATTAACTTTGCCTTTTCAGATTCAAAATCAATTACTTTAGGATCCCAATTAATTGATTGCCAGAATCCTAGCAGCGATTCACGCTGTAAATTCCCATCGTAAGAGTAAACAGACGATGGAACCTGATAAATTGGTAGACCTAGATCTGATATTAAGGAAACCCGATAATCGAATGGATTACCAATAAAAATTACAGGTATTCCCATAGCAATACATGGTAATGCACAATGAAGTCTTGATGTAATTACCATGCTTGCGCAATCCCTGTACAGAGCTAAAACCTGAGAAGCCTGCTTAAATTTGTCCCGTTCACTTACATCAGAGGATAACTGATGCGAAACCCTGATTGAAACACTTTCCACAAATCCGGGTAAAGGAACCGGCACGTCTACTATCATAATCCATTTCTGACTGTGCTTTACTTTTCTTTTAGGAAACGTAAGGGTAAGACATTTACTGTAAAATGATTCTATGCCTAACGATGTAATTTTCTGATGCGTGTAGAGATCTCTGCAACCAATAGGCGAATGAAGCTTTAAGTGGTCAATAGTTGCAGTAGAAGAAATTAAATAATCAATTGTCGTGTTCCAATTGGTTAAATGTAAACCCCAGTAAATAGGTATTATATTTGAAGCCGGCGGAAAAGTGTTCCTAGGATTATGGCTAAACCACCCATTCATGATAAGACTAATTGGCTTACTATACTTAACATGCCGAAGATTGTCACGATTAAATCGCTTTGTAACACTAGGAATAAACTGTTCTGCAGCTAATGATTGAATATGATCGCCAATGTTAAACGAATCAGGATATTTAAACCCAGCAAAAGGCATAGTCATAAAAATAGCGCTTGTAGATAAAATAATTCAGGTAATCTAACCCAGTAGAAGTACTTCTGTATAACAATTCCTAAACTGTGTAGAACGGATCAAGCAGTCTGCTAGTAATGCTTTATTAAAAGTGGAAGTATTGCTGATGGACAACCCTTGTTCAGCGTACAGACCTGAATAACTGTTAGCATTTGAGCCAACGGCAGGTGTTGAAAAATAAAGATTCAACGAATGGGCATAAAATTGCAACAAGGAATCATCATCGATGGCTGAGGAAATACTAAATCTCTCTAATGCGCCAAAATTGGGATTAGAAAGTAGCCATATCTGTTGATTAAGCTTTGATCCAACAATTTTGAGACAAGTCTTTAAATAATTAATTAATTGAACCGTATAATTCTTTACTATTAAATTGGAAGTTATAATTTTTTTAATTAGACCTACCATTTTATAAACGATCTTTTCAACGATAGATTCATTAATCCTAGATGTTAATAAATCTGATAGTATTATGAGTAAATTACCAATATCTACTATATCCCGAACAGATATTACTTCTTTAAAAAGTACACCATCTTCAGAAAGCAATTTCAAATGAATATCGTCGGTTAGCATAACTAAACACTCTTTAATGCTTAATTTCACATAACGGCTGGAATTATTGCTCTGATTGGAGTATCTAGCTAGAAAGTAAACTAACTTCCCAAGAGTACCATCAGGAAGCCCAAGATTGTCATCTTCAGCGTACATTATACTTTTATACAAAGTATCATCAATACTACCCAATATTTCATCCGAATTAACATCTGTAATAAAAGAATTCTGAATCAACCATTCAATAGTCCATCCAATACCAGCCAACCCCTCATCAAATGAATAGTCAGTAACAGATGAGATAGTTGAATTAACATCCAGTAAAATATCAAAACCTTTATCAGACAATAATGGATTTTTATCTACTTCAGAAAGCAAATAAAAATATATAGCCAAACCCGATTTTCCGTGAAATAATCCGGCAGGCAAACTAGATTCAATACCAGCAATCTCATCTTGCAATCCTGAATGTATATCCATTTAAATAAAAGCTCTAAGTCCAACTCCAGCTAGATATATAACTTAGTAATTCTGGCTTACGCATATTACAAATAGAAAAATATTCATCAAAATAAACACCCTTTAAGTTAGACGTGTATTTTGAATTATCCTTACGATCATGAATAAGGTGAAAAATTGGACCATCAATACGTTTTAGGCGATAGCCTAGAATTAACATCCTTTTTTTTCTCTCCAAATCTTCAGGACCCCAGCTCCTAAAATTTTCATTTTCAAGACCTGCTTTACTATATAATTTTTTAGAAATAAAAAAGGCACCACCATAGGAGCGTTTCGTCAAAGTCCAAAACTTATCCCTGTTATCAATCAGCAATTTAATGTCAAGGATTTTAGAAAACATATTTTTATATAAGCTATCTACATTAATAAACTCTCCGTCGTATGGGTAAACCAGATCGTACTGATTAGATCTGATGAAGGAAACTGATTCAAGAATCTGATCGATACTTAGAACCACATCACAATCAAAAACTCCAACTATTGGTGTAAGACAAAGCTTCACGGCCGTATTAATGGCGTGAGTCCTGTGGAAGAGCGGATCAGGATTTTCATGAAAAATATAATGGCATGAATCATTTAAAAAACTCACATTAATCCTGCTCTCAGCACCAGACTCAATAAGTATAATATTAGAATTAAAATATTTACTCAAATAACTAACTACAGTGTATAAATTTATAAGTCGGCTTTCAGAGTCAATAAAAACTGGAATAATAAATGTAACATCAGATAAATTATGCCTACTTTGGTTAAATATCTGTAAAGCCTCTCCGATAAGTAACTTAATTGGAGAGCTACAGGTTTGTTCTGAAATTAAAGCAAGGGTATGGTCATAATAGGGCGAATGATGAGGGTAATTACCCTTTCGAAAAAGCGACTTATCCTCAGAATCAATAAAACCAGAATAGTGTAGAATATTAGTATTTTCCCAGCGCTCTATGGAATCATAAGGCCAGCAAAAGTCCAGTTCAGCATGCTTCTTAACTGCAATACCACGTTTCCATGCATTCCAGAGGAAAGCCCACATATCAGCATACCATGTAGAAATCCCCTGATATCCACTTCGCATCGATTCATTTAGGGTATATAATTCATCGGACTTAGCAAAGTTATAATCTCTAAGAACGTTAAAAAGAGTTTCACTATCGGTCTCCAAGGATTCCCAAAAGTCTATACTAACATTTTTTATAAAATATTGAGCACCATTTACCTCAGAATTATTCTCTATTACTACCTTGTAATCAATACCAACAGATTTACACATCAGAGATAATAAGTCTGCTCCTCCATACCTGCTGATATATTCTATGTTGAGATAGGAGCCAGTATCAGAAGCATACCACTGAGTATTGTCCTTCATCAGTTTGAAGTCAGGTAATTTTCTGAAAATTATATCAGAGTCGTGATAAAATATTTCACTTGAGCACAAAAAAGGGTGTTGTTCAAAATGCTGGCGAATAATATTAGGGCGTATCGAAGATAAATATTTTTTCTTATCCCTTGTATCAGGGTAAAAATAAATGCATGCATTATGAGAATATCTATCAGCAAATTCTATAAAATAATCCCTAACACCTCTTTTCGAGTTGTAACTAACCAATATATGTACTTTATCTGGTGGAATTGACAGTGATTTAAAATTAATTAATTGAAGCTCAAGTTGCCAAATAAAATAATAATCATCTGGCTGAGCTGACAAAAATATAGGTAAATCCTCCATATTAATACAGCTATAGGCGCAAAAAAATAAAATCTATCTAAATCAGGCATTATTTTTTCTGGACACCAAATGAAGAAAAAATATTAGTTAAGTTATTAATCACTACCTGTTCTTTTAGCCGTATAATAACTATAAATTAGTTTAAGAACTGGTTGATTGTTAATTTTCAAAGAATACAAAATAAAAATTATTAGCAACAGGACAATACAAATGAAGAGTGTCCCAAATCGTACTATGTAAATATTGGATTTATGTAAAGCCGATTTATTCATGACTGGTCAAGACGCTAATTCAAGCTGGTTCTTTACAAGATGATAGTAAGATTTTTTCAGGGAAACAAGCTGCATATGTGAGCCCGACTCCACAACCCGTCCATTATTAATAACAATAATCTGATCAGCGTCCTTAACTGTGCTCAACCGATGGGCAATTATCAATACAGTCCTTCCTTTAAAGAATTTCTGCAGATTAGTATGTATTACCTTTTCGTTGTAGGCATCGAGTGCGCTCGTAGCTTCATCAAAGAATACATACTCTGGATTATGATAAACAGCCCTTGCAATTAAAATACGCTGTTTCTGGCCAGCGCTAATTCCTACGGCTGAAGGACCGATACGCGTTTTTAGTTTAAGTGGCAAGCCGTCTATGAATTCCTTGATATTTGCTGTATCGATTGCACGATGAAGTCTGACGACATCAATATCATCATTCGTCATCGCAATATTACGCTCAATAGTATCCGAAAATATATAACCATCCTGCATAACAACCCCGCACATACTACGCCAGTATTTAGGCGATATATCTTGCAAATTTGTATTATCAATATATATATTACCCTGAACGGGCTTATAGAACTGTAATAAAATTTTCAACAAAGTCGTTTTCCCTCCGCCACTGGATCCGACAATAGCGGTAATCTTGCCTTTAGGTATATACATCGATAAATCATCCAAAACCATCATAGACTTAGGGCCTTCGTACTGAAAACCGAGATTCAGAATGTTAATACCTGCACGATCAAACGATGTGGATTCAATAGAAGTTAGCTGATCGGATGTTTCTTCATTTACCTCCTGCTGAACCTCAAGAAGCCGTTTGATACTTAAATTTGCATCCTGCATTGATCTTAAAAAAAATAGAAACTGGTTTAGAGGAGCGTTCAATTGCCCGATAATAAACGAAATACTCAGCATTGCACCTAGCGTAATATTATCAGCTATAACTTCTCTGGCTGCGATATACGTTACAATTAAGTTTTTAAATTGATTTATAGCATCAAATCCGATTGACTGCATCTGGTTAATCCGAAGGCTTTTTAAATTTAAATTAAAAAGTCGGATCTGTATATTCTCCCATTCTGACAATTTTCTTTTGTCAATATTATTTAATTTGATCTCCTGAATACTGTTAAGTAACTCATAAATAGCATCTTGATTATCAGTATTAATTTTAAATCTACTATAATCAAGATGTTTTCTACTATTCTGAAAAAACAATGACCACCCGATACCTAGACAGGTAAATAAAAGATAGCATATTACAATTTTTATATCATAATAAAATAAAATAAAAGCATATACAACGAACGTCAGTAATGAAAAAAATACGCTTATACTTTGAGATGTTAAAAATTGTTCTACTCGTTTATGGTCCTGAATTCGCTGGTTAAAATCACCAACAAACTTCGAATCAAAAAAACTAAGTGGCAATAGTATAATTTTACTAAGAAAGGAATAAATTATACTCAGGTTTAGCCTGGCACTTACATATAATGTTATCCAACTCCGTATAATTTCTACGGTTACAGAGCCCATAAAAATACAAATCTGCGCTATTAGTATAACATAAACAATCGAAAGGCTTTTAGCATTAACACCTTTATCTATAAGTGTCTGCGTTAAAAATGGAAAACACAAATTAAGAATAGTATTAACCAGTAAGCCTAAAAATATAGGAAAAATATCTTTTTTGTATGGTTTGACAAATTCAGCAAATTCAGTAAAACCAAACTTTGGTTCTTGCACCGGTTCATGGGCAAAAAAATCTTTTAATGGATTCAAAAATAAGGCAATTCCTAAATTACCATCGCCCAACCATGATTTATTGAATTCCGTTTCCGTAAGTGTTATATATCCATGCGCCGGATCTACAATTTCAAATAGCGTTTCACCAAATAGAAAGCTATTTTTAACTTTATTCAAAACAACAAAATGGTTCTGTTCCCAAAATAAAATCGCCGGAAGCTGTAAATTTTCGTGAGATTTGTTTGTTGAAAAATATCTCAAATTCTCCGTTTTTAAATTAACCGGAATTGTTTCGAACCCAATTTCTTCAGCTGCCTCACAAATGCCGAGTAAGCTTACCCCCTCTTTTGTTATATATGATTTCTTTTTCAAATAATTTACAGTAAAGTGTTTTCCGTAATATGAAGATACCATGGCCAGACAGGCTGGTCCGCAATCCATTTTATCCTGCTGCGGAATAAACTTTACCATATTTCGATGAAAAAATAATTTAAAAGCCTATAGTTCAAACTGTAATAAATAGCAATTAATTCATAAAAATTAAAGTAAGCTAGGCTATATAATCGGCAGGCACATTAAATATTATTTAACTTTTATTATTTAGTAATACACTTAATTAGACCAGGCCGTATACGCTCATAGCCTTTAACTTTAATGGATTAGTACTCCAATCCTCCCAACGAGCAGTAAATGGATCATATCCACATTTCAAAGGCTTGGAATATATATCGTCTGGATTATCCAGATATGCTCTGCAATCTGTGCAGATCTTTCTATATTCACAAAACTTGCATATATTAATTTTATCCTTATTTATTAACCATAAGCCTCTGAATTCATTATTATTCAGAACATCTCTAAAGCTTACTGAAGCAATATTCCCAAAGTTTTTTGCCATTGAAGGGCAGTTTTTGATATATCCACTCCTATCCACACTTATTTTGCCATTAAGGCAGGAATTGTGGCTGATGTTTTCCCGGATGTTGTCTTTACTCCAGGTAAAGGTATGCTGAGAAATAGATCCGCATCCATTTTGTTTCAGGCTTTGTTTTAAATAAGAAATAGTCCCTAAAGATATCTGAAAATAATCACCTGTATCATTAATTACTCGAACGATTTTATTGTCCTCGCTTCCATAAATAAGTATATTCGTCACAAACCACACATTTTCGATTACACGCCTTATCTCTTCTTCAGGAATATAAGAGTTTTTTACCAGGTGTATCTCAACGTAATGAAATTCATATTGATTAATTATGGTTACTAATTTCTGAAACTCTGTTAAATCCAGATCTGAAAATAGTCTGATCTGCAATTCTCTACAATCAACTTTTTCAAATTCACTTAGCGCTTTTTCATAGAAGCTGAAATCAGTATCAATATCAATTATCCCATTTATAACTTCCAGTGGTATTTCCCAGGAGGTATCAATTCTTTTAAACTCCCCTGGGCCTTTTGAATAAAAGGCTAGTTCATTTTCAACTAAAAAATCAAAAAATTTATGGAGTTCGGGCAAAGGAACTAATTTAACCATTTTTTCAAATGACTCATTAGAATCTTTTTCTATAAGTTCCAGTATTCTGATAAAGCTATTATCTATATAGAAAAGCTCTCTCCGAATTGTATCGATTATAACGCCTCTGGTTATACCCGAATTAAAAATTACTTCTGAGCTTAAGTGCAGGTTATTCTTCATCGAACAATGAGTAATTAATTGTTTTTGAAATAATTTTCCTTGGTTTACCACTCCTTAGCAGGTCTGTATTATATTTAGATGAATACCTTATTAATTTATTTTCTTCATTTATATCTGTAACCAAATTAGAATAAATTCTACTATGATTAATTGGCAGCATGCCCAGCTCATCTAATTTTTTCTCTTCAAGGGTTAGTTTTTCCATATTTGCTTATTAGTTAAAGTCACCGTGTATTAAATATTGTGCTACTTTTTTTTCTAATTTATAATTACCAGCGCTTGACACAGATCCAAATTGTCCAACAGGGTTAATTTCAAGAAAATACACATTGTTGTCAGCATCGATAATTAAATCAGCAGATCCTGTATTCAGGCCCAATTCATTATATATAGACAATAAATTATATTTCGTTTTATCATCAATTATATAGGCTTCTTGCCTGTTTGGTATTTTTTTATTATATTTTCTGTAATCAACTGATGTCTGCGAATCATTCTGCGAAAAGATAGCAACTGAGTAAAATTCCTTTATAAGAAAGAAACTTCTTATTTCAAAGGTCTTTTCAATCTTCTCACTAACTAATGATGGGAAAATATTTTTTGGTTTTAGATCAATAGTATCGATTTCATTTATCTGCTCTGTATAGGTGTAATATCTTTTGTTTAGCGTGTGATGATACAATCCATTTGCTATAGACTTTGATACTATAGCGCCATGCTTTTTAAGTGCACAGTTTATTGAGTCTGTATGAGTTAGTACAGTATAATTTGGAACTAAGAAACCTTTTTTTTTCGCTAGGTCATATAGCATCATTCGGTTCAGATCTCTAAGTTCAGGGTCTCCAAGTTTAACCGAACAATTTCTAAATACTTTATTTATTATATATTTTCTTAAATAATCTAATTGTGAGGCCAAGTTTTTCTTTACTTCTGGATCACACACATTAGTTTCATATTCAGATAAAATATCATCACCTAACAGCATTCTATCGGATATTCCACCGCGCCTATACCAAACAGAATGTGCATCTAAAAAATTATATTCTTTTTTTGTAAACATATCACAGAATATAATTTTTTCCTCGTCAATTTCTTTTAGCTTATACCTATTTTCATCACTATTAATTCTTATATAGTTAACATTATACTTTTTTAGCCAATCAATTACAACATTTGTACTGTATTCAAATTGATGAGAAAATATTATAATCATATCGTTCCTCTTTATAAGTAATTATAGCCTCATTTTCGATTTATTATATCAGTCAATTAGTAAGTACTAATATTTAGACTTACTAATTGACTGACTATTAGTTTAAATAGCAAAGTATTTTACTATACTCAGCTGTTTAATCATTATCGGTAGGCCGCGTATCGTGGTCACTTCCCGTACAGGTTGTCGCATACTCATCTGAAATGGTGTCTCCTGAAAATTCCAGAGCTTCTGACAAAACTAAAGATTTACCGCCGCGAATAGCTGTCAATTGCTGTGCTGTTACACGTGTTACATCAAATTTTACTAGCTTTTTCATTTTTTTTAGATGAAAGGGTTTTCCTACTCTGTTTAGGCTTTTCAGTTCCGCCTAATATAAATATTTTTTTGCTATGATCACTTGCAAAAAAAAGATATATTCTACTAGATAAAACCAGAGTAATTTAATATCATTCTGGCATTACATTTGTTCTTAGTCGATATTGAAACTACTCTAATTTCAACTGATAGTTCTCAATATTTACTTCTTTCCTTTACAAGGATCTTATACTTATAATTAATTCGGATTTATTAAGTCTATTTTTCGAACAAGTTATTGAAATGCATTCACTTTTAAACTTTTAAAATGTATACGTTTATGTCTCTTTAATAAGTGATGGTAGGCCATCAACTCAAAGAGCATCTTATCTTTTCCGGTAAAACAGTTAATATAATGAGCATGAATTTTAGTTTCTACTTCAGTAAATTCTTCCTGATTATTAATTAGAGGCATTGTAATTTTCTTTATCTGCTCATTGCGTTTATCAATCAATTTTTTCTGTTCTTTATAGAATACTTTCTCCTCTTCCCTAAAGAGTTTATTAATTGCTAACTCTCGTTTTCTGTATTCGCGTGCAAGTAAACTGCCTGTTTCTGATGGAAGATCTTTACTTTCTATTAAGGATTCGAAACGCTTCAAATAGTATCTTTGCTTGTTCTCGTCAGAAAATCCCATTATAGTTAGGTAATTTTCCACTGTATACATTATCAGACATATAACATCATCAATTCCGTTATGATTATTATGAATTGATATCGTCAATTTGCTATTTAACCAATAACATTTTTCAATAGTATTGATATCACCCATAGAACAATTATC
Organism: Spirosoma terrae; assembly: GCF_010435915.1. GTDB lineage: Bacteria > Bacteroidota > Bacteroidia > Cytophagales > Spirosomataceae > Spirosoma > Spirosoma terrae. The sequence goes on along the minus strand of NZ_JAAFZH010000005.1, from coordinate 122,139 downwards.
GGTTTCGCGTTTATAGCTATCCAGTTGAACCGTATGTATTTCGCCTGTTTTTACAAAAGCATTAATCTCCTTCTGGCAACGATCCAGCACTTCATTCAGACTCTTCTGGGTGTTAAGATGAATATAAATTTCTAGTTCTACACCGGCCGTTATTTCTCGCTTAAAAAACCAATGCGATATCTGCTTATTATAAAATGAAACATCCAGGATTTCTCCTACTCTTTTCAACAGAGAAGAAGCGGCTTTTCGACTACCAGATAGTTTAATAAATAGCCATTCCGATCCAGGAATAAATACCTGTCTATGTTTTATATTTATTTTGTCATTTACCAGTTGTTTGATAATATTTTTTTTCTGCCTGAAGGGTATGATTACCTCATGTGATTCTTTACCTTGCCTGCTCTCCACACAACAGCTATCCAGATTCCTTAACCATTCAAACAGATATATAATTTTTTGTTTTTTCAGCGCAGAGATTACTATTTCTCCCGTCAGTTCGCTATCTATATCAATCAGCAACTCTTGATCCCCTTCTGCCAACGCCATATACTTTGGCCACTTCCATTGTCCACGCCAGTGGACAATATTTGCCATATTGCTTATTCCGGTATTATAATCATTTAACGTCAATTTCCATTGAGCTTCGCACATAATTACATTTCGGTATTGCACTCTGGGTAAATGCCTAGCATCCCGTAACGGACCCCAGTTCCAGCTAATTTTAAGTGAAGTGTCCTCATGTTCCAGATCACATAAAAAACGATAAATAGGTAAACCGGAGTGGTAATTGTGTGCTGTGGTCAAGCATGGAATCACACGCTTCCCTAGACGCTTTGATCTCAGGATAATATTCCCATCCTGAGTAATTGAAATTAATAAGTCGTCGACTGTAATCTGGTTATTATGAGGAAGTGTAGAGTATCCCAAATAAGGTATTTCATAGTCACTTAATACTGGTCTGTGTAGTACGTTACCAGAGATTGCATTCGGTATATGGACTATTTCCGCGTATATGACTTCATCTTCTCCTTTTCGGAACAGACTAATGTTCTTTTTAAGTTTTTGACCTAGTTTAGTATCAACACTTCCAAAGCGCCCAAGTAAATTAAATGCGGACGGCCCTGCAATATATTTGGCTCGGAAAGTAAATTGCCCGTTATCTATCGCTTTTGTTGAAGTAGCCAGAAAGTAGCCAAGGGCGTAATAGCTTGAAGGCAAGGGCTTTTTCGTCTGTGGTAGATCATTTAAGTCATTATCTGATAAGTTTAATACTGTTTCATCTGAATCCAGCCAGTTAAGGTATTTTCTTAAAAGCCACTGATTTAATAATTCATTTTCATTCGCTGAACTTTCTTTGTTTCGGGCTCGAGGATTAGGATTTAACCGGTCTATGATATGATCATCAACCTGTGGTTGATAGTAGGCACAATCTATGCCTGTTTCCTCGTTAAGCGCTGTCATTAATGGCACTTCCTGCTCCTGATATCTTTGATAAAACGCTTTCTTAAATTGTTCAAGGCGACAGGAATCGTTATGCTGCACCCTCAGGTTAAATAGCTTTTCTAGGGTTTTCTGTAAAGCTATTATACGACCTTTATGCAATTGAATACTAACATCTGAAATTAAAGCATCTGCTTTTATGAGCGGATAACTTCCTAACGGTAGCCCTATACGCTCTTGAAGGATAGATTGTATTGAATCATGTTTTGCTTGAACAGGAATTTCTTCGTTAAGCACGTTCTGAAGTTTTTCCAATGACTTGCATAATGGATATTGACCAGGTATTTCTTTAACTAATTGAATAATTCTTGTCAAATAATCAGTTCCTGTTGTGTTTATCGAAAGTTCACTGACTAATAGCTGATCGCTTATTAATTGTTCCAGAAGTAAACAGACTTTTTCCTTCTCATAGCCTTCTTCCACCAACATTTCCACCAACTCTGCATAGGTTTTTACTTTTCCAGAACGGCTGAATAGAATATCAAGGACTCTGGTCCGTTTGATTTCAGTTTGGTGATACTCGAAGTCCTCTTTTCCTTTTAGAATGTCTATGTAGTAATTTAATTCTCCAAGCTTGTACAGACTTGTATTAGGCTGATAAGTCAGAAAAGACCATAATGATTGTATACCAACTAGATATTGTGATAATTGCCACAATACTCTTGCATCCAAAGAATAGTTAGTTTTAAGGCACTTATCCTGTAAGTTCAACGACGACTTTTCAGCAAATTTTCCGATCGAACAACCTGCAAACAAGCCAAATGGGGTTGGTCGGCTTCCCATCCGTATCAGATAGCTTAGAAAAGCATTTTTTACGGCAGAATTTGCCAGAAACCGGTCATCCCCTAGCTGATTATACAATGATGGAGAGGCCAAAAAAATAGCCTCCATTATCTGGCGGTCGTTCCGATAAGCCATTAGATTACCACCGTTCAGCAAATCCATAATCTGTTCCAGCGATAACAGTGGTGTTCGTAAATAAAAAAAATCGATCGGATTCATAGTACCGGCAGACCACTTATTTAATAGAGCTTCAATAAATTAACCTAAGCCTGAAAATACGTATACGCTAGAGCTATTCTGAGGTGTTTTAGAAATCAGTGAGCCCCAATGGTTTGATAACCCTACTGGATAGCTGGAAGATGCTAAGCTTTTACCATCCATCTCTACTGTTTTAGTGCAAACTGTTTTTGTACTAGTAATTAGGCGGGGACAAATACCCTTCCGGGCTCTCTTGACTTGAAATTATTACATCCAAACCACATTAGTTTATAATATTCGACAAGCCCCCGTTTTAAATCGACAAAGGCGGGCTTAAAAACGATAAAGGCTCAATGGATACTTTTGAACTGGATTGTAATGGTCAAGCTGAAATAGTGAGTTATGAACATCTAGCTACAGTAAACCGGGGCACAAGATGGGCTAAGGAGATGAGCTGTATAGCTGCAAGATGCCTATAATCGGAGTTCTTTTTAAACTGACCTAAACTTTCGGTTGATGTCTACATGATCCGATAAAACTAGGTTAAGTAATCCTCTATGGTCAGACGGCATCTATGCAAGCTATGAGCGACTGTCCGCAGAGCAACAATACTGCCCAGCTAATTTAGCGATGGACTCATCTGTCCATCGCTAAATTAGGGATTGGACTGTTATAAGATCGGCTTGAGGCTGTATCTGCAGAAACAGGCGGAACGAGAGTACGAGGTTTAAGGGCAAAAAGCTGGTTGATAGGCAAACTTAACAGCATTAATTCTTTAATAGAGTTTATTATCTGATAACAGGGGGGTATATAGTCTTCCGGTCCTAGTTCTTAGCTTATTACGAGTTAAGGAAAAGATAAACCATTTATACTACGTAAATATATTCCTGACCGCTGCCAGAGTTAGCAAGCTTCTGAACTGTTGAAGTGGGCAGTCGCCGCAAAATTAGCTGAAATTGATTGGTAAGCCCGAGTTAAATGATGATAAAGTAATAGTTCATATGTACGTTGATGGTGTTCAAATAAACGATTAATAAACAGGTGAATTATACTACCCAGATTTTCTACATTGCGATCAGAGCAATGTAGAAAAGAAATAATCCGTTTGTTTCGCCTCTCAATATTTTGTATTTGCTGCTTGGATATTGTATCCCCTGCTTTGCCAGTCAATATCGAAACTACAGTTTTTTCATTTTCCCGGTATTTTCCTGCCAACTTTTTTCTGGTAATATGATTATTCCCATGCTCATGAAATAGAGCCTGAAAATAGTTCTGACAAAAATTCTTTTTTTCGTCCGTCGAATAACCTATGAAGGAAAGACAGGAATCAATGCTGTACAAGCTGATAAAAAAACGTTCCCTAATAGATATTTTTTCCAATAATAAGGTTAAAACAGCATCACTGTCAGCCCAGAAACACCATTCTACTAAATCTATCAGTGCCAAACCATATCTTTCAATTTCCCGTTTGTATGTATCTAACTGTATTGTGTAGATTTCTCCTGAATCCAGTAGCGTTGTCAGTTGCTTTCGATTGGCATCCACAACGCTTAGAAAACTGGAAGCGGACGTTAGATGAAAACGGATACGAATATGTGGTTCCGGATCCTGATACCGAATAAAGAACCAATGCGAAATCAGTCCTGACCGAACCATTGTTCTTGCTATTTTCCCCAGCTTAGTAATTACTTTCGTAGCCGTCCTGTGACCGCAATAGACCTTCAAATAGAGCCATTCAGAGCCTGGAGGAAAGTTACGCATATTTTGCTTTTTTAACTTTGCCGGCAACGGGCGGCTATTATCCGCTTTGTAAAGTGGTTTCTTCTGGAAAAAAGGCAGGATAACCTCGTGCGTAAACTTTCCGCTTCGGTCTTCAATAAAACACTGCTCTGGTACTCGTAGCCATTCAATCAGGAATACTGTCTGTAAACGTTTGACAGTATTGACCAAAAGGCTCATACACAATTGACTATCTAAATCAATTAGCAATTCCTGATCAGCCTGTACCAACGCAATATATCTGGGCCATTGCCAGAGCTGACGCCATTGCCTTACATTTTCCAGTTCTGACAGAGTTGACTGATAATCATGCCACTCCAAGCGCCAGCGTGCTTCATGAAGAATTATATTCCGGTATTGCACTCTGGGTAGATAGCGAACGTCATTTAATCGGCCCCAATGCCAACTGACGCTAAGATTGGCCTCCTGTCGTTGTACTTCTCCCAGAAAACGATATACAGGTAAGCCTGCCTGATAGGTATGAGCAGTCGTTAAACGTGGAACCACTTCTTTCCCTAGACGTTTCGAGCGGAGGATCACCCGTTTACCCTGAGGTACTGAAACCAATAAATCATCCACTGTAATCTGCTGTTCAGCAGGAAGCGTTGAGTATCCCAGATAGGGAATTTCATAGCTGCTTAAAATCGGTCGTTGTATTACATTACCCGTAATTGCATCTGGTAAATGAACTATTTCTGCATAAATCCGACTTGGATCACTAGCCTCTTGTTGATCAAGTGTCTTTTTAATGAGTTTTTCCAATTCTTTATCGACTTGAGCAAAACGGCCCAACAAGGGAAAGGCTGTTGGCCCTGATATGACCTTTGCCCGAAATCTGAATTCCCCCTCGTCAATGGCCTTGGCAGACGGAGCCAGAAAATAACCGAGTGTAAAATAGCTATTTGGTAGTATTCCATCAGATGCTGGTAAGTCTCTTAAATCCTGATCGGTTAGTATAAGAACCTCTTTTCGCGATTCAAACCAGCGGTTATAGATTTTACGTAACCATTTATCCATGTCCGGAAGATGTCGCCTTGCCTCATCAACGGTATCGACAGGCCCATCAGAGAAGGCGATCTGACCAATAAGATCCTCCTCTCCGGTCTCCCCATTACCAGTAAAGCTAAAGTCTATATCAATATCGAGCGCTACCATTAGTGGAATCTCCTGATCATCGTACCGTTGATAGAATGTATGCCTGAAACCTGCCAGTGGATCGAGGTCAGCATATTGAGCCGAGAGGCCAAACAGCTTTTCCAGCGTTTGCTGTAAATACCCTAACTGCTTTGATGATAATTGAATGAAGTTTTCCGAAAAAATAGTATCGGCCCGAAGCAGGGGAAAATTACCTAACGGTACACCTATACGTTTTAGAAAAACGGCATGAATAGATGCCTGTTTTTCCGACAATGAACAATGGTCTGAAAGAATGTTCTGCAGTTCTGATAGAGTCTGACAGAGATCATCCTGTCCGGGTATAAGCCTTACCAGCCCGACTATCCGGCTCAGGTAATCCTGACCCGTTACATTGATGGCTAATTCACTGACTAAAAGCTGATCGTCGATGAGGCGTTCCAGAAGATCATTTATTTGATGGGATGAGTATCCTTTACAGATCAGCATCTGCGCTAACTCAGGCAGTGTTCTGATCTGTTCCCGGTCGAATAGTGCCGCTAATACGCGGTTTCGCTCCAGCTCACTCGTAAAAAAAGTAGGCTCACTGCTGCCCTCAAACACCTCTGTATAACAAATTGCATCTCCGATTCGATATAGACTGCTGTTGGGCTGAAACCGCAAAAAAGGATGAAGATCAGATAAACTCGTTAAATAACGGGATAATTGCCAGAGTACTCTTGAATCTAATGTATAATGACTCCGAAGTGTCCTACCTTCAATATCAACAGACGATATTGATCCCAGATGTCCTATAGAGCATCCAGCAAACAAACCGAAGGGAGTCGGACGACTGCCCATCCTTAATAAGTACTTTAAGAAGGTCAGCCGCAGGTCATCTTTACTTAAAAGAGGATCGGCAGCAAGCTGTTTATCAAAAGAAGGGGAAGCTAAAAAAATAGCTTCCCGTACCAGTTGATCATGAATGTGTGTCTGTAACCCATCGTTTTCCAGTAGATCAATGATCTGCTGAAATGGTAATACTGGGAGTCGCCAATAAACAAAGTCAATCCCATACGTACTCCTTAACGAGCCAGAAGGAACCTGATTCTCCAAGTTATCAAGGATTATTGCCGGACTTTATCAACATGAGGCAAGCCAGTGATACCAGTACCTGTACTGGTGCAGGCATCTGTTGTTAAACCCTGAGTAAACCCTGCTTGTGGAGATTGGGACAATCTGGATTTATACGAATTAATACGTACTTTTTTATAGATTAATAATTTATGGTTGATGGACATAAAAGGGAGGTCGATAGGTTGTGGAGCTTTTAACGCTTAAATCTATTATATCCCCGTTAAATTTTATCTCCTTATTCGACCAAGACCCTTTTAAAATAGATAAAGACACATTTAAAATCGACTAAAATTACCCTAACGCTGGTACGTATTTTCTTAGTTCTTCCCGATACAGGGGTCCAAGTTGCAGTTCTTTTCCATTCGTCAGTAAAATCGTATTTCCATCAATTTGCCGAATGGCCGCCAGTTGAACAATGAAGGAACGGTGAATACGAACAAATTGGGGCGGCGTGAATAATTTTTCTGCCTTCCCAATACTTAGATGTGTGAGAATCATTTCCTCATTGAGGTAGACCTTCACGTAATCTTTTAAAGCCTCGACGTATAGAATTTCCTGGTAGGGTATTTGCAACAGCCGCTTCTCTTCCCGTAACCAGATCGACGATGTTTCAGGGGAAATTATTAATTTATCGGAAATATTTTCCCCTGAACCATCAGCCAGCTGATGACTTACCGGAGCCAGCGGGATTTGCATCCTTTCGCGAAACTTCACAACGGCTTTCACAAACCGCTCAAAGGCAATAGGCTTTACTAAATAGTCTAACACCGAAAACTCATAACTACTTAGCGCATAATCCGGATAAGCAGTAGTTAAAATCACTTCAGGGCGGGGGTTTAATGGAAGACTCATTAATTCCATTCCAGACATTTCCGGCATCTGGATATCTAAAAACAATAAGTCGGGCTTTAATTGCTGAATTGCCTCTAGGCCTTTCATGGCATTCGAGCAAGTCGCGACACAGGTTAAATCTGGAATGCGATTGACAAATACTTTGATCAGATCACGGGCAGGATGTTCATCATCTAGAATAATGACTTTATAGGGCTGGCTCATACAGGGTGATAGTTAACGTAACAAGATAATGGGCCGGATCAGACTCAATTGTGAGGGCATGCTTTCCCGGGTAACTATACGCAAGCCGCTTCTGCATGTTTTTCAGACCCAATCCGGGCGACACTGTTTTTTTTATCCTGGGGACACTATTCTCTACCCGCAAAGTAAGATTGGTCGAGTCTATACTTAACTGTATGCTGACCCATGATTCTTGGGCTGATGCCTCAATGCCATGCTTAAAGGCATTTTCAACCAGTATAATCAGGATCAATGGTGGTATTAGATGGTGCGTTGCCGTCCCTGTTACCGTAAATTCAATAGAAACATGCTCATCGTAGCGAATTCGTTGCAAATCGACATAACTGTTTAAAAACGATAATTCTTTGGTCAAGAGCACGCGATCCTCAGACGTCTCATACAAAGTATAGCGCATCAAATCAGCGAGTTTCAGTATAGAATCGGCTACTTTTTCCGGTGACCGTATAGCAAACGAATACACATTATTTAATGTATTGAACAAAAAATGAGGGTTGATCTGTGCTTTTAAGAAGTTGAACTCTAATTGAATAACCTCCTTTTCTAATTCAGTTTTCCGGTTTTGAATACTAAATAGATCTTTAAATACCTTGAAACTAACTGTATATAATAAATAATTATAAAATAGTGAGAAAGAGAATAACCAAACAATTACACTGTCGAAGGGAGCCCTTAAATAGGATAATGTTTTTACATGAGTTTCATTAATATGGTAGAGTCGTGGCAATTGAGGTAATGGGAATAAGGCATAAAACAGATTAAAATGAATTAATACTAGTTCTGACGCAAGTAAATGCGTTAGACAAATACCTCCAATAAAGTAGCTGAATTCAAATTTAGTGAGAATGTACCGATGAGTTATCGTCGTTATTACCAGGTATGCCCCTATCGTCAGCAAACCAAAATAAGCCGTAGATAAAAGGCTGTATCCTAAAATTGACTCTTGAGTTGACGATGGAGCTGTTGTCGCCAGAAAGTGAAAACCACGATAAATGAGTAATAGGGCTGTCGTCCACATGCAGCCGTATCGAATGATACGATAGCTTGGGTCCGAATTAATCAATACCCTGTAAAAGAAAAGTCTTGGATTAGCGCGCATAGTCAATCAATAGCGAACTCCTATCGCAATAAATCGGTATAAGATAAGAATACATTACTCTGATCAGCTTACTAAAAAAAAGGCAATAGATTGTATATATTTCTATAGCAATTAATGATTTATTTTTGGAAGTGCTCGCTGAACTGCGTCAATAGGATCTACTCGAAGCAATATGATAAACACCGTCATTCAAATATAATGCTGAACTGATTGATTACATCTCCCCAATTGCATGTCATTATTCCTAGATTATATTTTACCATATTAGCACCCCATAACGCTGACAAAGTACTATTAAAATGTATTTTCAGTTTGGGAAGACAATAACCGGCCGGCTTTGGGATATGTTACAAAAGCGTCAGTTTCTGGCTAATCAGGAGTAATACTCTGTACAAGTACAGATCATTGTTTCCGGTCAATAGTATATCATACCCCGATTCTGGAGTATTACTAACAATTTTACAAAGAAACGAATGCTAAAGGAACTTTTTCATGGATATGACTTTGTAAAAGCTAGTTTTAATATACAGACTAAACAAATCCATCCAGGCAGACAAATAAGTCCATATTCCAACAGTCAAGGCAATGTAGATAATGCCATCAACCAACACTAGTCAAGAAACGAGTAGTAGCAGACCAGGGCTAAATGGACTAAAATGGCGTCTATTGGTGAATCAGGTGTATAAATTACAAGATGACGCATAAGTACAGTTGTCGTATGAGCTGTTGTACTTGATACCAACTTTCTAGGCCAAACCTCCCAACTTTTACTGATACGTAATTAAGGCCTCCCTTAAAATTGGGGCTGAAGCGTTCAATGCCTTCTCATCTTGGAAAATATAAAATATTTGGTGATGTAGCGTAGATCGTTCAAGCAAATCCCATACACACAACCCTTAGAAATCGGCGATTGCCAGAGAGTGTTCAGTAAAGTGTGTCAAGTTGGAATGAACTAACTTGATAAGTAAATGGAAAATACAAAAGGGGAAGAAAACTTCGATTACACGGCCTTTCGTCAGCAGGCCATTCAGCGGATGCTGGCTGGTGACAAAGAACTTACGGGTAAAGATGGCGTGTTAGCTCCGCTGCTAAAAGATTTGCTCGATGCTGCCCTGTCGGGAGAAATGCAAGCCCATGACGAGCAGAGCCGACCGAACCGACGCAACGGCAGCAAGGCCAAGCAGGTTAAAACACCGCACGGGCCCGTTAGCGTGGAGATGCCTCGTGACCGGGACAGCTCCTTCGAGCCAAAGTTGATTGGTAAACGACAAACTACACTGGGTGAAGGACTGGATAACCGTATCCTCTCGCTCTACAGCAAAGGCATCGGGGCCGCCCGTGCGGTCCTACGAGGATATCCAGGACCATTTGCAGGATTTATACGGACTGGACATCAGCACGGGGCAACTATCAGCCATTACCGATAAGATATTACCCTTGGTTGAGCAGTGGCGCTCACGGCCGCTGGAGCCGGTCTACGCTTTTGTCTGGTTAGATGCAGTTTACTTCAAAGTGCGTCAGGACGGCAAAGTCGTTAACAAAGCCGCTTATAATGTCTTAGCTGTTGATCTACAAGGCCGTAAAGACCTGTTAGGTATCTACATCGGCGATGCCGAAAGTGCTCGTTTCTGGTTATCGGTCTTGACTGATTTGCAAAATCGAGGAATTAAAGATCTGTTGATCTGCTCGATTGATAATCTGTCAGGTTTCGGAGACGCCATCGAAACGGTCTTCCCGCAAGCCGATGTCCAGTTGTGTCTAGTGCATCAGGTGCGCACCTCCCTGCGGTATGTCGTCTCCAAAGATCAAAAAGCAGTAGCGGCTGAGTTGAAGCCGATTTATCAGGCGGCTAACTTGGCAGCAGCGGAACAAAAGTTGGCTGATTTTTCCCATCAATGGGGGAGTAAATATCCGCTGGTAGTTGAAAGCTGGCAACGAAACTGGCTACGCTTAACGCGCTTTTTTGAGTATCCAGCCGCCATTCGCAAGGTAGTTTATACGACAAATACGGTTGAGGGTTTTCACCGACAAATCCGCTGTGTAACTAAATCGAAGGGAGCTTTTCCCTCGGAAAGTGCTCTGGTGAAACTTCTTTACCTGAGCACACAACGGATTATCGAAACCTGGACGATGCCTTTAGCCAATTGGTCACTGACGGTCCAGCAACTGGCCATTTTGTTTGGCGATCGAGTCAAGCCCTACTTAAAAGTCTGAAGGAATGACACACTTCATTGAACATTCCCGGCACGATTGGTACTTTATACCTGTAACTTAACACCGAGCCTCTCGATGAATTTCAATACCCGAAGGTGCGATTGATACCGGCTGGCGTGACGGCGTTTTCTAGCTATCCGTGGGTGGCCTTTCAATACCCGAAGGTGCGATTGATACAGTCTTAATCAACTCCAGCTAGTCAGGGTCTCTCACTTTCAATACCCGAAGGTGCGATTGATACTCTTGAAAAGCGGATGCCTTATCAGAAATTACATCAACCTTTCAATACCCGAAGGTGCGATTGATACTTTTCTGCAGTCGGATTCGACGCGCCGGTATGGGGATTCTTTCAATACCCGAAGGTGCGATTGATACAAAGGCTCGTTCTTCATTGTCAACCTCACAAGCCACTTTCAATACCCGAAGGTGCGATTGATACTTGGCAAAGAGACTTCTCAGGGATGGGGGCAGGTGCTGCTTTCAATACCCGAAGGTGCGATTGATACCGTAACCACATCGCGCCATCTGAGCTAGTAAGCGCCATCCTTTCAATACCCGAAGGTGCGATTGATACACTGCTTTTTTTCGTCATCCGGCTGAGTGGATTTACCCTTTCAATACCCGAAGGTGCGATTGATACAGAAAGAATTCAACTGGAAAGAAGTTGAAACTGAGAACTTTCAATACCCGAAGGTGCGATTGATACATCAACTTAATGCCTGCTTCCCCCGTCTGGATAATCGCCTTTCAATACCCGAAGGTGCGATTGATACTCCATTTGTCGAAGCTGCGTCGCGAGTTCTGTTAACCTTTCAATACCCGAAGGTGCGATTGATACTCGCGGCAAGAACGGCAATTTCTTAGTACAATTTGATAACTTTCAATACCCGAAGGTGCGATTGATACGTTCTTGTTTTTGTTGTTTACTGTGCCTACTTACGCATCTTTCAATACCCGAAGGTGCGATTGATACTTAGTTTTAGGTATCCGTCTTGCGTAAGATTATTTTCTTTCAATACCCGAAGGTGCGATTGATACCGGTTGTGGCGGCCCAGTTATCTACCTCATTACCATCCTTTCAATACCCGAAGGTGCGATTGATACCTGAGCACGAACCGGAGCTACCCACCAATACTGATGTCCTTTCAATACCCGAAGGTGCGATTGATACGTCTGTATCCTGGCTGAGGCTTGAACAGGCTGCTTTCTTTCAATACCCGAAGGTGCGATTGATACACGAGGTGGCATAGCCGCAAACATTTTCTGAAACAACTTTCAATACCCGAAGGTGCGATTGATACATCCTCCGTACAAAAGACTCCAGAGGAGTAGCTTGCTTTCAATACCCGAAGGTGCGATTGATACTTCTAATAAACGATTCCGCGATGAACCATTTGCCCTTCGCTTTCAATACCCGAAGGTGCGATTGATACTGCCGTATTGATTCCGACCGTGGGCTTTGTTGTTTTGCCTTTCAATACCCGAAGGTGCGATTGATACGTACTCTTCCTTGCCCACAGTTCGGCTTGAGCAGCTTACTTTCAATACCCGAAGGTGCGATTGATACATCCATCTTTTGTCTCTGTACCGCGCAGTTTATTCTCTTTCAATACCCGAAGGTGCGATTGATACCGCTACCTTCGAGAAACGACGTAAGCGTTGAGGTAGCTCCTTTCAATACCCGAAGGTGCGATTGATACGAGGAGCCAGTACCTGGATCGTAAAGGGCGTTGCATCTTTCAATACCCGAAGGTGCGATTGATACATCAGTCCAATGTATTCCGTGGGAACAGATTCGCTTTCCTTTCAATACCCGAAGGTGCGATTGATACTTTAAGCAGAGCGGTACTTATAATCAGTGAGGTATTCCTTTCAATACCCGAAGGTGCGATTGATACACAAGCGAAAAGTCTGTCTACGATTTGATGGTGTGTTCTTTCAATACCCGAAGGTGCGATTGATACACGTTGGGCAAAATCCTGTTCAATCTTGGCGCGGGCATCTTTCAATACCCGAAGGTGCGATTGATACTTCCAGTGCTTTTTCGTAGGTGCCTTTCGTGAGCTCTTCTTTCAATACCCGAAGGTGCGATTGATACTCATTCAGCGCGAATCACCCGAAGAGTTCCAGCAGCTTTCAATACCCGAAGGTGCGATTGATACCGGTTGTGGCGGCCCAGTTATCTACCTCATTACCATCCTTTCAATACCCGAAGGTGCGATTGATACCAGTGCGATCGGCTTAACAGTAGGATGGTTATTCTTTACTTTCAATACCCGAAGGTGCGATTGATACTTGTCTACGTCGCGGTCTACATCAACAACATCAAGTACTTTCAATACCCGAAGGTGCGATTGATACCTGATGGTCCGTCCCCACCGTAGATGAGTGACACGTCCTTTCAATACCCGAAGGTGCGATTGATACTGATTCAAATCGTGGGGCTAGCACCTGAATAACAACTTTCAATACCCGAAGGTGCGATTGATACTTTGATCATCCTAGCGCGGACGAAACGCATTTCAAAGCTTTCAATACCCGAAGGTGCGATTGATACGAATGTGAGCCGAATTCTTACGAACGACGAGAATATCTTTCAATACCCGAAGGTGCGATTGATACAATTTATTAGAATAAAGTCCCGCTGCCCATCTTTCCTTTCAATACCCGAAGGTGCGATTGATACAAATATAAATTAGCTAGGTAGATTTACATTAGGCAACTTTCAATACCCGAAGGTGCGATTGATACGACGGTAAACGCTGGCCTAATTGGCTAAAGCATACCTTTCAATACCCGAAGGTGCGATTGATACCAATCCTAAAAAAGCACTGTACAGGGCTTTCAAGTAGGTTTTCAGGCTTAAAAATAACACAAAAAAGCGTCAGCCTCTAGTACTGCTAAAAATGCAGGAGGCTGACGACTTTACAAAAAGGCCATTTACAGGCCGTATAATTTGATTTAGCTAATCATTCGAGAACAGGCCGTATTAATTTCGAGTTGATCGCCCAATTCAACAGGCTGACGACTTATAAGAACCTAGTGCGGTTCACCTCATCGGTGCCGAGTGCAATGCGTTCGACGTAGCGTTCGTCGCGAAACTGATAAAACACCACGCCGTCATCGTCCTGCAAAAGCGCATCCGCTTCCAGTTGTAACTGCTTTAGCTGACCAACGGTTAGGTCACCTTCAAAGACGGAATTTTGTACCCAGGTTAGGTAACGCCGGAATAATTTGAGCATTTTACTCACCCGCTTCTGGTTTACATCATACACAGCAATACAAAACGGCATAGTTATAACGGTTTAGTATAAACGGCGTTACCACCACATGTGAAAACCCTGATACGGATCGCCGACCGGATCGCACAAGTGACGCACAAGTTTGTAGCACTCGTGGCGAATCAGCCGCTCGTAGGATACTTTCTTGTTCATGGTGCGGTGCTGAACGGTCTGGCTTAGGCGCTCATCCCAATGGCTAACCACAATTTTGCGTCCGGCCTCGGTCAGGTAACATCCACCCAAGTATTTCTCGAAGTGCTTTGGATTCAACTCACCCGTTTTTAGGAGCCGGAAAATCATCCGGTCTACCAGCAGGGGTTTGAAGACTTCGGCTAGGTCCAGCGCCAGCGAGAATCGTCGGTCGCCGGGTTCGTGCAGATAGGCAATAGTCGGGTCAAGAGCGGTACGGTAAATCTGACGCAGTACGGTCGAATAGCAGAGAGAGTTGCCAAACGAAATCAGGGCGTTCAACTCGTTGGAAGGAGGTCGTCGTTCACGTTTGTTGAACGGAAACCGGGCCGCTACTTCCGGCCCCAGAAAGTGGGGCCAAAGTCGATAGTACCGATCCCGAATACGCCCTTCAACCGCCATTAGTGTGGGAATATCAACCGTCAGCGGTAGGGCTTCTCGGTCTTTTTTCAATTCCACTAGGGTAGCTTGCACGGCTGCTTGCCCCTCCCCTGCCAACCGAGGTTGATAGTATTTGATAACGCGTTCAATGTTGAACAGAGCCGCTTCCACAAAAGCGCGGGCCAACACCAACCTTCGTTTCCCACTCAGATAATGCCGGGCCTGATCAACGCGCAACCGCCCCGACAACTGCCCCTCCCGAGGGAACAGAGTGGCCGTATAATTGCCGTAGTAGTCGTAGAAAAACGTCGGAATACCCTGCTGTCCTAGGAACGTGACGAGTTTGCTGTTGATGTCGATTTCGCCGAACAGATACAGACTGTCGACGGCTTCGACGGGAA
Source organism: Spirosoma terrae (assembly GCF_010435915.1). Lineage (GTDB taxonomy): Bacteria > Bacteroidota > Bacteroidia > Cytophagales > Spirosomataceae > Spirosoma > Spirosoma terrae. The sequence continues at coordinate 106,972 of NZ_JAAFZH010000005.1, read as the reverse complement.
ACGGAGATCGGGCACCGTCAGCCTCGACGGAAGGCAACCCCTCGTCGTCAGGGGCATCATCAGGCAATCGCTCACCTGTTGTGCGCTCTAGGCATAGGGTATTGTGCTGGCGACGCAATCGGCCGCTTGAAAAAAGGTAGTGTGGTCGTTTCATAGTAGTGAATTACTGAGACTGAACGCGTTACTTCATCCACCCTCTCGCTCCACTACGGCATTTTGGTTCATCCATAGCAGAGTTCTTCAAAGGCACATTTGGTGCAGAAAGATCGTTTGGCTAAACGCGGGGGCGGTGTTTCCTGGTCAGCGATGGCTCGGATTGCCGACACGGTAGTGGCTAGTTCCGTGATGTGTTCAGCATCCAGCGTGACAGGTTCTGTCCGGCGCAGCAACGGATAATCCAGTTGACCGGTAAACGGCTGTCCGTTGGAACGAGTTACGCCGTTGAGATAAAGTAGCCAGAGGTAGTACCGGACCTGCCAGCGGTGCGAGTCCTCGCAGGCGCGGCCTTTCTTGGTTTCGTGCAGCACGCCGTTTTTAAGGTTTGTCCGGTCGATCTTACCGACCAATTCGGTACCATCAGGCGCTTCGGCGTCGATGGTAAGGTGCTTTTCGTCGCGACTATAGCTGTGGTCGTCCAACAGACGACCGAGCGCCACCGCATCCGACTCCTGTTCCATCCAAAGTCCCCGCATCGACAGCCACGCTTTGCGAGGGCACAGGCGGTAATACCCCACCAGCATACCACCAATGCGAGAGTTAGAGGTGATCATGGTTACAATGCATCGGCGTAAGCCGTAATACGTTTTATAAGTTCATCTTCTGCCTGCTTGAGTGCATAGGGAGAAGCAATATTTGATCGTACATTATGAAGCGCCCCCGCTGTGTGAACAAATAAACTGACGCCTTCAACGGTATCATCCGCTATCGGTTCGACTTTTGCGTTATCGTCTAGTGGCAGGGTCACGCGGATTGAACCAGCTATTAAACTAGCGTTATCACTAATTCCCACAGCTAAAGTTTCCATTGGACTATAGGTTCTGGATTGATTCGACGTAATTCGCCAGTTCAATAACGCATATGCTAAGGCTTTTGTGATCTTCTCTCGTTCTGATTTGGGTGCCATTAAACATTTGCCGAACACGTTTTGTCCTTCGCTCCATCCTTTGCTTTTTAATGCTTCAATTGTATCAGGTGAAATCTCTGGCTCAAACTGATTGATAGACACGGTAAAGAGCCTCCGTAGATCAATTGCGACATCATATATAAACAACCCGACAGCACGGCTTTCTCCCTGAATCCATTTACGAAATAAGCTACGGTTTTGTCCACCTAAAAGCTCCACAATTTCTTCTTCGGATAGGCGTCTCCCTTTTTCATCTCGAACAATAGGCTTGTGAACTTCCGGACGATCACTCCTATCAAAAGAAACATTCTCTGTTTTCACCCCAGCTAAATCAGGATGTAAGGGCCGCATAGCAGAAATCGACAATGGACTACGACGTTTTATGGTTCGTTTTTCAGTGCCTTCCGATTCCTTACTGTCAACGTTCATGTAACCCCCAATTAACTGATCAGGATAACTAGGATCACAGAGTCCTAATGGAGCCCCTTCACCTAATGATTTTTTATCCTTCTTGACTGTTACAACGCTAATGAACGTTATTGGGGCCGGTTGTATGCCAAGGCAATCGATGAATGCTTCCATAATTGAGCGTTTCACTTGTTGCCCACTGGAATAAGGAAGAGGGTAATTGGCACGATAGTCGTAATACGTTTTTTGACCATTATCAACACCGAATACGGTCAAATCAGCTTGTTTTAAGCCACGCAAGTACAAAAAAGATGACATGATTTTAGGAGTTAGAAGTGGTGTAAACTATCAATATTGCACTATGACTGTCTTACGTAACGCAGATGAACAAGCGTATTGAAATACGAGAAGTTATCTCTGGAAATTAGGTAAACTTTATGAGCAAACTTTTCCAGTTCTTCCTTCATTTCAGCATCAGCCGATTCCATAATTGGCACTAAAGCTGCCATAAATTTTGGCTGGTTCGATGCGGATAATAAGTCATTGACTTGATGCTGCCTAGATAGGCTCAAATCCTTACGCTCCCTATCAGGTCTTACGTAAGTTTCATATCGAATTAATAGGTCGGCAGCATGACCGGCTTCATCCCAAAATTCATTATTGTTTAGCATGGCTAGTAACCAAGTTATGTATGTTTTAAAAGTGATTTCGTCAGTTGGTTTGTATCTCCCTCCCTGCATGATGTCGCGAAGACCTTTAGGTTCCAGCGCAGCTACTCCAACAGCACCCATTTCACAGATACGTTGAAACGACTTTGCCGATCCATAAATCGCTCGTATTTTGTCGCGGTCGTTCTGATAAGAGCCTTCACCAAATAGCCGTACATAAATCTGCTCAGGGCGCTGAAGCTGAGTAAGCTGAAATGGGATGAAGCCGTATGTCGAATTGGTTTGCCCCATTTTGTAGATATAACCTGTCAGCGAGTCGATTGCTAACTGACTAGCGATACTTAGTAGCACATTGAGCCATGATTGCGGTTTGATCTCAATATCCTTGCCTGATTCGGCTACCAATACCTTATTTGCAAATCCTCGCAGTGGACTGTGTTCATTAAATTCATCACTAAAGACATGGCTAAGCCACTGACCATTCCAGGAGTTAATTTTATTACCGGGCAGATTATCATAAGCAGGGTCATTTAGAAAATCCCGGTAGTATTGCCAGCCAGCAAACAACGCATCGAAAATCAGTGGATGGTCAAAAAGTATTAACTGCCCCCCAGCCACGCCTATACCCAAACCACTACCAATCCAGGAGCAGTAAACAGTTTCCTCGGAGGTAGTCAGGCTCAAATCAGTTACCTGCCCTGATGTGGTCGCATACTCACTCTCTTCAGAAGCGGGGTACCCAATGGCAATACTGGCATCAGTTGCTCCCGCCTTAATTTTCTTATGTAGATCACTCAATTTTTCCAGTCGTTCGGCAGACGTCAATAGGTGTGGTTTTTGTCCTTTTTTCATCTGAACAAAAGGCGAATTACCAACCCACTGCATGTACTTTGAGTGATTGTAAAACAACTTAAAATAGTGGCGTTCGAAAAACTCCTTAGCGGATAAGTTGTCCTTATTCTTTTGGTTGTAATGCGCTAAAAATGCGCGTCCTACAAGGGCAGTTACCATGTCGATAGCAGATTAAAGAAATCGGTTTGCGTTGTCATAAAATTCTGGTTTCAGGAAGTCCTTTAACAGCCCCGCATCTTTATCATAAGCTCGGTTCGGTACAACAAACGGCTTATTACCGACAGGTGATCGATCCAACCCATTATGGGCAATGGTGTGGTAGCGAACTGGGATTTCCAGACTCATACGTTCTTCGTAGCCCATGCGCTCATAGGCTGGCTGGTCATCCTGTGTAATGCAGATCATCGAATCAATTTCCAGCTTCTCAAACAGCACCGATTTAGGACGGTGAACCAGTTTTTCAATTTCCCATTGACCATTTACATAGATGGCTTCTTTATTGATTTCAATGCTGTCTACGGTTGGGAAAACCTGATCAATTAGCCGCTGGACGTCGCGCTCGTGTAGTACGTCGTCACCAGGCAAGGCAGCAAACGAGTCTTTTAGTACCTGTAATTCGTAGGGTTTGGCGTCGTCCACGTTTTCGGGAGGAGCGATAACGTACACAGGTTTGAACTTACCAATTGTTGTGTCATCACGCTTTCGATTAACCCGGCCAAACCGCTGAATGAGCGCATCCAAAGGAGCGGTATCCGTAATCATCATATCGAAACTAATATCTAAACTGACCTCAACGACCTGCGTCGAAACAACAATACAAGGTCCAATAGCTGTATTAAATTCACGGATTGGCTCTCTGGTCGTCTTATCGACGCGTTTGCCTGTTAACCGTCGTTCCAGGTTTCCCCGACTACCTCGCTTAAATCGACTATGGATAAGCAGAATGGAAATGTCAGGATAAGTTGCTTGTAGTTCAGTGTACCGCTGTTGTGCTATCTCGACTCGGTTGGCTACAACCAATATCTTTTGCCCCGCTGTGATAGCTTTGCCGATAATATCACTAGCATCGGCGTAGCTGGAAAGCTTATGAACGGTATGGCGATCGAATTTATCCAATTGCTCATTAGTCAGGCTGACTTCGTAAATTGACGAGGGGTCTAAGATTTGTCGAATTCGATCCATCAATATAGAAGGCATGGTAGCCGTACCGATATGAATTCGACACCCTAGGGCTCGTAGCATCTCAACAATTTTCAGTACGATACTGCGGGTAATCTGCGTGTACGTATGAATTTCGTCCAGTATGACGTCGCAACCCCGTAAATCCATCAGCGTAGCTTCATAACCGGGCGTACCAAACACAATAGAGGCCAGTTGATGCGGAGTTAACACTTTTATGGCTGACCCAACGTGTCCTTGCAGAGTACGTTCCTCTACTTTTTTCTTCTCGACAACCAAACGTGATGCAGCATGAAGCACTCGAATTTGTTCATCCAAGCCGGGATTGTCGGGCAGAATATCATCCCGAATGCGACCGTACATACTATTAATGGACGCCTGAAACGGGAGCGTATAAAATACTCGCCCTTGACATCGTCGCAACAGAAAATCAGTTTTCCCAGCTCCCGTACAGGCCGTCACAAGCGTATGAGGACGATCCGAGTCCGCACTAACCCTTGAAAGTGGATAAAGTGGATTGTTTATGCGTCGCTGGTAGTGCGTTAGGTCCGGTTTTCGGAAAAGCTGTTGTGTCTGATCTAGCGTTTTGTGAATCAGAGCCGAAGCAAAATGATCGCCAGCCATTAGCAAACCGCGCCATTCCGAAAAACCATCTGGAGCCTTTTTACAATACATCAAGACCTCATTATACGCCTGTTGCGCTTCGTCCAGATTGATAGGCCGCGTTGGAATACCGTAATAAGTGAGCACAGCTAATGCCTCCTGCGACCATTGTTGCCATGCTTCTTCATGCAGCGCTTTTTCTGATAATGGAATATTGTGGTTTTTGCCTTCATTCCAAGCTCCAGCATGAAGGTAAAAAGCCCGCTCCCCAAAACGTACCTGTAAATCAATAATGCCCCGCTCTTTTAAATCACCCCGCACGGATTTATGATGACCTACAACCATTTCAATCAACGGTGGCCAGATGGTCCGCTCGAATAAGGGTAGAAAGAGCAGCGAAGCCAACTCATGACGGAACGGTTCATCAAAGGGACTATGCTGGTATTTATTGGTAAGACGGAATTGAAACGTAGGATGAATTTTGCCAATATCATGCAAAATGCTTCCCTTCCTGGCCAAGTCAGTATCCATCCCGAATGCTTGAGCGGCTTTTACAGTAGCCACACTTACGTGGTCGAGGTGGTGAACTACTGTTGTGTAATCCGGCTTCCCTTTTGCTAATAGGAGTGGAAATGGGCTACTCATATCTCAAGATTCGTTTTAACCGGATTCCCCACAATTTTCAGCCAACCCTCCATCACCGCCCCGTTGTCGAAACGATTATAGCCGACTACAAATGACCGCTCCGAAGGCTCAAAAACCAGTTCAAATCCGTCAAACGGCTGTTGGTCAAAATCATCAGGAGTAACCGTTATTATGTCAGGCCCGGGAAATAGAATATCTTCATTTCTGCATAGGCACAAATGCTGACGAGTTGCTGACTCAGCATCAGCCAAGGTACGAAAGGCTAGATGCAATGCAGGATTAAGCATAATTCCACGAGTCAAAATGGCGCGTGGGCGTTCTAGCGTCTTTCCCCATCGGTTCCAGCCGCGCGGTTGCGTTTGCTCCTGCTGCATGGACATACCAACGTACGAAAGTCGGTAACTAGCTATTCGATATAGGCCGAAGGGCTTATTGAGCAGTTCAGGAAATAGTTTGCGTTCAATGCCACATAGAATTGACGGTGTCAGAAACTGCTGACTGAATGTCTCACTATCGCGCACAGCGGTCCAAGGTTTGATGTAGCCGAACGGGCCGGTGTAGCGGACGACATAGTAAAGTTCTTGGCTCATAGGGGCTTATCGGATTAACGTAATGCGCCAAAACCACTACCCGTTAATTCACCAAGTCCCACCGTCCAGGCAAAATACAGCGCATCGGGAGTTCCCTCAACAATCACCGGGCATTCACTTCCCCGATGATTAGTACCTTTAATAGCGATCTTTCGAGTACGAGCATTTTGGTAGGTACGGTCGAACGAAGCCGTCACACCGAGGTCAGCTCCGGAAAAACCAGCCGCTGTAAGTTTGCGCTGGAATGACTGCGTTAATGCCTGGTCAGTAGCTGGATCATCCCAGAGTAGATAGGCTCGCGAACCATCGGGCCGTTTTTGGCGAATGACGATCGAGGAGCCGTCTGTCAGGAAATAATGATGGGACTGAAACGATGGTGGAGCTACCTCACGGATTTCAAAAATCCGCATACCAAAGCCCAACTCGGGTTGGCTCAACATACCTTTTAGTAACTGCCGGGCTTTCTCGTCATCAAAAAAAGAGATGTTCCAGGTGGCTCCTTTAGGGAAACGCAAGGAACCGTTACGGCTTTCGCCCCCACGTAACCAGCCGAAGCTGTATAAACTTAAGCCATCATGAATATCGTTCTGGCCCAGCCATTTGTGTAGCGCTCCGGTAAGTTGATGCAGATGGTCGTAAGGTACTAACTGAGTAGTAGGAGTTAGTTGTACTTGAAGGCGCATATGTGGTTTAGAAGGTTGTTTTTTGGGGTTAATAAGCTATGTGGGTCAAAGGTGAATGAACACTCCGCCACTTTTTGTCGCTAGGATAAGAAATGCAGGAAATATTATTCTGATTTGGCTCGATAATGGGACAGCAATCCTATTACTCGCCTAGCCATCTTCTCCCGCAGTTCAGCCGGTTCCAGTACTTCGACCAGTTCGCCGAAGGCCAGGATTTCACGTTCAAGTTCATGGTTGAGAATGACGGTCAATTCCAGATCAACAAAATCGGGGGTTTCCTGAATGAGCCGCTGACTACTGTGCAACGGCAGTGAACGGACGTAGTTGGCTTCGCTGGTCTGGAAGCGCAAAACCACCCGCTGGGATTCGAGGTCGGGCGGGCAGGTTACGCCGATGGCATGTCGGCGGTCAGTTCGGCGCTGGCCTGTGCGGGCGGTGGAGATAGGCTGATCCGTCAATGAAAGCCCATGCAACCGATCCAGGCCGAAGGTGCGTGGCTGATTGGCTTCCAGATCAAAACAATCCAGATAAAATCGATTACGGTACTCCAGCAGTAAATCCGGTTCTACCCGCCGGAGCTTTCCTTCGTCGGCTTCTTTATCAAACTTTCGGTAGACAAACTCCACACAGCGACCTGTTTGTAGTGCCTGCCATAACAGAGGCAAATGTCCGTTGCCTGTAAACTGTGTGTTATGCTCAAGTTGCAAATAGCGCCCAATGCCCCGAATACTCGCTACCGACGATGTCAGAAACTCTAACCGTTCTCGTCGTTCGAGCAGTTGCACAAACTGCTCAAAGTCAGCCACATCTTCATCGGTGGGCAGGTCGAGGTAATAGCCCCCTTTGCGTCGGTCATTTCGAATATAAATTTGATAAACCGCTCCAATCGCCCGGATGTCTCGCTCAACGGTCCGTACTGAAACCGCGTCGAAGTCCTCACTGAGCTGAGCAACCAGCTTTTTGAGAGAAGGATACAAAAAAGGTCGATCGACCATGCGAATGATGTGCAGCCGTCGACGCAGGGTCTGGATTTGATCCATTAAAGAAAAGGATATAGACAAACGTAAGGTCAACGAATGAAAATTTATGTCGTTGACTAAACCAGAGAAACGAAGATGTTTTTTGAAGAAATGATATGTTGATTAGAATTATCGCTTTCGCCTAATCGTCTGCTTCTGCCGTTCACGAATGGCTTTCATTTCAGCAACGAGCTTTTCATGCTCGTACTGTGTTTTCCCATGCACCATCGCCCTACTGTAATCGTTGGGAGTATTATCGTTTGAGGACTTCAAAATTTTGTCCAATAGCTCCGGTTCGTGTTTGGCGAGTTGGTAGCCATGATTATACCCTCTAACAAACTCAGGAGATGGTTCTTCTTCGTCTTCTATCATGGCTAAAAGGTCGCTTTGGAGTGGCGTGCTAAATAATCATTGATGGAATCGCTATCGTATAGAATGATTTTCTTCTCTGGCTGCGAAAACCGAATGCTGCCTTCGTCGCGCAGTTTCTGCAATGTTGTTTTGCTTTGAATGCGTAACTTCTTCATGGCTTCACTACCTGAAATCCATTTATCCTCCCTGACCGTTTGCTGTTGCTGAACCCGTTCAAGGACTTTATCAATCAAAGCATAAAAAGCCTCATCGTGCAGACAGATAACTTCCATTGGATTTTTTAGCCAAAATAACAAATATGCCTATAAAAGCAATTAAATGGATGCTGTGCAATATTCTAACCTCCTATAACTGTCTCAAGCGCTTCATCTGCATCCTTGTGGACAAAGTTTCCCTGATAGCCAATAGTCGTTGTGATGGATGTATGTCTATAGAGTTTTTGCAACAATTGAATAGGAATTTTATCTCCAGATAGATTACCGAACGTATGGCGTGCTATATGCATGGTTAGAACCTTGTTGATACCTGCTAACTTGGCTATCTTCCGCATGTGCACGTCCAGCCTTTTTATGGCAGATGCGATTTTTCGCTGCACGTCATAAGCATCATTGAAATGATCAAGTACCTGTAGTTCAGGAAATATCAAATCATGCTTTCCATCCTTTGGATATTGGGCAATGATTTTGAGCACTTTTTCTGGCACTTTCAATGAGCCAGCTTTTGCATTCTTACCCATAGTATAATGCAGCCGGTCGTTTTGAAAATCAGAATGCTTCAAACGTAAAACGTCTGAAGCCCGCATCCCAGCAAAATAAAAAGCGACCAGCCAGACATTACGAGCATGCGACCAATAAGCGGGCTTGCCAGATAAATCAACTGTTTCAAGCAATTTAACCTCATCGGCATTTAAGCCAATCTTATTGGCTTCGGGCAGTTTGATTCTGACCTTTCCCTTACCAAACGGATAATATTTCGGATCAACCATCCCATCGGTTATAGCCTGGTTAAAAAGCGTCCGGATCAAAATCATGTAATTCATGACTGTGCGTTCACTTACATGACGCTCACCTTTCAGGTAAGCCCTGAACTTGTTGAGAAGCGAAACTGTGATCTCTGGAAACATAATATCCTTACCATCCAGAAACTCACGAAAAATATTGATGCGGGGTTGCTCTGCATTCACACGGTTATACTTTCCTTGTCTGCGCATAGTATCCATACTGGCATCTGCAAACAAAAAAAAAGAATTAGCCTGTTTTGTCTTTACCTGCTTACGAACAGCGTTTGATGATATGACTTTATTCTGAGTTGCTAAATCGATAAACTTGCCATCAATCTCTGTCAACTTTTGGCGAATAAAGCTATTTAAGCGGCTAGAGTTGGGATGATTTTTCTTTACTTTTTGCTCTAAAGAGTCCCACTCTGTTTCACGTAGATTTTTACCCAAATGAATGTAGGAAGACTTGCGGTCAACTGTAATGCGGATCGCCAAAGGATAGGTACCATTAGCATTCGCCTTTTTCCTTAGAACGACTTTGAGGGAGTGAGCCATAAAATTTATGCATTTATATGAATGGATTTATGCTCAAAATTGTTGAACCGTATCCGTACCTTGGATCAACTAGATCAAAGATAACATTTTATTGGTACAACATAGGTACAACAAATTGTGGTTTTCTATGTATTTACAAGTTTCAACCAAAAACATAATACACTGAAAATCAACACATATCAAATCAAATAAAACCATATAAAACCAATAATCGCAGGACTTTGAATCCTGGCAGATTCCTATGAGCAAACACGGACGTATTCTGGTCGCTATGAGTGGCGGCATTGATTCCTCACTGGCAGCTGTTATGCTGCACGAAGAAGGCTACGAAGTTATTGGCATGACCATGAAAACATGGGATTATGCGTCGTCGGGTGGCACGAAAAAAGAAACTGGCTGCTGTAGTTTAGATAGCATCAACGATGCCCGTAATATAGCTGTCAACCTGGGTTTCCCCCATTATATCCTTGATATCCGGGAGGAATTTGGGGATTACGTCATTGACCATTTTACTGGCGAATACCTGGAAGGCCGCACCCCAAACCCCTGCGTTTTATGTAATACGCATATCAAATGGGACGCTTTGCTACGTCGGGCCGACCGTCTTGACTGCGAATTTATTGCAACGGGCCACTACGCTCACATCCGCCAGGAAGCCGGTGGACTAGCTGATGGGCGCTACGTCATTTCTAAAGGTGTCGATACGTTAAAAGATCAGTCGTATGTGCTCTGGGGTGTATCGCAGGAAAGTTTAAGCCGGACCAAACTGCCGCTGGGTCATCTGCGGAAGTCGGAAATCCGGGATATGGCGAGAGAAAAAGGTTTCATCGAACTGGTTACCAAGTCGGAGTCTTACGAAATCTGTTTCGTTCCTGACAACGACTACCGAGGTTTCCTGAAACGTCGAATTCCTGGTCTGGAAGCCGAAGTAGCGGGCGGTAACTTTGTCATGGAAGGTACCGGTAAAATTCTGGGCAAACATCAGGGCTATCCCTTCTATACCATTGGCCAACGTAAAGGGCTGGGCATGGCCTTCGGTCAACCGATGTTCGTTACCGAAATTAGGAAAGAAACCAACGAAGTCGTGCTCGGTATCGACACCGATCTCCTACGCGACGGAATGATCGTCAGCAAATTGAACTTGCAGAAATACGACCACATTCCAGCGCCGATGGAGACAATCACGAAAGTGCGCTACAAAGACGCGGGTACACCCGCTACGATTTCGCAAACAGGCGATAAAATCGAAGTTTTGTTCGAGCAGGGCGTATCGGCTATAGCGCCTGGTCAGGCAGCCGTATTTTACGAAGGCGACGACGTAGTGGGCGGTGGCTGGATCATGAAAAGCTTCCGTCAGGCCAATCCGCTGGCTGCTACGAATCAGATAGCTAACGTATCTGCGTAGCCAGTCGGCAATCCATTATATTTCAGCCCCATCCTACTATCTTGCAGATTAAATCTGGCTAGTATGATGGGGCTCTGCTTGTAAACGATTTTCTTTGCAGTAGACCGTCACAACAGGATCTAACTATGAAAACGTTTTTATTGCTGATTGCTTTGTCGGTAAGCGTAACGGGTCAATTACTGGCACAAACGCCCCCTACTGGTCACCCAAATACGAACACCGCTGGCTGGAAACCACTTTTTGAACGAGACTTATCGGATGCCAGCTACCCGAAAGGCGTATGGAGTTTTTCAGAAGGCGAATTGACGGCAACCGAAGACAAAGCGATCTGGACCAATAAGCAGTATGACGATTTCGTGCTTGACCTGTTCTTTAAGACCGCCGATGGGACGAACAGCGGAGTAGTGGTTCATTGCAGCGATACAGCCAACTGGATTCCTAATTCTGTCGAGATTCAGATTGCGGACGATCATGCTAAAAAATGGGCTGAAGCACCTACCAACTGGCAGTGCGGTGCCTTTTTTGGGCATCAGGCTCCGACCAAAAGTCTGGTCAAAAAGCCAGACGAGTGGAATCGGTACACCATTACGTGTCAGGGTAAAATGATTTACATCGTATTGAACAATCAACTCGTCAATACGATTGATCTATCCAAGTTCACATCGGCCAAAAAGAATCCCGATGGGTCCGAGGTTCCAGCCTGGCTCAACAAACCGGCTGCCGATCTGCCGCTACGTGGCTACATTGGCCTTCAGGGTAAACATGCAGGGGCACCTATTTATTTTAGAGGAATGAAAATTAAAGAGTTATAGTAAAAATGCCCAGGTACGGTCCTGGGCATTTATTACGTATTAGCTAGGCAGCGGAACGACTACGACTAATGGCATCTGCTACGTATTCTTTGAAGGTTGTCTGCGTTTTAACTAGTATAGCCCCATTTCCTTCGGGTTTTGCTTTTCCGTCATTGACGGCCTGGGTCATCTCGATGAAGTTTTTGGCTGAATCCTGCGTAAAGCCGGCCTGCTGCAATTGATCTCCCCAGCGTTCTCTAGGCATTTGACTGGCTTCTACGGATCGTCCGAGTATATTACCAAACGTAGTAGCCACATCGTTGGGATTACACCAGCCCGGCCCTTCCAGCTCATAAATTGGGTTGCCTTCCACATCCTGCACGATCACATTCGTCAAAAAATCGGCCACATCGAGTGGCGAAATCATCGGCATTTTTAGATCGGTCGGGTAAAATGTTGGTAAAAGTCCTTCGGCCATTATCGTATCCAGATAGAGCAGCCAGTTACTGAAATAGTAAGCAGGCCGCACTAAAACTGTCTGAACGTCAAGCCCCTCAAAGGCTCTTTCCAGCAAATAGGACATCTTTAAATTCCCAATAGGATGCTGAGCCCCCATTGACGACAAACCAACCACCTTTTTTATCGACGAACCGTTGATGGCATTTCTATAGTTAGTTAACAGCGTTTTTGTTTCGCCGATAACATCGGTAGAACTTGTGGTTTCAGGCGTAAGCACAAACAATGTGTTTCCCTCTTTGATAGCGCCCTGTAGGGCCGATCCATCAAAAACGTCCGCAATACGTACCTGTATGCCTTTCCTCTCAAGCTCCTTCGCTTTTTCCGGATTCCGGACAACAGCGACTACCGGTTCCTTTTCGTTAATCAATTGATCAATTATTGCGGAACCAACCTGACCAGATGCACCTAAGATAACATTCATAGTATTGGCTTTCTTTTAATAAGAAGCAGAATGCATCGGTTGTTCAGAATTTTTCAGTTGTTCACTACGTACCTCATCGGCTTGCTACGTTTAGTGTCAATACTACGTAGTACTCATTTTTATCTTCCGTCACATGCAAAACATGGCCGGGATACAATGTGTCCAGCCGTTTGCGCGCGTTGGCTAACCCCAGCCCACCTACCGTGGATTCGGATTTAGCCGGTTTGCTGTTACGTACCGACAATTGTACGGTAGTTTTCTCAACCACTACGCTTAGTTTCACCCACGATTTGCGCGCGGAGCTTTGGACCCCGTGTTTGAAGGCATTTTCAACAAAAGGAATCAATACAAATGGAGCGATCAGAACGTCTTCGCCCGCCAAATCAGGAAGCTCCATCTGAATATCGACGCGTTTACCCACTCTGGTTTTCTCCAAAGAAACATAATCCCGAATAAACTGAAGTTCCTTCTCTAAAGTCACCTTCGACTCGCCCGTTTCGTAGAGTGTGTACTGCATCAGGCTGGATAACTGATGCACTAGTTGAGCTGCTCGCGGACACTTCTCTTCGGTCAGGGAATAAACACTATTCAATACGTTGAACAGAAAATGAGGATTAATCTGGCTTTTGAGATAATTAAGCTCCAACTCTGTATTCTGCTGTTGTAAGCGAGCATTACTAACCTGCGACGCCATATTATCATAAAGTGCTTTGAAAGCCAGCAAGACGGCCGGATAGGCGAATGATAACGTAAAGTTCCAGGCGAATAACAGGAACTGGTTAAAAAGGCCAATAGGGCCATTCGCCAGCATCATATTCCACGTATCCAGCGTCGATTTCCAGTAAAAGCTGCCCGACATTATTTGTGGTTTACTGTCCGACAAGCTAGAGATGCCCTCCAGCCAGACAAAACCTGCGTAGTTGGCAACATAGACCAACGTATACGTTATCAGGACAATAGTGAGCAGAAGCACAGGCCGAAAGCGATATAGAAAACGCGGAAAAAGCCAATAGCCCCAACCGTAGTAAATAGCCAGTTGTATAAACAATTGCAGATAGACAACTCGCTCCCCAGCATCGCTATATCGATTGCTCAAGCCAATCATAAATCCATCATTGAGGACCAAAATAAAGAGGATGGGTAATGCCAGGAGTCGTATTACCAACTGGGTTGTTTGCTGGCGACGGGGCCATTGTATAGTCCGTACATAATTCATAGATCAAAAATCGTCTTCAGCCACAATCATCGGTACGTTTTTCGTTGAAAGTGCTCTTTTTTTCGATGAAACTCTTTTTGCGGTTTTGTCGAAAAGATAAACGGCTTCACCGAATTAACTGGGGCAGCCTGAAATGCGAGACTACGTTTGCCTCATCAATCACGCAAACGTATTTCCCGAATGAAAACGCTCCTCTCCTTCCTGTTGTCAATGCTTACATTCTCCGCTCTTGCTCAATATAAACTCAGCGGTACAGTCATCGAAAAAGCCAACCAACCAGCTGCCTATGCCACTGTTGTTATAGTTCAGGCGAACGATTCGTCCATCGTGAAAGGCGGGTTAACCGATGAATCAGGCCATTTCATGGTCACGAATATCGCTCCGGGTACGTATCGCGCTCGTATTAGTTCGGTTGGTTATAGCGACCTCTACTCTCCCATTGTCACAATAAAAAACAACTCCGTAACCGATTTGGGCACCTTAACCCTGGAGTCTGTTGCCCGAAATTTAGAGACAGTTACGGTGAAGGCTCAGGCATCACTTCTTAGTCAGCTGGCTGACCGGATCGTCATGAATGTAGAAGGTAGCGTAATCACCCGTGGTAATAAAGTCGAAGATCTACTACGTTATGCTCCGCGCGTACGCTATGATAATGGCAATGTAAGCGTCGGCAACAAATCAAATGTACTAATTCTGGTTGATGGTCGACAAATGGGTCAGGCCAGCCTAAGCAGTTTCCTACAGACTTTTTCGGCGGAAGATATTGTTCGGCTGGAGGTGATTACGAACCCATCGGCTCGCTACGACGCTACGGTAGAAGCCGTTATTAATATCGTCACCCAAAAAAGTCGCGAACAAGGGATCAACGGCCGGGCTACTGCTACGTATTCGCAGGGGCAGTATGGACGCTCATCGGTCAATGGATCGCTTACTTATCGGCAGGGAAAGTGGACTGTTTTCGGCAGTCTGAATGCGGCACTGCCTTCTACCGCTTACTCGACGCAGTTGCTGAATCGCTCGTTCCCGGATGCTTTCCAGCAAAACGACATGTCTACCCGGAATACGTATCAATCCGCAGCGGTCAATCTTGGCCTCGACTATGCTTTCAATAACCGGCACACGCTTGGCCTTCGCCTGAACGGAAAAATGGGTCAGGACGCTAAAGACACCAGAACCATCACCCGGTCAGGTGCGTCACAGCGCGTCGACTCAACGATACGCACCTTAAACGATGGACATGAAAACACTGGTAGTTACGACCTGAACGTAAACTATAAAGGACTGTTTGGCAACGCGACTACGCCAGGCGGCCAAAAAGAACTGACCGTTTTTATAACCGAATCGTTCGTAGATAAAGATGCCACCCAGTTAATTCAGTATCAAAAGGACGTAACGACTGACGCTGCGGCCGGTCCAGCGACTCTGCTACGTATCCTGAATCCGAACAAGCAACGTAACGTTATCGGTCAGATTGATTTTGGAACCCCACTGCCAGGTGGCAAATGGCGGATGGATGTTGGGGCAAAGTATGTATTTATCCGTAACGACAATCATCTGCAACAACAAAATTTCGTAGCTAACCAGTACGTCACCGACCCCGCCTTTAGCAACATCGGTGTATATCAGGAAAACACCTATGCCGCTTACACCAATTTTAGCCGACAACTCAGTAAAGGATGGTCGATCCAGGCCGGGCTACGGGCAGAGCGTACCGAACAAAACCTAACCCAGTCAGCTCTGTCGCGAGTTTATCACGGGTTATTTCCCAGCTTTGGACTAAGTCGTACCCTACCGAATGGTCAATCGTGGGGCTTGACCTTAAGTCGCAAAGTCAATCGGCCTAGCCTGAACAGTCTGGTTCCTTACCGGTACCTGATCGATCCCTACACGCTGATTCAGGGAAATCCTATGATTCGGCCTTCCTTCTCGCACACGCTAGACGCCTTCTACTCAGCAGGAAACCTGATCCTATTTGCCAACTATTCGTACGTACGGGATCAGATAACTACCGTTCTACAGGCCAACGACCAAACGTTGCAATACACTCAGATTGATGCCAACCTACGCAGTGGCAACGACATTTACCTGGGCGCTACGTACGCCAGGAATCTGACCAAATGGTGGCAGACAAACACGACGGTAATGGGCATGGGTAACTACACCAACTCACCAGTCAACGAGCTCAGCACCTATCGTTCGTCAGGTGCGTGGGTCAACGTAAACTCGACCAACCTATTCACGTTGCCAAACGCCTGGACGTATGAACTCACGCTTATGTATATGTCGCCCGCCCGCGCTGGCCTGTTTATGCAGAAAGGTTTTGGTGGCGTATCAATGAGCGTCAACAAGTCGCTCTTGGCTCGTCAGGCTAATCTTCGGATTGACGTGAGCGACGTTTTCCGTACCATGTATAGTCGGTTGGTATCCAACTACGGTTTGGTCGATTTCACGATGAAAAGCGTTTACGACAGTCAGCGCGTAAAAGTGTCCTTCAGCTATACGTTTGGGAAAAAGACGGTGAAGGCCGCCCGAACAACCAATCTTGGGAACGACGATGAAAAAGGGCGTATGAATCAGTAGCGTATTCTAGCCGATCTGCTCCTGCCGAATTCGCTCTTTCACCACATCGCGGTAATTGGGTCCAATAACCAGATTATCGCCCGTTGAGAGAATAACTGAATTTCCGTCCAGTGTTTTTACGTGCCGCAGTTGAATGATGTAGGACCGATTGATGCGTAAAAAGCGGTCTTTCGGTAATGCATCGTTCAGCTTCGTCATGGTTAAGTGGGTTACCACAAATCGATTCGGCAAAAAGACCTTGATGTAATCACCTAACGCTTCCGCAAAAACAATGTCGTCGTACTGAATCTGCTCCAGTTTTTTGTCGGTTTTGAGATAGATAAACGTAGCGGATCGTGTATTCTCGGAAACGGCTGACTGAAACGTTTCGTCTGCATTTATACTAGTGCTACGTTTGGCTGAACCTGTTCCCTGAAAGCGCTCTTTCAGACGACCAACCGCTTTCAGAAAACGATCGAACGCAATTGGTTTCAGAAGATAATCAACGACTCCCAGATCAAATCCATCCAGAGCATGATGGGGATTTGCCGTGGTCATTACCACCAGCGGATGTGGTGTCGGGTAAGCCTGTAAAAACTCCAGCCCGGTCATCTCGGGCATATTGATGTCTAAAAAGATAACATCCGGCTGAATGGCAGGCAACTGTTCAAACGCATCAATGGCGTCATCGAACGTAGCAATTAGTTCGAGCGACGGAACACGCCGGATATATTTTTCGAGTAATTCCTGAGCCAGCGGCTCATCTTCTATTATTGCACAACGAAGTGGACCAGTCATCATGTTCGTTGAGACGCAGAATTGTTCGTCTCTTCAACAAAACTACGTGAATTATGGCTGGCAAGCTGTAGTTTATTCTAGTCAACGATCTCAACACCAAACTCCCGTTGCTCTGCATCATGGAGTTTTACAGTACCTGTCTCATCGAGTTGTTCAGGGTTGATCTCAATTTCGTTGAGATAACTGTCTTCCGGGAAGTTAATTTTACGTACCTGACCGTTGTTGACTTCAACCTTTACTTGATAATTAGCCCGGTAATTGGTCTGGGGGTTGTAATAACTTACGGCAGCAGAATGTGTGCCATCTTTAATGACCACTTTGGCTTTGTGAGCGTTTGTTTTCGTAGCTACTGGATGGCTATGCCCGAGGGGCTGTTTCATTTTATTGTCACAGGCATATAGTCCTATGAGTAATAAAAGCCAAAGTATTTTATGCATAGCGAATGTCATCAAAAGGGTGAAAACGACCGCCTTAACTTAGCTGTTCATCAGTCTGTTGTTCGATTCTCAAAGGTAAAGCCCTTTTTTCAAAACCAAACAACAAGCTGCACGTTTTTTTAAGTATTTTTCCCCATAAATAGTAGGTAAACTTAAAAGTTAGCTACATCCTGCTTTACTTACTCATCTACCAGCAGGCTATTGACACCGTTTATAGCCCAGAAAAGCCAAGCAAGCTACAATGCTTGTTTCGGCGGAGTCCCATTTGTACCTAAGTAAAAACACCGGGTACTATTCTATTTACTTGAAGAATGGCGTGAACAGCCCTTTTGCAAAGTCATCCTCCAGTTGCTGTCGGCTTTGATAGGTATATCGTAGTCCAGTGTTACGTAAAAACTGTGCATCTTTCCTCTCGACGGGATCCTGAATATCGGCCAATGGCATTCCCTGATCAGTAATAAAATGCGCAAATGTGTGGCCAGCACCAACACACAGAATTAATCCGTAGGCGAACTGAAACAAATCCCCTACCTCCCATCGTCTCGTTTGATTGTCATCTATGCTTTCGGGTTGCATCATTAGTTTTAACGCTTTGACTATCTATTAACGAAGAAGGCCCCGATGGGGCCTTCTTCGTTAGCTATTAATTTATCAATCAACCATGAAAAAAGTCCTTCATTTTGTCGAAGAATCCTTTTTCGTTTTTATTCGGTTTTGGCTGAAAATTAGGTGAATTCCGTAATCGCTCCAGTAACGATCGCTCTTCAGACGAAAGCGTTTTGGGAGTCCATACGTTTACATGAACCAGCTGATCGCCACGGCCATAGCCATTCAGTTCTTTGATTCCTTTGCCTTTCAAGCGAAGTATTTTTCCACTCTGCGTACCTGGGTCGAGCGTAATCCGTGCTTTACCATCAATGGTGGGCACTTCTACGTTTGTTCCGATCGCTGCGTCTACGAAATTAACGTACAAATCGAATACGACATTATTACCATCGCGTTTCAGATCAGCATCTTCTTCTTCTTCGATCACGATCAGCAAATCGCCCGCTACACCACCTCGTGGCGGTACGTTCCCTTTACCTCCTACCGATAGTTGAATGCCTTCAGCAACGCCCGCCGGAATCTTAATTGGAATAACATCTTCCTGTAAGACACGCCCTTCTCCGAAACAGACATCGCAACGATCGGTTACGAGTTTACCTTCACCATTACAGGTTGGGCAAGTGCTGGTCGATACCATCTGCCCCAGCATGGTATTAACTACCTTACGGGTTTGTCCGGTGCCATTACAGGTTGTACAGGTTTGAACAGCAGTGCCATTTTTGGAGCCATTGCCGCCACACGTATTACACGTAACGTGCCGCTTCACTTTGATTTTTTTCTCGACTCCGTTGGCTACCTCCTGTAAATTCAGTTTCAGCTTGATTCGCAGGTCAGAACCACGACGTACCCGCTGACGTTGCCCTCCGCCACCAGCCCCCCGGAAGAAGCTGCCAAACGGAGAATCGTCGCCAAAAACGTCGCCAAACTGGCTGAAAATATCCTCCATGGTTGGACCACCAGCACCATAACCGCCTGCCGCACCGCCCATACCAGCATGACCAAACTGATCATAACGGGCTCTTTTTTGCGGATCGTTCAGTACGTCATAAGCCTCGGCCGCTTCCTTAAATTTCTCTTCAGCAGTAGGATCGTCAGGATTTTTGTCGGGGTGGTATTTGATGGCCATTTTCCGATAGGCCTTTTTCAAATCTTCCGACGAGACGTTTTTATCAACGCCCAATACTTCGTAATAGTCGCGCTTCGTTGCCATATTTTTGAATGAGTGAATGAGCAAATGAGTGATTCAGTGAATAAACATGCGTGGCTATTCACTCAATCACTCATTCGCTCATTCACCGCACCGGCGGCCCGGTCATTATTTTTAGCTTCCTACAATCACTTTCGCAAACCGAATGACCTTGTCATTCAGATAATATCCCTTCTCTACTTCGTCAATAACTTTACCTTTCAGATCATCGCTGGGAGCCGGAAACTGCGTAACCGACTCATGCAGGTCAGCATTAAAAGGCTCCCCTTTCGAAATCATGGGCTTCAATCCTTTGCTTTCCAACGTTTTGAAAAGCTTGTTGTAAATCAACGACACGCCTTCTTTTACTGCCGATACGTCTTCGGCGGTTTCCATCGATTGCATGGCCCGCTCAAAATCATCGACAACAGGAATCAGCGCCTGCAACACGCCTTCATTTGCATTGCCAATCAACTCTAACTTCTCCTTGGCTGTGCGCCGACGAAAGTTCTCGAAGTCAGCGTACAAACGGAGGTATTTATCTTTAAGTTCAGCTAATTCACTGCCGATTTTTTCCGTTTCGGCCACAAATCCTTCTGCCGTATTCTCTGCAGCAGACTCTTCGGGCTCGCCACCATTGACAGTTACGGCCTCGTCAGTTGTCAGGTTGTCAGGTTGTTGTGTATTACCAGACGTTTCTTCGTCCAAAATGTCTTTATTTTCCATTGATGAGCTTCTATTTCGCTTCCAGAAATTCATGCACAAAGATGGGCAAAAGCTCGGCCAAAACCACATTATCTGCCAAGTTGACATAATGACAGAAGCAGGAATTTTACGCTTCGTATGCTTTTTCTGGATTTAAAAAGGGCTCAGCAATGTTCTTGTTGGGCTAACACGTTGATAACCGCAGAAATTCTGTACATCAAAAATCGCTTCATTACCTATGCAGTCGCCAGCCAGCCAGTATACTAAACTAGTCAAAGCGAAGGCTATTGAACTTGGCTTTGATTTATGCGGTATAGCCAAGGCTGACTTTCTGGAAGAAGAAGCCCCCCGACTGGAAACCTGGCTAAAAAATGGGATGCACGGCCAGATGAATTACATGGCTAATCATTTCGATAAACGGCTCGATCCCCGTTTGCTGGTCGACGATGCCAAATCGGTCATAACGGTTCTCCTAAATTACTATCCCGAGCAAAAACTACCGGAAAACGCAGAAGACTACAAGCTTTCCAAATACGCCTATGGTACAGATTATCACTTCGTTATCAAAGATAAGCTAAAAGATTTGCTCACCTACATTCACGAAGAGATTGGTGAAGTGGGTGGTCGGGCATTCGTCGACTCGGCTCCGGTTATGGATAAAGCCTGGGCGAAACGTAGCGGTCTGGGCTGGATCGGCAAACACACCAATCTGATCAACCGGCAAATCGGGTCGTTTTTTTTCATCGGCGAACTGATTCTTGATCTGGAACTGGAACCCGATGGCCCTATTACCGACTATTGTGGTACCTGCACCCGCTGCATTGATGCCTGCCCCACTGATGCTATTGTTGGCCCCTACGTAGTGGATGGTAGTAAATGCATTTCCTATTTCACCATCGAACTGAAAGAAGCCATTCCCCAGGAGGTCCAGGGAAAATTCGACAACTGGATCTTTGGCTGTGATATCTGTCAGGATGTCTGCCCCTGGAATCGATTCGCCCAACCGCATAAAACTGAAGCCTTTCAGCCCCACCCCGACTTAGCCAGTTTCTCCCGAAACGACTGGGAAGAAATTACCGAAGATGTTTTCCGGGAAATTTTCCGCCGATCCGCTGTGAAGCGTACTAAACTGGAAGGCTTAAAACGAAACGTAGCGTTTAATCAGATAATAGAACGCTGACTTTTATGATTTGTATGGTTTATTTTGATCAGAACCAATCATAAAAATCAGCGTTCTATTGTGCTGTAAAATGCCATTACCACCTCACCCACTCGCCGGACATCGTCAAACGTATTGTATAATGGATTGGGGGCCAACCGGATACAGTCAGGTTCCCGCCAGTCGCCAATGATCCCCTGTTCAGTTAGATACTTAAATAACTCTTTGCCCCCTTTACGGACCAGCAACGACAACTGACAACCACGCTGATTAGGATCATCGGGCGTCAGAATCTGAATATCATCGAATGGTGTTAATAGGTATTCCAGAAAACCAGTCAGTTGTTCGCTTTTTTGCCGGAGACGGACCATACCTGCTTCGGCCGTAATAGCCAGCGCTGCCCGATGAATCGACAAGGCTAGTATGTTGGGCGTACTGACCTGCCAGCCATCGGCACCTGGTGCGGGCAAAAATCCAGGCGTCATCTCAAAACGGCGATCTTCCCGATACCCCCACCAGCCCGCCAGACGAGGTAAGTTCTGATCGTGATGTTTCTGATGCACAAAAACTCCTGAAACGGCTCCTGGTCCACCATTCAGGTATTTATACGAACACCAGGTTGCAAAATCGACACCCCACTCGTGCAACCGGAGTGGTACGTTGCCAATGGCATGAGCCAGATCAAAGCCAACAGGAATGCAATGCTGCTGAGCGGTTTGCGCAATAACATCCATGTTGTATAACTGCCCGGTATAATAATTCAGGCCACTCATCCAGATCAGCGCCAACGAATCGGCATGTTCGGCAATGGCATGCTGTATGTCTGTCGTATGAATCAGTTGATCGTCGGGCCGGGGAGCGATTTCAATAATTGTCTCGGCGGGGATTAAGCCACGTTGTTTAACGTGCGTTTCCAGCGCATACTGGTCGGAAGGGAAGTCGCCCTTAATGGTCAGAATCTTGTATTTTTTTCCAGTAGGTTGATAAAAAGAAGCCAGCAGCAGGTGTAAATTGACTGTCAGCGCATTCATCGGACAAACCTCTGATGGTTCAGCACCGACAATCTGCGACAAGGCTTCCTTACACGTAGCATGATAGCTCAGCCACGGCTGTTCGCCGGATTCTGTCGACTCAAACCACCCCTCTACCCCCAGATTTTGCCATGTGTTAAGTTCATGATCCAACGCACTACGTACCGTTTTAGGCTGTAGACCGAGTGAATTACCACACAAATAAACCAGCTCTTTTCCGTCACGTTGGGGAATATGAAAACGATCCCGAAAAGAACGTAGCGGATCAATTTGATCAAGGTGTTGCGCAAAAGCAGGGGTGTTTTTGTAGATCATCTAATGATACGTAGCGTTGTCACCTACAAAGTACGCGTTCAACTACAGTTTTGTTTGCGGTAAAATCAAATGCACGCAAAGAATTGACATTCCAACAAGTATGTAACCGGAACAAAAGTATACTTTTGTAACCTAACAATACATTGAGATACTAAATGAAGCATTTATACTTTCCATTAATTTGTTTGATTTTATGTCTGACGACCAGTGCTTGTCGAGAGTATGAGCTGGAAAAAAAGACAGGCATGGATATACTAATCAGTGATTTTTCTCACCAACGTACGTTCGGACTTTATCCTTCAGAAAGACAACTTCCCATTACACTAAGGGTCAATGGATATATAAGTGACGACGTAGCGTTTTCTGTTGAGAGGTATGATGATTATGGGAAATGGGTTACATTAAATACTATCATACTTCCTAAGGGGAACTATTCCAATAAAATCCTTCAGTTTGAGCATCAATATGTCTATTATCTAAATCTAGTCATTAGCGCTTCTCATAATACAACTGGCAATCTAACCATAAACTGGCAACCATTATGAGACTACTTCTTGCCGCTCTTCTACTAATCTCACTGACAACAGTATATGCACAGAAAAGTCGTAATTCAGTTCGACTTGGTGTCGATTATATGAGCATTGATGTACCGAGCCCGGACGCAGTGGCTTTTAGGCCTAACCTCCGGCTGACTCGCAATTTTTTCAACAACCGTATTGTAGTGGCAAGCACCGTCGGCTATTTCAGCAAATCGGATGCTAACAGCTCCTTTCCCAATTTTGTTTTTAGAGGTAATCAACGAAAACGAATTACTGCCGACTTTACGCTATTGATCAATCTTCTAAAAAGAAATCAACATACGCTACGTATTGGAGGTGGCCTTTCTGTCTGGTATATAGATGATAAACTTATAGATTCATCTGTTTTTCTTACCGTATCGCCCACATCTCCTGCCATTTCCCTTTATTTCTTAGCTTATAATCAAATCCGTGTTATTGATACTGGATGGCATGTAACGGCAGAATACGAATATTTAATCACACCGAAACTAGGCATAGATGCACGTCTAACTTTCACCGCTGTTCACCTGGAACAAAGTTCACTGGCAGGCATCGGCCTTGGTTATCATTTTTGATACGTTCTCATCACGTTATTACGTCGTTCAGACTAGCCAGATTAGCAACAGTTTACAATCCGCCAATAGTAAAGACCTTACCATATGCTCTTTAGAGGAAAAACCGATTCAGTCTTTTTGCCTAAACCCGCGCTTCTTTCTCCAGTATGCAGATTAATGATGGGCTACAACCTGCCGACCTTTCTCTAAAACTTGCCCGATTCTGGGCGCTTTCCGGTCAGAAAATTGACCTCATCGAACAGGAATACGACGTAACAAAAGGCTCGCCCGTGTTCACGGCGGCTGGCAAATACACTACGCGCGGCTGGACCGAATGGACGCAGGGCTTTCAGTTTGGTTCGGCCATTCTCCAGTTCGACGCTACCAACGACAACCATTTTCGGGACATCGGCCGCCAGAAAACACTGGACGTAATGGCCCCGCACATCAGCCATATTGGTGTGCATGACCACGGATTCAATAACGTCAGTACGTATGGCAACCTGCTCCGACTCATGCGCGAAGGACGTATTCCGACCAATGAGTGGGAAGCCAATTTCTACGAACTGGCGCTGAAAATTTCGGGAGCCGTACAGGCCAGCCGCTGGACAACAACTAGGAATGGCGGCTATATTCATTCCTTTAATGGTGCGCATTCATTGTTTGTCGATACGATACGTTCGTGCAGGGCGTTGGTGCTCAGTCATGCGCTGGGACACGTATTTCAGGGCGAAGGTGACGTAAAAATCAACCTACTCGACCGGGCATTACAACACATTAAAGCGACGGCCGAATATTCTGTTTTTTACGGCGAAGGGCGCGATTCCTACGATGTTTGGGGTCGTACGGCTCACGAGAGTGTATTCAACGTAAAGGATGGAAATTTCCGTTGTCCGAACTCGCAACAAGGTTTTTCGGGCTTCACGACCTGGACACGCGGTCTGGCCTGGGCTATGTGTGGTTTCCCGGAAGAATTGGAATGGCTTGCTACACGCGAAGATGCCGAACTTGAGCCGTTTGGCGGACGTAGCACCATTGAAGCCTACATGCTCAAAGCTGCCAAAGCTATCTGCGATTTTTACATCGACAACACCGCTACCGACGGCATTCCTTATTGGGATACCGGCGCACCAAACCTCCACAAACTCGGCGATTACCTGAATCGCCCAGCCGATCCCTACAATGACTTTGAGCCCGTCGATAGTTCAGCCGCTGCTATTGGTGCGCAGGGTTTGCTACGTCTGGGCAAATACCTGACCGAAAAAGGTGACGTAGCAGCGGGCAAACGCTACGTTCAGGCGGGGCTGACGGTGCTTAATACGTTGCTCGATGAGCCTTATCTGAGTACGTCGCCAAACCATCAGGGGCTGCTTCTTCACTCTATTTATCACCAACCCAACGGCTGGGACTACGTACCGCCCGGCAGCAAAATTGCCAACGGCGAGTCGAGTATGTGGGGTGATTATCACTTCCGCGAACTGGCGTTGTATGTGCAACGTATCATCCGTAACGAACCGTACTATACTTTTTTCAACCAGATTGTCTGACCTATTCTGATGAGCGAGAAATATAAACCGCAGTTTCCGCGTATGGCGCAGATGAAAACAGCGTCTGACCTGCAGAATTATCTGGGAAACAACAACATTGCCCTGCCGTTCGACGATACGTTACTGCCACCCAACCAAAGCCCATTTAACAAAACGATTCCGCTTAAATCGGGGAAAACGATTGGGAATAGCCTCTGCATTCTGCCGATGGAAGGCTGGGACGGCACCACCGACGGTCGCCCGACCGATTTTACGCGGAACCGCTGGAAGAAATTCGCCATCAGTGGCGCTAAACTGCTGTTCGGTTGCGAAGCTGTGGCGGTTTGCCACTCCGGTAAAGCCAATCCGAATCAACTGGTTCTGAACACCGATACGTTCGATGACTTTGTGGCGTTACGTCAACTGATTCTCGACGAACATACGAAGGCTTTTGGTACTACCGATGGCCTTTTGATTGGCCTTCAGCTAACTCATTCCGGACGTTTCAGTAAGCCGAACAGTCACAAAAAATTTGAATCGAAAATCCTGTATAGCCATCCCATTCTGAACAAAAAATTCGGGATGGAAGCTGATTATCCGACGCTTACGGACGAAGATATCGATCAAATTATCCAACACTACGTCGATGCGGCTGTGCTGGCGCAAAAGGCTGGTTTCGATTTTGTAGATGTAAAACATTGCCACGGCTATCTGGGCCATGAGTTTCTGAGTGCCGTTAGTCGCGAAGGGCGTTACGGTGGTTCGTTTGAAAATCGGACGCGCTACCTACGTAACATCGTGGCGGGTATTCGTCAGGCCGCGCCGGGGCTTGAAATGGGCATTCGCCTGAGTGCGGTCGATTTGCTTCCGTTCAAGAAAGGGCCTGATAGCAAAGGGATTCCAGAAGAAGCTGAACAATACACTTGTGCATTCGGCGGAAAACCGAGCGGTCTGGATTTCGACTTCACCGAAACCAAAGCATTTTTGGCGCTGGCTGAATCGCTTGGTATTCAACTGATTTGTATTACGGCAGGCAGTCCTTACTACAACCCGCACCTGACCCGTCCGGCGTTATTTCCACCTTCCGACGGTTATTTACCCCCCGAAGACCCGCTCATTGGGGTAAAACGCCATCTCGACGTAACGAACGAGCTGAAACAGGCTTTTCCCGAACTGGTCATCATTGGGTCGGGCTATTCGTATTTGCAGGAGTGGCTTCCCAACGTAGCGCAGTACGTACTACGTAACAACATGGCCGACAGCATCGGTTTTGGCCGGATGGTATTATCGTACCCAGCCATGCCCGCCGATATGTGTGCGGGAAAAACACTGACGCGCAACCTAATCTGCCGCACGTTTTCGGATTGTACGACCGCTCCACGCAATGGGCTGATTTCGGGTTGTTACCCGCTGGACCCACTTTACAAGAAAAGCCCTGAAGCGGAGCAGCTTAAAGCCTATAAAGATAGCCTGTGAAGAAAATAGCATTTATAACCGGCGGAAGCCGGGGCATTGGCTACGGCATTGCCGAGCATCTGGCCCAAGCGGGTTTCGATCTGGCTATCAACGGTGTCCGGCCCGAATCTGCCGTTACCGAAGCACTTGAGGGATTGCGCTCGCTGGGAGCCGAAGTAATTTATTGCCCCGGCGACATCGCATCACGCGACGACCGGACCAGTATGCTTGATACCATAAAAGCACATTTCGGGCGACTGAACGTACTGGTCAACAACGCGGGTGTAGCCCCAAAGGAACGTCGCGATATTCTGGAAGCTACGGAAGAAAGCTTTCACTACGTAGTATCAACCAATCTGCAAGGGGCGTATTTTCTGACGCAGGCAGTCGCCAACTGGATGATCGAACAGCAACGTAACGACGCTACGTTCTCCGGCAGCATCATCAACGTATCGTCGGTTTCGGCAACGGTGGCGTCGGTTAATCGGGGTGAATATTGCATTGCCAAAGCCGGATTGAGCATGGCAACTCAGCTTTTTGCTGTTCGACTGGGCGAGTTCAACATTCCGGTCTACGAGGTTCGTCCGGGAATTATCCAGACCGATATGACAGCGGGCGTTACGTCGAAATACGATACGTTGATTGAAAATGGCCTGTGCGTACAGAAACGCTGGGGCCAACCCGACGACGTTGGTAAAGCCGTGGCGGCTCTGGCTCGTGGAGACTTTCCTTACTCCACCGGGCAGGTGATTATGGTTGATGGCGGCATGACCATACCGCGTCTGTAAGATTTTGATAGTCAGCCTAAAATTTCCGATTAGTTTTCTTTATCCCGTCCCTTTACATAATACCTTTTCGGCAGGTTTGTATTCCCAGGCCAGCCAATAATTAACCTTAATCTCCTAAACCTGATAACTACTCATGCAACGTTCAACCGAGTCGCGTAGAGAGTTCATTAAATCGGCAGCCGTGGGCACACTGGCTACTCTTAGTTTACCGACAATCATCCCAGCCCATGCCTTTGGTGCCAACGACCGCATTCGAGTGGCCGTCATCGGCGTCAACGGTCGCGGGAAAGACCACATACAGGGTTTTTCAAAACAGAAAGACGTTGAAGTCGTAACGCTTTGCGATGTCGATAGCAACGTATTGCAGGAACGGGCAAACGAATTCGAGAAAAAATACAACCGGAAGGTTCAGACCGTAGGCGATCTACGGCAGGTTTACGACGATAAGAACATCGATGCCGTCAGTATTGCAACGCCAAACCACTGGCACGCGCTGGCCGCTATCTGGGCCTGTCAGGCCGGCAAAGATGTGTACGTCGAAAAGCCAGGGGCTCACAACATCTACGAAGGTCGGAAACTGGTCGAAGCGGCTCACCGATACAACCGAATTGTTCAGCATGGCGTACAGCTACGTAGTTCGGTAGCGATTCAGGAAGCCATTCAGCACCTGCGCGATGGTCTGATTGGCAACGTGTATATGGCGCGTGGACTCGTTTACAAATGGCGTCCTGACATTGGTAATCAGGGCAAATCAAGCGTTCCTTCCGAACTCAACTGGAATCTTTGGCAAGGACCCGCTCAGGAAAAAGAGTTCAGCAAAAACTACGTGCATTACAACTGGCACTGGTTCTGGGACTACGGCAATGGCGATATCGGCAACCAGGGCATTCACGAAACCGACCTCTGCATGTGGGGCCTGAACGTAGGACTTCCCGAAGAAATCACGTCGGGAGGGGGCAAGTTTCTCTGGAAAGATTGTAAGGAAACCCCCGAAACACTTACCTCGACCTACAAATACCCGAAAGAAGGTAAAATTATCCAGTTTGAGGTACGGCCGTGGATGACCAACAAAGAAGACGGCGTTGAAATCGGCAACCTGTTTTACGGCGACAAAGGCTATATGGTTATCAACGGTTACGACGACTATAAAACCTTCCTGGGCAAAGAGCGTACACCGGGCCCGGCCCGTAAGGCAGGTGGCGACCACTACGCCAACTTCATCGAATGCGTTCGCTCTCGTGATAAATCGAAGCAGAACGGCCCCGTCGAAACGGCGCATTTATCGTCGGGCATTGCGCATTTGGGCAACATTGCCTACCGCTTAGGCCGCACACTCCATTTCGACCCGAAAAACGAAGTGTTTGTTGGCGACAAAGAAGCGAACCAGATGCTTACCCGCAAATACCGCGCTCCGTTTATCGTACCGGAAAAAGTCTAGTTAGATTGTCTCAGCCAGCAAGATGCAGTCTGAGACAATTTAGTCTTCTAAACTCGCCATTATATGAAGCCAATCCTTACTCCTGAACCTATGACAACCAATCGCTCGGTAGCCAGTCAATTACTACAACTGCCTGTATTGGTGGCGGCCCTGGGTTATCTGGTTGATATGTATGATTTATTTTTGTTCAGTGTTGTCCGCGTACCGAGTCTCAAAGGAATTGGTATTGATGGGGATCGTTTATTAAGCGACGGCATTCTGCTGTTGAACGCCCAGATGGCCGGTATGCTGTTGGGCGGTATTTTCTGGGGTATTCTGGGCGATAAACGCGGACGGTTATCCGTTTTATTTGGGTCTATTCTCCTCTACTCACTCGCCAACATCGCCAATGGTTTCGTTACGTCACTCAATCAATATACGATTCTACGATTCATTGCCGGGATCGGCCTGGCTGGCGAACTGGGTGCTGGCATTACGTTGGTAACCGAAATTCTACCAAAAGAAATTCGTGGCTATGGTACCACCATCGTGGCAACCATGGGCGTACTGGGCGCTATTCTGGCGTACTTCATGGCCGATCTTTTCGACTGGCGAATTTCGTATTTTATTGGTGGTGGCATGGGTTTGCTCCTGCTCATCCTACGTATCAACATTCTGGAATCGGGCATTTTCAACCGCACGAAACAGCGCGTGCTTCCCCGTGGCAATGTTGTCATGTTATTTACATCGGCCAGTCGACGTAACAAATATTTTCAATGCATACTCGTTGGTTTGCCTATCTGGTTTGTGGTTGGCATTCTGATTACGTTCTCGCCGGAACTGGGGAAAGCCTTGGGTCTGAGCGAACCCGTTGTAGCCGGGAAAGCCGTTATGCTTAGTTTTTCGGGGCAGGTGTTGGGCGATCTGGTCAGCGGTTTTCTGAGCCAGTCGATGCAAAGCCGCAAGAAAGTGATCCGGCTGTTTATGCTAGTGTCCTTCGCATTCATGCTGGTCTACTTACTCGCCCCAATCAGCGATCTTACTGTTTTCTACATCGTTTGTGTTTGTCTGGGTTTCGCCAACGGATACTGGACCCTGTTTGTGACCATTGCCGCCGAACTGTTTGGCACGAATTTACGGGCTACGGTAGCTACCACGGTACCGAATTTTGTACGAGGTGCTACCATCCCGTTAAGCGCTCTTTTTGTGCAGTTAAAACCGTCGCTCGGTACTATCAATAGCGCGCTGGTTGTGGGTGTGTTAACGGTAGCCTGCGCGTTGGTGGCCCTAGCTTTTCTGGATGAAACCTTCAAAAAAGACCTCGACTACGTAGAAGAAGTCTGACAAATTCAATTCGTTTAGCTTACCTTACCCTACGAAACATCAGCGATATTGTTCGTAGGCCCGATGCTTATTTTTCGCCAATCCGGTTTAAATCGATGTAGATTGATTATCAACGTACTCAGGAACGTATTGATTCTCTGCCTGATAGCGCAGTCAAAAACCCAGGCTCAGGAATCGTCCAAAATAACCTATATCTCGTCTGAGTTACCGTTGAGTATCAATATTCTGTATTTCGACCAACGTAGTGCACTATTACGTCCCGGTGTCAGTAATACGTTAGACTCAGTAGCACGGGTTCTGATCAACCAGCCTCGGCTTCTGGCTACGCTGACAGGCTATACAGATCCTATTGGGAACCGGGAAAAGAACGTAGCACTCGCCGAACAACGGGCCAAGGCGGTGGAACGCTATCTGAAACAGCGGGGAGTTGCGTCCAACCAGATCATCACCCAATGGGAAGGCCCTGACGAAAACGCATCAACGCGGACTGATCAGGGCCTTCAAACAATAAGCAGACGGGTTATTTTACAGCTATCACCAAAGTAACGTGATTTTGATAATTCATACGCCATGTCTTGGAGACATGGCGTATGAATTATCAAAATCAGGAACCGCATATCGAACTACAGCATATCAGCTTTTACCTGCCGTATAGCTGCAGCCCGCGACGGCATTCCTTTCGCCACACAATGAGCAGCACTATCGGCCGACGTAACAGATTCTTTTTTGGACTCCGCCACCGACTGACACCCTGTAAGAACATAACCCAGTAACAAGGCAACCAGATACGTAACCCGGCTAAAGTAAGTCATAGTTAATTTCATAGATTAATAATTGCCCAGGTATCGATGGTCGTTACGTTTCTGCTTGGTTGAGTGAAGCGGGATTTGTAACCCATTCGTCGATTCCAGCCAGTCGAACACCTGGCTACGTAGTTCTTTTGCAATTTCCTGATGGGCCGGACTCCGAATCAGATTATTTACCTCTTGAGGGTCATTTTTCAGGTCATATAACTCATTGGCATCCCAAACGCCATGATTATAGATGTATTTGTATCGGTCGGTTCGTACCCCAAACATGGTGGGTGTCTGCGGAAAATCGGCTTCCCAGTAGTACTCATAAAACGCCCGGTCGCGCCAGGGGGCTCCTTTTTTGTCGCCTTTCAGAATAGGCAAGAACGAATTGCCCTGCATTTGCGTAGGTTTCGGTAGCCCCGCATAAGCCAGGAACGTTGGAGCCAGATCGACGTTCTGAATCACTTCCTCAACCTTTGTCCCTGGTTTCACTACTGCCGGGCAACGTATCAGCAGCGGTACGCGCATCGACTCTTCGTACATGTGTCGTTTATCGATCAAACCCCGTTCGCCGAAACTAAATCCGTTATCGCCCATGTAAACAACCATTGTATTTTCCAACTGCCCGTTGTCTTCCAGCCACTTCAATACGCGACCAACACTGTCATCAACCCCCAGGAGCGTTTCGCAGTACTGACGATAGAAATCGTTGAAGCTAATAGCACCATGATACAGATAGTCTACTCCGTGCCAGCTATAGCGTTGCTGCTTAACCCAGTTTGGCATATCAGCCATGTTCACCTTCAGATCGGGGCTCACAGCGGGCTTCGACCCGCCCCAGATTTTGCTGGTATCCGACGCTGTCAGGTACATCGTTTCCGGGTAGTTGATCTTCATATCCTTATACTTACCCCGATGCCGCCGGGCGGGCTGAAACTCCGAATGGACGGCTTTGTGCGACAGATACAGGCAAAAAGGTTTGTTTTTGTCCAGCGAATTGAGCCACTGCACAGCATAATCGGTCAGGAGGTCAGTTGTGTAACTGCTGTCTTTATGCTGAATCTGTTTCCCATTTATGTTGAACGTTGGGTTGTAATAAACGCCCTGCCCTTTAAAACTCAACCAATAATCGAATCCAGGCTGAGGAGCATCGTCCGTGTTGCCCATGTGCCACTTTCCAAGGAACGCCGTTTTATAGCCTGCTTTCTGCAAATACTGCGGAAAGAATTTCAGGCCGGGTGTCAAGGGCGCAAAATTATCCACCACCTTGTGCGTATGCGCGTACTGCCCGGTCAGAATACTGGCCCGGCTCGGCGAACAGAGCGCCGTACTGACAAACGCATTACGAATATGCGCACCCTCGCTGGCCAGTCGATCCAGATTAGGCGTTTGCAAGCCCGGCACTTTGCCGGTAAAACCCATGAAATCGTACCGATGATCATCGGCCAGGATGTAAATAATATTTTTCGGTTTAGCGGCTATCGGTCTGGCGGGTGGCTCGACAATCTGAGCCCGAAAAGCAACCAGGATACCACTCAGCACTAGCGTACCAATTCCACTCAGGAGAACTCTTTTCATAAATAAAGCTCGTTAACAAGTTAACGTATTACGTTCAGAAAGAATCAGCAAGGGCAAGTATACCCGCTAATACATAGAAGTTCTGTTCTTAAGAATTGGCTAAAAACGCCGAAACCCCGTCGATGTTACAGCATTTTCTGTAAATCGACGGGGTTTCATGGTGTCAGCGCATCTGACTGACGTATTGTTGTGAAACGAAAACTTATTGATGGTCCATGCTGCTACCTTTTTTGCAGCAACTTGGCAGTTTGTTGTAGCTCGTTTCATCAGCGGCCACTTCTTCAGCATCGTAACCTGTTTTGCTGATGTTCGCTTTTAGCTTTGCTACGTCTGTTTTGGCAGGATTGTATTTAATCGTTACGACTTTCGTCTTTACGTCCAGATCAGCTTCTTTTACGCCTTTTTCAAACGAAAGATTACGCTCGATACGTGCCTTACACATACCGCATATAGCTGAGGTTTTAATTTTCACTTCTTTCTCTTTGTCATCTCGAATCGACGAGCCAGCCCAGAGAGTACCGACAATCAGTAAGGATGTCAGAGCGGTCAGAAACAGGTTACGCAACATAGTTTGTACGTGGTTTATGGTGAATCAAAAACAAAATTTTAACGAGAATGGTGCCCGCTCATGCGATGCATGCTGTTCATAGTCATCAGGCTGGGCGATAGTCGCAGGTAAATCTGGCCAGACACGGGCGTCTTGCCGTATACATCCTGCAAGACAGCCTTTTCCGGTTTAGCGCCCGTAATTTGAGCTCCTAAGACCAGGTCAGAATTCAGATACTGTACCAGGCGATAGTTCATACCCAATGTCAGGGTGTTTATGACGTAGCCGCGATGCGTATCCAGACCAGGCCCCGTAATGCTCAGCTCTTCCAGCGATTTGCTCACATTTTCATAGCGGCCGTAGAAAGCAAGTCGATTGAGTTGCAGGCTACTCTCCGCCAGAAACGAATTCTCCCCTTGCCCATCGTGGCTATTACGTCCCCAGACAAACGCCGACGTTACGTAGCTAGACGGCCCTAGTGCTTTACTGTGCAGAATCGATGCCGTAGTACGCGTTACGTCTTCGCCCGGATGCGATTCTTCCGGGCTTTTTAAGAAGCCCTGCGAAAATTGTAAAGCCAGCGATGGGGATGGGTTGATCGAGACACGATACGAATAACTATTGAATGTAGGCTTATCAAAGTTGTATCGATGCTCATCGGGTTCACGGCCCGTAAACGACGACCCTTCCAGCTTAGCCCACTTATAACGGACTCCAATCGTTGCTACGCCAAACAGAATATGGCTAGCGTCCTGCCAATGGTGGCCCAATGGCGCGTCAGGGTTATTAAACGATGAAATTCGGTGCATAAAAGCAGGCGGCCCCAGAGCCGGTTCGCCCGGATAGCCAACGTATCCATACACATCAACGTCTTTGTTAAAGGAATGGCTATAACTCACCGACAGCTCAGAAACCAGATCATGCGGGTGCTGCTTATCGATCAACGGCTGGCCTTTGTAGCTTTCTCCCGTCTGGAACAACAACGGATAACCACCATTACCGACCGTCAGCGGATCGAGTGAAATCATGGCCCTGGCCTGAAATAAACCCCGTCGGCCAATTTTACGCTGGGCCATGCCCATAAACCAGTTCGGAGCACCAAATTGCTGGTTATGTCCGCGTTTATCCGGATTATTACTGTTTTGTCCGGTATAGCGCAGGTAAACAGCGTAATGCAGCATATAACTCCAACCATTATCCTTTGGATGAGTCATGTATGCGTACATGGGCGTATTGTCTGGATGCCACGACGTACCCGACCCATTGCGATTCATTGACAAATGCCGGGAGAGCGAATGGGTCATTCCCATTGTGGTATCCATAGTCAATCCATGATTCGGGCCATGCATAGTCATCCCATCCATTGGCATGCTTCCATGCATCGAATGATCCATTGGCTTCGTTGTATCGGCTTTCTCAGCACTGGATGCGGCCGGCGTAGCGTCATGGTGCTGATGCTGCGCAAAAGCAATGCGTTGTATAAAAAGTAACGTAACAAAAAATAGAGTTCTCATTAACTTGTTAACGAATCGTTGAGATGGTGATGCCACCATCTCAACGTGTTGGTCAGGCAGCCATTTGGCGGCACTCCTCAGCACATTTGCGACAGGCTTCCGCACAGGCTTTGCAATGCGCAAAATGATCGGCATGTTTTTCACATTCGGCAGCACAGGCTTCACAAGCCTCTGCACAAACCCGCATAAACGACTTCATAAACTCCGACCCACGCGCCGTCAAGCGTCCGCAAAGGGTGCAGATATCGGCACAATCCCGACAGAGTTTAATGCAGGCTGTCATGTCATGACCCTTACTGTCGGTATCGCCCGCTTCAATACAGGCGGTAGCACATTCTTCGCAGGCTTTTGCACAGTCGAAACAGGTGTCGACGTGAGCAGTCATTGTCATTGATTCCATAATCGTAGTTGAGTTTAGATGAACCGACCACCATTGGTCTGGTAAAATAACCTGGCTAATCCGGTTCGGTTTTTACATAATTATGGGCCGGTCTAACAAGCCTCTTCAAATCGAATCAAGAGTTCGGCGGGGTGTATCGGCCGCTTTCCGAAATTGTCCCGGCGTTTGCCCCGTCACCTGTCGGAACTGGTTCGAAAGGTGCTGTACACTACTGTAACCGAGCCGCCACGCAATCTCACTTAACGTCAGCTCATCGTAGCGCAACCACTCTTTTACCTTCTCGATTTTCAGACCGATACTATATTTCTCAACCGTTTGGCCCTCACTGGCCGAAAACAGACCGCTTAAATACGAATACTCATAGCCCAGTTTACGCTCCAGGAAGGTCGAATAATTTTCGGTAGCCAGGCGATCTCCTTTCAAATGCTGTATTTCGTTGATCAGCAACACTTTCATGTGTTCCACTAGCGACTGTTTCCGGTCCTCAACCAGATCAAAACCATTCGCCTGTAAGGTCTCCCGGACCTGGTCGAGCGTAACGGTAGCCGGTAAAGGTGCTACGTCGGCTTCCCCCAGGTCAACCCGATCGACTACCAGCCCTAACTTTTCCAGTTCTTCGCGAACAACACGCTTACAGCGGTCGCACACCATATTTCGAATTGTCAGTGTCATAGTAAAACTTCTGAACCGGGATTTAGCGGATTTTAGGATTAATCGAATTTTGTTAATGCCTATAGCGCTTCAAAGAAGCGAAAACAAAATCCGGTAAATCCCGGTCTAGGTTTGAGGTTTGAATCGAAAGCCCAGGTAAATCATTTGTCCCGTCACGGGACCCCATACGCGTGCTCCGGCATCGAAGTTCTGGCCAAATGGGTCATTCGGTGCTACAATCGGGTCCTGCTGTCGGAAGCCGGTCAGGTTTTCGCCACCCAGATAAATTTCCCAACCGCTTCGGAAGGCCCGGCTAACCTGAGCATTCAGATTGTAGAAACCGGGCGCATAGTCGGTCGGCATATTCTGATACGTCGTATGCACATAGCCTTCCTTCAGATAGGGAATCCGCCGGGGACCATTCCATTGCAACGTAGCGTCAAACTTCCACTTGTCGTACGGCAACGCGTAACCCGCATTCAGTAAAACCCGATCTCGGCTGACCATCATTTTGGGTAGCAACCGTTCTTCGCCAAACATCCCTCCCATGCTTTGTTGTACATCAAATAAGCGATAAGCGGCTTTTACCTCGACGCGTTTGGCCGGTTGAATGTTAACTTCTGCCTGGAAACTATTGGCATACGAAGGGCCGCGCAAATTATAGAGATGCAATTCGCGAGGATGCTCTACATCGACAATGAGTTGATTCTGAAACGTAGTACGGTGGTAGTCAATAACGATAGAGGCTTTTTTGCTGAATACAGAAAAATCGTTCGTCAGGCTAACCCCATAGTTCCAGGACACTTCGGGCCGAAGTTGCTCGTCTAAATAGACTGTCCGTGAGCTAACCAGATAGCCGAAATTCTCCGCAAACGGATTCGGAACCCGGAAACCTCGCCCAGCCGAAGCACGTAGCGCCAGATTCGGACTCAGGTTGTATTTAATGTGCGCCCGTGTAGTCCATTGCCCGCCGAACAGATTGTGATAATCAAACCGACCACCCAACACGAGGGTTAACTTCTCTGGATAGGTGTACGTATATTCAGCAAATGCGCCCGGTACTGACTCGGTCCGTGCCGTATTGATCGCCTTATAGTTTTCCCGATAATCATCGAGCAGGTAACTCAGCCCAGCCTTTATAGTATGATTGGTATTATCGATAATTGTCTGATAGATCAGATTAGCGTACAATGTCTGCTGGCGGCCATCGTAAGGCGAATACCCAAAACGCGCTGACTGCTCATGATGAACACCATTCAGAATCAGCCCTAGCCCCTTATAAGGCTTATCCGGGTAAAGTCTGGCCGTTTTCGAGAAAAATTCGAGCCGCTTTGTCGTATTTAAGAAGCTATAGCGCGACTCACCAAACCGAGATAATTGCCCGCCATCCCGATCTTCATACAGCGCTTTTACCCCAAACTGAGCCATAAATCGCTCACCGCTATATTTGTAGCGGTTAATCAGGTTGACTTGTGTATAGAGCGGCAAATCGCGAAAACCATCGTTGTTCTGATCGATTTCAGTACGTAGTGCGCTCACATGGCCCAGTACACCCATACTCCATTTTGAATCGGCAGCCGCCCGATTAGCCAGATTATTACGTTTGATACGTAGTGGCGTAGACCAGTTAACGTTTCCTTCGGCCCGACCGAAGCTATTGACGTATCCGTTTAAAAACAGGTATTGGCGGTCGTCGGGCTTTTGTAGCTCTACGTTCATCTGCCCACTCATCGACTCGTAGCCGTTCACCACCGATCCGGCACCCTTACCTACATCAATGCTCGTAATCCAGGTTCCTGGAATATAATTGAGACCAAACGTAGTAGCCAAACCGCGTACAGTCGGAATATTCTCCACATTGGTCTGAACGTATTGACCACCCAGGCCAAGAAACTGAATCTGTCTGGCACCCGTAACGGCATCACTATACGATACGCTCACCGATGCATTAGTTTCGAAACTTTCAGACAGATTACAACAGGCGGCTTTAGCCAACGTTCGCTGCGTAATAAATTCCGTCTGAATAGGATTGATACGATCAATCTGACCGGGCGCTCCTGATACGGTTACCTCCTGAAGCGTCTTCTCGGAACGTAAAATAATGGAAAGCGTAGCAGCCGGGTTGTCGACGGTTATCGTATCGGATTGATACCCTACGTAGCTAACGATGAGCTGTTTAACCGTTGAATGAGCCAACAGAGAAAAGTGTCCTATCGAATCGGTCACCGTTCCGTTGGTGGTACCAGCCCAGTGTAGGGTTGCCCCTACCAGTGGAACTTGTTTACCGTTAACTGTTTCGCCAACGAAACCACTGACGGTAGCCAGACTAGGCTCAGGTGAAGGGGGCGTCTGTGTTTCAGAACCTGGAATAGATTGACCCAACGCTGGCCACATAGCCAACACGGCAATCCATGTAAAAAAATAATGCATGAGTCCGTTGATTATTGAGTAAAATCAGAATCGACCCATACCATATTGGTATAGGCAAAACCCGTTTCATCAACAGCTCAAATAAGAAGGGTACGAACGAGCGTCAGAATATCACGCCCGGACAACGAAGGAGGAGAATACGACGATAACTGGGCCGAAAGCGATGCGCTCCGGTCAAAAATCCATTCGACGATCCAGGCCAGCATAGCCGTTACGCCAACCAGTATCGATTCTGTTACGTTCTTGACAAATTTGGCAACCAGCTGACTGAGCGACGAATTGACATCTACGTTTTCGTAGCGTTGATCATCCTGGCAACAGTCCGTCTTTTTTAAGACAATCTGATCGGAAGGGGCAGCGGGTTCATGTTTACCACAATTCGTCTGCGTCCCGGCATCACTGAAAGCAACAACGATTGTTTTCTTTTTGCCCCGCATCTGGCACGAATGTTCCACCAGCCCGAAACCCGTACTGCTCAGCAGCACGACACAGGCCATTAATACGTGGAATAGTTGTAACAGATTGCGTTTCATATCTGGCCCAAAAGTAAAAATGGTTCTCTGTAAAACCAAGCTCCCTGCCCGCAATCCCCGCAATTTTGTAAGTCAGGTTTGCAATTCTGTAAAGAAAACGGAGCCTAATAGCTCCATAAGCCCAGGATGATTTATGAAATATCTTACTACAGTCGTATTTTTGCTTATATTGATTCTAGTAACAGACTTGGCTTAACCGTGAGAAATACTCTCTCTATTCTCTTTTTTTCCAGCGTTGCACTCCTTTTAACCGCTTGCGACAAACCACTTTTTTCGTCGCTACCAGCCAGTGAAACCGGCATTACGTTTTCCAATCGCATTACGGAAAACGATACCATGAATATCATCGACTTTGAATACGTCTATAACGGTGGCGGAACAGCCATCGGCGACTTCAATAATGATGGGCTGGCCGATATTTTTTTTACGGGAAATCAGGTATCGAACCGACTTTACATCAACAAAGGCGATTTCAAATTTGACGATATTACCGAAAAAGCAGGCGTTAGCGGCAATGGCAAATGGTGTTCAGGCGTGGCGCTGGTCGATATTAATAACGATGGATGGCTGGATATTTACGTTGGAGCCACGGTAAGCAAGATAGCCGCTAAACGGGAAAATATGCTGTTCGTCAATCAGGGCTCCAGGAATGGCGAAGCACCGGTTTTCCGCGAGATGGCTAAAGAGTATGGTATTGCTGATGATGGACATACGACAAACGCGGCCTTTTTCGACTATGACAATGATGGCGATTTAGACCTCTACGTTCTTACCAACACGATTGAAGAAAACCCGAACGCTTACCGGGACCGAATTCTCGACGGTTCGTCGCCCACGACCGACCGGCTTTACCGGAACGACCCCAATCCGGCGCTTGGTCACCCTGTCTTTACCAATGTTTCTAAAGCGGAAGGTATTTTGAGTGAAGGCTATGGCTTAGGGTTAAACATTACTGACATCAACCGGGATGGCTGGAAAGACGTTTATGTGACGAACGACTACCTGAGCGACGATCTGTTATACATCAATCGCCATGACGCCAGCAACCGCCATATGGGTTTCCTCGATCAGGCACCCCAGTATCTGAAACATACCAGTGGAGCGGCCATGGGGAACGACGTAGCCGATATTAATAATGACGGGCTGGCCGATATCGTAGCGGTTGATATGCTTCCCCGCGATAATTCCCGCAAAAAAATGCTCATGGGTGCTAATAATTACCAGACCTACCTGAACAACGAGCAATTTAAGCACACCTATCAATATACCCGCAATACGCTTCAGCTGAATCAGGGACTAGCCCCTACGCAGTCGGGATGGCATCCGGTATTTAGCGAAATCAGCCTTTTCAGCGATATAGCAGAAACCGACTGGAGCTGGGCACCTACACTCTTGGATTTTGACCACGACGGTTATCGCGATCTATTGGTAACGAATGGCTTTCCAAAGGACGTAACCGATCGTGATTTCGGCTCTTTCCGGGCAGAAAGCGAACGCGTTGCCACGAAGTCGTTTATGCTGGCCCAGATCCCGGAAGTTAAAATCAATAATTATGCCTTCAGAAATAAAGGCGATCTCACCTTTGAAGACGTAACACAGAAATGGGGGCTGGCTACTCCGTCCTTCTCTAACGGAGCGGCTTACGGCGACCTGGACAACGACGGCGACGTAGATTACGTAGTGAACAATGTCAATGATTCAGCCTTTGTGTACCGTAACAACCTTGTTGAAAGCAAAGCGGCTCAATCGAATTACCTGCGTATCAAATTCGTTGGCGAAGCCCAGAATCGAATGGGTCTGGGTGCCATCGTTGAAATCTACTATGATAAAGGCAAAGCCAACGGTCACAAGCAACAAGTGTATGAACACAGCCCCTACCGGGGTTATTTATCGACGATGGAACAGGTCGGTCACTTCGGTCTGGGTGCCGTCGAGACAATCGATGAAGTACGTATCATCTGGCCCGGTCTTAACGGAAACCCGCAAAAGCAACAGACGCTACGTATTGTTAAAACGAATCAGGTGCTCACTGTCGATGTCCGTAATGCTCATGAACCTGTCCAGTCTGTTCAGCCTCCTAAAACCTTGTTTACGGAAGTAACCGATTCACTCAACGTTACGTATCAGCATACGGAGCCAGAATATATTGACTTCAATACGCAGAAATTATTACCCCATAAGCTCTCTCAATTTGCACCCGCCGTATCGATCGGTGACGTAACGGGCGATGGGCTCGATGATATGTTTATCGGTGGCTCACGCATGAACAAGGGCCGTTTCCTGATTCAGACCAGCACAGGAGCGTTTATAGAAAAAGATCTATTGCCAGAAGCGGCTATACCTACCCCTATTGTTGGTGGTATTGCCGGTGCGAAAGATAAAGCCGAAGAAGACATGGGGACGCTTCTATTCGATGCCGATGGCGATGGCGACCTTGATCTTTACGTTGTCAGCGGCAGCATTGAAGGAAATGCCAATTCTACTGTTTTTCAGGACCGGTTGTATATAAACGATGGTAAAGGAGGGTTTACCCGAGACGCGACTGCTTTGCCCAACTGCACCGTCAGTAAATCGTGCGTCAAAGCCATTGATTTCGATCGGGATGGCGACCTCGACTTATTTGTTGGCGGCCGTGTCGAACCTGACCATTATCCTAAACCCGTTTCCAGTTTTATATTCCGAAACGATTCAAAACCCGGTCAACCCAAGTTTACGGACGTAACAAAAACGGTAGCGCCTGCCCTGCAAAATCTGGGACTGGTTTGCGATGCCCTCTGGACGGATTACGATAACGATGGATGGCCTGATCTGATGCTGGCGGGCGAATTTATGCCATTGACTGTTCTCAAAAATAACCAGGGTAAACTACAGGTCGCCGACTGTAAGCTTCAGGCGCAAAAAGGCTGGTGGAACTCACTGGTTGCTGGTGACTTTGACAGCGACGGCGATATGGATTACATCGCCGGAAATCTCGGCCAGAACTCCCGGATGCATGCCAGCGACAAAGAGCCAGTACGTATGTATGCCGCCGATTTTGATAATAACGGCTTCTACGACGCCATTCCAACCATTTTTATTCCCGATGAAAAGGGCGTAAGTCGCGAATTTACATTTCATGGCCGCGACGACCTTATTAAGCAGATGATTGCGATACGCAGACGCTTTCCGCTGTATAAGGACTTTACGCAGGCCAGTATCGACAAACTCCTGACCCCCGAAGAGCGATCGCAGGCGCTACTGCTTGAAGCTAATTATCTTCAGTCAGCGTTTATCGAAAATAAAGGCGATGGTACGTTTGCCGTCCATGCCTTACCAACGTCTGCGCAATTAGCGCCCATTTTCGGGATGGTTGCGGATGACGTTGATCGCGATGGCAACCTGGACGTAATGCTGGTTGGTAATGATTTTAGTGGTGAGGTTTCTATGGGGCGGTACGACGCCCTCAACGGTCTGTGGCTAAAAGGCGATGGCAAAGGCGGGTTTTCGGCTCAGAATATTGCCACCAGCGGTTTTTACGTACCGGGCAATGCCAAAGGGCTGGCTCAAATGGCAACCACCGACGGGCACCAGCTTCTTGTAGCTACGCAGAACCGTGGACGTTTATGCGTTTTCCGCAACAACAAACCGGTTCCATCACTACGTCTCCGGTCTATGGATGTTTCTGCCATACTGACATTTGGCAATGGCAAAAAACAGAAGATAGAATTTAACTACGGTAACTCCTTCCTGTCGCAGTCAGCTCGGGTTTTGCTCATCGATCCACAAGTA
Organism: Spirosoma terrae; assembly: GCF_010435915.1. GTDB lineage: Bacteria > Bacteroidota > Bacteroidia > Cytophagales > Spirosomataceae > Spirosoma > Spirosoma terrae. The sequence continues at coordinate 64,271 of NZ_JAAFZH010000005.1, read as the reverse complement.
AAATCAGTTGAGATTATCGATTCCAAAGGCAAAAAACGGCAGGAACTCAATCAGGAAACAGTAGTAAGCAGGTAATAAAAATAGTCCTTACACGGCCTCGTCAAAACAGAAGCGGTGTAAGGACTATCCTTTCATTCATTTTAGTTTTCTGCAGCCTGAACAATCTCGCTCAGTGGCCTTAGATTGCGCCGGTCTTCTTCGTTATACGGGAAAATTTCGAGAATCTTCGTCGTGTTTACATCCGTTATTTCAAATGGATCAAGCGCCGTTTTTAAACTGTGCTCAACACGTTCATAAGCCTGTTTTGGATTTTCGCCGTTCACCAGCATCACGCTTGGTGTCTTCTTCTGTTTTCCCGTTTTTTCGTCGTCAGTGATGAACATGGCTTTCACCTTGTACCAAACTTCTCCACCATCTTCATGATGAAATACATCGGCCAGCTTCATGCGGGAGATATTGGTAATTTCGAAGTCAGGTGTGTTTGCTGCAATCTCCTGATATAATCGGGTTTCGGCGTCGGTATAGCTCACGGCATCAACCAGATAAGCCTCTGTGACTGTCTTTTGCTTGATAAATTCTTCATTCCGCGACCCTACGTTCGAATCGTCAATAGGCTGCTGATAACGGATTTTTCCGAGAAACCAGTTGGGCATTTTTTAATGAGTTGATATACAAATAGAACAAAAAAGTGCTGGCAAAGGTGCCGAAAAATACGCACATTATACTGTTTTAGCACCGGCTTTTTAGCCTATAGTCTGCAAGCGGCATTTACCTCATTTTCTACCCATACGGGTCAAATTCCTGACCGTACAAGCTCCTTTTATTTTTCAGGAATAACTCTGTTTACTCACTACCCATTCTACATTACCTGCACTTCTAAAAAAACAAATACCGGTTACTAACAATCAAGGCCTTTCAGGAATCTAATAAATATGTAAGTCAGACTATTAGCCTATCTTTAATCCGTATCCAAATACATCCTTATTCATCCTTTTTTTAACTTGATTAGTTATGAAAATGCAGCGTTCTACCTTATCCTCTTTCCGGGTTTTACTGGTTGTTAGTTGTTTCATTCTTTTACTCGATAGCTGCCAGGACCACCGAATTCCTGATCCCACTACGTTAGCTGCTGTTCAGGGACCACCTTTTGCCAGTGGACTTCGGTCGCCAATCGGACTAACTGACGACCCCAAAGGAAATGTGTGGGTTACTGAAGCCGGCAGTGGAACGGTCAACAACGGGCAGGTATCAGTGATTACGCCATCCGGTACGGTCTATCCGGCCATTACGGGTTTTGTATCAGCCATTAGTCCTGAAAATTCACCGGAAGGGCTCAATCACCTTCTCTACAGAGAAGGTAAGCTGTATATTTTGCATGGCGTAGAAGAAAAACTCTACATTGTGGATGTTTCCAGCTTTACACCGGGCGTCAGCACACCTATTGCAGCCAGCTCGCTGACAGGCATTGATATTGGTACATTTGTTCGAAACGCCCACCCGAACGCTCCAGATGATAAGGACTCGAATCCTTATAACCTGACTTTTGGCCCCAATAACGACTTATTTATTGTTGATGCTGGTGCAAACGCTATTATCCGTCGAAACATGACCAGTGGCGCGTTAAGCGTTTATGCGGTATTCCCCGATTACACTAATCCGACGTATCCCAGTGCGCCAATGGGGCCGCCCACAATCGACGCTGTTCCCAGTGGCATTGTTTTCGATGGTACTAATTTCTACGTCAGTACATTGGGCGGTTTCCCATTCCCAACAGGAATTGCCTCGATTTATCAGGTCAGTGGAACAGCGTCAGCTCCGGTTACGCCAACAGCTTACAAGTCAGGTTTTTCGGGTTTAACCGATCTAACCTTTACGCCAGGGGGTAAGCTCATCGCAACAGAGTTTGGTTTCTCTACACCTGGTCGGGTTGCTAAAGGCGACAACCCTGCTACCAGTCTGTTTACACCCGCCATCACCCCGGTCGATATTATGCTGAGTACTGCTGCTGCCGATACGTACTTATTGTTATACTACGGTCCAGGTATTATAGTCAGACTATCGGGCTCGAATTAATTAGTAATACCGTTTTAGCGGGCGTTTTTTATAAATAAGGATTGGGGTTGCAGTACTCCAATCCTTATTTTTCATCCTCAATCCATACCTAACACGCTGATAAACAGCCTTTTCCCTAAAACAATTAGCATTCCCTTCCGTTACTACTCAAAAAATTTAAATGTTTTGAAACATTTTCGAACAATTAAATGTATATACATTAAATGCACATACAGGCAATATCTCATTAAATCAAAATCATGGAAACTCAAACAACCACTGCCACTAACTGGGTTATCGATCCTTCCCACTCAGAAGTTCAATTCAAAGTAAAACACCTGATGGTATCAACTGTCACGGGTTTATTCAGTCAGTACGAAGGTAACATCGAAACCCAGGGCGACGATTTCGACGGTGCGAAAATTACGTTCTCAGCCGACATAGCCAGCATTACTACCGGTAACGAACAACGTGACGGGCACTTAAAATCAGCTGACTTTTTCGACGCTGAACAGTTCCCCAAATTGACCTTTACCTCAACCGAATTCAAAAAAACCAGCGATGACGAATATACGCTGGTTGGCGACCTGACACTACGTGGTGTTACTAAGTCGGTTAAATTGAAAGCCGAATACGGTGGTCAGATGCAGGATTTCTACGGTCAAACCAAAGCTGGTTTCGAAGTTGCCGGAACCATCAAACGGAAAGAATTTGGTTTGTCGTGGGATGGCGTAACCGAAGCGGGTGGCGTAGTTGTTAGCGACGACGTACGGTTAGTAATGAACATCCAGGTAACGAAGCAGGCATAATCCTGTAAGCGTTCGTTTTTTCTTTACACTCCTGACGATACGTATCGTCAGGAGTTTTTTTATAGGTTCCATGCTACAGAACATTACGTTCCGTTTTCCATGTAAACGTTTCGTTTCCACACTCCGCAAAATAGGCTGACAATCCTCATGAAATATCCTTCAATTGCTCTCTTTACACGCTACGGTAACCGTATTTTCCGACGCTTCTAGTTATATTTGATAAAATTCAATGAACCAGTTTTCCTGATAGATTCAGGTGTGGATAAACTGGGAGTTCCCTTACTACGAGTACGCATTCATTAAGTTTCTGTTCGTATGAAAAAATGGGTACTAATTGCGTGCCTCGTTTTCAATGCATTGTTCATCAACGCCCAAAATCGATTCGGGAACGAATGGATAAAGCCTGGTCAGCAATATCTGAAGTTTACCATTGAAAAAGCCAGTATTTACCGGATAACGTATCAGGATATTCAGTCGGTCAATACCGCTTTACTACAAACGAATCCTTCCCACTGGCAACTCTTTTTCAGAGGACAGGAAATAGCAATCCGCGTTGTGGGACAAGATGATGGCGTATTCGATGCACAGGATTATATCGAATTTTACGCAGAGGGCAACGACGGTAGTCTTGATTCACTGGTTTATCGGCCCCAGAAACGGCTGCACCCTTACCAAACCCTATTTTCCGATAAGGCCTATTATTTCCTGACCAGTAGCCCAACCCAAACCGGCAAACGAATGGCGCAGGTGAACGTATCGTCGCAGGGGTTAACAGCCGAACCGTTTCACATGGAGGAAAACGTCCAGGCCTTCACCAGCGAATACACGTTCAATAACTTAAAAAGTCTGGAACCTTACATCCAGGCCAGTTATTTTGAGCCAGGTGAAGGGTGGTCCGGCCCGCTCCTGACCGCCGATTCAGTGGGTGTTGTTCAGCTGAAGTTTACCAATAGAGCCACTACAACCACGCCAATTACGATAGAAGGCATGGTGAACGGACGTGATAATACAGAACATACTATTCAGGTACAGCGAGACAACGTTACGTCTACGCCGTTTACTACGTTGAAATTCTACGCGTTTAGCAGCCAGACATTTCAGCAAACTCTTGAACCGGCATCGGTTCAGAATGAACAAGTGACGCTCCGGTTCAAGCCCGATAAACCACAGGGTTTTTATACCACCAATAATTTCTCCGTTACGTATGTAAAACTCACGTATCCGCAACGAACGGACATGACGGGGTTACGATCAAAAACGTTTCATTTGCCCGCCAGATCGACTCAGGCGGCCCTTTTATCGATTGCAAATGCGCCATCCGCAGCGATTGCCTACGACATAACCGACAAGGCAAACTGTCGACTTATGCCGATTCAAACCGTGGGCGAACAACGGCAGATAGCCGTAAACGATATGCTACGTTCCCGGAGCATTTTCGTGAGCGATCAGCAAGCCAAACCCGCTGCTATTCAATCCGTACGCTTCCAGCAAACATTCCCTAAAGACGTTACGTACTTACTGATAACGCACGCTACGCTCAAACAATCAGCGAATGAGTATGCTACGTATCGGTCGTCGGTGCTGGGTGGTAACCACAAAACATACGTAGTAGAAGCCGACTCACTCTACGACCAGTTTAATTACGGCGAGAAAGGCCCGTTGGCCATCCGGCGGTTCGCCGATTTTATGCAGACTCAGTCAGCCATAAAAAATCTACTGCTTGTTGGTCGGGCCTGTAGCTATCCTTACCTGATCAAAACAACCAAAGACGATCTGGTACCTACATTCGGCTATCCGGGTTCCGATATTCTGCTCACCGCTGGCTTACAGGGTCATTCGCAGAACACGCCTTCAATTCCTACCGGCCGACTAAACGTAACGACCAATGAGCAGGTACTAGCCTATCTGGAAAAAGTGAAGCAGATGGAGAATACGCTTCCCAACGGACCATGGCGGAAGCACATTATTCACATCAGTGGCGGAAAATCGCAGGGAGAAGCCGAGAGTTTACGGTCAACGCTGAGCAATCTCGGTACCGTTTTCAAGAGTGGATTACTCGGTGGAGAGGTCAGCGCATTTAGTAAGAATAACGCCTATGAAGAGGTTGAACAAATCAATATTACTCCGCTGGTAAACGACGGAGTGGGCATGATTACGTTTTTCGGGCACGCAGGACCGGCCATCACCGACATGAATTTTGGGTTTGCCTCGCCGGTTCAGAACGGGTATCGAAATAAATTCTATCCGTTCATGATTTTTAATGGCTGTGGAGTCGGTGAGATTTTCTCTACGTTCAATACCTTATCGACCGATTGGTTGCTGGCTCCCGAAAAAGGGTCAGCGCTGATCCTGGCTCACTCCTACCTGAGTTATGAACAGCCCACAACAAAATACCTACAAAAGCTGTATGCCAAACTGTTTACTGAGCCCAATACGTTAGGACGGCCCTTTGGTGAAATTCAACAGCAATTAAATCAGGAACTCGACCAGGTAAATACAGGTACGTATGATACGTCTGTTATGCTGGAAATGCTGCTCCAGGGCGATCCTGCTCTGAGTCTCTATCCACTGCCCAACCCTGACTATACGATTGACTCAAAAGGAATTTATATTCAATCATCGGTTGCCGGTAGCCCTATTAAAACCAGCGATTCCGTTCAGGTGGTTATTCCGTTAGTCAATCTGGGGAAATTTGTAGCGGGCCAGTCCGTTCCCATAACTATAAATCAGACGAAAAGCGCCGGCTCGACCACGACAACGCTACGTACTGACGCCTTTCGCTATCGGGATACGCTGGTTTATACAATAGCCAAGGATGAAACTCTGAAAAAGATCGACGTAATTATCGATGCCGGAAACCAGCTCAGCGAACTGGATAAAACCAACAATACGGCTTCGTTGGCCATTGATTGGGCTAAAGCCGAAAGCAGCAGTAGTTATCCAATCAACAGTTTGCCCGATCGGGTGAGTCCAACGCTAAACGTATTTATCGACGGCGCTGTGAAAAAGAATAACGCTGTTGTTGGCACGAACCCCACCATTGACATTTATTTACTCGACGAAAATACACTGGCAGCACAAGACACCAGTGCCATTGAAATGTATTTAAAACGGTGCGAGACCTGTAATCAGGAGAAAGTCCCAGCGCAATCCCTGACATTCACATCGCTATCAGCCAACCAACTGCACGTAACGGCCAAGCTATCATTACAGCCAGCCACCAACTATGAACTGATTATTGTTGGTAAAGATGCCGCTGGTAATCGAACTCAGCCACCGTATATAGTAAACGTGAACACACTGGCTTCCGACGAACCCATAGTCATTCAGACGTACCCAAATCCAGCAACCACTTATACAAAGTTTGAACTGACACTTAACGTACAGGATTTACCCGTGGAGTCCCGGCTGATGATCTATACCTTAACAGGTAACCGGATTCTGGATACAGTTCTCCCGGTATCGACCGGCAGTACGGTTTTTCTCTGGCAAGGGGCACAAGCCGGTTTATATCCCTATTCGCTCCAGTTGACCTGGAAAGATGGGCGAGTGGAAACCAGAACAGGCAAAGTACTCTGGCAACCCTAAGGCAGCCGGTTACTCGAAAGAAGTTCCCATTTCTGAATTGTCCCCGATTCGATCTGCGCTTTTCCTATACAGTCGGGCGACGACTGGCAATAGGCCAGCGCTGCATTTTCACGATAGACTAACCCTACATTCAGGGCATATACACGCCGATTTTTCGTCAACGTTACGAGCGTGGAATCATTCTCTCCAACCACAGAAATGGTATGATTGAATGTTGTCTTCCCAAGCGAAAACGGCTGTCGGCTATCCCGATACCGAAGCAACGTATCGGGGCTGGCATTATACGCATTGGTATTCCACTCGGTAGTTGGAGCTACCGGAAAAAGCAACGTAATAACGGGTACGTTATTGGTAACGCTAACCACTTCCGACACATTTTTATAAATGGTACTCAGCGCGTTGAGCTGCCAGACCGCCTGATCAGAACTACGCCGGGACTCTTCGACCTGAAAAAACACTTGTCCTTTCTGTGTATACGTGCCCGTAATTTTTTCCTGTATCTGAAAAACTCGTTTCGTATAAGGGTTTGTTGGCGAATACGTTTCCTGCGTAACCTGATAAATCCAAAAATCTCCTGCCTGCAGCGGGAAATAGGCGCTCTCATCGGATGCCGGATCGACCGCGTTCTGACGACAGCTCCCGTAAATAAGCACTAGGATAACAAGCAAAATACTCCTGGAGCCACTATTTTTAAGCATAATCAGGCAACGTAATGACTGTATCGTAACGTAAATTTGAGCTGAAAGCGAAGATACAAAAGAAGCGTATTTTTATTGGTAGATTAAGGAATTGAAACCATGAGTGGAATTGCAGGAATAATCCGATTTGATGGTCGGCCCATTACCAGTATCGACGTAGAAACAATGGCATCTTTGCTGAAACATCGTGGCCAGCCAATCATTACGTCCCTAAGCAACGCTACTCTGATCACCTTTAATGGTAAGCAGGAAGTTGATGAGGACCATCATAAAGTGGCCGTAGCGGATGCCGATCTTTTTGAAAAAACGATCGCGAATCCATTCATCGAAGCGTCGCTACAGGATACCTTCAATTCCCTGCATGCCGACTTTGCCGCCGTTGTATATGACAACCAACAGCAGGCACTCACCTGTGTACGCGACCCAATGGGTGTTAAACCCCTGTATTATACCTTTTCGCCGGGTCGTTTTTTTGCCTTTGCCTCCGAGATAAAAGTACTGCTAGCGCTGAACGACGTCGATTGCCAACCCAATTACCGCAAATTTCGGGAGTACCTAACCTGGCCAACATCGTATGTTCACTACAGCGAAGAAACCTTCTACGAAGGTATTTACAGCGTATTGCCCGGCCATTACCTTCAGGCCACCAATCAGAGCCTAACGGTTGAACCCTATTGGGATATTGATCTGGACCGCTTTGCCGGGTTGAAGACAGCATCCAACTATCATGATACGTTCCAACAGCTTTTTTCTCACGCTGTTAACGTTCGTATGAGCGAAAAAAAAATCATTGGTTCTCATTTGAGTGGAGGGCTGGATTCATCCTCGGTTAGTAGTATGGCTCAGCATCTACTAAAGCAACAGCAGAGACCCAGTGTACACACATTTAATATCGATTCGGGCCTTGCTTCTACCGACGAAAGCCAGTACGTACAAGCCGTTGTGAACAAACATCAAACGCTGCACCAAACAGTACGCCCGCTGACCGATGTCCTGGGTTCGGTTACTGAAATTACGCAACAATTCGACCGTCCCGAACAATTTATTATTCCTTCCAGCTTTCACGTCTGTGTTTCGCAGGCCGCTCAACAAATCGGTTGTGATACTATTCTGACCGGTCATGATGGCGATAGTGTTATTACAGCAGGATTCGACTATCTGAACGAGTTAATAGAACAAGCGGATTGGCAAACACTAAAAGAAGCAGACCGTCAGTTTGTTTCTCACAAAGGCCGGACATTATCTAATATGAGCCCGAAGTGGAAGCAGTTAAGTGATGACGAAAGATATCAAAAGCATATTTTATCACTTGTTATTCCCTCGCTAAAGAAGACAATTAAAGAAAAATCAATCGGTGAGGTCCTTTCTACTTTTCAGAATCAGAAAAAATACCTGGAAATTTCGAATGCATCATTAGTTGCATACATAAAAAAATGGGCTCAACAAAAATGGATTCATCGAGCTTGGATAGACACTGTTTTGAGTGACGATTTCAAACAAAAATACACCTTATCTAACCAGCGATCAACGTATCAATTGAGTCAAAATATTACCAAAGCACATCATGTTTCAGTAAGTCATATAGTGAATATCAACAATGTTATCTGCAACGAGCAATTAAATCATATTGGCGCTTATCATGGCCATCAATACTCATTTCCTTTTTTCGACAAACGGATTATTGAATTAGGTGTGGCAACACCATTAAAAGTCCGATTTGATGAGGGCCGAGGACGAGGACTCATTCGGCATGGCCTTCAATCATTTCTCCCGTCCGAAGTTTATACCAGGCTCAGCAAAACTAATTTTGTCGAATACAGTCATGTAACTGCCCAGCAACTCTATGAAGCAACCCAGGAAATACTATTGAAAACCAATAATCCAGTCTGGGATATGGTAGACAGGAAAGCTTTTCAAAAAACCACCGATTTTGTCTTTTCAGAAAAAATGCCGACGAAGAAAAAAATGCGCTACAATTGGCTTTTAAGTCGGGTTATTTATTCGTCGATTTGGTTTGATCTTCTTGCAACAAAAAAGAAATAGACTCCGTCTTATACAGATCTGGAAGTTGTAAAAAAGGCCATAAACGATCTGGCGGCTCTGACAAATACGGTTATCAAGCCAAATTCTTTTGGAATATACACGATTTCTTTGCCAATCCTGAACGTACTGGCCCTGAACACACGGCTTGTACAGAACGTACTATAAATTCGTGCTTTTTTTGACAATTGGCTTTGCGCTTCGGCAAAATAGCGGAATTGGCTAAGTACCAGCGGACTAAATTCTTTTTCCGTATCAAGCTCCCAATTCTTTTCGTATTCGAAAACTAATTGCCTCACCTCTTTGCTACGTACCAAATCCAGAATAGCTTGTGGAAGCGTTAGGTCCCACATTTGCTGACACCAGTATAAACCTGCCAGCAAGATGCGCTCCATGCCATAGTTACGCATTTGACTCATCAGCCAGGGCCAATCAATGTCTTTATTATTCATTAAGAAATATAGATCATTGATGTAGTATATTTTCTGCCAGATATTCGTTACGCCGTGATGAGCAACCAGCAAAATTATCTGTACTTCAGTGTGGTAGCAGGGAAAAGATCGAATATAATTCAGATCAAACGTAGCGAAATCCTTATTGAAACAGACAATGTTCCAATGCAAATCAATATCTATATAATTGTTATTAAAAATAGCTTTAAAAAGACTAACCTCATATAAATCATTTAATACCCGCCCATCACCATCATTGACATATAATGTATGTTTTTTAGTTAATAGATACCCGTTAGCCTGTAAAAGGCGAATCGTCGATAAAGCGTCATCTTTACTCACTAAAATATCTATATCACCGCTAATTCGTAGGCTGTTATCTGGGTAGCAATATTCCGATAAATAAATCCCTTTAAAGGCAATATGATCAATATTATTTGCCGACAATAACGTATCGACAGAGCGATATTGCTGAATCTTGACCATACCATCAATGGCGGTTGCTTTATAGCTATGCCGAAGTTGGTCTATAAATGCGGAGGGAATATTATCTATGTTCTGTAATGAACGGTATAAAAACGGTATAAGCCGATGGCGGTCTGCCTGCCTGTAAACTCGATCCCAATCAATTGAATGAGTTGCCAGAAAATCACTCAATTGATTTTTCTGATCAGGCTGCAGTTCAAGCCTGCACGCCATAAGCAATAAAATTAATTCAGGACTTCGACTACTCTTCATGAAGGTCGTTCTTCTAACTACTTATTTCCAGTTTAAAATAGGTTCATAAACCTGATTTTTCTGCCCACCAAGTATAATTTTATCATCATGCGTTATCCAGGCATGTGCCGAAAATTGATGATCGTTACTTTTACTCACGCCAATGTGTAATTGCAGATTATAGTTGTTTCTCAACAACCATTTTACACTTAGTGCCTGAACAAGGCACGTAAACCCCAATGGCATTCGATTACCCAGAACAGTAATTGCCCAGATAATATCCTCTAGCCGTTCTTCTGACTCGGTAGTGATCGCTGTTTTTTTTCCATTCTTGACAAAATGGCGGAACGGCAAGAAAATAAGTATGACTTTATAGGCGCTTAATACCAGCAACGCTTCAACCAGGCTTTTTTTTCTACGCGTGTTGAGTTGCCAGAATTTCATGAAGCTAGACCGTAGTTTCGATAAGTCGTTCATGTAAAAGCCCTTCCAGAAATGTCTTTAATTCAGCCTCGCAAACCGCTTCGTCTACCTCAAACTCGGCCAGAATTTTTTCTTTCAGCTCCCCAACAGTTATAGCTTCGTTATCAGGAACTTGCGACCATATAAAACTCCCTAATTCGTCCAGTTCATAATAATTGCCTATTTCGTAATTCAGGATAATTGTTTCCTGCCCTAAAACAGACGATGATTGATTAGCTACTCTCTTAACAGGAGTGGAAGATGTTATCGGCATATCAATACTAAAAAAACGTACTTATAAAAATAGCTTGCTTTCTCAAATGTACAGAGAAAGCAAGCTATTTATTACTATTAGCTCAATGATTTACGGAGCAAATGTGCCGAAGCCATCCCCACCGGAGCCAATTTTTAGAGTCAATTTTTTAACGCTACCCAGCACTTTCAGCTTTGGCGTTTTGTAAGCCTTTTTAGGCGATGGAACCAGAGTATGTTTAGTGTTCTTATTCATTATCAATGAGATCTTAAGGTCTTGAATGAGTTTTGATGAACGAGCAAATGCTCTCCCGTTTGATGAATAGTCGATTTGAAGTAGCTTCTGATTAGGCTAACGAACACTATTCAACCACAATCCGATGCTGTCTGCTCTGTCCACGCTCTTCAACCGTTACGATGTACATACCTGTCGATAGAGTGCCTGTAGTACGTAGCAGGACGGCTCCCGATTGAACTCCGGCTTTCTGTAAAGGCAAGGCGCGGCCATCGGCACCAAACATATTAACAACGGCTGTTTCAGGTTCATCTAAATTCAACAGGAACTGTTGACCCTTTACTACTGGATTAGGATATACGCCATAAGCCCCTTCCCGTAATACTACCGATACAGCTGGATAGGTGGTTGTTTTCCCACTTAGATCAATCTGTGTCAACCGATAATAGCTGGTTCCGGCAAAAGGTGTTCTGTCGAGCAGACTATAGTACTTCTTAGCGCTACTATTTGGAGCTATTTCACCCACTTCTCCTACTTTCTCAAAGCTCTTCAGGTCTTTACTACGTTCTACCACAAACCCTTTGTTATCGGTTTCCAGAGACGTCACCCAATCCAGTTGCACCGTACGATCTTCCAGTGCTTTGGCTGTGAATGAGATTAACGCAACTGGTTGAGCAGAAGTTACCGTAATACTTCCGCTAGCCGATTGGTTGTTTCCATCTCGGTCGCTAACAGTAGCAGTAGGCGATAGAGTGGACGCCAAGTTCAAATTTCCAGCTCCCTGAGCATTACCCCGCACTCCGAAGCGAAGTGAATAGCCGCCAGCTGGATTACTAGGAAGAGGCCCCCCAGTATTAGACAGTATTAATGTATTAGTATTGGAAGAAGTCACAGTCCACAAGCCAGAAGCATCCGTAAAATTTAAAGGCGTATCGAAACGGAGTTGTGGAGTAGAGATAGTTACAGTAGCTACCGCTTCGCCTGTTGGTATTGCTCCAGGGCCATTATTTTTCAAGACTACCTCTACAGTCTGAGGCTGATTAATACCAATCGGATCACTTGTCAATGGAGCAATAGAGACGCCCTGCAGATCAACTTGCGTCTGCGCAGAGGCCCATTGGGTAGCCAGCCCAAAAAAGGACAAAAATAGAGATACGTAGAGAGGCTTTTTCATAAATTTTTATTTTTGGTTACCGTTTAAGATTTATGAATGATATTAAATATTTAATATCATTCATAAATCACATTAGAGTTAATTATTGTTTAAAAAATCTATTCGATATTGTATTATTGTTTACGGGGGTTTCTCCTCCGCCCGTTCCATCTTCAATTGTAACCGTGTTTGTCACATCACCCTTGGTCGAACCAGTAGCACGAGTTATTTTGAAAGCGATGAATTTTCTGCCATTAGCTGATATAACCCCGGATGGCCCAGCCACCGATTCGAGAGTAAAGGCGAAATTGTTGGACGAAATAGCGAAGTCACTGGTGTTAAGCTGATAACTTGTTCCACCAATTGTAACGCTTGGGTCTGTGTTTACAACCATCGTCAATCCCGTAGAAGGTACATAGTTGGTGACGTAGAATCTAACAGTGCCATTGGTTGATGTTCCAGATACGTTCCGAATCGATACCAATACATCAACGGTTTGTCCTTCTGCTATCTGAGCGCTTGACAAGAATTGTGAAGGCGTCAAATCCGGGAAGCCCTGGTTTACTAATACATGGATTGTTGCACTGCCACAGGTTCCAGCGGCATCACAAGCGGTATAAGTAAATTCAGTTGGCCCTGTTACGCCTGGTGCTGGCGTGAAGGTAAAGCTACCTGTATTGGTGATTACAAGTGTACCCGACGACGTAGTGGTGGTGCCCGTATTTGATACGTTCAGGTTGTTTCCTAAATCGTTGTTCAGCACATTACCCGTTGCTTGCGTACCGCCCGATGTTGATACGTAGTCATCATTGATCGATACTACAGTTGGGCCGCCCGGCGCCTGTACCGTAATAGTGACTGTTGCGGTTGCGCAGTTAGTACTGCTGCCTGGTTCACACACCTGATACGTTAAAACATCGACTCCGTAGAAACCAGCATTCGGTGTGTACTGTACGTTTCCACCAACAATGCTGGCCGTGCCATTTGACGGGCCTTGCGCAATAGTTGGATCACCTAACGTACCACCCGTGTTACCAGGTCCGTCATTGGCCTTCACGTTAATATTGACCGGCGGTGGCGCGGTTGGACTACCAATGATCAGCGCAAAATCAGGATTAACAACGGGTCGATTGGTTGTTACGTTAGGATCAAGAACCGTAATGGTTAATGACTGAGACACGCAATAAGTTGCCGTTGCACATACTGGTACGCTATAGACATACACACCAGGCGTAGTACTTGTAAACGTATAACTACCGGTCGATGTCAACGTCAGTGTTGGCGAGGAGCCCGACGGTTGGCTAACCAGGGTAGCAGTTGGTCCATACGTAGTACCAACCGGCACAATATCGTTTGTTCTTACGCTTCCGGCAGTAGGTACGCCCACATTGCTAACCGAGAAATCCGGGTTTGGATTAAACGGATTTACCAGAATATGCAGTGTTCCCGAAGCACTTACGGATGGCAAACCGTTATCACTAACCGTATAGGTAAAGTCAACAGGGCCGGTCGACCCAGCGGTTGGCGTGAAGGTAAAGCTGCCCGTTGATGTCAGAACAAACGTGCCCTTTCCAGGAATAGTTGTATTCTGCGTTGCTACGGTTTGGGTGTTGCCTTCCGGATCGCTGTCGTTCGTGCTAACATTACCCGACACAGGCAAGCCCTGGAACGTACTGACGTAATCATCGGCAACCAATGTCGTGTTGGCACTGTTTGGTGCTTTTACCGTTATAGTAACCGTAGCCGTAGAGCAAAGCGGAGACCCCTGGTTGGGTGTTTCGCACACCTGATATGTAAACACATCTGTTCCGTAGAAGCCATTAGCCGGTTTATATTGTACGTTACCGCCAACGATCGTAGCTGTACCATTTGTAGGTCCACTGACAACCGATGGGTCACCTAACGTACCACCGGGATTTCCTGGACCGTCGTTCACTCTGACATTGATCGTAACAGCCGTAGTGGCGGTTGGCGCGCCAGTCATGGATACGATGTCGGGATTGGCAACCGGGTTGTTCGTATTTACGGTCGGATCGAGTACTGTAATCGTTAGTTTCTCCGATACGCAATTGTTAGCTGTAGTACATACCGGTACACTATATACGTAAACACCTGGCGTAGCACTAGTGAACGTAAAGCTACCTGACGACGTAAGCGTCCACGTTGGTGTTGCTCCCGACGGCCCACTGATTAGCGTGGGCGTTGGCCCATACGTAGTGCCTGTTGGAACGATATCGTTTGTGCGGACATTGCCCGCTACCGGTACGTTCTTATTCGTTACGGCAAAATCAGGGTTGGTAGTAATCGCACAAGCCAATCCATCGCCCGACGATGTACGCGTATCGATAAAGGCCCCAAACACATCAATCGATCCAGACAGAGCAGCTACACTGGCGAGCGAACCTACTGTTAGTTTGATTTCATCGAAAGGTTTGGTTGTCACGAAGCCTACATTCACGAAATCGCTGGCCGTAGTTCCGAAAATTTGCAGAATCAAGGTCAAATCAAGCAAATTACCCCCTGTTTTAGATTCCTGCTGCTGCCCATCCAGATAGGTGGTAACCGTCAACGCATTCAACAGATCGAGGGTAACCAGGTTGGTAACTCGTCTTAAAGTGAAGCCGGCAAATGTACCCGTTGGGAACGTATTGACAGGATCGACAACCGCTAATGATACAGAAGCGACACCCGATACGTTATTTTTTATGCTGGCGAAATCGCTGGTACTAGCCGACACTACGTTCCACGGTTCGTTGACTATGGCATTGCCTAATCCAACTGATGCAATCCCTGAAGCTCCAGTCTTGGCTGCGTCTATGACAACTGGGAACGTTGGTCGATTCAGGAAATACGTATTATTACAGGCAATCGTGTTGGAACAGCTTTTCTGAACAATGGCATTGTAAATCCGAACGGTTCCAAGATTAACGGTTGCCACCTGATTGAATGTAATTTTAACCTCGTCGAAGGGTACCGTAGCAACAATACCTACTGTCTGGCTATTCGGACCAGAGGTCAGCAAGTTAGCCGTTACCCCGGCCAGCAAAACACTAGGCGACGCGGCCTGAACTAACGTACCATTATTATAAAGACTAATGGTTGCCGAACCGATAACATCAGCCGATACCAACGTCGGCGTTTCGATATGGAAACCGGCAAAGCTGCCCGCCTGATACGTATCAATAGCGTTAGCGACGGCAAATGAAGCTGTTCCCAGGGCATTGGCTGTAAGAACAATCGATGCGTAATTGGACGGATCACTATCTACCGCCCGTTCAGAGTTGTTGATGGTACAACCAGCACACAGCGCCGAAGTGAAACCAGTATTACGTCCGCTGACATAGACCGGATGAGTTGGATTGGCTACCGGTGTCAGTGTGTTGCAGGCCAGGTCAGGAACCGGGCAATCAGCCGAAAACTTCGTAAGTACGGCTCCGTATACTCGGATGGTGCCTAAATCGACCCCCGTTTGCTGAACCGTTAGTTTTACCTCGTCAAATGGTACACTGGCCACAAAACCAATCGTTTGGCGACCGGTTCCGCTCAAGATCGACGACGTAACGCTGGCCAGGCTGCCACTCGCAACCGACTCGCTGGTTGGGACACCATTGTTGTAGGTTTCTATCTTTATGCCGCTAAGTGCGTCAACACCAATCAAAGCAGTGTTTTCAATATCAAAACCAGCGAATGTTCCGGCCGGATATTCGGTAATCTGATCTTTAACCGAAAGATTAGCATTAACGGCAACCCCAACAGGTAATACAATGGAAGCATAATTCGTAGCATCAGCGTCGACCAGATTGGCAGTATTCTGAACACCACTGTTAGCGCTTATCGCTCCAGTATAACCGGTATTAGCGGCATTGACAAAAACCGGGTAGGTAGGGCTCGTAACCAGGGTAGGCGTATTACAAACCAGACCTGGCGTAGCCGCACAAAATCGCTTAAAAACAGCGCTATACACCCGAGTAGCGCCTAGTAAGTTCACATCAAGCAGCCCCGATTTAATCGAGATTTTAATACCGTTAATTGGTGCGGTTGTTACAAATCCAATCGTCTGGCGACCGCTCGAACTGGCAACTCCTGCCGACAGTAGAAGATTACTACCTGTTGCCACCTGCCCAGCAACCGCCGAGCCATTCAGTAACCCTGTGACTTCAATAGAACCTAATAAGCCAATACTTAGTAGGCCGGTATTCTGAATATCAAACCCAACAAATGTACCCGAAGGATACGTAGTCACCAGATCTTTAACCGCCAGGTTAACCGAACCTCCCGCCACACTAGCCAACATAGTCAGCGTGGCATAATCAGCTGGATCTGTACTAATTGCGTTACCAGGATCACTAATGGACCCCAAACTTAAAGCTCCTCCCGCAATACCCGTGTTATCGTCATCAATGATAACCGGATACGCCGGAAAATTTAACGCAATAGGTGTATTACAAGTAGCACTGGCTACAGGCGTACCGGCACAAAAACGACGAATTAATGGGTAATAAACCCGGAAAGCCCCTAATCCCGAAGCGCTGACCTCTATAGCATCAAATGACAACCGTGTCGTAAAACCGATATCGTTACTAGAGGTAATAGCCCCTGTATAGGGGGTTGTAT
The DNA here is from genome assembly GCF_010435915.1 of Spirosoma terrae. Classification (GTDB taxonomy): domain Bacteria; phylum Bacteroidota; class Bacteroidia; order Cytophagales; family Spirosomataceae; genus Spirosoma; species Spirosoma terrae. The sequence goes on along the minus strand of NZ_JAAFZH010000005.1, from coordinate 47,199 downwards.
ACACATCTCGCTGATTGCCATTGAGATAGGTTTTTATAGTAAGATTTCCTACGAATGCCGTTACACCCGAACCAACACGAAACCCTACATAATACGTTTCTGTACCACTCGCATTGTAATCATTGGTAGGGTCTCCCACCCGAATGAAACGATCACTAAACGTTCCTGATGTTAACGCAAAATTGCTGGTGCCGTTATCGATAACATCGCCCGGATCATTCCATCCATTGATCGGTAGAGTTGTGGTTCCACTATTTGTTTGTGTCAGTGAAAAAGGTGTATTAACCCAATTTGTGCTTGCTGCGGCATTACATGTTAAGTTACTTTCCTGTGCTAGAACTGTTGGAGCATACAGTACCCAACATACCGTAGCTGTTACCCATGTGAGGCAACTGGAACATAACAGCCTACACCATTGCGTAGATAGTTTTTTCATAAAACAGTTGATTAGTAGAGAAAATTGAACGTAAAGGATAAGAAGGAGGAGCACCGTGTCGATACAGGTGCTCATAAGCTATTGCCAGACATGCAATGCGATAGAGAGCAATTCATTCATGTTCCAAGAAAAGTTTTAGAAGCTGTTTACGCTAATCACTTTGTCTGGATAAGTTGTCCTTAGAACGTAATTCGTATTCCTTTCCTGACAACGGTCGACCTATAGCACCTGGCTGACGATCAACGTCTATCCATCAAACTGCTTAACGCAGACACCTTTTGAGGTTGAGTTTCAATGAACACTTAGGCTACTTATTTCAGATTATAGACCATCATTGTATAGACTAAAAAACTTCTATAATCAATTTGTAACCCTGACGACTTTCATGAGTCACAAATGTATACGCATGAACATACAAGAAAATAAAAATATACTATTTGGTTAATTTATATGATCATATATACTATACGTAAAACTTTATATATTCAGTTGTGTAAAACTACATATGATAAAATACACTTATCATCACAGTATAGTCCATAAATATTATAGAATAGTACCAAAACTAACATAATAACCAGGAACAATACTTACTTTTTAGTGACTAATTCATTCATATTCATCCGTTTTGAGTAATTAAGTGTATTTACTTACTAGGCTCGCTGTCGAACAGATTAGGATGAATCCTCCGTCTTGCAATCAATTACCTGCAAAAAAAAAACGGGTCAGTACACATGGTGTGCTGACCCGTTACGTTACGTTCACTTGATCGTTACTACTACAAAATCAAGCCGCTTCTACGTAGCATCGCTTTAGGTGATGGCTCACGGCCACGGAATTTTTTATACAGTTCCATTGGTTTCTCACTGCCACCCTTCTCCAGTACGTTCTTACGGAAGCTCTCAGCGGCAGCCTTATTATCCAGACCGCCTTTTTCTTTGAAGAACTCAAAGGCGTCGGCATCCAGCACTTCACTCCATTTATAGCTATAATACCCCGCCGAATAACCACCCGCAAAGATGTGTGAAAAGGCCGGGCTGAATGCTGTACCCTCAACCCGAGGAAACAGGTTGGCAACCGAATCGACTTTACCTTCAACCTGCGAAATGGTTTCTCCCGTTGGCTTCTGACCGTGGTAATACATATCGACCAGACCAAAACGCAGCTGACGCAGGTTAGCCAGACCAGCCAGGAAGTTCTGACTCGCCCGAATTTTCTCAATCAGTTCATTCGGAATGACTTCACCAGTCTGGTAATGTTTCGCGAACAATTTCAGCGCTTCCGGATCGTAGCACCAGTTTTCCATCACCTGCGATGGCAACTCAACGAAATCGCGCGGAACGCTGGTACCACTTAAACTTTCGTATTTACCGTTCGCCAGCATACCATGAAGTGCATGACCAAATTCGTGAAACAACGTAGTGACTTCGTAGAAGGTCAACAACGATGGTTTGGTTTCGGTTGGACGGGTAAAGTTGCAGACATTGATAATGTGCGGACGAACATTCTCGCCATTTTCAATCTTCTGCCCCTGAATGTCGTTCATCCAGGCACCGCTCCGTTTGCCCGGACGAGGGAAGTAATCGCCATAGAACACGGCAACAAACTTTCCATCTTTGTCGAACACGTCAAACGTTTTTACTTCTGAATTATACACCGGAATATCCTTACGCTCTTTGAACGTAATACCATACAGCTTATTAGCAACCGTAAATACGCCATTCAATACGTTCTCCAGCTTGAAATAGGGTTTCAACGTTTCATCGTCGAGATCATATTTTTCTTTCTTGAGTTTCTCGGCGTAATAGCTGTTATCCCAGCTCTGCAATTTGTCTTCGTTGAAACCATTCGCCTTCGCGTAGGTAGTCAACTCAGTCAATTGCCGTTCTGCAGCCGGGCGCGCATACGTAACAAGCTCATCCAGGAAGCTTTGTACTTTATCTTTCGAACCGGCCATACTTTCTTCCAGAACAAAGTCAGCGTGAGTTTTATAGCCTAATAAATTGGCCCGTTCGTAACGTAGGTCAACAACCTTTTTAATAATGGCCGAATTATCGTTCTTATCCCCGTGGAATCCTCGTCCGTTATAGGCCAGGAATAATTTCCTACGTAATTCGCGGTTGTCGGCGTATTGCATGAATGGGCCATAACTTGGCGCCTGCAAAGTGAAAGCCCAGCCCTCTTTGCCTTTTTGTTTAGCCGTTGCTTTGGCTGCCTCGCGGGCAAATTCGGGTAAACCGGCCAGATCTTTTTCGTCGGTTACGTACATAACGTACTCATTGGTTTCGTTCAGTACGTTCTCGCCAAACTGGAGAGACAGTTGTGAAAGTTCTTTGTCGATAGCCCGGAGCCGTTCTTTCCCTTTTTCATCCAGATTAGCGCCATTACGGGCAAACCGCTTATAGGCTTTTTCGAGCAACATTGCGCTTTCCGGATCAAGTTTCAGACTAGCCCGCTGGTCATAGACCGATTTTACACGCGCAAATAACTTCTCATTCAGCGTAATATCGTTACCGTACTCAGTCAATAAAGGCGAGGCTTCTTTGACGATTTTTTGAAGTTCGGGCGATGTTTCAGCACTGTTTAGATTAAATAGGACGGCTGCTACTTTTCCCAGTAACTCACCCGACCGCTCCAGTGCAACAATGGTATTCTCAAACGTAGGTTTAGCCGAATTCGTAATAATCTTGTCAACATCGTTACGTCCCTGCGCCAGGCCGTCTTTCAATGCAGGCAGATAATCTTCATTTTTAATTTTGTCAAAAGGAGCCGTCTGATGGGGTGTCGCATACGGCAAAAGGAATGGATTCTGAGTCATAGTAACCTTGGGGGGCGCTGGCTGAGCAAAAACCGACGTAGCGGCTACAGCCAACAGAACGCCCGTTTTTTTGATCTGTTGATGTCTTAACATACAGTTCTATAGTATGAGTTTCCTGGAAAAATACGAATAAAGACGGACACACTCATCAAGCGTTGCATGTACGGTCGTAGGTAAGGCTGAATGGCAGTACTACTAGGGCTGGAGGCTCAACAAAAAACCAGCCGATCCAAACGACCGGCTGGTTGTAACCTCACTCCTCTACAATTAATAACTTCTTGGGTAATAGCCCCGATCATTGCCATAACCGCGCCCCCGACTGGCCGAACGTTCATAAGGACGCATCCGCTGAATAACCCGGTCGCGCTGATCAGGATTGAGAACCGCCATCATATCGAAGAACTCGCGCTGACGAGTCTGACGGAAGAAATCCCGTTGGCGCGGATCACGCGCATCAATACCACGGGTTTGTTGTTCAAAACGATTACGAATCCGGCGAATTTCCCGCTCCTGCCTCCGCGACAGATTCAACTCACGATCCCACCATTCCAGATGCCGGTCAAACTGATAATCATCGTAATCGTAGTTGTAATTGGGCTGATTGTAACCTGGTTGATTATACCCAGGCCGGGCAGGCGGATAAGAAGGATAGCCATAGCGTTGCGCTACTACGTTCGTCGATAATAACACAACCAGAGTAGCGGCAGTCATCAATGCTTTTTTCATTTGTAGTTGTTGTTTAAGGTGGTATTTGCCCCTTTGAACAACAACCCACGAAATGGTTTAATTTTTTCGTCGAATAAGCCTAAAAATTTTAAATAGTATACGCTAATCTACTAATTATCTAGTACTTATAATCGCCCGATTCGCTTTCGGTAACTCCGCTGGCAACTTGATTATATTTAACCCGGTCAAATTCGCGTTCGTTGTTGGCAATAAAAATCGTTGCGACCGTATTACCAATGATGTTTGTGATTGAACGCGCTTCCGACATAAAGCGATCGACACCCAGCAAGAGCGCCAAGCCTTCCACCGGAATCACTTTAATAGCGGTCAGCGTACTGGCCAACACAATGAAGCCACTACCCGTAACCCCGGCCGCCCCTTTCGACGTAACCATCAGAATGCCAATAATAGTAAGTTCCTGCCCTAGCGTAAGATCTACCCCAAAAACCTGAGCCAGAAAAACTGTAGCCATAACCAGATAAATGGTTGTGCCGTCCAGATTGAACGAATACCCTGCCGGTACTACCAACCCGACAACCGAACGAGAACATCCCAACGCTTCGAGCTTATCCATGATCTGGGGCAAAGCCGACTCCGACGACGATGTACCCAACACAATCAGGAGTTCTTCTTTGATAAATTTGAGCACTGTCCAGAGGCTGATTTTATAATAACGTAGTATCAGATTCAGAACCACAAACACGAACAAGAACATGGTTGCATAAACCGTTCCCATCAGCTTGGCCAATGGGACTAACGTACTGAGGCCATATTTACCGATGGTGAAAGCCATTCCGCCGAATGCTCCCAGCGGTGCCAGTATCATCACTACGTTCAGAATATTGAAAAACACTTTCGATAAGCGTTCAAAGGTCAGAATGAGCGGTTTGCCAAAGTCGCCCATACGGGTCAGACCAACACCGAATAGAATCGAAAAAACCAGAACCTGCAAAATATCACCTTCGGCAAACGCCTTAATAGCATTGCTGGGAACGATGTGCAGAAAAAACTCCGTCCAGTCCATTCCAGCGCCCTGCTCGGTATATTTGCTAACATCGCCCCCTTTTACGGCACTGGTCTGAACGCCATCGCCCGGCCGAATCAGATTCGCTAACACCAGTCCAATGGCCAGTGCGCCCGTCGTAACGATCTCAAAATAAAGCAGCGCCTTACCTCCTACCCGTCCTACTTTTTTCAGGTTGCCCATATTGCTGATTCCCAATACAATCGTCAGGAAGATAATGGGCGCAATCACCATCTTAATCAGATTGATAAACAGATCGCCAAGGGGCTTCAGTTTTGCTGCTGTTTCGGGGAAAAAATAGCCTGTTAAAATACCAAGTGTGATGGCAATCAGGACACGAACGGTTAAGTTATTGAGGAGACGCACAGGGGAGAGTTTTTTTCAACTTGCAGTTTACGGTTTTCGACTCAATTTTGGTAGCAATCCAGGCAAAATCACCCCAAAACCATTGTTGTATCGCTAAATTGCTTTAGTGGGGAACAACTGGTTCTTGATTTCTTTGATTCGATCGTTAAAGCTAATAGCCGGATAGTCGACATCAGGCAGTTTTGTTGCTTTCAAATAATCCATCACTTCCGGATCGTGGGGGGTCCGTTTTCCGGTTACAACACTGATGTATTTTGATGTCATCCATAACACATTTTTCAGGTGCGTTTTGGCATCGTCGGTCATAAAAAACTCCTCCACGAGCGTATCATCATTGTAATAGATCAGCCGGGACGTAATACGTACCCACTCACTGACCAATGCAGGCCGGATGTAGGCAATCTGATGCTGATAAACGACCCAGCTCGTTTTCAGCTCCCGGAACATTTGTCCGTAATTAAAATCATAGAGCTTTGCTACCTGATCCTCACGGGCATTGAAGTAATAGTCAAAATACTTGGAATTATTCAGGTGCTGCAACGGGTCGCAGTCCTGAAATCGAATAATCATTCTCGACTCTGTTTCAGTTGGATAAGAACGGTTGGGGTCGCGATGGAACATAGCTTAATTAGACCAGCAAAGCGGTTAGAGTTAGACCTGATTAATAACGGAACAGTACGTTCGATACCTCTATAGATACGTAACAATACGTTGTAAATCTAAGAATCTCGCCCATCTATCGGTAGACTTTTTGCCCCATATTTACGTTAGTACAACAAAATCGCATTTTATTCTAATTACTAAATCCACATGAGAAGCATTCGTAACCTCTCAATCGTTCTTATTCTCTTCATCACACAAACCGCCTTTGCCCCTAAAGAGAACCCGGATGCCGTTATTGGCACCTGGCTTAATGGCACCAAAAAGGGACACGTGCAAATTTATAAGCAGGGTGGTACGTACTTTGGCAAACTCATCTGGCTTAGCGAACCCAACGATCCGGCAACGGGCAAACCCAAAACAGACGCTAGAAACGGCGATGCTTCCAAACGGAACAGGCCGCTTATGAATTTGCCAATTATGTATAATTTTAAATTCGATGGTGGAAATGTCTGGAGCGATGGGAAAATCTATAATCCCGAAGACGGAAAAGAGTACAATTGCAAAATGACCCTGAAAGACCCTAATACGCTGGACGTTCGTGGTTATTTAGGCATTTCGCTAATTGGAAAAACCCAGACGTGGGTACGGGTTAAATAAAACCAATGGACTATGGTTTTCAGATTGCATAACTGTTGGTTAATTCGATGGTACGTCGTTTCCCATACCTACCTACGCTGAAAACCACATTCCAGAAGTTATGTCAACAATTATTATTGGAGCAGGGCCAGCGGGATTGGCTATAGCCGGTCAACTGGCCTTTCATAACATCGCGTTTACCGTTCTGGAGGCCAGTGATTATATTGGCTTTTCATGGCGCAATCACTACGACCGGCTTCACTTACATACGGTCAAAGAGTACTCGGCCCTGCCTCATTTCCCCTACCCGGCTAATTTCCCTACCTATATTTCCAGACTACAGTTTGTCGATTATCTGGAACGATATGCCGAACAGTTCAGCATCAAACCGCTTTTCAATCAGTCGGTTACAAAAATCCATAAAGCATCTGATGGTACGTGGACGGTGAACACCCAAACCGATACGTTCTCGGCGGATCGGGTTATTATCGCCACGGGCTACAACCGGGTTCCCTTTCGACCCGAACTCCCCGGCCAGCGGAATTTTCGGGGTATTATCTGGCACAGCCATGAGTATAGAAATGGAGCGCCTTTTCGGGATGAAAACGTGCTTGTCGTAGGCATGGGGAATACCGGAGCCGAGCTTGCGTTGGATCTGCTCGATTATGGCGCAAAATCATTTATTTCTATTCGAAGACCAATCAACATTATCAGACGCGATACGTTCGGACGGCCTGCCCAGCGAACAGCTATTTTGCTGAGTAAATTTCCAGCCTGGTTTTGCGATCTGGTTTCTGGCCTCACGCAAAAAATTACCGTAGGCGACGTATCACCATATGGTCTGGGAAAACCGGAACATCCGCCTACGTATGACTCCCGGCGAGGTAAAATACCCGTCATTGATGTGGGTACGCTGGATCAAATCAAAGCAGGCAACATCACGGCACTGCCAGCGATTACTCAGGTAAACGCGAAAACAGTAAATTTTTCTGATGGTCGTGAACTCCCATTCGATGCCATCCTGCTGGCTACTGGTTATCGCCCAGAAATCGCTTCATTTATCGGTGACGAGTTGGCTGATAACGTACTGAATGAACGAGGGTTTCCCAAAAAACTCTGGTTCGACACACCGTCCCTGAAAGGACTCTATTTTCTGGGTTTTTCGGTTCCGGCAAAAGGCGTTCTTTATCACCTTGCTATCGACTCTGAGAAGATTGTCGAACACATCGCAGAAAACAATTCTGTCTCCACATAGTTCTATTGATGTAACTACGAAAGTTACATTTTTTCTCAACGCATAAACACTACTGTCATGAACGAGACAACGATTAAAGGAGGCTGGAACGAACTGAAAGGTAAAATCAAACAAGCCTATGGCGACCTTACTGACGACGATCTAACCTACGCAGAAGGTAAGGAAGACGAAATGTGGGGTAAAATCCAGCAGAAAACCGGAAAAACGAAAGACGAAATCAATAAAGCAGTCGCCGATCTGTAAGTGATCAGGTAATCATATTAAGAAAGCCGGGGCAATATTGCTCCGGCTTTCTTATTGTATTTCATTCGCTTCGCAAGCTCTTGATAGGATTCACGAATGCCGCTCGTATTGTTTCGTAGCTGACAACCACCATTGTCAGAAACATGACCAGGAAAATGCTGAGCAGGAAAATGAAAACATCCAGACTGACGCGGTATGTGAAATCCTGAAGCCAGCGGTGCATCATATACCAGCCCAGCGGAATCGCCAGCAGGCAGGCTACGGCCAGCAACGTAAGGAAAGGCGTGAACAGAAGGCCAAGAATCTGAGTCAGCGATGCGCCCATCACTTTGCGAATGCCAATTTCCTTCTTGCGTCGTTCGGCCAGATAAGACGATAGGCCAAACAAGCCCATGCAGGCAATCAGAATCGACAACAGCGAAAACGCTTTGAACAAACCGGCCATCCGATTTTCACCTTCGTACATCCGCCCGAATTCCTCACTCATGAACCAGTGCCCAAAGCCAACTCCCGGTAGCACCTGTTTCCATTTTGCTTCGACTTCGGCAATCTTTTCCTGAAACTTTCCGGCGGGTAATTTGATGTACACAATCCGATCTTCCGGATCAGGGCGAGCGCTGATGGCTAAGGGGGAAATGGTGTGATGAATGGATCGAAACGGAAAATCACGAACAATGCCAATGACGGTTCCTTCCTTTTTCTGATTCGCTTGTTCGTAGGGGCGTTTTATGGTTAGTCGCATTCCCAGTACTTTATCCAGCGGCAAACCCAGTGCTTTTAGGGCACTTTCGTTGAGCAGATAGGCACTTGAGTCGGCTGGGGTATCGTTGCGGAAACGTCGCCCGGCGAGTAGTTCCAGCGAAAAAGCCTGCGGTAAATCGAAGTCGCCGTTCATACCCGCCCACCGATACGATTGATTGCCCAACTGAGGGAACGTAACATCGTGGTCGAGCGAACCAAAATAATCCTGATTCGGCAAGTGATTGGCCATCGTTACCACCTCGATTTCGGAATCTTCCAGAATACGTTGTTTTAAGGAACGATATTTATCCATCGACGCCATGCCCGACCAGCGAATAGACAGCAATTGATCGCCACTTTTGCTCAGCGTCGACTGGTGGATATAATTCATCTGTTTCATCATCACCCAGGTCGAGATAATCAGCAGCATGGTAATGGTGTATTGCAGCACAACCAGCCCTTTCCGAAGCCAGTCGGAGCTGGGACTGGTAAACCGGGCATTCTTCAGGATACTCACCGGCAGCAAACCCGACAGATACAGAGCCGGATAGCTCCCGGCCAGCAACCCAACCAGCAACGTAGTGCCGAGCGTCATGCCAATCAATCGGCCTTGCACCAGATGGGCCAGTGTGAACTGCTTTCCCGAAATCAGATTAAACACGGGCAGCAGGAAAAGAGTCAGCATAAACGCAATCAGCAGAGCGATGAACGTAGTAAATAACGATTCGCCCAGGAATTGCCAGATCAGTTGTAATCGATTGCTGCCCAGTACTTTTCGTAAGCCAATCTCCTTGGCTCGCCTGACTGCCCGGGCTGTGGCCAGATTCATGTAGTTGATACTGGCGATGATAATGACCAGCAATGCCGTACAGGCGAAAATATAGAGGTATTTGACGTCGCCAATCCGGCTGTTGTTATAACTCGATCGCAGAGCCTCGTTGAAATGGACATCCTTCAACGGCATAATAACCGGCTCAATCGTTTGCATAGGGTCTTTCTTCAAATTCGCCTGAACGACCTGATTCAGCGATTTGGTAAGCTTGCCGACATCGGCAGTGGGTTTAAGGTGCAGATACGTCAGGAAGTAGCCCGCTCCATTGCCCCAGTTTTCCAGCCAGTTCTGGTTATTAGCCGTCATCATGGGCCGAAGCATACCAGTACTAATCAGATAGTCGGGCTGGATGTGCGAATTGGCGGGGTAGTCTTCCAGCACACCCGTTACCGTAAGTGGTACGTATCTGTTCTCCGTGGCATAAATGTGGCTTATCTCCAGCGTTTTACCGACGGGATTCTGATCGCCGAAAAATTGCCGGGCAATGGTTCGGCTAAGAACAATGCCGTTGGGTTTTTCAAACGCCGTTTCGGGGTTGCCGTGCAGCAGCGGAAACAGAAAGACCTCTTTAAAATCGGAATTTACCCAGAACGCATTTTCCGACAGGAGGATCTTATCGGATTTTTTGTCCCAGAACGAAGCCGGATACCCCAGCGAAACCACCTGAGTACCACCTGTAACATCCGGGAAACGACTTTTGAGCGCGTTTAGCCAGGCTCCGGCCGCATAAGCCGTTGTATATTCCTGGCCATTACTTTTCTGGTGGCTACCCAGAATATACAGATTGTCGGAGTCGGGATGAAATCGGTCGAAACCTTCTTCGTCAATGATAAACAGATAAATCAACGTAACGCTGGCCAGCCCAATAGCCAACCCGAATACATTAAGAAGCGTAAACCCTTTCTGACGTTTGAACGTACGTAGCGCAATAAGCAGATAATTACGTAGCATGGTAAGAGGAATTTGATTGGTGAACGCTTAGTTCATGAGCTGAATACCAACTGTGTCATCCAGACGGGCCACAATGCCCCATCCGTAGAAATAGTTAGCCAAACCGATCAGGATTTCATTGTTACCTTCTTTCAGTGGCAATCGGATGGTTGTATTCTCAATGGTGCAGCGGCCACTCGGAAATTTCTGCTGGGGAGTGCCGAAGTAATTTTTGTCGGCGTACAGAAATTGGCCGTTGATAAAGACCCAGACTTCGTCGCTGAAACCCAGATGCAGGACACGTTCCTGCGCCTTACTGGATTGAATACTGGTTTTAAGCCAGGCCAGCGTCCGCGCTTCATCCTTCGTCCGCGCTACGTGCCGGCTCAGATTGACAATGCCCCGGTGTTCGGCTTTGATTGGCATCCATTTAGTAGTGCTGTCGGGTAGTTGGGCCGGACCCGCTTTTGCATAGGTGCTCTGTAGGCCGATAACGGGCTCGTTGCCAAATGGGAAAGGCTTTGCTTCGCTGACGAGCCAGTTACGGAGGTAACGGGTATCATGGTCAATTAGATTATAACCAGCCTCCGGATTAATGCCCTCCGTTACGTCGGGTCTGATCACCAGATTGGCATAATTGACGGCACCACTCAGCGAGATACCACCCGATAAGGCCGGACTTTCCAGTTCAGGAACGATCAGGGCAGGCTTACTCATGTCGTTGACATAGGCTTTCATCTGCCGTCCCGAAATGACTAGCTTGACGTGGTTCCAGCCAGCCTCAAACATGGTTGCACCCGCCTGATATTCATCTGCCAGATCCCACATACTCATACCATTGACGATGGACGCATATTGCAGCGTAGTTCGTATGTCGGGCGTTACTTTCCCGAACGAACGCAGGTAGAAATTTTCGCCGTTCAGTTGGTCGGCATCCATTCTGAAATTAATGCCGGGGAAACCGGGACCCGTGAGTTCTACGTCGTACTCAATGGTGCCATTAGTAAACGTAACGTCGTTCAGAACGATGCTTTTCGGACCTTTTATTATTTTCATGGCGGTCGTTCCTTTCTCTTTACTGGGTATAAATTCGACCTGTCCGGGGGCATAAGTCCACTGCTGAGCGGTCATGGGAATACGTAGTTCGGCTGGTTTACGATTAGGCACTTTCTGAGCGTTTGCCAGACGTATCAGCAGAAAAAAGAGAAGAAAAGCGAGACGGTACATAAGGGTATAAGTAAGCGTTTGGGATTGACGAAAAAGCGACAACAGATCGTTTTAAGGCGGACAGGTGGTGTTGAGTTGATCGTAAAAAAATGTATACTCGTACCCCGATTAACGATGTGTCGGCAAACATACCGAGAAAGCCCATCTGCATAAAATCATTCAGCAATCAAGTTTTTTCAACTTATATCACACTGATTTTCAATGGTTACCGAGTCAGCAGATTTACTGCGATGTAAACAAGTGATTGAGCAAAAGCTCGATTGGGGCGCGGGTGAAACCTGGAATAGTGCCGACTTTGAGAATCTTCAACAACGTATTCTGGACGAAACGGGCGTTTCGCTCAGTGCCAGTACGCTACGTCGAATCTGGGGGCGGGTCGATTATCAGCATATGCCGAGCGGCACTACGTTGAATACGCTGGCTCAATTTGCCGGTTTCGCCGACTGGCGGCAGTTTGTTAAGTTGCAGGAGAGCAAAAATGAGGTACCAGTCTCTGTTGATACGTTATCTGAGAAGTCTACCAAACCAGCCATCAACTGGCGTAAGCTGGGCTGGATTTCGGGGGTTACTATCGTGATAGTCTTGCTCGGGATGGCAGCATTTGAACAGAAAAACCCCCAGATCAATGCCGCCCGCTATACGTTCAGCAGTAAACCACTTACTCGCACTATTCCGAACTCGGTCATTTTTACTTACGATGCCTCAGCATCGCCAACCGATTCGGTTTATATCCAGCAATCCTGGGATCAGACCCGGCGGGAAGTCGTTGCTAAAGACGGCCAAACGCATACGTCAATTTATTACGAACCGGGTTTTTACCGAGCCAAACTGGTGGTGGGGCATGAGGTTGTGAAAGAACATTCGCTGTTGATTCCGACAAACGGCTGGCTGGGCACGATTGCGACCAAGTCGGTTCCGATCTACCTAAAGTCGACCGATTTTATTACGCCGGATATGATGCGCTTGCCCCTGGCGACAATCAACGAGAAGAACGTACCGCTACAACCAGAAGCTCCCCTGGTAAAGTACTTCAACGTTGGCAATTTTTCTCCCGTGCCCGTAACCGAATTTACGTTCGACTGTGACGTAAAAAATGAATATAGCGAAGGTTCCGCTACGTGTCAGCTATCCTGGATTGTGCTGATGACCAACGATATGCCCATTTCGATTCCGCTCTCTACGAAAGGATGCGTGTCTGAGCTGGCGCTGATGGACGGAACACGTAACGTTTCTGGGAAGAACACGGATTTGTCCGGGCTGGGCGTCGATTTCACCAACTGGGTTCACGTAGGCTGTCACAGCGACGGGAAGAAACTGTATTATACTGTCAATAATAAGGTCGTCTATTCGTCAACACTGCCCACCAAAAAAGTAGATATTATAGGCATCCTGTATGGTTTTCGCGGAACAGGAGCCGTAAAAAACGTTACGTTGCGGACAACGAATAAACCAATGTTCCAGTCGTTCTGAGCAACGTATTGTTGAATTCGTTGTCTCTTTGGTTGATCCACAACGTAGTATGAAACCTCAATTCGGTATAAACGGGTATGATCTCTTATTTCTGGCAGCCATTTTCATTGGTGCTACGTTCAGCCTGTTGTTAGTACTGACAAAACGAATCAATCAGGCTGCCAACCGTTTTTTGGGGCTGGTTTTACTCACTATTGTTTTATGGATGGTTTGGGTGGTGGCTATTGACGTACAGCTGGACCGATACTATCCCCGTTGGAGCTGGATTCCTCTCCAGTTTTCATTAACCATTGGCCCACTGCTTTATTTTTATGTAAGCAAGCTGACTCGGCCCGAATTACCGATTAAGCCTAACGATTTCCTGCACTTTAGTCCATTACTGCTTGAGCAGGCTGTGCAGATTTTACAAATACGGGAGAGCAGTCACCAACAGATTCCTACCTATACTACCCAGATTTTTCAGCTCATCAACCCCGTTCTACAACTGCTGGCCATTATTTCCGTGTTAGTCTATTCTGGATTAGCGCTGAAACGGTTGCGGGCGTTTGACCAGGAGCTATCGGATCAATTAAGTGATGCGCAGCGCTATCAGTCGAAGTGGTTACAGCGTCTGTTGGTTCTGTTCGGGCTACTTTGGATTGCCTGGATTCCGTATACGCTGGTCGATTATTTCGTCTATCATTACCAGTTAAGCATTGCCAGTTACTATCCGCTCTACCTCCTGCTCGCGTTCATGACCATCTGGATTGGTGCCGAATCGTTCTTACGGCCAGAGCTATTGATTGTCGAGAGAGAGAAAGAAAAGCTTGTTCAGCCTCAGACGGAAAAGACCTCAGATGAGCTGCTGGAAACTGCCCAATGGCTACGAACGCAATTGGAAACGAACCTATTCTACTTAGATCCGGGGCTCACGCTACGTTCGCTGGCCGAAGCGCTGAATCTGCACCCGAACGAATTATCCAGAATCATCAATCTGGGAACCGGCAAGAACTTCAATGATCTGATCAATGAGTATCGGGTCAACGAAGTCATGCGCAAAATGCAGGACCCGACCTACGATCGCATTACGTTATTGGGTATCGCCTACGATTCTGGCTTCAACTCCAAAACCACATTTAACCGCACGTTTAAAGAAATTGTCGGACAAAATCCCGCCAGCTATAAAAACAGCCTGAAAAAAGCGCCCAGTTTATAATCTGGTTCGTTCCACCGGGTTGTTTTTCGTCTCTTCGCGCAGGATTTTATTTTTCATTCTATGCAAGTTCGCGTACTTCTTCTCTATCTGGCCCTACTGTCGGCTTGTCAAGTTTATAGCCAATCGGTTGATTGGATCAAGACGCAGGGAATCACCTCTGAGTTACACCGGGCCAACATTGGCAAAATTTGTTTTACGAACCAATCGATCACCCCCGCCGACCTGAAGCAAGCCGACTTTCTGAGTAGTTACGAGCTAACCAATAAAAGCAATCTATTCATGACGGTTTTTATGGGCACCTCGCTAACGAATTATTTGCACCAGCTGGCTCCTAACCTACCCGCCGATTCGCTCACGAAAAACGGGGGGTACCAGTTTAACTTTTACGTTGATGATCGGCTGATTTATCAAAGCAATCTGCATCCGGGAGCGCCCTATGCACAGATTAAAAATACCGAAACGACGATTCGAAAGCCGTTGATCGATAACCAGCACGAAGGAGCCTGGTGGAGTCAGTCGGCCTGGTCGCGGTTTATGAACAACGGCGGAGATAAGGCATTAAGCGATGGCTCACATGTATTCAGGCTCGACATCAAACCCTGTTTCAATTATGCGAATCCCATTGTTGGTGACTTAATGGCAACCGGCCAGCTCAACCTGAACGTAAAGCGCAAACCAACGATCAACGTAGCAACCATCCAATTGACCAAACCAACTCCTTACGCTGATATCAGCGTTTCGGCGGAGTCGTTCGATACAGATAAAATCAAAGTATTGAAAGGTAATCTCGATGCTGGCGTTTTCAGGAATATCACCAGTATAGTCGTCCTGAAAAATGGGAAGCTGCTCATCGAGGAGTATTTCAATGGAGCCACCCGCGATTCGCTCCACGATGTGCGCTCGGTAGGTAAATCATTTGCATCTACGTTAACCGGCCTTGCGAAACAGGAAGGCTATCTAAAAAGCGAAGATCAGACGCTGGCTAACTTTTACGACCTAACGAATTTCGCCAATTATTCATCGGCCAAAGCCAGTACGTCGCTAAAGGATCTATTAACGATGAGTTCAGCATTTGACGGCAACGACGACGACAACGACTCGCCTGGTAACGAAGAAAATATGTATCCAACCGCCAACTGGATCAAATTCGTGTTAGATCTGCCCGTTGAACCTGACAAGTTCAAAGGCGAATGGCATTACTTTACGGCCGGGGTTGTGCTCCTGGGCGATGTATTAAATAAAGTAGTGCCCAACAAGCTGGAGCAGTATGCCAGTCAGAAACTCTTTAAGCCGTTGGGGATTACGAAGTATGAATGGCAATATACACCTCAGAAAGCCATCAGCCTGGCCGGTGGCATTCGGATGAACGCACTCGATTTTGCGAAATACGGCCAGTTATATAAGAATAACGGCCGATGGAATGATAAGCAACTGCTTCCGGCAGCCTGGGTTAGCCAATCGTTTTCTCACCAGAAAGTTATCCCCGGCCGAATCAATGAGTATTACGGCTATCTGTTCTGGAACAAGACGTACCGGGTTGGTGACCAGTCGCACGAAACGTATTACTGCTCAGGAAACGGCGGTAATAAGATTTTTGTCTTTAAAGACCAGCCGCTGGTTATTGTTGTTACGGCGAAAGCCTATAACACAGGATACGCTCATTCGCAGGTTGATAAGATGATGGAAGAGTATATTTTACCAGCCGTAATCCGCAACAACAACTAATTTCCGGCTACTAACGTATCGTTGCCCACCGATTGGGCAACGATACCAATCATGCTTACTGAGCCCGCTTATACCAGAGCGGTTCGGCACGTAACACCGATGAATAAACCGGGCAGTGGTCAGCGTGGGCACCCGGCAGATAGCCAATGCTCATTAGAAACTCACCAACGATTTCACCGCCCGTAAACCGAAAGGTCTTTTTGAAAAGCTTCACCCATTCTGCTTTGGATTTTGGATGGTGGCTTTCGAGCCACTTCTCAAAGGAACCATGCGCCTGCTGAAGTTCCATAATGGTTTTGGCGTTCTCGATAGCGGCATTGATTTTCAACCGATTGCGAATAATACCCGCATCGCCCATAAGACGATCACGATCTTCATCCGTATAAGCGGCTACTTTCTCAATGATGAAATTATCGTAGGCTTTACGAAAACCGGCTTCTTTTTTCAGAATTGTCTCCCAGCTCAAACCTGCCTGGTTAATCTCTAAAACCAACCGGCAAAATAGCTCATTGTCGTCGTGAATTGGAAAACCGTAATAGTGATCATGATACGTTTTATGAAGCGCCTTTCTATCGGCGGGCATTGAGTCAATGGCACTACAATAGGACATAAGCTGCGTGATTATTATTGATCCGTGAATTAGTCTGTAATGAAAGCTACTTCTTTTTTATTGAAGAATGCTTTCACTAATTCAGGCTCGTTTTCTAAACGTTTTGTTTGCTCAAGAACTGCTATTACTAGTTCGTCTAGGCTAGTAAACACTCGGTTTTTTAGGTTGCCCTTTAACTGACTCCAAACCAGTTCAACCGGATTCAATTCCGGACTGTAAGCGGGCAAGCGTTCCAAGTGGATCCGACCAGGGCGCTCTCGAAGGAACTGCTTAACAGCCTCGCTACGATGAATGGCCGCCCCATCCCAGATAAGTAGCAAATCCCGCTTTCGGTAACGCCCGCAGAGTTGGCTTAAAAACCACACAATGTCTTCTCCAGTGAAGGCCTGGTCCTGACCAGCCACATAGACCCCACCGTTAGGAGCAATAGCAGCAAGGAGGCTTAAGTGGGCGCGTCCCGCTTGCTCAACCAGTACTGGTGTCTCTCCGCGAGGTGCCCAAGTGTGAGCTACTAAGGGCAGGAGATAACAGGCTGACTCATCCACATATAATATAACTCGCCCTTCATCCTTCGCTTTTTTTGAGTTCGGGTAAGCGTTGCTCTCGCCATAGAGCAACTGCCTGCGCATCTTGCTGACGGGCTTTGCGTTGCGGCAACTGCCTGCTCCAACCGACTTTCTTCAGAATACGACCCACTTGAGAGGGGTCATAACTGACGCCAAAGAACCTCCTGATCACTTCATTGATTCGAGGACGGGTCCAAACTGTACCGCTAAAGCCGTGATGTTCTGCTCCTTTATTAAGCTCAATGACTAGTTGCCCCAGTTGCTCAGCCGATAGTCGGGCAGGTGCGCCAGTTCGCTTCCCTTCTTGCAAGGCGGTTAGTCCTTGCTGATTGTATTTCTTAAGAGTTCGAGAGACCCAAGGTTGAGTTAGTCCGAATGCTTGAGCAATAGCTGCCTGTTGCCAACCGGCCTGACTGAGTTCAACACAACGTCGTCGGAGCGCTTCTTAATCTGCTTGTTTGTAGTTGGCCATAGAAAGCAAAAGACACTCACATTACAAACTTACTCACGGATCAATAATGTCACAAATATCTAGCACGAGAGCCATAGAATCATAATAGTATGTACTATTGATTTAGCTAAGTATACAGGCAGAAAATAATCAATGCACTGTAAAATTAATATATTATGCTTTCAAAATAGGATATTCAACCCAAAACCATAATGAAAGAAAATTTAAAAATGAATGCAAGTGACAAGTACTTAATCCAATTCTATTCAGCATTGTATATCAGTAGACTAAAAGCAAACCATAAAAATCTTTTGAGCTATTATAGAACGCACTTAGGATGAACCTTAATTTTCAATAAATTAGCATATAAAATATTGATCACAGAATTATGTCTAACATTTTCCAAAAATAGTTTATTTGTGATATAACATGAAAAAACTTATTATTTATGGAACAGGCTCTCATGCGGAGTTAGTTTACGCCTATTTTGTAAAAGACTCCAACTATAAAGTAGTAGCATTTACAGTTGAACAAGCATATTACCAGCAAAAAGAGCATTTTGGTTTACCCGTATTCTGCTTCGAAGAAATTGAAAATCATTTCTCACATCAAGAAGCAGAAATGTTCATTGGTGTAGGCCCTTACTATTTAAATGCCGTATTAGAAAAGCTGTGCATACAATCAAAAGCTAAGGGTTATCAACTTGCTAATTATCGCCCCTCAAACAACAATACCTTATTTTTACCTACTTTTGGAGAGAATACTTTCATAGATGATGCCAGTAGGTTCCACCCTTACGTTCAATTTGGAAATGGAGTAACTTCTATTGACTCTCAGTTTGGGCATCATTCAAAAATTGGAGATTATTCGTTTATATCTGCAGCACTGATTGGGGGTAATGTTACAATAGAAGACCATGTATTTATAGGCATGGGTAGTATTGTGAAATCAGGAGTTCATATTGGAAAAGGGAGCTTCATTGGAATGGGTTGTATAATAAACAAAGATGTAGAGCCTCATTCAGTATATAGCGTACAAGGCACAAAAAAAAGAGAAGGATTAGATGCCAGAAAGCTTAGATCATTTTAATATATATGTTAACTAATACTAAGTCAAATATATTATTCATTACTTTAGGAGATCAGACTGGCGCAAATACTGCACTTATTAAAGTAGCAGAATCTTTACATCAAAAAGGACACAGAGTAGAGGTATTAGTTCGTGACAAAGTAGACTACAACGTCCTAATAACGAAATTACCACCACGAAAAAACTATTCTTCTCTACTTGGACACCTAGTAGAGAAGAATGGCGTTCTCAAAGCTGTAGATAGAGACCCTAAGTATATTTTTAATACAATAAACGAAGAGAACTCCTATCAGGATACATCAGTAATTTTACAGCATCTTAAATTTACCCCTCAAATCATTTTTGTCGGAATCACATTTGACTTTCTTACTTCTACTGATATTCTAAACCTTTCAGAAGCCACTAAGGCAATTGTGTATAATGTTGCAGTAGACATGAATCATTTCACAGGAGGCTGCCATTTTGCCTGGAACTGTGAAGGTTTCATACACGGTTGCGATACGTTACGTTGCCCCGCTATTCTAGATAATAAGTTTAGAGAGATAGCAGGACGAAACTTCCGTATAAAAAACAATAATGTAAAATCGGGCAATTTTAAATTATTAGCAGGAACTAAATGGACCCAAAAACAAGCCTTAAAATCGTTAATATACAAAACTCAGGAACCTATTTTTAACATTTCCGGTGTTGTAGACACGACTATATATAATCCATATAAAAGACATATCGCTAAAGATTTTTTCGGATTAGATAGTAACATATTTTATATTCTCGCAGGCGCTGAGAATACGCAAGACGAACGCAAAGGTTACGATTATTTCGTAAAAACTATAATTTTTTTTTGGAACAAATTACAGCCAGTAGAGCGCGCACAAATAGAAATTTTATCTGTTACTAAAATTTTAGACGAGCCTATTCACAAAGACATTAAGTTCAAGAAGAAACAAATTCCATATATCAAAGACGAACGTTTATTGTCGTCATTATATCAAGCGGCAGACGTCTATGTAAATTGCTCTGTGGAAGACTCTGGACCTTCAATGCTAGCAGAAGCAATGGCATGTGGAACTCCCGTTGTATCCTTTGACATGGGATCTGCCCAAGAATTTGTCATTGACAAGGAGACCGGTTACATCGTACAAAACAAAGACTCAGAAGCTCTTTCCGAAGCTCTTTTAAGAATTTTCAATACTCCGTTTCAAAACCGTCTTGAAATAGGAATTAATGGATACAAATTAGTTTCACAAAAAGGCTCACTAAGCCAGGCGGTAAATACAATAGATACAATTTTAGAATACCACCAGAGTGATTTTAATAAATATAGCCAATCTATTTCTGTAGCTCTTTGCACCTATAATGGCCAAAAATATATTGCGGAACAATTAGACAGTATTTTACAGCAGTACTTAATACCAGATGAAATTATTGTATGTGATGATAACTCTTCAGATAATACATTAAATATACTCCAAACTTATCAACTTAAGTTCCCTGATCTTGTAAAGATTTACAAGAATGATGCACGTCTGGGAGTTGTAAAGAATTTTGAAAAGGCAATCAATTTATGCACAAAAGAAATAATATTTTTATCGGATCAAGATGATATATGGCTTCCCAAAAAAATCAGCTCAATCGCTTGTCTATTTAATTACCATCCTGCTGTAGAAGCAATAAGCCATAATTTACAATTATGTTCAGAAGATAAGGCTTTATTTAATTTCACCATGTGGGACACAATGGGCTTTCAAAATTTTTTAGCAAAAAATTATAGCAATAAAGATTATTTATTTCATACACTGTTTTTTGGAAATATGGTAACAGGAGCATCATTGTGTTTTAAAAAACCATCAAATCCAGTCGTATTTCATGACCATATTCCTCACGTGATACACGATTACCAGCTTGCAATAACATACTTATCAAAAAAAAATATTTATTTTCATAATGAATGCTTAGGACTGTATCGACAACATAGCAAGCAGCAAATAGGCGCAGTATTAGATAAAGTTATTCAGCACACGAAAGCTATTAATTTATTTTACGAGTTGAGTAATCCCTTGTGGAACTTACTGTACATAAATAAAAGAATGAAAAATGAACCTATCTTTGAGTACGTAAAGCCTCTTCAAATAAAAGAAGTGAAAGATACAATCGACATGATTATCAAAGATACAATAATAGCTTTCTTCTTACCCAAGAACTGGGAAAAGCAACTAAGGTTTTTATTGGGCAAAATAATTAGTAAAATAATCAAGAAAATCCATGAAGAATAACTTAATAATTATACTTATTTAGAATAGCATTAAGGTATCGATCTAATATAGAATAAATTTTATTAGCTGTATATTTCAATAAAGGTATACATTCAGAAAAAGGATCCAGCTGTTTATATAAACTATTCTTTTCTTCTCGTAAACGGTCTAAAGCTATACTAATTTCTACATGTAAATCCGTGTAAGGTGTAAGCTTTCTTATTCTCCTATTTATGTACCAAACTTTCACCGATACACTTGTATTATTAAATACGCCATAAGGAGACAAGTTGCTGTGTCTCCTTATTTTTAGGCCTGAATTTTGTGATTTATGAAGTCTATAATCTACAAGACACTCATGTAAAATACCTAACTTATTACTACGTGTATAGTCTAATGCTAATAAGTAGTCATGCAAGAAAAAAGGAAGACTCCCTTTTTTAACTTTAACGTTATTTGTTTTAATAAATATTGGTTTATGTGGTTTACGTATTGCTAGAGCGGCCCCCGTTACAACATTATTAAAATAAGTTATAAACCAATTTAATTTCTCTGGCCTTCTACATTCTTCATAAAAAAATACAGTATCCCACAATGTCTGATTTATTATCTGGCCATTTAACATCAGCCTTAAATTATGAAAAACGGCATCCTTATCATCGTTATTTTTAAAAAAATTTATAGTACGTATTACTTTATCTTCATGCCATATATCATCTTGGTCACAAAGAAATATTACATCTTTTGTGCATAGATTAATTGCATGCTCAAAATTTTTAATTATACCAAGTCTGTTCGGGTTAATATATATTTTAATAATATCTGGGTGTTTTACCCTGTAACTTTCAATAATATTAGTGGTATTATCAATAGATCCATCATCGCATATAATGATCTCATCCACACCTTGAGTTTGAGCCAATATACTTTCTAGTTGATGTGCAATATAATTTTGCCCATTGTATGTACACAAGGCAACAGAACTAGTCATTTTTGGCTGTTTAATATACAAATAAATCAAAACACTCAAAAAGCCAAATATAATTCAATACTTACAAATTATATAGTACACATATACTTTTAAATCAGGAAGAAGATGATTTAGCGAAAATGCCCATCCGATAGGCTTAATAGAGCTCTGACCCCTGCTACTATTTCTTTTAGCTATCTACCTAAGCAAACATTTTAGAAGAGGATAATTGCTGCTATTACCATTCATCCTTGCTTTTGTTAAAAATATATAATAACCGTTGCCACAAACGTACATTCTTTGTAACTAGACGGATAGTTAACTTTGTACCCAACTAAACATTACTCCCTATGCGTATAGCTACGCTGAACAAGCGTACCCCCAAGAGCATGTTGACCGCAGCCCTGCTGGTCGGCAGCTTAACGTTATCGTCTGCGCAGGACAAAGCCGCTTCCGCTCTGCCTGCTGGCGTTACCAAAGGAGCTTCTGTGGAAGGCATTACTGAATATCAGCTAAAAAACGGCCTGAAAGTTTTGCTTTTCCCCGACCCTTCTAAACCCACCATTACGGTAAACATTACGTATCTGGTAGGCTCCCGGCATGAAGGTCTGGGCGAAACGGGGATGGCTCACCTGCTGGAACACATGGTGTTCAAAGGATCGACCAAGCACACCAATATTCCGCAGGAATTAACGGCCCACGGCGCCCGGCCCAATGGTACAACCTGGCTCGACCGTACGAACTATTTCGAAACCTTTGCGGCCACCGACGAAAACCTGAAATGGGCGCTGGATCTCGAAAGCGACCGGATGATCAACTCATTCATCAAGAAAAGCGATCTTGAAACAGAGTTCTCGGTGGTACGTAACGAATTCGAAATGCGGGAAAATTCGCCCCAGAACGTACTGAACGAACGGGTAGTATCGTCGGCTTATCTGTGGCACAACTACGGTAAATCGACCATCGGGAACCGGTCCGACCTGGAAAAAGTCCCCATTGAAAACCTGCAGGCTTTTTACAAAAAATACTACCAGCCTGATAATGCCGTACTGGTCGTGGCGGGTAAAATCGATGAGGCCAAAACACTGCAACTCGTCAACGAATACTTTAGCCCAATTCCTAAACCAACCCGTGTTCTTCAGCCAACCTATAGTGTTGAACCTACGCAGGATGGCGAGCGCGAAGTGTCGTTACGACGTGTTGGCGACACTAAAGTTGTGTCGGCGCTGTATCACATCATGCCCAGCTCGCACCCCGATTATCCAACGATGGACGTATTGACGGGTGTTCTGACAGATGAACCCAGTGGCCGCTTGTATAAATCGCTGGTCGAAACGAAGAAGGCTTCACAGCAATACGGCTATTCGTTCATGACCAAAGACCCTGGCTACGTGTACTTTGCGGCCGAACTGCTGAAAGATAAATCCATTGACGAGGCTCGTGCAGCCTTGCTCGGTACGCTGGATTCAGTAGCCATCAAAGCACCTACCAAAGATGAAGTTGAACGGGCTAAGGCGAAGTTGCTGAAAGATGTCGAAATGAGTTTTAAAGACGTTGAACGATTGGGCCGTACGCTGAGCGAATACATTGCGACCGGCGACTGGCGTCTTGGCTTCCTGTACCGCGACGCACTCGAAAAAGTTACGCCAGCCGATGTACAACGCGTAGCGAAGTTCTACTTCAAGCCATCGAACCGCACCGTAGGGATGTTTATTCCCGAACAAACACCCGATCGGGTTGAGGTTCCCGACGCACCCGATATCGATGCTTTAGTGAAAAACTATAAAGGTCGTGCTGCTATTGCGAGTGGCGAAGCGTTTGATCCATCACCGGCAAATATCGATGGACGTACTCGCAGGGTTGAGCAACCCAATACGATCGAATTGGCTTTGCTTCCTAAATCAACTCGGGGCAATGAAGTAAACGCTCGGCTGACGCTACGTTATGGCGATGTAAACAGTCTGAAAAACAAAAGCGCGATTTCGGTCTTTACCGCTTCAATGCTCGACAAAGGCACAACTACGCGTTCTCGCCAGCAAATTAAGGATGAGTTCGATAAACTGAAGGCCCAGGTTAGCGTATTTGGTGGTGGCAATCAGGTTAATGTAAATATCAAAACAACCAAAGAGAACCTGCCTGCCGTTATACGTATCGTCAGCGATATCTTAAAACATCCGGCCTTCGACCCCAACGAATTCGAAAAGCTAAAGCAGGAGCAGCTGGCTCAGATTGAAGCGCAACGCTCTGAACCCCAGTCGCTGGCGTTCACGGCTTTTCAGCGCCAGATGAGCCCTTATCCGAAAGACGATATTCGCTACACATCGACTCCCGACGAAGACGTGGCCGACGTTAAAGCGATGAAACTCGACGATCTAAAACAGTTTCATAAAGATTTCTATGGTGCTCAGAATTCAACACTCGCCGTAGTTGGCGACTTTGATGAGGCCCCAGTTCGGAAAATTATTATGGACGAGTTGGGCACCTGGAAAGCCAAAAAGCCATTCAGTCGGTTGGTTACTCCGTTCAATGATGTAAAACCAACACCCCAGAAACTGGAGGCTCCTGATAAGGCCAATGCTTTTCTGGTTGCCGGTGTAAACATTCCGCTACGTGACGACGATCCCGATTACCCAGCGCTCGTTATGGGCAACTATATGCTCGGAGGAGGTTTCCTGAACTCGCGTTTGGCCGTACGTATCCGTCAGAAAGAAGGTATTAGCTACGGTGTCGGTTCTCAGGTTCAGGCGAACCCACTCGACAAAACAGGGGTGTTTATGACGTATGCCATTTACAACCCTGAAAATGCGGAGCGTTTAACGAAAGCCTTCCTGGAAGAAATGGAAAAAGTGGTGAAAGATGGTTTCACCGCCGAGGAGCTGGCAGCCGCTAAATCAGGTTATCTGCAATCGCGGATGGTTGGCCGGGCGCAGGACCCAAGTCTGACGAGTACGCTCAACAACTATCTTTACCTGAACCGGACCATGGCCTGGGATGCTGATTTCGAAAAGAAAATCAACAGCCTGACAGCCGAGCAAATCAATGCCGCCATGAAAAAGCATATCGACCCCGCTAAAATCTCCATCATTCAGGCCGGTGACTTTGTGAAAGCAGCCAAGAAACTCTCCGACAAACAGCCTGCGTCGTCGGTGAGTGGCGGTCAGAAAAACTAAACCAGGATTTAGCTGATTTTTGGATTAAGGGGGTTTTGTTATTAAAGCTGTTTAAACTTTCTATTATTAAGCTATAATCAGTGTGTTTTTGTCATCCCGACGCAGGAGGGATCTTCGGTAGCGCCCGTGTACAAGCCATTTACCGAAGATCCCTCCTGCGTCGGGATGACAAAAATGCTTCTTTGAAGCGACAAAAAGATCTCTTTAATCCAAAAATCAGCTAAATCCTGGTTTTTTTTATGGAATTTAACTATAAATATAGTCATACACCTATAACCATCGTTGCACATGAAAAAGCTAGCTATTTTTTTACTATCAGGCTTAGTAGCGCTATCGGCTAAAGCGCAGGTAAAGGTGATCTTGTTACGAGATACAACGGCTTATGGCGTCAGTCCCGCAGCGCTCGATAAGCAGCACCCTTCGTTAACTACCTTATTTCAGTCAAAACCGAAAGTTGCTCAGGAAGCTATATATGCTGCCCATAAGCAATTCGAAACCTATATCAAGAACCGAAAGGACATTCCAAAGAAGGGCTTTTATATAGCTCTACACGAATACTATCAACCAGATGGCAAAGCACAATGGGTATTCATTCAGCCCGACCGTCCGCTCGCTGATTCGGTACAAACCCGCATGCTTTCTGTACTAAAGGATTTTTACTCGACAACATCACACCCGGCCCTTGGCAACGTTCCGTTCAGAGTCATGCAATTCATGGGATACGGGCAAACCGTAGCTGGCCCCCGTACCGTCCGGCGAGGTTCCGGCATAATCAGTACGGTAGAAGCGGCTCAGAAAACAACTCGACCTGACACGGTAAAAATGCTGGCTTTTAATCAGTTGGATCTAACCAACGTACCGGAAGTCGTCTACCAGTTTCCTAATCTGGAAGAACTGGACTTGTCAAAAAATAATCTGCATGAACTCCCCGCTCGCCTGACCGCCGACATACCCACTCTCAAGCGACTTAGTGTGCTTTACAATGCTATTCCTAACGACAGTGTTTTCATTACTCGTAATAAACATCTTATATCACTGAATTTACAGGGCAACAAACTAACGCAAATTCCGGCATCGGTACGTCTGAATCGGCGGCTCGAAAGCTTGTGGATGGGCAACAACAAAGTAGCGAAATTAACCAGCAACCAGTTTCGGGGACTTCGCCGGCTGACCGATCTGAACCTGTACAATGCAGGCCTAACTCAGTTACCAAAGGGTGTTGGTCGAATGAAACGGCTGACGGTATTGGATTTGTACTACAACAAATTCACCGAACTACCGAAGCAGTTGAGCCGGTTGAAGAAACTAGAACAACTGGCCATTGCCCATAACGACCTGAAAGAAATAAACAAATCGCTGGCGAAACTACGTCGGCTTCAGGTCTTATATGCCCATCATAACCGTATCAGCCAACTCCCTGCGGAATTACAACAACTGAAGAACCTTCGAACGCTTGATCTGGGCTATAACTGGTTTTCAACGGCTCCCGCAGTATTGAGCGCCCTCCCTAACCTGGAAGAACTTGATCTGAATAACAACAATTTACAGGAATTTCCGACTGTGTTATTATCGATACGTAGTTTGAAGAAGGTGTATCTGGGTAGTAATCCACTCTGGGGACGCGAGGGATTACAAAGCCCGTATGCCGCTCATATTAAACAGCTTGAAGCGAACAACACGCAGGTCACCTACTGACCAAATAAAATTTTGCTTAGAATCTTCATAATCTATCTTAGAAAGGCAGAAAAAACTGGCAAACAACGGAGAAAAATAGAACATATTGGTGTTAAGTCGGCATTAGTACCTCTATTGCCATGCAAGCTATTTCCTCTCCTGTTGCCAATGGCCCTGGTCGCGTCGCACTTTGGGCAAATTTAGTTTCGGTCTATATTCTGTGGGGTTCTACGTACCTGTTCATTCATTTTATGACGGAACAGATGCCTCCGCTCTACATGGTGTCGATGCGCTACATGGTGTCAGGAACGATTCTCTATACCTACGCACGTCTTACCGGAACGCCCCGCGCCACTAAGATCGAATGGCAATCGGCGGGAATGATTGGCGTAATTCTGCTGGCTATCTCCAATGGCTGCCTATCGCTGGGGCTTCAGTATATTCCGAGTGGCATAGCGGCTTTGCTTGGTGGTTTACTGCCTGTTTTTCTGCTTACACTTAACTGGGTCTCGTTTGGGCGGCAACGCCCCAGCAACCTGGCGCTGGCCGGATTGGTGGTTGGTATAGTTGGCATCTATTTTCTGATCAAGCCGGATAAGTTGCAGGGCACGGGCGATACGCATGGCTATCTGGTTGGGGCCAGTCTGGTGGCTTTCGGCAATTTTGCCTGGGCTATCGGTACGTTGCTTTCCCCTCGGGTGTCGTTACCATCGGGCGCTATATCCAGTGGCATACAGATGATTGTGGGTGGCCTTGTTCTGCTACCGATCAGTCTGGTGATGGAGCCCGTTACGTTATTCAGCATTTTTGATGCACCGGCTAAAGCGATCGGCTCCATGTTCTACCTGGTCATTTTTGGCAGCATCATTGGTTTTTCTTCATACGCCTGGCTGGCACGTAAGGCTCCTCCACAATTGCTCTCTACCTACGCATTCGTCAACCCGGTGGTAGCTATGTTATTGGGCACATTTTTCGCTGGCGAAGTTTTTTCCAGTCAATCGTTAATCGGTGCCGGGATCGCCCTTATTGGCGTCATCCTGATTACGTTGGGCAGAAAATAAAAGTGAATTTTCCATGAATCCTACATACGCCATGTCTTGGAGACATGGCGTATGTAGGATTCATGATTTATGAAATTAATCTGTCTAATAACGTAGCCCACCCATGCGAACAGTCGCTATATTGCTTTTTAACGAAATTGAAGTACTGGATTTTGCGGGTCCTTTTGAGGTTTTTGGCGTTGCCGGAAAAGTATCCGGCAATCCGCATTTTCAGGTCTTTACCGTTGCAGAACGAGGTCCTGTTTACGCACGAAACGGGTTATGTATTACCCCGACATATCTGCTCAATGACCATCCGAAAGCTGATATTATCGTCATTCCTGGTGGAGGGGGCTATCATACCGATGGCACACCCTTCGGATCGCGACGGGAGGTAAACAACGAACCGTTGCTTGCCTGGATTCGTCGGTCGGCCGAAACGGCGGAGCTGGTGCTATCGGTTTGTACCGGTGCCTTGTTATTGGCGAAGGCAGGCTTGCTCGACTCGCTATCAGCCACGACGCATTATATGGCCATCGACAGTCTGTCGCAACTGGCGCCCAACACGACGGTTCTCCCCACTGAACGCTACGTCGATAATGGCAAAATCATTACGTCGGCGGGCATATCAGCCGGTATTGATATGTCGCTTTACACCGTCGGCAAGCTTCTGGGCAAAGCGGTAGCTGATGAAACAGCCCGATATATGCAGTATGACTACTGGACGTTGTAACGCTCTACGGATAATTACCCGACCGGTGGCGGACTGACACTAGTCCATCCTCCGTCTACAACCAGGCTCTGGCCGGTAATATGCCGGGATGCGGGTGCAATCAGGAATAAAGCGGCATTGGTTATATCATCGACGGTGGCGGGCCTCCCCATCGGCGTAATCCGCGACCAGATCGGTACGTAAGACGGATCGTCCAGCGTGCGCTCCGTTTGTGTGGCGCCCGG
Source organism: Spirosoma terrae (assembly GCF_010435915.1). Lineage (GTDB taxonomy): Bacteria > Bacteroidota > Bacteroidia > Cytophagales > Spirosomataceae > Spirosoma > Spirosoma terrae. The sequence continues at coordinate 18,193 of NZ_JAAFZH010000005.1, read as the reverse complement.
CGCAACGGCATTAACTGTAATTCCCAAAGGGGAAAAATCAATAACCAGTTGTTTCGCCAGCATTTCAAGACCGGCTTTGGTCATGCTATAGACAGGTAATCCTGGGTGAGCCTGATGCCCAACCACCGACGACATAAACAACACACTTCCGCCCCGGCCCTGCTCACGCATTTGTTTGGCTACCGTCTGCGCCAGGAAAAAGCTCCCCCGAAGATTCAGATTCACAATTTTCTGAAAAGCCTCGGGCGTTGTGGTAAAAATATCGCCGAAGATGGTGATACCCGCGTTGGCAATGGCTATATCGACCGAACCAAACGTATCGACGGCCGTTTTGACCATGTTGTCAATAAACGTAACGTCAGACGCATCGCCTGCGCAGGCGATGCAGGTTCCTGCCTGCTCAGTTTCACGATCCTGACGAATGGCTTCCACGGCTTGCAGAGTCAACGTATCATCAAAGTCATTAAGTACTACGTTGGCTCCCTGCCGAACTAATGTCCGAGCGATGGCAAATCCGATTCCCTGCCCTGCCCCGGTAATAAGTACTGTCTGGTTATGAAATGGTAAAGTCATGGATACTTTTGAGGTAGCGGCCGAATCTGATTCGGCCGCTGACGATTAATGCGAATCGCGTTTTACTTCACTACCTGAAGCTCCCCGCAAAAAGTCAAAGTCGGCACCTTCGTGCGCCTGGGTAACGTGACGAATGTATAGATTGACGTAGCCACGATCGTAGCCCAAATCAAGCGGTTTAAAATGAACCAAACGACCGGCTAATTCTTCATCCGATACGTGCAGATGCAGGCTCCGATTCTCGACATCAAGCGTAATGAGATCACCATTTTGCACCAGGGCCAGGTTTCCACCAACGGCCGCTTCGGGCGATACGTGCAGCACAACCGTTCCAAACCCTGTACCGCTCATACGGCCATCCGAGATACGTACCATATCATGAACCCCCTGCGCCAGAACTTTGGCCGGCAACTGCATATTACCCACTTCTGGCATACCCGGATAGCCCTTAGGGCCGACATTCTTCATAACAAGCACACACGTTGGGTCAACATCCAGCTCAGGATCATCGATACGCGCTTTGTAGTCGTCGATGTTTTCAAAAACAACGGCCCGGCCTGTATGCTTCATCAGAGCCGGTGTGGCGGCCGATGGTTTCAGAACCGCTCCATTCGGGCAGAGATTCCCTCGTAAGACAGCGATTCCCGATTCGGGTTTGAAGGGTTTTTCTACCGTGGCAATAACCGTAGGGTCATAACACTGTGCTTCGGCGCAATTCTCACCTAAGGTCCGTCCATTAACGGTTAACGTATCATTATGGATATACTCACGAAGCTCCCGGATAACAGCGGGCAATCCGCCAGCATAAAATAAATCCTCAACAAAATGTTCGCCAGAGGGCTGAAGATTCGTCAGTAATGGAATTTTTGCCGACAACGTATCGAAATCATCCAGCGACAGATCAACCCCAACGCGCCCGGCAATAGCGGTCAGGTGTAGAATGAAGTTCGTTGAACCACCTAAGGCCGCATTCACCATAATGGCGTTTTCGAAAGCCTGCCGGGTCAGAATTTTAGATGGTGTAATGCCTTCCCGCGCCAGTTCAACAGCCCGTATACCAGTCAGGTGGGCTAGTACTTTCCGACGAGAGTCAGCTGCCGGGATGGTGGCATTGTCAGGTAACGCCAGCCCCAGCGATTCAACCATAGCGGCCATGGTGGAGGCCGTTCCCATCACAGCACAGTGCCCCTGCGAACGGGCCATACTGGCTTCGGCAGCAACAAATTCGCTCTGGCTCATCTCGCCCATCTTGTAGGCTTCGGCAAATCGCCAGAGGTCGCTGGTTCCGATCTTTCGTCCCTGAAAACGACCCGCCAACATTGGTCCTCCCGACACCACCAGGGTAGGTAGGTCGACGCTGCAGGCCCCCATCACGAGCGAAGGCGTTGTTTTATCGCAGCCACACATCAGAATGACGGCATCGAGCGAATTTCCCCGAATACTTTCCTCAACGTCCATGCTCGCCAGATTCCGAAACAGCATAGCTGTCGGTTTAATCTGACATTCGCCCAGCGACATCACCGGAAATTCCAGCGGGAAACCACCAGCTTCCCACACCCCCCGCTTGATGGCCTCCGCCAGTTCGCGAAAATGAGCATTACAGGGCGTCAGCTCCGACCAGGTATTACAGATACCGATAACGGGTTTTCCTTCAAACTCATGGTGTGGGAATCCCTGGTTTTTCATCCAGGCACGATAAATAAAGCCGTCTTTGCCGGTGCGGCCAAACCAATCTTGGGAACGTAATGGCATTTTTGTATAAACAGATGGCAGATGCCGGTTAATTACTGGTCAAATAGTAAAAAAAGAACCGAAATCGAATAATCTACCAACAATTTTAATGTTTATCGCCTGCATTATTTTAAGGTCGTGATTATCAGGACACTTCGCTGCCCATACGGTTAAAATTATAGAACAGAAAACACCAAACCTATATAAAATATTGATTATCAATAAACTATTTAAAGTGCTAAGACCGTTATAAACCCAGTACCATCCTGATTAAGTTTTGTTCAAGCAAGTTGGATTTTCTTTATTGATGGCCGTAATACGTCCGGCCATCACGGTCGCTGCGAAGTTTACCGCCCATCCAATTCCCAATCTGAATCCATCAAAAATTAGCGCTGTTACGCAATCAGACGCCACTCGATCAAACGAAATAAGATCCCTGGCCACCAATACCTTGATGGAAACTTCGCTTACGAAGGCTGAACTCCCTCTCCTCGATGTCAATTTCTGCGGAGAATGCTTACCTCTCGATCAAGACGATGTCGTTGATCGCTGGAAGCATGTGTTTACGCTGTTCAAAAGCCACGCCACCGATATGGGCAATCTCCGGCAAAAGGCCGATACGTTTTTCCCAATCATCGACCCCATTTTGGAAAAGTATGACATCCCAAAAGATTTTCGCTACGTCCCGCTGGCCGAAAGCGGGCTGCGAGCCAAAGCCGTTTCCCGCGCGGGTGCTGCTGGTTACTGGCAACTGATGCCGGGAACAGCCCGTGCGCTGGGATTACGCGTCGGTGGACGTAACGACGAGCGATTTAACGTGCATAAAGCCACGGATGCCGCCTGTCGGTATTTGCGTAAGCTGTACGACCAGCTAGGTTCCTGGTCGTTAGTGGCTGCGGCTTATAACGCCGGACCAGGGTTGATGAAGAATCAGCTAAAACGGTCGGCCCACCGCGATTACTACCGGATGCAGCTTCCCCGCGAAACTCGTTATTATCTGTATCGGGTATTATTGTATAAAGAAGTGATGTCCCGGCCCGATGATTATTCATCGTTCCTGTCGCCAGCGCCCCAAACGGCTTATCTACCACTCTGGCAAACCCAGTTACGGCAGGCAGCATAGCGCTTCTACTGATTACGTCAACCAGTAGCCAGACGAAAACTCGTCTGGCTACTGGCTTTTTACGGCTATTTAGGCAACTTTTCCAACTGTATTCGACTTAGCAAGTAAGACTTTAGATCAAATTAAAACTCCTGTAGCCTATTTCGGTTATAAGGATAATTCGATCAGTAATACGGTCCGCGCTTGAATGCAGTCAGACACTACTCCTACCAATCAGTCGTCCAGTAAACCCGTTGTTACCCGACGGCTCGACAAGTTTTTTACCAATCTGGCCGACGTATCGGCTTTTGTTGCCCGCTTCTTTCGGGAAGCGGTCCTACCTCCCTATGAGTTTAAGGAAATAATACGTCAGTGTTACGAGGTTGGCTACCGTTCGCTGTTGCTGATTTCAACCACTGGTTTTATTACGGGGGTCGTGTTTACCAACCAGTCCAGACCATCGCTATCCGAGTTTGGTGCTACGTCCTGGCTACCTTCCCTGATTGCCATTGCTGTTGTGCGCGCTCTGGGGCCTCTCGTAACAGCGCTAATTGCATCGGGGAAAGTCGGCTCCAGCATTGGCGCTGAATTGGGGTCTATGAACGTAACGGAACAAATCGATGCCATGGAAGTATCGGGCACCAACCCGTTTAAGTTCCTGGTGGTGAGTCGGGTTCTGGCTACGTCCGTAACCATTCCAGTCCTAACGATGTACACGATTTTTTTGGCTTTGCTTGGGGCTTATCTGAATGTCAACCAGAATGAGCAAACCAGCTTTACGTCATTTTTTCAGGAAGTTTTCGGTGCCATTACGTATACCGACATTTTTGCCTCTCTGACAAAATCAGTCGTATTTGGTTTTACGATAGGCATGGTTGGCTGTTACAAAGGCTATCATTCATCGAAAGGTACAGAAGGCGTCGGCAAAGCTGCGAATTCATCCGTTGTGACAGCCATGTTTTTAGTATTTATTGAAGAGCTGCTTTCCTTGCAGATCATAAGTGCCATTCGGGGAAACTAACCATTTACTATCCTTGGCAACCTCCAACACACATAAAAACAACCCATCGCCCGACCGGCAATCAGCCTCCGAAACTGAGCCTATTATCAGTATTCATGGCTTAAAAAAATCGTTTGGAGACCTCCACGTACTACGTGGTATTGACCTGGACGTTAATCGGGGCGAAAACGTAGTGGTACTGGGGCGCTCTGGTACGGGCAAATCGGTATTGATTAAAATTATTGTTGGCCTGCTCAAGCCCGATACGGGTAGGGTTATGGTACTGGGTCAGGATGTTGAACAATTACGGGGTCAGGAACTGGACGAGTTCAGGCAGAAAGTTGGCTTTTCGTTTCAGAGCAGTGCGCTGTACGACAGTATGAGCATTCGCGAAAATCTCGAATTTCCGCTCATCCGAAACGTACGGAATCTGACCCAGGGCGAAATTGACCGGGCCGTTGAAGAAGCGCTGGACGACGTTGGTCTGTCGCAGACCATCAACCAGATGCCCTCCGAGTTATCGGGTGGTCAGCGCAAGCGGATCGGCATTGCCCGTACGCTGATGCTGAAGCCAGAAATTATGCTGTACGACGAACCGACGGCTGGTCTCGACCCCATTACGAGTATCGAAATCAATAACCTGATCAACGAAGTGAAAGAACGATTCAAGGCTACGTCGATCATTATTACGCACGATCTGACCTGCGCTAAAACCACCGGCGATAGAATAGCTATGCTTCTGGATGGTCGTTTTGAACGAGTGGGTACATTCGAGGAAGTATTTGCCGACTCCGACGAGCGCGTTCAGCAGTTTTATAATTACAACTTTATCAATTAAAACAGTATTCGTCCTTAGTGGTTGGAGAGTAATAAACGCCACTAACTCTTACGTTGCGAAGCACTACACACTATATATGAGCACAGAATCTAATAAACGCGCCGTTATCGTTGGCATTTTTGTCCTGCTCGGTATCGTCATCTTCATTGCAGGGGTGTTTGTGCTGGGCGGTCAGCAAAAACGCTTCACTAAAAGTATACAACTTGTTGCTGTTTTCAAGGATGTATCTGGTTTGAAAGCCGGTAATAACGTCTGGTTTTCGGGCGTAAAAGTCGGCACGGTTAAGCGCGTCAGTATTTACAGCAACGCACAGGTTGAGGTCGATATGAACGTTGAGCAGAGTTCGCAGCAATACATTCGCAAAGACGCCGTGGCGAGTATTGGTTCCGACGGTTTGATCGGGAATAAAATCGTCGTGATTTCGGGGGGAACCAACAGTCATCCAGAAGTAGAAGATGGCGATAAACTCCAAACCCAGGCTGCGCTTAGCTCCGATCAGATTATGGAAACTCTACAGGAAAACAACAATAATCTTCTGCGGGTAACCAACGATTTTAAAGAGTTAGTTGGTAATCTTAAGCGTGGCAAGGGAACTGTCGGAGCCGTATTGACCGATTCGATTGTTGCCGGAAACTTCAAACGCGCGATGCAAAATCTGGAACGGGCATCCGATAATACGGCCAAGATCACAAACTCCGTTTCTTTGTTTGCGTCTAAACTCAACACGCGCGGTACGTTGGCGAACGAACTGGTGGCCGATACGAGCGTATTTCGTCGGCTGAGTCGTTCAGCTACTAAGCTCGAGAGTGCAGCCAGCTCCGCCGATCAGGCTGTTTCTAATTTAAAACGGGCTTCTACCAACCTAAATCAGGCGTCAGAAAAGCTGAATAATACGAATAGTCCGCTTGGTGTGCTGCTTACGGACCAGGAGGCTGCTACCAACCTGCGCGCTACGTTACGCAATCTGAATCAGGGCACTGTGCTACTGAACGAAGACCTGAAAGCGGCTCAAAGTAATTTCCTGTTACGTGGTTTCTTCAAGAAAAAAGCCAAAGAAGACGCCAAACGTAAAGCCGATAGCACAGCGGCAAAACCGTAAAGCGATACGTAGTATAGTCGATCAACGATGTAACAAAACTGCCTGTAGCCATATACTACCACCCATTTACGTGCGTTGTATCTATGCACGGACTATCTACCCTTGCTACGAGTTACGTATATAGCAGACGGCAACTTTTAGCAGGGGTAGTGTCTTTTTCAAGACCGCTTACTTCTCATGCTACGTTATCTGCTAGCCCTGATTCTTGTCTTCTGCGGTTCTTTTTACAGGGTTAGCGCGCAGACAAAACGGGATACGCTCTTTCCGACGTATCGGCAGATTAAGCCGACCCAAAACGAGATTATCGATTACCGTCCAAACGCTGATACGTATAGCCGGAGTCGGAGAATAAACATTTTCGATTATCCAGCCGGTACTGTTACGTATTACTTAAACGAACAGCCAACTTCCGACATCAATTACGTGAAGCAGGTATTGGCCAATAAAAGTGTATCGGTCGAAACCATATCGATAAGCCCGCCCGATAATCGAGGAAAGCGACAGATCAGGATCACTTATACGGTAGAAGGCCAATAACCGAAGAACTGACGGCAATCTGCTATGTTCGTTTGAACCATCTGCGGACGTAACAGTCTTACAAGCTCGGCCTACGATCAGAGTAGCAGCTCCTGCCAGGATATTAGCGCAATAGCCAGTACGGCCAATACCAAACCTATTCGGTTGGCCGTAGACAGCTTTTCCCGAAAAAACAGCGCAGCCAGCAAAGCCGCCACCAGAATTACCCCAATATTGTAGAGCGGATACACAAAGGCCCCATTACCCCCGAACTGCGACAAGGCTAGCAGTAAGGTGTAAAAACTCAGGAAGTTAGGTACACCCAACGTTACGGCACCAATCAGGTTTCGTACAACAATTTTTTCCTGACCCCGAATCAGGCGAACGCCTAACATAATCGTTCCCGCTACGATAGCCCCCATTATCATGGTCAACATAACGACAACCGTATTACCCGACGATGCGATATAATGGATATTCATGTAGTTGATGATCGTATTGGTAGCTCCATATAACAGAAATACCGCAACAGGTAGCAGCAACGTAGCACCCGATAGCCTGGCTTTGTGCGGATACGTAGCCGTTGATCCATCCGGGTCGGATGTCGGCGCTGGCTCTTTTTTATAGGTACTCAGGCCCACCGCTACCACCGCCAACACTAACCCCAGATAATTGAAACTATCAAATGTTTTGCCACCTGTCTGGAACACAAACAAACTGAAACAGACCGGAATAACCAGCGATAAATTATTGGCCAGCGACGTAGCCGTAATGCCGATACGTTGCGTTGAAAGCCCCGACAAGAGGAATGTCAGGATAAAACCAACGCCTAATCCGAGCGCAAGCCAGGTCCAGGTTTGCGATAAATCAATGGAAACCGATTGCCCCTCAGGCAGCAATAGATAGCCCGTCAGGAAACAAACAAAATAGTTAAAAACAATGGCCTGAAACGTATTGATTTCGTAGCGAGGAAACAGCCGAAAGTTTAACAGCAATACGACGGAAAGTAAAATACTGAGGAATAAAAAGAGCATATAAATCAGCTGGCAATCAAACAGATAAAGAAATTACAAATGGCTGTCAAATTAACTCATCGGCCCTGGATCAAACAATACGTGCCAATTCGTGTTTTATGTAAAGTTCTATATATCAACGTTATAAAAAATAAACATCATGAAAAAGACCATTCTTCTGGCCCTGTTCGTAGCGAGCGGCCTTACTATGCAATCGTGTGGTAGCAGCGAAAACAAAGACAGTACAGAACGTGCCGAACAGGCTAACGAGGAGTTAAAAACCTCTGACGACGACGATGCTGAATTTGCCGTAAAAGCAGCGAGCGGAGGCATGATGGAGGTTGAACTAGGCCGTATGGCTCAAGAAAAATCGCAGAACCAGGCCGTAAAAGACTTCGGGGCCATGATGGTTAAAGATCACTCGAAAGCGAATGAAGAACTGAAAGCCCTGGCGGCCAGCAAAAATATAATTCTACCAGCTACTCTGGGCGAAGATCATCAGAAACATGTTGATGAACTGGCCAAACTGTCGGGTAAAGAGTTCGATAAAAAATATGTCAGCATGATGGTCGATGACCATAAGGAAGATGTTGATGATTTCAAAGAGGCCGCCATTGGCGCTAAAGACCCTGAAATAAAGGCCTTTGCCGAAAAAACGGTTCCTACGTTACAGGAGCATCTGACTAAAATAACAGCTATCAACGACGCCATGAAATAGTCGTTAATTAGCTCAGAAAAAGGGCGCAGACTTGGAGTCTGCGCCCTTTTTTAGTTTAATTCACTGAAAAACCACGTCAAATTCCCCTATGACCAAACGATCGGCTACGTTATTTCTGCTCATTTCGCTCACTACGTTATCTGTTTTTGGTCAGGACAAGCTGTCCGTTTCAGCAACCATTACGCCCCTGTACACCAATACGAATTACACGAGTCATTATCTATTTCCAGACAGCGATGGGCAGGTGGTTGAGCCTGTTTTATTAGCGGGGAATAAAGGATCGCTGGGTTATCTGGCGGGCATAACCGCTTACTACAATTACGCGTCCCAATGGTCGATTGCAACCGGGCTCTGGTTCCGTTATCAGGCCATTCGAACCGAGCGCCTGGCTTTGGCGGGCGAAGGAGCATCCAGCGTACGTTATCGATCCATTCGACTTCCTATTCTTTTCAATTACCGATCATCAGAGCATACGCTCTCGCCGTTTTATTCCTTTGGCCCCCTGATCGATATTCCACTCAGCGCCCGCATTGTGGCTTCCCGCGCCGGAGAATCGACGCAACAGCTACGGCTGGATTCAGAGTCGGGACCGGTATTCAATTTTATGCTGGGTGCCGGCGGTATTTATCAGGTAAATTCACAAATTGCCTTGACGGGTCAACCAACCGTTACGTATCGGCTGGGGCGGCTGGGCGGTGCCCGCACCAACTTCCGCACATTCGAGCTTGGTTTGCAGATGCAGGCTATTTATACCTTCTGACGCACCAGGCTACGATCACTGGCTAATTAACCTTGATTTAGCTTTGCCTTATTTTCTTCCAGCCAACGCATTCGATACGCATTCATGGCCGTACGACCAAGCTGACTGATCAACTGATAATTAGCCACAATGCCCACAGCCGCCCCAATACCCGGAACAAGCTGGGCCATCTTCGCCAGATCAATATAATCGCGGTACTCCTGCTGAAACGTAAGCCAATCGAACTGATTGATATCGTCGGGGAGCTGACGACTGTGCTCTTCCCAGTTCACAATGTGCTGATATACCACTTGTCGACGCTCCTGGCTCGAAAATGCCAACTGAAAAATATACAGGATATAGACCCGCTCTTTGTAGTCAGCCACCGAATGGCCATACAGAGCCGCAATCTCAAAAAGCATTTTCATCTTTAGCCCTAACAGAAGCGGAAAATCGGCCAGACCAAGCCATATACCACCCGCCCCCGTTACCCCTCCTTCTGCCGCACCCGCTTTTCGATAAAAATCGATTCGGGAAATCACCGTCGACTCACGTTGCGGCAGTGTAAGACCCGGTTCGGGCAGCCGGGTTAAAAATTCGGCACCAAATAAAACCGCTCGGGTCATCTGCTTGATGGTGGCGGTTATCAGTTTATGAATACGTTGGGGAATGATCCGATTTATCCGCTTTTGCAGCGACGTAGACAGCTTTCCGAACCTCGACGGCGGTTTCTGCATGGCTTGTTGCCAGCGAACCACTTCCGCCCGAACGGATTCTTCGTAGGAGTTCATACTTACGGTTAAAAGCAAAAAGATAGCCTTTCAGCGAATTAAAACGAGCTGATTCAGGTTTTATTAGTACATTTCCTCATAAAACCCATACAATATACACTTGTGCTTATGAAGAAAGTCGTTTGGCTTCTGGTTGTTTTTGGATTAGCTTATCTGGCAACCACCGGATTCAAATCTACTCGTAAAGTCGTAGCCGCTTCGCCTGTTGTAGAGCCTGTTCCTGCCAAGAAAACATTTTCGCGGCTTGATGTATATGATCAACTCAATCTGGCCCATTCTGGTTTGCAGAAAAACGTTTTTGAGTACGCTTTGCGTGGGTGGCAAAAGACGGATACAACTAAATCAATCATATCGATTGTTGATTTGAGCCAGCCGTCCAACAAAAAACGGTTATATATTGTCGATCTGGTCAACAAAAAGCTGTTGTTTAATACGTATGTATCGCACGGGCAGAACTCAGGCGATCTGATGGCCACGCAATTTTCAAACACGAACTCATCCTTTCAGAGTAGTCTGGGATTTTATCAGACGCTCAACACGTATATGGGCAAACACGGCCTTTCGCTGCAATTGAAAGGACTCGAAAAAGGATTTAACGACAATGTCTACAACCGGAACATCGTTTTGCACGGGGCCGATTATGTCTGTGAAGATTTTATTCGCAAAAACGGTCGGTTAGGTCGTAGTCAGGGATGCCCGGCCGTACCGTATGCCGACTCCAAAAACATCATCGAATTGGTAAAAGGTGGCACGTGCCTGTTTGTGTATGCCCCTAATGATAACTACCTCAAAAATTCAGCGTACCTGACGAATGCAATAGCCTCGTTATAGGTCAATTCTCATCAACAATGCTACGTCGAAACAGCCAGAACCTGTCCGACGTAGCATTTTCATTTCCTCACAGAATATACTCCCCATTAACAGCTTCTACGGGAGCCGGTACCTGTGGATTCTTAAGCGTTTCCAGCGTATTGATTTCAATAGTACGTACAATCGCGTTCAACGAAATACTGGCTGGATTTCCATCGAAGGGATTCATCAGGCTCAGCCCATTGATATGCGTTACGTGAAAAACAAACCCGACTAACCACCCCAGAGCGATCGACCAGGCTCCAGCTTCATCAGCAATGACCATAGTCAATAACGTAATAAGCATCCAGATGAAGACCCTCGTAAAATAGATGTAGGTTACGGGGAAAACCGTTGTCTTAATCCGTTCGCATTTACCCATCCCATCGCTGAATCGAACGATCAGGTCATTGAGCGCCAGAAAGGCGTAACCATCGACCTGATTCCGTTCCCGCAGCAACTGCAAGTCCTGATTCTGCAAATCCAGCAAGGCCGACGGTATATTCGTGAAACGGGCAACCGTTTTCTGATCGGCCTCTTCCAGATACGTTTTGTAGTCTTCTTCGCCAGAACCACGCAGCGATCGTTTCAGCGCGTACAGAAAACTCAGATGCCGTTTAATCATCCGATACGGAATCGCCTGGGCTTCGTCAAAACGGTCGCTGAATAGTTTAGAGTCCGTTTGCGCTCCCAACGAGTAAAACAATACGCTGCGGGTCCAGGATCGGGAATCATTCACAATTCCCCCCCAAATGGTGCGGGCTTCCCACCAGCGATCGTAAGCCTGATTATTGTTAAAGCCCACAAAAAAAGCGATGGCTGTGCCCATAAGCGTTGGAATGGCGGCCGGGATATGAACATATTCTTTCAGAACATGAACCTCAACCCAGTAGGCCACGATGCATAAGGCAATCATAATCAGATCGACCTTCCAGGTGATCAGAATCATGCGGGCAAATTTCAAATTAGGATTAAGTAGCATACGACTACGTAGTAGAAAAATTACTCTTGATGCTTCCCAAACAAAATCGCCTGATAATCAGCAGCGTGAAGTATTCTTGACTCAGATTAAACAGCGCCAGAACACGACTCCGCTGATGGCCAGACGATTCAAACCAAGGTAGTAATTGGCAAACAGGTCATTTTGTTTGCCTTCTGCCCTTTTTTATTTTGCTACTTCATACACATCCTTGTAGAAACGAAGTCGGCCGGCCGCGTCCACATCGGCCACATTGTAGGTAATAAACACTGGAAATGGTTTAGGAATCGATAACGTCTGCGGTTTCTGATCAATTAAGCAGCGGTTCATAAAACCAGCGTCGAACGTTTCCTTCCCGAGCACAAAGTTGGCCAGCTCAACGGGCTTCTGAACGCGAACACAGCCATGACTACGCCAGCGGTCGTTGGTGACCGTAAACAGATCCCGTCCGTTCGTGTCGTGCAGATAAATAGCCAGCGGATTCTCGAGATCGAACTTGATTAGTCCCAGCGAATTCTCACAACCCGAAGCCTGCCGAATCCGGTACGGGAAGTTCGTTTCCGATAATTCGTTCCAGTCTACATCTTCCGGATCAACGACCTTGTTACGACTATCCAGCACCTCCAGGTTCTGGTTGTACAGAAATGCCACGTCTTTCTGAATCTTCGGCAGCATTTCTTTCGTGGCAATACTCTTGGGTACGTTCCAGTAGGGATAGGCCACAATATCTTTGATGTACGTAGTCATACAGGGAGTCCGCTTGTCTTTCTTTCCCGCAATCACCCTCATGGCGGGGAGCATATGCCGGCCGGTTTTATCCAGTACGTTCAATTCCCCCGCCGGAATATTCACCAGCACAAACCGATCTGGCTCGAACCGGTTGATATACCGATAAAAATTTAGCGTCTGCCGAACCAGACGTAACGAATCGGCAATGGCCGGGTTGTTTTTAGATTGATTACGGAGCCGGTTGTAATGCCCAACCAGCTGTTTATACGGCATAAACGACGTATTGCTCAGCAAAGACGGTGTAAACGACGTATCGGCTTTGGCAACCCAGGCCGAATCCAGCTTTTCGTCCAGCCCATCAAACACCATCATAGATGGTTTCTTACCGTAGCGGGCTTCCATCAAAAGCTGGTGTGTCTTGCTGGTGATTTCGTCGAACGTAGCCGACGTAGCGACGGTAAAACGGCTCGTATCGATACCAACCGAATCGGCGTATCGACATACCTGATGCAGCGTTTGTTTTGCCTGCGCTACCATGCGCTTCTGTTGTGCCTGCTCGGTGCTGGCAGCCTGCTTGTTCTGTTGCCAGTTACTGATTTCCCGACCAACAAAGAATAGAACGACTAATGCGACCACAACGGCGGCACCAATCCATAGTTTACGTTTTTCCATTTTCACGTTGAGTGTAGCTTCATATAAAACAACTAATTAGCCCCTAAGGTTAGCCGATCCGGCATTTATTCCCCTAAAAACGCAAAAACACCCTTACCGATTCGATAAGGGCGCTTGCTAATCAGTGCCAGACTGCTAACTATATGGCGGTTTGTCAATATCGGGTTTGGGATTAGGATTCCGGTTTGGATGCATCATACGTACATTATCGCCCGGTTCGTCTCCATCCATATACTCGTCTTCAAGTGCGTCGGGAGCCAGTTCTTCCGGGTCGATTTCACTACCGGGGCCGCTCGTTCCTTCAACCGACTGATCGCCCAGTCCTGCGGGCGAAATGGCCTGCTTTGCCCGAATGATGTCTTCTTTTTCTTCGTTTTCCATAACGTTCTCCTTCCGAGTTAGCTAATTACTTAAACTCTGTTGTCTTAACATTAACCCGTACGGATACGTAATGTTTCCGACTGCTATATATAACAATACCGCCAACTGAGGATACGGCTGGCGGTATTGTTGCAAACCAATTAACACTTACTTCGTACTGACGGCAGGCATCAAAACGGTATCTATAGAATGAACAATGCCATTGGTTGTTTCCACATCGGCTGCGTTCACGGTGGCCGTATTTCCGGCTCCATCGGTAATGGTGACAGCGTCGCCCTGCTTACCTACGGTTAATATTCCGCCCGTAACGGTTTTGAGCTTTTGCCCATCCTGAAGCTGGTCGGAGGTAAGTTTACCTTTCACAACGTGATAGGCCAGTAACTTAACCAGTTTTTGCTTAGCGGCTGGTTTCATCAGTTCATCGACCGTTCCAGCGGGCAATTTATCGAAGGCCTCGTTGGTAGGTGCAAAAACGGTATAAGGCCCTTTGCTACTCGCCTGTTCGGTTAGACCCGATACACGTAACGCCCGAAACAAAACAGTATGATCGGCCGATTTTGCCGCGCTAATCGTTAAATCCTTTCCAGTTGACACGCCCGATTTCAACGCACTTCCGGGCATACCCATCGTGCTGGCGGTTGAGGGTTGCGTTGCCGAATTCTGGCCCTGAGCCATGGTTGCAGCATCTACTCCTACGAAAAGGGCGACTGCCAGTGCCCAGCCGAAAAACGATTTTGAATTCATAGTCGAGTTTTTATGGTAGATAATAAATCGACTTATTCTATGGAATAAGCCCCAATGTCACACACACCGGTTTCAACCTAACGGTAGAGGAGCGAAAAATATTTCGTAAACGGTAGTTTATGGATCTAAAACTACGGATTGGCCGCCCGACTGGCTTACCGAAGCAGTATTAAGAACTAAAAAACAGGTGCTCGATAGCTCGATAAACTTACCAACGTGTCTGTAATTGTTTTCCAACAATTAATTATTTTCAGGGAATAAACCCAACTTTGCATGTCGATTGTTTCTTACTAAAACCAATCGATACAGTTTATCATATGCAAATCTCGAAACACAAAGTAGCGGCTATTCATTATACCCTGCGCGATGATGCGGGCACTATTCTAGATTCCAGCGAAGGCCGCGATCCCCTCTACTACCTGCACGGCAAAGGCAATCTGATTCCAGGTATGGAAGATGGGCTCGAAGGAAAAGTAAAAGGTGATAAGGCTAAAATAGATGTCGCCCCCGAAAAAGGCTACGGTGTACGCAATCCAGAACTTATTCAGGAAGTGCCCAAGCAGGCTTTTGGTGGACAGCCGGTAGAGGTAGGAATGCAGTTCCAGACCAACCAGGGCGAGTTGATTACTGTAACCAACGTTGGCCCTGATACAGTAACGGTTGACGGCAATCATCCACTTGCCGACCAAAACCTCCACTTCGACGTTGAAGTGGTAGAGGTTCGGGAAGCTACCGCAGAGGAATTAGCACACGGGCACGTTCACGGCCCCGGTGGTCATCATCATTAATTGGACTGGTTTATGGTTTGGGGTTTATGGTTTTCAGTGCAATAGCCTGAACCACAAACCTTAAACTATAAACCATTTTATAAGTAACTACTTAGAGAAAACACCCTTTGCAATCAAGTAAGGAATAATTAGCCAAAGCAGGCCTTTAATCAGAAAAAACAAAAAGCCCAGCCAACCTACGCGCTTGAGCCATATCTTGAAACGCTCATTCATGGCTGTTTTTTCGGCAAAGATAGGCACTGCTCCTGGAGCAGTTACTATTACAGAGCATGATTATACGATAAAATAGCCTATCGCTTATTCCCACTCGCTCCTATTTTGTGGATCTCTGTATTAACCTCTTTTAGTCACTACTGACATAGGGTTGTCGCAGGTCGTGGTTTTCTTTGTTGCAGAAATGGTTTTGACAGTCCTGCTAACGATCAACCGCTATGAAACTCCATACGACGAATTACATCAACACATTCATTGAAGTAGCCGACGATAGCCCGGCCCTTCAGGGAGAAGCACCTCCGCAAAAAGACGAGAAACGCTCGGTAGCCAGCTTACAATTTGAGCTTATCCGTAAGAATCCATACGTGTACACATCCGACGACGTTCTGTTCGACATATACGCTGAAAAGCATGAACTGATCGATAGCGAACGGGAGGAAGCCCGACAAACCTTTTTTTCAAAAGGGCAGCCCTGTCTACGCTCCTCCCCTCTACCGAAGCGATATGGCTGGGGGATTCATTATGATGCTGAAGGGAAAATGGCGATTTATGCGCTTGAGTCCAAGGAATATAAGGCATTGGCAGCTGACAGTTCGTTACATCACCTTAAAGCCATGCGATCAAAACGAGCCTTGTAGCTATTAAAATTCCAATTCCACTACGGTACGATTAGAAGCCCGGTTGTAGCGCGACCAGAAGCCAGCCGCCATCAGATTTCAATTCCACTACGGTACGATTAGAAGGAAAACGTAGGCGATGCCCAGGAGGTGATCAGCTTTGATTTCAATTCCACTACGGTACGATTAGAAGTCAGCCGCCCCTGGTTTTCCCGGTAGGCTTTCCCGTATTTCAATTCCACTACGGTACGATTAGAAGCCAGACCATCTGGTCTACTCGTTACGACGCGAACCATTTCAATTCCACTACGGTACGATTAGAAGGTTGCGGCTGCCATAATCTTCATGGCACCAGGCAGAATTTCAATTCCACTACGGTACGATTAGAAGCCCCCTGGTCCTGGTCCATGTTGGGCCGGGTAATATATTTCAATTCCACTACGGTACGATTAGAAGTCAGGTTGCTATAGCGTCTGAGTTTTGGATTCCTGTATTTCAATTCCACTACGGTACGATTAGAAGTTCCTCAAAATCAGAAACCAGCGAATCAATATCATATTTCAATTCCACTACGGTACGATTAGAAGTGTGCTGGTTCGCTAAATTCGAGCCTGTTTAGCGTATTTCAATTCCACTACGGTACGATTAGAAGTATTGTATTTTTGGTACTGTAGATTAAGGATTGTTATTTCAATTCCACTACGGTACGATTAGAAGAATTCATGATCAAGTAATTGCCAATGACTCAGTTACATTTCAATTCCACTACGGTACGATTAGAAGGACAACTTTGGCTTGTTTCAGGCCCGAATCCCTTTATTCCAATTCCACTACGGTACGATTAGAAGACTACTGATCGGCAGTTTACCAAACTTATCAAATTGATTTCAATTCCACTACGGTACGATTAGAAGGGGGCCAGCGTGACCGTACCCGCGCCGGTATTGCCATTTCAATTCCACTACGGTACGATTAGAAGTGCACCATGCCCATTTGCTCCCAGCCCTTAATGACATTTCAATTCCACTACGGTACGATTAGAAGACGCCCGTCCGTGAGATAAAACTTGTCTTCAAAATTATTTCAATTCCACTACGGTACGATTAGAAGTGGTACAACCGAATGGAGCTACTGGTCGAGGCCAAAATTTCAATTCCACTACGGTACGATTAGAAGTGAAGGGTCTGAAACGTGGATCGAACCGCCCTCAGAATTTCAATTCCACTACGGTACGATTAGAAGAGTTTACCCGCACCACAATGCCCAGCGCCGACTCATATTTCAATTCCACTACGGTACGATTAGAAGACACCTCCTGGCGGATCGGCGGTATCCGTCACAAATTTCAATTCCACTACGGTACGATTAGAAGACTAGTTTACCTATCCCTCCGGGCGGGTTTATTCCTATTTCAATTCCACTACGGTACGATTAGAAGCCCTATTCTCCTGTTAGGCCCCAGTCCTGTTACTAATTTCAATTCCACTACGGTACGATTAGAAGGGCAGTTGATTAGCCCATCGCCTGGTCTAGTCATCAATTTCAATTCCACTACGGTACGATTAGAAGCCGATGAAAAACCGTATAGGTTTCACCTTCGACAAAATTTCAATTCCACTACGGTACGATTAGAAGCTCTGCTTATACGGCATCCGATAAATTTACTATATCATTTCAATTCCACTACGGTACGATTAGAAGTGCAACTCCTGATTCTGCTGTTCCAGCGCATCCAGAATTTCAATTCCACTACGGTACGATTAGAAGGGTTTGTCGTAGACGATACCGGTACACTAATTAGAAATTTCAATTCCACTACGGTACGATTAGAAGTTCCTCCGGCGCTATGTATTATAGTATTATGAATTTATTTCAATTCCACTACGGTACGATTAGAAGTATTACCCCTATAGAACTGTTTGGGCAAGTTATCAAAATTTCAATTCCACTACGGTACGATTAGAAGAAATTGAAAAGGAGCGTAATGATGCTGAACGTAAAGATTTCAATTCCACTACGGTACGATTAGAAGCGTGGTTAAAGTTTTGCATTTGAATGGTCAAGTTTTATTTCAATTCCACTACGGTACGATTAGAAGTTC
>NZ_JAAFZH010000048.1 GCF_010435915.1 Spirosoma terrae | reverse complement strand
CGCGGTGACGGTCAGCATATGTGGCGACCCCAGGGTGGTTGACGGCGTACCAGTGATGGTGTTGTTGCTGGCCAGAGCCAGTCCGGTTGGTAGTCCAGTGACAGAGATAGATAAGCTGTTGGGTGTTTCCTTATCGGTGAACGTATTGATTGGAATAGCGTAAGTGAATGGCTGTCCGACGGTGGCTGACTGGGGAGGAATGACATTGGCCACGGTGGGAGCCGTATTGACCGGCGCTGGGGCCGGGCTGATGGTCAGCACTAGGGGGGTGTTCACACTCAACCCGGCTGGATCAGTGGCGGTGACGGTCAGCGTATGTGGCGATCCTAGGGTGGTGGATGGCGTACCAGTGATGGTGTTGTTACTGGCCAGAGCCAGTCCGGTTGGTAGTCCAGTGACGGATATGGATAGGCTGTTAGGCATTTCCTTATCAGTGAACGTATTGATTGGAATAGCGTAAGTGAATGGCTGTCCGACGGTGGCTGACTGAGGAGGAATGACATTGGCCACGGTAGGGGCTGTATTGACCGGCGCTGGCGCTGGGCTGATGGTCAGCACTAGGGGTGTGTTCACGCTCAACCCGGCTGGGTCAGTAGCGGTGACGGTCAGCATATGTGGTGATCCCAGAGTGGTTGACGT
>NZ_JAAFZH010000047.1 GCF_010435915.1 Spirosoma terrae | reverse complement strand
AGAAGCTGTTTGAGTTAGGGGTTTGGAATGCAAAAGCCGCCAGATGAGGTTATGGTTTCGTGCAAAAAACATATTCCTCTGACCTGACGGCTTCGCAATGGCAAGCTATTGAAAAACTCATTGAGGTCAAACGAAAAAGCGTTCATTCGCTCAAATTAGTTGTGGAAGCAGTCTTCTACCTAACCAAAAATGGGAGTAATTGGCGGGATATACCCCAGGGTTTTCCACCCTGGCAGACCGTCTATTGGTACTTCCGAAAGTGGAGCAGGAATGGCACATGGAAGCTGATTGCTAGCGAGTTAACTATGCTTCACCGCCAGAAAGCCGGTAAACAATCTGTACCGACTGTGGCGATTATCGATGCCCAAAGCGTCAAAAATTCGGCCACGGCCACCCAACATATTGGCTTTGATGGCGGAAAGCTTATCAAAGGACGTAAACGCTTACTGATTGTCGATACGATGGGGCATTTGTTATGGACCCATGTGTGTCCAGCCAACCTAGCCGATGGCAAAGCGGGCGTAGCCTGCTGGGAAGAGGCCGAACAGGTCAACCCGCTGCTGGAGGATTTGGTGCTGATGTATGCAGACAAGACGTTTGGTGGTCATTTCAAGGATCAGTTGGAGACCATGTATGCTATGCGTGTGGAGATACCGAAAGAGCCAGTTAACGACCAACCTACTGACAGTAAGCTGGTTATTCACAAGTGGCGTTGGGTTGTCGAGCGGACCATCAGTTGGTTAGCCAATAATCGTCGTTTAGCTCGTGACTACGAACGGACGTTGCTTTCGGCTCGGAATTTCATTTGGATTGCTCATATTCGAAGGACGCTCAAATGCGTTTGTCGCTAACTCAAACAGCTTCT
>NZ_JAAFZH010000046.1 GCF_010435915.1 Spirosoma terrae | reverse complement strand
TATACTGCGCCCCTGAAACCGGACCACTTTGTTGAATAACGAAGTTGTTAGTTGATTCTATTTTTATTTTGTTTATAGCACTTTTTATCCCTCTTTAATACCTGCTCTGGCGTTTGATAATTCAGTGATTGGTGAAAGCGTCGACAGTTATAAAATTCGAAATAGCCTTGCAAACCAGTCTCTAATTGCCAGCCATCCTGGTAGGCTTTCAGGTAAATATCCTCGTATTTGACCGTGCGCCAAAGGCGCTCGACAAATATATTATCCAAAGCACGGCCTTTGCCATCCATCGAGACCCGAACTTCGGCTTTGAGCAACAGATTCGTGAAGGCATCTGATGTAAACTGACTGCCTTGATCCGTATTGAAAATCTCAGGCGCTGGATAAGTTGCCAAGGTTTGGGCTAAGACCTGACAACACCAATCAGCATCCATTGTATTGGAAATAGACCACTTGAGCACATAGCGACTGTAGAGATCAATTATGGCCATGAGGTACATAAATCCGGTCGACATGGGGATGTATGTAATGTCGGTGGCCCAGACCTGATGCACCCGATCAATGAGTAGCCCACGCAACAAATACGGATAGATGCGGTGGCCTGTACCAGGCTTAGATGTGTTTACTTTAGTATAAATAGCCTCTATACCCATAGTTTGCATTAACCGACGAACTCGCTTGTGGTTTACCCGGTAGCCTACCTGAGCCAGGACAAGTTGCATCTTTCGGTAACCATACTGCGGAGTTAGCAGGTATTGCTCATCTAGTAAACGCATCAGTAGGAGGTCTTCCGGGTCAGCCGCTACGGGTTGGTAGTAGTAAGCTGATCGGTGCAGGCCTAACCACTGGCACTGCTGGCGAAGGCTGCCTTCAGCGGCTGGGTCAACCAGCGAACGACGTTGGGCCAAGCTCATTGAGCTAACTTTTTTTTAAAGAAAGTTAGCTCCATCTGTAGCCGTCCAATCTGTTCATAGAGTAGGGTTATGTCGGGTTCTACCGACGCAGGAGCAATCGTACGAGTAGCCTCAAAAAGCGTCGGAGCAGCATCCATAAATTGCTTTTTCCAGTCGCTGATCTGATTAGGATGCAGTTCATAGC
>NZ_JAAFZH010000045.1 GCF_010435915.1 Spirosoma terrae | reverse complement strand
GACGCCTAACAGCTTATCTATTTCTATCACCGGACTACCAACCGGACTGGCTCTGGCCAGTAACAACACCATCACCGGTACGCCGTCAACCACCCTGGGATCGCCACATACGCTAACCGTCACCGCCACTGACCCAGCCGGGTTGAGCGTGAACACACACCTGCTACTGACCATCAGCCCGGCAACAGTGACCAACCCAACCTTATTCACCATTACTTCGGTCAACACCCTGAGCTGTGTGACCATCTCAGCCACCGAACGACAGCTCACCTTCCTGCCGCTCTATGCAGCCAGCAACGGATCGGCCATCACCTTTACCGCCCTAGGACTGCTGACACCAACCACCGCCACGGGGCCATATACCATCCGTGTGTACACCGACAATTCACCAATCTCCCTACAGGCGCAGCAAAACGGACAAACCGCTAGCTTCGCCTACAACTGGCTGGCCGCTTGTGGCGCACCCGCCAACACCGCTCCTACCGTGGCCAATGTCATCCCTCCCCAGTCAGCCACCGTGGGACAGCTATTCACTTACGCTATTCCAATCAATACGTTCACCGATAAGGAAACACCCAACAGCTTATCTATCTCTGTCAGTGGGCTGCCCAACGGACTGGCTCTAGTCAGTAACAACACCATCACTGGTACGCCGTCAACCACTATAGGCTCACCTATAACACTGACCGTCACCGCCACTGACCCGGCAGGATTGAGTGTAGCAACGCCCCTAGTCTTGACCATCAATCCAGCGCCAACACCGGTCAACACCGCCCCTACCGTGGCCAATGTCATTCCTCCTCAGTCAGCCACCGTGGGACAGCCATTCACTTTCGCTATCCCGGCCAGCACATTCACCGATAAGGAGACGCCTAACAGCTTAACAATAACCATCACCGGACTACCAACCGGACTAGCCCTGGCTAGCAACAACACCATCACTGGTACGCCGTCAACCACCCTGGGATCGCCACATACACTGACCGTCACTGCTACTGACCCAGCCGGGTTGAGTGTGAACACACCCCTGCTGCTGACCATCAGCCCGACGCCTGCGCCGGTCAACACGGCACCTACAGTGGCTAATGCCATTCCTCCC
>NZ_JAAFZH010000044.1 GCF_010435915.1 Spirosoma terrae | reverse complement strand
CAGGGCTTTCTTATAAAACCTCTTCGGTCTTCATAAACTGGAGTAATGCCGTAAAGTTATCGGCAAAATGGTCTAATTGAGCCGCCATATTTTTGGGCTTTAAGCGATGCAATAGATTCATTGTCAGTGTCCTCAGGCAACTCACTACCCGACTCACTTGGGACATAGCTGTGCGCAGAGTGTCTTCCGATAAAACCACATCCCGCCGGTAATGCATCGTTTCGATCCGCCAATGACCTCGGACCGCGCCACACACCTCAACCCAGTCGGCCTCTGTCACTACCGCCCTGTTGCTCAAGTAATAACTGATCTCTTCTGTAATGACCCCTCCAGCAAGCGGCTGACGATTACGCTTCACCCAAATCAGCGTCTGAAAACCCGCTGCCTGCCAACGAGCATCAAAAACCGCCCTTGCCAACGAGAAGCATTGATAACTACGTTGCTCCACGCGCCCATGCCCCCGTTCCCACTCAGAGCAATAGTAATGGGTAGGCGGATCTAGCAAACATCGGCAGATACAGGCCCGGTAAAGCAGCCGCTGGTTCGCTTTAAGACCAACAATATATTGGCCTGATGCCTTATGAATCGCATTGACTGTCAATGGATTGAGATGTAAGGCATCTAGGCTTAAGCGTTGGTCAAGCAGTCCTTTGTCCATCAGCAATTGACGCACTACCAGTTTCTCGCTTTCTTTTTCACCGCTGTAGTATGCTTGGCCCACAACCGTTTCGTGGGCTTGGGAGACGACCGATACACAGGCATCCCCTCTGGTTTGCCCCGCCTGAATGCTACCCCGAAGCTCTTTGCCATCCACGGCTAGCCACTGGCCTGTTAGGGTGGATAGATCCAGGCCAAACCATTCAAAAAGCAACTTGGCAAATAGACTTAGATTCACCTTCGCCAGCAGCAAGGGCAATTGCGCCCGTGAAATAGGCCGACTTTGAGCGGCTCCCGTAAGCTGACACAGGGGCGCGAATTGATTAACCATGTGGCGATGCAGCCGGGATAACGAACCGTCTCGGCCCGCACACAAGGCGCAGGTTAAGCCACTTAAAACCAGAGCGATAGCGTGTTTCTTGCCGCGATTGTCTCGCTCATCCAGACCGGGTGTCTGATGCAAAAGTTGAAAGAAAGCTGTAGTTTTAGCTGCGCTGGGAGCCGTAGTCATGAGTTTGTAGTCTAGTCAACCACAAAGGTAAGACTACTGGCTACCAGCCAGTTTTATAAGAAAGCCCTG
>NZ_JAAFZH010000043.1 GCF_010435915.1 Spirosoma terrae | reverse complement strand
TGTCTTAACCCCCTGAATGACTGGACAAAATTGCAAAAACAGTTTAGTCCTTTTACATTCAGAAATCATGAGCAAAATCAGGCGGAGTTTTACTCCAGAAGACCGCTATTCCATCGTCCAGGAAGCCATTCGTGAGGGCCAGGCTGAGACGTGTCGCAAATACAATTTATCGCCTTCGTTGCTGCGAAAGTGGCGATTGAAATATTTGAGCAAAGGCAAAGAAGGCCTGAAAGATTCCTATGCACGCGTCGATCCTCAACTGCGAGCCCTCGAAGAGGAAAATGAACGCCTGAAGCGGATTGTAGCCAAACAGGCTTTGGAACTGGAGATCAAGAACGAACTGCTAAAAAAAACTCCTCTTCACTCCAGGAGAAGCTAGCCATCATGGAACAGTTCGAAAATCAAGTAAGTCGTACCCAGTTATGCCAGTGGCTTAGCGTGCCTCGGAGCGTGTCTTATTACTTGCCTCAATCAGGTAGACCTGGAGCACGACCCAGTCAGGTAACCATGAAACTGGATGGGTCGTGGGTAGACAACCAACTGGTCGTGCTCAGTATTCGGCAATTGCTGGATGTTGAGTTCAATGCTCTTGGCTACGAATACATCACCTACGAGTTGAAAAGAGAGTACTTGATCAACAAGAAAAAGGTGTATCGGCTTATGCAGGAGCATAATCTACTCCTGGGCAAAGTGATCCGGCCAACTGGCAAGCGGGAATTTGTTAAATTCAAACGCATTGAAGCGACCAAGCCCTTAGAATACTTGTGTTGGGATATCAAGTACGTTTGGGTACACGGGGAACGGCGGAATTACTATCTGTTGAGCGTTATTGATGTGTATAGCCGTAAAATTCTGGATTGGCTGTTCCAAGGTAGTATTCGCCAAATCGACTTAATCAATCTTTTTCGACGCATAAACCGGAGTCATCAACTGAAAGGAGTGATTTTGCGCAATGATAATGGCAGTCAATTCATAGCCCACTCTGTACGTAACTTTTTAAAAAACTCAGAGATCAAGCAGGAATTCACGCATGTAGCCACCCCTGAAGAGAACTCGTACATTGAAGCTTTTCACAGCATTTTGGAACACGATGTCATTGAGCGAAATGAGTTTGCCAGCTACTATGAGGCCAAAGAAATGTTAGGTCGTTATTTTTGCCATTACAACCATCATCGGTTGCACCGTTCGATTGGGTTTATAACACCCCAGCAAAAATGGGAAGAAGCACAGGTGAACTACGACACAACCTTTTCAGAAAATCTGTCCAGTTAATAGGGGGCTAAGACA
>NZ_JAAFZH010000042.1 GCF_010435915.1 Spirosoma terrae | reverse complement strand
TTAATAGAACTGGCAACAATGTGGTTATGATTGGCGACTCTGCTGGATTAAACAATAATGCTTCCAGTAACGTATTCATTGGTGGAAAATCAGTCTTTGCGAATAAAAATGGCATTCAAAACACATTTGTAGGTTTTCGGGCAGGTTTTGAAACTTATGTTGATGGAAATACATTCGTTGGCTTTCAATCAGCTCAAACAAATACTTCTGGAGTAGGCAACACTTTCTTTGGTACTAATTCCGGTCAAGGCAATGTCACTGGTAACAACAACACCTTTGTGGGCAACGGTGCAGGTCCAGCCAGTAGCAACACCGATGATAATGTCTACATTGGCTTCAACACCGGCAATCATGACAGTGGCTCACGAAACACGCTACTTGGGCCGATGCCATTGCACAGAACCTAACGAATGCTACGGCCATTGGCGCAGGCGCAACCGTAGCCATCAGTGATGCCGTTATCTTAGGCAATCAGGCCAGTGTAGGTATTGGCACTTCAGCCCCAACGACTCGTCTGGAAGTCAATAGCGGAGTTGATAACGAATCGGGTATTCGCTTAAGTCGACTCACTGCTAATAGCCCTGTTCAGCTTGCCACAACCGATAAACTGCTGACGGTCGATGTGACTGGTAAGTTGGTGCTGACCTCCGCCGGTCGTTACTCGGTACGTAATGTTTCCGACTGGTCGGATAAGGTGTTTATGGCGGGCTACAAGCTGCGATCTCTCGCGGAGGTGGATCAATACATTCAGAAGCATCAGCATTTGCCAGGCGTGCCTTCAGCGGCCGAGGTCGTTGAACAAGGTATTGATGCGGTTAGGATGGATGCCAAGATACTGGAGAAGATTGAGGAACTGACGCTGTATAGCATTCAGTTGGAAAAGGATAAGCTTCAAATGAAACAGGAGTTACAGCAACAACAAGCTGAGATCAATGAGCTGAAACGATTGACGAAGCAATTACTAGATAAGAAATAGCGTACATTTCTAAGCTATTAGGATAATGAGGTGGTCCTGTTTAGCCGGACAGTCAAGTATGCAAGTTTTGATTCAAAATTAGATAATAGTTGTGCTCAAATTGCTCAGGACTGATGTTGCCTAACGACGAATGCCGTCGTTTTCGATTGTAATAGCATTCAATGTAATCAAACAATTCAATACGGGCATCTTCTAACGACCTGAATACGCCATTTTCAAACAGCTCTGCTTTCAACCTCGACCAGCAGGACTCCATAAATGCATTGTCATAAGGATCCTCAGGGCGACCGCTCGGGCGGCCCCGTCATACTTTGTCGAAAACGATGATCGGCCACCGTTTGCCGATGTACTGTCCACCGCGATCCGAATGAACAACGCTGCCAGCACTGAGCTGATAGGTGT
>NZ_JAAFZH010000040.1 GCF_010435915.1 Spirosoma terrae | reverse complement strand
AAACATGAGTCATCCCGAATTTTGAGTGAGCGCGAAAGCGACCATTAGAGCATTAGCGATGGCCATGCGCAATCGATAGATCGGCACTGAAGCAGTTCGGTGCCGATTTCCGGTTCTAGGCGCCCACTGCTGGAGAAAAAGGGGTACCCAATGGGGCCAGTTTCGTAGTAGCGACAACAAAAAGTCGTATACTAAGGCCACAATCGCCAACAGTTTGAGCCTGTTTTCCCAAAACCAGAGCCGGGGCGATTCCATACCCAACTCAGCTTTACCTGCCCGGAAGGCCTGCTCAATTTGCCATCGGTGCATATAACTGTGAACCATCTGCCAGGCATCCTTGACCGTTTTAATAGCGATTGACGTCAGCAGATACATCGGTGGCTGAAGACTTTTCTTGTCCCCAACCACCACAAGAAACAGCTCCTGGTTGGGAAACTCAGGATGGTGCACCCTCAGCCAGCCCACACTGACATGTTTGGTGAGCTTACGCTCTTTATCCCGCAGCAGTTTGTGCCCTTGGACTTTGCAGCTACGGGCTAACAGATGGGTCTGTTTGGTACCTTTCTGAGTATGGATCAACAGGTGGTTCTTTTTCCAACGCAGTAGAAAGTCCTGGCCAAAATGAAGCATCCACTCAATGGTCCAGGCACTAGCATAGCCCCGGTCCAGCACGTGCAACACCGCTTGAGGTAAGGAGGCCTGTAGCTTTTTTAACATCCGAAACATGATGTTGGTCCCCACTTCTTTGTACTTACCCCGGGAGGTCCACCAACTCATCTGGCAGACACTGGGTGCTTCACCCAAGGCACTCAGCAGCACAGCTGTCCACTGAAAACCTGGTACACAAATGCGGGCGGTGGGTGGCTTGAAAAAGCCTTTCTTGATCTTGGTTAGGCGTTTGGCCTTACTGCTCTCCACCGAGCAAAGCCCCTCGACAAACCAGCTCTCGGGTTTTTCCAGGCGGCTATCATCCCACAGCAATAAGGGACGTTTGTTGGCGGCCAGCAATTGGGCGATTCGGCGTTGCGTCTGCTTGAAAAAGAACGCATCAATCAGTGAAGCGTCCCATTTTTTAGAGCGCAACAGATTGCTGAGCCGCTTGGTAGCGGCCGGGGCGTGCGCATAGCCGGTTATATAGCTCCCCAACTCGCTCAGTAACAGGCCCATCTTAGTATTGCGTACAAGTAGGATAGCGGAAAACAAGGTGGTGAAGGTGGCCACCAGCCGCTTATCAATCTGGGTCAACAGGTTTTCTTGAATGGGCTGGAGATAGCGCTGGGCTTTGGTGCGTACAAAGGCAGCGGCAGTTGACTTTGGAGCAGGAATACCTTTTTTTTGTTGGTATGTCTTGGACATAAAAAGACCTCCTTTCTGGCTTTGGCGTTGTGGTGATGCTCAAAGCTAAGAAAGGAGGTTCTTGTTTGGTCAGTCCCTCAAAATTCGGGATGACTCATGTTT
>NZ_JAAFZH010000039.1 GCF_010435915.1 Spirosoma terrae | reverse complement strand
CCTGGACCATCTCATAATGCTTGATTGAAGTAAAAGCCAAGCATTATCCTAATAGCTATTTGAATTGCAGCTAAAGGGATTGGAGGGTAATAATGTTGTTTTATTGACTTAACTGCAATCTAGCATCCGGTGTATAAAGCAGTTGTGAGCCAGCTTCAAAAGTTACCCTTTTGGCTTCTCCTACATAATTCTGGGGTATAGTGACAATATGCTTTATCAATACCCGATCCGTGGTTGTTGGCACTTTTCCGCAAGACCAGACGGCGGTGTCATTCCATTGTCCGTCCTTAAGAGTGTATAAGCCTGATGAACAAATAGGATACTGGTACTCATAGGCTCCCATGTCAATACGATCTTCTTGTACCCGATTTTCTCCGGTAAAATCAACTTGGCTAGTTGTAGCAGTCGAGCTTAATGGATCACCTGTGTTTATACATGGGCTTGTAGGTTGAAGCCTAAAGTCGTTATTCGCAGGATCAACAAATATGGGATCTGTCATGATATTACCTGTGCCGGGGTATACACCTAGACTGAAGTTTTGAATATTCGAATAAGTGACGTCTTGCTTGGATAAATAGCTGCTCAAAGCCACTATATTTGGGTTTCGCCCTGTATTGCCCCAGGCAATGCAATTGACCATTTTCGCTTTTATTCTTCCTTGATAATCATCAAAGTATACCGCAGAGGCCAGTTGAGTAATATAGTTTTTGGTGAATGTACAATTTAGAATAATAGGGGTGGCGACTCCTTCATATAGCGAACCAAAATAGACCGCACCACCATAGAAAACTGCCGAATTTTGGCTAAAAATGCAGTTAACTATTGAAGGCTTGCTATTGCCTACGTAACAGATACCAAAGGCGATCGCTCCGCCACTAAAATATTCAGACCGATTGCGATGGAAAAGACAGTTAACAAAGGAAGGTGAGCTATATGTATTTTTGATGGCTCCTCCATTACTGTTAAATGCAGTATTCTGGTCGAAAATACAGTTAAGGAAGTGAGGAGCGCTATATCCAGAACTTGATCCGCCATTGTATACAGCTCCTCCCCCTTCTGCTCTATTCTTTGTGAAAAAACAGTTCTTAATAACAGGGCTACAATAATTGCCAGGACCGCTTCCATCATTCAACATACCTCCTCCGGCATAAGGAAATGCAGAAGAGCCGCTTTCATTTCCTAAAGTTATAACAAACCCATCCAAAACGGCCGTGCTATCTATCCCTCTGTTATTAATAACATGATATGAATTGTCTTCAACGTCTCCCGTTGTGCCAATATCACCACTCAATGTACTACTACTGGGTTGGCTAGCAGTAATTGGAGGTCTTTGTTCAATAGAAGATTCATTACCTTGGAAGCCACCATATATAGAAACACCATTACGCATAGCGAAGCTAACAGCTCGATTAGCCGTTATTGTCGGTTTATAGGTGCCTCTGGCAACCCAAACCTGCTTACCGGCCTCTATTGTTTTTAGGCGGCTTTGAAGCTGATTGCCAGGGAGCGAATTAATCCAGGATGAGCCTGAGAAGTCGCCAGTTCCTGATTCTGTGACATAAAGAATCGACTGAGCATTATTTAGGAAGGCGTATGAAATAAAGAAATAGATCAGAAGTAAGCGGCTGAACACTTGGGATGGCATTATTAATTAAAGCAGTTTCCGCAAACTTACTCTATCCGTTGAAAAGAGCAACGATCTAGGCAAATCAATAAGAAAAGTGACGAAAGTGGTGAAAGTGACGCCTGAAAAAACTATTTATTTTTTTTGCTTTGGGCTAGCCATAAGTCCAAACCACCTTTTTGCCAATTTTATCCACAG
>NZ_JAAFZH010000004.1 GCF_010435915.1 Spirosoma terrae | reverse complement strand
GCCCTCTATCAACTCCCCAAACGTTACTCAAACCAGCAGAAAAAATAAAATTGCTTACTCGTAGCCCATATAAGAGACCAGCATCAGAAATTTTTAAGCCTGGTGTGGTTTGGCTTAAAAATTCACCGCTGACCGTATATCGTCCGGTAAGTACAAAATTTCTGTTACGTGGTTGAAAACTGAATCCATTATTTAAACTTAGGAATCTTGTTTTTCCTAAGCCAGATGTAAGCCAGAAACGATGCTCTCCACTTAACGCCTGGTTTGTAAACTGAGCGAATGATGGCCTGGGAATACCATTGAAAAATACAATCAATAACACTAATCGAACGCTACTACGTGAGGCTCTTGTACTCATAAATACTGATTTGAAAAGCACTGAATGAAAAGGAAAGAACAATATGAATGTGTTAATAAGGCTATGGATACGTATCTGGTTGATACCAAGTGTCATCAACATATTTAACTTAAGCTAGAGGATACGGGTCGGTATAGTGGTCCGTGAATAAATCTGTAAAAGCAAATCTTTAATAACGTTTAAACGACGTCAAAGATGATAGCTGACCTCGTCTTCACTTTTATAAACTTGTTCACGCACAAATTCTCCGTAGTGGGCTGTAAAGATGCATATATGTATACTAAATAAAAAATAAGATTTATATAATTAATAGCATCTAACTACTTAGTTGAAGTATTCGAGTTTCATTTAATTTTTTATACAATTGAGGTGCTATTTAAGGTGTGTAGTTGTGCCTTGCATAGCGCCACTGGGAAGTCAGGCCGGTTGGACATTTTCCTTAGTGTAGGAAATTATAAATTATTGTCGTATTAGAAGCGGTTCATATATTTGATGCTACAACTTTCGAACGGAATGAAATTGAAAACTTTATTTTGCTATGGCTTACTTTCACTCGTTGGTTTTAGCTGTGATTCGCTCGATGTTCTGGGGATAAACCAATACCAGAGCATTGGTACGTTTGATACGAAACTGGAAGCACAACGGGTAGCCTTAGAGCTTTTGCTCAAGCAATACGACAAACTGCCAGCCAATGACTTTCGTAAACTCGGTTATACCTTTCGGGATGTTGATCCAACAATGGGCAACCGGCATGCCATGTGGTATAGTCGTAAAGAGCAACGGTTAGGTATCGAAGTAGATCTGCATAGTGGTATGACGTGCACCTGGTATGAGGTGGATAAAACAACGCTGGAGCATATTGTCAAGGCAAATCTAAACCTTGCGGGCGTGGATTCGCTGACCAAATCAACATACAATAATTCACATTGTCTCTAAAATAAAATGCCACCAGAAATGAGCAGATTCTGGTGGCATTTTGTAGGTTAAGGCATTTATCTAAAGACTATTGCTTTATCAATTCAATCCGTTCGACTCCTCTGTTTAAACCTCGCCAGATCATCTTGGGTTGACCAATGGTCGTTTCCAGCGAATAATTATCACCTACCAACCCAATATTTTTCAGATACGTATCTTCCGGTTCTGGTATCCGCATACCATCCGGGAAACGAAAATCAAATAAGAAAAACGTTTGTGGCCCTTTTTTGCTGACAAGCCATTCTGCATTCGCCAGCATATCGAATTGGATTGGATAACTCTTTCCGGCGTACTGAATGGTTCCATCATATTCACCACGGCGCGTGTCAATAGGGGAGGTGCGGGGTTTGGCTGCCGGAACAATGGTCAAGGTGGCTAAATTTTGGATGGTCGTATCTTTTGAAATTTTAGCTTGCTCGTGGAAATAGGTATTCTTTTGATAGTTAATAGAAACCTGGCGCAAGGTCCATGTACCCACAATTTGCGGGGCCAACTCCTTCATCAACTGGCGGCTCGACTCATCATAATTAATCCTGGATGGAATCACAACACCATCGGGTGTTGCTGGAGCCGTTGAGGGGTCGGGTGAACATTGCCAGCTAACCAGACAGATCAAAGTCAAGGTGATAAGTAGGTTGTTTTTCATAACAGGGTCGAAAGTTGAAGGATTGACAATTAAATATGACTGAAGGGTTCTGAAAAAAAAACTATCGATTCAGATTTAATATTGGCTTAACAAACCCAACCATGGTCAATCAAGCGTGTCAGGTTAGTTCATTCTAATTCGACACACTTGATTGGACAGAGCCCGTAATAACGTACGGTTCTGGCTCATGGATATCGTGTATAATAAAGTTTGACCTAACCTACGAATCTTAAGCAATGTATAAGCTAAGATTCGTAGGTTAGGCAAACGGTAAACAACAACTATAAACGCAATCACATATCGGGCCCTCTTGTTAGACTAAAGAAGCCTTCAATACCTGGTCCGATTTCTTCCCCTTTCAACGTCGTTAGACCGGATGGTTTAACTGTAAAACGGCCCTTAACTAACTGACTCGGATTTCCTAACTGATCAATAATCAATTCACCACCGCTGTTCACTACATTTCCCTTTGTGTCATGGTAAGCACTGGAATACAGTAGATAGGGCGATGGATCAATGAGTGAAATGCCGTTGTTATTTTCCACATTCCAGGAATAATTGCCTTTGTCACCTTGCCACGTCAATACTATTCCTACTCCCGTGGTGGAGCTGGTGCCTTGAATTTTAAATAACCCATTAACCTTTCGTACCGTCACATTTTGAATGGCCTGCCAGCTTCCCTCCCCGATTCGATAAATAACCGCGTTACCTGGTACCAGGTTGACTGTAGCAACGAATAGTATTTTGCCCTTCGATGAGCTATTAAAAGCAACGGAAACCCCAACCTGATACGGATGTGAAATACGTAGAGGAGCTTTGTAGATGCCTTCTGATGAATTCGGCGCTGAGTCAATATGGCCTAGTTCGTTCCCCCGATCCGTACTGTTTAATTCCCAACTATCCGCTTTCACGTATTTGGGGTCAAGCGGCTGGCCTTCATAAATCACTTTCACCGTAGCTGGCACTAATGGAGTTAGTGCATCATCGTCCAG
Source organism: Spirosoma terrae (assembly GCF_010435915.1). GTDB lineage: Bacteria > Bacteroidota > Bacteroidia > Cytophagales > Spirosomataceae > Spirosoma > Spirosoma terrae. Next base: position 570,743 of record NZ_JAAFZH010000004.1, on the reverse strand, counting down.
TTCATAGCCAAAATCGTCGTAGGAATTAATTCGGACGTATTGGACTAGCCGAAACCGCTGTTCTTCGTTTTCAGACAACGTCGTTTCGAAAGGCAACAATCGTACAGCTGTGGCAATACTCCAATCGCTGAAATGAGTCGTAGCAACCGTAACGGTTCGCGCTCGCTCATTGATTGCCCGGCTCTGGGCAAATCGCCAGATACCTTGTTCATCCTGATAGGCTGCACTTAAGGCATTGATGGAGGGAATCGAATCCAGTAACGAAGCGTAGGATAACTGGATCGTGATCGGCTTCTTGAATTCAATGGTGTGCGGAAGAAGGCGTACACTTTTTCCCAGTCCTGCCGGGTCGGTATTTTGGACTGGCTGCATCGTGATGGTGGTTGACTTACTAACCGCGCCAGCGGGGATTTTCACTTTAATCTGTTTATCAGGGGAGACAAACTCACCGCCTGCCGGAGTGATAGTAAAACTAGTTTGATTCCCTATTGGCTGTCCTTTTGGAAAGGGTATTGGTTCAACGGGCGGGGTAGTTGGACTTTCTGGTGCTATATTTCCATCCGTTGGTTTGCAAGCTGTAACTAGCCATAGGCTAACCCAGGCTATCCATACTAAATATCTCAATTTCATGTGTTCGTAGTATTATGTTCGAGGCAAAACTACAGCCATGATTTGGGCTTTACCTACGCAGAACGGATATGTCAGTACGCAGAACGGATTATTGTTTATAGCTGTGTAAATCGTACTTTACGGCACTTACGTAACATCCTGGAACTCGCCATAGACCCCGCCGACACCAGGATTATCGACCGGAGCGGGCTGGAGCAACTCGTTCCCAGGTTTACCAGCTCCAGGACTTTCGAGTGATTGGTAAAAATGCCAAGCTCTGAAAACCACCTCTTTCTGGAAACGGCACCAGTATTTATGTTGGCCATCCAGCGCTTTCATTAAACGCTATGGAAATGAACATAGAGTGTAGTTGACCTATCTATCCGTATTTTTTATGGAGCCCGTAATCATGCTCACGTTGGAGACCATCTATGGCTGCGAGATGCGGTTTAAGATTGGATTAATGATAATATTGATTTTATAAAAAAACAAACGCCAATTGATACGTGTCAATTGGCGTTTAAACTATAAATCAGGCTTTAAAGATGCCCGGCGTAAATGGATAGAGCTAATTCGCCAAAGGAGTGGTAGTGGTCATCATTTAGGTTTTATACCTATTCCAACCCATTTGAATGGAATTAAGAAACAAGCTTCTAACGGAGCACCAATCACTGAATAGTTATTTTTTCGTAGCGATCACCCTTCAACAAAGCGCCTGGTTCAGCTGGTCCAAGATATTGCCCTCTATCAACTCCCCAAACTTTATTCAAACCAGCAGAAAAATAAAATTGCTTACTCGTAACACTAATCGAAGGCCAATCCGTGAAGCTCTCTTATGTATGAATACCGATCTGCAAAGTACCGAACAACTTCTCAAGGGATCGCCTACAGAAGTTACACGTTTGCAGTAATTTGAGTGCTAGAGGGATAGGGGGGTAAAATGCAAAAAGCCCGCTTATTTGCGGGCTTTTAAGGCTTATTAGAATTATCCAGTGCACTCGTAGGGTCTGGCTTGTGACACTTCTTATGCGCTGATAATCAATATGTTTTCCTTACGTCTGGCTCTATGTGACTGCAAAATTAGTTATGAATTTCTCATGTCAAGTATAAAAAATGCTACTAGTGAGTAATTAAGCCGTTTTGCTGTGACTAAATAGTCAATAATGTGAGCGAGTTTGTTAGATGATTAGTCAACCTAGTCGTTCACATTAAAGTACTCCATGTATAGCTCCTCTAACTCATCATCTTCAAGTAAGCCTTCATGAATGACTGTTTCCATAACATCATGGAAAATTGAGCTTTTCATTAATTTAAAGAAAGTCTCTTTTAATTCTTCATCAGTTAGTCTAATAGAATATAAGTACGGACTCTCATAAGGCATTAAGGTTTTACCGCTATTGTACTCTTGGGCTGTTATAAGGGAGGTTTCCTTATTGCCTTTATACTTTATAACAGCTATGCCTACATTGTTTTGTAAGGCTGTGAGTTCAATCCTATCTCTAATACGTACAGCTATCGTCTTAGATACATCTTTAATTTCTTTCTCTAATACCTTGATAATCTTATTTTTATCTTTAATTCTCTCTTCGAGTTCATCTATTCTTGCATTAAGACTATCAGTGTCCTTAAAAGAAGTATCACCATTGATTGGTTTTTGGCTTTCACCCCAGGTAAGTAGCTCAATTACAGTGACTCCCAGTGCTTTTGATATGCTTTCGATATTGTCATAAGTTAACTTATTCCCTCTGTTTTCAAATCTGGGGTAGTTGGTTGCTTCAATACCTAGCTCTTTAGCCATCATTGTAGGAGTGATGCCCTTCGCTTTGCGTATTGCTTTTATCTTATCGGCAATGTTCATAATCAATATTTGATAGTACAATATTCACTATTGAATTAAATATAATCACTATCGTACTTGCATAATAAATTATTGATTATAGATATTTGCATAATCGCTTTTTGATTAACGTAATCAATATATGACTATGCAACATGGTTCTAATCCTCCCATTGCCCAAGCTGTAAAGCTCTATGAAGCCAAATTAGGCTTTAAAATTAAGACGGATAAGGAGTTCTACACTAAAATAGCAATCAACCCTAAGCGGTTTGGATTGCTAATAAAAGGCCGTTTAGTGCCTACCATTGATGAGCTAAAAAGGGTAGCTACAATCTTCAATATTCCAATTACTGAACTGCTATAAAGCAGAAAGCCCTACCACATCGAGGTTGTAGGGCTTTACTAATTCTAAATATTTCAAAACGTAAAAGTATGACTTTCAAGCAGCAGTATGCAAAAGCGGAGCGCCGTTTAAAAAGAGCTACATCCGTAAAGTTCGCCGTTTGTACCGTTAATTTCTTTGTCCGAAAGGAGAGTGGAACCATAGGGTTTAGAGTACGGTGTAATGGAAAAACAAGCTCATTCAAATCACTTGGTATTCGGGCCGATCCTTCGGAATTTGACCCGAAAACTCTCCACATAGTTAATGATTCCTATAACACTGCTCGTATCGTTGATCTAAAAGCAACGATTCTTAAAGTATTTAAGGAGAGAGAGTTAACGGGTAGGAGCATTGACCCTACAACGATTCGTGATATTGCTCTAGGGCTACGTGGGCATGACGATCATACGCCTACAATCATTGAAGCTTTGATCAGATGGACAGAGCAAAAAAGCAAGCTTTTGGGAAATGGCATTACGCTGAGCACACTCAAGCAATATCGGCGCTACACTCGTATTATCAGTGACTTTACTACCCTATACTATGGCAAAGATGCTACTCTTGAAGTGCTTAAGCCTGCGGTGCATTATGAGCTGTTAGGTTATGTGAAAGGGGAGCGTAAGAGCAGCCACAATTACGCTATAAAAGTCATTCAATTTCTGAAATCGGTATTGGATTATGCAGTAGCCTATGAATGGTGTGATCGTAACGTATTGCAAGCGGCTCGGCTAAACAAGCAACGCAAAGAGGTAAAGACATTGACGATTGAAGACCTGGAGACGATTCAGAAAACTCAATTCGTAGAATCGACTCTTAATGAAGTACGGGATGTATTTCTTTTTTGCTGCTATACAGGCTTGGCTTATGCAGACGTGGCCAGCTTGACCAAAGATTACTTAGTAACGGTCGATGATGTACAATGCATTTTAAAAGACCGTAGCAAGTCAGGCCAACAATCGTTTGTGCCGCTATTTCCTGAATCAAAAGCTATTCTTGACAAGTACCGCTACCATCCTATATGCCGTTTAAAAGGCGTTTTGCTGCCAGTGCTGAGCAATCAGAAGATGAACAAATGGCTTAAAGTGATTGGTAACGTAGCCGGTATAAGGGAGACACTACACACTCACCTGGCTAGGAAGACCTTTACCATGTTTGCCGAAGAACGTGGCTTTAAGTTGGATCAAACGGCCATAATGATGGGCCATAGTCGTACCTACATGACAGAACAGCATTATTACAAAGGGCGTAGGGAAACGGTAATCAGAGAGTTTAAGCGGATTCAGAAGCAGGACGAAAACAAACTAGCCAGTTAACTCATGCCCACTATTGACCCACTAACGGGCCTGGACGATTTGCCTAATGAGATTGAGCGACTTAAAGCACGTATTCAACGCCAAACCATCCTGCTTGGTCTACAACTGATCGAGATCGACGAGCTGCGGGATCAACTCCGGGCCGTCAAGCGACAAAACCACAAACTACGCGCTTTACTCACCCCGACCAATTAACACAAAGAAGCCCCGCCATAATTGGCGGGGCTTACTCTATATCATGTTTAATTCTCTCAAAAAGCTAACGCAAAGATAATGATTACCACCGATTTAGCTATCCATAAACGCCCTGATACGCCACCTAAAATACCGAGTGTACCGATAGCGCCATCGATCACCCCCGAACAGCCAAAACTATTAACATTTTCTGACCTTCGTAAGCACCGAATATCCCACCACACCAAGCACCCGGCACCTATGCCGGTTATTCGTATTTCTGGGGCAAACTATGGCTTACAAGGCATGATTTCAGCTCTTACCGGCCCACCTAAATCGGGCAAAACGACCGTGATTGGTTTCATGTTAGCCACGACCCTAACCAGCTTTTCAAGTCCCGAACAAACATTGAGTATCAAATCCGCTTTGGCGGATAATCGCGACGTAGTCTACCTGGATTTTGAGCAACATATCAGCAGTACCCAGGATTTGCATGACCGCGTATTGCGCTACGCTGGCCTAAGCGATTGTCCCGATAATCTACATATCCTGAGTCTACTGGAACTAACAATGGAGCAACGCTTACAAGCGGTACGAGCCACATTTGATGCCCTGGACTTGCATTTACTGATCATTGACGGCCTGGCAGACCTCTTGCCGGGTGTCAATGATGAAGAAAAGTCGAACGCCCTGATTGAAGAGCTATCGCTACTAGCCTCCCGGCATAAGACCTGTTTAATCGTGGTGATCCATGAAAATAAGGGAGGGGGTTCGGTGCGTGGTCATTTGGGGAGTCAGATCGAGCGAAAGTGCGCCGGACTAATTGCCGTTCGTAAAGATCGAGAAACCAAAACGCACAGCATTGAAAGCCGCCTGATTCGGATTGGTGACGACTTCGAGAATGTCTACTTCCGCTACTCCGAGGAGCAGAAGCAAATGATCCTGCTTGATGCCCTGGCCACGGATGAATACAATCAGCGAGTAGCCCAAAAGAAAGCCGGTAAGGACAATGATCCCGAATTCCTAAGTGGCTTACTGGCCCTCTGTTTTAAAGGGGTGGCCTCCTTGACGAAAGCGCAACTCATGGCGGCCATTTGCAAACACGATCAAAGTGCCGGTTCGGACAAAACGGCTTTACGTCGTATAAAAGGAGCCATTACCCTAAACCTGTTGGTCAATGACGGAGATATGTATGCCCGCCAGTCGCCCGCTTGATGATAGAATTTTTTTAAGACAGCTATCAGGCCGGACAAACGCCCCTGTATATAGACAGACAGACAATTATATATATAAGGCTTTTTGTCCTGTCTGTCCACTGATTGGACAACATGGACAACTTGTATTTGTCTAAGAAAATGAGCTAAAAAGCGCCAAAATGCTTGTATTAAATTTATAATATTTGGTTTTAAGGTTAAATGAGACACCTAGACAGAATAAAGTTTGGACAGACAGGACAAAACGCCCTATATAGGGAAATACGCCGATTTTGTCTGTCCACTACTTTGGCCAAATATTGTTCTGTTGGCTGTCTTCGTCCGTCTGGCAAGGCTAGCCGAATAATATTCTGAAAAGCCCACGAAGAAAAAAGTCATATGATTGCCCCCCAGACCATACAACTAGCCAAGCAGGTAGCCATTGCCGACTACCTGGCTTATCGAGGATTTCAGCCCATTACCCAACGAGGCCAGCGATTAATTTATCAATCACCTTTCCGTCAAGAAAACACGCCCTCCTTTTCGGTCAATACGACCATCAACCGCTATAAAGATTTTGGCTCTAGTGAAGCGGGTGATGATGTAATTCGGCTGGTCGAGCGATTAGAGGGCTGTAGCTTTGCTCAGGCCGTCGAACGGCTGAGCCAATTCGCCGGACTAGCCAACAAACCTCACTTTTCTTTTAGTGGGCCTTTAAAACAGGAAAGCACCAGCACCGAAATCCGGTCGGTCAAGCTCCTAGCCAACCCGCATTTAATCCGCTACGTGGAAAGCCGCCAAATCAGCTTTCCAATCGCTCGCCGGTACTGTCAGGAGGTCTACTTTCAACAGGGCGGCAAAAACCTGTTTGCGTTGGGTTTTGCCAACGACAAAGGCGGTTATGCGCTACGGAATGGCGTAGGGGCCAAACGTAATCTAGGACCAGCCGGATACACGACAATACCAGCCAGCCAAGCGGCTACCGCCGTCAATGTCTTTGAAGGATTATTTGATTTCTTGTCAGCCCTGGAATACTACCGGTGTGAAGCGCCTAGACTGCCTACCCTGGTGCTTAACTCCACGACCAATTTGGAAAGTGCGTTGCCCATTTTGCGGCAATACGATCAAATTAGCGCGTTTTTGGACAATGATCGGGCGGGAAAAGAAGCTTTAGAGCAACTCGGTAAATTGGGAAATAAGATCATCGACCGCTCACGGCTCTACGCTAACCATAAAGATTTCAACGCTTACTGGTTGGAAATTTCCACTTTCCACACAGCTCACTAAGCCCCACTTTCCCAAATTGATGCGTTTCCCCTCCATTCGAGCGCCGTAATGTAACGCGGTTGATTATCAAGCAATTACCTTTTCACAAAAAGTTGCACCCTCATTTATGGTCAATGTCTTGTTTTTGAGGTAGTTATCGCAAAACACCCCCCGTTTTAGGGGCTTTTTTTCTTTATCGACCCCGCCCTTTAGCGGTTTTGGAAATTTCCAGAAATCCATTTCCGAATATATGAATTTCCATTTTCAAGTGTTGGCTCGCCCACTTTCCAATCGGCTCGACAAACGGCGTGTGCAGTTTTGTCCTTTCGCTGAGCGGTTGATCGAGCCATCTTTGGCTTTCCAATTTTCACCTTTTAAACACAACAAAAACAAATGAAACTCTTAGTACTAAGTACGAGTACCCCGTCTAAACATTTGATCAAGGCCATTACCGACGCGGGCCATAGTTATGAGGTTCATGACCCCCGCAATCTGTATTTGTTCATCTCCGAGCAGGTCAACGGCTATGACCGCATCTTTAATGGCTCGCCCGATCTGGAAAGCCCTGTGCGCCTGTTTGCGGCCTCATTCGACGCGATCATAAGCCGGATCGGCGCTGACCTGCCGCTCTGCGTGTCGATTTTACGGCACCTCAACGAGAACCTAAAGGTGTACAGCCCCCAAACGGCCATCGGCCTACTAGTGGCTCATGATAAGCTATGGACGAGCCAGGTACTCAGTGCCAGTAGCATCCGCACACCCTTAACGGTGTTTGCGGTACGGTCTAACCACGTGGCTTTTGCCATTGACAAGGCCGGGGGTTTGCCTGTAGTAGCGAAGCAGCTCACGGGTTCACAAGGAACTGGCGTATCGATCCTGGAAACACCCTTAGCGGCTAATACGACGTTAGAGAGTTTTTACAAGGCCAATATTCCCGTTAAGCTCCAACGCTTTGTGAAAGCCCATAATAGTAGTAATGGAAATCCGACCGATATACGCGCTATCGTGGTAGGCGGTCAAGTGGTATCAGCGATGGAACGAACGGCCAGCCAAGGCGATTTTAGGGCCAATTTATCAAAGGGTGGGAATGGTCGCGCTATTGAACTAAGTGAAACCGAGATCGAGATGTGTGTGAATGCAGCCAAAGCCGTAGGTTTAGAATTTGCCGGGGTAGATTTGATTCGGGAGAAGATGGGCCAGACCTACGTGACCGAGGTAAACGGCAATCCAGGAACAGGCATTATCGAGATTACCAAGAAGAATCACTTTGTGGACTTACTGGCCTTTATCGAAAGAAAATCGAAGAAGAACGAAGCTATTCCCGTTCCGGTGCCTTTGCCCGACACAGATCAAGACGAGACAGAAGAAGGCAATGAAGAAGAAGCATCATTGGTTAATTACCGGAAACTCCTAGCGAAGCAAGAAAAGACGGATTTGACTTATAATGAAAGTGGAATGCTCGCCTTTTTTAGAAAGAAGTTTGGTAGTATAATTTAAACAATTTAAAGTAAAAGCTATAGCCACTTTGGAAAAGTGGCTATAGCTTTTACTTTAATGGGGAGAATGTCCACATATTTTTCGCCCAATTCTCAATTGAACTCTTTTCTGCAAAAGTTATATTATAATCTCTTATATCACAAACTTTCTTCCCTCCTTTACTAATAAAACCAGTTGTCGCTATAAGGCCATTTTTTGCACCTTCAAAAAGCACATCTGTGTAAAATGCCTTAACTGTCTCAATTGATATTTTATTCTCGTCTTTGTATCTTTTACATTGTATTAATAAACTAGGCTTTGTTTTGTCTTCTAAGTCAAAAACTCTTATATCTACCCCGCCATCATTAGTGCCTGGTCCAAGGACTACTTCATATCCTTCTTTTTTAAAATATTGTGCACAAAAACGTTCGAAGTTTCTCCAATGTATATTTTCAATGTCTTTCCCATTAACAGCCAGGTAATCTAAAAATTTTTGATCTAAGAAGTCATCGTCTCGGACTGGCTTAACTTCCATGTTGAATAAATTTGACAAAGAAGTTATACCATCCCAACTAATTGAGCTAGGAACAATTATGCTTTCGTCGATTCTTTCAAAAGTGATTTCAATGCAAGCATCAACTATCTCTTCTGGAGTATTCTTATCTATTATATCTTTATATAAGAATTGTTTTACTTCTTTTAAATCTAAATTGAGGTCTTTTTCAAGAGTACTGTAAAGGACTGATTGAAGGCCTGATATTTCAATTAATCGTTCTTGACTGTTGACATACTGTCCTAATAATTGATATGATTTAAATGTTCTTGGTTTATTTGGTAAGTTTCCTATTCTTATTCTTATATATTTTATTTTTCCTTCAAAATCTTCTGCTCTTATTCTAAGGCCAGTGTTAATATCGTCTATATCAAGAAAATCGTCTGTAAAATTTTCTTTTAATAGCTGATTTATTTGATATTGATTCAATAGTAGACCTGATTTAATGCCGACAAGTTCTGATGTTACATCATAAAAATATTTAATTGAAGTCCTTATTGCTCCCATAGTTTATTAAGACATTATAAAGGAATCTGCAACTGAGCTGAGTTTTTCTTAGAAGATGAATGATTATGGGTACTTATTTTTTGAATGTCGAAATTGCACACAAGAGCTTCTACAACAGTTTTTCTATTTTCTATACTAGCACCAGAATGATAAAAATGATCTTTAGTCACTATGTTGAACTCAGACCAAAACTTTTTAACCATATCATTCTCTCTCCAATCATTGTGATGCCAAGTCGATAGTATAAACTTTGCCTTAGTTTCTTTCAATAATGTAAACAATAATTCTTCGTCTTTTTCATCCCAACCATTGTAATAGTCTACATACCTTCCGTAGTAAGGAGGATCGCAATAAATTATGTCACCTTCTTTAGCTAGCGGTATTATTTCCTCAAAACCTTTATTCATAAATATCCAATCGTCACAAATTACTTTACTTATATTTGATACTTGATTGGTGATTTTTGTAACATAAGCTTGAGCAAAACGATTTGGCTTTTTACAAAAAGGAATATTCCACTTGCCTTTTTTGCTAAAACGCATCATACCATTAAATCCTGTTCGAGAAAGGAATAATAAATCTAATGGGTTAAAAGATTCATTAAAGCGATCACGGACAAATCTAAAATATTCATAGCCTTCGTCCCCTGATTTAGAAAGTTTAGTGCCCTCTTCTTCCAGGAATTTTTTTACTATCTGAGGTGTAATATCCCCTGACTGAACTAATCGATAAAATTGAATAATATGAGGGTTAATATCATTCAAAATAGCTTCCTTAAATCCTGAATTAAACCCAACTACACCTGTGCCGAAAAAGGGTTCGATCCATTTTCCTTTAGGATTTGCAATTTTGACAATATCCATTATCCAAGGGACTAGCTTAGTTTTGATACCTTGGCTTTTTATTGGAGGTACAATTATTTTATTAATCTTCATCTTCAATTATTTTATCGATTTCGCCCGAAGCTTCCTCTTCTTCATTTAGTTGCTTTATTTCTTCTTCGTGTTTAGATAAAACATCAATCCCACGTTTCTTATAAGCAAGGTAAGTTTTAAGATTTATATATGGCCTTGGAATGTCTAACGCTTTAGCCATATCATTGGTTAAATAATACATCCAATAGTCATTATATATGTCTTCACCTAATTCAGAAAACACACCTTGGCCATTAATAAGCGCCGATATATTATTGGTTGACCCAATATTTTTTGTATTGCCACTTCCAGGGCTAGCTGAAGCTATTTTATACTTAGGTTGAACGAAAAAGTAGAAATCCCTGATTACCGATTCTATCTTGTCTAGTTCGTTTATACTATAAACTGTTTTTTCATTAAGGTTAACTTTATTTTGAGAGTAAATTACACCTAAAACAAAGTGGCCAGAATAAGAACCATATGGATATAAAGTATTTTTTGTACTTTCTCTATTTCGAAAATATCCAGTGAAAGCCCCTAACGTCATACTTTTAATTCGATTATCTGAATCTTTGAAAGTACTTTTTATATCTATCGCAAATTTCTCTCCTGAATCTTTTGAGATTAAAGTTATATCTGGATAGAAATTTTGTTGTGGGGGTAATTCGAGTAATAAGTTATTTTTTTGTGCGAAGTTTTCAAACGCAGGAATTAACAAAAGCTCTAAAACTTTTGATACGACTTTAGTATCAACAGATATAGTGTATATTTTTTGGTGTATATCTATAAAGCCTTTAACGATCCAATCTCCCTTTTCAGTTGCTACGATATTATTGTATTCTTTGACTTCTTTTTGAAGGGCTACTAAAATCTGTTCTTTGTTCATGGTTATGGGTGGTTATTCTGAGTTGGTAGGTATGTGATCATAAGTCACATTTTAGTTTTTGCCGAAAAAAAAACCCTCAAAATGAGATATTTTGAGGGTTTTTTTTCTTTCTAGTGCACTCGTAGGGATTCGAACCCCAAACCTCCTGATCCGTAGTCAGGTGCTCTATCCAATTGAGCTACGAATGCTTTCGCGTTGGCCCTGTAAATCAATAGCTTATAGCCGGTTTATGTACCCTGGCGTTCGGTTTCTACCGATTACCGGGTAGCTGGTATAAACCATTTATAAACCAAAAGTAGTAAAAACCAGTCAAGCTACGCTATGGTAGGGTCAGTAAAAGTTGTTTTGTTCCGTTCCAAGACACTCAAGAACGGGGAACATCCGGTTATGCTCCGGGTCACCAAAGGCAAAAAACAGTCGTATGCCGGCCTGGGATTTTCGTGTGCCGACAGCCAGTGGGATGATAAAACCAGCCGTCCCAAGAAGTCCCATCCGTTGTATGGTCAGTTGCTCAAGATGTGCGACGAGAAGGAGACCAATGCCCGGAAGGAAATGCTCAATGCCGTCGAGGAGACCAAAACCTTCTCGATGGAAGAGGTCCTGCAGGCGGGGATTAACAAGCCGAAATCCGAGAAGGGGGTCATTGAGTTTTTCGACGAGACGATTGATCGGTTAAAACAAGCCGGTCGGGTAGGGTATGCCGCTACGTTTAAGGACACAAGGAATCACCTGGTGTCGATGATGGGTAAGAAGGAATTTGAGTTTGTCGAACTGGGTCCGAGCTTTCTCTTAAAGTGGGAGAGTGCCATGCAGGGTAAGGGTTTAAAGAAGACCAGTATTTCATTGTACTTTCGAACTCTGCGTGTTCTGGTGGGCTATGCCCGGACGGAGGGTGTCGTGAAAAAGTCCTATAATCCGTTCGAGGAATTCCCTCTGACAAAATATAGGAAAATTGAGACACCCAAGAAATCAATCACCCAGGAGGATGTTTTGAAAATTGCCCGGATCGAACTACCGGCTATGTCGGACCGGTTTCATGCCCAGCAGTTTTTCCTGTTCAGTTACTACTGCCGGGGAATCAACCTGGTGGACGTAGCCAACCTGACAACCGAGAATATGCATTACCTAGAGAGCGGGGAAGTGAGGCTCCGGTATACCCGGAAGAAAACCGGCCACTACTTCGACATCAAGATGCTGGAACCAGCCATTAAGATCTGGGAGTTTTATCAGGGTCGTCGACCTCCCCGAAATAAATACGTGTGGCCCATTCTCCATTCCCAGGTTCATGTACTACCGCAGCAGATTAATTGGAGGATTGAACGGATTTGCCGGCAGTGGAATCAAGGACTCAGACTGGTGGCCAAGGAAGCCGAAATAGGGGAGTATCTGACTCTGTACGTTGCCCGGCATAGTTTTGCCATGGCTATGAAAAACTCGGGGGCCTCTACTACGGTTATTTCAGAATTACTGGGCCATGAATCAGAAGAGACGACCCGGATATACCTACGGCAGTTCCCACAACAAACTCTCGACAACGCTTCCCAGGCCCTGATCATCCCAGGGACCAACCTGAGAAGGATCGAGCCCGAGGAGGAGGTTACATTACGTCAGACGGAAACACTCCGAAAAAGTAACGAGGTCCGGAAAGCCGGCTAAATAACAAATCCCCGGCTGGATTAACCAGTCGGGGATTTTTCATGTGAGTTATTCCAGTGTATCAACCAATTCGAGTTCCTTAACCTTAATCGGTTGACCGGCTAACGTAGCGAACCGGTTGATGTTCCAACTCGGCTCCATCATTGCCTCAATACCCATGACCCCTTGTGGGACCGGTGGATTCACGAGCTCCTCTAACCAGAGGCCTACCTGGCCATTGCTGTGCCGTTTGTGTTTCCGAATTGTGTAGAGCTTGTCCTGTTCAGGGGTAACTACTCCATGTTCACGGTACATTCGAACCTGTTCTGGTTCAAACTTCCCATTGATACAGATTACATCCATTGATATTAGTTATTGTGAGTTATATACCCTGTTTCCAATACCCGAATTAGTTCCAGAATTAATGATGGATCAATCTCTGACCAAACATAAAATTCTGGATCCGTTGTACTGGAACATACTCCCATTCCGTTTTCCGTAATTAGAAGATCAACAGGTTTCTCCCCACCGGGATTAGGTAACGTCACTTCCATTTGACGTTCTTCTGGTTTAATCCCTAATGTGTCCAAAACTTTGTTTGTAACCAGACGAGCAGATTCGTGTAATTCTTCTAAATCACCGGTGCCTGCTTCAAATTGAGGATATAATCGATCGTATATAGGGGAAGACTTGAGCATAAATGTTTACAAGTTAATCATTGGGCCAAACTTCCATATGTCGAAGTTAGTTCGCCTTTACAAAAACATTCAAACATTATATAGTTGGTTTAGGTGGGTATTCAGTTACCACACACCAGGAAACCTGTTTGGCCATCTGCCCCTTATTGGTTTCCTCATAGACTTTGATTCGAACCACATCTTCTCCAATATCTAAAATCCGGGTAAAAGGCTGCTCTGGATTTAAGGGATTAGGAGATTGTGGTGGTAATTGATCATCATCCAAGTGGGCCAGGTGGTATCCAGGGAAGTCAATTGATAGTCGGTGTTCAATACTCTGATAATTTGGCATGGTCTATCTATTTGATATAAACAGATTTAAGACACAGCATCCTTAATTTTACTGTAGAAGCGGCAGCTTAAGATTCAGTTCCGGATTGTTACTCCCCAGATAAATACCGTCTTTAGTCCAGCGGGTGCTTACCCAGGATCGATTGGGATCAAGTGGCTTTTTGAGTCTGTACATGCCTACATAGTCCCCATTTCTCCAGGTTTCTTGGCTTTTGATCTGAACTTCGTGCCCACTCCTGGTTTGCTGGTACATACTTATACTTATCATACTAAATATACCGGGGAAGTTTCGCTGGATAGGGGATGGAAACACAACCTTCGGAATCAGCTGTAAATACAACCGGATCGAACTGTCCCGTTTGGATCATATAAGCCAGCAAGTCCAGCTTATGAGTAATGACAACCCGGGTTTTGTTGAAGTAAAACCCATGAGCCAGCTTGATCCGATCATGTTTACCCCACCGGCCCAGGGCTTTCATGCACTCCACTGATCCGGTTTTGTCGATATTGGGATGGGCTGAGAATCCCAAACCTACCGACCCATTTTGAATCTGAACGATACCGTTTTCCTCGACAATCTTACACCAGTCCCCGTCAATCTTCAGAACATAGGGCCTGTCAGTTTTTTCGATTTTGAACTTTACTGGGTTAGAACTCATAATCCGGGGTGATCATATAGGTAAATGTGGGTGTGATGACACAGACCTTTTGTTGTTTGAATCGTTCCATTAACAGATGGGCCAGCGTTAGTGCCCGGTGGAGTATCATATTCTCGTCGGTTGGGAACCGAGGATACTGAATGAATTCCACAATGGCTCCTGGTTCCTGCCCATCCACATAAACATACTGGGTAGGTGTTACCGATACACAACTGGGGGTTTCTTTGACAAATTCCTGGCAGATTTGGTACACTTCTTCCAGATCATGGATCCTGTACTGATCGTATCCCTCCTGCAATCCTACATGGATGGTAGCCCGAAATGTTCTTTCGATTTTCATTTGTCATGTACAGATTTAGCAACCAGGTCTACGTAGGCCTCCGGGTTAGTCACCATGCCCTTTTGGGCTTCCTTCAGCAGGACTGAATCAGGGAATTTGTCCATGGATGCCAGATAACTCCTGGCAACAATAGGACCGAAGCCATCCCCCTGAGCACAAACGTGGAGGTTGTAGATAAACTTATTAGCCCAGGCTACCACTGTTTCGGGGAAGTCTGGATGTGACTGAATAACTTTCTGTCCGGGGAATATTTTCATTTTATTGTGAAGGAGTTGTCCGAATGGGGCCGAATCGATACGGGTTCACGCCCTTTTGTTTTGATAGCTTTTATGGATCCATCCTCCATGAGGGTGAACTGGAAATTTCCCAGCTCTATACCATCCACTGGAACCCGGGATGGATCAGATTCCACTGGAACTTCGCGTATTTTCTTACCCATTGTCCCCAATTTGGATTCTTCCTCCATTCCCTGGAAGTCGAGCATTATTTTGAGCAAGTCGGTCCATGTCCAGGATGCCATTACCAAACGGAGAATGAACTGGGTCATCAGTATCAGTTAGGTAGGAGCTGTCCACCCCAAACATACCCCCGGCCTGTTCTTTATAGATTGTTATTTCGACCGGTAGATTTGAATCAGGGTCCATTACTGTTACCTCTTGGATGAATTGTGCTTTCATTTCATTTGGATTCGTACAGCCGGATAAGATTGTATTGTATCTTGATCAGTAAGGCCTGTTGTTTGGTTTTGTTATACAGATCCTGGACCAATGTTTCCAGTGTATCCCGCTCAAGTACAGGTAATCGGTCCATTAACTGGTCCATTACCAGTCGAAATAGTAGTTCGGCCTCTTCGCTCGCCCGTTCAGCAGCTCTTCGGGTAATAATTGAGCCCTTTAAATTGATAGTAGCCTGCCTCTTTTTCTCATTTTGGAATAGTTTTGGATCCCAGCTAACATCCTTGTCGGAATAGATCAGTAGTGGCTCGTGCTCGTTGTAATCAACCCCGAGTTCCCTGGCTGTGTCAGGCGCCATACCCAGAGGGGTAGTTGGCCAGTTTAGGGGAGCTGGTGTGTGGTAATCACCTCGGCCAGGCAAAAACAACGTATCCGATTGTTTACCCCACTGAATTTTGGTTTGGGCAAATGTGGGCAGACTGAACAGAATCAGCAGGAGTGGTAATAGGAACAGTTTCATGGGATGGGGGTAATTTGGTTAGACAGTAACCGGACTCTTCCAGGGCCTGCAGAATCATGTAGGCACAGTAGGTCAGGTTTTCATTCCCGGATTTCATCCAGGTTGACATGGCCCATTCCATAGGGGCCAAGGCTTTGTTGACCTCTTCCACAAAGGTCATTTCCTGCTGGCTGGTGGGCATGGTATTCCAGCCCGGAATTGGATGAATGTTCATTGATTTTGTTTTACTCGTTCCATCCGATCAGTCAGTATTCCTACGCATGATGGACAGCAATCCTTCAGTGAGGACCGGTGTAGTGCGGTTGTCCAGGTAATAGCCCGGTGGAATCGAGCAACAAGATTAAAAAGGGGTGATTTATCCATCTTACATAAGAAGGCCCCATCCCGTTTAATATGGGTTACAATCACGACTTTATGAGGATTGATTGATCAAATCCAGGGATATATTTTTTGAAAAACTCCCGGGCAATGATGTCCAGGTTTCGATTCCTCCAATTTGACCCCATTAGATGGCTAAAGTAATCGGCAGTAGGAAACGGTAGGGCCTTATCCTGGATTAGTATCCAGTTCAGGGTTACCGTTATTACGTGCTCGTGAAGTAACTCGAAATCTGCCGGTGTTAGTTTATACATAATTAATAACCAGCAGACTGGAGATCTGAAATGAGTGTCCGAAGATCGGTCTTAAATTGCTCTGGATCCTCCCAATATTGGACCAATTCGCGGTCGAATTTTACCCCAATTTTTCGGGATAATCCCATTTTAGCGAACATTTCCTCTAGGTTTCCATCTCGGGCATCATCCAAAGTATCTTCATATACATGCAGCTCATTGTAAAACTGTTCCCTAAACCGAACATGTTCCTGAACAGTTAAACCAGTTTTTTCTAGGGCGGCCATTCCACCTAGACAGGCAAAGCAATGATTCGAATCATCTGGAGTGTAAAACCAGGTACCCATACGAGGGGTGACACAACTACCCGGTTGTTCGGCCTTAATTAAGGCATCAAGGGCAAATTGTATCCGTTCAGATGGTTTCTCGTTTGTTGTTTCCCACATAGTCATAAAGCCATTTGTTGTATTGTTCGGGCATAGTATTTACCTGATGTAAATACCGATCCTTTTCCGGGAAGGTGCACTGCCAGTTTGAAACGCGGGCTGAGTTCCACAGGATATAACCCAGCATGTGGCCACCCAGATAACGTTTCTGGTCTATCCGTTTCATGTTTTCTGGATCCTCTATACCCTGATTCAAACAGTATAGGGCATACCGAGGATTGATTTGATTCTCCTGACAATGAATCAGAAATTCCTCCAGTGTATCAAGCAGCTTTAACATCGCATAAAGTGGTTCGATCCCAGTACAAATTGGTCATCACTTCAAATACCCGGACTCCTGACGGTGCCTCATATACGTCGTAGGGCCGGCCACAGAATCGAGTGGATGTTAATGTATAGAGGTAGATAAATCCTTTCGACTCTAACCACCGTTTCCAGTACGTTCGCCCGAGGTCGACCCGGCAGATGTCGGCGTTGGGACTACGGAGATCGGATTTTGGATTGACTTGAGGAATCGTCTGTATCGCTCGATTTTGGACGACTTTTTCGACTTCAACCGGTTGATCCGGTCTAATGATTGTTGATAGGTCTTGTAGGGAGTGTATTCGCCTATCGATACGTGGCCTCTTATTCCGTTCCATGCCTGTTGAAATGAATGATTTCCTGGTAGATCCACGAGGTTAGTGGATACTAATTGAAGAGCCGTAACCCAGCGGGCATTGTTCTGCTTGACAGCAGGGCCAATCGTAAGGAGTTCAGCTTTCTGGCGGTCTAGTTCGTCTATCTCGACCAGTAACCTAGAAATCCGATTCCAGTAGAGCCAGCTCCGTACAGTTGGTGAATAATGGTTTATTGGAGATTTCATATTAGTTCGTCAAACCAGGCAACAAGGGCCTCTTTGAGAGGTTTGTAGGCCTTGATATGACCGTATGCCTCATCTATTTCCGATTCCTCCCCGGTGGATATGTCCTCCAGTACATCGTTTGTATTTAGGTCCGGGCATTCGTTGAAGAATTGAGTTAAACAG
Organism: Spirosoma terrae; assembly: GCF_010435915.1. GTDB lineage: Bacteria > Bacteroidota > Bacteroidia > Cytophagales > Spirosomataceae > Spirosoma > Spirosoma terrae. Next base: position 552,693 of record NZ_JAAFZH010000004.1, on the reverse strand, counting down.
GCTTCAACCTGATCCACTTTAGGACCAGTCAAAATCTGTTTGCCTGATTCATCCCGAACAACTTCCCGGAAATGATCCTCAACAACCGAGTTCATCCCATTATCGGCCAGGATCCTATTCAGAAGGTCCTGAGTGAGAACTGGAAAGTTCAACTTTACTTGATTTTCCATTAAATCAACCGGTTTAGTATTCGACCTATTTTGTATACATGGTTGTGATTGAGACCCGAATAGGGGTCCACATGAATAAACCGATGGGACTGCCAGATCAGGAAATCTGAATCATCATCCAGGATAACGTAGTCCACTGGTTTGGTTCCGTATTCGGTGTTTTGCTTGAGCCAATCCAACACTTCAACACCTCGCACTCGGTGCCGGCTGAGGGGTGTACGGTCAATTACCCGTTCGGGGTAACTGAATCCTGAGGATGTCAGAATTTCTAAACATCTATCCGCCCCATGAGCCCGCCAAACCGAACTAATCACAATAGATAAGTGTGTGAACTGTTCACATAAGTCGTTGAGACTCTGAATAGCCCTGGGACAGAACTCTGGTTTTACCGGCTTTGGTTGATCAATTGGCCAATTTGCTAGTTTCTCGTACCACTCATTATGGAACAATTCGTGATTCAAGACGCCGTCGAAATCTAAAAATAAATAGGCCTTATTTGGTTCAGTTGTTTCCATGACTATAGCCGTTTCAATATGGATAGTTTACAAAAAACCCGTACCAGATCATGGCCAGTACGGGTTTCCTCCTTAAGTTCCTCTAAATAACCCTCTTGGGCGTAACATGCCCGTGAGATTTTAGGCGGCCAGTACGGCCTTCATTGGCAGGTTCGGCATTTCTACCACCATGGTTTTGACCAGCTGCCAATCCAGATTTTCTATCACAAACCGGTCCTTTAGGGCCGCTGGGAATGATTTAGTCTTCCCGTTATTAACATTTCGGAATAGTACTGTGTCCACTACTGACAAGCTGGAATTATCCGCCAGATAATCCTCCAGGTCGATATTGGGGACCTCAACGTATTCATTGGTCACCGAATTGCCCACCCAGGTCTTTGGCTCAACTTCTTCCATAACCACCTTGATCTTATCCAGTACGTTGATCAACGTATCCTCCTTGGCTTTAGCCTGAACCCGTTGGCGGGCTGACTCTTCCCGGAGTAGGGTGAGTGTGGCAATCTGGTTGTCGATCTCATTGATCCGGGAATCCAGTACGGTAACCTTTTCAGCCTGTTCTTCCCGCAGCCCAGCCACGAAGTTGAAGGCTTCACCGGCTGAATCCCGAGTTGTCCAGTTTGGACAGTAGGTTAACCGGGTTAAATCAATACGGCGGTTGTGAACCCAAACCGTGGTGGCCGAGATCCACCGAACTTTGATATACTTCTTAACTGTCTGAGAAGCCTTTGCGATAATGTTTGAAAAAGACATTGGATTTAATGGGTTGAACGTCTCGGTGGTGTTCATTTGACTTTAGATTATAGCGGTTTGGTTTTGAACACCCGAAACAAGTTAAAAATTTGATTAAAAACAATAAACAAACCGGAAAATCATAAAAATTACCTTAAAACTGGATAATCCAGTTTAAAAGTCGATAAAGACAGGTTATTTGATAGTTGTCCAATCGGTTTGGTATTCATCTTCTCCGGTGCTTAGGACCACGATAACTCCATTGATCGTACACATAAGGCAGAAATGGTTTTATGGGTTTGCTGTCCGTTTACAGGTAGGATAGCGGTGACCTCAATGATTACCCATCGTCTAAAAACCGGCTTACTACCACAAACACGGTAGGGATTTGGAAATAAGCCCGTTTAATCAGTTTAGGGGGATTTTTTGTATTACCAGTAGCCTATATCCACTAAAAAACCGTTACTTTACTGTCGAGACGGGAAAAGGGGGCCGGGTCTACAGGTTTTTTCAGGGTCTTATCAGGTATATAATTGTTACATACCCGGTCCTCCCCTTACTTAAAGGCTGGTTTTATTCGGATTCGCCGGTATAGAAAAACCAGCCAGTAGCCACCTACCAGGATGACTGAACAGGAAGAAATCAGGTGAAACTGGTTAAGTGGCCAAAAGACCTTAAAACAGCTCAAAATGGACAAGCCGTAATAGGTTATTCCCATACGAGCCCATGGAACGGTGACGAGTTTCATGCTAACAGTGCGTTATTGTGGTGAACTCCATTCCGGACCTTCCGAAATGGCAATAAAAAACCCCCACCTGGATGCTCCGGGCGGGGGTTTGTCTTTTTAAGTATGTTGAATCAAATGAGCGGTAGTAACTGCTCCATATACCTACTGGTCAGGGGCCTTCGAATCCAGATACAACTAATGTATCCCGCACGAAACCATCGGTATTCTTCCGAATCTCGTTCGTAAATACACCGGAAGGACTTGTTTCGCTTGGCAAGGCGGAATCCAATCTGGAACACGTTGCCCCAGAATTTATAACGTTGTGCGGTTGTCATAAGAGTGGTCCAATGGTCTTTGGTGAATGATTTTGTTTACTTCCAGAAAATGCTCCAGACGGAACCAGTGGTGTCGGGTTCGTACCTGGTTCCCAACTTGGATCACCACTCGTCGGTTGATTCCTGGTATAAATCGATTTTCAACCAGCAGAAACTCCATGGTATCCTTGATTTATGACTGTACGAACCATACACTTGCCCGAGTAATAACCACTGGCTGATGTCATCTCGATCTTCGAGATGTAGCCATTGTACATAATAGTTCCTGTAGAATGGAAATTTGATTCAAATGCAGTTTCTGGTCCGTATGTAATCTGTTGATTTTCTATTCGTTCTATCTGGTCGGGTCTGAAATTGTACCAGAAATGCAGCTCACTCAAATTGTGCAGGGTATCTATGACTCCATTCCGAAAGGTTTTTAACCGGTCAGAATAGTGGATAACAGCATTTACACCAAAGGGGTATTCCGGTTTGATGAATATCATTTCGAATTCTTTGGTGTTATCCAGTTTTATACCATCCAGGTATATGTCTGGTTGGTGTGGTATACTGAAAGTGCTCATCGTTTAAGGTAAGGTGTTAAATCCGGCATAGGTCCGGCTGGTTTGATTAATGTATCGAGTAGGCATCCCCAAAGACCGAACATCTCGTTAGGAAACAGACCACGTCCATTCTGTTCAATAGGGTAGGAGTCTCCACGAAATACAACGGAGTACCCTTTTAATCCATAGGACCGGATCTCAGCCCGGACAAAAGCAAACTGGAGGTTATTCTGAATGACTCCTACTTCGAACCCAGCTGGATCAATTAGCGTAACTGGCTCTTCTACCAGCTCGGGTATACCGTTAGCAAATGGGTTAGGTTGTAGTGATTGGTTCATCCTATATCGGGTAAGAAGTTAACTAGGTTACCATCTTCATCAAAGAACCATTCCAGCTCGATTTGAACCGGTTGGGTAAGTGTACTCCGGTTTCGGCCGAACAGTATGTCGATCTTCCAAGTAGAGTCCTTCACTAATTCTGGAGCGGTTGGTAAATTAGCTTTAAAGAGGGCATTGAATCCCCGGATGGACAGCCGGCCCAGACAGTTATTCTCCTGAACAAAGAAGAACATATTATTACTTGTGTCTGGCTTATCCCGTAACAGAATGATTTCATTTCCAGCGGGACCGTAGAACAAAACGGCCCAGCAGCTAAACGTTTTAAGGTCACCTTTGAGGGGTAGAAACATACTAAAAATCGGTTTGGGGCCAAAAATATATTTAAACTAAAACATATTTTTGGTTTGTTTGTATTGTAGTTGACATATATTTCGTATGTTAAGCCCAAAAAGAAACCGAGATGCGGCATTCAATACCAATAAAGGACTGTATACCAGTCACTTCATTCTACCGGGTGAATACGGACACCAGGATTGCCATTCCCTTATTCATGGGGCATGTGGCAGCTGGCTTCCCCAATCCGGCCGATTCTTACATCGAACAGGTAATTGACCTTAATGAGCTTGTTATTAGGGACAAGGACTTAACCTATTTTGTTTACGTAGAGTCCGACTCCATGATTGAGGAACACATCGTTCCGGGTGGATGGTTGATTGTGGATAAAGGGCTCATACCGGAAAATGGGGATATGATTGTTGCCTGGGTTAATGGTGGTTTTACTGTTAAACGGGTACAAATTGTAAGTGAATCCTTACTGATTCTCCATCCGGCTAATCCCAATTACGCACCCATCATTGTCCATGAGGGAGAGGATTACTGGCTGTTTGGCAAGGTTACATTTTTCTTCTTCGAACCTCCAAAATACCCGATATATGGTGATTGGAATCGCTGACTGTAACAATTTCTACGCAAGCTGTGAACGGGTATTTAACCCGGCTTTGGAAGGGAAACCCGTGGTTGTGCTCTCCAATAACGATGGCTGTATCGTGGCCCGCTCGAATGAAAGTAAGGCTCTGAAGATCAAAATGGGGGAGCCCATCCATCACTATAAAGAGCTGGTTAAGTCCAAAGGGGTGCACGTTTTGAGCAGTAATTATGAGTTGTATGGGGACATGTCGGCCCGGATTATGCGGTTATTGAATCGGTTTGTTCCGGTTATGGAGGTTTATTCCATCGATGAGGCTTTCCTGGATTTAACTGGTTTTGATGACGTTGTATCCCGGTGTCATTCCCTTCAACGAACACTGAAGGCCTGGACTGGTATTCCTATATCGATCGGTGTGGGTCCCAATAAAACATTGGCTAAAGTAGCCAATCGGATTGCCAAGCAGACACCCAGTATGGATGGTGTTTTGTACCTGTCCGAGCTGGCACAGATTCAGGCTGCCTTAGCTGATTTTCCTTGTGAGGATGTCTGGGGCATTGGTTACCAGTTTAACCAGCTTCTCAAACGGAACAACATCAAGACGGCACTAGAACTGACTCAGGTCCATGATGTATGGATCCAGAAACACATGACCATCGATGGGTTGAGGCTGGTCGATGAACTCCGGGGTAATTTCCGTCGGGATCTGGATCTCTCACCATCTCCCAAGAAGTCAATTGGCTCGGCGCCCAGTTTTGGGGAAGCTATTCCCGATCTACCAACGATCCAGGAGGCCCTGGCAACTCATGTAGCCCGCTGTGCCGAGAAACTACGTAGGCAGTACTCAGCCGCCAATTTGATTACCGTGTTTCTACATACCAACCGGTTCAATCCAAAAGTACCTCAGTATTTCCAGACCAGGACAGTCTCTTTACCCCATGCCAGTAGTGCTACCTCCGAGCTGATTCAGTATGCCGATTCGGTGTTACAGTCTATCTATCAGGACGGCTACCATTTTAAAAAGGTGGGTGTACTATTGTCCGGGTTTGTCCCGGATGATTTCCACCAGATGGCCCTGTATACCGAACAACCGGATCCGCGAATGAAACAGCTTAGTAATGTGATGGATCAACTCAATGGTAAATATGGGCGGGATAAGGTCAGACTTGCCATTCAGGGATTCAAACAGAACTGGAAACCTAAACGGCAGTTACTCACCAAGCGATATACCACCCGGATAGAGGATGTAATACGGGCTACTTAACCTTTTTGGAACAGGGCCACCAATGTACTGTCTGGTTCATAGTTGTAAAACCTCGCTGGGCTTTCACCTACCCGAATCACTACGTGGCCGTTTCCTTTTTCGATTACCTTACCGTCACCATCTCGATGTCGACGCAACAACCACTTTTTCAGGAGTTTATTATAATCAGCAATGTAAGCCTTTACTTTATCCTTTTCCTTTAAGTCATTGACTGTCAACAGCTGAAAATCCTCGATTTTGGATGCCAACGGGGCCGATAAATCACTGAGTCCTAGGGGATCGGATAGGCTGTGTACAGCAGCCAGCCGATTAACATCCGTTACGGATATATTCGGATTAGTACTGACTAGTTGCTGAAGATCCTGGACAAAGGCATGCGTTGCATCCATGGTATAGCTTATTTAATTAGGGGTTGAAGCTGGCAAATTTATTGAATCTGCTCAGTAATCGGCAGTATAATCAATCCAGATTTTCCCACCAAATACACCCTGACATCCTTCGGCTTCCCGGTAATGTAATAGCGTGGTTCTGTTACCGTCTGGGTAGGTTACCCGCCACAACCGATAGTTAAGATAATTGGCTCTCCACCAGGTTCTTAACCGAAATAGTCTGGCCCGTATGGTACCCGATTTTAAGAACGAATATATGTTCATTTGTGTTGTGTATATGTATACTTGTAAAACAACTTAAATATGTTAACCCAATACACTTATTATTGCCAACCATGTGATCCGAGTGGAAGTATCACAATGCCATCTAACAACCCGTTAGGCCACAAAAACCAACGGAGAAAGTATAAGAAACACACTCAGCTTCCAAACCAAGTCAACAGTCCCACTCCAGTATCTGTATTTACTGATCGATTAGCCTCCAGTTACGTGCATCAAGTTGAGGATGGTTACAAAAATGCAATTGTCGAGTATGATGATCAAAACCGAAGGAACTTGGTGTCTAAAGACCCAAACCACAACCCCATCGGTCAGACAATTATGAATGGAGTTGTAATATCAATGGATGATGGCCTAAAGATAGTCCAGCCTGATCTGGCTAATAAGTACCACGCGTTCACTACTGGCTCATTGTCCAATAAGACCTGTGCTGCTTGTGGGACAGTTCACTGGTAAGGATCCAATCTGACCATACAATTGCCCGAACTGGCCTGGGTCTTTACTACGAAGCTCCAGTGCTGGCTCTGGTATGGTTTTCTGTTTCATTTGGTAGATACATTAAAATGAGTATCCATAATTATTTACTGTCGTTTATAGTAAATGGGTTGACAACATCCGGTATCTTCTCGAATAAGAAGAAGTGAGAATCCATATCACAAATAGTATGTGGTATCCGTTTTATATCGGGTGAGATCCAGATAGACTTAGCTTCCTGTTTTACCACATAACCACTCCAGTCCGGTTTATCAACCAGCACATATTTACCGATAGCTTCTGCATAGAAACAGGCAAATGCTTTGACCGTATCCCCTCGTTTAATATGTGACATGGGACTGAGGTTGGCATCAACCCAGTGGTCCAATACCTGTGTTTTCTTGTCCCGTAAACCGAAGTTGAATACTCGAAGTATGTCGTGGGTATGGGCTAATTCCATCAATACCTTATGGTCGATGTTTACGCCCAGTTCGGACAGGTAGAATATGCCTTCTACAAAGGATTCATACTTGTTTTTAATCATACCAGGTATCTGCTATTGGTGTACACTCGATCATGTTAGTGGGGCTTAGCCAAATTTTACTGGCTTCAATCTCACGGTCTCGTCTATCAGGATCCGTATACCGATATTCTTCGGTTGGTACACCAAACGTTTGGTTGTTGGGTTCCTTTTTTATTTGGTACGAACGTCGGAGGTCCGATTTCCACACAATCCAGACAATATCTCCATCTTCCAGGTCATCAATGTATTCCTGGGTTGGATTCAGCATGATTGACTTTGTTTTGGATACACTCTTCACAGTCGGCACAGAAGGAGGAACTGAGCTGTGTCCGGTGACTGGTAAGTGTGAGGTCAGTGAGTGTCCAACAACCCATAGAACCATTTAAGGCTTCATGGTATCCACACCAGGTGGGTTGTTGGTAATTATCCATGATCTGTTGCCAGGTAGTTTTCCGGGCAATCAGATCATTTATGGTTTCTTGTGGCAGCTCGTGGAAATATGGCCGCTTATCCATTATAATTGGTATTTCCTATCCATAAACTGGGCATTGGGGTATCCACAACCCGACTACATAAATGGTTAAAAGCCTGAATGGCTTCTCCACCTATTTTATAGGGATGTGGTTGTCCAAGTTCATTCATTCCGTTATGCCATAAGGAATATATCATCCGTTTTATGCCGGAATATCTTAAATTTCCCTTCCATGTCTTTTTCGTGTAGATCGTATAGTTTGTCTGGTATTCACTGTAATCCAGTGCATTAATATGACGGAGTTCAACCAGAATTTCCCTTAATGTCATTTGTGGTTTGTTTAGGTACATGTTTCCAACCAGTTTGAATCAATAGCCCACTAACAGGATTCAACCACCATTTATAGATGGTTTGGCCATTCTCTCGTTTACCATCTACCAGCTCGTACACGTATAGGCAGGCTGGATCCCGATTTCGGTAAATCGAACTAATTTCAAATACCTGGTTGCCGCAGGTAAATTGATCACCCTCCTGAATAATGTTCCAGAAGGTTTCCATGGCTTTACTGGTTAGTACGGATCTTTCCGATTGTAACTGATCAATCTTGGTCTGTAAGATAGACCGTTCATTATAACAATCAGTTAATTGGTTGGACAGGTTATTAATCTGTTGCAATAGATCTTCCATCAGTAACCTTAATGATTTTCATACAACCGGATAATGTAGTTTCTCATATTCTTCTAGGGCAATGGACAAATCATCCAGTTCCGTTTCTTCCACCTCTGTCCGGTCTTCTTTATGAATTAGGGACTGAGTACGTACTAGCAGCTCTTCATACTGGGTTTCCGATTGAATGACGATAGGTGCTCGTTTAGGTTTACAGGCAATCGTTTCAATACCTTCCCCGGTCCAGCTGATAAAGTACTTGTCATTGAAATAGATCAGGATCACATTCAATTCGGTGGGACCGTGCCGGATAATGGCTTTCTTGGTCAATTTATCAAACTGGAGTACTTCCCAGGTTTGGCCTAGGTTATCTACAAGTTTCATTTAAGGGTAGTGTATACAGTTTCAAATTCAGGAGTATTCGGATATTAAAACCGGTAAATCCAGTTATTGGGATTTTATCCAGTTATAAAGATTTTACAAAGCTACAACATACTACCGGATATTCGGTAGGCATATAGGGAGATTTAACAGGGCCAAGGGCTTCAACTACCGAACGCGAAGCCTGACCGGACGGCCCCGAGCAAAACAAAAAGCCCGAGTAGGGCTTCCTGTTCTGGTTATTGCCTGAAGCTGACGTTAACCTTTTCAGAATCCTGAGACTCAACTGCTTTCAGGAATTTGACTGGTTGATCATAATCATCCAGCATGATCATTTCGCCATCCTCGTACAGGTGAGCATCACCCAGTCGTACAATGTCCACGGTCTTATCGGGGAATTCCACCTTGGCAAAGTTGGTAGGCTTCGGTGTAGCCAAGGCCCAGATGAATACACCAAGACATAGGCATATACCGGTGACCATAAGGGCTACTTTAACCCGGACTTGTGTTAACGGGTTTACTGAACCAACAATAGCTGGACGAGGTGTCTGAGCTGTACGGAATGTGTTTTGAGGTGCCATAGGGCTTGGTTGGTTAGAAGGTGAAAACTCTGGTTAATGGTACGTTTATCGGCTTAGCCGACCGGAAACTGTACACTCGGTATTCCCCATTGGATGGGTTCACGTACGATCTAGCTGGATATACCCGGAGATACGATCCTTTGTGGATTGTACCATCCGAGTAACCTGCCCAGTGACCCGTCGCTGTCTGGTAGGTAACCCGACGCGGTAAGGCCATAATCTGTTTGGCTGTGAGCTTATCCATATCAACTGAAGTAATAATGGGTGACAACGCTGAACATGACCAGGTCATAGGCAATCATGCCGATTATTAACCAGGTTGACTCGGGAATTTTCTGTAAACGTTTTAACATGGCTTGGCTATAAATCGGATTAGGTGTTGGTCCATTTTGGTCCATTGGTGCGATTCTAGGGATGACGGTGGGAAGCACAGGCCCCTTCTTCCATCCCTTTCTCCGAGCCATCCAACACTAAATCCCGAAAAGGTTTTCGATAGATAAAGTGTTGGATGGACCGAGTTGGGGTAGAAAGGGGTTTGGGGGTACCCCAACCTCCCTCCACCCTTATTGATTTAGCTCGGACTACCGACGGCCATATAGACCACCGAGCAGGGTTGCCACGGCCAGGGCTTTGGAATCTTCGGTAGCTTCCACCCGGCCAACCAGCCGGTCTTCGTCCTGGGCCAGAAGCATCCGTTCGAAGGCCGATTTGCTGAACCGTTTGATCGAGGCCAGGTTTGAACCGTCTGATTCGTGGGCCGTCAGGGGTGTGTTCTCGTCTCCGCCCTTGTGGTATCCGGTTACGTGGGCAATACGTTTTTCGTAGCTGACCTCTACCACGTCATCCTCCTTGAAGGCTTTACCCACACGGGTCCAGTAGCCCGGTGATGAGCTGATGGTGTGGACCTTGTTGTGTGCATCCTGCACGGTCAGCAGGACAATCTCCGTGTTGTTCTTGGCGTCAATGATCTCGGCATTCAACAGGTATCCCTGGATGGTCTTGGTTTCGGGCAGCTTGAGCTTGCCGGGGTTAACCGGTGGGTTGACATTGACCGAGCTTGCCGGTGGTGTCATGGTTTGGGTGGCTGCACCACCTCCAAGTAAATCGGCATCAGCATTGAACATTGGGGTTGCGATGTTGGTACGCATGGTTTCTTCGGCCCTTCACGGAGGCCAGGCGATTGTGGTTGATGTGTCCGGTCATCCGGTGGACACTGCCCGTATCGATTTCCCATTTACCCAAATAGCCAGCAACCGGTCCAAATCCAGATTGCCGACCCCGGGGGGTGGGGGTACAACGACGATGGTAAGGGGGGCAAGAGAACAGCCCAGGGTTGGTCTCATAAACCCATAGGACCAATTTTGACAACCACATTCATCCCAATCGCTCATACCCTAATCCGGCCTTTCATCCCACTGACGATCAGCCTTTTGACCCATTGAAAAATTTGGACAGATTCCGGTACATGGTATCTCTTCCAGAAATCCCATAGAAAGAAAGAAGAAGAGAGGAGGGGTTAATGATCAGTAAACCAGATAATTACGAGATTATCAATGCCCCAGAATAGGGCATATATATGCCCCAGTTCAGGGGTGATTCATGCCCCAGAATAGGGCATTGAGTTGGGTAAAATAAAATGAATCGGTATATTTGTTTCCAGCTGGTTAAAACGGGTATAATGGATAAACCATATTTAAAGACAGGATTAGTCGAAGAGTCTATGACCGTGGACCACGATGGAAAGGTAGTTAACCGGTCAGTAACCAAACACCAATACCTGGTCAATGCCAAAGAACCCTACAACATGGTATACGATGATTTCTGGGAGATGCTTAATAAATTAAATCCCTGTCCGGAGATAATGGTATATGGATACCTGGCCCGCCAGAATGGGGACGGCCGTACCTTTGCTATCAATAAGGGATTACGGGAGGAAATTGCCGATCATTTTGGAATCAGTCCCAAAACGGTATCCAATGTGATCTACGAGCTAAAGAGTCATAAGGCCTTGCTGTCCAGTGCCAAAGGGACCTATATTGTCAATCCTCGATTTACCTTTCGGGGGTCAACCAGCAGCCGAACCGCCCGATTAAAGGATGTACTGGAACGGGGATATGAAGGAAATAAACCGGTTAAAGAGGCTGAATGGATCTGATTAAATCATACAGCTTCTTCCTGGAATCTATAGCAAATAAATTAAACAGGTCCTCAATAAAGAGTTTGCTATAGAACTCAGAAGGGCTACGGGGAAGTAATTGTAAATCCTGTAAAACAACCCGTTGGGGGTGCTCCATTTCTTTTAACAATACTGATTTATTTAATCCTCCATTTTCAGAAAACTGTTTTAAATCTATTTCAATAGACTGCTCCCAGGATTTATTCCTGGAAAAAATATGGAAGTCTAATTTAATAGGTTCAGTAATGTCCATCACTAATTCACCCAAATATGTAGGTACAAATTTATTGGTCTCAGTAATAATGTAATTTGGTGTAATCTGAGTACTTGGCCAATTATCTTCTTTACGATAAATTGATACATTATACAAAGGATAAATCCCACATTGGAAAAAAAATAATTTTAACCGAATACGAGAGAGAGGTACCCAAATTATAGGATCGTTATCCCTAAAGCTGACCACAAACTCATTATCTGTTTCAGTTGGAGCAATAGAAAAAAGAATAACCCCGTAACTTTCACTTCCACTTAACCAGTTATTTGACTCGTTCTGACTAGCCTCCACAAAACGTAATTGATCTTGAACAGAAGTAATCTGTTGGTTTGCCTCAATTACTAGGGCCCGAGTAATGCCATTTGTTTTATTACTGAAAAAAGCGGCTCCGAATGCAGAGACAGCCCCAAGGATTATTCCAGTGTATTCCAGTAAGGCAGTATGGGTAAGTTTGCCGGACAGAGTGGATACAGCACACACGCAAACGCCTACCAAACAATACAGGTTGTAAGCCCGAAACCGGTCCAAGTTTTTGGTAATCTCATTTAACCGATCCGGGAGTACAGGTACTTGATTTATTTCCATTGAGTATCAGGTTGAAAACCAACCAAGTCTAACCAGAATTTACCAGATTTGCAATAGAGAAACCTGGTTTAATATAGGTAGATTTATACCCTTTTTTCAGAGTACTCAAAAAATATTCTACCGGAAAATGGGTATAATACCGAAAAACTGTTATACCTTTGGAGAATCATAGAAAGCTGGTATAAACTGGCTTTCAGCCCACAAGCCGGGAAAGTCTTTCTTTCACCTCAGCCGGACAGTCGTCCGCCCCCGGTTCAGCCTCCTCTGGTTCATGGTTCAAGCCGTCCGCTTCGACGCGGAAAAGCACATCTATACCAATGAGAATAACATTCGATATACCTCCGCTACTCAGCTCATTGGTCACTACAAACAGCCTTTTCTCGAACAGTACTGGTCCCTCTATAAAGCGGCCCAGCGGGTAGTCCAGGAATCCAAAAAGTCGGCTACGTGGAGCCAGGCCAGCCGGATCATCATGCAGGCCGATAAAACCGAAACCAGGCTCCGGCAGTTTCTACTGGCCGCTTACCCGGCATTCTTCAACAAGATCCTCCATACACAGGTTGTCATTCTCCAGGAATGGCAGGAAACCAAAGACCAGGCCTGTACCAAAGGTACCCTGTTTCATAATGCCCGGGAATATGAAGCCTACCAGCTGGGCTACAGTATTCTAGGTAATAATGAACTACAGGGCATTACCCAACCTAAGGACCGCTACACGTACGATCTGGCCAAACTACCGGACGGCTACTGGCCTGAGCTGCTGGTTTTTGATCACCTTGAGCAGACAGCTGGTCAGATTGACCGATGCTGGATTTCGACGGAACTCGTCAAACCCTCCACACTTAACCTGGTAAAACAGGATGGTATTTATGTGTGGGATACAACGGATGGACCCGCTATCCGGTACGTAGACCTCGACGATTGGAAGACTAATAAGGAAATAAAAAAGACCAATCGGTACGATAAGATGCAGGCTCCTGTGGCCCACCTGCACGATACCAACTACTGGCATTATGCCCTACAGATCTCCATTTACGGCCGAATGCTGGAACGGTGCGGCTATACAATCCGGTCCACCCGTTTCACTCACTGTCTCGACGACGGTACCCGAATTCCCTACCACACTCCGTACCTGCGGAAAGAAGTAACCAAGTTAATTAGCGACTACAGACAAAAACATGGCTACAATCATAGCCCCGAGTCAGCACCCAACCCGCATTGATGCCATCCGCCAGTTTCTGGAAATTTACTACCTACTCCGTCACTGGAAATATAACTACCGGGAACTAACCGTTCTAGCTTATTATGCCCTACATGGGGTGAGTGGAGAAACCGATACTCTACTGGTCAGTGATGTACTACCCAACCTGAGCGAAGAGATGGCCCGGCATACCCTGGCCAAGATCCGAGGTAACCTTCGCAAGCAGGGAGTGATTAGTCTGAAGAATACAAAGTTCCGAACCTATGTCGTAGACCCCGTCCTGGTACAGGCCGTACAGGAGGGCGATAAGATGGCCTACGTAATCAAATTCGGCTGGAATGAAGGACATTAACCAGATCAACCGGAAGGTGTCGATGGATCTGAAAATATCGGAATCGACTATTGCCCGGATCAATGATGAGTACTGGCGACACGTACGAGCTCAGCTGGCCAATCCCTATCACGTAGGTTACTATATCCGCTACCTGGGGACCTTCTATACCAACCCCTCCCTGCTGTTCAAACAACTAGGTGGGTATCTTATCCGGCACCGACGGTTGAAGCAACCCGGTCAGCCCGCCTATAATGTCCAGGCCGTCCAGCAGGAGTGCCGGGAAAATGTCACCAAACTGTGGCGATTAAAAAATATTTTGGGCTACCGCTATACGGGTAAAAATAAATAAACTATCTTTGAACTGCCAAATCCTGAAAGAGCCGGTAAAATGCCTGTAAACCGGATAATGTGCTTCCAACCGTAGTAAGGCCTTTCCTCCCGTCTGCCGTTCCTTCCTTCAAGCCACCTCCATTCCGGGTCCGACTGCGGCAGCAGGGGACCCGACCATTCTTCTCTCTTTCATAATGGACCCGACAAAACCCCGGTCTTATTTTGCCGAAATGGCTCACTACTATGCTCAGGGAGCCAAAAACATTGACAACGTACTAGAGGCCCGCTGGAACAAAGCTCTCCAGACGGCCGGTGAACTGGATCCCCAAAAAGCGGCCGAAGCCGACCGGCGAATGGCCTTATGTCAGGGATGCCCGTTTAACTCCCTAAATGCCAAGACATCACCTGAATTTGATGCTTTGTTTGGGGGGCATTATTTCACCAATCGATCCGATCAGGATCTGCATTGCAGCATCTGTTCCTGTGACATTGATTACAAAGTCCTCTCGTTCCGTACCGACAACATGTGCGGACTGAGCTACTACAACCAAAATAACCCCGGTAACAGTCAGCCCCTTAAATGGGAGGCTTTTGCCGGATGATACACCCTTCACCCCGACAGTTTTCAGATGGAAAACCTACACGATGTTCCCTTAACCACGGAGCTCCTCCAGGCCTTTGGATTTACCTATCTGGAGGATAAAGATGCCTGGATGGATGAATTCGGTCTAATGATTTACACCTCTCGACTGCCCCAGACAACAATGGGCCTTAAACGGGTCATGTGTGGGACCGCCTTTCGAAAAGGGCAGGATAAAACCCGCCGGCAAGCGGCTGATCATATTCTGGTCCAGCTATTCGGATTGCCAGGCGAATCACCACAAGTGCCCCGCCCTTCGATGGAAAAGACCTATTCCGATCTCTTCCCGGAGACGACTAACTACTAGGCTCCTCGGTTATGGCTAAGGCAAAACACACCTACACACTGCCCGAGCTGGAATACCTGGAAAAGAAAGTGGATGAATACATCCAATTTCTGGAAGCTAGACCTGTCCACGAACTGGAGGATCGAATGGCCTATAAAACCACAGCGAATGGGGGATCTATTCCAACGATCATTGCCACAATTGAGGCTCAATTTGCTGCCAACATCAAAGCTATGGAGCAATTGACCAAGCTGCTTCCCCAATTGGAAGAAATGCGGAAAGGTGCTGCTGATGTGGTTGAAATTCGTGGAGGGCAAGGACAACTCCCATCCCGTGTCGAACGGTTGCTGCTTAATTCAGATTCCTCTTCGGCCTAATGGAAAGTGACATATTTAATATTCATTCCCCCGAGCTTTATATAAACATGAAACCGGGGGATATTCCTCCGGATGGGCATCCTGACCGGCAGGCTTTCGAAGAGGCTGAAACCGAAAAATGCCTCATTGGGGTAAATATTAATGGGGTGCCACTGGTTGGTTCCCTCTATTACCATTTGTGTCACCACTTGCTCATGGTCGATACCGATGACGAGCGACGACCCCGACTAGCTATGCGTCCCAATTTGCGGGACAACGACTGGATCATACACACTGAATATGACCTGGCCCGATTAGCCAAAGAGATATTTTGTGTTGGAGGTGCCCGGCAAATCGGCAAAACAGACAACATGGTATCCATGTGCTGCCGGCAGCTCAAGCTGATTCGGAACTCGGAGATAGTAGGACTGTTTTCGATCAAAGCCGACAAAGAGACTTTTACCAAAAAGCTCAACGTAGGCATGAATTACAGCCTGACCCCGGATTCAGATGGTCGGGTATTCGAGGACATCTTTTACATGCCCTCCATTGATAAGACCTGGGCAAAGACCGAAGTGAAATTCGGCCTCAAGCAAAAGGACAATACCGAACAGATCTGGAGTCGTATATTCCTCTACCTGACCGAAGAGGGAAATAATGACCAAGTTGGGGCAGGTAAATCAACGACCTGGTATTTTTTTGATGAAATTGCCAAGGCCCCTTTTATTTCGGCACACGATGCCATCATACCGGCTCTGAAAGGAAAGTATGGGTTACGTAGTGCTCCGTTTATGGCCTTCACCGGTGGTAACGTTGAAAAGTCTCAGGATGCAAAATCCTTTTACCTTAATCCCGAAGCCAACAATATACGGACGTATACCAATGATGGTAAGAAGACTGGGCTTTTTGTGGGGGGCTGGTATCGACAGGATCTTAAACAAATTACCACACTAGGGGAATACCTGGTCAAAAAGGGGTTACTGGATTATAACCCGGGGGGTGAGCTGGGCAACTTCCCCATGGAGGAAACCGATTTTGAAAAAGCAAACCGGGTACTGGATGAAGAGTTTGCCAAAGCTGAGAAATCGGATGACAAAAAATCCAGTAACAATGCCCAGATGTTTGCACCCCGGACCATCGACCAGATGTTTCTCACCAGTTCGGCCAATCCCTTCGAAGAGTATAAAGAAGGAATGACTAAACACCGGGACTGGCTACGTGAAAACCCCCAGGGACGGGCCGTCGATCTGTTTTACATTGGAGACGAAAAGGCAGGTGATGTGGGATGGAAGTTATCCAACAAGGTACCTATTGCTAACTATCCTACCCAGAAATCGGATAAACTGGATGCGGCAATCATCATGTATGAGGAGCCTCGCCATAAGGATGCCTATTATCTGCATGCGGGAGGGCTTGACCCGTACAACACCGCTTCGACCAGTACGTCTCCCTCACTAGGTGCCTTTTATCTCTACCGCCGTCGGTATGAGGATATTAGTGATCCCTTCCAGGATACGATGGTACTTAGTTACGTTGCTCGTCCGGGAGGGTCCACTAATATTTTTTTCCACACCATCCGGAAGATTCTAATTCTGTATGGAGGGAAGATGCTCCACGAGGTCAGTAATGACATGGTCCTCAACTTTTTCGACGAGCGGCAGGAAGCTGAGAAATTCCTGGTGGAAACCTGGAGCCTCCAGCAAACTATTAATCCCAAATCGAAAGCGGCTTCTTCGTACGGATTAGCCCCTACGGAAAGAAACATTGCCTACTGGCTGGGGGCTTCAGTGGAATATGCCGGGGAGGTACTCCGGGTCGATAAGATCACGGATGCCTCGGGTAACGTTACCAGTGAGAATATCATTTACGGTTATACCCGCTGGCTGGACCCGGTACTGATCGATGAGTACCTGGCCATCGACCCCTCCAATATTAAGGGCAACTACGACCGGGCCGTTGGTAACGGTCACGCCCTGGCTTACATGAAATACCTCAACAAGTATTTCCCGATGGCCATCCTCAAACCGGAACCTAAACCGGTGACGGAACAAAAGCGAACGCCTTCCAATGCCTGGATGGGCCTCGATCCCCAGAAGAGCCTCGGACAAGCAGGATCCGGGAAAACCAGCTCCTCTCGGAAGTCTCCCTTCGGCTTCAGACGCCGGTAGGATCCTTACATACTTCTTACTCTTTTTCATCCCACCTATAGCATGGATGCCCGTACCAATTTTTCACAAGCCGATTTAGACACCCCCGAACTCAATGCTCTGGTTGACCAGATTACGGAAGAGAGCCTGAATGAAGCCCTCATCGACGAGAGTCACATTCCGGTTTACTTCAGCTCGGTTGAAGAGTTAATCAACTACGTCAACCAGATGGAGTACTTTGATTCCGAGCTACAGGCCATTCCAGCCCGGATCAACCAGATTTCACCGGAAAACCACAATAAAGGTATCCTCCGATTTAACCAGGAACTGTTTGTTGTCAACCGATTAACCACTCTTCAAAAGTGGAAGTCTTATTCCGACACGCTGACCATCAACTGGTTCCGTCGAAAACTAACCGAAAACTTTAACCCCGAGCGGGATGCCCTGCCTAATGAGGTCAAACCCCTGGGTATGAAAATGAGCCCCGAGGACTGGAATCAGTATTCGAAGGCGTTCGATGAGCTGTTCGACTTCTCTATCCTATCTAAATAAACACGTTGTAGTAACCTTAAAACCAATTTTTTACCGTGAACAACGAACAATTATTCCAGGGTGTAGCCATCTTTTACCCAACTGCCGATGAACGCAAAGCCGGCGTTAAACCAGAAGTGGTTGTACCCATCACAGAAATCCTGTCGATTAGTGAAGATGGAGCCAAAACTAAAATAGCCCGTGCCATCCCGGAGGTGTTTGAAGATCGACTCAGTCAGATAACGATTAAAATACGCCCTTTTTAGACGGGGGTTGGACCCCCAGTCCGGCTCCTACTAAACCGGACGAAACAGCAGTAGCCAGAGGATTACTCCAAAAACTGGAAAAATCCAGGGACTACCAGAAACAACCACCGGAATCATTTTGTGACTGGTTTTTAAAACAGCAATGTAATGCCTGGACCCACCCTGGTTTAAGAGATCCTACCCGAACCCTGTTACTTGAAAAGCCTAAACACAGTTACATGAGTATGCTTTACGCAGGCAGAAAGGATTCAGGCCGCTTCGATTCCCTATTTGATTATTCATACCTGTCATCGGCCGGTGTGTTTCCGATTGATCATTCTGTAATGTAGTAACCCTTATGCTCAGTTATCTTCAAAAACCCCGGTACGTAGATGCCTACCAGTACCAGGGAGAGGACACCTTACCTGAATTTCTTCAATGGGGTCACATCGACCGCAAAACCGGCAATGTATTTCGGATTGCCTACCGTCATGAATACGTACCGTTTTATGCCGAACTGGGACCCGTCGTTAAAACACCAGCCGGGTTAACGGCTTTACGGCTGGGTGACTTTGTCATCCTGGATCCCGATGGATTCTACCTGGTTAAGACGGCCGATGAATTTCACGATCAGTACGTGCCCGCCCCAACCGGCACTTTACCCGAGGCAGGTATACAGGAAACAGGCCATACAGCATCGACGTATATACCCATACCGGTAGAGACGGAGCGCCCCGCCATTGATACTGTGTTGGATCTATTCAAACAGGGGACCCCAGCCCCGGAGCCTGTTAGTACACTGGTCCCTCCAGCTGACCCGGCTGCAGTGTCTTTGCCCGACAGTCAACCCCAGACGGAATTACCAGCCGATACCAAACCGGATGATTTTTTGGTACCCGTCACAGTTGCCCCCAAGCCTTCTACTAAATCAGCCAGTAAGTCGGCTAAAAAGACAAACGCTTCGGCAGCTCCAGCTACCCCAGCCGATAGCCAGACTACCGCAGCTGAGGGCCAGCAACTGAGTCCACAAGCCGGTCCACCAGTCGATCCCACTGTCCAGTCAGCAGTAGGGGACGACGATCTCTTCGGATAACATGCCCATGTGTCACCGCCAACGGCTTTCCCCCTTACTCTACAGGTTCTGTAAATGGGGGTGGGGCCAGTTGAAGAAACTCATTCCAGCCCCTATCGTATGATCAGCCGGCTTCGTAGCTGGATATACCGCCACCCGGTGGCGCTCCAAGCCTACATCCACTTGTTGACCTTTTACATCGAAACCCTGTCATGGTTACTACTTTTCTGAAAAAGTACAAGGCTTATCTCAAGCTCCGTTTATTAATCCTGGCCAAACGGGCCATTACGCCCGGCACGACCGTCGCCTATAAACTCGACGCTCAAATCGATTCAATCCTAGAGGAGATCCTATGAATTTTGGAAAGGCCCTGGAGGCCGCAAAACAAGGTGCCCGCATTGCCCGGGCGGGTTGGAATGGGAAACGTATGTTTGTTTTCCTGGAAAAAGGATCCTCCGTCTGGGATGCCCAGAATGGCGAATTCCTCCACCAACTCGAAGACAAAATTGAAGGGGTATCTACAAGCCTCTACAACCGAGGGGCCGACGGCAGTGCCACGCGCTTACCTCACCTAAATATGTACTCGGCCACGGGTGCCACCGTCATCGGTTGGCTGGCTTCTCAAACCGACATGCTGGCTGAGGACTGGCAAATTCTGGAATAACCGGATAAATTTCTGAAAACAGTCAAGTACCCGTTAGATGGTAGATCTACTACCGTCCAACGGGTACTTTGTTTTTAAGCCGGGTCAATGGCGGTAAACTTGCCTGATCATTTTTCTATCCCGCCTAAAACCTTGCTTCAACACCCATTTATTCCGTCTGGCATTCCCACTTTGGTGGGGAATTTTCCGCCACAAATGCTACCGGCTTCGGAGAAAAATGAGGACTGGAAGCACCACAACCTGGATGCACTGGAAGCCGTCGGACGGGCTCAGTACTGGGACAACCTGCAGCTACGGGAAAACTACCGGATTGGGAACGGTGAATTTATCCGCTACCATTACGAAGACGTTGACCAGAACGAATACGTATCCCTGCTGGCAGCCGTTCAGAAAAAATTCGAGCTTCCCAGCCGGCTGCAACATTTCGATTTTACCGGCCAGATCATCAACACCCTGAGCGGTGAGTTGGAAAGCCACCCCGACACATTTCGGGCCATAGCCGAAGGAGACTGGATCAACTCCCAGCGAGAAGCCGAGAAGGCCCGTATGCTGAAGGATTATGTCCATGAGCAGGTCAATCGAAACATCGACCGGCAGCTGGCCCAGATGGGACTCGATCCCAACCGGTCTGACTTCAGCTCAGCCGAGGAAGCCCAGGCCTATGACCAGCAGCTTCAGGAGGCTCGTCAGGCCATGACACCTCCCGAGATTCAGCGGTACATGGATACCAAATGGCAGCATGTAGCCGCCAAGTGGGCCAACACCCGCATGAAGGCCAACCGGAAACGCTACCGTACGGACGAAAAATTCCAGACCGAATTCCGGGATAAAATGGCTGCCGACCGTTGCTTCCGGCATTTCTATCTGACCGGCACGGGCTACACCCAGGAGACCTGGAACCCAGTCCACACGTTTTTTCATAAGTCTCCCGAAGTCCGGGAAATTGAAAAGGGCAACTATGTTGGTCGCACCTTTATCCTCTCACTGTCCGACATCATCGACCGCTACGGCCACCTGATGAGTGGCAAGCAGCTGGAAGAGCTCCACGGCCAGCTTCCGGCTCAGTATCAGGGTGGGTGGAAACCGAAAGACTGGTTCGGTAATAACATTAGCTACCTGTCGCCCGACGGGTTGCCCTATGCCAGCCGGATCCCGACCAACAATCCCTGGATGATGACTATGTTTCCCCAGGTCAGTCAGACGACCGGACCTGGTTGGTACGATGAGCTTTTCCAGGTTAGCGATCAGATCTCCAACTACGGCGCCTACATCAATAACCTCTACCAGGTAACGGAAGGTTACTGGAAATCCCAGAAAAAGCTGGGTAAGCTCAGCTGGATCAATCCCCAGACGAGCCTCTTTGAAAAGGTCATTGTCGATGAATCGGTGGTGCTGCCTGCCGATATTCGGGAAGTATCGGGTAACCTCTACGGGGAAGAACCGGCTAGTGACTGGGACGGTCGTCCGACCATCGAGTACACCTGGATCAATGAGGTCTGGGGTGGTATCAAGATCACTCCACTCGGAACCGCTACAACCCAGAAACCCCTGTATCTGAATATCAAACCCCTGGAGTTTCAGGGTAAACCAGACGGCTTTCTCTACGAATGTGAACTGCCAGTAGTCGGTGAGGTCTTTAATAACCGCAATGCCAAGTCCCAGTCGGTAGTCGACCGCATCAAGCCCTTCCAGATTAGTCACAACCTGTTTATGAACCAGGCCGTGCTAATTGCCGAGGAAGAGGTGCTGCCCTTTATGATGCTGGATGTCAATGCCATTCCTAACATCAAGGACTGGGGTGGGGAAGATGGCTGGGAAAAATGGATGGAATCCATCCGGTCCATCCGGGTGGCTCCCGTCGATACCCGGCCTCACCAGCTCCAGGGAGCCAACGGGGGAGGCCAGCTGCCGGCTGTTATCAACCTGGAAGCCACCAGTCGCATGTTGGCCCGCTACGAGCTGGCCCGGAACATGAAACAGATGGGGCTCGAACAGCTGGGTATGGCTCCCCAGCGGATGGCCGACATCAAAGCTCACGAGACCGCTACCGGCGTTCAGACGGCTACCCAGAATTCCTACGTTCAGACATCCAGCATCTTCACCCGATTCTACCAGTACAAACAACGGGTGCTCAAGAAAGACCTCGACTTTGCCCAGTACGTCGAATGTCGTAATGAAGACATCGTTGCCGCTGCTACCAACAGTGACTTTTCCAATGCCTTTTTGCGGCTCAACCGGATGGATCTGTTGCTGGCCCAGCTATCGGTGTACGTTACCGATGCCCAGGAGGAACGCCGTATTCTGGAGACGATCCGCCAGCTGGGTATCGAAAATAATACCATGCTAACCCGGATTTCGGACCGGGTGGAGATGGTATCGACCAACTCCGTCGAACGAATCCTGGAACTACTCCGTCAGGGGGAAGACGAAGACCGACAAAACCAGCAGGCTGCCTTCGAGCAGAAGCAGGCCGAAATCGATCAGAAAGCTCAGCTCCAGAAAGACCAGCAGACCTGGGAGTCCAACGAAAACCAGCTCGACCGGGCTTCCGAAGAACGGCAGGCCTACATCCGTACGTTCGGGGGGCGCAACAATGCCACCATGGGCGATACCGACAACTCAGGGACACCCGATGCACTGGAGTACGACAAGTTCAACCAGAAGTCCCAGACCGACCAGGCCAAACTCGACCTGGAGTCCCGCAAACAGGACGACAATCGCTTAAAGCTATTGCTGGATAACCAGAATCGGGAGAAAGACCGGACCCTAAAACGGGAGACTCTCGCCCAGCAAGCCCGCCTTCAAGCCCAGAAAAATCAGAATGCCCGTGTTATGGGCGATAAATCCAAATAAGGATTTTTAGTCGGTTCGGCTATACCACCAATTCGGCTTTTGGTGATCAACTCCCCAAATGGCCTTTCACCCCCATATTTTTGCCCCAATCCTATGGACTTCCCCTTCACAGTGGCCCGCCAGGACCAGTTCATTGACGAACTGTTTGAACCTACTCCTACACCCACACCAGCTCCGCCGGCTGCTCCGCCGGTCCCTGCCGAGCCTCTTTCCACACCAGCGGCCACGCCGGATCCCATTACGGGGTCCGGTGGGGCAGCCCCTGATCTGAACAAACTCTTTAACCTAAACCCTCAACCTGTTTCAGCGGCCAATGCAGCCCTCGATGATGAGGATCTGTTTGCTCCCGTTCCACTACCAACACCGGCCCCGGCAACACCTGCTGCTACACCTCCCGCTGCTGACCCAAACACGCCACCAGCCACCCCACCGGCACCTGTCACGCCCCCTGTCGTTGAACCCCCTGCTGCCCCACCAGCTGCCGGGAATAACCTATCAGCCGATCAGCAGGCCGAAATCGATGCTTATACCCGCCAGGTGTTCAAGGCCTCAGCCAAAAAGCTGATCGATGCCGGCGTCTGGCAACCTGTACAGGGTTTCGATGAACTGGATCTGGATGAGGCCGGGTATCACGAGCTGGCCCAGCTCCAGGAGCAACACCGCCACCAGTCCAAGTGGGATAAAACCGTTAACGGCAATGAACGGGTAGGACGGGTGCTGGACTACATCCAGAATGGGGGAGACCCCGCCCAGATGGCCCATCTGCTACAGGCCGAAGAAGCGGTGGCTCAGCTTGATTTCAAATCGGACAGTGGTAAGATCGCTGCCATCCGAAAGTACTATGCCGAAGCCCAGCAGTGGCCGGCAGCCCGAATTGATCGGCACATTAAGGGCCTGGAGCTATCCAAGACCGAACTCGACGAGGAGGCTACGTTTGTCGAAGGCCAGTGGGGGGCCAAAATCCAGGCCGACCAAAAAGCCCTGGTGGATCGTCAGAAAGCCGCTCAGCAGGCCGAGCTGAATCGCAAAGCCGGTGAACGGTCGGCTGCTCAGAAAATCCTGCAAAATAAAAATGTGTCGGCCGACACCATGAACCAGCGGCTCAAGGACATCTACGATGACCGCTACAAAGCCCCTAACGGCCAGATCCTGACCGAACTTGACTACCGGATTTATCAACTTAAAAAAGATCCGGAAAAGTACCTACGGTTTGCCGAATTCGTCCTCGACGAGGACAACTTTATCAAGAACCTCACGCAACCCGTAATCAACCAGACGGTCGACAAAACCTTCCAGGGGCTTCAGTTTACCCCCAGTCGAACCGCTTCCCAAGCCATTGATCAACCCGGCCCTGGCCGGTCCGCTGGAGGGGCTAGTACCTACCAGCAGTCGATCAATACTGCCTACAAATCCCTTATCCAATAATCCTAATGATTCAACCTGGATCACCAGTGAACGGCCTGCAGCATGGCGTAGCCATGGGCCGAACCCAGCTGAATTTGGGCACTAAACACACGGAAGCCAATACGGTTACCCAGATGCTTGGTTCTCAACAGCAGTATTTGGGTCTGCTTAAACTCTGGAATCACTACCAGATTGTCAATACCCCTATCATCTCGATGACGGAGCTGAGCGGTAACGTTCAGTATACCAACACGATGGGGGAGCAGCTGACCTACACGGTTCCCTACAAAACCAGCCTGCCCAAAGTACTGGAAGACATTGCCGGCGACCAGGACCGCGTTGGTATTGGCCGGGAGAAGTTTTATACGGTACTCGACACCAACCGCTACCAGAAAGGGGACATTCTGACCTACAACCGCCGAATCGGTGTCCAGTGTTACGTGGTCTTCGACGAGGAAGTGGAGCCGTATAGTTCGGGCTGGAAGTACTGTCTGCGGGTGAAGTCCACCGATCCCAAGGCGTACGTACCTCGCAAGTTCCTGCAGCCGGACGTGGAATGGTTTAAAATCGGCCATATCAAAACCGAATGGTCAACCGAGAATTCGGCCATCAGCAATGACTCGGACGGTTACGAGACGCTCATGTTCCAGACGGGGGAGACCCTGCAGGGCCTGGAGCACGTAATGACGGGTAATGCCGATATGATCGAGCTCAAGAAAATTCCGGAAGGAATGGACAAGAGCCTGTTGAACCAGTACTGCAACCCACACCTGGCTTCTATTGTCTACATGTTTGAGACGATGGGGGATCCCTACGATCCAAACAACAAGGACCGCTACGACCGCTCCAAGCAGGTTAAAGGGTCTGGCCGCTGGATGCCAACCATCATCGAGATGCTCTACCGCGAACAGGCCCGTATGCAGGAAATGCACTGCATGTGGAATACCGGTGGGGTGATCTACGACGGCCGGGGTACGATGGCCCGCGTGGGTATGGGTCTCTATCCACAGCTGAAAACGGGGATGTACCGACAGTATTCGGATACCCGCCAGCTGCTCAACATCCTGAAAGACGTGGTGGGTACCATGTTCTACGGGCGTTCGGATCTGCCGATGCACATGCGCCGGGTGAAATTCGAGATGGGCATGGGGGCTCTCATCGAAATTCAGAAAGCCTTTGCCCAGGAGTACCGTAAGGACAACCCATTCACAGTACTAGCTGACCACCCAGCCCTGAAGGGTCTGTTGTCGGGTGATTCGATGAACCTGCGTTACGGTGGGTTCCGATTCGTGTCCTATAACTTCCCCGAAGCCGGTGAGGTAATGATCGAGCACAACCCAGCGCTTGACTTTGAGGGCACCAAATCGGAGACGACCTTCTACGGCCGTTATCCGAACAGCTCGTACTCTATTTTAGTGAAGGATCTAACCGATCCTACCTTCTCCAATGCCATTCCACAGGGTCAGGTAGATAGTTTCAACAACGGCAAGAACATCGTTATGCTCAAGCCGAAGAACTACGCAGACACCCATACGGTCTTCCAGATCGGTGACTACTGCCCGGATTTCCTCATGCAGTATGCCGGTGCCGGTAAGAACGCCCACATCAGCTCGGGTGACTTCTTTGGCTTCAAAATCAAATTGTTCTGGGCGGGTGAAGTATGGCTTAAAGACCCAAGTCGCGTAATCCTGATCGAACGCGAAGACCCACTCGACTACGATTAACCCCCTCTTCCTTTCGTCTCCGCAACCCGGGCTGGACCTTCCGGTCCGGGTTGTTTCCTTCACTGTTTTCACTTTTCCATGAAAGTTACCATCCGTCAGCGGCCCACTGAAGCCGCCAAGTACTTTGGCCTCGACCGCTTGGACCTGGCTGTCCACCCTTCCGCCCGTCAGTCTGTTTTTGCCCGCAAGGAACGCGACCAACGTACCTTCGTTACGGGTCTCAATGAAAATGCTCCATCGGTACAATCGATTGCCGATCCCAAAACCCGGGCCAAAAAAATCAAGGAGATTCAGGATCTTAAGAAGGACCTCGAAGCCAAACTCGGTGTTGACCTGGGACCTCATTCGGATTACTGGCTGGAGTTCGAGATTGATCTGGTTGAAGTGGGTGGCCACGACCTGACCTGGGATCTGGATTTGCCCCTGGATAAACTGAAGTATACGGTAGCCCTGGCGGGACGTTTTGTGGCCGATAGCTACGAACAGCTCTCCGAGCCGGAATACCTTAATACGTTCCTGTATGTCCACAATTCCGTACAGCATACCTCACGTAAGGTAGAGATTCAGGAGCTGATGGATGAGGTAGCCGGTAAGATCAGTCTGATCAAAAACAGCCGTGAGAAACTCTTCTACATCTGTTCGGGGCTGGCGCTGCCAGTTAACCAGCACATGGACCGGGAGTCGCTGTACATGCAGCTGATTAACTACCGTTCCAAGCTCAAATCCATCGAAGAGTGGAGCCATCTGAAGGACGAGATCGAAAAAGACAATACCACGTTGCAGATTCAGTACGTAGTGGACACGGCCATGCGTCGTCACAAGTTTGGCAAGGAAGCTGGTCAGTGGACCTATAAAGGGACCCCACTGGGAGGCACCAAGCTCGATGTAATTAGTGAGCTGAGTCTGACCCGTCAGCAGGAACTGCTGGCTCAGATCCTGGAGGAATTCTTGCCACACTGGTAGATGAAAACAGCCGAAGACCTCTACTATGACGCCCGGCTGCTGCTCAACGAGCTCAACCGGGGCGTCAACCTCGACTTCCCGGTAGCGGCCTTCGTTAGCCTCTGGAACCGGGAACAACGGCGGTGGATCCACCAGTCGTTGGCTAAAAAAGATGATTCCGATGAGCGGGATGATCTTTCCCGGCTGCTGGTGAGTACGATCCTGCCGGTAAAAACAATGGCCCAGGAGCTGGAAGTGGTGGCAGACACCAGCCCACTCCATTGGGCTAGACTCAAACAGGTGCGGCCCCGGGCGTTCTACCGGGAGCAGCCCCAGCTGTTAGTGTCACTCGATGCCCGGCCGACGGATATGGCTAACCTCTCTGAGCTGCTTCGGGATCCGTTAAACAATCCCAGCTGGGACTGGCGGGAAACGCTCTATACGCTGCAGGCCGATGGGCTGCATCTGTACCTGGCCCCCGACTTTATGATCGACCAGGTTAAGCTCACGTATTACCGCTACCCGGTCAATATCGATCTAAACGGCTATATCACCGATTCAGGTTCTGCCGCATCTACCATCAATCCAGAGCTGGAGGATGTAGCTTGCGATCAGATTCTCGACCGGCTGGCCAAAGAAGCGTTCCGCATCTGGCAATCGAGTGGTGGCTTCCAGCTGGCCGCTGACCGAATCGCTACCGAGGAACGCGAAACCTTCTAACCAACCCCCCTCCCTTTTCCCATAACCTGTACGGTCCAGCTGACCGATTCCTTATATGAACCAGGGAAAACTTAACCAAGGCCAGCGGATTACGCTGGTAACTAACAACCCAACCCTGTTTGCTGGGGTGGACAAAGCCAGTTTGGGCCTTCACCAAATCGGTATTTTCCAAAGCAACGGGAAGGGACAGCCCTTCAAAGGTACCACCACCCCCAAACATGCCAAAGGCGCTGAGTTCCGCATTGCCCTGGGTATGGATCAATCCTACGATCCACTGGTTGACCGGGCCTTGCTGCCCAACTGGGTTCACCAGACTATTGACTTCAAGGCCAGTGAGATCGTCGCCTGGCGGGGTATCAAAGCCAAGCCGTCCAGCAAAGAGCCGATTGTGGCCCTGGGCTACGACGGTTCGAACGATCTGAGTAAAACCATTACGGCCAATCGGGGTGAGAATCTGAAGGTGTATATCTATTTGAAAGGTACACCTGTTCAACGGTTGACCAACAAAAATATCCCGCACGTTGTCGAGTTGTATATCGATGCTAAAACCATTGGTCCCTGCGATGACCTAAGTGGCAAGGAATCTGGTGCCCGTTTGCAGCAGGCCATCTACGATGCCTATCACCGGGCTACGTTTGGATCGGTACCTATCAGCCGACTCGCCAGTTGTAAAAAAATCACCAAGTACACTACGCCACCTTCGGCTGGAGACATCACGACCCTGAACGTTTACCAGGTGACAGTAGTCGATGACGGTTCAGAAGATGCCCTGGGTTCAATTCAGGGGATGTATCCAGCCCTGGTTATCAAGCGGGTAAAGCGGGACGGCCTCAACACAACCTACCAAACAATTAAAACAGGGGCGGCTCCGGCTGATACAACGGCCAGTTCTCCCCAGATCCTGGATCAGTGTGCCTCTTGTCCAGCGGGCTGGACAGCTGTCGACGGCATCAAAGCCTTTGAATTTACGGTACCTGCCGGCACAGCTACTGGTTCATTACCAGCCCTGACAGGTCAGATCAGCCGTAAGAAAGTACGTACCTCGACCTCGGGGGATACGTATCTGGTTTATGTTGATAACGACACCAACACGGATACGGTACTTACCAGTGGCGCGTCGGCTACTACGATTGCTTACCTGGGTATCAGCCGGGACATCTGCCGGGGACCGGCCGGTGCTACCTACAGCTGGGCCGCTGCCGGCACCCGTAAGAAAATCAGCCGTGCATACCGAATCACTCTGCAGGATACAGCTTGCGGAACAGATCGACTACTCGAATTACAGGCCCGTTACCCAACGCTGACGGTTTCCTCGGTAACTACCGGTCAATGTGTCCACGTCTACGAGACGACCGTATTGTCGGACAACTCGATTGTCGATGGTTGTGCTCTGGAAGATTATACGTTTAGCCGCCCGGCCAGCTTCGACGGTATGGACTGGGAGCCAGTCCTGCCAGTACCGGGTGACGAGACGGGAGTCAATTACGGGTTGATCTTCGAGGGTGCCCGCTTCAAACAGACGGTGACCCAGGAGAACTTCCCCTATACGGGCCGTAGCATTGACGATGACTCACCGGTTTATATCGAAATCTCGACGCATAGTCACGACTACACGTCGTCTCCAGACGAGCCCCGGGACATTCCGTTTACGGTGCTGCAGACAGCGGACCGGGCTATCGGTAAAGGCTCCGATATTGTGGAGGCCGAGCTTGATAGTCTGAGTTACTTCCTCAAGGAGTATGCCTTCGATCCCCGGATCCGTGAAGTATTCGGCAACAAGTTCGTTACCGATCCGTCCCAGTTCTATGACGAGTACCAGCTGACGCTGCAGCCTAGTCTGGCAACCCCGAACATTTTCGGGGGCGGTCCCTTCCAGATCATGTATCGGTTCTTCTACCCCATGGGCAAAGGGCTGGCCTTTGCTGAAGCCATCAACGGGCTAATTGCCTCGGCTAATCCGGAACTACCGCTGGTGCATATCTAGGCATCCGTTTTCCTGAAACCCTATCTCAATAGGCCGGGCGGGGTTGACTCGTCCGGCCTTTCTTTGTTATGCAAGCCATCAAACGCCATAGCCTGGCTATCTCTGCCGTAGCGGAGGCTGACAGCCGGACACTGGTCATTCTCGACCGATCGGCCTACTTTACCGAACCCGAGCAGGCCCTACTGAATGTGATCCTGCCTGGACGGGTGACGGCTTCTACTATCGCCATGAACGTAGCGGGCCTGACAACCCTGACCGGCTGGGAGTTAGGATTGGGCGGCCGGGTTGAACTACCGGACGGTATCTACCAGATACGGTATGCAGTAGCTCCCCACGACCGGGTTTCCGTTTGTCTGAACTACCTTAAAACCTCCCAGCTCAATGCCCGAATTGACAAGTGGCTCCTGGCAGTAGGCTGTGATACGGATGATCGGCAACTCGATGAGCTGGGTCATCAACTGGCTCAACTCGATGTGTTGCTGCGGGCTGGCGCTGCTAATGCCGAAGCGGGTCACTTCACGCTGGCTACGGCCCAATACGACCGGGCCAGCCGTCTCCTGGATACATTCAGCCATGTGTAACTGCAAGAGTAATCCCCTGCCCACACTTTACCAGCCGTCCGCCCTTGTCAATGCCAACCCCCAGGCTCCTTTTGCTCAGGACTGCCTGGGATCAGCTGCTGGCCGGCTTCGTAGTCTGCATATCCTTCACTGTCTTAAACTGAGTGAGGAAAACCAGCCCGGTACCCTGGCCGCCCTCAACACCTCCCTCTCTCATATCAACCAGTACCTGGGGTTTGTCAAATCCGGCGTCGACTGTGTCTACGAAAACACGGTAGGAGCCAGCCGCCTGCGTCAGGTCGAAGACTTTCTGCTACTGCCCCTTGTTCAAGCCCATCCCTGTTACACCGCAGAACCTGCCCTGCAATAACACCCTGCGGGCGGGCAATGTCCTCTACGGCCAGCTGGCCTATGGCTACCAGGCCACACCCAACTGCCGGTTGGCACTCATCAACCGGTTAACCGACCGGCTTACCGATCCACGAGCCTTTGGGCTAACCCAAATCGAGCCGCTCCAGACGCTGTATAATCAACTCTAACATGCCACCAATCCGCCGGGCACCCTGTCCATCCCCGACAGCGGCCCACTGTGTTGCCTATGACGGCACCCCGCTCAAGCTCGTGCCGGTGCCCAGTTGTGGCTCCCTGCTGGTGGGGGACATCCTGCCAGTGCTGGATGCCGAAATCGACCACCACAAACAGCAACTGAGCTTCCCTAAAGAATTGTTGGATTCACTCGGCCTTGCTCCGGGGGCGTCACTGTCTCAGATACTCTCGGCCCTGGTCACCAAAAATCAGGCCCTCCAGCAAACCATCGACAATCAAAATAAGAAACTCACGGCTGAGGCCCTGATGAGTCTAGTTACCAGTGTCGATGCCGGGTGTCTGTCGGGAGCCTGCGGACCCGGAACCACGACACTGAAGGGGGTGCTGAGTAGTCTGGTAGGGGAGGTATGCCGGCTGCGGGACCTGGTGTCGGCTCCCTCATACAGTGCCTCGACGCTAACCTACCTACCGAATGAATAACCAATCTCCCTGCACCACTCCCCAGCCCCCTCCGGCGCCGGATTGCCGGGCCGTAGGACCCTTCGACAGTAGCCGGATTACCTACCACTGTAATACCAACATACCCTCTAAGCTCCGATGCCTGGGGATTAAGAATGGTACTAGTCTGGAGCGGATCCTGGAAAAGATCGATGATCGGCTCTGCAGTATGCAGATGGGTCAGCTGTGCTGCTTGACCAAATCCTATAAAATCAGCAGCTGGGCTGACTTTGCCCAGGCCGTCGATACCGAGCTCTGTCTGATCAAGCAGGCTCCCTTAAAGGTCAAGGATTGTCCCGACAAGCTCATCAAACTCACGATTGACAACGGGGAGATCATGGCCTGTCTGGACGTAGCGGCCCTGGTCGATCTGATTTCAAAAAACCCGGCCTACATCGACAAGATTACCAAACCTGTCGCGGAGCCGGATGTATCCACGCTTGAGGTCTACTGTTAATGACGGAAACCTACATCAAACTCACCAACCTGGTACCGAATCAGATTTCGGTCCGGATGGAAGGGGACCCCGACACCGAACGGTTTCGTCAGTACGCGGCTAATGACGACCAGCTGACGATCCAGTTCGATGCCCTCTCGGATGGTAAGCCCCATGCTTACGTAATTACCGTCACCGAGAGCAGCGGCCGTTCGGAATCCTACACGGCTCATATTACGGTCGGTACAGCCTGTCGGCCCGTCACCACGGCGCTGTTGACGGGAGAGAAAACGCCCCAGCCAGACCGGCTGCTGGCTTATACTGTTGCCAGCGATGGTACCCCCGAGTTTACTTATGAGTGGACCTGCTACGGGGGAAGTATTGAAGGCCGGGCCAATGCCCCTACCGTATCGGTACGCTGGTTTCAACCGGGTAATGCTTCGCTGACGGTAAAAATTAAAAACCCCTGTGGGGAAATTGAAACCCGGTTTCCCATCGTCGTTCTCAATGCCACACCCTGCCGGTTGCCCATCAAGCAGATCGATCGGATCGACACCCCACCCGGACAGGCCGGTAGCACCTACCGCATCACACTGGGAACAGGTGCCAACCCCGGTCCGTATCGGTGCTATATTCTTTCCAGTACGGGGGTAACCATTCAAAGTGGCAGCGCCCGGGCGGAAACCGACGGCACGGTGCTCTTCTCCCTGGGTATTCCTATTCCAGCCGGTAGCTATAGTGTCTACCTGGAGACCATCACGGATCCACCCTGTAAATCATCTGAGGTTGTCTTTACCCACGTGCTGGATGATTTTCCCTGTAATCAGGCTTGCCAGGGAGCCACCTATACGCCCACTCAGATTCAGAATTGGCCCCTGATGACGGCGGTGCTTCGGAAAAAAGGAAACCTGCCAGCGGAACCATTTCGCTCCGAGGCCAGCCTGATTAACTGGCTGCAACAGCCGTCCTTCCGAAGTGTAGTGATGAGCGGTTACCAGCTTGTCGAAGAACAGGTACCCGTCAGTACGCCAATTCCCGTACAAAATAGTAGTGTACTCTATATCAAAAACGGGGTATATCCGCCCATAGCCTGTGGTTACATTGCCACCAGCCTCCAGGAGGAAAATGGCGTCATTCGCCAGCTAGTGATCCTCACCCTGAATAACTGTGGGAAGGTGCTCCATGCTGAAACCCGGATTCTATCGACGACGGATCCAGTCAACCATCCACCCGTCGGAGCTCCTATCGACAATAAAACCCTGACGCGGGGTGTAGCCTTTAGTTATACGGCTCCCGAATCAACGGATAGTGACGGCCATAGCCTTTCCTACCAGTGGGATGGTTTGCCTCCCGGTATTTCCGGTGCGGGTCGCGTTGCATCGGGCACACCTACCCAAGTGGGTATTTACCCCGTTGCCCTGACGACAACCGACGAGTTAGGACTGACCGATACCAAGACGGCGACCTTTACCGTCGTTACCCCTCCGGTAGTACCCTGTATGATGGAAGAAGATCAACAGGTGGGTGTTCGGCTGGTCAATGGCCAGAGTATTGCCATCCGGACCAAAGAATTCAGCAGTGGCTGGGTGCTGGTATTACAGTCGGCAGCGGATCTGGCACTGGGTCGGTATTACCCCGTTGGCAATAACGTACGTACCCGATCGGATGTGACCATGTCCAAGACCATTGCCGATAACTGCCTGGCCGGTGGAACGACGGGGTTAGGAGGACTCGCTAAACCGACTGGACTAGAGCCCCCATTTGGTTTTGTTTCCGGTACCGACTCATTAGGTGCCGTGTATTTTGAGCCGGCTCCTGTGCAGCCTACGTTACCGGCCGCCCCATCACTGCTGTCGGCACTGGCCCTCTCCAGCAGTGTCATTAGTATCAGCTGGTTTGACAGTGCCACCAACGAAACGGGCTACGAGCTGGAACGGTCCCTCAGTGCAGTGAGTGGTTTTACTCTCCTGGCCCCTCTTCCGGCCAATACCACCAACTATACCGATACGGGACTAACGGCCGGTACGCAATACTGCTACCGTGTTCGGGCCAAAAACAATGTTGGGGTGTCGGCCTACGGTGGGGTGTTCTGCGTCACGACGCTGGGCGATACCCCAACCAACCCGGATCCGGGAGGCCACCAGCCCTACAATGAGATTTGGTCGGGTGGTGAAAACCGGAACGACTACGAAAGTACCCCTTTCACCCTCCAGCAAGCCCCTATCCTGGACGGTACCCAGAATACCGACATCTAACCTTTCGCTTTAGACTGGGGACCTTCGGGTCCCCACCTTTCTATGAACAAACGGATTCTCTTAGCCCTGCTGTTGCTGGTTAGCCAGCTCTCGCCGGCCCAGATAATGCGGAATTACCTGCGACCCAAGGGTAATGACTACCCATTGCCCCAGCAGGCCGCCAAAGCCGTCGTCAACTGGCGGATCTTTCCCCGCTTTGCCCTGCCTACGCATGATGTACTCTACTGGGGACCCCGCTTCCGCAAGTCTCCCGGAGCTCCGGGAGAGTGGGATGATGACGCTCTTCGCCACGGCTATAGCCAGATGGCTCCCCAGTTCTTCTACCAAACAACGGGCAATTCGGAAGATGCTCGTGATCTGGGTCTGGATGGGCAGAAGATGTTTGCTGTCTTCTATATGCCAGGAAGCCCGGCAAATATGCCGGATGCCTTTAAGAACGCCTATAACAGCCTACCCAGCTCCGATGCCCGTAAAACTGAAATCGGCAAATACATCAATAGCCTGATTCCAACGGCCAATACGGAAGCCGCCAAGCTGATGGGCCGCTGGATTGGGGGCGTTTTAAAAAACGATATATGTGGGGGTAAGATCCCAAAATATATATCCATCGATGAGGAGTCGGCTCACTACTGGGATGCGGGGGGCGAGACAGTCATGCGAACCTTTCTGGGTAATCTCTACCTGGGTGCTCTGGAAGTTTGTGAAGGCTCGAAGGTGTTTACCTACGGCCAGAAGGTTGCCCCGAACACCATGAGCTACAAGGGGCATGCCGACCAGGGACGGGTCATTGGTGGTAAACTCTGGTACGAAAACCGGGAGTTTCTCAACAACATGTACTGGAAGGGTTTTTCCGAGATTGCGGCCGTCGATGTGAACTCTCCGATTGCCCAGGCCCTACGAGCAAATGGGGGTGGTATCGCTTCGGGGGACCACTACTGGAAAAACACCATTGGCCAGGGAACCATCTACCAGAAAAATGGAGATGGGTCCTACAAGCTCGTCAATGGGCGCCGTATCCTTCGGGAGGATAATAGCCAGGTAACCCTTTACGGCAAAACCTTTACCGTATACGGCAAGGATCCCAACTTTTACAACGAGAATGAATACGATTGGTGGACCTCCTGGCTCTATGAGGACGTTCAGTTTGATGATGCCCACCGCTGGTGGTTAAACGGCGGACAGTACCCGCTCCGAAAGAATGATCGCCGGGCTGAATTTGCCAACATCAAGACAGGAGACTGGTACCGGGTTCATACCGAGGAAGCCAATGCACCCGGACAGGGAGATAGCCGGCCTCTGAATCCCGAAGGGCTGGAAGCCGGTATGCTGTTCCGGTATCTGCTCCACGATGCTGATTTGATGTGGCACTCGGAGTATTTACAACGGGGACCACTCAGTCACGAAAACAGGGTTGACTTTCCCGGCCAGCGGGGTGGCTCGATGGGTTATACCAGCAGTCTGGGCCAGTGGGAAGTGGTTACCAAAGCACTCCACCGGGCATCTGAATTTGATCACCTGCCCTGGGGTAATCACTACTGGATCCGGCCAATCCGGGCCATTAGTGCTACTCCTGATAAATGGAACGAGCCTATTATCCGGGGACGTATCTCGGAAACGGGTAACTATGTCCAGCTGGTGGCAGCCTGGCCAATATTGGATCCTGAAGATGAGGTCACTGTCAACGTCTGGTGGGATACGGGTACCTGGAAGAGTAAATCAACCTTCTTTACCCTCAAAGGGCGGGCACCTTTCATTGATACCTACAAACCCGATGATGTGCCAGCGGGGGTGCAACTACTGCCCCAGCACATGCGGGTGCGGTTCACCAATATTTACGGGGAAACGTTTACCTGGGCAGGCGATTACCGATATACGGCGTCCAACAGTGAAGCCATGCCCGAACGGGTAATTAAGGATGCTGTCACCCCCACACCTAGTTGTATGGGTACGCTGACGGCAACGGTTCTACCAGTTGGCGTTGGCTGTAATACAAACTTTTCCCTTTCGGTTGCCTGTGCAGGTTCTAACTGTGACGGGGTTAGCTATAGCTGGACGGGGGCCGGTCTTTTATCATCTACGGGCGAGACGGTTTCCGCCAAGCTCTCCACCAACGGTACCTATTTTTATACCGCCACAGCCACCAAAGCCAACTGTCCGGCAAAGACAATCACCATTGGGCAGTCAGTAACCGGATGTGGTAGTGAAACGGTACTGGCCTATGATCAGACCTTTCCGAGTTATTTAGCTGAAGGCCCTGGTTCAATTTGGGATAAACCAGATGCACCATCGGGGAAAATCAAAGATGGAGCTTTAACGTATACTATTCCCAACGTACCTGGTCCCGGGAGTTATACGCTGGTGCTCAACTACCAGAGTACGTCAACACCCGGTACGGCCAATGTATCGGTAAACGGGGGCACCCCTCAAGCCCTTTCCTTTGCCGGAACAGGGGGGCAGATAAAGTCCCTGACGGCAGTAGTGGCAGGCTTTGTTCAGAATAGTAATACCGTTACTATCACCCCCACGGCCTACTTAGCGTCCGAAAGTATCCGAATCAGCCGGCCTGGTTCAGCCACAGTCACCCCGCCCGATAATACGACCATTATTTCGGGATTGCCCAGTATCAACTACGTTTACGTTTTTGGTAACTCGTTTACCTATGCGGGTTCGTTTACGGGCTGGCCGCGTAGCAACGGGATGTCGGCCAGCAGCCTGGAGATGGACTATGTCCACCGGTTGCAGGCTATGCTTCGGACGGTTAACCCCTCGGCACAAGTCTACGGTAGTTCCCACGGGGCTCCTTTCGAGGGACAGACCTATTCCTATCTGGATGGTAATTACGACTACAATAGTCGAAT
Organism: Spirosoma terrae; assembly: GCF_010435915.1. Taxonomy (GTDB): domain Bacteria; phylum Bacteroidota; class Bacteroidia; order Cytophagales; family Spirosomataceae; genus Spirosoma; species Spirosoma terrae. Next base: position 515,762 of record NZ_JAAFZH010000004.1, on the reverse strand, counting down.
CACCGGGGACCTCAATTACCAGTTTAGTAACAACCCTCCGGCATTCGGGGCTATTGTTATCAGTATTGGGGAAAATATCTATGAAGCCAGCTTCGACAAGGCAAAATACTTTGCTGGACTCGACCAGGTAATCAGCCGTATACCTAAAACCAGTGATTGTCGGATTCTGATTCGGGGGGCTTTCTGGTCGGGCCATTCCACGTCAACGGCCGCTGCTCAGGAGTATGCGACCTCGCGGGGTTATACCTTTATTAGTTTCTCGGACCGGGTTGATTACCCTGCCTACCGGGCCACGGAATTTGATCCACCAAATCCGAATGCCCATTCGGGTGTAGCTGCTCACTGGAATGATGCGGGACATTTGGAGATTGCCAAACGGATTGCTCAGGGATTGGCGAGTATTACAACCGGTACTCCCAATGTACCCACAACGGGCTATGGCGGGTTGTATGCCGATAACAGTACGTATGTTAATCTACCCGAGCTAAACCGGCCATCAGCCACGCTCCAATTCCCTCGGGCCTTTATCATCAATGGCAATACCCGGGTTGCGGTCAACACGAAGCTCGGTAGTGTCATCGATTACATGTCGTTCGATGGTGGTCTGTTTAGTGCCGTCAATTCCCCCATCTGGCCCGATAATCAAAAAGACGACGCGGGGCGCCAGCTCATGGATGCCATGTACGGCTACCCACGGGGCGATGTGGGGCCAAATAGTGAGGGGCACTATACCGAAGCAGGGCAATCAACGGGACAATTTCATCCCGCTGGTGCCGGCAGTATTGGTTACAATCCCGTGCAAGGAGGTAGTACGGGGATGAATCCTACGTACGGTAATACACTTGTCCTGCATAACAGTGGTTCGAGGTTGTTCTACGAAACAACGCCCGCCCAGTGGGACATGGCGGGTATTTTCGGGCGGATGAAAATGAAGGGCTGGATTGATTTCGATCCAAGTAACTCGAAAGTCGTTCGTCGTCATGCCCGCTGGGAGATGGACCGGAATGATTCCTATTCAACAAAATATCCTACTCCCCGCCAGCAAGAGGCCCCCTGCTGGTATACGACTACTGACTACAAGCGGGTTTTTTACATTGCCGGTCAGCCCTTTACCAACGCCCCACTCATCGAGTATTCCTACAACGAAGCCATGGGGGGCATCGCGGCCCCGCCTATACTTGGCTCCGAACCGGTAATCCTGATGAAACACCGGACGCTGGATCGCTACATTGCCATCATTAGTAATAATGCGCGGTTTGCGGTGGGTGGGTTTAACCTGGAGAATTTTACCAGCAATAAACCGACCAGCTTTAACTCGAACTATTTCGCAGCCGCTCCCTTGATGAGCATTGATAAGGATGGTGTCTACGACTTCGATGCGGCTTTCATGGAGGGTACCGAGGCCGAAATACGGGCCTATGTCAACAGTCTTACCCGGCTGAAGGCTCAGTGGAATGGTTTACCGGAATACATCTTTAACAGCAAATCCCGCCTGGGTTTCTTTCTTCATAAAGCGGAAGACCAGCTGGAAAAGAACATTACCTCGTACCTGTCCGTCAAACCTTTGGTTAACACGGAGAACGCGGGAAGGGACTACAATGTGTCGCTGCCTGAACGGTGGATCAATGGCCGCACAGTCAAAAAGATCTATGTACGGATGGCGCTGACTTCATCCGACGGGGCCATGTGGTTGCGGTGGGTAAAACCTGGACTGGTCAATTCGGGCGAATTTTTTAAAGAGTTCAATGTCGCCAATGATGGTCAGTTTCATACGGTAGAAATCGATATGACGGGTATGGCCAACTGGGACAATACCGACATCACGACGTTCGTGCTCCGTAAACGAAACAACAATACGGTGCTGACCAACGAGGAGTTGAAAATAAAATGGATCTCTTACCGGGATCTGACGGCCACGAATCCATAATAGCAAAAAATTCTTTTTATGTACACGCCCTTACCGGCGCTGACAGATCCCACTCTCCAAAGTGAGGTCCTCTACTGTAGCCTGGATACCCAGGCCGGTGGGGGCCTCCTGGAATTGGGATTGAAAGGCCAGCCCAATGTGCTCAACACCCTGACGGCCTCCCGTCGAACGGGTATCATTGTGCGGAGCGGCCCAGTACCCTACCAGGTGCTGGGCTTTCCGCTTCATACGTCCCATCAAACAGTTGGCTGGTCAGCTGCTCAGACTACGGATTTCTATGATACACCCAACCCCGTTATTTACCTGGGAGGCGATGAGACTACCCGGTATATCCGGACTAATCTGCTTATAGAAACAGCGAGTGGTATTCCGGCCGAAGCCGTACTCGACCAGTGGGTGTGGCTGGATGGACCAGCCCTACGTGTCCACGGGGAACTACAGCTCAACCGATTCGATAAAGCCGTATATGCCGCCCGGATCCATCAGCTCCCACTGGTCTATCTGACGGGGCAGTATTACCGGCCTGTCTACTACGGTGGAGATGATCCTTTTCTGGAATTACCCCTGAGTCAACCCCTACTTAGTACCGAAGAAGCAGTAGCCCTTAGTGCTACCGAAAACTGGGTAGCTCTTTCCGATTCCGGCGTGAACTGCGTAGGTTTGTGGAGCCGGGGACAGACTGATTTTAACGTTGGTTTTCTGGGTATTCCCGGCAAAGGAAGGCCCGGTGATTATCCGACGGGCTACCTGGCCATAACGCCTACCAAGGTTCTCTCCGCTACCGAGCGATTAAGTTTCGACTACGCCCTAATTCTGGGCTCTATTCCTACCATCCGCACCTGGGTTTATCAGCAACCCCGTTAATCTCACCTGTTCATGTGCCAACAAACACCATGCGGCTCTTCCGTGCCCTGCGGAAACTGCCCACCGGTTGTTGCCGACCCCTGCCGTTCGTCGGGCGTTTGTGATGCCGAAATAGACGCTGGATGCGTCAGATACCATGCCGGGCGTCCCAACAGCTTATCTCAACTTGACAATTTGGGTATGCCTTCCGACAGCCCCCTGGAGGCCATTCTGGAAGCCATCGATGAGAAAATCGGAGAGTTGGAAGAAACCTCGGGTACCTCTGAATCCGGGGGAACGGTTTCCATACCGCTGGTCAGTGACAATTCGGGCCTGTTGTCAGTGGATCTTCAGGGAACGGGCATCAATCAGAAACGGGTCATCACCCTCAACGTAGCCAACCTGTTGAGTGTCATCCGCAGCACACCCCAGCTCCGACAACTCTTCGAGCAACTGGTTGCCGGTACTAACCTACAATCCTACTAAGCATGAGCCGCGTCAAGTTTAAATACCCTGGGGCTCAAAATCCCAGTTTCCTGGTGACGCTGCCCCCTTCGACTGAAAACCGATACCTCCGCCATTCCCGGCAGGGAGATGCGTTCGATGTCGAATTTACACCCCAGGCGGATGGGTTGACCCATAACTACGCCATCCAGATTTTTGATGGCATCCGCACGGCTACCCGGCAGGTGTCGCTCACCTGTCAGCCAGCCTGTCAACCTCCCACTGGGGGATCCCTTCAGGGTTCGGACTCCATGCCCCAGGGTGGGGAAGTAGTCCTGACAGTAACGGGTATTAGTGGCCAGGCTCCTTTCTCCTATAGCTGGGAAGTTCCAGCCGGGCTCGTGGCTATCGAGGGGGGCTCGTCCACCCACAACTACATTCGGCTGCGGGGGTTCACCCAGGGCACTCACCCCGTCAAAGTTACCGTTGCCAACGGTTGCGGTAACCGACCCATTACCCTGGCCGTCAAGGTTAACCCACCGGCCGGTTGTTCTCTCTCCCTTCAAATCAGTAATTCCACCTGTGTGGACTAACCTATGGCAAGTGTAGATTTAAACATTACAGGTGGGGCGGGTCCGTTCACGATTCGTATTGCTGCCGATACCGACCCGCAGGGTACCAACCGGTATTTGAGTGGCACCACACCCGCCCAGTTTACCGCAATCCCGGATGGCCTGTCACATACCTATAACGTATCGGTTTCTAATGGCACCTGTAACGCGGCTACCAGTAGCTTTAACCAGCTCTGTCCCTGTGCCGCCATTCCAAGTTTGTTTGCCACGGCCGACTGCTCGAATGCCGCTGCCCCCAAGATCAATGTACAGGTCAATTTTTCCCAGTCCCGGCAGGTACGGGTACAGATCTTCGACGGAGCGACCGAAATCAGCAACGAGCTGCTCAATCCAGGTACCACCAAAGCCTATGCGGTCAGCTCAGGAAAAACCTACACGGTACGGGCTTCGGATTCCAGCTATGCCAGTTGCAAAGCCGCCGATCAGACGGTACCAGTTACCTGTACTACCAGCTGTACGCTGTCGGTGACGGCTGTAAACCCAACCTGTTAATATGGCCGAAGTTCAGTTAATCATTCAGGGGGGAACGCCCCCCTACAGCATTTCGATTAAGGCCGAGGGAGACAATACCGAACGTTGTACCGATTTTGACTATGCCTCCTACAAGGCGGCTTACAACCCGGTCCGCAACGGTCAGGTAGTCAACTACACGGTTGTCATCAGTAAGGCCGGCTGCGAACCTGCTTCAACAACCTTCCAGAAGAGCTGTCCCGTACCCCAGGCGCCCCAGCCTGGATTTTCCATTACGGCCGTTACTCAGCCGGCCTGCGTGGGTAATACACCCACCAATGCATCGGCCAGCATCAGTAACATCGTCAATGCCGACCGCTATAAATTACTGCGGGATGGCTCGTTTGTCTCCGGAGGTGACTGTACCAGCCCCGATGGTATTTGGTCAGGTAACTCCGGCACGGTGTTATTGCCACCTCCACCGGTAGGACAGACCTGGAATTACGTCATCCGGGCCTTTAATGGGGCCAACTGTGGAGACTGGTTTGATATGCCGGTAACCATCAGTACGCCTTCCTGTCAGACACCGGGACCTGCAACCCCTTCGTTCAATCTGGGCATTACCCAGCCCACCTGCACCAATGGAAATTTAAGCAATGCGGTACTGAACGTAACGGCCGTCAGTAACGGAGACCGTTATAATATTTCCGAGGGATCGACCTACCAAGGGTCCAATGACTGCGTTAACCCCAGAGGGACGTTTGATTCGACCTGGGTGGATATTCCGGTGCCGGCACCACCAGCCGGTGAATCCAAGACGTACACGGTCCGGATCTGGAAAGGAACCAATTGTGGCGACTGGCTCGATAAGAGCATCACCGTTACCAGTCCGGCCTGTACGGCTGAACCGGTTAACCCTTCCTTCAATTTGAGTGTTGATCAGCCCGTCTGCGTCAATAATGTCATGGGACCGGCAACCCTGAAGCTGTCCAATATTACCAACGGTAATCGCTACCGGACCTATCAGGGTAGCTCGTATCAGGGTAGCAACGACTGCTCGTCTCCGGAAGGAACATTTTCAACCAGTAACCATAGTATCTCGGTTGCGGCACCCCCGGCGGGGCAGGGACAGTACTGGACCGTACGTATCTGGAACGGGGTGGACTGCAGTAAATGGTATGATCGTACCGTCGAAGTGGTCAGCCCTCAGTGTGACACACCATCCCCTGATATTCTGGGAGTGGTAACGGTCAATTTCCACTACGATAACAAACCTTTACAAGCCTACGCCAGCCGCTGGAATCCGAATCCGCCCCAGGTCAATTACGCCTGCCGGTATATGATTGAGTCGGGTATGTATGCCGGCCAGTCGGCTATCACCAAACACGGGGATGAATCCCAACGCTTCATTGGTGGCTCGTCAGCCAACGATGCGGTGCTGGCCGCCAGCTTCGACAGTATTGGCTACCCAGAGAATCCGCCGGCCAAAGTATTTAACCGGATGATGGTGAGCTGTGCCCGACTGCGGGCCAGGGGATATACCGGAGTTGTTTCCATCGCCCTTTATGTTACGGAGCTTACCCCGCTGATCACTCAAAATCTGCCTTTTTGGGCTATGGGTTCCCAGGGAACGCAGGCCGGTGATCTTGTAGCAACCCCCCGGTCAAACGGTAGTGACTTCTATATCTCGGGGACCACTTCTACCTCAAAAGATACCGGGCAGGTTAACGTTCCCTACTATTTCGATCAGGGAGTCGAAAAGCTCACGGCCCGTTGCTTTGTCAACCTCGATACCAATAAAGTAACCCTTCAGCTTGTTTAGTATGCTTTCACTCTTATTAGATTCTGAGACCCTCGTTACCGAGGAGGTATTTATAGACCCTTCTAAACTGCTGGCCGAGGATCCCCAGTATGTGGAAACCGTCAAGCACCAGCTGGCTTCCCGCCTTCAGATCTGTTCCTGCCGTATTTCCCCCGCCGAGACCCTACACAATGACGGTCGGGGGATCTCGGTCCCAGATGGCAAACAAGCCGTAATCTACGCAGCCCTGTCCGTCACACCAGGATCTACGATTGATTTTCCTCAGACCAATCAGCTCCGGTACCTCCAGCCGGGGCTGCTGGTCGGCTGGCGATCCTGCCGAGGATCGGCCCAGCTACCCGTCACCGGCACCGGTCTGACGTATTACATCGACTAATTTCTTCCCGTGGAACCAATCCTTTTGCAGGCTACCACTGCCGCACCGACCGTCCTGGATCCGGGTATCACCCAGGTCCAGGCCCTGGCTCAGAATCTGTCAATCGCCGGAATCCTGTTGATGGTGCTTATTGTCCTCTACCGGGCTTACCAGCAAAAAGAGGCTCTGGTGGCCGAAAAGGATAAACAGATCCTGCAGCTTCTTCAGCAGATGGCCCAGATGCAGGCTGACAGCATCCGTACCACGGAACAGTTCCAGGCAACCGTTGCCCGGAATACCGAAGTGTTGAGCCAGAATACGGCCCTCATGCAAAAAATGTACGAAAAACAGCTCTAACCCATGCCCGTTCCGACCCCACCCAAACAAAGCTGGTTCTCGGCTGCAACCCATGAAATACTTTCCCGCCCCTGGCTGGTGATCTGTTTGTTTATTATGATCATCATTCTGGTCATTAGCCGGAGCTGTGAGACGGCCAAGCAGGAAAGTCAGACGGTCGAAGCCCTGGCTACCCAGACCCACAAAACCCAGCAGGTGCAGATCCAGTACCGCGACAAGGTTGTCGAGGTGGCCCAGGTGCAAGCCGGTACGGTTACCACCACTAAGGTGCTTGCCCAGTATATTGCCCTGACGGATAGTCTACAACGGGAAATAAATCGGCTCCGTAAGTTTACCCCACAGGCAACAATCATCGCCAGTCAGCAGGCCTCCATCAAGGATCTGAAGATTCCCTATCAGGGGCGGGGCATGGACTTCCAGCTCAATGCACTCCCTAAGTTTTATATTGAAGGATCAACCGATTCGTCCGGTGTAACCATCGACTCGCTGCTGCTGCCCAACCAGATCCATCTCCAGGTAGCTACCCGGAAAACCGGTTTTCTGGGACTGGGTGAACGGCAGACCGTCGTGTCAGCCTTCAATACCAACCCTTACGTGCATACCCCGACCCTGCAGTCCATTGTCGTTCAGACACCCAAGCCCCGGCTACAACTGGGTTTTCATGTGGGTTATGGCTACAGTATTCCCGAGTCGGGAACACCCAAACCAGCTCCCTACCTCGGGGTGGGACTGACGTATATCCCCTTTTAATGTAATCAATGACGCTTTTACAAGCTGCTCAATCGCAGGTTGGCGTGGAAGAAAGCCCCCGGGGTTCCAACTGGGGGTATTCCGTAGAACAGTACCTCAAATCGGTCGGGATTTATTTCCCGGCCGCCTGGTGCATGGCCTTCTGCTACTGGTGTGCTGAAAAAGCAGCCAGGGCACAAAATGACATCAACCCTCTCTTTAAAACGGGTGGTGTCCTCAAACAGTGGAATTCCTCGACGAGCCTTCGGGTGAAAGCCGATGATGTACGTCCCGGTGATATTTTTATCATGGATTATGGGAAAGGACAGGGCCACGCCGGCATTGTCGAACAGGTGATAGCTACCCGGGAAGGAACCCGTTTTCATACCATTGAAGGTAATACCAACGATGAAGGTAGCCGGGAGGGGTTCGTGGTATGCCGGAGAAGCCGGAAAGCCGCATCGATCAAAGGATTTCTCCGTACAAACTTATGAACGAAACTATTGGGGAGCAGCTCTACACCCTCCGAAATAATTTACGGTCGGTCGATAGGGATAGTCGAATTTCCAACCGATATTTGTACCGCCAGCTCCTTCGGCTGGCTTCGGTTTTTATCCGGCGTGACTCGGACTCCCGCCGGATTTTAAAGCTAACCAATCTCTACCAGGTCATTGACCACCTGGTGCTGGACCCGGCAGAAGTACCTGCCTGGATGCCAGGTCTACCCACCCACGTGCTGGTGGGGTCGGGCCGATCTCTCCGTAAAAGTCGACAACCGCTGCCCGCCCTGTTTTCGGGGCAATCCGGTGATCTGCTGCTGGTAACTTCCCTGGATGGTTCCCGCCGGTATCACCCCAAGAACCCCGCCTTATGGCCAGCTTTGCTCAACCGGCAGGAACATCCACCCGGCTGGGGCTACTACCACCGGGGGGCAGATGATCATCTCTATTTGATTGGAGACGATCTGGAAGCGGTAACTGTACGGGGCCTTTTCCAGTACCCGGTGGATCCCTACGATCCGGCAATCTCCCGGCTGGAGCAGACCAGCCCGCTGCCGGATTATCTGGTGCATGACCTGCTATCGACACTCACCCAATCGCTGAGACAATCACCCCTTGGAATTCCTCCCGACGAATTACAAAACGACAACCGACTCGAAAAAACAGCTGGCCAAGCCCAGTAAACTAGCCGGTCGGCATTCGCTTTCCAACAAAGAAACCTGGCAGGCCATTTATGCCGGTCATAAAAACCCTCCTCCCTTCAAAACCTGGCTGGCCGTTATCGAAGCCTCCAACAAATCCATTGCTGAGGCTGTCCTTTCCGATCGGGGTGGTTTCTGGCTGCCCCACCGACTAGGCTTGCTGATCATTAACAAACGTAAAGTGCGGGGCAATCAGCCCTTTATCGACCGGGTTGCTTTTTGTAAGACGGGCCAGAAGGTACCCCAGCTTAATTTACACACCTTCGGCTACACGTACTGTATCAAATGGGTCCGGCTCAAGAAAGCCCGCCTTCCGTTAAAGTACCTGTTTACCTTTCAGGCCGTTCGGGAGCTGAACCGCTCCATCAAAGACCGGCTCGATCAGGGGCACGACTATCTCGAAGGAACCTATAAATTTTCCAGCCTCCAGCCTTAACCATGCAATTTACTGACGCTGCCTCCCTGATAAGCGGGGTTGAAAGCCGACTGCGTAGCTACGTAGCGGCTAACCTGGTGGATACCGGAGAGTTTTACTCGCTGCTCAAAAAGGAGATGGGCCGAATGGGCCTGTCTCTGAAAGAAGAGACCGAGTGGGTGCTGGCCGTAAAAAATCACCGCGTACTCAAGCCCGCCGATATGGTCGATTTCTGGAGTATCCATGAGCTGGAAGATCCCGAGGCCAGTAGCGGATCCCTGCTGCGGTATATTCCCCCCAGCCGGGCCAGACAGGTCTCTCACCAGGCCGAACGAAACAGTCAGATCCACCGTCAATCGCCCTGTCGTTCCCATCACTACCACCGCCAGTTTACTGAAGACGGCCATTACTTTCGGTTCGATTTTACCGATAGTTATGTACTGGTCCAGGGGTGGGGGACTCCCCGCCATAACGGCTCAATCCTGGTGCCGGCTGAACCGATACTGACCGATTACCTGGAAAAGTTTCTTATCTACCAGACCCTCAAGGACCTCTACATCAATGCGGAGGTCAATGACCTGGAACGACGACTGGACCTGGCCAAACGGGACTATGAACTAGCCGAAGCGGTAGCCACCAACTACCTCAAAACGCCGAGTTTCAAGCAACTGCTGGCCTGGAAAGAAAGCTGGCACGGCCGCCTTTTATCCCGCTATCAACTATGACCACTCCGCAAGCCCATTCCATCCAGGCCGTTCCGGGCATGAACCGGGACGTGAGCCCGGGTGCACTTCCCGAAGGGGCTTCTCCCTACTTGCTCAATGCAGCCCTGTCGGGAACACCCACGGCCCCTTTGATTACCAATGAGCCATCGACCCTGCTGGCTCACCACCTGCCTGCCGGTTTTGGGGTAGCTGGCTACGTTGCCGTTCCAGCTCAGGAACGGCTTTTGCTGTTTTTAGCCCCCAAAGCAACCCCCCTGGTCAGTGGTAACCAACAACCGCTGTCCGGCTTTGACACGACCCCAGGCAAACTGGTGGAGCTCACGGGGGTACGCCTGGAGCGGGGGATCGACAATCTGGGCAGTGTAGCCCCCTGTGTGGAATGCCCACCATCTACCCAGGTGCATCCCCTGGAATCCGTATCGGTGGGGCCTGGTGCCCGACTGACGGTGCTGGTAGAGCATTTTCGGTTTAACTTCAATTTGCATCATCCGATTGATGCCCAGGTGCGGCTTGACGACTGCCGGCTGCGTCTCTACTGGGTGGATGGGTATAATCCCGATCGGTACCTTTACTTTACCTACAGCCAGCCGCTTAACCCTCTGTCCAACCTGGTGCTGGATCCTTACTTCCAGTTTCCGGGGCTGGCCGAGCTGGATCTGAACCGGATCCGGATGCAACCGCTACTGGGCCGTCTTCGACTGCAGCCGACAGCGGTTGTCTCGGGGGGGAACCTACCGGCCGGGACCTACCGGTTTCTGGCTGCCTATGCGGATGCACAAGGTAATGCCCTGTCTGATTACCAGGGAATGACCTACCCCGTCAGCCTGTCCACCCGGCAAACCACGGAAGAAACGGATTACGATACCGGGCAGGCAATCCGGTTGACGGTAACAGCGGACACGGCCAGCTTTCCGTTTTATAACCTGGTCATGCTCCAGAACGTCGATGGTGCCCTGCAAAGTCGGCTGGTAGGAACATTCCCTATCGACCAGGGACAGCTACTCATAACGGGTAATGAGACGATGACAACCCTACCGCTGGCCGAACTGCTGAGTCGAAGGGCCTACTACGAATCCAGCAAGGGACTGACCGAGTCGGGTAACAAACTCTTTACCTGGGGACTGACCGAGTACAGTAAGCCTAACCTCCAACGGGTCGTCAATAGCATCCGCCTGGGGTGGGCAACAACCAGTTTACCCGAAGGGTCCTACCGTAATGGGGTTACCGCCAGCCGGATGACGGGCTACCCCCGCGATGAGGTAATTGCTGTTGGATTGGTCTTTGAGTATGATACGGGGGAGGAATCCTGTGTGCTGCACCTGCCGGGCCGGATAGCGTCTACTGACGAGCTCAAGCCAGCACCCGATAATGCTGACCGGCTTAGCCAGCAGACGGACTGCAACCCAGCCGTGCCCGCCTACTGGCAGGTTTATAATACAGCCAGGACGCTAACCCAGCCCCATCAGCCTTATGACCCCTGTAAAGATACCATCTGGGAGACTGGGGAGATGGGCTATTGGGAGTCGGTGCTTCGCTACCCCAATGATCCCTTGATCTGGGGGGAGCTGGCTGGAAAGCCCATCCGGCACCACCGGCTGCCCGACTGTAGTATCAGCCCCTTTCACGATGGAACCGGGGATCTGCAGTTCGGTGCTCAGAACATGCTCTACGTACTGGGTTTACAGGTTGACCACGGCTCGGTAATCAATGCACTGGCCGACGGGGTACGTCGGGGATTTCTTTCGGAAGCCGACCGGCTGCGGATCAAAGGCTACCGGCTGGTACGGGCCGATATGACGGGTCAGGCCTCAGTCCTAGCCAAAGGATTGCTGTACGATGTCAACAAATACCAGAAGGACGATCAAACCGTTTATTATCCCAACTATCCCTATAACGACCTTCGAACGGATCCGTTCCTGTCCTCCAACACCAGTACCTACGACAATCCCGATTACGGGGGCGGTCGTACCAAACCCCGGGATTGTAATGGCCGGGCTGGGGTACAGTGTGAATACCGGTTGAAGTTTGATACCTCTGGTCGCTATACGTTTCATAGTCCCGAGCACCATTTTCTGGGCAAACAGCGGGGACTCTCGGGGGATAAACTCGTCCTAGAAACCCTGGAAACGGGGCAGAGTGAAGGCTACTTCGAAGAAGCCCGGGGTCAGGCACACTACCGATTTTTGTCGACCTTTGCCTCCATTATGGCAGCGGCAGCTGGTATTGCTCTGTTTTTTGCCAAAGACGACGATTCCCGAAAAGTGGACTCCGAATCGATACCCCCCGTGGCAGCTTCCAATACGGCATCCACCCGGATGACCTTTGGGGAACCCGTATCTACCGTAGGTTCGACGAGTCGGCCTTTAGCTCCTTCCGGCTTTAATCAACCCTCTACCGGGGTTTTAAATCCCGAAGGCCCGTCGTTTATTAGTCACACCCTGGCCGATATGAGTACGACCGTTAGCTCGACCCAGACGGGCTTTATCGATCTGATCACCGATGCTATTGCTAGTATCGTGAAGACGGCCGTCAAGATGGCTAATCCAGCCTCGATTGTCCAGTTAATGCAGTCGATTGCCCTGATGCGGGAAATCCTGACAGCCATCACACCCTACCACAATTTTGCCCTCCAGTACAACTCAGTAGGTCGGTATGTCAACAGTCTTCCCATTACCAATGGGTGGGGCCATAAGATCCGGGCACTAGGCAGTTTACAATCCCTGGAAGCTGACTGGCAGGATGTGGATGACAACCCCGTACCAACAACGGGTAAAGTGCCCTCGTTTCGACTGGGTGATTTGCTAACTGACCCCTTTGCTCCCCTGCGGGATCAACAGGAACAGCGGCCCCGCCGGATACGGTTCAATAACTGGCACCGGGAATCGGCTACCTACCTGCGGATTCGGGGTAAAGCCTTACCTATGCCCAGCGTTGAGGATAAAAGCCGGTTTGTGGCGGCCGAGGTAACCGACGAGGATAATTTATCCAAACGGATTTACGCTCCTATATCCAGTTACTACGGTTCCATCAAAGCCAACCGGCCCGATCAGTACGGCAATCTGGAAACCATCCGGTATGTGGAAACCGGTTATGGCAGCATCGCCCTAACCAGTAATCCGGGCTTAATCTTTGGTGGCGGTACCTTTATTGGTCGGATGAGCCTCAAACGTAAACACAGTTTCTTCCGGGAGACCCGGTTCAAGGCGGCTTCCGGAACCGACGTTCGGTATGAGAAGCTGGGAAACGTAGCCTACCCGAACTACTACCTCAATACGTTGGGAGGCCTGCTGGACGGCTTCGAGGCCAACAACGTGTTCTCCGCCCTGGGGGCGGTGGTAAGTGCCAATTTCGGGGCTGCCAAGAACCGACTCGATCTGGATTCAACCGATACGAAGGTGTATTTCCAGAAGGGGTATATGTACCTCTATAGCTACGGTATTCCCAGCTTTCTCTGTGAGTCCAGCATTAACCTGGATCTTCGGCACGGCCGGGAGGGTAAAGAAAATAGTTTTTACCCGGCCACCGCTAATCTCTCCCAGTGGCTGCAGGAGGAAGTCGTTTCACCCGCTATCGATAACCGGTATTTTTATAACCCTGTCTACAGCCGGGTACCCCAGGAGAATAGTCTGTGTGGGTATAGTGCCGCGTTCCGGCCCGGGCAGGCCTGTCGGCAGGTTCACCCCAACCGGATTCGTGTCTCGCTCAATGCCGCCGATCCCCTGGTAGAAACCAGCAGTTTCGACCGCTGGCTGACTTTCCGGCCCAACGACATCTACGATGCCGGTGCCAGTCGGGGCCTGCTGACGGGTGTCGACGGCATTGCCGGGGACCGACTCCTGGTTCGTCAGCAACTCAGCAGCCGATTGTTTGGCGGTATGTTGCGGCTGGATACGTCCCAGCAGCCCATTCAGTTGGGAGCCGGGGAGCTCTTTGCCCAGCAGCCCCAGGAATACATCCAGACCGATGGCGGCTATGCCGGCTCCTCTCATAAGGGCCTGCTGCGAACCGAATACGGTATTGTTACCCTGGATGTCCGGAACCGGAAGGTGTTTCTGCTATCGCCCAGCGGGGAGGGACTCCAGGATCTGACCCAGAAAGGAATGCAGGAATTTTTCGAGCGACACCTGCCATTCCGACTTCAGGAACAATTTCCTCAGATTCCAGTCGACAATACGGCGACGGGCTGTGGGATTAGTATGGGGTTTGACCGGCAGAACGGCCGGATCCTGCTTAGTAAGCGGGACTACGTCTGCCGGGATGCTTCCGTTCGCTATGATACCGTCTACAATCAGTTCTACCGCGATACCAGTCAGGGGCGCCAGGTGGTACCCCTCTCTGACAGTCGGGCGTTTACTGCTGCCCACTGGACAGTCGGGTATTACCTGAACCGGGAAAGCTGGGTGTTCTATTCCTTCCAGCCCCAGGCCTTTTTACCCATGGGACCCCTGTTAGGTGCCTGGGCCGACGATAGCTTGTGGATTCACGGGGCTACCCGTCGCAGCTTCCAGGTGTTTTACGGCCGGTTACATCCCTTCGTTATTGATGTGCCCATGCCTGCCGGGGCATCCTCCCGCTTGCAGGCCATCCAGATCCGCCAGCAAACAATTCGGTATCGGGGGGACGACAGTTATTACCTGGTCGAGAACGAACCGTTTCGACAAGCCGTTATCTGGGGTCCTGAAGGGTGTAGTGGGTATTTACAGCTGGAGCCCGACAATGGCGCCGATAAACGTAACCGGATTCAGTACCGACAGGACCGAACCGAGGTTCCTATTTGTCGCAGCCGATCGGGCTTCTGGCGGCTCAACAACTTCCGGGATATTAGCCGTGTGGGAGCTACCCAACAACCGGTATGGCTTTGGGAAACTGGAGGAAGTAGGCGAATTTTAAATCAAAACCGGCTCCAATACGGTATGCCTACCCGGGAGGCCTCGGGCCAGCACCTTATTCAGGCTGGGCAGACGCTCACCCTGATCAATACCGAAAGTCGTTACCAGTATCAGTTTATGGGCGTGATTGCTGACCAGCCTGCCCGCATCCCACAATAATTATGGATCTTTCCTGGTTGGATGAGTTGCTGGCCGTCCCCGAAGAGGGGGCGGACCCGCAGCCATCTCTTCTGCCCCCGGCTGCCGCCGAGGAGTCTTCTCCAGTACCGGATTATGCTGATGGTGCCCAAGAGGATGCCGATGATGAGCCCCTGGCGGCTGACGAATCGGAGTTCACGCTGCTGGATCAAATCCGGTCCTACTACAATCCCCAGGCCCGCCGTCGCTACGACCCCAGGCCCTCCCTGGCTACCCCCTTTAGTGGGTATGCCGGTCATGTGTCTTCTTCCACGCCCGCTCCATCCATGTCTACATCGGCACCTTCCACAACGGCCCAGCAGGCCTACCAGTATCTACAGAAAAAGCACGGACTGGCCCCACACGTAGCGGCCGGTATTGTGGGTAATCTCATGCAGGAATCCAGTCTCAACACCCGGGCTGTAGGAGACGGTGGCAAAGCCAGGGGCCTGGCTCAGTGGCATCCGGATCGGTGGGCCGGTGTCGTCAATGCCGCCCGCCAGGCCGGTGTCGACCCCTACGATACGAATTTCCAGCTGGACTATATTCTCTCCGAACCCGGCGAGTCGGCCCGGATGCTCAAGCGGGTGGGGGCTACGAAAACACCCGAAGAGGCCGCCTATGCCTTCGCCCATAGTTATGAGCGGCCCGCCCGGATCGAACAAGCCCGGATGAACAATGCCCGATCCCTGTTCCAACAAGGAGGACAGGTAGAGCTGATTCCCATTCTTTAACCTTAGCGTATGAAACTAGCCACTAAACCCATTATTGCGGAAAGGGGAGAGCATTACCAGCGGCTGGACGGTGGTCTTAGTCAAGTGGACCCCCAGGCCCCCTCGCACGATGATGGTATTCTGCTGATTGACGGAGCCGCCCAGCCCGCTCCCAAAGGCCGGGGTGGGGTCGTGGTGCCGGATGCTTTTCGGATTCTGTCCGCTTCCCAGGAACAGATCAACCGGGGTAAGCGGGCCGACAACCCGGACGATGCCGTTATCAAGATCAAGCCCGGTGAAGCCCGTCAGGTAGCACTGTCCCTAGGAATCCAGCTCGATACATCCGTGTCGATGTCCCCCAGCCGGCTATTCGAGAAAATGCGGGATGCCCGGGACGAGCGGGCCGAAAAACTCCTGAAGGCGACGGAAGGGGAGCAGGGTGGTCCCGGCCAACCCTACCGGACAGCCTCCCTGGAGGTGATTATGGCTCAGGCCGGTGCTCTGCCCACGGACGAATATTTGTTTGGGGCAGCCTTCCAGCTTCAGGAAGGAAAGAAGCAACTACAGTTTTTGGGTGATAAGATGCCAACGGCCCAACAAGGAGGGGAGTTTGTGGAATTGACTCCTGCGGACCTGCTGACCCTGCCTGTAGCCCGGACGGGTGGCCCAGCACCAACCACTCAGGGGCTCAATGGACGGCAACGGGTTAAGTATAACGACTACCTGAATCGCTGGAATCAAAATCCTGATCTACTGAACACGGAAGAGCTGAGTGACTTTGTGGCTCTTTCCCAACGTATCGCCCACGATCCGGAAACCAAACAGCTACAGGGCCGCCTGGCCGAGTTGATGGGGGATCTCAATCCCACCCGGCCACTGCCCAATAGCCTGCTCTATAATAAGACCCCACCCGCTCTACAGCAACATCTGCTGACAGGGGAACCCTTGCCCATTGATGAAATGGGCAATCCCCTGCTGGGAGGTGAAATTCCCGATCCCGTTCGAGCGGGTTCTGCCCAAAGAAAACCGGGCACTAAACCAGCCCTGAGCAACCTGATGGCTCCCTCCAGTCCGGTACAGCAACCGGATTGGACTCGCGTAGATAGTGATGGATTGGGCATTGTACCCATCAATCCGCTACCGGAACCCCTGGAACTAATCCGTCGGAATGCCTTAGATCCTAACCGGATTCCGGCTACGTTTCTGCGACAACTAGGGACCGATAATCCGCAGGCGCCGGCTTCGGTAGGAGGGGGTCAGACGGCTCAGACTTCGTCGAATCCCTACGAGTTGGATGGCATGAGTCTGCTGACGGATATGGTTATGCTGGCTGATGCTGCCCAGAAGACTCCGAATCAGCTTATGCAGGTAGATGCTCCGACAGTACGTTTACCGAGGGTGAATGAACGATTAGGAATGCAGGCCCTGGGAGAAGCAGCCTACCAGCTCAGTCGGAACAACGATGGCTCTACCCTGGGCAATGCCCGGCAGGTAGCGGCCCAGGCGGATTATTTCCGGGGAGTCAATGATTATCTGGCCCAGGTCCAACAACAAAATAATCAGTTGGAAGTCCAGGAACTGACGGCCAATGAACAAGCTCAGTATCAGGCTCAGCTACAGAACAATCAATACCTGCAGCTGTTCGATCAGCAGAACAAGCAAGCTGACGAGGCCCAGCGGCAACAGGTCTTTGGAGCCCTTAAGTCCATGGATGAAAAACGGCAGAAAGCGGCTCAGGAGGAGCGGAACTACAATGCGTTCCAGAGTGTCTTCGGCAAAAACTTCGAGGTTTTACCCGATGGCCGAATCGTGCATAAGAAAGGGGAGAAGGTTATTCTCAACGGTAGCATGCCCGGTTTGGGTGGTATGGCTTCGGCTAATGGTAAAACCAAGACCAAAACCGACGGACTGGGTAACGTAACTGGGGTAGAGTATACCCAGGACGTACTGAGCCAGCAGAAGCAGTTACTGCAAAATCTTCAACTACTACAACAGACAGGGAAATTGGCAAGACCTGGCACGTTTCAGCAGGGTGGTTCAGTGGATTTGATTCTTATCGATTAATAATTGAGGCCTGGTTTACTGGGCCTCAATTAGTTTATACACTTCGGCTAATTCCTGATTTGTCAAATCAGGCTTCCGATGATAATTACGGACCAACTCTCGTACTTGGGTTAGATAGTCCAGCCACGGCTTAATTACATCTGGATTACTATAATCTGGATCCTTTTCATTTATCCTGTCTATAAAGACCTGTAGGGTTAAATGAGATGCTTTTGCCCCATTAGGTTTGGTAATAGACAAGTCCTCAATTGCTTCTAAGATCGTGTTAATTTTCTGTTGAACCTTATTTCTACCTTCATCATATTGCGCCTGGCGAGCATAGAGACTTCCATATGTCACAACCGGACTTACTGGTGAGATGTAATGAGTTGAGGTTAGTGGTTTAGACAAATATGATGCCTGACCGTAGGTTAAAGGGACCGGCCCCAAGCATAAAAATAAAAAAGGGAGGAGGGGTAATCTCATTTTTTGTCAGATTTAAAGAAATCACTGACCCAGGAAAATAGTATAAATGCAACCGGTATTCCAACGAAAAACAAAACTATTTCGATGAGATCCGAAAGAACTCTGGGCTTTCTAATACATTCAATAATTAAAAATATGCCGGATACCAATAATAGAAAAAATCCATAGGAGGGTGCGGGTATATTTCTCATCCTCCAAACATAACAAATTACCCTACTCCGGCTGTATACCAGAGTAGGGTAATTTTATTTATCGGCGTGTCTGCCGGGCAATGCTGGTAACCAGTGCCCGACCTTTTTCTGTCCACATGATGGTATGCCGAGTCTTAGCTGATTTGGTTTGGACCGGCGGTATCTTATAGAAGGCATAACCCGCATCCTGGTAATCACCGGTTAACACCCAGCCGGCCCGAGTCATTCGGAGGACTCCAGCTTTATGTAGCATCAGATTCAGTGTTTTAGCCGCTATACCCAAATCAAGTCCAATTGTTGAGATCAGATACTCGGTGCAGTCCGCATTAAGCTTCATCCGGGCTTTCTCCATCCGGACTAGTTCTTCAAGTAGTTCAAGGTACCGACTGTTGGTTGAAGTGTTTGTATACGTAGTTGAACGATTTTGGTAAGCGTGTTGAAGTACCGTTTTCATGGATGTATTGTGAAGGAAATGAATGACATCCAGAGTATCTCTGGTAATCGGAGATCCAGTCGGTATCCAACTGGCATGGCAATAAAAAAGCCCCCTGGGGTTCAGGAGGCCTTTAAATGAAATTTAATCTATTAGTAATTGTCTTATTGAGATTATATTGAAACTTATTCGGAGTTCTATGTTAAAGTTAGGTAATCAGAATAGACTGGTATTAAGGTTTTAAGCGGTTGTGAAATAGTAATTTAAGTAGTTGAACAAGGCCTACAGATGTTTCCTCCATAAGACCTATTACTAGTTTGAGTCTTCCAAAGCTACGTTTGTTATCTGGACGGTCTTGATTTAACCATATGGCTGTATCTTTTCTAAAATCTTTTTCGTTTATTACTTGAATGTCACTTCTAACCTTGCTAAGGTTTGGTTCTATATTTCCTACCAGTATATGGTATTCTTCTTGTTTCTGGATAATGACTGGATGATCATCCGGTAACGGTTTGAGATTCGGATCAATTGAGAATACTGAATCATCCGGTGCATTATAGGTTGTATGCTTAGCCATCGTTCCGTATTTTATCGAATTGCCGTTTTGTTGGATATAAAGAATATTTCGTACTCGGGGATGTCAAAAGTTGAGGTCATAAAAGGGGTTAACTCAAAGTATTTGCCAGTTTGTTCACCCCCAATTCGAGCAATTATTTTAAGAAAATTAAATTCTTCAATGTGTCGGTAGAGGATTCTACTATAGAGGTGGTTCCTTTGATTAATATTAGTTTCCGGATCCGGGATGCCTTCGAAAACTACTATTCTATCTGGATAAGTCGTCAAGTAATACTGAATAATTCTGGTAACAGTTGCCATCACCATTATTATATCCCCATTATCCGATATACGATTTACTATATGTTTTTTATCAACGATATCCCCTAGGGTTAAGTAAAAATGATCGTTCCAAAGATCACCTTGTTTGTCCACATATTGTTTAAACTGAACATACTTGCGGATTGTCCCCCTTTTTCCAACACTATCAAATTCGAAATAGGTATGATCCGAGGACTCCTTTACATAATAAACGGGTAAATCCATAATTCAGTTTGATTGGGGAAAAATAATCAAACATTCCGGTTTCCCAAAAAACTAATTACCCATTCCAGTAACGTTCCGGAATGGGTAATTTTTTCATTGGTACTGTCACAGCCTTATAAAATTTTCCCTCGAAGCTGTTTGAGAATGGCGAGCACCTCTTCAATTTTTATCGAAATTTGAGGGGAAGGGGCCACAAATGGTGAAATAGTCTCAAACTTGTCTAAATCTGGTGCTTCTTCAAGAACAGTAGTAATAATCTTGCCGGTATGCACTGTCCGAATAATCATTGCTTTTGAATAGGCTACAAAGGCGGCTGATTTATAGTCATTTACGGCTGCCCAATTTTTAAAGAAACTTGCAGCCCATGTTGAATAGTCCCGGTTAGCCGGAACTGCGACGTAGTAAAACTCCTCAGTAAGATCGTGTGGATGGCTCTGTATACGGGCCTCTCGGCCAGGATATACTCTTCCATATGTCTTATTAGAAGGAAAGGGAAGGTGAGTTATTTGAGAGGGCATATTGGTTATAATCCGGGTAACCCTTTCCATTTTTGCAGCAATAACTGGATGATCAGCTGGAAATGGTTTTAAATCGTCCACCGTATTGATCTGCCCACCTACTACTGGTCTTTTCCCTTTTATATTATGTTTTGAGTTTGTGGCCATTTCTACTTGTTAAACGTTTTCTGAACAGTAAACATTTCACAAAAAGCGATATTGGGATCTTTTGGGTGAAGGAGAATTGGATGAAGAAGGGTGGAAGCGTCAATCAATCCGTGGAATGTATAACCTGGAAAAAAGTCCAGCATGTGTTCTCTGATAATGCGTCCATAAAGGAGTATACGCCGAGTGTCAGTCCCTTGTAAAATAACGACACGGTCTGGGTATTTTGATAAGAACTTGTCAATTATATAAGCCACTGTGGCCATTATAACTTTCATGTCCTCATTACCGCTCACTTCAAATTTCAATTGGCCTTTATCATCAACATCACCAAGTATTAAATTGTACCAGGTTTTCCAGGGATATTTTTCAAACTGTACCCGTTTTTCAATTATTCCCTTTGGCCCCTCACTATAAAATCGGAAGAGCATACGATCTTCCGACGCATCCACGGGGTAAACAGGAAAATTCATAAATCGGTTTAATTTGGGCAAAATAATTAAATATTCCGGATAAACAAAAAGCCCTCCGGTATCTCCAGAGGGCTTTTGATTATAAGGTGGTTACTCGTTAAGCTACCTCCACCAGGATGCGTCGTACATCCAGGGTTTTATCCGGGGACGTTGTCACCAGAAACGACCCGTGGTTGGTGTCCTGATAGACAAACCGGTGGTGCTCCAGCCGCCTGTTGACATAATAAAACCCTTCTATGGATTTTTGGATAAGTTCCTGCTGAGCAGCAATCTGTTTGTCCAGCTCCTGCCGTTGCTTATTGAGATCACGTAATGTTTCCTGTTGACCCAACAACCGGCGAATCTCCCCGCATAGTGGATGGCTTGGTAACGCATGTGATACCGGGGTTAACTTGGGAGTAGGGGCCACAACCGGCAGCGGGACCACAGGGACCTCGTTAGCTGCTTCCAGCATTGGATTGGAAAGCCGAATAATCGTTTCCGGTGGATTTAGTTTGATTTCGGGACGTTCTTGAGGAAGTTTTTCAAGGGCATCTTCCAGCGGTAAATTCAGATAGGCCTGTTTAAGGGCAGCTCCTGACAAACCGGTCTGCAAACTAAATCGCTGGAGAATTGCCATGTTTAACGAACCAGCCTGTCTGTGGGTGATCATCTGCTCGGGGGCCGTTGGGGTTCCTGCCGAGGTCATGTCTGTTGCCGTCGTCGTATGGTATGTCGTACCAACCTGGATTGCTTTGTCCTTAGCCCGCCGGGCCGCCATCAAGGAATGCAGCACAGTTACCTGCATCTGGGCGAGTCCCGAACGACGACGGTAGTAGAGTACATTACCTTCTTTTTTCTGTTCCAGGGCTTTTGAGTCCACCAGTACGGACAATACCCGGTGATCGGTTCCGTAGGTTTTGGCAAAATCGGCCCGGGGGATCTTATGCCACTGACCATCGCCCAGCAGGCTTCGGAGTCGGGTCAGTATATTGTCCAGCCGTTGCTGGGCATCTTTGTGTAAGCCTTTGGGGCTTTGCGAGGGAGGATTTGTATTGGTCGCTACCAAGGGTGTAAATAAATATAAAGGGTCTTTTGTCCAGCACAGGCAGTTGAGACGGGCTGTTACTGGCTATAGGTTCGAAATATTGGCTAAAAAATGAAAACAACCAAATAAACTGGAAAAAATAGTTATACCTAATATACGGTAGTAAAGATCGGTAATAGTGGGTAAACTGTTTGAGGTGCTAGAAAATGGCTGTAATTTTACCGTCATCTCCTACCTACCCGCCGGTACCTCTACTACCGGTTTCCCAGTATATGGCTGTTTCGTACGTTTCCAAGGCCCTGGAGCCTTCAGACTATATTACACCCTTAGACCCCTCAGTGGCCTTTAAGGGGCTGGCTTACTCCCAGCAACAATTCGATCGGGGTGTGATGCAGGCTGAGACCATGCTTCAGAACATGGGGAAGCGGGATATTCTCCACCCCGAACACCGGGCTTATTACCTGCAGCGAAAAGCTGATCTGGAATCACAGGTCGATAAGCTGGCTGGCGCTAACTTTGCCGACCATAATGTGCTGGCTCAGATTGGTCAGATTACCAATAGCCTCGACCAGGATGAACGGATTGTAGGGGCTATGGCCGATACAGCCGTAATCCGGGGTGTACAGAATCAATTCAAAGAGTGGCAGAAAGATCCCAAAAAATTCGGAGGGCAGTACGCCCCCCAGAACGAATGGGATTTCCAACGGCAGGTCAACTCCTATATCAATGACCGAACTCCCACGGCCTCCTACAGAGGGGATAAGTCGGCCAACCCCTATTTTAACTACGATGCCGAATTCAGTAAGGAGCTCGATGCGGTAACCAAACGTATCCTGGCCGCACCAAACGATACGACCGTCGTGAACGGCTACATCACCGAGAACCGGAAGCTGACCTACGATCAGGTTCAGCAGATCGCCCGCACCCGACTGGCTATGGATCCCCGATTCAGCCGGCAGGTTGGCGTCGATGCCCGTTATAAAGGGCAGGGTATTCTGGCCAATCCCGATGCATACCGAGCGGAATACAGCCGGCAGTTGACGGCCCAGCTATCCACCGACAACCAGGTACTGCAAGCCAACCAGGCTGAATGGGCCGCCCGGCTGGCCCGAGCTTCCTCGGCCGAAGAGAAAGCCCAGCTGACAGCCGAACGGGACAATGCCCTGACTTATCAGCGAAACCTGATCGAGGCCAAACAGCGAACCCTGACGGCCCTGCCCTCAATGGATCCTGAAACGATGGCGGTCAATTCCTTTACCGAAAACTACCTCAATCATCTGGCGGGTCGATACGTATTCGATGCCAGCAAAGTCCGATCGGATCCAACCTTCATTGCCGCTCAGGCCCATAACCTGGCTGTTCAGAAATTCGACTGGGAACGCCAGAGCTGGCAGGACGAATTCAACTCAGATGAGTTTTGGAAAAAGACTCAGTTCGGGGCCGACCGCTCGGACAAACAGCGGGAGTTTGAGTTGAAGGAACGAGAGCTGGCCACCCGGGCCGCCCAGGTTGGTCTCTCCAAAAAGAAAGACGGCTCGTATGGGGCCGGGGAAGGCAACGATTTATTTGTGGTGGATCTGCCCGTTCAACCCGGTGCTCTGACCAATCCTACCCTGGAATCAGTGCAGGCGGATCTGGATAACCAGGCCCGCACCCAGGATGCTGCCGTCCGGGATATGGCCGTGGGTATTGTCCGCTGGGCGGGTAATGCCGACCTAGCCGATAAGATGGCCCGGGAAATGAAGGTCAACTATTACGGCGATGGACAGATTCGTAATACCCAGGCTGAAGGCGTACCCCCAGCCATTGCCCGGTTGATTGTCGATTGGCAAAACGACTATAACCAGTACGTTCAGCACGGCAAAACCAACCCTGAATTCTTAAAAAGGCTCAATCCCGAATTACGTCGTCAGTACCAGGATCTAACCGAACGGGCCGCTCTATTGAAACTCCAGCGGGAGGAAATCAAACAGATCCGGGCTGACGTGGACCGCCGTAATCCGCTTTCGGCCGACGACCGGGCGTTTATGGCGATGATGGATAAACAGATAGCTGAGAACCCGGCTCTGTTCCGGGGTATGGATGAAAGTTTCAATGAACCCATGCAACGCTATAATGCCCTTAAAGCCCGCCACCTGGCCGCTCAGCAGGCGGTGGGCGAGGAGCTTTCCAAACGGGGCTATGTTCAGCACGGACTGGTTGCCGGAGGGGATTACCTCAAAACCGACAATGAAATCCACCAGGCCCTGCTCTACCGGGTTCGTAACGGCAGCATAGCCCCAGCGGGTAACACCCGCTCCGAGCAGAAAGAACTGTTGGATAAGTGGAGCTCAGGGCAGCCCGTGGAAATGGTGGGGGTTACGTTTTTGCCCGGCAGCCGGCAGGTCGATGTCCGGCTCAAGACAGGGTCGGGTAAAGAAGCCCTGGAAGAAACGGTTCGACTGGATTACGGCAACTCCTCGGAATTTGGCCGAATGGTTGATCAGCGGCTTCTGAAAGCTGCCCAGGCGGCCCCCGACCCTTTCAAAGAAAGATTGGATAGACAGGGAAATTTAATGATTGGTAATACCCGGCATCTTTATACTCCCAGTCAGGGATTAGCAATAGCTGTTTCTCCGACAAAAAATAGAGATGGCTCGTACGGCCTTACTTATCGATTTGGAGACCACGATTATCAGGTCCCAACCCAGTTTACAAGTATTGATAAGTTTCAATCTGATCCAACCGGATGGTGTCGAAACGGATTAGATGCTCTAGCTGTCCAACTCCAACAACAACTAAAGGCCCTCTATGGGGGCAAGGACCCTAACTATATTCCGACCGTAGCTGACCTACACCGCTACTTTGATCAGTTCCGACTACAAAATATTTCCCGATGAATCCCACACCGGCTAGTTCCGAGATTTTACCAACAGAGTTTACAGCCCCCCTAACGGGTATGCCTTCTCCCGGCATGGAACCACCGGGTGGACCCGACATCGCTGCCCAAGATTGGCAGGATCCCAAGCCACAACCCGCACCCAGCTGGCATGAGCCTACTCTATCAGATCCAGCGGCCCCTTCTGTACTGACCGATACCGACCGGAGTAATTTGATGACTCAGGGGTTGATGAATTGGGTTAAGGGTCAAAATGACGAATGGCAGAAAGACCCCGTTAATGCGCAGGCGATAGCCGTTCGGGCCGATCCAATGAGTGAGGCCGAGGTAGAGGAAACCAACCGGCTTCACCAGAATGGTTTTGATTTCCTACGAGGCCGGGACAATGAAGCCTATGCCAATGCACGGCAGGGTTTCTGGGGGCAGCTCTGGAACGACACTACCATGGTAGGAGTCAACACCCTGGGTACCGTCGGGGCCTGGAGTGTTAGTTTGCCTACGTTAATCAAAACTACCAAAGACCTGCTGGCTGGTAACATCCACGGGCTGGATGCCTTTACCGAATCCATGCGGGGCGATGAAGGATCCGCCCTTCGGAATATCAATGACTGGATGACCCGGATCGACGAGTCCCATCAGAACTTCCAGAGTGACTGGGCTCGTCAGCATCCCAACCTGAACCTGGTTCCCTTTATGGGAGAGGGTGGGAATGACTTTGGGTCGCTGGCCCGCAGCTTTGGTTTTCTGGCTGGTGGTCTGACAACGGGACTGATTGAGACGGCGTTGCTCTCAGCAGCGGCCCCCTTAACCGAAGGGGCCAGCCTGGGGATACTAGCTGCCAGCTGGACCAACCGGCTAGCCAAACTCACTAAAGGGCTCTCCACCGTGGAGCGGTCGTTGACCTATCTCGACGATGCCTATCAGGCAGCCAAGCAGGCCGGTCGGGGAGACAAGCTGCTACTGGGGGCATCGGCGGTATGGAATGGCATCGACACCCCCATCGGATTACGGGTAGGGGCCAAACCCCTGTTGCACAGTTTTCTGCAAGCGAATGGGGAGGCATCCCTGGAAGGCTACCAGGCCGAACGGGAACTTTACCAGCAGCTCCTGAGAGATTACCGGCAACGTACCGGCACTCAGCCGGATGCCGACCAGAAAGCCAAGTTTAGAGAAGCCGCCAAGCAGGCCGGTAATGCGACTTTTCTGCTAAACCATGCCTTATTGGGGGTAACCAATACCTTCCAGCTGGGGACGATTCTGAAAAACTTTCCCCAGGCTCAGCGTCTTTTCGGCCAGGCCGATGACCTCTACCGACTTCAACAGAAAGCGGGCAACCCGGCTCAGCTTGACGTGGTCCCCAACAAGCCTACCCTCATTACCTTCGGAGCCAATGAGAAGTGGTACGAGAAGGCCTTCGGTAAGGTGGCTACATTTGCTCGAAACGAGGGTAAAGAGCTGCTTATTGGCAACTCGTCGGAGATGCTGGAAGAACAGTTTCAAAAGGCCATCTCAGAGGGCAGCCAGCACTACTACCAGCTACAGCAGTCAGGTGTATCCAAAAAGGATACGGATCTGGCCCTGGAAGCGGCTCTGCATGGATTACAGCAGGCCTTCGGAACCCGGGAAGGGTGGACCGAAGGGTTGGGTGGTTTGATCGTAGGCCGTATTGGTGGGGGTGTTTCCAAGTACGTCGTCGACCGCCTGAACGGCCCTGAGCAGAAAGCCCGCTTCGAGGAGATTGCCCGGCAGTTCAACCTGTCGCCGGTGGCCGTACAGGAGGCTGCCCGGATGTTGCTGGAACGCCAGAGTCTGGGCAATAGCCTCGACCAGAAAGCTCAGCAGGCTCAGGCTTCTATGAACCTGACTACCTTACAAAAGGATGCCGCTCTTCTGTCGGATCAGTTCGTTTTTCAGAACCTGAAAAACTCGGCTCAGTTTCATTTCCTGCTACCATTTGTCAAACAAGGGTCTGGGGATCTGATCCGGGAACAGTTCAAAACCTGGAATGAGACGATCAACCAGCGGCCCGAAGAATTTACTCAGGCCTTTGGATTGGGAGACGCGGGCAGCTTCAGTAAGGAGCAACTCTCGGGGCTCGTACAGGGTATGGACCAGACGTTGAGGACACTGGAAAAAGCTCAGGACCGCTTAAGTGGTTTGTACAAAAATCCATACCGGCTCACGGCCGATGCCAGTGCCGAGCAGCAGACCCTCTATCGTCAGTGGGAGGATTACTACAATGAAATGCTCCACGCTGAATTTATCAGGAAAGCGTATACGGACCGCCGGCAGTCGCTGGGACAGGCTATCAGTGGTAGTGGCAGTGGGTTGACGATGGAAGACCTTACCCAGCTCATCACCCCCGAAGGCTGGCGTAGCCGCCGGGTGGAACTGGCCCGGGAAAAGAAAACCATCGAGCAAACCATCGACCAGGAACGAAAGGCCCTCGATCTCCAGCAACAGGCTTCCCGGCCGGTGGCCCCCGAAAATCCCGATGCCAGTCACGGAGTTAAAGTGAGACAACACGCCGAGGAGACCGATCGGCTAACCCGGGAACTGGAAGCCGACTTGCTGGACCGCTTTGAGGACCGGTTGAAGGAAATCGATCAGCAACAGACCTGGATCGAGGAACTGGAATCAGCAGATTTTCCCCTCGACAAAGCTGTCTCGACGGCCCGGCAGGTACTGGCCACCAGTGAGTTTAATGTCAATCTGGAGGATAACGAGCAGACCAAAGGTCTTTTACAGCAGGCCCACGATGCCCAGGCCCTGGAAGCAGCTCTGAAAACACTGGCCGACCGATCCGATAAACTCAAGAGTCAGCGGGGGTTTACCGACTTTGTGGCTCAGACCGAGGATTTCCAGCGTCAGAAGGAAGTGTTGGAAAAGGCTCAGCAAACGGCTCGTCGGGCCGCTCAGCGGCAATCCCTGCATGATCACATCAGTGGGGTATTCGCCAATGAAACCGAACGGAAGGCCGTTCTGGGGAATGACCTCTCGGATCTAATCGATACCTACCTGCCCCAATTCCAGGCAGATGAGGGAGCTACCCGGACTCAACTCACCACCGAGTTAACCCGGCAGCGGGATGAACACCGCCGGCAACAAACGGAGCGGAAGCAGTTTCTGGACGATTTACTAACGGATCTCAAAGCGGATAATGGCATCATTGCCCGTCAGAGCCTGGATCCCGGCTATGTCAAGCTGGAGCGGAAACTAAAAACCGTAGCGGCCCAGGAAAATTACCGGGATGCCTTTACCATCTTCGCTCTGGTCAAAGAGCAGTATGAGGCTGAATTACCATTACCCCAACCGGCGCCGGTTGCTGCTCCCAGTCCGGGACCGGTGACAACCATGCCCACTACGCCTACTCGTGATCCGTTGGCTGAAGAAGGGGGTATTGTCAATCAGGTTTGGGATCAGTTTGTCGATACGGGGAAATTACCCACCGCCAGTCAGGAACCGATTCTACGGGAGTTGACAGCGGCCCTTAAATCGGGCCGTCAGCTTAGCGACCGGCAGCAGGAGATCTATCAGGCCTACTCAGACCAGATCGAGGCCCAATTGCAGGCAGAGGCCATCCGGGATCAGGCCGGCTCATCCATAGATCCGTACGTTGAAGTACCCACTTCGGCACCTGTTGAGGAAAGACCGGCTACCAATAAAACCATTATGTCGGATCAGGTTGAATCGCTGGCCGATAAACTGGGACTCGATAAAGATTATCTGGCTGAACTGGCGACCGCTGCCCTGCAGGGACCGGTATCTGCCGACCGGGTAGAGGCGCTGCTGAACGATTTGGCTAACAATAAAATACGCCGTTCTGCCGAACTGGATGCAGCCCTGGCAGGAACTTCCGATACTTTTAAACGACTCCTACTGACTTTCTGGGATCAGGGTGTGCTTACCCCGTATCTGGCTGGCCTGGTCCAGGTGCAGCGGCAGGGCATCACCGCTAAACCACCCACACCTCCCAAAGCCCCAACCCCTCCCCTCGACCGTACCCTACGGGGCGATGAAGGATCGGTAGCATCCAAATACCTCGAATCGGTTCTCTGGGACGAGTGGGATGCCAATCTGGGTCGCCAGGGTGATCCCAAGTTTACTAATATTGCCGGGGCTATTCAAACTAAAAACTGGGATTTACTCGACCGTATGTCGGCCTGGCTGATGGCCAAGGCCAAGTTTGCCCGGCTCTGGCGGGTACCCGCTGATACGGTAGCCGACAAACGGGCAATCCTGTCGAATGTGTCCTGGGCAATCCAGGCACCGACGCCGGTTCGAACGGCTTCCGAGCTCAAAGGGGATCCGGGCCTGGCCCGTCGAACCCCCGGTCGGTTACTAACGGCCCGTCTGGATAATCAGCTGGTTCTCTCCATTCCACTCGATCATAGTCTGGAATTATCCGAACGGGCCAGGGGGTTTCTACAAACCCGATTACCAGCCAGCCATCCGCTACAACCACGGCTTGGGCAGTCCAACATATTAATTAATGAGCTGGTTGAGTCGGGGCTGCTCACCCAGGATGTCTATAATGCCCTCCTGGAAACGGATCCTCAGACGGGCCGGCCCTGGTTAGGATTTCGGCAAAGCCTGCAAGAGTGGCTGACTATTCACTGGCAGTACGAAAGCCTTCGATCTACCCTTGCCAATCTACTTCTCGAACAGGCCGTCAACCAACCCCTGACGGAAGGTATGCTGAACAGTCTGCTAAGTCGGCTTGAAGTCAGTGAAAATCCCCACGGGCTGATGCCCCTGGATCGTCCTGGCCCCGGCGGTCTGCAACCCATCAGCAGTCTGGTCCACACCGATCTGGTTCTTGACAGTCCCGGGGGAGCGATCCGGGGACCGGTGGTGGTGCATCTGCAGGGGGATGCCCGCAGTCCGATCGTCGATACGTACGGTTCGTTTTTATCCACACTGGTCGAAGCTCCCCTGGATCAGCAGCCCCGGACCCGGATTCGAAAAGCCGTCCAGGCCTATTTCCAGGACAACACCACCAGCAAGCCTCACCTGGGTTATCATGTACTGGTGACCACCCCTGGTGGTAAGCTGTTGTTTCTGCCCGTGGAGTCCCCCTATGCCGATGAACAGCTGACCCAGGCCCTGTCCCAAAATCCCCAGTTGATTAACCTCACCGATTACTTTGTGGCAGCCTCCGGGGCTCCCCAAACCGGTATCAGCGACTTACACCTGGTACTGGATACAGTGAAGGATAAACCGGTGCTGCGGTTGACGTATAAGCACAACGGTGAGCAGTACTATTCCGACAAATACGTATCGGCCAGCCAAGTGGGTAAACCGGGTGAACTGAACCGGTTACTGACAGCAACAGCTAATGGAACGTTTCATGCCGGGCAGGATTCCAGCCGCAAGCAGACCCTAGAGCTGGGTGAGATTAGTGTTCGGCAGGGGGGCTTAAAGCTCGACGAGACCATCTTGAGCCGGTCGGTTCGGATTGCCTCCCCGGTCGTGTTTATGTACAATAACCTGACCACTCGTCTACGGGTAAATTCCGAATTGGATACACACAATCCGTTAGGGGAAGATCGGGTCGTTGTTGCATTACCCCCTAAGCCGGAAACCAGCCAGCAAATAGCTGAAGAAGTGGCTATAGATATTCCAGTAGAAAAACTGGAAAATGAACTGGCTAATGAGCTGAAAGATCTCGGATTATCCGAAAAAATCCGTACGTTTGTCCTAGCAACGCACGGAGTCTCAGGGGGGATCAATCCCCAGACGGGCCAGCCTTATCCCAGCTTGATTTTTACAGGGGGACCAATGCTGAAAGCCGACCCGGCGGCTGTCGCGGAAATCAACGAGCTGGATCCCCAGCTGAACCCCGAACACAGAGCCCTGCTGACGGATCCGGCAAGTGGCTTGTTCTCCCGCACCGATTCTGTTCCCGTTACGCACGTAACCCTCTCTCCGGTAGAGCTGGCCCAACGGGTTGAGGCTCTTATCCGTCACTGTCATTAACCACCCACGAATGGATTGTTTAAATTTGAACCACCCGGATATTCAGTTATGGACTGCCCAGGTTGGTCTCCAGGAAACATATAACCAACTGATTCTGCACGATGGGTTACTGCCAGACTACCAAACCTGGCGGAACCATCTAACCCGTCCGGCTCTTCAGTTGGACGAGGCCAAGCAGATGATGGCCGAACTCATCGACCCGGATCAGTTCCGGGTGGGTGAGCTCTCGGAGATAGCGGCCATGGTTCCGCCCGAAACGTCGGCGGCCTTCTGGAAGAATGCCCTATACTTCGGCAAAGCTATCCGCCGGGACGAGGTCTGGGAAGAGAGCTTCCACGCGATATTCGGTAGTTTGATACCAGCCGATGAAAAATCGGAATATTTACGAGTCGGTAAAGCCCTGCTGGAAAGTCGGCTGTCAACCTGGGGAATGGGTAGTCTGGAAAACCATTACCAGACTACTCGGGCAGTCTACCCAAAAACCTACGAGGCTCTTTCCAAAGAAGCGGGATTGAACCGGCTATACGAGGAGGAACTGGCTCGTCTGTTCGTCTCTCGTATGGCCTACGGATCTTATATGGATCTAGCCGACAACAACCTACAACGGAAACTAACAGAACAACTCAAACCCTATTTAGGTGTGGGAACGGCCCGGGCTGTAGCCAGGCTGTTTACTAACCTTTACCGGTACCTGAATAAGATACTGGGTTATTACGACAAAAACCGGGAGAAGGCCGAGCTTCTTTTTGACAAGATCGCCCAGGGACAGTATGCTAAAGCGCGTATCCTGACCAGCTCCGACTACGATACCGTTCCTGCCACCCGGCTCATCGAATTGGGGGCAGACGGGCATACCATGTCCTCTACCGAATCCCAGCAATTGATCTGGAACATTGGCCTATTGGCCCTGGACACCTCGGCCTTCCCAAATCTTTCTGAAGCGGGTCGGATCGAAGCAGCCCTGTCCACCTGGGCTTCGTATTACCAGTCGAGTGATACACCCAAGGACAAGCTGATTGCCGAACAACTACGACCAACCATGAGCCGTGGGTTTGGTGCCAGTAAAACCACGGTTGCCAACGCCCAGTATCCGCTGATCGTTGCCGATGTGCAGGCCTACCTGGACCGAATGAAATCCTACCAGGAGCTGGCCGCTGAGACCGATGAAGATACCGATGGGGGAGCCTCTGAGTTCGACCGATTCGAGCAGGCAGCCAACGAGGTAGGTCCCCAGGGACTATCGAGCTGGCTCAAACAATACATTGCTACGGTGGGCCGTCCGGTACTGGACGGGCAGGGTAATCCCCGGATTCACCGTATTCAGTTGCCCACGGGCGGCTTTCAGGATATACCCGTTCGTCAGGCCGTCGATGCCGGAAAGATCTATTATGCCCTGGCCCGTAGCCTGGGCAATACCCGCTCGGACGAAAGCCGGCTGAGAGGGCTGATCCAATTTTCTCAGTTATCGGGTAATGAGGACACCCGGGCCTTTGTCGACCGATTGGTGGATGATATGGCCCAGGGGGCTACCCTTAGCCGTCAGCAACTGATTGATGCCATCCTGGCCGGACAGCTGTCGGTTCATAACCCGCAGGCCGATACGGACCTCAACCGTATTCTGGCCACCCCGGCCAAAATAAAGCTCAACCGGGTGCTGAAGGGTTTTGATCTCTGGGTTCGCCAGAACATGGTCATGCTCTTTGATCCTGAGACCCTACACGGTGAACTTTTTAATGCCAATACCAACCGGGTGGATTTAACCCAGGTGTCGGCCTGGGCATCCGCCTTCCATCAACAGGCAACCCCTGACCCAGCTCTGGTAGACCAGCTGGCTGATATGGACGTAGCCGTGTCCGCCAGTGGGCAGGTAGCCACCCGCAGCCGGCAACTGGTTCAGTTGCTCGACAAGCTGGGTATCCGGTTAAGTAGTGATTACGTTCGGTATTCGGTACTGGCTGCCTCCAAGCTCCCCGAAGCGGAACTCTCGTCGGCCGATGCCAGTCTGTTGGCCATGACGAATCTGGAGAAAAACCAACTCCTCAGCCGCCCTTTCCTCAAGGCGCTGGCCGACCAGCTGCGGCAGGGAGGTGATCCGTTTTCCCGGACCAGTGACGAAAAAGGAGGGATGGTGAGCCGGTTACGTAACCTGGCCAAAGGTAATGCCCGGTTTGATGAGTCGGCTATGGAGTCCAACTACAAGAATGCGGAAGGAAAAACCATTTACGCCCACCAGGCCAAAACGTTTCACCTTCAGTTCTTTCGCTACCTGGTGGATGCCGATGGCCTCGATTACTGGAACTCTCTATTGGAAGGCTACCGAACCGTACTCCGGCAGGACCCCGACGGGTTTACTCATTATTTGAGTGAGGACCTGGGGTTCTATCAGCAGAACTGGCTTCTGGACAAACTGGCCCGGGATCCTGCCTATCAGGCCATGCGGTCCAAGATGATCCATTTCTCTGCCGACGGTCTCCGCCAGCAATCTTACAAGGAGGATGGCAAAGAACGAATGGTCCGGGATTACAACCAGGCGGCCAGTGACGGCATCTCGTTTGGTAGTATGTCGGACCGGGAATTTGACCTCTACCGACTCAATAGCTTCTTTACCCAATCGGAAAACGGAGCGGGGCTGAGTCTGCGGCCCGTTTACCTGGGCAATCTGGAGACCAGCCGGACGGCTGACTTTGTCTTGCTGCCTTATCTAAAGAATCTCTATAGCCGAGGTCAGCTCTCGAAGCAGGCCCTGACACTATTCAAGCAAACGATCCGGCCCGAATACGAACGGATTGCCCGCGTCTACCGACAGCTGGAAGCCGTTGAGTTTGACCCCAGCCGACTTTCCGAGCAGTACGAAAGTTACAATACCGGTAAGGCAACAGACTTTAAAGCTGTCACCTTGCCAGCCCTGTCCGAAACCCAGCCTGAACAGACATTGTATTTGCCCAAGAAAGGTTTTCGGGCACTGGAGTTCTCAGATTCAGTACGGGCACTGGCGGGCAGCAGTCGAATGACGGCCCTTGGTTTCCGGGATCAGGCGCCTAGTGCTGAACAGGTTACCAACAACCTGGTACTGGCTGCCATGCGGGGTGTTCCCTTTGAGGAGCTGACCCAGCTGGAAAGCTGGCTGCAGGAAGGTGTTCAAACAGCCCTGGATGCCCAGTGGCAGATCCTGCTGGAAAATGGCGTGTTGGGCCAGGATGATCTGCTGCTTCACCGCTCCTTTCTGGAAGGAGATGCCGAGACGGGTATGGTAACGGCGGGTAGCGTCATTCGGGATCCCAAAACCAAGGAAATCACCGGCTGGAGCTGGGATGAAGCGGTCCTGAAAGAAAACCTCTACAGCAAGCTGCTGTCTGATTTTCTGAACACCCACGCCCTCAATGGCATGGTACATGGCGATCCGGCCCTGACCTATAAAAATGACGGGGGTGATATGTTCAAACGGTTCAAGGGCCGAAATGCGGCCATCGGGGCGTTTGCCTCCCAACTGACGGCTCCGGAACTAGGCATCACCCGGCCCCTTACCCATTTCCGCTATATCGTCACCGACGAGCCCGTGCTGAAATCGGACCTGACGGGTGACAACATCAAGTTTGCCGATGCCCAGAACTGGACCACTGTTGATGGCTACCGGTATGCCCTCTGGGGGCAGGCCCGGTTGTCGGTACCGCATGCCCGGATGCTGGACAAGATCCAGACGGGCCAGCCCCTGTCGACCGAGGAGATTCAGCAGATGTACGACAATGATGTCATTTTTAACTCGATCAAAACGGTAGGGGCCGATGGGCAGAAATACCTCAAAAAGTCGGATACACTGCTAAGCCGGCAGATGACTTCTTTACCGGTGGTGATTTCGGCCGATGAATTTGCCCGCCGGGGAGGACGGTTGCCGACGGGGTTCCAAACCCTGTACAGCATTCAGCCCGGTAGCCGCTCCCAGGATGGGGATGTGTCGGCCTGGCAGGATGAAGCAGGCAACTGGCAGTACCGACTCTGGGTGGAAAAGCCTAACAAAAAAGAACTGCACCAGATGCGGCTCCGTATGGAAGGCTGGACCCAAACCGACCAGGGTTGGACCTACGGTGGTCCCCAGGCTGGTATCGACCTGGTGATGCCCGTCTCTGCCTCCAAGATGCTGACGCCGAATGTAGTTCGGGCTAAAGACGGGCAGCTCGACTTCGGCCGGGCATCCAGCCACCACGTCAATTTGATCGATGCCAATTTTTACGGGCTGCAGACTGACAACCCTTCTGGTAAAACCAAGATTGTCGATCCGACCCAGATGCTGGAAATTACCCTCAACGAGCTGAAAGGGGAACTGGTGGTTCACTACCAGGGCAAACCCATTAAAGCGTTGGAAGTGGGCAAACTCTGGCAGCAGCTGCAGACGGCTCGGGATAAAAATGCCTACGAGCTGGCCTGGAAAACGCTGGTGACGGGGGAGGTGAACGGGGAGCTGGAAATCCGGCTCGACCGCTTCAAGGAAAAAGCGGTGCAGGGTCTGCTGGCTTCGGGAGGGGATAAACAACTCGTCGAATTTTTCGACCCCGCCCGGCAATTCAATCTGAATATGCCCCTGAGCCGCGATAAGTTCGTAGCCCAGTTCTTTTCTCATTTCACCAAAGAGGTACTGAGCCACAAGCGGGCAGGTGATGCCCCGGCTCACGTGAGCTCCTACGGGCACAAGCTGCTCAAGAAACTCCGCTACGTTACCGATGCCAGTGGTCAACCCGTTTTGGATAGTCAGGGCCGGCCCCATATCAGTTGGGATGTCATTCGGGAAGATGATCCGGATTACTACCGGCTGAGTATGTCGGGAATACAAACTACTGAGTTGTCCGATAAACGGTTTTTCCATACCTATACAGACGGCAAGCTGAATGCCAGCTGGGCAGGCACGGAATCTGAACAGAGCGGGGATTGGTATATTACTGCCCGGCAGGCTATCGAATCGGGTAATCCGTATATTATCGACCGGCTACGACATGTCAAGCCTCGCTGGGAGGCTGGCGCTGTTACAGGCTATTTCTCGGAAATGCTGTTGCCGCCTTGGGAAGCCCGGATGACGGGCCGGGAAGAGGCCCTTCGGGATATGGTCGGTATCCGGATTCCTTCCCAGGATAAGCACTCGGCCATGAACATGGAGTGGGTCGATGCCTTGCCTCACTACCTGGGCTCATCGATCATTCTGCCAGCTGAGGTTGTGGAACTGTCGGGGGGTGACTTTGACGTGGATAAAGAGTACACCTTAAAAACGGAAGGGTATTGGAAAGCCGGTCAATTCGTAGCCTACGGTACCCAGCCCACCGATGAGGGTAATTACGAAGACTACCGGAAGTATGTTTTTTCCCATACCAAGGTGTTGACCAGTCTACGGAAAAAAGCCCTGCTGGACACCCCCTTGTACCAGACCCTACAACAACGGGTGGCTGACTTCCGGTTTCAACTGGATCAGATCAAAGGAGCCAGTCAGGCCGGTTATCAGGAAATCCAACAGATAAAAGAGTCCATGACCCGGCTGCTGGATCTGGATGGTGAACTGGATCGGGACGATCGACAGTTTTTGTTTGCCCTCTCGGCCGACAAACGGGATGCCTACCAGACGCTGTCGATATTGAACGATGTCCGCCGGCAGCTGCTGGAGCCCACCCGGGAGTTGTCCTCCTTAATTCGCCAGCAGGAGAATATAATTATGGCCGAGTTTGGTTTGCCGACTAACGTTACCGACTGGCTGGAAAAAGGAGGGAACCTACTCAACAATGGTTGGGTCAACAACCAGTTACTGGCTCTTCAGCAGCAGGCGCTGGTTAATACCCAGACACTGGGTGGTCTGGATGGTGACGCCATCTACAATACACCAGCTAGTTTAGATGCCCTTAATGAATTGAAGGATAGTGCCTATACGGATACGGAAGGCCGTAAGCACAGTTTGTTTGGGCAGACCAGCCAGCCCATTGCCCTGCACTGGTTTGGTGCCCACAGCCGGGTTCACCGGGGTAATATGACGGGAAAAGGGTTAATCGGTATCGGGGTAAACGGGAACCTGACGCTGATCCGGGCTATGGATCTGGGTGTGGTGATCAACCCAAACTTTTTACCCCGGCTGAACGGGTTTAAAACCCAGGCGCTGGCCCGGGGTGGGGCTCTGTTTCAGCCCATGACCAAAGACGCTACGGATCCCAGCCGGATGACCCGGGTCTTCGATTTGATTTCGACGATCATCACGGCGGATACCGACGAGGCCAAGGAGCAGCTCAATGCCTTTTTCGGTCTGACTGACTCCTCTCAGGGGGTGGTTATCCAGCTCATTGCCACGGGGCAGTATTCGTTGAAAGAGGCCCTGCTGTTTGTCAACCAACCGGTGATACAACGGTATCTACAGGCTTCCCGACTTAAGGACTATGCCGTCCTGCGAGACTCTGAATCCAGTCTACGGATACAGAGCCGTCAGAAACTGTTATCCGAGCTACTGGGGGATACTCCCTTCCAGGACCATGAGCTGACCTATACGACTGATCAGCTAACCGGCCTACTGCTGGCCAACCGGGCTGGAACGTCGGTGCCCGCTACAGACTATCAACAGCTGGGCGTGAACCCACTGGGTAATCCGGGCCTGGAAGCTCAGATCCTGTTTGACTATGTCAACCTGGAAACGATGAATAATCATCTGTCGGATCTAACCCGGTTTGTCAAACTCAAGAAAGGCTTCGGCTCGGATATGGCTAGTTTTGATAACCTGGTTACCAGCCGGGCTAACCTCGGCTACAACCAGGACGGCAGCCTGCGGGAGGATTATGAGGAGTATAAAAACAGCCGTGCCGTCTGGGTAGCCGATGCCCTGGAAGCGCCGGTAAATAAGCAAAAAGCGGCCCAGCTGCACAACTACATCCGCCGGATTCTTCCCGGTCAGCAGGCCCTTCAGCAGCAGTTGTTCCTCCGCCGAACACCCGCCTTTGTCGGCTTCCAGCAACGGCTTGAGGGGCAGTTGGGCTATTTGTCAACGACCGACCGGGAACGAGTTGCCGATGACGTGGAGAGTTACCTACTGACTACCCTCTACAGTCACTGGCTGAGCCAGCAGGATTCACCGGCCCATCCATCGACGAGTTTTAAAGCCAGTCTGGTTTTCCAAACGGGAGACGAACCCACGATGGCCCGGGCCTGGTCGGATTTTTACCGAACAGAGCTGGAGCCGGGTCTGGTAGCGGAAGCCGATACCGGAATACCTTTTCAGCATCCGTTACGGGGAAACCTACTATTCCGTAAGGTCATCAGTCAGTTCGGCTCGGAGGCCGACGGGGTTGATACACTCAAGTTCGACTCGATTGCCAAACTCCGGCCCGAAGAGCAGGAGGGGTTGATGGATGCCTTCGTTGATCTATATCAGTATAAGAATACGGCCGAAGAGGGGTATGTAGGCCCCCGCCTGGCCCACCAGCTGTTCTACTATTTTATGATGAAGGATGGGGGGCAGTTTCGGATGGGTAGTATTTCCAAGATCTTTCATACGGCCATGTTCTCGGATCTGAGCCAGATGCTGAACCGGTTTATGGAAACAGGGAGCCTGGCTTCTATTACGGGCAAACCCAATGAGGTCTACGAAGATCAGTTGCTCAACCGGGTGAAACTCCACGCCGGCTACATACCCCTGCTACAGAAAACCCGGCTACCCCGTGCCGATTCGGAACTAGCCAAAAAGGTGGAAGCCTACAAGATGTTGACGGGTTACAGTATGGACGGGCAGCCCATGAATCTGCGGGGTAAAACCCGGCCCTCGATGCTGGCTTTTGACATGAACCCCCTGATAGCGGCCGAAAACGAAAACCAGAAAGTACCATTGATCAACAGCCTGGGTCTGCGGGGTGATGTGGAGGGTGTCGCTTTCCCCCGAACCATTACCTATAGAGATCGGGTATACGAGCTATTCCGCTACTACGATACGGCTGGCAGTCAGCAAAAAGCCGATGCAGCTGGTAGTGAACTAGCAAAAGGGTACCGGGCGGTTTATCTGCAGAGTGTTCCACTGGGAGTACGGGCCGTGAGTCCAGTCACTACGGATCCCCAGCCGATGGAAGAGTCCCGAAAGCTACTTCGACACTGGATTCAGTCACCAGGTGGGGAGCCCATCCGTAACTATTACCGGAGTGTGTTAGGAACAGATCTGGTGGAGGTCCCCACAACTCCGGTTCCTACTGTGGATGCGGTATTAACAGACTTTGTCAACCACAGTGGTGGGGCTCAGGGGGCTGATGAGGCCTGGGATCTGGAAGGAGAACGACTGGGTATAAAGTCGATTCACTACCGGGAGCCTGGACAGGGATCGGTCGATTCAATGACCCTACGTAACAAAGGTCGGAAGGCTACCCCACTGGATGAAGCTATCTATGCCCGGGGGAAAGAGGTAGCTGATACCATCGACAAGTTCTTTGGGGAAAATGTCGACCGGGGTTACGGTCACTACCGGTATCGAAATTATGGCCAGGTGTATTATTCGGACGCTGTCTTTGCCATCTCGAAAGGCTTTGGTACCCGGGCGGGTCGTACTAATGTCCCGCTGGACCGAGGTACGATCTATGCTATCTACGGGGCCATACTGGATAAAAAACCGGTATATGTGTTTGACCAGACGGCGGGGAACTGGAATACCTGGAACCCTGCCACCCGGACCTGGGAGCCGACAGTTACCCCCACACTGACCAAAAACTTTGCGGGTATAGGCTCACGGGATCTCAAGGAGTCGGGTCGTCAGGCCATTCGGGACGTACTGACCAAGACGGCTAACACGGTTGGGAAACCGGTTGAGCCGAAGGAAGTACCAGTAGTGGAAGCTCCTAAAATGGACGAACCTAAAACCACTACGGTCACCTACAACTACTATGGTCAGAAAGTGGACGTACTCCTCGACGAAAACAACCGGGCCTTTGATGCATTACTGAACCAGGGAGCGGGGGAGACCCATACCAAGTTTAAAGCCCGGGTTCAGAAAGTTGTAGATGCCTATAATGAAAATAATGGGCAGAATCCACAAACGGCCGGTCAGCCCGAAACCGAAACGGCTTCCGCTAAAACACCCTCGGGACCGGTGTTCACCTTTACCGATGGAACGGTAATCGAGACAGGCTTTGAACTGGGATCCCAGCAGGGAGCTGCCCTCCAGGCGGCTGTCGATGCGATCAAGGCGGGACAAACCCAGTTCGTTTTACGGGGGTATGCCGGTACAGGTAAGTCGACAATCTCCAAGTTTATTGTTCAGTACTTCCGGCAGAATAAGAAATCCGGCTTTAAACCGATCATGCTGGGAGCCCCTACCCACAAAGCCCGGTTGATTCTCAAGTTGTCCATGCTGCGGGGTGGTATTCGGGCCGAATCGTTTACGATGGCCAAGATTCTCAATAAACGCAAGGAAGACGGTCAGTGGGTATTGGGCATGAATAACAAGATGCCCCAGAATGGTATTCTGATTATGGATGAATCGTCCATGATTGCCCGTTCGGACTACGACGACCTGATGATGCTGGCCCGCCAGAAAGGCTCCAGCATTATCTTCATGGGGGATCCGGCTCAGCTCCCTCCCGTAGGGCAGACAACCCTCTCGGATGCCCTACAGTTTACGGGTCCCCAGGACGGGGTTGAGCTGACGGAGGTTAAACGGATTTCCTCAGAAAACCCTCAGCTTGGTATTTTGACGACTATCCGGCAGAACCTATTGAACCGGGCCGAGAAGTATCCGATGTACACCCAAAAGGCCAGCAATGGAGACGGGGTGTATTTTACCAAAAACCGGAATGCCTTCCAGCAGGCTCTGGAGCGGGCCTTTACCTCGACCAGCTACCAGACGGACCCTCTTTTTGCCAAAGTGCTCAGCTATACCAATTCCTCGGTAGCCGCTTATAACCGGTTGATTCGGACTGTGCAGGGTAAGACGGGTGAGTATGCAGTAGGGGACATTCTGATGGGCTACAACCAGTCTGGCGAAAACCCTGAAGTCCAGAATGGTATGGACTACCAGATTCTTGAATCGGAATACATCCAGAAAGAAATCCGGATTCCGTTTCTGATCGACGGCCAACCGGCTCCTAAAGTGTCTTTGTCAGGCTATAAGGTCAGCTTGCAGCCCCTGTTTACGCCCGAGGATCAGGCCCTGATGCGGGAGCTGGGGGAGGATGACTTGCTCAAACCCAGCCGGGTGACAATACTCAACCCGGAGGATCCCGACAACATACCTCTGTTTCGCCAGCTGGTGGCCTGGAAGTCCTTTGTCGACAACCGGTCCGTTCCCTGGAAGTTCCGGCAGGCGGCCAGTAAGGATTTCGATGATTTCTTCTCGACCTACCAGATGCCCCAGGATCTGGTTAGTTTCCGAGGGCAGATGACGACGATGGGTATGCTTCGTAAACAGCACCCTGAACTCTTCGAAAAGGATGCCACGGGCATGATGCCTTTCGAACGGGAACCCCAGAAGGCCGTTTTTGAGAAAAATATCGATTACGGTTACGCAGTTACGGTACACAAATCACAAGGGTCTACCTATAGTCATACCTTTGTGGACTACGACAACCTGGAGAATACCCAGGCCGACCGGGTTATCCAATCCAAAGGCCAGCCCTACCTCAACGAACAGAACGCTCTCAAATACGTCGCTCTGTCAAGAAACCGGCAAACCGTCACCGCCCTCAGCCAGAAAGCTGAGATGGCCCCCCAGCCACCCCTCTCGGATACTGACCAGCAGATCAATGACTGCTCAACCCCTGCCTGATGTCCTGTAAAATACCCTACTTAGACAACCACTATACGGGGCCGGAACTAAGCCGGCTCCGTCAACTCCACAACGACACAGCCCGGGAAATACGGGCTGCCGTCGATCCCCAGGATACGACCTCCCCGCTATTTCCGGTGCGAGAGGGATTCCTGCGGGTAGGCCATCCCACTTCGGGTTTGTTTACCCGCCAGCAGCCCCTCATCCAGACGATCAACCAGCGGCTGCAGGCTGAGCACGGCGTACTCGACGACATCCTGCGGATCATTCCCCGAACCGACGCTCAGGGGAATCCCATCTGGGCATTAGCCGTCGATGTCCGGCCGCTGGCTAGTCCAGCCGATCAAATTCAGGTCAACGAGCCCGCCCCTGTAGCGGACCTCTCGGACCGTGACCTGCAGACACTACTGACGGATCAGATCAATGCCGATCACCAACAGTCGATTCAGGACGAATGGACTGAATATGTCGGTGAACATGCTGACTGGTTCAAGGATAAATTCACCCGACTCAAATCTACCCTACAGACCTACGCCCAGAATATTGCCCAGCGGGCTATTGAGTCTCCTGACAAGCGGCTAACCAGCAACCGGCTCTTTGCCCAGGTGGCCCAGCTTACTGATAATACGACGGAGGCAATGGCTGAATCGCTGTCCAAGTACGTGGTGGAGACTACCAACTGGCTGGATAAGATCGACCAGAATTTCTTTGACCCTCAAAAAGGGGTACTGGCCCGATTTAAAGCCTTACAGGCTAACACGGATCTTGAGGCCTCCGAGAAAGTAGATGAGCTCAAACAACTAGCCCGTCAGATTGGCAAGTCCAAGCATTACCTGTACCTGTTTAACGGGATTGTGCAACTCCGCCAGGAGATGGCAGCAGCGGGCTACAAGCCGTCTGCCCGCTCGACACTGAATCTGGGACCAGAATTCCGGGATGCCCTAACGGATTTACTGGAAGGGAAACTCCTGTCTTCATCGGTCGCTTCCATCAATGAATTACTCTCGTCGCCGGCTGTCTCGGAAGAGGCCCTGTTCCGGTTAATTCAGGAACGATTTGGTACCGACTCTTCGGATCTAACGGTAGCTGACGGGCAGCAGTTTACCGAAGACCTCAAGAAACTCTTTGATACCTACCGGATTCGAACCATTGATACCATCCTGGATTCGGCTGTCGCTAAGTACGGAGTGCTGCGGGACCAATTGACTGACATTCACTACCAGCTGGTAGAAGACTGGTTATGGCCTACGCTGGAAAGCCGGCAAACCGACATTCGTAAGACAATCGAGGCCTGGAAGAAAGACCACCCGAATGAAACCCATCCCGACGAAGCCTTCCTGCTCGACAAGAAGAAACTGAAGGATTTGCTCAGGAATGCCGACCGGGATGAGGACTTCGTTAAAACCTGGGTCGATGCGGCCGTTAAGTCCCACGATCCGGTGCTGGCTGGTGTAGCCAGTATTGTATCCGATGCGGTCTATCAGGCTCACGGAGAAACAGTAGAAATTGCCCAAAAACTCTCGGCTGTCCGCGACGAGCTGGGCTGGGAGAGTCAGGGGCTGTCGGCCTCCGAAATCCGGGACAAGCACCAGGCCATGACTCACTCTATTCTGGTTCCTCACGTATCGGGCCAGGAGGCTGATGAGGCCTGGATCGAAGCGGGCAACCCAGTCATACCGGTTACGGTCTTTGGGGAAACCAGGCAGCTTAAAGCTCACCGCAAAAAGGCCTTTCTGACTGAGTTTGATACGGCCAAATGGGAAGCTCACCAGACGGCTTTCTATAACCAGCTGCCTGGCCGGGTATCCGCGCTATGGGACATCGTGATGCCACAGGAAGACGGGGTGCCGGATGATCGGGCCTTGTTTAACTTCCTGCTTAGTCGTCAGGGTAATCCGGCGTATGATGCCATTCGTACCCGGTTATTCGATAATTTCCGCAAGGGGCAGAAAACCACCGAACCCGTGCTGAAGGACTGGGCCTGGTCCAAAGACAAACCCTACCTGCTCCGCCGGAACATAAAAAATACACTGATTGGCCAGTTCTACGGGGAACACCAGGAGACCGTCACCGGTACCGAGCGGCTACAGAAACTCCACGAGAATGGGGTATTGGACCGGCAGGGCAGGCCTACCCAGCCCACAACCGAGCATCTGTCTAATTACCTGCGGAACAATACCAGCTACCAGCGGATTCGGGAAGACCAGGATGTGGCCAAGTTGTTTGCTTCCTGGAAGGATAAAAAGAATGCCGACTGGGTTGATAACCTCGCGGGCTATCACGATGGGGCTAACCGCTATCTGCTGGTCCAGAAACAGGTTGGGGAAAGCCGGCAATGGGAGTGGGTTAACCTTAGTAGTGCTACGGCTCATCAGAACGTAGTGGGCTATGCTTACTGGGGCGGGGACATGCAACGGCTCCGCAAAGACCAGTACCACGTGGAAGCGGGGGGCTTTGCCGGACTCAGTAAACAGGCCTGGCAAAACCTCCGCCAGGATGAGCCCATGTTGGGTTATTATCAGAAACTCTATGCGGCCTGGGACGGAGCGGGTTATAAGCTGGGGGGAGTCGGCCTCAAACACGGCATCCTACCCCAGGTGGCAGCTATCGAAACCTCCGCTACCCAACTGGCTAAATCCCGGTGGGACGGTTTTTGGGACTGGCTCCGGGGGGTATTGAAATTGGACTACTGGCAGAACCTACAGCTTAACCAACCGGATCAGGCAACCGGGCGTCCCGCCGTCGAACAGTATCTCAACAATGACCCAGTCCGGCGGATCCCGGTTCGTCACGTACAGTTCATTGACGAGGATAAACTGGAGATGGATCTGTTTCGATCGGTAATGGCCTACCGGATGGGGGCCAACCAATACCGGTCCATGCGGCAACTGGAGCCCCAGGTACAGTTACTACGAACGCTGGTTGCGGGGGATTCTCTACTGGGCATCAATGCCCGGACAGCTACCCAATACAACCCGGAAGGGCTACCAGCCCGGGGTCGGAAATTGCTGGAAGGTCTTGACAACCGACTCAAGACCCAGGGTCCCCGGCTGAATCAGAAGCTCCTGGAATTTATCGATGATGTCGTTTACGGAGAGGAAACCCACGAGGCCTTCTTGAATATGCCGGGCTTCGGCAATCTGGATCTTAACAAGGCGGCTCAGGGAATGATGGGTTATGCCTCCTTTACATCCCTGGCCTGGAACGTAACCTCCATGTTTGGCAACGTAGGGATGGGGCTGTTCTCCAACTGGAGTGAAGCGATCTCGGGTCGGTACTCGACGG
The DNA here is from genome assembly GCF_010435915.1 of Spirosoma terrae. Lineage (GTDB taxonomy): Bacteria > Bacteroidota > Bacteroidia > Cytophagales > Spirosomataceae > Spirosoma > Spirosoma terrae. The sequence continues at coordinate 470,769 of NZ_JAAFZH010000004.1, read as the reverse complement.
CGGCCGATGCCAAGGCAGCAATGGGAGACTACTGGACGGCCATGCGGAACGGGGATTTCTTCAAGGACCTGCGGGAGCCCAGTCTGAATAAAAAGTCAAAGCTGGGTCAGCTGACGTTGTATTTTGATGCCATCCAGGGGGAGGCCATCGACGAGTTTGGGGAATTAAGCCGTATCGGTAATGCCCAGAAGATGCAGGACCGAGCCTTGTATTGGACTCAGTCGGGAGCCGAACACCTGATCCAGACCCAGTCGATGGTCCAGCTCATGCGGGGCTACAAACTCCCTTCCGGTAAATCATTGTGGGAAGCGGTCGAACACCAGCCAGGTGAGGTAGTAAGCTGGTCCAGTGAGGTCTCGGATGAGATACTGCGGGATTTCCAGAGACGGCTCCACTCGGTTAATAAGGAACTGCATGGCCACTACAACAAACTCGATAAGGGGATGCTCCAGCGAAGATGGCTGGGCAAGATGGCCATGATGTTCAAGAAGTATCTCTATTCCAGCTTCCGGAGCCGGTTTTCCCGTCGGCGGTTTGACTGGGAATCGGGGGACGTGACAGAGGGCTACTTCCGGCAGTACCTGGCTCAGCTCTACAAGGAGGTCTATGACCAGAAAGGAATTGCCCAGCTGGCTTGGTATGGGCTGAAGAACGTAGCCCTGAGACCCACAGCGGGTGCTCTGGATGCTCTGTCGGGGCGCCGGCTCAGTAAAAACCTGGAAGGCTTCGATCAGTTTGTCTACGGAGATGCTACCGGGGATCTCCGCTCGGCCATGTACCGGACAACTTTTGAGCTGGCTGTGTTTGGTATGATGGGATTGCTGGCCGCTGGTCTACATGCGCTCAACGAGGATGATGACGATGAAGACCGGTCGGTGGTCCTTTTGAACCTGGAGTTGTTTGCCCGTCGGATGGCCGATGATGTGGGTATGTACTTACCCTGGTATATCGTACCAGGCCATCTGGGACCGGTATTTACATGGGACAAGGCCCTGCAGATCGTCAAGTCCCCGCTAGCCCAGATCCGTTCGTATGATGCCACGGTAGGATTACTCGGCCAGTTGGTGGGTGTTGAATACGGGGAGGAGGGGATCAACTTTACGTTTAACGATCAGTATAACCGGTCAGGCCCTGGGTACCAACAGGGGGACTATAAACTGGAAAACAAGCTCTATAAATCCATCTTTGCTCCCTTCTGGCAGGTGATGAAACTGCTTAATCCCGAGCAGCAGCTGCAGTACCTTCAGATGGTTTTCAAGAACAGCCGGTAAGGTTGAAACGGCTATATTCCCAGTTTGGGTTTTTCTAAAATAGGGTGGATGAGAAGGTGTTTTTACCAAATTTGGTAATTGCTTTCTCTCCACCCAATCATTTTATGAATCTCCGTCGACCGTCGTTTTATGATATACCCGCCATGCACCGCGATCTGTGTCGATTAGCTGCCCGTGTAGCCGCCCTGGAATCCGGTACGGGATCAATACCATCGGGAGGTAGTCTGGAAAGTTTTGTCGATCAGAAACTCCAGGAGGCAGCCATCTACTTTAACGAGGAACACTTTGCTGGTGTCGGAACGGCAGCGAATCCCCTAAGTGTCATTGGGGGCGGAGGGGGTGGCTCGGGGCCAACCATTCCTACGTCAACTCCTTTGACGTTTGGTAATGCTTATACGGAAACAGCTACTACCATTACGTATCAGTCGGGGCCAACCTACCACACGGCGGCTCCCGCTCAACAGGTTATACCTGATGGCAAGAAAGGTCGGGTATGGATGAGAGCCGATAATACTGATTCTGATTTTATCCTGGGCTTGAGTACCACCGGCACTGGTAATCATACTGACTTTGTGGATTCCATTCAACTATCGTACTTCCAGGGTAATCAGCGGATACTTCGATGGGAAAACAACGTACAGACAACCGTCAAAAACACGGTAGTTACCTATGTGGGTATCATCCGGGAAGCTGATGGGGCAGTTAAACTCCAGGAGTCTAATGACAACATCACCTGGATCGATATACTTACCCTGACACCCATGATTGGTAACGTGTATTTGATGCTGTCGATGAACAACTCGGGGAAAGTGTATGCTCCTAAATTGACCCTTTACCCATGATAGCACTTGACTTTGAAGGTAAGATAGCCGTCTTTTTTGGAGATTCCATGACGGAGGGGTATCTGGCCGGTGGCTACGCCAATCGGTGGAGTAGCTTGTTATGTGCGGAACGAAACGGCATCGAAGATAACCAGGGTGTGGGTGGGGCATGTTTGCAGTCTACAGTTTCCACCCTGGGGTGTAATCGGGCCTGGTTTGACGTTGAACTGGTGCCTGAAAAAACTTCGGCTCATGGCCGACTCTTTTTAGCCTACGGAACCAATGACCTGTTAATCAATATTACGAACCTGCTTAACCCCACCAATTTTAAATTGACCTTAAACCGTGCTGTACTGGGCTGTATAGAAAAGGGGTGGCAGGCGGAAGACATTGTCATTCATACGGGCTACTGGTTTCCGAATTTGGGATTTTCAGTCGGGGAGTGTGGGGTTACCCAGGCACCCACCCGGGAAATAGCGGATGCCTACGTACAGGCTGCTATTGATGTTGCCAGGCAACAGCACTGTGTGCTGGCCGATGTTTACCACGCCATGCAGCTGGCCCCCAACCTCAATCAGATGTCAGCGGAAGGGCTCCATATCAATCAGGTGGGACACCGCTTTGTAGCCGATTTTCTTAAAGCTCTCGATTATACCCCCGCTAGTGATGTTATCACCCCTCCGGCGGGTTCTTTTGCCGTACGGGGCCGAATTGCCCGTTTGGGTTAACCCTTCCTTACATGACTACCACACAGCTTACCAACATGCTACGCTGTGCACAGGCCCGAATAAACCAGCTGGAACAAAACCAGTCAGGTGGATCCGGTCTGATCACGGTGACCACGCTCCAGGATGCCACTGACTTGACGGTCACCCGAGCTACCCTGGTTTATATCCTGGAAACGGATACTACCTACCAGAAAACACCAACCAGCCTTAAACCACTGGTACTCGATCTATCCAACATTTAACTATGAAAAAGTATCTTGTATTACTGGCCCTGTTGTTAACCGGTCTGCCTGGATTTAGCCAGGTAGGGTTTCGGGAAAATAACGGAAAGCTAGAATACCGTCCTAATGTAGCAACAGCCTGGAAGACACTGGTTGTAGCCGGATCGACAGGGCAGTTCAACAGCCTCACCGTTGTAGGTGGCTTGAATCTCGGAACGGCAACGACAGCCGCCATGGGGGGTAGTGCTACCCAGCTAGTCATCAATGATCAGACATCAGCTCAGGCTGGTATTACGATACAGGCTGGTGGTAACAGGAGTATTGTGTTTCGACACGGGGCCACCAATGGGATTTATCTAGCGGCTAATACGGGTAATTTCACGGTAGCTAACTCGTTGTTCCCAGGTGTTGACAATGGCTACGACTTCGGTAACTTAACTACTCGCTGGCGGGATGCTTTTTTCAGTCGGGACCTAACGGTTGATAACCAGATTTATTCCCAAATATTCCGAGGGAAAACAGGTCTAACAACAGCATTCAGAAATTTCGGCAACACGGGTTACATGGCTATCACCGATGCAGGTGTTGTTAACTTCATCAGTACGGGAGCTGTTACGTTTAATCAGCCTATTCAGGTCGGCAACGATGTTTATCCACCAACTGATGGAGGTGGGAATGTCGGTATATCAGGAAAGGCATTTGGTGGTGCAAGAATAGGCACTGTATTTACTGAGGTATTAAGTGCCAGAACTGGTAGTAGCGGCATTTTATTCAGAAACAACGCCGTTAATGCATTCTCAAAAATGCAGGAAAACGGCGGCTGGACATTCGGTTCTACTACTCAGGTATCTAGTACGAACATTGCAGAATTTACAGGCAATACGTACACCAATGGCATAATTGGCGGTCCCGGTTCACTAAGCCTAACAACTCGAAACCATTATTTCGGTAGTACGAATAATGCCGGACAAATAAATTTTGCACGTGGGAATGACGGCTCCTATCAAGGTACTATCGGCTATGCAAGTGCAGCATCAACAGGAGGTGACTTTGCAATTAATGCAAATGGAGGGAATGGATTAGTTACTATAAACGGTGCTGCATCTGGTGTTCGCTTACAACAAGCAGGAACCAATGTTTTAATTGCTACATCTTCTGGCATCGATGTAACAGGGAAATATACATTAGGAGGTGTTGATTTAGCTAAAACTCCGGGCACTAATAACTTATTTCTAGGTGGCAATGGAAATATAACATTAACCGGGGCTGGAAACACTATTGTAGGTAGTAGTGCCAGTACAGCACTAACAACAGGAGCATTTAATACAGTTATTGGAGAATCAGCACTTCAACAAGTAAGTACTGGTGCCAATAATACAGCAGTAGGTAGATCAGCAGGATTTAATTCTATCTATGCAACTTTAAGCAATAACACGTTCTTAGGGTATAATGCAGGTCGAAATGTTGCTGCTGGATTTACTGGAAGTAATAATATATTTCTTGGTGTAGATGCCGGTAATGGAGAAACGGGAACACAGAATAATACGCTGTTTTTGGGTAACAGTACTACTCCTATATTTCTGAAGAGTTACGGGGGTGGTTCATTTCTTGGTGGAGTACGTGGTTCAAACCTAACAACAACAAACACCTCTGTTGCTACTACGTACACGATCGACATGTCCCTCTCGGACAACGTGTACCACTACATTACAATCACCGGTAACACGACGATTACCCTGACGAACTACACAGCTGGTAAACACCTATACCTCCGCGTCAAGCAGGGAGGAGCCGGAGGCTATACACTCACCCTGCCGGCAGCCATCCGATTCCCTGGCGGTGCTACTGTTGATCTCAACACCGCTGTAGATGGTGTCACTGTGTTCGACATTGTGGCCAGCTCGACTACCGAACTCGACGGATTCTACTCGAAACAATAATGAAGCATTTCCTGAAAAAACTCGTCGTCTGGATGTTTATCCTGATGACGTATATAGGTACCTGTTCGGCCCAGCTGTCAGGTACAATCAGCCAGTTTACTCCGAGTCTGAATTTGTCGTTCACCAATACGGAGACATTAGATTCTCGATTGACATTTACTCGAAACAGTATCGGTACTCGAACTAATTCAACAGGGTTAATCGAAACTGTAGCGGCTAACCAGCCTCGATTTGATTACGATCCTGTTACGTTGCAGGCGAGGGGGATTTTGATTGAGGAGTCGAGGACGAATCTGTTTCTGCGCAGTGAAAACTTCGCGAATGGGACCTGGACAAAAGGGGGTGGTGTTGCAGTTGTTACGGATAATGTCGAAGTATCTCCTACAGGCACAACTAATGCCGCTTTGTTTACTACTAATACCAGTAAGCTACACTGTTTTGTTCGACAGTCTCTAACCCTAACAAATGGTGCAACCTATACCGTTTCTGCATTCGTAAAACGGTATAACTACGATTATGTCGGCCTTAGGGTTGCAAGTACAGGGACTCACGCCATGTTCAATTTGACTACCCTTACTTGGGGTGGCTCAAACCTATCTTCTTACCAGTCTTACGGTTATCAGTCTGTTGGTAACGGGTGGTATAGAATATGGGCAACCAGAACCATAACAGAAGCTACAGGCACAAATGTGACAGGAGTTTGCCTTGTGGGTACAAGTGGTGAAGAGGCACCGACAAATCTGTCAGGCGGTGAAGGGCTATATTTATTTGGTGCTCAACTCGAATCAGGCGCATTCGTAACCTCGTACATCCCCACAGCAGCGAGTTCGGTTACAAGATCAGGTGATTTATGCCTATTAAATAACCTCAATTGGTTTAATCCCTCGCAGGGTACCTGGATTGCTGAAACGGTGCTTGGCCAAAGAGTTACGGCCAGAATTATTGGCTATGATGGTGCGAACAACTTCTTAGGGATCCGATCAACAGGTCAACAGGATACTGAAAGTTACAATGGGACGGCTTCTTTTACTAAGCAAGGGGTTACGAGTACAGGCACCGTTCGGCACGGAATGAGTTATTCGTCTTCAAATCGTGTGCTTACGCGAGAAGGCTTAACACCCAATACTAGTGCAACAAGTATCGGTTCAGTTACCCAGATTTCCTTAGGGTCAAACCCGAACGGAACAAACAATCTCTGTGCCTGGATTCGAAAGGTCGTTTATTATCCCCGTCAAGTCAGTAACTCTCTTCTTCAATCACTCACTCAATAACTGCCGATCTGGTCGGTAACCTCTCCCTTTAACCAATTACCATAATGTCTCCAACCCTAGTACTGGACACGGTGGAAATGCTCCGTGCTAACTGGAAATTCCTGTCCCCTGAACAGATTCAACAATTGCTCGATGATGAAATCGTTGACATTGTCGTTGAAGCCGACACCAATCAGCGTGTTATAAGCCGAACGTATACGGGTCAGGCCGTTGTTCGATCCAACTACCGATTCCTGGCCACGGGAGAAATCATTACCCCGTTCGTGGACTGGCTCCCCAAACGAACATTGAAACCAGAAACGATGTACGCCGTAGCTGGTCTGATCATGCAGCTTGAACCGGATGTTCTAGCAGATGTCATTGTGGCTAACGGGGGCACCATGCCGGAGTTTAAGCCGCCTATTGTTGCGGTAGTCGAACCAGAATCTGAGCCTGAACCGACACCAGAGCCGCAACCCCAGCCCGAGGAGCCTGTAGAGGAACTGGCAGAAGAAACCGATCCATTGGATGAACCATTCGATGAAGATCCAGGGGACGGTGAGCCTTCGGAACCTTCTGTTCCTGAAGAAGAAACCATCCCGGAATCCGAACAAACCCCAACAACCGGTAATGAATAAGTCTTTCGGACAACTCTTCCTATAACTTATGTTGGATTGTTCGGCTTACCCACTGCGTCTATGAACACCCCTGCTTGCCTGTTGCTCCGACCCGGACAGGTCGATAAATCCCCGGATGGTTTATATCGGCTAATTATTGAACTCCTCAAAAAGGTGTTGGGCCTGGAAGAAACCAGGCCGACTGTATCCGTAACAACCACTCTGACCAGTGCCCGTACTATGGTGATTGAAGGCCAACCCGCCATTTTTATTCTGACCGAAGACGAAGACTTTGGTCAATCCCTAACCTTTTATGATGGGGAAAATTATTATGCTTCCCCTCTGGTCGCCCGGACATAATGACCCCAATCTTACCCCGTTATGTAGCCGTCCAATATCCAACGTATACTGAGGATCGTCAAGGGCAGAGTCGGCAATGTTTCTGGCTAGTAGAATCCCTAGTAATTACTTTATCAACAGGGTTAACTCTGACTATACCAGCTGGGTTTTGTACCGACTTTGCCTCAGTGCCAAAACTTCTCTGGTGGATCTTTCCTCCGGTTGGGGACCACATTTTAGCGGATGTAGTCCATGATTATCTGTACGCTTCCCATCTGCTAAGCCGGGCAGACGCGGACCGGGAATTTTTACTCCTGATGAAACACCTCCGACCCTTGCCCCGAAGCTGGGTCGATAACCACCTTCGCTACCTGGCTGTCCGCATTTTTGGCCGGGGGCCTTACGCCCGAATGGGCCAACTTAAACGATAATGGCAAACATCACTGAAGACTCACTAGCTGGACTTGTTACCCAGTTAAGTCAGCGGGTTGCCACACTGGAAGCCCGTCAACAAACTAATCAGGTAGGTTCCAGAGGCCCCCAGGGGCTTCCAGGAAAGACTGCTTATGAACAGTATGTCGAACACAACCCAGGGGCCAGCTTTTCTGATTACCTAAACAGTATACAGGGACCAGAAGGGCCTACTGGTCCACAAGGGCCGGCAGGGGAAAGCATTCCTGGTGAACCAGGTCCTGCTGGACCTCCGGCTAAATTAACTATTGGAACAGTTTCTACCCTGGCTCCGGGGGCTCAGGCAACGGCTGAAGTAACGGGTACCCCACCCAATCAGGTACTTAGCTTGGGTATTCCAAAGGGTGATGCCAGCCTGGTGCCGGGTCCAAAGGGAGATACAGGAGCTACGGGTATTGGGGCGTATTCAACCCTAGCAGCCGCCTTTACCCAGCCAGCCGTGATGGGTGCCTTGGCTACCGTTTCTTTGGCAACAAATGTTTGGGTTGCTCAGGGAATGAACCTCTACATCTTCAATGTGGCCACTGGATCCCCCGGCGGCTACTACAAGGTTGCCGGTAAACTGGGTACACAAACGGTTTATCTGCAACGAACCAGCTCTATTGGTATGGGGGCGGGTAATACCATAGCTCCAGGATCGACCGTAGTGGCTGTAGGCGAAAAAGGCGAGAGCAATTTACCAGTTGGGAACCCGGGGGACATGTTGTTTTATGTAAGCGGCAGCTGGGTGCCCGTTAGCCCCCTAGTTATAACCCAGGATCCCACGGCTACTGATATTGTCAATGGGACCTTTCGGTTAGTCAAAAACACAAGTGCCGGCTGGAGGCGATTGTATTGGAACGATGCCGGCACCTTATCGTACATTTCCTTCACATAATTATGAGCGAGTTAATCAGTATACCTGCCCCTACGCTTCCTGGATCTGCCCAGGACCGTATAGTCATCAACGACTATTTTATGATCAATCGGTATGGCGAGTTGATCCAGCGAACCGAATGCCACCCTTTACTGCAAACCGGGGAAACGTATCAGGCTGCCGCCCAAAACCTGAACTATGACTCGGCCACTCGTCAGGCCTACCTGGCCAGTTCTCAGCCCATTGTTGTATTAACCACAACTCAGGAATCGTTCGTCAATGAGGTGGGGGATCTTGTTGAAGAAGGGACTCCTGATGCCATCTCCCAGAAAGCCTGGTTCCAAAGCCTGACGCTGGGTAAACTTCGGGACATGGGAATGGTTATCTCCGATAATACGACACTGTGGGAAATCATCCGATCATTCCTGCTGCGGGAAATGAACCGGTCCGTAAGCCGAAATAAATATGGGGGTTACGTTGCCCCAACACCAGAGCCGGATGAGACTCCTGGCGAAACTGAAGCCTAATCCACACACCCATGCAGATCTACACCCAACGTAGCCAGTTAACAGCCCTGACCAAGGATCAGCTGGCTGATATTATCATCAAACAGGCTAATGTACTGGCCATTCCCGAAGTAGCCGTTTTCCTGGAAGACGGGGCTGTTCGAAACAAAATCCGTCGTCTAGCCAACTGTACTGTTTTTCCGGGATGTATTAAGGTGGAATAGGTACCGACTTTCGGGTACTGGGGTCAGCAGGTTTTTGGTGTATTTTTGGGTTCTACTTGTTACGACCGATTGTATACTAAAAACCTGCTTTATGGCCCAACAGCCCACCACCATTCATCGTACCTCTACCTGGAACAAAGAGGATCAGTTTACCATTTCGGGTAGTCAGCTCCAGACAATTATGGACCTGGCCGCCGTATTCCGTCCTGTTGTTTATCTGGCGGACTCCCTACTACTCTCTGGGCAGAAATCCGGCATTATTAAGGATACCCTGGTGGATGAAAACGGTAATACCATTGATCCATCCCAACTTGATGCTCAGCTACGAGACCTGGCTGGCTTATTTAATCCAAACGGTTAACAACCGGTAGCTCATGTTCAAATACCTTTCCCTTTGTCTGCTGCTGATCCTTCCCCTTTTGTCGAAGGGCCAGTCAAGCGGTTTTCCCACTACCTTACTGAATACCGTTCGAACCGTCAACTATACCGAAGCTGAACGGATACGTATCGAAGGACTGGACCTGGAGACGGCAGGTCTTACCTATCCCACAGGTTTTCCGGCTTCTACTACCACAACTGTCGCCAATTCATCCACCTTATCGTTCGGTACGTTTGGTAGTCCGGTTACCGTAGGTGGTTTCAATCCACCCATTACCAAAAAGTGGTATATCGACCACTACACGTTAGGAACAACCATCCCCGTATTCGCCCGGGTGAGTATGGGCCGTCCCAACTCGGGAGATCTTCAACTCTATACAGGCAGCAATAGCTACCCAGCCAATGCCGTCATTTATGGCGGAGATGGTGCCATTTCCCTTCGACTGCAGGGCAAGACGGATACAACCCGGCGAGGTGCTTTGGGTTTTGGTGTTCATGGTTATACGGCCAGTGCTGACAATGACTATGAAGCTCCCTACCATCTGTATATCTATGGCGATTCTAATACGGAGGGTACATCCGTAGCCGGCATTACCTCTCGATGGGAAGTTTGGACTTGGCGACTCAAGGCTTACTTTAAAGGTAAAAATCAACCAATCCACCTGGTCGACAAATCCGCTGCTGGACAAAGCTCTGTCTTATTTGACAAGATCAGGGGAGGAGGACGGTTACAAGGGATCAAAGATCCCTCCCTGGGCCTATGGGCATTAGGAACCAATGATTCGGATACGGCTGCCTACCGTGTAAATCTGAATAGATTTATCAATGACTGGCTAAAACAGTATGAGGCCCCCTTGATTATCCTGGGACCTGGTCCTCGTTCAGCCGGTTCATCGGGTGAAACCCTGGCAGGTTATATCCGGGCCATTGATGCCCAGGTTGTTGCTCAGTTTAATCAGCCTTCAAAAGTAATGTACCTCAATCTGGGATCAGCTTTTTCCAATGTAGGCGATACGTATTTCACCACAACAGACTCGTCGACTTCCGGTAACCGGGTTCACTGGAACGTTGCAGGCCAGCAGGCCATTGCAGAGCTACTTATCGGTTTTCTCGAAACCCGTTCGTTTCGGTTGACCGGTTCCTGAACCCAATTAAAATAAAAAAGGAAGTGGGGCTATAGCCACTTCCTGTTGTTGTCTCAAAAGGGTCCTTATACAGGACCCTTTTTCTGTTTATAGTGCACTACCTAGTCAGCCGCCAGTAACTGAATCTTGGCTTCATCTAACAATCGGCAAATTGCCTCGGGGTCCATTCTTCCCTCAACACGAACCTGGAGCTTAGTAATCTGGTTATTTCTACCCGTACTGCACTCAACCTGAATGGTATCCTCCTGTGACCTACTATCTGTTTTAGTATCGTTGCCCATTGTTTTAGTTGTCGCTTTGAACAAATTTAGCTAATTCTGCAGGAGAGTATTGCACAGATTTGAGTATTTTTTCGTCTTCTGTACGGAGTATAACTGTTTGGTTACCAGTTGTTACTGACTTGGTTTCTATGCCCTTTGAACGATATGATTCGATGGTATCGGTAACCTCCTGGTCAGTGATGCAGAATTTGCTCATATTTGACCGTTGAACTTCACGGAAAGCGGGAACAAAGACAGTCCCCATGCCGAACTCTAAAACGGTGCCTGTCAGGATATATTGCAAATCGGCCAGGGCGTCCAGGACCTTAGTTAAATTTCCTTCCCGGAGTGCTTCAATGTATTCGTCCAGCTCTTCCTGAAGCAGTCTTGCCCGTAACTCTTGCCGGGCCACCGATGGAAAAGCCGGACGGGATAGAAAGGGTGTCTGACTTGCCTGGTAAAATTCGGTAACCAGGGGTAAATAGGGGTCACTAGGTAACAGTAATGGGTAATCCATCTCGATAAATTAGGTATTAACAAGTTGATTTAACATCCGGTAAATTACTGCCAGCCGGCTCTGGGTGGTTTTGTTTCTCACTTCATATCGAAGTTTAGCCAGTAACCCGTTAATCTGATCCCGTTGCTGATTTGTGGGATAGGGTTCCAGATCGGGATGGCTTCGGTTCCGGTAGAAGGTATGAGTACGGTACGTGTCGGAACTGTTTCTTGCTTTTTCACCATCAACCAGGTATCGATTCAGTTTGACTATACCGTGGTTTATTCGAATACTCACGATATGTTTCCAGACATCGACAACCACATGTTCACTTACGCCACGCCGGGTCAACCGATATACCGTATCACCAGCATTTAGGGGTTTAACGACTGGCTTACGCATGGATTAATTGTTGGAGCTGGTCTCGAATCAAATCGGGGTTAAACCGTTCTAACAAACCATTAATGACCGTATACGATACCCGGGGCCGGTTCCAGTATTCATAAACTTCCAGTGCCTCCACCGTAGAGAAGGCCTTGTAGTTAGGATCTGTTAACCGTTTCTTGGGCTGTTCTTCTCCCGACCAGTCTTTGGTAAAACATTGCCGGGCTACCCATTTGTCCCGTTGCCAGTTATGCATGCACTGTAACCAGTATACGGGCTGTTCCGGATCCGTAATGGCTACTCCATCCTGAGTAGTTAATATCACGGTGGGTGTAGCTACATCAATTTCCTGCCAGAATTCGGGAAAGGTTATACATTCTCTAAATTCTCGCTGACTAGCCAAGTAGGGGGGTGCGTTCAGGCTTCCTGTCCAGGCATATTCCCGTATTGTATTTTCAGGAGGTGAACCCGGGTATGTTTTGGTTAGTTTAAATTGTCTTCTGTTCATAGAGTTGTATTACCCGGTCAGAAAGACCAACCGGGTATATAGTAGTTATGCCGCCTGGTTGGCTGCTTCGGAAAGCCTGCCGGCATTATCTACAATTCGTTTGTTGAATAATCCGTGTAATAAAAGGGTATAGACCTCCACGTCCCCACACTTTTCATCGATCATGGCCTGAGTCGGAGTAATCTGACGGTTTTCCAGATCCAGCACAATATCCCGAAGGGAAATGATCTGTTTGGAAACCAGTCCCCAAAGAGCCCGTTCGGGGGTCTCCATATTGAGCCCTCCAATGGATTCGAAGTTGTGCCAGCGATTGTTGTTGCGGACGTATTCCCGGGCTTTGACAATGAGGATATGCCGGATCTGATTGAGCTGTTTGTCCAGGAAGACATTGAAAGCATCATCCCCCGGTACTGAATCCACCACGGCTTCCATGGTTGCTACGGCAGAGTATAAATCAACCTGGGTGCCGGCTGAAACCGTATTGATGGATTGGGTAACGTCGGCAACTGGGGGTTGATCAATGGTGTTTAGCTGGAAGAGCGGTACTGGCCGGAAATACTCTTCCTCGAATGGCAGTTTGACGGCAATTCCGTACTGACCTCTAATATTAAATTCGAGGTCCTCTTTTCGCTGGGTTAACTTGTAGACCAGGTTATTTACTACAATAAATGTCTGAGCCCGGACCTCCGTCGAAAACAGGGTGACTTCCTGTCGTTGCCGGTTAAAATGTTTTTTATCAACGAGGCCAAAGTCGATTTCCTGGCTGACCAGGTAGGGTTGCCAGTTGGTCAGGAAATCTTCCTTGGTTGCAATCTGATTAGTCGTCATAGGAGATGCCGATTTGTTCGGCAAATTGAACAAATACGTCGGTGTCCAGGCTAATACCCTGACGTACGTATTGGAGGGGATGTGACAGTGTCCAGACGGCATGGTCCGGGTTGATTGCGCTATGCCAGCTCTGGGCATCGGATCCGAACAGAATCCATCCAAGACCTGGACGATTGTTTAAAATAGTTACGATTTGCTGGGTAAATGGTTTCCAAATACTCAGGTGGGCTAAAGGGGATTTGTTACCGGTAAGTCCCGCCTGTAACAAGAAAACACCTTGCTGGGTCAAATTTACTAAATCTCCCCGTAATTCCCAGTTAAACGAGAGATTTGCTGTTTTTCGTATACATTCCTGGATTAAACTAATTTCTACCGATTTATACAGTGAGGATTTTGTCCAAAGCCTGCCCCCGCCGTCTATAGCCCATAATCGTCCATTGGCTAAACCTGGCTGATTTAACGGACCTGGCCCCATCCAGACACCTTTGATTTTTTGCAAGGGCATCAGGAAAGCAGCAAACATCTGGTGGACATCCGGAAAAACTGTCTCCTTTTTCCGTAACTGGGAGATGTCCCGGAGAATCTGTTTGAATTCGTCGGTATGTAGGTAGTCATAGAGGGCCGTATACCAACTGCCATGAAACCGGCTGAGTAGTTCCCAGTCATAGTTAGAAATGGGAGGTAACTGGTTCATGTCCGAATCTGAATGAGCCAGGCTCATGTGCGGATATTGGCCGGCATCAGTACAGCCGCAGAGCTCTTCCAGCAAAAAAGCAGGGTAGAGGATGTTCTTGCGGACCGAGGCATCGACCAGCATTACATTCTGACCTTGCCGGGCAGCCTGCTGCAGATCTCCAACTGGCAATCCAGTCCAGCGGTCTCCAACCAGGTCGGCTCGAAGGTAGGTAACGTTTTCGGTCAGGGCTGTTTCCAGACTAAGCATGGACCAGGTCCGGACTGGAGATCCACCAGTAAAATCCGGCTACTTGTTGGCGGGTGGCCGGTAGCTTCTTGACGTACAGCAGATCTCCACTGACTAATTTGTGCTCATCGACGTTGAACCAGTCAGCGGGTTTAAATCCGTCCACTTTACGATCCTGATCCTCCCGATCCCCGTAAAACCGGCGAAGTAGGGGGTTGATCTGTCTACGTTCATTTTCCGTAAGGGGCCGGCGACGGGACACTTGTTGGGTACTTGACATAATTGGTATTATTGGTTGTTAGTTTTTTCAGGAAGATTAACCGGGTGGCATGTCCAGTCACCGTATCCGAAACCCTGGTACTGAAGAACACCTTCGGTAATATCGAGCATCCCTTCAGGTTCCAGTCCGTATAGTTTGGCTCGGTCCTCGTATCCAATGGCAAATTGGTATTTCAGATGCCCTCTATAGGTGTTTTGTGCATACGAAAGTGGTCCTATAATTGGTCCACAGGAGCCCCAGTCTTGTTTACGTTGACGGTCTAGTTCAGAAACAAAACCGTGAAATAAACCCAGATACATACCCATGGGAAGTCCTTTGACATCTTCTCCGTAAATCGGAATGCCTTCGGCAAAGACTGGGGTAGCGATTGGAATAAAGGCATTGGCCAACAGGAACAGTTCCTCTTCACAGAGATACTGGATTTCTATGTCATCCATGGCTCCAAAGAGATGGGGAGTGCTGTAACTGACTGACCATGTTTTATCCTCATTCCGAAATACACCGTGTACTGTCCACCCGTTTTCAAACACGATGGGAGAGAGGTCATAACTTCCCTGGTCTTCTTTTTCGAAATGGTTAACCAGTAGCTCAACAATCAATTCGGAAGTATGTGTCATTCTAGTTGTAAAACCACAATCCGGGATGGGGTATCATTTTCCCCAAGTAACCCCAGTTGTCGAATGGTCATGTCCAAAGCATGCTTTGGGGAAAGAGGGAGGGAGTAGCCAGCCAATTGATTGGTTTCTCCTTGGATCCATACAGATCGTAAATCTGGTTTATCCAGAGATCCGAATACGGCTTCAGCCACACCGGGCTTACCAACTTCACCAATAAGTTTGGTAACCCGTTTGGTAATCCAAACATACTGATTCTCACCAAATGGCCAGGTAAAGGAGAATATACTGATTGAAGGATCTTTTAACCCAACGTAGACATCATAGACCTCTGTATTATCAAATATGGGAATAAGAGCAAATAAGTGACTGGTTCCATCTGGATCTTTACAGTCAAGATAAAAGGCAGAGTTCATCCAGATAGAGTTTGGGTTGGTTTTTCCTGGGCATCCGAAAGGTGTGACCAATGGATCGTTCCAGCTTGGCGTATTCCAGCAATAAATCAGGTCGAAGTTTTCCAGCCCGTTTCAGATCCGAATCCTTGGCCATGATACAGAAGCTGCACGAACACCGCTCCATGCCGGCGGGATAAACCCAGTGAAAATTCCAGCCTTTGACGGCGGCTACGGGGTCATATTCCCAAATTTCCTGACGTTCAACTAGCTCCAGAACAGTATGCCCCCGGCTTGCCCAGACATCCTCAATTGTCCAGTCCAGAATTGGATGCCAGGTATAGGCTGTACGGAGTGTATTGGTCTGCCGGGTATTAAGTTTCCAGGTTGGTTGTTTGGAACGGGCTGCGGATTCCTGGGATCGAAGACCCAGACAATCCACAATGATCGGAATATTGCGTTCATTGGATAGTTTCCGGGCCAGCTTGGCAACGGGGTCACGTTTTAAATCGGACGTACACTGCCGGTTCTCAGGAGACGGCCACATGCCCCGGTTGTTAACCATATCAAACAGCGTTTTGTGGGAGCTGATGACGTGGAAATCATGTCCGGGCTGTAGATACGTTTGAATATGTTCGATGAGTCCAGGCCATTCGATGTGGCCAAGGGCGACATGGACAACGATTAATTGGGGGGCCGGGATAGTCCTGGCCAGATAATCGTACATGGCATCACTGTCCTTCCCGCCAGAATGATTTGCGATGAACAGGGCACCCGATCCGATAAGATCATCCAGATCGGTTATTTCTGCCGGTTTGAGCACAAAGGTAATTATTTATTGATTAGTTCTACCGGTTTTTCGGTATTTATCCGGTGTTAGCCAGTTCTTCCTGCTCTTTTAGGATTTGAGCAGCTTCCTGGCGGGCACTACTTTGCAGATCAACATGCCCACAGGGATTGGTCCAAATGTCAACTAGTAGGACCTGTTTTCCGTCATAGTGGTTCACTTGCCACCGGTTGAGACCCCTGGGACCCCCGCAAACCGGGCAAGTGTTCCCGATTTCAAACCGGGATACCTTGACCCCTTCCGTCACCGAGCGGTCCGGAATATTAACAATCATAAAGAGTGTTGGATTAAACGAGCACCAGGGCCAGTTGACCGTTCTGTTCAGGAGTAAGAACACTGCCGTATTGCTCGGCCAATTCCTCCTGAGGAACTGGTTTAATAGGTACCAGATTGGATGAAGGGGTTTGTTTTGAATCGGGTTTGTAACTTGGATCATACCCTAGCCAGTTTTTACCTTCTGCTGCCGTCCTGTTGAATCGTTCCCAGAGTTTATCATCTTTAAAACGGAGGTGGATCGTACCTTTCAGATAACAGCGTATCCAAAAGAATTCGGTTTCGGTCTCAGCTGTTTTGCCGAACGGAATGGTATTAATAATGTCCTCCATCCGGGTTATTTTATCCCAGTCACGGCCAGTCAGGTAACACATCACCTTTTCGATGTCTCTGAATTGATCCGAGTAATTCCAGTTGATACGAAACATTTGCGGTTGAGACCGGTATTCCCGGTTTTCTGAACTAATGTATCGTGGTAACACAATCCGTTTGTTGACTTTCCAGGCATCATTGGTTTTCCAGCCAGCTACCATCATACGATTCTCATGGTAGTACTTGGTACACTGATCAAACACTTCCACCACGGCCTTTTTCATAATTTCGTGCCGGTTGGTAATCAGCATCTGCACTAAGGCAATGATGTTTTCTCTGGTCAACGACATGCTTCCCTGGGTTTGCCGGAATTTTTCGAAATCCTGTTTTACCTTGTATGTCAAGTATTTTTCCACACTGAGTTTACGTAGGATGCTGGCCCAGGCGGCACCACCATACTCCTGAATGAATAGGTTGTATACATCATTCGTACTCCTACCATTTTTAAGGGCATTGTCGGCAATCTCAAAGATATTCTGGTCAATGAGATGATTACCGTAATAACTCAGCTGATTACGGGCTTTCAGCAGCCCAACAAACATCTCCTTGGTTTTCTCAAACAGATCCAACATGGCCCCGATTTTGTCTTCCTTAATCAAGGTCGTTTCTGCACTGTTTAGGTCGAATGATAAATCAACCGGCTTGTCCTTCGAGCGTAGATGGCTAAAGTCAAGCAGCGGATCAGATTCGGTTTTTTGGAGCCGTACCAGAGCAATATCGATGTCGGTTTTTCTCAGTACGTTTAACTCATCGAAGACGGGTCCGATATTCTCAACCGTGCCATGCTGCTCAATAAGTGCCACTAATTCCTGACGCCGTTTGGTATAGGGATTATTAATGGTTTCCCAGTTCAGAAGACAAACGATGTCACCGTTCCGCATGATCTCCCAGGCCTTGAGTAGATGGGCATCTCCGTTCGAAAAAGGTGGGTTCATTACAACCAGATCAAACCGGTAATCACCCTGATAATCCAGAAAATCCGGGCCTAAAAACCGGTAGCCCTTCCCTTGAAGGGTGAATTGCAGCTCGGGATCGGATTCCAGGCAGTACAGCTTGTTGCGAGGTACACGGTGTCTGGTACTGTTTAGATAATCCAGTATGGCCCCGCTCCCTGCTTCGGGGTCCAGAACGTGTTTGTCATCAAGTCCTTTGTAGGGTTCCAGCATGCGCCGTATAACGGCTTCTGGGGTGGGGTAAAACTCAGGGTTATTCAACATGGTCTGATCCAAATAGTTCTTTGAGTTGGTCCAGTGACAGTTTTTTAAAGGCTTCAACCTCACCTGGAAATTTTTGACTATTGTACTCGGTAATACCGGGAGTATCCAGTTTTACGTGTTCAGTAAAGTGCAGATCGGAAACGTTTCCTTTCCGGAAGCTCTCGTCTCCATTTAGGTCCTGTTGTTGGGTGACCTGTTCAACAGCCTCTTCCAACGTGTCTGCTTCCACAGCTACTTTGCCGTGAAATTCGAAATAGCAGGGAATAATGTATTGGGGCATCGTTAATAGTCAACTTCTTCCAGGTAAGCCTCCAGAAAATCTTCAAACTCTCCGGTTTTGAGTTCTTGAACTGCCTTGAAATTCATGTTCAAGCTCCACTCCGTATAAGCACTACCTAATAATTCAGCCAGTACTAGGTACATTTTACCAAATAGGTCAAACTGATATTCGGTCACTTTTAGATCCAGTTTGTTCAGATCTGTCTGGAGTTCCTGAAGGTATATCAGGTATTCTGTAAAGTCGTTACAGTCCCAGGCACTCATACATTCTCTCATCAGAATGCCGAAAGTGTCATCAAAGGTTGGCTTATTGTCACTTAACGTATACCAATAAGTCCATCCATTTTGAGAATGCCTGTCGGCAGACCGGGTTCTGAAATGTGGATTACTTTCAGGTAATTTATATTCCCGACCCCGAAAGAAAGCAGTTACCCAAACCTGTTTAATTTGATCTTCTGTGTATAGACTAGGTAGTCTTTCGGCAAGAAGAGATGTACTAAACGTATGTCTCGGATTTTCAGCCCGCCATTTCTCATACTCGTCTACCCTAAATATCCGGTACCGAAAGGGCATATACTGTAATATGAATTCAGTCGGTGTCATTTGGGCCAGTTGGTTTTGATTTCCTGAAGGGCTTCGATAAAAGCATCTATCTCCTCGATAGGAACACAGATTTCACAGGAGGCCGGTTTCCCCCGGCTGGTTAGTGGGACCATTTCTACCTGACGACTGTGGAGTACGGGTGTTAATTGAATACCCCTCGTGTTGCCGTTTCCACTTGTACCAGTATACCCGGCTGAGAGAACTCGGTTATAATTAACAGTTTGAACTTTCATAGTTAATCTGTTGTGTAGTGTTCCCGATCCTGATTGCCCGAGTACGATTTCCTGTCCTGCCCTATATTTACAGGATCTTCAGGGTGCATTATTTCAGGTTCTTGATATTTAGCATTGGACCATAGTAGGCTTGGTTCACCTCCTTGATTATCATCTGGTAAGGTTATTTCAATGCTTCCAAATGAACCGAGTTCTTGCGGTTCGGTAAGTTCTTCTGTATCCCATAGTGGAACACAGGGACCTGCCACTATACCTGGTTGACTAGCCCAATCATATCCAAGCGATCCGTCCCCTTTTAGTTTATTGACGGCTTCCTCCATATTGTCTGCTTCTACACTAACAGAATACCGGTGCCAGATCGTAACCCGTTCATCCCGGATTAATTCAAACACTTGTGCCATGCTTCCCCTTAAAAAGTTGGTTAATCTGGTCAAAGGCATCCTCTACTTCCTTGAAATACTGGGCAATAGCATCCGGTCTTTCGTAATAGGTAAGTGCCCGGCCAATGGTAGTATTGATGAAAAAATCCATTTGGGGTTGACCGTCTTGGCGATAATGCTCTGTATCAACTGTATACCAGGATACATCCCCTTTGTCTTTGGCATCCTTTTGCCATTCACGTGCCTCTTCTTCAGTTTCAGGGGACCACCAGATCGTAAAGGGGGTATCCAGTGTTAGCGGACCTTCAACAGGTTCAGTATGGGATTTTGGTTCATCCAGGTAGAGGTATCCTGAATCCAGAATTTGTAGTAAATGGTCCGTATCTATTGTATCAACGGACATCTTAAAACTTGCACCGTTTTGGCTACTTTCAGCCAGAAGAGACCCATCTGCCATTATACCCCATACCACGATGTCGTGGCTGTCTACATCTACTGGTTTTAAATTCAGTCCTGTGACGTGTGGTATATCTCGGTGGTTTAACTCAATCGGGTCATCATTGCCCATACCATCGATAAATAACACCCACTTTACACCAAATCGCCCCATCTGTATGAGCAGCTGGTGGAATAGATTGATTGCCCGAGGTTTTATATTGGCCCATTCAACTCGAAGGGCCTGTACATTTTGCCTGTTCATGGTAATAATGTTTGAGTAGCTCGTTTAATACGTTCCTCCGGTCCTGCTTTCCATCCTTCAATACTGGAACCCCAGTCTTTGTGCTCAACCACAAATCCCCGTTTATCTTGCTTAGCCTTTCCTTTAGCCAGCAGGCCCACAACAACTCCTTTTGGGTCCGTGAACCGCATATCGTTTTCCTCTCCGGAGATTACTGGATAGCCACCGTATTGGTAAGGAATGTAAGGGTGGAAGACAACCGCCACATTAAGACCGGAATCCAGTAATTTTTTACACTGATCCCAGTTGGTTTCCGATCTTGAAAAAGTCAGATGGTATTTGGTTCCGAAGTACTTATGGACCCAGTTTTCGATCTTCGTGTAGTCATAGTAGATCAGGTTTGAGAAGTCCAGAATGTTTTCCCCTGTCATGGTCTGAATCAATCGGACCCATTCCAGATCTGAGGTGCCGTTCAACCGAATAGCATATTGGGTGTTTTCCAGGATGGCCTGGATATTGAGAGCTCTGAGCTCATCCAACAATCTATTCAGGAAGAACTTCCGGTGGTGGATGAACACTTCGGTATTCAATAGCCTAGTCTGTACTACACTCGGCATCCGTCCGTGTCCCGCTGTAGACAAACAACCTGTCTGGCACCCTGGTGTTGATCCAGGGCACAGGTTAGTGCCTTTCGAATTCTGAGTAAAAGGGGATAGATTCAGGATGTAGCTTTCGACCGAGTTCTTGGCCAGCTTGGCATTATCATTCCCCGAGTGTAAGAGTTTCTTATCGCCCCGTAGCAGCTGGGCCAGCCGGTTGTCAATTGCTTCCTTGGTTATTGTCATCAACCACATTATCGAACGTATCACGTTCCAGACAACTCTCGACCCAATCCCGGTAACCGAGTTGGGTCTGGTTGTTGGCTACTTCGTATTTCCAGTCCTCCAGGGGGTATTGATCCTGGGGAGCTGGTGAGAGTGTTAGGCCTTCCATATCAGAAATAGTTTTCTATGAAATCGGCCATGTGGTCGAAGGTAGTTTGTTCCAGTGTACCATCCGGGTCGATCTTGTTTAGAAATTCTTCTGGTATACCCACTTGTTCCAGATGTCTTCTCCCGTACTGAGCCCAATCGTTTAGTTTAACAATCATATTTCGTTGTGTAGCTGTTAAGCCTAATCCTTCCAGAGTTAAACCCGGGACTTCCATGGTCATTCCGTTCTGCCTCTCATAGCGTTCAATCCACTTGTTTGGATACTTTAGATCCGCTAATACCCCCATGGTGCAGTGCCGGCAAATGGTAGCTTCTACGAATTTTAGATCCCCTTCCCACTTTATGTATTTACCTGACCGGAGGGCTGCCACCAGTTTGGTTTTTAACTCGGGATCCATTTTATCAAATTCCGCAGTCATAATTATTGTTGGATTTACCGGTTACCATAAATTAATCTGGCATTATTGAGATTTTGCCATCCAGTAGCGGCATCATATGGATACAGGTCTTTAGATGGCTTATTCATATATCCATATTTATTAACCACTAATCCAAAGGCTATTATTTGATCAGGAGTGGGTTTGATCCGCTTCATAGGGTAGACACTTTTTACAATAGGTTCCATTATCTGTCTGGACCAATTTGTCCGAATGGAATTCGTGACCGCATCCGTCACAATCATAGATGTCAGATTGTTCTTGCATGGTTGCCGTATATTTTACGAATCAGATTTCGTATCCATTTTGGCGTATTCCCCTGTAATTTCAAATGGGTCGTGTACTTTACCTGAACCGTATCGAGTGATTCCTGGAGGTCTCGATTGTGTAGCACTAATTGGCTGATTCTGGCTTCCTGTTCCGATTTTTGATTAAAGAATTCTCGTTTCTGTGTGTTTAAACTATTCCGTTCACGGTTCATATTATCCCGTTCCACCTTACACTGGTTGATAAGCCGTTCCATTTCCCGGATTAAGTCCCTAGTCTTATCTTGTAGGGCCTCTTCATTTTTGATTTCCTTAAATGAAAATCCGGAAAAAATAACCTCCACGGTTCGGGAGGCCTTAAAATCAACCAGGGCTTGGTATTCATCCAGGGGTAACGATATTGTTTTCATTCTTTGGGTGGGCTAAACAGTAATCGGATACAGCGGCCCAAACTATATCCTGTTTGGGTTTACCATCCACTATTAGGTACTCCTTGTCATCAATCCGGACAAACCGGGTATCGATAGTAACACGTGGTCGGGAACCTTCTGAATCCACATCGGCCTCAATCTTGTCAACAACAGCCATTAACTGCTGCCAGTCATACCGGAAGTTGAGTTTGTTTCGGATAATTATACCATAGCCCTGATCTGGTACCACCCAACCGGCTTGATGATGAAAAGAGGGTAGTTCATTTTCACGGACCAGTTTCCATCCAAGCCATTCGGCAATGGAAATGTCACGGGGATTTTCTTTACTTAATGACATGTGTGTTGTGTTTTAATAGTCACCTGATACCAGTCCTCCCTGAACTCGATACCGGGTGACTCATTTATTTTATTTTAACATAGCTGTCAATTCCTCAACCGATTTGCCCTTGAGGGTTTCATCCTCCTTCTCGGCAATCAGGGCAATGATCTTTTGGTTATGGGCCTTGATTTCAGCTGCTTCAGCTGCTTCCTGATTTTCAGCTACACGGGTAGTTAGTACCTCCAGGACTACATCAAATCGGAGCTTGGCCAGTTTATTTTTATCCGATGTTTTGGCCAGGAAGGATTTCTTTCCGGATTTCTCGTGCTCGGTCTCCAGTGCGACGGCCAATGCATCTAATTCTATAAGGGTAAGATCCCATAACTGTTCGGTGGTCAGGACTCCTCTTGAGGTTTGAAAACGTAACTTTAACTGACTGGCGGATTTGAAAATTTCCATGTGTTTTACTTGGTTTTGAATTGATTAAAATTGGATTTTGATAACTCGTTTGTGGCTACCCTGCAACCGGACAATCAGCTCGTCGCGGACCGTGGCATTGAACCCAAGACCGGATAGTTGGGAATCTGTGGATTCTATCAGGTTAGTTGCTCCCAAGACTTCCAGTACTTTCCGGTGCTGAGCTAATTCGGGAAGAAGGTTTTCGTTATGGAAACCTCGGATGGCTACCGGAGACTTACACCCATCCAGCATAAACAAATAGTGCTTGTTACCCACCTGGTTGGTTCCCCAGTGATTGGGAGATAAACAAACCAGGTTTACCTTATGGAACTGGTTTGTGGTAATACCATAAATCTCTTTGGAACCTGCTCCGGTTGCTGGTAGATGGTGCTTAATTGTGAATACACCCTTTGAAAGAGTAATTTCAGCCACAACTACATTACCAGATACCGGACGGTTATATTCATAGGTATATAGTTCCCCGTCAAACTCAATTTCGGCTTTGAAACCCTGGGAGTTTCGGGCTGAATATTGATGGACCCAGAATTTGTAAACACCGTCTTTCATCTTACTGAGATCTTTAAAGTAGATGTTCTCTACGGCTAGTTTACCCCCTGGGTACCTATTGTCCAGATCCAGTTGGCCTCCCAAAAGGGAATACCTATTTCCATCGTCCTTACGATACCCAGTACTGAATCCAATCCGGTCACTATCTGGTTGTTGACACCAGGCATCCAGATCGGATTCGTCTTTCCCAATTTCATTCCAGATCATGGAGAACCGAAGTACTCCATCGATCTTACCGCCGGCCGATTTTACAGCTTCCTTTATCTGGGATTTACCGGCCAGATTTCCGTTAAAGGTCCAGGAGTAATCATTATTCCACTTAAACAAGGGTTTTGTTCCTGCCTGAGCTGCGGTAGTTAGTGACACCAAGTTGCCGGACAGACGGGGGTTGAAAAATGCCTCGATACCCGAACAGTTTGGTAGAATATCCACCATAAACTTGTCGATGGGTACCGACTCGATACCATCAAACTCATTCTGTTTATGACGAGTAGCCGTGGGTTTGACACTATCAAAAATGGATACGGTTTTCAATGGGCTGGTACCCACATTACTATGCAGGATTTCGGACACCTTAATATCATCCATGGTAGCAAACCGACGGTTGAAAGAATCCGTGTATCCGTTTTCCTCCACAAAGAGACGGGCTTCCTCGATCTGTTTCCTGGTGATGGGAGCCGTAGCCTTCATGTAGTTGGCAGGATCGACCCTTTTATTCCAGGACTGGCAGGCTTTATTTAGCTCTTCCCCTTCAGCCAGGTCTGTACACAGCACTCCAATTAATTCATTGCGGAATTTAGCAAAGGGTAATTGGTATGATGTGGCCCAGCACCAATTATCCCGCTGAGCCGCCGGTAACTGGTCATATTCCCGTTTCAGAGGGATGATTTGTTCAATCTTGTACAGATGAGTTGTACCGTCCAGAAGAGAACCCTGTTGAATCAAATCCCGGACTAGTAGCAACGTATCCAGTGGAATTGTTTCCATGGCCCGCTGGAATACCTGTTTGGCATCCCGATAACCACTCATAATGGCCTCAATCGATTTACCAGTTTTGTCCACAAAAGCAGTATCGAGTTGAAGATGAAGGTGATTAAAGGTCCGGATTTCATTAGCCTTTACAACACCAAATTTGTCAGCCTCTTCCTGGGTATACCGTTTAACGTTACTAGCTACACCAAGCTGGAAGGTCGAGTTGTTTTTCGAACAGGGGGCATAAGACAGGTACTGAAGTTCTTGAAAGGTTTCAAAGAAAACATCTTCAATAACGGCACTCCGGATAGCTTCTGAAATAGCCTTGGCGGAATTGGCATATTCTGGATCAGCCTCCACATCAAACATGGTTTCCAGTTTGAAGTCGGAGGTTATGGCTACGATATTGCCATATCGCCGGATGAAGTTGTTACAGTAATTACAGTTATGAACACTACTCGCCGGATCCCGGAAAACAGGGTTGTCCTCTTTAGCGAAGGCATTAAGATACAAATCCCAAATCTGTTGACCCGTCAGGTTAGCCCGAAACAGTTTACCAGTTTGGGTCATTTGTGTAAACTTGTTCTGTATCTTTTGATTGAAATTCTTCATGGATTGGATTCTATCGTTTTCTAAACGGTATTGTTGTGCTGCATTAACCAGGCTACCCCCTTCGAGTGGTGCTCGTCAAAAAAGTGCCAAATATCTTCCCGATGAGTCCCTTTTGGCCAGTCCAAAAAGGGCTCATCGATCTCGTCATTCACATTAATGGGTGTATCACCCAACCAGGCCCACATCTCTTCCAGGAGTATATCACCCGGTTGTCCGACCGTGGATTGTTCTGAAGGGTTTAAAGCTGGAATGGACATGAGCAACAATGTCATTTAACTTACACTCATCACTTAAGGGAATTCCAAATTCCGGATCGTTTGATAAAATTTCAGCCAGCCCCCTTCCACATGGATCAACTCTTCTGACAATGAGTTCACAGTGTGGAGTTACCAAAATGTCTCCAACATTACATCCCCAAGGCAATACCATATCAAAATTTTTGATAAGGGCATCTGGAGAAATGGCTGGTAATGTTTCAGCTAATGGGGCTGCCAAATTTTCCAGAATTGGAGGCACGAATACCAGTGCCCCCAATCCTTTTAATAGGTCCCTACGATTCATTGACTGACTTTAACTGAATGGCATCGAAATCCACTCGTTTCACAATTTCCTCCCGGACAACTTCTTTGGCCAACTTGTCCACGTAGGTTGAGAATTTAATGGACTGTCTTCCGTCATATCCCCATTGGCTTGCTACGGATGGTATCTCCAGATAATCAAACACGGCCTTTTTGATCACTCTTTGCATCCAGGCCGATTCCAGTTCCCTTTCAACCAGTTGGGTCAGAATATGCCGGAGGTGTTGATAGAACAAATTCTCTACTGCAAGTCGACCAAATCCCAGTTCATTGACCAGGTAGTTTTTGAGATACTTATAAATACGACCAGACAACTGAGCAGGAGCAAGACGTTTTTGAAGTTCCTGTTCTACGGCATCCAGCTTTATCCGAAGAATCTGTGGAATGATCTCACCTTTTCGAACCAATAGATCTTTTTGGGCCAAATAAAGTGCTCCTGCTTTAACAAGTTCCCGGTTACGATCCCCAGGTTTCCACCATATCGGATCCCAAGGCCAGTCAATGGGAATTGTTGATTCTTGCATCAAAGCCCGGGAGGAAGGATGGGTAGCATAACAATCCGCTGCCTTTTCCAACTCGTGATTGACATACTGATTGTCATGATGGGGAGCGTAACCAAGTGCAGTGATTTGTCGGTTACGTTCGGCCAGGATTAACTCGTAGGCTAGATTCATTCTGATCGGCTAAGAGTATGTGAAACTTCCCGGAAAATTTGACTGCCTCTTTCAACCCCCACACGATCAATCAGCATTTGCTGATAATTACTGGAGTCCTGTTGATCCTTTTCCTGTTTCCGTTTACCCTCTTCATTGGAAGGATCCCGGTGTGTAGCCCTTTTGGCAAATAATAGGGACCAGGCTGCCAGTTCGTGGTTCGTGTATTGGTCAGCTGCCCCCGGCAGATACTTGTGCTCGTGTTCTGGAAACTCAGCCATTATTTAGTGTTGGATTGTGTTTGTCGGGAATGATCCCGTTATGGATTCCGTCGATTTCTTCGACAGCTTGAAGGTACCCTCGGTTCTCAGCAGCTCGTAACCGGTTACGTAGTTTGGTAATCCGACCCTTTTTTCGGGTTAGGGTTTCAGTTAGACCCTTTTTCTTTCCATCCGTGTAACCCTGGATATAGGCCCGGATAGTGGTCATATTGCCCACACAATGGGATTTAAGCACACCCCCAGCTGGTCCAGGGGTGTAAATTTCGTACCAGCATCTGCCTCTCCGATTTACTTCAAGGTTCAGTTTACTGGTCTCCAGTTGTTCCTGGAGTAAGGATAATTCATCCATGTATAAACAGTTTCTCGTATTCTGCCAGAATTACTGCACCATCAGGTAGAATCACCCCTGAATCAAGCAGCAACTGCCGAGTATACTGATTCCCTATTGGTAGTGGGTCCATATTTAAGGGGCACAGCGTCAAATCGGCAGCAGTCAGTTTTCGGCCGAGTTTGGTTTCCAGACAGTCCATACAAAGCATACCTTTTTTAGTGGGCATAATCTGAAACCAAACCTCATCCCGAACCATATAATAGTCCCGGTTATCGTCGAACGTGTCTTTGTTACAGCACTTGCAGAAAGGATCGACTCCATTTGAATAGGTTCGTTTGACCGGAGGAGGCTGCCGGAAAAACATATCTCCGATAGCCTCCTTGATTTGATCAATACTTGGGTTCATTATACCAGACTGGTTACCAACTGAACGGCTTTGGATTGTAGCTCCCGGCTGGTACCAAACAAATGGTTGTAGATGGTTGCATCCTGACTTTCCTTGTCCTTCACGTGGGAGGTGTAGTAAGTTACCCCGTTCATAAATCCATAAGCCGTTCCCAAGATGTCCTGTTGACTGGCTGGACCGAAGCAGGATTCCAGAATCCGGTTATAGGTGTTGAACTTCCGGGCCGATAGTACATTCTGGACATCAGCGCCGGTACCCAGGATGTTCAGTTCGGCCTGGTCACAAATCAATTGAAGGGCCAGCTGTTTGGTCTGATCATCCTTTAGTTTAATCTTCTGGAGTTGTTCAAACAGGCCCTGTTGTTCCTGGGTCACCTTTTCCGTCAGGGCCAGTACCTGCATTGCCTGGGCCATCTGGTTCTGGTAACCGGAAAGATGGCGAACCGTTAGGTAGTTGCTTTCCCCAGACTTCTTACGGCCCTTCATGTTGGCTATGGCAGCCGCAAACGTATTGGCACAGACAATCCGAACCGAGGTAATAAAGGCCCGGACTGAGCTGGACCCGTCATGGGAATTGGTGAATACCACGTACATATCGTGTGGATCCTTCCCATTGATCAACATAGGCTCCTTCATTTTGGCCGTAACGTAGATCACACGGCCATCTTTAAGTGCCCCGGCAGTTTCATACTGTACATTATCCTTGCCAATGACTGAATCAAAGAACCGGAAAGCCTCCGTATTAGGAATGACCTCGTATTTTTTACCCACAATCCCCAGGGGCTTGTGCGTATCGGTCCGTACTGTTGAGAAATGGCCCTCTATTTTCGTATAGGAGGTCTCAAACAGATCCGTGTCATCCTCCACAAAAATAGGTTTCTTGACTACCTCGAAATCCAAACCGGCTAGTTTGATAATGTCCTCGGAGGTATTGATTCCGGTGGTTACAGAACCCAGTCCATGCCAGGAGGTTAACTCATTTGACCAGGCGGCAGCTATACCGGTAGTCTCATCAATTGCATGTGCCATTAAAACAGTAATCTGAATGTTTCTGAATATCCAGGAGACCTGGTTAGAATTGCATGACATCACCCGGAATCCAGGTGTTTTCGGTATAGACCCCATTCTTATCTTGTTGGAGGTCTAATCCATTTATGTCCATAATGTCATAATCCTTTACCAGAACCTGGGTGTCTTCCGGAATACCGAGAACCTGGTGGACAATGCCACCCTGGACCTCGATGATAATCTGATTCATGCAAACTCTTTGGGTAAAATGATGTTGGGCAGGGGCCGTTCCCGGAAAACCTTGATAGATTCCCGTACTGCAGATGGCCGTAAACCAGCTAGTCCAGTACCAATCAAGGGTATATAAAAGTGAAATTGTGGGCAGAATTCGGCAAAGCACCATAAAGTGGCGGCCTGCTTTTTAATCAGGTACAACATCCGTGTCTGATAATCTGAGTCATATAGATCGGATTGTTTGAGGTCCTTGGTAATGATTCCATAAGACCGGCCCTGTAAACCCATCGGAACACCGTAAATGGCTCCAAAATGATTGTATGCCAATCGGGCCAACCCCATGCCGTGTTTCCCTTCGGTATTTGACGGAAATACCAGGATTTCCTGGTTTTCAAATAAAACGGACCTATTAATACGATCCGGGGTAAACTCAAATCGGGGTTTATTCATTTGGATACTTCATCTGTTTGTAAGACCAGTATGCCTGGTATTTTCTATCTATTCTAAGATTACCGGCATCTTGGTAAATGAATTTAGCAAACCGATAGGCTGCTGTACCGCTGAGTTGGGTTTCACAAAACTCGAAGGAATACCCTTTCTTGGGTCGGACTTTGGCCTTGGTTTGGATTCCAATACTCCTTGTACAATCTAAAAATGACTGACAAACAGCTCGGGTACCACACATGCTCAAGTAGAGGTAATTACCTGAAATGAATAAACTTCCATCTCCATCTATAACCCCTCTCCAAAAGTGACTACTACTCTGTAGCTGTGTCGGTATGGACGTAGATGTTGACTTATTAGGTGTAAAGCCTAATCCACAAAGATCAGAGTACAATTCACTATTTGTACAGTAAAGTGTTACACAGTTTGACTTAACAGGGAAATGTAATGTGTCATCTCCCCGGACCAAAAACCCAACTTGTTTCAGAACATGTATGTCCTCTTGATGGAGAGTGATACTGAATATGTTCTTATTTCGATGGAGGTTACCATCGGTAAGTATTAATCCGAGTGTGTACTGTGCCTCGGGTGCTGCTTCTCTAAAAAACTGGGTATTGTAGTTATATTTCGATGTACCAAGCAGTCGCTGGGCCTTTGCATAACAACCACAGGAGGTTGTGTTTCCTCGTTCCAGGCTATAACCGCATATGTCCTTCTGTTTTCCACATGTACAAGCACACCGGGCGAACTTTCTGACTTGGTTTCCGGAAAACTTCTGGAAAACATCAATAACCACAAGCTGGCCGAATCTTCGGCCTATTAATGAATCTTTGCTAGGAGCCTCCATATCACTTCAGATTAACCTGGTACACAGTCTTACGTTGTCTTTTTTCCCTAATTGTCTTCGGTATGCCGCTTTTGGGCCTCTATACATTCCTTCCCAAATTCGGTCAGGGCAAACAAAAACAGACCTTTCCGATACTCGGGTGAAATCCCAGGCATACGGTTTTCTAACCAGCCAGTCCATTGACTAGCCCGGTCAATTATGGTCCTAATGGTTTCATCTGGTTCGGGTACTTCGTATTTTTTGTCGTTGGCCATGGTTATTAGGCTGTTTCCGGTACCGAAATGGATTCCAGGTATTCCTGGTAGGTAAGTATCGGGGTTGGGTCCAGATGAAGAATCATGGCCCTTAACAAGTCATACCGAGCCTCCTCGACATTATCGTAACAGATAATCTGGGTTTCAAAATCATCGGATTGTAATGCTAATACCCACGAATCGTCATTCAGATTATATTCGATCTCCTTGTCCAGATCCATGATGGAATTATGGTACAAATGGCCATCATCCCCCTCAATATCCGAATTATAAATGGTGACCCCATGCCAACCACATTTCCTCATTAAAGCAAAGGCTTGGTCCCAGGTAGGAGCTGACACTTTTTCAACTTTAGCCCCTTGATACATCCGATGACTAGCATTACTCAAATGGGTATGTGGTCTTGCCTCGGGAGTAGGCCACATTAATCGGTAAGCGCCAGTTTCCTTTATCAATTCATACCAGAAGAAGGTAAGGTCCGCATACCCAGCCTGTTTCAAGGCCTTTGCCAGTGGATGGGGGACAACGATATTTTCGTACTCAAGTAGTGTGCTCATCTGCGGAGTTGGTGTCTAAAAATGGATAACCGGGCAGGTTTTCCTCTCCCCGTTCAAATTCGAAATGGTTGAGAGCGGTACGCCACATGTCTGCAAAATTCAGCTGGTTTTCTGCCATATAGTGCATTAAGTCAGATAGTAAATCCCGGCTGGCGTCTTCTGCTCCATTACCCTCTAACTGGTAATATTCCAGTAGGATGTCAAAGATTTTGGTGGTCCTGTTTGCAATGGAAGGAGTATTTCCAAAAAGGTTACCACTCATAGCGATCCAGGTCTGGATAAGGTTCTACATCCCGGTCATAGCGAATGATCCGACAACCGGCTTTATCGGCCATCAGCCAATGCTGTAATACTCGAATGGGAACATGCTCAAAGGTTCCAGAGTTAATTTCTGCTTGGTCGTTTAATTCGGCAGGAACTACTACAAAGTAACCTTCCGGATATTTAGCCACGGTCCAGTTACTAAATTCTCCCGCTATTGCCTGTAGGTCCAGCCACTGAGCATCCTGTTTTTTGAGGTGGGCCGTGGATACCTCCAGGAATACCCCAGTTTGTGTTTTAGAATATATAACGCTCATATATATACGTTATTAAAACCGGTGGCCGAAACCACCGGTTTACTGATTAGGCAATCAAGGCAACCCGGCTTTCAAGAATAGCCTGCTGGTCCTCTTCGGGTAAATGAGTTGACCAGGTTCGGATTGATTGGGTCCCTTTTAGTTCCCGAAGCTGTTTGATCAGCGGTGTTTTCTTGTCCACCCGTTTACCGGCAAACTCCTTTAGGGTTGGATCCTGACGAATGGATTTAATGAGTGTCTCCATTTCCAGCGTGGCATAATCCCCGTCGAAAACACGGAGTTGTTCCGCTTCCAGTTTGTCAATATCTTCCAGCTCGATTCGGGCAACTGGATAATACTGGCAACATCTGAATTTCCATTCACCGCTGGGAACGTTGACAATGTCCGCCGGATTAATCAGACACAGGAGCAATTCAGAACCATAACTGGAGGTCTTTACCCAGTGGCTATTGCCCATGTGTAACCCATAGGAGCAATCGGCACGGGATGCACTGGTTTTGGTTCGATCCATTTCGACAACTTCTCCCAGTTTGATTCGGAATTTACCCGTGTGGTTGTCGGTATACACGGGTTGTGCCTGTTTATCCAAACCTTTGTATAAATCCTGGACAATACCAACCACTTTACTTCCTTCCGGTTGTTTGTGGTTATAGTCCCAGGTATACGTTCCATCCTTCAGTTTAAACAGGGAGAACTCTTTGGTGGCTCTCCGTCTGGAACGAACATTGGCATACGCCCGGGTAATGGCTTCCAATAGATTTCGATCTCCTCCCTGTTCCTTTATATTCACGTACCGGTAGGCAACGACGTACCCATTGGGCGTCAGCATGAAGTGATGTTTCAGCAACCAGGGCAGGATGTCTTCCCGGACATCCGGGTTGGGGTTGGCTGCCAGCAGTAGGGTAAAATTGCGAAGTGGTGTGAGGTCTTCTCCTGCTTCGTGCCACTCTCTGAATTTCTGCAGGATAAACTTGGGAAGGGGGAAGCCAAACCCTTCTAACCGGGCGGTACCATCAGAGTGAACCTTGATTCCGGGCACATCCCGAATTAGTTCGACAACAGGCTCCACCGGGATGCTTTCCTGGGCCACGGTTTTGATCTTTTTTTCGATCTTCTTCCGTTGAATCCGGTTCGTCTGAACCTTTTTCTCCTGTTGCTGCTGTTCATCCGTTTTGATTGGCTGGGTGAACTTGTCCAGTAATTTACCGATGTCCATACGGTCTTTCGCCCGAAACCACATATTAAACTGATTGATGAGGGCTACCAGTTTGTCGAAGGCTTCAACCGGTTTGGGGAATTTGACTTTCTTTTTGTCCTCCAGGTAGACGATAACCGTGTCCCCAATCTGTTTTAAACCGATGGGCTGTTTTGCTGCTGACATTGGGCCAATTGTTGTTTTAGTGTTCTGTTTTCGGCAACCACCCGGAAGTAATCGATACCGCTGTAGTCCCGGTAAATGAGCTGTAAGTCTTCTTTAACCTCCTGAATGCTCTGTTCCAGTTCGTAAAGGGCCTCTCCCTGTTGCTGAGAAAACCGGGTAGCCATACCCAGGTAATGGATAAGTTCTGCTGGAAAAGTATTCCCAGATTGAAGGTTATAGTCACCCTGCCACTGCTTAAGAGTTTTGAACTGTTCATGCACCGACGGCGATACAATGCTCAGATGGTAACTGTTTATACCGCCGAGTTTGAGAAACTGCCGTTCCATCCAGTAAAACCGGAGTAGTCGTTCCAGCATCCGACTTTTCAGAAAGTCATCGGCCGTCATACTACCGGGGATTGCCAGCATGGCTTTTGTGTACTTGGCTGGAGACCAGATAACTGACAGTAGTCGTTTGTTTTCGACCTTAACATTTTTGCCCTTTACCTTCCGACTTTTACTGTACCGATTACCCCAATGTTGATGCACCAGTTGCCAGAGCATTTTGGCCTCCTCCTTATCAGTACAAATAATCCGGTGATGGGAAAGCTCGTGTAACCGGCGGCAGGTGGTCCAGGATTGACTATCTCCGTTGTAACTAACATTGACCTCTGTCGGATCCCGTAAAACCAAATACCGATCCTGACGGGGAATGGGCAGGCTGTCATAATCTGTCATGGTAGCCGTAATATCGGCCCGCACCAGCTCATAAAACTCCCGGATTTCTGCGGCATAATCAATACCCTTCGGATTATACAGCTCCCAGCTGGCAGGTAGTGCCAACCGGGCTTTCCGTTCGGATTCAGACATCCGTAAACTCCGAAAATCCAGTAGGTATTCATCCTCGGTTTCCTGATCCTCTTCCTCCTCCTCGTCAATTAATTCAGCCAGTTCTGCCTGCTTGGCCAGTTCTTTGGCAATGACGGTAGCTTCATGGGCGGCAGCGGATACGAAATCCTCCAGACTACCAAACCGGGTATCCACGTACCGGCATTGATTACTGGTATAAAACAGCCGTAAGGCCGCATTAACCGCATTTGGATTGTCCGTTTCCAGCACTTCCTCGGCTTCTGCCCGTTTGGCCAGTAACAGTACAGCCCATTGAATGGATTGGTTTCGACGCGGATTTGATTTGCCTATTTGACTAACAAACCCCTGGTACCAGGCCTCGTGAATGGGTTTATATTCCCCTTTCTTTCGGGTCGATCGATTTCGTTTAACCGTATAACAGTCCAAAATATCTTCCCAATGAGGAGGCATCGACAGATGAAGATGTTGGATGGGTGCCCACCCAATACTAACCGGTAAATTCCATCCCCTGAGAGATAACCGATCACTGGTACCCAGCCCTAGGTATTGAAGGTTGTCCAACTGATAGAAGTACTCCTGTAGGGTTTTAATGGCACTGTACTTTTTATGGTACATGGCCGAGAGTTCCTTCCGGGCGGCTTCTATTTTGGCCAATATTGCCTGTTTGGTGGCCTCGGTGTACCGGATCTGCTCCCGGTTGGGTGTTACCGTCAGCTCTCCGATATTGAAGTATAACCCACAGTCCGAGCTTATTTTATCTTTATCCTCTATACCCAGAGCTGCCCAGTCAATGGGATACACGTTTTTACCAAAGCAGATCTCCAGGAACCCGGAGGTGTTGGCATAATTGGGCCGAATAATGACGTGTTGTCCCTTATAAAGAGTGTATTTGTTGGTTATTTCGGGAAAGCCCACCAGGATAACCGAATCAAAATACTTCAGCTGTTTTTTGATGGCGTCCGAAAAAGAGGCCCGTTCCTGGTCATAGTAACTGTAGGTCTTGGGTTTAAGGTAAAACCAGACATCGGTTCCGTTGGGTTTGTCGGTTGGCGTACTATCGATTAATTCCATCTCTGGAATCAAGTTCACCTTAGAATACATGTACTCGTATTCAACCCCATCCACGACCGTGTTGATGTAAAAGGCCGAGGTGTAGGAGAGTGGGGATTTGGACCCGATCCCGAACGATCCGATAAAATCATCACTTTGCCGCTTGGTCGATTCTCCGAGTGACAAATAGATTTTGGTCATTACCTCGGGTGACATGCCGGTACCCTGATCAATGAAGTGAATCGACCGGTCATCCGAATCAAAGCGGATGGTCACCACCGGATTGATACCGGCGTCGACCATGGCATCGTGGCCATTGTTACAGAGTTCCCGGACGATACTCTCGATGGGGTTCTGGTAGAGGTTTTTGGTTAACGTATCAAAGACAATTCCCAGGTTCTCCTGGGCTATATAGGCCTGTTGGCCCTCTGAAGGTACCCCGATAGTCAGGGTTTCCGGTGCTTCATTGACTAGGAGCATACCGAATTATAACTTTACTTAAATGACATTACGGCCGTTAAGGCTGTGAATTCGCCGGTCTTCCTTTAGGGCCGACAGAATGGTAATCAGGGACCGGATCTGGTAGGAGCAGGCCGAACTAAGTTTATCAGCCAGTATAGCCATACACCAGATGGCATCATCCTTCTTGTTTTTTCGTTTGTGGAATTCAGCCGAAGCTACCAACCGGCTGGCGTACGTATACCAGCCATTTAATTCGGCCAGTCGTTCGGCTACCGCATTTCCATCCTCGTTGTCTACACTCAAACCCAGAAAGGCTTCCAGGTCTTTAAGACTGTCTTCAACCTTGTCGGGGCTAAGAAACATACATAGTCGTCTACTTAAGCGAATAAACCCAGTACATGGAACCTCATTTCGGGATAGTCCCGAACAGACGGTTTGGGCACTGGCTGAGGGGAAGGAGCCGGATAGATTGTATCCTTCTCCTGTTTTTGGGTCTGCACCCGGGCTGTAAAGCTGACCAGGATTTCCATGGCTCGTTCCAGGGAACGGGGTGCCCAGGCCCAGTCTCCGAAATCCGAACTACTGGGATACACTTCCCGATCGGGCCAGCTGACCATCTTTCCATGGATGGTGGTACTGCCGGCCAGCTCAGTCCGCTTTTGAAATACCTCATAGCCTAGCACATGGCTGTTATAGGAAATCTCGTAGACATAGCCATGGGCCGATTCGGCCACCTGACGAAGTGTCTGCTCATAGGCTTTCCGGGTTTTTGGTAATTTTTCCATAATCCAATACGTCAAAGAACCAAGTAACTACCCACTCTTGAGTAGTCAGGAAGCCCGAAAAAACCGGTATCTAACCGGCTATTTCAGACTGACGGCCAGGGAGTCCTTGCCGTAGGTTTTGGCGGGTGGGTAAAACGTAGTTACCTCCCCCGTTTCCGGATCCGTTTCCTGGGCGGGTCCGGTTAATTTCTTCAGGTATTTCTCCAGGTCTTTCTTGGCCTTGTCCAGTTGCACCCAGGTGGGATCTGTCGAAAAATCGTATTGGACTGCCCCATTTCGTTTTTCCAGGGTGATACCGTAAAAGGCGTCCCGTTTACCGGCCATTTCTGTCGAGGCTGCTTCCCGGACAATGGGCTCCATTACCGTGAGAATTTCCTTGAGCCGGGTCAGACTATCCAACACTTTAAAGGTGTTTTGCCAGGCTAGTAATTCGGTGACCCGCTCCATGGCCCAGCTCTGGATTTCTTCCTTTGATTTAGGTTCGATACCCTCCAGAATTGGCAACACCGGCAGGGCCGGCAGGAAATCAGACTCCGGCTTCGGCCTCGGCTCCATGTTTGTGTGGGACGAGGTCCCGCTGGAAGATACTTCCTTGAATATTGTCATTAAAATACCGAGGATCTTCCAGGGCATTGTGGGCAAAGATGTGTTTCATCTCCAGATACGTTAAGTGTTTGGGACCATGGGCCAATTCCAGAATGGTTCGCCGGAAATGAGCGGTTGGCTCCTGTTTAACGAGTTCTTTTAGGGTTTGATTAGAACCGAAATAGGTTCGCCAGTCTGATTCGGACGAAACCTTCATTTTGGTTTTTCGGCAACGCGGGCAGGTCAGCTTCTGAGCGGCCAGGTCCGCCTTGGTCATCTTTTTGGTTTTAACCGAGGTTTTGTTTTTGCGGCCGATATACCGCCGTTTACTTGGGAGGTGCTCGATCAGATACACAAAACCAAAGGCTTCCGAGGGAAGCTCCTCAATGGGTTGACGATTATAGAGCCAGGTCATGGGTGGATAGGATATAGCTAACTGAAACAAAATTAGCCAATTTATCCGGTATTTTACAATTTATCCATAAATGGACGACTCTAACCAATCCCTGGCAACCGATAACCCCTGTTCTTTGCAGAGGTCCGTATAATCCTTACCCCATTCCTTGGGTAGTTCGATGTAGGAGATCTTCTCCTGATTAGCCCATTGGGTGGCCCATTTACGGCCCGTCTCGTCGTTATCATAAAACAGAATTAGATTGCTTGAAAACCGGCGGAGGTCACTCCATTCGGCCTCGGTAAAGAGTTTGTTTTCCGACAGCACACAGCAGGCATTAAAACCGGCCAGCCGCAAATAAAAACAGTCCTTGAACGATTTGGTGATCAATAAATGATCGTCCTTCCGGAGCCAGTTAAGTCCCACAACCCGTTCGGTCGTCGAGGCCCGAAACCGGTATTGCCGGTCAGCAAAAGGCCGGTAGATCTGCCAGCCATCGGGATGAAAGAGCTTATGACCGATGACCCCGGTTTTGTTCTGGACCCAGTGTTCACCGTTCCACCAGACATCCGATAAAGCCCATAAATCGTGTTTGTTGAGTTCGTCCTGGGTAGCTTTCCAGTCGGGAAGACTGTAGAAGTCCAGCTCCCGTTTCTGGAAGAGCCGTCGTTTCACCGCAATAGTGACGTAATCGGTGAGCCGGCGGTGCTGTTTAACCTCTTCGGTATCCCGCAGGGGGGCAAACTGAACCGGAGAGGAACCCCGTAATTTAAAATCATTGGTAATCCGCCAGAGGGCATCATTGTAGTTAAGTCGAAACCGACTCTGGACGACCCCAACAGCATCGTGGGCTTTCCAGGCCCAGTCTTTAAATTCTAATTTTCCACTTGTCTCCCATTGAAAATAGCAACCCGGCCGGGTATCCTCCCGCAGGGGGGAGGTAAACCGGTGGTGGCCAAACCGTACCGGCAGGCCCAGGTAATATTGCATAACGGCTTCCTGAGAGACCCGGGCAAATACCCAGTCCCAGGTGGGTGAAAAACCCCCTTCAAACTGCTCAGCGGTCAGTTCGGTAAAGGAAAACTCGGACATAAGAGACAAAGAAACCGGCCCACCGGAATGATGGGCCGGTTTTTAAAAGAGAGTAACCGGAAATGGGACCTAGTTGAATAGGTCGTCGTCAGAAGGAGTACCCCCGGCAAACGGATTGCCCCCCTGGGCGGCCCCGGCAAAGTGCGACTCGTCATCGGGTTGAGAAGTACCCCCCGAATTAGACCGGCGATTATTGCGGTTTTCCTCAGATTCGGCAGTGTGGTCGTACGTCTTATTCCAGGGGAAGGTATGAGTCCCCAGCTTGACGCAATACTTGGTATCGATTGACATTGGACCCTTACCCTGGAAGAAAATCAGCTTCCAGGTCGACTCCTTGGTAGCAAAATCAGTCGGCAACAGGGCGAAGGCTTTCTTGGTAAACTCCTCCCAGGTAGGCACTTTACCAATCTGTTTTTTGAGGCTCTCCAGCGTTAAATCCTTGCGGTAGGCCAGAATAATCCGGCCGTACTGTTCCAGGCTGATGGCCTGCCGTTTATCTCCCCCCGATTGCAGCTGAGAAGGGTCGTTAAAGAGAATGATCGAGGTTTCCACAACTGTTTCAGTGGCCCCCTCGGGTTTGTATCGGCGCTCCAGGGTCAGCTCCAGACGGGCTAGTTTACCAGCAGGTGTGGTCCATTCCCATTTCTTGAGAAACACATTTGGGGTTCCCCCTTCGAGGGGTTTGATGGCCGTAAAGACGGGACTTTCAGTTATTTCAACGTCGTCAAAAGAAAACATGCGTGGTTCAAGTTTATACGTAAGACAATGAACCACCACTTCCGGGAAGATCCCGGAAGCGAGAGGGCATTAACACCCGGTTGATCCGGGCGTTTGGAACTATACGTCAGGGTCTTCGATGACCATAAAGGCATCATAATCCAATCCCTGTACGTCGGTTTTTTCTAACCGGAAGTACAACATATCTTCCGAACTGGTCCAGAACTCTGTTTTAGAAAAGGCTTTTTCTACCAGTAGTGTCAGGTAATCCGAAATGAAATAGTTGGCTTTGGGTTGCTTTAAAAATTTTGCCTGAATAGCCGGGTTTGGGCTTTCAGCGGGTGTTTTTAACAGGAGTAGTTTGGGTTCCCGGTCGGAGCCGTAGATAGCTGCTGTCCAACCTAATTCGTCCGGTTGGTTATAGACCGGTCTACCGTTTTCATCTTTGGCAGCCCCGATAAATTGACCACCAATCGTAAACCGTTTCTTGGTTTTTTCGTACCGAAGATCAAAGTCCCGCCTTTTTCGATTGGTGGCGTATACTAGTTTGTCCAGGGAAGGCTCCCCGGTCTTCACGTTGGACTGAGGAATAAATCTCAGCCCATCCAAATTGATCATAGACCCTGTCTGGTTTTAATTGAAATTACATCTTTCGAGTGGGTTATGCAAAGTTTATCTAAAATTTTGTATATCCAGCTGAGTATGGTAATTAATGACCACAATACAGACTGGAATTAGTAATTACGGCCTCTAGGTAGCATAATTGTAAGCCCATATCATATCCCGCACGAGTTGTAGGTCGTTTGGGATTTCTTCGGCTTCAAACATACCTTCAGGGGATTTACCGGTATTCTGTCCCGAATTTTGGGTGGTAAAACCGTACTCCATTTTCGACTCACCCCGGCGGGAAAAGGTATACAGAACGATGGCAAACAAGCCTTCCAGGGTAACGTACTTGTCGAACATTTTCCCGATGGTTTTGGCCTGGATCATCCGGTTGCCTGTTTCATCGGTGTCCACATCCGGGTGGAACATACATACAATCATCAGATCTCCCCGCAGCTCGTTCAACATCGAGATGGTATTAAACATATTCGAGGACATTTCCACAAACTTGTCAAACCCTTTCTCTTTAGACCGGCGCATGTACTCATTGGTCATTACGTACTGCATGTCGTCAATGACAATGTTTTTAATATCGGGACGAAATTCGTTGATGTGTTTGAGGGCTCCCTGGATGTTTTTGGGATTGTCCGTATTGAACAAGTTGCCGGTCGATGACTTTTTGTCTTCCCCTAGAATGAAGTCGGTGTAGAGAGTTTTAGACCCCTTAAACGGCAGCTGTTTCTTGGCGACATTGATAACAAAGGTTTCGTTGGGATTCAAAGCCCGGACCGAGGTGGATTTACCCGTTCCTGAGCGCCCAATGACTAAGAGCGATTCTGCCATAGTACAAAACAACCGGTTTTAACCGGATTTAACAAGTTTTAAGACGAATTTTGAGTTTTTAGTAAATTGTTGGATTGATTAAGCGGTAGCCGGTTAAAAGCCAAACCCGCCAGGGCGGCTTAAATAGTCAATACCAAGCAGACTGAGGGTACCGCATAG
Organism: Spirosoma terrae; assembly: GCF_010435915.1. Lineage (GTDB taxonomy): Bacteria > Bacteroidota > Bacteroidia > Cytophagales > Spirosomataceae > Spirosoma > Spirosoma terrae. The sequence goes on along the minus strand of NZ_JAAFZH010000004.1, from coordinate 430,288 downwards.
ATTATCGATTTGATCGGGCCGGGGCAGTTCCACGGCCTCCAGATGGGCATTGTCAATATAAATACCCACCCCTTTGTTTTCATCGCCGTGTGAATTTTTCAATACGTTGAGATACCGGAAGTGATTACCAAGGGGACCGACTTTGTAGCCCTCACATTCACTGACACCGTACCGACTGGGGTTGTAGATGGAAATTACGGTGGTATGATCATCCGGGGTCGTTTTTACGGTCGACAAATTCTCAACTCTTGGTATAAACTTATCCTCGATCCGTTCCCCTTTACCCGTATACTGCACCGTGGTGGACTGTTTATCCGACTGCTGAATGTTGATGATCGAACATTTATAGAACATTTTCAACAGCTGTTTGCAGTAGTAATTGGACCACCTCTTGATACTGGTATACTCATCAGCATCCTCCGTGTCTTTTTGCAAGGCATTGATGGTGTCGGTGATGATGATTATCTTTTTCCTTGGGTTATGTTTGACGTACTTATTCGATGTCTCGTCAACTGTGCCCCACTCATTGTTTAATTTCCACCGGATGTACTGATACAGTTTAGAGGGCTGTTTGATGTGGTCGATGATCGTAACCTTCTTGTCCAGCTTTTTCAGCCAGGGCATGATCAACTTAAACTCCTCGTACCGATCATTCGTCAGGGGATCGTCCTGAATCTTATTTTTGAAAAACTTAATGGAATAGTTATTTCCTGTCTGCCGGTGAAGGGCATTACAAAAGATGTTGTAATAGATCTCGGTGGCCGATAGCTCCAGAGTGGCATAGATGACATGGAAGTCGTTATCCGGATTCTCCAGATATTGATTGAGCAAATCCAGCACAAATAACTTGATGGCCAGTTTGGTTTTGGATGTGCCCGTAGCCCCAAACAGCAGATACATTTCTTCGTCCGAAATGCCTCCCAGAAACTCATTGAACCGGGGTAAGGAAATAGGTAAACTGGTATCTTCAATGTCGATCCGGGCCTTGATCGACAGCATGGCATCCCTGAAATCCATTAAATAATCGAATTATTATAGGTGGACGATTCCTGAGTGGCCCGGTGAGCCCGCAGGGAAATCATCAGGGAATCGTACTGCCGGAGGAAATTGTAGATACTCATGTTGTTGTTGAACAGAGTGACGTAGTCCTCCACGTTCTCCAGCAGCAGCCCGATGTGGTATTTGGATCCATTACCACACAAGGTCCAGAATTTACTCTTGACATCCTCCATGGTGACTTCCTTGGGGGTGGTCAGCGTCGAGACGGGTTTGTTTTCCTTGGCCATCCAGAAGCTGGTTCCGTAAATGCCCAGAAAAAGATTCCACCATTTTTCCCGGTCGTCATCGATGATGGTTTCCTTGAACTTGTCGGTGGCTTCCAGCTTTCGCATGTCGAACTCCTGCCGACCATTCTTGCCCACTTTGGCGTAACCGGGGTAACCAATCAGGTATTCATCCCGGATCAGCTTTTCGATCATTTGCCCCCAGGAAATGTTGGTGGGCTGCTGGGAGCGGTCGTAGAAGTGAAACCGGTTGTAGTACCAGTTGGCCAGCTCCAGGAGTTCGGACTGGTCCGGGAACTGGTTCCGTACATACACAGTGTACAACAGGCAATGTTCTTCGAGGGTTAATTCGGTTACTTTCGCATATTTGAATAGTCTCAGTAAGTCTAACATAGTCCGGGATTTATAGGAGGCCTAAGCCGTCCATGTCCCGTAGGACAGGTCCGGCTTAGGCAGCATTCGGGTACAGGATAGGGGGTTTAAGTACCCGGTACTCATCGGGCACCACCAGGTAGGGATCGGTCATATATTGAACGAACATCTGTCCCTGCTGGGCCTTTTTTAACCAAACAGCTTCCTGGCTACGGTACTCGACGCCTTTGTAGGTGAAGTCGGGTACGTAGAGGTTTATCATGCGGGCCTGTTTATCGGGTTGATCCGGATTGTAGGCAAGTAGTCGGCCGATCTTTTGAATCAGCTCCCGGCTTTGGGACGAGATGGACAGGTTAATCCCCCATTGGACATCGTGCACGGTGAATCCCTCATTGAGAGCCTTGCAGGAGATTAAGTGTGGGAACTGGCCCCCATAAAACCGATCCAGGGCATCCTTTTTCTGCTTCTTGGTTAGCTTCGAGTGGTATCCCTGGGCTAACGGATCATGTTTAACAATTTCTTCCAGCTGGTGAATGCTGGAACAGAATACCAGTATCCGCTGGTGACCCAATCGGTTTAACAAGCCCCGGGCGAAACGTGACTTCCGCTGGGCATTGTAGAGAACCGAATTTCGGGACCGCATGGCTGCATTCCACTTGAAGGATACGCCAATGACCTGTCCGCCGGTTATTGGGTCGGGGACCAACTCGTTGAGGGAGAGGTAGTTGGCCACTTCATCGGCCCATTCATTCCCACTCATCGTCCGGTCATCAAACTTCGTAATCCGTTTACCAGCCATGCAGGTAGCGGCCAGATAGGCGGCTCCCCGCTCGGAGTACTGCTCAAAGAACTTGGTATGCTGGTTGTATTCTTCCTGGGCTTTGATGTAGTTAATCTCCTCGGAAGGGGTCAACGGAACAGCCAGGTTGATGGTCTCATACGGGGGAACAACGCCCAGCAGATAGCCCGTTTTCAGGGGCAGATCAAACCGGTGCTGAATTCCATGTTTTTCCAGGAATGTCAGCTGCTCCTCGTTGAGGGTGGCACTCAGCAGCAAACAAAAGTCATAAGTCGATTTGGAGAGGACCGTCGAATAGTACATCGAATATTCACCCGTCACCCAGTGGGCTTCATCGACAATCAATACACCCGACTGGTAGTGTTCTTCCGAGAGGATCTTACCCGAGGTACCCACATAAGTATGGATGACCCATACCTCCACGTTGGGAATACCCGCCAGCTCGGTTTCCCAATCGTCTTTGAGCTTACGGGTGGGAACGATGACGGTAATGAGCCGGTTAGGCTGGACAGCCCGGTAGCGTTCGACAAGCCGACGAGTCAGTACGGTTTTGCCACCCCGGGTGAACATGGTCACTGCCAGGTAACGAACACGGGCCGCAAAATCGACAACTAGTTTCTGGTACCCATCCTTTCGTTTATTGACATCACTGATTGCTGCCAGTTCCCGGATTTGCTCCGGGCTTAGGGATTTAACATTCATGTAAACTCACGAATGGGGTCAATCGACAGCCTAAACGGCTGGGGCGGAAGCACCGGCTTGGACGGGAGGAGTCCAGTCGGTTGGGGTAAACCGGGGCTCGACAAACTGGACCGTTGGGATGATGACCAGTTTGCGGGGGGTATTCACAGGACAGATTACGTAGCAGGGTATCGGCTTTTCGGTCGAAGCCTCACAGACCACATAAACCGTCTGTTTCTTTTCGGCATCCCAGAAGAAGGCATTCACTTTGTCGGTAGTGGTTTCAGTGGGTGCTGGGCTTGTGTTTTCTGACATATTTATAGGTATTGAAGGAGATCTTTATTCCTTCCGAGGGGAACATGAGCCGGATAGGCAACCAGAACGGAAGGGTAAGAATGGCCCATTTCACCATGAAAAAGGCCGTATAAAACGTAACCGGTACCAACAACGCCCAGTAGATCCAGGGTTGGGAGTAAACGGTTATATCGTATTCAAAACAGGCTTTCAGCAGGCCTAGGTACCAGTTGAGGAAATCCATTCCGTAAGGGTGTGTTTTTTACCACACAGAACACAGGTACCGGAATGGGTTTGACGCGTCCGGCCATTGGGTTTGAAGGCGGTAATACGATTAGTAAAACGGTAGTAATGGTGGCAGAGTAGCTGTTTCCACCAGGTAGCCAGTTCAACCTTGATCGGGGTCATAGATCCTGTAAAATATTGGTAATTCGGTCCAATACGTCGGTTGAGGTATGTCCATCAAAAATAGGAACCCGGTCCAACTCGACAAAGGGGCAGAAATCCCACAGTTTATCTGGCAGGTGGTAGGTGATCATGGTTGATGCCTGTGAGCCCCAACCCAGTACAAACCAATCCGGATAACTAGGGGTACCATCCGCATGAACCCGAGTCTTCCAAACCAGGTGTTCAGGCATATCGGTGCCCTTGTTTATCCGTTGTTTGTCTGTCCGAACAACCTGCCATTGTTGTTGAGCCAGGGTACAGGCTAGAACCCAGAGCAGGTTTCGATGTTCGTAGAGTTCATCGAACGTATGATAACCATCTGATACCTGACCGACATTCAATATACCGGCTTTTCCGGCATCCTTGATTAGGGTATTAACAAACTCTTCGCCACTAGTGGCTATGCCTAATTCGGCCAATCGTTCTGTGCTGGCCATATTACTTCGACGGGTACGTCTTCTCCGGCATAGATCAGGGCAATGCCGTCCTCGACAGGGAAAATGGTGGCTTTCCAGGCTTCTCCGATATAGGAATCGGGCGCCAGGTAAATACGTAACTGTTGGTCATTGGGTAGGGAAACCCGCATATCGTTTGACCATTCATCGCCCAGAGAGATCCGTTTTTTGGTATCGTCCTGCATCAGGATCGCTCGTTTCCGGGTTGTATCCAGCCGGATACAGGTTGAAATATCACCGACTACCATGTCAATCCTGGTGAATGGGTTCAACAAACAGGACCATTTCGGACACCAACTGATCAACTTTTGCCCAGTCTACGTAGGGACGGCCACCTGGTGTAAAGATGTCAGGTTTAGTCACGGGGCAACCCAGACTGGCATCGTCAATGTAGAGGTTGGCGTACACCTTCGGACTTGATGTCCATTTTTGCTGGGTTGGATTCTGGTTATATCCAACAAACTTAATCCCGTGGGTTTCCAGAAACCAGATGGCCTCTTCCAGGTATTTTCCACTCCGCATGGTATTGAGCACCAGTTGGATGTTTGGCTGCTGGTTCCACAGTGTCAGCGTCTCCAGGGCACCCGGAACAAATTGGGGTGTTTTACCCCAGTCGTGGTAGGCAATGGTACCATCAAAATCAACAGCAATTGTAAACATACACGTAACGGATTAATCGGTTATTTCTGGTTGAAATGGGATAATCATTAGCCGTTCACCTCGCCACTGGGTTTGGTTCAGGGACTTATACTGGTAGCGGACAGTCATGCTGGTCCAGTGAACCTTTATATTTCGAACCTCCTGGTTTTTAAGAAGGGCCTGTTTGTGGACATACCGGATGATTTCGGCTTCATTCGAAAGAAGAGGGGGTTGCATCTTACCCCAGTGCTGTAATCCGAATAAAGGGGCCAGCTGACGGGGGTGAATATCAACCAATGTACCCAGGGGTGGTTTGGCCCCTTTGAGAATATCGTTAATGGTACTAAGCAGGAACTGTTTCATGCTGTATACTCGATTATTCCTGAAGGAACGAGGCTACTTCGCCCCACCGGGCAGCTGCATCGTTCAGTAGGTCTTTATCCGAACGTTCTTTGATAACCGCATCTTTCCAGAGGTCCTCATCCCGAGCTTCCTCAATGTGCTTAACAATCAGATTGTTAATCACTGAAGGCTCCAGTGCATCCAGCTCCCAGCTTTCTTCCCCATATTCATCAATGTAGCCAGCGGCCCGGGAATCGGTAATCTTAGCTGGGTTTGGGGGTGGGTTATACAACCGGATCTGGTCCATGTTAAGGGCTATTCGCTTGACCTCCAGCCGGTCCGCATTATCGCCCATAAAGAGTCGTAATCGGTCCTCAATGTCTCGGGTCATATCCTTGCCCGATGGATCGTGATCCCCCAGATGGAGGATGATCACATCCTGGTCTTCATCGACATACTCACTCAGGCGTTGACCGGCATCCCAGAGGGCCGTTTGGGAGGCATACCCCCGGCAGGAGAAAAAGGCCACATCATTTTCCCGGCAGGGTTTGGCCACTACCCCTTCCAAGGCATCCTTTTCAACCCATACCTCGATTCGAACCGGTTGATCGGACCATTTATCGATCCCATAACTGTAAGCGGCCGATTCAATTATGGTACCTGGAGTGGTCCAGTGCGGATTATGTGTCAGCTCCCGGGTTCGGTCCTCAATAGCCGTCCAGTCAATGAGACCAGCTATTCGACCTGTATTAATCAGTTCTCCCAGGTTTTTGTAGCTACGTTGGTTATTGACCGAACCCGTCTTAGGATCGGCCCACCGCTCGGGTAACCAATCCCGGGCCACAAACTGGTAGTAAACCTGACGAAGGGTGAGCGAATACCCCTGGGCCTTATAACTGTTGACAACCTGATTGACCTTGTAATCAACTCCATCTTCCAGGGTTGAAAGGTCATATCCTGATAACAAATCCGTGGCATCTCTACTGGTGCATCCGATGAATCGGGTTTTTACAATTACCCTTATGGGTAAGGCTGTATACGCGGTCCTCAAAAGATCCGAACTGTACCTCGATGTATTCACACCTGTCAATTTCTTTTACTTTGTACACCGCACCATTCCGGTCTTTTTCGTAGGTAGAAGGAGCATCGATCTTTCCTGAATCACAGGCGGTAATCAAAAAACAGATCAGGATAAACAGGTACTTTTTCATAGGCAGGAATTATTGAACTCGTTTTAACCAGATCCCATTGCCGTGGGGGCAGGTCTGGAATTTCCGCTCAGCCATTGCCGGGAAATCCTTGATAATCCGTTGAACCCGGGTTTCACAGACGGCCCGTACTTTGTTTTGGTAATCGGGTCCCAAATCCTGTTTACGGACTAAAATGCCCTGGTTAAGCTGCAGGCCTTCGATACGGCCCCTTAGTACACGAGTATGTGGTGATAATAAAGACATTAGTGAAGCCAGTGGTCACCCACCATTAATTCTGATTCCATCCGTACCCCCTGCAGGAAACTGCTTCCTACCTCTTCCATGATAGTTTTAATCTTCTCACCCAGCTCGGGCTGAGACTTGGGAATCTGGACCAGGTATTCATCATGGACCGATAGTTTCAGTTTACAGTCCAGATTGTTGTCCTTAAAGAACCTGGCCAGTCGAATACCAGCCTCCTTCATCATGCTACTCCCCGAACTCTGGATGGGAAAGTTGCAGGCCTGACGTTCGATCTGATGATCCTCCATGGTTTTTTTGACAAACCGGTTGAAGAACTTGATCCGGTTGTACCGACTACCATCGCGCACCGTCTTGGTCTGAAGGCTCAGCTTTTTCATCCGCTCCTGAAACTTAGCTAGTTGGGGCAGGTTTCGAAGAATCTCCCGGTACACCAGTTTGGCTGTATCAAAGTCGATGTTCAACGTACCAGCAATCGAACCTGGACCCGCTCCGTAAAGCACCCCAAAGAGAACCGGCTTGTGGTTTCCCCGGTACTTCTTGTTGACATCCTTGCTTACTATAAGTGTTGGATCTCGTGTGATAATCCGGTAACTACCCTGAGCCAGGTAACTGTGCAAATCAAGCCCTTCGGTAAAACTGGCTAGTAACATTTTGTCCTGGGAGTAGGAGGCTGCCAGGCGGAGTTCCTGACCCGACATATCCACATCCACAAACAGATAGTCCTCAGAATCAGGAATAAAACAGGATCTAATTTCCTCGGTAGCGGGTAGATTCTGGAGATTGGGGGACCTGGAACTCAATCGCCCCGTGTCGGTAAAGGCCTGACTGAAATCGGTGTGAATTCGACCCGTGACGGGGTTGATCACCTCCAGAAATTTGTCGCCATATGTACCCACCAGTTTGATCAATCCGCGATATTCCAACAATAACTCAATGAACTTGGCCAGCGGTGAGGCCGGATTGTTGAGTACATATTGCTGAAGTACCTCTTCACCCGTCGAATCCAGATTAACACCACACCGTTCAAAGAGAGCCTGAATCTGAACGGTTGAGCCTACGTTGAACCGCTCGGCCACCTTCTTCTTGGAAACCACCTGGGCATCATCGAACAGGCCAAGCTGCGTCGAAACAGCCTTTGCCGCGGGCTGGGCTGAAATGGGAGCAAACGGGTGATCCTCAACCTGCTTTGGCTTTTTGGCTTTTTTGATTTCCGAGGTTAAGGCCCGGGGGAATAACTCACCCAGCTTACCCACTTCAACCAGAATCTTTTTGTGGACTGCTTCAGCCTTACGGGCATTGTTTCGCGTATTCTGTTTCCAGGCATCGACATCCAATCGGATACCTTCCAGTTCCATCTGAGCCAGAATGGGCAGAAACTCCATCTCCAGATCCAGACAGGCAGGCATTTGTAATTCGTGTCCTTTCCGGTACTGCAATTCATACAACGGAATCAAATACCCCAAGTCTCCACAGAGGTAGTTAATCTCTCCATCGGTGATTGGTTCGGATAGATCCCGGTTGATGAAGGTATTCCGGGCAGTCTTATCCAGTTTTACTCGGAAGTGGCGCTCCAGTACCGAATCCAGGCTATGCCGAAGTGCATCCATCCCGTTGTAAAGTACCTGGCTGGCCACCTGGGTACACCAGACCCGTTCCATGGTAACACCATACTGGACTTTAAAGAGCTTCCAGTCGTATTTCATGTTGTGGGCAATCCAGAGCACCTTTGAGGACAGCTTATTAATGGCTTGGCGAATGTGACTGGGCTCAAAGGTCAGCAGGTTAATGACGTATTTGGTGGTGCCATCCGTTATACCCAGCAAAATCGGATGGAGCGTGTAGGGGTCCAACCCATCCGCTTCAAAGTCCATCCCTAATTTGGTAGCCCCTGCCAGCTCGTCAAGAACCGATAAACTGTGACAAACCCGGTTTAATTCAGTTTGTCCACTAATGTATTTGATTGTCATACGACATACTCACGGTACTGTCTATACGACGGTCCCGTCGGTCCAGTAAATAGACCTTTTTGACGAACCGGAATTCGACCCCTTCATAGAAGGCCGTGGGCACTCCACCAATCATATAGATTTCAGTGGGATCAGTGTAGGACTTGGCAGTAACGGTTGTGGTTGTTTGGGGAGTCCCATCCGTGAACGTTACCGTAATCCGATACTGCTGCAGGTCTTCCTGGGCGGGCTGGCAGCTGATTAATGCACTAATCATAGCCAGTAACAGGGAGCCTGCCAATAGCACAAACAGAAAGACAGCTACCCACCTCAGATTGACTGTTAGCTTGAATTTAAGCATGTTCTGATTGATTACGAGTTTTACCTTAAACATGGGTAAATCGGATAAAAAGCCGAGAGGCCCGTTGGCGTAAGGTTCGAGAGTTGGTTGATTTGGGTACTAAGGGTCTCCATTCGTAGGGGATCTGGCGCTGGTCCATCCAGGCCTGTATAACCCCTTTATAGGTACCTCGAACGGGTTTTACCAGACATAATTTGCTGTGAAAGAAGGCGAAGCCCCCAAACTGATTCTTTACTTTCTGGTAGTCACCAGCATAGGGGATATGAAACATGGATTACCCGACTTGGGCCGAAGGAGTGGTACTCGAAAGGGTGGTAACAACCCGGCGATACTGAGTATGAGTCAGTGTGAACTCAGCCAAACCAACCTTTCGGGGTTGTATTTGCCAGAGACAACTTTGCCAGTGAGGTGTTCCTTCGGGACCTGCCAATCGGCAATTGATGGTTCCAGACTCGTTATCCGGGTTTTTGAAGAGGAGGGTTGTCCTAGGATCCAGGACAAGCATAAAGATGTGTTTCATGTAGGGGAGCCTACAGTAACACGGGGAATGGGTCAACAACTTGGTCATACCGGATGGTCTGAACCCCATAGAACCGGTTGTCCAGGATACTACCTACCCGAATAAAACAACGACCGTCTACGTGGCGGGTGAAAACCACCATATCCTTATGTAGGTACGAACGAAGGGAATGCCGGATGGACTGGTTTTCTTTACCGAAAATCTGAACGAGCTCGGAAGTCGGTTGTTGCTGCTGAGGAGCTCCCAGCCTATCCTGTATCCATCGCTTTAGTCGGTCCCAGTTGGAGGAGGGCATCACATCGAATTCTACGTACGAGAAGGGTTCTAGCTTGTCATTGGATTTGAAGAGGTAGCTTTTTCCCAGGAATCGCCCCAATTTTTCTTTTAAAGTGGTCATGGTATCCGTGGGTTCTACGACCAGGTCGATCATTTCGTGTACTGTTTTGTGGATATAAAGGTATACCGGTTTGTTGGTAGTTCAAACGGTTTTAAGAAAAAATTCTAGTTTTCCGAATATTTACCAGTTTATAGGTGGTAGGTCTGTCGGTAATTGGGTAAATGGGGTCTCCGAGAATTCCAGGGTCCAGTCGAGCAGCATCAGGGCATCACAAAACCGTTTGCTGGCATAGTCGGGCATCGTACTCGAATCAGGGTTCCACCGTTTTTCCATACCATCCAGGGCGGTATGATATAGTTTGTGCATGTCCTGAAAATTCCAGCCCTCCTGGATATGTTGACCTGACTTTTCGTTACGAATGGCATACCATATAGGTTTACCATCCCGGTTCAGTAGATAATCGGAGCGGTGCTCAATCATCTGGAGTACCTCTTTGGCCCGTGCTAATAATTTGGGGCTTTCCGATTTCCAAGTCTGGGTATTGGTTCGACACTTGATCTTGTAGACCAGGACGGAAAAGGTAACACCCAGACTGGCTAACACATTGTCAAGGGGAACTCCATGAGCTGCTCTGGGTAGACTGGAACACTGATTTCCGCAGGCACAGGTTATCCATTTCCCGGCTTTTTCGTGAAGTACGGTCCATTGATAGTTGTTATCTAAAGGGGTTTCATTGAGGGCTTTCCACCAGTTGAATGGTTCTTGGCCATTAGATTCACAGTAGGTCATCATTCGGCGTCCTTGAGGATTTTTTGTGAACGGATTTGAATATTTGTCAGGATCTGTTTGGCCTGGTTTACTTTATCAGCAAAATAGTCAGGCCGGTTTCGAACAATTTCCGTGTAGGCGTCAAAGCAGGCATTGGTAAAGTGTTGACCCAGCTCCCGTAGTTGTTTATCATCCGGTACTCCTCGGCCATAATATCCACGAGGAATTCGGTAGTCCATCGAACCGACGGCACAATAAAACCAGTTAGCAGCCAGGCATGTAATTTCTGACCAGTCATCCTGTTCCGAGAGGGGTGTTTCCAGTTTGGCAGGCCAATCTACAGGGTCAATACCCAAGGCTGATTCCGTGAAACTAATCATGTGTTGGATGGTCTAATTGGTTCAATAAAAATTCGGCCCGCTTTTCAATTTCATGTAAATAGGCTTGAGCTTGTTGGACAGCTATACCAAACTTTGTCTGATGGTGGTTAGTGGCAGCCTGGAACGCTTCACCAACAGCCCGTGAGAAATCAAATCCAAGAATTTCCAATTCAGGATCCTTTGGCCGCCCCTCAACATCTCTGGTTATAAGGTTAGATTGATAACCACAAGCATCCGTAACCCAATCAGATGATAAATCCCAAAGTGTTTTCCACATGGGTATTAGATCCATTGGGGTTTTTAAGGCTTTCCACCAATCGAATGGTTTCTGGCCTTGGGACTCAGCATAGGTTTTCATTGATAATCTTCAGGCAGGGAGGGGCCAATTACCTGAGTTCATTTGGATTCAACACGTTCTAGGTCATCCAGACTTACCCCAAATACCTGATGTTGGTCCAATATTCCCAAGCCAAGTTCTGCCATGGAGCCCCCTTCACCTGTTTTCTGCACAGTAACAGTTACAGGCCCGCCTTCCTCTTCTGGTTCTCCATAAGAAACAATGACACACTGCTTCCCACTGTTTTTGAATCTATACACATACAGAGGAGGTAGATAATCAATAGCCTCCTGAATTATGGATGGTCGGGTACGATACCATTCGGTTTGTTGTAATTCCTCCAGAGTAGTCGGAGGTAGGTATGTTTTTTGAGGGTTTTCCATAAACATAAAACCGTTTTGACGGCCGCTAAAGGGTAGAGTAAACATTTCTTCAACCAACCGACTAATCTTATCCTTCGTTAAATCTCTTACAGGTTTCGCCGGTATACTTGGTATGTGGGCTCCATCTTTAATCATAGTATTAGATGATTGTGACCGGCTCAGCTGGTTGCTTAGTCAAACGAAGTCGAAGGGCCTCTAAAGCCGTAGCAGCGTCGGTCAATTCTACCCAGGCATCGGCAAGGGTGAGAGCGATGTCCCTTGTCTGGTTATACTCGGTTGAATTGGACCGGTAAGTACTTTGTTCCTCTGTTTGATTGAGGTATAATGTACGTACCTCGGTAGCTGTTTCTTTGGTCTTGGCAATCAGGCCACTTAACTGCTCATATTGTTCAGGATTCAGCATCGGTTTTTTCGGTTTGCCTTTCTATTCTGTTTATTTATCCGACGTTTCCGTAATTGAATGTCCCGTCGCTTTGAGGAACTTCCAGAATAACCACCTCCTGTCCCAGGCCGTGAAGATTGGACTGATTCATTTAATGCTATACTGGTGGTGGCAGCTAACATGTGTGCTGCTAACATACTTTTTGTAGATGGGGAAAAATTCATCGGTTTCTTTTCCGGGCTAATTTTTGAGATTTCCGGGCTTTCTTCCGGTCTTTCTTTTGCTGGCTAGACTGGCTGAGGTACCAGGCTTTACCTTCCGGCCCAGGAACCATTTCCCGAGTCGATCCCGGGGGTTTGTAGGGTTTTTCCTGTTTTTTGTTATGGTATGATTCACCCAGATTATAACCAATTGGCCTGTACATGTAATCTTCAAGAGGCCATTCCTGCTGCCTGGGTATGTAATGGGGAGCCGGTATGAAAAGGGGTTTGGATTCAATCCTCGGTAACCGGTTGAACATGTACATCCAGTCATCCATACCCGGTTCTATTGAAGAGGGTACAAAAGGTTCTCCCAGTGTGCCCCCTATGTTCTTCATACCGAAGGTGTTCTTCGTATTAGCTGTTGGAGGGTCCATATTCCACATCAGATCTAATAGATCCAAGTCTGGCTGAAGATTGGGTAACTTGCCAACTGAATGGTCATTTCCAATAATAGCTGGACCCTGTTTTTCAAACTCTTTCTTAAATAATTCTTTGAGTTTTTTATACAGCTCAATACTACAAACCATTGGCGGTGTCCTAGGTCCTTTCTTATCACGGGGCAAATGTTCCCATTCTTCTGGATGATCCATTAGCCAGTACAATCCCTTACCCAGTGGGTTTTCTTCTGACTGTAAATCTCCCATGGTTTTAGGCTATGAAAAGTAGGATACCAAACATGACGACAACCAGACAACAGACTAACTGGTAGAAATGCCAGATTGGTCCTACAAAACAGCTGGTCGGAATCTTGAACCACTTGGTGGCCAGGATGATAAAATAGGGTCCGATAATAGGGAGCCACAATAACCAATTATGACTTTTCATAGTACAGCGGGTATAAAGATGGATTCAGTTTCCCCGGATAAATCCAATATCAGGATTCCGGCAAAGGATATGGTGGGTCCGGGTGGAGGTGGTGGACCAGGATCTGGTACAGGGATACTAGTGACGGTTATATCCCCATACTGTTCGGTAACTGGAGCCAGTAGTTCCTTACTCATCGTCTGGTTCAAAAATGAGGTCCGAATTGGGGTCGGTACCTATTTTGATGTTTCCCAACTGAATATAAAGCTCTCCCAGTAGATCACTGGCTTGTCTTACAGTTTCCAAGACTTCGAAAGGTAATGACTTGGTTTCCCTGTGATCTAGGATGAAACCATCAAATGTATGACTGACAATGGATGCTCGATCCATGAGTTCATGGACACCTAATTTGGTTAGCATGGTTTATAGGTTTCGGGGGTTAGCAATCAGGGCAATTGTGGTTAATTTGGCGTGCTCACTCATTTTACTGGTTAGAGCTGCCACTGTATTTTGGCTATGTGGTTGTCCACCGGTCATTAAGAACAATTCACCATTTTCCAATATTCTGGCAGCAAAAACAGCTTCTCGAATCTGGTATTTGTCCAGTAGAACCCAAAGTTCTTTCTGCAGATCCTCTTTTTGATCAACCGTCATAGTTTGTTATTTTCTGGATGTGGTGAACCATCGAAAGATAAATCGAACGCAATGTCGGGTCTTAACACGTTTAGGGAGTTCTTCAAGCTCGTGTAGTTCAGTGCATACCTCTTTCAGTAGTTCGTTAATGTGGCTTATCCGGTCCTGAAGGGCTGCTGGTAACTTAGAAACCAGGGGGGCATTAGCTACATCCCCCTCAAAATAAATATGATGAGAACTGACACGATCAATCAGGTTATCGAGTTCCCGTTGATTTTCTGGGCTCATAATTTATTCATTAGGGTTCATCATTAGTACCAATGTGTTTCCTATAGGTTCACCATCAATCACTTTAGGAGGGTTTTCCGTATCAGTACAAGGGCAACTAAAAACCCCATTTGGAATTTGATACTTATCCATAAGTTGACGCAATTCGATCTTGAATGCCGGTACTTGGGTATTGATCATAAATAGGGTTGGTTTATACTCTGGTTTATACCGGTAGGATTACCGAAGGAGGTAGCGGAACCCGGCAGCCAGATGCTGGAGGGATTGTTTCAGATTGACGTGGATGATCTTACCCCGGTTAGCGAGTGCTAGTTTTTCGAGAAACTCACGGCCAATCTTGTCGTCTTCGGGTCCGACGTAGAAGACACTAATGACCCCGGATAGGTTGCGGGCGGCCTTCAGACATGAACTGGCATTATCGGGCATTCCGTCCGAAATAACAAGGATCTGTTTTGGATTGGTTGGTTTAAGGGCTTCCAGGGGCCGGTGTAATTGGGTACCTCCGTTGGGATCGGGTAGGTTTTTGACTGTGGGCAGGACGTGGTAGTTGTCGGAGAAAACTAGGTAGGACCAGAGACGGGGATCAAATTCGATGATACCGAGCATTTCCCGGACGATGTCGATCTTCCGTTTACCATTGACCTGAGAGTCCATGGAGCCGGATATATCGATCAGTAGGACGTTTTCCTTGAGTTTGAGAACGGATTCTGGCTTAAAGTAGGTGTTGTGCCCTAGGTGAGCCGATAGGGAAGCAATACTGCCGGCATTACCAAGGAGAGCTACGCGTTTCTTGGTAGGGGTGGGCAGACGTAACCCAGGGACGGGTTTCGCTTCATGTGCCATAAAGAAGGAGAAGTCAGGTCCCGGGAATCCAGGACCGTAAAATAAATTCCAGGCAGAGTGCCCGGGGCAGTTGTGGTAGAAACTGGAAGGCCCCGTATCTTCAAGGCCATCAGACTACCAGGTAATCGGTACTTTATAAACTATGTAGAAACTAAAAAGGGTCCACGGTTTTTATAAACTCCGTAAACCCTTGATTTTCAGTCTGTTGACCAGTGCACTCGTAGGGATTCGAACCCCAAACCTCCTGATCCGTAGTCAGGTGCTCTATCCAATTGAGCTACGAATGCTTTCGCTATGTGCGTTTCCCGTTGTTGGGAGTGCAAAAGTAGTTAGAGGAAATAGCTTTGTCAAGTTATTTTCCAGAAAAATTTGCCTGTCGTTTCATCAGGAAGGCACTAATTCCTTCCATCGTGTCGGAAGAACGGCCTAATACGTTTTGATTATCAGCTTCTTGCTTTAATTGTTGGTCGAGGTCTGAATAGAACGATTTATTTAAAACTTTTTTCATCAGACCTATAGCAAGGGTAGGGGCTGTTACGTAGTAGGCTACCAGTTCGTCTACTACCTGATCCAATTCCGAAACTGGAACGGAACGGGATACTAAGCCCAACTGGGCTGCTTCAGGACCATATACACGTCGACCTGTACTACAGAGTTCGAACGCTCGTTGAGGTCCAATCAGGCGCGGGAGAAAAAAAGTAGAACCTGCATCGGGCATCAACCCAATGTTTACAAAGATTTGGCTGAAATAGGCGTCGTCAGCACACACGACAACGTCGCAGGCAAGAGCAAGCGAACAACCGGCACCAGCAGCCAACCCGTTAATACGTCCAATGATTGGTTTAGGCAACTGTCGCATAGCCTTGATCATAGGATTGTAGGTTTCGCGCAATGAGTCACCCAGGTTCAACTGGCCGCCCAGCGTAGAGACCTTGGTAAACCCTTCTTTCAAATCGGCTCCTGAACAAAAAGCCTTGTCACCTGCGCCGGTTATGACAACTACCCGGACCGTTGAGTCATTGCCCGCGTCGTCAATGGCACTGGTAATTTCCTGAATAAGTGCTGCGCTAAGCGCATGATAAACCTGTGGTCGATTTAGAGTGATACGACACACACCGTCCGTCACCGCATACAAAAGGTTCTCGTACATGATCAGATTAAGTTTCTGGAAAATAGTATGCAAGCATACGAATTATACAGAAACTACCCAAATAGACAACGATATAGCTCGCCATTCTATAGTAGAGAGCGTAAAATAGCCTGTGTTATACTAACCAGATAACCGAAGCTACACTAATAAGGAGGCCTACAGCAAATCCTGCACTTATCTGAGCCGGGTTGTGGGCATTGAGTTGGAGACGTGCGCTGGCAACCAATCCGGCTAATATGATCAGCAGAGCTAGTACCAGCATAAGATCGGTTTCACCGAATTTAACAATAATGGCAGCAATGGCACCAATAACACCACTAATACCGACACTATGGGCGCTGATTTGCCAATATAGACTGATTAGACCAACCGAAAGAATCGATAACGATATGCTGCCTAACAACACCCCAATTTCTGGCGCTAACGTAGAGATACCTTCCATACGAAAAGCAAATAGAAACGTTACGCCCGTGTAGACTAGAGCCGTTAGAAAATACGGAATCCGGCGGTCGGCCAGTTCTTCCATTTGCAGGCTTTTAACGTAACCGCTCCGATACAGATAATAGATGAGTAAGGAAGGAACTCCAAACGTGCCAATAAAAATAAGTGTGAGCAGACTTAAACGTAGCGTTGGGGTAAACGCTTCAACATTTAAAACAGCGGGAGCCAGAAATAACAAAATGCCGAATAGAAGTGTCGGCATTAGCAACGGATGGAATACGACTGAAAGAAAACGGGCAAACGACGTGTTCAACGAATAGTATTGTTAAGACCTGAACCAACTGTCTGTGGTTGTGGTACAATGATACAAAAGCGCTCCGCAAAAGTAGCAAATGCTATCGTACCATATACCAAAAACCCTAGAGCAGTTGACTATGGACTATAATTGTTTCCGGAGCCTGGCTACAGGAATATTGAGCTGTTCGCGGTATTTGGCTACCGTGCGACGGGCAATGTTGTAGCCACGATCGTTCAGGATTTTTTCCAGTTTATCATCGGAGAGGGGATTCAGTTTGGGTTCGTTGTCGATCAGATCTTTCAGGATGTTCTTGACTTCGCGACTACTGACGTCCTCGCCCGAATCGGTAGCGATACCTTCCGAGAAAAAGTATTTTAATGGATAAATACCAAACTCCGTCTGGACAGATTTGCTATTGGCTACCCTCGATACGGTCGATACGTCCATATCGATCAGACTGGCAATATCTTTCAGAATCATGGGTCGTAACTTCGACTCATCGCCAGTCAGAAAGAAATCGTACTGAAATCGAACAATGGCATTCATGGTCTTCAGTAGCGTTTGCTGCCGTTGCTTGATTGCATCGATAAACCATTTGGCGGCATCGAGCTTCTGTTTGACGAATGAAACCGTTTCTTTTAGTGATTTATTCTGCTTACTGCTCTTGTCATACGTATCAAGCATATCGGCAAAAGACCGACTGATCCGTAGCTCAGGAGCATTTTTTGAATTCAGCGTTAAATCGAGCTTGCTATTATTGTTGGTAAGGATAAAATCAGGAATCAGGTACTGAACCGTACCCGCTTCGCTCTCGACGGACCCTGGTTTGGGGTTCAGTTTGATAATGATATCAATTACTTTCTTGAGCGATTCGTCGCTGACATTCAGTCGCCTTTGGATTTTGTCAAAGTGCTTTTTAGAAAATTCTTCAAAGAATTCTTCCGTAATACGAATGGCTAGAATAACGTAAGGGTCGGAGAGATCTTTACGACGAAGTTGCAGGAGCAGGCATTCCTGCAGTGAACGGGCCGCGATGCCAGGAGGATCAAACGTTTGAATCTTATGAAGAACTTCTTCCAGTTCTTCAGTATCCGTAAATACGTTTTGAGAGAAAGCCAGATCGTTGGCTATCGCTTGTAAGGAGCGTCTGATATAGCCGTCGGCTTCAATACTTCCGATGAGCTGCAGGCCAATGATGCGTTGATGCTCAGTTAACTGCAGGTAGCCAAATTGTTGTAGTAACGAATCGAGAAGTGAAGAGCTGGTGGCCAGTGGCATTTCCCGATCTTCGTCGCCGTAATTACCATCACCCTGCATTTTGTAGCCATTGTAGTCTTCATTTTGAAGATACGTATCAATGTCAAGGTCGTCGTTATGGTCCTTATAGTCATCGTCGAACTCGTCGGCAAACGGGTCTTCTTCCTTCTGGTCAAACTCTTCATCCATCCCTTCTTCCAGGGCTGGATTAATTTCTAGCTCTTCCTCAATACGCGTATCTAGCTCGGCAGTTGGGATTTGCAGCAGTTTGATAAATTGAATCTGTTGAGGAGACAATTTCTGCTGAAGCGACTGAGAGAGGCTTAACTTCTGCATGGATGGTAAATGTAAGCGGTAGAATTAGTAATTCATACGGAGTAACAATTGATAAAAGTGCCCCGCACAAATATCAGACCAATTTACACTTAATTTGTTAAGCATGAATAAAAATTTTTAGGAAAGTTACAGAATGCTACTTTCGTGTTATGACAAATAAACTCTACGACACCTCACTAAGCTTACTAACAGACCTATACCAGGTTACAATGGCCTATGGGTACTGGAAATCTGGAACAGCCGAAAAAGAATCTGTTTTCAATCTTTATTTTCGAAAGCATCCTTTTGGCGGAGGATTTACGATTGCCTGCGGGCTGACGAACGTAATAGGCTACATCGAAAATTTTAAACTATCTAAAAAGGATATACGTTATCTGCGATCGCTCACCGGTAATGATGGGCAACCGTTATTTGAAGAAGCCTTTCTCGACTACTTGGCCAACCTTAAATTAACCTGTGATATAGAAGCCATTCCGGAGGGAACAGTCGTATTTCCGAATGAACCGTTGGTGCGGGTGCGCGGGCCAATTTTGCAGTGCCAGCTACTGGAAACTCCGCTGTTGAATCTGATCAATTTTGAATCGCTGATTGCAACGAAAGCGGCTCGGTTGAGGCTGGTTGTCGAAAAGGATACGTTGCTGGAATTCGGGTTGCGCCGGGCGCAGGGTGTTGATGGAGGCATGACAGCATCGCGGGCGGCTTATATTGGTGGATGCGACGCTACGTCGAACGTACTGGCAGGGAAATTATATGGCATACCGGTGCGGGGTACACACGCGCATAGCTGGGTCATGTCATTTGATAATGAGTTAGAGGCCTTTCAGACCTATGCAGACGTATTGCCCAATAATGTTACGTTGTTGGTCGATACGTATGATAGTCTCGAAGGGGTTCGAAACGCCATCAAAACTGGCTATCAATTAAAAGAAAGAGGCTATAAACTAGCGGCAATCAGGCTTGATTCGGGCGATCTGGCTTACTTAAGCATCGAAGCCCGAAAACTGTTGGATGAGGCCGGTTTTACCGATACGTCTATCGTTGCCAGTAATGATCTTGACGAAACGATCATCAATAGTTTAAAACAACAGGGGGCCAAAATCACGATCTGGGGAGTAGGAACCAAACTCGTAACGGCATTCGATCAACCTGCTTTAGGCGGTGTATACAAATTGGCTGCCCTGAAGCATGATTCGGCCGTAAGTGCTACGTTGGGTGAGTGGGATTACAAAATGAAGCTGTCAGAGCAGGCCATAAAAATCTCAACTCCAGGTATTCAGCAGGTGCGACGGTTTCGGAATGAGCAGGGCTTTCTGGCGGATATGATCTATAATGAGAATTCGTTCGCCAGTGAAAAGCAGCAGGCCACCATGATTGACCCGCTGGATTTTACCAAACGTCGCAAATTCGACGCCGATCAGCCTTACGAAGATCTGCTGGTACCCGTGTTTCGGTCCGGTAAACTGGTGTACGAAAGCCAGGATATTCACGCTATACGTGAGCGTGTACAGACTCAACTGGCTGGCTTACACCCAGGTGTGAAGCGATTTGTTAATCCACATCTTTATCCGGTGGGGCTGGAAAAGAACCTGCACGAGATGAAAACGGAGCTGATACTAAAATTACGCGAAGGTTGACGTTAGTGAGCCACTGGATAATTACCTAGCCGAATATGGGATAAACAGGGTTATCTGGCACGTGAATTCAACGAAAAAGGCTCCTGACAAAACCGATTTGCCAGGAGCCTTTTTCGTAAGAGGTAACTTTTATACGAATGGCTAACGCAGAAAACGCTTGTTAAACCATCTAATCGTTATAAAAGTTAGGATCATGAGCTGAAAATAGAAAATGGATAGTAGCAGAAAGCGGCATATGGGTTACTAATGATACAGGAACGTAGTAGCCTGTGCAGTTTCTACCCCAAACTTGCTTTATTAAAGTTTTACGGTCAATATGTTTCATACAAACACCGTATTTTTTCTTATAAACCAGGCTTTTTTTCTTCTAAGAAAATAGTTCTGCTTTTGTATTTTTGATGAATAACCGCTAGCTACAACCTTCTTCACAATGTTACCACACACTTGTTTCTTCAGATACCAGTTTGTGGTCCTGGCGCTGTTATTGAGCTTTACGGTCAATGGTCAACAGGGTATTCCTATGCGAATACAAGCCGACAGGCTGCAGAATGCCCGCACGGCGGAGCAGCTGGCTCTTCAACGAAACGACTCTCTTTTGCTGGCTGAGGCCTGGTATCTCTACGGTAAAACCTATGTGTTTGCGGGCGATTATCGCATGGCGCAGCGCTACTTTTTGAAATCGCTCAGTATTCATGAACCACGAGAAAGCTCGTTCGAATTGGGTAGATTATATGTTCGGCTGAGCGAAATAAAGCTGAAACAGGACGATGTTCGCGATGCCTTACGGTACATCAATTTATCGATCGATGTCTTCAAAAAGGCGCATTCTGATGAAGGCCTAATGCGATCATACGGTGCTTTAGGCCAATTGTATGAAGATGCGTGGCAGAACGAATGGCCTTCCAACCCAGCCAAAGCCGACAGTATTTTAGCGTGTTACCGAGAGGTTGAACGGCTGGGCTACCAGCTAAAGGATACAATGGGAATTGCAGAAGGAAAGCTGCAGGCGGGTAGTTTTCTCACAAAACTGAACGACCCGAAAGCTGTTCCTTATCTTGAAAAAGCATTGGAGTTGATGCGTATAAAACAGAAGATAGGCATCAGGGTCAATGCTATGACGCATTTGGCTGAGGCCTATCTGATGGTCAATAAGCCTGCTTTGGCCTATCAAATGCTTTGCGATGCCGAAGCTTTATACACGAGTAACGGATTAAATGAACACGACAATCGGTTAAACATTGAACAAATATTTGCGGCCTATTATGAGGCCACCGGCCAATGGGAAAAAGCCTATGCGCGATTGCGAAAATTCCACGAGCTGGAACGCCTGATTTTGCTGGAAGACCGTAAAGGAGCCATATCCCGGCTGAATGTGGAGTATGAAACCGGGAAAAAAGAAGCGCTCCTCAAAACACAGAAACGGGAGTTGTCTCTGCGAAAAGAAACCATTCAGACCCACCAGCGCTTTACCGTTGCTACGTTGGCTCTGCTGGTCATGGCAGTGTCGATGAGTGTCGTTTTTTTTCAGTTATATCGTAGGAACAAACGGATCAGTCGCCGGAACGAAGTACTACTTAAAGAACAAAATCACCGGGTTAAGAATAATCTGCAAATCGTATCAAGCTTGCTGAATCTACAATCCCGACGACTCACCGACGCGGCCGCTAAACGAGCCATTGAGGAAAGCCGCTTGCGGGTGCAGTCGATGGCCATAGTGCATCGTAGACTCTATGATGGCGATGAACTGGCTGAAGTAAAACTGGCCGATTTTCTGGAAGAAGTGGCCACAAACTCCCTGCGTGCATTTGGCTATGGTAACATAGTTACCCGATTCGCCATTGATGAGGTTAGCCTGGTTGCTGATAAAGCAATATCGCTGGGATTAATCGTGAATGAATTAGTAACGAATGCCTGTAAATACGCTTTTAGTTATGTCGACGAGCCTCTATTGATGATACGTTGTCAAAAACAGGATCATGCCGTTTTGCTTATCGTGGCCGACAATGGTCCTGGTTTAAGTGATTGGAGGGATGCTGACAATCATACTGGGCAGGTTGAGGTTGTTCCGAAAAAATCGTTCGGGATGACCTTGATTCAGTCTCAGGTAGCTCAATTAGAGGGAACATATTCTTTTCAAACTGGTCTGGATGATTCATTAACAGGAACCGTTTTCAGGCTGGAGTTTACAATGTAAATGGCATGCATGCATTAAACATTCTTATTGTTGAAGACGAGACCATCATGGCGCTGGATCTGGCCGAAACCTTGCAGGAGGCTGGGCATAACGTAACGGCAACGGCACGGAATTTTCAGGAAGCCATACACGCTTTCAAACGATTTCCGACCGATCTGGCCCTGATTGATATTCAACTGAAGAATTCGGCGGACGGTATTAGTATTGCAAAAGAACTACTCGCTCAACGACGTATTCCTATCATCTATCTGACCGCTAATTCGGAACCTAAAACGTTTCAGGAAGCCAAAGAGACCCTGCCGGCGGCTTATCTGCTGAAGCCGTTTCGTTCGGATGAATTAAAGTTGCAGATTGAGCTTGCCTATTACTACTTTCACAACAATCAGCAGGTTGATGGAAAAAGTCGACAACTCTATCTGCCGATCGATAAAGGGTATGAAAAAATAGATCCGAATGATGTCCTGTATCTGAAAGCGGATGGTGCCTACGTGAAAATTTTTCTACTCGGTAAAGAGCCGGCCTACCATATCAGTACCAATCTCAGCCACTTAGCCCAGTATTTTCCACAGCCTAATTTTTACCGGTTATCGCGGTCAATTCTGGTTAATCTGGATCATCTGGAACGCCTGGAGAATAATTACCTTTTTCTGGTTAGTCACAAAACGCCCATTCAGATTCCGGTGAGTAACCGGAAAGAGCTGATGAAGAAACTAACCGTAGTGAAAACAAAATAGTCTTAATATGTCTGGTTTGTTATCAGTAACAGGCCAAATAGTCTCTATTTCTTAACAGGGATCGGTGAATAAACAAAGGGGGATTGTGTTGATTTACAGTCTCTTTTCTCTGACCAACGATGCAACCTGTTGAACTGGTAGTTTTCGATATGGCCGGTACACCCGTATCCGACCATCATGAGGTTGAACGCTGCTTGGCGCTGGCTGCATTGGGTATTTGGGCTTATCTTGGCTTCATATTTTTTCTTTCTATAATTTATGGCTACATACGATCTTGTTGTGATCGGAGCGGGTGCTTTGGGAACGTTTCATGCTTATCATGCTGCCAAAGCCGGACAACGGGTTCTCTTGCTCGAAAAAGACCAGTATCCTATCGGGGCAACCGTCCGAAATTTTGGGCAGGTGGTACCTTCGGGCCTGGCTGGACGATGGTTTGAGTATGGCCGTCGGAGTCTGGAGATTTATCAGGACATTCAATCACAAACCGATCTGGCGGTACGTAACAACGGAACCGTTTATATTGCATCTGATGCCGACGAATGGACACTTGCTAATGAATTGTATGATCGATACCAGAAAATTGGCTATGACTGTGAGCTATTATCGAAAACGCAGTGTCTGGCTAAGTACCCTTCGTTACGTCCCGACTACGTAGTGGGCGGCCTTTTCTTTCCGCAGGAATTGAGCGTAGAACCCGAGCTGATGATTCATCGCCTGATTGCTTTCATCCAGAAAAAGTATGGCGTTGATTATAAATCGGGTTCAGCCGTGATCGATTGTCAGTCAAACTACAGCGGGGCCATCATCACACTGGCCAACCGGCAGCGTTTCCAGGCCGGGCGCGTACTGATATGCAGCGGACACGAAGTACGATTATTGTTTCCGGATGTTCTGGCCGATGCAGGCTTAGTAGTCAGTAAACTTCAGATGCTTCTGGTAGAGCCAGTTAAAGGCGTTACGTTACCCGGCAATATCCTAACGGGATTAACTATACGTCGATACGAATCCTTTCAGGAATGTCCGTCATACGCTACGTTGGCAACACCCGAGCATTTGGCTGAACTGAAAAAGTGGGGGATTCACATTTTGTTTAAGCAGGCCATCGATGGCTCATTTATCGTCGGTGATTCGCATGAATATGCCGATGCCACCAAAGCCGAAGATTTGGGCTACCACACCCAGGATTATATCAATACGTTGATGCTGAACGAGGCTCGCCGTATCGTAGACTTTCCGCTGGTCGTAAAAAAAGCCTGGGCCGGGTTTTATAGCCAGACTCAGGCCGAAATTTTCGAGTACGATGTTGATGAACACATCCGAATTGTCACCGGAATTGGCGGTAAGGGGATGAGTTCTGGCGCGGGTTACGCCGAAGACAGCATTCGGAAATGGGTGTAAGGGAGTTTGTAAGTTTATAGTTTGTGGTTTATGGTTTACGGTTTATAGTTGGCTGGCGCGCCAGCAGTTGTCTTGCGCCAGCCAACTATAAACTATAAACCATAAACCATAAACTATTTCCCCGCTACGTTCTTAGGCCATTGATACTGAAACGAGTTGTTGATCGGGGCACCGAAATAATTAACTTTCAGATAGTCGAGACGTTTGTTGTGCGTGTCCAGCCGTTTCTTAAAGTCGTCGAAGTTTTTACCATCACGGGGCGTCCAGGCTGTTTCGGCAACGGCAATCAGACGGGGGAAGGTCATATATTCGTAATATTCCGGGGTAGAAATATATTCGGTCCAGGTGTTGGCCTGTACGCCCAGAACGTGCTTGCTTTGCTCGGCGGTTAAACTGTCGGAGACAGACGGGTTGAAGCTATATACTTTGTCTAGCGTTAGAAGACCACCAATGGCCACTGGCTGCGTTTTTGGATCAGCCTGGTAATAATCGAGGTAGCAATACGTATTGGGAGTCATAATGACGTCATGATTCTCACGGGCCGCTGCAATACCTCCGTTAACGCCCCGCCAGCTCATGACCGTAGCATTGGGCGATAAACCACCCTCCAGAATTTCGTCCCAGCCGATAATTCTGCGTCCTTTCGACGTAACAAATTTATCGATTCGGCGGATGAAATAACTCTGAAGTTCATGCTCATCTTTCAAGCCCTCTTTTTTCATCAGATCCTGACAAAACTTACTTTGTTTCCATTCTATTTTTGGGCATTCATCACCGCCAATATGGATGTACTGACTCGGGAAAAGATCCATCACTTCGGTCAGTACATCCTCCAGGAACTTGAATGTTTCTTCCCGGGGAAATAAGACTTTGTCATGAACACCCCATTGGGTGGCTACGGGTAACATTCGATCTGGATTGGCACCAAATTCTGGGTAAGCGGCCAGCACAGCAACCGAATGGCCGGGCATCTCTATTTCTGGAATAACCGTAACGTATCGGGATTGGGCGTACTTAACGATGTCCCGAATGTCGTCCTGCGTATAAAAGCCACCATAAGGCTTATTATCATAGGTATTGTCCCGGTAATGACCAACCGTCGATTTAGCACGAATAGAGCCAATCTGGGTTAGTTTCGGGTACTTTTTGATTTCGATGCGCCAGCCCTGATCTTCTGTCAGATGCCAGTGAAACGTATTGAGTTTATGAAGCGCCAGCAAGTCAATGTATTTTTTGATAAACGGAACCGGCATAAAGTAGCGCCCGGCATCGAGCATCGATCCGCGGTAAGCATACCGGGGCTGATCCGCAATTTCACAGGCAGGAATGGACCAGGTTACACCATCAACTTTACTGGGACTAAACACGGCAGCCGGCATTAATTGCAGCAGCGACTGAACGCCGTAGAAGAAACCTTTTGGTTGCTCGGCCGTGATAATTACCTGTTTGGGCGATACGGTCAGTTTATAGCCTTCTTCGCCCAGCGCTGGACCTTTGGCCGTGACGAATGAAATTCCTTTTCCCGATTTACCCGTCGAAACGGTTGGGGTATAACCACTCGATTTGGCCAGCTGGTCGGCCAGCAGCTGGGCAATCTGGCGGACTTCCGGGTTGCCCGCCGTTACGCTGATCGTTACGTTGGACGGTATTTTATACATACCGCTACGTTCGTCCAGACGCGCAGGTTTCGGCAGAATGGCATAGGTTGCCTGCGCATACACCTGAACAGCGAGCAGCGTAGCGAATAAACAGGTAAGCAGATTTTTCATTGGTAAGTAGGGTTGGTTCTGTTGTCCTGAATTGACTTTCTGACTGCAAAATACAATCTGGTTCCTGGATAGGGTAGGGTCTAAGCGCTGAATAGGAGACAAAGGTTTTGCCGTGGCCGAAGATGAATCTGAGTAGCAAAGAGGCCTAATCGGCCCTGATGCTATAAAAACTGCCAAAATGGATGATTATACAGGAAAAAGAAGGAGCGCTGAGCATGGTGCGCAAACGTTTGCCCTTTTTTGAAAAAATCTGTACTGGTTCTGCGGTAAATGAACAAGCTGTTTTACCGACCAATGGGATCAATCGCCTAAAAAGTGGATACACTATGGGTTGAACCGCTGATTCAGGTACATCTGCCGATCCGTAATAATGATATTTATTAAGAAAATAGTAAAAAAAGTTAACGGAGAATTTTTTTGTTTAAAGGATTAAGCATAGATTTGATCGCCGTAAAAATCAGATGAGTACTAAAAAAACTTCGTTAAAGGATATTGCTCAAAAAGCCGGTGTTTCCACTGCTTTAGTTTCTTATGTTCTGAATGGAAAGGAGAAAGAAAGCCGGGTTGGTCAGGAAATTGCCATCAAGATCAGGCAGATTGCGGCCGAGCTAAATTACCAGCCCAACCATCTGGCCAAAAGCCTGAGAAGTGGGAAAACGCATACGATCGGCTTAATTATCGCGGATATATCCAACCCGTTCTTTGCGAACATTGCCCGGGTTGTTGAGGACGAAGCAAAACATAACGGCTACACCGTAATTATTGGTAGCTCCGACGAGAACGCCGACAAATCGCGGGATTTGCTGGATGTACTGATAAACAGGCAGGTAGACGGATTCATTATTGTCTCGTCCGAACATTCAGAGTTGCAGATTCATTACCTGAAAGATAAAAATATACCGTTTGTATTACTGGACCGCTATTTCCCGGAGATTCAGACCGACTTTGTATCGACAGACCATTATCAAGCTTCGTACGAAGCCGGTGTGCATTTGATTAAGAATGGCTATCGGCGTATTGGCATGATCGCCTACGATTCGCAGATGTTTCATATGCAGGAGCGGATCAGAGGGTATCTGGATTCATTTGAGAATAATAAGCTGGAATCGAAGAAGTCGTGGTTAAAACAGATTCGAATTACGAATATTGAGAACGGCGTAAAAGAAGCTATCGATGAGCTGATGAACGCCAACGAGCCCGTCGACTCGCTTCTGTTTGCAACCTATAGTCTGGCAATCAATGGATTGAAATATATCAATGAATTAAAGTTAAGAGTCCCCGCCGATTTGGGAATCGTCAGTTTTGGACAGGCCGAAGTGTTTGAATTATACCAGTGCCCTATTACATATCTCAAACAGCCGATTGTGCTTCTGGGGAAAACAGCCGTTGAATTATTAGTGAAGAAACTGAAAGATAACGTAAACGAACCCGCACAGATACTCATGAAAGCTGAATTGATTGAGCGTGCATCATCGGAAAGTAAACCCAATAGCTCTATATAAATTTGCTTGTCAGCTTAATCGTTTAAGCTTCCTTTTTTAATCGTTTAGTCAACTATGCAACGCAGAAATTTCCTTAAATCCGCCTTGGTTGGTTCCGCCGTAGCCTGGACTGGTCTCCCGATCCAGGTGGTAGAAGCAGCGCCTAAGCTGAAAATTACCAAAATTCGCTATTACAGTGCTCCAGGGTATAACAAACCTTTGTTTAATCAGGCGCGTGGTATTGTCGAAATTCAGACCGATGGTGGTATTGTCGGAATTGGCGAAGGCGGGTCTAAGGACATGATCGAGCAGTGCGCCCAGATGATGATCGGGGAAGACCCATTCCGTATTGAACACATCTGGCAGAATGTCTATCGCGGTATGTTTTATCCGCCAGGCCGGGAAAAACTGCATGCACTGGGTGCTCTGGAGATGGCGTTGTGGGATATAAAAGGCAAAGCGTTGGGCGTTCCGGTTTATGAATTGCTGGGAGGGGCCACGCGTGAATACGTAGAGTGTTACGCTACTGGTTTCCGGGCTTCCAAAGCGAAAACCGAAGAAGAGCGCGCCCGCGATTGTATAGAAGCTGGTTTACGGGCGTATCGAATTGGACCCACCGGCGGTAATGGCGACCAGCCCTTTGATTTTTATGAAAATGCCAAGAAAACCATTGAGTTCTGCAAACGTATCGATGCCGCTGTAGGCGGAGGAGGTAAATGGGCTATTGATCTGCATACGCGTTTTGATACAACGGAAGGGATTAAAATCTGCAGAGCCCTCGAAGAGCTGGAGCCTTATTTTGTGGAGGATATTGTCCGGTCAGAAAACCCCGATGTCTATAAAACAGTACGTCAGATGACTACCGTACCCATTGCGGTTGGCGAACAGTTTGGCGATCGTTGGGATAGCAATATGTTTATCGAGCAGCATCTGATCGATTATACCCGCTTTACGCTGCCCAATACCGGAGGGATTTCGGAGTTTAAAAAACTGGCGTCTATGTGCGAAACGCATTACGTTGGTATGATTCCGCATTTTACGGGTCCATTGGCCACCGCTACGCTGGTACACGTGCTTGGTTCAAGCAGCCCCATGCGCTGCCTGATGGAATTGGGCGGTGGTGAGCCCGAACGTCCGGCTTACTTCAATGAGGATTTCGTGAATTTTAAAAATGGTAAGCTGTATCTGAATCCAGAGCCAGGATTAGGCGTCAAGTTCGACCCTAAAAAAGCCACATTTGTGATGGAGGTAACGGCTAAAACCCAGTTCCCGCATCCAATCCTAAAGAGTCCCGACGGAGCTATACACAACTGGTAGTACGTATAGTAACGCTCATTATACAACCTGAAAAAGAAAAGTAAGTAGCTGTTAGTCTCCAAGCTGGCTTCGGAGGATAGCTATTTTTAGAGCTCTAGAAAAATTAGATTATATCAATAGTTGATGTTGATATAAATGGATGGTTTTTCCTTTTTTTTCCTTTTCCTAAATCTCTATTATGTATGAACAAAGCTCTAGTTCTTTTTTATTTGTTGCTGAGCAGTTGCCTTACGCTGGCCCAGACCAACAAAATAACGGGGAAGGTGACTGGTCCTGATAACCAGGGGCTTCCAGGTGTAAACGTCGTGATTGGTGGAACGTCGGTGGGGACGGCCACTGATGCTCAGGGTAGTTATTCTGTCAATGCGCCAGCCAATGGTTCGCTGGTTTTTTCCTACATCAGCTACGTAACGCAAACTGTACCTATCAATAACCGATCAGTTATTAACGTCCAGCTGGCGGAAGATGCAAAAGCTATTGATGAAGTGGTGGTTACAGCGTTGGGAATCAAGCGGGAAGCCAAAACATTAGGATACGCTACCGCTACCGTTAATGCCGACCAGATCAACGTAAACCGTACCAATAACTTCATGAATGGTCTTCAGGGTAAAATGGCCGGGGTTAACATTACCAGTATGGGGTCAGGACCAGCCGGTACGTCTAAAATCCGTATCCGTGGCCAGTCGTCGTTTAGCGGTCAGAATAACCCGCTGATTGTAGTCAATGGGGTTCCTATCGATAACTCGAACTACTCGCTGGGTGGCGATTTTGGCAGCCGCGCCATGAACAACTCCGATGGTGGCGATGGCTTGAGCAGTATCAACCCCGACGATATCGAAACCATGACGGTACTGAAAGGCGGAACGGCCGCTGCTTTGTATGGCTCTCGGGCCAAAGATGGCGTAGTGATGATTACGACCAAGAGCCGGGGCGTGGGAAAAGGTCTTGGCGTTACGTATAACACCAACTTCACGACCGAAACGGCGCTGGACTTTACCGATTTTCAGTACGAATATGGTCAGGGAGAAGGGGGCTTACGACCAACGTCGGCTAATCCTACCTCGGGTGTATGGAGCTTTGGTGAAAAGTTTCAGCCGGGCATGACCCAAACTTTATTTGACAACGAAACCTGGCCGTACGCTCCTGTGCGCGACCGGGTTAAACAATTCTATCGCGTTGGAACAAACTTTACGAATACAGTAACCGTAGCCAATAACGGTCAAAATGGTGGCTTTAGCCTGTCGTTGAGTAATACCGATAACAAGGGTATTATGGAGAACAACTCCTTCAACCGGAAGGTGATCAATCTAGGGTTTTCCCAGAATATTAGTAGCCGGCTCACAGCTAGCGGAAATATCAACTATTCGAAGGAAAACAACGTGAACCCGCCCCAACTGAATGCGCAGGATTTCTCAGTATCGACGGTCATTTTTACGCTGGCTAACTCGATGCCGTTCGACGCGCTACGTCAAAACCAGACCTTGCCCAATGGCGATGAATTTGTGTTTTCGCGTTTCCTGGTACGGAACAACCCGTACTATTCCATGAATTACCACTTCGAGAACATTCTGCGCGACCGTATTTTTGGGAACATAGCGCTACGGTATCAGTTCACGGATTGGCTCTATCTGCAGGGACGTATTGCGCAGGATTACTACGTTCGGAATCAGGATTATAATATCCCGAATGGCTATGCACCGATTGCCAAAGCGCCCGTCGGGTACGTTAATGGGTCGTATACGCAGGATGTTCGCCAGAATACCGAACGGAACATCGATTTCATTCTGGGCGGTAATAAAACCTTCGGCAAGATTGGCGTAGACGTAACGCTGGGTGGCAATGCACGTTACGCCCGTAATGATTACAACAGCGTAACGGTACAGGATTTTGTGCAGCCGGGCTTGTATACAGTAGCCAATGGTCGGGTCAAAAATCCCGTCTATCAGCTGGCGGAAAAGAAGATTAATTCGTTGTTCGGCTCCGCTACGGTATCGTACCGTGATTACCTGTTCCTGACCGCAACGGCCCGTAATGACTGGTTCTCCACGCTGGCTCCATCAAACCGGAGTATTTTGTATCCATCCGTTACGGGTAGCTTCGTATTCTCGCAGGCTTTTGAGCGGCTGCCTCAGTGGATTTCTTTCGGGAAAATTCGGGCGGCCTATGCGCAGGTTGGTTCTGACAACGTAAACCCCTATTCGAACGCGCTGTACTATCAGGTCGATAACAACTCGTTCCCCAATCCATCGGGTCAACTGGTGCCGGTGGGTGGTATCAACGTATCGACCGTTCCAAACAAAAATCTGCGTCCCCTTCGCATTCAGGAAGCTGAGGTTGGTGTAGAGCTGAAGTTGTTTGACAGCAAAATCGGTTTCGACTTTACGTACTATCACAAGACAACCAACGATCAGATTCTGGCGGCCCAGATTTCAGATGCGTCGTCGTACACTAACAAGCTGATTAACGTAGGACGTAGTATGAACCAGGGACTTGAAATGGCCCTGAACTTCTCGCCTGTAGTTACGCCCGCCTTCCGCTGGGATGTAAACGCCAACGTATCGTATAATACATCGAAAGTTCTCCAGCTCGGATTATCTCCGAACGATACGGTTATCACGGTCAGTGGTGGTAGCGGTCGGGTGTTGAATCAGGTAGTCGGAAAACCGATTGGCCAGTTGTACACCTTTATGTATCTGCGCGATGCTCAGGGGCGTAAAGTATTCGACGCCAATAGCGGTATGCCACTACGTAACAATACGCTCCGAAATGTTGGTAACGCACTGCCTACCTATTTTGGCGGTATTACAAACACGTTTACCTACAGAGGTATTACGTTGTCGGCCCTGATCGATTTCAAGCTTGGGCATAAAATGATTACCGGACGTAATATCAACTACCTGCGTCATGGTCTGTCGAAGCGGACGCTGCCCGGTCGGGATGTGGGTTATGTAATCGGCGATGGGGTCAATCCAAACGGAGAGATCAACAAAACCAGAGCAGCCGTTCAGCCTTTCTATGAGTCGTTGAACCCACTGGGCATCCACGAAGATTTCGTAAACAATGCCGGGTTCTGGAAACTCCGTCAGATTAGCCTGGGCTATGATTTCGGCAAACTGCTTCCGGAGAAATTCTTCATCAAAGGCATGAGACTGAGTGCGGTAGCGAACAACGTATTGATTATTAAGAAATGGACGGAGAATATGGACCCCGAAGAAGCGATGGTCTCGTCGGATAACTCGGTTGGCCTTGATTTCTGGCCTGGTTTACCACCAACCCGCACGATGGGCTTTAACCTTAATGTTCGATTCTAAGTGTAGTGTGGACCGCTGGTTCGCGTAGCCATAACATTTGACTCATGAAAAGATATATCAATCATATAATCGCTCTAACCCTTTCGCTGAGCCTGCTGACGAGCTGCGATCAGGGCTTTACTGAGGTGAATACTAACAAGGTCGATCCGACCTCGCTGGCGCCCTCGATGGTGCTGAATAAGGCCATTATCAATACCAATTACCTCGATGGCTTTGGTACATTAGGTATGCTTTGCTACAACTTTGGTATTGTACAGCAGATCATTACGCCCTATGGAAGTTCGTTATCGGGCGGCAATTATGACCAGGTCAATAACGGCAATACGCAGTTAGTCTGGCAGAATTTTTACCGTAACGTAGTGAAGCAGCTTGTGTCGGTGCTGGAGCAGACTAAATCCGATCCGCTGCAAATCAATACGTATCAGGCCGCTCGAATCTGGCGTGCCTATGTGTATATGATTCTGACCGATACCTACGGCGATATTCCTTATTTCGAGGCAGGGCAGGGGTACACAACCGAAATCATTACGCCCAAATACGACCCTCAACAGGACATCTATAAAGATATTCTGAAGGAACTCGAAGAGGCATCGGCAGCATTAACGACGGCCCAATCGCCGGTAGTGACTGATATTTTGTACGGTGGCGACGTAGCGAAATGGAAAAAATTGGGCTATACGTTTATGCTACGTGCCGCTATGCGCCTGACGAAAGTAGATCCAGCAATGGCCGAATCGTATGTGAAGAAAGCGGTAGCGGGGGGCGTATTTCAATCCAATGCCGATAACTCGATTCTCCGGCATACGTCGCTGTATAACAACTACATCGCCAATCACTTACAGGCTCGGGAGAAGACAAATTTCTATCTGGCTGCACCTTTTGTCGATTACCTCAAAGCGAACAACGACCCTCGGCTGCCCATTTTTGCGGTACGTTACGTTGGCGCTAAGGGCGGTCAGGAACAGACGTCGGCACGGGCGTCGTCAGATCCTGCTACGCAGGTTGGCATGCCAATGGGGTATAACGACGTAACGATTTCGTCTACCTTCCAGGCCAATGGCGTAGTAAGTCTCTGGGACTATTCGCAGGTCAATCTGAACACAGTGCTGAAACTGGACTCGCCTGAATTCCACATTACGTATGCGCAAACGCAATTGTTGCTGGCTGAAGCGGCAACGCGTGGGTGGGTGACTGGTTCGGCGGCTGATTATTATGCCAGAGGAATACGCGCCAATCTGGAGCAGATGGCCTCCTATGGGTCAACGATTCCAGAAGCAACCATCGCAGCGTATCTGACCGCGCATCCGTTCGATGCCGCCAAAGCGCTTGATTTGATCAATACGCAATACTGGGTAGCCACTTTCCTGGACGGGAACGAATCCTGGGCCAATTTCCGGCGGAGTGGATTTCCGGCGTTAAAGAAAAATCCATACCCAGGATCTGAGGTAAAAGGCGACTTTATTCGTCGGATGATCTATCCCGATAGCGAAATCATCGTGAATTCAGGCAAACTGAATGAAGCCATAACTCGTCAAGGTCCCAATACGCTCGACACCCGCGTGTGGTGGGACAAAAAATAACAATGTATAAACTCTTTTCTCGCAACGGAGAACAGCCGGCTACAGATTGGTCCATTGGGTGGACTCACCGTAACTAATGTGCACTAAACCAGTGGGCTGATTTGTAGCCAGTAATCCGTTGCGAGTAAACCAACTTGTCAATCCCTTACTTTTTACTCATGAATAAACCTGATCAAAATCGTCGTGACGCGTTAAAGATGTTAGGCTTAGGTTCCTCGGCCGGTATCCTGGGCTTGTTTGGCGGACCATCAACTGCCGAAGCCCGCGAGCGGCAGGGCATTCCGCGATACGCCGTCGGTGCTACACCGGTCAAAATCAAATCGGTCAAGGCTATCGCCACCGCCCCACAAGGTTCCAACCTCATCGTGGTCAAAGTCGAAACTACCGAACCCGGTCTTTACGGACTGGGTTGCGCTACGTTTACCCAACGGGCGGCTGCGGTCGTTGTGGCCATCAACACCTACCTCAATGAGTTCTGCGTAGGCAAGGATGTCGATAATATCGAGGATATGTGGCAGGCTGCTTATGTTAGCTCGTATTGGCGAAATGGACCCGTACTCAACAATGCCCTTTCGGGGCTGGATCAGGCGCTGTGGGACATCAAAGGCAAGCGGGCCGGTATGCCAGTTTATCAGTTGCTGGGCGGAAAAGTACGTTTTGCGATTCCCTGCTATACCCACGCTGGGGGAAATACGCCGGAAGCTGCTGCCGAAAGTGTGAAAAAATTCATGGAGCAGGGCTTCAAACATATTCGAATTCAGCAGGGTGGCTACGGAGCCGTGGGCGCTACGTCCGACAAGCCCGATTTTAAGGTGGCCGGATTTGGGGGTGAGACCGATAACTACATGAACGTACAACTCTACCTGAAGTCGGTGCCTAAGATGTTCGAGGTTGTGCGTAAACAGTGTGGCGATGAAGTGGAATTACTGCACGATATCCACGAGCGGGTGCAGCCGATCGAAGCCATCAACATGATCAAGCAACTGGAAGACTATCGGCCATTCTTTATCGAAGATCCCTTCTCACCCGAGAATATGAAATGGTTTGCGCAACTGCGCCAGGCTACCACCGTGCCCATTGCCATGGGTGAGTTATTCAACAACATCAATGAGTTTAAAGAACCGATGGTCAATCAGTGGTTTGATTTCATTCGGATTCACGTATCGCAGATTGGTGGGATCACTCCAGCCATGAAAGTAGCTCGTCTGGGCGAGTGGTTCAACGTTCGTACTGCCTGGCACGGTCCGGGCGACGTATCGCCGGTGGGGCATGCGGCTCATGCGCATATCGATCTGGCGGTCTGGAATTTTGGTATTCAGGAAGCGGTGCAGTTTTCGGACAAAATGAAAGAAGTGTTTAGTGGCTGCCCGACGATGAACAAAGGCTACATGTCGGTTAATGAGGTACCGGGTTTAGGGGTCGATATTAACGAGAAGGAAGCGGCCAAGTATCCCATCACTACCAAATCCAACTGGCAGGTACGTAAAATGGACGGTACGATCATCCGGCCATAATAACTATACAAGTTTGAGCGTGGTGTCAGGTTCATAAACCTGACACCAAAAAATCACTAATAACCCTTCATTTTTTTAGATTCTTGCTTAAACGATTAAGATAACCTTTAACCAAAAAACAAATGAAAAAGAAAGGCATATCCCGACGTAGTGCCATCCAGTCGGTGCTTGGCGTTGCTGGCATGAGCACGATGGTATTGCCTCAAACATCCTATGCATCCAGCCCTGGGCATTTCGCCGATTACAGTAAAGTAAAGATTACCAAGCTGGAAACGTTTCTGGTAAAGCCTCGGTGGATTTTCCTGAAAATTCATACCGATGTTGGTGTGGTTGGATTGGGTGAACCGCTTTTGGAAGGTAGAGCCCTGACCATACAGACCGCCATCAAAGAGGTGGAACCGTATCTGATTGGTAAAGACCCGCGCCAGGTTGTCCATCACTGGCAGGCGATTTATCGGCATGCATTCTATCGGGGTGGTCCTATTCTGACGAGTGCGCTGAGCGGTATCGACCACGCCTTGTGGGACATCAAAGGCAAACTACTGAACGTACCGGTTTATGAACTGTTGGGTGGCCCAACGCGTGATCGGGTTCGGGTATATGGTCGAGCCAGCAACGCTGAGGATATTAAGAAAAGAAAAGCGGAAGGTTATACCGTCATCAAAACGGGGGTTGCCAAACAGAATCCGGCTAACATTGTCGAGAATCCTAAATTCATTAAATACGCCGTCGACAATTTTGCTTCGCTACGAGAAGCGGGTGGCGATGATATGGATATTGCCATCGATTTCCACGGCAGCATACCACCGCAAACCTCAAAGCTACTGATCAAGGAGTTAGAGCCGTACAAACCTATGTTTGTGGAGGAACCCGTTCAGGCCCAAAACGTCGACGTACTGGCCGACATCGCCCGGGGGACGCATCTGCCCATTGCGGCTGGCGAACGGATTTTTACGAAATGGGGCTTCCGCGAATTACTGGAAAAACGAGCGGTCAGTATCGTACAGCCTGATCTGTGCCACGCCGGTGGGATCACCGAAGGACGTATCATTGCCGGGATGGCCGAAGCGTACTATGTTCCCATCGCTCCGCATAATCCAATGGGCCCGATCTCGCTGGCAGTGGGGCTTCATCTGGCGGCTAGCGTTCCAAATTTCCTGGTTCAGGAGCAGGTATCGCTGGGCGACGGATACATCAAAAATCCATTCAAGCTACAGAAAGACGGCACGGTCATGATTCCCAAAGGGCCTGGGCTGGGCATTGAACTGGATGATGCACTGATGAAAGATAAAATTGGCCACGACTGGAAAAATCCCGAAACCTACAATGCGCTGGATGGCTCCGTGGTCGATTGGTAACAAACGAATTTCATACTACCTAGTCAACTTTAAATACAGCTAACCTACTTTCTATTAATCAATGAATCGTTTATCATGAAAAAAAATGTAGTTTTTTTCGTTTTTCTACTGCTTCTGTGCCAGGGCTATGCCTTTGCTCAGAGTGCCAGGGTGACCGGGAAGGTGACCGGGCCAGACAACCAGGGGTTGCCAGGAGTGAACGTGCAGGTGAATGGCACAACAACGGGTACGTCGACGGATGTGGACGGAAACTTTGCCCTGAATGCCGCCAGCACGTCCTCGCTGGTATTCTCTAATATTGGCTACGTGAGCCAGACCGTTCCCGTTAATGGACGTAGCGTAATCAATGTGCAACTGGCAGAAGATCAGAAAACGCTTAATGAAGTCGTAGTGGTTGGGTATGGTACGCAGCGCAAAACCGACGTAACGGGGGCACTGACGGCCATCTCAACGAAAGAATTTGCGCAACAGCCTGTCACTCGTCTGGATCAGGTGTTGCAGGGACGAGCTGCGGGGGTGCAGGTGACCCAGACGAATGGGGCTCCAGGTGGCGATGCCCGTATTCGGATTCGCGGAGCCAACTCGGTATTAGGTAATAACAACCCACTCTACATTGTTGACGGATACGTTGGCGCTGATTTCAACTTTGTGAACCCCAGTGATATCGAAACAATTCAGGTGCTGAAAGATGCGGCCTCTACGTCCATCTACGGTAGCCGGGGCGCAAACGGGGTTGTTATCATCACCACTAAGAAAGGTGCACGGGGTCTGAAAGTAAATTACGAAGGCCAGTTCAGTATTTCGGAAAACATCAAACGGTACGACGTATTGCCAGCGGGCGAATTTGCCGAAATCGTCAATGCCCGCGCTACGGCTACCGGTTCTGGATTACCGTTTACGGCCGACCAGATTGCGCAGTATAAGCAGAATGGCGGAACCGATTGGCAGAGTTTAGTATTTCGGCAGGGTACTGGCCAGCAGCATCAGGTAACCGTATCGGGTGGTGGCGAAAAAACGACCTACCTGATCTCGGGTAACTACCTGGATCAGAATGGTATTGTTAATAACAGTGGTTTCCGCCGGTATATACTACGTACCAACATTAACACCCAGGTAAACGATAAGCTGTCGTTCCGCCTGAATCTGTGGGGAACGCAGTCGAAAAACCATAATACGCTGGATGGTGGCGCTATTGTTCAGGCGCTGGCCTGGGCACCAACCACGCCCGCCTATGGCAGTGATGGAATGCCCACCTTTACTGATCCAATCGGCTCCGTATATAGGAACCCGTTAGATTACCTGTACGATCAGTCGATCGACACAAAACGGGCTAGCCTGAACGTAAACGGTGGCCTGAATTATAAACTGCCGATCAAAGGTCTGACGCTCGATTTACAGTATGCGGTCAACTACTTGAATTCGCAGAACCTGAACTTCACCGGTAAGCGTCTATCGAATGGCGTGCCAAGTGCAACCCGTTATTCGACCGATCAGGTAACGCTGCAGAATACGAATAACCTGAATTATGATGTGAAGATCGGTAACCATTCGATCAATGCGGTTGCTGTTCTGGAAACGCAGCAGTACACCGAACAGAACTTTACGGCTACGGCTTCGGGCCTCCGTTTCCCGCAGTTAGGCTACGATAACATCGGCGGTAACGCAGCCGCTTCGGTAGCGTCGGCGTTTAATAAATGGACGCTGTTATCGCTGCTGGGCCGGGTCAATTACAGCTATAAAGACAAGTACCTGGTAACGGCGGCCGTACGGCGCGATGGGTCTTCTAAATTCAGTTCCGCGAATCGCTATAGTGTGTTCCCATCGGTTGCGCTGGGCTGGCGTTTGTCGGAAGAAGAATTTATCAAGAATCTGAACGTATTCAGCAACCTGAAACTACGGGGTAGCTGGGGGATGACGGGTAGCCAGGCGATCAATCCCTACGCTACGTTGTCGACCTACGGAACAACCTTTTCGGCCTTCAACAACTCAGCGGCCACGGCGGGCGTAATTCTGGGCAATCCGGGTAACGTAAACCTGAAGTGGGAAACGACTAAACAGACTGATGTTGGTCTGGAAATGGAATTCCTGAATGGCCGTATCCGCATCGAAGCTGACTATTTCAAGAAAAATACGACGGATCTGCTGCTGAACGTAGCGATACCTGCCTATGCGGGTGGCGGTACGCAGACACGTAACGTGGGCGAAGTGGAAAACAAAGGCATTGAACTCTCTATTGGTGGTACGCCCATCGATAAAGGAGGCTTCCGCTGGGAAACCAATCTGAACGTATCGACCCTACAGAATCAGGTAGTCAGTTTGGGTGGTTTACCTCGCCTGGGTACAGGCACGGGCGTTGGTGGCGGTATGTCGACCACGAACGAGTTTATGCTGATGCCTGGCCAGCCCTTGGGTTCATACTGGGGCCTGAAATACCTGGGCACCTGGAAACCAAACGAAGCGGATGAGGCCGCCCGATACGGTCGTGTGCCCGGTGATCCACATTATCAGGACCTCAACGGCGATAACTCCATCACCACGGACGATTTTCAGATTATTGGCCGGGCATTCCCGAAAGCAACTGGTGGCTGGAACAACACCTTTACCTACAAAGGGTTAACGCTAAACGTATTCTTCAACGGCGTATTTGGCGTTGATAAACTGAATTACACACGAGCCGCTGCTTTGTCGGGATCGGGGGATGCGCGTCAATTTATTCTGACAGAAATTCGCGATTACTACCGCCAGGGTAACGAAACGTCGGATATTCCAGCCTTCACCAGAACGTATCAGCCCTTTACGCAGTCGAGCCGGTTCCTCGAAAACGGAAGTTTCGTACGGTTGAAAAACATCAGCCTGTCCTATAACGTACCAACCGGTTTCATCAAGAATAAGGCCAATCTTCGGGTGTTTGCCAGCGCGACGAACCTGTTTACGATCACCCAGTACAAAGGACCAGATCCAGAATCGGCACGAGTCGGTTCGAACACGGATACGGCCATCGGTATCGATTACGGCTCTTATCCTAACTCGAAAACATACACACTGGGCGTTAATCTGGGCTTCTAAACGTTTATCAGTTTATGGTCCTATCGTTTATGGTTCAGGAAAACCGGCACAGGTAAACCAGAAACTATAAACCCAAAACCATAAACCAGACACTGACATAAACCATGAAAAAATTATTATTAATTGGACTTGTGGCTATGCTGGGAGCAAGCTGCAAAAGTTATCTGGAAGAAGATACAACCGGGTTATTATATGGTCCGAACGTATTGTCGACGCAGGAAGGACTCGAATCGGCACTCACGGGGGCTTATCGTGGTTTGGGTGCACAGTGGACCTACGGGTTCCTGCATCCATCGGCTAACGCGGCAACGTTGGGCAGCGACGACGTAACGACGCACCCAGCCAGTAATAAAGCCGACTGGCGTGAATTCGATCAGTTTAACGTATCGACAACCAACCAGCGTTCGGGAGCTGTTTACAACGGCTGCTACAAAGCCATCCAGGGTGCGAACAACGTCATAAACAATTACCAGAAAACGACGGGCACCAAGGCTACGATCGACATTATTGCGGGCGAAGCTTATTTCATTCGGGGGTTTTCGTACTACTGGCTGACCCGTTTTTACGGAAGCATTCCGCTGGTTATGGCTGGTGAGTATTCCGACTCGTTGCTAACGATCAAAAAGTCGACCCCAGCGCAGGTATACGATCTGATTGTGGCCGATTTGAAAAAAGCCGAAACGATGCTGCCCAACACACGCCGTGAGCCAGGTCGTCCGAATGCGGGTTCGGCAAAAGCGTTCCTGGCCGATGTGTACCTGACGATGGCAGGCTGGCCGCTCAAGCAAACCGACAAGTACGATCTGGCGGCTGCCAAAGCCAAAGAAGTAATCGATAACCGTGCTACGTATGGGTTCGCGTTGATGCCAACGTTTGCGGAGGTGTTTGCGAATGATCCGGCAGTGGCTAGTATTCCGGAGTCTGTTTTCCAGATTAGCGGTTTTACGGGGGGGAGCGGTACGGCCAACGCTACGTATGGCAATACAACCATGCCGGGTGAAGAAGGCGGCTGGGATGATATGTTTGCGGAGTTATTTTTCTTCCGCGATTTTCCGGAAGGTCCCCGCAAATCCGCTACGTTCCGCACCGAATTTGGACTGGGAACCACGAAAATACCCTGGCAGAACAGCCTGACCCGACACCCTTATTATCAGAAGTGGTACATCAAAGGCAATATCGTTACGTCGAGTATCTCGCTGCCATCGGTGATGATGCGCTATCCGCACGTATTGACCATCTATGCCGAAGCAAAAGCGCGTGGTACGGGTGGTCCTGATCAGGCAGCCTACGACGCCCTGAATGCTGTTCGGCTACGGGGCCGTGCTACGGGTACCAAGGCGCTCACGCCAGCCGATGGTCTTACGGCAACGCAATTTGCTGATGAAGTGGTGCAGGAGCGTGCCTGGGAGTTTGCCTGTGAGCGCACACGCTGGTTCGATCTGATTCGTCTGGAGCGCGTGGAGGCAGCCAACGCAGCCAAAAGCCCCGACGATTTGCAGCCAATCAAGGCAATTACCAAGGCAAATTACTGGTTCCCGTTGCCTTACTCTGATACATCAATTAACCCTGGTTTGAATTAATAATACCTGTAGCGTGGACCTCCGGTCCGCGTAGCCGTAGCCTAAAATAGCAAGCTAACCTTTAGCCTACGGCTACGCGGACCGGAGGTCCACGCTACACCAAACCCCCACGGTCTTGAAAAGTATACTTCTTTCTCTTTGTGTTGGTGCCTTTGGAGCTAGTGCGCTGCAGTCTGCCGAATGGCCGGAAGCGACGCTTTCGAACGGCGTAATTCAGACAGAACTGTATTTACCCGATCAGCAGAAAG
Organism: Spirosoma terrae; assembly: GCF_010435915.1. GTDB lineage: Bacteria > Bacteroidota > Bacteroidia > Cytophagales > Spirosomataceae > Spirosoma > Spirosoma terrae. The sequence goes on along the minus strand of NZ_JAAFZH010000004.1, from coordinate 388,611 downwards.
GGTATTATCAGGGAACGCGGTTCGACTGGGCCGGGGCGTTCAAAAACCTGACCTACAAAGGACACAGCTACGTTGAACAGTGGTTTCCTCAGTATGACCCTAAACTTCACGATGCCATTAACGGACCCGCTGAAGAGTTTACGCCCCTGAACTATACGGAGGCAAAAGCGGGTGATACGTTCGTTAAGATTGGGGTAGGCGTGCTACGTAAACCCGACGATAAACCGTATGCTTTTTCCCGTTATTACGACGTAGTGGATTACGGTAAACGGAGCGTTCGCCAGTTCAAAGACCGTATTGAGTTTACCCACGAGCTTAGCGACCCGGCCGGTTATGGTTACGTATACCGGAAAACCGTAAAACTAACGAAAGGCAAGCCAGAACTAGTGCTGGAACATCGCCTGACGAACACCGGCAAATTACCCTTCGAAACAAGCACTTATAACCATAATTTCTTCATCATCGACAGCCAGCCAACCGGTCCAACCGTAAATGTCCAGTTTCCGTTTGACGTGAAAGCGGAAGGGAAAGGATTCGGAAGTATGATACTAACGCAGGGAAACCAACTGGTTTATGCCCGCAATCTGGAAACAAAAGAACAAGTGTATAGTGCCGGTTTACAGGGCTTTAGCCCCACGGCCGCCGATTACAACATCCGAATTGAGAATATGAAAACAGGCGCTGGTGTTCATATCACCAGCAACCAGCCAATGGAAAAATTAGTCTATTGGGCCTGTTCCACTACGTCGTGTCCTGAGCCATACGTGCATCTAAAAGCCGCTCCGGGGCAGGAAGTAAGCTGGAAAATAGCGTACGAATTTTACGAGAAAAAGAAATAAACATAACCTATTACTGATTTCTCCCCCTGACATGAGGGAAGCGAAATCATGCGTTTTAACCCGTACACTGAAAACGACTTCAGTCTATGAATTTTGTTCTTAAATCCTTTGTCGGCATACTGGCTCTGGGGAGTTTTATACCGCTCGATTTGCCCAAACAGCCTCAAAGCCCTAAAAAAACGGGCGATGACTGGCCAACTTATGGCGGTAACAATGCGGGAAACCGGTATTCACCGCTGACGCAGATCAATGCGCAAAACGTAAAGAAGCTGACATTGGCCTGGTCCTATGACACGGGTGATAATAAAGATCCGAATCAGCGGGGGATGGATATGCAGTGTCAGCCCATCGTCATAAAAGGGGTTATGTATGGTACGTCGCCCCGCCTGAAATTATTCGCCGTTGATGCTGCTACCGGAAAAGAAATCTGGCAGTTCAATCCGTTTGCTGATCCCGAAAAACGCCCTCGGTTCCATCCGGTTCGCGGGGTAATGTATTGGGAAGACGGTGACGACAAGCGGGTGTTGTATACTGTCGGATCTACTTTATACGCCATCAATGCCACGACCGGCAAACCAGTCGAAAGTTTTGGAAAGAACGGAGAAATCGACCTGCACGACGGCCTGGGTGACAAAGAAACGCTCGGTTACGACGTAATGAAGTACTCAATACGTGTTACGACGCCCGGCGTTATTTACAAAGACATTCTGGTTACTGGGTCGGCCGTGAACGAGGGGGGAGATGCGCTGCCGGGGTATATCCGTGGATTTAACGTTCGAACGGGTAAGCTGGCGTGGGTATTCAGAACCATTCCGCTGCCCGGCGAATATGGCTACGAAACCTGGTCGAAGGATTCTTACAAAAAACTGGGGGGTGCCAACTGCTGGGCGGGTATGGTGCTGGACGAAAAGCGTGGCGTTGTGTATGCTGGTACGGGATCGCCATCGGTCGATTTTTACGGTGGAGCGCGCGAAGGACAGAATCTATTCGCCAACTGCGTTATTGCGCTGAATGCCGAAACCGGGAAACGTATCTGGCATTTCCAGACGGTACACCACGACCTGTGGGACCGGGATTTACCTTGTCCGCCCAACCTGATTACCGTAAAACTTAATGGGAAAATGGTAGAGGCTGTTGCTCAGGCTACTAAAGACGGATACGTATTTATTTTTGATCGGGATACGGGCAAGCCGTTGTTTCCGGTAAAGGAAGTACCCGTTCCCACGTCGTCGGCATTACCCGGCGAAAAGCCCTGGCCTACGCAACCTGTGCCAACCAAACCGGCCCCGTTTAGCTATCAGGAGTTAACGGAAGCCACTATTACCAATCGTACGCCCGAAGCCCATGCTTACGTCCTGGAACGCTTCAAGAACAGCCGGAGAGGCAGCAAGTTCCTTCCCCCCAGCGAAGAAGGCCATCTGATGTATGGCATGGGCGGGGGAGCCGAATGGGGTGGTAATGCGGCTGATCCGGATGGTATTCTGTATCAGAATTCGAACAATATGCTTTGGTGGCTCAAAATGCGCGATAGCCGACAGCCAGCCAACGGGGTGGCTATGACGCGGGGTGCTACGTTGTTTAATACAAACTGTGCTGTCTGTCATGGCAACGACGGTAAAAGTGGCGCAGCTGCCAGTGCCGCGCAGGCTTATCCGGACCTGACGGATGTCGGTAAGCGACTGAATCGGGAGCAGATCAGCACTATCCTGACAACGGGCCGTGGCCGGATGCCATCGTTTGGGCACTTGTCTGCCGGGGATCGGGAAGCAATCATCAACTTTTTGCTGAAAGTAGAGACGAAACAGCCGGCTGTTGTTGATCAGCATAGCTCCGTGGTGACGAGTTCTGTACCAGAAGGAGCCGACTTTCCGTACATGCCGCCTTACCTGAACAATGGCAACACCCAGTTTCGGGATCAGGATAACTACCCCGCTATCAAACCACCCTGGGGAACGCTGAATGCCATCAACATGAATACGGGCGAGTATTTGTGGCAGGTTCCGTTGGGTGAATACCCGGAACTCAGCAAAAAAGGCATTCCGCCCACCGGTACAGAAAACCACGGTGGCCCTATCGTAACGGCGGGTGGTCTGATTTTTATTGCCGCTACGTATGACGAAAAACTGCGGGCGTTCGACAAAAAAACTGGCAAAATCGTGTGGGAATACAAGCTGCCCGCTGGTGGTTTTGCTACGCCCATTACCTACATGGTCAATGGAAAACAATACGTTGCGATTGCGGCTGGCGGCACACGCTACGGTCTGAAACCGGGTGGATCGTATGTCGCTTTTGCATTGCCATAAACCCTACCTAAACGAAGCATTTATGAGAAACTATTTATTGGGGTGTGATTGGGGTACATCCTCGTTTCGCCTGCGCTTAATAAATGTGCCGGATCTCAACCTGATCGGTGAAGTTACTTCGCAGGAGGGGGTGGCCAGTACGTTTACGGCCTGGAAAGAAACAGCGGAGAAGAAGGGCATGTCGCGGGAGGAGTTTTTTCGGCAGCAGCTAAATCGGCAGGTCGAGCTGCTGTCCCGGCAGGTATCTATTGATCTCAGCATGGTGTCAATTATTATTTCGGGTATGGCATCTTCGTCGATTGGTATGGCGGAAGTACCGTATGCTACGTTGCCCTTTCCGGTCGATGGTAGCCAGGCCAGTATCCGACGGCTAACTGTGCAGAATAACGATGCCCGCGAGATTATTTTGATTTCGGGCGTACAGACGACGCACGATGTTATGCGGGGCGAAGAAACGCAGTTGATCGGGTTGTTGGCGTTGCTCGATACGTTGCATCATACGGTCGAAAATGCGATTCTGATCTTTCCTGGAACGCATTCAAAGCATATTTATATTCGGAATCAGCAGGTTATCAACCTACAAACCTTCATGACGGGGGAGGTCTTTAACCTCATGTCGCAATACAGCATTCTGAAGGATTCAATCGAGCCAACGGGTCTGAATTCATTTCCTGACGAAGAACTGAACGGGTTCAGGCTGGGAGTCAGAGATTCGGATTCGTCCTCCATTCTCCATAGTCTGTTCAGGGTTCGAACCAATCAGTTGTTTGGGTTGCTGACCAAAAAACAGAATATGCTGTATATGAGTGGCTTATTGATTGGGGCCGAACTGAAATCGCTGATCGGACAAAACGATTGGCCGGTCATTCTGTGTAGTGGCACCAACCTGTATGAACTCTACAAACTAGCCATCGATGAACTCAGTCTATCAGACCGGACAACCACTATTTCGGCGGATTTGATTGATAAAGCCACCATTGCCGGACAAGTAAAAATTGTGCAGAATCAACTAGTATCCTTAAGTAAATGACTCAGTCAAGTTCGCATCCATTTTCCTGGGACCTATTCTCAAAAGCACCAGTCGTGGGCATTATCCGAGGGCTATCCGTCGAAGAAGTCAATCATATTCTGCCCTTATATCGGGATGCTGGTCTGACCACTATTGAAATAACCATGAACACAGTCGGTGCAGAATCGATGATTCAGCAGGCGATTGATCAGTATGGTCGTGAACTCAATATTGGAGCCGGAACGGTGTGTACAAAAGACGATCTCGACAAGGCGCTGGATGCAGGTGCTCAGTTTATTGTGACGCCAATTGTAAACAAGAAGGTAGTTAAATCGTGTGTGAAACGAGGTGTTCCCATTTTTCCGGGAGCCTATACGCCCTCTGAAATATATACGGCCTGGTCGCTGGGCGCATCGATGGTTAAGGTTTTTCCCGCTACGTCATTAGGGCCGGATTATATAAAAGAAGTAAAAGCCCCGCTAAATCAGCTTAAACTGATGCCAACGGGCGGTATCAGTCTGGATAACATGGAAGCTTATATCAGGGCTGGCGCCGATGGGTTAGGCGTTGGCAGTCAGCTGCTACATAAAGACTTTATTAAACAGAAAAATTGGGATGAGTTGAAAAGGCACTTCGAGGCCTTTATGAAGCAGGCAAACACCTATTTCCGGAAGTGAAACCTACCGTTTGTATCCGGTGGCAGTACGGTACGTTACCAGCTTTGGCCCACTGAAAACGGACTACTGCAAACTGAAAAATTTCTCTATGTATGACTGGCAAACTGAAAAATTACCGATGGCTGATTGTGGTTCTGTTGTTTACGGCCACAACTATCAACTACCTCGACCGACAGCTTATTGGGTTGTTGAAACCAATTTTAGAAAAGGAGTTTAACTGGTCTGAAACAGATTTTGCCCACATCGTAATGGCCTTTACGGCGGCCTATGCCGTTGGTTTGTTAGCGTTCGGCTGGATTATCGACAAGGTCGGTACCAAAGTAGGTTATTCAGTAACGATAATCATCTGGAGCGTAGCGGGGATGCTCCATGCTATTGCCCGAAGTGTGTTTGGTTTTAGTGTGGCCCGAATTGGTTTGGGTATTGGTGAGGCCGGGAATTATCCGGCTGCGGTCAAAACAGTGGCCGAATGGTTTCCGCAGAAAGAGCGGGCGCTGGCAACGGGTTTGTTCAATGCCGGAACCAGCATTGGTGTAGTGGTAGCAGTATTGGTCGTACCCTGGATATTAAATGCCTACGGATGGCACGAAGTGTTTTGGATAACGGGGGCTTTGGGATTTGTCTGGCTCGTTTTCTGGTGGCTGTTTTACGACGTACCGGCCAAACAATCGCGGTTAAGTACCGACGAATACCAGTACATTGTTGGCGGGCAGGAAGCGGCTGATAATGAAACCAGCGATTCGGCTCCGATCAAGTGGTTCAAACTCTTTTCGTATCCGCAGACGTGGGCTATGATTGTGGGCAAAGGTCTGATCGATCCTATCTACTGGTTTTTCCTGTTCTGGCTACCGTCCTACTTTTCGTCGACCTTTAATCTGGATCTGAAAAAACCGAGTCTGGAGTTGATGCTGATCTATACGGCTACAACGATTGGTAGTATCGGTGGTGGTTATTTATCGTCCAGCCTGATTAAAAAAGGGTGGTCGACGCTGAAAGCACGGAAAACGGTGCTGTTTGTGTTTGCTATACTTGAAATGTCGATCATGCTGGCACAGTACGTCACCGATGTATGGGTGGCTGTAGGGTTGCTGAGTCTGGCCGTGGCTGTCCACCAGGCCTGGGCTACGAATGTATTTACACTAGCCTCTGATCTGTTTCCGAAGAAAGCGGTTAGTTCGGTGGTTGGTATTGCCGGAACGGCCGGAGCGCTAGGTGGTATTGTGTTCCCGATGCTGGTCGGTAGCCTACTCGATGAGTATAAGGCGGCCGGAAATCTGTCGGGTGGATACAATGTCATCTTTACCATCTGTGCCTTCACCTATCTGGTTGCCTGGGGAATCATCCATTTACTCACCCGTAATACCAGAGCCGTTCAGGTCGATGAGCCGAACGTAAGTCAGCTCGTTTAAAAGCAATCAGTTGATTATAAAATAACAATAGGTAAGCATATGTGTTGAACTACTACGCCCGGCTGGTTTAGCCGGGTTTAGTGTGTATAAACAATCGCTTTCCAATGAGTAAGAAACTGGTTCGTCATCAGGACGTTGACTTGTGTACTGAATCCTTTGGGCAAACAGATAAACCGGCGATCCTATTACTGGCAGGAGCTACCGTATCCATGCTTTTCTGGCCGGAAGAATTTTGTCAGCGATTGGCTGATAAGGGATTTTTTGTCATTCGATACGACAACCGAGATGTTGGCCAATCAACAACCTATGAACCAGGAACAACACCTTATTCTATTGACGATTTGGTAGAGGATGCTGCGGCTATATTGAAGGCTTATTCGTTGCAAAAGGCGCATTTGGTCGGCTTGTCGCTGGGCGGCTTAATCGCGCAGATTCTGACGCTGAAATATCCTGAAAAAGTTAGTACACTAACACTTATGGCAACCGGGCCCTGGGGGGAGTCTGATCCTACTATTCCAGAAATGGACTCGCGAATTATCGATTTTCAGGCAAAAGCCAGCTCCGTTGACTGGGCAAATGAGAATGAAGTTGTTGCCTATATGCTTGAAGGAAATAAGTTGATGAGCGGTAGAAAACCATTCGACAAAGAGAGAAATGGAGAGTTGATTAGGGCTGAGTTTCTACGGGCCAATAACTACATTAGTATGTTTAACCATGCCGCGCTGCAGGGCGGAGAAGAGTTTTATGGTCGAATAAACGAAATCGAACAGCCTACATTAATTATTCATGGCACCGACGATTTGATTTGGCCTGTTAAACACGCCAACGTATTGCTTAAGACCATAAACAACTCAACGCTTATAACGCTCGACGGTACAGGCCACGAACTTCATCCGGCCGACTGGGAGACAATAATTGAGGCAATCGTAAATCATGCTTTGGCCAACTAGAAACGCTGCGTTGGAAGCAGCGAGATTATTCGTTGCTGGCTATTAGGCCTGATACGCCAAATAATACGGTTCCCAGAATTTTAGGGGCAAATTTCTTTCCAGCAAATCGACCGAATTCACCCATCCATTTTGTCTTTTCCAACACCTTGTCGCCGGTTTCTTTTATGGCTTCCGTAGCATCCTTGCCCGCTGCCCGCTTCGAGAGATACATGACAGGCGCACTCAGACCAAGTACTGAAATACCAACCAGGGTTCCGGCCACGGCCCCGATAGCGCCCGAAAGCTCTCTACTGGATTCTTCTATTCGCTTCCATTTCTCTTCGAATTCGTGCTCGTTGGCTTCCATAAACAAATTGGGTTGTGGTGAAGGAAAATCGTTCGTTAAATGTAACGAATAATGAAGATAAGCGATGAGGCAAAGTTATTTACAGGGGAATAAATTAGTCGGCGCACATAGGTCGTATTCTAATTTCGTAACTCAGTGTTTCACTGATACTTTCAGAAAGGTTAATACTTTATATTGCCCCAATTAGTGATTTTCTAACTTTTTATCCTAGTATGGAGTCCCCCACACCAAAAAAATGGTATAACAAGGTATGGCTAGTAAGTATTGGCAGTCTAGTTTCATTTCCTGTTAATCTCCTAATTCTCTGGAAAAATCAAAGTATTAAGAAAGGCTGGAAGGTTCTTCTTTTTATTCTATCACCTCTCTTTACGTTACTGGCAATTGGACTTATAACCCTGGCCTATCTGGGGACATCTAACTACATTAAGAAAAACTTCCATTCGAACATCGAAGAATCTGATTTACGAGACAAAACCAATGAACCTGTTGTCTTTTATGATGTAAATACAGCCCTTGCTGGGGTTAAAGACCCCGATGGAGTAACCATCATACCTGCTAAGTATGATTATATTGGCAAGTTCGTTAATGATAGGGCCTTGGTATGCCGGGATGGAAAATATGGCTACATTGACAAATCAGGAATACTACTCGTCCCATGTCAATTTGATGAAGCATTTGATTATCAAAAAGAAGGACTTATCGTTAAAAAGGATGGTAAATGGCTATTTATTAATGGTAATGGGGAAACCTTAAAAACGTTAGAGTATGATAGAATATACCAGCATGATACCCTTTACATGGTAAGAAAAAACGAACTATATGGATACTTAAATATAAAAGGTGATGAAATTATAAAGCCGGAGGCATCCGTCCCCTTCTTCTTTGAAAATGGTTTATCTTACTTTGGTCCATTTGGGAGCACTGTTGTATTTATGAATACAAGGCTAAAGCCTGAATTAATGGTTAAAGGAACAAAATCAGAAGATTTCAGTGAAGGTTTAGCTCCATTAGCTCTGGATGGAAAAGTAGGATTTATCAATCCGAAAGGGGAATTGGTAATACCTAATGAATATGATTTGTATGAAAAAAATGGCTATACTTTCTTGCCATCGTTTTATCAAAACTTTTCTTGTGTTCAAAAAAATGGAAAATATGGTTTTATAAATAAAAAGGGAGAAACAGTCATTCCATTTCAGTATGATTATGCCAGTAATTTTTCTGAACAAGGTTATACGGTAGTTGAAGTAAATAAAAAAAAAGGTATCATTGACAGAGAAGGTAATTACTTAATCGAACCGCTTTACGAACAGCTAGATAACTTTTATTCTGATGATGCAAGTAGAGCAATGCTTAATGGAAAATATGGGTATATCGATAAAACAGGTAAAGTATTAATTCCTTTTGAGTATGACGTTGTATATGGTTTTAATCAGGGAGCTCCTTTTGGTAAAAAAAATGGGAAATGGGCCTTATTAAATAGAGAAGGAAAACCAGTGACACCATTTCAGTTTGAAAAGGTTTACAGTGACTTTAAAGAAGGTCTAGCCTGTGTTCAATTAAACGGGAAATACGGCTATATCAATAAGGCTGGAAAAGTCATGATTGATTATCGATTTGATAGTGGTGAAAATTTTTCTGAGGGAATATTGACGAAGTATACTGATAATGAACGGGTTTTTTATGATAAAAAAGGGCGAGTAGTAAGAGTTCAGGCAGATTAGTTGTGCCTGATCAAACAACATATAGGTAAGAAAAAAGCCAGCAAAAAATTCATCTGCCTTGAACTAAAATCAAGTGTAATAACCGTTGTACCAAGCCATAATAGTTAGTGATTCTGGCAGGACTCAAACCTGCAACTTTCGGTTCCGTATACCGATGCTCTTTCAATTGAGCTACAGAGCCATTGGACCCGATAGAGTTGGTCTGGAGTCATTAGAGTGCGGTTGAAGCGTAGTTCAAAGTACCAAGTATGAAGACCTAACCGTGGCGGTTCTTGACCAAATCAACTGCCTGGAAAGCAATCCAAAGCTAGTACAGGCCTTCTTCAACAAAAAGGAAATTGCATTCATTACAGACTAATGCACGAGTCATTAACTAGGTTTACTCTTGATCTTGGTGCGTTGGTTGACTAGAGTGGGTTTCTGTAATTAAGCTAATTGCCAGAGTGTTACGTCTTTGCTCATGCCTTTGAGGTGCGTTGCGCCAACCCGGCGTGTAGTGGCTGGTACTGCCGATAACTCATCCATAACTTCCTGACTAACCAGAATCTGTGAATTATATTCTTTGTTGAGCTGCTCGATCCGCGATGCCTGAATAACCGCCGTACCGGTAATGTTGTATTGTTGCCGATTGGCCGTTCCTATATTACCAACAACAGCGTCGCCAGTCTGAATACCAATGCCCACCGACGTAGTAAAAATAGCTCCCATGTCATTCGCTTCTGCTACGGCATCCAGGATGGCTAAACCCGCTTCTACGGCGCTTTCGGAAGGGTTTTCCAGTTCGAGCGGAGCACCAAACGTAGCCATGCAGCCATCGCCCAGAAACTGGTTGACAATACCGCCGTGCTGGCGGATAACCGTGGCTACGATATCGAAAAAAGCACTCTGGTAAGCGATCACTTCGTCGGGAGAATGCGTATCCGCGAATTGAGTGAAATTCCGAATATCCAGAAAGAGTATGGCTACCTTTCGATGGCTCGCCTGAAGAATTCCTTTCTGATCGAGAATGGCTTCAACCACTTCGGGCGATACCTGCTGACCGAAAAGTGTCCGGATTTGTTCGCCGGTTTCCATGCGTTCGATGGATAATTGTACGGTTTGCCGAATTTGACGCGCTACGTAGGCGGCAGCTCCACCGGTCAGTAGCATGATAATGGCTTTCTGAACGTAAGGAAACGTTTGGGTCAGATAAAAACTGAATTCGGTAGTGGGGATGGATAGCGGTTCGAGCAGATAATAGCTCAAACCATAAAATTCAAGCCCCGCCAGAATGCCCGTCCACAATGATAACGTAGCACTTAATCGTAGGGTAGACAGGATAATAAAAATAAAGTAGAGGTAGGCTAATGGCGACAGCAGAATCATGATCGGGTGCGAAATGGATTGGCTGACCATGTATAATGCGGCTGTCAGGGCTGATAGTTCGACGGCGGCATTGCCAAACTTGGCAAAGTATGCCACTGCCGATCCGGCAAAGCGTTTGTTCAAAAAGCCGAGTACTCGCCAGATAAGAAGCTCATAGATCAGCATACCCCCCATGTACGTAGCAATCTGCTCGGATACGTATTGGATGCCCGACGTATCGGTTGTGGGCAGTCCTAAAAAAGGAACGGTAACGGCGTATAGGAAAAAGCCCGCTGTAAATAAAATAGCAAGTACAATCGCTCGCTGTCGTTCGCGCCGAGTGCTTTCCTTCTCAAACTCCTGCTGAAAATAGGTGAGGGACGGCTGGGAATGTCGGAGCGTAAACATGATAAACGTTTTTACATACGTCCTGGAGTTGGGCGTTCTGGATTAAATGAGGAATCAGATACGTATCACCTACAAAAGGTAGTAAATCAAGACCCTTTGTAGGTGTGTATCGTCTGTCTGGAATACTGTATGCTCGTGAGCCAGTTGATTATTAGGATTCAAATACCATCTCACTGGAGAGATAGTGTTTGAGCTGCCCGAAGGTCTGAAGTTTGGACCAGTCTTCATCCGGAATTCGTATACCAAACTGAGTTTCAACCTGAAGTAGTAAATCGGTAACGTCCAGAGAATCGAATCCCAGATCGCGAATAAAATGAGCCTCATCCGTAAGGGCTGTTGACCGAATCCCCAGGTTTGTCAGAATATCACTCAACTGATCAGTAATGCGGGTATGTGTCATCGGGTACGTAGTTGGTGGTTTTAGGTTTCTGGTTTATCGTTTCAGGTTTGTGGTTCATTGTTTGTGGTTCATGGTTTATCGGTATAGGACGAACCATAAACTATAAGCCACAAACAATGAACCCGAAACTAAACAGCTTCTTCGACGAGCAGTTCGGCTTCTTTTTTCTTACTGAAACGGTTACGGTATATCTCCTGAATACGGTCGACAACGTAGTACACGACAGGAACCAGGAAGATGGTCAGGACCATGGAACTGGTTAGCCCGCCAATCAGTACCCAGGCCAGCGAGTTTTTCCATTCAGCACCCGCACCGCTGGCCGTTGCAATCGGAATCATACCGATCACCATCGCAATGGTCGTCATCAGAATTGGGCGGAGACGTTCTTCACCAGCGTGGAGAATCGCTTTGCGGTAGGGAACGCCCTGCGCTTTCTGCTGATTGGCAAAGTCAACAATCAGAATGGCGTTTTTCACCACCAGGCCGATCAGCATCAGCATACCCAGCATGGCAAAAATACCGATGTTCGACGAGGTCAATGCCAGTGCCAGTAAGGCCCCAATCACCGCTACCGGTACGGAGAACAACACCACAAATGGATACACAAAGCTGTCGTAGAGCAATACCATGATGAAGTATACCAGCATCAGACCGGCCAGCATGGCAATACCCAGCGAGCCAAATCCTTCGCTCTGGTTTTTGGCATCGCCACCCCAACTGACCGTTACGCCCGCTGGTAATGGATTCTTCGCCAGATCGGCCTGAATAACCGCAATCAACGTACCGGAGCCAGTTCCTAACGTATTAGCTGTAACGGTAACCGATGAACGTCGGTTTTTACGTTCGAGCAACGATGGTCCATTGCTCAGCGATACGTTCGCAAATTCGGCCAGACGGACTGAACGGTTAGCCGTTGGACTGAAGAAGTTGATGTTTTTAACATCGTCCGGGTCTTTGCGGTCAAACGCATCCAGCATCACGCGAATGTCGTACTCTTCACCACCATCCCGGAATTTAGAGTCGTCGTTACCGGCAAACGCGTTTTGCAACGTACCGCCCACCGTTTGAATGTTCAGACCCAGTTTGGCCATTTTCTCGCGGTCGATTTCTACTTTCACTTCAGGATTTCCCGATTCGACCGATACGTTGACGTCGTTGGCACCGGGTGTTTTGCGGATACGGTTTGCCAGTTCGTGGGCGGCATCCATAATCTGGTTTACATCGTTACCACTCAGGAATATTTCGATGGGAGCCGCTCCCGTATTCACCATCCCGATAATAGACGATTTGAACTCAACAGCCGGGAAGTGTTCGGCCAGTTCTTGCCGAACATCAATCATGTATTCCTCCGTTGGTACGTGATTAGGCCGTTCTGACGCGTCGGCCAGCTGGACTGTTAGCTCTGTCCGGTTGGTTTCGCCCTGACCAGTACTTTGCATACCCGTACTTGCCCCGCCCACGTTAGCGAAAATGCTTTGTACTTCAGGCTTTTTGCGAAGGTAGTTCTCAATAGCTCTGGAAGTCAGGTTGTTTTGTTGCAGCGATGCGCTTTTGTCCAGCTTTAGCGTCAGTAAAAACTTGCCCTGATCGCCCTGCGCAACGAATTCCGATCCGATGATACCCAGGCTCATCACCCAACCGGTGAAGACAAATAACGCAATCAGCATGCCGGTAAAGGCCAGCTTATGGCTCAATACCCAGTCGAGGCTACGGTGATACCCGTTGGTCAGCGCTGTCAAACCTTTTTCAAACCAAAGCAGAAACGCCTGGAATGGGTTTTTTGGATTAAGGTGTTCGAGTCTGGCCAGCATCGACGTCATCCAGGGCGTCAGCGTGAAGCTGACCAGCAAACTCACCAACGTAGCGAAAGCCACGGTTAACGAGAATTGACGTAGCAGATCGGCGATAACCGAATTTACCAACGTAATGGGCACGAATACAACCACGATTACCAACGTAATGGCAACAGCCGCAAAGCCAATTTCACTAACGCCGTCGATAGTGGCACGCCAGCGGTTTTTACCCATTTCGAGGTGTCGCTGAATGTTTTCCAGTACCACAATAGAGTCATCGACCAGAATACCAATTACCAGCGATAACGCCAGCAAGGTCATCAGGTTGAGCGAATAGCCCATCACGAACATGAACAGGAAGGCCGAGACGAGCGAAGCAGGCACCGAAATCATGACAATGAACGCATTCCGGAAGCTGTGCAGGAACAGTAGCATAACGGCGGCAACCAGAATAACGGCCAGAACCAGATCATGCGTTACGGCTTCTACCGACGCCAGCGTAAATACGCTACTGTCGTAGGCAATGGCAAAGTTGACTTTGTCTTTCGCGTTTTCCTTTTCAATCTGAGCCAGTTTGGTCTGTACTTCTTCACTAATATCGACTGCATTGGCATCCGACTGTTTTTTGATGAACAGTCCGATACCGTCGCGTCCGTTGTACCGGCTAATGCTGCTTGGATCGCTCAGGCCGTCTGTTACCGCTGCTACGTCGCCTACCCGAATTGGGCTACCGTTGGGCGGAGTGGCAACCACCAGATTCCGGATATCGTCCAGGGAGTTGAACTTACCGGCTAAACGTAGCGTCATGTTCTCTTTCGTATTTTTAACTTTCCCCGTTGGGAAATCGAGGTTAGCCTGATTAATGGCCTGCGTGACCTGAAGCAGCGATAAACCGTAGTAATTCAGCTTGTCGTCGTTGACGTTAACCCGGATTTCGCGCTTATCGCCACCGACCATCGTAATGTCGGCCACACCTTTAATCTGCTGAAGCTGCGGTAAATACTTGTCTTCAATCTGTTCGTAGAAGACTTCGGTCGGCAAATCCGACGTAGCGAGCAACTGCATGATCGGCTGATCGCTTGGCGATATTTTGGATAGCGAGGGCTGTTCGGCATCGTCTGGCAAATCGCTGACCATCTTATCAATTTGGCGTTGGGCATCTTCCAACGCTACGTCGATGTCGGTACCGGGTTTAAACTGAACAATGATGACCGATGCGTTTTCCATCGACATCGCCTTGACGTCGTCGAGGTTATCCAGCCCCGAAATAGCATCTTCGATCCGTTTACTGACTTCGGTTTCTACCTCCGACGGTGCTGCGCCCGGATAAACCGTTGTGATTGTTACGACGGGTACCGAAAATTCCGGCATCAGCTCGTAACTGAGCATTTTGTAGGAAAACAGACCACCAATTGTCAGAATCGCGAAGAGCACGATAATGACCGAAGGGCGTTTTATGAGTGATTCAACAAATTTCATAGTCGTAGATTGTTATTGGGCCACTACTGCTGTACCATTCTGCAGGTTGATCTGTCCGCTCGTAACTACCCGGTCGCCCGCGTTCAAACCCTTCGTAATCTCATAATAATCGTTGGTGGTGGCACCAATCGCTACCGATTTCAAAACGGCCTTACCATTCTCCACTACGTATACCTGCGGTTGTTTTTGCGATCCAACAATAGCCTGGCGAGGAATAGCCAGCGTTTCGCCTTTCATATTGTTTGTATTGGCGATGGAGCCATACATACCGGCACGTAACAGATTCTTACCTGAGTTCTGTACCGTAATTTCGACGGGGTAATTATGGGCGGCATTACCTTCGGCACCGATCAACGTAACGCGACCTGGAAATTGGGTATTTGGATACACTTCGGTGGTCACGTTGATGTTCTGACCGATGTGGAAGTGGTTAATGGCCTTTTCAGGAACATCGACTACGAGTTTCAGCGACGAAATGTCTGTCACTTTCGCGAGGGGCGAACCGGCCGATACAACGGAGCCTTTTTCCACCATCTTCTGCGTTACAATACCCGAAAAAGGAGCTGATACGGTCGTTTGGGCGATTTGCTTTTGGAGCTGCTTAATCTGAGCCTGAGTTGACCGAATGCTGAGTTGTGTACGTTCCAGATTAACGGCAGGCGTAGCATCGCCCTTTACCAGGTTCTCGTACCGTTTCAGATCGTTTTGATAGCCTTCCAGGGTTACCTGCGCTGCTTCAACCTGATAGCGAAGTTGTTCGTCATCGATTTTAGCAATCAATTTGCCAGTACCCACATATTGGCCTTCTTCAATGGGGAGAGAAGTGATCTGCCCGCTGGCCATTGGACGAACTTCGATTTCGCGGTTGGGGGCAAATGAGCCCAGAAAAGAGGACTCCTGCGACATGTTACGTAGTTCCGCAACGGCGGTCCGAACCCCGACTTTCTGATCGGGATTTGGTTTGTAGACTTTAGCCTCAACTTCTTTTTTATTCGTGAGGAGGGTCCAGGCCGTAAGTCCCAGTGTGGCGACCAGAGCCAGTAATACGACGATTCGTTTCATAACTTTTGACAGAATGGAATTGAGGTTGGTTGTGTGAGTGCTACGTTGTTAGTAGCGAACAACGATTGGATTTATCGATTGATCAGGCTGCCGGTGGCTTTTTTCCAGTCCAGTTCGGCAGTCCGTAAGTTGACAAGGGTGGTGAGATAATTATTTTGGGCTTCGCGGAGGGAGTTTTCGGCCTGTACAACTTCAGTAATATCGACCGTACCTTCCTTGAACTGAAGCTGTGTTTGGGTGTATACTTTTTCGGCCAGTTCGACCTGGCTTTTTGTGGTGGCCAGATTTTGTTGTTCTACCAGGAATTTGTTCCGCGAATTCGCTACGTCCATCGAAATCGATTCCCGAACCTGACGCAGCTGAACGTCCAGTTTCTGATCGTCGATCCGGTTTTGGCTGAGTTTAGCTTTACGGGCCAATCCGTCGAAAATGCTCCAGTTTAGCTGAAGACCAACCCAATAGCCGGGAATGTTTTTAATGTAGGACTCATTGCCACCAATGGCATATACGGAACTGTTAGCAACTCCATAGGCTGAAACGCTCGGTACAAAACCAGCTTTTACGTTACGTAGCTGTAAGTCGTTGATAATCCGCTGTTGTTCAACCAGCTGAAGATCCGTCCGGTTAATGGTGTATTCGTCTCCTGGAGCGACTGGAACCGTTTCTGCAATGGCTGTACGCACCGACAACGAATCAGTTTGTGCCGTGCCCGTTAAGAATTTCAGGGCATTCAGCAGCTGATTATACGTCGATTGAAGTGACTCGATCTGTGTTTGGGACGATGTTTTGCTGAGCTGCAGCCGATCAACATCGATGCCCTGGGCGAGCTGATTCTGCCGACGTAAATCAGTAATACGGATCAGGCGTTCGGTAGCGGCCAGGTTGTTGCGGAGGAAGGCAATCTGCTGGGCTGTGGTCTGGAGATTGTAATACGTTGCCGATACGTTATATGCTACGTCCTCTTTGGTCTTCTGGGTTTGCAGCGCCGATAGGTCGCGGCTGGCTTTGGCCGCTTTGGTGGCAATCATCAGCGATTGGTTGAACAACTGCTGGTTAGCCTGAACGCTTGTCGATAGGTTGTAAGGTAACCCAAACGCCACGGCGGTATAAGTGCCCTCAGGTCCTCCGAATGCCGATGCCGGAATCACCTGTCCCGGAATTTTAATATACCGACGATAATCACCCGCCAGATTTACCTGAGGACGAGCGCTGGCTTTGACTTCGGCAATCTGAGCTTCCGTTTTTAGTTCGTCCAGCTTGGCTGATTGAACGCTGAAATTGTTGGTAAGTGCTTTATTTATCAACTGTTCGAGCGTTTGGTCCTGTGCCCTGACGAACGGACTCGCCAATAACAATGCGGCAGAAAGGTACCAGTGAACATTTTTCATTTTACAAAGAAATAGTTGTTTTAAATGGTTGTACTAAAGAGTAGTTTTAAATATTTGTTTAAAATAGGGGTAAAAAAATTTAGGTAACCTTCTCGTATTCGTACAAATACGTCAAAACCAGGTCTTTTACCAGTTCCTTATGCTTGTTGGCAAAGGCGTCGAAGCCTACTTCGTCTACCTGCCACATTTTCATATGCATGGCTTTGCCCATAAACAGGAACTGTATGTTGCAGAATATCAACGGCATCAGGTGCATCGCGGTAATTGGACGTACGGCACCACGTTCTATTTCCTGTTGAAGTTGGGCTTCAAATTGAGAGTGGTGGACTTTTTTCAGTACCTCAATGCTGGTAGCCATCCGATCTGGATTACGATGAATTTCATTCATCACAAAAATGGCCAGGCTTGGGTTTTTCTTAAGAAGTTCGAAATCGTGATCGATCAACTCCGCAATTTTCTCCCGAAAACCAATGGGTTTGTTCATGATCTCCGCAATTCCGTTAAAGAACAACTGAAACATTTCTTCGAAAATGCTCATGAACAGCTTCTCCTTGCTACGGAAGTAGTAATTCGTCAACGCAATATTGATACCTGCCGCGTCGGCTATATCGCGGGATGTAGCACCATCAAACCCCTTCTCCAGAAAAACGCGCTTAGCGGCTTCCCGGATTTTTTCTTCAGTCGATTTGAAAGGGGAACAAGTCATGCTATTTTTCATTGAACGCTCAAAAGTATGTTGTACTGTTTTAACACACAAACAACTTGAATAGTTTTTTTAAACAAATGTTTAAAATCTATAAAAAGTGATAGTTAATACTGATAACGTTTTGTAATGGATTGAGTTCAACCTAGGATCGGCTCTTTTCTTCGAGGGCCATTCGTATCAGATCGGCCGTACTTTTGACGCCTACTTTACGAAGGATGCTGGCTCATTGATTTGTCACTGTATTGGCGCTGATACTGAATTTTTTACGATCTTGATAAAGTGCAAAGAACCAGGTATTTGTCTGTAAATACTTGACGGATTTTCTGTTGTTACTGAACCTGAATAATTAACAATTAGGCTAGTGAGGCCGTTCTCCTTAAGAGGGACCCAGTATACGTCAACGTGTTGGTTAGGGGAAAGTCCCGCCTGTTTGTTTGAAGATGCCAAACAGAATAACCCGATCAGCACCGAAAATTTTTATACACATATGGATTACGCAATTGATAGTATTAAGGTTGATTTACAGACGGTTGGGTTCGATACTACGCCTGAACTGGTTGATTTGGTGGAGCGAGAGCTACGTCGGATCATGCGTTTTAGGAAGGACGTTGTCGCAGCCGATTTTTATTTCAACGAGGATGGTACTAATTCGGAGAATAACAAAGTAGCCCGCTGGCGGCTGGGCATACCGGGTAAAGATCTTTTTGCCGAAGCGCGGTCGTCGTCCTGGGGTGGGAGCCTGCGCGAAGCTGGCGAAAAGCTGCGCCGACAGTTTGTTGACTAACGACCGCCTACGTGATACTGTTGAATTGTATAGTAGTGTTTTATAAATCCTAACGTTATGACTCTTTTTGATGTTGATCAATTTAAAGAACTAGCCAATCGAGAGGCTGAACTGTGTATTTCTATTTTTACTCCTACTGAGCGAGTATCATCCAATGGGTATCAGGCTAGTAAAATTCATTTTAAGAATGCCCTAACCGAAGCCCGTAACCAGCTAATCGACCAATACGGCCTAACCCCCGAAAAGGCAGATGACTTTTTAGCGGAGGGATGGCAGTTGATCGATAACCTGGAATTCTGGAAATATTCGTCCGATATGCTGGCCTACTACCTATTCGATGGGGAAGGCGTAGCTATAAAACTACCATTGCCGATCAATGAACCCATATGTCGGGTTGGAAAGCGTCCTTACCTATTACCACTCATTCCCGAATTAACCGACGACGGCCATTTTTATTTGCTGGACCTGAATCTACAGGGCGTTACGCTCTACGAAGTATCGCGGTCGGTGGTTCAGCCGATCGATTTGCCGGATACGATCAATACCTCCTATACCGAAGAAATTGAGGATAATGAGTACCAGAAAGCGCTCCAGCATCGTAGTGGTTTTGGACAAGCGGGAGCTATGTTTCATGGGCAGGGTAGCGGCTCGGATGAAGATAAGAAGGTGGAAATCCTTAACTTTTTCCATCGCCTGAGTACAGACCTTGATGCCATACTTAACAAAAATCCGCTTCCGCTGCTGCTGGCGGGCGTTAACTACCTCATACCAATCTACAAACAAGCCAGCAACTATACGCATATTGTAGAGCCGAATCTGACGGGTAGCTATGGGCCTAATGATATGGTGTCTCTGTCGGCAGAAGCCTGGGACGTAATGGAATCCTACTTCCGTGAAGCACGTCAGGCCCGTAAAAACGAATACCAACTTTTCAGTGCCAGAGCCCAGGGCGACAGCGAAACTGATACTGTGTTGCTGACGGCAATCAGTGGCGGTGTCGATACGTTGTTTATTCAGTCGGGTGCCGAACTATGGGGAACCTTCGATCTGGAGAATTACACCGTGCAGATAGACGACAGCCCCAGCCCTGAGAATTATTCGCTGATTGATGAAGCCGCCAGAAGGACGATAGAGTCGGGTGGTAAGGTGTATATTATTGAAGCCGACAATATGCCTGCACCGGAGGCTCTGGTAGCGGGTATTTTCCGGTATCCGATTGCTGAAGTGGTTGACGATACATCGACTGCTTCAAACTAACCTAATAAACTGTCTTGGTTTTTTTTCTGTCATCCCGACCGGTCCGCCGGTGCGGCAGGAGGGATGACAGAAAAACAGATGCCCTTTATTTAACCTAGCATCGGTTACCCAACGATTTTAAGCACCCAAACGGGCTGGTTGGCCAACTGTTGACGTACTTTTTCGGGAACCGATACGGAAATGCCGTCCTGCGTTTTCGTGATTTTGAGCGTTTGCGTCGATCCCAAAATAGAGATTTTGGCTTTTGGCGATGTAGTTAAACTAGGTATTGTCAGGCTGGCAGGTAGCAGTTTTTCTGAATCGGTTGGGAGATAGGATACGTAACGAGCCTGGCTGTTAGTAGTAAACGCCCATTGACCCTGCCGATACGGAGCCAGTGGTTTCGTGTCGTAAATCGATTCACCATTGACGGCTATCCATTTGCCAATTTCCTGTAGACGCTGGTACGCTTCTTCGTGCCATTCACCATCTGGTCCCGGCGCGATATTGAGCAGCAGATTTCCATTTTTCGCTACGATGTCGACCAGTGTTTGAATAAGCTTCCGGGCCGGCTTGAAATTTTCCTTCGGTATATACGACCAGCTGTTACCCATAGTCATACAGGATTCCCAGGGGATGGGCATGTAGTGATCCGGAATCTGTTGTTCGGGTGTTACGTAGTTTTCGAACTCACCTGATACCGTACGGTCAACCACGAGCAAACCCGGCTGATGCTGACGACCCATAGCGGCAATGCGGGCCATATTGATATCCTGGCTGTACGGAATGGTACGTTGCCAGCTAATGGTCGAGTCGATCGTACTGGCAGGACGAACCCAGCCTCCGTCGAGCCAGAGAATGTCTACCTTACCGTATCCTGTCATCAATTCCTCGATCTGGTTGTAGGTAAAGTCGCTGTATTTCTTCCAGAGTTCCGGGTATTTCTTGGGGTCGTAGCTAACGTTCCGGTCTTTCGGTGGGAAATAGGGCCACCAGTAATGTTCGGTATGCCAGTCGGGTTTGGAAAAATACGTACCGACCATGAAGTCCTGCTGACGGAAAGCGTTCAGAATTTCTTTCGTTACATTACTACGTGGATTCGACGAAAACGGCGTTTTCTTATCCGTGATTTTGTAGTCGGTTTGTTTGGTATCGAACATGCAGAACCCATCGTGGTGCTTGGTCGTGAAGATCATGTACTTCATTCCGGCCTGCTTAGCCGCATTGGCCCACCGTTCGGGATTGAACTTGACTGGGTTGAAGGTGGTTTGAAGACCTTCGTAGGCTTTCTTATAGTCGTACCAGTTGGCGGAGTGTGGTCCTTTTCGTTCGCACCAGCCTTCGTCTTCGGGGCAAAGCGACCAGGATTCAACGATGCCCCATTCGCTGTAAGTACCCCAGTGCATGAGCAGGCCGAATTTGATAGTCTGCCAGCTGTTTAGTTTCTGTTTGACCGTCTCATCTTTGGGCCAGACGTACTTATCGTGATTCTGTTCGGAGTGCTGTTGAGCAACGGCAGATGTCCAGAGGAACACACCTGAAATAAAACTCAGAAAGGCGTATTTCATGAAGGATGGTGAAATGTGAGCGTACTGCTTTTGGACGTTTTAGGGATACTATGTATCGAAATAGCTGGCAATCTGCCGCTTTTTAAGCTATTATCCGAATATGAAGCCGTATTTTTTAAATTATTTTAAAAACTGATCTGTTAGCGTGTGTTTTTGAACCGAAGAGGTACCGAAATTAGCCATGAAGCTGTTAAATGGATTATCAATAAGGATGTTTTGTCATTCCGAGGAACGAGGGATCTTCGGATAATGGCAACTAATATCTATACCCGAAGATCCCTCGTTCCTCGGAATGACAAAATTTCGATTAAACTATAAAATAGCTTTATCAGTTTCTCTGTGCCTGTCTAGTCTACACTGACATTAGACTGGCTCGGTGCCGTTAGTGATGCATTTTAATCGTTCGCGGGCGAATGAGGGGAGTTATGTCTTCGCCGACACGTAGTGGTTTATATTCATTGGTAAATCCAAGTTCAGTTGGTGACTTTCCAACCCAACTACTTTGCTTGCCCCTGATCTGGACCGTCAGTGTGGCCGGATCAATCGTCATGATGGTGAACAATGGGTCTTTATATGGACAGGTTCGGGAGAGCGATGCGTGGGTCTGATGAATTTCCTTCGAGTAGCTATCATGAACGAACTTGTCGCCAATCCAGAAATAGGACGCTGAATTGATGGTTAAATACGGAATTTGCTTAACGTGGATCAGGCTGTCGACATGCGTATGGCCGTTGATTGCCAAGACGACTTTATCGGCCGCTCCGGCTAGTATGTCCTGTATGTCGGTTGCATTATCGACCGCCAGCGCTCCAACCAATGGTTGGTGAGATACAATAATGACTGGTCCGTTGATCTGCTGTAGCTGCTTTTTTAACCAGTCTACCTGCTCAGGATTGATGTAGGCCGGATAGCCGCCCTTATGAGTTGGCGACCCTGTATCATTGCAATCCAGCACAATAAACCAGAGTCCGTTGATGTTACGGGCATAGTACCGACCCGGCATTCCCCAGACATCGACGCACTGTTGACGGGTGTGTCCATTGTCCGTATCGTGGTTGCCTAATACGTGGAGATGGGTGTTGTGTGCTTTGTTAAATTGGTTGATGATGTCCCTATTTTTTTCGTCGGGGAAGGCAAAATCGCCCATCTGGATAATTCCGTGAACGTTGGCCGCTTTACTCTGATCCAGAAAAGCTTGTAATCGCTTCGGCGCATCATGTATAATATCGTGGTGCAGGTCAGAAATTAGACCGATCTGTACGGCTTTGGCAAGCTTGCTAACATTGTCTCGGGCTAGAGCCGGAATCGCAATCGGGAGACTGAGGGCTGTACCAATACGGATGAAGTCCCGGCGGTTCAGGGTGGTAGTTGTCGTTATCTGCTTTAATTTCATTCGGTTAATGCTCCGGCTTGTTTTACCTTTTTGTGAAAAGTGAGGCTTCCCGGCTTTTAGGCGGTTTCGATTTGACAAATTAGCGTTCTTTTACGTAAAAATTCATGCAGGCTACCGAACAGCGGTTGCTTGCCACGGGAACATGTTCAGTACGTACTGTTCATTTCCATAAACAAATAGAAAATATGATCAGAATGGTTGTTTTCGATATGGCTGGCACTACCGTCGATGAAAAGAACGTAGTGTATAAAACGGTACGTAGCGCCATCAACGAAAAAGGGTTTGATTTCTCGCTGGACGAAGTCTTGGCCGAAGCGGCTGGTAAGGAAAAACTTCAGGCCATCAAAAGCGTTTTGGCCAGTAAAGGTATTACTGACGAAAAGCTGGCAGGGGAGATGTTTACCAATTTTGTTGCTCAGCTCGATGAGGCTTACCGAATCCAGGAAATTACCGAGCAACCAAACGCAACCAAACTTTTCCGGGCGTTACGTAGCATGGGTATTTTTGTCGTATTGAATACGGGCTACAACAAGCAAACGGCGGAATCGCTGGTTGAGAAAATTGGCTGGCAACAGGGAGTCGACTATGATGTGCTGGTAACGGCGTCGGAAGTAGCGGAAAACAGGCCCCGGCCCGATATGATTTTGCTGGCAATGGGCGAGTTGGGTATTACTGATCCGGCACAGGTGATAAAAGTGGGCGATTCGACGATCGATGTTGAAGAAGGCCAAAATGCCGGTTGCCTGATCAACGTCGGTATTACAACAGGCGCTCATACCTATGAACAACTGCAAACGGCCAACCCTACGTTTATCATCAACAACCTGATTGAACTGTTGCCAATCGTTGATAAGGAAAACGCACCTATTTCAGCCGTTTAAAGTCTGCGTGAACAAATTGATAAGGTTGTCGCAGCCAGCATCTTGCTGTTTGAGTTGTTGGACTACTATTACAGCACAGACAGCAAGATGCTGGCTGCGAAACTTTATCACTCAATACATCTATGATCTGTATATGGATGGACCTTTGACAAAGTTTTAAACCTTTGTCAAAGGTCAAAAGGATTTTACTGCATCGTCAGCGTGTAGCTCTGCCCGGCTTTAGTCATGAAATCATATACCTGCGTTGCCGACTGGGCATTGCTGGTGGTTGGCCCCTGAAATAACGAATTTGGGTTTGCACCGCTGGCTGGTTTCAGTGCTACGTTATTCGATGCTTTCAGTGAGTTGGGAACGCGAATGCGGCAATTACCGCCAATGGTCGATCGAATGACCACTTTGTTGACTTTGCCATCGCGCCAGCCCATCTCGACAATCTCAAAACCACCTCGCGTCCGTAATCCTTTTACCTGGCCGCTTTGCCATTGACTGGGGAGAGCTGCCAGTAGATAGATGTCGTCGAGGTGACTCTGTACAAGCATTTCACTCATGCCCGCAATGCCGCCAAAATTACCATCGATCTGAAACGGTGGATGAGCGCAAAACAGGTTGGGATACGTACCGCCCGCATTGGCATAGTTTGTTCCTTCTACTCCCGATATACGTAGCAGTTCACGTAGCAGTTTATAGGCATGATCGCCATCATTTAGCCGTGCCCAGAAATTAATTTTCCAGGCTTTGCTCCAGCCCGTGCCGCCGTCGCCCCGCGTATCGAGGGTTTTGCGGGCTGCCGCTGCCAGGTCGGGCGTGGTGAGCGGGGCAATCTGACGGCCAGGATGCAGTGCAAACAGATGCGATACGTGTCGATGTTGCGGATCAACGTCGTCGAAATCCTGATACCATTCCTGCAAATTACCCTTTTTGCCAATCTTGAACGGGTAAAGCTTGCTGGTTTTATCACTAATTTGTTTCCGGAAGTCGGCATCTGTATTCAGTATCGTCGATGCTTCGATAACATTGGTGAACAGATCCCGAATGATCGACATATCCATTGTGGTAGCGACGGAGACTTCCCCTTTTTTACCATCAGGTAAAACAAATACGTTTTCTGGCGTGGTCGATGGGGCCGTTACCAGATAACCGTTTTTATCGGGAACGAGCCAGTCGGAGCAGAACTGAGCGGCTCCTTTCATGAGTGGGTAAGCGGTTTCCTGCAGAAAGTTACGGTCGCCGGTAAAACGATAGTGTTCATACAAATGCTGACTCAGCCAGGCTCCCCCCAAGGCCCAGTTTGCCCAGAGCGGACTTCCTTTTCCCAGATCGCCAACCGGGTTGGATTCAGCCCAGATGTCGGTGTTGTGGTGGGCTGTCCAGCCACCAGTGCCGTAAAAATCGCGCGACGTAGCGTAGCCTGTTTTCGATACGTTGCTGATCAGGCTGAACAGCGGCTGGTGAAATTCGGACAGGTTACTGACTTCGGCAGGCCAGTAATTCATCTGCGTATTAATGTTGATCGTGTAGTTACTACTCCAGGGTGGCCGAACGTGCGGGTTCCAGATTCCCTGCAAATTGGCGGCCGTACCGTTGGGCCGTGAGCTGGAGATGAGCAGATACCGGCCAAACTGATAATACATACTTTCCAACGCTGGATCGACAGTGCCGGAAGCATAGTTCATCAGGCGCTCGTCGGTCGGTAACGCTACGTCCTTATTATCATTCAGTGTCAGAGAAACCCGATTGAAGAAGGAATGGAAATCAGTTTCGTGGGCTTGTTTGAGTGCCGTATATGATTTTCGGGCTGCCGCGTTCAGGTAGTTATTAACCAGTTTAATTTCGTCTTTGCCATCTTTATCCGGGCATTTATCGAAACCATTAAAACTGGTTGCTGCGGAAATTAACAAAACAATGCTCGTTGCATTGGAAACCCGTAATCCCGACGTATCGGCCGTTACGGTGCCATCACTAGGGAGGGCACGCATACGCATGGCAAATCGCATACCCCGACATTGGCTGGCATCGTCATAACTAACAGGCTGCGGATTATAATCGACGTAGTTAGGGTCAGTGTGAGACGGGGCTTTGCCATTGAAACCGATTTCGCGACTGCTGATCGCGATATTTTGGTGCCGGAGTGGACTTTTCGTTGAAGCGGTAAAATTGAGCTTGCCGGGCTTATCGGCGGTGAGTCGGATAACGATAATCTGGTCGGGAGCCGACACGAAAATATCGCGCGAATACGTAACACCGTCGACCGAAAAACGCGTCGTGGCAACGGCATCGCTGATGTTCAGATCCCGATAGTAATTGGTAGGTTTACCGCTTAACGAATGGCGAATGACCAGATCGCCGAGTGGTTCGTAGGACTCGGTATAGCGCCCCTGCATTTTTTGCGTTAGCGACGTAGCCCGTTCGTAATTCTCGTCAGCCAGTGCTTTTCGTATCTGGGGCAGATAGGTTTTGGCTTCGGGGTTTGGGTTTGGCTTCACCGGCCCGCCTGACCAGAGTGTACTTTCATTAAGCTGAAGTAACTCTTCATCTTCCCGGCCAAATACCATTACGCCCAATCGGCCATTGCCAACCGGAAGGGCTTCGTTCCAGTTACGAGCGGGTTGTTTGTACCAAAGTTTAAGTGGCTGGGCGAAGAGTGAATTTGATAACAAAAAAATAAAAAGAGAAAGCAGGTATCGACTATGCATACGGTTTAGAACAATGAACTGAGGGCTGAAAGGTAATAGCAAACTTTTATTTTTTCGATACGATTTGGGTTAAGAATTAGCCTTATAGACCTATTCGTTCGTTCGTATCTGTTGCTAACCAGCGTGTCGCGGTAGAGATAAACTAAGCCGCCTGGCGCGACTAGTCACTTAAAACGAAATTACCATACAATTACTATTAAAAATGTGTTAAAAAATAGCTTATTTTGTTTATAAACCATTGATAATCAAGAGACAGTCTGGCGGTTTAGTCGGCGTATTTTTGCGGGAAATTTTGTGAACCAAAAACAACCTGCAAAACGAATGAAGTCTCTTTTACCCTCTTTTACGCCATTGTCCCGATCGTTACGATTGTGGCTGATAGCGTGTTTAATGGGCGTAGTGCCAGCCATATCGGCAGTGGCGCAAACAATTTCCGGTACCGTTATCGGGGCTGATGACCAAAAGCCATTGCCCGGCGTATCGATTCTGGTGAAAGGAACCAACACGGGTACAACCACCAATGCAAACGGTACGTATAGCCTCAACGTTAGCAATGCATCAACGGCTACACTGACGTTTTCATTCATTGGCTACGAAACGCAGGTCGTTGCGATTGGCAATCAGACCACCATCAATGTATCGTTATCGGCGGGTACGTCTACGCTGGGTGAAGTGGTGGTAACAGCGCTGGGTATTCAGCGGGAGAAAAAAGCCCTGGGTTATGCTACGCAGGAGATTCAGGGGAATGCGCTGACCATTGCCAGGGAAACCAACGTAACAAACCAGCTGGCTGGTAAAATTGCGGGTGTTACGGTGGTTGGTAGTCCTTCGGGTATTGGTGGCTCGGCGCGGGTAACCATTCGGGGCGAACGCTCGGTGGATCTGAATAAAAACCAGCCGCTCTACGTCATCGACGGCGTGCCGGTATCGAACGGGTTTACGGGCGGTTCGGGACGTAACAACACGGAAGTTGATTTCGGCAACGGAGCCAGCTTCATCAACCCCGACGATATTGAGTCGATGAACGTACTAAAAGGAGCTGCGGCATCGGCACTCTACGGAGCACGGGCGGCCAACGGCGTAATCGTGATCAAAACCAAATCGGGCCGTGGTTCGAAAGGCATTGGCGTAGAAATCAACACCAACCAGACGTTCGAAACACCGCTTGTATTGCCAAAGTATCAGAACGTTTATGGGCAGGGAAACGCCAACGGGGGCGATTTTGCCTTTGTGAACGGAGCCGGTGGTGGCCTTACCGACGGTACCGACGAAGCCTGGGGCCCCGCTTTTTCGCTCAACAAAAATTATCCGCAGTACAACTCGCCCAGAACGCTGAACGGCCAGCCCATCGATTACCGGGGTGGCGATCTGAACGCACCAGCGGGTAGCGTTATTACGGCTACGCCCTGGGTTCCTGAAACGGATAACCTCAAGAAATTCCTGCAAACGGGTAACACGCACACTACCAACGTAGCGGTTACGGGCAACAACGAATCCGGTAATTTCCGGCTGGCGCATACGTATGTGAATCAGACGGGTATCGTGCCCAATACGGACCTGAAACGCTATACCACTTCGTTTAGCGGTGGCTATCATTTTACCCCTAAGTTCTCGGCCAACTCGTTCGTGAGCTACATCAAAGGCAACAGCGGCAACCGTCCATCCATTAGCTACGGTACCGAAAGTATTATGTATCTGTTTAACTGCTGGTTACCACCGTCCGTGGCGCTCGACCCGATGAAAGATTACTGGATGCGTGGGCAGGAAGGCATTCGCCAGTTTAGCTGGAACTATAACTACCACGATAACCCGTACCTGACGGTTTACGAAAACACGAACGGCCAGCTCTACGACCGGCTTATCGGGAACGTATCGCTCAAGTATGACCTGACCCCGTGGCTTAGCGTGCAGGGACGTACCGCTATCGATTACACGAACGAAAAACGCGAATACCGCCGGGCGTTCAGTACGCAGCGGTTCCCATTCGGCCAGTATCGCGAGTCGCGTATCGTGACCGAAGAACGGAACACCGATTTCCTGTTTACGGCTAACAAAGAAGTCAATCAGAACTGGACCGTGTCGGGTACGTTGGGCGGTAATCAGCTTCAGCAAAAGTCTGATTTTCTGGAAAATAACGCCGGTCAGCTTAATATTCCCGGTATCTATAACCTGACCAACTCGCGTATTCCGCTACAAACGTCGCAGGCTATTACCACCAAACGGGTTAATTCGCTATATGGGTCGGCTCAGGTTGGTTTTCGCAACTATTTATTTCTGGAACTGACGGCCCGTAACGACTGGTCGAGTGCACTGACGCTGCCGGTTTATGCGCGCGCTCTGGGTGTTCAGGACAACTCGTACTTCTATCCGTCGGCGGCTCTGAGTGCTGTTCTGAGCGATATGTTTGTGTTGCCTCAGCAGATTTCGTTTCTGAAGGCTCGCGTCAACTACGCATCGGTTGGTAACGATACGGACCCATTTACGTTTACGCAGTCATACAACCCCAGCGACCCGTTTGGTAGCAGCCAGGTGTATGGCGAAACCGACCGGCTCGCTAATTTCAGCCTGAAACCCGAAATCAGTAATTCGTTCGAGGGTGGGGTAGAGCTGAAATTGTTCAAGCGCCGGGTTGGCCTCGACTTTTCGTATTATCTGACCAATACCCGTAACCAGATTCTGAACATTCCACTGTCGATCACGAGTGGTTATAATAGCCGTGCCATCAATGCCGGGCTGATTCGAAATCAGGGTGTTGAAGTGGCCCTGAATCTGGTGCCGGTTGAAAAGGCCAATAGCTTACGCTGGGCACTTGATCTGAACTTTTCCGCTAACCGGAGTAAGGTGATCGAACTGTCGGACAACATTCAGAATTTCGTGATGGCCAGCCGTGGTGTAAGTATCGAAGCGCGGGTTGGCGAGCGTATGGGCGATATGTATGGCATTGCCTTCGCTCGTGTGCAGAATACCGACCCAACGAAACCGTACTATGATGCATCGGGCCGCTACGTTGGTCAGATGGTGTTTGCCAATGGCCGTCCTGTACCCACGACCGAACGGGTGAAACTGGGTAACTATAATCCTGATTTTCTGCTGGGTATCAACAATAGCGTGAGCTATAAAAACGTGCGCCTGAGCTTCCTGTTCGACATTCGTGAGGGCGGCAAACTCTATTCTGAAACACAAACGGTTGGTCGCGAGGGCGGTATCATCATCGAAACGCTGGAAGGACGCGCTAATGGCTACGACCTGAGTCTTCCTGGTAACGGGGTAATCGGTCAGGGCGTTACCGTTACGTCGAATGCCGATGGTTCCAGTACGTTTGCGCCGAATGATGTGAAGCTGAATTCGCGCCAGTGGCACACCGCCTGGACGGGTGGACGTAACATTGCCGAAGGGGTGATGTTCGATGCGTCGTTCGTGAAGCTGCGTGAGGTGCAGTTAGGTTTCTCCATTCCAGATCGCATCTGGGGGAAAGTGCCGCTACGTGGCGTTACGTTGTCGCTCGTTGGTCGGAATCTGGCCGTCTGGTCGAAAGTGCCGCACGTCGATCCCGAAACGATGTCGTACTCTGGCGGAACGGCTTTACCCGGCATCGAATACATGGCAATCCCAACCACGCGGAGTTTCGGATTTAACCTGGGCCTGAAATTATAATGGATGTACACCTCACGGCAGCGGCCGACCGTCCTAACCCCTCTCCTTTTTTTAAGGGGGGGGACGGTCGGCCGCTGCCGTGGGGTCACTCAAAACGAACTTATACACGATGAAATCGATAAAAATACTGGTTACAAGCCTATCGCTGCTGGCGTTTACGTCCTGCGATAACAGCTTCGAAGAAATCAATAACAACCCGAACGTACCAACCCAGGTTTCGGCCGACTTACTGCTCTCGGGTGTACTGCGCAATACCATCAACGATCAGGTCAATATGGCCTGGGGAATTGGTAATATCGTGGTGCAACACACGGCAAAAATTCAGTTTGTAAACGAAGATCGTTACCTATGGGGTGAGCAGAATGGTGTCTGGAACAGCGTGTACGGAAATATGCGTAACGTTCAGAATATCATTGATCTGGCTACGGCGGGTAAGCAAAATAACTACCTGGGCATTGCGCTGGTGCTGAAGTCGTGGCTGTTTTCGCTGGCTACCGATGCCTACGGCGACGTTCCGTATACTGATGCTATCAAAGCCAAATCGACCGGTGTGTATGCACCAAAATACGACACGCAGGAAACCATCTATGCCGGTATTCTGGCTGATTTAACCAAAGCTAACGAACTGCTCGGAACCAGCAACGAAGTCGTAGCGGGCGACATTCTATTTGGGGGCGGAACGGGTAGTCTTGTGAAATGGAAAAAACTGGCGAATTCACTACGTCTGCGCGCGCTGATGCGGATTTCGAACAAACGTAACGTTGGGTCCGATTTACAGGCTATTCTGACCGACAATGCAAAATTTCCGATCATGGAGTCAAATGCCGACAACGCTACGTTAACCTATCTGGCGGCTGCTCCAAACCAGTGGCCGCTCTACGGGGCACGAGTAGGATCGTTTGATGAATTCCGGGCCAGTAAGTCGCTGGTCGACCGATTATCAGCAATTAACGACCCCCGATTGCCGGTGTTTGCCCGTCCGGTCGAAAAACCATCGGTAGCTGGTAAAATTGAGTATGTGGGTATTCCGAACGGTCTGGGCGATACGCCAGCCCTGAACTATAATGGTGGGCCGCAAGGTGTATCGCGGGTAGGACTGCCGTTTGCCTGTCTGGTGTGTAGCTCGCCAGCACCGGTGCCGAACGTAGCACGTGGTCCTGTGATGACGTATGCGGAGGTGCAGTTTATTCTGGCCGAAGCTCGGGAGAAAAATCTGATCACAACCGGCAGTGCCGAAACGTATTACCTGAACGGTATCAAAGCCAACATGGATTTTTATAAGGCGATTGTTCCGGCAGAATACAGCATCGACGTAACGCCAGCCGCGACGTATTACACGCAATCGGGCGTTGCTTACACCGGTACTACGCAGCAGAAACTCGAAAAAATTGGTACGCAGAAATGGGTTGCCCTGTTATTCAACGGCCTGGAAGCATGGTACGACTGGCGTCGGACCGGCATCCCGACCGTTACGCCTGGGCCTGATAATCTGAATAACAACAAAGTGCCGGTACGTTTCATTTATCCGCGCTCAGAGCAGTCGCTGAATGGTCAGAATCGGAATGAAGCCGTTGCCCGCCAGGGAGCCGACGATCTGAACACGGCCGTTTGGTGGGATAAGTAGTAAAGCTGTATTTTCACAGGTGGCATGAGGTTTGGGCCAAGCTCCAGCTTGGCCCAACTGTTTGTATTCGTCCGCTATTGTACCAGTAAAATCGACTTTTGTTTTAGTTTGGACTGTTGCTACTACGTTCAAAATCAGTCTGTATGTTACGTGTTTTCCTTTTCTTGTATCTTATTTTGAGTACGTCGGCCAATGCGCAACCGGCGCAGAATCTGATTCTGGTAACGCTCGATGGTGTGCGCTGGCAGGAAGTTTTCAACGGAGCCGATTCAACGCTTCTGTTCGACCCGGTTTATAGCCGCGATACGGCCAGTGCCCGAAAAAACTTTTGGGCTGCTACGTCCATCGAACGCCGAAAACGACTGATGCCTTTTCTGTGGAATACGATTGGTCAGCAGGGGCAGTTGTACGGCAATCGGCAGAAAGGCAGCCGTATGAACGTATCGAATCCGCACTGGTTCAGCTATCCGGGCTACAACGAAATTCTGAGCGGATACGCCGATGAACGGATCAAGTCGAACGATAAGATCGATAACCCGAACGTAACGGTGCTGGAATTTCTGAATCAACAACCGGGTTTTGCGGGGAAAGTAGCCGTTTTTTCGTCCTGGGATGTCATTGAAGCGGCTGTCAATGAGAAACGTAGCGGTATTGCGGCCAGCTCGGCCAACGAACCAACCAAGCCCGTTACGTCGGCCGACTCCCTGCTGAGTGATCTCACTACGTTGTATCCGCGTGAATTTGGCGACGGCGTTCGGGCCGATTTTCTGACTTATTTTTCGGCGCGGCAGTACGTAAAGCAAAAACAGCCGCGTGTCTTGTTTCTATCCTTCGACGAAACCGACGATCTGGCCCATGCCGGACGCTACGCCGATCACCTGACCATGGTACAATCCATTGATCGGTATTTAGCCGATTTGTGGCAGATGATGCAGAAAATGCCGCAATACGCCGGAAAAACCGCCATACTCATCACCACCGATCACGGACGTGGACATACGCCCAAGGCCCGCTGGAAAGATCATGGTACCAAAACAGCCGACTCGTACCAGATCTGGCTGGCGGCTATGGGACCGGGCGTAACGGCATCGGGTGAGCAGCAGAACGGCCCGGTTCTGTTTCAGAATCAGATTGCGGCTACGTTGTCGCGCTTGCTGGGTGTTGATTTTAAAGCCGATCATCCGATTGGACCAGCCATCGATACAGTAGTCGGAAGTAAGCCGTGATACGTATTGACTTTTATAGCTGATCTTTACAATAGAACGCGGATTGTTATGATGACTATGATTTGATCTGATTGTGTTTAAGTTTTTCTAGATCAGATAGTAGTTGGGAAAACAAATCTTATCAAAACAAACGAGTAAAAGGATCACTGTACATCATAAACAATCATAACAATCAGCGTGCTATAAACCCGTTCCCATGAACCGTAGAACTATACTCAAATCAGCAGCTTTGTTGCCGTTTGTTTCGCCGTCAACAGAGCTTGTTACGTCGGCACCGACGGCCCGGAAACGTAGCGTTCGGTTTGCTTATATGGGCGATACGCACATCACGCCCGAAACCAAGCCGATGGAAGGTGTTGCCAAATGTTTTCATCATGCCCAGAATCAGACCGATAAACCCGCCTTTTTTCTGCACGGTGGCGATGTGATTATGGATGCCCTGAAGCAGGATAGGACCGACGTGCAGAAGCAGTGGGATGCCTGGCACACCGTCGTAAAAGCCGACAACTCGCTGCCTATTGAGTACTGTATTGGCAACCACGACATCTGGGGCTACGAGCAGGCGCAAACCGACCCGATGTACGGAAAAAAATGGGCGGTCGATCTGATGAAAATCGGCAATCGCTACCGTAGTTTCGACCGGAACGGCTGGCATTTTATCATTCTCGATAGTGTGCAGATGACGCCCGAAAACAAATGGTATACAGGTTTTATCGATCCGGAGCAACTGGACTGGCTGAAAAGCGATCTCGCCAAAACTGATCCCAAAACGCCGATTCTGATTCTGTCGCATATCCCGATTTTTAGTCCTACCGGGTTCTACAGCCAGCAGAACGTGAAGAATGGAAACTGGACCATTTCAGGGGGGCTGGTTCTGTCGAATACGCCGGATCTGATCAAACTGTTTTACCAGTATCCGAACGTAAAAGCGGCTCTAAGTGGGCACATGCACCTGCTCGACCGGGTTGAGTATAACGGCGTTACGTATCTCTGCAACGGTGCCGTAAGCGGCAACTGGTGGAAAACCGAGATGCATGAACAAACCAAAGCCGGTTACGCCCTCTTCGATCTGTACGACGACGGAACCGTAGAACGTACTTATTTACAATACAGGTAGTTTTCAGTTTATGGTTTTGAGTTTATGGTTTATAGTGGCTGACGCCAGATACTTGCTGACGCGTCAGTCACTATAAACCATAAACTCAAAACCATAAACTGAAAACTATAAACTGAAATCTTTACACGATGGATACGATAGAAAAACTCTTTGCGCAGGGCGGAGAAGGCGCTTATTTTGGGGAGCCCGTTACGCAGGTCGAACATGCGCTGCAAAGTGCTTATCTGGCTGAACAGGCGGGTGCCGACGACGAAACAATCGTAGCTGCGTTACTGCACGATATTGGCCACTTATTGCCACCCGAATCGGCAGAAGGCTATATGGATGGGTATGGAACCGTCGATCACGAAAAACTAGGGGCTGATTTTTTGCGGGCACGAGGCTTTTCTGAAAAAGTGGCGCAGCTCATCGAACATCATGTTAATGCCAAGCGTTATCTGGTGTTTAAAAATCCGAAATACTTTGCCCGGCTCTCGGAAGCCAGTTTGAAAACACTTGAATTTCAGGGCGGGCCAATGTCCGAAGCCGAAGCGGCTACGTTCGAAGCGAATCCGTATTTTAAGGGAATACTGCAGATGAGAACCTGGGATGAGCAGGCAAAAATTCCCGATCTGGCTACACCATCTATGGAATATTATTTGGCAAAATGCCGTAGTGTGCAGAACATCCATTAGAGATTCTGGATTTTGAGTTGTAGTTTGTGGGTTGAAAAAACTCCTCTGAATCAAAAATCAGTCATCACAAACTAAAATTGAATGCGTTCCCCTGCTTTCCTTCGTAATCCTACCGTTTTTGTCATTTTTGGGGCCGTTGCGGCTTTTTGTACATATGCCTGTATGTACGCTTTTCGCAGAGGAATTACCGCCGTAACCTTCGAAGGGATGGCTTTTGCCGGGGTCAGTTATAAAATCTGGCTCGTTACGGCTCAGGTATTCGGTTACGCCCTATCGAAAGGAATCGGTATCAAAGTGGTGTCAGAAATGTCACCGGGCCGACGAGCTGTTAATATTCTGGGTTTCGTGGCTATCGCCCTGCTGGCCCTGCTCGGTTTTGCCCTCGTACCGGCTCCCTGGAATATTGTTTTTCTGTTCCTGAACGGATTGCCGTTAGGCTTGATTTACGGAACCATGCTGGGCTTTCTGGAAGGCAGACAGCAAACCGATACGTTGGTCGCTGGGCTGACAGCCTCGTTTATTTTTGCCTCTGGCTTTGTTAAGACGGTAGCCCTGACAATTAAAGCCGACTGGGGCGTATCGGAGTTCTGGCTGCCGTTCGTGACGGGCTTTCTGTTTGTTGTTCCCATGCTCATTTCCATTTATGCCATGACATTGTTGCCGCCCCCCACGGACGAAGACCGGGCCATGCGTACTGAACGCAAACCCATGGATGCTGATGAGCGTAAAGCGTTTGTGGGAAATTTTAGATTAGGATTGATTCTGCTGATTGCCTCCTACGTGCTGTTATCGGCCTTTCGTGACTTCCGGGATAATTTTGGCCCCGAAATTCTGAAAGATTCGGGAGTAGAGAACCCCAGTATTTTTGCCAAAACTGAAACTATTGTGGCGGTCGGTATTCTGATCGTGATGGCGTTTCTTCAACGTGTGACCAATAATTTCCGTGCGTTTGCCTTGCTCAATGGACTCATGCTGGCCGGAGGAGCGATGGTCGGGCTTAGTACGTATGCGTACACCGCGAACGTATTGTCGGCCGGAAACTGGTTTTTGTTAACGGGATTAGGACTCTATATGGCTTACGTGCCGTGTAACGGCCTCTATTTCGAACGATTGATTGCTTCTTTTCGCTACGTCAGCACGGTTGGGTTTATTGTTACGTTGGCCGATTGGTACGGGTATCTGGGTAGCGTAGGAGTGTTACTGTATAAGAACTTCGGCCACGGCAATATCAGTTACCGCGAGTTTTTCATCGACGGGGCTTATATATTATCGGTGCTCTACACAGTGTTGGTCATCGCTTCCTTCGTGTATTTCAAAATGCGTTATCAGAAAAAAGATGAACTGGTTGCCGTTGCCGACTATTAATCCCGAAACCATTTGTGTTGAAAAGCCCGACATTACTGATAAAATGTCGGGCTTTTTGTTGATACCGTATAGCTTTGGCCTGGCAAACAGAGCTGGTTGTTTGCTGGCGGCAATCGATACGTAATAAATACTTGTTGGGTACGTAGTATAATGAAAAAAGTTCTGATTCTGAGTGGGCTAAGCGGGAGTGGGAAATCGACATTTGCGAAGCGCTTTATGGCTGAGCAAGCAAACTGGTTACGTGTCAATCGGGACGATCTTCGGCGGACACTGTTGCCAGTGTCGTTGGAAGAATACTGGAAAACATGGCCCGATCAGGAAAAAAGCCGCGTTGAAACCGTTGTCAGTGAATTGCAGAAAACAGCCATTGTCGATACGCTAACCCGTGGCTGGAACGTACTGATTGATAATACCAACCTTAAAACGGCTTATTTCAGGGAGTTTCGTCAACTGCTTTCCCGGCATTTTGACGAGGTTGAAATTCGCTACGAGTTAGTAGAAGCCCCGCTCGACGAGTGCATCCGACGCGATAAGAATCGACCCGATTCAGTGGGCGAAACCGTCATTCGAAAGCAGGCTGAACAGCTGGCTGTTCTCCGGAAAAATTTCAAATTTCAGACCGAGATCGTAACGCGAAACCCGGTTTTCCAGCGTGAGCAGGATGAGTCCTTACCGCGTTGTATTCTGGTCGATATTGATGGTACAGTGGCTAAAATGGGTGATCGGTCGCCCTACGATTGGCATCGGGTAGGAATTGACCAACCCAACTGGCCCATTATTCGACTCGTAAAGTCGCTACATGCATCGGGCTACGCCGTTGTGTTTATGTCGGGCCGGGATGCCGTTTGCCGACCCGAAACGACGGCCTGGATAAACCGTTACTTTGACTGGCCGATTGATCATTATTCCCTGTTTATGCGTTCGAAGCAAGACCACCGAAAAGATTCGATTGTTAAACAGGAATTGTTTTCAGAGCATATCCTTGGTAAGTACTACGTCGAGTTAGTCGTTGATGATCGTCAGCAGGTGGTCGATATGTGGCGCCGGACGCTGGGCTTACCCTGCATTCAGGTCGATTACGGCGATTTTTAGTTTGCTCGTCACTAAATCTATTTTTGTGTCATCTTTGTTATCCCTATACACGTATCATTGGTGCTGAACAGGAGATTAAGGTGAGCCTGGTGTTCTCCAATCACTTGTTCGCTCATTCACTCAATAAGTACATGAAATTACTGAAAGTTGCTGCTGGCGTTCTGAACCAGATTCCGCTTGCCTGGGATCATAACCGAAAAAATATTATCGATGCCATTGAAGAGGCTAAACGTCAGGATGTTAGTCTGTTATGTCTGACTGAGCTTTGTATTTCGGGATATGGCTGCGAAGACGCGTTTTTTGCCCAGAATACCATCGATCAGTCTATTGCTTCGTTGCTGGAGATTGTTCCGTATACCAATGACATTGCCGTAGCCGTTGGCCTGCCGCTACGTCATAATAACCGTACGTTCGACGTAGCGTGTCTGATCGCCAACAAGCGTATTCTGGGGTTTGTGGCCAAGCAATACATGGCTAACAATGGCGTGCACTATGAGTCGCGCTGGTTCCAGCCCTGGCCACCATACATACGCGATGAAATTAAGATTGGTGATTTTACGTATCCCTTCGGCGATGTTGTTTTTGATCTGTCGGGTGTTCGGATCGGTTTTGAAATCTGTGAGGATGCCTGGGTCGCTAACCGGCCGGGCCGTATTTTGTATGAACGCGGTATCGACATTATTCTGAATCCAACGGCCAGCCACTTTGCCTTTCTGAAATCGCAGGTGCGGGAGCGTTTCGTGGTCGACGCGTCGCGGGCGTTTGGTGTAAGCTACATTTATAGCAATATGCTTGGTAATGAGGCTGGTCGGATGATTTACGACGGCGATGCCATGGTAGCCTCGAATGGTGAATTGCTGGTGTCGGGGCCCCGACTGAGCTACGAAGATTTTTTGATTGTTCCGGCCGTGGTTGACGTAGAAGCTACCCGGTTGAACCAAACCCAAAGTAAAGCTAATCTGGCGCTGGTCTACCCCAATCTGCGCGTCACGGAACGATTCGACTGGCCCGATATTGCCCCAGTTATTCAGAAAGCCGAACTGGAAGCCTGGGAGCGGGGAGGCTATCTGAAGGAAGAAGAATTTGCGCGGGCCGTAGCGCTCGGCCTGTTCGATTATCTGCGAAAAAGCCGTTCGCAGGGATACGTTTTATCGTTGAGTGGGGGAGCCGATTCGTCGGCTATTGCGGCACTGGTTTTTCTAATGGTTCGGATGGCCGTTCAGAACATCGGTATCGACGGCGTCAAAAAGAAACTCGGCTATATTAAAGCGCTTCAGAATTGTACTACGTCGGAAGAAATTGTCGGGAAACTGCTGACGGTAATGTATCAGGGCACCGAAAACTCGTCGGACGATACGTTCAATTCCGCTAAAACGCTGGCCGATGATATTGGCGCTACGTTCCTCAACATTAACATCAACGGTCTGGTCGATACGTATCGTGGGTTGATTGAAGAACAACTGGGTCGTAAACTCTCGTGGGATACCGACGATCTGGCCTTGCAGAATATTCAGGCGCGGGTTCGGGCTCCAGGTATCTGGATGATTGCGAATCTGAACAATGCGTTGCTGCTCAGTACGTCGAATCGCTCGGAAGCGGCCGTGGGTTATGCTACAATGGATGGCGATACGGCGGGTAGTATCAGCCCAATTACCGGCATCGATAAACATTTTCTACGTAGCTGGTTGCGTTGGCTGGAAACAGTTGGCCTGAACGTAAAAAATGAATGGACACCCGCCGACCGGACGGGCTCTGTCAATGACTCAACAAAATCCGATGAACTCATCAAGGTAAGCGGATTGAGCGCAGTCAATAACCTACAGCCCACTGCCGAGCTTCGTCCGCTCGACAAAAAGCAGACCGACGAAGATGATTTGATGCCATACGACGTATTGAACTCGATCGAAGAATCGGCCATTCGAGATAAACAGCCGCCGGTTGAGGTCTTGAAAATGGTGGAAGTCCGTTACGCGGGTGCCTACGATCGGGATAAGCTACTGATGTGGGTAGAACGGTTTTTCCGGCTATGGAGCCGCAACCAATGGAAGCGTGAGCGTTACGCACCGTCTTTCCACCTCGACGATCACAACCTCGACCCACGATCGTGGTGTCGTTTCCCGATTTTGTCGGGCGGTTTCGAAAAAGAACTGGCCGAGATGCGCGATTGGGCCGCTGATCAGAAGCCAAACAGTCGTAAGGGCAAGATTGGGTTTTAGATAAGTTTAGATTGTGCGACAACTTATTCCCGGTCTTCTTTTTGCCGCACTATGGGCGTCGGCATCGGCTGCAACCAAGTTTGGTGTGCAGTCGGTACATCCGCTTATTCTGGCAGAGGTACGTTTTTTTATTGCAGGTGGCGGTATGTTATTGTTTGCCTATGGCATACAGCGGGCGAAAAATGCCTGGCCAACGACTACAGAGTTTAAGCAGCTGGCCATTTTTGCCCTGCTGAACACGACCATTTATCTGGGAGCATTTGTACTGGCCCTAAAGCAGGTTTCGGCGGGTATTGGTAGCCTATCGACGGCAACCAACCCGCTGTTTATTGCTTTATTGTCGGCAGTATGGCTTCGACGCATGCCACGCTGGAATGAAATGCTCGGGTTGCTGCTGGGATTGGTTGGGGTTGGCGTGGCGACGTATCCACTCCTTCAAAACAGCTTTGCAACGGTAGAAGGGTTAATGATTCTGCTGGGTGGGATGGTAGCCGTTTCGGCGGCAACGGTGTATTACGCCAGCATTACGTGGCGCTTACCGAATCTGGTGATTAATGGCTGGCAGGTACTTTTGGGAGGTATACTGCTACTGCCCTTTACGTTCATTATGGCTTCCTTCGAGCCGACAGCCTTCAGTAATTCGCAGTTTGATGTGCGATTCTGGGCGTCGGTATTCTGGCTGATTGTACCCGTATCGGTGGCCGCGCTTCAGTTGTGGTTTTTTCTTGTCCGACAAGATCCTATTCGGGCCTCGTTGTGGCTTTTTCTGTGCCCTATTTTTGGCTTTGCCTACTCATACCTTCTCATGGGGGAGCCTATTACGCTCCTGACGGTTTTGGGTACAACTCTGGTGATTGGTGGGCTTTGGTTAGGCCGACAGGGAAAATCTGATTAATTGATTTACGTCTGTGGTATTATGCCTTGGGCGATACCGCAGACGTAAACATGCTCGAATCTCTAGAGGCAAGCTGTTTTGCCTGTTGAGGCCAGTTTGTTGGATCGTAGATTCGATAGTGGTTACCTGCTGATGCGAGAATCTCCCGTAGCCGTTCAATTGGGGTCTCTGCTAATTCCGAAAACTGCTGGATACCGGCTTCCTTGAGCAGGCTGGCGACTTTAGGGCCGATCCCTTTGATCTCCACAAAGCGATCAACGCTGTCAACACCTGGGGTTTCTGTTGGCTCTTCAATTATAGTCAGCTCTATATTTGTGCCGTCGGCTTCGTTGATGATATCGATCACTTCTGTTTTAGCACCATCCATCGAATCGACCGTATCAGTCAGTTCCGTAACGTAACCGAGTGGACTGACGATTAGATCAAGTGATGTATTGTCGTCCAGTATTTCATGGGAGGAGTCCTTATTGATTTTAGGCAATGAGGAATTCGAATCTATACGACTAGAGTCGTTTTGGGCCTGTTTTTTTGTCATAACGGAGTAAGAAACTTGATTCATTCTTAACTCCGTTTGTAATCATATTGTTGACGGGATAGAACGACTTGTTACTGTTTTAGCAAGATTAATTCAACTCGTCGATTAAGTCGTCGGGTAGCTTCCGAATTGTTGCTGGCTATTGGGCGGGTAGGGCCGTAGCCGCGCGTGGTGATCCGATTAGCGGCAATTCCATTCTGTACCAGATAGCTTTTTACAACATCGACCCGCTCTTTCGATAACTGCACGTTTTTGTCAAAATCACCCTGGTTGTCTGTGTGGCCCGACAGTTCAATCTCGGCTGTAGGATGCTGTTGCATAAACTGAAGCAGTTGCTCTAGTCCGCCCTGAGCTTCGGGTAAAAGCTCTGACTTACTCTGTACAAACTGAAGAGCCTGTAGCTGGGTTGCTTTGCCTTTCGGGGCAACAACGAGTGGGGGCGTGTAGGTAACCTTAGCGTCCAGCGTTTTAGGGGGAACTACCCGTTCCGACGATTGCGTATTGTTTCCGGCAGCCTGATTGCTGGCAACGGCAGCAGGTTGTTGAGCAGGGGGAGATGCCGTTGCAGACGTAGCAGACGTATTAGTCGAGGCAGAGCCTGGCTGCGATTTCGGAGAATCTGATGCTACGCTTGGTTGCGTAGCGGGTTTAGCTCCTATTCTATACAGCAAGGTAGGCCTTCTAGTTAAACGTTCTGCTTTAGATGACGTAAAAGCTAAAGGCTCTTCAAGGGTTTCGTAGCCTTGAGCTGAATTTACAATAATGTATGTCTGTGTTGTTGCAACGCGGAATTGATACGATCCGTTAGCCCCTAATTGTTGTTTGGCCTGTGACCGCCCATCTTGACTTTTGATAGAAACAATGGCGCCAACTATAGGCTGGCGGGTTTGGGCATCAATCACCGACCCTTCAATCATAGCTTCACCAGAGGGGAGGGCTTGTTGGGTCGCCTGACTGGTTCTATTTTGACCCCAACTTTGAATAGACAGCGATGAACTGATGAGCAGATAACTGGCAAAAAATAGTGAGTAAGTTCGCTTCATTGTTTAAAAACAACGCAAAAAGATTCGCCAAAAGTACGTCTAATGCCTCAAAAAGCAACTAACTGGTACACGTATTTTAGATAGTTTTTAAGTGGATTTTTGAGTGTGAAAAATTCTTTTTA
The DNA here is from genome assembly GCF_010435915.1 of Spirosoma terrae. Taxonomy (GTDB): domain Bacteria; phylum Bacteroidota; class Bacteroidia; order Cytophagales; family Spirosomataceae; genus Spirosoma; species Spirosoma terrae. Next base: position 346,659 of record NZ_JAAFZH010000004.1, on the reverse strand, counting down.
ATGCATTGAAAGTCAGTATGTTGTATAACATAAATAAGGCGGAAATAGTGAACGTAAAAAGCACTGTTTTCGTTAATAAAATATGACACAGATAACCAACGTGACGATGCATTCCCCGAACGCTCAGGCACCGCTTAACCCGAACGCATCGGGTAGTATGCCGACCGACGACAGCTGGCGGAAGCGGGTTGCCGCCCAGTCTATTCCGGCGCAGGTATTTCTGAACCATTTCTTTGCTATGGATTATCATATCCAGCATCAGCAGGACCTTTTTGACGTTGCTAAATTTCCCATCTTTCAGCAGTTTTATGGAACTGTGACTGATGCGAGTTATAAGTCGCTGGAGAAATTGCTGCTGAACAGCTGGAGTGCTGAGTATGCGCTACGTATCACGCCGGTTGTCAATGACGAACAGTATTTGCAGAGTTCATTGCACTGGACTTTTCCGCAGGCCTATTATAGTGCGTTGTTTAGTGCGCGCGCTTTTCTGGCCATTCAGGGCATCAATGTCAGCAACGAGGAGTTGATTCGCAAGCGTATCGGAAATATGGTCGTCAGAGGCTATTATCCGGCTTCTATTGGCTATTATGCGCTCGGTCCGATCAACAACTATCGCATTCAGCGATTGCCAATGGCCAAAAAATTTACGATTGCTGCCAAAACTGATCTGATTTTGCCCTCGCGAGAGGGAGCCGTACAAATTGAGCTGGCTCAATTCCTGAAAACTACGCGCGATCAGCGGGTGAAAATGTTACGTAACACGATTCAAAACAATCCGAATACGGCGTTACGGAGTCCTAAAACGGGCGAGATTCTACAGAAGTTTAGCGTTGAACAGTACAAACTATTGGCAAAGCAGATTGGCTATACAACGTATTTCGATATGCTAAGCCGTCTGCGAATTTCATCGACCAATCGGGAAATTGAACGATTTGTCGATTCCGAAATCGATGTTAAACTGTTCCATCAGAGTCTGGTAAATATAGTCGCTCATGTCAACTCGGTTCATGAGGTATACATTGCCAAGGCACTTGGAATCAATACGTATCGTCAGCTGGTAGCCAAACTGCCTTCCTATTTGCAGGAGAGTTTTGTGCGTGAACGGATGAACACAATTATTACCCCTATGTTGGAAACTGACGAGGGGAGTGGGCTGAAAATGGCTGCCTAACAAGAGTAGATTAGACAGCAGTACAGTACATATAGACGAAGTGAAAGTCCGCTGATGGGTATTCGGCGGGCTTTTTTGTATCTTGATAAATTTATACTTGGTTACTTTCTAATAAATAGTATTATTCTTTTGAGATGTGAACTAATGGGCTGGCTAAAGCATACATCTTAAGTAGTTGACAGCCTTGTTTTTATTAAAAAAAGCTTTTTTCTCTCTATAACTCATTGATAAAAACTATATCATTCGTAAACGATTAGATGCGTAATTTGCATTAGAATTAGATTTTACACGATATACAACCTGAATTCATTCTATGAAAAATCAAATTATTTCCGTTGGGTCTGAGTTCCCTGAGTTCAAGAAATTGGCAGTTGTTTCGCTCGATAAAGATCAGGAGTTCTATGAAATCTCGTCGGAAGATCACAAGAACGCTGGCAAGTGGTTGGTGATGTTCTGGTGGCCTAAAGATTTCACCTTTGTTTGCCCAACAGAAATTGCTGAATTCAACAAGAAGTTTGAGGATTTCCAGGACCGCGATACAGTGGTTATCGGTGCTTCGACCGATAGCGAGTTCGTTCACCTGGCCTGGCGTAAAAACCACGATGATCTGCGTGGTCTGAAATTCCCGATGCTGGCCGATACGTCGAAATCGCTGGCCGAAGAGCTGGGTATTCTGGAGGCTAACGAAAAAGTAGCTTATCGCGTTACGTACATCGTTGATCCACAGGGTATTGTTCGCTGGGTAAACGTAAATGATCTGTCGGTTGGCCGTAACGTAAACGAAGTCATTCGTGTGCTGGACGCCCTACAAACCGATGAGCTTTGCCCTTGTAACTGGGTTAAAGGCGAAGCTACGTTGACGGCTTAATTAATTTTGAATGCTTGACTGATAGAATGATTGATTGATTAGTAAACAACTCTTTAATCAGTCTATCAGTCTATCAGTCAAGCATTTAATCATTCAACATTAATCGCATGACAACGACACAAAACGATACGGTTGTATCACTGCTGGGCCTGGTAGGCCTCGATGCATCGGGCGAACATCCGGTGCTTGACGCCCTGGCTATTGCTGATCACCGATACTTGCGGGATCTGAAAATAAACGTTGGTAACGTACTGAACAGCAGCCAGACGCTGACCAGGAAAGAAACCACCCTTCTGGCTCTTTCGGTAGCTGTGAACGAAAAATATCAGCCACTGATTGATTCGTTGACCGCCCTGGCAAAACAGGAAGGTGCTTCAGAAGTTGAGGTGGCCGAAACAATTGCCTGCACATCGCTGCTAAGTACGAATAATGTGTTTTATCGGTTTCGGCACTTTGTTGGTAAAGACTACTACCAGCAAACTCAGCCCGGTATTCGGATGAGCATTATGATGAATCCCGTGCTTGGTAAAGAGTTTTTTGAACTAATGAGCCTGGCCGTATCGGCAGTAAATGGATGCGAACTCTGTGTTCGGTCGCACGAGGAGAGCGTACTGAAGCACGGCGCAACGGAAGCCCGTGTATTTGATGCTATTCGACTGGCTTCGGTGATTAAGGGTTTGATTACGCTTCTTTGATTCAACAAACTATAGATGAGAGCCGCTTCGATACGTTGAAGCGGCTTCTTTTGTTTTTGTGCTACCGCTTACACAGTTACGTAACGCCTTGTGGTTGTAATTCAGTAGTTTGGCTACTCTGAATTCCTCATAACCAAACGATGAAAAAAAGATTACTGAAGATCAGCTTAATTGCTGTTCTTGCCATTGTGGTACTGGCTGGTGTTGGCCTGACTTATGTTAAACTAGCACTCCCAAACGTAGGACCTGCTCCGGAAATAACTATTCAGTCAACACCTGAGCGGATTGAACACGGCCGTTATCTGGCCCTTCATGTTGCCTCCTGCATTGATTGCCACTCTGCCCGCGATTTTTCCAAATTGGCTGGCCCGATGGTACCCGGTACCGATGGAAAAGGTGGGGAGATGTTTACGCCCGAAATGGGTTTTCCCGGTACGTTTTACTCCCCCAACTTAACGCCTGACCATTTAGGGGACTGGTCGGATGGCGAACTATTCCGCGCGATTACAACTGGGGTTAGTCGCGATGGGCACGCCTTGTTTCCGGTAATGCCGTATCTCACCTTTGGCAAGATGGACCCCGAAGATATTAAGGACATAATTGCTTATTTGCGAACACTAAAGCCTATCAAAAATACGGTTGCTGTGTCGCAGCCCGAGTTCCCGATGAACTTTATTCTGAATACGATTCCAGCGAAAGGGGAAGGGAGTAAGCGGCCAGATACCACCGATCAGTTAGCGTACGGAAAATACGTTACTACGTTTGCTTCCTGTATTGAGTGCCATACGCAGGTTGATGCACAGGGTCAATTAGTGCCTGGGATGGAGTTTGCGGGTGGACGAGAGTTTCCTATGCCATCAGGAACAGTACGATCGATGAATATCACGCCGGATAAATCGGGTATTGGTTCGTGGACGAAAGAACAGTTTATTGCTCGCTTTAAGTCACATGTCGATCCGAAAACACCCGCTGTTTCAGTAGCTGAAGAAGGCTTCAACACCATCATGCCGTGGACCATGCTGGGTGGTATGAATGAAAACGATTTGGGGGCTATCTATGATTATCTGCGTACTATTAAACCAGTCGTCAATAAAGTAGAACGGTTTACCCCGAAGCCCAAACTGGTTGCCAGTCGATAGGGGTTAATGCTCGGTTTGATGATCGATACAACAAAAGATCCCGTTACTTCAGTAACGGGATCTTTTGTTGTATGATACGTATCAAATCAGGCAGTTTTAATCAGATCGACCAACGTTTCTATCCAGATCGGATTATCGTTCAGGCTCTCAACCAGTTGCCAGTGTTTGCCTCCCGCAGACTCAAATAGTTCTTTATATTCTACGCCGACCTCGATGGTTGTTTCCAGACAATCGGCTACGAACGAAGGAGAAAAGGCCAGTACGCTTTTAACACCTTTGGCACCGAGTTCACGAATCACGTCGTCGGTGTAAGGTTTAATCCAGGGCGTACGGCCCAGTCGAGACTGAAAACACGTCGTATACTTGCCTTCAGGAATGCCGAGCTGCTGAACCAGCAAACGGGTTGTGTCAAAACACTGGGCTCGGTAGCAGTGTTGATTCATCGCATGGTAGGAATCGCAGCATGTACCAAACTGACAGACTTTGTGCGTTACGTCACCCTTGGTGATCTGGCGCTCGGGAAGACCGTGGTAGCTAAAAATGAAGTGTTCGTAATCGTACGAGGCCATGTATTTCTGACCTAGCTGAACGAAGCCTTCAATAAATTTCGGATGATCATGGAAGCGATTGATGAACCGGATGGATGGAATAACCTGCCAGTCTTTGACAATATCCATTACCTTTTCGTAGACAGAGCCCGTTGAGGCCGATGCATATTGCGGGAAAAACGGAACAACAACAATTTCTGTCAGGCCAAGGCGCTGAAATTCCATCAACCCGGTTTCAATGCTTGGGCTTTGGTAACGCATGGCCAGTTTTACTACGTAGTCGTCGCCCAGCGCTTTCTGCAATTCTTTCTCAACAATGAAGCCATAGTATTTTAAGGGAGAGCCGTTTTCGGTCCAGAGTTCCTTATATACCTTGGCTGACTTAGGGGCCCGAAATGGAGCGATTATGCCGTTAATGAGAAGCGTACGCTGAACGAGTGGAATATCGATAACGCGTCCATCCATTAAAAATTCACGCAGATACTTGCGGACATCGGGAACAGAAGGGCTATCGGGAGTACCGAGGTTGACAATGAGAATGCCCGTTTTGCCCGGCGATTTTACCCGGACAACGGGAGGCTGTAAAACAGGTGATTCCATGTTTTGGAAAACCGTGATTGGATGTAGTTAGTTTGCGTCTAAAGCCAGATCACTTACTCTGGAGCGCTGAAGCCACAAAGGTAACTATTGATTAAGACAAAGTGTAGCCAGATGCCATTAGGGTGTATAACGAACTTGTGGATAACGGCTTAGATCCGTTCGGTTAAAGTCACTAAATACCTCGCCCGGTAGTCCGGAAAAGACCATAATGTCGGTGATTTTGTGAAGGTCTCGTCGGCTGGGTAGCAGCAACGTACCGTATTGCTGATAATCGGTCAGCGAGTAGGTAGCGCCTGGCTGTTTATCGGCTAACTTGCGGTAAGAAGCATACTGAGTAATCAGTCGGGTGCTTTTATCAACCCATATTTTGTATTTAGTGGCCGGGGTTTGAGCTGCCTGCGGGAACGTAACCAGCAGTGCATCAGCCAGCTTCCCTTCTTTTGTATAAGCATCGCCCAGATACCGTAAAGATACCCCCGTATCCTTCAGTTTAAAGGGCATGAAAAGCCAGTACGTATCAGCTGCCCAGTCGTGTATGCCTTTCCTGACATATTTAATAACCGTATCCGGCTGGAATACTTCGCTGCCGTTTTGTGAAACGATTCCCTGGTTATTGTTGAGGTTGAGCAGAACCGTTTGATCATTGTATAGGTTGTCGATACGAACATTGCCGACCTGTTTATCCCACACAACTTTTCGGATTTCCATAAAATTCCAGGTAACGTAACGCGTGTTTTCCCAGGCTTTGCGGCCGCCGGCGGCCTGCAGTATTTGGTCGGCAATAAGTACTGCCTTAGCATCAACAGGCAAAAATGTGTCTCCTGAACGAGCAAAAGATCCGATTTGTATTGGTTGGGTGAAACACATGCTTCCGCCAATCAATACCAGAAGTAAAAAATGGGGACGTAGCTTCATGGGTTAGCGAAAAGTTTTCTTTACTAAAAGTCATAAATGATACGTATTGTTTGACTTGATAGGAATTAGATTTGCATAAATTTTAATGATGCCCGCAACAGGTGAAGTAAATCGGACTAATTCGGTTTCGATACGCTCACTACGTTGTCTATCTACCTTACCTATCAATGACGCTTTCTCAGCTTGACTACATTGTTGCGGTCGATACGCACCGCCATTTTGCAACAGCCGCCGACCATTGTCACGTTACGCAACCGACCCTGAGTATGCAGATTCAGAAACTGGAAGATGAACTCGGTATTCTGATTTTTGACCGATCCAAGCAACCCGTAATTCCGACGGAAGCCGGGCAGGCGGTGCTGGCTCAGGCCCGCGAAGTGCTCCGGGCGGCTCGTCGTATACCTGAAATCGTTAACGAATCGAAAAACGATTTTCAGGGCGATCTTAAAATCGGGATCATTCCAACGTTGGCTCCCTATTTACTGCCGTATTTTATTGGCGAGTTTATCGGTAAATATCCGGCTATTTCAGTCCAGATACAGGAAATGGTAACTGAGCAGATCATCGAACGACTCCGAAATGGATTGATTGATGTTGGATTGGTTGTAACTCCGTTGCTGGAAAACGGAATTACCGAAATCCCGTTGTTTCAGGAGCCTTTTGTGGTGTACACGTCAGAGTCGCATCCACTTTCTAGCGTTAGCCAGGTATCGCCTGGTGATCTACATTCAGAAGGTCTTTGGTTATTGACGGAAGGCCATTGCTTCCGGAATCAGGTCATTGATATTTGTGGCGCTGACCGAAAAAACAACAGTAACACCATCCTGCGCTACGAAACGGGTTCGCTCGAAACACTGATCAAGCTGATTGAAAAACAGGAAGGTTTTACCTTGTTGCCTTATCTGGCTACGCTCGACATGGACGAGGCACGTAGCACTCGTATTAGACCATTCAATGAACCCGTTCCAGTACGCGAGGTCAGTTTAGTTATGCACCGGAGTTTTTTGAAGCGGAAGCTCATAAACGCACTCAAACACGAAATTTTAGCGCATTTGCCGCAGGAACTGATGGAAACGGAGACGATAAAAGGCCAGGTTGTGCGTGTCAGTCGTTAACAAAATACCCTAAAAAAAGGTATAGAGCTAGAGCGCTGACTAGTAAGTAGATAGCTTTACAATGCTAAAAAAGGGCGTTTCGTCTTGAAGACGGGCTTTTTGGCAGAGTTTATATTTGCTTCTCGGATCATTCTCAGATACCATAAACCCTTGCTGTATGTTTCAACGTTTGTGTTGGCTATCCTCTTTTTTACTGATATCACTCATTGCTCCAATGGTACGTGGACAAAGCATTATAACCAATCCACTGAGCGTAATATCGGCATGCCCCGGTACGAGCATAGACGTAACCTTTACAACAGATAGTCAATACAATAGCGGAAACCTGTTTACTGTCGAACTCTCCGACGGGAGCAGCTATAAAGCAGTGCCCAGCGGTGTTGCCCGAGTCATAGAAACCAACCGGATCACGGCCATTTGGCGGGTTCAGGCAACGATTCCGACCAGCACCTCTGCCGGAAGCGGCTACCAAGTACGGGTGTCGGCAAGTAGTCCGGCGGTAACGGGCCTACCGGCGTCTACATCGCTGACAGTCCGATCCATTTCACCGGCGCCGACAACGGCAGCGGTGAGTTTTTGTCAGAATACGCCCCCCGTCTCTCTGTCGGCAACGACGGTGAGCGGAGGAAGTCTTACCTGGTATACGTCTGTTTCTGCCGTCACGGGCTCATCGACAGCGCTTCAACCAAATACAGCGGCCGCCGGTGTTCAAACGTACTACGTAGCGCAAACAGTCGGGAGTAGTTGCGAGAGCCAGCGTGTACCGTTAGTGGTAACTATTAAAGAAGCACCAGCGGTACCAACGGTACCTAAAGCAACGTATGCATATTGCCAGAATGCTCCGGTTGAATCACTAACGGCGACGGGACAAAATTTAAAATGGTATTCCGCGAGCACGGGTGGCACCAGCTCGACAGTGACTCCGGCCATTAGCACGACGGCGACGGGACAAAGCAATTACTACGTTAGTCAGACGGTAGATGGGTGTGAGAGCGCACGAGCCGCTATTGCTGTGGTGGTTAATCCAGCGCCGACAGCACCAACCACCGCGACACTAAGCCCAGCCTATTGTCAGAACGTACAGGCATCGGCTTTGGTAGCGAGTGGCCAAAACCTTAAGTGGTATCGAACGGCAACGGGTGGAACGTCGCTGGGAAGTAGTTACATCCCCCGGACTGATTCGGTTGGCAGTTTTACGTATTACGTTAGCCAAACGGTTGGCGGCTGCGAGAGTTCGCGAAGTAGTGTTACGGTAAACGTATCGGCGCAGCCCGCCCGTCCGGCTATTGCTAATACGCTTACGTTGTGTCAGCGGGCTACCTCGACAACATTAACTGCTACTGGAACGGCATTGACGTGGTACGATAGTGCTGGTGGGGTTCTTAGCGCAGCTCCAATTCCTTCTACCGAGTCTACGGGTACAGTTAGTTATTCTGTTACGCAAACCGTAAATAATTGCGAAAGTCAGCGCTCAGAGATCAAAGTTATTATTAAGCCAACTCCGGCGGCTCCCGGAACGGCAGCGCTGGCCGTTTGTCAGAATACGCCGAGTCAGTCATTGTCGGCCACAGGGCAGAATCTACGGTGGTACACAACAAGTACGGGCGGAACGAGTACGACGGTAACGCCAACGATCAGTACAACCACAGTAGGGCAGGAGACGTATTATGTAAGTCAGGTGGTCGACGGATGTCCGAGTCCACGAGCTTCGTTGGTCGTAACGGTAAAACCAGTACCGACGCTTCCGACCGTAACGTCGACAACTGTCTGCCAGTTTGCGGAAGCCAGACCCGTAACGGCCACTGGTCAGAACCTGACCTGGTATAATGCCGAGGGCACGCCATTGACGTCGGCTCCAACCCCAGTCACCGATAAAGGAGGCTCCTTTACCTATCTGGTATCGCAGCGGGTTGATGGCTGTGAAAGCAATAAAGCATCGCTATCGGTTACGATTGCAACAACGCCTACTCCAACTGTCAATACGCCAATTGTTGAAATTTGTCAGGGAGCTACGCCAGTTGCACTCGAAGCCAGTGGTCAGAATCTGCGTTGGATCGACCCATACGGCAACGTAACGACAACGGCTCCTGCACCGCCGACATTGAATGGGACAATCAAGCCAGAAGGCGATATTTACTACGTAACGCAGACAGGCTCCAATGGGTGCGAAAGTCCTAGATTAGCTATTCGGGTGTTTGTGCAAACACCACCAACGATGTCTATTTCGGGAACAACAGTAGTAAATCTGGGCCAGGAAGTGCCACTTAAGCTCAGTTTTACGGGCGTTGGGCCGTACCGGTTCAAATTATCGAATGGGTTAAGCGGTACCAGTATCCAGGATACCACCATTCTGGTTTTACCAGAACGTACTACTGTTTACCAGGTGGCAGAAGTGGCCAACAAATGTGGAGTTGGCTTGCCAGGCAATGGGGCTTCGGTAACCGTAACGGTAACTGTGCCTGTTATTCAGACGCTTGGTTTAACCAGCGCCACCATTTGTGCCGGTACAAGCTTATCGGCTCGATTCATTACGGCGGGTTCGTTTAATCCGGGTAGCGTTTTTAAACTGCAAATGGCAAAGGTGGAGTCTGATACGTCGAAAGCCGTGTTTAGCGATGTGGTAAGTGGCCAGGCCGAAAATGGTCAGATAACGGGAGCGATTTCGGCAACTACAGCCGGAGGTCGTTACTGGGTACGTATAGTGGCAACGAACCCAAAAATCCCTGTCAATGGATTTATCAGCCCGACCGTACTAACCGTTCGTTCCTTAGCAACGGCTACGTTGAGCGGGAGTCAGAACTTATATGAAGGCCAGCCAGCCAGCCTGACCGTTGCTTTTACAGGGGAGGGCCCCTGGCGGTTTTCGTATCGGGATAGCTCGGCGACAACGGCAATAACCCGAACTGCAACGGCAAATACAACTCCTTTTCTGCTGGAAGCCCGGCCGAGCAGAACCACTACGTATTATTTAACCAGTGTTAGCAACGATTGCGGTGTGGGTACAAAAGTGAGTGGTTCGGCATTGGTGAGCGTCATACCGCTTCTGTCCATAGAAGATGAGTCATTGGACCGGGCCGTTGATGTGTATCCGATTCCGGCTACCACAACATTAACCGTGCAGATCAATGGATTGAAGTCGACGCAGCCCGCTATCCTGCAACTTATTGATTTGTCGGGTCGAACGGCCCTACGCCAGGAAACTCGTCAGGTGTTGTCTACTTTATCGGTAGAAAATTATCCGGCTGGTACGTATGTGTTACACATTCAGGTTGGCAATCGTACGGCTTCCAGACGTATCGTCAAACGTTAGGTGTACTGAGTAGAAATATTGTCTCAGACAGCATCTTGCTGTCTATATAAGTGAACGGCCTTGTTAGTTGCTAGTGTAATCCAGACAGCAAGATGCTGACTGGGACAACCCCATTACATACCGATACGTCTAATGAATTTGCTGGGTTTTTTTTCGGCTGCTACGTTCCAGCCGTTGATAGGCATGAGCAAACGGTTCGCCATTGGCAATTACTGTTGCCAGGGCAGGAACCCCTGGTTGGCCAACTACGCTGAGCCAGCGGGTTACTTCCTGGGCGGCCGTCTGATACGCCAGCATGACATGCGCATAGTCGCCCGAAAAAAAATCGCGGGTGGTTTCCAGATCCGTTAGTTTGATCATGGGTCTGGCCGGAAACGATAAGGGCATCTCTTCGGGAAACAGGTTGTTGTCGGTTTGTGTCGTATCTGGGTGCTCCCAGGTCGAAGGGCTGCTAAACCGGTAATCAACCATAAGGGCAAGCCCTTCGTTAAACCATTGAGGAATCTGACGCTTCACCTGCCACCAGCCCAGCCGGGCGAATAACTCATCGTGACAGAGTTCATGCGCGATTACGTCGGTGTTGTTTCCGTCCGGGCCAAGAACCAGATAGGAGTCGCCCCAGGGCGTTCCAACGCTACAGCCTGCGCCTTCGCCACCCACGCAATACTGCTGGTATTCATCCTGGGTAGGGCAGTAGATTAAAATGGCTGTTCCTTGTTTTTTACCCCAGAATTTTTTGATCCGATGGTAGGCCGCCTGTATGTGTTGCTGTAGTTGCCGTTCCTGGTTAGGTCGGGCCAAACGGCTAATGTAGATTCCGCTTGACCGATGGCCCAACAACCGGAACGAGTCCGATTGGTCGATACGTATGCAACGCACTACTTGGGGATATAACAACAAAAAGCCAATCGGAAGAGCAATTAGTAGCGATAGAACATAACGTAGTAAGACTCGTTTCCGCATGAATACTGGGGAAAACTCATGGCTTGTAAGGGTTCAGCGAAATACGTAGTAAGCCGTGAGTTTTCCTAAAACTTTCCACAGTTAACACGCCATAGAGGGCGAAGGTTGCCGACATGGTACAATGTCGTAATCGGTTACGTTAACCCGGCGGGTTGCCTTCCGATAGTCGAGCGTAAGACCCGGCCAGATAGAACGGTTTTGGTTTTTAGAATCAAGGTACCAGCTTCTACACCCCGAAGCCCATACCGTTTTAGCTGTTTTCTGCTGGATGATCGCATTGTAGTGCTTCTGAGCCTCCGGCCTGACATCCAGAAACGTGTTTTTCCCTGTTTTATCGAGCTGCTGAAGGTAGTCGATTGCGTAGTTAACCTGTGATTCAATCATGTGAATAATTGAATTATGGCCAATGCCTGTGTTTGGCCCTGTCAAAAATAACAGATTTGGGAAGCCTGAAATCGTGGTTCCATGATAGGCTTCGGCACCCTGATTGATCCATTGGTCGAAGAGATTTTGACCGTACCGGCCAATAATCTGCATGCGCCCAATCATGCCGGAAACCATAAAGCCTGTTCCAAAAATAATAGCATCGACCGGCCGCTCGATACCAGCTTTGTCGACAATACTGTGCGGTTTTATTTCGGCTATACCATTAGTTTCCAGCGCTACGTTTGAGCGGGTCAGGGCAGAATAATAGTCGTCCGAAATAAGTACTCTTTTGCAGCCAAGTTTGTAATCGGGTGTTGCCTTCTGGCGTAGAATAGGGTCTTTAATGGCTTGTTCGAGGTGTTTTTTTGCCCGTTCTCTTCCAATTCGGTTGAATAGCTCATTGCCAAGAAAAGATAGACCGTTCAGTTCATTACGCCAGTAAATCCAGGAACGATACGTTTTCTGCGCCAGCGGCAAATGCCGAAAAAGGGCCAGTTCCGTTGCTGAAATGGCTCGATCTTCACGCGACATGACGTAAGGTGCTGTTCGCTGGAAAATAGTAAGCTGATCGACAATTGGCGCAATCTGCGGGATAAATTGAATCGCACTGGCTCCTGTGCCAATAACAGCTACGCGCTTTTGCGTGAGATCGTACGAAGAATCCCACTGGGCGGAGTGAAATGTTTTACCCGCAAACGTATCCAGACCTGACAATTTGGGAATAGCCGGGCGATTAAGGGGGCCAACGGCTAAAATAACAACTCGTGCTGTTGTTGACCGACCAGCCCGGTCGGTGAGTGTCCAACGACCCGTTGCTGTTGAGAACTCCGTTCGGAGAATTTCGGTATTGAAACGAATCGAAGCCGCTAACTCATAGTGGCTGACTACCTGCTTGAGGTAATCTAGTATTTCGGGTTGAGTCGCGTAGGTGCGAGACCAGCCTGGGTTTGGCGCAAAAGAAAACGAGTAGAGATGCGACGGAATATCGCAGGCGCAACCAGGATAGATGTTCTCTCGCCAGGTTCCGCCTACCTCGCTGGCCCGCTCAATAATGACAAACGATTTCGTTCCTTGTTTTTTCAGTCGAACGGCTGCGGCCAGGCCAGCAAAACCGGCTCCAATGATAGCCACATCAACGGCTGTTTGCATAGAGTATGTCAATAGCTACTAGTAAATGGCAGAAAATACTGCCTGATTTTATTGTTTACGAATCATGTCGGCTACCATACGGCCAGTTTGCATGGCTGCATTCAGAGATGGGTAAGCCGTTTGATCGCCACACTGGTAGAGCGTATCGGATAGTTTTAATAGTTCATGAATAGCATCCGTCCCCGCCCGGTCTGGAGTATAGGAAGGTAAGGCTTGTGGAATGTGATAGGTTCGCAGGTGGCGCCAGTTCTTGACCGAATCACCAAACCATTCACCTAGTTCCTGCCGAACTTTCTGTTCCAGAGCTCCCAGGTTCACGTTTTCCAAGCCCTGAGTACTTACCGAAATTAAGGTCTGTCCTGGTGGGGCATAGTCCGGAGAAATATCGCTCAGGATTGCTACGTTATGTACGGCTGAACTTCGATTGGTGTTTAACACCAATAACTTTTGCTTCTCGATGGGTGGTAGTGCGTCGGACGTAGCAAAATACGTACAGGTTGTATGCGTAAAAGCGCTGGCCGGCATACTCGGGCGGCCGAGCAGAACAGCGGCCTGAGCAGCATCTACTGCCAGTACAATGGTTTGAGCCGTCAACGTTTCGCCATTGGTTAAATACACAGAAGAACCGTCAATACGGGAAACAGCAGCATTGAGCCGGATTTGATTGGTAGCCAGTCGGCTGGCTAACTGATCGGCTATTACTCCAATGCCCTTTGCTGGAATGGCGGCCTCGCCCGTAAAAAAAAGACGAAAGCAAAACTCAAAGAAATTACTGGATGTCAAGAGGGCATCTTCCAGGAAAACACCGCCAAAAAATGGTCTGAAAAAGCGTTCAATGATTTGGTCAGAAAAGCCAGCTTCCCGAAGGAAAGTAAGGGTGGTAGTTGGCGTTTGCTGGAACAGCTCACTCATCGATAAACTTTGCGTTCGACGTATCAATTCTACAATTCGGACTTTATCGCTGATCGTTCCCACCGAAGAGGCCAGGGTACGGAAGGTGGAGAGGGGCTCCTGAAAAGGGTTCAGAAGGGTAAGCCAATCGTTTTGATGGCGAATGAGCGCCCCTGATCGAAACGGTTTTAAATCAAGTTCCGAATAATTAAGCAGACGTTGTGCTTCGGGATAAGCCGTGAGCAGAATTTGAAAGCCCCGATCGAGCCGGAATCCGTCGACAAGGTCCGTACGGACCCGTCCGCCAATACCGTCCGTTGCTTCGAGAATCAGGGCGTTGATTCCAGCCTGTTTGAGATAGACAGCACAGGTCAGACCGGCTATCCCGGCGCCTATAATAATCACAGATGGTTCTGTTGTGGTTATATCAGTATGATTTTTCGTATGAACAGGCAAATTTGTAGACATATCGAAAGAACTTAATTTACTGAGTAAACCTCAAAATTAGCCGTTCGGCCGATTGTTCATTCGAAAATCCAATAAAATGTCTGGTATTTTTTTTATATGTATTGGATTTTTTAAGGATAATAAAAAAATAATATTCTGATAATCAATGTATAGTGAAACTGGTTTGATGCTTTTTTTTAGGAGTTGTTAATTTTGTTGCGCCAGATTGTGTTATACTTGTATGAATCTGTTGGTGGTCGATAATTTTGACTCATTTACCTACACACTGGTTGATTATTTACACCAGGCGGGTGGAAACTGCTATGTGGTGCGAAATAATGAGTCGATACGTCGATTAACCAGTTTACCGGTCGATGGGGTTGTGTTGTCGCCAGGACCAGGCCGGCCAGCGGAGGCAGGTCGGCTGATGGAGGTAATCGATTTTTATCATCGTCGGCTACCAATGCTCGGTGTTTGTCTTGGCCATCAGGCTATTGGCGAATACTTCGGGGCTACGTTAGCAGCAGCGAATCGGCCGATGCACGGTAAAGTATCGTCCATTCAGGCAGCAACTGATGAGGTATTGTTTCAGGGAATGCCCGATCGGTTCAACGTAACGCGGTATCACTCGCTAGTGCTGCGGAGCCTGCCCGATTCGTTGGTTGCAACGGCTGTTACCGATGAGCAGGAAATTATGGCGCTACGTCACCAGACATTGCCTACAAAGGGTGTTCAATTCCATCCGGAGGCCGCTTTAACAGAATTCGGAGTACAACTTTTAGTAAATTGGATTAATTTTTTAAAATTTAGTAGAGTTCAGCAGGAAAACTCAATTATGTTTGAGGCACTGCACTAATTACAGCATCGTATGGGCTATCAGATTCGAGAAGAAGCAGGGTTTCGCTACGTAGATGAGGGACAAGGAGACGTGTTGTTGTTGCTACATGGCTTGTTTGGCGCACTTAGCAACTGGGACGGTGTTATTAACGAATTTTCTGGTCGATATCGAGTGGTTATTCCGATGATGCCGATTTACGAAATGCCGATTCGTGAAGCTAGCCTGGAAGGTCTTGTTGCTTTTATTGAAAAATTCGTTCAGCAAAAGCAATTGACGGATCTGACATTGCTGGGCAACTCATTGGGTGGTCATCTTGCCTTGTTATATACCTTTAAACACCCCGACCAAGTTCAGCGATTGGTGCTGACGGGCAGTTCGGGTCTGTTTGAAAACGGCATGGGTGGGTCCTTCCCGAAGCGAGGCAGTTATGATTATATTGCTGAGCGGGTTGCTTACACGTTCTACGATCCTAAAGTTGCTTCGAAGGAATTGATTGATGAGGTGTTTGAGATCACGAGCAGTATTCCGAAATGCATGAGTATTGTGGGTATTGCCAAGTCGGCGCAACGCAACAACGTCGCTAAAGATTTGTATAAAATCAACGTACCAACGCTACTGGTGTGGGGACTTAATGATACCATTACGCCCGCCGAAGTAGGGTATGAATTTAATCGGCTTATTGCTCATTCTGAGTTGCATTTTATTGATAAATGTTGCCATGCTCCGATGATGGAACATCCGGGCCGCTTCAATGAATTGCTCAATGACTGGCTGACCCGATATCCCGTTGTTGACGAGTCTTTATCTGTCGAAAGCCTGTAGTAAAAGCAGCTGTTAGGAGTTTATCAAGAGTTATTTGTATTCTTTTAAAAGCATTTTTACTGCTTTTACGGATCGTAATGAATTGTACTCTACTGATAAACAGGTGTCTACTAAATAATGAAAACTGTTTTTCGCTAATTTTTGGAAACTATGGTAGATTTTCTGTAGTTTTCTGCCATACAGTTTCTCTTAAATATCAATTCGTATGCTGGCTGCCGAACTCATAGATCCGATGCTTCCAGCCCTGAAACCGAGCGATTCTGTCGGGCAGGCGTTGGATTGGATGCAGGAACATCGCATCGGTCAACTTGTGCTGACCGACCAGGGGGAATACCGGGGTGTGGTTAGTGAAGAGCTGCTGATGGATGTTGCTGATATAGACCAATCCGTAAGCACTGTAATGCGTTTATTTGAACAGACCTACGTATATGACGACCAGCATCTGTATGAAATTATGGCGCTGATCATTCAGCATCGTATGGAGGTTGTGGCGGTATTAAACGAAGGACGTGAATTTTCAGGAACCATTTCAGCGAACGAACTGCTGAAGCAGTTTGCTCAGGAACTAGGCGTTCAGGAAGCAGGTGCCATTCTGATCTTGAGCCTGAATGAACGCGATTACTCGATGACAGAAATCAGCCGCCTGGTTGAATCGAATAACGTTAAAATCATCAGTAGTTATTTCTCCAGTGCAGCCTACGGAATGCCCGATCGTTCACGATTGACGCTAAAACTTAACCGTCGGGATATTACACCCGTTATTTCTACATTTGAACGCTTCGGCTATCAAATCGAAGCAGCCTTTGCTAATGCCCCGGTCGAGAGTATCGATCAGGAGCGTCTCGATTCGTTGCTCCGCTACCTCAATACCTAGTTTCAACGTTTCAGTTTTCAGAGATAAAGCAGTTTTTTGCTAAAAATTGAGAACTGCGCCGACTAGTCGGTGAAAACCTTTGTTCATGAAAATCGCCATTCACGGGCGCAACTTTCCCGAGAAAGCCCGGCCATATATTCAATCTATGTTCGACGAGCTGGCCAAGCGCCAGGTCGAAGTTGTACTCTCCGAAGTTTACCGCGAATTTCTGGATAATGCAGTCGTTGCACATAACAGCAACGCTACGTACAAGACCGAAGAGGGCATTGCCGACGTCGATTTTATCTTTAGCCTGGGCGGTGACGGAACGCTTTTGGACGCTGTGACTCACGTTGGCCCTCAGCAAATTCCGATAGTAGGCGTAAATATTGGTCGTCTGGGCTTTCTGGCCACAGTTGCTCCGCCTTCCATCCGTCTCATGATTGATGCCTTGTTCAACGAGCAGTATAGCATCGATGAGCGTGCATTAGTAGGGGTTCGGTCGAACCCGGACATATTTGGAAACCTGCCATTTGGTCTGAACGATTTTACGATTACCCGGACGCAGACCTCCTCAATGATTACGGTACATACGTATCTCGACGGCGAATTTTTGAACTCATATTGGGCGGACGGAATCATCGTGTCTACACCTTCGGGTTCTACGGGTTATTCGTTGAGTTGTGGTGGGCCGGTATTGTTACCCCAAACCAATAATTTTATTATCACGCCCATCAGTCCACATAATCTTAACGTACGGCCCATGATTGTGATGGATACCTGCCAGCTGGCATTTGAGGTTGAAAGTCGAAGCGGAAATTTTCTGGCTGCACTCGATTCCCGCTCCGTCACCGTTGACGTATCGGCGCGGATAAGTGTTCAGAAAGAGGCCTTTAAAGCTCGTCTGGTGAAACTCAACGACGATAATTTTTTGAATACACTACGTAGTAAACTGAACTGGGGCTGGGATATCAGAAACTAAGTGTTGACAAGAGCTGTCGCGTCCAAACAGCCATCCTGAAGTAGTAGGGCCATATCCTGGCACTCTCTTTGCTGATCCATAATATATTTTTCGACCAGGTTTTCCAATAAAACCGGCTCCATAGCCGTTTCGGAATTGGTTGACTTAACGGGAAACCAGGTTGATTCACGAAACCTAACCACATGAAGCGATACCATTATCTGGCAGCTAGTATTCTGACAGGGATTTCTCTGCTCAGTAATACGTCAGACAGTAAGGCCCAGCGGAGGCCTAACACAAATTTTGTTCCTTATTCGTCGGTGAGTTTTGGAGTAGGTTCATCACATTACTACGGCGATCTGGCGGGTTATCGCCAGTTTATCCGCGCTACGTACATCATGCCGCGTTGGAATCTAGGACTGGGTTATACGCGCCAGTTTACCCCCCATTTTGCGGCTCGTGCCATGTTTACCTGGGCTCGTATAGCAGGAGACGATTATACATTCAATAAAAATAATATTGAAAAGAACCTCGTACAATATGCCCGTAACCTACACTTTCGCAATGATTTGAAAGAGTTCGCTGTCTCGGGAATCTACAACTTTGTCGCCGATGGTCGAAATTCTAATGTTCGGGCAAAGTTAACACCCTATCTTTTTGGTGGGGTCGCTTTGTTAGCTCATAGTCCTGAAGCGCGTACACCGGTAGCTGAAGAAGCTGCTCCTTACGAAGCACAAAAATGGGTTAAACTGCAACCGCTGCATACCGAAGGACAAGGGCAGCCCGGTTACGATAAGCCCTATTCGCTGGTTACAGTAGCTATTCCTGTAGGAATTGGTTTGCGGTACCGATTGAACGAAAACTTTAACCTTGGTTTTGAACTAGGCTATCGCTACACCTTTACGGATTACTTGGACGATGTGGGTGGGCCTTATGCCGATCCGTCAGTGTTGCAAGGGTTAGCTACAAAAATGGCTGATCGTCGGACGCAGCATTACGATTCGCGGTATAAGAACCCTGTTGAGAGATATCAGGTTCTTGTCGATTTATACAATAACCCTTCAACGAGTCCAGAGTTAAAACAGCAAATTAGCGACGCTCTTCAAACAAATGCGGTACCCCGAGGGTCTGCAAGCAATATTTTAGGCTTCCTGAATGATGGATACGTACTGACAAGCTTCCAGATTCATTATATTATTCCGACTAAGATTAAGTGTCCGCCTATTCGATAAACCGTGGGTAAAACGCAATTATATACGGCCCGACTGCTTGTAGTCGGGCTTTTTATCAGCTTCGGCGCGAGCGCCCAAAAAATGGAGGTTGGTGGAGGATTAGGCGGTATGCTCTATAAAGGAGACGTATCGACGCATCTGAATCCACGCTTCTATCGACCAGCGGGCAGTTTATTCTTTCGGTATAACGCTACGCGGTCATTTTCGATGCGGGCCGGAGCTGCCATTGGTAGCTTTCAGGCTGAGGATCGGTTTAGCAACGACCCGTTGCAACAGGCGCGCGACTTCTCGTTTCGAAGTACAACCAGCGAACTAACCGTCGATCTGGAGTATAATTTCCTCAATTATAAAGCTACACCGAAAGCAAAAAACTGGACGCCATACGTATTTGCCGGGATAGGTCTGTTTAACTACACGAATCATGTGGTTAAATCGAGAGGGCAACTTAATTTTCCATTAGGCGTCGGGTTCAAATACGAAATTAAACGTCCCTGGAGTGTAGGCGTAGAGTTTGGAACTCGATTTACAACAAATGACTATTTGGATGGTCTAGGTGAGCGTACGTTTGGTGTTACAACCAATAAACTCGCTCAGGGTAATCCGGTACTTAATGATAGTTATACGTATACGGCCATTACAGTAAGCTACACCTTCTATAAAATTTTCTGTCCCTAGTCTCCCTGGCTCCAGCTTCTGATTTGAGCAAAAAACTAAACTCATTCCAGAAAAGCGATTACCACTTCAACATGATCATAACGTAGCAGACAGGGGCCGCTGACGAAATGATTCGATGTGCATACGATCTACTTTATGTATTTTTGAGCCTGTAACTTAAAAATGAGTTAGTGAAGATCGATTTATTATTGTTCATGCGATTCGTGGGTTTAGTTGTGGCAGTGCTGGCTGGAAGTGTTAACGTAGCATCGTCGCAGATAATGGCTGATTATTCATCAGAAGATACCACCCTGTATGAGTATTGCAGCCAATACCAAATACTGTACACCAAAATTCGTGAGCAAACCATTACACCCGATTCGGCCCGGCAAGAGTTTAGCGCTATTATGCGCGGTCTTCAGAATCGCTTTCGTAGCTCCGAAACTATCCCTAGCGATAGCGCTCAACGGGATAGTTTACGCCGTTTAGGGACATACTTCTCATTTCCGATTCGGGGATACACGACCAGTGCTATCGGTGGTTCGCATGGCGAAGGCTATCGGGGAAATGGATTTGACCTGTTCGATTATGCCGTGCGAGGAAGCCATCCGGCACAGGATATTTTTGTGGTCGATCGCAATCAGGATAATATTGATGACAAGACTGGACAGCCTGTAGATATATTGGCCATGAGTAGTGGCCTGGTGCTGGCGATCGAAACGGATTGGCACCCCGGCTCAGAGTACCGGGGTGGTAACTGGATTTGGATTTATGACCCTATTTTGAACGGCCTGTTTTATTATGCTCATAATAACCAGGTTGATGTTAGACCGGGACAATGGGTTCAGGCCGGGCAGAAAATTGCGGAGATGGGCCGATCTGGCTATAATGCTTACAAAGCACGTTCCCCAACACATCTCCATTTAATGTATCTTCAGATTCAGCCTGATGGTTTGCCTCAACCGCTCAATACGTATTCCTGGCTTTTAACGGCAAAGCTGTCAAAATGATGAATGCAATAGGGCGCAGGTCGTATAAAAAACCTGTTCCCAGATTGCACAACCCAGGTCATTCACGATTCGCGTACTAAATTAACGCCGGTGACCAGGAATATCATACCAACAATGAATGGAGCTGCCGCTTCAGCTTTTGATACGGTAAGACCCAATACGGGTTTCTTGTTCGATAGAAAGGCTATAAGCGCAAATAGTATGACAACTACGCCCAGAATGGTCAGCGATGCGCCAAAAAAACGTCGGAAATTAGTTCGATTCTCCATTGTTCAGTTTATAGATTTTTCATCTTCAGGTGATAGGGAATTCAGGCTCAGTTCAGACAGTGTCTTTACGGCTGTTAATCCTTGTTTAGCTCCTTCTGCCACCAGGTAGGGAAAAGCTGCTTCCAGATTATTAGGAACAATACCGTCGAGAATAGCTTCCCGGATAACTGTTTTTAGCTCCCCAACTTCCCGAGATGGCATTAAGTTAAATGTTTCCATGATCAGCTCACCAGTAATAACCGGTTGGAAGTTACGTAGTTTGTCGCGCTCTTCCAGATCATGAAGTTTTCTTTCTACCCGGTCGAAATTGCGCAGATGTTTCTGTACTTTCTCGTAATTCTTCGACGTAATATCTGCCCGGCACAGGGCCATTAAGCCGTCAAGATCGTCACCGGCATCGACTAGTAATCGACGTAGCGCCGAATCAGTAATCTGCTCTTTCGTTAAGGCAATAGGGCGGAGGTGCAGCCGAACCAGTTTCTGTACGAAACGCATGTGCTCATTCAGGGGCAATTTCATTGTTCTGAAAATACCAGGTACCCAGCGAGACCCCATATCTTCGTGACCGTGAAACGTCCAGCCTACTTTTTGGTCGAAACGCTTGGTGGCTGGTTTCGCAATATCGTGTAATAGTGCTGACCAGCGTAACCATAGTTCATTTTTACGCAACTCTTCCGATTGGTCGGTTCGATTGGCAATATTGTCGAGAACCTGTAATGTATGATAGAAATTGTCTTTATGACCTTTCCCCTCAATTGTTTCAACGCCTTTCAGCGCAACCAGTTCCGGAAAAATCCGATCCAGCAAGCCAGCATGATAGAGCAGTTTGAAACCGTACGATGGCGTTGGCGATAAAATGATTTTATTCAATTCGTCCGTTACGCGCTCGCGTGAAACAATGTCGATACGTTCGCTCATGCGAATGATAGCATCGAACGTATCAGGTTCAATATCGAACGTTAACTGACTCGCAAAGCGGATGGCCCGCATCATACGTAACGGATCGTCCGAAAACGTAATATCCGGGTCGAGGGGGGTACGAATAATCTTTCGTTTAATGTCCTTTAGCCCATCAAATGGATCAATAAGCTCACCAAAGCCGTTTTGTGTGTTTAGGCTGATTCCCATGGCGTTGATCGTGAAATCCCGGCGATTCTGGTCGTCTTCCAGTGAGCCATCTTCAACAATCGGTTTTCGGGAATCGCTACGGTACGATTCTTTGCGGGCACCTACGAATTCAACCTCCCATTCGTCGCCATTATCCTGACTGGTACGTAGCATAGCCGTTCCGAAATTAGGGAACACAGATACTTTCGTTCGTAACGTTTTGCCTACGGCTTCTGCCAGGGTGATGCCACTTCCAATACAGACGATATCAATATCTTTTGATGGGCGCTTTAATAATAAATCCCGTACAAAGCCGCCAATCACATACGCCTGTACGCCTAGTTGTTCTGCTTCGCGGGCGATGAGCGGAAAGATTGGATTTTTAGTAAGAGTGTCGCTAAAATTCATTGTTCTGATAAATGACTATTCGTAACGGGAATAATCATTCCTATTTTCTGATAAAATGTACCTCACCGCCGGTTCCCAGCTGCATAATTCGAGATCGACGGGGCATAGCTGGTAAGAGACCAAACCGTTCTTTTACCACCCCGTCGGCGGCTGGTGGAAGCTGTAGAGATTCGAACGGTATGCTGAGTAAACCACGGCCAAAACCACCAATTAATCGCTGGATATCTGTATTTAACGATCGCCGAACGGCTATTTCTCTAGTTTTTGCTGCGGCCTCCTCCGATGCATAGAGCATTGGGGATACATTCTTGCCTTGCTCATACACAACCGTAAGCGGATTTTCGGCAAATTCGACCAGGTCATAGGCAATCTCCGGTACTTTCGCTACGTAGAGAATCAGTTGATCAGTATTTTGAATAATTACCGTTGGCCGCTGGTAGGCAGGCAAAGAAGCTGTGAATGGTAGCAGTTCTGTAACGGCAGAATCGTTAATTGGGTCGCATACAATCGACCAGCCAGTTTCGTCAGCAAGGGCTATCAGATGGCCTTGACGAAGTAGATACGTAATATCGCGGATGCTTGCGCTCATAGTCAATGAATCCGCAAAAATACGGCAAGTTTAGCAAAACCGCATTGGAACTGGCAAATGGTTTTGAGAAAGAGCGCGCTGAGAGTAGATTACTGTTTTGGACGTACTACTTTCCATTGCCAGACGGGACCTTCGTTGGGGTCGTCGAACGCATCATTAAATCGCATGCCGCATTTCTCGAGAACACGCACCGAAGGGTTCATTTCGGCCAGTGTGTGGGCTTGAACGATCTTTACGTCTGGATGCTTAAACGCGTTATCAATCAGCCCCTGTGCCGTTTCGGTTGCTAGTCCCTGATTCCGATAGCCGGGGTAAACCTCATACCCAATCTCGACCATACCCGATTGATCGGGCTTGCCCTTATAACCCCCAACTCCAACAAGTACCTTCTCGGCGCGGTGTATGAATAAGTAAAGCCACCAGGGGCCTTCGCTGGCATCATCGGCCAGTACGCCATGGGTATATCGAAATATATCCATACCAAATTCGCTCAAAATTTCCGGAACCTGTATCGATAAATGGGCCGCCAGATCGCTGGAACCGGCAAAAAGTGCTTCGTAGGTATACAGGTCAATAGGCAAGAGGGTTAACCGTGCCGTCGTGATAGGAGACATGGACAGACTGGAGGCAAATTGGTAAAAGCTGAAGTCCGTACGAGGAAGATTACGTACGGACTTCAGTTCGTTGCTACTTATTTTTTTCGGCGTTTGTAATGGATACGCTTTCAGATTGATACTTATACCAATACTCGATCAGATCGGCCACGAGGCCAGTCCAGCCGGTTTGGTGATTGGCACCCAGCCCAGCGCCGTTATCGCCGTGGAAATACTCATAGAACAGATACAATCCCTGGAAATTGGGATCTTTTTGTAGCTTTTCTTCGAATCCATACGCCGGTATACGACCATCGGACCCGCGCCGGAAAATATTGATCAGCCGTTCGGTTACGAGCATCGTTGCGTCTTTTATGCTCATAACCTGCCCTGAATTGGTTGGGTATTCGACTTCGAAATCATCGCCATAATAGTGGTAAAACTTGATGAGTGAGTCGATGAGCAGGAAGTTTACCGGAAACCAGATTGGGCCCCGCCAGTTGGAGTTACCGCCAAACATGCTCATTTCTGATTCGGCCGGAACGTAGCGTACCTGGAAAATTTCGCTGTTAAGCTCAAACTGGTATGGATTCTTCTCGTGGTATTTCGATAAGGCACGGATACCGTAGTCCGACAGAAACTCTGTTTCGTCGAACATCCGCTTCATAATCATTTTCATCCGATGGCCACGTAGCAGACTAAGCAGGTGCGTTTCGCCTTTGCCGGGTTCGTGCCAACGCGAAATGAGCGAAGCCAGGTCTGGCCGATTGGTTAACACCCATTCTACCCGACGTTTGAAATCAGGTAGTTTCGACAATAGCTCTTCGTCCAGAATTTCGACCGCGAAAAGCGGGATAAGGCCAACCATGGAGCGAATTTTGAGTAGTCGGGCGTTCTGGTCTGGCGTATGCAGTACGTCATAATAGAACTGGTCGACCTCGTCCCACAGGCTGATATTGTCCTTACCCAGGTTATTCATAGCCGCTGCTATGTGCAGGAAGTGCTCGAAAAACTTACTCGCCATGTCCTGATACGAAGGGCGGGTGAGTGAGATTTCGCAGGCAATTCGGAGCATATTGAGCGTATACATGGCCATCCATCCTGTACCGTCGGCCTGTTCAATACGTCCGCCCATCGGCAGAGGTTGCGACCGGTCGAAGACCCCAATATTATCCAGGCCAAGGAATCCTCCGCCAAAGATGTTGTTCCCAGCAACATCTTTTCGGTTGACCCACCAGGTGAAATTCAACAGCAGTTTATGGAAAACACGCTCCAGAAAGGCCACGTCACCAATACCGTTCAGGTCGCGGTCGATCTCGTAAACTTTCCAGGTTGCCCAGGCATGCACCGGAGGGTTCACGTCGCCAAAATTCCATTCGTAGGCGGGAATTTGTCCGTTTGGATGCATGTAATACTCCCGCAGAATAACCGCCAGTTGCCGTTTAGCAAAGTGTGGGTCAAGGCGGGCCAGGGTTAACGTATGGAAAGCCAGATCCCAGGCCGCAAACCAGGGATATTCCCATTTGTCGGGCATCGACAAAATGTTGGCTGTATACATATGCCGCCATCCTTCATTACGTGCATACACTCTACCCTGGAAAGGGACCGGCATTTTAGGATCACCTTTCAGCCATTCGTTGACGTTGTAATAATAAAACTGCTTATTCCAGAGCATCCCGGCGTAAGCCTGCCGCTGAATATCCAGCAATTCCGGGTCTGTTACGTTCTTTTGCAGATCACCAAAAAACGCATCGGCTTCTTTTAATCGCTTCTCCCAGATTGTATCGAAATCCTCGAATGGCTGCGTCAAATGCGTCTGTTCACTAAAACGAAGCCGGATGCTGATACTACTACCAGCCGCTACCTGACGTACGTATTGAGCCGAGGCTTTCGTACCGATCTGGTTTGGATTGATAAACGTCTTTTTACCGCCTGAAACGATATAATTATTAATCGCATCCTTCGGGTATTTGGTTGAGTTGGGCCGACCGTACAGACGCTCCGTGTTGGTTTCATTTTCGCAGAAAAGCAATGCATCGGCATCTTCACAGTAGAGCTTGTATTTGCCTAACTGTTTGTGGTTGACTTCAATTTGCCGATTACCGATACCGTTAAGCATGGGTCGGGCATTGTATTGTTCGTAGCCCCAGGACCACGTATTACGGAACCAGATAGTAGGAAGAACGGTAATTGGCGCTGGTTTGTCACCCCGATTATGAACCGTAATTTTTACTAGCCAGTCGTTCTGATCGGCCTTAGCGTACTCGATATAAATATCGAAATAGTCATCATTGTTAAAGATACCGGTGTCGAGCAATTCAAACTCCGGGTCCTGCCGACCCCGACGCGATGTTTCGATAACGAGTCGGTTATAAGGGAACTCCTGCTGTGGATATTTGTACAGCATTTTCATGTAGGAATGAGTTGGCGTACTATCCAGATAGTAATACAACTCCTTCACATCCTCGCCATGATTCCCCTCCGGCCCCGACAGGCCAAATAGCCGTTCTTTGATAATATTGTCTTTGTGGTTCCAGAAGCCCAGTGCAAAGCAAATATGGCCTTTATTATCAGAGATGCCACCAATGCCTTCTTCCCCCCAGCGATAGGCCCGTGAGCGAGCCATATCATGGTTTACATAGTTCCAGGCATCGCCATAGGGGCTATAATCCTCGCGGACTGTTCCCCAAGCTCGTTCAGAGAGATAAGGTCCCCATTTTTTCCAGCCTTTGTTATCGGCTCGTTCATAGATACGTTCGCGCTCTGCGTTTGGCATTGTGTTGTACGGTAGGTTCAGAATTTGTTTAGACAGACCAAGTTTACACCATTATAGAAGAAAATACTAAGACGTGCAATACCATCATTAAGTCATAAGAAGCCGAATTGTTTATGTATTTTTTACATTACTATTTGTCTTTCAGGAATTTATCAACTGATTTCTTTCTTTGGCCACATGGAAAAGATTTCGTCTCATTATTTTTTGACTGCTGCCAGCACGCGTTTAATCAGTTCGTTAGGACTTCCATTATGCCAGCGCCATACAATCACGATGTCGTGTTCGGGGTCGATCCAGATGGTGTTTGATCCGGCTCCAATGGCTGCAAAGCTAGTTGATGGTGCATCTGGCCAGGCTTTTTTGCCAGTCTGGCTGGTTCCCGTATTCAACCACCACAGGTAGCCGTAGTCTGGGCCGAAAGGGCTGGGAGCTGTGGCCTGTTTAACCCAGTTTGGCGAAACAAGTTGTCGGTTCTCCCAACGACCCTGACGTAGGAACAGATAACCAAAACGCGCTTCATCCCGTGTATTGATCCAGAGGCCGCCCCCCCAGCGTGTTCCACCACTAACGGATGGCATTTGTTTTCCATCGACATCCGCTACTGCGTTTGGATAAGGAATGTATTGCCAGGTGTTCGATGCACCAATCGGGTTCATAATTTCATCCCGCACTACGTCGGGGAGTGGTTTCTTCCATAACCGGAGCAAGGACAATGCCAGTCTGTTGATACGTACATCGTTATATTCATAGTACGAACCCGGTTTTTGCAGGGCTCTAGGCTTACGTTCTCCTTTTCCAAAGGCTTCTTTGCCGATAAAGTTGCTGTTTTTACCCCAGAGTGAGCCTTCCCATTCGGTTGTTTGCTGCAAATGCTGTTCCCACGTAATTGGCTTATTCTGGTCTGATTCGTAGCCGCCATCGTGGATGAGGTTACGTACCGGCCCATGAATGTCGGGAATCATGCCGCGCTCCAACGTAATGCCCGTAACGGTCGAGAGCACACTTTTGGCAACACTGTAGGTAGGATCTGGGCGTTTAGTGTCGCCCCATTCGGCTACGATGTAGCCATTCCGTAGTACAATGCCGTTAGTGGCTGCCCGGCTGGTTGGCATTGGCCCCAGCAGTTTGCCAAAGATCTCTTCCTGCGTTGAAAAATTGGGAGTCATCTGCGTCGTTTCCTGGGTTTTGGCGAAAGCTACCGCTTCCTGGAGCAACGTAGCATCCATACCTACTTTTTCCGGCGCTATATGAGCCCAATTGTCTCCTTTGGGTGGGAAGTAGGTGGTTGAGGTCGCTGCTGGCCGATGGCAGGCTGACAGCGTAACGAAAACGGAGAGAAACAGAGTGAGCTGTTTAGAAAGAGAAAGTGGCATATGTGTTGTTGAATGAGTGATTCGGGCAAAGTTACTGCCTTTGAAAACCAGGGTCGAAGTTAGACTATTTGACCTAAAAGCACCGTAATCTGATTGGATAAGTTCAGGGGTGAACTTATGCTGTTCACGCTAAAAAGGCCTTTTCTTTTTAACGAAACATTAACCTGTATTTCATTACTTTTTTAGGACTCAAACTGTTTTTTGCATAGACAATGAACCAACCCGATGTCTGCTAAATCTGGCGCCGGTTTTCGTGGCATCGGGCTAGATCGTTGTAAAACTAACAAGATCGTCCAACGAGGAGACATAAACTCCTTAGATACACTGAGCCATGAAAGCGTTCACTCAATTAATATCCCCCAAATCGCTGCTACTTGCTCTTGGACTGTTGACAGCACTCTGGCAACCCTCCGTTGCTCAGTCCATCGACAGTAATTCTCAGTCCGTTATTCGTACGGATCAAACCATCGTACCAGCCATTGCACCGTATCGCGACGATGTTCGTCGGTCAATACTAATCGTTAGTGAAAACCCGGACGTACTGAATCAATTAGCTCAGCAACGGGAATCGACCCAGCAGGCGTTTACGAGTCTGATTCAATCGTTTGGCCAAAATAAACAGGCCTGGTTTTACGATCTGGCCCGTTATCCCGACGTAATGCATGTGCTGGCTACGTTACCAGCCGGAGCCACTGAATCGTCTGTGAAAGACTTGACGAAAACTCTGCCAGCCGATTTGCAGACATCAGCCTGGAAGCTGTATCGGCACCACCACGACGATCTGGTTCAGGTCGACAATCTGAACCAACAGGCACAGCAAACATTCGATAATCTGATCGGGTCCCTTGACGTTACGTCCCAGCAGGCGTTTCGGCAGTTGCTCGATATGCCAGATGTGTTGAGTCAACTGACCGATCATCTGGATAAAACCAAACAACTGGGAGATGCCTATCGGGAAAATCCAGATCAGGTCACCAACGATCTGACTGCTTTGCACGATAGCCTGGCGGTGCAGAACCAGCAGGAATTGGCTGATTACCAAAAAGAACTGAACAGCGATCCACAGGCGCGTCAGGAATTGCAGCAGGCTAGTCAGGCGTATGCGCAGGCTAACGGCTATACGACGATAAACCCTAATCCGGCCTGGGTGAATAGCTCGTACTATTATCAGAACCCTTATTCGTTCTGGTTTGGTTATCCATACTGGTACGCATCTCCACTGTGGTATCCGTCTGCCTGGTGGTATGGTACTGGTTTCTACTACGGATTAGGTGGGAACATGGTGCTCTTCGGATTGCCATCGCTGGCCTTCTCAAACTGGTTTTTTCAGGCTGGATACCCTCGATATCCGCACTTGTACAACCGCTTCAACAATTACTACGTCCGTAACATGGGAGAACATCGTTATTGGACGGCGGGTAATGCCGGATTCATGAATGCAGCCCATCGGGCGTTTGGTCCAACGGCTGGTTTTCCCACTAACCGGGCCAACTGGCTCACCCGAGCCGGACAATATAACCGTCCCGGAAGCTGGACAAACACGTCTCGTGTGTCAACTCCTGGCCGTTATATGGATGCCAACGCTGGTGGCTATCATGCGCAGGCGTGGGGTGGTGCCCGTACCTTCAGCGGAGGTGGTTTCCGGGGAGGGAGCTTTGGGGGTGGCTTCCATGGGGGCGGAGGTTTTCATGGCGGAGGCCGACGGTAAACGTAAATAGGACTTAATAGAGTTGGGTTTATGGTTGGATTAACTCCAGGTGAGTGCCAATCATAAACCCAACTGTTTAGCTACCGTTCTAATTTAAACCCTTCGTCAACCCGAACCCGTTGCGGTCGATTGGCTACATCCCACCCTGTAAGATAAATCCAGCGGGCAATGCGCGTAACTTTATCGGTGTTAATACGTTCCGGTTCGTCTTTGGGCGTGTGATAATCTGGGTGAAGCAACGTAGTGAAAGCGATTGCCGGAATATTGGCCCGAGCGTAGGGGAGGTGATCCGAACGGAAATACCAGCCTTCGGGGTGCTCGGGTTTATCCCACAGTGTATCCAGTTTAAAATGCGCTTCAGACTGGTTAGCGCTCAGGGCTACGTTGACCAGATCAGCTGAGTTACGATGGGGGGGCTGCTGTCCCAAAATACAGGCGCTATCGGGCGCATTTCGACCAATCATTTCTGCATTCAATACGGCAACGATTGATCCTTTAGGCACGGTAGGCTTTTCTACGTAATACCGTGAGCCTAACAATCCACGTTCTTCGGCTCCGTGGAAAACAAAGAGCGCCGATCGTTTACCGGGTTGTTTAGCAAAAGCCCGCCCGATCGCCATTGTGGCCACACAGCCACTGGCATTATCGTCGGCTCCATTCCAGATCGAGTCTCCGGCTACTGCGCGACGAACTCCGTCGTGATCCTGATGCGTACTGAACAGTACGTATTCATCTTTGAGTTTTGGATCAGTACCGGGCACTTTCGCTACGATATTAACCGACGGATAATTGAAGCTTTCTACATTCACTACGTTGGTAAACTGCTGACCTGGTTGTTTTATCCAGTCGAGGGCGCTGGCTGGGAGCCATACTGTAGGCGCTTGCGAGAAAATTCGCGTATTAGGTCCGCCGGGGAGATCGTATCGACCACGTTCGAGGCTGGTGGTCCAGCGGTCAAAATAAAACTGAGCGTCGGCGTTCGATATCCAGATCACGGCCAGAGCACCCGCTTTGACCAGTTCGGCAGCCCGGCGAGCCATCGTACCGAATAAAAACCGACGATAACTCAGTTCGACCGGAGCAGTGCCCGAAAACTCCAGGGCTACTGCTTTCCCTTTTATATCTACCTTGGCCAGCTCTTCGGGCGTTCCTTTGCCAACAAAGACTAGGGGAGCATCCACCGAGGCAATGGCTGGTGCCAGCAGAAAGGCATCCTGACCGTGGGTTAGCTGATGCGTTCCAATCTGCAGGCGGCTGGTTTCAGTGATGCGGGTACGCTGAATATGAAAGAACTGGAAAAAAGTGCCGTCGTCGCCAGCGGGTTGTAAGCCCATGGCCCGCAATTGATCGGCAATCCAAACAGACGCTTTTAACTCATCCAGTGAGCCCCCTTCACGGCCTCGAAAATGGTCGCCCGCCAAAGCAAACAGATCCCGTTTAATGTCACTCTCTTTAATGGCAGATATGGCGTTGGCTGTCTTACGACTGTTTGGTTGAGCATGGCTAAACGTAGCGAATAGCAGTGCCAGTAAGGTCGCCGTACATAGCGACTGTACGAATATCCGTCTGAAATTCAGGTAAATCATTGTTTCGTTATACGTTGATTATTGGGTCAAAACAAATGTACGTAGGTCATGGCCGATATGCTGCATTATCCAGCAGGATTTACAGAGTAACTGGGCGGAAATCTGCTTCAGACCATAAATGCTGTCCACGATAAATCCGTACCTTGTCAATATAAAGCAACCTGTCATGAAACACGTATCCTTCCTTTTATTACTGGCTTTTACGGTTTTTGCCGGTGAGAAACTATCCGCCCAGTCGAAGAAAACGGCTACCGCACCAACAACTCAATTTGATACGTATGTCCAGCAGGCCGTCCAGGACTGGAACGTGCCGGGCCTAACCGTTACGGTGGTTAAAGAGGGGCGGGTTGTGTTTAAAAAGGGATATGGAGTGCGGGTGCTTGGTAAACCGGATGCCGTTAATACGCAAACACTTTTTGCGATGGCGTCGACCACCAAGGCGATGACGGCGGCTTGTTTGGGGATGCTCGTTGACGAAGGAAAACTGCGGTGGGATGATGCCGTTATTGATATTCTGCCCGATTTTCAATTCTACGATCCAGCGGTTACCCGCGAAGTGCGGGTTCGGGATTTGCTCATCCATAACACGGGCGTCGGTAATGCGGACTATCTGTGGGCAGCCATGCAGATTCCTTCCGACGAAATTCTACGCCGGGTTCGATTGGTAAAGCCTTCCTACTCGTTCCGGTCAAGTTTTATTTATCAGAACATCATGTATCTGGCTGCCGGAAAAGTGATTGAAAAGGTGAGTGGAATGCCCTGGGAGGTGTTTATTCGTAAACGTATTTTTGAACCACTCAACATGACCCGCACAAAGGCGATGTTTAAGGACGTAGCGGATGAAAACCGGGCGAAGCCACATATTGACATAAAAGACACCATCCGATTGGTTGACAGCCGGACGGAAGAAGGGCTGGTTGATGCTGTTGGGCCAGCTGGTTCGGTATGGACGTGCCCCGACGACGTAGCCGCCTGGATGCAGTGTATGCTGGATAGTGGTCGATTTGCCGGGAAAGCGCTACTCAAACCCGCCACCTGGGCCGAGTTGTTCAAACCACAAACACTCGTAACGGATAGCCAATTTTATCCGACGCAGCGACTCACTAAGCCGTCCTGGAAAACATACGGTCTGGGCTGGTTTCAACACGATTACAGAGGGCATCGTGTTAATTTTCATACGGGTAGTCTGACAGGCATGGTGGCCATTCACGGGCAATTGCCGGATCAGAAAGTAGCGGTCTATGTTCAGGGGAATCTGGATCATGTAGAAATTCGCCATGCGATCATGTACCGGGCTTTCGATGAGTTTGGCCTGGGTTCGCCCCGCGACTGGAGCAAAGAGCTCCGGCAACTGTATGGAGACTTGAGGCAGAAAACCAAGCTTGCCGAACAAAAACAGGACAGTCTGCGCGTCCTGAACACCAAACCATCACTGGCACTGACCAATTATGTTGGTAGTTACAGTAGCCCCTTGTATGGCAAGGCTGAGGTTACTATACAGGCGGGAAAGCTTCATGTTGCTCTGAACAATTTATTGACTGGAAGACTCGATCATTGGCATTTCGATACGTTTCAAATGGTTTACGACCAATTCTGGAATGGTCGCGACCCGATTAGTTTTGAGCTAAATACACAGGGTAACGTAGCGAAACTGGTGTGGAATGGGGCTGAGTTGACGAAAGTGCTACAGGGAGACGGAAAAACCGTGGCTGGGGGGCAATAGGTGTTAAAGCACAATAAAATACCCAATACGTGCTAAGTTTTCTTCAGCTTATCCATCGTTTATCGCATTCTACTCGTATCGTCGTGGAATAGTTCTGCTCATGACCTCAATTTTGTTCTGTTAAACAACAACTAACAGGACACATGATCCATTCACTACGTACGTTCACTATGGTCTGCCTGGTCGGCAGTTTATTGGCCATTACGGCCTGCAACAATCCATCTGTCGATCCTGATAAGCCTGGCTCCTCAGGGACAGACGGTTATCTGGTCGGTAAAGTAGTGGACCCGCAGGGACAACCTCTACCCAAAGCTACCGTTTATATTGACCACACTGTACTAACCGGGAATGGTCCTGAAGTGAAAACCGCAGCCGATGGTTCGTATAAAATGCAGATGATCAATCTGGCTGGGCAATGGGTGGCAAAAGGGTATATTCTCAGGCAATACAATAATCGGGTGTACAAAATTGCCCTCGATCCTGAAAACGAAGAATCATTCACAAGTACAGAAAAACCGGTCAGGAATTTCCAGTGGAAGTTAACGGGCCACATTCCTGATTTAAGTCTGGATCT
Source organism: Spirosoma terrae (assembly GCF_010435915.1). Taxonomy (GTDB): domain Bacteria; phylum Bacteroidota; class Bacteroidia; order Cytophagales; family Spirosomataceae; genus Spirosoma; species Spirosoma terrae. Next base: position 313,346 of record NZ_JAAFZH010000004.1, on the reverse strand, counting down.
GTATTACGGAGGCACCATTGAGATGTTTCGCGACCCGAACGTTACTGATTTTAACGATAACGAAAATATTGAATTCACCTTAACGCCCGTTGGGCCACTGATCGATGGGTCGACGGGTAAGGTGCTGAAACTTCGGTCGAAAAAACGCTACGATACGTTCCTGAAAGACGTACCGATGGGCCGATATGCCATCACGGCTACGTATAAACCAACCGGTGAGCAACTGCTCGTATGCGATGCGTGGGGTGACGAATTTACTTATCAGCCGTCCGTGACGCTGGACTTTCTCGGCACAGAATCGGCTTATCGCTCCAATAATATGGGCGTTGCATACACCCGACGTAATTAGCTGTCGCAAGCAAAATGACTCCCCACTTCTCAAACAAGGAGAGTGGGGAATTTTCTATTTATAAAGGAAGTGTAATAGAGTCGAGCCCTGAAAAGGACGGATGCTATCTTAGGGAAAACACTAATTCTGTTGTTCAGAAGAGGTTTCGGGATGGAATATGCCTGATTAGTTTTATTGGTTTAGTATCTTTGGTATAGTAAACTGATCATATCCTGCTGTGGAACGACGTAGTGCGCTTAAATCAATGGCAGTGGCCGCTGGTGCTCTTATAAACCTGCCAGCCTGGGCTACTAACTGGACCGCTGAAACGGTTAAGCATACCCCTAACTTTCTCTCGTCCGGCCAGGGCGATTTGCTCGGAGACATAGCCGAGACCATTATTCCTGCTACTGATACGCCTGGTGCAAAAGCCCTGAATGTGCATCAATTTATTCAGAAGGTTGTGGCCGATTGCTACGATAGCGCCACGCAGAATAACGTCCGAAATGGATTGACACTGGTGGAAGAACAGGCTCAGAAAAGCTTTGGTAAACCCTTTGCCCAGGCCGATTCAGCCCAACGTATGGCCTTGCTTACGCAGTTGTCGAAATCCGACGACGCGGCCCAGAAGGAATTCTACTCACTGGTAAAAGGGCTGACTGTTCGGGGCTACATGAATTCGGAATACGTAATGACCAACCTGACGCATTACCAGATGATTCCGGGTCATTATTATGGTTGTGTGCCGGTACCAACCAAAGCAGTTTCTCAAACGAAGTAAAACCTATCGTTCTTGGTTGATAGCTCCTGCAATTTGATACGTCTGTTGAAGAAGACGTTGGGACTTAAACCAAGAACAGTGAACCATAATTATGGCAAATTTGACTATTGACGCCAAAGCACAGAATACCTACGATGCGATTGTAATTGGATCGGGAATCAGTGGGGGATGGGCCGCGAAAGAATTAACGGGTAAAGGACTCCGGACGCTCGTTTTGGAACGTGGTCGGGATGTTCGGCACGTAACCGATTACCCAACAACTATGATGCAGCCCTGGGAGTTTGAACACCGGGGACAGCTCACCAAAGAAGTAAAGGATGCCAATCCTATTATCAGTAAATGTTACGCCTTCTATGAAGGTACGCAGCAGTTTTTCGTAAAAGATGCCGAGCATCCTTACATACAGGAGAAGCCATTCGACTGGATTCGGGGTTATCAGGTTGGTGGAAAATCATTGATGTGGGCTCGTCAGACACAGCGCTGGAGCGACTTTGACTTTCAGGGGCCCGCCCGCGATGGGTTTGCCGTTGACTGGCCAATCCGTTACGCTGATCTGGCTCCCTGGTATAGCTACGTGGAACGCTTTGCGGGAATTACCGGAAACAAGGACGGTCTGGATACACTGCCCGACGGCGAGTTTCTGCCGCCCCACGAATGGAACTGCGTTGAAAAACATTTTCAAAAATCAATTGCCGGTCGGTATAAAGATCGACACGTCATTATGGGTCGGGCGGCCCATATTACGAAGCCGCAGCCGATTCATTTGCAGCAGGGACGAGCGCAGTGCCAGCATCGTACGATTTGCGAGCGCGGATGTCCATTTGGGGGTTATTTCAGCAGTAATTCATCAACCATTCCGTGGGCGGCTAAAACCGGCAAAATGACGTTACGTCCGAATTCGGTGGTGCATTCGATCATCTATGACGAACAGAAAGGCCGGGCGACCGGGGTTCGGATCATTGATGCGAACACAAAGCAGATGCAGGAGTTTTATGCTCGTGTCATCTTCCTGAATGCAGCCGCACTGAACTCTAACCTGATTTTGCTGAACTCAACGTCGAATCGTTTTCCGAACGGATTAGGAAACGACAGTGGTGTTCTGGGTAAATACGTAGCCTTTCATAATTATCGGGCTGGTATTTCGGCCGAATACGACGGAAATCTGGAGTCAACAACGGATGGCCGCCGACCCAATGGCCCGTATATTCCCCGCTTTCGGAATGTATATAAACAGGAAACGGATTTTCTGAGAGGGTACGCAGCGGGATTCTCCGCCAATCGTATTTCGCGGTCTAATCAAAGTGGGCTTGGGGCTGATTTGAAGCATAGTCTGCTCAATCCTGAACTAGGCGGCTGGAGTGTAGGATCGCACATGATGGGCGAAACCATTCCTAAAGAAAGTAACTACGTAGCACTCGACAAGAGTCTGAAAGATCCGTTCGGTATTCCGCAACTAAAAATTTCGATCGATTATGATGATAATGACGATAAGATGGTGAAGGATTACCAGGAGCAAATGACCGAGATGTTTACGGCCGCCGGATTCAAGAACATTCGTCTTCGCGATGATCACCGGAATCCGGGTCTGGATATTCACGAAATGGGTGGCGTTCGGATGGGTAAAGACCCGAAGACATCGATGCTGAACAAATGGAACCAGATGCACGCCGTGAAGAATGTCTTCGTAACTGATGGTGCCAGTATGACATCGACATCAACGCAGAACCCATCGCTAACTTACATGGCATTCAGCGCGCGGGCTGTAGATTATGCCGTCAAAGCGATGAAGAAAGGCCTGGTATAAAAAACAAAACATAGTTAATGCAGAAAGCCGCTTGCCTCTGGTGAGCGGCTTTTATAGTGTACTAGCAGAAATATATGTATTGAAATGGCCAATGCCCTGATCGGTTTATCGCTTGCGAAGTGAACGCAAGGTTATTAGATCAGACATGGCTTTTCCGCAAGGGCTATCATCTTTCTGGTAACGTATTAGCACATTTGTACTATCCACTTTGGAATACGTATCGGGTATGTCTGAATGAGTTCGGTAGTTGGTTGAACCAACCCGGACTACCCAACCACCACAGCAAGAGCACATAGTACTAATTTCTGGGTGATAGAGAACGGCTGGTTCTTCTTTTGGTTTAATGAACTGGCAGCCAGTCGTTAAAATAAACGTTAATAAGGATAGTAAACTGCGCATAATCCATTCGGTTATGAGCAGAAGAGTCTATTTCAGGGCTTTGGGTTGTAATGCTACGTAGGTTATCAGAACTGAAAATAAATAAACTGGTTTGACGAGAAGACGCCAAACAGATACGTAACGAACGTAATGAGTACAAACAAGACAGCGAATACCTTGGTGTTACGGGTCGGTATGTACAAATAGAAGTACTCTTTCACCAGCAGGAACACGATCAGAAAGAGGCTAAACCACATTTCGGTTGTGTTCATTGGACTATCAATCGTGTCGCTGGGCGACAACGTAGCAATACGCTGGAGTATCACAAAGGCGTCGTGTACACTTCTGGCCCGGAAGAAAACCCAGGTCAGCATAATGAGCACAAACGTGATCAGTACGTTAACGACCACCCGAATAGGCGAGCGATTGGCCTGTTGTTCGCTGGCGGGCGAGGTTACCATACGCGGAGGAGTAGACGAAAACCCAAGTCGGGCCAGTAATTTATCGCGCAGAACGGCCAGAACCTGATAAAACCCATTTAATCCTCCCCAGATTACATACGTCCAGTTTGGCCCGTGCCACAGACCACTTGCCAGAAAAACGATCAGCATGTTGACGTACTGCCGGAACTCGCCCTTACGGTTACCGCCCAGTGGAATGTAGAGATAATCCCGGAACCAGGTGGACAGCGAGATATGCCAGCGTCGCCAGAACTCAGAAATAGACTGCGCAATGTAGGGCGTCCGGAAGTTTTCCATGAGCGTAAAACCCATGACACGGGCTGAACCAATGGCAATATCTGAATAGCCCGAAAAGTCGCAATAAATCTGAATCGTATAGAAAAAAGTTCCGGCCAAAAGTGTCAGGCCATTGTGCGAAGATGGGTTATCGTAGGCAAAATCAACCAGCATAGCCAGCCGGTCGGCAATGACAACTTTTTTGAAAAAACCGAACGCCATCTGCATCAGACCTGCCTTTACATTCTCGGCATCATAAGGAAATCGCTTGTGAAACTGCCACAATACGTTCTGAGGGCGCTCGATAGGACCCGCAACGAGCTGCGGATAGAACATGACATACAGGGCATAAATACCGAAATGACGCTCGGCTTTCTGATTGCCACGGTATACCTCAATGGTATAACTCATGGCCTGAAACGTGTGGAATGAAAGGCCAACGGGCAGTATGCTCATATTTTCCCGAAAAGACGTAACGCCGTATTCGCCGAAAAAATGAAGTACTTTAATGAACAGTCGATTCCCGATATTGAAAACCTGATCGGCCACACTCGGCATATTGATAGCCTCAAAAAACCAGGAAAGGTTCTCTGTAAAGAAGCCCAGATATTTGAAAAAGGCCAGTATACCTACATTCGTTACTAAGGATATAATCAGCAGCCATCGTCGAGTGGAGCCGCTCGATTTCTCAATCCAGATACCTGCTACGTAATCAATGACGATTGTTAACAGCAGGATGAGAATGTAGGCAGGCTTGAATACCATGTAGAAGTAGCAACTGGCTAGCAACAACAGTATCCAGCGCCCCCGCCATTTCAACCCGAAGTAGGCAAGGGTGACAACAATGAAGAATAGTAAAAACTGTAGAGAGTTAAACAGCATAGGGCTTAGCCATCGAAATCCGTTTGGATTTGCGGAGCGCGTTCATGGCCTGAATGGCGTAGTAGATAAAACCGATTACAATTAAAATTTCGATCAGATACTCCAGCGCAGCTTTTGGATCGCCAAACGCCGACAACCGATCGTAATAAGGCTGGCCAAGACGCCACCACAATGAAGGGTGAATGGCTGCCAGAATGTTGAAGCCTACCAGGCCAACGCTGTACCAGACGCGCCGGAAATCAGTCAGCGTGAAGATCAGCGGTAGCATAAACAGATAAGCATAGTTGCTAATCGCATTTTGCTGAACGACACTCATGATGCTGTAGGTGAGTATATAGATAAAGGGAATGTAATCTTTATACTGCCAGTTCGCATGCTTGACCCGGATGCGCCATACACCAGCCAGCATAACAAATAACGTAACAATAAGACCTCCCCATTTCCAGATGCCGGAAGCGGCTCGTAGCCCATCACTCAAGATGGGGTTCAACAAGGAGCGCCAGTTGGGAGCCTTTAGCCAATCTCCTTCGTGCGACTGCTGCTCAATAAAGAGTGGCCCCGCTTTCCAGAAAATAAAGAGTGCAACTGGCAGTCCGATAATTGCCAACCCCGCTGTAAATCGAATGGCGGCCTGTCTATTGGACAAGGTTAGTAACCAGACAGGAATCAGTAAAAGCACAAAAACGGCTTTGGTCGCCAGCATACCCAGGCCCAGTACTAAACCCGCTGCAAACGGTCTGGACGGCATAAGTGGAAGAGCCAGTAGCGCAAATAACCATAAAATAACGTCCTCCTGCCCACTAAAGACGCACATCACGAAAGGCAGCGGCAGGAAATAATAGAACACTCCCCTAAATAGCCGTTCGCCCAGTGTTTCCTGCGTCTGATAGTAGCGGAACGTTAACCGGACGGCTAGCCATTCAACAATCATCATGGCCAAAACAACCATGCGCATATCGCTCCATAAACTCAGAAACGGTGCCAGCCAGTAACCAAACAGGGGAGAATAGCAGCTGTAGACATCACGATAGGGAATGCCCCCTTCCAGCGCCGACATCCCAATCGGGTAATAGAACGTAGCGACATCGGATTGCGGCTGATAGCCCAAAATAATATACGTTACTATAAATGGAAGCAAACGTAGCACGATCCAACAGCCATCAAGAACCCAGGTTCCTGTTTGCTGCAGCAGCTTTGTTACCCTTAACCGTTGCCATAACAGTCCCAGCAGGGTGAGACCCAGGGCAACAGAAACGGCTGTTTTGATATAAACAATAAGCATAAACCAATGAAGTTTATGGTTTGTGATTTTTAGTTGTTGTGTTCAGTAAATTGATACAAAGGCGAAAATAGCTCTGCATCAGCTCACTGCTTAATATACTTTTTCAAGGCGTTCAATAAAATCCTTGAACTGACGGGCGGGTACAAACTGTGGCTGAATTCTGTAAGAAAGCACAATAAATACCAGCAGTAATGAAATAAGAAACGCCTGTAAAATGACGATCAGGAACGACGTTGTTAAATAACTGGTCCAGCCAGGAATGGATGTGTTGGTAAAGAACTTCAAATACATCAGTATACCAATACCAAAAATCGACACAACGACCATCAACACGCAAAATAACGCGAGCCGAACAGCGGTCGTATCAATCAGCACCGATACGGCACTCAGACCATGTAGAACCAATGAAACAAAGTTCATTTTTGATTCGCCAGCCAGCCGACGACCTCGTTCCAGTGGAATGGCTGTATAAGGCAAACGGGAACGAATAACACCTCCCGGATAATTATTCCAGATTTCAGAAACATGCGCCAGTTTTCGCAGCTGGGTAGCTGGGACCAGACTGAAATTCCCGAACGTAATGACTTTGCCGGTAAGTAGCCGAAAGACGGATTTGTAAACTATATAAAACGAACGGAATACCAGGCTTTCGTGGCGTTTAGAGCGATGAGCAAATACGACATGACCCGGTTGCTCGACGCTACGTTGTACGAGCTTGCCGATATCTTCCGGCCGATCTTCGCCATCCGAATCCATAACTATAGTCGGATGCTGATCGGGCTGATCGGCTAGATAAGCCAGACCGAGCGCAATCGCTTTCTGATGACCAACATTGCGGTAAAGCCTAAGAATGGACAGCGATTGACCAATGCCCGTCGGCAACGTTTCGTAATTGATAGCGGAGCAATCGTCGACAATCAAAAAAGCAAGACGACTACGTATAGGTTCGTCAACCACAGATTGAATTCGCTCTAACAGCAGGCCAACAGCCAGCCAATCATTAAAAAGTGGAATGACAACGTTTATCCGATCAGGTAGTGAATGGGGTGTATTAGCCAACGTAATGGGAGGTTTGAGCGGCAAAAATAGGGTATTATCCTAAAAAACGACCGGACGACTTAGCGTATAGCACATCGCGTTTGCTAATGAATCTCATCATGGCACATCAACCCATTGATTACCAAACTGAATATCAGTATGATCGGGGTACGTTCGGAGTAGCCCTAATCGATAACGACCAGTCTGCATGATATAAATAGGCATAGGGGTCGAAAAGCCGGGTTCTATGCGCCATGGGTTAATTGTAAGGGGACGTTTGGGCGCTGCAAACAGCAAATAAACCAGACTGTCCGATTTCATAATCAGATACGTAGCGGTATTCAAACCAACCTTATAATCTGGTTCGTTACTCGTCGCAATAATGTAGTCGCCCTGCCGTCTTATAGCTAACGTTGTGGTTGCTGTGGTCGTACTGACGGGCGCTTTTACTTTATGTTCGTCGGGCGTAATGGCTGGATCGGGTAGGTGATACCAATCCTTTTTGGCCATTAGCATGGTGAGAGAATCAATGTAATCGCCTAGGTTTGAGTTGCGGGTACCACCAAGACCGATATGGCTTTCCCGCTGGTTGAAGACTTGGCCCTGCATGTGTTTTCTTCGTTCGATAGCCTCTGGTACGTATGTATAATAGCTAATTACGTTAACCAGAACAAACAATAACCATACGGCTGGCCAGATTTTGGGCCGCAACCTGGTCGATAATTGATCGAAAAGTACCAGACTGGCAACCGCCCAGAGTGCCAGGGCATAAATTCGGTACGGTATATGAATAACCATACCGAAGTAGAAGCGTATCCGGAAAAAAGCAATGAGTCCAATGTTGACCAGCAGGAACAGAAGACAGCCAAAAACAAACGTTTCGAAAAACAATGTATTTTTTCTGGAACGAAATAGAATCTTGAAAAACCAGTAACCGAGACCGGTTACTAAAATCAACCCTGCCAGAAAAGGTAAATAGTACCGGTGTTTTTCGGGAAGAGTAGGGAACAGGTCGAAAGGGCTACCCGCAAAAATTAGAAAGCCAGCTATTGTTTGAAAAGGATGTTGAAGAATATAGCTGAAACCCTGGGCATTACCCTGCTGTACTGGATAGCCCAGGAAGTATAGATAACCCCCTAAAGCGCCTACCACAATCCATATGCCCAGAGCGCTCCATCGTCGCTGAATCAGAAGCATGGCAGCGCCTGACGGCCATAGCAGCAAGCCGTTACCCATACTAAAGGTGCTAAGTAACCCTAAGGCAAGGGCTAAGGCAAGCATAAGTGGACGGTTGGTTGCCAGCACAAAAAGAGTAAGCATCACCAGGGTGATGATTGTCAGGTACTGGAGCGAAAATATGGCCGTAAACGTCATGATGTACGTTTGCGCCGTAAACAACAGAAGGGGAGCTGCCAGCAGACCGATCCGTGCATTTTGCGAATTATTTTCCCGCTTGGATAACGCAAAATAAAGCAGGCAAATCATTAGAACCAGCCCCGCATTGCCCCACAGCATTAAGTTCCCAAAGTTGATTCCTCCTGTCAGAAAGTACTGAACAAGAACCACGAGTCTGGCGTAGACAACACGGTGTTCATTGTTGGGTCGAAACAGGGCGGCCATCTTTTCGCTGAATGATGGTGCCTGTAAAAATCGATTCAGGAAATAGGGAATATTCTCGTAGTCGTCGAACCACGGAATATTATAACGCAGGGTAAAAAAATAAATGAAGAAACCGGCAATAGGCAGCAGCAATAAAAATTTTGTCAGAGATGATGATGCCAGTAGTCGGTACAAATAAGTCATACGTGTCTATAAGTGCGTTGAATTCGATACAGTTCGTACCAAATTTTAGAAATGTAATCAGAACTGATACGGGAGTCGCTTTGCTCAATCCATTGCTTAAGGGGTTGTTCAACAACATGACTCAGCACGTTTGGACGACCTCTGTATTGAATAAGTCTTGCCAGAATTTCCACATCGAAGAGCCAGGGGCTAACAAAAGGATCCCGAAACAGGTGGCCCACGACACCAGAGCGAAATACTTTGGCGCCACATTGGGTATCATAAACCGGCAACTTGAGAATGTTGCTGATTACAGTAGCTATAATTCGACCAACATAATGTCGTAAGGGATTCCTCCGAATGTCCATACCTAGATGTTTGATTCGGGAACCCATCACCAGGTCTAGTGCTGGATTGTTGTCGAGCGTGCGCGTCAAATCCTTAATGGCGTTTAGCGGAGTAGCTAAATCGGCGTCGAAAAAACCGATATAATCAAATGATTTAGATACGGATACTAACATGCCAGACTGTACGGCGCTTGCTTTTCCTTTATTAGACGGAAGTGTCTGGACATCAATTCGATCGGGGAATTGATTGCGCATGTCCTCCAGTATAAAGTTAGTTTTGTCAGTACTTCCATCGTTGACAAAACAGAAATTTACATCAGGAATTTGTTGGATATAAGAAAGAAAAGCATCTACGGGTAATCTGCCTGCTTCGTTGTAGCAAGGCACTATAATACAAACTGAAGACATAAACTCAAAACTACTAATCGCTGATTAGGTTCATAATTAGGAGGAGGTTAGTTGTGGAGGATTAGTTAACGAAGGTAGAAAAGTTTATTGATTAAGTGGCGTTACCGTCTTTGGCTTCAACTGACCAATGCGCTAAAAAGGCGAATTTCTATTTAACTACAGAGAATCTTTCAAAACAATGGCTTTTTTATGGTAATAATCGGCCCAGCAACGGTTCCATAGATGCTGCGGATTGTTTTTTATGTCTTCGATAAACATCGATGCTGGATAGACCGGTAGGGGGGCTACCAGTACCGAAGCGTCTCCCGACTGAGCCATTAGTTTATAGCGATCCTGCATTGCCATGTCGTATTGTTTTGCACGGCCGCTTAACCAATCGCCGTACGTGAGGGAAATTTCGGGGCCGAACGCGGCCGATAAGCCTGTCAAAAACAGCGAAACAGCTACAATTGGAAGGGCATATTTAGTCCAAAATGCGGGATTTAAGCGTGTCCGGAAAGCAATGACGAGCAAGGTTAAATTGTACCCCCAACTAAGCCAGAATACCAGATTGATAATATTGATAAGCCGAAAAGCAGGTGCTACGCCGACTCCGTAGAAGTGGAGCGAGATTAACGTAAAGACTGTCGCTAAGCCGTGGGCAATTCCTAATAGCGGGTGAATACGTAAATAGGCTGGGAGCGGCCGTTTAGCCGTAAGCTGATAAGCAATTGGGATATACAATAACGACAACGGCAGCAAAGGCGTACTAAACAACTGGCGGGTGAAGTAGCCGAACGAGAAACGTAACGACGAAAGAACCGTTAGGGGAATATTGGCACTGTTAGGGTTGCCACTCATTCGAATCGCATTGCCTGGCGCTGTGACTAGATAGTAAGAGCTAATAGCTCCTACCAGTAACAGGATGAGTATGGTAAAAGAAAGTTTACGACGTAGCAGGAACTCTCCGAAGGCAATCATAGCCAGTACCGACATGGCCATCACCATACCCGTTTCACTCGACCCTATGATGCAGACCAGAAAGAAGCTCTCCAGCAACAAATAGCCCGACTGCCAGCTGAACCCACGGCGTTGGTGGATTAGTAACGTCGCGAGCAGAAATAACAGGAAGACAGTGGAAAGACTGTAACAGGCCATACCTGCGTACCAGTACATATATTCCGGCACACTGGCTAAGGTTGTAATGAAGCTAACAAATAAAGCGGCAGCCAGACCAACTTTAGTCGTACGGTCAAATGAATCATGGAGCCATTGGCTACTGAAGGCATAAAATGCCAGCATCAAAAGGACTAGTAATACAATGGGGTAAATTTTATACCCCTCATACCAGCCAAAAATGAGCGGGCTACCATGAACAAGGAAATTATGGAAGAATCGGCCACTCCATCCATTATAATAAATCTGCTGCGATTGCCAGAATCCATAGTGAATAGACGTATTGGCGAAACAGTAGTCGTCGGTAGGCGATGGGTGATTGTAAAACGATAAGGCTACCAACGGCAAGGCCGCTGCCACTGATAAGACAAGAAACAGAAACGTAACAGAACGCGCTAATGGCGAAGAAATGCTCATGAAAGTGCAATTAAAGCGGGGTTGGTAGTTGGGTTTTAGTTTTACCTGGTCGATTTTTCCAAAGCGGATAAGCAACTACCGCAGCTAAAATAACAAGTGTACCTAAATAGAACCCGATTGTCATACGCTCGGTGTTACCAAAAATCAGCACAGCAAGTAAAATTCCGTATACCGGCTCCAAATTTACGGTTAAGACAGCCATATAGGGTGAAAATTTTCGTAAAAGGCCCACTCCGATCGTATAAGCATAAACGGTGCATACCATTGACAGGATGATTAGCCAGAGCCATTGCAGGGGTGTAGTGGGTACGTATTGAATCATCGACGTAGCGTCATAGGGCGTCAGCATACGTGATGCGAACCAGAGCGCCAGTGCACCAACAGAAGCGCCTGCCATCTCGTAAAAGGAAATGACTAAAGCTTCGTAACGTTGTGTAAATCGACTGTTTATAATCGTAAAAAGAGAAGAGAGCATTGCGGCTAGCATAGCAACAATCAGACCTGCTACTTTATCGAATTCGAATTGAAAAATCAGGTACAAACCGGCCATCACGACCCCTCCCAGAATAACCTCAATCAGTTCTACTTTCCGTTTTAAAATTAATGGTTCCAACAAACTGGCCCATAATGAGCTAGTCGCCATACCGGCCAGACACACTGAAACATTCGCCAGACGGGCAGCGGCAAAAAAAAGTACCCAGTGCAGACCAATAAGTCCGCCAGTGGCTATCAGTCGCCAGCGGTCAGATGGCGATACCTGTATCGATTGTTGGCGGACTTTCAGAACAACTCCTATTCCTAAAACGGCAAGCGTCGTTCTGAATAATACGACCGCAGATGAGTCGAGGGGTTCCAGTAGTTTTCCCAGAATTGCCGTGAACCCCCAGATAAGGACGATGAAATGAAGCTGGAAATAATCCGAGTATGTGGGCTTTTGCGACATGGGCTACTGGGTGAAGATGAATGGGAAAAGCAGCTTACTCTATCTTCACAAACTTTACCTGGGAATTGTATTGTACAAAAATACACCTATGAGCGTAAAAATAAGGTTTGGTAACCATACGGCCAGAACAGGATTTAAATTTCCGGATTCGGCAATCCCTTTGGCGAGCATGAAAAACAATAGATACGTAAAAGCCAGAAAGAAGCCTAAAGCAACCTGCCAGCCTACACCCCGACGGCTTTTCCGGGCCGACATGATCACCCCAATAACAGTCAAAATTAAAATGGCAAACGGGCGTGTGTCGCGGCTGTATTTTTCCAGCAAATACGTTTCAACCCCATCAGACCCCCGGCTACGTAGTATATCAATACGCTGATTCAATTCCGGGCGGGTGAGGGTTTCGTAGAGGTTGAAGTCGGAGCTGAAGTCATCCGGTTTCAGGTTGAGCGTAGTGTCTATTCGTGTGCCTGGCGTCAGCAGCTCTTCCTGACCATTGATGGTCCGTATGGTATAATCATAAACCCCCCATTTCTTTTTCTTGGCATCCCATTCAATACGATCGGCGGTGAGTTTTTGCTTTAGTAGATTTCCTTCGATCCGTTCGAGTGTGAATTTATACCCCGTGTTACTCAGGTTATTGTAGCTTTCCAGATAGGCGTAAACATCAGGGGCAATCTTGATATGAACGTTACGGTGCGAATACGTATAGGCTTCATTAATGTACTTAATCTCAAACGCAATACGTGTTTTGTTCGCTTTGGGAATAATGTAGTTGACCATAAAATAGGTCAGAACGGCCAGTACACTGGCTCCTAATACATAGGGAAACAAAAGCCGGACAAAACTGACACCGCTACTCAGAATCGCAATAATTTCAGTACGGGCAGCCAGCCGTGATGTTAAAAAGACGGTGGCGATGAATACCATAAGAGGGCTAATGTAATTGGCCCAATAGGGTATAAAATTCAGGTAATAATTCCAGAGAATCTCGCCCGCTGGTGCATTGGTTTTGTGAAAGTTATCGACTTTTTCGGTGTAATCGATCATAACAACCACCAGCACAATAACGATTACAACGAAAAGATAGGTTTGCAGAAAACGTTTGAGAATATACCCGTCTAGTAGTTTCATGATGTTGTTTCGCGTTCACCCCGTATTGATTGGCTACATCACGTTGGGTAACCAGTCAGCTCCGGGCGAACTAATCCACTAATAAATTCTTTGCCACTTCGTGACTAACAAATACCATACGATCATCGGTGATACGTAGTAGAACCGATTTGTCGAAGGTATTGATTTCGGTTACCGCTACCGAACAGCCCAGCGTTAGCTGAAAATGATTGAGATGTTGCAGAAATTCGGTCGAATGTTCGAGTACGCCCATAAGCCGTACCAGTTCCCCCATTTTAACCTCCGATAGTTTCCGATAGCCTGTCTCCGGCATCTGCCCAGCTGAGGTTGGAATAGGATCGCCGTGGGGGTCGAACTGTGGATTGCCCAGGTAAGCATCCAGTCTGGTAACTAATTCATCGGAACGGATATGCTCCAGCTCTTCGGCAATTTCGTGAACCTCATCCCAGCCAAATCCCAGCTTCTCAACCAGAAAAACTTCCCACAAACGGTGACGCCTGATAATCTGAAGAGCGAGCCGTTCACCTTCTTCGGTGAGCCGAACGCCCTGGTATTTTTTGTAATGAATTAACTGTTTTTCTGACAGCTTACGTAGCATGTCGGTTACTGAAGCCGCTTTGGTGGCCGTCATTTCGGCTAGTGCATTCGTACTCACTTCGCCCTCCATACGAGTAGCGAGGTAATAGATTGTCTTTAGATAATTTTCTTCAGTGAACGAATGCATAAGCAATGGCTACTCCATAAAAACGATCAGATAGCCTCAAACAGTTTGCCCGCAAAGATAGTTTTTATGTTAAACTTTCTAAAAATTTAGATAAGTCTAAAAAAATATTTCAACAATCCTTATATTTGATCGTTGGATTAGGAGCAGGTGCCAGATAAACAGTGTATTGCAGCGTGTCTGGTATAAGTAGTCAAGACCTCGCGATCAAAACAGATTTCTTCCATTGCGCGTAGCAATGAAAATTATGGAAGCGACGAATACAACCATGAAAGGATGGCAGCAAGACAAAGGCGAGAACTCCCTGGCTGATGTGCATAGCTCCGTCCACGTACCTAAAGACAGCGGTTTCTTTAAAACATTAAAGGCATACCTGGGACCAGGATTAATGGTTGCCGTAGGCTATATGGACCCTGGTAACTGGGCAACCGACATTGCAGGGGGCGCTCAGTTTGGCTACCGGCTCTTATCGGTCGTGTTGATTTCTAACCTGTTTGCTATTCTACTACAGCATCTGTCGCTCAAACTGGGTATTGCAACAGGACGGGATCTGGCGCAAGCCTGCCGGGATCATTATAGCCGCCCAACGGCCATAGGGCTTTGGTTACTGGCCGAAATCGCCATTGCGGCTACCGACCTGGCCGAAGTAATTGGCTCCGCTATTGCCCTAAATTTATTATTTGGCCTGCCGCTTACCATCGGTATTCTGATTACGGCCGTCGATGTATTGTTGTTGCTGTATTTACAGAATAAGGGTTTTCAGGCTATTGAACGTATTGTTGCCAGTTTAATATTCCTGATTGTAGGATGCTTTGGTTACGAATTAATTGTGTCGCAACCTGCCATGGGCGACGTAGCAAGTGGCCTGCTTCCCCGTACCGAAATCGTGACCAATCCCGGTATGTTATATATTGCCATTGGCATTCTGGGGGCTACGGTCATGCCACATAATCTGTATCTGCATTCAAGTATTGTACAAACCCGCGATTTTGGCCGTGATGAAGCGGGCCGGGCGTCGGCGATCAAGTTTGCTACCATCGACTCAACGGTTTCACTATTTCTGGCGTTTTTCATTAATGCCGCTATTCTAATTTTATCGGCGGCAACGTTTCACTTTTCCGGCAATCAGCACGTGGCCGATATTACAGATGCGCATCGGCTTTTAGACCCTATACTGGGCGTTAAACTTGCGGGAATTCTGTTTGCGGTGGCCTTATTAGCTTCAGGACAGAACTCTACGTTGACGGGTACATTGGCTGGACAGATTGTGATGGAGGGCTTTATAAATTTACGGATCAAACCCTGGCTGCGCCGACTGATAACCCGATTGGTGGCAATTGTTCCGGCATTGATTGTGGCTATTCTCTACGGCGAACACGGTACGTCGGAACTGCTTGTTTTCAGTCAGGTAATTCTGTCGCTACAATTGAGTTTTGCCGTTGTCCCACTGGTGACATTCACCAGTGATAAGCTAAAAATGGGGCGATTTGTCAATCCAGGCTGGATAAAAGTAGTATCCTGGTCCGTGGCGGTGCTGATTATTGGCCTGAATGGTTACCTGCTTTGGGATACATTGACCTAAAGGCAAACAGAACGTGGTTAGTGAGTTCTTGGCGGATTAAAGTTAAAACTCGTCCTTGTACAAGGCCATTGCATTGTTGAGCCGCTGACTAATACGCTCTTTTAAACGGGCGGGCGCCAGTACTTTCATGCTATCGCCAAAGCTCAGAATCTCCCGTTCTAATTCAAAATTCAACTGGACCTTCAGCTCAATGGTGATACCATCGTCGCGTCGTTCGATCAACTGTTGCGAATGATGAAGTGGTTTTGTTTCCACGTAAGGAGCATGCTCGGACGTAACAAAAATACGAACAGCTTGCGGACGTAGCGTCTGACTGACCGTTACGCCAATTACGTCGTGGTAGTAATCGTTGGACGTAATGCCGGTATTAGGGCGATACGTAACATCATCGGCAACAGCGATGGATAGCGTTCGGTCCAGAGCCAGATGAATGATGTCGGCCTGGTTGCCACGTGTGCCGACCACAAACCAGCGGTTTTTAAATTCTTTCAGCCACCAGCTGTGAAAAATAAACTGGCTCGACACACGAGCCCTGAACGATTGATACGTAACAAATAACGCTCTTCGCTGCACAATGGCCTGATAGAACCCATCCAGGTGAGTCAGGCCCTTTAAATGCTCGTTTTTTTCGAAATCAATAATTGTCTGCTGTTTGGTCGTAGCTGAGTAAACGTGGGCTTCCAGCTTTTGTACAACACCACCCAGGTGTTCGAAATGAGAAAAACCCTTGAACTGTCTGAGCACATCAACAGCCTCGCTGATACGTCCCAAATCATGACCAGTTAGCGGAATTTGTGTGATTGTGTAGGTTGGATCTTCATAGGCATAGTATTTCTTGTCAGTAACGATGATCGGGGCGTTGTAGCCGAGTTTGTCGCTACGCATCATCTGCAAATCGGCCTGAATGGTTCGGCGGCTTATTCCTTTTGTCATCCCCTCATACTCATATAGTGCTTCCGATACGGCTTCAATCAGATCGTCCAGCGTCCATTGACGGTATTTATTGGTCAGACAATTGTCGATGGCACGGTAACGAATAAGTGCGTTTCGGTTGGCAGGCATGGAGTAGAAAGTCGTTTACGGAATGAAATGGGTGATTCAGGGAAAATTCTGCGAAAAAAACTGAAAAATTTTTTATCTGCGCAAAAAGACTGCGCACATGACCAAAACCTTTGTATCGTCAAGTTTATAAAACAAACACCGACGATCATGAAATTCAACTTTTTCAACCACCAGACTACGCAAACAGTCAACCATGAAGGGGCTCAAGCGTTTATGTTGCCGCCAGAAGCGGAGTTGTATTCGGCTGTAGTAACCACTATGCTGAACGACGCTCACTATCAGAAAGCGGATCAACGCATGGCCCGGATTCAGGAATTGGTTGGCAAAGTCGATCCGGTTTTTGTGGCCAAACTAGCCGTCTACGTCAGGGAACAGATGTACCTGCGTTCGGCGCCGATGATGTTACTGGGCGAATTGGCTAAAGTGCATAATGGAGATGGACTAGTGGGGCAGGCCGTGGGCCGGGCTGTGCAGCGTCCCGACGAGATTACGGAGTTACTGGCTTATTATCAGCTAACGAACCAGCGCACGGGTATCAAGAAGCTTGGACGACTATCGAAGCAATTGCAGAAAGGACTGGCAACGGCATTCAACAAGTTTGATGAATACCAGTTTGCCAAATACAATAAGGCTACTGCCGTTACGCTGCGAGATGCCTTGTTTCTGGTGCATCCAAAAGCGAAGAATGAAGATCAGCAGACTGTATTCAATAAGTTGATCAATGATTCGCTGGAAACGCCTTATACCTGGGAAACCGAGCTGAGTCTGTTAGGGCAAACAACGTTTGCAAGCGAGGCAGCAAGGAAAGAAGCTGTACGCGCCAAATGGGAAGAACTGATCGAAAGCAAACGGTTAGGGTATATGGCTACGTTACGTAACCTGCGTAATATGCTGGAAGCTGGCGTTAGTGGAAAACATATTGAAAAGGTTTGTCAATTGCTGGCTAATGAAAAAGCTGTTCGTCAGGCAAAACAATTACCGTTTCGGTTTCTGGCTGCCTACCGCGAGTTGAAAAATTTGCCGAATGGGCACGTAGCGATGCTGATCGAAGCGCTGGAAGATGCCTTGTATGCTAGTGTGGCAAACCTGCGTGGATTCACCTACCAAACAAGCGTAGTCATTGCCTGCGATGTATCGGGGTCAATGCAGCAACCAGTTTCACCGAAAAGTAAAGTCTTATTGTATGATATTGGCTTGCTATTAGGTATGCTGTTACAGGCAAAGTGCCGGAACGTATTGAGCGGGATGTTCGGCGATACGTGGAAAACCGTTACGTTGCCATCGCGAAGCATTCTGGCCAATGTCGATGAGTTTTACCGACGCGAAGGCGAAGTGGGCTACGCGACAAATGGCTATCAGGTACTTGATGATCTGATCAAGCAACGCTACAAGGCGGATCGGATTATGTTGTTTACCGATACGCAGCTGTGGGATAGTTCATCGCAGAACAAGTCGGCGCGCAATACGCTGGTATCAAAATGGAAGGCGTATAAAGCCCTATTTCCTGATGCGAAATTGTATTTGTTCGATTTAGCTGGCTATGGCCAGGTACCGCTTCGGGTTGAGCAACATGATGTGTACCTGATTGCTGGCTGGTCCGATAAAGTGTTTGACGTATTGCAGGCACTTGAAGAGGGACAGACAACACTAAGTGCCATCCATGAGATTGTACTTTGAGATACGATAAGGCTCCAGGGTTTTATCGGTTAATAAAAACAGGATGTCGTAGAGGTGAGATACTTCGACCCATTACGGAAAAGGGTAAAATCATTTTGCTAACGAAGTGAACAAAATGGATCGGATCGGGCGGTTCGCCGTTACGGTCTGGTTGGCATACCCTGAGCTTAGAGCTTACTTCGCATGTTACTCCTGTTATTGATTTTATAGGTGCCGTAAAACAGGGCTACTTCGTTCGATTGGTTGAAAGCCTGTAAAGGCAAGTCGGGGTTCGACTCCCCGGTATGTACCCTGTTTGGCTGTTGCCCTATAATAATTGTAGCAAGTGCCGTAGATAAGAGTTACTTCGATTGTGGTTTGGCAGGTTGCCGGTTCGAGTCCGGTCATCGGGACATTACCCCGGTGTAGCTCAGTTGGTTAGAGCGCCAAACGTACTCTTTTTGCTAATTGCCTTGCTATTTTTTCTTGAACCAGTCAAACGGTGCCGTAGCATAGACTTACATCGACCTATCACGTTGTTTACGTAGTCTGTGCGCTAATTGCCCGGTTTGACTGGTTTATTTTCGTTATGATTTACTGGCAAAAAACAGAGACGGCCCATCCAAAGAACGGGCCATCTGCTCAAACACACCTAATTAAACAAAACCTGATAGGAGGGTTGGTTAACGTTTTATCTACGAATTAGACTAATGTTTGGTTTTTGTACTAAAATTTAAATTTATTAACTAATGATTTAGTCCGGAAAATTGAACAATGGAACGTATCATTTGTAGCGTTCTATTCTGGCGTCAGAACAATTAAATAACACTTGTCAGCTGGGGCTAGTGCGTTGATTATAAGCGAATAATGATGAGCAGTTCGATCTTGCCCCAAACTGTTAGGCGGGCCGGGCTATGTATGAGTGTACCCAAATGGAGGCCCGGCAAAATCTATTAGTGGATTTCTTGATCGGTAGAAAACATAAGTTTCGCTAGTACCAAGTCTAACAAATATAAACATCGGTTATCTTTGCCCCGTTTTGACCCCGTCGTAAATCGACAAGGCGCAAGCCTACCTTATGGAAGATAAAAAACAGATAGACACCGTAAGTGCCGCTGGCTTACTGGTGGCAATGGGTATTATTTACGGCGATATTGGTACATCGCCTTTATACGTGTTACGTTCGATTGTTGGCAGTACCGAGCCTGTTACGGTCAGCGTTGTTCGAGGAGCTCTCTCCTGTATTTTCTGGACAGTTACCTTACAGACTACCATCAAATATGTCCTGCTCATACTAAGAGCAGATAACCGAGGGGAGGGTGGCATTTTTGCGTTATACGCTTTAGTCAGAAGACACGCGAAATGGTTAACAATTCCCGCTATTATTGGGGGAAGTGCGCTGCTGGCCGATAGTATCATAACCCCGCCAATTTCGGTTTCGTCGGCTATTGAAGGGTTGTTAATTCTCTATCCAAATCTGCCAACCGTTCCCATCGTTATTGGGATTCTGGCCGTTTTGTTTCTAATACAGACATTCGGAACAAGCGTGGTCGGTACAGCTTTTGGGCCAATCATGTTGATCTGGTTTACCATGCTGGGGGTATTAGGCATTAATTATATTGTCCATGACTGGACGATTCTATACGCAATCAATCCAAAGTACGCCTACGACTTCCTGACCCAAACGCCGGGATCGTTCTGGTTGCTGGGGGCCGTTTTCCTGTCTACCACTGGGGCCGAAGCGCTGTATTCCGATATGGGACACTGTGGTCGGGCCAATATTCGGGTTAGCTGGATTTATGTGAAAGCGTGCCTGATGCTCAACTATTTTGGACAGGGTGCTTTTGTTGAAAGTCTGGTTGGTCAGCCTCTGGGCGAGCAAAATCCGTTCTATGCGCTGATGCCCGATTGGTTCCTCATTATTGGTATCTGCGTAGCAACTGCTGCTACCGTTATTGCGAGTCAGGCGATGCTTACCGGCGCTTATACACTGATCAGTGAAGCGATCCGGCTTAACTTCTGGCCTAAAGTTCGCCTACGTTATCCATCCAATCAGAAAGGTCAGCTCTACGTTCCTAGTATCAATTGGCTGCTTTTTGCCGGTTGTATTGGCGTAGTTCTCTACTTCCGGGAGTCGTCGCGGATGGAAGCTGCTTATGGCCTTTCCATTACGCTCACGATGTTGATGAGTACTATCCTGTTTAGTTATTACATGTACTCACACAAGTATAACGCCTGGCTGGTTGTTGTCTTTCTGGTGTTCTATCTGGCTCTGGAGTCATGCTTCTTGGTTGCCAATTTGGCCAAATTTACGCATGGCGGTTGGGTGTCGGTGTTGATTGGTGGTCTGATGGCAGCGGTTATGATTATCTGGCTGAGGGCATTCCAGATCAAACTCCGCTTAACGGAGTATGTCCGTATCGACCACTACATTCAGGCTATTAAAGAGTTAAGCCGGGACATCAGTATTCCGAAGTATGCGACTCACCTGGTGTTTATGAGCAACGCAGCCCGGCAATCAGAAATAGAATCGAAAATCATTTATTCCATCTTCCAGAAACGGCCTAAACGGGCAGATATCTACTGGTTCGTACACGTTGACACAACAGATGATCCGTATACGATGGAATATAAAGTAAATACGATTGCCCCGGATGATGCTTATAAAGTGACGTTTAAGTTAGGTTTCCGCGTTGAGCAACGGATCAATCTCTTTTTCCGAAAGGTTATTGAAGACATGGTACGTAACAAAGAGGTGGATATTACCAGCCGATACGAATCGTTACGTGGGCAGAACGTTATTGGCGATTTCCGATTTGTTGTACTGGAAAAATTTCTCTCGTTCGAGAACGAACTTCCATTCTGGGAACGGTTCATCATGAATCTGTACTTCAATATCAAGAGCTTCACAACCTCAGAAGATCGCTGGTTTGGGCTGGACAGTAGCTCGGTTAAGATCGAGAAAGTGCCACTCGTTATTCGGCCAGTGGAAAATATTAAACTCAAACGTATCACTTCCTAATGATTGAACGATTGAGTGATTGAATCGATCAATGGTACGTTCCCATTTTTATTCAGTCATTCAACTAATCAATCATTCAATCAGTCACTATGAAGATCCTAATCACCGGCGGGGCCGGATTTGTTGGCTCATCGTTGGCCATTGCGCTCAAGAAAAACTATCCTGATTACCAGATTTTTGCCCTCGATAATCTGAAACGTCGCGGTTCTGAATTGAGTCTGTCTCGGCTAAAAGCTGCCGGTATTGAGTTTGTTCACGGCGATATACGTAGTAAAGAAGATTTTGATTCGTTACCGGCGGTTGATACGGTTATTGAGGCTTCGGCTGAACCGTCTGTTCTGGCGGGACTCGACGGAACCCCTGACTACCTGATCAATACCAATCTGTTCGGTACGGTCAATTGCCTGAACTACGCGTTAAAACACAAAGCCAATTTTATTTTTCTGTCGACAAGCCGCGTTTATCCGATCAAAACAATCGAAACGCTGAATTTTGAGGAGGCAGACACTCGGTTTGTGCTTACCGACGACCAGCCGGTTGCGGGCGTATCGTCGCGTGGTATTGCCGAAAACTTCCCGCTCGATGGTGCTCGGTCGCTATACGGTACAACAAAACTGGCTTCTGAGCTTCTCATCCAGGAGTACAATGAATTCTATGGTCTCAAGACCGTCATTAACCGCTGTGGTGTCATTACAGGGCCGTGGCAAATGGGAAAAGTAGATCAGGGCGTGATGGTGCTCTGGATTGCGAAACACTACTTTGAGGAGCAGTTATCTTACATCGGCTATGGTGGGACGGGCAAACAAACCCGCGATATGCTTCATATCGATGATCTGTATCGCCTGATTGATTGGGAGTTACATCATCTGGATCAGGTGAATGGTGAAATCCTGAACGCGGGTGGTGGTGTAGAAAGCAGCGCGTCGTTGCAGGAGTTGACCAAAATATGTCAGGAAGTGACCGGAAAAACCATTCCTATTAAGGAAGTGGCCGAAAATCGGGCAGCTGACATTCGGCTATATATTACCGATAATACGAACGTAACGGAACGGACGGGCTGGAAACCTGAAAAAGGTATACGTGAAATAGTCACCGATATTCACGCCTGGCTCGATGCAAATCGGGAAGCCCTGGAACCGATATTGAAGTAATAGATTTAAACTAGTAGAAAGACCCAGATTTGCTGGGTCTTTTTCATTTACTGACTGACCTGAGTGAATGACAGAGCGGTTCCATTCATGCAGAATCGAAGCCCGGTTGGTTCGGGACCATCGGTAAATACGTGGCCGAGATGTGCATCGCAGACGGAGCAACGAACTTCCGTTCGGCTTCCGTCGGGTTCAGTGTAGATAGCGTTGACTACAATCGGATCATAAAAACTGGGCCAGCCTGTACCTGAATCGAATTTGGTTCTGGATGAGAAAAGCGGGTTATGACAGCACACACAACTGTAGAGTCCTGCACGATGCTCGTGGGTTAGTTCGCTGCTGTTAGGCCACTCGGTATCCCGCTCGCGGGTAACGGCGTATTGTTTTCGCGTTAATAATCCGCGCCATTCGGCATCCGTTTTCTCAACTCGTTTCCCTTGGGGCGACGTAGCCCCAGCAGGCAAACGGTGCGCTTTCTTCGGGGTAGACAAATACGTACCATAAATCCACAATGCACCCGCCAGAATGACTGCAATGCCAACAAAAACACTGTTTTGCTTCATGGTAACAAAACAGAAAGAAGCAAGCAGAAATTCCTGAAGAAACTAACGACCAATGGCCACTTTCCGCAAAATCGAATCAATAACCTGTAAGGTTGTTACGCCGTCGGCTTCTGCCTCGTAGTTAAGCATAATCCGGTGATTAAAGACATCGGGAGCGACTTCCTTGATATCTTCGGGTAGTACGTATTCACGTCGATCGAAATAGGCAAGTGCCTTGGCCGCCAGATTTAAATTAATACTGGCGCGGGGCGAAACCCCAAACTGAATATAACGGGCTTCGTCGCGTAGGTTATATTCCATGGGGCGACGAGTGGCAAAAACAAGCTCGATAATATACCGTTCCAGCGTTTCGGATATCGTAATGCTGTTGATTTCGTCGCGAATGGCTACCAGATCTGACTTGCTAAGAACAGGTTGCACCTCGTAGTCGAAATTCATGTTTGACATTCGACGCATCACCTCCAGCTCTTCGTCTTTATTCAGATAGTCTACGAAGACTTTCATCATAAACCGGTCGACCTGCGCTTCGGGAAGTGGGTAAGTTCCTTCCTGCTCGACGGGGTTTTGGGTCGCCAATACCAGAAAAGGCCGATCAAGAACGAATGTTTCTTCACCAATCGTTACCTGACGTTCCTGCATCGCTTCGAGCAGAGCAGCCTGCACTTTGGCGGGCGAGCGGTTTACTTCGTCGGCTAGAATCAGATTCGCAAAAATGGGCCCCTGTTTAACTTCAAACTCCGCTGTTTTCTGATTAAAAATCATGGTGCCGATCAAATCGGCGGGCAGAAGGTCGGGCGTGAACTGAATTCGCTGAAAATCAAGATCCAGTACTTTGGATAACGTATTGATCGTTAAGGTTTTGGCTAGGCCGGGTACTCCTTCGAGTAAAATGTGTCCGCCCGTAAACAGGCCAATGAGCAACCGGTTGAGCAGGCGTTCCTGCCCCACGACAACCTGACTCATCTCGCTGAATACTTCGCGAATCTTTGTATGATATGTAAATGACGTTGCCTGCATTAATGTCTTCAGGCTTCAATTCTCAGTTTATAGTTTTCAGTTTTCAGTTTATAGTTGACTAACACGTAGCGATTCTCCTGCGTCAGCCAACTGAAAACTATAAACTATAAACCATAAACTGAAAACTGAAGGCATTTAACCTATAAACTTAAAAAGTGGCCCGGATACTGCGATCCTTGCCATGAATATCTTTGTAAACCTGAATTTTCGTAAAACCACGTTCGGCAAATACCTGTTGAGTCGCATTACCGAACCGTTCATTTATTTCAACGTAACAGGCCCCATCTTTAGTCAAATGGCGAACGCAGAAATCAGCTACAGCTTTGTAAAAAACGAGCGGATCACTGTCTTCCACAAATAAAGCCAGATCTGGTTCGTAATCTAATACGTTCCGGTTCATTTCGGCGGCTTCGGAACGCGTTACGTAGGGTGGATTGCTAACTACGCAGTCAAATTTTTCCGCGAAGTCAACCGGTACACTCAGGATATCCTGAATGGTGAACGTAACGTCGGCATTCAGGTTATGGGCGTTACGTTGCGCAAGAGTCAGTGCTTCATCGGAAACATCCCAGCCCGTAACAACCGACTGCGGCAGAAAACGAGATAGCGTGACAGCAATACAACCACTGCCGGTACCGATGTCTACAATGTGCACATCGTCGGTACGGTCGGCAAAGTCGTGCATGATCAGCCGGACCAGATCTTCGGTTTCGGGACGAGGAATCAATACGTCAGGAGATACTTCAAACTCCAGTCCGCAGAAAATAGTCGTTCCAATGACGTGCTGAATGGGTTCCTGCCGATTTAGTCGTTCCAGTATTTTAAACCAGTCGGGTTCTGTCCGGTTGGGGGGCAACGGTTTATCGGTCAATACGTCGGTCTTACGCAGGCCGAAATAATGATCGAGTAGCATAAATGCCATTTCACGTGCTTCTTCGGGAGGGTAGGCTGTAATATTTTTGCTTAGCCGTTGATATAGTGGTTTGGCGGTGGCCATTGACTTAAGTCGAGTAATTTTGCCAAAAATAGGGAAGTTTATGGTTTATGGCTTATAGTTTGTTGCTAGGAGCCATAAACTCTGTTTATAAAGACCCTTCACTGGCCGTTTTGTATGGAAAACTTTATGCGTCGTGCGCTAGAATTAGCAACCCTGGGTAGAGGAAATGTGAGCCCAAACCCAATGGTTGGTTGTGTTATAGAACATCAAGGGCGGATTATTGGCGAAGGCTGGCATCAGCGGTATGGCGAAGCGCATGCTGAACGTAACGCTATTTTTTCTATTCAGCCTCAGGATGAACATTTATTGCCGGAAAGTACGGCCTACGTAACGCTGGAGCCCTGCTCTCATTACGGTAAACAACCGCCCTGCGCTAATTTGCTGATCGAGAAAGGAATTAAGCGAGTAGTTTGCTGCAATAATGATCCCAATCCGCTGGTTGCCGGACAAGGGTTTACAACACTTCGTGCAGCCGGGATAGACGTAGAAACCGGTTTACTGGAAGACCAGGGGCTTCAATTGAACGCGCGTTTTTTTACATTTATTGAACAAAAACGGCCCTACATCATCCTGAAATGGGCCGAAACCACCAACGGTTTTATTGGGACCGAAAACGGGCAACCCGTCAAAATCAGTGGCGATCTGTCACATCGGTTGGTTCACCGCTGGCGCTCGGAAGAAGATGCTATTATGGTAGGAACCACGACCGCCCGGAATGATAATCCACGTCTGAATACCCGATTGTGGCCCGGAGCGAATCCAATTCGCATCGTGGTGGACAGGAATCGTTCGTTACCGTCTGATTTACATCTGTTTGATTGTTCGCAACCAACAATAGTCTATCATCAAAGCGAGCAGACACATGAGAATCAACATAATCTGACGTATGTAGTTGCTTATTCAATCCCTGAACTATTGGCTGATCTCTACGCCCGCAACGTTCAGTCTGTTCTGGTTGAGGGAGGGGCAGCGTTGTTACGTTCGTTCATGGAAATCGGGTTATGGGACGAAATGCGTGTGTTTCGTAGTGATACGATGCTCCAGGCAGGTGTCAAAGCGCCCACTGTTCAGGGGGAGTTAATCAATCGGGAGAAAGTAGGCGACGATGAATTGAGTGTCTATAAAAATAGCCCTCACAAAGAATAGGAGGGCTATGTGAGAGCCGTCTGGCCAAAACTAAACCGGTACGTTAGGCTTCTGTAGGCTGACCAGCCAGCCATACCTGTTTAACGGACAGGGATTGGTCTAACCGAACAAGATTCGCTACGTAGCCGGGTTCGATTTTACCAATCTGGTCATGCAGACCAATAATTTCGGCAGGAAGCAGTGATGCCATTCGAAGAGCGTTCAGGAGCGGAATCTGCGCCTGTTCAACCGCAATGCGAACACAATCGATAAGCGTAATGGCTGAGCCAGCCAGATTACCTTCATTATTAACGTAGCGACCGGGACCGTTCGGGTCAGCTTCAAAATGAACGATAAATTGACCCAGTTCAAACGTTGGGCGGGGCGGGTTGGCAAAAAGCGCGTCCGAAATAAGAAACAGCCGTTCGCCAAGTAGTTTGTAAGCTATTCTGATCGAAGCAGGGTTGCAATGATAGCTGTCGGCAATAATGCTGGCTCGTACGGTTGGATGATCGAACACCGCACCAACTATTCCGGGTTCGCGGCTTTCGAATCCACGCATCGCATTATAGAGGTGCGTGGCCAGGGGAATTCCTTCATCAAAAGCGGTTGTTGCCTGGTTATACGTAGCATTGCTATGTCCAAGCGATAATCGGGTATTCGGATGTTTTAATGTTTTGATTTTGTCCAGCTGCTCTGGCGTAAGAATTTCCGGTGCCAGTGTCAGTATACGTATCGCATCAGCATTCTGACTGAATAATGTTTCGAGTTCTCCTTCGGCAGGCGTACGAACGAATGCTGTGCTATGAGCGCCCCGCTTAACCGGATTAAAATAAGGTCCTTCAATATGAACACCCGGTACGCCCAGCGGATTCTCCTGGCGAACCGCCTGAACGGCTGCCACCGATTGAACCATAATGTCGAGCGACGTTGAATGAATAGTTGGCAGCAGCGTCGTGGTGCCATTACGCGAGTGACTCTCGTAGATGTGCCGAACCGTATCTGGAGTCGGTTTCTCGTTCAGAAATAAGTCAGAACCGCCATACAATTGCAAATCAACCAGACCCGGAATCAGATAATCGCCTTCAAAATCAACAACCGGTAAATCAGTATCGGTCTCTGAAATTTCCTGAATAAAACCGTTCGCAATACGTACTGATTGACCAGAAAGAAACGTATCGCCAGTGAATACAACGGCATTTTTAATGATGAATTCCTGCATAAAACGTTGATAGAGTTTCGGATAAAGACCTTATTTACCGCTCAATTTTCAGTAATTCGGGCGGACCAGCCAGCCAGTTTTTTGCCAGCTCGCCAAATTCTTTCATGTGAGGCATCTGATTATGTGCCTGTAGGCCTGCTTCGTCGGTCCAAAGCTCGTTCATGATAAATTTTTCGGGCTGTTCAGTACTATCGAACAACTCATATAACAAGCAAGCTTCTTCGGTTCGAACTTTACTAACAAGATCCTGCAAACCTGTTTTCAGGGCAGCCCCGGCGCCAGGTTTGGCTGTTATGATGGCAAAAACGTGTAGTGGCATTAGGTATTGTTTTCGTGTGTTTGACTAGATATACTACGTTCTATTAATCGGCTGACTGCCAGATTTCCCAGGCTTTTTCGGCTTGCAGGACCAGCATTTGATAGCCATTCAGTACGGCTGCCCCCTGTTTTACTCCAATTTTCATGAATTGGGTTTCGGCCGGGTTATAGACCAGATCGTATAGCAAATGTTGGCTGGTCAGTTGATCATAAGGCAAGTCGGGAGCTACGTCGGTATTCGGATACGTACCAACGGGAGAACAGTTGATGATCAATTGGTAGGATGATAACAGATCGGGCAACTCGCTATAGGTCAGATTGCCATCTGTTTTGGTTCTGGATACGGATTTGAACGGGATTTGTAAATCGGCCAGAGCCACCATGACCGCCTTTGAAGCGCCACCCGTGCCTAAGACCAGAGCTTGCAGACCATCTGTTGTGCGATTAAGTGACGATAACCAGTCCGTTAGTGATTGCCGAAAGCCATAATAATCAGAGTTGTAGCCGGTTATCGAGCCATCAGTTTCGATCTTAATAACATTGACTGCACCAATTTTTTGGGCGGATACGTCTATTCGGTCCAGGAATGGTAAAACGGCTTGTTTGTGCGGTATTGTTACGTTCAGACCACGAAGATCGGGCGTCTGCAGTAGTTCGGGAAGAGCCGTTGCTACGTCGGGCATTTCAAACAAATCGTAGCGGCTCCCCGAGATGCCTTCCCGGGAGAATTTTTCAGTAAAGTATCGTTGCGAAAACGAGTGGGTTAGGGGAAATCCGATAAGTCCGTAACGGATCATGTCTGTTAAGTGGATTGACAAAAGACTTCAATTGATTGAGCAAATGTAAGGCTATATTGGTCCATATGCTGACGAAAGTAACGGATGACAGGTCAAAATCTACGTAAAAAAAGACGTTACGTTCTAAACGAGAAAACGGGCTTCAAGCCCGTTTTCTCGTTTAGAACGTAACGTAATACGATTAGTGCTTAAGCGGCTGAATTGCTGAATCGTTTCTTCAGAGCACCAAAAATGATTGGCATTACCGATAAGCCGACGATGCCAAAGACAACCAGTTCGAAGTTCTTTTGCACGATCGGGAAGTTGCCGAAGAAATAGCCAAGCAGCGCAATGCTAACCACCCATAAAACGGCGCCAATAATGCAGAAGCGGATATAGGTACCGTAGTTCATGCTACCGGCTCCGGCCACAAACGGCGCTATGGTGCGCACTATTGGAATAAAACGAGCGATAATCACCGTTCGGCCGCCGTGTTTGGCGTAGAACTTTTCGGTTTCAGCAATGTATTCCCGCTTAAAAAACAGTATTCGTTCCTGCATTTTAATTCGGTTGCCCAGAAACTTACCGACAAAATAGTTGACATTATCACCCATCAATGCTGCCACGATAAGCAGGGGAATAATAACCCAGACACTTAACTCATTGGTTGGGCGAGCTGCTAAAGCCCCTGCCGCAAAAAGCAACGAATCGCCAGGGAGCAAAGGCATCACGATAAGGCCTGTTTCTGTGAAAACAATGAGAAACAGAATGGCATATAAGAGCACGCCATAATCGTTGGCCCATGCATCGAGATAGCGATCAAGATGGAGCAGGAAATCTAGCAATGATTTAATAAGTTCCATGGAACAGTGTTTTTCAGTTTTCAGTACCGGGTGAAGAAAAATGTGCCGATACCAGCAAAACAATAGACTATTTATCCAGAAAATGCATAAATGTATCGCCCCGTAGACCTAACCGGATGGTTTCCAGCGGAATTACCTCGTGTGGCGCAATGTTGCCCAGATTCACATTGGCACCCAGTAGTTTTACGAACCAGACCTGCTGTTCTTTCTGAGGAGCTTCCCACAGAATGCTCTCAAAAGGAACCTGAGTCAGAATTTCTTCGACCAAACCCTGGCGAACTTCCCCGCTGGAACGGAAAAGACCGACTGTTCCACCTTCGCGAGCTTCACCAATAACTTTCCAGGCCCCTGCCTGCAATTCAGCTTTCATCAGCTGAATCCATTTGTAAGGAGGGATGATTTTAGCTTCATCCTTTGATCCAACTTCTGAAAGTACAGTAACCTGCGTGGCCAGTTTGCTGATATACTCACATTTTTCGTCCTGAGCCATCTCGATTGACCCATCCGAAACTTCGGCATATTCCATACCGTACTTATCGAGCAGTTTTCGATAGTCGTCGAATTGATTTCGAACAACGAATGCTTCGAATAAAGTACCGCCGAAATAAACCGGCAAATTGGCTGAGCGATAAACCGCGAGTTTATCCTTAAGATTGGGTGTTACGAACGAAGTGGCCCAACCTAGTTTGATGATGTCAGCATGATCGGCTGAGGTAGATAAAAAATCCTCAACCTCACGGATGCTCAATCCCTTGTCCATAACCATCGTCAAGCCGCTTTGGCGTGGCTTGCTGGTCCGTTCGGGAAGTTGCGTAAGCGTATAATTCATTCCTAATGGTCAAAAAGGCATTGTAAAATTGCCCCAAAAGTAGTATAACTCCTGATAACCTCCCAAGAAAGTCCATAAATAGTAGCCTTTGGTCGGGATATAGCTGTGTTTTGTACTATTTTTGTTGGATATGGACAATTTAAATAACCCACGGCTTGATTTTTTTCGTTCGCAGATCGGTGTCGATATGCGAACAAGCATCTCACCACTTGGTCGCTGGTTGAATGGAACGCTTCGGGAAGCAGACTATGGCAGGCTGGTAGCAGAGTATATTGTTCGGGAAGACCTGACTAATCCGGCGGGCGTACTGCATGGCGGAGCAGCAGCGGCTATTCTGGACGACCTCATTGGGGCGACTGTGTTTACGCTGGGTCGGGAATATGCCTACACATCGGTGAACTTGTCGGTCGATTTTTTACACGCTGCCCGGCTGGGTGATGTGATTACCGCAACGGCCCGGATCGTTCGCGAGGGTAAAAATATTATTCACGGCGAAGGCCAGATTGTGGCGGCTGATGGCAAAATTGTCGCCAAGTGCGCTACTAATCTGATTCAAACATCACTTAAGCTCCCTTTTTAGCGCAATTTTGCTTCTAACACTTTTAAAATGAAGGCAAACGTATTGCGTCTATATAGAAAAAACCTTACTTTTGCACCTCATTTCCAATTTATACATAAACATGTACGCAATCGTAGAGATCGCAGGGCAGCAATTCAAGATCCAGAAAGGTCGTTCTATCTATACCCACCGGTTAGAAGGCGATGTGGACGCTGCGCTTGCCTCCGACAAGGTGAAAGTTCTCCTTGTTGATAACGAAGGTAGCATCACCGTAGGTGCACCCACCGTTGCAGGAGCAACAGTAACGGCCAAAATCGTTGAGCATCTGAAAGGCGAAAAAGTTATCGTCTTCAAGAAGAAGCGTCGTAAAGGCTACAAAAAGAAAAATGGTCACCGTCAGTATCTGACCAAAGTTCTGATCGAAGATATTACTCTGTAAAAAGTTTACAGTTCTTTAGTTTACAGTTTTCAGTTGTCAAACTGTCTTTTGCTGTAAACCGAAAACTTACAAACTGAAAACTCTTAAAAGAAAATGGCACACAAGAAAGGTGTAGGTAGTTCCAAAAACGGCCGCGACTCGATAAGCAAGCGCTTAGGTGTTAAATTGTTCGGCGGTCAGTCTGCTATTGCTGGGAATATCATTATTCGTCAGCGTGGCACAAAGCACCATCCCGGCAAAAACGTTGGTTTGGGCAAAGACTTTACGTTATTCGCGTTAGTCGATGGCGTAGTAAAATTCCGTCCAGGTCGTGATAATCGGTCTTACGTAGATATTATCCCTGCTGGTCCATCAGCCGTTGAAACAGCTCCTGTTGAAGTAGTAGCTTAATTGCTGATAACATACACAATGAAAGCCCGTTTGGAGAATTCCAAACGGGCTTTTTATTTAGACAAAAACTAAAACAAAAGGATGGCTGTTACCCATACCAGAAGCCACACTCGATAACTGGTAGACTGAAAACTTTTTAATAATGAATCCTACGCTGAATCGTCCCGTATCTATTTTCACAGAAGGAAGCCCCAACCCAAACTCCATGAAGTTTGTCGTAAACTTTGAGTTGGTACCTTCTGGATTATCCTTTGACTATGCAACACCGGCTGATGCACTTCTCGATGGAAAAGCATCTCCGTTGGCTGTGAACCTGTTTGGTTTTGATTTCGTGCGTCGGGTATTTATTTCCGGTAACTTCATCACCATCACGAAAGACGATGAGACCGATTGGGATGACGTGATGTTTGAGGTGAAACTGTTCCTGAAAGAGTATTTTGGTGAACAGAAGCCGGTTTTTGCCCAGCGTACAATGGATGCCAATACCACCAAACTGGATATGGATTCGGAGACGGTGCAAAAAATCAAAGCGGTTCTCGATCAGTACATCCGTCCGGCGGTTGAATCGGATGGTGGCGCCATCAATTTTTATTCCTTCGATGAGCCTAGCGGTACCGTAAAAGTGCTGTTGCAGGGATCATGCAGCGGCTGCCCATCATCGACATTAACGCTGAAAGCAGGAATAGAAAATTTACTGACTCGTCTGGTGCCGGAAGTGAAAACGGTAGAGGCAGAGGGCGTGTAAAAATACTCCGTTCGTATTGATATAATCCGTTGATTTTGTTGCGAGATAGCAGCCGAGTCAACGGATTTTTCATTCCACTAAATCAGAATTATTCGCTGAGTAGTAAACCAGCGGCACAGATTGGCGTTTACTTTGCAGGACACTCTACCATTCAAACCGTGACTGCATGAAGTATTTGCTTGCTTTTTTATTTTTTATCCTGATACGTGCGGACAGTATCGCTCAGAATCTTCTTGGTATCTCAACGAGCCGATACGGGGGCACGAATCGACTCTATATTAATCCTGCCCTTGCTGCCGATTCTCCATCCCGGTTATATCTTAACGTAGCAACGGGAGTTGCGCATGTCAATAACAATTACGTTCGGTATCAGGCGCCGTTTTCGTTGCTCCGGTTGGTAAGTGGAAACGTACCGGCTCAGTACAAAGGTCCGAATGGCGAACTTCAATTTCAGTCATCGTATACGAAAGAGATTCTCGATGGTAACCCTAAAAATGGGACCATAATGGGAGAAGTTCGTGGACCTGCGTTATTAATTAAACCTACTGATCGATCTGCTATTGCCTTTACGTCCCGGTTCCGGGCGGTTGGGCAGATTTTCGGTGCTTCGGAGGAGATTCTATCCGCGTTCAGAGCGAGTCTGGTCGATCGGGCGCTGTATAGTATTCCTACCACTAACAATAAATTTAGTGCCAATACCAATACGTTCGCTGAACTTGGATTTACCTACGCCGGTACCCTTTGGGAAGGAGATGGTGAAAAATTATTGTTAGGAGCCACAGCGAAGCTTTTATTAGGGTACAACGCGCAGCACATTATCAATAGGGGGATGGATTATCGGATCGTACAGGACCCCAACAACATCAATAGTGCGGTAATGGAGGTAACTCGGCTCGATGCTACGTTGGCCTATACCAGCTTCCTGCAGGGACGTACTATAAACCCCCGAACGTTGTTCAGTACGTCGGCCCCCGGAAAAGGAATTGGGTTTGATATTGGAATGACCTATGTGAGTCAATATGACAGCGATAGCCCGGCCTTGCAACTAGGTGTTGCCATAACGGATATCGGCGGCCTGACATATACTGGCCAGGAATATGCCTATTCAGCGATCGGGCAAAATCCGGTTCAGTTTAGTGGTAGTGACTTTAATAATATTGGCGGGGTGGAAGATATTGCGCGGGTTATTCAGGAAAAGCTGAATACAGGGCGTAGTCCCGATAAAACCAGTTTCAGAACTGGTTTGCCAACCTCGTTAAACCTAATGGCCGATTATCAGGCACCTGACGGTTTTGGAATCAACTTTACCTATTTGCAGGACATTCGATCGGTCAACGCCCTGGCTACTCACCAGCCTACCATAGTGGCGGTTATACCTCGCTACGATACCCGCTGGATAAGTCTGTCTCTTCCGATTGCGTATCTGAATCGGGGCGTAACAGCCGGGGCATCGATACGTATCGGGCCAGGTTGGTTGGGAACAGATAACTTTCTGGGATTGATCGGGAATAACTCGAATGGTATTAAACCAAGAGGGCTGGATGTTTACGCCGGCTTTGCTTTTGGTATCAGCAAGGTCAAGGATTACGAGTAGAAACCTTTCTATTTCGGCAGAAATGCTTAATTTTGGTCAATCCAGGCTGGGTCTGCTATGACCGAACGAACTACATTTTTTGATACATCCCTTCTTTATCTGAAAGGACTGGGACCGCAGCGGACAGAGTTACTCAATAAAGAGTTGAATCTGTTTACCTATGGCGACCTGATTCAGTATTATCCTTTCCGTTACGATGACCGAAGCCGCTATTACACTATTAGCGAGCTAATGGATTCCATGCCGTCGGCGCAGGTACGCGGACGCTTGCGCGATTGGTATCTGGAGGGAGAAGGACCTAAAAAACGACTGGTCGGTACGTTTACGGATGGCACTGGTACGCTGACCCTTGTCTGGTTTCAGGGGATTACGTATATCGAAAAAACGTTACGTCGCGATGGCGAATACATTGTTTACGGTAAGCCGCAGTCATTCAATGGGCAGTTTAGTATCGTGCATCCCGAAATGGACAATGTTAACACCGCTGCCGACCATGAATTAGGCTTTTTCCCCGTTTATAACCTTACCGAAAAGCTGCGTAAACGCCATCTGGATAGTAAAGCCATTGGCAAAGCAATGCGTATCCTGCTGGAGCAATCGTGGCCCCATATTCGCGAAACATTACCCGATGAGCTGATTCAGAAATACCGTCTGGCGAGCAAACGGGACGCGATGTGGAATATCCACCTACCCCAGAACCAGGGTTGGCTTAAGCAGGCGCAGCGTCGGCTAAAGTTTGAAGAATTATTCTATAATCAGTTACGGCTGATTAAAAACAAACTTATTCAGAAAGAAGAATTTCCCGGTCAGATTTTTCGCGATACGTCGCTGGTCAAGCATTTCTATAATGAGCTACTGCCTTTCGAACTGACGGGTGCTCAGCAACGGGTAATCAAGGAAATCTTCAGTGATTTTCTGACCGGCAAGCAAATGAACCGGCTTCTGCAGGGAGACGTAGGGAGCGGTAAAACCATTGTGGCTTTTATTGCTTGTTTGCTGGCGATTGGTAATGGCGCTCAGGCCTGTATCATGGCTCCGACTGAGATTCTGGCCGATCAGCATTACAACGGACTGAAAACCTTTGCCGAAGCCATGGGTCTGAATATGGGCATTCTGACTGGCTCCACCAACAAGAAGCGTCGGACGGTATTGCACGAGGAATTGCAGTCGGGTAAGATGCATATTCTGGTTGGAACGCATGCGTTGCTCGAAGATGCTGTTCAGTACAAAAACCTGGGACTTTGCATCATCGACGAACAGCATCGATTTGGGGTTGCACAGCGGGCTAAGCTTTGGCGCAAAAACGAGACTGTTCCGCCACATATACTCGTCATGACAGCTACCCCCATTCCCCGGACGCTTGCCATGACTTTGTACGGTAATCTTGACGTATCGGTTATTGACGAGTTGCCCAAAGGCCGGAAACCGATTAAAACAGTGCACAAATACGATAAGCACCGGTCGGAGGTGTTTGGGTTTATGCGTCAGCAGATCGAGCTTGGGCGGCAGGTGTACGTAGTGTATCCGCTGATTGAAGAGTCAGAAAAGCTGGACTATAAAGATCTGATGGATGGCTATGAGAGCATGCAGCGAGCCTTTCCAAGACCGAAATACGAAATCGGAATTCTGCACGGGAAAATGCTTCCCTACGAGAAAGATGATGAAATGCAGCGGTTTATCAGGCACGAAACACAGATTCTGGTAGCAACAACTGTCATTGAAGTAGGGGTTAACGTACCGAATGCCAGTGTGATGGTCATCGAAAGTGCCGAACGATTCGGACTGTCGCAGTTGCATCAGTTGCGTGGTCGCGTAGGCCGGGGGGCAGAGCAATCGTACTGTATCATGATGACAGGCTATAAGCTGAGTAGCGACACGCGAACCCGGCTCGAAACGATGGTACGTACCAACAATGGCTTCGAAATTGCAGACGTAGACCTTCAGTTGCGTGGGCCTGGCGATTTAACGGGTACTCAGCAAAGTGGGGTTATGGATCTGATGATTGCCGATCTGGCTAAAGATGGAGCCATTCTGACGGCGGCCCGCGAATCGGCGCAGGCTATTTTATCCGAAGACCCCGAACTGGTTTTACCTCAACATGCACCGATTCGTAATCATATCGATGGTATGAAACAAACCGAAAGTAACTGGGGACGTATCAGTTAATACGTTTAATGGATCAGCAAATGCGTACAGATCAGCTAATTGATCGCTTGAATTTACCCGCTTAATGAGTAGATTTCACGCATCAATCATCAACCTGACCGCTTGCATGAAATACGGTATACTCTTTCTGCTGGTGCAGCTTACGCTAGTTGCCAACGCTCAAACAACATTCTCGGTTTCTTTCCCGAGAGCTCAGTCTCAGCAGCCACTCGATGGGCGCGTATTGCTGATAATAGCCAAAACCAATTCACCCGAACCAAGACAGCAAGTAAGCGATGCCGTTGAAACCGCGCAGATTTTTGGTGTCGATGTCGATGGACTTCAGCCCGGTCAGGGAGCCATCATTGATGGCACAACGTTCGGTTATCCTAAACGTAGCACGAAAGACGTAGTACCAGGAGAATACTACGTGCAGGCCGTTTTACACAAATACGAAACCTTCAAACGTAGCGATGGGCATACGGTAAAACTGCCAATGGACAGGGGAGAGGGACAGAACTGGCGGACAGCACCCGGAAATCTGTATAGTAAACCGCAGAAAATCACGATAAAGGCGGGAGCCAAACAAACCGTTGCCGTGAGTCTGGATCAGGTAAATCCGGCTATTCCCGAGCCCAAAGACACCAGGTTTATTAAACATATCAAAATTCAGAGTAAGCGATTGACCGAGTTCTGGGGGCGGCCCATGTATCTGGGAGCGCATGTGCTAATTCCGGCTGGCTTTGATGAACATCCAGAAGCCCGTTATCCAATCTGCATTAATCACGGCCATTTTCCGGCTGATTTTGACGGTTTCAGCGAAACACCACCGCCCGCCAATATGGACACGACCGACTATGTTGAGCGATTTCATATTCATGGCTACAAAAAAATTGTGGCTCAGGAAGCATACGATTTCTATAAAAAATGGACAAGTAAAGATTTTCCGCGTATGCTGATTGTCGAGATTCAGCATGCTAATCCATATTATGACGATTCGTATGCCGTGAACTCTGAGAATCTGGGACCTTACGGTGATGCTATTATGTATGAGCTATTGCCCGAAATCGAAAAACGTTTTAGGGGGATAGGACAGGGCTGGGCTCGATTTACGTATGGAGGATCGACAGGTGGTTGGGAAGCGCTGGCAGCTCAAGTGTTTTATCCAGAAGAGTTTAATGGCTGTTTTGCAGCCTGCCCTGATCCGATAGCCTTTGACGCGTATACCGTGTTTAACCTTTATAAAGATAAAAATGCCTATTATGCCGAGGGCCCTTTTCGGCGAACACCACGTCCGGGCCAACGGAATTATCTGGGCCAGGTCAAATGTACCGTAGAAGAGACGAACCATCGAGAGCTGGTATTAGGAACCCATTCCCGTTCGGGCGACCAGTTCGATATTTGGGAAGCGGTTTATTCGCCCGTAGGGGCAGATGGGTACCCGAAACGGATCTGGAATAAAGTAACGGGCGAGATTGACACCAACGTAGCAACCCATTGGCGTGAGCGCTACGATCTGCTGCATATTTTGCGACGAGACTGGAAAACGCTCGGACCCAAAGTGACCGGTAAGATTCACATCTATTGTGGCGACATGGATAACTATTACCTGAACAACGCTGTCTATTTGATGGACGATTTTCTAAAGAGCGTGAAAAATCCGACGGCCAGCAGCGAAGTAGCCTATGGCGATCGCGCTGAACATTGCTGGAATGGCGATCCTACGCAGCCTAACTACATCAGCCGATTACGGTATAATACGATGTACATCGACAAAATACTGAAACGTATCGAGGCTAATCATCCGGCCAATGCCGATCTGAAAAGCTGGCGATATTAGGCTTTTGCAATCAACTAAAGAGGGAGACGTGTTTGACTACGTCTCCCTCTTTAGTTGATTCGCATGGGGTATTTATTGCTAAAGCTTGAGCTTACCATCGAGCAGTACGGCCAGCACGGTCATTTGCTCGTCAAGTGCCTGTGCGGGTACATCGATGAATAGCAATCCGGCGTTTTGGCTCCAATAGGGACGCATCCGCACATGAAAAGCTGGCTTTGTTCCATTACCAACCACCCAAACCCGGTTAATGCAATTTTTTACCCCCTTTAACATGACCGACCCACTCGGTTTGTAAGGTAAAAAAAGATAGACAATGGTACTGTCTGTCGATAACGTAGAAGGTCCGTAAAAGTAGCCGTTGGGTAGTCCTTCTCGGGTGCCGTATATCGCTTCCGAATGCTTATTGGTCCAACGGCCTAAGTCTTTCAGGACGTTTGTTTGTTCATCGGGAATAGTACCGTCCGCTTTGGGACCAATGCCAAGCAACATATTGCCTCCCTTGCTGATACATTCGGCAAAAATTTGAATGACTTCACTAGAGGTTTTGTAGTTCTTATCACTGGGTTGATAGCCCCAGCTTTCATTCATTGTCATACACAACTCCCAGTATTTGTCCTTGGGACGCTCCAGAGGAAGATCCTGCTCGGGAGTGCTGTAATCGCCATGCCCCATTAGCCGGGAATTGAGAATCACACCAGGATTGCTGTCTAGTAAGAGTTTACGGGTTTCTGCCGCTTTCCACTCCTCCGCTTTATGTTCCCAGTCGCCATCGAACCACCACAAATCGGGTCGATATGCGGTGGTTAATTCGCGTAACTGACCCTGATAAAACTGTACAAAACGGTTCCAGCGGGCAGGTTCTTTCGTAATATCGTAGCGCTTTTCGCTTTTTGTAAAGCCGTCGTAGCGATCGTCCGACCAATCGAGGAGCGAGTAATAAAGGCCAACTTTAAGATTTTGCTTACGTAGTGACTCCACAAGGGGAGTAGCCAGATCTCGCCGGGCGGGGGTTTTCTCTACCGTATTTAGTGTACTCAGTTTAGTTGGCCACAAGGCTACTCCATCGTGATGCTTAGTCGTCAATACAGCGTAACGTGCTCCGCTCTGCTTGATAAGTTCACCCCATCGCGCCGGATCATACCGATCGGCAGTAAAACCATCCAACTGTTTCATGTAGTTGGCATAGGGCAGATAATTATTGTGAAATGACCACGACTCATCGATACCATTCACTGAATAGATACCCCAATGGATGAAAATGCCCAGTTTGGCATTCGCAAACCAGTCCATTTTAGCATCGGGTTTAGATTGGGCAATGGTGACACTCGTGTTGACAAGGAGAGCAACTGTAAAAAAGAATCGCACGTCGGATAATGATTTTTTAACTACTGTTTCGAAGGACGTTGCTAAAATAGGCACGTTTCGAGCACCGACCATACTGGTACGTAGTATTTCGTTGCCAGTATGGAGGTTTCTGAAGTTAAAGCGTTGACAAGAAAGCCATTGTGTCGACCCCGTCAGCATAATCGCTGAGTCCGGGCTTTTGCGTTTCCCCGAATGCTACGCTGTTGGGATACCAGCCTTGAGCAGAAGCTACAACCTGAATTCGATCGGCACGTTCAACCAGCCAGTTTCGTGCTTCATCAAGCGACGCATAGGTTTGATAGTAAACCACAGAAATAGGGGAAACAAGCCCGTCGTTTGGCGTCAATAATAAATAGCCATTATCGAGATGGGGAACAGCATTGATCAGATAGACCGACTTATTGTAATCGTAATTGTTCTGATATTTATGGTTATTCAGGTAGGTAGTGGCCTGAGGTTCAAGTGCTCTTAGGAGTGGTGTAAAGTCATAATCATCGGGGACGAGCAGAGTCGATACGTTACGGCATCCTAAACCGTAGTAATCCGAGATGTCGTGACCAAGTTTCAGAAATTCTTCCTCATTTTCTTCGCCCATCAATAATCCAACGGAGGTTCGGTTTTTTCGAATGATATTCGGCTTTTTCGAAAAATAATAATCGAAGTAACGGGCTGTATTGTTGCTACCGGTGGCGATATAGGCATCGGCCTGATTCAAACGATCAGCCTCTTCGATCAACGTAGCGAAATTGGGATTGATCTCTTTTATTTTTTGTATTAAATAGTGGATAAGTACAAAATCTTGAGTACTTAATTTGGCTAGTAGTTTATGGCCGCTGATCAGTACACTTAATAAGTCATGAAAACCCACCGCCGGTATGTTTCCAGCCATAACAACGCCAACTGAACGTGGCATCTGCGGATCGGCCGGATACGAGTTCACCCATTCCAACAGATTGTCGTGCGTTAAAAACTCGTTAGCTATTGCCTGTAAGGCTTTTAACGTATTTTCGGGAGTGAACCAGTTATTTTTGTGATAAGCCCGGTGAGCAATTTCAATTAATTCGGGCTGGGCCTCAGCGGATCGTATAAAATCGCCTAAAGCCACGAACGTTTGCAGGCGTTCTGATTGAAGCATGAACTATATAAACAAATGGAATACACCATCAACTAATATAATAAGGTTTTAGTTTGCCTCAAACCTTTAAATAGTTATATTTGTTGTTCTATTACAGAAGATAAAAGTTATATAGTCTATAAATTTGTACTGCTCATGGCAATCATGATCACCGACGAGTGCATCAACTGTGGTGCCTGCGAACCCGAATGCCCCAACACAGCGATCTACGAAGGTGGTGTCGAGTGGACTTGGGGTGGTGGAACCGAACTGACTGAAGTAGATTTCGGAGATGGTACGGTGGTTAGTGGTAAGGCACCCCAGGCACCAGTTTCTAACGAGTTTTATTACATTGTCACCGATAAATGTACGGAGTGCGTTGGGTTCCATGAAGAGCCGCAATGCGCAGCTGTTTGTCCGGTTGATTGTTGTATTCCCGATCCTGAGAATGAAGAGGATGAGGAAACATTGTTAGCGAAGAAAGCGTGGCTGCACGCTGAAGCGTAACAGACCGATCTAGTTTTAATCCAAAAATGCCCAGCTGATGAATCAGCTGGGCATTTTTTGTTTACCGCCATTTTAAAAAGAGATATTTTAAAAAATTTCAAAAAAATAATATTTGGTATAAACAGACTTAAGCAGAATATATTAAAGTTCAACAAAAAATCATAAAACAGAGTATTTTAAGTGTAATTAGTAGAACATTTTAAATAAAATTAGATAATTATAAGAAAAATGCCATGAAATTGATGTGTATCTATTGTGTTAAATAAATTATATGATAAAATTTGCTCCCGGTTAAACTACAATCTGATCAATTAGCTCACCAAATAAAAAGCATGAAAAAAGTCTTTTTACTTATTAGTTCTTTGTTTGCCGGATTTGGGGCGTATGCCCAGGATTCTACTGCTACGTCTGGAAAATTTACGTTTTCCGGGTACATGGATACCTACTACCTCGCTAACTTCAATAACCCAAAAAGTCAATCTAACCTTGGGTTGAATGGATCAAACGCAGGCAATGCCCGTGCTTTCGATCAGAAGGCTGGCCAATTTGGTATCGGTCTGATTCAGGCTAAAGCAATGTATACAGCAGATAAGGTAGACGCAGTGATGGACCTGACGTTCGGAACCTTTGCCGATCTGGGTAACTACGGTAATAACATTGGTCTGCTCGGTACGCCTGGTTCAACAGCGTTGGCCATCAAACAGGCGTATATTGTTTTTAAACCTACCAGCAAACTATCCTTCACTGCTGGTCAATTTGGTACGCATATCGGCTACGAAGTGATCGATGCGCCGGTTAACTTCAACTACTCGCTGTCTAACCTCTTCAATAACGGTCCCTTCTATCATATCGGTTTAAAAGGGCAATACACCTTCAGTGATCGCGCTTATTTAATGCTTGGTGTTGTTAACAACGTCGATAATCTGGTTGATAACAATAAAAAGAAAGGCTTAATCGGTCAATTCTTCTTTTCGCCGGTTTCGGGCTGGAACGTTTATCTGAATGCGATCCACTCAAACGAAGCCTCAGCTGACGTATTAAATCCAAATAATACCGTAGCTGTTAGTGCAGACAAGGCTAGCTATACTGTTTTTGACTTAGCTACTACGTATCAGATCACATCGAAGTTCTTCCTGGGTCTGAATGCTGCCACTGGTATGCAGAAAGGTGATTTCCAGGGCGGTGGTGGTCCTACTGAGTCGAAAAGCTGGGGTGGTGTGGCTGTTTACACCAACTACTCATTCACTGACAAATTCGGTCTTGGTCTACGTTACGAAACATTCGATAATAAGAATGGCGTTCGGGCGCTTACAGATGCCGCCGGGAATGGTGCCAGTGTAAATTCAATTACCGTAACGGGTAATATCACAGCGGCTGATGGCCATGTATTGCTGAAGCCAGAATTCCGTCTTGATAGCTATTCTGCCGATAAATTCGAGAAAAACGATGGCTCCCTCTCGAAGTCTCAGGCAACGCTTGGCATGGCAGCGATCTTCAAGTTCTAACCTCTGTAACTCGTTTTCTTAACCAGATTTTTTAATCAGTACAACAAAAACCCCCTCAATTATTATTATGCAAAAGCCCAATTATGTTCCTCTGGTCGTGCTGTTGGCCATTGCCGTGCTAGGCATATTACCTGGTTTCAATGGCGTTCCGACACAAATCGTAACGGAAGGTATTAGCGCAGGCGATACCGCCTGGATGTTGGTTGCTGCCGCTCTTGTCTTGTTAATGACTCCTGGTCTAGCCTATTTCTATGGCGGTATGGTCAATAACAAAAACGTTATTTCGACCATGCTTCAGAGCTTCATCGCCATGGGTGTGATCAGTGTGTTGTGGGTTGTGATAGGTTTCAGTCTGGCCTTCGGTACGTCTATCGGCGGTTTTATTGGTAATCCAATGGATCACTTCATGTTTAAAGGTGTATTGGATGGCAAGCCATGGCCGCTGGCTTCTACGATTCCTTTAGTGGTGTTTGCTTTCTTCCAGCTGAAGTTTGCGGTAATTACGCCAGCTCTGGTAACGGGTTCGATGGCCGAACGTATTAACTTCCGTTCTTACGTGTTGTTTATGGTGCTGTTTAGCCTGTTCGTTTATGCTCCGCTGGCTCACATGACCTGGCATCCAGAAGGTTTCCTCTTCAAATTAGGTGTCCTTGATTTTGCGGGTGGTACGGTTGTTCACATGTCGGCTGGTTGGGCAGCTCTGGCGGGTGCTTTATATCTGAAGCGTCGTAAGTCGCACCTCGAAGCAAGTTTCTTTCCACCAGCTAACATTCCATTTGTTTTATTGGGTACAGGTTTACTTTGGTTCGGCTGGTTTGGCTTCAACGCTGGTTCAGCGGTAGGTGCTTCTCCATTAGCTGCTTCTGCTTTCGCTACTACCAATACGGCTGCTGCTGCTGCTGGTCTTGCCTGGGTATTGTTCGATGCGGCAAAAGGTAAAAAAGTATCCGCTTTGGGCTTCAGCATCGGTGCTGTAGTTGGTTTGGTGGCTATTACGCCTGCTGCTGGTTTCGTAACGGTTCCTTCGTCGATCTTTGTTGGAACGATCGCTGCCATTGTATCGAACTACGTAGCGCACTTACGCTCTAAATCGACGCTGGACGATACACTGGACGTATTCCCTTGCCACGGTGTAGGCGGTATGGTTGGTATGCTGATGACCGGTATTTTCGCTAGCAAAGGCGTAAACGCTGGTGTTGTTGACGAAGGACTGGCGTTTGGTCAAACCACGTTGTTTATCAACCATGTTATTGCTTTGGTTATTGTTTCATTATTTGCTTTCGGAATGTCTTTCCTAATGCTGAAAGTTACGGATCTGATCTTACCGCTTCGTGTATCTGAAGAAGATGAGAAGAGTGGTCTGGACGTAAGTCAGCACGACGAATTCCTGATCGAAGCATAAGATACGACAGCAGAGCCACAGGCATCCTGTCTGGCCTTGAAGCCCAGCAGCTTTACTGTGGTTTTGTTGTACTCATGGAGCCGTTCCCGCTTGGGGGCGGTTTCCTGCTTTTATTGGTCTGTGAAATAATCTGTAAAGTCGGCTATCATCTTTACAAACTTGTTCACTCATCAATTCTCCAAAAAATAAACCAGCCCGTTCAATTGAGCAGTTTTTGCTTGTCTGAACGGGCTGGTTTTATATATACTACGTGTGCATATCGAGAGCAATGTACGTAGCAACATCGCGCTACGTATATTGGCAGAGTAATCCGGCTACTGGCTCACCAGCGCCAGCGTTTTTCCTTTTGGATCGATAGCGAGTCGGGTTAATTGCTTGATGCCGGATGAGCTAAAATCGGCAAGCTGCATCCAGGAGGACGTAACGTTGGGCTTG
The DNA here is from genome assembly GCF_010435915.1 of Spirosoma terrae. Classification (GTDB taxonomy): domain Bacteria; phylum Bacteroidota; class Bacteroidia; order Cytophagales; family Spirosomataceae; genus Spirosoma; species Spirosoma terrae. The sequence goes on along the minus strand of NZ_JAAFZH010000004.1, from coordinate 268,992 downwards.
TAAAAGTATAGCGCCGATCCCTGACACATCAGTAACGTACCATCGCTAGTCCATACAAAATCTTCGCTTCCTTCCAACGTTTTGACAAGAGGTGAAATCTGACGTCCTTTCCAATTCAATTGCCTTATTTGCCAGTTATTTGGGGATTCTTTATAAACGAAACTGACCGCTTCCCTACCCGGTACTTTTTGAAGGGAACGACCTATATTACCCTCGATACGTATTGTATCACCAGTGCTAACCTGAGCTAACTGAAGCGTATTGGGCTTTCCCAGTATGAAAAGAGCCAACCAGTCCTGATTGAGCCAGCAGTGATAGCCAACGGGTTTTACATTTTTTAGCATTAGCTCAGGCTCTGCGGGTCCCGATACCGGAAATTTCCATAACCGTTGTGTCTGGTCTTTCTCGACGCGAATAACCGAGAAGTAATTGCCTGTGGGAGTTATGATTGGCGAGTATTCACTTTCTGCAGTGCTAGTCAGTTGCGTTGTTTGCTGCGTTTTTAGGTCATAACGGTAAATGTCGGTTTGATTATTTTCTCGCATGGATGTATATAACAATGCCTTGCCATCGGGTGTAAACGAAGGCTGATTATCATAACCCTTGTGCTGCGTAATATTGGTTGGAACGCTGACCGATCGGTTGGGAAGGTCGAGTTCAACGAGGAAAATTTCTGTTTCTGGAGGATTCTGGCTGTAAGCGTCAGTAGTAGTCTTCAAAACAAAACATACTGCCAGGAGAAATCTGAAAACAGAAGAATTGAGTTGAATGATTCGATTTTTAGAGGAGGTCATATTCGGTTATTAGTATCTAAGTAACTTACCTATTGTAAAGTATTGATAACCTTGTTGCAGTTGGCTCTTTTTCAGTAAATTGGTAAAAAAACATCTTTTTGCCAACAAGCCGCAACTTTTAGAGTTTTGCCAGTATGCAATCTGTAGCCATGACCTCACCCCGCAATAAGGTAGATTCATTTGAATCTCCGGATTTTTATTGCCTTGACGATTTACTGATGGCCGAACATAAACTGGTACGTTCGGCTGTGCGCGATTTTGTAAAGCGCGAAATCACGCCCATTATTGAAGATTATGCGCAACGGGCCGAATTTCCGGCGCAGCTTGTACCCAAGTTCGGTAAGATCGGAGCCTTTGGGGCCACTATCCCGACCGAGTTGGGAGGAGGAGGGTTAGATCAGATTTCGTATGGTCTGATGTTGCAGGAGATTGAGCGCGGAGACTCCGGTATGCGTTCGTGCGTATCGGTCCAGAACTCGCTGGTTATGTATCCTCTCTACTCATTCGGTTCAGAGGAGCAAAAGAGGAAATACCTTCCTCGTCTGGCAAAGGGTGAGCTGTTAGGCTGCTTCGGCTTAACGGAAGCCAATCATGGCTCAGATCCGGGTGGTATGGAAACAAACTTCATCGAACGTAGCGATTACTATTTGTTGAATGGGTCTAAGCTTTGGATTACGAACGGCCCCATTGCCGGTATCGCTCTAGTCTGGGCAAAAAATGAGCAGGGTAAAATTCGTTGTTTAGTGGTAGAGCAGGGAATGGAAGGCTTCACTACTCAGGAAATTAAAAATAAATGGTCGCTGCGGGCCAGTTGTACGGGCGAGTTGATTTTTCAGGATGTTCGTGTACCCAAAGAAAATATGCTGCCAGAAGCGTTTGGGTTGAAAAGTGCCTTGAAATGCCTCGACCAGGCTCGCTATGGAATTGCCTGGGGGGCGCTGGGCGCTGCCATGGAGTGTTACGAGGTTGCCAGACGATACGCGCTGGAGCGAATACAGTTTAATAAGCCAATTGCCAGTTTTCAGCTCGTTCAGAAAAAACTAGCCGAAATGCTGACCGCTGTTACGCAGGCACAATTACTGTGTTGGCGGCTGGGAATGCTCAAAAATGAAGACAAGGCCACGAATGCTCAAATTTCGCTCGCCAAACGGAACAACATTGAGGTGGCTTTGACCGTAGCTCGCGAAGCACGACAAATGTTGGGGGCAATGGGGATCTCGGGCGAATACCCAATCATGCGTCATCTGATGAACCTCGAGTCAGTCAGTACGTACGAAGGCACACACGATATTCACCTGCTGATTCTGGGAGCCGATATAACCGGTATTCCGGCGTTTAAGTAATCGGCTCATTTACGGTTTAGTACGTTCCTTTTTCAAACGTAATGCCCACCAGATTAGTGGGCATTACGTTTGAAAGGCTCACTCGTCAGCCGGAGGTGCGTAGGTTACGATATCGATTCCGATACCATTGGGATCGACTATAGCAAAATGCCGATCTCCCCAAGGCTCGTCGCGTAGCTCAATAGCTATGGGAACGCCTAGCGCCCGAATGCGAGCGTATTCGGCATCTACGTCAGAAACCTCAATTGTCAGAAAGATTCCTTGCCCGGTAAATCCAGGTTGGAAAAGAGGTTGCTGCGATGGGTGATTGGGCAGGAGAAAACTGAGTTCGGCCTGCTGATTGGGCGTATGAAGCAATACGTAAAAGTCGTTTTCAAACGTAACGCCAAACCCTAGTACGGAGGAATAGAATTGTTTGGTTTCCTGAAGATTAGGCGTTATTACTCCGGCATTTAATTTCATCGGATTTATTGTTTACAGATTGCAGAAGGTTTAATCAAGTTGATAGTCGAACGTAACGGTGGTATATTCATTTTTAGGGGCTACAAATCGACCACTACCTCGTAATCCAATTAATTGCCCGGTGCCGCTTCCTGGTATAATAGTCAGGTCAGCCTGCGCTACATCGTCCTCATACGTACCATAACCGTGGACGACAAAACTTCCGTTCAGGCCACCTAACTTGCCGATAATACGTTCCATCAGAATAAAGGAACAGGAGTCTTCCCGTCGATACATGAATAAGTATTCTTCCCAACTTTCGCCTTCAATGTCTCCTTCGAGCGTATTGGTAACGCGTGAATGGGTTAGTTTGGGAGCGTCTGCCAGTTCATCATAAGGCTCTTCTTTCCAGGTTTTGTAGATTCGTTTTGCCGTAGCTTTCATAATTGAGTTCATTGCCCGTAGCAAGCGCCCACATAAGTCCTGTTACTTACGTAACGGGAGTAGGGTGCCTGATTGCGTATATTTTGTGATTGGTTTAGTAACACCACAAAGGAATCGCAGCAGCATGACAACGGTGTGTCAGCAGCAATAGGCAAGGCATGATTATTTAATGATTTCTTCGGCAAAAGCAGCGGAATAGTGTTCGCTAACCTCATCGGCCAGCCGGTGCATCAACGTCAGCAATGAGTCGGGTTGTTCAATCGTGACCGACGTACCAAAGGAAAGGAGCCAGCGGGCAAACCCTTCCAGATAGGGTGTGTTCAGGTGCATTCTAACGCGATCGCCTAGATCTACTTCGGCAACAAAACCCCAGGAATGTCGCTGATCCTGCACAAAACGGGCTACGGTTTTCCGAAAGATAACTGTAACGCTTACCAGAGGCATATCGATATTTCGGTGTACTTTTTCCAGGTATTCCTGCAGAGTAAGCCGGTCGCGCCGGGAGAATTGTTGACCTGTATTGGTTAGTGTGCGAATACGATCCAGCCGAAAATCACGATAATCCTGCCGGGTTCTACAGTAGGCGATCAAATGCCAGGTTGTGCTATAGTGATACAAGCCAACGGGCTCAATCTCACGCTGTGTTTCAGTATCGTTGTATAATGAATGGTAAATCAGGTGTAATACATGATGTTGCGCGATGGCCTGCTGGCTAAGCGTAAGCAGGCCATCGGCATAGCCGGGCATAGCCGATGACTTTGAAATATCAACGTTTGGGGCCAGGTCGTCCAGATGCTCTTGGTCAGTTCGCTTGAGTACTGATTTTATTTTGAATAAGGCCGACTCAAACTGCGTTTTTGTGGATTCGTCGGTCCATTTCTCAATCAATCTGGCCGCAAACAAGAGCGAACTGGCTTCTGTAGTAGTGAACATGACAGGAGGTAGGTGATAATCGGTCAGAAAGTAACCGATTCCGGCCTCTGCTCCGATGGGCACCCCCGCTTCTTCCAGCGATCGAATATCCCGATAAACCGTTCGCAGACTAATTCCAAACCGATCCGCAAGTTCCTGTGCACGTACAACCCGCTTTGTTTGCAAGTGAATGAGTATAGCCGTTAGGCGATCAAGACGGTTCATGAAGCGAACAAACGCAGATTCTGCTGAAAAACAAAGCGTATTAACAAGAATCAATCATCCGACAGGCAGAAGACGGCCTGCGTAAATTTGTCTTCCTGTTTCGTAATAACAGCCAGATATAACTGCTCTACGGGATGAGTCGATGAGCTGACTAACTTGATTTCGTGCAGGGTACCATCGTAGTCGATGACACGGCGCCATGTTTTTCCTGAATCAGTGGAGACCATTACCAAGGAACGGGTAAAACTGGAAATGCTGTTATGCAGAACAGCCCAAAGCTCATCCTGGCCATTTTTTGTTTTACGAGTCACCATATTCATGATGGGGCTCCGCCGGTAGGGATCAGGAATAATTTTCCTGCTGAAATTTAGTCCATCTTTTGTCGATACCATAAAATTCGTACCTCCCAGATAGTCTGATCCCAGGAATGTCGTTTCGCTGAGTTCGGCCATTGACAGATAACCACCCATCTGATAATGTGAGCGATTCAACCGGGTCCATCCCTGCCCCTGACAATCGGCTGCCCGGTCTAATTTAGCTAGCGATCGGTTAATCCATGCCTGTTTTTTATTATCGCCATCGGTTAAGAGCAATGCTTTCAGATTCGGGCTATATTTTACTAAATGCACGTGCTTGTTTACCCCATCGCGAACCAAAAAATCTGATTTGACCCAGGTTTTGCCCTGATCAGTAGAATAATAAATATATGCTACGTTCTGCCAGCTGTTACGTTGGCGCACGACCCCATATTCGCCCAAAACCAGCGTTTCGTCCGGTAGTTCGGTCAACCCATTGTTGTAAAGAAAGTAGCTATTTGAACTGGTGAGTGTCAGTACGTTCTGGAAACTGTAACCATAATCAATACTACGAAAAAGGATGCCTGAGCAGCAGGCGTAGAGATGTTGTTTTTCAGTAACGTAGAGGGATTGAATAGGCTGATTAAACCGGAAACACTCCCTGAAAGACTGGCCACCATCGTGGCTTACATGCAGGGCGACATCATCGGCGAAGGAAGTAGCCCAGGCTCGTTTCGATGTGCCCGACAGAACCATACGCCACAATTCGTTTACTGGCCTGATACGTAGCCGGGATGACAATAAGTTGTCCCTAACAAACAAGTCATCAATGCTAAACGGCTTATCGGCAGAAAAAGTGATATAGTTGTTTCGGGGAAACAAGCCTAGCCGATGCTTGGTCTCCCATCGAATATACGAACTAAGTTCACGCCACTTGTCGGCCTGGTAGACAGCGATGCCAAAGTGCAATAATTGCGACAACGAGGGGAGTTTGGGCTCGCTAAAAAAATAGCGTTTGGTCGATGTAATATCCATAAATACAAATCAGATGGAGAATGTGTGGTGTGCCATCTGGCAGTAAATAGGATATGGTTACGAAAGGTAAATTTTCTTGTCTATCTTGATACGAATAAACCAACACGTCAATGAATCTTACAGACTTAGCTATTCATGATAATCGTCACCAGCATCGGTTCGAACTGGAAACCGATGGAAAAATATCGTTTGTTGTTTACCAGGCAATTGATGATGACACGCTGGCCCTCGTTCATACGGAGGTTGATCCGGAGTTGAGCGGAAAAGGAATTGGGACGCGTTTAGTAGAAGGAGTATTGAACTACGTAGAGCACCACAACCTGAAAATTGTCCCGCTATGTCCTTTTGTAGCGGCCTATCTGAAACGGCACCCCGATTGGAACCGAGTTGTTTCCAGCGAATATAGTGTGGACGATTTTTAAGGCCGATCTCATTCGTAATCCTACTTTTTGCCGAATTGGGGAGGATGGATAGGGGAGATGCGGGCTTTCTTGGTAATGGCTTTCCAGAGGTCAATAAAAAGCGCCGGATATACCGTAACACCAACGCTGTAATACGTGCCGTTGAAGTTTTGCTTTATATCACTTCTGAAGATGGAATAACGGTAGCCAAGTTGAGCACTTAGCCCTACCCATCGAGTGGCTTTCCACTGGGCATACGTACCAACTTGAATGGGAATGAAAAAATCGCGTTTGGTACGGTCAATGGGGTTATCCTGCCGGAGATCATGGGGTAGCGCATACGCTACTCCACCACCAATTTCGACTGGTACACTGATAACCCAGCGTTGATTGTTGGTGATATTTCGCCAGTAAAGCAAGCTAATGAACCACAGGTCGGTACGTGTGTAGTAGCCGAGGTTAATTCGTTGGGCTGCATTTCGTCGCCAGTCGATCAGTCGCAGATACGTAGCGTAGCTCAGCCAATAATAGCCAAGCGTAAGTTCATGGCGCTTTGCCCCAAACTGGATACCCGCATTTATTCCCCAAACATTGACCGGTTGTTGTTTTAGAAACGAATTTCTAAAGTCGAGGTTGAACGCTTGTTTAATAATTGGACGAACATTTTTAGCTGAATCCACTGGTGGCAGCGAATCAGCAGAAGGCTGTATCATCAAACAAGCAAGCAGCAACGAATTTACCATAGTGCCTTAACGAAAAAACAGTCGCTCAGGTTGCGCTATCGATTGAATGGTTATGGGTGAGTGAGACAGCTTTGGTATGATTGCCTTTCTGTTCGTTCAGCAATTGGCGGGTCGTCTTCCTGGAACCGTCGTGACTCCAGCCCGGTGGCCCAAAAAGATAGCCCAAGAAATGACGAACAGACCTTGCTTGTCGGAGGTCTCTACCAATGTCGATCCATTCATGAAAAGCAATACGTAGTGGATTATGTGAGTTTACATTTTTCGTTAATCCATATGTGGGGCGTTGTTTTTCCGATTCGAACGTACCGAATAACCGATCCCAGATGATCAATACGCCAGCATGGTTTTTATCGAGGTAAGCCAGGTCGGAACCATGATGTACCCTATGATGGGATGGCGTATTAAACAAAAATTCGATAGGGGCAGGAAGTTTGTTAATGTGCTCAGTATGAATCCAAAATTGATAGAGCAGACTAATGGACTGCATCGTCATAACGGCTATTGGCGAAAATCCGATCAAGGGCAACCAGATCCAGAAGAGAAAAGCGCCACTGAGGTTGCCCGTCCAGGTTTGCCGGAGCGCCGTTCCCAGATTATATTTCATCGACGAATGATGTACTACGTGCGAGGCCCAGAAATAACGGCTACTATGGCTAATTCGATGAAACCAGTAATAGCTAAAATCGTCGGCAAAAAATAAAACCAGCCACGCCCACCACTGCGTCATATCGACCGTGAAGAGTCGGTAGGTATATACTAACGTATATGTTCCCAGAACGAGCATTTTCCCAACAGTACCTATCACTACGTTACCTATGCCCATAGCCAGGCTACTGGCCGTATCTTTGGCATCGTAATAATCTTTCTGATGAATAGCCGTAACAACGACTTCGGTAATCAGGAGAATAACAAAGCCAGGAATCGCATATTGAATTAAATCTTTCATATTTGTCCTGATTTTAGTGCAAGTTAGTGCCTTTGGAAACAGAATTCAATAGAATTAGTTTATCCAGCCTTGTTCGCGACTAATGTGTATCAATTCAACCAGGCTATTTATTCCCAACTTGAGATAAATGTTTTTCCGGTGGCTCTTTACGGTTTCGTAAGCTATAGACAAATCATTGGCGATCTGTTCAGAGGTTTTGCCTGCTAGTAATCCCTTTATTACGTCTTTTTCCCGCCTTGACAATAAAAAGCCTTTGACGAAGTCGTCATCGGTTGAATTGTTTTGTTTCTGCAATTTAGGGTCAAAGAAATAGCCACCCGACAAGACAGTCTTAATACCGTCAATCAATACATCGGAAGGGGAGTCTTTCAGTAGGTAGCCCTCCAGGCCTATTGATTTTGCTTCACTCACAAAATGAGAGTGATTATACATCGTGACCAGAATTATTTTGAGCGAAGGCGTATTTCGACGAAGTATTCGGGCTGCTTCAATGCCATTTAGATTGGGTAGATTGATATCGAGGAGGAGTAAGTCAGGCGAATGGGTTTGAATAGCATAGAGCAAATCACGGCCATCAAATGTTTGCCAGATAGATTTAAACATGGGCCGAAGCATAGTAGCCACAGCGTCGTTGAACAGTCGGTGGTCATCAGCGATCAGAATGCTGGCCAGGGACGTAGTCATACGGGATATCGACAATAGTGGTTGTTCCCTGCTCGGACGAATCGATGTGCCAATGGGCACGCAGGTAATTCACCCTTGAAGATATATTTTTTAAACCAATACCTACCGGTTTGTCCGTTTTTTTTGTTGCTCGGCTACCCAAACCATCATCGTCAATAACAATACAAACACTGTCTGTATGATACAATAGTTGAACGGAGACACGCTGGGCCTGAGCATGTTTCTGTACATTATGGATCAATTCTGATACAATCCGGTAAGCGTTTAGTTCAACTGGAGGTGCTAACCGGCGAGTGAGTCCAAATACTTCAAATGTAAAGCGATTATCATTCATTGACTGGACTAACTGCTGTACGCTACCAATTAAACCGAGACGTTCAAAATCGGGCGGCATCAGGTTATGGGCAATACTGCGAACCTTGTCGCCAGCCTGAGAAGTAGTTACTTTAATAGATTGAATTTTCTGTTTTAGTGTATCAATAGAATTGATTTGTAGACTCTGATCGAGTTGATGGCCGAGCGTTGCAATAACACCGCCTAAGTCGTCATGCAGATCGGCGGCAATTCGTTCTCGTTCAGAATCCTGGGCGAAGATTACTTCTTTCTGGGCTGCATCAAGCCGTTTTAACGTGGCTTCGCGATCGCGGATAAGTTGTTGTAAGGTACCGATACCGAGCACAATGATTTCGAATAATGGCGCATAATAACGGAAATAATAATGCCAGGTCTGGACTGGAAATAAATCGGCGCTATTCAATATTCTGATGAAAATAGATAGCAACAGGGGGCCAATACCAATCGTGTATAAGAGTGCATCCTGACTACCGCGTATAGCACAAAAGAGAAGACAGGAGAACATGAATACAACCGAAAATCCATTCATTATCAGGCTAATATTCGCAGCATGTTCTTGGAAAGGGGTAGCGAAAACAATAAATAGCCAGACTGCATGCATGCTGATAAAAATGTTGTTAGCTGATACGATCCAGGAGGGTGTTTTCGGGAAGGGTTTATAAACAAAATAATAAGCAAAGAACAGATTAGCGAGCCAACTCAGGGAAGCTCCTATTGCGTAACCCTTAATGGAATTAAAAGGAGGAGGGGTATAGTGAGCTAGAAATCCTTCAATATTCAGAATATAAAGGCTTGTACCAACGGCATGTAAGGCATAAAAAATCCATAAGGGACTAGGGTATAATACATAGAGAATCAAACTAATAATCGCCAGGAAGAAAAGCAAGGTTGCTGGCGCGAGGAAGGTTAATGTTTCGCGGGTCGCACGCTGGGTAAATGTTTTATTGTCCCAAACCGAAACAGGGAGAACCAATGTTCCTCCGCGTTCTCGCGCCGATATAAAAACTCGAACAGACTGGCTGGGTTCCAGGGCAAGAGGAAAGGCAAAATAACGGGAAGGAACTTTACGGTCCCAGATATACGTGTGCCAACTATCCCGCTCAATTTTCTGAATGAGTGTTGGACCATCGAATACATAAAAACTCATGGCGTCAGCATACACAATGTCAACTTCAACAATAAGCTTTTTCGATAGATGACTTTCATTTTTGCAGGAAAATAAAAGCCAGTGAGTGAGCCCATCCGTACCAAAATTGGGAGTTTCGGTTAGAGGCTTATGAAAGTTGTTTATATTGAGTTTCTCCGGGGGAATTGTACCCGTAGAATCGGTGAAAACAGTCAGGCAGCCCGTTAAGAATGAACTTTTGAACGATTCCCCTATCTTAAGACATTCCTGTCCCTGACTCTTGGTGGAAAGTAGACAGAATAAACACAAAACCCATTGCCAGGCAGGTTTCATTATCGTTTATGGAGTTATACACTCAAAGATGAGAATAAACATTTATTAAAAAATCCCCCAAATGGGGGATATGGACACTTACGTATGCGAATGATATTTGAAATAGCTTTTCCAAAGCTATCCATACCATTTATTGATTGACATAATCACCATCGTCGCAAAAAAAAGCCGCTTCTCTATACGGGAAGCGGTTTTTTTTTGCGACGATGGTGATTACCGATTCATCGAAATCAGGAACTCCTCGTTGCTACGGGTGCCTTTCATTCGCTCGAGCAGGAAATCCATGGTTTCCATTGGATTCATGTCGGCCATGTGTTTGCGCAGAATCCAGACACGTTGCAGTGTTTCTTTGTCAAGTAGCAAATCTTCCCGACGTGTTCCAGAAGCTAATACGTCAACGGCTGGATAAACTCGTTTATTAGCCAGTTTACGATCAAGCTGAAGTTCCATATTGCCAGTACCTTTGAATTCTTCAAAAATAACTTCGTCCATTTTCGAACCTGTGTCGATCAGGGCCGTAGCAATAATGGTGAGCGAACCGCCATTTTCGACGTTACGTGCTGCGCCAAAGAAGCGTTTGGGCCGGTGCAAGGCATTAGCGTCCACACCACCGGAAAGAATTTTTCCTGATGATGGCACAACCGTATTATACGCACGCGCCAAGCGAGTGATCGAGTCAAGCAGAATGACTACGTCATGACCACATTCCACCATCCGTTTTGCTTTCTCAAGCACCATGCTCGATACTTTAACATGTCGGTCAGCCTGCTCATCGAACGTAGAGGAAATAACTTCGGCATTGACGCTACGTGCCATATCAGTTACTTCTTCCGGACGTTCATCGATTAGCAGTACAATCAGATAAACCTCTGGGTGGTTTTTGGTAATGGCGTTGGCAATTTCTTTTAGCAGAACTGTTTTACCCGTTTTAGGCTGGGCAACAATCATTCCCCGCTGACCTTTTCCAATAGGAGCAAAGAGGTCCAGCACGCGCGACGAGTAGTTCTCAGGGCGGTTACTAAGGTGCAGTTGTTCGTCTGGAAACAGCGGTGTTAAGTATTCAAAAGGAATCCGATCCCGAATTTCTTCCGTCGTTTTTCCATTTACCGTTGAAACACGTAGCAGAGCGAAATATTTTTCGCCCTCTTTGGGGGGACGTATTGCTCCCCGAACTGTATCGCCAGTTTTGAGGCCAAAAAGTTTAATCTGTGATGGCGATACGTAAATATCATCCGGACTAGCCAGGTAATTATAATCGGCAGAACGAAGAAACCCATACCCGCCATCCTGCATAATTTCCAGGACGCCTTCATTGTCGATAATGCCGTCAAACTCGCGGATATGCTGGTTATATTGACGACGTATCCGATTCTGGTACTCCTGGGCATCCCGGTTAGGTTGCTGAGCTTGCGGCTGGTTCTGAGGGAGGCCCTGTTGCGGATCGATGGTTAATTCTGGCGTTGGTACATCCGGATCAGTAGTTGGTGCAGGCTCACTGGACGTAGCTACGTTTGCTGCATTATCTTCTGAAATCACTGTTGGGGTCAGGAATTCATCCTCCGGCGTACTGGCGAGTGTGAGCGCGGTATCATCCGTTACTGGGCGCTGAGTACGTGGACGCTGTTCCCGAAAGCTGCGCTCTGAACCACCGGCATCTTTATCTCGTGTTCCGAAGTCCCGACGGTTCGTATCCCGCTGATTTCTATCCGTTGAGTTGTTATCCCGATTGTGCTCTAAACGAGGCCGATTATTGCCATCGCGTGGACCATCGGCCCGACGCTGGCGGTTGGCATCCGGCCGATTATTGGGATTATTCGTCCGGTCGTTACGTTGACCTGACTCGTTTGACCGGAATGACGGATTTGCATTATTACGGTCGCGGTTATTTTCATTCCTGTTACGAACCGGCTGTACTGACTCACTACGTTCACTGACAGCGGCTACCGCTGGTTCTGTAACGGCTGGCTCTGAAACCGGCTCTGCTGCTGCTAAGGGTTGGGTATCGGTAGGGAAAGTCCCAGGAGTTGATTCAATAGCAGCTGTTTCCGCAGTAGCTGTCATGCCATCTTCTGGAGTCGGCGCAGGAATATCGGCTGCGTCGGCATCTCTACGAACGCGCTGACGTGTACGTGGTGATGGTGCACTTTCAGCTACTTGAGGAGCAGGCGATTCTACTTGAGCAGGAACGGCTTCTGAAGCAACTTCTTTCGACGCGGCTGTCGGTTTTGTTCTTCGACCGCGCCGGGGTACTTCTTCAATTTGTGGTTGCTCCTCGGGGCCGGGGCGCTCCGATTGTTGTTTTATAATTTCGTATATGAGTTTTTCTTTCGTGAATTTGGCAATATTACGTATACCAAATTGTTCGGCAATGGGGTGAAGCTCAGACAGAGTCTTCGTATCTAATTCTTCTTTCTTTAACATAAAGCGCAGGTTGTAATAAACCTAAAAAGACCGTTTTGACGGAGATGTGTGAGAAATGGGGCTTGGTTAACTGTAGGAGGGTAGTTGGTTCGACGGTCTGTATACGACGACTATCCGGGTCGCCTATTGCCAAACTAAACTAACCTGAGAAGTTCAGAATAAATATGCTATGGTAAATGGGTCAAATGGTAACGAAACGTATGTTTGTTTGATCCAAACACGAAATCTGGGGAGGCCAGATACAGTGATAAACAAATTGTTGGTTGGAAAATCGGAAATCCGTCGCAGCTAAGAATCGCTGTTTGGGAAGAGTATTACCTGTTGGCAGGATTAACGCGAAACAAAAGTAATGAACTAATCCGGTTTTGTCAATATAACGGTTATTTAGCGTAAAATGTTTCTCAAAGTTAAGTGCATGAAAAGCTAGTCAATTGCTTTCAATGCTTTCGAGTCCTGTAGTTGTATAGTAAACTAAAGATAACGAGTAAAAGCCTATCTATCGCAATCCGTTGCCTAAATTCCTTAAAATTCGTTAAATAGAGCCAATCAGATAGTATTTACACCTGAATCTGTCGTTACCTTTCGGGTGCGAAAGTGGAAAGGTACAAGTACCAATCCAATCTATAAATGAACGTAGTAATAGACTGGGGAAATTCGAGCCTGAAAGTTGGCTGGTTCGATGGACCTGATTTAGTAAAGATAGGGCATTATCGTTCGCCCGAATTATTCATAACTGATCTGGCTAGCTCTCAGGGAGATGATTACTGGCCTGAGCTGATGTTGGTATCGTCAACCAGTCAGGCACCTGATGAGATTAGGAATCAGTTACAGGCAATGAATAGCACGGTCTGGATTTTGGACGCGAACATGTCCGTGCCTATTCAAAAGAACTATGCTACACCGCATACGCTTGGAACGGATAGACTGGCAGCGGCAGCCGGGGCCATAACCTTGTTCCCGGAAAAGGATTGTTTAGTATTTGACTTGGGCACCTGTTTAACCGCCGATTTTGTTGATCGGAACGCTATTTTTCAGGGCGGCCTAATTTCTCCGGGCCTGCGGATGCGCTTCCGGGCTATGCACGAACAAACAGCTCGGTTGCCACTGGTTGAAACCCCGGTTGAATGGCCTGATTTAACGGCTAAAAATACAAAGCAGGCAATGCAAAGCGGGGTTGTGAATGGATTGGCCTTTGAACTAAACGGTATTATTGACAGCTACCGTCAGAAAATTGATGATCTGGTTGTAATCGTGTGTGGTGGTGACGCACCTATTTTTGAAAGTCGTCTGAAACCCCCGATATTTGCAGTGCCGGAGTTGGTGCTGGTGGGATTGAATCGAATTTTACGCTATAATGTTGAGAATTTACACGCGGATAAGCCGGGTACTAGTTTTTAGTTTGCTGGCTACAGCCGCGACGTCGTCGATAGTACGGGGGCAGGGTTTAGGTAATTCACCCTACTCTGCATTAGGAATTGGAGAGCTTTACCCATTGGGAAATGCTACTAATTTAGGAATGGGAGGTATCGGTATCAGTAATTCCAGCCCATTTTATTTGAATCTTCAGAATCCGGCCCTGTTGGGTAGCCGCCCTCCTTACACTGTGTTTGAGGTAGGCTTACTGGGGCAGTCTCGGGTTGTTAGTCAAAATACTGGTAATGCTACTCAGGTTCAACGGACGTTTGGTGGCAATCTGGGTTATTTGGCTCTGGCTTTCCCCGCTAGCTCTCGCTGGAGTATCTCGTTGAATTTAAGGCCTTATACCGGTACCAACTATTCCCTAACCCGGACTAGCGCTTTTCAGGGTGCTACGCAGGCTAATGCACTGTATAGCTATACTGGCAAAGGTGGCTTGAACAAAGCGTCTGTAGGAACGGGATACAGGGTGTACAAAAATATTTTTGTTGGTGCAGAAGCATCGTTCATGTTTGGAAATATTACGAACTCGTCGGAGGCATGGGTCGATGTTTCCAGAATTGCACAGAGTGCAACGGCTGCTAAAGTGAATCAACTAAACCGAACCAGCTACAGTGATATTGTCTGGAAATTAGGAGCCGCCTGGCGTCCTAAACTGAACGATACCTGGACGCTTAACATCGGTGCTACGTATGATCCGAGTACACGGTTAAAAGGAAGCGAAACCGAAATTTATCAGCAAACCACGCTAGCAGGCCAGGATCTGGCAAGCCCCGATACCATACGGAACAATGCGTCTGGGCGCGCTACGTTACCACAACAGCTAAGCTTTGGCGTTAGTCTGGAACGGATCAATCGGCTACTGGTTGGGGTTGATGTAAGCTTTCAGCAGTGGAGTCAATACAGAACGGTTAATGATAGACCCGGAAATTTGTCGGACGGAATGAGTGTTGCCACTGGCGTTGAATTTACGCCCAAACCAACCTCAAATAAATATACTGATCTGATTACGTACCGGGCTGGTTTTCAGTATAATCGCCTGCCCTATGTAGTTCAGGGAAATCAGTTGAACGATATAAACGTTAGCGCGGGATTGTCGCTTCCTGTTGGTGCCTACTATGTTAACCATATTACATTATCGCTGATCGGTGGTCAACGAGGTGTATTGACTGGAACCCAAATCCGGGAGCAATACGTTCGGATGGCCTTAGGATTCTCGTTAACAGACCGTTGGTTCCGTAAACCAGTTATCGATTAAGATAAACTTCCCAGTCTTCGGCTGTGTTTAACAAGACAGCAACCACACAGTAATTCAATGAATCGAAGTGATTTATTTTCTCGGTTCCTACTGCCCGTATTGTCACTAAGTATAGTACTACAATCCTGCGGTGAACCTAAATCAACGAAGAAAGTAGAACCGTATAAGGGTCCAATAGAGGAAATAAACGACGTTAAGCTGCTGTATAGCGAAGCTGCTAAAGTGAAAGTTAAATTAACCACAGCTAAGCAGTTTCGCTATCTTAACGACAACCGAAAGTACCCCAAGCCCGTCAATATTGTTTTTTATGGCCCTAATGGGGAAGAAGCCACTTCGATTGTGTCGGATTCTGGCCGCTACGACAAGGCAAAGGACCTCTATACCGTAATGGGGCACGTAGTGGTAATCAACAAACAAAAGCAGGAGAAACTGCTCACGCCTGAGCTAAACTGGAATCCGGTCACCAAGAAAGTATTTACCGAAAAGCAGGTAACCATTATCAGTCAGCTCACTGGCGAAAAATTATATGGATTAGGCCTGGATGCCAACCAGGATTTTACTCAGTATTCAATTCGCAAACCTACAGGCGTGTTTAACGTAGAAGGTAGCCCTAGTCTTTAAATTCTACTGTTTACACTGTTGCAAAACCGGCGTGACTTCTTTCACATCGGTAAGCTTTGTTTCGCCACCCCATTCGTTATAAATGTACGTAACAAGCTCGGCTACCTCCAGATCGCTAAGCTGAGGTTGTGGGGGCATTGGGCGATTATACGATTTACCGTTGACAACAATAGGGCCGTGTAAGCCGTAGCGTATCAAACAGATTACGTCTTTTTTAGACGATAAATAGTCTGATGCTGCAATAGGTGGGTAAAGCGAAGCCAGTCCCTGGCCTTTAGTCTGATGACAATTGGCGCAGTTATTTTTATAAATTAATATTCCCTCCGTAATGTATTGTTCGCGTTTAATTTCCTGTTCACTCTGGCATTGGAAAGTCAAAACGGCAAAAAGAACAAGTATCAGAAAGCCAGAAAAGCGGATCATTTTTTATAGTCAGTCAGTAGCCGATCCATATCGGCCATTAATTTATCGACACCTTCTTCCGTAGTGCCATCGTAGATGCCCCGTATATGCCGATCTTTATCGACCAGAATAAAGGCGCCACTATGGACAACGCCACCCGGAGCTGATGAATCTTCCTGGGCGGTAACCATATAGCTGTTTTGGCCAATGTCGTAAATAGCCTCCTTGTCGCCCGTCACAAAAAGCCACTGATGGCCTGTTACGCCTAAATTATCCGCAAACTCTTTCAGAACGGCTACAGAGTCGTGTTCGGGGTTGATGGTATGGGATAATAATGCTACGTTCGGATTGTTTTTGAATTTCTCGTACACCCGTTTCAACTGCATTTTCATTTTGGGGCAAATGGTGGGGCAGGTGGTGAAGAAAAAATCAGCTACGTAAATCTTACCGGTGAAATCATGAGCCGTTACGGTATCGCCGTACTGACTGGTAAATTTAAAATCAGGAATTGTATGGTCAACAGAGTCGGTAACGACTTTTCCGTCAATCGTTTTCGTCACTGCTTTTCGCTGTCCGAGGATAGGCAGGGAGTTGTCCGACGATTGGCAACTCCAGAAAAGGGTCAGCATTACCAGAAGCCACAGCCAGTTGTCAGGGCTTTTCAAGAAACTGCTTGGCATCTTTAATGCTGGTAGTAAGCTTATGTTGAACATCAGTAATTGACTCTTTTTGCTGTTCCAGATAACGTAATGCGTCATCGGAGGAAAGCTTAGCGATTGTATCGTTTTTATAGTTAGCCATCCAGTCGGACATAAGGCTATCTGCAATAGTCAGATCGCGAATTAACCGTTTGGCTTGTTCCCGTTCTTCATCAATACGTACTGTTTCGGTTGCAGATCCAGATGCCTTGGTGCTGTCCAAGGTCGCCATTCTTCCTTTTAGCTGTTTTCGTAGGCTCATTACGTCGTCCATGAACGGCATTACTTTATCATGGATGGCGAAGACGTCATTCTCAGCCTCTTGAACGGCTTCTTCACCTGATTGGCTACAAGCCCCCAATGCCCCGCACAGCAGAAGCAATCCTGCAACTTGAACAACTGATTTAATCATATAAGTGGAATTCAACGATAATACTTGGGTTTGCTGAAGTTATTTAGCTGTTGCCGTGGTTCGTTGTTTCAGGATTTCACGAGCATTTTTTAAAGCGCTGGCCGAAGGATTTTTTCCACCAATCATCTGCGCAATTTCGTTCACTCGCTCGTCAAAACTAAGCCTTTTGATCCGGCTTACTGTTTTCGACGACGAGTGGTCTTTATAAACAAAGTAATGGGCATTACCCTGACCCGCAATCTGATGGAGGTGAGTGATCGCAATAATCTGGTGGCTATGAGCCATATCACGCATCATATTGCCCATCTTAATGGCTATTTCGCCCGAAACGCCTGTATCGATTTCATCAAAAATAATCGTCGGCAAGGAGCGTTTGGTAGCCAGAATGTATTTTATAGCCATCATCAGCCGGGAAAATTCACCGCCCGACGCTACGTTCTTCAATTGCTGGGGTTTGATACCCTTGTTGGCGCTGAATAAAAAGGAAATCGTGTCGATTCCGGTTGGGCTGGGTTTGCCGGTTTCTGCCTGAATACTAAGTGATGCGTTAGGCATTCCTAAGTCATGCAATAAACTGCCAATTTCCTCTTCAATCGGTCTTAACACAGCATGGCGGGCTTTTGACAGCTCATCAGCACTGATCTGAAGCTGTGCTCTGGCGGCTTCCGTCTGCGTCTTGGCAGTAGCCAGGGCGTCATCTAAATTAAGGACGGTACTCACTTTCTGACCAAGTTCATCACGTAGTGCAATCAGAGCTGCTACGTCGCCAACCTGATGTTTAGTCTGCAGCTGGTAGAGCAGGTTGAGCCGTTCCCGAATCGTTTCCGCCCGGGCATCGTCAACCTCAACCGTGTCCTGCTCAGAACTAATCTCATCGGCCAAATCGCGGAGTTCTATCAAACTACTCTGCGCCCGTTGAAGCAATTGTTCGTACTGGTCCGAGAGCTTGCTGATATAGGTTAGATTGCCAACCGCGCTTTTCAGATAGTCGATTACCGACTGTTCATTGTTATCCAGATATTCGTACGCTAATTGCAGGCGCTCCTTAATCTCTTCTGCATTTTCGAGAATGTTTAGCTCCTGTTCCAGTGTTTCCTGCTCATCGGCCTGTAGCTGTGCTTTAGACAGTTCTTCGTACAGGAAGTTGTTGTAATCAAACTCCTTGCGCATCGCGGAGGCTTCAGCCTGTAGCTGCTCGTATGCGGTTCGTTTTGATCGATAATCCTGATAATCGAGCCGGTATTGACGGAGCAGATTGTCGTCCTGGGCATACGTATCAACAATTTCCAGTTGATACTCATTGGAGCCCAACAAAACGGAATCGTGCTGCGAATGGATGTCCATCATCTGGCTGGTTACCCGACGTAGCGTTTCCAGATTAACGGGCGTATCATTCACAAACGCTCGTGATTTACCACTCACACCGATTTCCCGACGAACGATGCAGGTGTCCGAAAAATCAAGTTCTTCTTCTTCGAATATTCGCTCGATCTGATAACCTGAGACGCCAAAGGAGCCTTCAATAACACATTTTTGTTCAGGGTTATACAATACCCTAGTATCGGCCCGGTTGCCGAGTAATAACCCGATGGCACCCAACATAATCGATTTCCCGGCTCCCGTCTCTCCCGTCACAATATTCAGTTCCCGGTCTGGATTGAGTTCGAGTTGATCGATTAAGGCGTAATTTTTTATTAGTAAATGCGCTAGCATAGAAGAAGCTCTTACGTAAAGAACACTGCCAAACGGAGGGCGGTTCAAAAGTTTTAGTCAATAAATAAACGAGTCAGGCGATCGTAAGAAGGGAAGCAGAAACTACTTCGTGCTACGTTACGCTACTGGCCGGCAGCAACTAATTTACGATAAGCTTCCGTTTTGGCAGGATCCAGGTAAGACAATAATTCGAATGCCTGCTTGCGTTCTGTGGGTGTACCTTCATACAGGATGTTTAAGATCTCCTGCGATTTGGCGTCGAAAAACGAGTTGATAAGAACGGAGTTCGGTAGTTGTAGGCCAATAGTACGTATTGTGTTGAGCAAAGCGAGAGTCTGTTTCCGAACCTGAACCGGATTACTGGCAAAGATGTCAAGTCCCTGACGATGATACGCATAAATGCCATCGCGAAGGGGCAGAAGCTGCTGATTCTGTAGGTTTTCGATTAGCCAGTATCGATTACGTCGATCTCCCCCCGTTTGCCAGGCGCCATTTGGAGAACCCTGCTGGGCCAGGTTCATGATCGTGAAAGCCCGTTGTATGAACTGGTTTCCGCCTTGTTTGCTAAAAGTATCGTAGTCAATGGCCAGAATAACATTCGCATAGAAAGCCAGCAGCGACGTAAGATCGTCGGAGTATTGATTTTCCCGGAAATAGACGGGTGTAGTAGGTAAATAAACAAAGTTGAAAGCCCGATCTACGTAACTAAACGTGGTTGTTTCATAATTCGTACCATAGACAGGCCGAGTGACCACAATTTGTGCCGTTGCTTCAAACGCTCCCTGCGTCAGCGATTTGATCAGATTTATGTTCAGCGAACAGTTGATCCGTTCAGACACTGAAAACTGATCGTTGCTCCAGCGACGGGTATTCATAAACTCGGTAATGATCCCTTTCAACTGGTTTACGTACGAAAAATCAGTTTTTTGCTGGGCAAAAAGCTGATCCGAATTGATCGTAACCTGACAATTCAGTTCCTGCGCCTGAGCTGCAGACAGAACTGTAATAAGCAGGGATAAGAGAACACTAATTCGCTTCATTCGGCTAGTTTTTGAGCGACTAAATATAACAAATCCTGCGCTACTTCGTCTTTAGTTTTAAGCGCAAATTCAGCAGTCTGCTCATTCTTGTCAATAACGGTAATTTTGTTTGTATCGTGCCCAAAACCCGCTCCTTCGTCCCGTAACGAGTTAAGCACAATCCAATCCAGGTTTTTAGCGTGTAGCTTTTTCAGTGCATTGCTCCGTTCATCATTGGTTTCTAGCGCAAACCCCATCATGTACTGACCGGCCTTTTTACGAGCGCCGAGCGTAGCGGCAATGTCGATTGTTTTGGTTAATGCCAGCGAAAACTCTCGTTCGCTTTTTTTTATTTTCTGATCGGCTACATGAACGGGCGTATAATCAGCTACTGCCGCACTCAGAACTACAACCGACGCTTTATCGAATTCGGCTTGTGTGGCCTCGAACATTTCCTGGGCCGACCGTACCTTAATACGTCGAATGGAAGGATGAGGAATTGGTAAGGCTGTGGGGCCGCTCACCAACGTAACGTTGGCGCCAGCGCTGGCAAAAGCCTTGGCGATTGCATAACCCATTTTTCCGGTTGAATGATTACTGATATAACGCACTGGATCAATAGCCTCCTGAGTTGGCCCTGCGGTAATCAGAACGTTACGTCCAGCCAGGGAAATTGGTTGCTTGTCCTTATCGAAAAAAGTAGCCAGTATCTCGACAATGTGGTCGGGTTCAGCTAGCCGACCTTCACCAATCAAACCGCTTGCCAACTCGCCATGCTCAGCCCGAATAATCTGATTACCGTAAGACTCCAACAAGCGCAAATTAGTCAGCGTGCTGGGATGTTGATACATGTCCAGATCCATGGCGGGAGCGAAAAAGACGGGGCATCGAGCTGATAGATAGACCGCTGACAGCAGGTCGTCGGCAAAGCCATGAGCACATCTGGCTAGCGTATGAGCAGTAGCCGGAGCAATGACAAGGGCATCGGCCCATAAGCCCAGTTCTACATGATTATTCCAGTTTCCCGTATCATCATTAATAAAGGTTGAAAGAACAGGGCGTTTGGAGAGGGTTGCCAGTGTAAGGGGCGTTATAAAGGTTTTTGCGGATTCGGTCATAATGACCTGCACCTCTGCCCCGGCTTTGACTAAGAGCCGGACCAGTAAGGCCGCTTTGTAGGCTGATATGCTACCCGATACACCCAGAAGAATTCGTTTCCCGTCCACCGTACTTGATTATCTTGTTATAAAATTAAGGTTATTGGTTATAACTCTAGCCCTGAATGGTTAATTCGCAGCTATCACCGGAAACCAAAAAACCGCACGGCAAACATACCGTGCGGTTTTGAAAAAAGCAGTAAGCAATAGCGTTATTGCTGAGCCTCTTCGTCGTTATAACGCCAGTATACCTTACTTTCTAAGAACTCATCCGTAGCAATCGAGGTTGGTTTTGGCATCCGCTCGTAGAATTTCGAAATTTCGATCTGTTCGCGGTTTTCAAAAACTTCTTCTAGATTATCAACTGCTGATACAAATTCTGACAGCTTATTGCTAAGCTCTTCTTTGTTTTTTGATGCTATCTGACGAGCCCGTTTAGAGATGATCGATACGGATTCGTACAGGTTTCCAGTAGGAATCGCAATTTTGTCGTTATCGCGAGTAATGAGTGATTGATTCGTTGCCATAGTTCAGTTAACACATAATAGCTAACAGTCAGTTTTAACACGTACTATTGGGAAGAAAATTCCCGGTAATGGCTAAGTGGCTGACAATTAACGGAATTAATTTGCTGCGGTTACTTTTGCCGGTTTATTGGCTGGATTCTTAAGCTTTTCGCGCTCCTGTTCCAGTTTGTCCAAACGTTCAATTTCTTTCTGGCTGGATTCATACATCCGTTCGGCCTGTTTCAGATACTTGCTGTTTGGGTATTTGTCGATAAAAGTCTGATAATAATTGATGGCTTCCTGATATCGTTCTTTTTGCTTTGTTTCCAGGCTATTATTCGCCAAGCTATATTCGGCATCAACCTTCATGAAAGCCAGTTCTTCGTTGTATTCAGAATCTGGGAAGTCGCGCTGAAAATTGTTGATCGAAATTACTGACGACTTGTAGGAAGCAATGTTAAAGCCACTGGTTTTATAATACAGCTTAGCTTTTTCGTACGCTTTACGTTCCAGTTTTCCCCGAAGCTCCAGGATGATTTTAGTACATTCATCGCGGTATTTACTGTCGGGATACGTATTGATGAAATCCTGCAGAGCCGACGCTGCTGTTAATGTATTCGACTGATCGAGATTGAATTGTGGCGTGTCTTTATACAACGAGTAGGCATACATATACATAGCTTCCTGTGCATACTCACTCCGGGCAAATGTCTCATAAAATTTCTTGAAGAGCGTTGCACTGAGCAAATACTGTTGCTGATGAAACTGAGTATAGGCGTGGTAAAAATGAGCCAGTTCAGATTCCGTACTACCTTTCAATACCGGAATCAATTCCTCGAACAAGAGACCAGCGCGATACCAGTCTTCCTTTTTATAATATTGAACGGCTGCTTTATACTTCTCGTCGTCTGTACCGCTCTTTTGTAGCTTTGAAAACGGACTGCATGACCCGAGAAAAAACACGACCAAAACACCCAGCAGACCTTTACTGATATGACGTTGTTGCATAAGAATGCAAATATACTAAAAAAAATACGGGCTATACCGCTTTAACGACAGCATGACCCGTATAGTGCGATGAATAAATCGGAATTTGACGCCTGTTTAGGAAATTTTAACAAACATGTAACCGATTACTGATGACGTACTAATAATTTCTTGGTAGCTACCTTTTTGCCTTCTAAAGACAATTGATAAAAGTAATAACCACTGGCCAGTTCACGTGTCGATAAATGAATTTTATGATCATTAGGCGACATTTCGTATTCGGCTATTGGCGATCCTAATACGTTCAACAGAATCATTTTGGCTTCTCCCACAGAACCCGTAATCTGATAATCTACCTGTGCGTATTCACTGGCGGGATTAGGATAGACGTTCGAAACCGTGATCCGTTCGTTACTGTACATTCGATCATCGAGACGTATTTCCTGCTCAACACCGCTACGGGCTTCAGCTACAGTCGGCGTATTATCTGTCGAATTGGTGCGGGCAGGATTTTTACCCGTTGGGCGTGCTACCAGCAGCGAGCGATAGTATTCGTTAATGGGAGCGTTCTTGCGAATCGTAGCCGCCCGATCCAGATTCACGGCCGTGGTTGACGGTGCTAGTGAAAACCGCTTGGATGGTAGACTAGGGGTGGTTGCCTTCCGACTTCCGGCAGACCTGCCCAACTCCAGCCGACTTCCCTTGCGGGGGTCGGTATCGCGCGGGGCGATTTGCGCCCGTAGCGGAGTGGTGGCCGTCAGAATGGCGGTCAGAAAACCAATAAGTATAAATTGCTTCATATAGTCCTGTTTCACGTACACATGTACTCACCGCAAACCTATTCATCGAAAAAGACAAAGTCAACGGGGCAATGTCTAAAAAATTGTTAAAAGAGTTATTTTATACCTTTTGGAACGAGTTTTTTAGCCAAAGGTTTAGTTGAACTCCTGATTTTTAGCGGTTTTTTACTTCCGGGCTTCGCAACCGGAGGTGTTTCCAGCCATAGTACCTGACCTTTGGTTGGTTTCTCAGCCTCCCGCCAACTAAATCCATCCAGCTCTTTATCGTCACCCGTAATTTCTTTGGGCGGTATCAACTGAGCATCTGGTCGACCGTAAAAACGAATCCGTCCAACCTTGCTATCGATAAATTCGATATTCATCCGGCTACACTCAACGTGATTTAACCCAATCATTTTATTCTGATCATCAACAGCGTAATAAATACTTTGTCCGTTCCCTTCAACAATGACTCGGTCAAGAACAGTTTGTTCCTGTTGGGTAACCGTAGTTGAGGCTACAGCCGTTGTTGTTGACTGTACGCTTTTTTGACCGGTATTCGTTGCAGAGACGGATTTATTTATAGTAGGGGAAGCTACTTTTTTACCCAACGTATCACTGGTAATTTTGGTGACAAAATGAGCCGTTATTATCCTTCCTTTTACCTGGTTGAAATTCTTGAGTGTATCGAGTGAAATTACGAACGATTTGCTACGAAGAAACATCGTATTGATTACGTTATTTTTCAATAAAGCACGCATCGAGTCGGCTTCCATCTGGTATTTGTTCTGGCTCCAGACAATTGGTTTTTTATAAAAATAAATCGTTGAATCGGCCGTATTATAAATCAGCGAATCACATTTACTCTGAAGGTCCGATTTAAAAACGAATACATTTTTATGGGCCAGAAAACGCCGGGTATTTTTTAAGGTATCATCAAAAGAAAAGAGCGTATCGGCTCGTAAAAAAAGAGTGTCTTTCGTCGTTTCGTTAGCCAGACTTTTAGCCACCGGATGGCCTGTTACCCGTGAAATGCCCGCTTTCCCGTTATAGCGTACATAATCGCCCAGAATGACGGCTTTGCGATCTTTGGCTACCATAATAACGTTCCCTTTGGCGATGCCGAGTTTGGTAATGTTGTCATAATACAGCGAATCGCCGGTTAACCGATATTTTGGTGTTTCGACAGTGGCCCTACGTTGAAAATTTGAAATACCCGTTGTCGTATTATAATTGCCCGCGACGGCGTTTAAAACCCCATCTTTATTCGTAATTCGGGTCGGTCCCTGAAACGTAGCAATGCGGGTTAAGGAATTATACAGCAGCGAATCGCCCGTCAGCGTACCTTTGGGGTTAACAAGCCGTACGTTCTGGCTAAAGGTGAATAATTTGGAGCGAGTGTCATAATAACCTTCCCGGCTGGTCAGTACATTTTCTTTGTCGACAATACGTCCGGGAGTAGGGTAATGTGCCATGCCCGTTACCATGTCGTACTCAAGCTGTTTGGTGGTGAGCGTCATTTTGCGATCACGCATGATAACTCGTCCGCGCACATTCGCCTGCCGGGTGTTCCCGTAATAAAACATGGTATCGCCACGAACACTGATTGTATCGCCCTGAATCAAACGAACATCGCCATACGCTTCAATGACGTTCGTCGTTACGTTCTGTACGGCCAGATTACAATACATCAGTACGCCTTTTTGCCGGAAGCGAACATTATTGTAAATCTTGCGGATCATCTGCCCCGGCTGATTGACACCCACTAAGCTGTCGGCGTGAAGTAATTCAACTTTGTCGGCCACGGGAGCGCCACCAATCTGAGCCAGTGCATCAGACGAAAAAAGCAGCGAGCCGAAAACAAGTAAGCAGGTAAAAAAGCAGGTACGCAGTTGAAACATAATCACAAAACTACGGCATAGGGCCGGAACCGTATGTTGGAGCAGGGATTTTTAGGATATATTAACGATAATCAATTATTCGGTCCAACCGATCAGGTTCTGCTGGCTGTAAGTGGTGGAATCGATTCAATGGCGATGGCTGAGTTGTTTTTTCGAACAAAACAACCGTTTGCTATGGCTCATGTTAATTTCAACTTACGCGGTAAGGAATCGGATGCCGATGCTGATTTTGTGAAAAACAAGGCTGATGAGTATGAGGTTCCGTTTCATCTAATCCATTTCGATACGGCACGAATTGCGGCAGAACGGGGAATATCGATCCAAATGGCCGCGCGCGATTTGCGCTATGAGTGGTTTGCCAAACTGCTCGAAGAACATACGTATTGTTGCGTAGCAACAGCCCATCATAAAAACGACGTACTGGAAACCTTGTTACTGAACGTAACACGGGGCACGGGACTTGCCGGACTGCATGGCATTGCAGCTCGCCAAGAGCGTACCTCATCGTATGTGCTCGTAAGGCCACTGCTGTTTGCAACGCGTGACGACATTGTTGACTATGTGCGGGAACGTACTGTGTTGTACCGGGAAGATCGGTCCAACGCGGATGATAAATACGCGCGAAATCGGATCAGACACCATGTTGTTCCCGTATTAGCTGACTTGAATCCGGGCCTATGGCAAACGTTGCCTCGTTCTGTTGAGCGATTTCGGGCGGCTGAAGTACTTGTTGAAGCCGAGCTGGAACGATCCTGGAACGAGGTGGCTGAACAAAAAAAAGACAAGTGGTTTCTGCCGACACTAAAACTACTTGAACAGCGTGAATTATTTTTCCGGCTCAGTGAGTGGCTAAAACCGTTTGGCTTTACGTACGATCAGGTAGGGCAGGTTATTACGTCTCTTTCGGCTGAAGTTGGGCAAGTATTTGAGTCTGCTACGTATCGAATTACGCACGATCGCTTGCCCGACAGGCAAGTCGGGCTGCTTTTAGAGCCTGTTCCTCTCCATCACTCGTACGAAACGGTCCTGACGGATTGGCCGCCCACCGACCTATCGTTACCCGGTGATGTTAACTTGGCTTTTTCGCTATTCACTAAACCGGCTGATTTCAGTTTCCCTACAGATCCGAACGTAGCGTGTCTGGATGCCGACCAATTGTGCTTCCCTGTACTGATTCGACCCTGGCAGCAGGGAGATCGATTTAGGCCACTTGGCTTATCAGGACAAAAATTGGTCAGTGATTTGCTGAATGATCAGAAAGTGAGTCGGACTGATCGGGAGAAGGTGGCCGTGCTGGTAGCTGATGGTGCTATTGCCTGGGTAATAGGTCACCGGATTGGACATCTGTTTCGAGTCACCGAAAGAACCACCCGAATAGCGCAAATCATTTGCTCAAGCAAGTGACTTATTGATACCCGGCTAGTGTGAAAATTGTACTTTTAAGGTCGGATAGTGGTTTAATGCGCTAGAATAGATGCTAAATTTATACATGTTGAAAATCTGGCACCCTATTTGATGCGATTGCAGTAAGCCCATAGTATTTTAACTTATAGATTCACATGGACCGGATTTTACGGGTTTTGCTCATTGCTGGAATGGTTTTCGGAAGCCTCACCGTCCAGGCGCAAAGCGCGCGATTGCGAGCAGCCAACAAACAGTTTGATAACCTTAGCTACGTCAGCGCGGTGCGGGCGTATGAAGAGTTTTTGCGGGCCGACAAAAAGAAAGACCCCGCCGAAACCCGGGAGGCTTTAACTAAACTCGGCTATAGCTATCGAAAGTTACAGGACACCCGTAATGCCGAACGGGTCTATTCTGAACTAGTGAAAGAGTATACTGATCTCGACAGTGAAATCTATCTGTATTACGCGCAGTCGTTAGCGGCTAACGGGAAATACCGCGAGTCGCAGAAAATGTATAGCCAGTACGGTGAAAAACAAGGGCAGGACCTTCGCGGCCGACGTTTTACGGTTTCTTACATGGATCTGAGCCGATTCTACCAGGATTCGTCTTCTTATCGCTTGAGTAGCCTGCCTATCAATTCCCGTCAGGCTGATTTTAGTCCGATGTATTACAAAGGTGGTATTGTGTTCGTATCCGCCCGCGACGAGTCGGGTGTTGTGAAGCGGGTATTCAGTTGGAACCAGACTCCATTTCTGGATATGTATTTCCACCCGGACACAAACCAACTTGGCGTTCCAATTATAGAAACAAGACGTAGCCCAAATGCGGCTGTTGTTGGTGGAGGAACAGATGCTAAACCGGTTGCCGCCGAAGATGCAACGGAACCAACGCAACCCTTAACCAAGGCGGAAATTTTTAGCCGGACGCTGAATACAAAATACCACGAAGGGCCAATGACCTTCACCCGCGATCAGAACACAATTGTTTTTACACGTAACAACACCAGTAAAGGTAAAGCGGGTAAAAGCTCCGACGGCATCAAAAAGCTGAAATTGTACTCTTCCGTGAATAAAGGCGGAAAGTGGGTCGATATTAAGGAAGTACCTTTCAATAGCAGTGAATACTCGGTAGGGCATCCGGCATTTGCGCCAGACGATTCCAAAATGTATTTCGCGTCGGATATGCCGGGTGGGTATGGAGGCACTGACTTATACGTAGTAGAGTATAACAACGGCCAGTGGGGTACGCCGGTCAATCTGGGTAAAGAGATTAATACGGAGGGTAACGAAATGTTTCCGTACGCTGACGCCAATGGAAATATATATTTCTCATCGGATGGACACGAAGGGTTAGGCGGGTTAGATGTTTTCTATGCCGAGCTAAAAGATGGCGTGGCTTATAAAGGCGTTCAGAACGTAGGAGCACCGGTTAATTCTGAGAAAGACGATTTTGGGTTTATTACGGATAAGTACCGGACGAGTGGTTATTTCAGCAGTAACCGGAAGAAAGGTATCAGCGATGATGATATTTATTCGTTCCGCCGAACCTGCAAACAGCTCAATATTTTCGTATATGACGCGAAAACGGGTACGCCGATTGAAAGCGCCGATGTTCGCATTCTGCGTAACGGCGTAAACCAGGATCTTCGGATCACGAATGTAGAAGGTCGCGCAGAACTGTGTTTAGATGCCAATACAGAGTACGAGTTCCGCGCTGTTAAAGAAGGGTTTGCATTGAATAGCGTACGTTTTTCAACACTGACCCAATCGCCGAAACCCGTGATGAGCGTTTCGATTTATCTCGAACGTACCGAAAATACACTCGTGCGTGGCGTTGTTAAAACAGAAGTCAATCAGCAACCTGCTTCCGGTGTAAAAGTGACGCTACGTAATGAAAAGGATAAATCAGAACAAACGGTAACAACGGGTCCGGACGGTGGCTATGAGTTTAACATGAAACCTGGTGCACCCTATACGTTAACGGCTCAGAAAGATCGTTATGCGACCAAGAAGACGCCAATGAATAAGACCAAGAAGAAAGAAAAGGTGGTTACCGATTCATTGGGTCTTTATGGTGTAGGTGATGTTTTCCAGCTGAAAAATATTTATTACGACCTAAACAAGTTCTTTATTCGGGCCGATGCGGCCAAGGAACTCGATCACGTACTGGCTATCTTAAAAGAATATCCGGAGATGCAGATTGAGTTACGGTCACACACCGATTCGCGGGCAACGGACAGCTACAATATTCGCCTGTCGGAAAACCGGGCTCGGGCGGCTCTGGACTATCTGGTGTCGCGTGGGATTAGCGCAAAACGGCTTGTGGCCCGTGGCTACGGCGAAAGCGAAATTGTAAATGGTTGTGTCGATGGGGTGAATTGTACTGAAGAAGAGCACCAGGCCAACCGGCGAACGGAATTTAAAATTCTGGCGGTTCAATAAGCCAGAGTACATTGTATAAACTAAAAGCGCCGGTTTTCAAACCGGCGCTTTTAGTTTATACAGACTGCTTAATGATACGTACCGTTACCGATAATTGGCCAACGTGCCGCATCGTGTGTTCAGCGGAGTGGACCAGTAAACCCAAAACAGTTGATGGTAGTTGCGCACGGCCAACTCCTCGGGCTTCTGTGAGCGTGGTTTCATCCGTTGCGCTTAACTGGGCTAGTGATTGATCGACCTGTCTATCAAACGTATTGATTAACTCCTGTACGCTTGTAGTAAATTTTGCGGGGTTGCCTTCGCTATCCAACGCGTCCAGTTGACTGGAAGAAAGAGATTCGTTACGGGCATACGTAAAGAGTCGGTCGAGGACGCCCGTTAGATGCTGAAGATGGAACCCCACCGACGCTACGTTAGCCGGACGTTCCCAAAGCAACGTATCCGGAAAACCGTCTAGCAGATTATGAACTTCCTCTCGGGCTTGCAGTAATGCGTGCGCAACAGCCTGAAGGAGAGGAGGGATATTGGGTAAAGGGCCTCGTAGCCAAACTTCCCTTGATTCTACTGGAGTCGACATGGAATACGTATTGATCGAAGTAGTTAGACTGGTTAGATTACGGTTCCGCCATCGGCGTAAAACAAACTGCCGGTACAGTACGACGACGCACTGGAGGCCAGAAAAAGAGCCATCGGACTGATTTCGTCCGTAGTTCCCATCCGGGCAATGGGTAAACGTTTCGTAAAATGGTCCAGAATTTGCTCGTTTTGCCATAAGGCCTGGCTGAATTTGGTTTTGATCAGACCGGGGCAGATCGCATTTACCCGAATGCCATCGGGGCCCCATTCCTTGGCCAGAACCTTTGTCAACATATTCAGAGACGCTTTGCTGACGCTGTAAATACCTAACCCCGGATCAGGGGTATGTCCAGCAATGCTGCTCATCATAATTACACTGCCACCACCCCGAGCTTTCATGCTTGGATAGCATAATTTACTTAACTCGAAAGGAGCTTTCACATTCGCCTGCATGATCTTATCAAAAGCCAGACCATCACAGTCCAGCGAAGGTCCAAAAACCGGGTTAGAGGCTGCGTTGTTCACCAGAATATCGATGCCACCATAAATCGCAATCGTTTTGTCGACCAATTGCCTAAGCTGGCTGTCGTCGCCGACATGGGCAGCAATACCAGTGGCTTCTCCGCCTTTGGATTTGATATCGCTGGCTAGCAGATCCAGACTGTCTTGCTTACGGCTACTGACAACCACGTTCGCACCGAATTGAGCATACAATCGAGCAATGTCTTCGCCGATGCCTTTACTGGCCCCCGTTATGATGGCAACTTTGCCGGAGAGGTCAAAAAGGCTTTTTTCTGCTGACTGAGCGGGTAGATTTTCCATCTGGTTTTGTTGTTAGATAGGTTGCAAACTAGGCGATTCAGCAGGTAATTCAAAAGTTGCAATCAGATTTGGCTTAATTTTGCCGTTATTATTCATCAACCCACCTTTTATGTCCGAAAACAGATCCGATTTGCCACCGTTTGTCCGTTCATGGCCACAACTCTACGCTGTCGTTATTGGTAGTCTGGTGATAGAAATTGTCCTGTTTTACGTTTTAATGCGCTGGCTTTCATGAGTATTATTGATTGGAGCGTACTGATTATAACGTTATTGGGAGTTACTGTCTATGGCGTAGTACGTAGCAAAAACAGTAATAGTATGGACGAATACCTGCTGGCAGGCCAATCCTTACCCTGGTATCATGTCGGATTATCAGTGATGGCTACGCAGGCCAGTGCTATTACGTTTCTGTCGGCTCCGGGGCAGGGGTTCAGCGATGGAATGCGATTTGTTCAGTTCTATTTTGGCTTACCACTGGCCATGGTTGTGCTGTCGGTTACGTTTGTTCCGATTTTTCATAAACTGAAGATTTTCACTGCTTATGAGTATCTCGAAACCCGATTCGATACGCGGGTACGTACGTTAACGGCTGGGTTATTCCTGTTACAACGCGGCTTATCGACGGGGCTGTCGATCTACGCGCCCGCCATCATCCTATCTACTATTTTAGGCTGGAACATCTACTGGACCAATCTGATTATGGGCGGTATCGTGCTGATTTATACCGTTACGGGAGGAACAAAGGCAATTTCGTACACGCACCTGCAACAGATGGCAATCGTTACGTTCGCCATGGGGCTGGCTGGTTATCTAACAGTCAAACTATTGCCTGATAGCGTTGGGTTTGTCGACGCGTTACACGTAGCAGGGAAGGCCGGGCGAATGAACCTGATTGATCTGAAATTCGATCCGAACAGTCGCTATAACCTATGGTCTGGCCTAATTGGGGGCTTTTTCCTGCAACTGTCCTATTTTGGAACCGATCAGTCGCAGGTGGGCCGTTATTTAACGGGAGAGTCGATTGGGCAGAGTCGACTGGGTTTGTTGATGAATGGTCTGCTGAAAGTGCCTATGCAGTTTCTGATCCTGTTAGTGGGCGTACTGGTTTTTGTTTTTTACCAGTACAACCCTTCGCCAACCTTCTTTAACAAGCAGGAAACGGATAAACTGAGAGAGAGTCCATATGCCCGTGATTATCAGCTGGCAGAAATAAAACATCAGAATTTAACGGCTCAGCGGCAACGTATCGTCGCGGATATGCAGGCGGCCTTACAGCGTAAAGACGAATCGGCCCAGGAGACTTCGGTCGTTAATCTTCACGAGACCGACGAAGCACTGAAAGCCGTTCGAGCCGATGTGGTGAAGCTGATTGAGAAAAATAATCCGGCTGCTGATACAAATGACGGCAACTACGTATTTCTCCGGTTTGTGCTGGACTATTTGCCGCATGGACTCATTGGTCTGCTGATTGCTGTTATTTTCAGTGCCTCGATGGGTTCCATTGCCGCAGCGTATAATTCGTTGGCATCAACCACCGTAGTGGATGTCTATAAGCGACTGATACGTAGCGAAGGCGACGATGCGCACTACCTCTCTGTATCGCGTTGGGCAACCATTGGCTGGGGCGTTTTCTGTATCGTGGTGGCCCAGTTTGCCAATCGGTTGGGAAGCATGATCGAGGCCGTTAATATTCTGGGATCACTATTCTACGGTGTTATTCTTGGCGTATTTGTGGTAGCTTTTTACGTTAAATCGGTTGGCGGGAAGGCTACTTTCTGGGCGGCTATTATCTCGGAGATTCTGGTCGTAATTAGTTGGTATCTGAACCTGACCGCTTTTCTCTGGCTCAATGTGATTGGATGCTTGCTAGTAGTCATGATTGCCTGGCTTCTGCAACGAATTGTTCGAAATTGAGTATAAAAAACGCGGGCCCTCATAGAAATGGCCCGCGTTACGTAGTGTTTTGTCGAAAATGTTACGCCTTTTTTTTGCCTTTTGCGCCTTTAATAGTTGGTAGGGCAGGAACTTTGGTCGTATACTCTGCTATGCTTTTTTCGATGCCCTCCTTGAAGAACGGAAAGCTGGCATCATTGGATGATTGCCCTAAAGTCAGCGCTTTTTGGGCCAGCGGCAAGGCGTCGGTGTATTTGCCCATTTTAGCCAGAATCTGAGATTTTACAAACAGATTGCGGAAGGTTTCTTTGGCTGCTATCGACTTGTCAATCCAGGTCAGCGCCTGGTCTAAATTGCGACCTTTCGACAGATTGTAGTTAGCAGCTGCTTGTAAAACAGCTGCATCTTCTGGTTTTTCAGCAACTGCTTTATCCACGTTGGCCGCCGAATTGGCGCTCACATCAACCCGAAGCGGAGCCGTAGCTTTTACATTAGCCCATTTGAAATTAAGATTTGCCGTACTATCGGTCAGATCGCTAAAATCGATCGTGAAGGTTTCTGCTTTCTCGCTGAGTTCGGAGGGAGTTAGCTCAACACGTAGCGCATCCTGATCCTGCTTGTAGGAAGCTTCGGTGCTGGTTTTGTCCTTGCTGAAAATCAACGTAGCGCTATTTTCGGCTGGTATCGACAAAATCGCGTAAGATCCGGCTGGCAGCGTTTTGCCATTGATCATTACGTCGGTAGTTGTTGTAAACAGGGTAGGTGTGTTGGCACCCGTACGCCATACTTTATTAAGGGGGACAAATGCATCCGTAAAGGGTTGACGGCCTTTCAGGCTTGGTCGGGAATAATTGATCGTAAAGTCAGTAGTACCTACGGTTTGCGTAACCGTAGCTCCTGGACTTGGAGAGGGCAATTTAATCTGAGCAGTAGCGAGTTGAGCTGCCAGGCAAAAGGTAGCAGCAGTAAGTGCAAGTTTGCGCATAATAGTCTATCGGGTAATGAAAAATCGGCACAAGTTGCAGCTTTTTATCCAAATAGCAACAAAAGAACCCACCTCAACTTTATGTTAAGTTGTTGACATAGTTGGTTGCGTTAACGTAACGTAGATGTAGCGACGGCTATTGAGAAAGTGCTGTCAAAGCCAAAAAGCAGGCAACGAACGTAATGGTATTACGGACGTAATTAAGGCGTATCCAGGTCGTTACTACGTTATGTCTTTTACTGGTGGGAATTGACTCGACCCGTTGAAGTTTTATGATCGTTGGAATGAAAAAAGTAAACGTTGCTACACGTTCAACAAAGGTTAACAAGGCTGCGGCAAGCCACCAGTTGTGACCAGGGTGCTGAGATTGCCAGGCCATGATCAGGTTCACGATGGTGAGTATCGTCAGTGGAATCGTTGTAACGAAGGCCCAGAATTTGCGTCCGGCATCTAACTCATGCATGGCTCTTTTGTCTATCTGATGCCAGTTTCGTTGCTTTTTTGGGAACCATTGCGGGAGAGTTATCCTGGCTTCATATAAGCCTGCGCCGAAGGCTGTGCCCAGATTAAGGATGAACAGTGATAGTATAAGGTTCGATAATTGCGTCATTTGTCTGCGATGGGTTTCTGTAAAAGACATTGCCTGAATGGCTGATTAGCAGGCGCAAACCTACACGCTTAGAAAGGGTACTGCCTGCTATTGGGAGCCAACATCGTGAAAGTCACGACGAACTGGCGTTATTTTCTGATGAAGTAAGGCTGAGAATTCGTTCCTTGCAGCCGGATTAATCAGAAATATGGAATGAAACAACGAATCGCCCATATCGCTCTGGTGGTTCACGATTATGATGAAGCCATCAGTTTTTATACACAGAAACTTCGGTTCAGGCTTATTGAGGATACAAAACTGAGCGAAACAAAACGGTGGGTTTTAGTGGCGCCGGAAGGAGCTACCGAATGCTGTCTGTTGCTGGCAAAAGCTGCTACCGACGAACAGGCTAGTCGGGTAGGAAATCAGACTGGCGGACGGGTTTTTCTTTTTCTATATACGGACAACTTCTGGCGGGATTATCATCAGATGATTGCCGACGGGATCAACTTTATCAGGCCACCCGTCCAAGAAACGTATGGAATTGTGGCTGTTTTTGAAGACTTGTACGGAAATTTGTGGGACTTGCTGGAGCCCACTTCCGGCAATACAACCACTGATCTGTCATAAGTTTACTACGTATTGTTTATGCATCGTCAACCCTTATTAGCATTACTCAACAAACACATCCCTGCCGACGCTACGGAAAGGGCAATGACCCAGGATACCATTACGTTCGTAGCCGCCAATCCAGATTGTTTTGAGCGTAGTTTATTGTCGGGCCACGTTACGGGATCGGCCTGGATTGTAAGTCCCGACCGGGAAAAAACAGTGTTGATTCACCATCGGAAACTTGATCGGTGGTTTCAGCCGGGCGGACACGCAGATGGTGATGCGGATGTGGCTGCCGTTGCGTTCAGGGAGGCAGAAGAAGAAACGGGACTAACATCGCTTAGGTTGGTTAGCCCTGCTATTTTTGATGTCGATGTGCATCCGATTCCGGCTCGTGGCGACGTACCGGCCCATTTGCATTACGACATCCGATTCTTACTGGAAGCTGACCCCGATGAGTCGTTTTTGATTCCCGAAGAAGTGAAGAACGTAAAGTGGTTCAGTCTGAAAGACGTATATACCTTAACCGATTCGGAGTCGATTCTCCGAATGGTTCGGAAAATGGTATAGGCTAACTCCTGCTTCATTCATCTCGCAAAACCCATCATTCGTTGGGTTAAGGGCTATATCATGGCCGATTAGCGGAGTGTAAAGACTGTCTGGGCCGTTAGCGGTAGAAACGTGGCTATTTCTGAAATCGATATAGATAAGGCGCTTTGTTGGCGGCACCCGTAAATTTTTTCTCCAGCCGTTCCAGTACGTTCAGATCCAGAATTTTCTTCTGGAAATTGTTGCGGGCGAATGGCTTATCGAAGATGGCTTCATAAAGCTCCTGTACCTCTTTCATGGTAAACGTCTCGGGAAGAAGATTGAATGCAATCAGCTTTTGATCGATGTTGAGCCGTAAAGTTTCCAGCGCTTTATCAACCATGTCGTTGTGATCCATAATCATGGTGGGCAGCTCTTTGTAATTATACCAGCCCATTGATTCATCGATCTCACTTTTTTGAGGGATAACCTGATTTATATCGACCAGAGCGTAGTAACCGATCGACACAAACCGCTGGGTAATCCATTCGAATTCCTGCCGGATAAAATGCTGGTTGCCTATTTTTTCTTCATTGAGTTGGATGAGCTGTTCCAGATAAGGCCGGTTTGTCCGTTCGGTTGCCCCGAAAACCCTGAACTGTTCCAGATAAATGTCTTTGATGCCGGTTCGCTCTTCCAGGATTCGGCGGGCCGCCTGATCAATGCCTTCCTGCTGCTGGATGTATCCGCTCGGCAATGCCCAGAAATCGCCTGTAAAGTCCAGTTTGGGAATTAGCACCTTTAGTTGCCTTTGCTGGTAGCCGAATATGACACAGTCAATGGAAAGTTGCTGTATATATTTTTTTTCACCTGGTACGTGCATATTATCCTGGTTGGAGGTCACGAATGTAGGTATAAGCTTTCATGCTTTTGAACAGATCAGTGCATAAAGGTCATAGCCAGATTGAAGTAGTACTGCAAATATATATTGTTGGATAAAATTTATTGTCTAAATTAAAGACAATAAGGTTCTGCCTGACTACCTTTGATCACGAAAAGAAAAACTACCGAAGTTCCATGAACGAAAATGTGCCTAAAATCAGCATCATAACCTTTGGGTTATGGCTGCTTATTCATGCTGCGTTTGCCCAAACGCCAGCAGTTAATGTGCTCGTATTTAGCAAAACGGCTGCCTTCCGACATCAGTCGATAGACGCCGGTAAGAAAGCACTGGCCAAAATGGCTGGCGAAAAAGGCTTTGGTGTGACTTTTACGGAAGATGCAGGCCAATTCAGCGAGGCTACTCTAAAGCGGTACAATACTGTTATATTTCTCAATACAACCGGTGACGTACTGAACAATGAGCAGCAGAGTGCCTTTGAACGGTATATACAGGCGGGGGGTGGATACGTCGGCATTCACGCGGCCACTGATACCGAATATGAATGGCCGTGGTATGGTAAGCTGGCCGGGGCTTATTTCTTAGACCATCCCATGCCTAATAATGTTCAGAAAGGAAAATTCATTGTCGCTCTCAAAAACCACTGGGCCACAAAAGGAATGCCCGATGAGTTTGAACGTAGTGATGAGTTTTACAGCTTTAAAGACATTTCTCCCAAAATCAATGTCTTATTAACAATTGACGAAAAGAGCTACGTTGGTGGTAAGAACCCTGATTATCATCCCATGAGCTGGTATCAGGAATACGACGGTGGACGAGCGTTTTATACCGCAATGGGGCACACGGATGAAACCTTCTCGGAACCCCTGTTCCTCAATCACCTTTGGGCCGGTATTCAGTATACCGTGGGAGGTGATTCGCCCAAAAAGCTCGATTTTTCTAAGGCAAGACCTGAAGAAAACCGCTTTACTAAAGTTGTTTTGAAGGAGAAACTCGATGAACCAATGGAGCTTAGCGTTCTGAATGATGGCCGGATTCTATTCATTCAGCGTAAGGGGGAGGTAAAGCTTTTCAATACTAAAACCAATGAGTTAAAAACGATTGCTACCATTCCGGTGAGCGTTAAATACGTCAGCAAAGAAGGCAAAGAGTCGATGGGGGAGGATGGTCTGCTCGGTTTAAGTAAAGACCCCAATTTTGCCCAGAACCACTGGATTTATCTGTATTACTCAATACCGGAGGAACCTAAAAACGTGCTGGCCCGATTTGAACTACGGGGCGACGAACTGGTGATGGATTCGAAAAAGGTACTGCTGGAAGTGCCTACCCAACGGGAAGAGTGCTGCCACACGGGTGGTTCTATTGCCTGGGACCGGGCCGGTAATCTGTACTTATCGACAGGCGACAATACGAACCCACACGGTTCGAATGGCTACAGTCCCAGTGATGAGCGTGAAGGACGTAGCGCCTGGGATGCGCAAAAGTCGTCGGCCAATACGAACGATTTGCGGGGTAAGATCATTCGGATCAAACCCCAGCCCGACGGTACGTATACCATACCTGATGGAAACTTGTTTGCTAAAGGGACCTCACAGACTCGCCCCGAAATTTACACCATGGGCCATCGGAACCCGTTCCGTATTTCGGTAGATCAAAAAACGGGCTACGTATATTGGGGAGAGGTAGGGCCAGATGCTGCCAAACCCGATTCAACTCGTGGAGCCGCTGGTCATGATGAAGTGGGGCAGGCTCGTAAGGCGGGTAATTTTGGCTGGCCTCATTTTGTCGGCGATAATAAAGCATATAACAAATATGATTTTGCCGCCAGTAAGTCTGGTGAAAAATGGGATGTCAATGCACCAACCAATACTTCTCCCAATAATACGGGATTAAAGGTATTGCCACCCGCCCAGAAAGCCTTCATCTGGTACCCGTATGATGGATCGAAAGAGTTTCCTCTGGTTGGTGCCGGAGGACGTAACGCGATGGCTGGTCCGGTCTTTTATGCCGATGAATTTAGTCGGGCACCCCGCTCTTTTCCCGCGTATTACGATGGAAAGTTGATCACCTACGATTGGATGCGCGGCTGGGTTATGGCCGTCACGATGGACAAAGAGGGCAACTACGCATCGATGGAGCGGTTTATGCCGAGCTACAAATTCAGTAATCCGATGGATATGGAGTTTGCCGACAATGGCGATCTGTATATGCTCGAATACGGTTCTGGCTGGTTTACCGCCAACGACGATGCCCGTCTGATACGAATTGAATATAACGGGGGAAACAGAAAGCCCCAGCTACAAATGGCGGCCAATAAAATGGGAGGAGCAGCTCCGCTGGCGCTAAAATTGACTACTAAAGGTACCTCTGATGCAGATGGAGATGCGCTGACGTATTCCTGGAAAATTTCATCGAAAAATGGTTTCAATAAGGTGGTGTCTACCCCTGACGCAAACCTTACATTAGCTAAGCCAGGTGTTTACAAAGCCACCGTCACCGTAAATGATAACAAAGGTGGAATCGCTTCTCAGTCGATGGATATTACGGTAGGTAACGAACCGCCTGTGCTGAGCCTGGATATGCCTGGGGCCAACAAGTCGTTTTACGTAGCGAACAAGCCATTTAAGTACGAAGTGAAAGTGGCTGATAAAGAAGATGGTACGTTGGGTAAAGGGATCGATGCCGATCGGGTTGCCGTCAATATCGACTATCTGGCGGAAGGTTTCGATCAGGTTGCTATTGCACAGGGACACCGGTCGGCCGATGCAGGAGCATTACTGGCAACGGGTAAAAAGCTGATCGAAGCCAGCGATTGTAAAGCTTGTCATAGTGTCGATAAAAAGTCGATAGGGCCTGCTTATCGCGATGTGGCTATGAAGTATAAAGGCGACAATTCGGCCCTGGAACGGCTGACCAAAAAGGTAATTGCCGGAGGGAGTGGCGTTTGGGGGGAAACGGCTATGGCGGCTCACCCACAATTGTCTACGGCCGATGCCGCCGAGATGGTGAAATATATTCTAAGCGTATCGAGCACATCGGCAGGAGCTAATTCGCTGCCCGTAAAAGGAAATTATACCGCCAGCATTCCCAAAGGTGATAAAGGAAAAGGGGTTTACATTATTCGGGCGGCATACGAAGATAAGGGGGCTAAAGGCTTACCGGCGTTACGTTCCGAACAAACATTTGTGCTGAGAAATACCAAAGTCGATGTGCATGGGTTTGATGGATATGATAACGTCAATAAAATGGCGTTTGGAGGTAATAACCTGGCTATTCCGTCAAAATCAGGAGCCTACATGGAGCTGAAGCAGGTTAATCTGGAGGGTTTGACCGCCGTTCGGGTGATGGCTACAGCGCCCAAACCACAGTTGAATGCCATAGGGGGTAAGGTGGAATTACGGTTAGATAGCCCAACCGGTAAGCTGATTGGCGAATCGTCATTCCTGGAAGCATCGGAAAAGATGGATTTTACGCCCAATCAACTCCAGATACCAATAAAACAACCCGTAACTACCGATAACAAACCCCATGACGTATATCTGGTCTTTACCAACCCAGGTAAGAATATGGGGAGTTTAATGGTAGTAATGGGAGTTGAATTTGTATTAAATTAAGGGTTTGGTGAGGTAACTATAGGAAAGTGGATGCTCACTTGGTCATTAGCTTGCCATAGTTAATGACCAAGTGAGCATCCACTTTCCTAATCCGTTAATCCATATGAAAAAGTTAACCTTACTGGCCTGGATGCTGCCCGCCATGGCAGTAGCCCAGTCTTCGTCGTTGCAAAGTGGCTTTCTGGCGCCACCTCATTCGGCCCGACCGCGTGTCTGGTGGCATTGGATGAACGGAAATATTACCAAAGAAGGGATTACAAAGGATCTCGAATGGATGAAGCGGGTGGGCATCGGCGGCTTTCAGAATTTTGATGCGAGTTTAATGACACCGGCTGTTACGGCCAAAAAGCTGGTGTTCATGACGCCCGATTGGAAAGATGCCTTCAAGCATACGACCAACGAAGCCAGGAAACTCGGGCTGGAAATGGCCATCGCTGGATCGCCGGGCTGGAGCGTAACGGGTGGCCCGTGGGTACCGGCTAGTGACGCCATGAAAAAATATGTCTGGACCGAAACACGGCTATCAGGAGGAAACGCCTTTTCAGGCAAGCTACCGCAGCCGTCGGCTAAGGCAGGCAAGTTTCAGAATGTACCCCTGTCGCCCGAAGGCGGATTTGGTGGCCCCTCCGGCGAAGTGCCTGATTATTACGTGGATGCGCTGGTGATCGCGTATCGACTACCGGCTACTGACAAACCACTCGCGTCTTTCAACCCTAAGGTTACATCGAGTGGCGGTATGTTCAACCTCGCTGACCTGACAGATGGCGATCTGGCTAAAACGACATTATTGCCGCCGATGGAAGTGGGGCAGGATATGTGGATTCAGTATGAGTTCGACAGCCCGCAGACGTTTAAAGCATTTACCATTGTGGGGGCCAGTGGAGGAGGGCCATTGGCTGAATTCAGAGGGGCGCCAGACAATCGTAGCCTAAAAGTAAGCGACGATGGCGTTAATTTCCGCGACGTAGTGATAATCAGAGGCAGTACGGTGCCGCAGAACACAATGAACATCGTGCCTACTACGGCTAAGTATTTCCGGTTTGCGTTCAAAACATTACAACCCCAGGGAAATCCATTCGGGGCTATGTTTGGTGGCAGTACAGATCCGGGGAAGCCGGAAGGGGTAGCCGTTGCCGAATTGGTGCTACACAACACAGATAGAGTTGATCTGTTTGAAGAAAAGGCGGGATTTAGCCCCTGGAATGAAAGTACTCACTCGCTCATTAAAGCCAACGCGGATGCCATACCGACAGACGATGTGATTGACCTGACATCGAAAATGAGTACTGACGGCACGTTGAACTGGACTCCGCCCGCTGGTAACTGGGTTATAGTACGTATGGGCTATTCAATTACCGGACGTAAGAATCACCCCGCTTCCCCTGAAGCTACCGGGCTCGAAGTGGATAAACTCGACAACGTAGCGGTTCGGAAATACATCGATACGTATCTGGATATGTATCAGGACGCTGCGGGTGGCCAGTTAGGAGCCAAAGGGCTGGAATATATGGTGCTGGATAGCTACGAAGCAGGGCATATGACCTGGACCAAAGCCATGCCCGAGGAGTTTCTGAAACGGCGAGGCTACGATCTGAAACCCTGGATTCCGGTATTGACGGGACGGGTGGTACGTAGCGCGGAAGCTAGTGAGCAATTCCTGTGGGATTTCCGGAAAACCATTGGAGAACTGATTGTGGCCAACCACTACGAAGTGATCGGCGATGCCTTGCACGCACGTGGGATGAAACGCTATACGGAGTCGCACGAAAACGGTCGAATTTATCTGGCCGATGGTATGGACGTAAAACGCAAGGCTGAAATTCCTATGTCGGCTATGTGGACGCCTGGTAGCCTGGCTACCGGTAGTGACGAAGAGGTACGTAGTGAGGCTGATATTCGGGAAGCGGCTTCTGTAGCACATATCTATGGGCAGAACCTGGTGGCGGCCGAATCAATGACTTCGGTAGGAAACGGATTTAGCTGGTATCCCGAAAAACTCAAGCGGACCGCCGATCTGGAAATGGCATCGGGGCTTAACCGATTTGTGGTGCACACGTCTGTTCACCAGCCACTTGATGATAAAAAACCTGGTTTTTCCCTGGGGCCTTTCGGGCAGTATTTTACCCGGCATGAAACCTGGGGTGAACAGGCTAAATCGTGGGTCGATTATCTGAGTCGCAGTTGTTATCTGCTTCAGCAGGGCAAACCCGTTGTTGATGTGTTATATTACTATGGCGAAAATAACAACATTACGCAGGCATTTGCGCAGAAGCTGCCCGCTATTCCAGCTGGTTATTCGTTCGATTTTGCCAATGCTACGGTTGTGAAAGAAGCTTTACGGGGGGAGGGAGGAAAAATCCTGACACCCAGCGGACAACAGTATCGTGTGCTGGTTCTGGATTCGACCGCCCGGACGATGACGCTACCCGTACTCAGAAAGTTAGGTGAATTAGTGAAGGCAGGGATGTACGTAGCCGGAGCCAAGCCGGAGCGGTCGCCGAGTTTGATCGATAATCCTGCTGAATTTACTACGTTGGCGAATCAGATCTGGAGCAGTCCAACAGTGTCGACACAATCGATTGAAGCAGCATTGGCGAAAGTCGGTGTTGAGAAGGATGTCGATATTACCGGAGCTTCGTCTCCTATTTTGTTTGTTCATCGCCAGACCAGCAATGCCGACCTGTATTGGCTCGATAATCGAAGCGACAATACCAACCAGGCTACCATCAGTTTCCGGGTTACTGGGAAGGTACCGGAGTTGTGGAATCCTGAAACGGGGAAGCTGGAAAAAGTGTCGTATCAGATAAAAGATGGACGTACCATCGTGCCGCTCAAGTTTGATTCCTGGGGGGCTTACTTTATCGTCTTCCAGAACAAAACAACGGTAGCTTCGTACACTAAACCGACCGTAAAAGAAACCCAGGCCGTCCAGATAGAGGGGGCCTGGAACGTGAGTTTTCAGGAGGGACGTGGTGCTCCGGCCATCGCTACGTTGCCTACACTTCGTTCATTATCGGAAAATGCCGATCCGGGCATTGAATACTTTTCAGGGACGGCTTCGTATAATAATACGTTCCAACTCGCTACTCTCACCAAAAATGCTACGTATGTATTGGATCTTGGCGATGTGAAAAATATCGCTGAGGTGGTCGTTAATGGCAAACTGGTGGGCACGGTCTGGAAAAAGCCGTATCGGATTGATATAACCGATGCCATGAAAGCTGGAAGCAATAGTGTTCAGATTAACGTTACCAATACCTGGGTGAATCGACTAATTGGCGACGCTCAGCCCGGAGTTACCAATAAGGTGACCTTCACGACGTTGCCGTTCTACAAAGCCGATTCAGCTCTACTGCCATCGGGGCTCCTGGGGCCGGTGCGTGTGCTGACCGTAACAATGGCTACGGCAACAGCAAAGCGGTAGATACTAAGTAGTGTATTAACCAACATGGGCGGTTTATGACAACTGCCCATGTTTTGTTGGGATATGCTGAGACAGATCTCGTTTCAATCTCTTGAATGCCTTTTCAGAATGTCCGATTTTCTCTACTGGCGAGCCACCTTCCGGCTCGGTGCTACGTTCAATCTGAGGATAGTGAGTATTGTTGTTATGGTAGCAGTACGATGGAATATAGTTGGAAACTATTGCTGGCCAATTTGCCGACTGTCGGGAAAATTTTTTAATAGCCAGCCCGAACTAGGGCTACTGGCATAGATACGTACTTCGCGTAAAGCAATACGCTCGCCTGTTGTTAAACTGGTAGGTAAAACGTTTGTAGGAATAATAGACAAGGGACCTTCTTTATAATTAGTAAAGCAGAAAGCAACGGGCAGGATGTAACAACCGGCAAGGTTCGGCTGGAGAGGAGGCATCTGTTTTAAGCCTTTCAAAATGGCAGCGTCAAACCCATACTGTTTACTAACTTGGGCGCTCATTTTAGGGTACAATACCGCTATGTCTTTTATGTGACCCTGTTCATTGATGCTAAAACCGGCGTAGAATCGGCCGTAAACTGCTCTCGTGGCGGGTTTGGGCGGATACAGGATCCGACGGGTAACAACTTTGGTAAAGACAGGATCTTGATCAAGCGCAGGTATGATATTTTGAGCGTTGGTGAGTTGGCTAGCTACGAGTAGACTTAACCAGACTATGGGTTGTCGCTTTTTCATAATGTTATTGTCTTCTTTAATGTGTTCAATTTACTTCTTTTATAATCATATTTATGCCTAAATATAAATTTTCGAATATTCCCTCTCCAACTCATCTAAAAAACTAGCCATCGACACCTCAAAACACTGCTTTTGAGTGCTAGTCTCAGTCTCAGCGAATTTAGC
Organism: Spirosoma terrae; assembly: GCF_010435915.1. Lineage (GTDB taxonomy): Bacteria > Bacteroidota > Bacteroidia > Cytophagales > Spirosomataceae > Spirosoma > Spirosoma terrae. Next base: position 224,925 of record NZ_JAAFZH010000004.1, on the reverse strand, counting down.
TTCGGCCATAAAAGAGGGAAACATACAGACTATTTTATGGCTGCTATAACGTATTGTTAAACGGTTATTAGCCTCCTTAGAAACTTTCAAAGCCCCTACGCTTTGGTCTGAAAAATCGATAGGTAAATAGACGGTTTCGCCCACCTTTGCTGTCTTGATCGCCTTTGCCCAATTTTCTAATAAATCTTTCAAAACGATTTTTACCTTTTCAATACTTTCTTCTATAGATGAGTACCCAAGATCTAAAGCGAAGAAATACGTATCGAAACGACGATCTAAGTTCAGTTCCGGAATTTTTACATAGAGGTCATCGTGATATGAAGGACTTTGATCGTCAAATGTTATGGTCATGGTTCAAGAAATAAGTTTGACGACTCTTTTAGTCAAGATACACGCCCGAAACAGGAAATATAGCGGTGTGTGTTTTTGCTTCACGAGCGCAGACTCATCCGGGTAGTAGCTGTCTGGCATCATCTGAACTAGAACTTTTCATCCCGGATCATTCGTAGTAATAGACTTTTTGTGCTTCCTGCTTTACGGGCCAGTAATACTTTACTTTCCAGATATATCTGAATTCGTGATCTGCCAGCTGGCATCTTTCGTGAAACATTGACGCAGCATCTTCTCAAAACCCTCCGACTTCAGTAATTTACCGATAAACACAATACGACTTTCGGGGTGTTCATCGACTTCCCAACTGACACCATCGATCATGGTCAGGTTCTTGCCAACCGACTGGATGATCCAGCGCTGTGGGCGACTGGCGTCGTAAATAATGCCTTTAATCCGGTAAATATCCTTGCCCTGGAATAGTAATAAGGTAGTAAGTCGGTGGTAAAGCTGCGTTAGGTCGAGCGATTCGTCGAAACGAAAGCTCAGCGACACAATGTCACTATGCCGATGGTGGTGGTGTTGGGGTAACGTACCAAACTGACCTCGACGACCTGTGTAGGAGGTTGGTAGGTTGGGGGTGGCAAGTAGGGGTTTAGCTCGAGTTGGTATAAAACTGGCTGGTTGCGAAGCGAAGGCGGTATCTCTCACAATAGCCATCAGCTCATCTATAGGGTAATGCTCTTTCTGTCCCGTAAGTACCTGAGCAAACGGGTTAAGCTCTCGCAGCGTGTTGGTCAGATAAGTCAGGTAGTCGGCCGAAACCCGGTCCGTTTTATTGATCAGCAGGACATCGCTGAATGAAACTTGCTGAATTGCTTCCTCGGTGTCGCGTAGCTGATCGTCGATTAGTTCAGCATCAACCAGACAGATCACCCGCCTGAGGCTAAACTCGCGCTGGACCATCGGTAGCATCAAAAACGGAACAGCTACGTTGGCTGGGTCGGCAATACCAGTTGTTTCGATAATTAACTCATCGAAAGACTCGCGTCGGTCGTGGAGGTCTTCCAGCACATCAAGTAGACTATCGTTCAATGAGCAGCAGATACAGCCGTCGCTCAGCTCGATCGTATCCACGTCGGGGCGTAGCACTAACTGACCGTCTATGCCTGCCTCTCCGTACTCATTCTCGATCAGAGCAAAGCGAGTTTGTGGCCGGGCCGCCATAAGTGTATTGAGCAAGGTTGTCTTTCCTGCTCCCAAAAATCCAGTCAAAAGCGTTACGTTCTTAGCCATATGATTCGTCTTTACCGTCACAACTAGTTGTTTATAGAGGATCGGGGCAGTACGCTGTTGACAATCTTCGCAGGTGCCCTCGGCCAGTAGCTGCAAAGTATGAAAATGATAGTACCAAACCTGATCCGGATTTTCTGGATACAGTTTATGGAGGGAAATTAATGCCTCGCAAGAAGACTTGTAAAACGCGGATAACCGCTTGAATCTACTTTTTATTCAGCGTTGAATTGACCTCGACCCTATCTTGCTTCACATAGGAGATCGTTTAACGTGATTCGGGCAGCAGCTCAGCGCCCTCTAAAATGTAGTTCAGCTCGTAAATAGTATCGGCATTGAGTCGTAATGTTCCTGAAAAAGCACATCGCTCATCGGTTTTAAATCGCCTGGGTAACTTCTTGAATTTCAGAGCCACGATAGATTCGGGCCCGGCAGCTCCACAGAAAAAACATTGAGCCATTGGGAACTGAGACACTACGTATAAACCACTTTCTAAATCAATTGGAATGACGTAGCCCGAAATGGTTACCTTTTTTCCATTCAAGGCCTGTACTGTAGGACCGAACGTTGGATGCAACAGAATCACACCCTCTTCGGCGTAAAACTTTTTTTTGAACTGCACGTCGCGAAGTCTCTCCCAAGTCAGCCTTTCTGGGATAATCACTTCTGGTTTGACTGATAGCATCGGAAACAATATAGAGAGCAGAAAAAAATATCGCATCAGTGGTAGGGAGGTTACCATTCGTCAAAACAGCCTTTATATCAACAAATATAATCCATAAATGCAACATTGTTGCATTTATGGATTATATTTCAATGTGGCACACAGGTTAGAGTGCATTCACTTAAAAAATGCTTTGGGTACAGGAAGATTTACCAGGCAACCACAGATTACATGCAACTCTAAGCTATGATTTTAAATAGTACCACAGCTAGCGAAATGAACCGTATGAGTATTCTATATTTAGATTGCCTATCTAAAGATTTTCAATGACTTTATGGTCCAAACCTCATTTTTCTGGTGAACTTATCATTAAAAATCAAAAAACTATAAATATAGTAGTCGTTTTGGCTAGTTATACATGTAAGAATCAAGAACAGATTCATCGTACAACAAAACCACAGGAACAGCTATGAAACGTGCCATTATATCGTTTGCCTGCCTATGTTTACTGGCATTGGCAATAAACACTTACGGACAGGATGAGCGAAAACTCCGTACCGATCCGACGTATTCTACGCATAATTATAAGCATGCCAACAAGGCAGCGCAAGCCCGACGCTGGGAAGACAATAAGGGTGTGTCTGTACAGGAACCAACGTCAACGGATGCGCGCGTAGCTGACTACAAAAAGTCAGTGCCAAACGCACAACCCGCTGGAGGGGTTACGGGCGATCATACGCCCGCTGCTAGTCTGGCCGATCGCAATTACAAAATGCAGCGGGAAGAGAATCAATCGACTGGAGAAGCCGATCGCCTGGCAAAGCAGCGGAAACGGCGTTCCGACAGTTCTTCGGTGATTGGAAACGAATAGGGTTTTATGCTTAGTAAAGTTTACACTCTCTGAAAATCTGCTCTGGCAATGGGCAGATTTTCAGAGAGTTTTTAGCGTAGATGTGATTGGTAAAGAGAATAATTTTCCTGGTCAAAACAGACGAATAGTACTTCGTCAATAGTCAACAGGCGCTCCAGATTATCATTTACGGTACGTATGGCTATCTCGGCCGCCAGTTCTTTAGGAAATCCATAGATGCCAGTGCTGACATTGGGGAAGGCAATGCTGGTACAGGTATGTTCCTCCGCTATATCGAGCGATCGACGATAACAACTGCTTAGCAACTCGGCCTCCTGATGGGCACCTCCGCGCCAGACAGGCCCAACGGTGTGAATCACATAACTAGCCGGTAAACGATATCCTTTCGTGATTTTTGCATCACCTGTTTTGCAGCCGTTTAATCTACGGCATTCGGCCAGTAGCTCGGGACCAGCCGCCCGATGGATGGCTCCATCCACACCACCACCACCCAATAAGCTGGGGTTTGCTGCATTGACAATAGCATCTACCATCTGCCTGGTAATATCTCCCTGAATAACCCGTATTTTGGCCATTTTTCTACCTGATTACCAACAGAGGAGCAAGGTCCGATCTATTGTTTGATAACCTTTGTGGTTCGCTTCTTGTCGCCCGAAACGAGCGTCATAAAATATAACCCGGCAGACAGGTTAAGGTTTGGGAGTCGGAAGCTCGACATGCCCGTATACGTATTTTGCCAGACGGTTCTTCCCATTAGATCAACCAACGTAGCACTTAACGTAGCATTGGGTTCAAGCTCGGCCCATTGAATAGCTAGTGGTTCCGCTTCGCTGAATGGGTTGGGGTAAACCAATAACTGCTTAAATACTTCAGCAGCAGTAGATGCGCGTTCAAAATTGGGAATACCATAACCAAGTCGGTCGTCAGGACGGTCATATTGGTGGCCCGACCGTCGCAGGCTTTCGGTTACCTGACTGGCAGTAAGATGAGGATGGGCTTGCCAGAAGCCAGCGGCAAGTCCCGCTACCAAAGGTGTTGCATAGGACGTACCATTACCCGAAGAAATAGAATTGAACGGATAACCAACTGTTGTACCTTGGCCCCTGGCCGCCAGATCGGGTTTTACACGACCGTCGGCAGATGGTCCGAATGAACTAAACGACGCCTGTTGGCCTGTTTGTGTAACGGCACCAATCGCAAGAACGGATGAGGCATCGGAAGGCGCCGACAGGTATCGCCAGGAATTACTGCCATCGTTTCCGGCTGCAACTATAACAACCATTCCCGTTTCGGTAGCTATCTGAGCCGCTCGGGAACAGAGAGCGGTTTTGCCATCCATATCCTGGTAGGTATAGTTAGTTGCCGGATTATCGAACGTAGTGTAGCCCAGCGACGAACTAACTACGTCGACTCCGACACTGTCGGCATATTCGGCTCCAAATACCCAATTGGCTTCTTCTATTTTACTTTCACTCGCAGCATCCTCCGTCCGTAGCAGAATGAACGAAGCCTTATAAGCTGTGCCATATAGCTGATTATCAGACGTAGCAGCTATTGCTGACAGGCAGGATAAGCCGTGTGCGTCATCTTCGTAGACACTCGTTTCTTTTTTGACAAAATCATAGGTTGCCAGCACTCGGTTCTCCGCGAATAACTGACTTAAAAAATTTACGCGATCGGCATTCTGGAAACCGGCATCCAGCACACCAATCAGCATACCCTCGCCATGATAACCCAGTTCGTGCATTCTATCGACGCCGATTTGGGTTATCTGAGCCTGGGATGTTCCATAACTCAGGGCCTCCACTTTGCCGAATTTCGACACTTGATTGGACGTATTGATCTGATTGTCTGCACCGATCCGGAAGTTAGAAAGCGATCGACCGAATTCGATACCCTTCACAAAGGGTAATTGCAGCACGGACGTAATGACCGTTTCTGTTGCTTCAACCATAACCGCATTAAACCACCGCGAAGGAAACCAGATTTTGGCACCTGCCTGCTGAAGCTGCGCTACGTAGGCGGGATTGACGGGCAGGTCGCGTTCCTTAATGGAAATATTCTGCTTTTGCCGACGTAGTATGGCGCGTTGTGAGAGAAACTGCTCGGGGCGTTGTAGGCTATAAGGTGTGTTGGCTTTGTCGCGCAGAAGCACAAAATATTTTCGGGTAGTTTGCCCAAAGCCGATTGTCTGAACCAGTAGCAACAAAAGAAGTGTCGAGCAAGCCCTAGTCTTTGCCGTATGATTGGATTCGGTAGATTTGTCTGATGCCATAATCAATCTGGTAGTTGCCAATGCAGGATGGACTCGACGTGCAGAAATGCAGTTGGGTGCGTTCTCTGTAGATCAAACCAATCTGTTGGGCATACACGTCAATACGTTTATCCTGTGCCGTAAGCGTCGAATCGTTCTGTGCAATCACAGTAACGGTCTGACGGAACTCTGTATCGAAAACGCGATAGGGCTGGTGGCTATTGCGTACCTGATAATCATCCGTTCCAAGAGTATTGAATTGGTTCCCGTTCCAGGTTAACCGATCGCTAACAGGAAAACGTAGCGTGACGAAATCCTGGTTATTTTCTGTCCGAATCGCCATGTTATCGACTAACCGGACCGACCATATAGAATCTGCCTGCCACGGCTGGTTGTCGGCCAATCGTTGGTAACGTAGCAGCCGAAAAGCGGTTCGACCGGCTACGTCAACGTAGGGCTTACCAATCACTTCTTTGAGCTGATACTGCCGCTGGACCGGAGCTGAGTTAAGTGAGTAAAGCTGTTCATCAACCGTATAAACGACGTAACGCCCGGTTTCCAACGGAAAATAATCGTACCCATAGTCGTTAGGAGCCGGATTATACTGACAGCTTTGACCCGCACATACAATAAGGAACAAGAATCGGAAAAGACGTAATGGAGATAGCATCAATGAGTTAATTACCTCTCCAAGATAAATTGTTTACTTAAAAAAGTAAATTTTAAAAAATACGGCTCCAGGCAAACCGAATAAGCAGCAGCAGTACGACAAAAGCGCCCAGAATATACGTAAAAGGAATATAGGTAATCGCCACAAGACGGGTACGATCGATTATCCAGAGAATGCCGATAACGGCCGCAATCAACGTTAAAGCGCTGGATAGTTTCCCAAAAGCCGGGATGTAATTGAATGGAATCTTTCGCCGGATCAGGGCCAACGTAAAGCCCATGGTCAAAATCGGGAGTACCTGAATGACCAGATGGATATCCCAGATACTTTGCCGCTCAAATAGAAACAGGTAGACAGTTAGCGTAATGGCAAAAATACCGGGTATGCAGGCCATATAAACCAGAACCGCATAGACATATCGCCATTTCCAGATGTCTTCCGCCGTTTCGCCTGACCACAGATTCACCAGAAAAGCCAATACGGGTACTGACATCAATACCAGAAAGAGCAGCATTGGCTGGTGAGAAGCGGCTTCAAAAATGTCGCGGAGCGTCATACTAATAGGTTGGTGGGGAAAAATAAACTTGTCGAAACGAGCCAATAACTTAGCATCAGCTACTAACTCGTTTCGACAAGATCGACGTTATTTTGTCATGACGCCATCAACATTACGCCAGATACCAAGTGGATTGGCGTCCTGTAAAGCTAACGGTAACAGCGCATCGGGGAAGCTTTGATAGGTAAAGGGCCGAACAAACCGAAGAATAGCTCCTGTACCCACCGATGTGCTACGTCCTCCGTCGGTAGTGGCGGGGAATGGCCCGCCATGAGTCATGGCTTCAGAAACCTCTACGCCAGTGGGGTAACCACCAAACAGCAGTCGACCTACTTTTGCCTGTAGCAAGGAAACCCAGTCGAACGATGACTGGCTGATTTCGGCTGACGTGGCGTATAACGTTGCTGTCAACTGGCCGTCGAGCGTTTGTAAACAGTCGGCTAATTCGGCTTCGGTTTTACAAACGATAATCACGGATGACGGACCAAAGATTTCTTCGCTCAGGCTTGGACTACAAAGGAAGAAAGGAGCTGTTGTGGTCAGAATGGTTGGGCGACCTTCTGTTTTATCCTCATTGGCTTCGACTTCTGATTCGGCCAGCACATGTACGCCAGGAATAACTCGGTTATGCTGAATGCCCCGCTGATAGTTCTGGCAGATACCCGCGTTGAGCATAGTGGCCGGAGCAGACGCCCGGATTTTCTCCGCTACGGTTTCCAGAAATAACTCGGTTTGTGGGGAGTCTAGCAGAAAAACCAGCCCAGGATTGGTACAGAACTGACCAACGCCCAACGTAACAGATGCGGCCAGTCCCTCAGCTACTTTCACCGCGTTTTCCTGAATGGCGCCTGGTAATACAACAACGGGGTTAACAGCGCTCATTTCGGCATACACCGGGATGGGTTCCGGGCGTTCGTTGGCAATTTTTAACAGAGCGAGACCGCCAGCGCGTGAACCGGTAAAACCAACCGCTTTGATGGCGGGATGCGCCACCAATTCCTGGGCAACTGTATTATCAGCGTGCAAGAGTGAAAAAACGCCGTCGGGCATGCCCGTTTTCTGGGCCGCAGCCGTTATCGCCTGCCCAACCAGTGATGACGTACCGGGATGCGATGGGTGGGCTTTAAACACAACCGGGCAACCAGCGGCTAAAGCCGACGCCGTATCACCACCAGCTACCGAAAATGCCAATGGGAAGTTGCTGGCACCAAATACAACAACCGGCCCGAGTGGAACCAGCATCCGCCGAAGATCAGGCCGTGGCAGGGGCTGACGATCGGGGAGGGCGGGGTTGATTCGGGCATCGACCCAGGAGCCTTCGCGAATGAGTTTGGCAAACATCCGAAGCTGGCCGGTAGTACGACCACGCTCTCCCGATAGCCGGGCAGTTGGTAAGCCACTTTCCAGAACCGCCCGCTCAATGAGTGCATCGCCCAGGGCTTCAATTTCGCTGGCAATAGCGTCCAGGAAATCAGCTCGCTGGCTGGCTTGTAGCTTGGTATAGACCGCAAAGGCATCGGCCGCTTTTTCTACAGCCAGGTTTGCCTGTTCGCTGGATACATTGGAAAACTCATCGGTAAGCTGTTCACTGGTTCCCGGCGCAAAAGCCTGGAAGTAATCGCCTTCCCCTACAATGGCTTCATTACCAATAAAACTGGAGGTAAGCTGGTATTGACTGGTTGACATGGTTCAAACTAGTTGATCAGACTGTGGCTGATGTGATTAAAAAGAATGCTGTTTACGAGTGATGACGATTAACAAGCGATAAAAATAGTTGAGCCGCTGGCTCAATCAGATTGTCATTGAAGTCATAGTCTGCGTTATGCAGCGCGGGCGTGTTTTCGCCCGCACCAATCCCAAACATGGCTCCTTTGTAGTGTTGGGTGAATAAACCAAAGTCTTCACCCCATTTAAACGGTTCCTGCTTTTCAATAAAGTCATAGCCCAATGCATGAGCACTACGTTTAACGTCGTCAAACGCTTCGGGATGATTTTGATTGGCAACGAATGCTTCCGTATAAGCTGATTCCAATTCAATGCCGCTACCCGCCGAAAGGTTCGCCAGTATATCTAAAATCTGACGACTTAGCTCATCCATACGTTGGTTGTTGCGGGTTCTGAGTGTTACGTGTACCTCGCCATAACCAGCTGATATGCCATACGATTTTTCGCCCAGCGTCGTATAAATAGGCGTAGCGAGCGCAAAATGCTCCGCACCAGGATCGGGTTGTTCCAGTTCTTTTAGCGCTAGCGTAAATCTGGCCATCAGATAAGCGGGATTAACCCCTTTTTCTGGTTCAGCCGAGTGCGAAACTTTACCCTTGAACCGGACGATCAGACTTTTTACCGCAGCCGTAAATTCGGCGGGTTTGCAGACAATTACGCCCTGTTGATAACCCGGTAGATTGTGCAGGGCAAACACTCTGTCGGGTCGAATGGCTGAAAACGCTGGATCATGCAGAACGGCTTCAGCCCCCTGGCCGGTTTCTTCGGCTGGCTGAAAAACAAGAAAGATGTTACCCCTGGCTGGCGGTGTTTGCTGCAGCAGCGAAGCCAGCCTTGCCAGAATAGCGGCATGGCCATCGTGTCCACATTTATGCGAAACGCCATCCAGCAATGACTTATGGGCAAATTCGTTTACTTCCTGAATAGGCAGGGCGTCGATGTCGGCACGTATCAACGTAACGGGACCTGCATCATCGTTGCCGTATTGGAGCAACAAACCGGTGCCGCCTATTTCTCTGAGATCGGCTGGAGCGAACTGACTAACAAAGGCTTTAATCCGTTTTTGTGTCTCCACTTCCTGGCCCGATACTTCAGGGTATTGATGGAGCGTTCGTCTGAAATCGATGAAGATGCTGGGGGTAGACATTGTTGGAAGGAACGTAGCAGGACTAAAAAATATCTCGCTGGAATACAGTTTCCAGCGAGATAAAAGGGGAAGGACTAAACCATGGTGCCAACTCGTTCGAGCAAAGCTTTCGTTTTCCGGATTCCGTCGTATTCGTCCAGTTTGTCGCCTTCATATTCAATGCCGGCAATACCTTTGAAACCGCTGTCTTTAACGATTTTCATAACCCGAGTGTAATCAAAATCAGTGCAGTTCCCCTTATCATCAAAATTGTAAGTTTTGGTAGAGACACCCTTAGCAAACGGCATCAGCTCCTGAATCCCCATATACCGGTCGTATTCTTCCTGACAGCTGTGACCTTCTCCGCGTTTGATACAGAAATTGCCAAAATCGGGCAATGTACCCACGTTTTTCATATTGACCTGTTTCATGACGCTCGACAGCCATTTGCCGTTCGAGGAGTAGCCACCGTGATTCTCAACGATTACGTTGATGTTCATCGTCTTCGCAAATTCACCAAGTTTGCTAAGTCCTTCAATGGCCGCTTTCTGTACTTCTTCGGCCGTTCCTGTGCCAGCAGCGTTGACCCGGATCGTCTTACAGCCCAGGTATTTAGCACATTCAACCCAGCGATGGTGGTTTTCAATGGCTTTGGCGCGTTCGGCTGCATCAGTTGCACCCAGATTGCCTTCACCATCAATCATGATCAGGTGATTGCTGATTCCGTTGTCCTTGCAGCGGGTCAGAAGATCGTTCAGGTAGGTTTTGTCCTGCGCTTTGTCCTTGAAAAACTGATTAACGTATTCGACAATGCTGATATCGAACTCTTTGCGGGCAATTCCTGGGAAATCGAGATTGGTAATCTTCTTGGCGAACAGAGCCTTGTGCAGCGACCATTCCGCCAGTGATATGTCGAAGAACATTTTTTTCTTGGTCACTTCGGCAAACGCAGCAGGCATTAGGGACAACCCCGCCAGCGATCCGGCGGCTTGTTTTAGAAAAGAACGACGATTGGTATTCATGTCGGGCAGAAATTGATACGTTAGTTTTTCGTAAGCAAAAGACTGGCTTCCCCGGCTAAAAACCAAGGCTAGTCAGAAGTTCATTGGTAGAAAAAGGGGATTAACAACAATCGCTACCTGTTCAGCGGCTGTTTTCTTTGTAATTTGCACACTCCGCCTACCAATTAGCCGATGATTACTTTCGATACAATTCGTGAAGCACACGACCGAGTTCGTCCTCATATCCATCATACCGCTGTTCTGACTAATCACACCATCAATGATCGGGTTGGCGCTGAGCTGTTTTTTAAGTGCGAAAATTTTCAGAAAATCGGCGCATTCAAGGCGCGTGGAGGACTGAATGCCGTATTGCAGGTGGCAGAACGTAACGAAGGAAATGCCGTTACGACCCACTCATCAGGAAACCATGCTCAGGCTGTGGCCTTTGCGGCTCGGCAGGTTGGTCTGCCTGCCTATATTGTCATGCCCCGGACGGCTCCTGCCGTAAAGAAAGCGGCTGTGTTAGGCTATGGAGCGGAAGTGATTGAGTGTGAACCAACATTGGAAGCCAGAGAAGCGGGCGTGCAGGCGGTGATTGAGCGAACAGGCGCGGTGCTGGTACACCCATTCGATGATGATCGGGTCATTGCCGGTCAGGCGACTGCCGCGAAAGAATTGATTGCTGATTTTGGCGCTGACAAACCATTTGATACGATTCTGGCCCCCGTTGGCGGTGGCGGTTTGCTGAGTGGAACCGCGCTGACAACGTATTATCTGTCGCCTTCAACGCGGGTTATTGCCGGCGAGCCAGAGGGCGCTGCCGACGCCGTTTTGTCATTTCAGAGCGGCCGCGTAGAGAAAGCTCCCTATATCAAAACCATTGCCGATGGGTTAATGACCAGTCTGAGCGAGCGAACATTGGCCATCATCCGGCAACACGTATCGGAAATTCTAACCGTATCGGACGACGAAATCGCGGCTGCGATGCGACTGGTCTGGGAGCGTATGAAAATCATCATTGAACCATCGAGCGCGGTGCCCCTGGCTGTTGTTCTGAAACATACAGATCAATTTGCCGGGCAGAAAATAGGTATCATTATCACGGGCGGAAACGTCGATCTGGGTAAACTTCCTTTCTAGCCTTTGTTTATGATAGTTATACAGCCGATTTCACCCGAGCAGACGTATCCGTTACGTCACCGTGTACTCTGGCCCGATAAACCACTTGACTATGTGAAGGTTGAGAACGACGAGCAGGGGTACCACTTTGGCGCGTTTCAGAACGATACGTTACTAGCCGTTATTTCCTTATTTGTTGATGGACAGGTAGCTCGTTTTCGAAAGTTTGCGACAGATCCAGCCTACCAGCGACAGGGAATCGGAACGCAACTGTTAAATCATGTTATCAGCGAAGCAAAAAAAGCAGGAGCCGAAACGCTCTGGTGCGATGCCCGACTGGATGCGGCTGCGTTTTATGAACGATTCGGCATGGCCCCTGTCAGTGATGTTTTCTATAAAGGGCCTATCCCTTATGCTCGCTTTTCAATGAGGTTAGTGTAGGCCGTAACCAAACGGCTCATTCGGGAGTTTAGAGGTTGTTGTTCTGAGATAAATGATTGTAGACCAGAGCAAGCAAACGCTAATACTCAACGATGAAAACAACAGCACTTATTGTCCCTATGATTGCAGTGGCATTGGTTTCGGCCTGTAATCAGAAAAAAGAAACAAACGAGTCGGCCAAAGAAACAGAAGTAGCTACAGCCGACACTACGATTACCTTACCCGAACCAGCTGAATCATCGATCAAATTCAGCAACGTAGTCGGATGGCCAGCCGGAAAAACACCGCAGGCACCAGCCGGTTTCACGGTTACTGAATACGCAAAGGGTTTAGCTAGTCCTCGCTGGATGTACGTAGCGCCCAACGGGGATATTTTTGTTGCCGAAGCCAACACTGAACGCAAGGGTGTCAAAGAGATTGTCAAGAGCGAGGTCTCTGGGCGTAAGAATGCGGAACGCACGGAGGCAAGTGCCAACCGGATCACTTTACTACGTGACACCAACAAGGATGGTAAACCCGATGTTCGTGAAACCTTTCTGACGGGTCTCAATCAGCCTTTTGGTATGCTTGTGCTGGGCAATAGCTTTTACGTGGCCAACACCGACGCGCTATGGCAGTATCCCTACAAAGAAGGAGAAACAAAAATGAGTGGGCAGGGCAAGAAAATTCTCAGTCTGCCCGCTGGTGGGTATAACAACCACTGGACACGTAACATTCTGGCCAGCGCTGATGGCAAGAAAATCTACGTATCGGTTGGATCGGGAAGTAACGTAGCAGAACACGGTATTGAAAACGAAACTCGTCGGGCCAACATCCTTGAAATAAACCCGGATGGAACAGGCGAACGAATTTTTGCCAGCGGACTGCGGAATCCTGTAGGTATGGGTTGGCAGCCAGAAACAAAAGTTTTGTATACGGCTGTGAACGAACGCGACGAATTGGGTGATGAACTGGTGCCTGATTACTTGACAAGCGTTAAAGAAGGAGCCTTTTATGGCTGGCCTTATGCTTATTTCGGCCAGCATGAAGATCCTCGGCGTAAGGGAGAACGGCCCGATCTGGTGAAGAAAACGATTGTTCCCGACGTGCCGCTGGGTTCTCATACGGCTTCGCTGGGCTTAGCTTTTTATGACAAAACGGCTTTTCCTGAAAAATATCGTAACGGTGCTTTCGTTGGGCAGCACGGTTCGTGGAATCGGTCTAGTTTTTCCGGCTATAAAGTCGTTTTTGTCCCTTTTGAGAATGGAAAACCTGGAAAGCCCGAAGATTTTCTGACTGGTTTTATTGCTCAAGGAACAGATAAAGACGTATATGGCCGGCCAGTAGGAGTGACCGTATTACCCGATGGAGCTATACTTGTTGCCGATGATGCCACGGGGCATATCTGGCGGGTAGCAGCCAGTAAATAGACGAGCTTACGTAGCGAATCGGGGTGTAGAGAATTTCTCTACACCCCGATTTTTTATGCCTCTTCCGGTAGGAAAAAGCAGATCGCTGTGTACTAGTAGTTGTTAGGTAACTGAGTAATCAGGCATTAATGAAATTGAACTAAAATTGATAAAAGAGTCTGGCTCTCAGACCAACCGTTGTGTTTTCGTTGCAGAACGGCATTGTCTGAAGTGGCAGCGTAAGGACTGGGCTGGCCTGAGCTACCCAGTGTCTTTGACGCCACTCGATGCCGGCTCCCACATTCACATTGTTGAACAAATCAATTGGTCGGGTAACTTCAGCATTTACCAGTTTATAGATCGGATAAGGGAGCGTTAATATTTGTATAAAACTAATGTACTCTTTAGCCTGCAAATTAAGGTTCGTGCCGACCGATGGTAACAAAGCCAACGATTGTGTCAGTGGAATTCGGTAGCCTAGGTTGATTGGAATCTGAATACGGGTCGACTTGCTTTCAATGTTGATAATCGCAAACTTTTGGTCAATGCCTCGCGCAAAGTCCTTCCGAAAATCTTCCCGATTGCGTTCGTTGAATTCTTTCTCTCCTTTAAACGTAGTGCCCGAAAAACGAGCCTGGCTCAAACCAACCGATAAAGAAAAACGATTTCCTAGCAGAACCTCCGAATAAACACCGCCACTTAGCGCATCCTTATTGACGTCGGCTCCAGCCCCCACTCTGATCTTCGCTATGAACGGAGTAGCAGGTTTCTGAACGGTAGGTGTCTGTGGCGAACTGTTCACCACTACGGTCCGCGCAGGACGCATCTGGCGTGCTCTCAGAGCCATTATGTCGTTCCAACGAATCGTTTTTTGTTGTAGCGGTAGCGAAGCCAGCGATTCATAGACTGTTTCTGGTTGATTCGATCCATCGGATGAAGATGTAGTCGATCCGTCATTTTGTTGAGCAGACGTCGTTTCTGTCGGCGTATCAACCGTAGTACGTCCACCATCTTTTGAGGATGTTCCGGCGCTCGTCGGAAGTTGTGGATTCGAACGCGTCTTATCCGATGCAGCAATGTCACTACGTTCTACGGAACTCTTAGCCCGCTGGTTTTTACTCGTAGCCTGGTCAGCGGGTTGGCCAGTTGAGCCTGGCAGCTGGCCCTCGTTACGTACCGATACATCAACTTCGTCAGCCGGTTTCGATGGGGTACGCTCTACGCGTTGGGTAACTGAGGAACCGGGGTTAATACGTTGCTTACCGAATTCAACGGCCTGCGCATTGCCCAAATTTCCATCCTGAGATCTGGATGGCTGGGTGTTGTTTTTCAGCCGTAGTGGAGACTCAGTTGTTGGCACTGTAACGTAGCGATCAATGTAAACCGTATCTCTTCGAACAGAATGAGCGGCTTCTGGTACGTTAACGATCTTCTCCGTTGCATGAGCTCCATTTTGAGCATTTTGGAGGGGCGGTAACGTAGCAGCATGATCAGTAATGGGCAAGTTAGTACTGGAATCCGTTGTGCGGACTGATTCAACTGAATTAGTAGCTTGTTCAAGGGATTGACGTAGATGTTTTAATTCATAATGCTGCCAAATAGAGGTGGTTAAGAAAACAGTAGTACCAATGGCGCCAACAACGGCAAGTTTGGCCGCCACACCCGCAAATGGGTGCGCAGTTTGTACGGGAATGTTTGGAGTTACTCCAGCTTTAGTAAGTGTTGCCTGCATCTTTTCCCATTCCCGATCAGAAAATTCGGGTCGGATGCTATCCAGCTTTCGTCGGATAATATCGGCAAATCGATCAGTTTTCATGATATGGTAATGGGGCCTTGGGGCCCGTCTTAGCGTGGAACGGATACGCTTGTCGGATCATCTGTTGGAGTTTCTGACGAGCGCGTGCGTAATTAGAGCGAACCGTAGCTTCGTTGTGGGATAAAATGCCTGCAATTTCATGGAGGCTGTAGCCATCAACAACATGCATCATAAACACCGTTCGGTAGGTAGGTGTTAGCTGTTGAACCAGCGCCAGGATTTCTTCGGCGGCAATCTGGTCGACGACGTCATCGTCAACGGCAATCTGCTCGCCCGATTCAAGGTTGGTTTGCTGTTCTAATTGGTGGTTCCGCCGGTAGTGACTAATGGCGGTATTAACCAGAATGGTCCGAAGCCAGGCTTTAAAAGGCTGACTCTCGTCGAAGCGATCAAGGTGCTGAAATACTTTCAGGAAACCCTCATTCAAGACATCTTCGGCTTCTTCACGACTAGACGTATAGCGTAAGCATATACTTTTGGCATACCCAAAGAACTGCTTGAATAGCGTTCGCTGCGCCCGTGGATCACTGGCACGGCAAGCCTGAATGACACTAATTAGGTCATGTTCGGCAAACGAGGACGATTTTTTGAAAAACAACGTTCGTTCCGTTTAAGGTGAGTATGCGCACATACGTATTAATACGCATAAAGTGGTAAGTTCGTTGCAGCGTATGTTAAACTTTTATTTGATTTTTTTATGATTGGCTGCCACGCTTAAACAATGGCGGGCGTATCAGTAAAAAAGACACACTACGTGTCACTTCATCCGATGAAGATACTGATAATTGGCGATCGGCATGTTGGCGGATATGGACTGGCAGCCGGACAACTAAGTTTTGTTGGACATTTTATTCGGCAGATAAATAAAACTGGCCGAACGGTTTCGGTAGAAGCTTACGCTCATTCGACTCTGACGGCTGTGCGGACCACACTAGCGCAACTACCGCTGGAGCGTTATGATCTGATTGTTATGCAGGCGGGAAAAGGCTGTTTAGATCACCCAGCTGGCATTGGGTCATTATTTATCAATTCATCAGACAATTATACGGCTTTATCGGATGATCTAATTCTACCTAAATTCCTCCAACCGATCAGTGTGGTTAAGCCGCAACCCGTTCTCGAAAAAGTTCGGGAAAGAGCGCAACTGCTGATGCTGAAAAGTATGGCCTTGCTGGGTAGATTTCCCCGATTAGCTACTGTAAGTCGCGAATTAACCAGTCTATTGACTGTGTTAAGACCACATCGGCACAAAGTGATTTTGCTGACGCCATTTCCACATAGTGATTCTAACCAGCAATGGCTCCGGCAGCAGGGGAAGACCCTATTTATGCACTCGCAGGTTCGTCAGTCATTCAGTGTTTTTGATACAGACTTGATCGTCAGATCACGTGAAGAATATTTTTTAGCAACTCAACCAGGCTACCTGAACGCTATTGGGCATGAGTTGATTGGGCGGGCGCTTTTTGATTACTACCTGGCGGCTCCAACCATTGTGGCTATTCATCCGATCCGTCGGACGTAATAAGTCTTACCTACTAACCTAACTAATGCAAAATCCCCGCTAGGTTTCCTGGCGGGGATTTTTGTATTGGAATAATACCTACTAACTATAGCTGAACTTCCATGGCTTCAGACTTGGTCGTGTCGCCCTGGTTTAGGGGGTGTTTCTGTGCATCCTCAGGTTTAACATTTTTCCGGCGCGACATATAGGTATAAATCACCGGTACTACGTAAAGTGTCAGGATCAGTGAGAACATAAGTCCACCCACAATAACAATTCCTAGCGGAACTCGGCTTTTTGCGGCCGATCCCAATGCCAGTGCCAGTGGTAAAGCACCAAAAGCCGCTACAAGGGTAGTCATCAGAATTGGCCGTAAACGTAGCGCAGCCGATTCAACGGCCGCATCGAATTTGTTTTTGCCCATCAAACGCTGTTCGTTCGCGAATTCCACGATCAGAATCCCGTTTTTCGTCACCAGACCTACCAGCATGATCACACCAATCTGACTGAAAATATTTAGCGTTTGATTGAACATCCAAAGTGAGAATACGGCCCCGGCCAGCGCCAGCGGTACGGTCATCATGATAATGAACGGATCGATGAAAGAGTCAAACTGAGCCGCCAGAATCAGATAAATCAGAACCAAGGCCAGGCCAAAGGCAAATAAGGTATTTGACGAGCTTTCGGCGTAGTCGCGGGATGGACCTGAGAGTGATGTCTGGAACGATTCGTCCAGTGTTTTCGCTGCGATAGCCTGCATGGCTGCTACACCATCGCCAATCGTTTTGCCCGGCGCTAATCCGGCGGATACCGTCGCTGATTTAAAACGGTTGTAGTGGTAAACCTGAGGAGGACTACTCACTTCCTGGAATTTAACCAGGTTATCGAGCTGAATTAACTGACCTGTATTGGAACGTACGTAAAAAGACGCTAAATCGACTGGCTCGTCGCGGTCTCTGCGATCTACCTGGCCAATTACCTGATATTGTTTACCATTCATCAGGAAGTACGCCAATCGACGATTACTCAACGCCAATTGTAACGTTTGTGCTACGTCCTGTACCGATACGCCCAGATTCGTCGCCTTCTCACGCTCGATGGTGATGTTAAGTTCGGGCTTGTTGAATTTCAGATCAACGTCAGAGTTCTGAAATGTAGCATCTTTCTGTACTTCATCCAGGAAAGCGGGTAGTTTTTCCCGTAGTTTCTCAAAATTCAGGTTCTGAATAACAAACTGAACAGGCAAGCCACCGCCCTGACGACCAACCTGAATAGTCTGATCCTGCGTAGCAAACATACGGGCTTCGCTGAATTTTCTCAGGTTCTTGTTAATATAGTCAACAATGTCCTGCTGCGACCGTTTTCGCTCGGATGCATCAACCATATTGACCATGACAAACGAGGAGTTAACCGCTCCAGAGCCCGAAAAGCCGGGTGCTACAACGCTGAAGGCTAGTTTATTCTCGGGAATCGAATCCAGCACAAAATCCAGCACACGATCCGTTATCGCCGATTGCGCTTCAAAACTGGTTCCTTCCGGCGACGTAATGGAAATACGGGTCCGACCACGGTCTTCCAGAGGGGCTAATTCGGATTTAAGCTGCGAGCCTAATCCAAAAATCACGGCCAGACAGACGAAGATCATACCAAAAGCCCAGCCGCGTTTTTTCATAATACCGTTCAGCGAGTCGCGGTAAGAATCATCGAGCCACTGGAAAAACGGTTCCGTTTTCCGATAAAACCAGGAACGACCGTGGTTCTTGCTGGTCAGTTTTACGCTCAGTACTGGGGTCAGCGTCAACGAAACGAATGCCGAAATCAATACCGCTCCAGCCACCACAATACCAAATTCCCGGAAAAGTCTACCCACAAAACCTTGCAGGAAGATAATCGGTAAGAAAACGATCGCGAGGGTAATAGACGTTGAAATAACGGCGAAGAAAATCTCGTTTGAGCCTTCCCGGGCCGCTCGCTCGTTGTCCATGCCTTCTTCAACTTTCTTGAAGATATTTTCCGTAACCACAATCCCGTCATCCACCACAAGGCCAGTGGCCAGTACGATACCCAGCAGCGTTAGTACGTTAATACTAAAGTCGGCGACATACATGATGAAAAAGGCGCCGATCAGCGATACCGGAATATCAATCAAAGGCCGAAAGGCAATCAGCCAGTCCCGGAAGAACAGGTAAATGACCAGAACGACCAGAACAAAGGAAATAATAAGCGTTTCGCCTACTTCTTCCGTTGCCCGACGAATGAAAATACTACGGTCGGTTCCTACAAAAGCAATGATGTCGTCCGGTAAATCTTTCTTTAACTGGTCGAATCGTTTGTAGAACTCGTCTGCAATCGTTACGTAGTTGGCACCCGGCTGGGGAATCAGGGCCAGAATTACACCCACCGTACCGTTTTGCTTCGAGAGGGTTTCTTCGTTCTCTGCGCCTAACGTAGCATAGCCAACATCTTTGAAGCGTATAATCTGATTGCTGGTTTGACGAATAATCAGATTGTTGAAATCTTCTTCGGTGGTTAATCGACCAACCGCTTTTACGGTTAATTCGGTATTGTTTCCATATACTTTTCCGCCGGGAAGCTCCACATTCTGGGAATTCAGCGCGCTTTGTATATCCTGGGCCGTTAGCCGATAGGCCGACATTTTAATGGGATCGATCCACAGGCGCATTGCCTGACGTTTGAGACCGTATATATTGGCCTGGCTAACACCGGGAATCGTTTGTAAGCGCTCCTGAAGAACGTTTTCAGCATAATCAGATAACTGAGTCGGGCTACGGGTCGTACTCTGTACGTTCAGGAATATGATCGGTTCAGAGTTCGCGTCGGCTTTGGTAACAACAGGAGGAGCGTCAATATCCTGTGGAAGTTGCCGCTGAGCCTGAGATACTTTATCCCGCACGTCGTTGGCGGCTTGTTCCAGATTGGCATCCAGATTAAACTCAACCGTAATATTACTAGACCCTAAGGCACTATTCGATGAAATGGTACGAATTCCTTCAATACTGTTCAGCGATTTCTCGATCGGCTCGGTAATCTGAGACTCAATAATTTCGGGGTTCGCGCCCGTGTAGCTCGTACGGACGGAGATAACCGGCGGGTCAATCGCCGGGTATTCGCGCACGCCGAGGAACGTAAAGCCGATAACGCCGAACAGCACAATCACGATGGACATTACCATCGCAAATACGGGCCGGCTTAAGCTTAATTCGGGTAGACTCATTGTTGTTGCGAGTTAAAAGGTATGCTTCTCAGTTGGCGGCTACTTTGGTTCCTTCGGTAGGTAAGGTGATCACTTTCCCAATTTTAACGGGTACATCAGGTTTCAGGAAAAGCAGGCCAGTAGTGGCTACGGTATCGCCAACACTTAAACCCGATAAAATCTGAATCGTTCCGGCCGTTCGTAAGCCAGTCACTACGTCTTTGAATTGAGCCTTCCCGCCTTTTACGACCACAACCTGGTTGGTACGAGTTTGTGGAATAACGGCCTGGGTAGGTACAACCATGCTTTGTTCGTTCTGAATCGTTAACGTAACGCGGGCAAAAGCTCCGGGACGTAGTGACGAAGAAGCATTATTGACACGAGCCCGAATACGGAGGTTTCGGGTTTGTTCTTCCACACCAGGTTCAATGGCGTAAACAATACCCTGACCAGGCTTTGTACTTCCATCCACTAAAAACGAAACACTACTGCCATTTCGCACAGTAGCACCGTACTTTTCAGGTATAGAAAAATCCAGTTTAAGCGATGAGACCTGCTGTAGTCTGGCAATGAGCGTGTTGGGCGATACAACGGCTCCCGCACTCACATTTCTCAAACCAATAATTCCCGAGAAAGGAGCCCGAATTTCAGTACGTTGAAGGTTTGCTTTTACCAACTCAATGTCGGCCAGCGACGAACGTAAATTCGTGGTAACAATGTCGTATTCCTGCTGGCTGATACCGCCCCGTTCCAGGAGCTGTTTGTTCCGTTCTTCCGTACGGCGGGCATTTTCTGCCTGAGCCTGAAGTTTTAATAACTGCGCTTTCAGGTCAGCGTCGAAGAGTTTCACGAGTAGATCGCCTTTGTTAACCGGCTGACCTTCCCGAATATTTAACTGGGTAATACGGGCGGAAATTTCTGGGTAGATATCAACCTGTTCTGCGGCCAGTAGTGATCCGCTGGACACTACGTCTTCGCGCAGATTTTTTCGGATAACAACAAACCCGTTGATACTGGTTGGAGCGCCACCCTTACCGCCGGGGCCCCCTTTACCGGCATCACCTTTGCCGCCACCACCGCCAGGGGCAGCGCCTGGAGCAGGGTGTAATACTTTATTGTAAACAATTATCCCGCCAAGAACCAATACGACGAGACCGATAGCAATCCATCTTTTCACGAGTAGTAATTTGCAATAAGGAATCTTAAAATTAAAACGGCAGCCAAGAACTGTTTGTTATAAACTACAAAACTATCAATGTTCGTGACTATTTCAACGGGAACTTGCTTGTAAATGAGCGAATTTTGTACACGCTCAGAAAGGCTATTTTCACCAAATCTGTAGTCTATATACGTAAAAATGCTTACGATTCATCCGGTGAGGCAAAGGGTCTGAAAGGAACATACTTTAATTCTGAATATAGGGCTAGCTAGCCCCTCCATTTACCAGTCTACCCCTGTTTTGTACAGACTTCAGGAAATACTTATTAATTTTGGATAAACAATGATCTGGATTTTTTAAAATTTTATACAAACTAGTCTCGCTCAGTTGACCGTTGAGTTGGTAAATCCATCAGCTAGTCTTTAAAAACGGGTATTGCTAACCAGGTTTAGCAGCATGGCTCATCGTGAAGTCACTGACATCCAATAATCAGAAGTGAGTAGATTTGGCGAGAGGGCGATCTGTTACGAAGGCGGTTTAGGAGGCTAAAACCATCAATAGTTCGCTAATCATCATGGCAGTGGCTCCCCATACCCGTTGCCCCTGAATTTGGTAGAAAGGAGCATCGACCAGTACACCACGAACGTCAATCTGACTATCTCCCACAATAGTTTCATCCAGAAGGGTTTCCAGGTCCACTTCAACAACGGCTTCAACTTCCCGAGGGTCGGGATAGAAATCAGGCCGGTACGGCAACATACCAACCACTGGCTGAACGTAGAAATTACTGGGTGGAATAAACAACTCCGTCAGCAAGCCTAATATCTTGACATCGGTTACCCGAATGCCTACTTCTTCCTGCGCTTCCCGCAATGCGGTACGGGTGAGATTTTCATCAAAACGCTCCATACGTCCACCCGGAAAGGCCATTTGGCCAGCATGAACACCATCGTACTGAGGACGTAGTATTAAGGGTAAAAAGATCGAGTTCTGGTAGGGATAGAAACAAATCAGGACCGCACTACGTCTCGTTCGCTCATTAGGTTTTACATTCAGCCGTAAACGAGAGGCTGAAGCCATTTTTTTATGAGCTGATTCACCGGGTAACGGTTTTTGGAGCCGTTGCCGCAGATGTTCAGTGAAGGTATGAAACGAGGTGTCGATCATGGGGTTTGTTTCCAGTCTATAGCTTCAGTTTACACGTTCAGTAGGGTTCTTTTACCGGCCAGCTGAAACTATAAACGGAAAACCACAAACTTATTTATATAAATTCACAAGTTGCTCGGCGCAGCGTTCGCCGTCCATAGCAGCCGATACAATTCCACCGGCATAACCCGCGCCTTCTCCGCAGGGAAACAGGCGTTGAACCTGTACATGCTCACACGTATCACGGTCGCGCGGAATACGTATGGGCGATGAGGTGCGGCTTTCAACGCCAATTACCTGACCATCGTTACTCATGTACCCACGCATTTTACGACCGAATTCACGCAGCCCATGCCGTAACGGTTGGGCAATGTGGTCGGGCAATACGTCGGACATATCCACCGAAGCTAGCCCCGGCTGATAAGAGGTGGGCAAGAGTTCTGATGATACACGACCATCAACGAAGTCGGCCACCCGTTGAGCTGGAGCTGTCTGGTTGTTACCTCCTAAACGACAAGCCCATTGTTCCAGATCTTTTTGCAGGGCCAATCCAGCAAGCGGCCCTTCGTCGAGATACGGTTTCAGGTCTTCATCAGTAATGGCAACAACCAGTCCTGAATTGGCATACTTTGAATCGCGACGAGAGGGAGACATACCGTTTACCACAAGCTCACCGGGGGCAGTGGCAGCCGGTACAATAAACCCGCCCGGACACATACAAAACGAAAATACCCCTCTTTCTACCCCATTGAATCGGGTTTGTGTTACTAAACTATAGGAAGCGGCCGGCAAATAATCGCCCCGATCGGGACGATGATACTGAAATTGATCGATCAAACGCTGTTGATGCTCAATACGTACGCCCATCGCGAACGGCTTAGCTTCAATACGTATCTGTCGATTATAGAGCAGGTGAAAAATATCGCGGGCCGAATGACCAGTAGCCAAAATGACACCAATACCCATCAACTCATCGCCGGTCGACGTAACGACGCCCTTCAACGAGGTAGGGGCGGAGGCTGGGCCATCCAGAATAAGATCGGTAACTTTAGTATCGAACCGAACGTCGCCACCGGCTTTGAGAATGCTGTTACGTATATCGGCCACTACGTTGGGTAGTTTATTCGTGCCGATATGCGGGTGCGCGTCAACCAGAATTTCTTCTGTCGCCCCGTGCGCAACAAAAATTTCCAGAATGCGTCTGACATCGCCCCGTTTTGTGGATCGGGTGTACAGCTTACCATCCGAATACGTACCGGCGCCACCTTCACCAAAACAGTAATTGGATTCAGGATTTACGATATGATCTTTATTGATGGCAGCCAGATCGCGTCGGCGAAGCCGAACATCGCTGCCACGTTCCAGAACAATGGGCTTGATGCCTAGTTCAATCAACCGTAGTGCCGCAAACAGACCAGCCGGCCCGGCACCGATTACAATCGCCTGTGGGGCTTGACTAACGTCGTTCTGGGGTTTGTGGTAGCCGATGAGGGTGGGCGGTGTTTCGTTGATAAACACGTCGACATCAACGTGAACGCGTACCTGGCGACCTCTTGCATCAATGGACTGACGCTTTTTACGAACGGTGGCGGCTGTAGTATCAGGCAGTCGGAGCGTGCGATAGACCTGATGCTGGAACGCTACGTCGTCGTAAGCTTGTTCGGGCGATAGGGTTAAGGAGATGTGATGAACCATAAAAAATCGGGCCGGTTTTTATCCGGCAGTAGATCTACAAAAATAGATGAAAATAGCTGCTACCTGTTAACCGATCCACTCAATTTTGGGTTCGTGTTACGTACCAATCTTTCGTGACAGACCGGGATTGTGCTAAAAGATATTGTTGGCTAGCCCTTCTACAGAAAATAAATATCGCATAATTAGCTATTGGGTCAGAAATGACTTTTATGGATTAAAGCAAATTTGCCCGATTAGGGGCAGACTGCGATAAAATGGAGATCTATAGGCTATTTTAAAAAAATACCAGAAAGCTATTGAGGTACTCGGTTGACTAGTAGTTAATTAGTGAAAACATTTAACTTTTTCGATTCGCCGGGTTCCTGTTTTTTCGTTTAAATTCGTAATTTTACATCCCGTAACGACCAAAACAGGTTTCAATCATGGCGGCTACGGGACCCAAATCCGCAAAATACATCTTTGTTACAGGCGGGGTAACTTCATCACTTGGCAAGGGGATTATTGCCTCTTCACTCGCTAAATTATTACAGTCACGGGGACTGGCGGTGACCATTCAAAAATTCGATCCGTACATCAATATCGACCCCGGTACACTCAATCCTTACGAACACGGAGAATGCTACGTAACCGACGACGGGGCCGAAACGGACCTAGATCTGGGGCACTATGAGCGTTTCCTGAATCGTCCAACATCGCAGGCCAACAATATTACCACTGGGCGCATTTATAATAATGTGATTACTCGTGAACGTCGGGGCGATTTCTTGGGCAAAACCGTTCAGGTTGTGCCACATATTACCGACGAGATCAAGCGGAATATTCGGTTGCTGGGCGAAACGGGAGAGTATGATATCGTGATCACCGAAATAGGAGGGTGCGTTGGCGATATTGAATCATTACCGTTTGTTGAAGCGGTTCGACAACTAAAGTTTGAGCTGGGCGAAAAAGACACGCTCGTTATCCACCTGACACTGGTACCTTATCTGCAGTCGGCTGGCGAGTTAAAAACAAAGCCTACGCAACACTCCGTTCGGATGTTGCTCGAAAACGGCGTTCAGCCCGACATCATTGTGTGCCGCACTGAGCACCCATTACCGCAGGATATTCGCCGGAAAATTGCTCTGTTTTGTAATGTACAGGTTAGCTCGGTGATCGAAGCAATTGATGCCGAGACCATCTACGACGTACCGTTATTGATGCAGAAAGAACGCCTTGATCAGCGTGCACTCTACATGATGGATCTGTACAATGATAAGGATGCCGATCTGGACAGCTGGAAAAATTTCCTGGGCCGGTTAAAAAATCCGGGCGAAACGGTTCGGATCGGTTTGGTAGGGAAATACGTTGAGTTGCACGACGCCTACAAATCAATCGCCGAATCGTTCATTCATGCTGGTGCTGAAAATGAATGCAAGGTTCAGCTGGAATGGATACAGTCAGAAACCCTGGTTGATGAACACCATTGTGCTGAGGTGCTGAGTCAGCTGGATGCGGTGCTGGTAGCGCCAGGCTTCGGCGAGCGCGGTATTGAAGGAAAGATCAATGCGGTTCGATACGTTCGGGAACACGGAATTCCGTTCCTGGGAATTTGTCTGGGTATGCAGATGGCCGTTATCGAATATGCCCGGAATGTAATGGGTATTGAAGACGCTCATTCGACTGAGATGGAGCCAGATACGCAAAATCCGGTCATTAGCATGATGGAAGCTCAGAAAACCATCACCGATAAAGGGGGAACGATGCGTTTGGGAGCTTATGCCTGTAAACTGAAGCGCGATTCACTGGCGCATCAGATCTATGGTAAAACCCAGATTAAAGAACGCCATCGCCATCGCTACGAATTCAACAACGATTATCTGACTAAATTTGAAAAAGCTGGTCTACGGCCAACCGGAATCAATCCAGAAACTGGATTAGTCGAAATTGTTGAATTAACGAATCACCCCTGGTTTGTTGGCGTACAGTTTCATCCTGAACTAAAAAGTACAGTGATGAACCCACATCCGCTATTTGTTCAGTTCGTGCGGGCCGCTCTCGCATACAACCAACAGAAACGTGTATCGTCCGTCCGTGTAGAAACCGCTGATGTGGTTGATTAAGCGGGCAGATTGGCGTAATTTTGCCGAAAATAGTTTTTGGTTTTTCGTTTTCAGTGGCTTTTGTACCTACTGAAAACGAAAACTGAAAGCTGAAAATGTAGAAAATGGATCGTAATCAATTAGTTGGCATTGTCCTGATTTTGGCGATGCTGGTCGGTTATCAGCTACTGGTACCGAAACCTGCGCCCGAAAAATCGGCTGCTCAAACAACTCAGACAACAAAACCGAAAACTGCAGCGGGGGCTGCGGCTGCCATCGAAAAAGCAGAGCAACCGCTCGACTCAGCCGCTGCAAGGGCTCAGTTCGGCGATTTCGCAACGGTTGCTTCCGGTGAAACCCGCGATATTATTGTTGAGAATAAAGACATTAAAGTAACGTTCAGTACGCACGGAGGTCGGGTGACAGAAGTTCTTCTGAAAAATTATAAAACCTACGACCAAAAGCCACTCGTACTCATCGATGAAAAAAGCAGCAATACACTGCTGGAATTACCAACCAACCGGGGAAAAGTTGATCTGCACAAACTCTACTATCAGACTACAGCTCAGAATGCTACGGTTGCTGGCCAGCCACAGCAAATTGTTTTTAAGGCAGAAGTAGCACCGGGCCAGTCGGTTGAACAAGTTTATACCATTCCAGCTGAAGGCTACGTATTGAATTACGATTTGAAGCTAAACGGACTCGGCAATACCGTAACGAACGATAACATTCGTTTCTTCTGGGAAGATAAAATGCGGCAGTATGAAAACGACCTGGCTAACAACCGTCGGGCTGCCACTATTAACTATCTGACGGCTGACGAAAATTTCGAGAAACTGGCGGAAGGCGAAAGTAATGAGGATGTTACTGTCGATGAACCAACCCAGTGGTTTACGATCAAACACAAATACTTTTTGTCGGGATTTGTGGCCAAAAATGCGCCAATGCCTACGGCCGAATTTAAAACATTAGTCAACCCCGCTGATTCGAGCGTTGTAAAAACGGCCATTGCCAACGTAACGTTGCCGATGGCTGATGTGAAATCAGGCAAAGGGCAGTATAAATTCTACTACGGCCCCAACGATTTTCAGTTACTGGGCGACGTAGCACCTGAATTCGATCAGAACGTGTACCTTGGCTATTCCATTCTGAAGCCGATCAACAAGTACTTTTTCGTGCCCGTATTCAACCTGTTAGAGAAATTTATTTCTAACTACGGATTGTTGATCGTAGCACTTGTTGTGTTCGTTAAACTCCTGTTAACACCGTTGACCTATCGGTCATACGTTAGTATGGCCAAAATGCGGGTGTTAGCCCCGGAGATCAATGAGATCAAGGAGCGGGTTGGCGACGATATGGCTAAGCAGCAGTCGGAACAGATGAAATTGTATCAGGAAGTGGGGGTTAGCCCATTGAGCGGATGCGTGCCGGTGTTGGCAACCATGCCGATCCTGTTTGCGTTGTTCATGTTGTTCCCAAACCTGATTGAGCTACGTCAGAAGCCGTTTCTGTGGGCAAATGACCTGTCTACGTATGATGCGTTCATTACGTTCCCGACGCTGCCGTTTATTGGTGGTCACCTGAGTTTGTTTACCGTATTGATGACCATGTCGTCGATTGCATACGCTTATTACAATAACCAGACGACACCAACGCAGCCCGGACCAGTTAATATGAAAGCCCTGAGCTACATATTTCCGTTGATGTTTATGTTTGTGCTGAACTCGTATCCAGCTGGTCTGACGTTCTATTACTTTATCTCGAACATCGTTACCATCACCCAGCAACAACTGATTCGCCGTTTTGTCGATGAAGATAAAATTCGGGCTGTTCTCGATGACAATCGTCGTAAGATTGCGTCGGGTCAGGTTAAAAAGCCAGGTGGATTCCAGGCCCTGCTTCAGAAACAACTGGCTGCTGCAGACGAAGCACGTAAACAGGCAGAAGAAGCGCAACGGAAGGCCAGACAGAAAAAATAGGTAGCGTGTAGGCTGAAAACTATATAAAAACAGCAGCCATTCAATCGCCAGTTATTCGAATTGAAAAGAACTTCCAACAAAAGCAACGCGTAGGCGTTGCTTTTGTGTATTAACCCTAAAAATAGCATGAACGGTAGGCTGTATTGGTTTAAACTTGTGCTGATCGGTCTTGTGTGCGCCATGAATGGGCAGCGAGCTATGGCGCAACTTTCGACGGATGCCCAACGAAAGTATAAGGCCGCTGTACAGATCATTCAATCGGGTCAGACGACTGGTTATGAGCGGGCGAAGTTTGATCTGAATGCCATCATTCAGCGCGATGGTTCATTGGCCCCGTTTGCGCATTATTATTATGCCGTAGCGGCTTTTCGGCAGCGAAATTTCAACCAGGCCCGGTTGATGATCAAGCAATTGATGACGCGTTATCCCGATTGGCGGAAAATGGACGATGCCAATTACTTATTTGCGGCTATTTCCATGGAAATGGGGCAGTATGAGGATGCTATTGAGGCTAGTCAACAAATTAAAAATCCGTCGTTCAGAGCTGATATCAATAAACTCGAACAGGCATTTTTTGGACGTATCAATGACCTGAATCGGCTGAAAAAAATAAATAAAGACTATCCGGATAATCGCAATGTGGGTTTAGCGCTGATTGAGCTTATTCAGCGTACAGCCACCGATAAAGATGATCTGGAATTATCAGACCGGCTGACAAACCGGTTTGGGGTTCCAGGAACAATAGCTCAGCCTGCAAATGTACCACCAACAGAAACCAACCCGTCCCGAACGGCTGGAAACCAGCCGATCCGTAGTGGCCAGAGTAAAGGATATTACAACGTAGCGGTTATGTTTCCCTTCCGGCTGGATGACGCAGCATCGGGGAAACGGCAGCGGTCGAGTCAATACGTCTATGATTTGTACGATGGAATCAAGATGGCGAAGGCAAAGTTGCAGGAGGAGGGGATTAACATCAATTTATTTGCCTACGATGTTGACAACGACGCCAATAAGGCGCTTGAGCTGGTAAATAGCCCCGCTTTTGCCCAGACCGATCTGATTATTGGCCCTTTGTATGTGGAACCGAATCGTATTGCATCGGCCTACGCGAATCAAAGCAATATTTTATTGCTCAATCCGATTGCCACTAGCAATGACCTGGTCACGAATCAGCCCATGTCGTACATGGCACAGCCTTCTATGAATCAACAGGCCCACAAAGCGGCTGAGCAGGCTCGTAGTTTAAATGGTTTGCGTCGGGCAGCCATCTACTTTGGTACGTCCCGAAAAGATTCATTGCAGGCATTGGCCTATTGGAATGAGCTGAAGCAACTCAACTATCAGATTGTCGATTTTAAAAAGGTAAGTGGTTCCGCACAGGCTATGGCCGACGCAATGCAGTTCACCGGAACGTCTGCTACGTCCCGTCCGGCAACCCCGACATCGGCAGCAACGCCCGTTACGTTAGGACACGTTTTCTTTGCCAGTAGTAATGATGAAGATGGAGCAAAGTTGATTGATGCGCTGGTTAAGCGAAAGGTGAATGCGCCGGTCATTGCCACCGCATCAGCCTTTGATTTCTATCGTAATTCGTCATCTACCTTTACAAAGAAAGATTTGTACCTGATTTATCCTGACTTTATTGATCAGACTCGTGAGCCGGTTGTCGAATTTCAGGAAGAATATCTGTCGAAACGGAATACGATTCCCTCTGTTTTCGCCAGTGAAGGATATGATATGATGCTATTCTTTGGCCGTCAGCTGGCTAAAAATGGTACTCAGCTGCGTGGGCGTGGGGCGCTACGTTCCGATACGGACGATTATCTGTTATCGGGATTCGACTATACCCAGGCGAATGAAAACCAGATAGTACCTATTGTTAAATTCGAGTCGGGACGATTTGTAAAAGTAAATTAGTTTTCTGCCGATCGTGTTTAGTGAATCGTCTTTGTGAAGGGAACGTATCACTGAAAACGATGGCTGGAAACAGTAAAAAGAGTGTATGACAACGAGCGAACAATTATTTGAGAAGGCAAAAACGCTGATTCCAGGAGGAGTAAATTCGCCTGTTCGGGCATTTCGGGCCGTTGGCGGTAATCCTATTTTTATCAAGTCGGCTAAAGGGCCGTATCTGTATGACGAAGATGGCCGTCAGTATATCGAATTAATTAACTCCTGGGGGCCTATGATTCTGGGGCACGCCTTTGAACCCGTTGAAAAAGCCGTTCGCGACGCGGTACAATATTCCTTTTCGTTTGGAGCTCCTACCCGGAAAGAAGTCGAAATGGCCGAACTGATTGTCGATATGGTACCATCTGTCGAGAAGGTTCGTATGGTTAATTCAGGAACGGAAGCAACCATGGCCGCGATCCGGGTCGCTCGTGGCTACACGGGCCGCGATAAAATCATAAAGTTCGAAGGATGTTATCATGGGCATGGTGACTCTTTTTTGATTGCCGCCGGAAGTGGTGCCGTAACGATGGGCGTTCCCGACAGCCCTGGCGTAACGAAAGCGACGGCAGCCGATACGCTGACAGCACCGTTCAACGATCTGGCGGCTGTCGAAAAATTATTGATTAATAACCAGAGTCAGGTAGCAGCCATCATTTTGGAACCTGTAGTCGGCAACATGGGTTGCGTCTTGCCAGAGCCTGGTTTTCTGGAAGGCGTACGGTCATTGTGTGATCAATACGGAGCCTTGTTGATCTTCGATGAAGTTATGACAGGCTTCCGGCTCGCGAAAGGTGGCGCTCAGGAACGGTTTGGTATAACACCTGACCTAACCACGATGGGTAAAATTATTGGTGGCGGTATGCCCGTAGGCGCATACGGTGGTCGTGCCGACATAATGAACGTAGTATCTCCGGCGGGGCCGGTTTATCAGGCTGGTACGTTGTCGGGTAACCCTATTGCGATGTCGGCTGGATTAGCGATGCTACGTCATTTGCAGGAGCATCCGGAAGTCTATACCCGTCTGGAAGAGATTGGTACCAAGCTAGTAGACGGATTCCGGGCTGGTTTAGCAAAAACGGGCCTGACGTATACGATCAACCATATTGGGTCGATGTTTACGCTCTTTATGACCGATCGGGCGGTTACTAACTTTTCGGAAGCCAAAACGAGTGATCTGGCCTTGTTTGGCCGCTATTTTCAGGCTATGCTGAAGCGCGGAGTCTATTTAGCACCTTCTCAGTTTGAAAGCCTGTTTTTATCGGTTGCGCTCTCCGATGATCTGGTTAGCCAAATTATTCAGGCTAATGAAGAAAGTTTACAGGAAGCACTAGCCGGAGCATGACCATAAAAGGCATATTATTTGATTTTGATGGGACCTTGGCTGATACGCTTCTGCTTTGTATTCGAGCGTTTCGGTCATCCATCGAACCCCGACTAGGCCGATCGGTAAGTGATGCCGAAATTATTGCTACGTTTGGCCCTTCGGAAGAGGGAACAATAAAAGCAATGATTCCTGATGCGTATGAGGAAGGCGTAGCGGCTTATCTTAGCTACTACGAACAGTTTCACAACGATTATCCCGATCTGTTTCCGGGTATTGAGTCGTTATTGACTGATCTGAAAAGCAAAGATGTAAAGCTGGTACTTGTGACCGGAAAAGGACAGCATAGTGCCGCGCTATCCCTGACGTTTTATAAACTCACTCCGTATTTCAGTGCTTTCGGCTATGGTGACTGGCAACGTAACAGTAAAGCGGCCAACATTAACCGGATTCTGGCTGAATGGAACGTAGTGCCTGACGAGGCTCTCTACGTAGGCGATGCCCCCAGCGATATTGTCGCCTGTCGCGAAGCTGGCGTTCCAATTGCATCGGCAGCCTGGGCCACTACGGCCGACCCCACTGAGTTGGAAGCGCTTCAGCCCGATGCTTTATTTCATTCGGTAGATTCCTTTCGGACCTGGCTATTTAACCACTTGCAATGATATTTTTTTCCATTATCATTCCCGTCTACAATCGGCCAGACGAGCTTCGTGAACTGCTGGGAAGTTTGACGAAACAAACGTACACTAACTTCGAGGTAATCGTTGTGGAAGACGGGTCAGCCGAAAAGGCAGATGGTGTTGTCAGGGATTTTGCCGATCAGCTTACTATCCGTTATTTCTATAAGGAAAATACAGGCCAAGGATTTACCCGAAATGTTGGATTTGAACGGGCAAGCGGGGATTATTTCGTCATCTTCGATTCAGATGCGCTGATTCCCGACCACTATTTTGAGGTTGTATCAGCGCATCTGACCACCAATTGGCTTGATGCTTATGGCGGGCCAGATCGGGCGCATCCTGACTTTACGCCCATTCAGAAGGCTATTAGTTATTCCATGACATCGCCTTTCACGACGGGCGGCATTCGTGGTAATAAGAAAAACCTGGGCGGTACGTATCATCCGCGAAGTTTCAATATGGGACTATCGCGAAACGTTTGGGAGAAAACGAGAGGATACCGATTAAGTCGAATGGGTGAAGATATCGAGTTTGCGATTCGGATCATTGATAGCGGATTTAAGACGGGACTTATTCCTGATGCATTTATCTATCATAAACGCCGAACAAATTTTGGTCAATTTTATCGTCAGCTACGTTTTTTTGGGCGGGCGCGTATAAACATCTCCCGTTACTATCCAAACGAACTGAAACTCGTTCACGCTATTCCGGCCGCCTTTACAGTATACGTGTTCTCCATACCGCTCTGGGCCATTATTAGCCCGGTTCTCTTTGCGTTATCGCTGGGCCTGCTATTCCTCATTGCGATCTTGATTTTTATAGATGCCACCCGCAAAGAGAAAAGTTTACGCATTGGCCTATTAAGTGTACGGGCTGCTTTTACTCAATTAATTGGGTATGGAGTGGGGTTTTTAAGTGAAGGATGGAAACGCTTACGGGAGCCTAAAGATTTCCGGGAAACGGGGGCCAGCATCGAGTATCCATCCTAAGGCACTCAGTAGCGGCCCAAAGGAGAATAAATTACGTTTCTATTAACGAAAGCTGCCCGCTTTACGTTATATTTCTAACCCATTGATTAGTTAATACGGTATTATGGCAAAGCTTGCAAAACCACCAGGTCAGAAGTTAGTAAAGCGTATGAGTACTCGGACAAAAGGGCTTATTGTAGCGCCACTAGGTCTGTTTTTATTCAGCGTTGGCCTGTGTGTGTTTAGCGTAGCGGCAGAAGCGAAGCACAATGGTGCTATGTTTCAACAATGGTTTTTGTGGGGTGTTTATAGCCTAATTCTTATTAACGGAGGCTTGCTATTATTTGGGCAGGCTGTGCGTTACAGAGCACAGCTGGACTATCGTCGATTTGTACGCCGGGAATTGAAGAAGCGTGATCGGGAATGGACCAAGTCTCGCCAAAAACGAAAAACCTCGCCAACAAAAGGCGAGGCTTGATATCGAGTATATAAGTTCTTCGGCTGTCAGGGGGCAATACATAATGCTAACCCAACGGAGGCCGATTGTACTTATTTCTTTTCAGCGAAAGATGCTTTAATAGCGTCTACGTCTACGTTTTTGATGATAGGTTTACGTAGCAGTTGCTTGATAGCAGCGGTCTTGTTGTTAGCAATGGCCCGGTTCCGGCGACCTTTACGTTTCAGTTCAGTAACTCCCATGATTATATCTTGATTAACTTGCTCAGTTCAAATTTTGACGTGCAAAAGTACGGTTTTTTTTGTCAGGATCAACAGATCGCCCCCTTTTTTACGGAATAAATTCGGCCTTGCAGCACATTAATTAGCCGATTTGAGGAAATCAAGCGGATTAATCGACCCGAAAAATAGAGATCTTTGGGGCTTAAATTGAAAATACTGTGGGTCCTGTGCAGCCTGTCTATTAATT
The DNA here is from genome assembly GCF_010435915.1 of Spirosoma terrae. Taxonomy (GTDB): domain Bacteria; phylum Bacteroidota; class Bacteroidia; order Cytophagales; family Spirosomataceae; genus Spirosoma; species Spirosoma terrae. The sequence continues at coordinate 191,052 of NZ_JAAFZH010000004.1, read as the reverse complement.
TTGCGTCATGCAAAAACCCACATTGCCAAAAGGAACTCGCGATTTTGGGCCGGAGCAAATGCGCAAACGGCTATTCATATTTGATACGATTCGGCAGACATTCCAGCGGTTTGGTTTCCAGCCGCTCGAAACGCCATCGATGGAGAACCTGTCCGTGCTGACTGGTAAATACGGTGAGGAAGGAGACCAACTCCTCTTCAAAATACTTAATTCGGGCGATTTTGCCGCTGGGCTCACCGACGAGGATCTTCAGGCAGGATCTAAAAAACTGACGCCTAAAATTGCGGAGAAAGGTTTACGGTATGATCTGACGGTCCCCTTTGCCCGTTACGTAGTCATGAACCGTGGTACTTTAACCTTACCTTTCAAACGTTACCAGATGCAGCCCGTGTGGCGTGGGGATAGACCTGCAAAAGGACGCTATCGGGAGTTTTATCAGTGCGATGCCGACGTAGTAGGTACTGATTCATTACTGTGTGAGGCCGAAATTGTCTTGATGGTTCATGAGGTTTTTCGAAATCTCGGAGTAATAGATTTTACGCTGAAGATCAATAATCGTAAAATATTGGCGGGTATTGCCGAAGTGATTGGTGTGCCGGGGCAGGAAGGTACCTTAAGCGTAGCCATTGACAAGCTGGATAAAATAGGCAGGGAAAAAGTATTGGATGAATTAAGAGAAAGAGGATTTTCTGACGATTCCATTGCTAACCTTGAGCCCATGTTTAACTTAGCCGGTAAATCCATATCGCAGGTGTTGAGCCAGTTAAAGACGTGGCTTGATTCTTCGGAGACAGCGATTCGGGGCGTATCGGAGCTGGAGCAAACCATTCAACTGGTGGACCAGTACGGATTGGTTGATTCACAGGTTGAGCTAGATCCGACGCTGGCCCGTGGCCTATCCTACTATACGGGCGCCATTTTCGAAGTGAAAGCCAATGGCGTCTCTATTGGTAGTGTAAGCGGAGGAGGCCGATACGATAATCTAACGGGAGCTTTCGGAGTGCCGGGTCTGTCGGGGGTCGGTATCTCGTTTGGTGTCGACCGGATTTATGATGTTATGGACGAGTTGAATCTGTTTCCAGCATCAGCGGGGCAGGGTACACAGGTCTTGGTGGTTCCCTTCGATACCGAGGCACGTTCGGTTGCTTTACCCTTGTTGAATCGACTGCGTAGTGCTGGCCTATCAGCTGAAACATATCCAGATATGGCAAAAATTAAAAAGATGCTTGACTACGCGAATGCTAAAGCGATTCCATACGTAGTACTGATCGGTTCTGAAGAAGTCCAAACCGGAATGCTAACGCTTAAAAATATGGTAACCGGTGAGCAGCAAAAGCTCGATGCGGATACGATCGTGACACGTATCGGCGCCTGATAATAATAGCTTGAACCAATAAAGGCTACTGGACGTTCCAGTAGCCTTTATTGGTGGAAATGATACCTCGATTTGTGAGATGGCGATTTAAATACGCTAACCTACGCTTTGAAAGGGCGTTTGGCGTGACATAAGGTATCATAACAAACTGGCCGTTTATCAATCCAGCAAAGCGATCCTCAACATGTACACCATCAATTTGGCTTATAAGCTACGGAACACTTCATTCAAAATCAATGCAGTTTGCCCCGGCTGGACGCAGACCGATTTTACGGGGTATCAAGGCACCAGTATCGCCCGGCAGGCCGGCCAACGAATAACCAAGTATGCTCTGATTGACCAAGCAACCCCCAGCGGCCAATTTTTTGGTGAAGAGTACTTTCCTGACCCGACCACTTGCCCGTGGTAAGACAAACCAGTCAGGGGTGTATGAATCGGTGACTTCATGCCCATTTTCTTCAAGCTCCCCGATTGGTCGGCCCGGCGATGAAGGGAGCTTTATTGTATATAATAGTCGGCTTAGCCAATTCACACTGTCTTATAAGGCCCTTCCGAATGAGATGAAAGCGATTGCTGGTAAATCCGCTGTTTTAATTAAACGATACGTTGTCTATGTACTAATTCGTTTTTGGTAAAACAACGACAATCGGTCAACTCGATTTTGGAACATAACCCAGACTTTTCCTCCTTTCTTCACCACATTGCTCAGCATGTTTCCCTCACCCAACCAGAGAAGGAACTGTTCGTCTCCATGCTGCGGGTGAAAAGGGTGCAACGTAAACAACTCATTGAGCAACCTGGCTTTATTTCTAGCCACCGCACCTTTATCGTTACGGGGGCTTTTCGAGCGTATTTTGTAAGCCCTGACGGACAAGAACATACCCTTTCATTAGCCATCGATAATGGGATGATTGGTGATCCGGGCAGCTTCCTCTTGCAGGAGCCAGCAACCTTGTTTGTGGAAGCCCTTGAGACGAGTACCATCGTTCAGTGGAGTTATGAGAGTGAACAAATACTACTGGAAAAAATACCCCAGTTTTCAGTGGCCATGATGAGACGAGCCACACAAATTGCTCTGACTATCCAACGACGAGTCATCGCTCAGTTAAGTCTGAGTGCTGAAGAACGCTACGACGAGTTTGTCCAGAATCATCCCTTATTGCTTCACCGAATCCCGCTTTACATCGTTGCCTCGTATCTGGGAATGACCCGTGAATTCCTTTCCAAAATCCGTAAGCAGAAACGTATCTCGAAAAGGTAAATAAACGAATGTGAACTAGTTCACCCTTATTTAGTAATCTAATTCACAAGTCATTTAAAGGTCTTGTCTGAACTTTGCTGCGTTCGCTACTGGCTACGGGCATGGGTATCACAGTAGACCAACTTTTTGGTGCGATTCCCTTAAAGCGGATGGGGACGGCTCAGGAAATGGTCGAAATGGTTGCTTTTTTAGCCTCGGAGCGGGCTTCCTATATTACCGGTCATGACCACTTTGTTACAGGTGGTTTTGGAGATCTGGCTTAATTAACGATTCTATTATTTCTACACAAGTAGTTTGCCATTTAAACGATCGAATCATGAAAAATAAACAGCTAAATGTGATTGTCCGGTTTGAGCTTAAGGCTGGCGAACTTGACACACTAGTCACTCTAATCCAGCAATTTTTCGAACATGAAGTAAGCCACTTTCCAGGGTTTATTTCAGCCAAACTTCATCAAAATGAGGCAGGGACTGTTTTAATTAACTATGCTACCTGGGAGTCTTCCGATAGTTTTCGGAAGTTTGTGATCGAGTTAGCGAGCGTATCCCCCATTGCTAAAAAAATTCAGGCGTTTCAGCCAACACAAGATATGGTTTTCGAAGTCCCCTTGTAGAAGCAAACGTACAAATTAAGAAGGGTTGGACTCTTGTCATAACCCTTCTTTTTTGTTTCTTATACCCTCTCCAAGAGACGTGGGGACTGAAGGATTTTCTACGAAATGACACAACGACGTAGCATACGTATATCAATTATCGCTTCACCTTAGGTTTTTCCAGATTCTCCTTAACTCTGAACGCTACAATTCGTGCGATCAGGTCCAGCGGCATCGGCTGGTTAATCGGAAACTGAACCGATCCTTTGGCCCCTTTATAACCAGACAATTCGTCTTTGAATTCCTCTAGGCCACGAGGGGCTGGGTAAAAGCCGATATGGTTTTTATAAGCGGCAAAATGAACCAAATTCCCGTGTAGTTTGAACGTAGGCATGGCGTAGGAAATAGCTTCCTCTGCTTCAGGAGCCGCTACCTGGATCGTTTTTCTGACTTGTTCCAGTATAGCCTGAACATCGGCGGGAAAGCGGGCAATATAGTCATCTATGCTCTTCGGGGTTTCAGCGGTCATACGTAAACGGGTTTAGGATAGGCAACGAGCTGATGAGGTAACTTATACCTTTTCGGCGGGTTCATCGACAATCCATCGTTGTGCTACGTGGAGTGTGTAATGTAGAAAAGCCCTGGCGGTACGCTCATAAACCTCATGGCCCACAAAATGACCGTTTTCGTCCAGGTTTTTGTCCGTTTCGTGCGATTCGTATAACTTGGGCGACACAATAGAATAGCTGTTTGTAAAACTGATTGTTTTATTGATAACAGTGGTCATGTCTAAGGCTGGCTGTCGTCCACCCCGGCCATTTGAAATACCAACCATCGCAAAAATTTTATCATTAAAAAGGTGCTTGAACGATGGTGTGCCTAATTGATGAATCGTATTGGTAGCCTGAGGAGGGGCGGTCCAGTTGTATTCCGGCATCGCAAAAAGAATCAGGTCGGCCGACTCCCAGGTCTTGATTAATTCCTGTTGAAAAGGGGTAAGCGTATCTGGCTTAACTGAACCCTGCCCAACAAAGGGTATATCGTAGTGTTCGAAATTGACAATTGATACCTCGTGCAGGCCTTCTTCGGCCAGCAGGTGCTGTATATATGTGACGAAGCGCAGTGAATTACTGTTTTTGCGCGACGACGTAGAAATTAAAGCGATTTTCATTGGTTAGGCTGCTCTTTACGTCTGAGAAACCACGGCTGCTATGGTTTAGTTTCTTGATAAAGTTCAATCCGTAACAGCAACGGCTGGCAGTTAATTAGAATCTAGTAGACAAACTATACCTTATCATCATTCCTTATGAACGTTATTACGCTCCTATTTTTGCTCATGGCCAGCTACGTGCATGCGCAGATCCCATCAACGAACGTCAGGCGTGATTCGTTGCCGGTAACACCCGATGCGGGCAATATGCCGAACGTCCGACCTAATAACTCTTTTTACAGAGCCCCCGGCGATCCTGACAACGTGGTCCGTGCTACGTTGGATAACATGCCAATCAAAGTGCCTGATTCATCCACACGATACAGCATACAGCAAATGCCGGGGACGTATCGGAGACAGAATCGACCTGGCTCATCCATTCCCAAAATCACTCCTACGCCTAAATAAATCGGCTATCTGACAATACAACGACAGCGTTAACGAATGGCATCGAGTGCCTGAGCCAGGTCGTTTATTAAATCCTCGGGATGTTCCAGACCAATAGAAAGACGGAGGAGATTCTGTGGCGTTGTCGTGTTCGGGCCTTCAACGCTGGCTCGGTGTTCAATCAAGCTTTCAACGCCCCCCAGACTGGTTGCGCGTGTAAATAGCTTCAATTTGCCAATAAACTGAAGGGCTTCTTCAGCACCGCCTTTTACCTGTACAGATAGCATAGCTCCGGGCGCATTCATCTGCTGATGAATCAGGGCGCGGTCGGGATGGTTGGCTAAACCGGGATAATGAACGGTGTCGATGGCATAATGGCCGTCAAGAAATTCAGCAACGGTCTGGGCGGTGGCCGTTTGGGCTCGCAATCGGACACCCAACGTTTTTATTCCCCGACTAATGAGCCAACAGTCAAACGGAGAAGGTACCGCTCCCGACAAACTTTGCAACGTCCGAATGCGCTTGGCTAGTTCATCATTCTGCCTGAAAATCAGAGCACCGCCCAACACATCGCTGTGGCCGCTCAAATATTTGGTGGTTGAGTGCATCACCACATCACAGTTGAAATCGAAAGGACGTTGGAGGGCAGGGGTAGCCCAGGTGTTGTCACAGACGCAAATGGCCCCAGCATCGTGGGCAATGCTGCTGATGGTTAGTAAATCAGTAATGGCCAGCATTGGGTTGGATGGCGTTTCGCACCAAACGACCCGTGTATTTTCGTGGATCGATTGCTGTACAGCATCAATATCGCTCATATTGACCCGCGTATAGGTGAGGCCCCAGGGATGGAAAACCTGTTCCAGCAAAGCGGGCGTACCATAATACGCATCCGAAGCAAGCACTACGTGGTCGCCGGGACGTAGTGCCTGGAAAAGCGTCATCGTAGCAGCCTGCCCAGATCCAAAAGCCATACCTACGGCTCCACCTTCCAGCGTTGCCAACGCTTTTTCCAATGCTTCACGAGTCGGATTATTTGGTCGTGTATACACGTAATCGGCTGGTAACTCATTGGTTTCGTTACGGGCAAAAGTCGTTGAGAGATGAATCGGCGGAACAACAGCCCCGGTGATTGGATCAATCTGGTGCGTAGCACGAAGGGCAAGGGTATCGAAATGAGCCATAGTCGTAGGGTAAATAACCTGTCTTCCTGAAAGAAGGCTTGGATGACAGGATTATCAATTGAACCATTTATTGGTTGCAATCATTCCGAACGGCTATGATTCACGCTCGATAACGTAGTGCCTAATCGCTACTCACTCTTTAATACGTTCGCTGGATTACGTCGGGCCACTTTCACTGTTTGTGAAGCTATCAGCAGGAAGGCTATCAGCATAACGATCAAAACTCCCGTGGTTAAGTCGTTGATGCTGATTGGTTTATGATAAACAAATTTGGAAAGAATAATCCGATCAAATAGGAGATAGGTAGCGGGTAGTGCTATCAACGTAGCAATAGCTAACAGAGCCAGAAAACCTCGGCTCAGCAGGTACACTAATTTAAATTCACTGGCTCCTAACACTTTACGAATACTGATTTCCTTTAGCCTGGTTTCGGCAGTGAAAACAACCATACCAAATAGTCCCATAGAAGCAATAACAATAGCCAGAAACGTAATGAAACCGATAATCTGGGTAATTACCATGAATTGACGATACGCTTCTTCAATCTGATCGTCGTAGAACTTAGCGTCCAGCGGATGTATTTTGTCGATCTTTCGCCACGCCTGGTCAATGCTGGCAAGCGTTGCTGGTACGTCGGTAGACGTAATGCTGACATTCAGATAACCACCCGACTCACCCGTGACGTAGCGGAGAGCCATCGGTTCAATTTTATTCTCCATCGTACCGTAATGAAAATCTTTAAGCACCCCTATAATCCGCAGCTTCTGTTTATCCATTGTGATCTGTTCGCCAATGGCTTTATGCGGGTCACGTCCGGCAATGGCAAAACGTTTTAGAACCTGCTCGTTTACGATTACTTCACTCTCTGCATCCTTTTTGGGAATGACTGTAAAATTGCCCCCGGCAAGAAATGTATGTTTGTGGATTGGTATATAATTTTTGTCGACATAATTCAGCCAGACGAGCGACGAATCCTGAGCGTCTTTATACTTCATAGACGTACCAACCAGACTGCCAAGACTGGTAACAATGCTTGATTTTGAGATCTTGTTAACGGCTGGTAACGGTTGTAATTCGTTGATCAGCAGGTCGCCGTTATTGCCCTGTAAATTGATGTTGAGAATGTTTTCAGTCGAAAATCCCAGATCAAAGCTGAGAAAGCTCTTATACTGCCGATAGCCGATGATGGTGGACGTAATAAACACGAGCGAGACAGTGTACTGAAGCACAATCAACGATTTTCGAAGGTTGATATGCCGGAATAATTGAATCGATGAAGTCGCTTTCAGGACCTGAATGGCCTTTATCTTCGAGAAGAATAAAGCGGGTAAAAAACCGGCAACAATGCCGACCGATACCGCAAGGAGCAGAAAATAGACGAATAGCCGAGGAGAAAGTTCAAGCTGGGCGATGTCATTGAGTTGCGGAGCTAACGCCAGAAACTGATGCCGAAGGAAGAAAAAAAGTAAACTGGAGAATGCCAGCGCAAGGAGGGCTATGATAACAGACTCCATCACAAACTGGCCCAATACGTGTCCTTTCAGAGCGCCAACAATTTTCCGTATGCCAACCTCCCGCGTACGACGTAGCGAACGGGCAATTGACAGATTGGTATAATTAAAACAGGCCGACAGAATAATAACAAAAGCCAAACCAGCTACTATCCAGATCACCAGGCTCGGTACGTTTGCACCGAATTCGTTTGCGTATCGCTTATCCAACGTAATAGCGCTCAATGGCTGGAGTGAAAGGGTAATTTTCCGGTTTTTCAGTTTCTGGTTTTCGGTGGCACTGAGTCGGTCGAGAGTCTTCTGGATGGTTTGTAGATTCCGATTTTCGGGAATAGTCAGATAGACGAAATTACCGTAAATACCTGCCCAGTCCATCCGTTCCCGATCGACAGCGGTACGTGCCTCTCCGAGAGAGGTTAACGACATCAGTGCTTCAAACTTCAGGTGCGAGAGTTTGGGAATATCTTTCATGATACCCGTAACGGTATAAGCTACTGTATCGAACTGCACCGATTTACCCAGTGCATCAGTGGTCCCAAATAATTTGTTCGCAGTTTTCTCGGTGAGAATCAGCGAATAAGGCTCACGCAGAGCGGTTGATGAATCACCGGCTAGTAGTGGGAACGTAAAGACGTTAAAGAATGACTTATCGGCCCATAAGGCTTTTATAGGAATGATAGTTTCATCATTTACTTTGGCATCGCCGGAAAATTCACGTTGAATGATGGTTATATCCTCTACGCCAGGAATCGCTTCCCGGATCATAAGTCCCGCTTTGTGGGAGGTGGTAGCCAGCTCCATTGTAGGTCTACCCGTAGCGTCGTCTTTGGTCAGAATGCGATAAATTGTAGCTCTTTTTTTATGGAAATAGTCGTAGGAGCGTAGATCGGAAACAAAGGCTATCACCAGCAAACCGATTGACATACTGACCGACAGGCCGATGATATTGATCACCGAAAACAATTTATTACGTATCAGACTACGCCTTGAAGTTTTAAAATAGCTATCTATCATGATCCAGTGAATGAGAAGATTAATGAAATCGGGCTTGCGAATGGTATAGGTTCTAAAAAACTTCAAGACGTCAATGATATAAATCAGGCGAGCCCGAGTAGGGCCTTTTGCGGTCAGGTTCCGCTCGAAATACTCGTTTAGATCGCCTTGCAAATCCTCCAGCAAATCGGGCCGACAATACCAGCGTAGCAGGCGTTGTGCCCAACACGGTGGTTCTATGGGGGGCTTTGGCGCTTTCATATCGACCCTTCCAGATTAAATCCAGGAATAATACGCCAGAGCGATTCGCGGACATCTTTTGCTTTAACAAGGGCTACTTTGCCGGCGTGAGTTACTTCATAGAAGCGCTTTCGTTTTCCTCCACGTGTGCTGGTAGCTTCGCCCAGGCTACTTGTAACGAGTCCTTTTTCTTCCAGACGATTCAGAACCGCATGCACGACTCCCAGTTTGGCCGTTCGTCCCGTGTGCTTCTCCAATTCGTCACATATGGCAACGCTATAGGCTTCATTGAGCAGTGCAGCAATGGTAAGCAACACTAATTCTTCAAATTCACCCAGGTTCGTCCCCTTCATAAGCTGGTATTGTTTGAGTTAACTCTGTAAATGTATGTAAAATATATTCATTAATGCATGATTTGTATGTAAAATCAGTAGTAACCTGACTATTACCCGAAAACAGGTGTATGAATCAGATCGGACTTGCTATAGTTGCAAAGCATCCTGGAATTATACTACCTTTACAAAAATCGTATGCAAGCATACTGTTATTATGGCTGAGACCTATCAATCCTTATTATTGAGCCAAAAAGAGGGGGTAATGACCGTTACGTTGCTGGGTCCAGGGAAGGGCAACGCTATGGGACCCGAGTTTTGGGACGAACTTCCGAAAGCGATGGATGCAATCAATCGCATGCCTGAGGTTCGGTGTCTTGTTTTCCGCGGAAGTGGTGACCATTTCAGCTACGGCCTGAACATTCCCCAGATGATGCCTAAGCTGGCCACCATGACTACGGGCACGGTGGTGGCTCATCAGCGGGCCGACCTGATGGCTCAGATCCGGTATATGCAATCTGGTTTCCAGAAAATGCATGAATCTCCTAAACCGGTTATTGCAGCCGTGCATGGCTGGTGTATTGGAGGTGGGGTGAATATGATTGCGGCTGCAGATATTCGACTGTGCTCCCGTGACGCAACATTTAGTCTGCGTGAAGCCAGACTTGCTATTACGCCCGATATTGGTGGTTTGCAGTTTCTGCCGCCCATCATTGGTCAGGGGTTTACTCGTGAAATGGCGTTTACGGGAGCCGATTACGACGCGGCTTTCGCCGAACGTATTGGACTGGTCAATCACGTCTATGATACGCCGGAGCAGTTATTTGAGGCTGCCCAGAGTCTGGCGCAGCAGATTGCCCGTAATCCAGCCACGGCGGTTCAGGGAGCCAAGCGTGTACTGAACTATAGCCTGAACAAGTCCATTGAAGATGGCCTCCAATACGTAGCCGTCTGGAATTCATCGCAGCTTCAGTCCGACGATTTTAGTGAGGCTATGCAGGCCACAATGGAAAAGCGGCAGGCCGAATTTAACAAGAAGATAAACCGAGGGTATTAAGAGTATGAATACATCAGGAATGCTCCGGGATGGAGCCATGCGCGGGAAAACCATTATTGTTACCGGTGGTGGTACTGGTCTTGGTAAATCAATCACGCGCTATTTGTTGCAGTTAGGTGCGAACGTAACGATTTGTAGTCGCCGTCAGGCCGTGCTTGACGAAACCGCTCGGGAGTTGATGAGCGAGCCCGACCGCCCAGCCGATGCTGGAGAGGTGCTGGCCATTCAGTGCGATGTACGAAATCCGGCTGAGATAGAACAAGTCATTAGCCAGACAATTGAGAAATTTGGTAAAATCGATGGCTTGCTCAACAATTCAGCGGGAAATTTTATCAGTCCAACCGAGCGCTTATCCTACAAAGCCTTTGATACAATTGTCGATATTGTCCTGCGCGGTACGTATTACTTTACGCTGGCCGTGGGTAAATACTGGATCGAGAACAGTATTCCGGGCGTTGTGTTAAATATATCCACTACGTATGCCAGCACTGGGTCTGGCTACGTAGTACCATCGGCGGTAGCCAAGGGTGGGGCACTGATCATGACCAAATCATTAGCGGCTGAGTGGGGTAAATATGGGATTCGGCTCAACGCTATTGCGCCAGGGCCATTTCCGACAAAAGGGGCCTGGGATCGTCTGTTTCCTGAACCATTGGCCAGCGTAATGGACCCAACAAAACGTATTCCGCTCAAACGGGTTGGCGAACACGGCGAACTCGCCAATCTGGCGGCTTATCTCCTCTCAGATTATTCAGGCTTTATTACGGGCGAAACCGTGACCATTGATGGGGGAGAAGTGTTGGCAGCTGGCGAGTTCAATCACTTGGAGCAAGTAAGCTCAGAGCAATGGGATATGATCGAACAAAGTATAAAGCAGGCTAATCGGGCCAGCAAAAAAGAAGGTCAGTAATGCCTGGCTGTCTGCGTCCGGGTAAAACTAAACTCATAGATCACCCGGACGTGGACGTCCAGGCTACAGTTGTTTCTCATAGGCCAGGAATCGCAAGCCCGGCCGGAACCCGAGCGTAATCTCACCGGCTAATTGATAGCCCAGTTTGGGAAATAGTTTCTGAGTTACCTGATTTTCTGAGTTCGTATCGATGCGAAGGGAAGCTACGTTACGTTCCAGAGCCAGTTTTTCTGCCTGATTAAGTAAGGCTGCTGCTATGCCCTGACCTCTAAAAGCAGGATCGACGGCGAGACGGTGCGTCACCACGGCCCGTTGAAAAATATCAAAGCCAACTTGCGCATATTCGGGTTCCTGATCTTCCGTCAAGGCGGCTACCCCTGCCAGTTGACCATCAATATCGGCTACCCACAATTGAGCCTTGTCAATATCCTGACCGAAAACAGTTTCATTTGGATACGTATCATCCCACTGAAAGTTGCCCGCTTCGCGCATCAGAGGGACAACTACTTTAACAAGTTTCATCAGATTAGGTAAATCGGAACGCGTAGCGGGTCGAATGGTCATTTTGGTCAATTCTTAAAATAATTGTCAGAAGATATTATTTACCTTCCTTCAGCATTTCAACGACGAGGGATAACTCATTGACAGTAGCTTCCGGATCGCCGGAGTAGCCAATTTGGCGGTAACGAACGCGACCTTTAGGATCGATCACTACTTTAGTAGGAATACCCTGCACTTTATAGGCTCGTGAAACTCGTTGATTGCCATCCAGAGGAACCGTGAATGGGTAGGTGTGCTTGCTCATGAAGTTATGCACGCGTTGCACAGGTCCTCCTTCCCGCGTGTTAACAAACAGAAACTGAACATTAGGGTCGCTTTGAAACCGCATTTGGGCTTGCTGCATCGCCGGAAACGAAGCGATACACGGACCACACCAGGTTGCCCAGAAATCCAAAACAATCACTTTCCCTTTTAATGAAGCCGACGAAATGGTACGTCCTTTTAAGTCGGTCATCGAAAAAGCGGGCGCGGGTTCATTGATCAGAATCTGCTGAAGCTCATCGCGCTGGTCGGCTCGTATATCGGCCTCAAGATCGGCGATATAGGCATCAGCCTTTGCCAGTGTATTACCTGGTTGTTTGGCGTACCAGTCACGGAGAACGGTTTTCAGCCGGGGAGTTGCTTTCCCGATCTGGACGGCCTCCTCAATCACAGGTCTTGCATCGGTGGCATGATTTGCCTGTAGAGCACACAGGAAATAGCGTTCATTGGTGCGTGGATCACTATTGTCAATATCGTCGGGCTGAATAACGGTCTGATAGGCCGTGTAGGCTTCGGCGTATTTGCCCTGTTGTTCCAGCGACCGGGCATACGTATTCATCAATTGACGTTGCCGATTTTGTTTTTCGGTTTCCCAGTTTCCCGTTACGTTAGCTGGTTTAGCCTGTGTTTTTAAAATTGACAAAGCCCGCGTTATCAATTGTTCGGATTCCGGTAATGACCGGCGCTCATCGGCTAGTTGAAAAGCCATGCTATTCAACATCATTACGTCGGTATGGGACACTGGCTGTTGCTCCACAAAGGTTACCAGTCCCTTAATATCGTTGTTTTTGAAATAACCGTCGGTCATCATAACTGTCAGCGCTGGCAGATACGTTGAATTCGGAAATTCTTTCTGATAAGCCAGATAGGCTGTCTTCTTACGTTCCCAGTTTGTTTCGTTCCGCACGGCCGTTGCCCGATCTTTCAGTACCATCGACCCGGCGGGGTCCAGCGTTTTCATCTGCTCACGCAATGCATTGGCTTTGGGAAAGTCTCCCATACTTTCGTATAGCTGCGACGCTGCTGTTAAGTCAGCTGTGGTTGGCGCCGGACGGGATGCCAGATACGTCTCGATACCCAGCTTAACCTTCGGGCCATAACCGGGTTTTTTCTGCTTGATTTGAGACGCCAGATAATCGGACCAGTACATCGGATATAGAGCCGGATTCTGCTGAAGTTCCTGGTTGTACAGCAGAACAACACGATCCGGGTCAGGACGACTGCCTAACTCATACATAAAATGGCTTCGCGAAAAAACGGATGATTGACCTGCAATGGCATGGGGCAGCGCATCGCCATTGGCATCGTAGATGGGAATAGCGTAGAGTTGACCTTTGTTCAGATCGATTCGCTTGGGTTGTTTGCTATTCCGAAACGCGAGCATGATACCCGACGCATTTTTCAACGGAACATATAACTGGCCCACAAACGTAGCGCTCTGCCGAACAACAGTGGCCGTGGTTGGCCGACTCAGGTGAATGTTATTGGGAGCGCCGTAATACACATAACGTCCCTCAACGGTGCTGTCGGCCGATAAGGGAGTTCCCTGGGGTGTATACGTAAAGGAAACAGTTTGTCCGACCTGCGGCTTTTCGGGAGCGAACCTGAATTGGGCCGTAGCAGATACGTGTGTTACCAGGGCAACAAGCAAACAGTATGGGTTGAGTTTCATAACGGAGAAAAGGAGTTCATTATACCGTAACAGGTTCTTCTTCTTTTACGGGCTTCGATATAACCCAGAGCCCTACAAATGTAAACAAGCCGTTGAGTAGCAATCGCTCAAAGCCGAACTGATAACCGTTAAACCAGGCTACTGAATGCTCACTAACAATATACGTTAAAATGGGCGAAGCAATACAAATGAACGGTACCACCCGATCCGCAACTGGACGTTTGTTGAAAATACCAAAGGCATACAACCCTAATAATGGACCATAGGTATAACCGGCAATATCGAATACGGCCGTAATTACTTCTTTACTATTCAGTTGTCTAAAAATGATAATTACAACGTAGAAAAGTAGTGAAAAGCCAATGTGAACAATGTGCTTGATACGTGATCGCTCGGCTTCGGGGCGTTTCTCTACGTTCATAAAATCGATACAAAAAGAGGTAGTTAACGCGGTCAAGGCAGAGTCGGCACTGGCATACGTAGCCGCCGTAATACCCAGTAGGAACGTAATACCGACCACCAAACCCAGGTGGTTTAACGCCAGCATTGGATACAGATCGTCGGTACGGGCCGGAATCGCAATACCTTCTTTTTGCGCAAACTGATAGAGCAGAACGCCCAGACTGAGAAACAGAAAGTTGACAATAACCAGTGTACAGGTGAACCAGAACATATTTTTCTGGGCTTCGCCGATATTCTTACAGGTCAGATTCTTCTGCATTAAATCCTGATCCAGCCCCGTCATAACAATAGCGATGAAAGCGCCGGAAATAAACTGCTTGAAGAAATTCTTGGCATCGTTTCCTTCCCAGAAGAAAATCTGCGACATAGGGCTATTATCGATGGTTTTTACCATATCACTAAATGACAGATTCAATTCCTTAGCAATCAGAATGATGGTTAGAATAACGGCTGTAATCAGAAATAAGGTTTGGAGCGTGTCGGTGACGATGATGGTTTTAACGCCCCCTTTAAATGTGTAAATCCAGATAAGGCCAATGGTGATCAACACCGAGATCTCGAAAGGAACACCAAGCGGCTCAAAAAGAGCAATTTGTAGAACGCCAGCGGCTACATAAAGCCTGACCGCCGATCCAACTGTGCGGGATAGCAGAAAAAAACCGGCACCAGCTTTATAGGACCAGAAACCGAATCGTTTTTCCAGATACCCGTAAATGGAAATCAGATTTAACCGGTAATAGAGTGGCATCAGAACCGAGCCAATAACGAAGTAGCCGACGATATAACCCAGAACTACCTGAAAGTACGAAAAACCAATTTTCCCGACAGCACCCGGCACCGAAATAAAGGTTACGCCCGAGAGCGATGTGCCGATCATGCCAAAGGCAACTAACCACCAGGGCGACTGTCGGTTAGCGGTAAAAAACGTATTCGTGTCGGCCCCTCTGGCGGTGTAAAAAGAGACGGCAATCAACATCCCAAAATAAGCAATCAGAATGACCAGCGCAACGGTAGTATTCATGCGGAATGAGGCAACTTTTTGGGCAAAAATGGGGTTCTCTAAAAGCAAGCCAATGGCTTTTAAAAGAGGCCATTTTATCGTAAATTTGCTAAATAAATACCATTTTAGCTCCCATGCAACCTTTTGAAGAAATCGACTGGTCAACCTCGGTAGATGTACTTGATGAAGTCGTTGAAACCGACGTCCACAACCTCGTAGTCTTCAATGACGATGTTAATACGTTCGATCACGTCATTGATACGTTGATTGATGTATGTAAACACACGCCCGAGCAGGCTGAGCAATGTACCTTACTAATCCATTATAAGGGGAAATGTACTGTTAAGAATGGATCGTGGGAAGAGCTTGTTCCATTGCGTAATGAAATCTGCCGCCGGGGTATATCTGCCGAAGTACTGAATTAATTTTGAATGATTGAATGCTAGAATGACTGAATAACAGAAAAAGCCTATTTAGACATTCAATAAGTCAATCATTCGGTCATTCTATCTTTCAACGAACTTGGAGTATCCATCCAAACTTATAGAAGACGCTGTCAACGAGGTGTCGAAACTGCCGGGAATTGGAAAGAAAACAGCCCTGCGACTGGTTTTACATCTGTTGAAGCGCGACGAAGAACAGACTGAATCGCTGGCACATAGCCTGAAGACAATGCGCACTCAGGTTAAATACTGCCAGAAATGCCACAACCTGTCGGATCATGATATTTGTTCGATCTGTTCCAGCAATAAACGGGATCAGTCGCTAATCTGTGTAGTGGAAGACACGCGCGATGTACTGGCCATTGAGAATACCGCCCAATATAAAGGACTCTATCATGTTTTAGGTGGTATTATTTCTCCCGTTGAGGGTATTGGCCCGAGTGATTTACAGATAGACTCTCTTATTGCTCGTCTTCGGGGTGCTGAAGGAGAGCAGGTACGAGAAATCATCCTGGCCATCAGTCCAACTATGGAAGGAGATACAACCGCCTTCTATCTGCAAAAAAAGTTGAAGCCTTTTAATCTTAAAATTTCGACCATAGCGCGGGGCATTCCGATTGGGGGCGATCTTGAATACGCCGATGAGGTAACGCTCGGACGTAGTATTTTAAGCCGAATCGCTTATGACTAATATAGAAGCACCGCTAGTCGGTGCTTTTTTTGTGAGATTGATGAGGGAAAGCAGACGTAGCACGCTCTAATTCAGTACAGTTTTTTCATTAGTAAAACCCTAGAAGCCAGATTTTAGGTGAAATATTTTATTCTTTGCGTTTATAGCCTTAGGTTCGCCTGAACATCCGTCATTGTAGCGGGTTGTATTGCAAAACGTTATAAATATCTCTACAAACCAACATTCGCATGAATCGTTCTGAGTTTTTGAAATTGGCCTTCGGGGCCTCGGCCGGTTTAATCGCTTTCCGCTCATTTGGACTTACTCCCGCACAGGCCGAAGGACCATTCAAGCTAGATCCACTGCCTTTCGATGCGGCCGCTCTGGAACCTCACATTGATAAAGAAACGATGGAGATTCACCACGGTAAACACCATAAAGCATACGTAGACAATCTGAACAAAGCAGTAGCGGGTACCGATATGGCTAAGTACAACAATGGTACGCTGGCCGATTTAGTGAAAGGCATCAGTGCCAGTACGCCAGCTGCGGTACGTAACAATGCGGGTGGTCACTGGAATCATACCTTCTTCTGGAATATTCTTGGGCCTAAAGCGGGTGGCGCACCAAAAGGAGCGCTGGCCGATGCAATTACTAAGAAATTCGGTTCGTTCGATAATTTTAAAGCCGAGTTCGCCAAGGCTGCAGCAGGGCGTTTTGGCTCGGGCTGGGTATGGTTGATTAAAAATGGCAATGACATCGAGATCACATCGACACCGAACCAGGATAACCCGTTAATGGCGCTGGCCGAGAAAAAAGGTACGCCAATCCTGGGCCTCGATGTTTGGGAGCATGCGTATTACCTAAAATATCAAAACCGTCGTCCCGAGTACGTAACAGCTGTCTGGAACGTATTTGACTGGAACAAAATCGGAAAGAATTTCGCGAGCTAATTCCTACTGCGATTCGGTTAGTGGTTTGTCTTTTTACTACGTATTAAGGCAAACCACTAGCCATTTTTATTGCCCAGTTTCTACGGCTACTTTGGGCTAACAAGCGGTTACTGGACAGATTTGGTAAACTTTTGTATTTTTGCGGAAACACGTCATCGTATGTCATCACAAGATTTATACGACCAAATTCCCTCACTCGATTTAGCTGATTTTACGTCAGGCGATCCTGATCGTAAAGCTCAATTTGTGCAGGATTTAGGTCAGGCATTTAATCAGATTGGCTTTGTAGCTATTCGTAATCATGGTCTTACGGATGAATTAACCAAACGACTTTATGAATCGGCTCAAACCTTCTTTTCTGCTCCTGATGAAATAAAAAAGAAATATGAGCGTCAGGACTTAAATGGTCAGCGAGGTTACGTTGGTAAAGGAAAAGAAACGGCCAAAGGGTTTAAAGTTGCCGATCTGAAAGAGTTTTATCATATCGGTCAGCCAGAGCCAGAAGGGACTATGCCGGCAAACGTATTGCCCGACGAATACCCAGAGTTCAGCGAAGCAACGTTAGATGCCTATATAACATTAGAGAATACGGGTAAACAATTGTTAAGAGCCATTGCTCTTTATCTGGACTTACCCGAAACCTATTTTGATGATAAGGTTAAAAATGGAGACAGCATTTTGCGGGCACTCCATTATTTCCCTCTTGATCCGGAGAAAACGCCGGAAGGTGCCGTACGGGCGGCTGCACACGGCGATATCAACCTCATTACGTTGTTAATGGGCGCGTCGGCCGATGGGCTGGAAGTATTACGTCGTGATGGGAAATGGATTGGTATTACGGCCCTTCCGGATCAAATTGTGGTGAACGTAGGCGACATGCTTGATCGGTTGACCAATCACAAGCTAAAATCGACGATCCATCAGGTAGTTAATCCGCCCCGTGAGAAAATGAATCAATCCCGATATTCGATTCCTTTTTTCATGCACCCCAGAGCAGATATGGACCTGACCAGTCTTAATAGCTGCATCGATGAGAAACACCCTAAGTTGTATGAAGATATGACAGCGGGCGAATTTCTGAATGAACGATTGATTGAACTAGGTTTGAAAAAAGCTTAGTCGCAAGTTTGTTCTAACGCATTGATTAATGAGTTGCTACGTTCAGGTGTTTTCTGATCGTTGTCGTATGTAGCTATGCTGCCCTATATCACCCCTGTTCAGCCCGTTCGACGAATTCGGTACATTATTTTTCTCAAGGATGTATTGATTTTGTCGCTGACCACCTTTGGTGGGCCACAGGTGCATTTTGCAATGATATATGAGCGATTTGTGAAAAAACGGCGATACCTGACAGAGTCAGAGTTGATCGAACTGAATGCGCTTTGTCAGATTTTGCCCGGTCCTACGTCTACACAGACCATAACGGCTGTTGGTTTTAAGATCGGAGGCCCCAATCTGGCGTACGTTACCTTGTTAATTTGGGTATTGCCGGCTGTTTGTATTATGACGGCAGTGGGCATCGGGATGTATTACCTGGAGCAACAAAACTTATCGTTACGTTTTGCCCGGTTTATTCCACCGATGGCGGTAGGCTTTCTGATTGTTGCTGGCTACCGCATTGGTCAAAAAGTAATAAAAAACCAGGTCAGTCTGGCTCTGGCTATCACGGCGGCATTAGTTGCCTATGTATTTCGGTCGCCCGTCATGACGCCAATTGTTATCGTTGCCGGAGGCTTAACTACAGCCCTGACGTACGAGAAACAGGAGAAGATGGAAAAAAAGCCCCTGCAGGTGCAGTGGGCTAATTTTTTTCTATGGTTGGGCGTATTAATAGGTGCAGCGGGACTAGGCGCAGTTACACAATCATTACCAGTACGTTTGTTCGAAAATTTTTACCGAAACGGTAGCCTGGTTTTTGGGGGAGGACAAGTACTCACCCCCATGCTATATAATGAGTTTGTGGCGTTTAAGCATTATCTGAGCCGCGAAGAATTTCTATCCGGTTTAGGGATTGTACAGGCGTTGCCGGGGCCTGTGTTTGCCTTTGCGTCCTATATTGGTGCATTATCCATGCGCGATCAGGGGCTGTCTGGTCAGTTTTGGGGAAGCTTTGTGTCGACAGCAGGGATTTTTCTGCCTGGGACGTTCCTTATCTTCTTCGTATATCGCTTTTGGGAGCAATTGAAGCGCTATCGTGTTGTCAGAGCGTCTTTGGATGGCGTAAACGCTGCCAGTACAGGATTAACCGCAGCGGCAGCGATTGCCCTTTTTCAACCGATGATTCCGCATTGGCCTTCCGTCGCTGTAGTATTGATAACAATTGGTTTGTTGCTTTATACTAAAGTTCCGCCTTTTGCCATCGTGCTGGGTGGTTTAGTAGCGGGTATATTTCTGTGAAGCAACTGCTACGTTAACTCAAATTGAGTACTGAAATTACTTCTTGATCGTATTCCAGCCATTCGGCTCGTATATTTGTCTGATTATCACTAGGGAGATTTAACGAGCGCAATGGGTTATCGGATAATTGGTATTTTTCTTAGTTGCTTTCCTATTATTTTCTGGGGGTGTGGGACAAAGGATGTATTTCCGCAATACGAAAAAATAGCCTGTATCGGAACCAGTATAACAGACGGATACGTACTGCCAGTGGAGCAAACGTACCCATATCAATTGCAAAACCTGGTCGATTCTGGGGATAAGGTATTGAACTATGGAGTGGGGGGGACTACTTTATTGAAAAAAGGAGATAGTCCGTATTGGAGTGCAGAGAAATATCAGTTTGCTCTTCAATGGAAACCAACGGTTGTAGTTATTGAGTTCGGAACCAATGACTCAAAAAAGCAAAACTGGCAATATAAGAGTGATTTTAAGAGCGATTATATGGCGATGATCCAGTCGTTTCGATCATTATCTAGTTCGCCCAAGGTTTTTATCTGTATTCCTCCTCCTGCCTTTAGTAAGAATTTCGATGTCGATTCTGCCGTCGTAAGAAAGGAAATAATTCCCCTAGTTTACGAAATTGCGAAGGAAGCGAATGCCCCCGTTATTGATCTATATGATTTGATGCTGCCAAAAAGCTCGGAATTTATCGACGGTATCCATCCTACAGCCGCTGGTGCGGCAACTATAGCAAAGGAAGTGCACAAGATTATTTCAGTTGAATAGTCCGGCACATTCCTTTGGGTTCCCTTCCTTTCAGCGTGTTACCTGTATTCTGGCTGCTTCTCTACTGAATTAATAATATGGGAGAGCGTTTCCCGCTGCTGGGTTTCATTTAGTGCTGGGAGAGCATTCAGTTGCTCTTTAATTGCTTTCCATTCGGGTAAAGACAACACGATCGCTTCGGCCTGGAACTGCACTGAATCACCTAAATCGATTTGTTCCACAGGCAGCGGTTCGAGGAGTGCTTTTGCGAACTCCGATTTAAGTCGATCTTTTGCGTACGGAACCGGATCGAGATTCGCTTCCTTAAGTATTTGCTTCGTGTAATTTTTCGTTTTCTGCCACAGCATGATTCGTAACCAGGTTTTGTTGTCAGGAAATATATAACCCTATTTAGCTCTTTATAAGGCTCAAAATGGATTTCGGGTCGAAAATCGCAAAGTAAAGTCAAATTTCTGCTAAAAATTACTACTTTTGTGCCCGGTTAAATCAGACATGGCAGAAACTATGACTGTTATCACTTGACAGAGTGGGTAGTTTTAGGATCTGTATAAGTCTGTTTTACCTAACTAGAGAGGTGTCCGAGTGGTTGAAGGAGCACGCCTGGAAAGTGTGTATACGGGCAACCGTATCGAGGGTTCGAATCCCTTCCTCTCTGCATAGAATTAGCGTAATGTATTGCTGGTCAATGCGTTACGCTTTTTTGTTGCGTGCTATATTGCTAGGGAACTATATTAGCTGATCAATAAGCAAACCGAACCGGGTAATTTATTTATATCAATAGTAAACATTATTTGTTTTTATGTTTACTGAACAGTTAGCCGAAGCTAGGTGTTATAGCGCCGACAAGAATAGAGGAGAATGGTTATTTTAATACGTAACTAGTGGAATTTTAGCCCAATACAACGCTTATATGAAAACCGCTATACCCCATCCAGACGAGACGAATCGGTTAGTTGCCCTTAAAAGCTATGATATTCTTGATTCTATACCTGAACAGGAGTATGACGAAATTACGCAACTTGCTTCCGAACTTTGCCAGACTCCTATTTCACTAATCAGTCTTATTGACGACAAACGCCAATGGTTTAAATCTACCCAGGGAATAACAGACAGGGAGACGCCACGCGAATATTCATTTTGTGCGCATGGCATTCTAGATCCTACAGAAATCTTGGTTGTGCCGGATGCCCGGCAGGATGAGCGTTTCATCGGAAATCCATTAGTGCTGGGAGAACCTTATATTGTTTTTTATGCTGGAGCCCCGCTGATGAATAAAGATGGCTATCCATTGGGCTCATTGTGTGTAATTGATAAGTCGCCCAGAGAACTTAGTCAGAGCCAATTGAACGCACTTAAAATCCTGGCTAAACAAGTTGTTAACCTGCTGGAATTGAGAAGGCAGAATAAAGCCCTGGAAACACTGAAGAATTTGCTGGAGCTTCGAAACACAGAATTGGAGAAAATGGCCACTATTGCCCGCCAAAATGTGAAGCCAAACGTTATCCAGCTCCATGATACGGTGCTAGAGGTTGTTACGGAATCCTTGAAACCGAACCCGGAGAAACTTTCTTCATTGCTCAAAGACACCTTGAAAACAGTACGTATCATCGAGGATGGTATAAGTAAAATGCAACACTACGAGTAGGGCAGTCGGTAGGTAAGTAAAGTCACACTTCGCAACATTATCGTCTCTGGTTAATCAGTACCAAACGATGTGGTGCCTTGCAGACAGTAAGATTTTTTTAGCAAATAGATGTGAACAGAATATTTGGCATAATATCTGTAAAGAATATACTTTGTGAATTGATACAGGCTAATCAGTGCAATTGTTTGCATTTTAGTTAATTGTTTTCTGAAAAAGTTGCATTGCCTTATTCTGAAATCTGATCAATATTCACGCACAGAGCTACAGAAACGTTGATCGAGATAAGACCATAATGAAATCAATACAGATCAGTTTATTGGTAATTGCCTGTTTGGGTAGCATGGCTGCCTACGCACAAACTAAGCCTGTTACTACCAAAGAAGCTTCAAGCACAGTAGTTGGCTCTGGCCGGATTAAATCGGGTTATCAAACCTCAATTCAAGGGTGGGTAATTCATGAAGGGGACGTTCTTGAGCTTGGGAAGGCTTCAGGGCCGAGTGCTCAGTTTGCCTTTATATACGAAAATCCCACTAAAGCGCAGTCAGACTATTTAGATGGCAAGGCGTTGTATAGCTACATGAAACCAAAATATGTTGGTAAAAGCGTTGTGGTGGGTAAATTAACCCAGAGTGGAGCCAGAAGGTATCTGTTGAAAATGTGTGCTGAACTGAACGTCAATAATACCGAGATCTTCTGCGCTGACCTGGATAATGCGATTGCTTCTGGTGAAATATTGCCTCCGCCACAATTTCGGTAGAGGATTATTGACTAGAAACGAAGTAATATCGGCTTAGCTATACTACGTTTACAAAACTGGCTCGATCAATAGCTGCTGCGTTGGTCGAGCCAGTTTTTTGTTGATACTTGAAAAAAAGTAAAAATTAACTTGACTCTCCCCTTACGTCATAGCCTAGCTTTGTTGCATAGCCAGTAGCAGATTAGGGCATGAGCCTGATTTCGGTATAAAGACAGACTATACATTGACCTAACATATATTGCTCCATGCCTCTTTATTCGGTTCGTAAAATCGCTCAATTAGCTGGAATTAGTGTACGGACGCTACATCATTATGATCGATTGGGACTGCTAAAACCAGCCATCCGGACCGAATCCAGATATAGAATGTACGGAGAAAAAGAGCTGATTCGGTTGCAGCAGATTCTGTTTTATAAAGAACTTGATTTCTCACTGGCCGATATTGTACAGCTACTGGATAAGCCTGATTTTGACCCCATTGCAGCGTTGACTATACACCGAAATGTGCTTGTTGCTCAACAAAAGCGGTTATCTGTGTTGCTGGATACAATCGACAAAACGATATTGAAATTAAAAGGAGAAGGAAATATGCTAACCGATGAAGAGTTATATGCTGGTTTTCCAAAAGATACAGCGAAAGCATATCGACAGGAAGCAATAGAAAAGTATGGGGACCAGACAGTTGAAGAAAGTGAAAATAAGCTGAAGGCCTTGGGTAAAGTTGGTTTTCAGCAATTAAAAACAGATCAGGAAGATATTGTTAGCCAACTTCTGGCTATGAAATATCTGAACCCTGCATCAACGGAAGTTCAACAACAGATTACTCGGCATTATGCGAATATTCTGGCATTCTGGGGCAATTCTATTCGGAATTGTAGTCCGGTGGAAGCTTATAAGGGACTTGCTCAATTATACATCGACGACCCGCGTTACACTAGTCAGCAGGGTCAGGAAAATCCTGAATTCGCTACGTTCCTATACAAAGCAATGATTTACTTTGTAGATAATCAATTGACGAAGTAAACAAAGCTGTCGTTCCCAATCAGGTGTATGATTCACCTCTACGAACGATGATATGGTTGTTTACATGAATGCTGATGTGCTATACGCTTTACTTATTGACTTAAATGGCAAAATCGGTTCCCATCTATAAAATCGAATCGTTTCCCCGGCATGAACAGCATGCCCTTTTCTACATGACACGACTCGAAAAATTAGTAAAAGAGTTTAAAGGAATCGATGATCCTCATTCACATACATTTTACTTGCTGATGTGGATACGTCAGGGGAGTGGTAGTCATACGATTGACTTTAAGACCTATGAAGTAGCCGCCAATCAGCTGTATTTTTTGACACCAGGACAGGTACACAGTTGGGAACTATCGACTGATATTTTAGGCTATAACCTCTTTTTTGAAGCTAATTTTTTTCGGAGTCGATTTGGCAATCGATTACATCAGTATCCGTTTTATCACTCCCATCAGCAAATGCCGATGCTAACGGCCGCCGATCGGCAGGAGCTGTTTAGCGACTTATTCAGTCATGCATATGAGGAGTATGAACGACAACAGGTTAATCGTGCAGACGTATTTTTGTCATTTTTGCACTTGATTCTGGAGACGGCCAACCGGCTCTATAGCGAACAGTGGCCGGGTTTTGATACACAGCTATTTGACCGGATTCGGCAGTATGAAGAGTTAATTGAAGCCCAGTTTCTAACTGTTCGTGAAGTACGAGAGTATGCCTACCAGATGAGCCTAACGCCCAATTACCTGAATCATATCTGTAAAAAAGTACTGGGTAAAACGGCCAGTCAATTAATTCATGAACGATTAGTAGTAGAAGCCCAGCGTTTACTGACCCATACCAGTCAATCGGTCAAGGAAGTAGCTTTTCAGATCGGGTTTGATGATCCATCTTATTTCGTTCGTTTTTTTCGGAAAAATGCCGGACAAACTCCGGCCGAATTTAGAGACTCTTTAGCGCATCATCGTTGATCTGTACCATGATTAGCTTAGTCTGTCATTCAATAATTGGTTAGCTGCCCTCTATCTTTGTGCTATACAAATAGACTTATAAAAATTAGTCAGTCGACGAGTTCTATAAGCCATAAGACCCCAAAGCCATGTTTTCCGAAAGTCGATTATATAGCATTCCTGTCAATAAATGTCCCCGTTGTCATCAGGGCGATTTTTTTGTTACCCCAAGCGCCTTCAGTCGCCACTTTGATAAAATGCATGAGCGTTGTCCGCATTGCAACGAAAACTTTATGCCCGAGCCTGGTTTTTACTGGGCATCTATGTTCGTAAGCTATGCTTTTTTTACGATCTGGATACTATTAACGTTTTTCATTACAGTAACTTGGCTGGACGTCGATCTTGATTATTATTTGATGGGGCTAGTTCCCAGCCTCTTTATTCTCACTCCGTATTTTTTTCGGATGGCTCGCCGGACATGGCTTACCATTTTTGTTGCGCCTGACCCTCGCTATTTCCATAAATACGAACCGCTTGCCAAGTAAGTGATGTAATGTCTTTCAAACAGGAAAAGCCCCTCCGCGGAGGGGCTTTTCCTGTTTGAAAGACATTACATCGGTAGATCTGGGTTCATGGATTAGAAGCAATCGCTTTCGATGAGCGAATAAGCTGTTTGTCGGAGAATGTTCTGATCCTGCATACCTGACCGTCTGGCCCGTAGCAAACTTCGGCAAAGAAATCGTTGAATTGGTACAGATCGCAAGGGCAGTTATAACTTTCGTAGGATGTAATTTTATGCCCCCATAATTTAAGAGCACCCATCTGAATGGCTAATGGTAGTTTATCATACTTAGTTTGTTCAATAAACATAATCTTTTATTCGTCAATTTCGATAGTAGTGTTTATAGACGAGCAAAAAGTAATAGGTTACTTTCGTAGCCCATAAAAAGTGACTTTTAGCGGGAAGTCAGGATAGAGTAAAGGGCGCTCGTAGATCACCAAACCTCAGTTCTGGTTTATAGACGCAGTAAATTGGTAGATGATGTTTAGTAGGGAGGTCTTAGCATAAGCTAATTCATGCCGTACACCGCTTACTTTTCCTGAAAAACTCGTCTTAACGTAAACACTAAGCAAAAGGGGGGCCAAATTGCTGAATAGTATAAATAAACGTAGTGAAATAGTGCAGCGTATTATTTATTAAGTGTATATAGTTGACTGGTTTAGTAGATTTTAGTAATTTTGGTTAATTATTACGTTACCAGATACATACCTTCCAAATCTACCTTCTTTTGTTACCCAAATCAGTAACGATTTATTTCTATTTTTTGACCATCATAGCCTGTCAGCCTAACTACATTATTTGCTTTGCCAACATCCCAAAAGCTTCTTTTTACGTAAATAGTATAGATTAATTAGTATATAAGGTCATGTTATTTAGTCACACTGACTATGAGCTGACTGGTACGCCATGCCCT
The DNA here is from genome assembly GCF_010435915.1 of Spirosoma terrae. Lineage (GTDB taxonomy): Bacteria > Bacteroidota > Bacteroidia > Cytophagales > Spirosomataceae > Spirosoma > Spirosoma terrae. The sequence goes on along the minus strand of NZ_JAAFZH010000004.1, from coordinate 164,964 downwards.
AACTGCGGTTATGGACAAACCAGATGGCGATACTGCTCTAATTTTTGTAATAACGGTTATATAGATGACCCCGACGAGACGGATGTTTTATTCCGTAAAATACCTCCTATGCCTTGTCCTGAATGTCGTGGAACAAGTATTGAAGTCTGGTGTCCGTGTTGCATGACAAACATCTCAGGAATAGAGTTACCCGAAGATTGTTATTATGCCTACGAAAAAGCCTGATCAAATTGATCAGGCTTTTTCGTGTATAAAGAAACGATTTTGTTATTGGCTAACCGAGTTTGTGTATAGCTGATTAAAGAGCAATTTAAACGTACCCTGCGCTTGAGCCCGGAAAGTGATTTCGGGTCCGAATGCAAAAAGTTTACCAGCTCCTACGGGTGCCATAAACGCGGCTACGCCATCCCGTAAATACGATTGCCCCCAGGCCCAGCCACTACGTAGTGGTTTGTCCGTTGAAAACCACGCAAGTGGTTTAATAGTACCTTTAGCGATAGCATCGGGTGCAATTTTAAACACGGGGCTGGCGTCGAAATAAACGTCGGTGTATGTTGGCATACCCCAGGTAGCCTGCTGCGTAGAATCGAGCGTTACTTGTAAGATACTGCCAGGGATGTAATACTTCTCACCAGGTAATGGACGCTCTGCGCCGGAATTTGTCATTTCAACCAGCGCGTTTTTCACCGGTAGGTTAAGATGATAAGCCAGATTGGTACTGGTTCCAATGGTCACTACGTTACCGCCTGCTTCCAGGAATTTTTTCAGTTGAGGGATCGATTTCTCGCTTGTGATACGACCTACCCACGGACGATATTCGGCGGGTAATTCTTCGGCTTTGGGTTCGCGGCTCATAAAGAACTCGCTTTCGCCCCGACCGCCTGCATTGCCAGGAGCTGGAATCGCACGGGTCACAAACACAATAACGTCGTATTTCTTTTTCAGATCACCCGCATCGATGTCCTGTGCATAAATTTGTTTGATCGGGAAATGATACTGCTCCATGAGCCAGCGTACCCAGCCTGATGGCATCGATCCTCCATAGGTATCCCAGAGCGCAATACGCATAGGCGCCACTTTTACCAGCGCTCCCGAAGGTCGTTTGGCCAGACTAATAACATCTACGCCCAGCTCTTTCGAGGCTTTGTCCAGGGCGGTCTTGGCTTTGGCTGAAGCCGGAATGAAGAAAGAACCAGATTCAATGGCAGTTTTGGCCGATGCACCAGCTGGTAAACGATAAACCTCAACACCCGACTGAAGCAGATCATTGACGGCAATAAACGAGTTGTTCGCTTTGGCACTTAATACGTAACCCGCCCCCGACGTAGCGTCGATATGACCTTTCGGGGATTGAAGCTCGCCGTAAGGCAGTTTTTTGAATGGACCGTCGAAACCGTCCAGAATGCGATCAAATTTAACGTTCATCTGATAGGCAAGTGTCCAGCCAGCAGCGTCGTAGGGACGTACTGGCGGGCCGCCTGGATACTGGAAGTCGTTCGGGTGATCCTGTGGTTCAAACATATCCAGAATGTGCGGACGGAAAGCCTGATCGGTCTTAACAATGTACGATCCGGCCGGATATTTTTTGCCTGCTACCGTGAAGTCAGCGGTTGCTTCCTGTACTTGTATACCTGTTTTTATCAGTGCATTGATGAATTTGGTGGCGGTGCCAAAATCAGGCTGGTTGGCCGTAACAATAAAGCCTCGTGGATCACGTAGCACCGGCGCTTTCATGATCGTGTCGTAATACTTCTGCGGTACACCACCTCCACGTGGCAGGAAGCCATAAAGATCAGGCGTAGTGCTAGCCGCTGCACCCGGTGTTTTCTTCTGATCGGCCATGAAGGATTGATTAATCGCATCAATGCGTTTCGGCGAAAGCGTCCAGTAATCGTTGCTACCCCGGTCGATGGAGTTTTTACCCATCCGATATATATTGTACAGCACCTCATCGTGGTGACGGGCTGCATAATCCAACGTAGCGTAATTGAGAGAAAGCGAATAATCGATCGATTGTTTGAAGTGCCATTTCTGGGGCGTAACCGGGAATGGAGTATTGCCGTTTGGAATCAGGCGCTGAGGAACAACCGGGATGTTCTCCGGTGTAGGACCACCAATAATTTCGGTCAGCAGACCAATCATATTGTGGAAGTGAGTGGTGGTACGCAAGCCGCCATTATACCAGGTTGAGAAAACTGAACCGCCTAACCGGGTAAAACCTGGCTTATTTTCTGCATTGAGCCGGTTGATCATGGCTGCACCAAGGGCATCGATACCCGTAACCATCATCGGATCAAATACGTAGTTGAACGGATCGCGATAGGGAGGACCTGCCAGCACCGAACCCGCCGGACCACGCTGGTGGTGATTGTACATGATCTGCGGAATCCATTCAACAAACAACTGACGACCAATATTCTGCGATTCTTTCATGTTCATAATGAAGAAGTCGCGGTTGTTGTCGTGACCAACGTATTTCTGGTAAAGCCGGGGCAGATGGTCGAGTGTGCGTTTTTCTGGTTTAGGCTCGCGCATATACCAGTTGCTGACCAGCTCCTGACCATCTGGGTTGGCGTGTGTCAATAGGATCACTACGTTATCCAGAATACGTAGTGTTTCAGGATCTTTTTTGCTGACCAATTGCCAGGCAGTTTCAATCAATTGGTGGGTACCCACTGTTTCGGTAGCGTGGAGGCCACCATCGATCCAGACAATCGCTTTTCCTTCATTGGCCAGTGCGCGGGCCTGTTCTTCCGACAGCCCTTCTGCACGAGCAAGTTTTTGGGAGATTTCTTTAAAGCGATCCAGTTTTTTGATGTTCTCGGGCGAAGACACGATCAGCATATACTGATGACGACCTTCTTCAGTCATGCCAATGTCAACGAGTTTGGTACGGTCAGAGGTAGCCAGCTTTTTAAAGTAAGCTTCGGTCTGCGTGTACGTAGCGAGATGGTAGTCATCGCCAATGTTAAAACCAAAATGTTCTTTGGGTGATGGAAGTGTTTGCGACCACCCACTGACCTGAATCAGTAGTAATAAGGCAGTTGCTAATCGGAAAAATTTGGACATGGTAAATTGAGTTAGTTTAGGGTAATGTGTTTTGGTCTCGCTATTTTTTGTAAGAATAGAATATTTGGAAAAAATAGCATATAGCTACCAGAATATTTCGTAGATATTCTTTTCAAAGTCCAAAAAGGAAAAGAGAGGTTCATTACCGCGTATAAACTTAATTAAGAAATTGGCAGCTTGTTAATTATTGTGCTTCTGGAAAGAATAAAAAAAATACTTAGTACGATTGCCTTCCTATGATAATTACCTATTTGGTGGATGAGTAGGTCTATTGCCAAAATATGCGCTTTAATTTTTAGTCGATGTTCATTAATCAGACGAATATTCTGATAGTTTGCCGCATTTCATGGCAAAAATTTGGGTGTCCATTGTCCTGCACAGCATTTTTAGCCATATTCGCATTTCCCTGTCTATTACGTCTATGTGTAGACAAGTCAACAACTAAGTATAATACCTTAATTTAACACATGAAGAGAAGAAATTTCATTCACCTCTCTGGTATGGGCATGGGGGCATTGCTGGCGGCAGGCATTCCGGCAACCGGTATTCCGGTGCTGGGAGGATCGGTAACGCCAGAACATCTGCTTGAACCTGGGGTGGATGTCGCTACCAAGAAACGCCTGGCCGATATTGCCCTGAATGCGGCTAAGAGCAAAGGCGCTACGTATACCGATGTGCGTATCGGTCGTTATTTGCAGCAGTACGTATTTACGCGTGAAACCCGCGTTCAAAACCTCGTCAATGCGGAATCATTTGGGGTTGGTATTCGGGTAATTGCCAATGGGACCTGGGGTTTTTCGGCTACTAATAACGTAACGCCCGATGGTATTGCCAAATGTGCTGAAACGGCTGTCGCTATTGCCAAAGCCAATGCGAAAATCCAGAAAGAACCCGTTCAGCTAGCTCCTCAAAAGGGTGTGGGAGAGGTGACCTGGAAAACGCCCATTAAAAAGAATGCCTTTGAAGTACCCGTTCAGGAGAAAATAGACCTTCTGATGAAAGTAAACGGCGAAGCCATGAAAAATGGAGCCGCTTTCGTTACGTCTAACCTCTTTTTCATCAACGAACAAAAGTATTTTGCCTCAACCGATGGCTCATACATCGATCAGGATGTGCATCGGATCTGGCCAACATTTACAGTTTCGGCCGTTGACCGTGGCGCCGGTAAGTTTAAAACACGGGATGCGCTCAGCTCGCCAATGGGCATGGGCTACGAATATCTGGAAGGCTTAGCGTCTGAGAAAATTCTGGCACCGAATGGGTTGGTTGGCTATCGGAACTCATACGATATGGTTGAAGATGCGATTCTGGCCGCTAAACAGGCGAAAGAAAAGCTGACCGCCAAATCGGTTCAGCCCGGTAAATACGATCTCGTTCTGGATCCGAACCACCTTGGTCTAACCATTCATGAATCGGTTGGGCACCCACTCGAACTGGATCGTGTGTTGGGGTATGAAGCGAACTACGCTGGTACCAGCTTTGCTACGCTCGACAAATGGAAGACTAAGTCGTTCAATTATGGCAGCAAGTTAGTCAATATCGTTGCCGATAAAACTCAGCCATATACGCTCGGTACGGTTGGTTATGACGACGAAGGGGTTCCGGGCAAGCAGTGGGATCTGATCAAAGATGGTATTCTGGTGAACTACCAGGCTATTCGCGATCAGGTTAAAATTCTGGGCGAAAATGAATCGAATGGCTGCTGCTACGCCGATAACTGGGATTCGATTCAGTTCCAGCGGATGCCGAACGTATCGCTGAAAGCAGGAACCGAAAAACTCTCGGTAGGCGATATGATCAAAGGGGTCGAAAAAGGGATCTATATCATTGGTCGTGGTTCCTATTCGATTGATCAGCAGCGTTATAATTTCCAGTTTGGTGGCCAGCTATTCTATGAAATCAAGAATGGGGCCATTGTTGGGATGATGGACGACGTAGCGTATCAATCGAACACGCAGGAGTTCTGGAATTCATGCGCTCAGCTTTGCGACAAAGACGATTACCGTACATTTGGCTCGTTCTTCGATGGAAAAGGCCAGCCTTCGCAGGTAAGCGCCGTATCGCACGGTTGCCCAACTACTCGTTTCAACAATGTAAACGTTATCAACACGGGAAGAAACATTTAATTAGTTTGTGTCACTCTCCTGGCTGATAATGGTCAGTTGGCGAAGAGAATAGACTGAACTAGTGACCTGAAACTGAAAATCAATCAACATGGCAATCTTATCCAAAGAAGAAGCAAAAAAGATTCTGGACAAGGTGTTATCCTTTTCCAAAGCCGATGAAATGAGCGCCAGCCTGAGTGGAGGACGTACCGGAAACATTCGGTATGCCCGAAACACGGTGTCGACAAGTGGCGAAACTGATAATCTGGGCTTATCGATAACCTCCGTTTTTGGCAAACGGGTCGGATCGGCAACTATCAACGAGTTTGACGATGCGTCGTTGGAAAAAACGGTTCGTCGGGCCGAAGAAATTGCCCGATTAGCGCCCGAAAACCCAGAATATATGCCTATGTTGGGTCCACAGAAGTATCTGGATACCCCAACCTACAGTGAAAAAACTGCGCAGATTAACCCCGATTACCGGGCGCAGGCCGCTTTTGATAGTATCGATCCCTGTGCTAAAAAAGACCTGACGGCTGCTGGTTATCTGGAAGATACAACGGGCTTTACGGCTATTGCGACCAGCAAAGGCTTATTCGGCTATAATCGGGCAACGTCAGTTGATTTTTCGGTTACAACCCGCACCGCCGACGGTACTGGTTCTGGATACATAGCGCGCGACTTTAATGACGTATCAAAATTAAATTCGAAGGCATTTACTGAGATTGCCATGCAGAAAGCGCTGGCCTCGAAAAATGCGCGTGCCCTGGAACCTGGAAAGTATACCGTTATTCTTGAACCTACGGCGGCTGGCGATCTGCTTCGTTTCAACATGGATGCGCGTACAGCCGATGAAGGACGTAGCTTCCTGTCGAAAAAAGGCGGTGGTACGCGGCTGGGCGAAAAGCTGTTCGATGAGCGCGTAACGATTTATTCTGATCCGATGAACCCCGACGCACCTGGTTCTCCATTCATTGGTGGTGGCGGTGGCCGTGGGGGCGGTGGTGGTGGTTTTGGTGGCGGTGCCGGTGTAGATGGTCGCCCGAATGAAAAAATCGTATGGGTCGAAAACGGGATCGTTAAGAACCTGAGCTACTCACGCTATTGGGCCGACAAAAAAGGCGTAAAACCGACACCCGGCTCGTTTGGAATTATTATCCAGGGTGGCAACCAGTCATTAGCTGATTTGATCAAAAGTACAGATAAAGGTATTCTGGTGACGCGTTTCTGGTATATCCGGATGGTTGATCCTCAAACGCTGGTCCAGACGGGCCTTACCCGCGACGGGACGTTCTACATTGAAAACGGTCAGATCAAGTTCCCGGTGAAGAATTTCCGTTTCAACGAGAGCCCGGTAATCATGCTCAATAACGTTGAAGCTATGGGAACTCCCCAGCGGGTTAATAACAGCATGATTCCACCCATGAAAATTCGTGACTTTACATTCACCAGTTTGTCTGACGCGGTATAAGCTTAGTTTATTACGTAGTAGAAGCCATCGGTACGTTTGCCGATGGCTTCCTTGTTTTATACGTATCGTGTTTCAGGAAAAACGTCATGGCTGAGCCATCTATGAGCTTTTTTCGTCCCATTTTTCGATTGGTTCATCCCATTTTTTCATAGAGCTTCGGCGAGTGAGCTATTCTTGTCGCAGGTTGGCTGCCCCAACTTCTGGAAACTCTGTAATCAACTGACTCATGATCGGAAGCTACATTAAAACGGCGAGACGCAACCTGATGAAAAACAAGCTGTTTTCATTCATCAATATGGCTGGCCTTGCCCTCAGCATGTCTGTTGGTCTGCTACTGATTGCCTTCCTGTTCGACCTGCGTTCCTACGATAGGTTCCATACGGATGGTGACAGGATCTATCGCATTAGCAGCGTAGCGACGTTCAGAGGTGAGCGAAGTAAAACGCAACCCGTCAGCAAGTTTGCCACCACATCGATAAAAGCGGGTAAGCTTATTAGCCAGAAGGTGAAAGGCATTGACGAGGTGGCTATTCTACGTAATGATTTTTCGCAGGATGCAACGGTTGGGAGCAATACGTTTCCTATTAAGGGATTCTGGGCGGAACCATCCTTTTTCAGAGTCTTTACATTTCCGATGCTGGAAGGCAACCCCAAAACGGTATTGCATGATCCTTACTCGATTGTTCTGACGGAAACCTCTGCCCGAAAACTCTTCGGTAGTGAACAGGCACTGGGCAAAGCGATCCGATTCGATACGCTTTCCTATCGGGTGACTGGCGTAATGAAGGACATTCCTTTTTTCTCGCACATTCATTTTGATGCGCTGGTATCACTATCGACGGCGGAGCAACTTCATAAAAACGACAGCGATTTTCAGAAATGGACTAGCATGTCGTCGAACACGGTATACCTCCGCCTGTCTCCAACGGTCGATATGACCTCTATCCAGTCGCAGCTCGATGCTATTGCCACACAGGAAAATCGCGCTGAAGAAAATTCGCAGATCCAACTTGAGCTATTACCATTATACAAGATTGTGGTTGGCGAGAAGTTTAGTCCGTCGGAGGGAGGGCCTGGGTCGGAGAGTCCTCATATGTCTCCACGTGTCCTTTGGATACTCATTGGCCTTGCCCTCGTGGTGATTTTATCGGCGTGTTTCAACTATACCAATCTTTCGATGGCGCGAGCCATGCGTCGCTTTAAAGAAATCGGCCTTCGCAAAGCGATTGGAGCAGAAAAAGGGCAGATACGGCAACAATTTCTGGCGGAATCGATTCTGATCTCACTGGCTGCTCTTGGTTTGGCAATCGTTATGTTTCTGGTCCTGCGGCCAGTGCTGATCAGTCTGGCCCCGGAGATGCAACAAATGGTGAAGCTTCAACTCACTCCGGCTATGATCATGACCTTTGTCGTCTTTGCATTGATTATGGGGGCTATGGCTGGCTTTATGCCTGCTCTGTTTTTTTCGAAAATCAATACGATTAGTGCGCTTAGAACTATGTCAGCCCCGTCGCACCAGCCGTTGACAGTATTTAAACACCTGACTCTCCGCCGAACGTTAGTGGTGGTTCAATATACGCTTACCCTGATTTTTATCACAACCACCGCCATAGGCTATGTGCAGTATAAAAGCATACTGGCATTCGATCTGGGATTCAATACCGAAAACATTCTGAATATTAATATGCAGGGTAATAAATCGGATGTGTTTCTGAAGAAACTCAGCGAGATACCCGGCGTGACCGCTTTGTCCCGATCATTAATCGTCACCAGTGTTGGAAATGCCTGGGGCGGCTACATGAAATACAACGATTCGCGTGATTCGGTCTTGGTGATGACTAACCACGTTGATGAAAACTACCTGCCGCTGCATCAATATAAACTTGCTGCGGGAGGAAACTTTATGGCGCGGCCCACTACGGCTAAAGCCGCTACGGAGGTGATTGTTAACCAGCAACTTATGAAACGATTTAATATAGGCAACAACGATCCTGAGAAAGCTGTTGGGCAGCAAATCACGTTTAATAATCTCCAGGGGACCCGCAAAATGACCATTGTTGGTGTCATCAAAGACTTTCACTACGGCAAGATCGACAATCTGATCGGCCCGGTAGCCTTCATGCACTGGACACCCGAAGATCGGGCCGTGATTAATGCTAAAATACACAGCACGAACCTGCTGGCTACCAGGGCGAGGATTGAGTCAGCCTGGAAAGAGATTGATTCTGTTCACCCATTTCAGGCTGAATTCTATGAAGAAGCTATAGAAGAAGCTTATAGCGAGTACTCAACCTTACTCAAAATCATTGGATTTCTGTCTTTTCTCGCTATTTCTATTGCATCGATGGGTTTGTTTGGCATGGTAGCTTACACCACAGAAACCCGACTGAAGGAGATTGGTGTTCGTAAAGTTTTGGGTGCCAGCTCCGGTAATCTTGTCTACTTATTAAGCCGTGGGTTTTTCATACAACTGTCGATAGCAGCGCTCATAGCGTTACCGATAACGTACCTTTTTTTCGATAACGTTGTCCTGGCCAATTTCCCGTATCATACACCCGTGCGGGTTGCTGAATTGTTTGTTGGTTTAATGGCGGTCTTGTTCATTGCTATCATCCTGATCGGGTCGCAGACAATGAAGGCGGCTAAGAGTAATCCAGTAGACGTATTAAAGAGCGAGTGAGCGAATAGGAAATGCCAACTGCCATTACTGTTAAACTAGAACAGGAATGTTTACGCATTACTTAATAGCTTTGGTCAATGGAAGAACTGATCACTTATTTGCTCCAGTTTGGGTATATAAACGCTCATCAGCAGGAGCTAATTCGATCAAAGGCCAACATCAGAACTGTGGCCAAAGGAGCGTACTTTGCCGAAGCAGGAAAAGTGTCGACCCAGATCGGATACGTAACGGACGGGATTTTGCGGGTCTGTTACTACGATAAACTAGGCGACAGTTTCACCCGGTATTTTGTGTATGAAAATCGGTTTGTGGTAGACATCAACAGTTTTCGGGATGAAATTCCTTCCGCCGAATACATTGAAGCCATTACGGATTGTCGGCTTCTGGTTTTTTCCAAAGAAGACTTTTCGCTGCTTTCTGCTCGCATCCCTGGCTGGGACGATATATTCGTTAAAATTACATCCTACGTACTGGAAAATAAGTTGAAGTTTACCAGTAATATGCTGGTACAGGATGCTCAAAAAAGATACCTGAATTTTCTAGACCATTATCCGGGGCTGGCCAATCGTGTTCCGCTCAATATGCTGGCTTCGTATCTGGGGATTACCCCATCCTCGCTTAGCAGAATACGGAAAAATATACTCTAACCGTATTTCTTGCCAATTGGCAATTGTGTTTACAACCCTGCCACGCAACTTTGCTCCATCATTAAAACGAGACAGATGGAACCTACGAATCTCCTACGGCAAATTGAGTTCATCAAGGAAGTGGACAAGCTGAAATACATTCTTCGTAAAACAAAGTTGTTGAACAGTGATCGAAACGAGAATGATGCAGAACATAGCTGGCATCTGTCTCTGATGGCTATTGTTCTGGCCGATCATGCGAATGCGCCTATTAACCTGCTGAAGGTCATTAAGATGCTCCTGATTCATGACATTGTTGAAATTGACGCGGGTGACACCTTTATCTACGATACGCAAAAGAACCATGTCAATACCGAAGAAGAAAGAAAAGCAGCCAGACGAATTTTTGGGCTACTGCCTGATGATCAGGCTAATGACTTAATAGCCATATGGGAAGAGTTTGAAGAGGGGCAAACGGACGAAGCCAAGTTTGCCCGAGCTATGGACCGCCTGGAACCACTTCTCCAAAATACGTCGAATAACGGCGGTACCTGGAATGAGTTTGGCGTGAACTATGAGAAAGTGTATACCAAAAAGCAGGTGATCAAACAAGGATCTGAGCGGATCTGGCAATATGCCGAACAGCTCATTAACGACAGTGTTGAGAGAGGAATCTTAAAGAAGTAGGGGAGTGTTTTGCTGCTGAGTCCAGATTTAGATAATTGGTTATAAATGGTCAAGCCTACAGCGAGTAGTAGGTTTGAGTAATTTGTTTAGCCGGACTTGTTGGATAGGCCGTCATGCTCTTAAGATCAGCTTCAATCTTTTGTGCGATTGTAGTCATCGGTGTATCGGTAGGCTGATTCTCAAAGGGGTCTTGCAATTGAATGGCACTTTTCTCAATCAGAATGAAAGCTGAGGAGAGAAGGGTGACCAGAGGTACATCCAGAAGATAATGTATTGAATCGAAACAGAAGGGGAGAATCGTAGCAAACAAGTAAATAAATACCTGCATATTAAACGTATAGGTTCTGGGGAATACCGTGCTTTTTATTCGTTCACATCGTCCCATTGAATCCGTGAGGTTGTTAAGCGTTGTGCTTAGCTGAACCATCTGAAAATCAGTTAGCTGTTGGTTTTGATAGAGCCTTCGAATGGCCAGGCCATGATCTAATAAGATGGCATTCGGTTTATTGGTTGACCTATTTACGCGCTGTTGATCAGATAATGGTAGGAACTTGTGTAATCGATCAGTTATGTCCTGACCCCGCAGGGTGTCGCCCAGTACAAAGCACCAGGCGCATTGACGCTCAACAAAGGAGTGTAGCAGTGACTCATTGTCTGGCTCTTCGGTAAGAAACATTTGAAGTTGACGGATTAAGCTACGGCTGTCGTTGACAATTGCACCCCAGGCGGTTCTGGCTTCCCACCAGCGGTCGTAGGCTTGATTGGTGCGAAATGCCAGTAGCAAAGCAATGCAGGTGCCAAGTATAACAGCAATGGTGATTGGGATCACCAAAACCAAGGGACTATAGAGTTTGAGTAGAACAATAAGGTTGGCAAACAAGAAAATAAGTAATGCCTGACGAAGTATATTCTTTATGAAGAATGATAATGAAATTTTATTATTTAGTAGCATAAAGCTTTTTAGTGATTTTCATCGAACAGGGCTTGCCAAAGGTCGTTATGTTTGTGATGGATAGTCGTGTCGAGATGAAAACTGATCAGACCAATATCAAAGAGATCTGTCAATAATTGGATGTCAAACTTTAGTTGAAACTTCCCGCTGAACAAAAACCGAATTAAACAAAAATAGACTGTCAACATGGAAAGCCTACCGCAAGTGAATATGCTCACGGTAGGCCAAAGCCAAGTAAAGGCAGTTTGTTTCAGCGAATGATTTATGACAAGATGAATGCTGTTGATAAAGGATCAAGGTAACTGTCCTCTTAAAGTAATAACTGCATATATAGGGCCACGGCAATCAGACCACAGCTAAACCTAGTATATAATACTCCTTTCCCTGGCTGCCATTGCGTATATCAACAATTAAGTCTTTGTTCTGCCAGCTAACAGGGTCTACACCATTAATAGTCCATGTGTCTTTGGCTAAACGTAATTCTGGGCCGCCCCGGATTACACTCATAATATTGATCAACACTTTCGGGATTACGACTGCATCAGTCACCGTGAAGAGATCATTGAAGTTGATTCGCATCGCTTTATTGGGTTAATGATAAATTAAAACGGTTTTCTACGCTAAGCATAGTTACTTGCCAGTTGACTCTCTACGTGTTGCTCTGTATAGTATCTATTTTACAAAAGACGCTAACTCCGTAAGCTGTCAGTATGGGGTAACGTCATACAAAGCATTACAGTAAACAGGAATTCCATGAGGATAGCTAGAGTACCAATTAACGATGTTGGTTAATAGTCTGCACGAAATAGAACTGGCAGGGCAGGTCTATACGATTAGCTGGTTTAGGTATCCGAATGAATTGAGTATTGGTAAGTACCGGGAAATACGGAGTCGAAAGGTGACTAAGCAAAGTAGAAAGTTCGTGACCGCTGGTTGTGAAGCGTCGACGAATTAATCAGTATGGCAAACGTAGCAAGGCCACTAGTATATGAACACCTGAATGCCGGAAATGTTTGATATTCAGATTATTCTTTAAAGCCACGGTCTGTACTTGGTTGACGGATAATATATTGATAAGTTGATGGCAGTTCAATCAGTTATCAGATTTGTTCTGAAAGTAAGAATTGCCCGGCTTCCAGATAAGCACGCATCAGGTGACGATAAAAGTAAACTCGATCCCTACCAATGAAAAAAGCTCTTTCATTTGGATAGGGGCAGGCGAAGTATAAGCCGTTGGCAAAGTAACCTGACCCAACGCCAATAACCTGATTGAACGTAGGAGAGATAATGGTTAATTGCTCATGGTCAAGTGCCGTTGATTTAACGACGTAGGCCATCTGCCGCATCTTATCCAGCAAACTAGTTATATCCTGCTGTTGATCCTGATCATTCACCTCATCGGTAAAACAAATGCGATTTCCTGCCATAGCCGTCTGCCGAAGCAAATCGCTTACTCCTCTAATCAGTTCAATCCAGTCGATCTGGTTCTGAAATGTGAAGGGCACTGAAGGGAGAAAGACCCTGGATTTGAAGAAGTAAGCCAACTGCTCCAGATGATCAATCAATTGTGGCTTAGTCCATATGCTGTCGGGGTAGTTGATCATAACCAACGACATTTGACTGCCGGTAAGTACGTATGCAGCAAAGCTGTTACAGTGAGAACGGGGTAATGTCTAAAATAATTGCAGGATTAGAAAGGTATTTAATTATAAACGTATTAAGACTTTTTGAAAACTAGTCTTGAAAATAAATAAAGCGTTTTCATGCCAATTGTGTTCTACTTTAAACCCGGTCTGGTGGGAATCAGGCAAGCAAGAACAAGTTGTAATGAAAGCACTACGATGCTCACTAGATTAGCTGGTAAGTCAGTGGAGTCTAAATAGTCCGTGACGAGACAATGGCGAGTATGTATACATTTTGCTTAAACTGAAATAAACAATGTTCGTTGCCTACATGCTATCTTATTCGTTACGTTCACAACCTTGATAAACGTAGCAAGTATTTGCCTGCACCTAAAGATCATTAAAAGAATTCTTCATGTTTTAATCAGTTAGTACTTTATGGCAATCAACACGCTGGTCATTATCACAGGCTATGGTTCGATCTCTCCAAAGCCTGTGAGGAAGGCTTATCTAAATAGTAGCCAGGAAATGGCTATGCATCGATTTGTTCAACAAAACCCGGGTGTTCGCGATGTTAGCGTAGTGATTATTGATTTTGAGGATGAATTGACCATCCGTCCTAATGGTGACATTGTGGCCTATTAATATCTGCAAGCTAACGCTAATTGGACTTATACTCGTGAATAGGCTTATTAGACTTCAACACTGGAAAGGGCATGTGCGTAGCCTGCCTGTAAGGATATAGCTAACTAATTACACTGTAGTGGATTCTCCAGACCTCCCGTACACATTATTGCCAGTTGGAAAGTTTAAAAGAGAAATACGTAAGCTGATTTTTCAGCTTGCCTGATTTTAGAAACCATTTCCGTTTCAAGAATTGAGTAGCAGGGAGCTCCCTATAAGTAAACCTTACTACGCGCAATCTTTGGCATTAGACACCATTTCTATGCTAAAAAGGGTAGTTTCAGAGTTATGAATCGCAGAGATTTTCTTGCCGCAACGGCCAGCGCGACGGCGTTATTTCCTATGCTGACCACTCAGCCGAATGCAGCCTTTCCAATAATTGACACCCACATTCACTTATTCGATACGACACGTAAGCAAGGCGTGCCGTGGCCAACGCCCAAGGATGGTGAGTTATACCAACCGGCCCTTCCTGAACGGTATAGAATGATTGCTAAGCCTCACGGCATTGTGGGCGCAATTGTGGTAGAGGCAAGTCCCTGGGTCGACGATAACCAGTGGGTGCTGGACGTAGCAGCTAACGATCCGATGATTGTTGGAATGATAGGAAATCTGGAGCCTGGAACACCTGACTTTCGGCCGCACCTTGATCGGTTGAAGCGAAACCCGCTGTTTAGAGGTATCCGGTACGGCAATCTTTGGGGAAGGAACCTCTCTGCCCAGCTGTCAAACCCGCAGTTTGTAGACGATCTCAGGTATTTGGCACAGGCAGGATTAGTACTGGATACTGCTAATCCTAACCCTGACTTGCTGGCTGCCGTTCTCCGGTTAACTGACCAGGTACCAGCTTTAAAGGTAATTGTCGATCATCTGCCACAAATGACCATACCAACGGCTAAAGCAGACCAGAGTCGATACGAAACCGTTCTAAAAGAATTAGGAAAACGGCTCCAGGTCTTCGTAAAGGTTTCTGAAGTTTTACGTCGGGTTGACGGAACGATCCCGACCTCGCTTAACTTTTACCGATCCCGGTTAGACGAGATTTTTGAGCAATTTGGCGAAGATCGATTGCTGTACGGCAGCGATTGGCCGAACAGTGATCAATGGAAACCGTTTGGTGTTGGTCTGGGACTTGTTCGTGACTACTTCCTGTCTAAAGGCCCCACCACTGCTGAGAAATATTTTTGGCGGAATTCAATAGTGGCTTATCACTGGCAAAAACGCGAATCATCTCAGCCTGAGTAGTTTATTCTTTATAAAACATTGATTGTTAATAATTTGTGGTTTTAGCGGGGTTTGGTTAACGTAGTGAAAACCAGGCCAGTCAGCTATACTATACCTATGAGCTTAGCGATAAGCTTTTGGCTAGTCTTTTTCTTTCTAACAGCCAGGCAAGGGCGACTGTTGCCGTAGCCAGTCATAGATAAGGTTTCGGTTCCCTACTGCAGTTATAGATCTATCTCCCCCAAACAATCATTTCTGAAAGTTAAAATGGTATTTATGAAGTATTTTATTGTTTTTTGGTTTATTTCAAAATATAATTCTTATTTAATTAAAAATAATAAATTTAAATTCTGATATTTATAGTGATTTTAGTCGATATATTTTCTGTGTTGTAAGCTGAACTGCTTTTTACGATTACACTTCACTCAAACTAAAATAGGAGGATACCCCCTTGAATCGTCGAGATTTTATTCAGTTGACAGGATTGGGAACCGGGGCCCTGATAACCGGTATACCCATTGTTGGCCGCGCTGTTACGCCAGATGAACTCATGGAGCCGGGTTTAGATGTGGCCATCAAAAAACGGTTGGCTGATGCGGCTCTGAACGCTGCCAGGTCGAAAGGCGCTACGTATACCGATGTGCGTATCGGTCGTTATCTTAACCAATTTGTAATGACGCGCGAAAGGCGAGTCCAGAACATTCTCAATACTGAGTCGTTTGGCGTGGGTGTTCGGGTCATTGCCGACGGTTGCTGGGGTTTTGCCGCCATTGGTGACACGCAGAGCGAAACCGACGTAGCGAAAACGGCCGAGCAGGCGGTTTCGCTGGCAAAGGCCCATGCTAAATTGCTGAAAAAGCCTGTTGAACTGGCGCCCCAGAAAGGATTTGGTGAGGTCAGCTGGAAAACACCCCTTCAAAAAAATGCCTTTGAGATTCCGGTTAAAGAGAAAGTTGATCTACTGTTATCGGTCAATGGCGCTGCCCTTGATAATGGCGCCAACTTCGTGAACTCGGTGCTGTTCATGGTCAACGAACAGAAATACTTTGCCTCGACCGATGGTTCGTATATCGATCAGGACATCCACAGGATCTGGCCTAATTTCACCGTTACAGCTATCGATAAGCAAACCGGAACGTTTCAGACCCGTAACGCACTGAGCGCACCGATGGGTTTGAGTTACGATTACCTGCAAACCAATCCGAAGGATAAGCTCACCGGCGTAACGACGCTGTATAACATGGGCTACGATATGCTGGAGGACGTAACGGCTGCCGCAAAACAGGCTAAACAGAAAATTACGGCCAAATCCGTCGAAGCCGGTAAGTATGATCTGATTCTCGATCCATCGCATACCTGGCTTACCATCCATGAGTCCGTTGGGCACGCCACGGAACTAGACCGCGTACTGGGCTATGAAGCCAACTTTGCCGGTACGTCGTTCGCTACGCTGGATAAGTGGCAATCCAGAAAATTCAACTATGGAAGCCCTATCGTCAATTTCTTCGCCGACAAAACGCAGACGGGTTCATTAGCGGCTGTTGGCTGGGATGATGAAGGCGTTAAAACCAAACGCTGGGATATTATTAAAGATGGCATACTGGTGAACTATCAGGCCATCCGCGATCAGGTAAACGTATTGGGCGAAGCTGAATCGCATGGTTGTTGCTACGCCGATAACTGGGAAACTGTTCAGTTTCAACGGATGGCTAATATCAATTTAGCGCCTGGAAAGGAACCACTCTCGGTTGACGAGATGATCCGGGATGTCAAAAAAGGCATTTATATTATTGGTGATGGATCGTATTCGATCGATCAGCAGCGGTATAACTTTCAGTTTGGGGGCCAGCTTTTCTACGAAATCAAAGATGGGAAAATTGTAGGCATGCTTCGGGACGTAGCGTACCAATCGAATACCCAGGAGTTCTGGAATTCCTGCGTGAAAGTCTGTGATGAGCGCGATTATCGGTTAGGGGGCGCATTCTTCGACGGAAAAGGCCAGCCACCTCAGTCCAATGCTGTTTCCCACGGCAGCGCTACCGCACGTATTAACGGTGTTAATGTCCTGAATACATCCCGAAAAATCTAGAATTAGTTTTTGGTCTATCGTTACTGGATGATTGATCGGCAGCATTGTTGATTCGGCTTTCCAGAACCAGTACACGATGAACAGGAAACCATAAACAACCATCCTATTTATGGCTATCATCTCAAAGGAAGAAGCAAAGAAAATCCTGGATAAAGTATTAGCTTTTTCCAAAGCTGACGAAATGAGTGTAAGTCTTGGCGGCTATAAATCCGGGAATATACGATATGCGCTCAACGAAGTATCGACGGGAGGAGAATCCGACAATCTGAGTCTGTCCATTACGTCCGTATACGGCAAAAAAGCCGGTACCGCTACGCTCAACGAATTCAGCGACGCAGCCATTGAGCGAACCGTTCGCCGGTCAGAGGAAATAGCCCGATTGGCTCCCGAAGACCCGGAATATATGAAAATGCTTGGCCCGCAGAACTACATGGAGACACCCACCTTTTCGGAGAGTACGGCCAGGATAGACTCCATGTTTCGGGCGCAGGCTGCTTATAACAGTATTGATCCCTGCGTGAAAAAGAACCTTACGGCTGCCGGATTCCTGGATGATTCGGCCGGATTTACCGCCATTGCCAATAGTGCTGGTTTGTTCGGGTACAATAAAACAACATCAGTACAGTTCTCCGTAACAGCACGAACGGCTGATGCGACCGGTTCGGGCTACGTAACGCGCGACTTCAACGACGTAGCGAAACTCGATACCAAAAGCACAACGGAGGTCGCCATACAGAAAGCGCTGGCGTCGAAAAATGCCCGTGCGCTGGAACCCGGCAAATATACCGTCATACTCGAACCAACGGCCGTCAGTAATCTGATGCAGGGTATGGTGGGTAGCATGGATACCCGTAGCGCCGATGAGGGGCGTAATTTCCTGACTAAAAAGGGAGGTGGTACACGGTTGGGCGAAAAACTGTTCGATGAGCGCGTCACGATTTATTCCGACCCCACGAATCCTGATGTCCCCACGGCTCCATTTTCGGGGGAGGGAGGAAGTCGTTACCGGGCAGGTGGTGTTCTGAATGGCTCTGCCCTGGGCGATGCCCGTCCTCAGGAAAAAGTCATGTGGATCGAGAAAGGCGTGGTTAAAAACATGAGTTCATCGCGGTTCTGGGCCGATAAGAAGGGCATCAAGGGAATTCCACCTCCGTTAGCCATTGTCATGCAAGGCGGTAGTGAATCATTGGCTGAGATGATCAAAAACACAAATAAGGGTATTCTGGTGACGCGTTTGTGGTACGTTCGCATGGTTGATCCACAAACGTTATTACAAACCGGACTTACCCGCGACGGTACGTTTTATATTGAAAATGGGCAGATTAAATTTCCGATCAAGAACTTCCGATTTAATGAGAGTCCGGTTATCATGCTCAATAACGTAGAAGCAATGGGAGCTGCCATGCGAATTGGTGGTAACATGATTCCTCCTCTGAAAGTCCGCGACTTTACATTCACCAGTCTGTCGGATGCCATTTAATGGACCAGGGGAGAAGCCCCCGGTTAGTCGCTACTGGAACCCCATTTTGTCTGTTTCCACTACCTAATTCGATTAATTCTACTAAATAGTAAGAAATTGTATTTTATTGAAAAACAAATAACTAGTTAGTTTTTATTAATAATCCCGTAATAAACATTGGTTTTTAGGTGGAATTCTGCCTTTAAATTCTAAATTTTAGGGCAGAAATCGTGCTCACTTACCAGAGAAGAGCGGTTTAACGCTTACTCTAATTTAACCTATAGGAGGAACAACTCTTGAATCGCCGAGATTTTATTCAGTTGACAGGATTGGGAGCAGGGACCCTTATGCTCCCGTCTATTTCAGGATTGGGCCGGTCTGTTAGCCCTGAAGCCCTTTTAGAACCCGGTTTAGACGTAGCCGTCAAAAAACGACTGGCCGATGCGGCTCTGAATGCCGCCAAGGCGAAAGGTGCTACGTATGCCGATGTTCGAATTGGCCGCTATCTGAATCAGTTTGTGATCACTCGTGAAGATCGGGTGCAGAACATCGTCAACACCGAATCGTTTGGGGTAGGTGTTCGGGTCATTGCCAACGGTTGCTGGGGTTTTGCCGCTATCGTAGATGCTAAAAACGAGAGCGATACTGCCAAAGCTGCCGAAACTGCTGTGGCTATCGCTAAAGCGAATTCAAAGATTCAGAAAGAGCCGGTGCAATTGGCTCCTCAGAAAGGATTCGGTGAAGTTAGCTGGAAGGCTCCGATTCAGAAAAATGGTTTCGAGGTACCCGTCAAAGAGAAGGTTGATCTGCTGATGGCGGTTAATGGAGCTGCTATGGCTAATGGTGCTAACTTCGTGAACTCGGTGCTGTTCATGGTTAATGAGCAGAAGTATTTTGCTTCAACCGATGGCTCGTACATCGATCAGGATATTCATCGGATCTGGCCCAACTTTACCGTAACGGCTATTGATCGGCAGACGGGCGTTTTCCAGACCCGGAATTCGCTGAGTGCACCAATGGGAATGAGTTACGATTACCTGCAAACCAATCCAAAAGATAAGATTACAGGTATCACCACTCGTTACAATATGGGTTACGATATGCTGGAAGACGTAACGGCGGCAGCCAAGCAGGCCAAACAGAAAGTAGCCGCCAAATCGGTAGAAGCAGGCAAATACGATCTGATTCTTGACCCGTCGCATACCTGGCTTACCATCCACGAATCGGTTGGGCACCCGCTCGAACTAGATCGTGTGTTGGGTTATGAAGCCAACTTTGCCGGTACGTCATTTGCTACGTTGGACAAGTGGCAATCCAAAAACTTTAACTACGGTAGCAAGCAGGTTAACTTCATTGCCGATAAAATTCAGCCAGGCTCGTTAGGGGCGGTCGGTTGGGACGATGAGGGCGTAAAAACCAAGCAATGGGATCTGGTGAAAGATGGTGTGTTGGTGAATTATCAGGCCATTCGCGATCAGGCTCATATCATTGGCGAAAAAGAATCGCAGGGCTGCTGCTATGCCGATAGTTGGGGATCTGTTCAGTTCCAGCGTATGGCAAACGTATCGCTGGCACCGGGCAAAGAGAAATTGTCGGTCGACGAGATGATCAAGGACGTTAAACGGGGTATTTATATCATTGGTGATGGTTCGTTCTCGATCGACCAGCAGCGGTATAACTTCCAGTTTGGTGGTCAGTTGTTCTACGAAATCAAAGACGGTCAGATCGCCGGAATGCTCCGGGACGTATCGTACCAATCGAATACACAGGAGTTTTGGAATTCCTGTGTGAAAGTTTGTGATGATCGGGATTACCGTCTGGGCGGATCATTCTTTGACGGAAAAGGTCAGCCATCGCAATCGAGCGCTGTGTCGCATGGTAGTTCGACGGCCCGTATCAACGGTGTCAACGTGATCAATACAGCGCGGAAAATTTAAAATGGTATATAATTTCGGTATACAGGTTACGCATTTGACTTTTACATCCCGGACGTGCCAATGGTCAGGCGTCATTATAGTGCGTTGAAAACTGTAAACTGATAACTTTTAAGAAATGGCAATTATTTTGTCTGAATCTGAGGCAAAAGCTCTGATGCAGAAAGTATTAAGTTACTCTAAGGCAGATGAGTGTGAAGTGAATATTCTTGGCGAGGAGCGAGGAAATATTCGATATGCCCGTAATACTGTATCCACCAGCGGCTCGATAATTAATAAAAATCTAGCGGTTCGGTCTGCGTTCGGGAAAAAGGTTGGCGTTGCAACGATTGATGAGTTTGACGATGCCTCGTTGGAGAAAGTAGTCCGCCGGGCGGAGGAGCTCGCTCAGCTGGCTCCTGAAAATCCGGAGTACGTTGAGCTGTTAGGGCTTCAGCAATACGTAAAAAGCAATGGTTTCTTTGAGTCGACGGCTAAAATAACACCTTCCAATCGGGCCGAAGCCGTTGCGCAAAGTTTGCAATTGATTGCGGGTAACGCGTCAAAATTGCAGGGCGCTGGCTTTTTACAGGATTATCGTGGCTACAGAGCCATGATGAATTCGAAAGGGGCATTTGCTTATTATCCGAGTACGAATGTCAATTTTTCGCTGACGGTACGTACCGACAACGGCAAGGGCTCGGGATACGTAGCACGCGGTTACAGCGATTTTTCAAAGCTTGATACGGTAGGGGCTACCAAAATCGCCATTCAAAAATGCCTTGGATCGGCCGAAGCGAGAGCGCTGGAACCTGGTAAATACACCGTCATTCTGGAACCAACGGCTGCCGCCGTTCTCCTGGAAAATATCTTCTGGAATGTGGATGCCCGTTCGGCCGACGAAGGACGTTCTTATTTCAGTAAGGCAGGCGGAAAGTCGCGGTTGGGCGATAAGATTGTCGATGAGCGTATTACGATTTATTCAGACCCAACCAATCCTGAGTTGCCGTCGTCGCCCTGGTCGGGCGATGGTCAGGCTCAGAGCAAACGGATGTGGATTGAAAAGGGCGTCGTGAAAAACCTGGCCTATTCGCGCTATTGGGCAAAAAAACAGGGCAAACAGCCGGTACCTTATGGTAGTAATATGATTGTGGAAGGTGGCAATACGTCGCTGGAAGAGATGATCAGAACGACCCAACGCGGTATACTGGTGACTAAGCTCTGGTACATTCGGGAGGTTGATCCGCAGACAATCCTGCTGACCGGCCTTACCCGTGATGGTACGTTCTATATTGAGAATGGCAAAATCAAGCATGCCGTCAAGAACTTTCGGTTTAACGAAAGTCCGATCATTATGCTGAACAACCTGGAATCGTTGGGGAAACCTGAGCGTGTCGTGAGTACCGAATCGGATCAAAACTATCTGATTCCGCCCATGAAAATACGGGAGTTTACCTTTACCAGTTTATCCGACGCTGTGTAAAAAGTAGCCGATATTCTGTGCCTTTTCGTAAATTCAGGTAAGAATAAAATCCTGTCAACGTATGGAAACTGTCGTAAGAAAACCATTGACTAATCTTCAACTAGAGCTTTTGAAGACCTTTTCCCATCAGTTGGAGGAAACTGAATTGCTGGAAGTTAAAAAAATTCTGGCTGAATTTTTTGCGAAAAGAGCTGTTGAACAGGCAAATGCAGCCTGGGATCAGAAAGGATGGACAGATGAGGATGTTGATCGGTTACTGGAAACGAAAATGCGGAAAAATAGTAAAGAGAAGTGAAGACGGTTCTGGATACCAACGTTTTGTTGGTTTGTATTTCAGATCGCTCTCGATTGCACTGGATCTTTGAGGCTTTGTTGAATCAGCGCTTTACACTGTGTGTAACAACGGATATTCTTTCGGAATATGCTGAGATTATTGAACAACAGATGGGAACAGTAGCTAGTGAGAGCGTATTAGCGGTTGTCGAAAACCTACCCAATATTCAGCTAGTTACTACATACTACAAGTTTAATCTGCTGAACGATGAAGATGACAATAAATTTGTCGATTGTGCCATTGCTTCAAACGCTGATTTTATTGTAAGTCATGATAAAGATTTTAATGTTTTAAAGCAAATAGAGTTTCCCAAAGTATTAGTAATCAGCACTGGTCAATTTAAAGACACCCTGGGTGAACACGATTGATCAGTGCTTTAATCAACACTTCTCGACGAACCTCTTTGAAACCGTTTATTTTCACTCGAATTCAATACACCTCTGGTGACTGGGATACTGATCAACGGATGCCATCCAATATTCTGCATTCATTGGTTGAGTATACGACGATTCCGGTCGACCAGAAAGAAAAGGTGGTGCAGTTGAGCAGCCCCGATATTTTTAAGAGTCCATTCTGCTATATGAGTGGACACAAACTGGTCGAGTTTTCTACGCAGGAGCGCGATCATTTCAAACGCTACGTTCAGAATGGCGGGTTCGTGTTTGTTGATGATTGCAATCACGATATCGATGCCCTGTTTGCGCGGTCGTTCGAGCAGGAGATGGCCCGGACGTTCGGCCCGAAGGCCCTGCAGAAAATTCCGAATAATCACCCGATCTACACCTGTTTTTTTAAGTTTGAAGAAGGGCCACCTACTACGTCGTTTGAACTGAATGGCTGGGGCGATGACCTGGTACATGACTACCTGAAGGCCATTACCATCAATGGCCGGATAGGCGTTTTGTATAGCAATAAGGATTACGGCTGCGAATGGGATTACGATTTTCGTAATAAGCGATTTTTGGCTGAAGACAATACCAAGTTTGGTGTAAACATAGTGACCTATGCATTGACAACGTAATACAAAATGTATGATATAGAATTCTACAGCATACATCTTATATCATACATTCTTCACCTATTCTTCATCAATTGACCTCTATACAACCTGAGACAGAAAATTGGAATCAACAGACTTAAACCACTACAAAACGCTGGTGGCCAGATTGCCACAGCTTCGAAATGAAATCGGCAAAGTTATTATTGGTCAACAGGAAGTCATCAGCGAGGTGCTGATTTCGTTGCTGGCAGGTGGTCACTGCCTGCTGGAAGGTGTTCCGGGTCTGGCTAAGACGCTGATGGTGAAAACAATGGCTGATGCGCTGGCCATGAAGTTCAAGCGTATTCAGTTTACGCCCGACTTGATGCCTGGCGATATCGTTGGCACGGAAATTCTGGAAGAGGACCACGAAACGGGAAAGAAGTTTTTCCAGTTTAACAAGGGCCCTATCTTCGCGAACGTCGTGCTGGCCGACGAAATTAACCGGACTCCACCCAAAACCCAGGCAGCTCTGCTGGAGGCTATGCAGGAATATAAGGTTACGTATGGCGGCAATGACTATGCCTTACCCCGGCCATTCCTGATTATTGCTACCCAGAACCCGATCGAACAGGCTGGTACGTATCCACTCCCCGAAGCGCAGCTCGACCGGTTCCTGTTGTACATCAAATTAAGTTACCCCTCAGAAAGGGAGGAGCTGGACGTACTGAAAAGTACGACGGGAACCAAGCGCCCCGTATTATCGACTGTTTTGTCTGACGAAGACATTCTTAATCTTCAAACCCTGACGCGCCAGGTTCATATAAGCGATGAGTTGATTGCTTACATCAATCGTCTGGTTCGGGCTACACGGCCGCAGGATACGCCCGTGGCTTACGTAAAACAATGGTGCGACTGGGGAGCCGGCCCGCGCGCCGGTCAGGCACTGGTGTTGTGTGCAAAAGCAAGGGCTGTACTCAATGAACGTTTTTCCGTAATTCCGGAAGATATTCAGACGCTGGCTTATCCGGTACTGAGACACCGGATTGCGCTAAACTTCCGGGCCGATGCAGAAGGCATCACGACCGATACGGTCATTAAGGAGCTGATTGCCAGCGTTAAGTAATCATGCTGAAAGGAGTCGTACGGTATTGTTTTTTAGTACGTAGCAACGTACTGGCAGCTAACGAATTATGCTAACGTCTGAACTCATTCGGCTCAATAACCTCCAACTGGCCAGTAAACTAGTTAGCGACGAGGTCATGCTGGGTATCCAGGCCAGTCGCCGGTCGGGGATAGGAACGGAATTTGAACAATATCGCCATTATGAGCCTGGTGATGATCCGAAACGGATCGACTGGAAATTGTTTGCCCGTAGCGGCCACTATCTGGTTCGGGAGTCGGCCACAGAAAGTAATCAGCAGATTCGGTTTCTGATCGATCTGTCGGGCTCGATGAATTACGAAGAAGCGAGCGTCAGTCGATTGAACTATGCGAAAATTCTGCTGGCTTCCCTGGCTTATCTGGGCTATCGACAGAACGACCAGCAGAGTTTGTACGGCCTGCAAAACGGCGATGTGCAAACACTGGTCGGAACCGGAAAGCAGTCCTTCCTAAAAATAGTAGGAACCCTGGAAAGCCTGGCAGCTGCGGGGCAGTGGATTATTAAACAGCCGGTCTTTCCTGAGTTTAGCCGCAAACAGTCGGAGTTGCTGATCATAGCGTCGGACTTTTTACAAGTGAATGATGAATGGTTGACGCTGATTCAGAGCGTGGCGGGTCCGCGCCGGGAGATTGTTATTTTTCAGATTCTGGGCGATCAGGAGATTGATTTCAATCTGAACGGCTTCTATCTGTTTCGGGATCTGGAAACCGGCCGTGAAATCGAGCTACAGGCCGATGCCGTGCGGGATACCGTTCGGCAGGCGGCAACTGATTATCTGGCAAAGCTGGATGAAGCGTTACGTATTCCGCATGTTCGGCTCATTCGGGTTCGGTTGAGCGATCCAATTGGGCAAGTTTTAAGTGGTTTTCTGACCGGAAAGAGATTCTAAATGACATTCTTACAACCGTACTTTTTGTGGGGAGCATTGGCCGTCGCTATTCCGGTCGTGATTCATTTCTGGCATCAGAAAAAAGGTAAACCGCTGGCGTGGGCCGCTACGCAATGGCTCGTTGAGAAGAATCAGCAACAGCAGCGCGGCTTGAAACTGGATAATGTTCTGCTACTGTTGCTACGTTGCCTACTGATCTTGTTGCTGGCAGTGTTGCTGAGCCAACTGGTTATTCCAAAACTGGGCAGTAAAGCCGATATCCGCCCGCTTCATCTGGTTCAGCCCGACGCCCTGGTTCTGAGCAATTTTCGCTTTGAACTGGAAGAAGCCGCGAAGCGGGGAGAAAAACTATATTGGATCAATGAAACCGTAGAGCCAATTGACAAGCCAGACCAGCTACCAGAAAAAAAGCAGTTTAGCCCGCTGTTTCTCCAGGCTGCCATTGATAAGATACGCCAGGAAGATACACCAATACATGTATATGTCCTGAATAACGACAAACTCGCTACGGTTCCGGCGATTTATGTACCTAGCCAACATACCCTGCACACGTTGCCTGATTCGGTGGCTAAGCCACGGTCTTATCTATCGACAAAAGCTGGGCAAAAGCTGTTTGTAAATGGATCGGGTAAACTGACCAGTAGCACAGTTTTAGATCCTGCCGTTCGATTTAATCCGGCTCCGGCTCATACGGGACCGTTACGTGTTTTACTGGATTATCGTAACGAACGCGAACAGCAAACCGTAAGGGCTGCCCTGGCCGCCCTGAGCGACGTTTATGATCTGGATTTGGCCGTTGATCGTGAGCGTTCACAGGCAACGGTCTACGATTGGGTGTTTACGGATCAGCCGGTTGTCAGGCCTGCTGCGTCAACCTTATATATGATTTCGGGGACGCTTGGCTATCCGACAACTAGTAATATGCAGTACAGCGAACGACCGTTTACGCCACAGACTAACGATTTGGTTGCGTCCGGGCAATTGCCGGAATGGCTGGGCGAACAACTGGTTCAGTATTATGAATTGCAGCCTGACGCAGCAGTGCTGAGTCAACAGGAGTTGAAAAATCTTTTTGTGGTATCAAATCGATCAGATAAAAAGCCACAAACGCTGGTGCATAACGCTTTATTACTGCTTTTCATCGTTCTTATACTAACGGAACGGTGGATCGCATTAACCAAAAACGCATGACGAATCCAAAGCAAATTCTATCGTCAGTCAGCAATCAGCTGTATGCCAACGCTTTACTGCGGTGCGTTGTGCTGGCTGTTTCGGCCTATATGCTGACGGCTACTTTTACGAATTCGCTCCTGTTATCGTGCCTGGCCGGATTGTTGGGGGTGGTAGCCGGCGTTTTCCTGGGCAGATTGTATGAGAACAAGAAACCCCAGGCCATTCGGTTGATTCATCAGACCGTTGGCGATGCTGAATATAGCCTACCGTTGTTGGACAAAGATCAACTGAATATAGCCGAACAGCTCCAGTTGGAACGGCTGAACGAACGAATTCGTGAGGCTAAAATTCCGACGGTGGTTTTTTCGCAATTGTGGGTATATGGGTTGGTCTTGCTGCTGGCCGTAGGTATTCACGTTGGCTACCCGCTGTTGCAGCGGTCAACGCTGACTTCGCCTATCCCACAACGGGAAGCAGGGGTTGCCGTTACGTCCGAAAAACCGACGGCGCCAACATTCCAGTCTGCTGAGCTGCGTATTCAGCCGCCAGCCTACACGCAATTACCAGTACGTTCCTCGTCGGATCTGAACGCATCGACCATCAATGGGTCTGTTCTGAACTGGCGGCTGATGTTCAGTCACAACCAAAAGCTGTCGGTTCGTTTGGTTAGTAACAAGGGTGTTGAGGTGCCATTCAAGCCTTCGGGCAATACGTTTGTGTATCAGGATCGGCTGGTCAACTCGGGGCTGTATGCCATTAAAGCGTATTGGTCGGGTTTCAATGGCCGCGACTCGCTGGTTTATCAGTCAGATTACTATCGGCTGGAAGCCCTGCCCGATTTGGCTCCTAAAATTGTTCCGGAGTCGAAAGAACTTTACAAGTATCATTTCCTGAAAGACCCCAAAAATATCGGCATAACGGCCACCATATCCGATGATTTCAACGTAACGCAGGCGTTCATTGTAGCGACCGTAGCTCGTGGATCGGGTGAAAACGTGAAGTTCCGCGAGGTGAAAATGCCCCTGGACAAGTCCAACTTCAAGGAATCGAAACTGACGAAGCAAATTGACCTGAAAGCGTTGAATTTCGCACCGGGGGATGAGCTCTATTATTACTGGGCCGCGTTTGATAATCGTCAGCCCGAACCCAATTTTTCGAAGTCTGACACGTATTTTCTGGTATATAAGGACACGACCAAACAGGAAGATGGTGAGCTGGCAACCATGGCCGTCAATATTATGCCGGACTATTTCAGAAGCCAGCGCCAGATTATTATCGACACAGAAAAGCTGATCGCCCGGCGGAAAAAGATTGCCGATCGGGCGTTTAAGAGCACATCCAATGAAATTGGCTTCGATCAGAAAGCACTTCGGTTACGTTACGGACAATTTCTGGGCGAAGAATTTGAAAAATCAATCGGCGGTGGTGGCGCTCCTCCCATTCCTACCAATGCGGATGGGGCAGTCGTGGCCGGTATGGCTACCATCCAGGCTTATATGCACAAGCACGACGACGGCGAAGAGGGGTTGACGCCCGCTACGCCTGCACCACCGGCCCATTCTGCCGATGATGGCCATAATCATGGCGGTGGCGGAGGTAGCGGAAACGATGAAGGTAAAGACCCGCTGGCTGCGTTGATGGAGCAATACGTTCACTCGCACGATGATGCGGAGGTTAATACGTTCCATGAGCAGTCGACACGTAGTCTTCTGAAAATGGCGCTGGAACAAATGTGGGAGTCTGAGCTGCATCTGCGGTTGTATGAACCCGAAAAAGCGTTGCCCTACGAGAAGAAAGCTCTGGAATACCTGAAACTCTCGCAGCAGAAAGCTCGGTCTTTTGTGAAAAAAACCGGTTTCGACCCTCCACCGATCAAAGAACAGGAACTGCGACTGACGGGTGAACTGAAAAATGTAAATGCCAGCGGTAATCAGCAGCGGGTCTATGACCAAATCCGAATCGAATCGCTGGTTGGTGATGTGTTGGGTTTTCTGGAACTGGACAAACTCAATGCCAATCAACGTCGAACGGTTCAGGAATTGGGCACCATGCTGACCGATCGGATTATGAACAGTGGGCTGGCCAATTGGTCGGTATTGACTGGATTGCAGAAGCTGGCTGCCGGTAAATCGTTAGCTGATTCAGAGAAGAGTCAGCTAAAAACGAAGCTTTATGAGCTGGCGGGTGCTTCGCAGCAAACGAATCGCTCCTATATCAGTGAACGCAAACTCGAACGGTCTTTCTGGCGACACCTGCAATGATTTCTTTTCAATTCGACCGAACCGATACGCTCAGCTGGTTACTGATTGTTGGCCTGTTTCTGATGCTTGCTGTTCAGATGTGGCTCATCTTACGTAATGAGGCATTATCGGGCCAACGTAAAGCGCTACGTCTGGTACTCAACGGACTGCTTTGGCTTTCGTTGCTCACCTACACGCTACGTCCTGTATGGAACGTAACGAGCGATACGTCCCACGCGCTGCTGGTTAGCGACGACGTTCCAAGTGATGTTCGCCAGAAATTCAGTGACAGCCTGAAGCTAAAAGCGGTGGTCACAGCCCGAACATTTGATGGCAACCGGTTTGATTCCGTGACGGTATTGGGGCAAGAGTTTCAGCCCGAGTTCCTGAGTGGGCTGAGTCGGCAGGCGATTCGCTGGATTCCCTACTATGCGACCGACCAGCTTCAGGCGATTCGCTGGAAAGGAATTGTTCAAAAGGGAGAGATACAGCAGGTGACCGGCACCCTTCAATCGTCGAAAAAACAACGTATCAAGCTGGCCTATGCCGGGCGTGTGCTGGACAGCCTCGACTTGGCTGAAGGGGTTGCTACGTTCAATTTGAAATTTCCTGTATTTACGGTAGGACGTACTGAAACGGAATTAGTACTGGATCGGACGCCCCTGGATACGGTTCGGTTTTTTGCCCGTTCGTTAAAACCGTTAACGTATCAGTTTATTCTGAGTACGCCCGATTTCGAAAGTAAAACCTTGGCCGACTGGCTGGGGAAAAACGGGAATTCGGTTCAGATGGTCACTACATTATCCAGGGACATCAGTAATAAGCTGACGATCAATAAGGCGACTGCTAAACCGGATATCATCATTACAGATCCGTCGAATGCAGGCAACGTAGCCGTTAAACGGGCGATAGCTGATGGGAAAGCGGTTTTGTTCATCAATCTGAGTAATCCCGAAACCGACTGCCGATTGATCAATCAGGCATTGGGGAGTCGCTGGCAGGTGCGCAAAATCTCGAATGAGGCATTAATCTCTGTCGGGACCAATACGGGTCTTCAGGCGTTACCCTATTCGTTTGCCGCCAATGCCGCACAAACAATAATTCCGGGATATCCGGCGGCCATTCAGCGTAGTACGGGAAAAATAGGCGTGAGTCTGTTGAACGAAACATTTCCATTAAAATTAAGTGGCGATAGTCTGGCATATAACCGATTCTGGAATGCTATGATTGCTCAGCTTCAACCTGCCGCGTCGACGAATAGCCAGATTGAGGCACCCGTTCTGGCAGGAATTCGGGAGCAGATCGTCGTGAATAACGTAGCAACTCGTTCGGCTGCATTGACGGTTGATAAGGATACCATTCAGCTGACTTATTCGCCAATCAATGCGTTATCGGCCGTCGGGAAGTGGCGGGTCAATTCGGCTGGTTGGGTTCCTGCTCAGGATTCTTTGGCTGTTTATGCTGAGAAAACCGGCTTTTCTACCGTAGCAAAAAGCATTCTGGTTCAGCGCTATACGGCGGCTCATGCCGCCGACCAATTGCGGGTAGATAGTACACCACGGTTGGCTACTGTTACGTTGCCTGATTGGGTCTGGCTGGTTATTTTGCTAGTCTGTTTTACCGCCCTTTGGGTCGAACCAAAACTCGGGTAGGGCGTTTTAGTTTATTGTCTATGGTTTATAGTTCAGTCGGCCGCCACTCGGCTATACGTATTGAGTGACGAGGTGTTATCGACAGCATCTTGCTGTCGAAGCCACGCCAGTGGCTAATTAAGAAGTTATAACTTAGCCTACGGCTTCGACAGCAGGATGCTGTCTATGACAATCTCAGCACTCAATACAGACCGTATTACAAACTATAAACCCAAAACCAAACATCCAAAAACCATGTGGGAGGAACAGGATAACCAGCTCATTCGTACATTTTCGTTTGCCGACTTTTCAGAAGCCTTTGCGTTTATGACCCGCGTAGCGCTTATAGCCGAAAAAATGGATCACCATCCGTGGTGGTCCAATGTGTATAATGAGGTCGTTATCAAATTGTCGACCCACGATGCGGGCAACAAAGTGACGGATAAAGACCATGCCTTGGCGGCCGAAATTGATAAATTAATGAGCAAGTAATGGCTGACTGGCTGAACAAGCGTCGGTGGGCGAAACAAGTCCTGATAGGTCTATTGAGTTGTCTAATTATCCTATCCTTACTGGCTCTGCCCAGAAATCAGGACTGGATGCAGGGCACGGTGCAGCGCTTTTACCAGCAACGCCAGAACCTTGGTGCGAAGCTGGATCGGCAAAGTCGGGAGCGGGCGGGCTACGGAAAGGCGTATCAGTACGTAACGCTGATTAAACAGCATTGTAAACCAACGGATTATTTTTTGATTCCACCCCAGCGATACCTGATTCGGAAGGCGTATCGAATTGGTGCTTCGGATGGATATGCCTGGTTATACCCCAGCGTTCTGTATTATCACCTTGGGCAATCGGTGCAATTGCTGGACATGACAATGCCTGATACTGCGCTACGACGGGCAACGTTTACGTTTTGGGTGAAAAAGGGCACGCTGGAACTACTTCGGCTAACATCGGCTAATCATCGGGACGTACTGGCTACGTTCCGCCAGTACAATCCTTCCTTTTTTGCCTACACGCCCGAGCAGGCCCGGAAGTATTATCGATCAACGAAATGATGGTGCTGTTAGTCCTGCTGATTGGCGCCCAATTTTTTCTCGGCTGTGGTATTGCTGTTCGTCTGCAAGCAGTCCGTACTACGTATAGTTTAATTGGCTTGTCGATGCTGATCGGTCTAGGGGTTAGTTCTTTTGTCCCTTTTATCGTGCAGTTTTCCGGGCTTCCCATCGTTGCATCGACCGTAATCGGAGGTGTCGTCGGGTTAGCCATTTTATCTGTCTTTTCGTTACGTAGTAAAAAGGAGCGGCTACCGTTTTGGGCCGGTAGAAATGATCTGGCAATCAGTTTGTATGAAATTCCTTTTCTGATCGTCTGGCTGTATCTACTTTTCATCAGTGTCTGGAAATGCAACTGGTTTCCCAATACAACCTTCGACACAATTGTTGGGCCTGACTTGTTGGCCCGATTTGCAGTACAGGAACAGACGCTTGTTTCTTCGGTATTCACGAAGCACCTGCCGAACGTATCCGTATTTAGTAATCAGCCGTTCTATGCGCCGTTTACGGCCATGCAGCAAATCATGTACTTATTGGCTACGGAGCAAACAGGCGTATTCGCTTTTGGTAAACTCTGGTTGACGTTGCTTGTCTTTAGTTTTGGCCTTTTCCTGTATGCCGATATGCGGGAACGTATTCACCCAGTACTGGCTGGAACACTGGTTACCATCCTGGCTTTTGCTCCCGAACTGTTTGCCTACACCTTTCTCGTCCAAACCGATTGGGCTAATGCCGCATTTTTCGCGTCAGGCGTTATTTTGTTTCAACGCTACGTTGAAACAGGGCAAAACGGATCTTTTTGGTCCATTACGCTATTGTTGGCACTGGCCTGCTGGACCCGGACCGAAACTATTTTTTTCGTACCGATTGGCGCAATGATTCTGGTTATAAAACGGATCCGGGTAAATCCTACGGACGCTATTAAGCAATCGGCCATTTTTATGCTGGTGTGTCTGTTGCCTGTTCTGTTCTGGAACTACGGCTTTCTACGTACTTATATGCCTTTACCCATCAATGCACATCTAGGAGCCTTTCGATGGGTCGAAACTGATTACCTGACCAGACTTTTACGTATTGTACAAAATATGAACGATCGGGTTGTTTTCCACGCTTCCTACTGGAACTACACCGTCCCGATTTTTCTGAGCTTAAGTCTTTTGAACCTGTTCATTTTTCGGGATAAACGCGGTTTGACTGTTTTGGTCTGGATCGTCGGTGTATACGTACTATTTGCGATGATCCTTCAGCATGTGGAAGGAGCGAATATTCAGTACACGTTCCGTCGAGGCTTTTTCAAACTACTTTTTCTGATGTGTTTCTACCTCAGCACAACCAGTCTGTTCCGTTGGCTGTCGATTCGACTAGTTGTTTGGGAAAAGACACAGACGGTAAAGCCAGCCGATTGATCAGGCGTTAATTTGAGCTAGCAGATTACCTAATTGAGTGGCCACCCGAATCAAATTGGTACGTGTACTGGCCAGAGCATTGCTCAAATCGGTGGGTCCATTGCCGATAGCAAGCAGCGTGTCAAAATAGTCGTTTAGTTGTTCAGAGGGCTCTAAAGGTATTTTTCCCGCAAGACCAATAACAGGCAGATTCCGCAATTTAGCCTGATACGCAACGCCATACGGTCCTTTCCCCTGGAGGGTTTGTTCATCGATACTACCTTCACCGGTAATAACCAGATCGGCCTGTGAGACAGCCTGGTCAAAATTCGTAAACTCCAGAAAGAAATCGATCCCATTCACCAGTTTCGCGTTAAGAAACGTGTGTAAACCAGCGGCAACACCACCGGCTGCTCCCCCATGCTTAAGGACAGTCATATCGATACCCGTTTGCTGGTGAGCAATACGGGCAAATCTGGCTAGACTGGCATCGAGCTGCTGGACCATTTGAGGTGTTGCTCCTTTCTGAGGACCAAAAACGGCGGCCGATCCATCAGGCCCGAGCAACGTATTGTCGACATCGCACAAAATGGTTATCTCACACTGGCGAATACGTTCATCCAGCCCCGACGTATCGATTGTGGCCAAATCAGAAAGCTGTTCAGGAGTGGCTAATTCCTGGCCCGTTGTATCCAGAAAGCGAATACCCAGCGCCCGAAGTATACCCGTTCCACCATCTACGGTTGCTGAACCGCCAATGGCCAGTACCAGCTTACTAACG
Source organism: Spirosoma terrae (assembly GCF_010435915.1). Classification (GTDB taxonomy): domain Bacteria; phylum Bacteroidota; class Bacteroidia; order Cytophagales; family Spirosomataceae; genus Spirosoma; species Spirosoma terrae. Next base: position 131,268 of record NZ_JAAFZH010000004.1, on the reverse strand, counting down.
CCCTTCTCCAGGGCTAATTTGATCTGTTCGCCAGTACCGAAGGAGGTTGCTTTTAACGGGTTGAGATCGTCTGCCCTGACCAGCCGAATACCGGATGCATTCGCCATTTCGATCACCGCCGTTTGGCCTTCATTCACGATCCCAAAGCTGGCATCAATGGGATTGCCAAATGGGTCATTAACCCGGCTTGTAATCTGTGAGCCGTTGAGTTTCTGAATCATCAATTCGCCGGTTCCATCACCACCATCACCAACCGGGAAACAGTCGCAGACACAAGTGAGTCGACTTTGCTGAAAACCCTGCTGAATAGCTAAAGCAGCCTCTGGAGCTTCCAGACTGTGTTTAAAGGCATTAGGAGCGATGAGAATCCGAGTGGGAGTCATAGAAAGAGAGTGGGGGAATCGATAGTTGAGGAATCTTACTTATACAAGCAAACCAGCAGTTCGAAGTCTTCTACTCTAGGAACGGTGCATTCGACCCAGCCATTTTTCTGGCTGAACGGTACGTTCTGTTCTGAGCGCATCAGTCTCAACGCTTTAATAGGTTTGGTTGGCCTGAACCGAACTGCCGTCTGTATAATCGGAACCGGTTCACGCAAGGACGCGCCCAGTTGACCCGAATGATTGATCAGACCAATCCATTCAAAAGCACCTCCCCGGTTAGCCATATGCGTCATTTCCAAAAGGGGAGAGGCATCGGTTGAGAGCGAGGAAGAAGTTTTGAAAATGGTCTGAACAGCAGAAGCGAAAAGGGCACGATGACCATGATGGCCCTTAAATTCATACTGGGTTCCAAGCCGCCACGGAATAAAAACCGTTTGTCCTTTGCCATACGTGTTGATAATCAAGCCCGGCGAGTCGGATAGGTCGGTATCGGTGTAGTATGATTTTTCGGGTGGACCAAACCGAACAGACGGTAGGAGTCGCAGGTAGGGTTGGGCAGATGCTGCAGGTTTACATTTCAGGAAATCGGAATATAGCATGACTAGGTCCAGATCCTTAAACTGGCTGGTACCCAGCGCTTGTCTATCTTTGTTGGATAGCTGCAGATACGTTGAGTTGGTTCGGGGGAATACGTCATAATCAGTTGATACGCCCAGCGATTGTAAACGAATGGCGTTCATGGGTTTTCCCGTTTCGTCGTTGGTCGAGCTGAATCCCGTTGCGAGTAGTTTGCCGCCCTGCTTCACGTACTCATCGAGTTGAGCGGCCTGCTGGTCCGACATATTCGTTACGTCGCCCAGAATAATGGTGTCGTAATCCTGTAAGGGCCGAGGAGCTGATTCCTGACCAATCGTTTTGGGTTCGATGATGTCGTACATGATGTGCTCCTCCGACAGCAACTTAATCAAGCCCCTGTATTCTTTTTCGGAACCTTTAATCAGGCCGACATGGGAGATGGGTTTAAGATTGGTGAAGTACTGCTCGTTTTTTTTATGGAATCCATACAGATCATTCATGATGGGAATAAAGACCCGATCTTCCTGATTCAGCAGAGTTCCAATAACGTTGTAATCGAGTGGAGCACCATTCAGCATGTTACCAAGTAGCCACACCCGGCCAATATTGGGGGAGGTTGCCGTATGGCGGAATGGGATTGCAATAAAATGAATGAAAACGTTACTGGGTGTTTTGGTTTTATACGAGCCTAGAACGCGTTTGACATGGTCGGTTCCAGAGTAATTCCATTCGTACGTATCGGTAAGCCAACTGCTCGATTCGTCTCGAATCATATCGACACCAGCGTCTGAGTACGTATTGATGATCAGAGTAGGGTTTAACTTTTTAACGTAGTCGCCTATTTTGTAGAACAACTCATCGGCGGTCGTTTTTTTGAACGTATTGTATCGTCTGAAAACAGGATCGGCCATATCTGCTTTGGTAGGCAGCTCCATACCGGTTTCAGTTTGAAATCGTTTTTTGCAACTGCCGCACTGGCAAATTCCGTGGTACGTTCCGCCATAATCCGTAGTGGTATAGCCGATCATGTTAAAGAATATGCCATCGAGCGGATAGGTCGTGATCGCTTCCTTCAAAATCTCAAAACTATATTCCTGCTGATAGCCACCATTGGGACAGGTATGCGACTGACCATTGACATGAACGTGTTTGCCGCTGGTGCTGACGTATAACCACTCCGGTTTCTGGTCGGCGTATCGTTCATTGATTTTACTGAAGTCGAACCGGCCGATTACTTTGATGCCTTTTGCGTGTAGTTTTTTGACCAGCTCACCGACCAGATCTCTGTTGTTGAGGTAGGGATTTTGATAATGATAATCGAGCTTGGTTGGATAATTAGCCACAATGCCACCTACATTCAGCATCACTACGTTAGCCGAGGCCGCCACCATTGACTGCACGTAGGCGTCTACATCCATCAGCGCATCGGTTTCGCGGAGGTTCGTTTGGATCAGTCGGATAGGAGTCCGATTCCACCACGTTCCGTCATAACTGCCCGGATCAATTTTGGCGGAACGTACTGACGTATTTCTGGATGCTGGTTGGCCAATCAGTACGTTCCGATGTAACAGGAGGACTGACAGGAAGAGAAAAAAACGAGTCATGGTTACTGGGTTAGGGAAATCAGTTCACTACGTAGCGGGAACGCGAAAAACATTACGTAGTGAAATAATAAAGGTGCTTATTCGGATGGTTACGAATAAGCACCTGCTGGAATGCCTGTTACTACGCTTACCAGTTACTTATTCACTACGTTGACTGGATTGCCGGCTAAAAATGCCGACAGGTTGTCGATCGTAATAGCCATCAGTCGGGTTCTGGCTTCTTTGGTTGCCCAGGCAATATGGGGAGTGATCAGGCAGTTTTTGGCCGTAAACAAAGGATTGTCGGCTGCGGGCGGCTCCTTCGATAATACGTCGATACCGGCTCCCGCAATCACGCCGTTGTTGAGGGCATCGGCCAGATCCTGATCGACAACAAGTGGCCCCCTCGACGTATTGAGCAGGAAAGCCGATGGTTTCATCAGGGCCAGCGTTTCTTTGTTCATCAGTCCCTGCGTATCGGGGGTTAAGGGAGTATGGACACTCACCACATCCGATTCACGAAGTAGTTCCGGTATGTCGGCCCACCGGAAATTTTTCCGGTGTGACTGATCGGTCTGATGCCGTTTTGACCCGATAACGTTCATGCCAAAGGCGGTTGCTACGTCGGCTACTTTTTCGCCAATGCTTCCGAAACCGATGATGCCCATTGTTTTATCCGCCAGCTCGATAAGCGGATAATCCCAGAAACAGAAATCGGCGGAGCGCGCCCATTTACCATCCCTAACCGAATCGCTGTGGCGTTGAACGTGAAGGGTTAGTTCGAGCAGCAACGCAAACGTCAGCTGAACAACCGACATGGTACTATAGCCCGGTACGTTGCTGACAACGATTCCTTTGCTTTTGGCCGTGTCGGTATCGATGATGTTATAACCCGTTGCCAGGACGCCGATGAATTTTACAGCGGGTAAATCTGCCAGTACATCCTTACCCAGCGGGGTTTTATTCGTAAAAATGATGTCGGCGTCTTTGGCGCGTTCCACCACCTGATCGGCAGGAGTACGGTCGTATACGGTTAGTTCGCCTAATTTTTCTAAACCCTCCCAGGTCAGGTCGCCGGGGTTTAGGGTGTAGCCATCCAATACTACAATCTTCATCGTTGATAATGTCTCGTTAACTCTAAAAAATAGGATCACCTAAACGCGCGCCCAGGCCAGGTTTAGCGTCCGTTTGGCGTTGGCAATTACGACATCGGGGTCTTCATCGCCAAATGGTTTAACCTCAAAACTGACTATTGGCGGATTTTCAGTATTTAAATAACCAATATCCAGCAAAACTTTCAGGTAATGCGTTACTTCTGCTACGTCGTTTTCGCCGTTGGGAAAGCCAAAACGGGGGTGTACGTCGCCATAAGCGGGCATATCGGGGCTCTTGACCACACAGTTGCCAATATGTGCATGGGTTATATAGTCTTTAACGGGCAGGAGCGACTCTTCGATGGTTTCGTGAATCAGCGGGATGTGGCTCAAATCGACCATCAGGCCAAAATGATCGTGCGTTTTACGAATCGTCTGCGCGTAACGTAGTGCAAGGCTAGCCGGACCAACCAACGATTTCTTATCGACATCGTAATCAAACACTTCAAGCGAAATTTTCAGATCGCCCTTGCTTTTGGCATAGGCGCAGATTTCGTTCGTTGAATCGACTAGCCGATCAAAGGCTTCCTCTTTCCGGGCTTCGTCGTAAATGCCGCTCAGAAAAGAAAAGCCGGTAGCACCTAGTTCATACGCCTGATCGATACCTTCTTTTACATTGGCCAACGCTTTCTGGCGGCCTTCTTCATTGGTGTCGTTGAGGTTAAGACCCGTTGTCAGAAGGCGGGGTTGAGCGGCAAAGGCTACCTGCATATGCGACGATTCGAGCAGGCTTTTAACTTTCTGTCGTACGCCAGGATCGTTTACCGTTGTGATTTCTATAGCGGAAAAATAATCATCCAGCACTACCTTTTTGATGGTTTCCAGAATCGGGCCGTGTCCTCGCATTGTCTCGGGAAAGGCCATAAAATGGACTAAACCAACAGTCATGTAGTTACAAAGTGGTGCATTCATGGTAAGGTGGGTTGCGTAAGTTAGTTTGCTAAATCAGGCGTTTCTTTTTTTGTTTTGGCAGTAGTCAGGATGGTTACGGCAAGAGCGGCCAGTATAACCGCGAGCACAACCAGGTACGTGTAGCCTTTCGTTACGTCTGGCGAGACAGCCGCTTTCTGGCTGCCCAGCATTTCATAGGTAGGAATCAGCCATTTCAGGGCATACGCCTGCGCCAGTACGATTAGGCAGATGAAGAACAGCATGATAAAACTGTGTTTCACCGTAAACCGGAATAGCTCTGATTCTTTACCGACCAGATTGCCCGCTGCCGCTGCAACGGCGATGGATTGAGGAGAAATCATTTTACCGACAACGCCCCCTGAAATATTGGCCCCCACCGTAACCACCGGATCAACACCAATCGATTGGGCTGTAGCGTACTGAAGCTTACTGAACAACGCATTGGCCGACGTATCGGAACCCGTGATGAAAACACCTAGCCAGCCTAGTACAGGAGCGAAAAACGGGAATAAAATGCCTGTGTTGGCCAACACATCGGCCAGCGTAAGCGTAATGCCCGAATCATTCAGAATGTACGCAAAAGCCAGCACGGAAGCGATGGTCAGGATCGGGAATTTGAGCTGGTTTACCGTGGCTCCGCATACACTTAGACCTTCGCTATACGTCAGCCCCACCAACGGAATGGCGATAAGGGCAGCAATCAGAATGGCTGTTCCGGCTGCCGACAGATAATTCAGTTTGAACACCTTCGCAAGTAGTGTTCCATCTTCTCCCTGGATCGCATTATGCAGGCCAGGAAACTCAAATTGGGTCATACCTGCCGTGTTCAGCGCGTCTTTAATAGGCTGAATCCCCCAGGCAATTACCATAATTGTCAGGACCAGAAAAGGCGACCAGGCCCGAAGAAGCTGTCCGTTGGTGTAGCTGATGTCGGTGTTGAGGGTAGCCGCTGGTTCATTGGCAAAGCGCCAGATGGTTTTGGGTTTCCAGAAGCGTAGGAAAACCATCAGGCAAACGATCGATCCTAACCCGGCGATAACATCAGGGAGGGCAGGACCGAGGAAGTTGGAGGAAAAGTACTGGAGAAACGCAAACGAAATACCGGAAACCAGCACCGCCGGGCCAACTTCCTGCGCTTTTTTTACACCGGCAATAATGCTGACCAGATAAAATGGCAACATAACCGACAGAATCGGCAGCGTTCGGCCAACCATCTGGGAAATCGGTAGTTCGGGAATGCCCGATACCTGCGATGCTACTGTAATGGGAATGCCAATCGATCCGAAAGCCACGGGTGCGGTGTTGGCAATCAGACAGATACCCGATGCATAGAGTGGATTAAAGCCAAGTCCTACCAGCATGGCGGCCGTAATCGCAACGGGAGCCCCAAAACCAGCCGTTCCTTCCAGAAAAGAACCAAACGAAAAGGCAATAAGCAACGCCTGCAAACGCCGGTCAGAGGTGATTGAGGCCATGTAGTGTTTTATGATCTCAAACTGACCACTTTTGACGGTGAGGTTGAACAGAAACACCGCCATAAGCACCAGCCAGCAGATCGGGAATAGGCCGTACAAGGCGCCGTGAGCCGCCGACAGCAAGGCGAGTTTGACGGGCATACCATACACCAGAATGGCAATGAGCATCGCAATGCCCGTTGCGATCAGACTGGCCTGATATCCTTTCATTTTTCGGATAATCAGCGCCCAGAAAATAAACAGGATAGGCACGGCGGCCACCAAAACCGATAACGCAATACTGTTGAACGGATCAATTACTTGTTTCCAGATCATGAGTTGTATTCAGTTGGTTTATACTATTTTACTAGGTGTCCGCTCCAAAAACGGGAGCGGACAGTTCTTCGGAATAAATACATCAGGCTAAATCCAGGGCGACGATCTCATGATCGAGAATTTTAGGGACGGATACCGTTACTTTCCCTCCCTTCACCTCAAATTTGGGCTTCTGCTCGCTCATCAGGAGTTTTACGTCAGTCACTTTAGCGCCTTTTGGAACCTGAACAACGACCGTTGCCTCTACCGGAATCAGTTCTCTGAATGGCCCTTTCATCATCATCGGATTCGTTAAATTGACCAGATGAACCGTCATCGATTTATCCTGTCGCCATACATTAACATCGATAACGCCCGGTCCCTGTACTTCGGTTATGGGTTCCTCGTCGAGTGCCCACCGAACCACATTACTCAGCAGTTGACCATGATCAATACTGAGCATTTGCCAGAACGACCGATCCATGTCGCCGGGAATATAAGCGACTCGCCCTTTACCAACCTGTTGCAAATACAATTCTCGGGTATCCGTTTCGGCAATACGGGGGTAAACATCCTCCATGGGTAAATCCGGATAAGTCGGGATCAACGTGACCGGACTAGGGAACGTAGCAGCGGTTGGTTTAACGTTAACTTTATAGATCGAGTTAATAATCCGTGGCGTATCGTCGAGCCCGTTGAGAATAACCTGCGTCTGACTGTTCTTCGCGTCGGTACGTAACTGTAAGTAGCTGTTACGCATGGGCCCGTCAACGTTTTTGTCGAACGACACGCCAAACAAATTCGCCAGCCCGAAATCAGGTCGTTGTCGGCCTTCCTCATCATAAAGCGACGTTTCAAACGTAGCTACTATACTGCCGCCATTTTCGACGTAGGTCTGAATCTGTTGGCATTGGGCGTCGGAGAGGGCTGCAATGTTGGGAAGAATGAGCACTTTAAAGCGCTTCAGGTCGTCTGGCGTGAGTAGCCGATCGTTAACCATGTCGAACGGAATCCGGTTCTCAACCAGCGTATGGTACATCCCGTCGAGGTGGTCGCCACTCTTCTGTTGCCAGGGCTTTCCGCCGTAATTGCGATCCGTCTGTTCGGAGTACATGATCCCCACCCGTGCCATCGGGGCCGTATTACGAAGGTATTTTTCGTTTTTGTAATATTTTTCGTACAGATTGGCGACGGCTTCCATCCACCGTTTATCGTAAATGTCACCGCCGAATTTGACGAAGCAGGGACGCATACCATTGGCTGTGCCCTGAGCTGCCCAAATCCTGATTTCGGCGTCGCTCTGTACCGAATCTTTCCAGCGGAATTCTTCTTCGATACCGATACTGAAGATTCCGATCAGTGGTTTCATGCCGAGCGTTGACCGTAGCTCTTTCGCGCCTTTGCCGTTGGCCCAGGGGGGAGTAAGGCCCCGGCGAGCCTGCTGGTCAGCAAAGAAAAGATCGGCTTCCCGGCCCGTCATAACTTTATCCGGAAAACCGTTCGGAATAAATCGGGCGGTTGGTTTCTGTTTACGGATACCCGCATCCCAGGTCGCCCATACCTCCCGTAATCGTTTCATTTTCCAATCGGCCCATTTCCGATACGTAGCGTCCAGTTTGTCGGCTTTTTGAGGAAGCGCCAGACCCGATGCCGCTTTGAAATTGCGCTGACAATGCTCGCAGTAACAGATATCATGGCCGTGCCAGCGATTCGAGAAAATGCCTTCCGGCTGGAATCTCTCCATGATTTCCTGATTCACCTGCGACATGAAATCGAAATTATATGGGCCTAACGCACAGGTTACCCATAGATCCGGATTCGCCCAGTGACGTCGTTTTTGTCCATCGGCGGTTACGGCAATCCAGTCGGGGTGGGCATCGTACACGTTCTGACGTACGGCATGAGGATCGGTACGTAGCATAATCTTCATCCCCAGTTTTTTGCAGCCTTCCACCAGATAGCCTAATGTATCGGAATTGCCCATGAAATCGCTGCGGTGGTGCAGCGGTATCTGGGTTGGATAGAATGCCACAATTCCTCCGGCGCTGAGCAGGGCGCCATCGGCATGAATACGTTTAAAGTAATTCAGCCAGAAATCAGGATCGTAATGACCCGGATCGCGCTCGACAAATGCAAGTTGTGCCCAACGCATAGGGCCGTCGAGCCAGAATTTTTCCGCACCATTGGCTGCTGTTACGTGAGCGTTTGCTAATGCGGATGGACCCGTGAGCGCGTAGGCGCTGCCTAGCAGACCGGTGGTTTTGATAAAATCTCTTCTTTCCATACAAGTTGTGAACATCCCGTTCACGAAAGGTTTAGGGGCTGGAATTGGGTCTTATTTATTCGTTGTCTGTAAAGCGGCTTGGGCTAACGTAATGTCGCGCTCAACCTGTGGCAGATAGTTCGACCACCAAAAACGTTGAGCGTCTTTAAACGCATTCTCTTTGGATACGTATCCCTCAATGTAGGGGACTTCATGGTAATGGCTGGCGGTGATGGTGCTTAGTTTCTGCCAATGTTTAACACAGGCTTTCAGGTGTGAAATGGCCTGCTCCTGATGGGTTTTGTCCTGATTTCGTCGATACGTTGCCAGCTCTACGCCCGCCCGAAGTTTATCGGCAAAGTAGCGACTTAAATACGCCCAGGCTTCAAAATCGGCTAACTCACAGGTTAACGTAGGGGAGGCAGTTGATTTTATCGTTTCTACCCGACTAAGCACTCGTTTGCTATCGGTCTCCAACTGCTGGGCAAGGGCCAACGGCGTAACCTTGTCAGCCGAAATTGCCTTCTTTTCCTGTACCTGTTTTACGTACTCGTTGATGGATAGGTAGGTAGGGTCCAGCGTTTGATGATCGATTAGCTCGTCGATGGAAATAAACGACGATACGTTATCCTGAAAGCCTTTACTGGCCGAAAAGGGAGCTAAAAAGCCTTCGGAATATAGGGTATAATCCCAGGTTGAGCCGTAGAAAGAGGCTAACCGCAGGGGCATCTGGCTGGCGGCTGCCGTGGCTTCCAGCAGCGATTTGCCGGATTTTAACCCATATCGTTTCGCAAAACTGGTTTCAAATACGGCATTCGGGGTCGTGGGGTCATAGAGCAAACGGCCCCATAGCTGGTAAAACAGCCATTGCTTTTCAAAGGCGTATGTCCAGGTTCGGTGGGCGTTATCCATGTGCGAATAATCCTTTGCCGGAATGTATCCTTCTGAGCCAACGAAATACCCATTCACGTACGGCGCTGTATTTTGGGCGATGTGTTGCCGGATAAAGTCAGGCTGCCCCCAGCGAAGGATGAAAAAATCTTCATTCCGAATCATCCACTGAATCCGATAGTTGCTGGGCATCGGGTTCCAGTAGCCATCATCCCGCTGTCCGGAATGCGAGTCGTGGGTGAGGGCAAGCGTCGGGGTAGAGTGGCCGTGCGACCAGTTGAATTTGATCTCGACCAACGTAGTGTCGGGCAGTTTTGCGTTGTTAATTACCCGGCGCATTTCAGCAGGATCGGCCGATAGAACTGAGCGATGAATCAGTTTTACGGGCCGATTGGCGGCTTTCATCCCCGCAATGATGGTTTCTTCCAGCCAGTTCTCTCGGTCTTTAGGCGTCATCTCGGGCAGCGTAACGCCTTCTTTCTGAAAATTAGACATCCAGTCGGCCAACGTAATACCAATACCGGCCAGATCAGGATATTCATTGATGACCTGCGTAACGACTTCCCGCGTATACCGTTTGACAATCGCCGACGTATCATTCCGTTCGTTGACTCCGTATGCTTTGGCGAATTCGGGCGATACGGCAATATTCCAGTTAACGATGTGGGGCTCGATACCGCGCTCTCTGGCCATTCGAAATAAACCCGTCCAGAACCGTTTCCAGTCGGCCATTTCCTGATCCGAAAAATTATTCGCTTTTGGAAAGTTCGTGGGCTTCACCATGAACGAGAACGGATGAATGTTCCAGAGCGACAGTACATTAAAGCGATTTTCGGCCATCTGATCCAGTAGCCGTTGCCAGTACGTCAGGTCCCGGCAAACGTCGGTGTGGACAGCCATGGCGGGCCCTGATCGGTACGACGACCAGGGCAGGTTAACCTTTAACGCCCGAACTGTAACATGTGGATTAGCCTTCCTGGGCGTAATCGTCTGCCAGGTTTTACCCATCTGAAGCTGCTCGGCAACGTCCAGCACACCGTACATGGCCCCCGTCGAACTGACGGCTGTAATTCGAAGCTGCCCCTTGTCGTACCGGATTTGATAGCCTTCTTCCTGAATTAGATCGTTAACCGACTTTGGCAACAACTGAATGACAATGGCGGCCACCGACGACGTAACAGGCAATACGGTCACAACCTGCCCAGATTGCTGAAGCTCGTTTTTTAGGCGGCTTACCGCAAATTGTACGGGTTTATTTGTCGTATCGTAGGCAATACCAACTGACAGTTTTGCTGTTGACTGTCCCAGGCTGGACAAAGCCGAAAAGAAACCAACCAGGAAGCAAAGCCAGGGCAATACGTATTGCCTGTTTGTCGTGCGGACAATCATTCGTTAGGGGTTAAGAATGGCAACTAAGGGCTAGTTTTACAGATTTCGTGCTTTTAGCTGCTCTACGGCATGATTGGCCGCCCGGGCTGTAAGCGCCATATACGTCAGTGATGGATTTACATTTGAGGCCGAGGTCATCCCGGAGCCATCGGTGACAAATACATTTTTACAGGCGTGTACCTGATTGAATTTGTTCAGTACCGACGTTTTAGGGTCTTTACCCATTCGCGCCGTTCCCATTTCGTGAATGCCAAGTCCCATGTGTGCAACGGGGTTGTCGTATGGCACTACGTTCTTAAACCCCGCAGCTTCCAGCATTTCGGCTCCATCGTTCATGATGTCTTTACGCATGGCCAGCTCGTTTTCGCCGAAGTCGGCATCAAACACCACCTGTGGTAAGCCCCATTTATCGGTCTGGTCTTCACTGAGATAGAATCGGTTCTTCGGGTCGGGAAGTACTTCGCCGAAGCCGCTCAGATTGATTTTCCAGGGGCCGGGCTGCGTCATCTTTTTCTTGAAGTCAGCACCAAAACCGGACTCGTTGGCTCCCCGCGACCAGTCGGCACGGGATGCCCCGCCCTGGTAACCAAATCCGCGCAGGTAGTTCCGTTTGTCGTTGCCCCAGTTGCGGAAACGAGGAATGTACAAACTGCCCGGACGAGCACCAAAGAAGTAATCGTTTTCAAAGCCATCGATGTCGGCCCTCGCGCCAATCGCCAGATGATGGTCCATCAGGTTACGACCCAGTTGATCACTATCGTTGCCGAGTCCATTTGGGAAACGAGCTGACTTGGAGTTCATCAGAATCGATGTAGAGCCGATGGTGCCCGCATTCAGGAAAATAACTTTGGCGTAGAATTCGCGCACTTCCATCGTGTTCTGATCGATAACCCGAACCCCTTTTGCTTTCTGGGCCTTATCGTCCAGAATGATTTCTTTCACGATGGCATTGTGGACAACCGTCAGGCGGTTGGTTTGGCGGGCAGCGGGTAACGTAGCAGCGAGGGAACTGAAATAGGCTCCAAACGGACAACCTCGCGAACAACGGTTACGGAACTGGCAACTGGCCCGGCCCAAGGCCGTATGCCAGGGTTGTGGATTGGTCAGGTGAGCTACCCGGCCAATGGTGATCGGGCGGTTCATTTTTTGTGCTACCGACTTTTTGAGGTGGATTTCGGGAGCCGTCATGGCCATGCCGGGCAGGAAATAGCTGTCGGGCAGAACGGCTAAGCCTTCGCGGGTACCACTGATCCCGACAAATTTTTCTACGTAGGTATACCAGGGGGCCAGATCTTCGTACCGAATGGGCCAGTCGATACCGATGCCCTGCTTCGTATTGGCCAGAAAATCCTCGGAATTCCAGCGATACGTATGTTTTCCCCATAACAACGATTTACCGCCGGTATGATACGCACGAATCCAGTTGAAAGGTCGCTTCTGAATGTACGGGTTTTCTTTGTCGTTCGTGTATAGATACTGCGACCCTTCTTTGGCCGAAAAATACATCGTAGCGTAGTGCTCTTCGGCGGCTACGTTGGAGATTTTACCCCGGTGTTCAAACTCCCAGGGGTCTTTCATCGCGGTTTTATAGTCTTCTACGTGTTTGAGTTCGTAGCCGCGTTCGAGCACCAATACGTTCAGACCTTTCTCGGTCAGTTCTTTGGCAGCCCAGCCACCCGTCATGCCGGAACCAACAACAATCGCGTCGTACGTCTGGCCTTTATCCGCTTTTATGTTCAGATTCATAAATCAATAGGTAAGGAATAGAGTGATTGAATGACGTATCAGGCTTGATTGCCGTACATGAAATCTTTTTGACCTGGTTTAATTTTGATCGCTTCGAACTTGCCGGGAATGGGTTGATAATCAAACGATGCTTTGATGCCAGCCTCCGACGTGAAATAGCCGAGAAGGGTGAGTTCTTTAGTGATAATCCAGAAGGTAGGCGCTGTATCTTTTAGTGCATCGGCTTCGAGTTGTTTTAGCGAATTGGTTTGCTGATCGGCGGGGAGCGATAAAAAGCCTTTTCGTTCCAGACCAACCACACCCGTCAGAAAGGCATCCTGCGCCGGTTTTTTGTAGCAATCGCGGAGCATCAACTCAATGAAGTTAGGGACGCCTACATCAATGGCTCCCGGCGACGTATCGCCGGGCGTATCCAGGCGTGGAATGATCAGATCGGCTACCCGTGCCACAATCTCGCGCTGCGTTTCGGTCAGAAACGCGCTGGTAGCGGAATGGGCTCTTGGATGGGTGGCCAGTTGCTCCCAGCGATCCATTGCCTGAAGGGTAGAGGCTGAAAAGATGCCTCCTAGTATCAAGGCTGTTTGTACGACTGCTTCCCGTCTATTCATCGGTTAAGTGATTAGGTTTAACAGGTCTTTTATGTCTAATAAATGTTAATTTGACATAAAAGACCTGAAGGCTGATTTAATACCCCGGATTTTGTTTGATTTTCTCTTTATTTATGTCAATCTGGCTTTGTGGGATCGGGAAAACCAGATTATTCTCCGTCAACGTATTGACTAAACGGATCTGATCTTTTTTGCCATTGATGACCGTAACGGCCCGCCCGGTGCGCACCAGATCGTACCAACGATGGCATTCGAACGCAAATTCGACGCGCCGTTCCTGTTCCATCGCGAGTCGGAACGATTGCTGATCAGGAATGTCGGCGGCTGTTTTGGCTTTCAGTCCTGCCCGAGTCCGAATCTGATTTAGGTAGGTGAGTGCTTCGCCGGTGGGTTGGTAACTTACCTCATTCAAGCTCTCGGCATACATTAGCAATACGTCGGCATACCGAATGATGGGGATATTGTTTCCGTTATCGTTGTTGATCAGGGGCGTATCAAAATATTTCTTGACGAAGTTGCCCGGCACCACTTGTCCACTCGTACTAACGTACGACGTAGCCAGCGATACGTCTTTCCGTAAATCGCCCGCTTCGTAGGCTCTGACCAGATCGTCGGTTGGCTGATTGTTGCCGCCACCGCTAAAGTTAATGACCGCATTTCCTGAGTTTTGAGGAGCAAATGAGTTTGGCCAGTTGTTGCCTTCCCCCGCGCCCCCCGATTTATACTGGACGTCAAAAACCGACTCTTTATGGTTCTTATTCGCTACCCTGAATACGTCGCCATAGTTGGGCAGAATTGTATAAACGTTCAGATCGATGACCTCTTTCAGCTTGGCCGCAGCCGGTGCGTATTTCTTCTGGGTCAGCAGCACTTTTCCCAGTAAGGCTTTGGCAGCCCCTTTGGTTGCACGTCCCAGATCAATGCCCGTGTATGTAGCAGGCAGATCCGCTTCTGCTTCCGACAAGTCTTTCTCAATCAGTGTATAGACTTCAGCCTGCGGATTACGCGTGTACGTATAGCCTTCGTCGGGATTGGTGATGGGTTTGGTCACGATCGGTACGTCGCCAAACGTCCGTACAAGGTTGAAATACACCAGAGCGCGCAGAAATTTAGCTTCCGCAACGTAGCGTTTTTTGAGGTTTTCGTCCATCGATATGCCGCCAACCTTATCCACAATGTTGTTGAAACGGGCAATAGCCGAGTAACTATCATTCCAACGACCAGCGATGTACGGATTCGTGGTCCGTATATAAAACCGGTCGAATTCGTCCTGATCCGTTACGGAGCCGGATGCTACGGGGACCGTATTGTCGGAGGCTATATCGCCAAATACGTAGCTGAAGCCGGAAACCCCATCGGCCTGTAGTGATGCGTAACCGCCGTTAACGGCATTACGTAGATCGTCGGCTGTTTTATAAAAGTTGTCGGCTGTTGGCGACGAAATTGGGCTCAGATCGAGAAACTCCTGCCGACAGGAGCCGAGCAGTAGGGTAGCCAGAGCGAGAATGGGTAAGCTGTATGTCTTCATCGTGAGACGTAGTAAGCTGTGTTAGATCGTTAATGTCTGAATTACAGTTGGCTTAGGGTTAGAATCCTACGTTGATACCAACCGTGATCGTTCTGGCCAGTGGATACGTACCGTAGTCGATGCCTGCCGAAAGCGGTCCTTCGTAATTGCTCACCTCCGGGTTGTAGTTCAGGTATTTAGTCCAGGTATACAGGTTCTGGGCCGAAACGTAAATACGGGCCTGCTGAATTTTGGCTTTATTGATCAGCTCTGTTGGCAGCTTGTAGCCCAGGCTAATGTTCTGAATACGCAGGTAACTGGCATCTTCCACCCAGCGCGACGATACTACGTTGTTGATCCCCGTTGTCCGGGCATTGGCGCGCGGTGTCTTACCGTCGCCGGGATCGCTTTCCGAACGCCAGCGGCCCAGTACCGTGGTCAGCTGATTCTGATTGCCTTCGACGTTGTCGAAAAAACGCCGACCTAAATTGAGGGCCTTTGCGCCCTGTACTCCCTGAATGTTGATGCTCAGATCGAACCCTTTATAGCTTAACGTATTGGTAAGGCCATAAATGAAATCGGGCTGGTTATTGCCAATGATTGTCCGGTCGTTTGCCGTGATTTTACCGTCCCCATCAACATCAGCGTATTTAACATCCCCCGGACGAGACGTAACGTCGTGTGGATGCGCGTCTAAGTCGGCCTGATTCTGGAAAATGCCGATTTGCTTATAGCCGTAGAAACTGCCAATGGGTGCGCCGATCTGCGTAATGTTGATTTCGCTGATGCTGCCACTGGTTGTTCGGATAGGGTCGCCGGTGGGGCCGAGAGCCAGGACTTTATTCCGGTTGAACGACAGGTTTGCTGTGGTGTTCCAGACAATACCTTTGGTGGTGTTGCGGGTGTTGATCGCGAATTCCCAGCCTTTATTCTCCATCTTACCGATGTTTTTGTAGGCCGTGGTAAAACCGGTGAGCGAGGGTACGTTTACCGACAACAGCAGGTCTTTCGTAATCCGGTGGTAGTAATCGGCAATCAGGTAAATGCGGTTGTTGAAAAGGCCCACATCGATACCTAAATCAAACTGCTGATTCTTTTCCCAACCCAGCCGCGAATTGGCCAGTGTAGCTGGGGCCAATCCGTTGACCAACGTATTGTTGAAGCTGTAATTGTCGGGGCGGAGGATAGAAACATAGGGGTAGTTGTCGGCAAACGCATTGTTGCCCGAAAGACCATAACTAACCCGGAGCTTGGTTTCGGAAATCTGGTTCAGGCTACGCATGAACGGTTCTTCACTAACCCGCCATCCCAGCGATCCCGCCGGAAAGGTACCCCACCGATTCTCGGACCCGAAGATGGATGAGCCATCCCGACGTACTGATAAATTGGCCAGGTATTTCCCTTTGTAATTGTAGTTGGCGCGGGCAAAATACGATACCGACGCATTCTCGGTTCTGAAGGACCAGGCGGTGGTGGTTGATCCCTGTGCACTACCGTTCAGCGTTTCAACCACATCGTTCGGAAAAGCACTGGCCGACGTACTGCTCGATTCAACTTTCGACGTAGTGGTTTCCATCCCAACCAAAGCCTCGAAATTGTGGACGTTTTTAATCGACTTGTTATAGGTCAATACCTGGTTGAACAGCAAGTTGATTCCCTGATCGGAGTAAGCCGTTCCGGTGGCCGTGGTAGGAGGGAGCAGATTACTCAACGGCATTCGTGAGGTGCGGTAGGTATTACGTCGGTTGGTGCTAAAGTTGGCGTTCCCCGAGATGCGGTACGTAAAGTTGTTTAGAAAGCCGTACTCAACGTAGCTGTTTCCGAGTAAGTTAGCGGACTGAAACGGACTGTTGTACTCCGTGATGTTGGCCAATGGATTTGTAACACCTGGCAGGTTGTAAGGCGCAGCCAGGGCCAGTTGAGAAGAGTAGGAACCATCAGCGGCATAAATGGGAGCCATAGGTACGGCCGCTAGTGCCGCCGTAATAATGCCGCCATTAAACCATTGCCCCTCAGCAATGACTTCCTGTTGTGAACGGAACGAGGGATTCAGGTTAAACCCAACCTTTAGTTTTGGTAGCAGATTGGCCTCTACGTTAGCCCGAAAAATGTACCGGTCAAGTGTCGATTTGAGGATGACACCGTCCTGTTTTAAATAGCTGCCACTCACCAGATAGCGCACTTTTTCGTTGCCGCCAGAAACAGATAACTGGTAGCTACTCATCTTCGCTTTTCTGAAGATCAGATCCTGGAAATCGGTATAGGGCAGATTCGCTACTTTGGTTGGGTCATCGTAGTTGAACCAATCGAACAGGTCGCCCCGTGGGTATCGATAGCGCAGGTAACTGGCTGGACGGACACTGTTTGGGTCGGTGGCTTTGGCCCCCGGTACATTCTCTACGTAGGCTGTGTTAGCTGCTTCTTTGGCAAATTCGGCGTATTGCTGTGAGTTGAGCAGGTCGATTTTCTTCGTTACTTCCTGAAACCCTGTATATACGTCGAAATTGACATTAACCCGACCTGCTTTCCCCCGCTTTGTAGTGACGAGCAATACGCCATTCGATCCTTTCGACCCGTAAATAGCGGTTGAAGAAGCATCTTTCAATACGTCGATACTTTCGATATCGATACTGCTCAACAGGCCAAATACATTAGCCCCAACGATGTTTCCATCTACGACCACTAATGGCGAGTTACCCGCACTGATAGAGCCAAACCCGCGAATTTTAATGGCTGGCGCACTTCCCGGTGCTCCGCTGCTCTGTTGAATAACCACTCCTGGGATTTTACCCTGTAAGGCCGTTGCTACGTTCGAAACGGGCATATCTTTCACTTCTCCCAAGGGCACCGATGCAATTGCCGCGGTTACGTCCGACCGTTTTTGTGTGCCGTAACCAACCACGACTACTTCGTTCAGCGACTTGGTATCGGCCGATAAAATGACACTGACTACGTTTTGATTGCCAACTACGATCTCCTGTTTGACATACCCGACAAAGCTGAAAACCAATGTTGTTTCGTTGTCCGCTAAATCGATTCGGAATTTGCCATCGGCATCGGTTGATGTACCTTTTTGAGTTCCTTTCACAAGTACGTTGACACCGGGTAAACTTTCGCCCGTCTGGTCCGTTACGGTGCCTGAAACAGTACGAAATATAGTTTCGGGCGCAGTTGACAACGAAGCCTGAGGATTTTCATCGATCATCGCTTTGTCAGGACGATCAGGTCTGATAATGATATTGTTACCGCTAACTTCATACGTTAGCAACAGAGGTTTTAAAATCCGATTGAGCAGGTCGGCAAGCGGTTCGGCCTGACTACGTACCGATATTTTACGGTCTGACTGAATGATCTGGGAGCTGAAAACGAAACGGGCTTCAACCTGCTTTTCGATTTGATGCAATACTTTCTTTACGTTCTGACCTTCAATCAGAATCGTAACTTTTTGATCAAGAAGTAGCTGCTGGGCCTTCCCGTCATGCGCCCAGGAAATCCCGGCCAACGCACAGACCAGAAACCATTGGATAAGGGTGATACGCATGATTGTTAGAAGACTGTCATGTGCCAGTTGCAGTTTTTTCATACATTTGTACTGATTTGTTGGGTGAACGAAAAATTCGACAAAGTCCCCCCTATGTCATTCATTGTCAGTGAATGGCTTCGGCTTGTCAGGTCAGAAAATAGGGGAGTTATAGGGGTCAGCTATGCGGGAACATGGCTGACCTTTTTTATTGGATGGGAGCGCTCATTAATCGTTAAAAAAGTTAAAAGGTTAGGAATAGTATAAGGTTATTGACAACGATGCCCACCGGTAATAAAAACCTGATTGCCCTGAATGGAATAGTTTGCTTCCAGTGCTTTGCAGATGACCGACAGTTTTTCGTGAAAAGGCTGGCCAATCAACGTAGCTGAGAGGGAGCATTTCCCCAGTATGGGTTCTTTATATACGATATCGACACCGTAGGCTTTTTCCAGTGTTTGAAACACGTCGGGAATGGGGGTTTCGTCGAAGTCGAACGATTGCCGCGCCACTGCCAGCGTGCCAGGTTCTGCAAAGGTGGAGAGTGTGTCGGTTCCGCGTACTAACTCATGGCTATCGGTTCGGTATTCAGCACTTTGGTTAGGGGTTAAAACCATGCCAGTGAGTTCAGGGCCCGTTGGTTCTGGCGCTTTCGACTCGTCTGGGTCTAACGAATAAACGGCTACTTTTCCAGTCTTAACTGCCACCTTGATGGGTTGATCGGACGCGGGTGCATTAACGAAAAAACTGGTTCCCAGTACCTTCGTGGCAACTCCGCGCGTATAGACGATAAACGGCCTACTCGGGTCTTTCACAACTTCAAAAAAGGCTTTCCCTTCCAGATACACTTCCCTTTGTTTAAGCTTGTTAGGATAACTCAAACGGCTGCCGGGTTGAAGCACAACTGAACTGCCATCACTTAAGGAGATCGTTAAGGGTTTATCGTCATCATTTCGGGCTACGCTAAGGGCTGTTTTCGGCGAAGCAGATTTTGTGAAGTGCTGGTACCCTACCGAAGGTTTTTCCTGATTCGTATACCAGTAGCCACCGATGCCTAAACCAACTACCAACGTAACGGTGGCTGCGATCTGGAGCCAGCGCCAGTTGTTCCGGCTCGTCTTGACGAACGGTATGGCCCGACGGTCGTCCTGGAGGTGTTGCTGAATAACCTCCCGCATCGACTGGCTCTGCGCTTCGGTAGGCAATTGCTGGCCTGTCTGTTCAACTAATGCTAAAACATACTGTCGGGCGGCTTCAACAACTGGTTTCTTTGCCGGATATTGCTCCAGAAAATGCCGCCAGTACGTATCCTTCACGTCATCGGGATACTTTACCCAGCTAACAAAGTCTGAATCTTCCAGAAAATCAATCAGAGAGTAGAAGGCTTGTTTCATTGGTTAGAAAAGGGGATCTACACAAGACGTAATAGAACTTTTTTGCCTTTCATATAAAAAGAAGCACGGATCAGGCAATTGACCTCTTTTTTAGAGGGAAATTTTTCTAAAAATTTTACAGGCTCATTAACAGCCAGAGAATCAGTAGAGATCCAATGAGCCAGTTCCGGTTCTGCCGGAGCGAAGTGAGGGCGCGGTGAATGAAATTGCGAACCGATTTTTCGTTAACATCCATGATCTGGGCAATATCATGAATGCTAAAGTCGTCGAAATAATAAAGCGTCAGGGCTTCGGCCTGCCGTTTGGGTAAGTTAGTAATTAACTCCTGTATTCGTTTGTGTAATAACACCCGGGATTCCTGCTCAATCTGTATTGACTCTTCAGTAGCCGAGATTGGCGTAGTGGCTTCGTCTGCCACCTCGTCGATACGTTCGTCGGAATGGTATTTTTCCTGCATCCGGTGGATACGACGACGTAGCGATCGGTATAAGTAAAATTTTATCGAGTTAATATCGGCCGACAACGTCGCGTGCATACGCCAGATGTCGATAAAAACTTCCTGAATGGCATCTTCAATCAGCGACGAATCGGCGGTAAGCTTACTGCCGTAGTTGTATAGCGTGCGATGGTATCGCTCAAAAATTGCTGTAAATGCCGACTCATCCCCTTGGCGCAGATAATGCCAGAGTTGCTGATCGGAAGCATTCACCAGAGAAGTTGGAAGATTGGCCACTGTTGCTACAAACAACTACGCACGCATCGTGCGCTTTAATTAGATAAACTTAATTAAAGATGCGCAAAATACAATTAGTTTGACGAATGGATCGATGGAACAGACCTCATTTGCACTAAAAGGCCAACCTTGCTGTAGGAAATGGCAGACTTTTATAACAAATGAGGTTTGTAGACACAGACCGATGCAGTACGGTTCGAGAGCCGAACCTATTTTTTGCCCGTCATATCTTTGATGACGGCTGTCTCTTCGGCGTCAAACACGGAACCATCGGGTCGAAAAATGTCATGAAACCAGACCTTAGGTTCTTCGCCACTAAGCATTGGGGCATCCCAGGCATAAATCGTGTTCGTTTTACCTTTGACCAATCCCCAGTTGATGGCTCCGACTTTATATTTCTTGAAAACAGGTAAACAGGTTTGGAACGTACTGTTACGTGTCCGGGCCATATATTCCGTACAAATAAGGGGCCGACCGAGTTTTTGTAATTCCAGAATCTGTGCTTCCAGCTTTTCGGCCTCCAGGTAGTTGTGAAACGTAATGATATCAGACTGGTCGAACATAAGTTTGTTAGAAAGCGGATGGTCGTGCCACTGGCCAGCCGTTATAGGCTGCGACGGACGTACAGATTGTGCCCAGGTAAAGGTTTTGGTCAGCAGTGGAAGTACCGCATCGTTGTAGCCGCTGTTTGTAGGCTCATTGAATAGGTCCCAGGCCAGAATGCGTTTGTCTTTGCCAAAAGCAGCCAAAACGCCTTTGGTGTATTGTTCCAACCCACCCCAGGTACGTGAATCGAAAAGCCGTTTGGTGCCGGGGCCACGAACCCAGCCGGAGTTATGTTTGCCCGTTACGGGGGCTGGTTGCTTACCGAGTTTAGGCTCATCGTTCCAGCAGGAATCAAACAGCACAAACATGATTTTGATGTGGTGCTTGTCGGCAATCTGCAAAAACTGGTCAATACGTTTTTTGTAGGCTTCGGCGTCCTGCTCCCAAACCAGATTGTGCAGAAACACCCGCATACAATTCATGCCGATACTGGCGGCAAAGCCAAGTTCGCGGTCGATGGTCGTAGGGTCGAACGTATCGGCCTGCCACATTTCCAGTTGATTGATTGCGGTGCTGGGAATAAAATTGGCCCCGACCAGAAACGGTTGCGTTTTATACCAGTCGTTGGCTTGTTGAGCGGTCCATCGTTGACCAATAGCTGATCCTGGAGAAAGTATAGTCAGTAACGAAAAGCACAGGAAGGCATATACGGTACAGAAACGTAGCATTTTCATAAAGACGAATAGGTTAGGAATCGGTGAGTTTTACTGAAACCGAAAAGTAGTCTATAAAGATGCCGACCCTACATTCTATACCGATTGATGAAGTTTTTGTAATTGACCACGGCTTGGCCGTTAATTTGTGGTATGAAACTGTACTTAGTGCCAACGCCAATTGGTAATCTCGACGACATTACGTTACGGGCCGTAAAAATCCTGCAAAGCGTTGATGCCATTCTGGCCGAAGATACCCGAACCTCGGGCGTCTTACTCCGCCACCTCGCTATCAGTAAACCGCTTCATAGCTACCATATTTTCAACGAACACCAGACTGTTCAGCGGCTGATCAATCAGTTGAAAGAAGGGAAAACGCTGGCGCTGGTGTCGGATGCCGGTACGCCCGGTATTTCTGATCCTGGATTTCTGCTGGTTCGCGAATGTATTAAGAACGAGATTCCGGTAGAATGCCTGCCTGGACCAACCGCTTTTGTACCGGCACTGGTTAATTCTGGTTTGCCCAATGATCGATTTACGTTCGAAGGGTTTTTGCCGCATAAAAAAGGACGCCAGACTCGGCTGGGCGAACTCGTCACAGAAGAGCGAACAATGATATTTTATGAATCGCCCCATCGATTACTCAAAACGCTGCAACAGTTTGCCGACGTTTTTGGGGCTGATCGGCAAGCCAGCGTCTCGCGTGAATTGACCAAACTGTTCGAAGAAACGCAACGTGGCACCTTATCGGAACTTATTACGTATTTTGGCCAAAAAACCATAAAAGGTGAAATTGTTGTTTGCGTTCAGGGTGGAAAAAGTGAAAAAGAACGAAAAAAAGAGAGTAGATACAACGACGACGATGAGGACGATGACTAATCGAAAACCCAGAAACAATCGGCAAAACAGAGGTTGGTACTACAGTTTGCTGATGATGTTGCTCATCGGTTTCGGTCAGTCGGCGGTGGCTCAAACTTCCTTGATGGGGTTGAAACTCTCGCCGTCTTCGCAGGTCAGTCTGATTACCTATGGACCAGGTAACGACGATATTTCATCCTCGTTTGGGCATACCGAAATTCGGATAGTCGACCCAACCCTGGGGCTGGACAGAGACTACAGCTATGGTGGTTTCGACTACCGGGCCGATTACTTTATCATCAAATTCCTGAGAGGGACACTGCCGTATTACCTGTCGGTTCATAATCTGTATCAGGTGATGTGGTATTATCAGCAAAACAACCGAAGCATTCGTGAGCAATTGTTGAATCTGTCGCTGACGCAGCGTCAGGAGTTGTTCATGGCCCTGGAAAAAAACAGCCTGCCCGAAAATCGGGAATATCGATATAAGTTTTACTACGATAACTGCGCCACCCGGCCACGGGATATGATCGTTCAGGCATGTGGTGATAGCCTAACGATTCCGACGCGGAACGTAAAAACGGGGAAATCGTATCGGAACCTGATGAACGATTACCTGGGCGAACAACCCTGGTATCAGTTAGGTATGAATCTGGCCATAGGCAAAGCCGCTGATGAACAAACCGATGGCTGGCTGGCCATGTACCTGCCCAACGAAGTACACGATCAGTTTGCCAAATCGACGCTACGTCAGGCGAATGGGCAAGTTCTGCCGTTGGTACGTAGTGAACAAACCCTGTTTGCGGGGCAGAAAGGCTTTCGGAAGCAGGTGCCTTTTCTGCTTGATCCCGACGTAGTGTTTACCATCCTGGGTGTTGTTATTGCGGTATTTACGATTCGTCGGTATATGGTTGCCGGAAAAGTAGATCGTTGGCTTGACCTGGTGCTGTTTGGGGTAGCAGGTTTGTGGGGTTGGCTGGGTTTTGTGATGTGGTTGATTCGCGACGATGGCGTAACGGCCTGGAACCCAACGTTACTCTACCTGTTACCGTTTCACCTGCCACTGATTTTCTGGGCGACGCGCGCATCGGCAACGGCGCGACGCCGGACTACGTATTTTAGCGTTGTGTCCATCTTGATTCTGCTGGGAATTTTTCTGTCCAGGATTCCGGGCGGATTTGACGTAATTTTTCCGCTGACTTTGCTGATCCGTTGCATTGTCAACATTCAGATGGTACGGCGTGGTTACCATACACCGGCGAAGTTGGCTTAACAACTTGATTGGTCAAGACGCTACGTAACAGACTTACCGGCTGGCAATGGTCTGCTACGTAGCGTTTTCTTTGACATACGTAGCGAAGATGCCGTCAGAAAAGCTGAATAATGAGTAGGCTAAAATATGAATCACCTTCTACGCATAAAACTTTACCCTCATTCATGAAACGTCTTATTGTTGTTTTCTGGCTTTTTTGCAGCCTGAATCTGCTGGCTCAGCCTTCTGAGCGCCTGGTCACCGTCATTGTTACACCCGACCATGCTGACTGGCTCTATAAAATCGGCGAACCGGTAAAATTTACGATCTCCGTCTATCGCGACAATGTACTGCTCAAGGGAGCAAAACTTAGGTATGAAGTAGGCCCGGAGAAAATGGAGCCTACCAAAAAAGAGACTGTTACGTTGAAAGACGGTACGTTGGCGCTGGATGCAGGAAGTATGAAAACGGCCGGTTTTTTGCGCTGTATTGCCACTGTTGATGTAGATGGAAAAGAATATCGGGGGTTAACAACGGCCGGTTTTGCGCCCGAAACCATTAAGCCAACAGTCGAAAATCCGGCCGATTTTCAGGCGTTCTGGGACAAGGCAAAAGCTGATCTGGCCAAAATACCGATGGACGCGCGAATGACGTTACTGCCCGAGCGTTGTACGGAGTTAACGAATGTGTACCATCTGAATCTGCAGAATATCAACGGTTCTCGTTTTTACGGAATTCTGTGTGTACCCAAAAAGGAAGGGAAATATCCGGCCATTTTGCGGGTGCCGGGCGCTGGTGTTCGGCCCTATAATGGTATGATTAACGAAGCCGAAAAGGGCTTTATAACCCTGGAAGTTGGTATTCATGGTGTTCCGGTGACGATGGACCCTGGTGTTTATATGGATCTGGCGCGTGGCCCGCTGAATGGCTATCCGGCCACCAACCTGGACGACCGCGACCGGTATTATTACAAACGGGTGTATCTGGGTTGTGTTCGTGCCGTTGATTTTCTGGTAGGGATGCCTCAGTACGATGGGCAGAATCTGGCCGTAACGGGGGGCAGCCAGGGGGGCGCCTTATCGATCGTTACGGCTGGACTGGATTCCCGCATCAAGTGGCTGGCGGCCTATTATCCGGCGCTGAGTGACGTAACGGGGTACCTGCACAATCGCGCTGGTGGCTGGCCGCATTTGTTTGCCGGCGATAACCTGGCTTACAACAACAAACCCGACCGAATCAAAACAACGGGTTATTATGACGTAGTGAACTTTGCCCGACTGGTAAAAGTGCCGGGTCGTTATTCGTGGGGTTTTAATGATGAAACCTGCCCACCAACCTCGATGTATGCAGCTTACAACGTAATACCAGGAACGAAAGAGTTGGATTTGTACCGTCAAACCGGCCACTGGACTTTCCCTGAACAAACCGAAAAAATGACAAACTGGTTGCTGGCTCAGTTAAAAGGGAACAAGTAAGGGTTTTTTGACAGGATTTACATGATTAACAGGATACGATCTTTAATCGCATGCGTTCATCAGATTGTTAAATAAATGCCATCCTGTTGATCCTGTAAATCCTGTCAAAAAACTTGTAAATCCTGCCGAAAAGCACATCCACGCAACCAAAACGCCCCGAATTACGTAAATTTAGTATGCAACTATTTGTTTATACAGCACTCAACGACACGCTCAAGGCTGCGCTTCAGCAACAGCTCCCTGCCGATACATCTATTTCGTTTCGGCGCGATTTGCCCCAGGACGAACAGGAGTCGGCTTTTCGGTCGGCCGACATGGTGTTAGGGAATCCACCTGCTGCCTGGTTTGAACAAGAGTTACCCAATCTAAAATTCTGGCAGTTGGATTCGGCTGGTTTTGATGGGTATCGCAACGCCCGCGTCGCAGGCCGAATCGCAAATATGGGCGATTATTTTGCCTGGCCCTGCGCCGAAACCATGCTGGCTGGCATTCTGGCCCTTTACCGCCGTATTCCTGAGTTAGTGACATTACAAAATCGCCCGGAATGGGTAGGAGCTCCTATCCGTGGGCGAATGGGGCTGTTACGTAACAAAGAGGTTGTTATTCTGGGAACGGGAACCATCGGCCAGGCGGTACGTCAGATGATGACTGGGTTCGACTGTCGGATAAAAATGCTCGCCCGTACTGATCCTAACGCCGAACTGCATTCGGCTGATGAATTGAAAGCCGTTTTGCCCCAGACCGACATTGTGGTCAACTGTCTGCCTGGCACCGCCAAAGGGTTTTATTCGGCGGAATTGCTGGCTGCCATGAAACCCGGCAGTGTGTATGCGAACGTTGGCCGGGGTAGTACAACCGACGAACCGGCGCTGATTCGGGCATTGCAGGAAGGTCGGCTCGGTGGCGCAGTACTGGACGTAACGGCCACAGAACCATTGCCAACCGATAGCCCACTATGGACATTGCCGAACGTATTACTGACGCAGCACACGGGTGGTGGACAGCCCGACGAAGATGCGGGAAAAGTGGTTCTGTTTGTTACTAACTTTAACCATCTTCAGGCTGGTGAGCCATTGGAAAATGAGGTGGAATTGGGGCGGGGGTATTAATCAAAAAGGTAAAAGTCGATTGAGTAGGATTTGTCGGTTTTTAGGCCGAAAAGCCTGATTTTTCAACTTTTTTTTGTATATTTAAGGAGTCGAATCCGCGTTTTGGCTTTGGCTCTCCCGCCTGAATAATCCACGGAAAAAGTACCTATAACAATTCATGATGAACGAAGAAAATCAGGAACCGATAGACGACGATCAGTCAATGCCTCATGCAGAGTTTTCTGCCGATGGTGCCGAATCGACCGACGCTATTGGACCGGATGGACAACCCAATGACACCAATAACGAGCTTCTGCACGATCAAACCGTGGTTTCGGGGCTTTATGAAAATTATTTTCTTGATTACGCATCATATGTTATCCTGGAGCGTGCCGTACCTGCCGTTGAAGATGGCCTGAAACCGGTACAGCGACGTATCCTTCACGCGCTGAAGGAGATGGATGATGGTCGATTCAACAAAGTAGCTAACGTGATCGGGCAAACGATGCAGTTTCACCCACACGGTGACGCGTCGATTGGCGAAGCACTGGTCAATATTGGCCAAAAAGAATTATTGTTCGATACACAGGGTAGCTGGGGTGATGTACGTACTGGCGATGGAGCGGCAGCTCCCCGTTATATCGAAGTTCGCTTATCGAAGTTTGCGCTCGATGCTATCTATAACGATAAAACTACCGAATGGCAACTGTCGTATGATGGGCGCAAGCGTGAACCCGTTACGTTGCCGGTCAAGTTTCCGCTGCTGCTGGCTCAGGGCGTAGAAGGTATCGCCGTTGGGCTATCCACAAAAATTCTGCCGCACAACTTCAATGAACTGATCGAAGCGTCGATTCAGATTCTGAAGGATAAGCCTGTTTCCCTGTTTCCCGATTTTCAGACGGGTGGGTTAATCGATGTCAGCAATTATAATGATGGCCATCGGGGAGGCAAGGTACGTGTTCGGGCGCATATTGAAGAAGTTGACAAGAAAACCCTGGCGATCCGCGATGTACCATTCGGAGTTACTACGTCGCAACTGATTGATTCAATTGTTAAGGCTGCTGAACTGGGTAAGATTCGGATCAAAGCCCCGAGCCGCAATGTCGCTGCGGTGGTTGACAATACAGCCAGAGACGTAGAGGTGCTGGTACACCTGCAACCTGGTGTGTCGCCCGACGTAACGATCGATGCGCTTTACGCCTTTACGGATTGTGAAGTGTCGATCTCTCCGAATGCCTGTGTTATCATCGGCGATAAACCGCATTTTGTCAGCGTTACGGATATTTTGCGGGTAAATACCCATCAGACTGTTCACTTACTGCAACGGGAGCTAGAAATCCGACGTAGTGAACTGATGGAGCGATTATTGTACAGTTCGCTTGAGAAGATCTTTATTGAAAACCGGATCTATCGGAAAATAGAAGAATGCGAAACCTTTGAGGATGTACTGGCAACGATCGATAAAGCGCTTAAACCCTTCAAGAAACAGTTCTATCGGGACATCACACAGGACGACCTGATTCGCTTGACCGAGATTAAGATTAAGCGTATTTCAAAATACGACGGATTTAAAGCCGATGAATTGATGCGCAAGCTGGAGCAGGATCTGGCTGAAACAGAAGATAATCTGGCGAATCTGACCCGCTATGCCATTGCCTATTACAAAGATCTGCAAAAGAAATATGGCAAAGGACGCGAACGAAAAACCGAAATTCGGGCCTTCAATAATATAGCTGCCAGCGTTGTGGCAGCCGCCAATCAGAAACTGTATGTTGATCGGGAGGGCGGATTTATTGGTTATGGTCTGAAGAAAGACGAATACGTTAGCGACTGCTCCGATATTGATGATGTCATTATTTTCCGGCGCGATGGAAAATGCCTGGTTACGAAAGTGCAGGATAAAGTTTTTGTCGGGAAAGACATTATCTACGTATCGGTATTTAAAAAGA
This sequence comes from Spirosoma terrae, assembly GCF_010435915.1. GTDB lineage: Bacteria > Bacteroidota > Bacteroidia > Cytophagales > Spirosomataceae > Spirosoma > Spirosoma terrae. Next base: position 102,959 of record NZ_JAAFZH010000004.1, on the reverse strand, counting down.
ACGATGAACGGAAGATCTATAACCTGATTTATCTCGATAGTAAGTCGGGAATTTCTATGATAAAGCGTTTCCCCGTAACGGGCGTTACGCGTGATCGTGAATATGATCTGACGATGGGTAATCCGAAATCAAAAATTACGTATTTTAGTGCGAACGATAACGGAGAGGCTGAAGTGGTTACAATTAACCTGACGGCCCAATCGTCGGCGAAAATTAAACAGTTTGATTACGATTTTGCATCGGTTGGTATTAAAAATCGGGGGGCGCAGGGTAATATTCTGACTAAATACCCGGTTCGTAAAATCACCCAGAAAACGGGTGGCGTGTCCACATTGGGTGGCGTTGATATTTGGTTCGATGAGCATCTTGGTCGATTAAATCGGGACGAGCGGGGCCGATTACTGGGCAACTTTGATGCAAAAGATAGCATTTTGGCCGTTTATAAAGATGGACAGTATGAGTTGACTAATTTTGATCTGACGAACCGCTACGAACCAAACGATCTGTCTGTACTGGTGAAATTCGACCCAGAGATGGTGTTGTCAGCAGTCTATTACGAAGCGAATCAGAAGGCCTGGTATGTAAAACGGTTTAAAGTAGAAACAACCTCGCTGGATAAGAAATTTAGCTTTATTGGTGATACCAAAGGCTCTAAAAACCTGGCCGTGACGGCAGATCGATACCCACGTATTGAGATCATACATCAGGTGAAAGATCGGGGCCCCGTAGAAAAGATGGTATTGGAGCCAGAAGGGTTTATTGAAGTTCGGGGCTGGAAAGCGTTAGGAAATAAGTTGCCATTTGCCCGGGTCAAAGAAGTGAAACTACTTGCACCGAAGCTGGCAAATCCTAATCCGGTTAATAATCCGTTACTGGCCGAATTAAAAGCAAGTGCCGATGCCGACAGTACTGAAGCAACCGTATCCGAAGAAAAAGAATCAGTACAGTTAGGTTTATTCTCGTAAAACGTTTTATAATCTGACGGGGTTAGACGCGATCTCGTCAGATAAGTTAGATTCATGGAAGCAAAGCCTTTTTTGGGATTACGGACCGTAATCTACGCTGCCCCCGATCTGGCTGCCACCAAGGACTGGTATACGAAGGCATTTGATACAACGCCTTATTTCGACGAGCCCTTTTATGTCGGTTTTTCAATTGGCGGCTATGAATTGGGATTAGATCCTGACGCAGAATTAGTTGAGGGAAGTACAATAACCTATTGGGGCGTTACTGATATTAATGTAGCGCATCAGCGTTTACTTTCTTTGGGAGCATCCGCGCACACCGACATTCAGGATGTTGGCGATGGTATTAAAACTGCAGCTGTCAAAGATCCATTTGGTAATGTGATTGGATTAATCGAGAATCCGCATTTTCAATTGTGACATGAACACAACACTGGCCACCGATTATAGCGAAGACACGCCACATGAGGCTGTTGGCATTCGTGTGGTCAAGTTGTTGATCAAAGGGGGCATCGTCGTTACGTTTGTCGGGGCAATGTCCATTTTACTATCTAATTGGTGGGTAGTCTATAACACACGGGATCAGATCTATTTCGATATTAACGAACTGCCTTCCAACGATGTCGGCCTTGTGCTGGGTACGAGCAAGTTTGTGCGATCAGGTAAAGAAAATCTGTTTTTTCGATACCGGATGGAAGCCACTGCGCGACTCTGGAAAGAAGGTAAGGTCAAATACCTGATTTTAAGTGGCAACAATGACTCGGAGTATTACAATGAGCCGGTTGATATGCAGCGGGCACTGGTAAAACTGGGCGTTCCGGCTTCGGTAATGACGCTCGATTATGCTGGTTATCGGACGTTTGATTCGGTAGTTCGTTGTAAGGATGTATTCAATCAGGAGAAGATCACGATTATATCGCAGAATTTTCATAATGCCCGCGCACTTTACATTGGGAACCACGAAGGAATAGAAGCTATTGCATTTGCGGCACAGGATGTTCCCGATGGCTATTCACTACGTACGCTTGTTCGGGAATATCTGGCTCGTCCGTATGCGCTTCTGGATGTGTATGTGTTACGTCCACAACCCGAAAAAGGAAACTGGGAACGAAAGAAAAATCGCTAGTTATACCGTAAAACGAAACGAAGAGGCTGCCCATGAATACAGGCAGCCTCTTCGTTTTGCGTAGCCTGGACGTCTACGTCCGGGTTAATTTAAGACTAAACTTACCCGGACGTGGACGTCCAGGCTACGGGTTGCTTGTCATTGTCAACTTAATTTAGTTACCTTTGTCGTGCTAACAGCAATGCTTTAGGGGTGCCCGGACGGGCTGAGATACCACCCTTAGAACCTGAACAGGATAATGCCTGCGGAGGGAAAAGCGAGAACAATACCGGTTTAATCATTTTATACTAGTCAGTCAGAGACACGTGCTTCCAAGGTACTGTGAATTGTGACTCATTAAACCGCTTAGACGGTTTAGTTGGCTTACTTCGGTTTTGCTTCCGTTTCTTCATTCATTTTCTGGTTCTGTGGTAGCTCCTGGCGTTGCGTTTGTTCCATAACGCACGATTTATGACTGTATCCGTTAACAACCAGCTTATTCGTATTGAGTCTGACGCTTCGCTCGGAGGTCTATTGGCTCAATTGGCGCTGGACCAGCAAAAAGGGATAGCTGTTGCGGTAGACAACGCGATTGTTCCCCGCGCCCGCTGGCATCAACATCCGTTGTCCGGCAACGAATCCATCACGATTTTACAAGCAACCCAGGGAGGATGAGTATGAAAACCAACACCCAACCAGTGGTAACCCAGCCATCTATTACGCGTCAGCCCCTTTCCGGCTCCCGCAAAATCTATGTACCAGGTCAACTCCACGACATTCGGGTTGCCATGCGCGAAATTAGTCTGACCGATACGGTATCCTACGTCGGTACCAGCAAGGTACGTCAGCCCAACGCGCCGGTAACAGTCTACGATACGAGTGGACCGTATACAGATCCGGATGTGATCATCGATCTCAAACAGGGCTTACAGCGCCTGCGCGAGTCCTGGGTTTCGAGTCGGGGCGACGTCGAGCAACTGACTGCTTTTTCGTCGGATTACTGCAGCCAGCGGATGGCGGATGCGTCGCTGAACGCGCTTCGATTTACGCATATTCGTCACCCTTACCGTGCCAGGGCTGGCCGGAACGTAACGCAGTTGCACTACGCCCGACAGGGAATCATTACGCCCGAGATGGAATACATTGCCATTCGGGAAAACCAACGAATTGACGCCTGGCAGAATGATCTGAACAAAAAAACAGGGCAGGCAGGTTTGTTTCATCAGCATCCGGGCCACAGTTTCGGGGCCAATACGCCCAGGGGACTCATTACGCCCGAGTTTGTGCGTCAGGAGGTTGCTGCCGGACGAGCTATAATTCCCGCCAACATCAACCATCCCGAAAGTGAACCCATGATTATTGGTCGGAATTTTCTGGTCAAAATCAATACCAATATTGGTAATTCGATGGTGTCGTCCAGTATCGACGAAGAGGTCGAAAAGGCCGTATGGAGTTGCCGGTGGGGGGGCGATACGCTGATGGATTTATCGACGGGGAAAAACATCCATGAGACTCGCGAGTGGATCATTCGAAATTGCCCGGTGCCGGTCGGAACAGTACCGATCTACCAGGCTCTGGAAAAAGTAAACGGTAAAGCCGAAGCCCTGACCTGGGAACTGTTTCGCGATACGCTGATCGAACAGGCTGAGCAGGGGGTTGATTACTTTACAATCCATGCGGGGGTACTGCTACGTTACATTCCGTTGACGGCCAGGCGCGTAACGGGTATTGTGTCGCGGGGAGGCAGCATCATGGCCAAGTGGTGTCTGGCTCACCACCAGGAAAATTTCCTGTACACCCATTTTGAGGAAATCTGCGAGATCATGAAGGCCTATGACGTATCGTTTTCGCTGGGTGATGGACTACGTCCAGGTTCGATTGCCGACGCCAACGATGCCGCTCAGTTCGCCGAACTTGAAACCCTGGGCGAACTGACCAAGATTGCCTGGAAGCATGATGTACAGGTTATGATCGAAGGGCCGGGGCACGTACCCATGCATCTGATCAAGGAGAACATGGACAAGCAGTTGCGGGAATGCGAGGAAGCTCCTTTTTACACGCTTGGACCACTGACTACCGATATTGCCCCTGGCTATGATCATATCACATCGGGCATTGGGGCGGCCATGATTGGTTGGTTTGGAACTGCCATGCTCTGTTACGTAACGCCTAAGGAACATTTGGGGCTACCCAACAAGAAGGACGTAAAAGATGGGGTGATTACGTATAAGATAGCCGCTCACGCAGCTGATCTGGCGAAAGGGCATCCGGGGGCGCAATACCGGGACAATGCCCTCAGTAAAGCCCGCTTCGAATTTCGGTGGGAAGACCAGTTCAATCTGTCGCTCGACCCCGATACGGCCAGGGAATTTCACGACGAAACGCTTCCCGCCGAAGGGGCCAAAACAGCCCATTTCTGCTCGATGTGTGGGCCTAATTTCTGTTCGATGAAAATCACGCAGGACGTACGTGACTACGCTGAACAAAGCGGACTTATGGGCGACGATATACTGACGCAGGCCATGCAGAGGAAAGCAAAGGAGTTTGCCGAGCAGGGAAATCAACTCTATTTGTGAGCCCAATAGCTCAGCCTTTTATCACCATTCATCGCTCAAATGGGGGCTCTCTTTTATCTATGACGATTAGTCCGTTACAATACATCGTTACCCGGCCCGAACAGGCACAACTAGCCTGTCAGGCGGGTGTCGACTGGATTCAGCTTCGGGTCAAGCATTATCCGTACGAAGACTGGAAATACCTGGCGCAGGACACCCTGGCCGTCTGCCGTACTTACAACGCGCGGTTGATTATCAATGATAATCCTCATTTGGCTATCGACATAAACGCCGATGGAGTTCATCTGGGGCAGGAGGATATGCCTGTTGCGGAGGCTCGCTCATTGATGGGCCCCACGTATATCATTGGTGGTACAGCCAACACGCTGGAGCATATCCGAAAGCACCAGTTGCAGGGTGCGGACTACGTTGGTCTGGGGCCTTTCCGGTTCACAAATACTAAAGAGAAATTAAGCCCTATTCTGGAATTAGCCGGTTATCAGCGCATTTTGGAGGCCTTGCGGTTGGAACGAATAACGATACCGATGATCGGTATTGGCGGTATTACGCTGGCCGATATTCCGGCACTCCGTCAAACGGGGCTGTCTGGCGTAGCGGTCTCGTCGGCAATCAGTAATGCCGCTGATCCTGTAGCTCAGGCACGTCTGTTTTGTCATCACTTTTCAAAGGATTAACCTCACTCTTTATGAACGATTCTGTAACGCAGCCACTCGTACTGGCGGGACGGACCTTTTCTTCTCGTTTATTTACTGGTACGGGCAAGTTTAGCTCGTCAGCGCAAATGGAAGCTACGCTGTTAGCCACGGGAACGGAACTGGTTACCGTGGCTCTTAAGCGAATCAATGCGCTTGATCGTCAGGACGATCTGCTCACTCATCTGGCCCATCCGGGGATTCAGTTATTACCCAATACGTCTGGAGTCAGAACGGCTCGTGAAGCTGTTTTTGCCGCTCAGATGGCTCGCGAAGCACTGGAAACGAATTGGCTTAAGCTGGAAATCCACCCCGATCCAAAGTACTTACTGCCCGACCCGATTGAAACCCTGGAAGCCGCCGAAGAGCTTGTCGAGCTGGGGTTTGTCGTATTACCGTACGTCCATGCTGATCCTGTGCTGTGTAAACGGCTGGAGGATGTGGGCGTAGCCGCCGTCATGCCGCTGGGGGCTCCTATTGGTACGAACAAAGGGCTACGTACGCTGGACTTTCTGGAAATTATCATAGAACAGAGTCGGGTACCCGTCGTTGTCGATGCGGGGCTGGGGGCACCTTCCCACGCAGCCGCTGCGATGGAACTGGGTGCCGATGCTGTACTGATTAATACGGCACTAGCCATATCGGGCGATCCGGTGCGTATGGCAATTGGCTTCCGACTAGCTGTTGAGGCAGGACGACTGGCCTACGAAGCGCGGCTGGCTCAACCATCGTCCCACGCACAAGCGAGTAGCCCATTAACCGCTTTTCTCAACGAATGATGAATTTGCAAACCTGGTTTGATCGCCACGATTGGAACGCTACCCAGCGTGCTATTAATGCGACAACCCCTCAACAGGTCGAGCAGGCGCTGGCGCGGTCCCGACGCACGCTCGACGATTTTAAGGCGCTGATTTCGCCAGCCGCTCAGGCATACCTGGAACCAATGGCCCGAATGAGCCAGCAGCTAACCCAAAAACGGTTTGGCCGGACGATTCAACTGTATGCTCCACTGTATCTGTCGAACGAGTGCCAGAATATTTGCACGTACTGCGCGTTCAGTCTGGACAACAAAATTCAGCGAAGGACACTAACCGACGACGAAATCCGTCGTGAAGCGGATTGGGTGCGACAACTGGGTTATGAGCACATTTTGCTCGTAACGGGAGAAGCCAGTCAGACGGTTGGTGTGCCGTATCTTAAAAAAGCCATTCGATTGCTGCGAGACTACTTTGCGCAGGTGTCTATGGAAGTTCAGCCGCTTGATCAGCCTGAGTACGAAACGCTCATTGCCGAAGGGTTGAATACGGTACTGGTTTATCAGGAAACTTACCATGAAGCTACGTATCGCCAGCATCACCCCAAAGGGAAAAAATCGAACTTTCGGTATCGACTCGATACGCCGGATCGATTAGGTCGGGCAGGAATTCACCGAATCGGTCTGGGCGCTTTGCTGGGGCTGGAAGACTGGCGCACCGACAGTTTTTTCACGGCGGCCCACCTTCAATACCTGGAACGAACGTATTGGCGTACCCGATACAGTATCTCCTTTCCCCGTCTGCGACCGATCGATCTGGCGGAAAATGAAACGATCTCTGTCAAAATCTTTGACCAGTGCATGAGCGACCGGGATCTGGTTCAACTGATTTGTGCGTATCGGTTGTTCAACGAAGAAGTGGAGTTATCGCTGTCGACTCGGGAAACGCCCCGCTTTCGCGACCACGTACTGAAACTCGGTATTACCAGCCTGAGCGCGGGGTCGAAAACCAATCCGGGCGGCTACGTCGTGGAGCCGCAATCGCTCGAACAGTTTGCCATATCGGATGAGCGTAGCCCCGGCGACATGGCCGACGTAATTCGCCGTCAGGGCTACGAACCAGTCTGGAAAGACTGGGATAAAACATTCCTACACGTATGACAGAGGCTGAACTCAACCGGTATAACCGGCATATTCGCCTACCTCAGATTGGCCTGGCCGGGCAGCAGCGACTCAACCGTGCGCGAGTAGCCTTGGTCGGGGCGGGTGGGCTCGGCTGCCCGGTAGCGCAATACCTGACGGCCGCTGGCGTTGGCACGCTGGGAATTATCGATGGCGACAACGTAGCAGAAAGCAACCTCCAGCGTCAAATACTCTTCTCGCCAGAACATATTGGGCAGAATAAAGCAGACGTGGCTGCTAGATTATTGACGCGGCAAAATCCGCATATTCAGGTAGTGGTGCATCCATTTTTTCTTGACGCAGGCAACATCCTGAACACGTTAAGTCAGTACGATCTGGTAATCGATGGATCGGATAATTTTGCTACCCGTTATCTGGTCAACGATGCCTGCGTACTGCTCAATAAGCCATTAGTGTTTGGCTCGATCTACCAATTTGAGGGTCAGGTCAGTGTATTCAATTATCAGGATGGACCAACGTATCGGTGCCTTTACCCAGAACCGAGCGATCTAGAAGCCTGCGGGGAGGTGGGCGTGCTGGGTGTATTGCCTGGAATAACGGGATGCCTGATGGCCAACGAAACCATTAAACTCATAACGGGTGTCGGCGATGTGTTGAGCGGAACCTTGCTGACATTCAATGCGCTTTCTTGCTCGTTTCAGCGATTCTCACTGACGGCCGACCCCGCCAATAAACTTATTCAATCACTTTCTGATCACGTCGCCGTCTGCGCTCAGGTTGTTCCCGCTGTTTCGGTTCCAGAACTGGACGTAGCTACGCTGCTCGATTGGCTGAACAGTCCGGTTCCTCCATTGTTGATCGATGTTCGTCGAGCGGATGAACATGCACGGGATAATCTAGGGGGGCAGCTAATTCCTTTGGACGTATTGCAACAAAATCCGGAACAAGTACCGACGAACCAGCCTGTTGTTGTGTATTGTCAATCGGGGGGGCGCAGCCGTCAGGCTGTCCAGTTTTTGGGCCAGCGAGGCTATACGAACGTAACGAATCTAATCGGGGGACTCAATGCTGTTCGTAAGCTAAGCAGAAATTGATGCCTTGATTTGCTGAAGGGCGGTAACTGGATCGTGGTTCTGCCAGAGGGCACCCATCAAAGCGGCTCCGTCAAATCCTGCCTGGCGAACCTGTGATACGTTGGTAGCGTCGATGCCTCCCAGCCCGATTAATCGGGGTAAATCCTGATGTTGCTTAGCCCGAATGGCCTGGACCTGCCGGGCCAGTTCGTCCAGAGGAACAGTAGGGGCGTAGCCAGTTTTGCTAATGCTGGGAAACAGAGGGCTGTAAAAAACCAGCTCTACTCGCCCGGCCAGGGCTGGCCAATCTGCCAGATTGTGAATGCTGGTCGAGAAGGGAAGGTGAGTCTTCAGGTCCTCTTGCGCTGACAAGCGCAGTCGATCAGCTTCTTTCAGATGCCAGCGATACGGGGGCGGGACCATATCAGGAGCTGGGGCAGCTAGTAGTATCTGATTCTGGCCGTAAAGGCTGTCTGTAGGTAAGCCTACGGGTGTGGCCGAACGGTGATAGATATAATTCAGACCATTTGCCAGTAGGGCCAATAGCGTTTTTTTGGATGGGTACGGTCGGTTCTCGTCTACAATGCCAATCAGTTGAAATGCCATCTCAGTGTTGATAAATAGGCCTATATACACACACATAAGGGCTACCAGTTGGCAAATTAATATAAGAAAACGGATAGAGTATGATCGGGATTATCAAGGCGGCAGGTGTGCCGATGACTAGTGTTGGCGTTTTCTTGGTTCGTATATAAGCCGGACGAAGGAACTGTATGATCCAGGCTGTTGCAAGTCCAGGCTGCCAACCAGACCAACTAGCAGGTTATCTTTCAGGGCTATCCGTACTTGCGGGCGGGCGACTTGCTCATGCTCCGGACCATTCCAGAACTGATAAACTTCGATCCCAATGAACGCTTTGGATCGCGGGAAGGCATAATGAACCGCCAAATTAAGCTCTCGTCCACTTGGGCGGATAGGCCCCTGTTTTGGAAGTTCTCCACCCCATGCCGCGTACAATAACGTGTGCCAATGCGACCCCCACCGTTTGGCCGCCACCAAAAAGGGGTGGCCCCGTTCGCTCAAGAATAAGGTTCCAGTATGACCTGCCGGACGGATGATTAGCTCATTGGTATAGCCAACCGCCAGCGAGGTTTGCCAGCGTTTCAGTACGGCAAATGTCCACTGAATGGAGGTTTTAACACTGTGTAGTTGTAGCGAAGCGGGCACTTGCAGAGCTTGATCCTGAGTCGGTACAGTTGCCTGAACAGGTAGTTCGACCTCCAGACCGAGCCGATTGACAGGCGCAAATTCGTATTCAATGAAGGGGTGCCAATTCATTGCGCCGTTGTGCTGGCTTAATTCAGTACCGATGTTCCATTCGCGTTCTCCCCGACGAGCCCCCAGGTCCCGCACTAAATCCATATACAACGGTTCGGCGTGTGAGATTTTATAGGGACGGACAGGGTATTCAACCGATTTCGTCAATGTGTCGTTGGATGTATACTGATTGTTTGACGGACGCTGTGCCCAACTGCCGGAGAAAGTCGCCAACAATATACCCAGTCCGTTTATCAATGCCTTTTTCATACCCGTTGTATTTTGTTGGGGTAAAGGTCAAAGGCATTTCTGGAACGAATCTGGAATCCTAGAAATGAATAGAAATAATGAACTGCTTACCTTGCAACATAATGATTGGCGTGAACTGATACGTATCGCAGATCGATTTAACAATGGCTAATCCCAGACCCAGCGATTGTGGTTTATCGCTCTGCTTGACAAATCGGCCGAATAATAATTCTGGATGGTCAACGGGAGCGACAGCCGTATTCTCGATGCGCAGGGATCGGTCAACCTGTTGAATCGTAATCTTGCCTTGGGAGACTGAATGGACCAGAGCATTTCGGACGAGGTTGCGCACGAGTATGTCAAGCAGGTGCTCATTAACCGTGACCACAATCGGTGATTCAATAGTCAACTGGAACTGAATATTTTTCTGCTCAGCCAGGAAAGCATACTCATCTACCGTCTGGCGGACAATTTCGCCTACGTCGACTGATCGGGTTTCAACAAATTGCTTATTGTCAATTTTGCTGATTAGCAGTAGCGTCTTATTCATGGCGGATAAGCGTTCCAGTTGCTGAGTGAGCAACTCCAGCGCCTGCGCATCGTTTGCCTTCAGATCCGGGTTCTGAATAAGTAGCTCGGTTTGATGAAGAGCAATCGCTAATGGTGTCTGGATTTCGTGGGACGCATTTTCGACAAATTGTTTTTGCTGTTGAAAGACTCGTTCGTTGACCGCTGTCAGCTTTTCGATGGTTTCATTTAACTGGTTAAACTCTTTAATCGTGCTATGAGGAAGCTGCAATGAGTCTGATTGATCAAAACGGAGAGCTTTCAACTGATCGAGCGTGATGTAGAAGGATTTCCAGAGCTTTCGTTGAAGAAAACGATTGACCAGCAAGGCTAACAGAAGCAGGCCAACGATTACCCATAACGTACTGTAAGCGATCACTTCCCCCATATCTTCCAGATCGAGCAGCGACGTCTGAATACGTAGTGAATAATAATGGCCCGCCCATTCAAATTTCGTTAGCAGTTGTCTATGAGGTTCGTGTTCTTTCTCAATCAATTCATAGATGGAAATGTCCTCAAAATGTTCCTGTAAAACGCTGAAAGTACTGGCACTAATCGAATCGATGCGAAAATCAGTAGCGATCGGTGTAGCAGAGATGCTGCTCCCCGACAAAGGGAGGCTGGCCAGAATTTCAAGCTTACGGTTGAGTAGTTTCTCATCAATCTCGTCCCGTACTTCCTGACTAACCTGATCAAATATGTAAAACCCACTGATGAGTAAAGCCAGCAGTAATATCGTTGAGCTGATTAGCGTACTTTGAGTCAATAGTCTCATAACGGCGACGGTTGGTGATCGGTAGGTGTAAACTTATACCCCACACCGTATACTGTCTGGATGGCCAGCTCATAGCCAAGCTGACTAAATCGCTTGCGGAGGTTTTTGATTTGCGAGTAGATAAAATCGTAGGAGTCAACCTGGTCGGACTGATCCCCCCACACATGCTCGGCCAGGGCTGATTTTTGTATTACCCTATTCTGATTGGTCGCAAACAAGAGGAGCAAATCGTATTCTTTTCGATTCAGAGTTACTTCCTGCTGATCGACAAAAACAGTCCGGGCCTCGGTATTGATCCGAAGTCGACCAAGCTCCAGGTGCTCCGAACCATCAAACTTCATCCGGCGCAGGATCGACTTAATCCGGGAATTGAGTTCGGCCAGATGGAACGGTTTAGGCAGGTAATCATCGGCTCCCAGATCAAGCCCCGCTAGTTTATCATCCAGTGAATCCTTCGCCGAGATAATAATGGCTCCTGTCTGTCGGTGCTCCTGTTTAAGCGTTTTTAAGAGATTCAATCCATCTCCGCCAGGTAGCATAAGATCGATCAGCACACAATCGTAAGCGTATATACTGATTTTATCCTGGCCTTCCTGATACGTAGTAGCTAACTCGCAAAGATGTCCCTGTTCACTCAGAAAACGAATGATGGTTTGGCTCAGCGCCTGCTCATCTTCAATCAATAATAACTTCATAGAATTGATAGGCTATTTGCAAATCAAGCCGTTAATTCTGGAAAGATTCTGGATTGTCGCTTAGAGATGCATCAACACACTAAGTACTACTGTATCATCTTTACTGCGAGGTTCTTCTCTTTTATCTCCTGATTTACTGGCGTTCAGTCTGATTCTACTCGACCAATAGCTTGCCTGTGATTGTCTGCTTGCCATTACTGACCCTGTATACGTATAACGCTTTGGGTAGGTTCTCGGTTGACACGACAGTAGTTCCCCGGAATACTTTTTTTAAGCGTTCATGCCCCGCATTGTCAAATAAAACAAAGTCAAGTTCGCCTGTCAACGTTGACTGAATCTGAATCTGATCATGAGCAGGATTGGGAAATATTCGGAATAGATCTGTGGATGGTGGAGCTACAGATAGCACAGGGCTGATACTGACAACTGTTTGGGCTGAACCCATACAACCATTAGCGTCTGTTACGTCGACCGTATAGACACCTGACTGGTTCACGTTGGCGGCTGTAATCGTTGGATTTTGTTCAGAAGATATAAAGTTCATCGGGCCATGCCACGAATAACGAGTTCCGCCGTCGGCAGTCAACTGAACTGTTTGTGCTTCCAGATAAGGCCCGGTATTAGCAGCTTTGGCTTTTGGTAAGGGAAATACTGTAATCTCAAGAGTAGCTGTTTGCGTCGCACCGTCCGCAGACGTACATCGGGCCGAATAAGCAGTTGAGTGGGTGGGCGAAACCGTAAAGACACTGGTTGTGTCTCCCGTCGACCAGTTAAGTTTTCCTGGGCAGTTTTTAACGGATAGTGTAGCCGACTCACCAGCGCAAAGCGAGGTTCGGGTGCTTGAAAGAGAGAGTGGAGTAAGTAAAGTGGCTTTTTCGAGCGCCCATTGGTAGGAGTAGAGGTGCTGCTGTCGGGGGTTTTCCAGTCGTATGTAAGCTGTCGTGTCAAGTACAGTAACACGTAGCGTATTGGTGTTTTCTGTCAACTGAGCGTTGGTGATTGCTACTTCATCGATATTGTGACCAATCGCTACGTCATTTAGCCACCATTCCACTTTAAGCGTGTTGGGGTTGGGCTTGAGCAAAGAAAGTCTGAATCGTTCTGGCGTGTTTTTTACCGTAACCCTCGAGTCGGATGCGGGCTGGGTGGTTAAAACGGGTTTGACAAGTTGCAAAATTTGGCTCGCTGTTGCCTCCTGACACACGGCGCAAAGTGGTTTTCCGTTAACCTCCATCATGCAATTCCTGGTGGTGGGTTTATACCAGCTGCTAGCACCTTCTCCGCCTGTATGTGAATGAATTCCCACATTGAATTGATTCAGCCAGTTTTTCCACTTAATAGTAGCCGGATTGTTATTGCGGGTCATGTTCGGGCTTTCGCGACCATAGCCTGCCCCGGCAAAGTATTCATCAGAAAGTCCTGTGAAGGCATGAGCAATTTCGTGGACACCGATCAGATTGGCCTGGCCGTTAGTAGTGAATACGGCTAAATTTCCTCCCCCTGAGCCACCATACCAGCTAGTATTGACAATCATTATAACCAGATTATACGACGGGAAATTTGTGGCCATTACATTAGAGAAAGCCTGGTAGTTCCTGATGGTAACTAATCGGTGAATATCATTGGTGCCGAATGATGAGCCATAAAAAGTTTCTTTTGTTTCAACTGGCTGATCAGGATAGCGGTCAGGGGCGGTACCGGGATTGGTAGCTCCGCTTTGCTTCGATGGAGTTTTGATCGAAAAGAAATTGAAATAGTCTTTGTAGGCTTTGTAGGGGTCATAGGTCATAAAAAACGCCATAAACTGTTTGGTATCCTGATCAAACTTTGCCATTTCTCCCTCGGTGTAGCCATCCCCCAGAATAACTACGTTAATACGTTGGTTGAGTGGTCCCGTTTTCTGCAAGGTATCGACTGGGAATTTCTGAGCGTGGCAAAGCGTGCTTAGGAGGATAAAACAGATAAGCAGCCGCAGTACAGTTGGGTTCATGGTTTTATCTGTATCGTGTGGATTTTTATGGTGCCTTTATCGGGAGTAACGCTATAAAAGTCAATCTTTTTGAGCGCAGTTGTATACGGAAATCGAATGGAGAAATTCCCGGTTAGTTCACTAGTTAGTTTGCGAGTCAGAGAGCCATCTATATCCGCAATTTCTATGGATCGTAGAAGAGGATGCTCAATACTGTCGGCTACGGGAGGGTGTTGGTCTGCGTATTGCCGGACGAATTTAAGTTGATAGGGAGAGTGAATCGCCTTGCCTATGTTTTTCATTTCACCATTGCCTACGATTGAGTTCGTTAACGTAAGGCGCTCCCGTTTGCCCGGCCCTGATCGATTTACTGTAAAATCCATAAAAAGGATGCGGTGGGTGGTATTGTTGTCATAGTTCGGTAAGGCATGAACGGTTAGCCTTTGATAAGAAGATTGACAACTTATCAGAACAATGAGCAACAGACAAAAACAGGAAGGTATAGGACGTAACATTTATGATCGAATAAACATGTGTTTTGTGCAAATCGGCGAAAATACTGAAAGTTCGGTATAAAGCTACAGCCACAATACCCGAAGTATTATCTGCTTTTGGCCTTTATAGAGAGTCGGTGAAAAGATGAATGCTACGTTGTTTTCTGTTTTGGGTACTATAAGTATATATTTTATAATTTATGTTAATGTTATTAATAATAAATACTCATATAGACCGTTTAATTTATAAATTATTTGCTTTATCTACTTATGAAAATTACTTACTTATTTGGGATAGCAGCCCTGTTCGCTGTAGTGTCCTGCCAATCGGATCAGGAGGCAACTCAAACACCGAATCCTGTAGCATCGTCGGTTTATAAAGAAACCACTGCTGGTGAAGCAACGTCGGTAACGCCAGACTTGTCGGGGGCCAGAGCTGCGGCTGCTACGTCCTCGCAGCAACAGGAAGTACTGACGTATATCAATCAGGCCCGATCCAAACCTTGTCAGTGTGGAACAACCGTATATCCCGCTGTTCCCGCTTTGACGCTTAGTACACAGCTTAACAGTGCTTCGGACAAGCACGCGGTGGATATGGCGACGTATAATTATTTTAGTCATACGGGGCGTGATGGGTCACAACCCTGGGATCGGATGACGCGTGAAGGGTACAAGTGGCGAGCTGCCGGTGAAAATATAGCTGCGGGATACACAACTACCCGAGCCGTGGTAGATGGATGGCTTCAGTCGCCGGGGCACTGCAAAAATATAATGAGTGCTAACTTTAAAGAGGTGGGCGTGGGATACGGATATAGTGTATCCAGTACGTACAAACACTATTGGGTTACTGATTTTGGTACTAAACTGTAAACGTATCGTAACCCTATAAGAAAGGCCAGCATTGCAAGATGCTGGCCTTTCTTATGAGCATAATTTAGTTGAGACTATTTGGGCATGTTCAACAGGAAGCCAATTGTAAAGTTCGCATCCCAGTCGAAAACAAACTGATCGCAACCCGTGGCTTCGGCAATCGCCTTATAAATGGTCAAACCGGCTTTTGATTTGGCATTGTCGAGTTTGTAGGCCGATGGCGCGTCGAGAACAGTATAGCGTTCTTTACCGTTACGTACTGCTTTGGCTAATTCGAAGGGTACGCCCCCGATGATGAAACAGGTTTTACGGTGATCTTCCGGAACCTGTTTAGCCTTGGCTTTAACCTCCGAAGTCACTACGTCGTCGCTGGTGCCATTCTGAAAATACTTGGCTCCATAAGTTTCAAGCGCTTTGGTTGAACCGCCATTTTTCCAGGAAATTTTGGTGTTGCCCGAGCCAATGTCTACGACGAACGAGTTGTTGTCGTAATCGGCAGGCAGAACCGAACGTAGCGCCAGGGTTCCTTCCTGCTCTGGAGTTACGGTATTTACGAAGTAATTGAGCGATTTCAGGGCTTTGATAATCTTCTGCGTGCCTTCGGCTTTGACGGCGCCCGAGCTAACCACAAAGTGAATGTCGCGGCCACTTACGCCGAAATCAAGCATTTTGCCAATGTAGCTTTTTAAACCAGCCCGGATATCGTCGTCCGAAGCCATGTTTTCAATAACCAGACTATTGCCGAATTCCGCCTTTTCGAGTTTCCAGTTCTTCTGATCGTCGATACGAATAATGAACGAGTTGAAACCACTCGCGCCCAGTTCAACGACGCCTTTGAGTTTACCGCCGTTGGGAGCCGGAGGAGTGTAGGTGAAGGCCCGGCGAGGAGTATCGCTGGCGGTAGCCTCTGACGAAGTGTTATCGGTAGCCGACGATTCTTCGGCCGAAGAAGACGAGCTTTGATCGTCCGATTTGGGTAGCGTTGCCGACTCTTCTGATTGTTTGGGAGCGAGTTTACGTAAAGCATCGTTCCCGCCAAAATAACGGAATCCGAAAAAAATAGCGGCCAGAATAAGCGCCGTGATGAGCAGCCGACCGGCTACGGTTAATCGTTGCATGGATGTATAAAAGATTGATTGATGGAATGATTGAATTGCTGGCAGTTGATTGGTTGACAGCGTAGAAAGGCCTAATCAGTCAACCAATCGATTCTGCTTAGTCGAGCAGATTACGGTAACCGGCGTCTTTCTGGGGATTAGGTCCCAGGTTAACAGTCGGTGCGGGGCTATCGAGCTGAACCATCTTGAATTCGCCCTTATTGTAGGCTTCCAGGAGTGCCTGGCCTTTGTCAGAAAGAATACCGTTCTGAATATCAACCCCGTTGATAAAGTCCATCGACAGATCCATCGCCCGTTTCATTTCGCCCAGTTTCTGACTCATGTCATCCTGAATAAATTCCATCGACTGATCGAAGTAGAATTTCTTGTCCGGGTCGCCCTTGAATATGCTCACGGCCGTTTTCAGCGCATTCGAACTTTCCTTCACGATCTGATATTCAGTCTCTTTCAGGCGTACTTTAATCTCGGTTTCCTTGATAATGTAGTCGGCGCTCTGGTTCACTTTTTCCATGAAAGCCATCACCTGCTTAATGTTCCGTTGCAGCGGCAGCAATTTTTCGTTCATCTCCTGGAGACCGGCCCCTTCGATGGTTGCCAGCTGGGCTGTTTCGCGCATGCCTGGCTTGTCGCTCATGGAGTTTGCCTTGTTGGCTTCGGCGAATTTCTGCTTAATGGACTCATTGTTTTCGTTAATCCGTTTGTTCAGCTTTACCAACTGACCAGCCAACGTATTGATTTGCCCCTGCATCTTCTCGCGTTTGTCTTTCAAATCCTGAATGTAGATTTTCATGATGGCGATTGGATTCAGTTGTATCACCGTACCCGTAATGCTACGCATCAACGATTTGAACAGAAAGAAAACGGCTGTACGAACATCTTTGCTCGTAAACAGGAAAATAAGAACGCCTAGCGCACCGAGCAGGAGCGACAATTCAAGAATATTGGACGTAGCCCGGATCAGGAATTCGAGTATATCGTTCAGATGCCACAGACCGAATCCGGCCAATCCGGCCAGAACCATCGTGCCAAAAATACCTTCGGGGCGGCTCCAGAACGAACGCTTATCTGCATTCGTACCACCACCCAGTTGTGAGAAATCAGGAGTTGCCATTTTATAGTTTTCAGTTTGGAGTTCGGGGTTTTCAGTTTGGAGTTTTCAGTTTATAGTCGCTGACGCAAGAGAACTGCTGATGCGTTAGTCACCGTTCGGGCGGCCCTGTATAAACTATAAACTCTATACTATAAACTGAAAACTTACTTAAGGTACTGCGTTATTTTGGTAATGTCGCTTTTGATCTGCTCCGTAAAGTGCTCAAAAGTCGATTCGTAATTTTGCCGGTTCTGCGTGATTTTTGCACTCTGGTCGTTGATTTCACCGCCAATAGCCTGCAAACGATTGGTATTAGCGCTGATTTTTTGCTGTATGTCGACGAGCTGTTTTTCCAACGCTTCGTTTTCTGATTGCAGACGCTTCTGCTCATTTTGCAAACCACCCACCCGGTCAGATAGAGCTGCTTCAACACTTTTGGAGAAAGCGTCACGGTCATTGTTCAGCGCGGCAATATACTGATTGGCTGTTTTCGTCAATGTCGTCATGTCGTTGCTTCCTCCCAACGCTTTGAAACTAGCCCAGGCTGCCTGAAACTGTTTATCTTCCGGTAAACCCAGATTAGATAAGCTACGTAGCGTTTCTCTAAACTCGAAATAATCGGGGCCTGGCGGGTTGTTCTTAGCAAGAACATCAGCCAGATGTTCAGCAAATTTTGGATCAATTGCCTCCTTATCCGCAGGGGCTACTGGTCGAGTAGCGGACGGCTGGGGCGTTGGAGCCGTATTTGCCGGACGTGGCGCTGTTGGTGTTGGAGATGGCGCAGGGGGCGTTCCTGCTGCCACATCGGAGCCTTCTTCTTTGATGAAGAAGCCCAGGATTTTTCGACCAAGCGATTTATCGGGTTCTGGCATAAGTTGTTTGTCATGTCGGAGCATTTCTGCGTGAAAATGCCCGTTGATGAATTACGAAACAATTTTACAAGGTTCGGCTCATTCCCGCAATACCAGATTTGGCCGAACGGTTACGGGGACTGACAAAATGTCCCTGGACGGGCCGAACGTTTTGACTAATTACGTACTTTCTTTGTTTTTGACCGGCTTAATCCGTTAACCAATTATGCATTCGTTCCCGAAATTTATCCACTTTGGGTTCCGAAACCAGATGAATATAGAGGCTGTAAGGATGTTGCCGATAGTAATCCTGATGATACATCTCGGCCGGGTAAAAAGCCTTGAAGGGAACAACCTGTGTAACAATGGGTGCTTTGTGATGCGTCGATTCACGTTTTATAGCCGCTTCAATAGCCGCCTTTTCGACTGTATTACGGAAAAAGACGATGGAACGATAGTGTTTGCCTATATCCGGTCCCTGTCGGTTCAACTGAGTCGCATCATGACCCGCAAAGAATGCATCCAATAATACGTTATAAGGCATGACAGCAGGATCGTAATAGACCTGAACCGCTTCGGCATGGCCCGTCTGATCGGTTCCAACCTGCTCGTAGGTAGGATAGTCCAGGTCTCCACCGGCATAACCCGACACAACCGCCCTAACGCCTTTCAGCAATCTCATTTCTTCTTCAACTGCCCAGAAACAACCACCACCAAACGTAGCAACTGCTTCTCCTGGACGTAGCGAGGGCAACGTAGCCAAACGGGTATCTACGACATCTGTTGTTTCTCTGGAGGCTGTAGTGGGCGCTTGATTGCAGCCTGACATCGCCAGATTTACCAGAAGAAAAAGAATAGTAAATAGGGGCAGATAATTAGGACACATATGCAAAGGAAACATAATGACACAACTAAAAAGTAAGCCAGTCAGTTAGAAGAAGCGTTTTATTTTTAGGCGCATATATAGGCTTGCGAAACCGTCGCGATACATTTTCAATACGTATCAGCTGTTACCTTTGTGGTTGGCTTAACAGATTGATTCATGTCGCTCACAACCTTAGGACTCGAACTGCCAACTGATCCTCGTTGGGTCAATATTGCCGAAATGAATATTGGTGATATTTTGATCGATCACGCTTACTGCGAGCAGAAAGCAGCTTCGTCCTGTATTTCGCTGATTGTTCAATATTCCGATAAAGAAAAGCTGGTAGAGGTGCTCACACCTGTGGTGGCTGAAGAGTGGGGACATTTTCAGCGCGTGCTGAAAGAACTCCGCAAGCGAAACATTCCTCTGGGTCGTCAGCGTAAAGACGAATACGTGAATCAACTGCGGTCGCGGTTACGTCGGTCGATTGGCGATCAGAAAGAGCAACTGATGGATAATCTCTTGCTTAATGCACTAATCGAAGCCCGGAGTTGCGAACGGTTCAAACTTTTGTCAGAGCACATTGAGGATGAGGGCTTGCGGAAATTTTACCGGGAATTGATGATTTCGGAAGCTGGACACTACCGCAATTTTATCGAACTGGCCGAAACGTATTTGCCTGCAGAGCGAGTGCGTGAGCGCTGGAAAGAGTTTTTAGCGGTTGAAGCCGATATCATGGCGAATCTGGAGGTACGTGGTGACCGGATGCACTAGGGGGAAAATGGTTTTATTGGTTTAGAAACCGTTTGGGTTAGCGTTCTGTCCGAATTTACCACCCCCAACTCCCTCCTAAAACAGGAGGGGCTAAAAAAAGCTCTGGAGTCTGGAGCCCCCTCCTGTTTTAGGAGGGGGTTGGGGGTGGTAAAGTATGGTAACAAGAGTTCCTTATGGTTTCGGAATTCTGAAGCCATAACCAATAAAACAGGAACCAGGAACCACAAACCTTCGTACCTTTACTAGTAACTATCGATAACCAGCTATTGACGTTTCTTCAGCAAACTGCTCAACGTATTTTTGACACGCACGGCCCCAGTCTACGTGATGTTTGGGTGATTTTGCCCACTCGCCGGGCCGTTTCCGTTTTTCTTGATGAGCTGGCTGCTCTGTCTGACCGCCCGTTTCTGGCACCTCACGCGCTGGCCGTCGATGATTTTATTACGCAGGCAGCGGGTGTGCAATTAGCCGATTCCGTAAGTCTGCTTTTCGAACTCTACGAGGTCTTTAAAGAGATTGACCCACTCGTTGAATTTGAGCAGTTTATTGGCTGGGCATCTATATTATTATCGGATTTTGACCGGATCGATCAATACCTGATCAACCCTCACGAACTGTTTAGCTACCTGACGGCGGCTAAAGCGCTTGAGCGGTGGAAAGTCAACGAAACATCGTCGGCCCATACTGTCGTTGAGACACCGGGTACGCAGCGTTACTTTAAACTGTTCGAAAATCTCCATGCGGCTTACCATGCGTTCCAGAAGCGGTTGACTGACCAGGGGCTGGCTTATCGGGGAATGGCTTACAGGCTGCTGGCTCAGGACGCAGAAACGAAGATTCGGGATAACTACGCTTATGAACGTATTTATTTCGTTGGTTTTAACGCGCTCAGCCGAGCCGAAGAGCATATTATCCGCGTACTGGTGGAAGCCGATAAGGCTGAGCTGATCTGGGATGCCGATCAATACTACGTTCGTGATTGGGGACAGGAGGCTGGCGAGTTTTTGCGTCGCTACCGCGACAACGGCTGGCTTTTTTCCCGACAGAACCGTGACGATCTGGAACAACTGTCGGATAATCTGCTTGGTACTGAAAAGAATATTCGCGTCGTGGGCGTACCTAACGCGAGTATGCAGGCGAAGGTAGCGGGAAAGCTGTATAGTGATTGGCAAACCGAGCAACGTAGAAGCGGCCCGACTGCCGAAGCCGGGCAATCCAGGCGATCCAGTCCACCCAGAACTGCTATTGTGCTGGCCGACGAAACGCTTTTGATGCCGGTGCTTTATGCGCTGGACGAGAACGTAACGAATCTGAACGTAACGATGGGCTTGTCGTTAAAAAGCTCATTGCTGTTTACGCTGGTCGATACGTTGTTTGAGATGCAACGTACCGTTCATGAGTTTCGCACGAAAGACGGCCGCGACCTGCGCATTCCTAAGTACCACCATCGCCACGTAGTGAAGGTGCTGAATCATCCATTCATCAAACAGTATGAACGGATCAGGGAGTTGCTATGGCCGGGCGACATACTGGAATCGGGTGAGGTGGTTCCGCCGGAGCCTTTGTTTCAGTGGATCGCCAAAGTCATCGTTAAAGAGCAGCGGGTGTATCTGACCGAACGGGAGCTCTGCGAACTAGGACAAAACGATCCGCTGGTGCGGGTGCTATTTACTCGCTGGCCCAACGAAGAACCACTCAAAACCATCCAGGCTCTTTATGACCTGATCGATTTGCTACGTGACGTGTATCGAACCAGTCAGGATGCCGTCGAGATCGAGTACCTGTATTTGTTCTTTACGTTGCTGAAACAGCTGGAAGCCACCTTGGATCGGCAGGCTAAATCCGGTGATACAAGTACCCCCGTTACGGTACGAAGTTTCCGGCAGTTTCTGTACGAGCTGATCCGACAGACGAGTATTCCGTTTACGAGCGAAGGAAAGAGTCAGCTTCAGATTATGGGGATGCTGGAAACGCGTGCCCTGGATTTTGACCGGGTCATTATTTTGTCGGTTAACGAAGGCGTACTGCCTCAGTCGCGGAAAGTAAATTCGCTGATTCCTTTTGATATTGCGTCGGAGCTGAGCTTACCTACCTATCGGGAGCAGGAAGCCGTTATGGCGTACCACTTTTATCGGTTATTGCAGCGCGCCAGCGATGTGGTCCTGCTCTACACGACATCGACCGATGCCTATGGGAACAGTAAGGGAGAGCCCAGTCGATTTATCCGGCAGATTGAACATGAGCTGGTACCACGGTCGAACGGGCTGATTCGGATTAGCCACCCGACCGTACGGTTTGGACGTAGCGGAACCAGTCAGGTAGCCGATTTGGCGGATCTGAGTGTTCCCAAAACCGATTCGATCCGGGCGGATTTGATCACTCTGTTGACCACAAAAGGGCTTTATCCGTCCTATCTGAACCAGTTTATCAGCTGTTCCATGCGATTTTACTTCAGCCGAATCGTCAACATCGCCGAGGAGGAAGAAATCGAGGAGAAAATGGGCGCGGCTGAGTTTGGTAGCTGGCTGCACAAGGTGCTGGAACGACTGGACGTAGAATATTATCTGAAAGGAAATCCGGTCGATGAATCAGTGGTGAAGACCTTGCTGGAAGAAGAGTTTGCCGTGTCGATGAAAGGACGGGTGATCGAATCCGGCATGAATCTGCTACTCTACGATCTGGCCCGAAAACTCATGCTGGATTTCCACCGGCAGCAGAGCGAACTGACTGGCCTGCATGTGATTGGTACGGAGCAAACCCTGGAAACGTTTTTAACCGTTCCGCTGCATGACGGGCGCTCGATCCGCGTTCGTATAGCGGGAAAGATCGACCGGATCGAGCGGTTGGGGGATCGAATCCGTATTGTCGACTACAAAACGGGTAAGGTCGATTTGCCCGATAAAGCGCCTAAAGACCTGGCCGAAAAGCTACTGAAAGATGGTCGGGAAGATAAGATGCGTCAGCTCTGGCTCTACCGCTATCTGGCCCTAAAAAATATCCGCGATTATGGCGGGTTACCCCGTGATAAGGCGAAACGTAACATTTATGAGGCCGCCAATTTGCCGGTTGATGCCGGATTTTATTCGTTTAGGGATCTGAAAGGCGGGTTTAAATCGAATCCCGTAACATTCGGTAACGATGATAGTCCTGAGCAGTATATTAAAGATTCGGAAGAACTATTGGGCGAACTAATCCGTCGAATTCTCGACAAAAACGAACCATTCCGCAAGACCGATCAGATCGAAATATGCCAGTATTGCGATTTTAAAGGCATTTGCGGGCGGTAGTCAGGGGCCGCATTTCGACGTTCATCTTTGGCAGTTCAGCGCGGATATTCCTCAATTAGGGATCAAGCCGGGTGCACGAGCTTTGGGGGAGTTCTATATTCAGGGGTGAATGTCTACCCATCTGACTCCATCGAGCTTCCGGCATGACTCCTAAATGGCTTTTATTGATTTCCGTTTTTCTGGTAGCGTGGCCGTTACGTGCTCAACAATCGAAGACCGCTACGATAACGGGCGTTGTGCATACCGCTGACGGTAAACCGATGGAGTTTGTGAACGTATTCCTGCTGAAAGCGGCCGATTCGAGTCTGGTTAAAGGAGCGGTTACGGATCAGCTTGGCCGCTACGAATTTGCGTCAGTAGGAGTCGGCACGTACCGTGTCTCGGCAAATGGACTTGGTTTTCAACGTGTCTATTCAGAATCTTTCGAGTTGAATGCGGGCAAGCAAACGTATCAGGTACCGCTGTTCGCACTTCAGGAGTTAGCGCAGCAGTTGGCTCATGTGACTATCAAAGCCCAGAAACCATTCATTGAGCAACAGATCGATAAAACGATACTAAACGTAGAAAATAGTTTGGTAGCCAGCGGAGGTACTGTGCTGGAGATTCTGGAAAAGGCACCGGGTGTTGTTGTCGATCTACAAGCTGAACGAATTAGTCTAAAAGGTCGGGAGAACGTACTGGTCATGATCGATGGCAAGCCAAGTTATCTGTCAGTCGGCCAGGTTATGGAACTGCTACGGAATACGCCCAGCAATTCAGTCGAAACCATTGAACTGATTAGTAATCCATCATCGCGCTACGATGCCGCTGGTACGGCTGGAATTATCAATATCCGACTGAAGCGAAACCGATCGGATCAGGCTTTGAGTGGGAACGTAACACTTGGCGTAGGGCAGGGGCGTTTCCCTAAATACAATGCCTCGGCGTTGCTGAATGCGCGCCGTGGGAAATGGGCTTTGTTCGGCAACTACGCCTTCGATAAACGTGATTACTGGTCCGTAGCCAACATCGACCGACGCTTGTCGCCCAATGGCGTACCAACGTTGATTCGTCAGACTAGCTACCGACCAATTCAGAATACGGGGCATACGTATCGGTTGGGAGTTGATTTTGCGCCGGATAAACGTAATACGTTCAGCGTTCTTGTTAATGGAATGAGCACGGGGCAAAAATCGCAGGGAGGAACCGATAGTGATACGTATCAATCCGACGTATTAACGTTGTCGGAACGAACGCAGAATACTAATCGTCGAACAATTAGCCGGTTAGCCGTTAATGGTAACTATCGACACGTGTTTGATTCAACGCGTCGGGGAGGGAAAGAACACGAATTGCTGGTGGATATCGACTATTCGGATGCATCATTTCGGCCATCGGAGCAGTTT
Source organism: Spirosoma terrae (assembly GCF_010435915.1). Classification (GTDB taxonomy): domain Bacteria; phylum Bacteroidota; class Bacteroidia; order Cytophagales; family Spirosomataceae; genus Spirosoma; species Spirosoma terrae. The sequence continues at coordinate 78,345 of NZ_JAAFZH010000004.1, read as the reverse complement.
GAAACCCGGTATCTGAATACCAGAGAAGAAGAAATTGGCCCGCGTGCATATCAGCGGCTAAACACGACATCTAACGCGCTGATTCGGGCTGCCAAACTCGATTATAGCTATCCCTTCGATAAACGTACTACGTTGGAGATGGGGCTAAAAGGTAGCTACGTTACGTTGGGAAATGATTTGCTCGTCGAGACTCAATCGGCCGAAGCAGGTCAAACCGCTCCCTGGCTGGTCGATACGTCCCGAAGCAATCAGTTTACGTATCGCGAACGTATTATTGCCGGTTATTTTACGGCTCGTCGTACCTGGGGTGACTGGACGTTGCAGGTGGGCTTGCGGGCGGAGCAGACGCAAAATGAAGCCGAGTCCGTTACGGCTAACGCTGTGGTGGAGCGCTCGTATATCAATCTGTTCCCGAGTGTTACGTTAACCCGAAACCTAGGCGAGAACCATCAGTTTCAGTATTCATTTGGCCGACGAATTGACCGGCCGGATTATCAATACCTGAATCCATTCATTCGAATTTTTAGCCCGTATGCCTATCAACAGGGGAATCCCTATCTGAAACCACAGTATACCGATGCGTTTCAGGTTGCTTACAGCTATAAGCAGGAAACAACAATCAGTGCCGGTTTTAATCGAATAACCGATGTTATTGTCGATATAAACGAGCAGAACGATCTGACCGGGGCAACGCGGATCACATTTGCCAATCTGGCCGAGCAGATGAGCATTAACGTAACGGGAAGTATTCCGTACCGATTTGCATCCTGGTGGTCGTCCCGCAACACGGGCAGTGTCTTATATAACGCTTATCAGGCCGAGCTGGCGGGCTCACCGCTGAACTACACCTGGTTTACGACGAACCTGTCAACCACGCATAGCTTTCTACTAGGTCGCGGACTAACGGGCGAATTAATCGCTACGTACAATTCGCCCTACGTCTACAGCCAGAACAAGATGCAGGCCTTTGGCCAGGTAAGCATTGGTCTCCAGCAAACCCTATGGCAGAAAAAAGCTGTGTTGCGATTCAACTGGAGCGATCTGTTGCAGACACAGCGATTCAGAGGGGCCGTTGATTTTCAGCAAATGAATTTCCGATTTGCCACCTACAGCGAGACCCGGATTGCCCGGTTGACATTTACCTACAATGTTGGGAATAAAAGCGTAAAAGGAGCGACCAACCGCAAAACGGTTTCGGAAGAAGAGCAAGGGCGAATGAATTGACTCGTAACCGTTTGTAGCCCGGATAAAATGAACTGGATTAACCAGGTGAATCGGTTTTGTTCGTTTCAGCAAAGTAAGTACTGGTACCTTTAAAAGAATAGTTGTGAAATTAAATTGATTGATAGTCAGATATATATAGATGTTGGATAATTTTAGGAGCTATCCATACTTTCTGCATAATGTTAAAACTGAAATCGATTACGCTTACAACTGGTATAAGTTTATCGGGTTGGCTAGTTTGTAGCGGCTTTATTGGTTTATTGTCGGTCAACTACCTGGTTACGGAGGGCTTGCTAGGCGATGGCTTGTGTTACGCAGCTATATCCCGCAATATGGCTGCTGGGCAGGGGACTTTCTGGAGACCCTTTTATTCGACATCCTATTGGTTGCCCTACAATCCGGAAGTGAGGGCTTTTTATGAGCACCCGCCACTTATGTTTGGCATTCAGTCCTATTTTTTTCGCTGGTTTGGCGACACACTCTGGACAGAAAAAATTTATTCTATAACGGTCCTACTGCTTACCATTTTGCTGATTGCCCAACTCTGGAAGCTGTCTCTGCCCGAAAATTCACCACTACGTTCGTATGCCTGGGCACCAGTAATGATATGGTATTCGTTTTCAATCGTTCATTGGGCTAGTCTGCAAAATTTGCTCGATAGTACCCTTTCTTTGTTCTGTCTGCTCGCTATTTTGCTGGTGCTACGTGGTATGCAGCAACCGTATTCGGGCCGTAGCTGGCTGCTGGGGACGGGCGCTGTACTGTCGATAATGGCGGCTTTTTTAACGAAAGGCCCGGTCAGTTTACATGTCCTCGGTTTTCCTGTTTTGTATGGGGTTCTCTTTTCTTCATTTCGATTGTTCCGGCGGAATGTTGTTTGGGTTTTGGGATTAGGAGTGGGTTTTAGCCTGTTGTTCATTTTGCTTCTATTATACGAACCGGCCCAGCACAATCTATCCATGTACATACAGCAGCAGATTTGGGCATCAGTAACCAACAAGCGAGAGTTGACGGGGCGATTTGTACTGATAGAATTTTTAATCAGAGACATACTATTGATTACGGTTGTATTGCTGGGTGTTTATGGAGTAGGACGTTTATTGAAGCTATATCCGGCAAAGGAGGGATCGTCGATACGAGTAGGGGTGTTTTGGGTATGTGTGGGGCTAAGTGTTGTGTGTCCTATGCTGATCAGCAAAAAGCAGTATGCTCATTATTTGCTGCCCGCTTTGCCTTATCTGGCGCTGGGCCTGGCTAACTGGCTCTTTTATGCTTTGCTGCCGATTGTTCGTCAGTTTGCGCATTGGCCATTTTATAGGGGATCCATGCTAACAGGTGGGTTTTTATTATGGGCGATTACGCTGGTCAATGCTAATAACAGGGTGGGCGATTTCGTTGAGGACCATCGGGTACTGTTAACCGATATCCATACAATCGGCCGTACGGTACCTCGTCAAAGCCTGCTGGGCGTTTTCCCCGATTTAATGATTCAATTTCCGCTGCATCCTTATTTACAACGGTATTATCAAATTGATATGGCAACGTTTAAGAGCCTGCCTCCGTATGCCATGTTAGCGATGGCGGCCCCAAAAGGTCAGGCTGATAGTTTGTTGTCAATCGGGTACTCCCCAATCTCGGTTACATTAAATCAGTTTCGCTTGTACAAGCGAGCATCAATTAAATGATTACCAGTTAGATAGTTAATTGGTCATGCCGGTCCATGCTGACACGGCGACCTATAAAAAGCGAATCAGGTTGGTTGGCTGGCGGTTGATATCTATCTTTGCCCCATGAAATCTGCCACGTCCCTGTTTTTGGGTATTCTCCTGTTCGTAGGCAGTCTGTTTCCTCAGACTGACGTGGAAGAAGTGTTCAAGCTGCCGTATTTACTGGCCCATTATCAGACGCACAAGCTGACAGCCAGTGCTGATTTCACCTTCTGGCAGTTTCTGGATATGCATTACAATGCATCCTCCAGGCATGCTAAGCAGCCCCACGAAGGGGTGAAAATCCCGCTCTACAATCATCTGTCGACTGGATTTATTTTTACTCTGACTCAGCCCCAGCCCAGGCACATACCGTCCATGCTGGAAGAACTGATTCCGTGGCCACAGGTGAATTTCGCCTACGAGAACCTGTATTCGTACCAGACTATCTCCTTTCTATTCCAGCCTCCGCAACGAGGATAATTCGTCCCGATCGTATTGGCTTATGACCGAATAGGTGCCTGTGGGCGCGTGTTCGGCCTACGAGCTATTTATTCTCAACGAGTTATTCTTATCATGCTACATACAATTATCCAGTTCTCTGTGAAGAACAAACTGGTCATTGGTCTATTCATGCTCGTCTGGATTACCTACGGAGCCTATGAAGTGACCCAATTGCCCATTGATGCCGTTCCTGATATTACCAATAATCAGGTTCAGGTTATAACAACGGCTCCCTCACTGGGGGCGGAGGACGTAGAACGGCTTATTACGTTCCCGATCGAACAGGCGATTAGCAATATTCCTGGCATTAAAGAAAGTCGCAGTATATCCCGATTTGGCCTGTCGCTGATTACCATCGTATTTACCGACGATGCCGACGTATATTGGGCCCGTCAGCAGGTGACAGAGCGATTGTCGCAGGTTGACATGAACGAAAATGCTGGTAAACCCGAACTGGCTCCGGTTACAACCGGACTGGGAGAAATTTACCAGTACGTAGTAAAGCCTAAAAAAGGCTTTGAAAGACGTTACTCTCTGGCCGATCTACGCACGGTTCAGGATTGGATCATACGTCGGCAGTTGCTGGGTACGCCCGGTGTGGCGGATGTTGCTACGTTTGGTGGCGAGTTGAAACAATATGAAGTGGCGGTTAATCCAGCGCGGTTAAAATCCCTGAACCTGACTATCAGCGATGTCTTTACGGCTTTAAACCGCAATAATCAGAATACGGGCGGTGCCTACATTGAGAAGGGGCCGTCGGTTCTCTACATTCGAAGTATTGGTCTGGCTAAAACGGAAGAGGATATCGGTCAGATTGTTGTCAAAAACAATAGCAGTGGTACGCCTGTATTAATTAGCCATGTTGCTGATGTGAGAACCGGGTCGGCCATTCGTTACGGTGCTTTAACCATGGCCGGACAGGGAGAACTGGCAGGTGGGATCGTCATGATGCTCAAAGGCGGGAATTCGTCGGACGTGATTCAGCAGGTGAAGAAGCGCATTGCCGCCATCCAGAAAACATTGCCCGAGGGGCTGGAAATCGAATCGTTTCAGGACCGGACCAAAATGGTCAATAATGCCATCGGTACTGTGGAGCATAATCTGATGGAAGGCGCGCTGATTGTGGTGCTCATACTGGTCCTGTTTCTGGGCAATTTGCGAGCGGGGCTGATTGTGGCTTCGGTTATTCCCCTGTCGATGCTGTTTGCTATTACGATGATGAATACGTTCGGCGTCAGCGGGAATCTGATGAGCCTGGGTGCGCTGGATTTCGGCCTGATTGTCGATGGCGCCGTTATTATCGTTGAAGCTATTCTGCATCATCTCCATTCATCAGACCACTATGCTACTACCGATCGGATCTCCCAGAAAGCGATGGATAAAGAAGTCTCCAACTCGGCTTCGCAGATGATGAATGCGGCCGTTTTCGGGCAGATTATAATCCTGATCGTATACCTGCCGATACTGTCGTTGTCGGGTATTGAAGGGAAGATGTTCAAGCCGATGGCCCAGACAGTTGCTTTTGCCATTACAGGGGCTTTTATCCTGTCGCTGACCTACGTACCGATGATTAGCTCCCTGTTGATCAGCAAGACAATCAGTCACAAACCTACCTTGTCGGACCGGATGATGGCCGTTATTGACAACGGCTACCAGCGATTACTGATACGGGCGTTACGTATCCGCAAGCTACTGGTAGGGCTGGCTTTTGGGCTTCTGGGGATAGCCGTCGTGCTGTTTACCTGGATGGGGGGAGAGTTTATCCCGCAGTTGGAAGAAGGCGATTTCGCGACAGAGACGCGGTTATTGGTGGGAACCAATCTGAGTACGACCATCGATGCCATCAACCGGATTTCGCAACGTTTGAAATCTGCCTATCCTGAGGTAGAGAAGATTGTAGCCCGAATCGGTAGCGCCGAAATTCCGACCGATCCGATGCCCATAGAAGGTGGCGATATGATCATTGTCCTGAAAGATAAAGCTGACTGGACTAGTGCCAGCTCGTTTCCGGAACTGGCCACCAAGATGGCTGCCACCGTGCAGCAGGTTATGCCGGGCGTCACAACGGGTTTTCAATATCCGGTGCAGATGCGCTTTAATGAGTTGATGACGGGAGCGAAACAGGATGTCGTGTGCAAAATCTTCGGCGAAGATCTGAATAAATTGGCGGCCTATGCCGATAAACTGGGGGCCATCAGCAAAACCGTGAAAGGAACGGCCGACTGGTACGTAGAAAAGGTAACCGGAATGCCGCAGATTGTTATCGAGTTTAATCGACGGGAAATCGCGAAATATGGGTTGGCTATCGACGACATAAACCGGACAATCAATGCTGCGTTTGCGGGAGCGGCTGCCGGAAAAATCTACGAGGGAGAAAAACGGTTCGATCTGGTTGTCAGGGTTGGTGATGAGGGACGTCGAAGTATAACAGACGTACAGAACTTACCCATTTCTACGCCAAGCGGTATCCAGATTCCGCTGTATCAGGTCGCTACGATTCGTGAGGTTGAAGGACCTAATCAGATTCAGCGCGAGAATACTCGCCGACGGATTATCGTCGGTTTTAACGTGCGCGGCCGTGACGTAGAGTCGATTGTGGAAGAATTGCAGCAAAAGGTAAATGCGTCCATGACCTTCGAGCCAGGCTATACCATTACGTATGGTGGAGCTTTTGAAAATTTGCAGCAGGCGAAAGCCCGGTTAAGTATTGCGGTGCCGGTGGCGTTGCTGCTGATTTTCGGTATGCTCTATTTCACGTTTTCGTCGGTTAAAGAGGGCGCGCTTATTTACACCGCCATTCCATTGTCGGCAATCGGGGGCGTATTTGCGCTGGCGTTACGTGGTATGCCATTCAGTATTTCGGCGGGTGTGGGCTTCATTGCGTTATTTGGCGTAGCGGTGCTGAATGGTATTGTTCTGATTTCGGAATTTAATCGGCTTAAGCGGGAAGGACAGATCACCGATCCGTTCGAACTCATTCTCACCGGAACAAAGAACCGATTGCGACCAGTTTTGATGACAGCAGCCGTGGCATCGCTGGGGTTTTTACCGATGGCCCTCAGTAACGGAGCTGGCGCTGAAGTACAGCGACCATTGGCCACCGTCGTTATCGGTGGATTGATTTCTGCTACGTTACTAACGTTGTTTGTGCTGCCTGCGCTGTATTCGTTGGTGGAAGGGAAACCGAAAACGCGAAAGAAGCCGGTTGCTACGTTGTTGATGTTGCTCGCGTTGACAGGGTCAGTTAGTTATGCGCAAACGCCACTCAAACCTATAAAACTAGACGATGCTATTCGGATGGCCGTAGACAGAAACGGTCAGATGCGTACTGCCAGTCTGACTGTTGAAGCTGCGCAACGATCACAGTCAACGGCATTCGATATCGCCAAAACCAGCATCAGTGCCGATTATGGGAAAATTAACAGTGTAGGCAACGATACACGAATCGGCATCAGTCAGAGTTTCAGTTTCCCGTCGGTATATGGAAACCAGCGTAAGGTTTTGGAAGCCAGTTATGCCGCAGCCCAGGCGCAGCGCCGACTAACCGAACAGGAACTACGAGCGGCTGTTCGGCAGATCTATTTTGATTATGCTGTGTTGGTTGAGCGTAAAAAACTGCTGACCTACGCGGATAGCTTGTTTCGCTTGTTTGAATCCAAATCAGAGCTTCGCTTTAAAAAAGGAGCGGCCAATGTGCTGGAGAAAACAGCGGCCGAGTCGCAACGTCAGCAGATTTCTAACCAACTGACGATGCTTAGCAAAGACATAGCAGTTGCCCTGCAGCAATTTAACTTTTTTGTTCAAGGTGATCAACGCTACGTTCCTCAACTGGATCGTGTCAAAATTGAGCATTTACCGGTTAGGCTGGACACCGGTATTGTTTGGGAACAACTATCCCCGATTGATTTAGCCAGAAAGCAAGAGCGGGTTTCACAGTATCGGTGGCAGACGGAGAAGGCCCGACTACTTCCCGATTTCATGGTTGGTTATAATAACCAGAGTTTTGTTGGGTCGCAGCTGGTTAATGGCCAGGAGCAAACGTTCGGTAGTAACAACCGATTTGGTTACGTCAGCGCTGGTATTAGCGTTCCATTGTTTTTCAAGGCGCAGTCGGCTCGTATCGAGGCTGCTAAACTGGATTGGCAGCGTAGTCAGCAGCAGGCCAATTACGTTCAGTTGCAGCTGGAAACCGAGTTGGCGAACGCGCAGCTTCTTACCCAGAAATACCGGGAAAGCCTGGCTTACTACGAAGGTACGGGCCTCAGTAATGCCGACATAATCATTGCCACTGCCGACCAGCAATTTCAGGGTGGGGAAATCGATTATCTGCAATACGTTATTCTGGTCAATCAGGCCATTGGTATTAAAGCTGAATACATTACGGTACTGGGTAATTACAACCAGGCTGTTATCCAATTACTTAAGTTGAACAATCTGTAAAATCATGAAACGATATATAATCATCGGGCTTAGTCTGCTCATTCTGGGTGCTTGTCAATCCCATACGAGTGATTCGGCCGATGCAACGCCAAAAGAAGACATTAAGGTAGCGACCAATGAAGTTGCTTTTTCGCCCAGCCAGCTACAAAGTGTTGGTATAGAAACGGGTACTCCTAAACGATCAGCGGTCAGCGGAATGCTGACTCTTCAGGGGACAATAGCCATTCCTCCACAAAACACGGTTAGCGTAAGTTTTCCGCTGGGGGGCTATCTGAAATCGTCCAAAATGCTACCGGGAATGGGTGTCCGTAAGGGGCAGGTGTTGGCTGAACTGGAAGATATGCAGTTTATTCAGCTTCAGCAGGATTACCTGACGGCCAAAGCCCAGTTTGTGCTGGCCGAGAGTGAATTTAGTCGTCAGCGCGATTTAAACGCCAGCAAAGCCAGCAGCGATAAGGTATTTCAACAGGCGCGGGCGGATATGGAAACGCAACGTATTCTGATGAGTGCATTAGCTCAGAAATTGTCGGTAATCGGCATCAATCCGGCAACGCTCAAACCGGAGAATATATCGAAGAGCGTATCGATTCTGTCGCCTATAAATGGATACGTAACGAAAGTGAATGTCAACGTAGGTAAATATACCGCTCCCACCGACATGCTGTTTGAACTCATCGATCCGGACGATATTCACCTAATCCTGAATGTATTTGAAAAGGACCTGAACGAATTGTCGGTTGGTCAGCAGGTGATGGCCTACACAAATGCCGATTCACGAAAAAAATACCCCGCAGAAATCATACTGATCAATAAAAATCTGAATCAGGATCGCATGGCTGAAGTTCAATGTCACTTTAAGCAGTACAGTCCTGTTCTGGCGATCGGTACGTTCATGAATGGCGATGTGGCTATTAAAAACAAAATAGCCCTCACTGTCCCTGAAGATGCTGTTGTTCGTTGGGGGAACAAATCCTATGTTTTTATAGATAGGGGAAATGGTGTATTTAAAATGGTCGACATCACACCCGGCGTAACAAACCAGGGATATCAGCAGCTAACGGGTGCAGGGATCACCGAACAGACTAAGTTAGTGGTGAAGAACGCTTATGCCCTGCTGATGAAAATTAAGAATACAGAAGGGGAATAGACGAACAGGCCATTCCAGTTAACGTAGTGAGTGACGTTTGTCAAACGTGCTACGTTAGCTGGAATGGAAAAGAAAAAACGCCCTCAATGGAAGAAGGCGTTTTTTGCTGGTATTTGAATACAACCTGAATTGAAAAAAGCAATGCTTGCGCTGATCTAACTAATCAGCTAACGAGTCAAAATTGGTAAATAAAAAGATTTAATACAACTTTTTGGGTAAATATTAATTTCCGGGTAAAAAATGGACCTTTATAAGAGTTAATCCCCAAAATCAGAAAGCAGATTTTGGGGATTAATGGGTAAAAACCTAGTTGAGGGAGAGTGACTTGAGCCGAGAGAGCAGTCAGTTTAATTCATATACAACTTTTACTACGGCGTTCAATCTAAAAGTTTGTTGAACTGCATTTATTGGGCGATCAGTCTGATAGCTATTCATATACGAAAGCATTGTTGTAGCTCGTAAGGTGGATATAACCTCGTTTTCATCCGTATCACCAAGACGTACAATACCTTTTATTGAGCGTGAAACCGCTTTGGCCAGTCGATCGGCTTTTCGTTGGGCATTGACCACCGCCTGCTCAAATAATCGAAGCTCAATGTCTCGTTGGTTGCTAAGTGAAAAAGTGGTTGCTACATCTGTAAATCCATTTGAGGCTATGTGTTGTTGAATGTCGGCATAGCGTTTCAAATCCCCAAACTTGATAAGTACCCGTTGAAATCCTTTAAATTTATCGGAAGGCGGGTTACCCATAGAAAAGTCACGTTCCTTACGCACAAGAAGCAGTTGGGTTTGTATGTCCTTTGCCGGTACTTTAAGCTCCGTTAGCATCGCCAAAATTCGTTCACGGGCTGCTTTATGCTGCTCGTAAACCATAGTGATGTCTTTTTCGTCCGAGAATGACAAGTTGATGTTGAGCGTTGCCTGATCGGCCATAACTTCTTCGGAGGCTTCGCCAAGCACAGTCAGATGGTTGTTGGTTGCCTGGGCAGACAAAGAGGTACAATAACCAATTGCCAGCAGAAGCAGGAACGGTACGTAGATGAGCCGCATGAGTATGAAGATTACGCGTTGATTCTGTAATATTAGTGACTTATAGCCTCAATCGAAACAAAATGCTTCTGATTTAAGGGCAAATTGTCGGCGTTCCAGTCAATATCCTGAACAAAGGCTGCCATCCGAACGGGGCAATCGGCAACCCGGCAGTAGTGGCAGCATTCTTTCTGACACGGATCTGTGTGGACAAAAATTTCAACCTCAACCTGAAAACCATCCTTTAGTGTGTCTTCAAAATGATGCACTTCGTCGTGAACCTGATTGAGTGTCCAATAGTGGGGAAGGGTTAAATGACAGTCGATATGAAGATCTGCACCGTACTTCTGCACCCGTAGGTTGTGTACATCAATCCAGTTCTGATCTTTATGAACGTTCAGCAACGTAACGACACGATCCAGCGTTGGTCCATCGGTTTCGTCCATTAGCCGGGCCACCGACTGGCGAGCCAGTTGAAACCCACTGTAAATAATAGCAAAAGAGAGAATTAGGGATATGGCGGCATCAATCCATTGCATGTCCGTGAGGACGACCAGCGCTACGCCCAGCATCACGGCAAGGCTACTTGCCGTATCCGTAAGCAGATGGCGACCATCGGCCATGAGCGCACTGGAATCTGTCTGGCGACCAGTACGGATAAGCATCCAGCCCACGAAGGCATTGGCTAGAGCGGTTAGTCCGATTAAGCCAAAGCCCACATCCAGATTCGCCAGCTCTTTGGGTTCGAAAAAACTTAAAATCGATTGCCAGAGGATAACCAGACCTGCCGAGAGAATCATCGCCCCCTCAAAACCGGAGGATAAAAACTCGATTTTACCGTGGCCATATGGATGGTTCTGGTCGCGGGGCTGACCGGCCAGATAAATACTGTAGAAGGCAAAACCACTGGCTATTACGTTCACAATGGACTCAACAGCGTCGCTGAGAATAGCTGTAGAGTACGTCAGAAAATAAGCCGTGAATTTAAGAACCAGCAGAACAATGCTCAGGCCCAGCGATACGCCCATCCATCGGTATTTTATGCGCTGACTGGCACTCATGAAGTGTTACGGTTTCTAGTTTGTGGCCACAAAGGTAGCAATTCATAGCCGTAATGTTCGTACTTTCGTCGGCATGAACGAGACTGAAAACCCCTGGAAAACGCTTGAATCGTCTGTTAAGTACGAAAATCCCTGGCTTTCTATTCGGCACGAAGAGGTTGTCACACCGGCCGGTACGCCGGGTATTTATGGTGTGGTTAGCTTTAAGAATAAGGCTGTTGGGGTGATTCCAATTGATGAAGATGGTAATACGTATCTGGTGGGACAATACCGGTATCCACTCAACGAATATTCGTGGGAAATTCCGGAAGGTGGCTCTCCACTGAATACCGATCCACTGGAGTCCGCTAAACGGGAACTGCGGGAAGAAACCGGGCTGGAGGCAAAAAAATGGACTAAAGTTGCCCGTATTCATACCTCAAATTCGGCTACTGACGAAGAGGGCTTCCTTTACATTGCCGAAGAGCTTGTACAGGGTCAGCATGAGCCCGAAGAAACCGAAGATCTGCGAATCTGGAAGTTACCACTGTCGGAGGCTGTCGATATGGTGATGTCGAGTCGCATCACAGACTCGCTTAGTGTGAGTGGCCTATTGATCGTTGCCCGAATGCGGGGAATTTAAACACCGTGTATCGTTTTTGGTTTAGAGCTTATAAGGTATGGCCCGGTCAACGAACCAGACCCTGTCTTATAATCATGAACCACACATTACAAATCAGTTTTTGCTTGTGTTTTTACCTATCCTATTTGGTTTTTTAGTTGGCGTTGCCCTTTGTCTTACCTTCGGAACGGTGTTCTTTGCGCTGATACAGAACAGCGTCGATAATGGCTTTCGATCTGGTCTCAAAATAGTTTTCGGCGTAATAACCGGTGATACGTTGTTCGTGCTGGCTGCCTTGCTCGGAACATCATTTATGCCCGAAATAAAGGGCCTGGATAATATATTGGCGGCTGTTGGTGTTGTTTTTCTGATCGCTATGGGGCTGGTGAACATTCTCAAGGGAACTCCCCGGTTAGCATACCCTAAAACTCGTTTCGGCAATTTCGTCTATTATTTTACGACAGGCTTTTTCCTGAACGCCCTGAATCCGGTCAACTTTGTATCGTGGGTGGCGATTGTCGCCTATATCCGATCGCACTTACATTACGATACCGGCCAGCAATATGCGTTTATGACTGCCAGTCTTGTTGGCGTATTTGCTATGGAAACAGCATTGGCTTATTACGCCAACCGGCTGAAGCGATTTTTTACGCCACGGGTGGTAACGATCTTTAACCGGACAACGGGCGTTGTCTTCCTGATTGGTGCCGCTAACATTACGTATACGCGGTTGCTAGAACCCCTGTCAAAAGCTATCAACTGGTAAGTGTAAGAATGACTTTTTTTTGCCGTCCCGACCAGCGGACCCGCCGGAACGGCAAAAGACGATCATTACTTAGCCAGGAATGCCTGCCATTCAGCAATAAGATTCTTTTTCAGCACGCGGGGGAATTTGTGTTGTCCACCCATTTTTCCCTTCGATTCCATCCAGTCATAAAAGGTTTTGGCGGGCAGTACGGTCACCGTAATTTCTTTAAGCGCGTGTTTCCGCTCAACGGCATAGTCGTCATTGAGTTCTTTTAGTTTGGCATCAATCCGGTCGCGAAGAGCGGTAGGGTCCACTACGTCGTCGGTCCCGATGTACCAGTGGTGGGCAAACAACGTATCGTGCGATATGCCCGCAACGGTGAACTCCCGTACCGAAATACCCAACTCCTGCGATACCAGTTCAACGGCCTTGTTCATATTGTCGACCGACAAATGCTCTCCGCAAAGGCTCAGGAAGTGCTTAGTACGTCCCGTAATGACAATCTCAGAGCGTTTTTTGCTGACAAATCGAATCGTGTCTCCGATCAGATACCGCCAGGCCCCCGAACAAGTGGAAATCAGCAGGGCGTATTCTTTCCCTTCTTCCACCTCATCGATCATGAGCGTCTGCGGGTTGGCTACTAATTCGCCGTCGGGCGAAAAGTTTTTCTCGTTAAAGGGAATAAATTCGAAGAACAGACCATTGTTGAGTACCAACTGCATCCCTTCTGCATTGGGGTGAGCTTGGTAAGCGATAAAGCCCTCCGAAGCCAGATACGTCTCGATGTACGTAATGGGATGGGCCAGCAACTTCTCAAACCCTTTCCGATATGGCTCAAACGATACGCCCCCGTGACAGAAAACCATCAGATTGGGCCATACATCATGGATCGTTTTTACATTATAGCGCGCTATAATTTTCTCCATCAACAACTGAATCCAGGCCGGAACACCCACTACGTAGCCAATGTCCCAACTACCCGCCTGCTCCGTAATTTCATCCAGTTTCAGCGCCCAGTCGCGTTCCTGAGCAATTTCTTTGCCTGGCTTGTAAAAGCGCTGGAACCAGTAGGGAATCTGGCTGGCGGTAATGCCGCTCAAATCACCCTCATAATGGCCTTCCCGGGCGTTAAGGTTAGTGCTGCCACCGAGCATCAGGTAGCCTTTCTCGTAGAGCGTGGAGGGTAGGTTCTGATAAAGACCGAGCGTCAGAATATGTCGAATACTGGTTCGTTGAATAGCCTTCGACATTGATTTCGTAACCGGAATATACTTGGACGCTGCTTCTGACGTACCGGAACTAAGAGCAAAATACTTAACCCGGCCCGGCCATGCTACGTCTTTTTCACCATCCAGTGATCGTTTCCACCACCGGTCGAACATGGAGTTGTAGTCATGAATGGGAACCTGCTGTTTAAACTTCTCATAGAATTCACGAGGGGTTCCAAATTCGGCTGCACTAAGCAGGCTTTCAAAATGATACGTAGTGCCGAAGTCCGTAAAACGAGCCTTACTGACCAGTTTGCGGAACGCTTTACGTTGCTGCTTAAAAGGGTTGGTTTTACGTAACCTTACGGCGTTCGTCAGACGAATACCGTTTTTTAGCATACTGCCTAAAAGTGCCATAGTTGAGAGATGTTAGGAAGTACGAGATATGAAAAGAACGTTTAAATAGCCCTTATATCATACATCATACGGTACACATCCTTAAAGTTTCCAGTTTTTTAGTTCGTCGAGCATGCCATATGAAGTCAGATCGTATTGACAGGGGACAACGGATGTATAATTCTGCGAAAGCGCATACTCGTCGGTATCTTCGGCATGAGTGTCGAAATTGACGAAATCGCCTGCCATCCAGAAATACCGGCGACCGTGCGGGTCGCGTCGCTCATCAAATTCTTCCTGCCATTTGGCATTGGCCTGGCGGCAGATCCGAATTCCTTTCAATGGCTCTGCTGTTCGGGCCGGGAAATTTACGTTCAAAGCGGTACCCCTCTGCAGGCCGCGCTCCAGCACACTACGGGTGATGGTCAGAATATGGTCGCGTGTGTGCGAAAAATCGGCCTGGCTGGTGAAATCGTTCAGCGAAAAGCCAATGGCAGGAATTCCTTCGATAGCGGCTTCGATAGCAGCCGACATGGTTCCGGAGTATAAGATACTGATCGACGAGTTGCTGCCGTGGTTGATGCCACTCACGACCAGATCGGGAGAACGGTCTTTCAATACGTGATGCTTGGCCAGTTTAACGCAATCGGCGGGGGTGCCAGAACATTCGTAGGCGGGAACATCGCCAAATATATCAGAAGGGTAGAGTCGAATCGGGTTAGAAATGGTAATCGCATGGCCCATGCCAGATTGTGGACTATTGGGGGCCACCACCACAACTGAACCTAGTTGCTTCATCAGTTCGACAAGCGTGCGAATTCCGACGGAGGTAATACCGTCGTCGTTGGTTACTAATATCAGAGGCTTTTGATCGGCCATAAACAAGATGTTTTGCTAGCGTAGGCTGGAGGATAGTTCGGCAACGATCTGCCGACTGGCAACCAACCACTATATTTGTTGCAAAACTACGTAAATACGCAAGAACGTGTCGACTAAACTTCGTACCGCCAGTCCTGAAGACATACCGACTATCATCCAGTTGCAGGAACAAATCTGGGAGCCAACCTATCGGTCCATATTAGAACCCGATCAGATTGAGTATATGTTTGCCGCCATGTATTCGCCCGAAGCGCTTCTGGAACAGATGACTAGGATGGGCCATACGTTTGTTTTGCTGGAGGTCGACGAAGGGGAAGCGAAACCTGTGCTACGTGGATTTGCGGCTTTTGCGCCCTACGTGGCCGATACTAAAATTTATAAACTGCATAAAATTTACGTGCTTCCGGCCACCCAGGGTAGTGGCTACGGCAAATTGCTGATTCAGGAAATAGAGCAGCGATGTCAGGAATTGGGAGCGGAAGAGTTGCAGTTGAACGTCAATCGGTTCAACAAAGCCCTCCATTTTTATCAGAAACAGGGGTTTCGCGTAGTACGGGAAGAGGACATCGCCATTGGGTCTTACTGGATGAATGATTACATCATGAGTAAACCACTACGTGAGCCGTTCGTTCGTAATTCCAATCAGGTATGACGTATCATGGGCTCATTTCAATTGTTATACCGTTATATCATGAAGCGGATAACATTCCCCCGTTGCTGGAACGGATTCGGGAATCCCTTCAAGCGCTACGTTATGAATTGATTCTGGTCGACGACGGCTCACGCGACAGGACCGTAGAGGCCGTCAAGAAGGCGGCTGATGGACATACAAAGCTCATCGTGCTGGCCAGAAACTATGGACAAACGACTGCGATGGCGGCTGGTATTGCCGCTGCTATGGGTGATTATGTTATTACGTTAGACGGTGATTTGCAAAATGATCCGGCCGATATTCCCCGGATGCTGCATCTTGCTGAATCGGGAAATTGGGATGTAGTGGCTGGAAATCGGGCGAACCGGCAGGATGGCGTTGTATTACGTAAAATACCCAGTCGATTCGCTAATGCCATGATACGCTGGTTTACGGGAGTGCACCTAAAAGATTACGGATGTACGCTGAAAGTATTTCGTCGGAACGTAGCACAGCAACTCGGGTTATATGGTGAATTGCACCGGTTTATTCCGGTATTAGCGGCTATGCAGGGAGCCAGAATGACGCAGATGGATGTGCAGCATCACCCTCGGGTTCACGGCGTGTCGAAGTATGGCCTGGGTCGGGTAGGAAAGGTCCTGGCAGATCTTCTGGTCGTGCTTTTTCTCCAGCGCTATTTCCATCGACCAATGCGTTTGTTTGCACCAGTGGCAACTTTTTCTATACTGACTGGGGTTGTTACCGGTTTTTATTTGCTAATACGTTTGGTGGTAAATCAACCAACTGTTGCCGTTAACTGGCTCATACTGATAGCTGTACTCGTGTTAGCGGGGCTAATGCTACTGGCCTTTGGGCTGATTGCTGAAATGCAGATGCGTACTTATTTCGAATCGGAGGGAAAGACGACCTACCGGGTGCGGGACGTATTTACCGGTGGCAGTAGACTCGACTAGCAAAGCCCTGGATGTGATCCGTTAAAATTTAGCACCAGCCTCTTTCATCATCTGCTTTAGGTCAGGTTGATTTTTAATTAGCTCAACCTCAATGTTTTCGAACGTACCATTTTCAAATGTATTGTAGGTGCGGGCAGTACCCAACAGTTTTATCTCGTTAAGCTTGCCGCTTACTTTCCCGGAAATGGTTGCTTTGTCGGCGCCCGTTTGCCACTTAGTGATCTCAACTTTGAAAGCAGTATCCCCCTTTCCGTTCACAAAGCCAAACAGTGTGGTGTGATCGGCTTTGCCGTCAGTAGCACCGGAGAAATTCACTTCCATATCCTTAACCGTGTAGGTAAACGGAGATTCTTTCGGGTTGAAAATCTGAATGGTCAGCACGCGGTCGTCGGGCGACATTGTGGACGAAAACTGAAGTTGCAGATACGGTTTCTCTGTATAGTTTTTAACCCCTTTCCTGAATAGAGAAGCGCCTTTGTAAGCCACTTTTGCCGTAAACGGTTTTCCATCCAGCGTACAACTAAAGTTTCCTTTGGACGTAGTACTCGAAATAGGAGCCGATTTTTCTACAGGGTTGAACGTATACGGATAAACTTTGTAGCCTTTCCGCAGATAATCTTTTCCCGTGGTGGCATCGTCGGTTGTTTTGAACTCAATAAAAGCGACGCTACCAGATTGGACTTCATTGACTTCTTTTTTTGGTTGATCCAGCAAACTCATCTTCGTGATGGTGGCGGAAAATTTTCTGCCCGTTTCCGCATAGATAGCCAGTTTGTCCGATTTTTTTAACGTCCCCGACAGTATGTTTATAGATCCGTAGAATTCGGTATTGGACTCGCCTACATAGATATCGCTGGTTTCGGCCGTAAACGACTGAGCCATTGCCAGCTGGACGCACAGCATAAGTACAACAAGCAGACTTTTCATGAGTTTCTTAGTGAGCTAATCGGTAGGAATAAATACCCAGAAATGAACACGCGAATATGGGTGCCAAAAGACGTAAAAATAGCTATGTCAAGCAAGTGCCAATCTGACCGTTTACTCAATCCCAGATACAACAAAAAGGGCCAAAATATGCCAGCACTCGATGACACGTTTTGGCCCTTTTGGGGAATATGATAAATGCCAGTTGGCTTACTACTCTAATGAAATAGTCAACGGTTGACCCTGCCGACTTTTGAAGCCTTGCAGGGGCGAATACGTTAGCGTTTCTTTGCCGTAATATCCCGTGCCGTCATACGCGCGCAGGTTCGGATCTTCCTTACAGGCATCCGTGCAGGTACCCTGATGCGCTGCTCCACAGGCTTCGCAGAGGGTAAAATGGTTATTGCAGGCCGGACTGGCGCAGTTTACCATGCGACTGGTTGATGTGCCACACCGAAGGCAGGTCGATACAACGGTCGGGTTCACGTGATTGACCGGAACCGTTACGCGGTTGTCGAATACGTAGCATTCGCCATCGAAATCTTCACCACCCGCTTCAATGCCGTATTTAATGATACCGCCATGAAGCTGATACACATTATCGAAACCCTGCGAAATAAGGTAAGCCGAGGCTTTTTCACACTTGATGCCGCCTGTGCAATACGTAATGATCTTCTTATTGGATCCTTTCAGATGCTCAATTTCCTGAATATGCTCGGGCAGCTCACGCAGGTTTTCCATATCGAAAGTAATGGCTCCCTTGAATTTCCCTACTGAATGCTCATAGTTGGAACGCATATCAACCAGCACGACGTCCGGATCGTTTTTCAGGTTCTTAAATTCGTCGGGCTCAACGTAAATGCCTGTTTGTTTTAACGGGTCAACGGGAAATTCAGAGTGAACAATTTCGTTTTTGACCCGAACGTGTAGTTTCTGAAACGTGTGCTTGTCTGACTCATCAATTTTAAACTCGACTCCGGCAAACCGAGGATCGGCCTGGAGCGTAGCCATATAGGCGTCACAATCGGCTGACAGACCCGATACAGTGCCATTTAATCCCTCTGGAGCTACTATTATCCGGCCAAGCAAATTGAGTTGAAGACACAGCAAGTGATGTTCCTCGCGATATTGCTCCGGATTTTCGATCGGCGAATAGATATAATACAGAAGAACGCGGTACGGTTTCATTTGTCAAACAGGAAAAGCGTTAATGACTGATCAGTGGTCTCTGTGCACACTCATTAACTGAAATTTACTGCAAAAATAAACCCATTTTGGTCAAGTTCGTTCCATAACAGGAAGGTTTGCGTTTACCCGTTTCGCGTTTAGTGAGTTTCTCTAGCTTGTTTTAAAGCGATTGCTTTATTTGTTACGTGTTCTATTCATTACGTTTAGCATTATCATTACGTATGCACATCGCCATTACTGGAAATATCGGAGCAGGAAAAACGACGTTAGCCAGTCTGTTAGCCAGACATTATAATTGGGAGGTTTTGTATGAAGCCGTTGACGACAATCCTTATCTGGCTGATTTTTACAATGATATGCGTCGCTGGGCTTTCAATCTTCAGATTTACTTCCTGAATAGCCGGTTTGCGCAAATGCGTCGGGTATTAACGGTGGCTAAAGAAGATCATCGATCCATTATTCAGGATCGGACCATCTATGAAGATGCGTCTATTTTTGCCCGAAATCTTCACCAGATCGGTACGTTAAGTGACCGCGACTATCAAACGTATCGAAACGTATTTGAGAATATGATCAGCCTGGTTCATCCGCCCGATCTGATGATTTATTTGCGGGCCGATTTGCCTAAACTACGCAGGCAGATTCGTAAGCGGGGCCGCTCGTTCGAAAAAGCGATTAGTGATGATTACCTGGAAAGTTTGAACAAACTCTACGAAGAGTTTGTACGGACGTATCGGAGCGGGGAGTTACTCATTATTGATGTCAATCAGTTGGATTATCACGAACGACCCGACGATTTTACGATGATCACGCAGTTAATCGATGAACGATTAATCAAGTTTGCCAGCCGAAATACGTAGTAAAGGCCAGTGCTCCAAAATCTTTTTTAACTGGCGTAGGGGGGAACCGATAACTAGGTGTCATAGTGCTGAACAAGTGTATTTGCAGCGAAAATGATAGCTTTGTCGCTTCCTATCATTCATCCACATAAGTCAGTGCAACCAACTGAGCAGGACGTAGTAACGGCTATCCGGCAGGGCGACGAGCGTGTATTTGAGACTGTTTTTCGGCAGTTTTATGCACCCTTGTGTCGGTATGCGCGCCAATTTCTGCCCGATGCCGATGATGCCGAAGAAGAGGTTCAGGCTATGTTTTTAGCGTTTTGGGAGAAACGCGACGGGCTAATCATTTCCATTTCATTGAAATCATATCTATTTCGGGCCGTCCATAACCGTTGTTTGAATCGAATAAAACATTTCGCCATTCGGGAAGAACATCGACAGCATACGCTCTACACGGCCGAAGCATCGGTCGAATCGCCCGTACAGGCAATCCTGGGCGACGAACTGTCCGGGCGTGTGCAGGTGGCTATTCAAAAACTGCCCGAACAGTGTCGGCTGGTGTTTACATTGAGCCGGTTTGAGGAATTAAAATATCAGGAAATTGCCGACCAGCTGGGTATTTCGATCAAAACCGTCGAAAATCAGATTGGAAAAGCTCTCCGTATCTTACGAACAGAATTGAGCGACTATTTACCAATTATACTATTGACGTGGCTACTGGGCCACTCCTGATCATGGCCAATCAACGACCCATAGACGACGCTCTGCTGGCGAAATTTCTGGCAGGCGAGACCGACCCTGGCGAGTCGGCCCGGGTGCAGCAGTGGCTTGTTAGCCAGGATTCGGCCCCAGATGAGCCTACCCAGGACGATTTTGCTGCGTTCGACCGTATTTGGCAAACCGCTACGCCTGCTGATGCTTCACCCATCGACACGGATGCTGCCTGGTTGTCCGTTCAGCAAAAAATGCGGTCTGCGGATAAAAAAACGGAAACCCAGGCCGATCCGGTCGTGAAACCGATGCCTGTTCTGCGGGACGAGCAACCACAGACACAAGCCCCGCCGATACGTAGCAATCAGTCATTCTGGGGGAGTTCTCTCTGGCGGGTAGCGGCTGTGCTGATCGTAGCAATAGGGGTTGGCTGGTCGGCTTTCCGGTTCCTGCACGAACCTAAAACCGCAAAAGCCTTTATCACGGTACGTACCACCGACCAACCTCTGGATCGTGTGCTGCCCGATGGAACAACCATCAGGCTAAATCGACACTCTACCCTTCGTTATCCCACAGAGTTTACCGAGGAGCATCGGGACGTAGCGTTGACTGGTGA
Source organism: Spirosoma terrae (assembly GCF_010435915.1). Lineage (GTDB taxonomy): Bacteria > Bacteroidota > Bacteroidia > Cytophagales > Spirosomataceae > Spirosoma > Spirosoma terrae. The sequence continues at coordinate 57,516 of NZ_JAAFZH010000004.1, read as the reverse complement.
GGCTTTTTTCGATGTGATGCCCGATCCGCAGCGTCCATTTCGGATACAGGCCGGGCAAACATCGGTACAGGTACTTGGCACATCGTTTAATGTGCGGGCTTATGATCGTAATGTCAGTGTGGCTGTAAAAACCGGGAAAGTACGGTTTGCCAGTAAGCAAAAAGCCGTATTGTTAACACCAAATCAGCAGGCAACCTTTGACGCTTCAGCCGATACGATACGTAGATCGTTGCAGCAGACGGCGAATGTTTTTGCCTACAAAACGGGTCTGCTTGTGTTTGATAATGAACCATTACGCGACGTAGTGAAAACGTTGAATCAGGTCTACGATGCGGATATACGACTGGCCAACGATAAAATAGGCAGCTGTTTATTGAACACCCGTTTCGATAATACGCCGTTAAACGCTGTTATCGACATCACGGCCGAATCGCTCAGTCTGCGAGTCCGGCACGAAGGAAAACAAGTTATTCTGGACGGGGCTGGCTGTCAGAAGTAGGGGCAACCATCAGAATAGGTGTCTTGCGTGAAAAGTACCCACCATGTCAATACGTTATTTTTTTACAATTCTTTTTTGTTCCGTTCTCAGTCACTGCCTGCAAGCGCAGGGAACGCCCCCTCTGGAACGTATTATTTCGGTTGATATTCGTAATCAACGACTGGAAGATGCCCTTCGTCAGATCAGCAGTGCGGGCCGTTTTGAGTTTGCGTACAGCCCGTCCCACATCGATGGAAATGCGCTGGTTTCCATTCGATTAACGAATGCACCAGTTCGGCAAGTATTGAGTCAGCTGTTTGCGAATAGCGTTACGGTCAAATCGCGGGGTAATCACCTTATTCTGCTAAAAGCCGACCAACCTGATCCGGCTCCTAAAAGTCTGCTGTTGGACGGCTACATACTGGATGAGCAAACGGGGGAGCGAATCGGTCAGGCCAGTATTTTTGAAAAAACAACACTGGCTTCTACGGTCAGCAATCCATTTGGCTATTACCGGATTAAACTGCCCACCGATATCCCTGTGATTCGGTTGGACGTGCGTAAACAGGCTTACGTAGGTGAGAGCGTGACGATACGTGGTAAATTCACGCACTCAGTAAACGTCCGATTAAAACCCTTACCTCCTCAGGTTTCGGTGGCAGCTTTACCGATACGTAGAACCGAAGATACAACCCGACCCGCCGATCCGCTGGCGTCTGTTTCTGTTTCGATGCCAGCCGTAGTCCCTGATTCGACACCTGAGTCAAAACCCTCGCTGCTCGATCGAGGACGAATGAGTATTATGAATCTGTTCGTATCGGCTCAGCAGGCCGTTCACGATATAAACCTGAGTCGGGATACCTTGTATCGGGATTGGCAGGTGTCGTTTGTGCCGTATATCGGAACCAACCACCGGCTAAGTGGCCGAATTGTTAACCGGATTTCGGTCAATATGCTGGCCGGTTATTCGTTTGGGGTTCGTTCGTTTGAGGTGGGTGGGCTGCTAAACCTGGTTCAGGCAGACGTTTATGGCTTTCAGGCGGGTGGTTTAGGTAACCTGGTCGGTAGAGAGGTTATTGGTACACAGATTGGCGGCCTTTTTAACGTAAACGGTGGTTCCGTTAGCGGTTTTCAGGCGGGCGGTTTATTTAACGTGAATATGAAGAATGCGCGTGGGGTTCAGGTGGGCGGGCTATTCAATACAACGCTCGGCGAGCAACGCGGTATGGTTCAGATTGGCGGCCTGATGAACGTAGCGGGTCAGACGTTGACTGGCGTTCAGATTGCCGGTATTCTTAATGTAGCTCGTCAGGATGTGCATGGGTGGCAGATCAGTGGTATCCTCAACCGCGCCCGACGAATTACGGGGGGGCATCAGATTGGCCTGATCAACCTGGCCGATTCAGCCGGCAATGTGCCATTCGGTTTGCTTAGTCATGTTCGGAAAGGCGGGTATCGTCGGGTTGAGGTGTCGACGAATGAGGTTAACCTGCTCAACGTTACGTATCGAACGGGGGTGCGGCAGTTCTATAATATCCTTACCGCCGGAACAAGCTTCGACCGGCCGGGTAGTCCGCAGCTAAGTGCTGGTTACGGAATTGGAACAGCGTTTAGATTATCCTCCCGAACGCTGTTAGGCCTGGAGCTTACGGCCAGCCATTTGTTCTATTTGCCGACCAATTTCAACGACTGGAATCAGCACATTCGCTTTAGTCCAACGGTAGAAACAAAACTGAATCGTCATGTTTCGCTCGCCTTTGGTCCCACCGTCAACTGGTATTTCAGCGAAGACCCGACTGTGCCGCCACTCATGCAGCCGACCTTCGCGTTGTTTCATGACTATTTACCGCAACGGAGTAATAGCTATCACTGGGGCTGGGTCGGTTTTCAGGTCGGTTTGCGGTTCGGGAATCCATAGAACTAATTACGATTCTTCTGGTAGCCAGGAGTTTAAATGAACCACAGAGGATACAGAGTGTTGACTGAAATCTATTCTTTGTGTTCTCTGTGGTTTCTATTTTGTTGAAAAATAATAAGAGCAACGTAGGGGTAAGGTTCGAATCAGATGTCTGTATAGCATGGGTGGATAGTAGGCCACTCGACTTTGAGCATCAATTTTACTTACATCATGAAACGCACTTATTTATTTCAGCTAATCTGTACTGTTTTAATCCTGGTTGCTTCTGTATCCTGCGGCCTGCAGAGAGAGGATGTTGGCCCTTATCAGGATGACAAACGAACTTTTGGTATGACCAACTTCGACCGACTCGATATGGGAAGTGCCTTTATCATTAGGGTGCAGGCTGGTTCTGAGTTTCAGATTATTGCTGAAGGAGATCGTCGCAATCTGGATGATCTGGACGTGTATACACGTAACGGAACCTTATACGCCCGCTACCATAATTCGCGGAGCCGAAAGTATGAAACGTCGTTTACGATTGTCATGCCCACGCTACGTGGCGTATCATTTTCTGGAGCCAGTCAGTCAACCATAAACGGATTCGACAACCTGAACGAATTGGATATCCAGTTAAGTGGCGCTTCGAAAGGCCAGTTTGCCCTTCAGGCCAGGGAGGTTGATTTGACGTTGTCTGGGGCATCTAATCTCGAACTCAATGGCGAAGGAGTCGAGATGGAAGCTGATTTGGCAGGTGCATCCACACTGAAGGCGTTTTCGTACCCGGTTAAGACTGCTGATCTGAACGTTTCGGGGGCGAGTAATGCGAGTGTCAGTGTTTCTGGTACGTTGGATGTCGAAGCTAGTGGCGCCAGCAAGGTTCGGTATCGGGGAACACCCTCGGTGCGCCAGCGTCTGAGTGGAGCTAGCTCCGTGCACACCGATTAGGGTCGGTTATTGAGCAGAAACCCGCTGATAAGCAAGTTTTTAGCTGGCATTCAGCGGGTTTTCTCAGGCGAAACAAATAATAAGTAACAGAGGACGTATTGTTCAGATAGGAGTCTGAGTTGATAAGAAATGCGTTACAAAGGCCAGGAAATTACTGGTCTTTTCGGGTCGTCATCAAGTAATCGAGCCGCCGAATCGATTGAATAACAGCACGAACGGTGTGGTAATTGATTTTCCAGGAATGGCTCATATGTGTCCAGATCGGAGCCCCCTGGCGAGTCATGAGCGGCCACCATTCCCCAACGCCATGATTCACCATTTTGTCCAGAACAAACCGGTGAACGTTCTCGTAAGCTTTCCAGTAGATATCGTCATCCAGGATTCGATACGCATCCAGAAAACCGATCATTACTTCGGCCTGCTGCCAGAATTCTTTTTCCCGATCATATACGGCACCGGCGTGCGAACCTTCAACGTAGACACCACCGTATTCCCAGTCAACTCCGTTCGTAACGGCATGGGAAAAGGATTTGGTAAATTGATCCAGGTAGGTTTCGTGGGGAATGTCCAGAATTGCCAGCGCATGTAGCAATAGCCAGGCAAACTCAGCATTGTGCCCATAGCTGGTATTGTCTTCTGCTTCCGATTTAACCCCATCTTCAGTGAAACGATCCCAGCCCCAGATAATATCAAATTTAATCTGTGGGGCTACGTCCCAATTGGCCCAGAACTGAGGAACCCCCGTTCCATAAACGGGATGCATAATTTTCATCACCAGAAGCTCTATAATTTCGAGCAGTTTTCGACGGTGTACAGGCTGACGGGTGCACTCATACAACGTAGTGTACGCTTCCATCAGGTGCATATGAACATCAAGCGTTTTCCGATCGCCACCCGCCGATCCGGGTCCTTTGAGTGTCCAGTCGCGCTCGAACATCTCGAAATAACCCCCATACGTAGTGTCAGTGGCGTATTTCTGGAGTAAATCGAATACGTTTCGGGCGTATTTAATACCACGTGGATCGCCGGTTGCCAGTGTGTATTCACTCAGGCAGTACATGGCAAAACTTTGACCATACACAATTTTCTGATCGTTGATAACCTCACCCTTCCGGTTGGTCATCCAGTAAAAACCGCCATGCTCCTCATCCCACATATGAGTCAGCAGATACTCGACTCCATGTCGGGCCAGTTCAGCCAGTGCGCCTTCGCCATAGCCTGCCCGGTGGGCTGACGCATAGGTGTAAATGGATCGGGTCTGGGCAATCAACGATTTTTCATCTTCTCCAGAATCACTGCCATACTGATCGAAGTGCGTGATAAAACCACCATCGATTTCGTCCATCGTGCGGGCCGTCCAGAAGGGAAGCAGTTCATCCGTCAGGTGAGTGTGTAGTTCCTGAAGATGCTGGAGAAGTAATTCTTTAGTCATGGACGTAATGCGTTTTATATTGCTCCAAAAGTTCGGAAAGATTGGCGGTACCGGTTTGATTGAGTTTCTGAACGGTAACGGCTGCGGCCAGGTTTGCCAATAAGAGGGCTTCCTGAGGGGGAGTGCCAGCGCCTAAACAGGCGGCCCAGGTAGCGACTACGGTATCGCCAGCCCCGACCGTGTCCAAGGGACCAGTCAGCATGAGCCCATTGACGGTATGGTAGCCCGTTTCGTCAAGGAAAAGTATTCCGGCCGGACCGCGCGTAATAAGTAGTGGACCATTGAGTCGTTTCTGAAACGTAGTACCCTGCTGAATACACCAGTCGAGGTCGGGGTGACTGGGATGCGGAACGGCCAGAAAGCGAGCCAGTTCGGCGGTATTGACTTTCAACGTTGATCCGTAAACCTGCGTGCCCGTATCGCGCATATCGGCTAAAAAACGAACGTTCGGAAAGCGGAAAATTAAGTTGTTCAACAACTGCATCCGACCCACAGGCAGGAGCGGGTTGGCAAACTGCTGGTTAATAATTAACACATCGAGGTTGGGCAACAATAGCTCCAGTCCTGCGAGTATGCTTTCGAACTGCTCATCAGTTAAGCAGTTACCCGTACCAAAATCAATTCGGTTCGTTTCCTGATCGTTGACGGTTGGTTTAGTATACAGGCAGGTGTCCCAGGCCGAAACAACCTGCAGATACGTAGTGTCGACGCCTAACGTACTGAACAAATGCTGCATTTCGCGACCAAACAAATCGTCTCCGATACAGCCTATTACGTGGATGTTGGCGATGCCCAGGGCAGCCAGATTCTGTACTACGTTCCCGGCTGCCCCCAGTGACGCTCTGGGGCGACTTCCCCAGAATACATCCAGCCCTGTTTCAATAGAGCTTTCACCCGTTTTTGTTTTAAGATCAAAATATAAATCCACGGCAAAATCGCCGATTACACCCACTCTACTACTGGGAAAACGCCCAAAAATTGCCTTAATATCTGAACCGGTCATTGAGTCAGCGTAACAGTTGAATGGGAAAAGTAGATTATGCGTAATTTATAATCAAATCGCATTTTTTGTTACTAATCGACACAATTTATAGGCAATGAACCGATAGCGCACATTGGTCTACAGGTGTACATTCATACAGTCTGGTCAGCTTTTCCGACACTTCGGTACCAGTCCTTTTCTGCTTCATCGGTTGTCGGCCTATCTTTACCAGGTAATGGAAAAGCTGAACGACCGCTGGCTTCGATTGATAGGGATTCCACTTATTTCAATCGTTTCCAACTTTATTTTTTTTCAGCCCGACAACGATGCCCACCACATCAGTCGTTGGCTGGCTTTGGGCGTGAGCCTGATTGAGTGTAGCCTAATCTGGGAAAGTGCCCGGATTGGTATTATCAAAGCGCGTCAGTATTATCCGAAGCTCAGTCAGACTACGCAACGACTTTGTGTGCAGATCGGCTGGTTTACGTTAACAACCGTTATTCAGCGGATTGGAATCGTGTATTTCTACGACGTAACCCAGTTCTGGGGATATCCTATGTCAACGCGGGCCTATTGGCTCAATACGTTGATTCCCTTTCTGTTTACAATTCCGCTGGCAACTATCTATGAAGCCCGCTATCTCTATAAGCAGTGGTGGACAACGTATTACGAAGCCGAAAAGCTCAAAAAAGAGGCTCTGCAGAGTCAGCTCGATTCGCTGAAAGCACAAATTAACCCCCATTTTCTGTTCAATAGCCTCAGTACCCTGTCGTCGCTCGTTAGTGAGAATCCCAGACAGGCCGAACGCTTTATTGAAGAACTGGCCATGGTATACCGATACGTGCTGCAGACTAATGAGCAATTGCTGACCACCCTCGACAGCGAACTTCAATTTATTCGGGCCTATTTTCACTTACTGCAAATGCGTTTCGGACGTAGCGTTGAATTGGATATTGCGGTAGAAAAGGAATGTTACGCCTTATATATTCCGCCACTGACCTTGCAACTACTGGTCGAGAATGCGGTAAAACATAACGTAGCGTTACCGGCCAAGCCGCTACTCATCCAGATACGTACCGACGAGACGAATCGGCTTTTGGTCCGTAATACGGTCCGTAAAAAACACAGCATGATCCCGTCTAACCGGACCGGGCTGGCGAATATTATCGCGAAATACCGGCTCATGGGCCACCCCGATGTGACCATTGTGCAGACCGACGACTTATTTCAGGTCACCATACCTTTATTACCAGAATCCCGCTATGACCATTCTCATCATTGAAGACGAAGAGCTGACGGCTCGAAAACTACAACGATTATTACTTGACGTTGAGCCTTCCGCCGTACTGGTTGGCAGTACAGTCAGTGTGGAGGAGTCAGTGGAATGGTTACGTACCAACAGTCGGCCTGATCTGATCTTTATGGATATTGAACTGGCTGATGGCCAGAGTTTTGATATTTTTAATCAGGTGACGATTACAAGCCCGGTAATTTTTACGACCGCCTATGATGAGTACGCCATAAAAGCCTTCAAAGTAAACAGTGTCGATTATTTACTGAAACCGATCAAGGAAGAAGAGCTTCGCCAGGCGCTGACCAAACTGCGGACCTTAAAAGAAGTTCTGGCAGGCGAAGGAGGTTCTTCAACACCAGTTTTGGGGTTAGAGCAGTCATTGGCGACTCTGCTTCAGCAATTGCGGGAAACCGCGCCCAATTTATCAATAGCTCCAAATCCAGGATTTCGGATAGAAAAAACCGTTGCTACGTATCGGGAGCGCTTTATGATTAAGCAGGGCCAGAAACTCTTTTCAATTGGGATTGAGGAGGTCGCCTATTTTCTTACCCGAAACAAAATGTCGTTTGTTAAAACGTACGACAATACGGAATGGATGCTTGACTACACGCTGGATGAGTTAGCACAGATGCTCGACCCAAAACGCTTTTTCAGGCTAAACAGACAGGTTATTGCGGAAGCAAAAGCCATCGACAAGGTGCATCTGTATTTTAACGGGAAGCTGAAAGTTGAGCTGAAGCCCATGTTTACGGAAGAAGTTGTTGTCAGTCGGGAAAAAGCGGCTGAGTTTAAGCTTTGGTTGGGTGAATAAAACCGACGTTCCAGACTTTAATCCGGGCTTTTCAGTAGCCATTGTATTGGCCCCACGGCGAGAAACGGCCAGTTTTGCGCAGTCAATCAACGAAACGACAACTAATGAAAAAGCTCATTTACGCCATTCTTTGCTACGTATTACTGACCATCTCCAGTTCTGCCCAGACGCTGAACCCCGACCAATTACGAGCCGATTTTGATCGCTTTCGAACAGCCTTGAACGAAGTTCATCCTGAAATGTATCGGTACACACCGAAACCAGTTTTTGATTCACTGTTTGCCGCCACTGCTGCCCAACTGAACCGATCGATGACCCAGCAGGAGTTTTATTGTGCTATGAACCCACTGCTGGTTGCATTGCGCGATGGGCACATTAAATGGATCGTTTCGGGACGCGATGAGCATTACCCATTTGCGACTGAACAATTGTTCCCGCTGAAGCTATACTTCCTGAATGATAAGGCCTGGGTTGTGGCGAATTATGGCACCTCTACCATTCCCGAAGGCGTAGAACTTATATCGATTAACGGGCTGTCGATACCAGCTATTCTACAGCGACTGCTGCCAAAAATGACCTTTGCTGACGGCAATCGAATAGGGGGTAAGTACGAAGATCTTAACCATTTCTTTTCTGGATATTATGCTACGTTCATTGGCGCTCCTGAATCGTTTGACGTCGTATACCGAGAAGGTAATGAGCAGAAAACGTTGCGGCTGTCGCCAACTACTGAATCGGCAATAAAGGCCTATACTGAAAAACATAAGCCCGCAACACAACCGCCGTTTCGTTTAACAGTCACTGATCCGCAAACGGCAGTAATGACGATTGATCGTTTTTGGGCGGGTAAAGACGAACCTGATTTTGACACATTTTTGAAGACGTCGTTTCGGGATATCAAAGCCCGTAATGTGCAGAATTTGATACTTGACCTTCGTAACAATGAAGGCGGAGAAGAAGCCTGGGGCGTTAAGCTGGCTACGTACCTAAGCGACCAGCCGTTTCGGTACTACGATCATATCAGCGTTCGTCAGAAAAAGAAGTACTCGTTCCCGGCCTGGACACCAAAGCTGTACGTTAAACTACGCTGGCTTGTGCTCAAAAAACAGGGAGAGGGTTACGTATTCACAAAACATCGCGGTCTAAAAAAGCAAAAGCCTAATCAGAACGCCTATCGGGGGAATCTATTTGTGTTGATCAATGGCAGTAGTTTTTCCGTAACGACCGAACTGGCCGCCCGACTCCATGCCGATCGTAGAAAACGCGCCGGTAACGTAACGTTTGTGGGGCAGGAAACTGGCGGGGGGTATAAAGTTAATAGTAGCGGAATCTTTACAATCACGCAATTGCCAAACTCGAAAATAGACCTGGGCATTGGTATGTTTGGCTTCAATATGGCTAATGTGTCGGGCTACCCATACGCCGACCGAGGCATCATTCCTGATCACCTTGTGGAGCCAACCATCAACGACGTAGTAAATCAAAAAGACACGGTTCTAGACTACACAATGAAACTGATTCATTCGCCGAAAGCCGCCCTGACCAGATCAAACTAAACCCAATAGGAATTATTTAACGGAGCATACGTATCAATTTTCAGCTAGGAGTAGGTTTGATACGTATGCCAGGTTAGCCTAAAATGTCCTTTATTTTCAAGATAAAGCTTTTCAGTTCTTCCTGATTGACAGGTTTTGTCTGATAGTCTTCCACATCAACAGTGCTGTAAAGCTGTTTTTGCTCTTCCCAGTAATCTTCGGCTAGTATAACAATCGGAATTTTTGCGTAAAGGTCATTATGTCTGAACCCTTTTATCCAATCAATTTCCATATTTGCCGGGGAAAGGCCATTGAGGATAATGAGCGCGGGTAAAGGATGTTCAGCTAGTATCGTTTGTTCAAATTGAGAAAATGTTTTGAAGTTTCTTAGGGTAATTTCAGGCCCCCAGTTCTTAATCCCTTGCTGTATTATGACGAAATCATCAGGGTCTTCATCCAGCAGGGCCACCCACTTGCTGTCTGGTTGCATACTCTAAAAATGTAAATCCAATTCCTTCATATGTTATAAGAGGATGCCTTACCAAAATGTTTGTATTTTTAATGAGTTTTTAATATCTCACTTTTTCGGATAAGCTGGATTCTGGCTTGGAAAAGGGATAATTCGGAAGCCGCTTTCGCGAGTTTTGGGAGCAAGCGTAGAAAGTAATGGCTATTTTAAAATGCACTTGGCTGTCGTTGTTGAAGATAGTCGATCTACTACACCAGAACTTTTTCTGGTGTACTGGAACTACGGATCAACAATGGAAGAAAACGGGTAGTGTTTGGCTACCTGGTTAATTTTTTGAAATAGTAGAGATTGACTGGAGCTGACGAATTTCGTTGGCTGAGGGTAAAATAACCATCCCCATCCTTGTCGAAACAAATAGCTTCTCCCTTTGCTTCTGAAGCCATAGGAGCATTTCTACCGACTGTTCGCTGAACCAGATCGTCGATAGTTTGGTTGGCTCTGCGCTTCCAGTAAAAGCCCTGGCCATAGTTTCTGATTAATAATTCAGTTCCATCGGTAGAAATGGCCGCTCCCGTAACGGTTAAACCAACGACCAGCTCGCCTAACGATTGCGCTACAGTTATCTCATTAATATTCTGAGGGTAGGGAAGTCTGTAAATCTGAACGTTCGGATTGCGGTTCGTAAAAATGAAAATATCCTTAGTTTGCGGATCTACCAGGAACGTTTTAGCATCCTGAGGGAAATCAGGGTAGCGGAAGTTAATACGTTCGATCTGACTGATCGTTGATTGCAAACTACCTGGTTCGGGAAGACGATAAACCTGGGAAATCTCGTTTTGCAGATTATGATCGCCAATTTCACCTATATACAAATAATTTACACCATCGGCTGGGCCGGGTCCAATAGCCAGGTCTGACCAATCCCGATTACCAAAACGAGGTACATTAACTCGCCCTTTCAAGGTGCCATCATGTCCAATCAGCGTAAGTGCCGACGAACTCCCTTCGCCCTGAATAACCCAAAGATTTCCCGGCTGGCTACGGCTATCGACCATACCCGTAACCTTATCAACAATACCAGATTGTATAGGACTGGCTGTTGGTGTAGGAGAAAACTGGGTTAAATCGGTATCGGGAATAACTAGTTTACAGGAAGATACAAGCAGGCAAAGTAGAACAAGAGCAAAGCGCATACGATATGATGTGAACAATCGGGGGAAGCTAATCAACTGCGAAAATACAGGACTATTTGATTTAAATTGCAAATGGACTTTGTAACCCTGCTATGTTGACGAAATCAAATAGATAGCGTCAACGTAGCAGGGTTAGCGAGATTACATGTCGTCAGACAAAAATTTACGTATCGTTTGGTAGGGCCGTAGCTGCGTCTTTCCGTTAGTCGGCTTCTCTATAGGGGTGCCGTTCGGTCGGTTACTGTTGCTAACCCGATTACTGTTTTGTAACGATAACATCTCCTTGCGCAACTCGCGCTGCTCGTCGTCGTTCAGCGATTTTCGGGTTGCTTCTCCCTGTCCGTATCCATCGTTGAAATTACTGATCCGACTATCGGTTTGCGCCAGTTTCAGCTCGGCCAACAACTCATTTAGTTCGGTTATTGCCGCTTGACGCTCTTCTTTCAATTCATCCAGCGTCGGTAGCAGGCTCAGATTATGCTCCAGTACGTTCTGTTGGGTACGTTGTTCGGATAACTGAGCATCTAATGGAGCAATTTCCTGGTCCAGCCGTTTGATTCGACGGCGTAATTTCCAGAGCTTAATGTCTGCCTGTAGCCATCGGAACCAGAACGCCGATAAAACGGGCAGCGCAATGCCAAGGCAAACCGCTCCAGCGAGTGCAAATAAAATACCGCTTAACACAAACGAGAGCAAAGCCCACGGACTGTCGACAAGCGCCAGATTTAACTCGCTGGATTCGTTCAGTTGCTTCTCAATTTTGCTCATTGTAGAAGGGCTGAGCGTTTGCGTTGTTGCCGTCGGATCGGTGTTGAGTTGCAATTGACGTACCGACTTGTTGATGGCTGCTTTTAATTGATCCGTCCGATACGCTTCGTAACGAAACCAACCCAATACGGCCAATGTCAGCACCGAAAAAACGGCCAGGATAATTTTGAACTTTTCGTATTTACCCCGGTTCTGTTCGGGGTTCTCCTGATAAGGTTTTTCAATCAGTCGATCATAGGCTGGTTTGAGTAGGATAGATACCATCGCTAAGCCGACAGCAAATGCCCATGCTTCATTGGTATTCCGAATGTTGAGGGCGTAGGCCACAATCTCGTGTGAAATAATTAGGTCACCCGCTAAAAAGGAAATACCAGCAACCAGAAACAAGAGACCCGCCAGCAGCGAATAATCCGGCGAAGCTTTGGCGCGTCGTTCCCGTAGGTTAGCGCGGTCGTTTTCGAGAACCTGCCGATCGGCTTCTTTCTGCTTAACCTGTTTGTCGAGCCGTTCAACCTGAAGTGCATGGTTTTGCAGTTCAGCGTACGCTGTTCTTCGGTTCTCTGTTGCTTCGCTGAGTTTTTGCTCGGTTTGAGCAATCTCGGTACGTTTTTCCTGGATTCGCTCCTGCAACCAGTCGGTATTAACCTGACTGGATAGGTAGCCTTCGTATGTTTCCCGGTTTACGCCTTCCACACCGCTGGTGTAGCCGTGCTGAAAATCGGGACTGTTGGTTGGTTCCATCTGAAAATAGGTAAAGTTTATGATTGGCGCACCCTTTTGTCGCCCATCGAAACTTAATTAAATAGAGCCGCCCGCTGTTTTTCAGTCAAACGATCGCGCAGGCTCCTGGCTAGTTCAAACTCACTCAAAAATAGATTAACAAGCTGATCGCGTTTGGTGTTCAATTGCTTCAGTTTAGCCTCCGACTGATTCAAGGCCGAAACAACAGGCCATTTCTGCATTCGGAGAGCAGTTAACCCTTGATTTAGTCGGTCAAGATTAGTCTCAAAAACCGGCAGGGTTTGCTGTTTATCGAACGCTAATTGGCGATTAATTTGTGTAGAAGTTAAGCCAGTTTGTAAGGCATTTAGTGAGCTTAAAAAGAGCTTCCCAGCCAACAGGAAAAGGAAAAAGACAAAAATAAATAAGGCGACAGCCTGTATAACTGGTTGGAATTGTACAGCCTGAATCCCTATAAAAAGAGACGTGGCAAACGGGAGGCCAACCTCTTCAATCAGTCTACGGCCGGTTAATGCTACGTTGTCCTGGTAGAAAAACGATGTTTGACCGAATAAATTGAACATGCCTGCTAAAAAAATACCAATCGAAACCCACGGATTCGGAAAGGCTGGTTGTAGAGTGCTGGCAATGAGATAATACGTGCCAATGCACATAACCGTAGACAGACATAGGCTAACCGCCGTTCGAAGGAGATTGGTGGCTGCCGGCTGTCTGTTCCGCAGTTCGTTAATTTGCTTCTGCTGGAGGTTAACGCGGGTTTCCTGCTGTTCGATCAACTCATCAATTTCGTTGACTCTCAGGGATAACTGATTGATCTGGGCTTCCAGAGGAGCTACCAGTTGAGCGTAGTACGCCTGGATTTCGCTGATTTTCTCGTCAGGCCCTACCGTTGATAAGCCAAAGAGCACACCTTCATCACGGAGCGCGTGTTCATCCCTAAGCCAATACGGAAGTGTTTCTGATGCGGTGGTAGGATTTATGTCGGGTAATAGCGGTAATGGATTTTCGACTGGTGGTCGGGTATCCGGTACAGCAGATACAGATGGCTGGGCCAAAGGTGCCGCCATGCTCTGGTTAGCAACAGCAGTGTTTGGCTGAAAAATAATACGAAGTCGTTCGGCGAGCGTCATTCGGTGGAACCGATACTTGGGTTAGTGTTGGTGAATACGTTCATGGGAAACACATGTAAATACGTAAATAGTGCCCCAATAATCCAAACCCACACTAAATGATTTGCTTAAAATGAGCCTACTACACAGAATATTACAACAGCAGGGCCTACTGACGATTCATTAAAAACATCCGCTGTAAAGCGCCCCATAATCGTTTTTTTAGATGTTGATCCGCTTCAATGGTGGGTAGCGAGTCGGCCATGAGGAACGTAATGCCGAAAAAGCGTATCGGCTGATAGCGGTCCATAGCAATGTCGAGATGAATTCGATTGAAAGGAACGCCAAACGTAATGAAATGATGAATTTTTTTGTCCTGAACCAGGGCCGCGAAATCCAGATCATGAGCACCGTTCAGGTTCAGTAAGTCGACCCCTTCGATATTGAGGTTGATGGCTTTCAGGATTTTTTCCAGGAATAGCAGATTACTGGGGTCCAGTTCCTCGTCGGCCAGTAAAAGTACTTTATGATTTAATTCCGGTAATACAGGGCGTTGATCGGACGGGGTCAGAGCGGGTCTGGATGCCGGTTTAGGTAATGGTTCTGGCTTAGTTACGATACTAACTTCTTCCTGCACAGCCAGTATTGTTTCGATAACCGGTTGTTGTTCAGCCTGAACTGTAATCACCTCATCTGTATCATAGCTGGCCGATAAAGCATCTAGCTCGCTCAGAAGCCCCGTTTTCTCGGCTATGTCCGACGTAGCAATTATCTCATCCGCAACCGGCTGTTCGTCGACCAATACATCCTGATTCGTTGTCCACGATTCGTTGGAGAACCGAAACAACTGATCATTCTGATAAAATGCCTGATAAAAATTCGTAGTAGACATGGTCTATTAATTAACGACTGCTTTCCAGTTTATACCATTTGATTGACTGCAAAGGTTCGCGCCGACCGTCGAATGAACCCGTTGCTGGGCCATAGTATTTAACCAGATAGTCGAGAATAATGGGTTCTGATTCGCCTAAATCCCAAAGCTTTTGGGTCCGTTGCATCCAGCGAATACGTTCGATCCATTTGTCGCGCGAAAAACGGCTTTGCAGGATAAGCTTACTCGAATGACAAGCCGTACATTGCCCTTTTACCAACATCAGCTGCGGGTCAATAGCCAATCCGGTTTCCGGGTCTTTTTTTACTGAATCGGCCAGCGAACGAGCGGAAGCGGTACGGCTACTTCGTGCGTCGGAAGTATGGCTTGCGGTTTGGGCGGCAATACCTAAAAAGCCAGCCAAAGCCAGAACAAGCATCAAACAGTTATTTTTCATACGTGATTTCGTCTAGCCAACTTTAACGGCAATCCGATAGCAGGCATTATTGCAGTATCCTTCCGGATTCCACTGGGGCATAACCATCGGCTGCGATACGCCCTCACTGTCGGTAGCCCGAGCCCAGATTTCATAGTAACCCGGCTGCGGAAGCTTTACCTCGGCGGTCCAGCGTTGCCAGGCTAGCCGGTTTTTGGGTGGTTTCAGGTCGGCTTTTTGCCACGTAGCGCCAAAGTCCTTTGAGATCGAAACCTCACGTACCGACCGGTCGCCCGCCCACGCATGCCCGCGAAGACTGAGTGTCTGTCCTTTGTCCAGCATGGCTCCCGTTTTAGGGTACGTGATCAACGATTTTACTGGCATCGACTCAATAATTTTGAACTGGTCTTCCGGGGGATCAACGCCTGGCTCAACGGGATTGATGGGAACTTTATAGCTCTTGCCTGTCATTTTGGCTCCATCGTGGACTTTGTTACGTACTGAAATCGTATGCAACCATTTCCCCGACGTAGAAGCGGGCCAGCCCCCAACTACTAACCGCAGCGGAGCCCCATTGACCAACGGAATATCATGGCCGTTCATGGCCCAGGCAATCAACGTTTCGTCTTCGAGGGCTTTCCGCATCGGTACACCCCGTGAGATCACTTCCTTTTTTGGATCCAGGCTGATATGCAGATCTTTACCGTAGTAACCGATGTAGACGGCATCGTCTTTCAGACCAACATCGTTCAGAATATCTTTTAATCGAACACCCGTCCATTCGGCGCAGCCAACACCACCGTCGGTCCACTGATTGCCCGAGGTTTTTGGGAAATAGCCAGCGCGGCCGTTACCGCCACATTCCAGCACGAGCTGGTAAGTGTAGTGTTTGAAGCGTTTCTTTAGCTCCTCAAGTTTATAGGTTTTAACCTGTTTAACCGATTCTCCATTGATGGTTAAAGTCCAGCTGGCTACGTCGATTTTTTCGGGAGCCAGTCCGTTGTTTCGAATAAAAAATTTGTCGGCAGGTGTTACGTCATCGTCCAGCAGATGGGCCGGTGTTTCCACGTTCCAGGGCTTGTTGTTCAGCACCACCAGATCTTTGTGTTTGGTAGCCATCGGGTCTGTTTCGAAGACCAGAGGAACGTAGTGTTTGGGCAGCCGATCCGCGAAAACAATGTCTGTTCCCAGCAACGTAGCAAAGGTGGCCAGTGAACTTTGTTTGAGAAACCCGCGACGATTGAATAGATTATCGGATGAGTTGAGTAAAGCCATAGGGTACGGAGGGACCGGATTAGTTATCAAAATTAAGCAAAAATGGAACGTGTCGTCGGCTAAATAAGTCGTTGTCGGCCAATAGTACCAATAAAATCTGTTTATGGGGTATTCTGGCGGTGTAAATGAATAACCCAAAGCAACTCATTCTGATTTGCTTTGGGTTGCCGGAGAGAAAGCGCCTGCTTATTGTCCGGTTTTTTCCAGTTCAGCGATTGTCCAGGGCGTACTACGTGATACGGTTTCTTTGCGGAGCGTTAGTATGTCCTCATTCTTGATCATGGGATAAATCCATCGCCCAAACGTACCACCCGCCCGAACAACGGGTGGATTGGCTACCGGTATGGCGGGACGATTTGCATTGGGGTTGCTTCCTGCGCCAGCCGGTCGGGGAGGAGTCGGATTACCAAACTCAAACCGGATATAGTTGGCTACCGAAGCAATCCATTCGTCACTATTATCGGCCATCGAAGGCATTACGGTGGGGTAGGTTTTCCCATCAATCGGTCCTGATAAACCCTGGAGTAATATCTTAACCAATAAATCTCTGTCGGCCAGATGCTTCGAACCGGCTATGGGTGGAGCAACCTGGCTAGCGAGTCCTTTCCCATCCGTACCATGACAGGAGGAGCATAGGGATTTGAAAATTTCAGCACCACGTAGCACCGACGCCCGATCGTTTTCGGCCAGACTTCCCAGTTTGCTGCCGTACAGTTTGAAGTCATTGTTTTTCAGCAGGCTATTTCTGACCGCTGTGAGCATAGGATTACCTGAGTTTTGGGCCAGCAACGCTGCTGTGGCTGACGTAGCGGCTGCCGATGAACTATATTGTAAAGACTCCAGCAATTGGACACGAACATCGTAGCTGGGATCTTGGTGTAATGACGCCACCTGAGCGATCAGTTGTTCGTCATTTTTCTTCAGATAAGGCTCGCTAATCCAGATGGCCGTACGTCGTACCTGCGGATCTTCGTCTTTAAGGGCTGTACTGATCGTGGCCTGATCAATGGCATCTAAACCTTCCAGCGTCCAGAGGGCATGAATTTTGGCAAGCGCACTGAGTTTTGTAGAGGACACTGTTGACTGGCCAGCTACTAGCTGCTTCAGAGTAGGCACAATCGATTTATCGCCCAGAACAATCAATTGTTTCTGGGCATTGTCGCGCCACCAGCCGTTCGGGTGGTTCAGATACGTAACAAGTTGGCTTGCCGATTGATCCAGCATATTGGGTTTTGGGCCAGGCTTTACGCTATCCTGAACCAATCGCCAGATACGTCCGTGTTGAATGTGTTTATCCAGGCCAAGCCGTTCAATTTGCGGACGAATCCAGCTCCCTTTGGGCGTCCACTGCGACTCCTGAATGATCCCCCGGTTCATATCGACCAGATACAAACTACCATCAGGGCCCGTATACGTATTGACCGGGCGGAAATTGAAGTCGGTCGACGCAATGAACTCCTGTTCTTTATAGACATTCTCAAGCTGGGTTTTCCCCTGATTATTGACGATCCGGGCCCGGCGAACAATCCGGGCTACGGGCTCACAAATCAGGTAATCGCCCACTAAATCAGCCGGTAATTTGTCACCCCGATAAATGGACTGGCCGCAACCTGCCGTAAAATGGTTGAGCGTACTATCGGCACGCAGTCGCTTGGGACCTCCCTGGGCATCTGGATTGGCAATGATCGACCAGACCGGGCTGAACGTAGCTTCGTCGTAAGCATCCGCAAATTCAAGCGAGCCGTATTTAGGGTTGATCTGGAAGCCTGAGCCTGCGTTTTCGCCACCACCCCGACTGAAAAATAATCGCCCGTAATTGTCGTGCGTTAATCCCCATTGGCCGTTTGAGCCGCTGTAGAGCGAATCAACACGGATTTGGCCATTCGTATACCGGAATCGTACCGGATCGACAGTGACGTATATCCAGTTATCCAGATTCCAGTCTAAACCACTACGTTGGTGTTCCAGATTGCCCGGCGCTTTACGATCGACATGGTAAATTCGCTTTTTATCGTCGGCAACGCCATCGCCGTTGGTGTCTTTGTAACTCCACAGATCATACGTATCCGTTTCATTGACAATGAGTTCGTGGCCAACGCATAAGAGCATCCGGGGCAGGAGCAGTTTATCGATAAAGACCGAACTCTTGTCCATTTTTCCGTCGCCATTGGTGTCTTCCAGCAGCATAACCCGGCTCACGGGTTCGTGCTCGCCAGTTGCATCGGCATCCTGCATGTACGTATCCATTTCTGCTACGTACATACGCGCATTGCCATCCCAGGCTATCGCCACCGGTTCGTGAATCATGGGTTCACTGGCGACTAATTCCATGTGGTAGCCCTTCGGAACCCGAAAGGACGCCAGACTTTGTTCTGGATTCAGATACGCCGTATTGGCCACTGGATTGACCGACGGTTTAGTCGCGGAATCGACGCCCACCGGAGTGGGTGATGCGTTATTCTGAACAGTTTGCGTTTTTGTTGTTTTGGAAACGGTACACGTTACCACTAACGCAGACAAAGCCACCAGGTGACCCAGTCGAAGATGTTTTTTCATAGAGGTTTAGGGGAATAGTCGTTAGGACGCCACGTATTGATTGAGTTGACTAGTACCACACAGGAAACAGAAGATGTTATTCGTTACGGACATGATCCCGCTTTTACTCACCAGCACAGTTGATCATGGTTCCAGAAGTAACAAATGGTCTATTGTTTACTCTATAATTACATTAATTCAGATCGATATAGCAAAAGAACCCGAATGCCTGCGCGTTCGGGTTCTTTTGAGTCCAGTTTGGCGTGCTCGTTAACGTGGGCGGCCGCCTGATTGGGTACTTCCTCCGGCTGGGGCTGCCTGTTGATTGCCACCGTCACCGCCTTCGCCACCTTTTACGTCGTCATTATTAACCGAGCGGCCTTTTTTGCGTTGTTGCTCGAAGGTCATCTTGCCGATTCGATACGTAAAGGTGAGTTTTACGTTTGAATTGTAGAGGTGATTGGTATTGACCTGCGTCAATAATGGCGTGCTTAGGTTCGTCCGCATGGTAACACCATTGCCAACAAAGTTTTCGGCGGCCAGACCGATACTGCCCCGTTTGTTGGCCAGGTCTTTTCTGACCCCCAGCGAATACATGTAAAAGCTACCCATCGTGCCCTGTAATTGTGGCATCGGACCACGCCAGAAACTGAATAGCTGAGCGCTCCAGCCATTGTTGATTTGTAGCTGACTCATTAACCGGCCACCAATGCTTACCCCTGTATTGCTGATCGTGATCGACTTTCCATTGGCATCCGGAGTTTGCCCCTGCATGTATACGTAGTAACCATCCAGACCACCGTTTACGCTCCATTTGGACGTAATACTGGTGTTGAAGAAAATGTTGGCTCCGTAGGTGCGCTGAATGCCTATGTTCTGGAACGTAGTAATAATGCCACCCGCCAACGTATCAGACGGAACCCGGATCTGCGAAATAGCATTATTGGTCAATCGGCCGAACACGGCCGCGTTCAGGTAGGTTTTCTGGATCGTGGAGCTATAGCTTAATTCAAAATTATCGGTAAGTTCGGGGCTTAAGTTTGGATTGCCGACCGAAATCATCTGAGGGTTGGCTGCGTTGGGGTTGGGATTCAACTGCTGCAAACCGGGGCGTTGAATTCGACGGTTATAAGCTGCCTTAAGCGTGGTGCCTCCCTTCAGGCTTTTCGAAATATTGATGCTGGGAACCAGATTGCCATAGTTCGGAATATCCAGGGGAGTATAAGTCCTAGATTCGGTCGACTGATTAGCCGAAATGCTCGTGTACTCGTAACGGGTACCTACTTTAAAGGTGTATTTGCTGGGCGTTACGTAGGTATAGGAGATATAGCCTGCGCCTATGTTCTGATTGTAGGCTAACGATCCGCTCGGATTAGTTGGGTCGTTGTTTAATTCACTGTTACTGCTACCAATCAAATAGCGATAGTCGCTGTCAACTTTCCGCATGATGGCTTTACCACCGAATTCGAGCAACTGGTTTTTACGAATAGGGGTCTGATAATCAGTTTGTATGGTAAATTCCTGATTCGTGTTGTTGTTGAGGTTTTGCTGACGCGCGGTTAACGTACCGCCACTGTTCAACAAGTCGGCGTAAAAATTATTGGTCAACCCCGTTCGGCTGTACTGCGTGGAAATCGACCATTCCTGCTGCGGTTTAAACGTTCGCACGTAATCCAGATTCATATCGACCGAATTGGACAGGTCTTTCCGGTTCACGTCGCGATTGGTCATGCTTAACAGCGAATCGGCCAGATACGTACTGGTAAGCTGATTCTGTTGTTGCACGAAATTCCGGGTGCCGTATCGAATGCTGGCCGATAATGACTGATCTTTCGCCAGATCGTAGTCGAATCCCAGGGTATACTGACCAAAAAGGGGCTGGTCAAAAGCGGTTGCCTGCTGATTGGTACGTTGAGCCTGCGTTCCGGTTAACGTCGTCTGATCTAAGGTCGACGAAGCCCGGTTGTACATATAACGCCCGAATCCGCCCAGACTGACGCCTAACTTGCCTTGTCGGTACGAACCATTCAGCCCCAGGTTCGAAGCGCGAAGGCCAACACCAGCATCCAGATTCAGCGTCAAGCCATGCAGCGTATTTTTCTTGGTGATGATGTTGATAATTCCGGCGGCACCTTCGGCATCGTATTTGGCCGATGGGCTGGTAATTACTTCAACCGATTTGATCATATCGGCTGGCAGTTGTTTGAGCGCATCCGCTACGTTTGAGGCTACGATAGTTGAGGGTTTGTTGTTGATCAACACCCGGATATTCTGGCTGCCCCGTAGCGAAACATTGCCGTCCAGATCGACCGAGAGCATCGGTACCCGTTTTAGTACGTCCGACGCATCGCCCCCTTTGGCCGTCAAATCTTTATCGGCGTTGAAAACCAGCCGGTCTACTTTTTCTTCAATCAGAGCCGCCTGCCCCGTAACGACCACTTCGCCTAAGGTTCGAATATCGGGAGACAGTTTAACGGAACCGACGTTGATGTCGGAGCCTTTCACTATTGTGAACGGTTTAGAATTCTGGTTTTTGTAACCAATGAACGAATACTGTAACCGATAGTCGCCGGGAGCCAGTTTTGACATCAAAAAAGCCCCCTTGGTATCGGAAGTGGTGCCATCGATGGGCTTATTGGTTTTTTGATTGATCAGCGCAATGGTTGCAAACTCAACCGGTTTCCCGGAAAGCGAATCGATCAGTAGTCCGTTGATTTTTCCGTTGCCTTTGGGAGTATCCTCCGTAACGCCGGTAAAGTCACTTTTTTTGCGTCGATCATCCTGATTGCCGAAGCCTGGACCGCCAGGCCCACCACCCGGAGGGCCAAACTGAGCATATGCCTGATTGATACCAGTCCAAAGTCCGAATAGAAGAAGTATATGAAATTGCCAGCGCATCGTTTTAAGAAAGATTACCGTATTGTGTATCAAAACAACAGCGGGTTTCTTTACCTGAAAAATGCAATAGACCAGTGAGTTAGGAACGTCGGCAGACAGGGAGTTTCAACCGATGAACACCGTTTGGATGAGACTCGGTAATCGATTGGTGCGTTCGTCGGGGAAAAGCGGTAAACCATCGATAAATTGCAGGAGGCCAGCGATTCGGTACGTAACGTTTCGCGTTTTGCGCTAAACTTGTACTTTGCTTTTTACTTATGGCAGCTACTCTGTTTTCACGTCGATACGTATCGGTGCTGAGCCATCTACTGGGCTGGGGCTTAATGGGTTATTTGCTGTTTTTTTATCAGCCGCTTAGCTCAGAAATTAAATTCCCCCGATTGTTTTTCGTCAGGCAGGTTATCTTTTTGGGGCTTGTGGTCGGTACATTTTACCTGAACGGAAACGTTTTTGTGCCCCGTTTGCTGCTTCCCGGCCATACTGGTCGATACTTGTTGGCGCTGACAGCCGTTATTACATTACTTGTTTTAATTCTTGGTGGCATTGAGATTGGATTTAATCTAGCCGAACAGATGCATCGAGCTTTTCATCCAGATGGAAGTGGTAAGCCAAAACTCTATGGCTGGATTCAACCGTCTTTGTTTACCATCGTGCTGGTATTGGGCATCAGCACCAGTATGTCACTGTTGCAGAAATGGCAGACCGATGCTAATCTTCGTCTGGCACTCGAACAGGCCAAAACCAGTTCGGAACTGTCTTTTCTGAAAGCGCAGATAAACCCTCATTTTTTCTTTAATACGCTGAATAATATCTATGCGCTCACGCTCATTGACGCAGAGATGTCGCGGGAAGCGTTGCACCGTCTGTCGCGAATGATGCGCTACGTTCTGTACGAAACGCAGTCTGGTACTACGTTGCTGAGCAAAGAAATTGATTTCATTAGTGATTACATCCAGCTCATGCAATTGCGCTTAACAGATAAAGTAACGGTGGCGCTCGATACGCCGTCTCCATTGCACGATCAGCCAATTGCGCCAATGATTTTTTTGCCTTTTGTTGAAAATGCGTTCAAGCATGGTGTTAGCACATTGGATTCCAGTAAGATACAGATCCGTATTCACCAAAAGGAGAATCAATTGAAGCTCGATGTGAGCAATACGTTGTTTCAGCAGAAAGTCCCATCACTAGAGTCGGGAAACGGTATCGGGCTCACCAATACCCGTCGGCGACTTGATCTGCTCTATCCAGATCGCTACGTATTGCTGATTAATGAAGACATTTCAGGTGGCGAATATGAAGTCCACCTAACTCTGGAATTATCATGACTTTATCCTGTATTGCCGTCGATGATGAGCCGCTGGCGTTGGGCCTGGTATGCGCCTTTATTGATAAAACTCCATTTCTGGCGTTAAATGGGCGATTCAGCAGCGCCGTAGAAGCATTGCAGCATCTGTTACAGCATGCTGTCGATCTGATTTTTCTGGATATTCAGATGCCCGATCTGACGGGCCTGGAGCTGGCCCGTGTATTGGAACGTAGCAATCGGGGAGGACATACGACGAGGATTATTTTCACGACGGCGTTTGATCAGTTTGCGCTGGAAGGCTTTCGGGTCGATGCGCTTGACTACCTGCTGAAACCATTTAACTACGAAGAGTTTCTACGAGCATCCAGCAAAGCGCGACACTATTTTGAATTGATACACCGGCCAAATCCAACGCCTGTTACGCTCCCGCTACCAGCAACTGTAGAAACTCCGGAGGATTACCTCTTTCTGAAGGTAGAGTATCAGTTGGTTCGAATTGCGTACAACGATATTCTATATATCGAGGGACTGAAAGATTACGTGAAAGTGTACCGCCAAAGTGACCCTGACAGACCTATTCTATCACTCACTAGCCTGAAATCGCTGGAAGAGAAGCTACCGCCACGTCGATTTATGCGCGTGCATCGGTCCTACATTATAGCGCTGGATCACATCAGTGCCGTTACGAAGAACTCGGTACAGATTGGGTTAGTCGTGATTCCCGTCAGTGAGCAATACAAGGACGTATTCGGTCAGTTTATCAGCCGGTGGGTGTGAGAGAGTTTTCAGTTTATAGTTTTCAGTTCGCTAAGCAGTCTTGCGCCAGCTACTGAAAACTATAAACTATAAACTGAAAACTAAATTTCTACCGCCTGGCGGTGAATGATAGCTTCCCGGTCTGGGCTCGTTGAAATGAAGCTGATGGGTAAGCCAAGCGTTTCTTCGAGGAAGCTAACGTAGGTAGCCAGCTCGGCGGGCATTTCATCAAATGAGTGGATGTTTGCCAGATCAGCGCGCCAGCCTTTAAATGATTTGTAGATGGGCGTAACGGCTGTATCGCACAGGTCGTAAGGCATCTGTTCCGTTGTGGAACCGTCCGGTAACTGATAATGCGTGCAGATCTGAATCTCATCAAAGATATTCAGTACGTCCACTTTCATCATAACCAGCTGCGTGACGCCGTTGATCATGATGGCGTATTTCAGGGCAGGCAGATCGAGCCAGCCGCAACGCCGTGGCCGACCAGTAGTAGCCCCAAACTCGCGGCCTTCCTGACGAATTCTTTCGCCGGTCTCGTCGGATAGTTCAGTAGGGAAGGGCCCGCTACCAACTCGGGTACAATAGGCTTTGAAAATACCGAACACTTCACCAATCTGCCGGGGGGCAACGCCAAGTCCGGTGCAGGCACCCGCCGTCATGGTATTGGAAGACGTAACGAATGGATACGAGCCGAAATCGATATCCAGCAGCGAACCCTGAGCGCCTTCGGCCAGTACCTTCCGGTTGTCAGTCAGCGCCTGATTCACAGCGTATTCACTGTCGGTGAGCTGAAACTGCTTCATGAAATCGACAGCTGCGAAGAAATCAGCTTCCGCTTGTGGCAGTACAGACGAATAATCAAAATTGTTCTGCTCCAGGATAACCTTATGGACCGCTACCAGCTTACCATATTTTTCCTGAAAGTTAGGAGATAAGATATCGCCGACACGAAGTCCAACACGAGCCACTTTATCCTGATAGGTAGGTCCGATGCCACGTAACGTTGAGCCAATTTTAGCTTCTCCTTTAGCCTGTTCGTAGGCCGCATCCAGCAGACGGTGAGTGGGGATAATGATCGAGGCTTTCTTCGAAATCTGGAGATTTTTCGTGAGCGCCAGATTGTATTTCGCTAAGCCATCGATTTCTTTTTTGAAAACGATAGGGTCTAATACAACGCCATTTCCGATAATGTTCAGAATGTCATCTCTGAAAATACCGGATGGGATTTGGTGAAGAACGTGTTTAAATCCGTTGAATTCAAGCGTATGCCCGGCGTTGGGGCCACCCTGAAAACGCGCAACAACCTGATATTGTGGCGCCAGTACGTCCACGATCTTACCTTTTCCTTCATCGCCCCACTGGAGGCCTAATAAAACATCTACCATTATGATTGGCCGTTGATACGGCTATGTTATACTAATTCACTACGTTCATGCGTACTCTTTCCTGAAGCTGGCTGATGAAGCGATTTGCAAGAGTAATGTTTGATAGAAATTACTAAAGAGTGAATACTGGAGAGAAGAAGAACATTAGTACGTTCTGTATGCTTTACTCAGCCAGTTTCACTCTTTATCGATACGTTAATCGTTACCCCTCAACCGAAACCGGAAATGCCTGGGTTTCTTTGGCAAGGTTCTGTTTGTTCTCACACCCCTCACGGGCGCATGCTCCATAAAAGATTAAGGAATGGTGCATGACATTAAATTTGAGCAGGTCGCCGACCATATTCTGGATGTTCTGAACCCGTGGGTCGCAGAATTCCAGCACCTTATGGCAGTCCGTACAGATCAGGTGATCGTGCTGACGATAGCCATATGATTTTTCATATTGAGCCAGATTCCGTCCAAACTGGTGTTTGGTAACTAAATCGCAGTCGACCAATACGTCGAGCGTATTGTATACCGTAGCCCGGCTGACGCGATAGTTTTTGTTTTTCATGGATATATACAGCTCATCAACGTCGAAGTGATCTTCTCGGTTGTATATCTCCTCCAGAATAGCGAATCGCTCGGGCGTTTTACGCAGCCCCTTATTTTCTAAGTAGGCGGTGAAAATTGTCCGGGCAGATTCTAAGTTTGATTGTTTCGGCGCAGCCATATCCGTTCCGATGATTGAAAGTGCAAAAATAGAATTTATAGTCTATAGTTCATGGCGTATCGGTTATTGTTTATGCGCCATAGGGTAACAATAACCGATACGTACCAAAGCTACAGACAGTTACGAGTCGAAGCGGACCACTTCAAATACTCCCTGAACGCGCTCTAGTTTACGCATCAGGATTTCGAGGTGGGCCGTATCATGAACATATAACCGAATATTTCCTTCAAAGATGCCATCCTTGGAGTCTATCGTTACCGAGCGCATATTAATATGTAGCTCGTTACTGATAACTCGTGTTACGTCGTTGACTAGTCCAACGCGGTCGGTACCCGTAATGCGAAGCCCGGCCAGGAAAGCCAGTTCTTTTTGGGATGTCCATTTGGCCTTGATGATCCGATTGCCATGATTCGACATCAACTCAACCGCATTTGGACACGTAACGCGGTGAATTTTAATGCCATCATTGATGGTTACAAAGCCAAAAACATCGTCGCCAGAGATCGGATTACAACACTTAGACAGTGTGTAATCGATTCGATCCATGTCTTCACCAATCAGCAACATATCGGCGTCGGCCCGCTCGCCATGAATCTTTTTAAGCTCTTTGGTAAACGATTTACCATCCTGAAGTACGTCGGTATTGAGTTTGTTCAGGCGGTTTTCTTTCGCTTCTTTATCCGTTTTGAACTTCTTTAACTCCTGTGCGTCAATATGCCCTTTGCCAACCCGGTAAAAGAAATCGTCGGTGGTTTTGGAGCCAAAATAAGCGCGGAGCTGGTTAATGGTTTCATTGGTCATCTCCATCCGTAACACGCGCAGTTTTTTCTGCACAATGTCACGTCCGTCGGTTACGTATCGCTTATTATCTTCCTTGATTAAATCTTTAATCTTGGTTTTGGCTTTCGACGTAACTACAAAGCGTAGCCAGTCTTCGCTGGGTTTCTGGCGGTTCGACGTAATGACTTCGACCTGATCGCCATTCTGCAGCACGTGACTTAACGGAACGAGCGTATTGTTCACCTTGGCAGCCATACAACGGGCGCCAATCTGCGTATGAATATCAAATGCAAAGTCGAGCGCAGTCGCTCCCCGCTGGAGTACTTTTAAATCTCCTTTTGGGGTGAAAACGAAAACTTCCTCGCTGTATAAATTACTTCGGAAGTCGTCGACGAACTCAATAGCCGCCTTTTTATCACTGTTGTTGGCCGACTCAAGCATATCGCGGACCTGGCTGATCCAGGCTTCAATGCCCGCGCCGGTCTGAGTGTCGTTGCCTTTATATTTCCAGTGCGCAGCATATCCTTTTTCCGCGATTTCGTTCATGCGTTCGCTCCGAATCTGAACCTCAACCCATTGTCCCGTACGGCTCATGACGGTTGTGTGCAAGGATTCATATCCATTAGCGCGGGGGGTACTGATCCAGTCCTTGAGTCGGTCCGGATTGGGCTTGTAATGATCCGTGACAATAGAATAAGCCCGCCAGCAGGCTGCTTTTTCTTCCTCCTGAGGTACCTGAAGTATGATCCGGACGGCAAACAGATCATAGATTTCCTCAAACGGCTTTTTCGATTTATTGAGCTTGTTCCAGATGGAATAAATCGATTTAGGGCGGCCTTTAATGAGGTATTTAATTTTCGTGTCGCCTAAATCCCGTTCGATTGGTTCAATAAAACGACCGATAAAGCGATCACGGGCGATGCGGGTTTCGCGCAATTTTTTGGCTATATCCTTGTAGGCTTCGGGTTCGACGTGTTTTAAGTACAGATCTTCCAGTTCTGATTTGATCGTGTACAAGCCAAGTCGGTGAGCCAGTGGAGCATATATATAGATGGTTTCGGCCGCAATTTTCAACTGTTTGTCGCGGGGCATCGAATCCAGTGTCCGCATGTTATGGAGTCGGTCGGCCAGTTTGACCAGAATGACTCGCACATCATCGGAGAGCGTCAACAGCATTTTGCGGAAGTTCTCGGCTTGCTGTGAGGTACCATAGTCGAATATCCCGGAAATTTTGGTCAACCCATCAATAATTCGGGCTACCTTAGGACCAAACGTCCGTTCAATATCGGCAATGGTCGTATCCGTGTCCTCTACGACGTCGTGGAGCAGCGCTGCCACAATGCTGGTTGTGCCCAAACCAATCTCTTCAACCGCTATCTGGGCTACGGCCAGCGGATGGTAGATGTAGGGTTCGCCAGACCGGCGACGCATATTCTTGTGCGCTTCGGCCGACGTATTAAATGCTTTCTTAATCAGTTTGGCGTCATCGCCTTTGAGCATTGGTTTAGCCGCTCGTAACAAGCGTCTGTACCGTTTCAGTATTTCCTGTCGCTCCAGTTCTAAATCAATTGTGGGTTCGACGGTGGCATTCATCATGGTTGGCGTCTTTGCAGGTAATAGCCTTTAGGTTGTACTCGTACTACCAAGATAACAAAATAATAATCGAAAACTGATGCAATTAAGCCAGATAAATTTAAGAGCAAGTTTTATTGCCAATCTTTAATTTAATAGGTGGGATATATAAGCTACTTCTGTAGTCAGTTTCTTATGTACTACGTTTATGGTGTTTTGGTAAGATTTGCTGGTAACAGAGCCAACGCTTTTTCGCTGAATGAGTGGTAGAGGATTTCAG
Source organism: Spirosoma terrae (assembly GCF_010435915.1). Classification (GTDB taxonomy): domain Bacteria; phylum Bacteroidota; class Bacteroidia; order Cytophagales; family Spirosomataceae; genus Spirosoma; species Spirosoma terrae. The sequence goes on along the minus strand of NZ_JAAFZH010000004.1, from coordinate 29,050 downwards.
GTATGAAAAAAAAGTTTCCAATAGAAGGTTCTGATAATAAGCCTTGTAGCCAGAGTGAGCCAATTTTTTGTGAAAAAACTTTGGGGGTACGTATTGCTTAGTTGAAATTCTTTTCTACTTTTGCACCTCCAAAAGCGAGTTTTTGAGACGCCAATCGAAATAAAATTGGTTCTCTCTACTCCAGAGCCGCGGGCGTGGCGAAATTGGTAGACGTGCCAGACTTAGGATCTGGTGCCGCAAGGCATGGGGGTTCGAGTCCCTCCGCCCGTACCAAGTGACTAGCGAAAGAGCGAAATAGTGAAAGAGCGTTTGTCTGTACATGATCTACTCTTTCGCTTTTTTTACTCTTTCGCTCTTTTATTTTAAAACGATACAAAAGTGGATATTACGTTAGAAAAAGCTAGCGATACCAACGCTTCGCTGAAAATCGTCCTGACGCCGGCCGATTATAAACCAGAAGTCGATAAAAAGCTGAAAGATTACGGTCGTAAAGTTCAGCTGAAAGGCTTCCGCCCTGGTCATGTTCCTGCATCGCTTGTTCAGAAAATGTATGGCAAGAGCATTCTGGTTGACGAAATCAACTCGATGCTGAGCAAAACAGTTAGTCAATATATCCGCGACAATAAATTACAGGTTGTTGGTGACCCGGTTCCGAACCGCGAAGAAGCTGATGCCATTGATTGGGATAACCAAACTGATTTTGCGTTCAGCTATACGCTGGGTTTAGCATCTGAATTCGATATCGATTTTAGCGATCTGCCTACCGTAACGGCCTACGACATCCAGGCTGGTGATGCAGAAGTGAACTCAACGATTGCCGATCTGCAGCAGCGTTTTCATACCCATGCTCATGCGGAAGAAGTAGGAGACGGCGATACCATCTACGGTGAGCTAAAAGAAGTAAACGGCGAATTTTCGGCTAAAACTGCGTTCCCAATGAACCAGATGGCCGACGAAGCGAAAGGCCAGTTCGTAGGTAAGAAAAAAGGCGATGTTGTTACGTTTGTTCTGGAGCAGGCATTCCCGGATGAGAAAGCTCGTGCCAATGCTACGGGCGTGAAGAAGGAAGAAGCAGCCGACCTGACAGGTGAGTTTACATTTGAAGTGGACGACATTACCCGTCATGAGCCAGCAGAACTTAATCAGGAGTTTTTTGATAAAGTATTAGGGGCGGGTGCGGTTGAAAACGAAGAGCAATTCCGTGAAAAGGTAATTGAAATCATTAAAAGCAATTACACGCGCGAGTCTGACCAGTTGCTCCGTCTGGATATCGAAAAAGTGCTATTGGATAGCACGCCCATTCTGCTGCCCGATGAGTTTTTGAAAAACTGGTTGCTGGAAGTAAACGAAGGTAAGTTTACACCGGAGCAGATTGACGAACAATACGACGACTTCACGAAATCAGTAAAGCTACAGCTGATCAAAAACAAGATCGCTGAAAAAGCCGATATCAAAGTTGATTTTGAAGAAGTTCTGGACGTAACCCGTCAAATGGTACGTGAACAGTTCGGCTTCGCAGCAGGTGATAACGAAGAAATGAATCAAACCATTGATCGCATCGCTCGTAACTATCTGCTAGATGAAAAAAATAACGGCCAGAACTACACCAGTACGTTCAACCGGGTGTATGATGATAAAATAATCGACTACACTAAATCGCAAATTACCCCAGCGAAACAGGACGTAACAGTCGATGAGTTTAAAGCATTGGTAGAAAATCGCTAGTCTATCGCTCGATTCGCAAAAAGCCTCGATCAGTGATCGGGGCTTTTTGTTATCTGGTCACTCAGTACGCTTTCAGCAAGAAACTTATCGTTGGTAAGGCATACTGTGTCTCATTAAAACAAAGACAAACACGTATTTTTGTGGTTGTTTTTAGACAATGTCGGACTCCGATAACGTCTGAAAACTGAACACTGAAAACACAAGACAATTTTGATTCCGGCTGTTGATGCGCTTTTAAAAGATATCCGTAATAAGCGGATTGCCCCTGTTTATCTTGTTCATGGTGATGAACCCTATTATCTTGATCGGATTGCGGAAGAGCTAGAAAAAGTAGCTGTGCCTGTAGCCGAGCGTGGGTTTAATCAGTTCGTGCTCTTTGGGAAAGACACGGATGTTGGGGCTGTATTAAATTATGCCCGGCGATACCCGTTTATGGCCGAGCGCCAGCTCGTACTGGTTAAGGAAGCGCAGCAAATGGCGGGAATTGGCGATAAATCAGCCCAGACATTATTGGAAGATTACGCTTTAAATCCATTGTCGAGCACCATCCTCATGCTTTGTTATACCAAAGAAGACGGGAAGCCGGGACTCGATGAGCGCAAGGCCTGGGTAAAAGCGTTTGGCGCTAAAGGGAAATTGCTGGGCGTAAAAAAAATATACGACAATAAAGTCCCTGATTGGGTAGGAGAGTATTGCCGGGAACAGGGGGTGAAAGTGAGCCCGAAAGCCTGTCAGTTACTAGCCGACCATATTGGCAATGACCTTAAACGCCTGGCTGGCGAGATCGATAAAATCCTAATCAATCTACACGTCGGCGAGGAAATCTCAGCGGCAACAGTAGAACGGCTGGTTGGGATCAGCAAAGAATATAACGTATTTGAACTGCAAAAAGCCCTTTGCCAGCGCGACGTAGTTAAGGCTAATCAGATTGTCGACTACTTCGCGCGCAATCCTAAAGACAATCCACTGGTTGTGATCCTGGCCCAGTTGTTCAGCTATTTCGGTAAAGTACTACTGGTGCAGTCGTCTAAAGATCAAAGTGAAAAAGCACTGGCTTCCCTGTTAGGCGTAAATCCGTTTTTTGTTAAGGATTATTTGTCGGCGGCTCGTACGTTTCCGCTGCTCAAAGTTGCCGATATTATTCATGCAATTCGGCGGGCCGATGCGCTTAGTAAAGGTATTGAAGCTCCAACCATGCATGAAGGCGATATTCTTCGTGAACTGGTATTCAGTGTCTTGCACTGATCTTTAAAGTGATATAACTACATACATCTAAAGAGCTGCTCATCAGTAAGAGCGGCTTTTTTTATGAAGCCTTATTAAGATTTATAGTCTTGAATTTGTAGAGTAGCTCTGCTTTTTATAATATTGCAACGTTGTTGCATAAAAAAGCAGCCTGCCGTTAGAGATACGGGAAAGTGCGATACTGAATGCGTGGTTATTTAACAATCTGGTTCGTGATGAACATTCTGGCGGGAGTGGTTCAAGTAGGATATGGGCAATCCCGTTCCTGCCGGGCTATTCTGACAGGCCGTATTCTGGGGGCTGATAATCACGAACCACTTACAGGCGCTACGGTATATATCCGTGAACTGGCGACGGGAGCAGTGGCCGATTCGGCGGGAAATTTTCAGGTGCTTTCCGTCTGTCCGGGGCGATATACCATTGATTTTCAATTTGTCGGTTATAAAACCATTGACCAGACGATTATAGTCAGAAATGATTCGACACTTAGCTTAGCACCGATAGCGTTGTTGCCCGATAGTGAGACACTAAGAGAAGTGGTTGTAACCGAGCATCGGTCAGAAGCTCAGCAGTTACTTCAGAACCAAGCCGCTTTGTCGGGTAACGCCCTGGAAGCCACCCGAGGTCAATCGTTAGGCGAAAGTCTGAAGGCATTGCCCGGCCTCTATTCAATTCAGACCGGGCCTTCTATTTCGAAACCCGTCATTCATGGGTTGTATAGTAACCGGATTCTTACGCTGAATAATGGCGTCAGGCAGGAGGATCAACAGTGGGGAAGCGAGCATGCGCCACAGATCGATCAGTTTCTGGCCGCTCAGCTAACAGTTATAAAGGGAGCAGCCAGTATTAAATACGGTAGCGATGCCATTGGTGGCGTTATCCTGGTGGAGCCGAAAGCTATGCCGACAGTACCCGGCCTACGTAGTGAAGTGAACCTTGTCGGTGGTACAAATGGCCGACAGGGAACTGTATCGGGTTTGATGGAGCAGGCGTTTACGAACAAGTTGGCGGGATTGAGCTGGCGTCTACAGGGCACTTTGAAGCGGGTTGGCTATGCAAAGACACCCAACTATTATCTGGAGAATAGCAGCTATCTGGAAAACAGCTTTGCCGGTACCGTTAAGTACACGAAGCAACGTATCGGTGCCGAGCTTTTTTATAGTCAGTTTTATACAAAAGTAGGGTTGTTTCGAGGGGCTCAGGTTGGGAGTCTGGCCGATTTTTATGCGGCCATTGCCCGTCCTGAACCACTCAGTCAGCCAGGGTTTTCGTATGATCTGGGTCGGCCTTATCAGCAAGTGCAGCACGATTTACTGAAAGCAAAAGCCTTTATTCGTTCGGAGCGATTGGGGATGCTGACCTTAACCGTTGCTCATCAGCAGAATGTTCGTAGGGAGTATGATATACAGTCGTTTAGCCGCGTTACGGACCCTGAACTATATCTTAAATTAGTGACGCAAACGGCTGATCTGATCTGGGAACATCAACCCATTAAAACGGCCAATGGCGGGCAATTGTCAGGTTCGGTGGGGTTTAATGGCATTACACAGGGTAACGTTCGGCGCTTTTTGTTTCTGATTCCAAATTATCGGAACTACGGCGGGGGGGTGTATGCTCTGGAGCGCTACGCGCATGATCGGTGGACTTTGGAAGGCGGCATTCGGTATGACTATCGTTGGCTGCGGGCTTATTTCCTCGACGAAACGACCAAACTGACAACCGAAAAAACACGCGACTGGAGCAACGTAACGGGATCATTAGGTACTACGTATCAGTTGACGTCGAAATTGATGCTGTCGGGGAATGTAAGCACGGCCTGGCGGGCCCCAACGGTCAGTGATTTATACTCCAATGGCCTCCATCAGAGCGCAGTGGCTTATGAACAGGGGAATCCTGATCTTAACCCTGAACAAGCCTACAATCTGAACGTCTCCGTTGAGTATAGCAGTGATCGATTGTATGTCGACATGGGTATTTACAATAACTGGATCAATAACTATATCTATCTCAAACCCGATTCAGTACCGATAATACGCCAGCGGGGAGCGTTTCCGGCTTATACGTACAATCAGGTTCGGGCCACGTTTCGGGGGCTGGATGCTACGGTACGGTATAAACTAACCAGCCAGCTAACCCTTACGTCCAAAACATCCCTGCTATTTGCCTATGACCATACGAATCGGGATTATCTGGTATATATCCCGGCCAATCATACGGAAAACGGCCTGCGTTACGATTTCGAAAAACCTGCCTCACGTCAGGGACGTATCACGGATGTTTACCTGAGCGTGAATCACCAGTACGTAGCGCGTCAGAATCGGGTACCGATGGTAACCCAACGGGAAGAAAACGGGCAAATCATCTTTACGGGCGATTTTGCTCCACCTCCACCCGCTTATTCGCTGATTGGAGCAGAGGTCGGGTTTTCGTGTAAAGTAGGATCGAATCCGATGAATGTGATTCTGATGGGCACAAATCTGCTCAATCAGTCTTATCGTGATTACCTCGACCGATTCCGATATTTTGCCGACGAGCCGGGCCGAAATATTATGCTGAAAGTAAAATTACCCCTGGTATTTGCCAGAGGCTAAAGAGCAGCTTGTTCATTTTTTGTTTCACTATTAATCAAATACGTTATGCAACTGTTGAAAAAAGCGTTGTGGATGATTGTTCCTGTTATGCTGGTGGCTAGTTCCTGTAAAAAAGACGAACAGAATGTAGACCCAACCGACGACAATGAAGCCATTACGACGGCTACGTTGACACTGACCAACAAAGCGGTGCCTACCGACATCGTAACTGCTACGATCGAGAATCTGAACACGAACGCCAATTTTACGAACGCTACGTTAAATCTGAAGGCTAATACGACCTATTCCGGCGTAGTCACCTTGCTGGATAAAACCAAAACGCCAGCGCTCGATGCGACGGAAGAAATCAAAGAAAAAGCGAATGAGCACCTATTCGTATATACCTATACGGCAGCTACCAGCGATCCGTCATCGCTTACGGTAACCATTACTGATAAGGATTCGAATCCGGCGCCGGGGCCATATCCTATTGGATTAACTACGGAAATGAAAACAGGAGCGGCTGGTTCCGGTAAACTCAAGGTAGTTCTGCGCCACCAGCCGAATTCAAAAAACGGTACGGCAACACCAGGTTCTTCCGATCTGGACACGGATTTTCCAGTTGTCATAAAATAGTCGGTTGTAGGGGAGTTACTGTTTATAATGAACTTATGGTAGTTGACGAGCGCAGATACAATTTGTTCATCGTACGTAACAATTAGCGAGTTAATCTGAGCAATTCATTCGATTTGTGTAAGGTCTTGACGTGTTTGCCGCTGAATTTTGAGCCGTAAACAACACAACCGCATACAAATCGAATGAAAGTAAGATACTACTGGATACTAGGCTTTTTCATGCTGGCCAGCATGACGGCATGTAAGCACGATGAGGAACCAATTACGCCAGATCCCGTTAAACCCGGTCCTGGTCAAGAGCTACCAGGCAAAAACCAAACAGAAGTTGGTGTACCACAGGGAACGGCTACCAGTCTAACAATCGGACCAGCTGGGGGAATACTGACAACGGCCGATGGGCGAGTGCGGCTTGAGATTCCGGCTGGTGCAGTAGCGTCTAATACGCTAATTTCCATCCAGCCGATCTCGAATCATGCCCCAAATGGATTGGGATTAGCGTATCGATTTTCACCGGATGGAACGCAGTTTGCCAAACCGGCAACGTTGACGTTCAAGTACCAGAAAGGGGCCGTAGCGGTTAATGATCCATTAATGCTTCAGGTTGGTTATCAGGGCAGTGACAAACGGTGGCTGCGTGTGCCGGGCGTAAAAGTCGATACGTTAAGTCAGTCTATTTCGGTACCCATGCCGCATTTCAGCGACTGGACTGCTTACGAAATTGCCAAGATTGAAGCCCTTAGTGTGGACGGTGGACCGGCTAAAGGGGCTCCGCTTGACTTTGGGCAGTCGACAGAGCTCGAAGTTACGGGCGCTTTGCTGGACCCTTTGATCAAAACAACCGAATCCCTCACGATTAAAGATGTGACATGGTCGGTTGCCGGTGAAGGCGATAATGGCCAGATTAAAGGCGACGGTGAAACCGCTACGTATACGGCCCCAGGAAAGTATCCGCCCCAAAACCCCGTGACGGTTGTTGCTGAGATTACGTTTAAAGAGACCAACAAGAAAGTCTATTTACTAAAGCGGATTTTAATCGGTAAGGATTATTTTACCGGTACGTTTGGAGGGGTTCCATTTAATTGGGAAATCGTGAGCTTCACCCGTACCGATGGCGTGATGCACATGGCAGGTTGGAATGAAAGCCCGGCCCAATCGCTACATATTTTGCTCAATTTGCCTAAATCGGAGAAAACGCAGGGTCTGTTTCCCTACAGTGCTGGTTATGAATTGGGAACCGCTTTTGCAGAATACACACCCGTTTATAGAGACTTTAGTGCGTATTTGTCATTTATCTACGAATGCGAAAGCGAAGTACCTGAAATATCGCCTGGTGGAGTAACAATAACCCAGGTTGATGAAGTAGATGGTGTTGAATACGTGCAAGGACGTTTAACGGGATCTTTACTCAATCTGAGCGGACCTTGTCCATCCCCGGTCTATCGAAAAACAATACAGGGCGAGTTTCGAATAAAGCTTACCCGCTGAGAAAAAGCCAGACAGTACGTCTGGCTTTTTCTTTTTACAAGAAATTAGCGTTGATAGTTGTATATATAATTTTCTTATATATTTTTGTTTCCAAATACTAAGCAAGCTATCAACTGAAATCGATGGATACAGCAACTGGCGAGTTTTTACGGGGAACACTTAAGACCATTGTTCTTCGATTGCTGGCTCAGCAGGGCCGGATGTATGGGTATGAAATAACACAGGCAGTTGAGGAACGGACTGCTGGTGAGCTTTCTCTCACCTTTGGAGCGCTATATCCAGTGTTGCATAAACTGGAAAACGAAGGGCTGTTAACGACAAAAAACGAAGAAGTCGATGGCCGACTTCGCAAATATTATCAGCTAACGGCCAGAGGTTCTGAGATTGCCGCACGTAAAGTGGACGAGTTTGAGCGTTTTGTACAGCTTGTCCGGTTACTGATCGTGCCTGCCCCCGATGTTACCTTCGGCCGATGAACTAGATCATTTCATATCTATTAGCCCTTCTCTACTGCTATGAACCAATTATCTGATACCCAACTTGACCGCATAACACATTACATTCAGCAAACCAGTGTTCAGCCCGCGCTGCAAGCGGAACTAGTCGACCACGTAGCATCGCTCATCGAAAAACGGATGGAGCAGGGGCAGGACTTTTCAGCCGCTTTCGAGCAGGTGGTACAGCAGGCCAATCCGCAGGCGTTGGCCCGCTTGAAAGAACTCTATGTTCAGGAAACAATGGGTCGGTCGTCATTGACTATGTCAGTTATGGCAAGGCGACGAGTCCGTTCGAAACGCCGTTCATTATTGCAGCCTATTCAGTATTCGATCTATGTGAGTGCGTTTGCGTGTATCGTTATAATGGGTATTCTGATCCTGATTAGTCGAAGCATGTCGATGTCGCTGGCCCATTCTCAACTGACCTGGATTATGGGTGGAGTAGGCTTGACTGGGGTGCTCATTGCCCGGTGGTTGCTATCACCTAAGATTCGTAAGCTTAACTTGTTAGTGGCAGCCTGATTCGGACAAGACGATTTCATCCATCCTCATTCCATCCTAAACCCTTTATCGATGATTGTACACTACCTGAGGGTGGCTAAGCGCCACCTGTTTCACTACTGGCATGTCAATCTGATCAGTCTGTTGGGGCTCGCCGTGGCGTTAATGAGCGGTCTGGTTATTTTTCTGGTGGTCAACTACATGTTCAGCTTCGACCGCTATCATCCACATCTGGATCGTTCTTATTGGATCGTAACGGATATCAAACGAGAGAAAACGATGCCGACGGATGCCGCTCCTCGCCCGTTAGCTGACGTACTCCGGCGGGAGTATGCATTCGTAGAGAGTGCTGTTCGGCTAGAAACCTTTTATGGCCGAACGCTCAGCGTGCCGGATGGAAAGGGGGGATGGGAAAAAAAGTTCGCCGAGGCACGTACGGTCTGCTTTACCGAGCCTCAATATTTTGAGTTGTTTGGTGTTGACTGGATAGCCGGGAATCCTAAAACGGCACTGAAAGCGCCCAACACTATTGTGCTGAGTGAACGCTACGTCCGCAAATATTTTGATACAACGGCCACGGCTGCTATGGGGCGAACGATTCGGCTGGACAATCAGGCGAATCTGGTTGTTACCGGCGTTGTTAAGGACCCACCGCCCAATACCCAGCTTCGATACGATGCCTTCGTGTCCTACGCCACTATTCCGGTACAGGAGGGGCCCAAAGCGTTAGATGACTGGCAGGGCCTCCAGGCCATGTGCTTTGTTCGACTACGCGAAGGCGCTGATCCTGGTTTACTGGTTAAAACCTTACCGGTAATTCGACAGAAATATCTTCCAGCTGAAGAGGTAGCTCAGTACGATTATCAGGTTTTACCCCTGGCCGAACTCAACCACGAACGTAGCGGCACAGCACCCCGTCCGATTCTCTACGCGCTGGTTGGAATTGGCGTATTGCTGGTCATGGCCGGTTGTGTAAACTTTATTAACCTCGCAACGGCCCGTGCGCTCAAACGGGCGCGGGAAATAGGCGTTCGGAAAGTAATGGGGAGTACTCGCTGGCAGCTGATTGGGCAGTTTATGCTGGAAACGAGCTTGTTGGTTATCCTGTCGATGGTTGTGGCGCTTCTGCTGACTCAGCTCAGTTTGCCGCTGGTTAACCAAACCCTGGCGACTCAAATTGAGATGCTACGTCCGGAACTATCGATACTGGATGTATTTCAGCCTCAGGCGTTGGGATGGTTTATCGGACTGCTGATAGGTGTTGTTATTCTGGCTGGTTTATATCCTGCCTTGGTGCTGGCGCGGTTTAGCCCCGCAAAAGTGCTGTCGGTTCAGCCTGCTGGCCGAAAAAGAAAGGGTATGACTGTTCGGCAAGCTCTGATTTTGGGGCAATTCGTCTTGATGCAGGTGTTTATTCTAAGTGTATTGGTCATGACAACCCAACTCAGACATATGCAGCAGGTAGAGTGGGGGTTTCGGCTAGATTCAACCCTGGTTGTTTTTCTGCCGCAGCATCAGGCTACCGCGTTCGCGCCCCTGCGTGACCAGTGGATGCGTATACCTGGGGTAGAACAGGTTGCCTTCGGAAGCGATCCTCCAGCATCGGCCTACAACAGACCCAGTCCATTCAGTTACCATACAGCAACGCAACCCGAGCCGTTTGAAACCCGAGTGCGAGCAATCGATGAAAATTACCTGTCGCTTTTTGGCTTATCATTGATAGCCGGTCGAAATGTTCGTGCTGCCGATACGTCGGGCCGTGAGGTATTGGTCAACGAGATGATGGTGAAGCAACTGGGAATATCTTCAGTTGGATCGATCATTGGTAAATCGTTACGGGTAAAAGATGCCGAACGGGTCATTGTGGGTGTTGTGCGAAACTTCCGTAGTGGCGATTTACACCAGCCGATTTCCCCGATAACACTAATTCATGATGTGCCCCACAGTCGGGTAGCGATGCTACGTCTGCGTACGGCCGATAAAAGCCAGACCATCAAGGCCATTCAACAGGTTTGGGATAAGCTATTACCCGATCAGGTGTACCACGGCGACGACTTGCCTGATCTTATTAGCAGTTTTACGGCAACGGAACGCCTACTGTCTGGGCTGGTTCAGGGGTTTGCCCTGATCGCCATTGGCTTGAGCATCCTGGGGCTGTATGGAATGGTTACATTTCTGACCGAACTGAAAGCGAAAGAAATAGGCGTTCGTCGTATTCTGGGAGCGCAGACAACGCAGCTGCTTTGGTTGCTAGGTCGGGAGTTTGGGAAATTGCTGGGGCTGGGCTTTCTGGTAGCCGCGTCAATAGGGGCCTGGCTATTATCGGGCTGGTTGCAGCAGTATACGTATCGTATTTCAGTAAGTGGCTGGTTGTTAGGGGGGACGCTTGTTAGTGCCGCTCTAATTACCGCTCTTACCGTTTCGCGGCAGGTTGTTAAAGCGGTACGAAGCAATCCAGTTCATTATCTAAAAAGTGAATAACCTCATTCCGCAATTGTTTTTCGACAGGATGAACAGAATTGACCGGATTAGTAGTCTCAGTTGCAAACTCTGTCGAAAAGTAGGAGTGATTTTTCTAGCCAATACGTTTAACCTTTCTGCCTGTTTATGAAACTTATTACCGTTTGCTTTTTGCTGTTGAGCCTGATCGCCAGTGCTCAGCCTACTACGCGCAAGACGCTGTCAACGGGTCGTTCGGCGGCCTCGACCGTCGAGATTTTATGGGACAATGCCGGAGTGCCTCATATTTACGGGCAAACGCTCGAAGCCATGTATTATGGGTTTGGCTATGCGCAGATGGAAAGCCACGCCAATCTGTTGCTTCAACTATACGCTCAGGCCCGCGGACGAGCGGCCGAATATTGGGGGCCGCAGTATCTGGATTCCGACAAAATCGTAACCTTATTTGGGGTTCCGCAACAAGCGCAGCAGAGTTATAACCAGCAGGATGCGGAGTATAAACCCTGTCTGGATAGCTTCGTCGACGGCCTGAATGCCTACGCAAAAGCACACCCGGAAGCTATCGGGGCCGAATTCAGGCAAGTATTACCGATTACACCACAGGACGTACTGGCTCATATAAGCCGCGTCATTTGCCTTGAATTTATCGGCTCGGCCGAAGCGGGGGCGGTTAGGGCCATGCCGCCGGGGTCAAATGCCTACGCCATAGCGCCCGCCAAATCGGCATCGAAAAAAGCAATGCTGATCGCCAATCCGCACTTGCCCTGGGAGGGGTTCTTCCTTTTCTTTGAAGCCCATCTGAATGGCCCGGATTTTATGGCGTACGGAGCTTCTCTGGTGGGCCAACCCGTCTTGAATATTGCTTTTAATAATCAGCTGGGCTGGACGCATACCGTAAATACGATCGACGCGGCTGACCGGTATGCACTCACACTACAGGAGGATGGGTACGTACTGGATGGTGTTAAAAAAGCCTTCGAGACAAAGGCCGTAACACTTCAGGTTCGGCAGCCAGACGGGCAGCTTAAGCCGCAAAACGTTACGTATCGTTATAGTAAGCATGGTCCGGTAATGGCTGGCAAAGATGGCAAAACCTACGCATTCCGGTTTGCCGGTTTAACCAATTCGTCAACGGCCGCTCAACACCACGCGATGGCAAAAGCCAACAATCTGGCGGAGTTTGAAAAAGCCCTCCAGCGGATGCAACTGCCCATGTTCAACGTTATTTATGCCGACAGGGCGGGTAATATTCTGTATTTGTTCAATGGAAACGTACCCATACGTAGCGAGGGCGACTGGCCGTTCTGGCAGGGCGCTATCGATGGAACATCGACCAAATACATATGGACGCAAACGCATCCCTATAAAGATTTACCTCGGGTCTTAAATCCTGCTTCTGGGTTTGTTCAGAATGCAAACGATGCCCCCTGGAGCTGTACGTATCCAGCGGTACTAGACCCTAAAAACTTTCCTGACTACATGTCGCCGGTGGGGATTCCAATTCGACTCCGTCCTCAGCGGTCAATCAATTTAATCAAGGACGATGCATCGATCAGTTTTGAGGAGTTGGTTGGTTATAAATTAAATACGGGTCTGGAAGCCGCCGATCGCTTTCTGGATGACTTGCTGGTTGCTGTTGACCAAAACCCTGATTCACTCGCTCAAAAAGCGGCTACGGTACTGAAAGCCTGGGATAAAACGACCAATCGCGATAGCAAAGGAGCAGTACTGTTTGCAGCCTGGTTCGATCAGTTCAATCCGGGCATGGTAGCCGTTGGCTGGGACCCTAAACATCCGGTCAGTACGCCCGATGGGTTGAAAGATCCTAAAAAAGCCGTTAGTATCCTGCGTAATGCCGCTGAACAGGTGCACCAGCGCTATGGTCGCCTGGATGTGGCCTGGGGTGAGATAAACCGGTTTGGCCCGGCGGGCCAGGACTTTCCGGCCAACGGCAGTTCTGAACAGTACGGTACTTATCGAACCATTTATTTTGCTCCAGATCCTAAAAACCCGAAACTGAATCGAGCGGTTGCCGGTGATACCTACGTAGCGGTTACCGAGTTTGGCGAAAAGCCCCGTGCTCAGGTATCGCTTAGTTATGGAAACGCCAGCCAGCCAGGACACAAGCATAATGGCGACAATTGGAAACGCATGTCCGACAAAACACTCCGGGAGGCATTGCTGGATAAGCAGGCGATTATGAGTCAACTGGAAAAAAAGGAAACGTTACAACTCAAACTGAAACCGTAGCGGTAATAAACGTCTGGTCAGACGGCAAAACAGCTGGCTGGCTGATCAGGCTTTTATTACAGGACATTAAAGACCCAGTTCGTTCAGAAAGGCTTCGCGGTAATTGCTGCCGATCGGAATTTCGGTTAAATCAATATAGACCCGATTCCCTTCGATATGGCTGATTTTAGCTTTGTTCACAACAAACGAACGATGAACACGCAAAAATCGATGGGCAGGAAGTAACTCAAGAAAGCTCGAAAAGGTCATGCTGGGTAGTAGAGTAGCATTCGATGTAGTGATTTTCGTGTAATTTCCGCTGGCTTCAGCGTAGTACAGATCGTTGTGAAGAATCTTGTAAATTTTGCCCTCTGCTTTTAGGAAAAAATAACCCTGTAAAGCGTCGTCATTAGTAGGCTGGGCGGCCACTGAAACGGGTTGTAATCGCTCCAGGGCTTTGTCGACCGCAACAATGAACCGTTCGAGCGAGAACGGTTTTAGCAGATAGTCGCAGGCGGCTAAATCGAACGCGTCGACCGCAAATTCTTTGTAGGCTGTCGTGAAAATGACCTGCGGTGGATTTTTAAGCGTTTTCAGAAACGCAATTCCGCTCAGAATGGGCATATTGATGTCTAAAAACAGAATGTCGACCGGCTGTTTCTGTAGCTCTGTCTTGGCGTCGAGTGCGTTGTCGCACGCGGCCACTACGGTCAGTTGTGGCAAATGCCGACAATACGTTGCTATGATTTCTCGGGCAATCGGCTCGTCGTCGACAATCAGACAGGCTACTTTTTTCATTGGTTACGAAGCTGTAAATGAACCGTAAAATAGCCGTCGGCGTCGTGAATAACCAATTCGTGGGCATTGGGATAGAGCAAATTAAGCCGTTGCCGCACATTGGCCAGTCCCAAACCGCTCCGTTTGTTGAGGTCGGTTGGTACGTCTTCCGATGGAGAATACGAATTTTTAACCGAAAACAGAATGGAATTTCCCCAAAGCTTTACCATAATATCGATTACTATGGTCTGATCGGTGGTGTTGCGGGCGTGTTTAAAGGCATTTTCAACAAACACGATCAACAGCATGGGTGCTATGCGTATGCGCGTATCCGTTACGTTGTCGATGACGGTTGTCAGTGAAAGCTTACTGCCAATACGTAGCGTTTCGAAGTCGATGTAGTTGTTGATATAGGTTAATTCATCGGGTAGCGGCACCAGCAACTCCTTGGCGTCGTAGACCGAATAGCGGAGCAATTCAGACAGTTTGAGCAGCAGGGTAGGTGTTTTATCGGGTTGCGAAATCGAGATGCCATAGAGATTATTCAGCGTATTGAACAGAAAATGAGGACTTAACTGCGATTGTAACAAATGTAGTTCACTCTGGCTATGTTCGGCCTGGACTTTGGCTGTCTGTAACTGATTCTGTACCCGGCTTCGGATCAGTTTGATAAACATTCCCGTTGTGACACAAAAGACAAAAAGCGGCAATCCCAGAAACAGTACGTAGATTGTTTTGAGGTGATTAGGAAGCGCACCGGCAAAATGTGCGGTAAGAAATGCAGCGCCTACCATCAGTATCAGCAGTAGCGCAAATAGCCAATCAGGAGCTTCCTTGCCCGGAGACGACCATAATTGGGCCAGATACCGGCCGCTATATACACCCATTAAAGAGCCGAACGTAGCCAACAGGGCGGTTTCTTCGTCGTAGATTGTCGTAATCGATTTCGTGTAGGTCCTGAAAAGGAAATAGAGAGGAGCTGCCGCTACTACCCAGAGCAGCAGATGTTCAGAAAATCGGAAGCTGGTTACAGGACGTATCGGTTGATTTGTTTTCAAGGAATGGCTGGTTTTGACCCTGTGCAAAGCTGATGAGCCAATTCGACATCCGTAAACTTACGGGACGGATAGCTAATTACGGCTGACGGAAAGTCAGAAAACGAGGACTAATCCGTTGGACACCGTAAAAACATAGTCTGTCAGGTTAGCTCACTGTTCTGTCAGCATTCTTTTAAGGGGCGGTATGCTACGTCAATCTTTGGATCGTAGTGAATTAGCCACCTAAATCAACCTGTCATGCGACCAGCTATTCTATGTTTGTTACTCCTGTTTTTATCCTACGAAATTCGTGCTCAACCGTTGGGGAATAGCCTGGGCGGTCTGGTAAAAGATAGCCGAAATGAAGCCATACCGGGTGCTACGGTACGATTGCTACGTGCCGCTGATTCAACATTAGTACGGGGAGTGCTGACGGACGCAAACGGGAAATTTATCGTTACCGCCATTCCCGCTGATACGTATCGACTGGTTATAACGAGCGTAGGAAACAAGGAGTATCGGAGCGCTGCGATCCAGATTGCCGATCAGCAGTCGGCTATTACGTTACCCGTTTTTATCCTGACACCGTCGAAAACAACCCTAAGCGAAGTAAAGGTCGTTGCGAAAAAACCGTTGATCGAACAGGACCTTGACCGTACCATTGTCAACGTTGACGCCATGATTGGTAGCGCCGGAAGTAATACGTTGGAAGTACTCGGGAAAACACCCGGCGTCAGCGTCGATATCAACGGTGAAATCAGTCTGAACGGAAAGGCGGGGGTACTGATTCTGATTGATGGGCGGCCCACCCATATGTCAGGTTCTGATCTGGCGGCTTATTTAAAATCATTGCCCGGTGGGTCGCTCGATAAGCTCGAACTCATGACCAATCCGCCCGCCAAATACGAGGCCGCCGGTACATCAATCATTAACATTCGGTTGAAACGTAGCAAAATGCAGAGCGTTACTGGTAACGTAGCGTTGGGGTATGGTCAGGGCCGATTAGGACGTAGCAACGATGTTATTAACCTGAATGTCAATCATAAAAAAGTAAATCTATTTAGTACGCTGAGCTACAGCCAGGACAGTCAGCTTACTGACAGCCAGAGCGAACGCAGATCATACGACTCTTCAGCCAGCCTCCTGTCGTCGATCCGGCTGACCAATCGCAACCAGACCGGGAGTCATGGCGGTATGGTTCGACTGGGAATGGATTATGCGGTTTCGCCCAACACAACGTTAGGATTTGTGCTAAATGGTCAGCGTAGCCGCCGGTCGGAGCGTCTGGATTATGTCAGTCTGCGTACCGACAAACGCTACGGCAGCGATTCGGTGGGTACAGGTACAACGGATGGTGATTTTTTGTGGACGAACAAAAGCGCTAATCTGAACGGGCTGCATAAATTCGGCAACACAGGCCGGGAAATCACGGCCGATCTGAACTACGTTCAATACGTAACGCAGGGAGAACAAGCCTTAGAGAATCGGGTAGACGACGCCAACGGTACGTTCGGCAGTAAACATCAGTTTTTGTATAGACTACCATCGGCCATTGCCATTTATACGGCCCGGATCGATTATGAGCACCCGCTTCCCGGCAAAGGGAAACTTGAGGCCGGAATGAGAACAAGCCGTGTGTCGAACGATAATAATGCGCAGTATTTCAGAAACGTAGGAGCGAATTACGTACCCGACTACGGGCAGTCGAATCATTTTCTGTATGGCGAAACCATTCACGCAGCTTATACCAACCTCCGTAAAGAAGGAAAACGGCTGGCCGTTCAGGGTGGATTACGGCTGGAAAATACGCAGTTGGACGGGCGGCAGCTGGGTAATCCGGAGCAGGCCGAAACGTCCTTTAGTCGAACATACACCAACCTGTTTCCGTCCGTTTTTATGAGCTATAAGCTGGATACCGCCCGGCGTAATATACTAACGGCCAGTGTGTCGCGTCGAATCAGTCGCCCGAATTATCAACTGCTGAATCCGTTTCTGGCGTATCGTGACCAGTATTCGTTTACAACCGGTAATCCGTACCTAAAACCCCAGTATATTAACCAGTTCGAGCTCAAGTATCAGCATAAGCAATTTCTGGGTATGGCGCTTCAATACAGTCGTTTTTCTGACCTGATTTTTCAGTTGACCGAAGCCGTTGGTGATACGTTTATTCTCAGGCCAGACAACGTAGCGAATGGGGCCATACTGGCGCTCAATACCAACGTATCGGTATCGCCCGCAAACTGGTGGCGCTTGAACGTAAACGTAACAACCGCCCATCTTGCCCTGCGGGGGAGGGCCTACTCTGAACCGTTGCAGGTGAGCCGCTATAATGCCCGGATAAACCTGATGAACCAATTTCAGTTTGGGTCGACCTGGAGTGCCGAATGGCTTCACTATTATTCGTCCAACGACGTATCGGGGCAAACCATAACCCGGTCGCGTTACCGGATGTCGGCGGCAGTACAAGCGAAAATCATTCAGGGAAAAGGCAGCGTTCGACTCACGCTGGATGATATTTTCCTATCCTGGAAAACCAATTCCCAAACCGTAAGCCTGAAGCAGGCCGAAGCCTTCCAACGTAGCGTTTTCGATACTCGCCGGATTGGCCTGGCCTTTACGTATCGTTTTGGAAAAGAAGCATTTGGGCGTAAACGAAACCATTCCGATAATGGGGCTGATTCGGAAAAAAGTCGGGTAAATTAAGCGTAGTGGAAGAGACGAAGCTGTGCATAACAGCCTGGAAACCTTTACCATGAACTAAACGAAATTTGCGCTGGACGGGTTGTTCTGATGTATGGCAAAAACGTCTCTAAGCGCACTATTGGCCCGTGTTGGCCTCGATTGGTTTATTATAGCATTGCTGGCGATGATTGGTCTCGCCAAATTTTTTCCTGAACCGGGTGTCTACGAAGGCCCTGTGTCGCTCTCGACCATAGCGAATGTTGGCGTCTCGATAATCTTTTTCTTCTATGGACTTCGGCTGAATTTTACGCAATTGCGGGAAGGGTTACGTAATTATAAGCTCCACCTGGTTGTCCATCTGACTACCTTCGTAGCATTTCCAGCCTTTGTGCTGGCGGCCAGGGCTCTCCTGATGACACCCGACACCGAACTGTTCTGGCTGGGTATATTCTACGTAGCAGCTTTACCCTCTACGGTCTCGTCATCAGTCGTCATGGTGTCTATCGCTGGAGGAAATATTCCGGCGGCTATCTTTAACGCCAGCATTTCCAGTCTGATTGGGGTGTTTATTACGCCGATCTGGATGAGTATTCTGCTTTCCAGCACCAACGGTCAGTACGATCTGGGTGGAGTCATTGCCAAGTTATCCCTACAGGTTATTGTGCCGGTTTTGCTGGGGCTACTTCTGAACAAACGGTTGGGGTGGTTTGCGGAACGTAACAAAACCTATTTACGCTTTTTTGACCAATTCACCATTTTGCTGATTGTTTACACCGCCTTTTGTGAATCGTTTTCACGGAATTTGTTTGCCAGTTATTCGCTGGACGATTTATTGTGGTTGTCGGCCATGTTGCTGGGCCTGTTTTTTCTGATTTTTAGCTTTGTTACGCTAATTGGGCGCCTGTTAAACTTTACGCGGGAAGATCGCATAACGGCGCTGTTCTGTGGATCGAAAAAATCGCTGATACAGGGTAGTGTAATGGCGAATGTGCTTTTTCCGGCTACTGTTGCTGGGGTTTCGTTGCTCCCGATCATGATTTATCACGCCCTTCAGTTGATTGTAGCCAGCATCATTGCGCAGGCTATGGCCCGGCAGCGAAAACTTTCTGAGGTCACTCAGGCGTGATTTACCTGGATTAAGCGGCTTAAATCGGGCATTCGACCAGATCGGCCCATTACCCGATTAAACGCTGAGCAACGATTGGCTTCTAAGAATCAGTAACGCACAAAAAAACACATACTGACATGAACAAGACAATCGCAGCCGCCCTAACTTTCTTCGCTCTTTCAACCGGTGTAACATTCGCTCAACGCGTATATACCCAACCATACAATAACAGACCTCCTCAAGGAAGATACAACGATAGAGACCAGTATCAGGACGAACTGAAAATTGACCGTATCGATGCTGTTGTTGGGTTATCTCGTCGCCAGGAGAAGCAGTTGCATAAAATCGAAGACAATTACGACCGCATCATGCAGACTTCTCGTATGACTCCCGATGGCCTTCGTCAATTGAAACTCCGTAAACGGCAGGACATGCTGGCCGTCCTGACATCCGCTCAACGCGACCGTTTATTCGCCAGCCAGCAGTATGGTCCCCGAAACGCTCCATTCGGACGTAGAGGGTAATGGATAGATAGACGTGCAACGCGTTCCGTTTGGTCGATTCATCGGCCAAATGGAACGCTTTTTTATGACCATTCCTTACTTTTGATGCGTTTACTACGTACAGCGACACCAATCATTCTGTAAAATCTAGTTCGTCGAATTTTACATTACAATTAGCCTGTACATTGACTGATTATTTAGGGTTTGATCGCCACGATTTCGGTCCCGATTTCGTGTGGGGAACGGCCACGGCCGCTTATCAGATAGAAGGTGCCGTTGACCGGGATGGCCGAGGTCCCTGCGTTTGGGATACGTTCAGCCGTCAGAAGGGAAAAATTAAAACCGGCGACATAGCCGATACTGCCTGTGAATTCTACGACCGCTACGAGTCGGATCTGCTGCTTCATAAAGAAATGGGCTTCGATGCCTTTCGGTTTTCGCTGTCGTGGTCCCGCATTCTTCCCAACGGAACGGGGCCATCGTTAGGCGGACACATCAACGAAGCCGGACTAGCTTTCTACGATCGGTTAATCGACAAATGCCTGGAATTGGATATAACGCCCTGGATTACGCTCTATCACTGGGATTTGCCGCAGGCGCTGGAAAACAAGGGCGGCTGGCCGAACCGAAACATCGTTCACTGGTTTACTGAATATGTCGAGATTTGTACCAAAGCGTTTGGGCATAAAGTCAAACACTGGATTATTCTGAATGAGCCGCTTGCATTTTCAGTGCTTGGTTATTTTACGGGGCAGCACGCGCCGGGTCGGCGGAGCTTTCGAAACCTGCTACCCGCCATTCACCATACCGCGCTTGCCCAGGCCGAGGGTGGACGTATCGTACGCCGGAACGTACCGAATGCGCACGTAGGCACTACGTTCTCCTGCTCGCCCATCGAGCCCTTTTCGACCTCTACCCGCGATAGGTCAGCGGCTAAACGGGTCGATGCATTGCTGAACCGCCTGTTTCTGGAACCTGCACTCGGGTTGGGGTATCCAACCGACGATTTGTCGTTTCTGTCGGGCATTGCTAAAAAAGTGGCACACCCCGGCGATATGGAAAAGCTTGCTTTTGATTTCGATTTTATTGGGTTACAGCACTATTTCCGGGCTGTGGTGGAGCATTCGTACTTTATGCCCTACCTCTGGGCGGCTCAGATTTCGCCACTCCGACGTAACGTTCAGACGATAACAGAAATGGGTTGGGAGGTTTATCCCGAGAGTATGTATCAGATCATTAAACAGTTTGCTCAATACGATGGCATCCGGAAACTCTATATTTCGGAGAGTGGCGCGGCCTTCTACGACAACGTAGTGAACGGCGCGGTAAACGACTCGGCGCGGGTTCAGTATCACCAGGATTACTTGCGGAGCGTATTACGTGCCAAACAGGAAGGATTGCCGGTAGACGGCTATTTTGTCTGGACTTTCCTCGATAATTTCGAATGGGCCGAAGGCTTCCGACCCCGTTTTGGCCTTGTTTACGTCGACTTTCGAACGCAGAAACGGATTATTAAAGAATCAGGACGTTGGTTTCAGAAGCTGTTGACCTGACCACTACGTTATCAATTGCCCATGATGTCAATCAAATGGAAAGCAGACTTGACTGATAATTATGCCATAAAAATTGTCGTTCTATTTGCTGGGTGCCAACATAGAATCCATATCACTACGTCGACTACCTGGCGAAATCCAAAAGTAACATCTATCAATAGCAACATTGAAATTGACTGACTAGCCAAGAGTGCGCCGATACGATTGGTATCTATCAATATCAGTTCCTAGCCAAGTAATATTCTACAAGAATGTAATGTAGGGGAGTGCGTCGATTTCGTGAAACTTAAAGGTCTTTATCTTTATTAGCACTCTTATGCCGACCTTTCTTTCTCAGCCTAAATTTTCTGAGGAGATCATCAGAGAACGTTCTCTTCCACTTAGGGGCTAAATAAACGCTGCATAAAACTCGCAGTTCATCTGTTGGCGACGTAGTTATTTTCTGCCATTCACTGACAGCTCGCTTTGTAGAACGCTCTACTGCCCCCATGTCAATTGGCGCATTGTCGGTCCGATCCTGACAAGCAATCAAGTCTATGATTGATACTGGATCGTTTTCAAATTCAAACTTCCGTGACCTAAGATTATAGAGAATGACGTGTTTTTGCGTAGCCTGTTCTATCAATACAGCAATTCGTGATTCTTTTCCCTTGTAAACTCTAGACGAGTACAAGCTATCTGCCAGACTTCGCAGCTAACGCTCGGTGTTTGTCTAGGATTGCCGTGTGCCGGGAAAGAGGGTCAGGCAAGCTACTATCTTCGGCCATATTCAAACTATCCATAAAGGAGGCTGAGATGGTCCAACAAATCGGCACAGTGAACTTGCTTAACTTGCAAGAACATGCAGCCTAAAAACAAACCCCTGAAACGACGCCACGACGTACCCATTTTGGGCTAATTCGTCTGCTCGACCTCGTTGCATTATACCAGCAATAGGGACTTGGCCTGTACGATAAAAATATCAGAACGTTTCTGGGGAAAAAGACAGACGTTAACCAGGCAATACGTCGGACGCTTACCGAAGAACCCGCTAACTTCTTTTACCTCAACAACGGCGTTAGCAAACACAATTTCAACTAAAGGACTGAGACCTGACGACAAAAACAGACGGTTAGACGTAGATGGGTTTTCTATTGTGAATGGGGCGCAAACCATTACCTCTGCCGCTCAGTTTATGGCCGACAACCTTGGTGCAGACCTGACTGCTGCCCGCGTTTCTATTACACTTATCGATACTGAAGGGGGAAGCCAAAACCGGATTTCATTCCTTTGTTCTGTCAGTCAACGCCCTGAATTATCAGCCCCTATCAGATGAACTATGGATTCAGCACTTACGAACGGGAAGCCTCGAAACAATAGCATTAGCGGATTACACAGATAACGATACACGTTTGGAGGACTATATAGTAATAGAATTAGCTGGGTTTAACGATGTCCGTTACGAAGAACAGGCGGATCAACTTTATGAACTGTCTAGCCAGCCTGTTGAGCACTTTCTGAGTTACCTTTCTACAGAGGAGACTCGCAGGGTCATACAGGTTCATCAACGGCAAATCGGCCAGTTTATTCACGCACAGATGCTTAATTATGTCTGGAGTGAGTCAAACGCCTGATATGAAGTGAAGATTAATAAAGGCTTTACCGAATTGAAGTCAAGTGCTTACAAAGTCATTGCAGAGGAGCCAATGCTGGATTATAAAGTAGCCCCTACCGACAAAAGCAACATGGCAAAATATCTGTTTACCGGATTTAACCACTGTTTATATCCTGTACAGAAGTTCGATTCCGATGCAGAACGGGTATTAGCAGTTATACTTGACCGAGATGCATTGAAGTGGTTCAAACCAGCAGAGGGCCAGTTTCAAATCTCGTAATGGGGCAGGAATTGTCGAGTATCAGCCCGATTTTATTGCCGAAACTGGAACAGTTATTTACATGCTGGAGCCTAAAAATAAGTCTGAAATTAATGATGGCACTGTATTGGCGAAAAAGGAAGCTGCAGTAGAATGGTGCAAAAATGCCACTAATTATGCTTTACAGAATGAGGGAAAACCCTGGAAATATATCCTCATCCCTCATGATGCTATTACAGAAAATAAAACACTATCTGGGTTAGCTAACCAGTTTGGCAGATGACACGTTTACATATTCTTCTTTAACCTAATAGTTTCTTAAGGTCTTCAGGGTCAGGCAACACATTGCGTAGGTGATCGGGTAAGTCGGAACTAAGTTGGTACGTTGCTACGCCCATTGGGTTGTGGATAGACTGAAAGGCATACTCAACGGTCTTGTTATTCTTCTCTTTACAAAGCACAATGCCAACAGCTGAATTTTCATCTGGAAGTCGTTCCTGTTCGTTCAATACGTTTAGATAAAAATTGAGCTGCCCGGCGTAAATGGGTTTGAATTTTCCCTTCTTGAGTTCAATGGCGACCAGACATTTCAGTTGCCTATTGTAAAATAGCAAGTCTACAAAAAACTCCTCATCGTCGACTAGCAATCGGTGTTGATTCCCAATGAATGCAAAGCCTTTCCCCGCTTTCAGAATAAACTCTTTGATGTTCTGAACGATACCCTTTTCAACAACCCGTTCGTCGTCGGTTTCTACATTAATGAAGTCAAGTAAGTATTCATCTTTGAAGGCCTGGATAGCCGTATCTCGGATGGTTTCGGGTAGCGTTGTACTAAAATTATTTAGTATTGTTTGATCACGTTTCTGGTAAACCTTTGCTTTTATCTGCCAGTCGAGCATCTCAACGGTCCATTGCCGATCAACCGTTTTTTGCATATAAAACCATCTTTCTTCCCAATCCGAGCAACGGTTAAGAAGAAGAATGTGATGCGTAAAACTGACACTTAAGAAAACGTTGAGTCTGTCTTCATCTAATTGGCCAGTTGACAACTGGCCAATTGGGTTGTGTACTGCTGCAAACCCCAATTGGCTATAAACTTCCGCGAACTGCCGCATATTTTTCATGTTCGTGGCAGAAAAACCTCGCAATCCCGGTAACTGCTTCTGCAAATCAGCGGAAATCTGTCCAAGTACTTTCGAACCCCACTTTTCAGCTGCGACTTTTTCGGATAAGTGCTTACCGACGACAAAATAGAGCAGTAATAGTTCGCGATTAACCAAGCGTGCTGCCCGGTAGCGACTTTGCAGAATCTGGCTACTTATTTCCTGCAATAAAGTCTTGTACTGATCTGTTGTTTCTGTTTCGTTCATACTAGGTGGGTTTAGTTTCTCTCAGCAGTGCTGGGACTTTTTACAAGTCACGCGCTGAAGCTCTCGGAAATAATAATCACCGGCTCAGTCGGTGCAAAGACTACCGGCGCAATAGCCATTACAGACACACCTTCATCGGGCTAACTAAGCGGGTAACCAGTCTGGATACCTCAATCTTCGTGAGAAGTGAATTCTGATTTTCATTGGTGAAGAATTTAGTCTGCATTCAGTAGGAAATATCAGGCAATATATAGATTCTATAAAAAAAGGAATGAATAAATACGGTATGTCAATTTTATCACAATGAAAATGAGATGATTTGCGTAGGAATGAATTTGATTTAACGTAAAATACACATAGCAAAAGGGTAAATAAATGGATTGACCCTCTTTTCTATGATGGATTAGTTCAATACTCTTATTATATGCATCTACCAGATAACTCGACGCCCTCGATGGATTCGCCCGGCGCTCCTAATCAGGATTCGTCAACCGCGACTAAGGGCACAACCTCACGGCGTCAATTCCTCCAGGCCGGAGCGCTGGCCGCTACCAGTTTCCTGATCGTACCACGGCACGTTCTGGGCGGAAAAGGCTTTATTGCACCTTCTGACAAGCTTAATATTGCCGGTGTTGGTATTGGTGGTAAAGGCTTTGGCGACGTGAATAATTCATACAACAACGGAGCTAATAACGTAGCTGCGCTTTGCGACGTAGACTGGGGGCTTCCGCGCGTAAAGGAGATGTTCACCAAACACCCGAACGCCAAGAAGTACAAAGACTTCCGGGAAATGCTCGACAAGGAAGGGAAAAATATTGATGCCGTGACGGTATCGACAGCCGACCATACGCACGCGGTTGTAGCCATGGCAGCGATGCAACGGGGCAAACACGTGTATGTTCAGAAGCCGCTGACGCACAATATCTACGAAGCCCGGATGCTGACTGAAGCCGCCCGGAAATACAAAGTAGTTACGCAGATGGGTAACCAGGGATCATCCAACCCGCAGCAGAAACAGATGGTGGAGTGGTTCGACAAAGGGTTGATCGGTACAGTTCATACTGTTTATCTATGGACGAACCGCCCAGTGTGGCCTCAGGGTATTCCCGTGCCACAACCTGCCGAACAAACGCCCGTCGATCTGGACTGGGATCTGTGGCTTGGACCAGCGCAGAAAGTAGGTTACACGCCTGCTTATCACCCCTTTAAATGGCGCGGCTGGTGGAATTTCGGTGCTGGCGCATTGGGCGACATTGGTTGCCATATTATGGACGTACCATTCCGGGTACTGGGTATTGGCTATCCGACGGAAGTAGAAACCAGCATTGGCCAGGTATTCCTGAAAGACTGGACGCCTGAATATATTCCGGAAGGTTGCCCGCCATCATCGCATGTTGAGCTAAAATTCCCGGCATCTGCCAAAAATAAATCGGATGTGAAAATGGTCTGGCTGGATGGTGGACTTCGTCCGTTCCGTCCGGAAATGCTGCCCGAAGGCGAACCATTCCCAGAAAATGGCGAAAACGGCGTATTCCTGATTGGAGATAAAGGTTTGATTGCCTGCGGTATGTATGGCGATGATCCGAAACTGTACACAAAGAAAGGCGAGAAACTGGAAGCAGCTCCGAAGCCAAAAGCAGGTTCGGGCGTGACCGTTTATCCCGAAAATGGACACCAGGTTCTTTGGACAGAAGCGTGTAAAGCTGGTTTCAACAGCAAGGAACATAAAGCCCTTACATCGTCATTCGACTTTGCGGGCCCGCTCACCGAGTCGGTTCTGATGGGTAACCTGGCCATTCGTAGCTATACGCTTCGTCAGCCCAAAGCGGATGGAAAAGGGTTTACCTATCCTGGCCGCAGACGTCTGACGTGGGATGGTAAAAACATGAAGATTACCAACTTCGATGATGCGAACCAGTTCGTTAAGCGCGAATACCGCCAGGGTTGGTCGCTGAACGCGTAGTAGACTTGGTCAGTATCCATAAAAACGTCATTGCTAGCACGAGTAAAAGCTTTTACTTCGTGCTGGCAATGACGTTTTTAGTAGAATCGGTTTAGCTACTTCTGAAAAATTGACTACCGGCTCGTTCTGAGAAATAAAGATTGAGCCATGTTCCGTAGACGACCATGCGCTACGTAGGCCCAGATCAACAGCATATACATCGAAAAATCCTGGTACGATACCGGGAAAGCGGTATTGTTAAAATAATACTGCGTTGACGTGAAATCGAGCGTGGGGGTAAAGCCCAGTAAATTTTCGTAGCCCAGAACCAGCGTTAGTCCAAGGGCGTAAAACAGATACGCTGGCTTGCGAAGAGCCCAAAATAGACCGGCTAAAAGGGTAGCGCCGAAGCCAGCGTAATGTTTCCAGGTAAGCAGTAAATCCGTGGTAGAGGCCACGTAAACCGAATAAAGTTGAGCGGCTACCAGTAAGCCGACAATCAAACCATAGCCATAAAATTCTTTTAATTGGGCTCGTTGCATACAGTTACGTTTATCTGAAGAGAAGTTTTGGTAATTAATCGGAAGGATAAAAATACAATAAACTTCTAAACAGATCGACTAACTATTGTTATTTTTTTGTGCCCGCTTCGTTAAAAAATACTACTAATCCGTCTTTCCCGGCTACTATGATGTCTTTTCGGCCGTTTTTGTGCAAATCGGCTATCGCGAAATAAATGCCGGTTCCTTTGCCGACGCCCGCCGGTCCGTAAGCAATTTCGTGTTTAACAAACTGTTTCCGGGCTGTATCCCAGGTGAAATAATATAGACCCACCGGGTCGTAACAGCCGGGGTCACCATCGTTGTGTGCCCGGTAGCGTTTGCCCGTAACCAGATCAGGTCGGCCATCGCCCGTAATATCAGTCCACTCCAGACAGTGATATTGCGAGTTTTTATCATCAATCAGGTGTTTGGTCCAGCTACGTTGCCCCTGCGCGTTACGTACCTGCTCATACCAGTGAATGCCGTAGCTATGTCCCTGTCCAACGATCAGATCGTTCAGTTTGTCGCCATTGACATCAGCAACAATAATGGGTACGCTGGCCGTGCCAAGTTCAAATTCTTTATGCAGTGTCCACGGACCTGATTCCCGATTTTCGGGCGCTTCGAGCCAGCCATCGCTAACAATCAAATCGCCCCGGCCGTCGCCATTGATATCGCCAAAACCTAACCCATGGCCCTGTTTTGGGGCAACCGTAACGGTTTTAAACACCCCTGGACTCGTTAACTTAACGTATTTCAGTGGATGATTTGGGTTGTTAGGGACAATATCCAGCACCCCATCGCCGTCAATGTCCCAGGCCCGGGTTGTTTCGACATTGCCAACTTTCCCGATCTCGTGTAAGGGCCAGGTCGATTTCTTGTTGGAGGCTCCTGGATTTTCGACCCAACGTAGCGTTTGATCAAACCAGCCGCCCGTTACGAAATCCATGTAGCCATCGCCGTTGACATCAAGCGGAATCGTAGAGAAATCATCGTAATACTGATCTTTACGAGGCTCATTGCCAATCAGATGACGACGGCGGAAATTGGGGCCTTCGTACCAGAAATCGCCGGAAACGATGTCGAGCGTATCGTTCTTGTCGACGTCAAAAACACCGACCGACTCGTAACTTTCGGCAGCTACGAAATAACGATTAAATCGCGGGGTAGGCGTAGGGGCAATGGAGGCTATGAACGTAATAGCCATGAAAAAAAGAAGCAAACTACCGATAATTCGCTGCATACAGTGTAAACGGTCAAGGTTTGGAAAATGGCTCCGGTCGTTTATCAGGATTAGCCGGAGTGTCGGACAGAAACAGTCTATTAGGCAACTGCTTCCCGTATAAGGCATTTCGGGTACGTTTCTAATGAAGAGAAACGGAGAAAGTGCGTTAAGGTAATACAGAAAGTGCGTTAACCTGACTGGTGATACGTAACCGCATGAGTTCAGGATTAGACCAGCGCCTTTCGATAAGCACTGGGTGTTTGGCCGGTTACCGCTCGAAATGTTTTATTGAAATGGGATAAATTATTGAATCCAACAGCAAAACCCACGTCGGCAACGGTACGTGACGATTGCAGCATCCGACGAGCCTGATTGACCCGGTATTCATTGACAAAATCAGTGAAAGTCACCTGTGTCATTCGTTTGAAATACCGGCAAAAGGCCGGAACCGTGAGACTGGCCAGATCGGCAACCTTCCGAACATCCAGTGGCTGCGCGTAATGTTTTTCAACGTACCGACAAATCCGATTGATACGTTCCTGCTCCTTGGGATTTAAATCGAACCGGACACCATCGGCGTGAAGGGCCTCCGTGTCGTGCGCGTCGGCTAGCTGTTGCAAAACCCGTAACAAGGTGAGTAATCGCTCAAACGGAGGCTGTTGGGGCATTTTTTCCAGCAAAGGACCTACCTGCTGTTTGGTCGTACTGCCAAAGATGAGCCCGGCATGGGCCCGTTCAAACAAGCGACGAACGCTACTCATCTCGGGCCGGAGCAAAAAGCTGTCACCCATGAAATCATCGCGCAGTTGCACCACAATTTCTTCAAACAACCCCTCTATGCCATAGCTAAAATTCAGGTGTGGGAGATTCGGACCAATAAACGCCAGTTCGCCACCATCGTAGCGTGATACGTTCGTGCCGATACGTCGGCGGCCATCGCCAAACGGAATATAAACGATTTCGTATTCGGGATGATAGTGCCAGTAAACCCGGCACGTTTCAGGCTCCGTATGATGAACAACCCGGAACGAACTTCCGACTTCCGGCTCAATTTTTTCAAATTGTAATTTCATAGAAGGGGAGTTTCAGTTTTATGGTTTATAGTTTATAG
>NZ_JAAFZH010000038.1 GCF_010435915.1 Spirosoma terrae | reverse complement strand
TCCTCTCAATTTCATCAGGTGGCACCTACCTACTCTCCCACTTGTGACAGCAGTACCATCGGCAGTACGGGGCTTAACGGCTCTGTTCGAAATGGAAAGAGGTGTTCACCCGCCTTACCAGCACCAACCTGTTGACTCTTCTGACCCCTGCAAGATCCCTATTCCGATCACTTACACGCGTCTATATCTTAATAGCGTAGTCTTTTTCCCCACAGAGAGAAACCCGGTAACCCAACACAACAAGATCCTTAAGCAACATTTCCACATTCACGCGTCCGGGCTCATTAGTACGACTCAGCTCTATACATCTCTGCACCTACACCTGTCGCCTATCAACGTGGTCGTCTACCACAACCCTTTATACCGGATGACTCATCTCGGGGCCAGTTTCGCACTTAGATGCCTTCAGCGCTTATCTGTTCCCAACGTAGTTACTCGGCCGTGCCTGCGGCCAAACAACCGATTCACCAGCGGTTGGTCCATCCCGGTCCTCTCGTACTAAGGACAGACCCCCTCAGTCATCCAACGCCCACCACAGATAGGGACCGAACTGTCTCACGACGTTCTGAACCCAGCTCGCGTGCCACTTTAATCGGCGAACAGCCGAACCCTTGGAACCTTCTCCAGCCCCAGGATGTGACGAGCCGACATCGAGGTGCCAAACCTCCCCGTCGATGTGAGCTCTTGGGGGAGATCAGCCTGTTATCCCCGGCGTACCTTTTATCCTTTGAGCGATGGCCCTTCCATGCGGAACCACCGGATCACTATACCCGACTTTCGTCCCAGATCGGCCTGTATGCCTCACTGTCAAGCTGGCTTCTGCTATTGCACTCCCCTGCCGATTACCGTCCGGCATGAGCCAACCTTGGGAAACCTCCGTTACCCTTTCGGAGGTGACCACCCCAGTCAAACTACCCACCAAACACTGTCCCCCCTTCAGGGTTAGACAGCCGGTCAGCCAAGGGCGGTATTTCAACGTTGATTCCATGATGCCTGGCGACACCACTTCACAATCTCCCGCCTATCCTACACATGCCTGACCAGCTATCCATGTTAAGCTGTAGTAAAGGTGCACGGGGTCTTTCCGTCCCGTGGCGGGTAAGCGGCATCTTCACCGCTACTACAATTTCACCGAACTCATGGTTGAGACAGTGCCCAGATCGTTACACCATTCGTGCAGGTCGGAACTTACCCGACAAGGAATTTCGCTACCTTAGGACCGTTATAGTTACGGCCGCCGTTTACTGGGGCTTCAGTTCAAACCTTCGCTTACGCTAAGCTCCCCCCTTAACCTTCCAGCACCGGGCAGGTGTCAGACCCTATGCGTCAACTTTCATTTTGGCAGAGTCCTGTGTTTTTGGTAAACAGTCGCCTGGGCCTCTTCTCTGCAGCCTCCCATCACTGGGTAGGCCCCCCTTATCCCGAAGTTACAGGGTCATCTTGCCGAGTTCCTTAACCATGATTCATTCGTGCACCTTAGAATATTCTTCCCAGCTACCTGTGTCGGTTTACGGTACGGGTATCCATACGCTTAACGATCTATAACTTTTCTTGGAAGCCTCTTCATCTCTTCGCTTCAGCCGAAGCCTCCGCTCAACGCCCACTTCCGTCCGGACGTAGAAACCCCGACACTCCGTCATTATACATCCTGCATAGATAGTTGGGGACTATTAACCCCATTCCCTTCAGCTTCACCCTTCGGCTACACCTTAGGACCCGACTAACCCTCCGATGACTGCCATCGCGGAGGAATCCTTAGCTTTTCGGTGTGCGGAGTTCTCATCCGCATTATCGTTACTTATGCCTACATTTGCTTTTCTATGCGGTCCACCAGGGCTCACGCCCCAACTTCACCCCCCACAGAATGCTCTCCTACCACACTACAGGCTACCTGTAGGTCCATAGCTTCGGTGATGTGCTTGATGCCCGTTTATTATCGACGCCCGCCCCGCTCGACCAGTGAGCTGTTACGCACTCTTTAAAGGAATGGCTGCTTCCAAGCCAACCTCCTGGCTGTCTCAGCAGCCGGACCGCCTTTGTTCAACTTAGCACACACTTGGGGACCTTAGCTGATGGTCTGGGTTGTTCCCCTCTCGGATTGGGACCTTAGCACCCCAACCCTCACTGCTCAGCACCCACTCACGCATTCGGAGTTCATCAGAAGTTGGTAGGATGTGACTCCCCCGCATCCTGTTGGTCGCTCTACCTCATGAGTGGTAACACTGAACGCTGTTCCTAAAAACATTTCGGAGAGTACGAGCTATTTCTCAGTTTGATTGGCCTTTCACCCCTACCCGCAGCTCATCCGGAAGCTTTTCAACGCTTATCGGTTCGGCCCTCCACGGTGTGTTACCACCCCTTCAGCCTGGCCACGGGTAGATCACCAAGTTTCGCGTCTACCCCCACTGACTACTCGCCCTATTCAGACTCGCTTTCGCTTCGACTCCGTGCGTCTACGCACTTAACCTCGCCAGTGAAGGTAACTCGTAGGCTCATTATGCAAAAGGCACGCCGTCACGGAACACTGTCCGCTCCGACCGCTTGTAAGCGCCTGGTTTCAGGGTCTATTTCACCCGGGTACTCCCCGTGCTTTTCACCGTTCCCTCACGGTACTTTGCTCTATCGGTCTTCTGGTCGTATTTAGCCTTACCGGATGGTGCCGGCTGTTTCAGAGGGGATTTCTCCGGTCCCCCCCTACTCAGGATCCCCAACCCACTAACGCACTGACCCGTACGGGACTCTCACCCTCTCTGGTTGACTTTCCCAAGTCATTTCAGTTCGATTGTTAGTTTGATGTCAGGTCCTACTACCCCGATCATGCCGTAACATAATCGGTTTGGGCTCTTCCGCGTTCGCTCGCCACTACTGACGGAATCACAATTGTTTTCTCTTCCTGCGGGTACTTAGATGTTTCAGTTCTCCGCGTTTGCCCCCCTAAGGGTACTAGCTCTTCAAGCTAGTGGGTTGCCCCATTCGGATACCTTAGGATCAGCCCCTGCCAGCGGGTCCCCTAAGCGTTTCGTCGCTTGCCACGTCCTTCATCGCCACCAGAAGCCAGAGGCATCCCCCAGACGCCCTTTTGCTGCGTGTATGCACGCTACTCTATTACTCTTCTTGTGTCTATTACCCAATCGATGATCTCCTCATCGATCAGTCTCTCCCTGTAGGTCAAAGAAC
>NZ_JAAFZH010000037.1 GCF_010435915.1 Spirosoma terrae | reverse complement strand
ACTATAGTCTAAAGTATCAAAATCTTTCTTAAAATTCATTATTATAGCTTCATCAACTTCCTTTGAATCAATATAGTATGTCATTAACTGGCTGGTACAATATAACCCCTTTCCAATTGAATTGAGGAATGTATCTAATCGAAGGAAAGTTTGTGCAATGAAAGTTCTATCAAATGGTATAAAATCATTATTATAGAAAATAGGCTCATGGCGAATCTCCATCCCGTCATTAAGTTTAACTGACAAAAAAGTATCTAAATCAATTAGGTTATCAGTAGACCATTTTAGATATTTTTCTATTTCAAGAAGGCTGATTGCTCGTGCCTCGGTAGTTGCTACTATATTATACAACGCTAGGTTTCGCATGAAACGATTGATAAAATACTTGTGTGGTGTTGTTTTAAAGAAACAATACCACACAAATTACCAAAATTTCAGGATAGTACTAAGGTATAATAGTCTATAAGATGTTTATGGCATTTTAAGAACGGTCGTTTGTAAAATGCCATAAAACATTATATTTGAGAAATCAGACCGTGGAACACCTGCTTTCTACGTGATAAGGGTTATAGTATGAACTACATCTGTTACTATCGAGTATCCACAAAAGCACAAGGTCGCTCCGGGCTTGGCCTGGGGGATCAACGAACTATTGTAAATCGGTATCTGCGGGATGATGATAAGCTACTGCTTGAATTTACCGAAGTGGAATCCGGCAAAAAGGGAGATCGGCCAAAGCTTCAGGAAGCTATTCGGGCTTGTCAGCAGCAAGGCGCAAAGTTATTAATTGCAAAGCTCGACCGGCTCAGCCGGAACGTAGCTTTTGTGATGACACTACGAGATTCGGGCGTTGATTTTGTCGCCTGTGATCTTCCCGATGCCAATACGCTTACCGTGGGTATGATGGTTACATTTGCTCAATATGAAGCGGAGCGTACTTCTGAACGTACACGTGCTGCGCTAGCTCAAAAGAAGGTTCAAGGCTTTAAACTTGGTAAGCCTGAGAATCTGACCTTACAGGCTATTCAAAAGGGTGAAGCAATTAGAGTTAATAATGCCTTGACTAATAAGGCGAATGTTCAAGCTACTGAGCTGGCAACACTCTACCGGAACAATGGCATGACCTATTCCAAAATAGCTGACAAGTTGAACCAGACACACTACCAGACTAGACGGAACAAGCGATTTGATGGTAAAGCTGTTTATCGACTCCTTCAACGGATAGCCTAGTTGGGCTTTACAAAGCAGCTAGAACCGGGTAAAATGGAAAAGTGTTATATTGGCACAAATACGGACACGGACAAAATCATGCAAACTACCTATCACATAAAGCCTAATGAAGTAGATGATAGCTTGATGAAGGCTATTAGAGAGCTTTTCAAAAACGAGGACGAACTAACTATAACTGTTTCTTCAGAAAAGAAGTCTGCAACTGGTTTGAACTCGGAAGAGGATCAAGAAAAGCTTTTCTATAGTTTGTTTGGAAGCTGGCAGGGCGAAGAATCTGGAGATGAGCTTGTTAATCAAATTTATTCAGCTCGTGTTAGCGGGACTCGTGATATAGAACTATGAGTCAATATTTACTAGACACAAATATTTGCATTCATTTTATTAAAGGTGAGTACGATTTAAGAAATAAAATTCAAAAGGTTGGTTTCCAATCTTGTTACATATCAGAAATTACGATTGCTGAACTTCTGTACGGAGTTGAGAATAGTGCACCAGATCGGCGGTCTATAAACCTTCAGAGGGTCAAAAATTTGAGGGCATCATTTGCAGATCGTGTAATACCTATTGGTGAGTGCTTAGAAGAATATGCAAAGCAAAAAGCTCAATTGCGAAGGGTGGGACGTAGAGTTGAAGATCTAGATATTTTTATTGGAGCTACATCCATTGTAAAAAACTTGGTCTTGATTACTAGGAACACTAAAGACTTTGTGAATATGGGTAACCTAACGCTCGAAAATTGGATTGATTACTAAGATTCTATCCACTTTAACTACCATCTACCTTTATTAAATAATGGATTTGAACCTACCAGGGATGGACGATGGAGATTTACCTACTTTAGATACTATTATCAAAGGCTTTGAAATTATTGCAAATAGCTCTTTAGATAATCTTTCCTATACTGAGGTAAAGCAACTTTTCGAAAAAGCACTACTGATTCTCCCTAAGCTCGTAGCACCAAATGCTACTATTGGTGCACCTTTATATAGAGTGACAGATGGGCTATTTGCAGGCTTTGATAAAAATAAAATTTCCTCTTTTTCCCACCCACCTCCTGAGTACTGTAAAAGAGGTAGAGCAAATTTAGCTGGGTTTCCTGTTTTTTATGCTGCGCTTTCGGGCGATACCGCCTTAAGGGAAATTAGAAACGCGGAGAATGAATCGTTAAAAAATGGGAATATAATATATATAAGCGAGTGGAAGATAAAAAAGGAAGTTAAAGTTTCTTACGCTCAGTTCCTATATGATGAATCTGTAAGCTTAGGTGACAAAATTATAGATATTAATACCTCAAACCGAGAAAAGCTAGCTCATATATCTTCAATATATTCTGATGAAAAACAGAGAGCGTTTAAGTTACTAATGGAAAAAATAGGCAACCTTTATATACTAGATAAAGCCTATTTTGCTTCATCTTTTTTATCACACTACTTACTTTATGAAGATCGAGATAATTCACCTATAAAAATTGATGTATTAATATACCCTAGTGTGCAGGCAAGTTTTAAAGGTATTAACTATGCTTTTCATCCAGATTTCGTAAGAGAGAATATAGAATTGAAAGCAGTTCGTAAAGTAAGCTTTAATTCTTTTCATGACGGCGCGTCTTATTTAAATTTCTTAGAATTAGGATTACCTAATAAAAAAGGTCAAATAAAATGGTATACGATTAATTTAGACATGAAAAGTATAAAAAAGACAAATAAGAATATATTGTTGTTTGATAATATACCTCCTAAAAAAGAATTAATAGGAGACATCGAATTTTACTCAGATCTCAATAAAATTCAATATAATTTTGGCAATCTAATCACACTTGGCTGGAATAAATTAAAAGACCATAGTAATGATTTCTTGGGTGAGTTGGTTAAAATTGAAGGAGTTATAAATCATAAAAAAATTTATAAAAAAACTATATCTGTCGATATTAGTAATGAAAATATTTTCGCAAATATAAATGATATAAAATATAACTTAAAAGCAATCGCTTTTGAAGTTATATATAAACTTCGACTTGAGGGTTCATAATTCTTATCTCATTTAAATGCTCTTCAATACTATATTCTATTTTGAATTTATAGAATATATAAGGATTTTGAGCAAGAAGTTCACTCAGCCAGA
>NZ_JAAFZH010000036.1 GCF_010435915.1 Spirosoma terrae | reverse complement strand
GTGGATAACTAATAAGAAACAGTCTGGAGAAGTGATTCTCTGAAAGCCTCATAGTCTGCTGGTATGCAGATACTTGACTTTGTTCGAGTCGATAAAACGGATAAACGCTCCGGTACTTCAACGGGTTTACCAAGAACCTCCTCTACTAGAGGCTTAAACTTAGAAGGATGGGCCGTTGCTAAAGCGATTCCAACAGCATCTTGTTTACACTCGGATAAATAGTCCTGTATACCCATGATACCAATAGCCGTATGCGGACAGGCTACGTACCCATATTGATTATAGATTGCCTGCATGCCTAGCCGAGTCTGGTCATCATCATAAAAATAGCCAGATATATTTTGCACAAGATTATCATAATCATCACCGTACAAATGGCTTAAACGAACGAAATTACTGGGATTACCAACATCCATAGCATTGGAAATTGTTGCAATAGATGGTTTTGGGATATAGCTTCCTGTTTGCAGATAAGTAGGAACAATATGATTTGCATTTGTTGAGGCAACAAAATGTGTTATCGGGAGGCCCATTTGCTGAACCATTACGCCAGCACTGAGATTACCAAAGTTTCCACTAGGTGTGGAGAAAACAATTGGTTTACCGTAGTGACGGACTTGCCCGTATGCCCGAACGTAGTAAAATCCTTGAGGAATTAATCGGAAAATATTGATGGAGTTAGCCGAAGATAAGGATAGGTTTTTGTTCAATTCAGGATCGATAAAGGCTTGTTTTACAATTGCCTGACAATCATCGAATGAACCATCGACCTCAAATGCCTGAATGTTTCCTCCCAGCGTAGTGAGCTGTTTTTCCTGTAGATCACTCACACGTCCGCTAGGATATAATACAGAAACCCTAACACCAGGAACGTTATGAAATCCCATTGCTACGGCTCCGCCCGTATCTCCCGAAGTCGCTACCAGAATATGAATCTCTTGCTCACTTTGTCTGGAAAAATAAGACATTAATGAAGCCATGTAGCGAGCTCCCACATCTTTAAAAGCCAGAGATGGGCCATGAAATAGCTCAAGTACACCAACTTTTCCTGATTCTAATTCAATAACAGGCGTATCAAAAGTGAATGCCTGATGGGTTATCGTTTCAAGGTCAGCTACACTGATTTCATCCCCAAACAAGGCTTTACTTACCTCAAAACCTATATCGGCTAATGATTGACCAGCAATTCGCTCAAAAAACTCAATAGGTAATCTAGGCAAAGGAGTAGGCATATATAAACCCTTATCCTGGGGCATACTATGAAACAGAGCTTCCTCTGCTGATACTGTAAAGTCAGGGCGATTAGTGCTATAAAAACGCATAAATAATAGTAAAAATAAAGATACAAAGTACGGTAAATCAGTTCAATGTATTCAATATTGCATATCGAAAATGTGGAAAAGCCTGATGAATTAGTGGATAAGTAGGGTAATCCTTAAATTTGGGAAAATTTGCACTTCATATGTCTTTCGGATTGTTCAACGTGCCTAATCCGGTTAACGAGCCGGTAAAAGAATACCGCCCTGGATCACCAGAGCGAGAATCACTCAAAAAAGCGATACAGAGCTTTCGATCTAGTGAAACCGATGTTCCAATGTACATTGGGGGTAAAGAAGTACGTACAGAGCGTAAACTGCGCATATCACCACCGCATGATCATCAGCACACGCTCGGTTATTTCTACGAAGGCGATGCCGAGCATGTTGAGCAGGCCATTAATGCGGCATTAACTGCAAAAGAAAACTGGGCTGCTTTGTCCTGGGAGCATAGAGCCAGTATTTTCCTAAAAGCTGCTGATTTAATTGCCGGTCCGTATCGGGCTAGAATTAATGCAGCTACGATGTTAGGACAATCGAAAAACGCATACCAGGCCGAAATTGACTCTGCTTGTGAGTTGATCGATTTTTTGCGTTACAATGTGTTTTTCGCTACTCAAATATATCAGCAACAGCCAAACTCGTCAGCAGGAGTATGGAACCGGACCGAATATCGTCCGTTAGAAGGTTTTGTATTTGCACTGACTCCATTCAATTTTACCGCCATTGCTGGTAACCTGCCAACATCGGCTGCCCTGATGGGAAATACCGTAGTCTGGAAACCAGCATACACACAGGTTCTGGCTGCCAAAGTCATAATGGAAGTACTACTTGAATCCGGTTTACCAGAGGGGGTAATCAATCTAATCTACGTAGATGGACCCGTTGCGGGAGATATAATCTTTAGTCATCCGGACTTTGCGGGAATTCATTTTACAGGTAGTACCGGGGTATTTCAGAAAATCTGGGGCGAAATCGGGGCCAATATTCATAAATACAAAAGTTACCCACGTATTGTAGGAGAAACTGGCGGAAAAGATTTCGTACTCGTTCATGAATCTGCTAACGTAGACGAAGTGGCTACTGGACTGGTCAGAGGTGCCTTCGAGTACCAGGGGCAGAAGTGTTCCGCAGCATCCAGAGCCTATATACCATCGTCGCTATGGCCTGCTGTAGAAGCAAGGATTAAGGACTTTCTGAGTGAAATTAAAATGGGGGGTACTGAAGACTTCTCCAACTTTATTAATGCTGTTATTGACGAAAGATC
This sequence comes from Spirosoma terrae, assembly GCF_010435915.1. GTDB lineage: Bacteria > Bacteroidota > Bacteroidia > Cytophagales > Spirosomataceae > Spirosoma > Spirosoma terrae. The sequence continues at coordinate 838 of NZ_JAAFZH010000036.1, read as the reverse complement.
ATTTAGGAAGATTACAGCATACATTGATGCGGCTAAAGAAAGTGATCAGGTAAGAATAGTTGCAGGAGGTAATTATGATGGTTCGAAAGGATATTTTATCGAGCCAACAGTATTACTAGTCAATGATCCTAATTACAGAACAATGTGTGAGGAGATATTTGGGCCTGTTCTATCTATATATGTTTACGAGCCATCAGAATTTGATACTATTCTTGATATCGTAAATAATACGTCGCCTTATGCATTAACTGGGTCAATCTTTGCCAAAGATCGATATGTAATAGAAAAGGTCTCAAAAGCACTCCAAAATGCGGCCGGAAATTTTTACATCAACGATAAACCGACTGGCGCTGTGGTAGGCCAACAACCATTTGGAGGGGCTAGAGCATCAGGGACAAACGATAAAGCAGGGTCTTCCTTAAATTTATTACGATGGGTTTCTGCTCGTACAATCAAGGAAACTTACGTGAGTCCCAGGCACTTTGCTTATCCCTTCTTACAGGAGGATTAACTATTTAAAAAAAAGTTTTAGAGATCACTTGCATCTAAAAAAAAGGTCTACTACTTTTGCACTCCCAAACACGGAAAGACAGTAGTAAAGTCAATGATAAACTGCTTTTTTTCAGAACGTTAAGTGAGTGGTTGGTGAAAAGTTGAAGAAAATAAATTTCAACTTTTACTTGACAGGAAAGAATAAGAGTTGTACCTTTGCACTCCGAAATATATAAGACCAGCAACGGTTGGTCTCAATCTCGAAAGAGAGACAGTTCTTTGACGTATTGACATCAAATAGGTTAGCACCAAATTAAGGCTAATGACAACGTAGCGAAAGCTACAA
>NZ_JAAFZH010000035.1 GCF_010435915.1 Spirosoma terrae | reverse complement strand
CCTTCTGATTGGAGGCAACTTTGCCTGTAAAGAGCACAAAGCCGCTTTTTACAAGGGTGTTTTTCAGCCGGTCAGCAACAAATGTATTTTACCTGTCTATGCTGAAGGCAGAATCAAAATCAATATGTTTGAAGAGTTGTTTGGGGTGTTTAATCAAGGTGGAAGCAATGTGGAAATTCTACAACCCATTGAACTACAACCAGAAAAAAGCTCTTTTTTAGATACTATAAAGTCTTTGAAAATCAGATATAAAGAGAATTTGTTAATTATAGTTTTTACTGAATTTAAATTACCCAAGACTGAATTGAAGTCTTTACAGAAGATAGGTGTTCAAACTCAAATATACTTGGGTCGTCAAGATAAGTATCAAATGTCAAATTTTGTTGTTAAATGTATAGAAAAGTTAGGCGGAATTTTAAGCATCATTAAAAGTACAAAAGAACCTGATACAACATATTTTCTTGGTATTGATTTAGGACACTCTATTCAAGAAGAGCAGAAAACTTCTAATTTAGCTATGGTTCTATTTAACTATCAAGGAATTATAGTTAAGAAGAGTGTAAATAAAAATATACCAAGAAATGAGGCATTAACTGAAGCAGCTATTGAACGCCCCTTAAAGGATATATTAACTTTCGTAAAAAAGAAGAATCTTCCTTTACCGAAGAAATTGATAATCCACCGAGACGGGAAATTACACAAGTATGATCTTGATAACATTTTAACAAAAATTTCAGAACTGTTCGATATAGATTGTATTGATATTGTTGAAGTTATTAAGTCAGGTTATCCAATAATTGCAAAGTATAATGAAAATAGTAAATCATATATCAACTGGCAATCTGGTGAAACTTGGGTTCTTCCACACCAAAAATATGCTATTATGGCAACCAATACTCAAGTAGAAGAGCAGGGAAGAATTATCAATCCTATAATTATTAAGTATAAGTTCGGACAGACCGAATTAGAGAGCATTCTGTTTCAAATCTATTGGTTTACCAAAATATACACGAATGGCCTGTATAATTCTACAAGGCTTCCTGCTACTACTTTGAAGGCTAACAATATCGTCAGTACGAGTACTATAACTCATACATCTTCAAATTTAGGATAGCTTTGCATAGGTTATTCTGTTTCGCGTGGGCGGGCTTCCGTTGACAGGGAGCACGTCCCGAGGGAAAGGTTGCAGCCCAACCAAATGAGGGTGTAAAGGTTGAGGTTACGTCTGTTGTTTTAAGTAGTTCAATCATCCATCAGCCCTCATGGTCGTTGGGTGCGCCAGCCAAAAAGTGAAAACGTGTTTGCCATCGTTCTGGCGACAGGCCAAACTTCCCGACAGGGCAACTTTTTAGGCTCGTTTGGAAGTTCTTGTTGACAAGCCAAACGCCCCCAAAGTCAGATTTGATGTCTCCATTTTCGAGCTTCGATCGACAGGGGAATCGCCCAGTGCGTTTTCGGCGGTTTCTAGTAATTTTACCGCATGGGTAAACAAGTCAGCCAATACGACAAGATTTTCAAAGAGAATATTGAAGCCGTAATACCGAGTTTGATGCAAAATATACTCGGTATTACGGTTGTTGAATCAGAGGAACTGCCCGACGACATTCAGCACACCAAAGAACGAAAGCCTGATGTGTTAAAGAAAATCAAGGATACGCAGGGGAAAACCTTTGTACTGCATCTCGAATTCCAGTTGGTTGACGAGCCGGAGATGGTTTATCGCATGGCTGATTATCATATCATGCTGGCTCGAAAGTACAAAATACCCATTCGTCAATATGTGCTGTTTCTGGGGTCTGGCATGCCTAAAATGGAGATCCGCTATGAAAGTGAGTTGATGCGCTATGAGTTTCCCCTTATTGCCTTTACTGATCTTGACTATCACACATTCCTCAAATCTAATCAGCCCGAAGAAGTAATTTTGGGCGTTCTGGCTGATTTTAAGGGTGACAGCCCCGAAACAGTGCTGCACCAAATCATTCGGCGGGTTGAAGAAACGACCCAAGGGGATTTGGCGTTAAAAAGGTATTTCAGTCAGTTGCGCGTATTGGCGCAGTTGCGTAACTTAGGACAAATACTCAGAGACCTCGCTATGGATAGCATCACTAAATTTGTAAGTGTAGAAAAGGATGCGGCTTATATGATGGCCCAAGAAAAGGAGCAGACTAAGTTTGTCAGCTATTTGTTGAATGAGACAAGCCATTCCGTCGAGCAGGTTGCTGCAATAGCAGGCGTATCGGTCGAGTTTGTTAAAAGTGTTCAGCAAAAAATTCCCAAAGATAAATAGTCCATGTTGTAGCTTGACATGCCACCTTGCCCGGCGACAGGGGGCACGTCCCGAGGCCAGGTTTGCAGCCCAACCAAATGAGGGTGTAAAGGGTGAGGCTCCGTTTGTTCAGGCAAGTAGCCTTATCATCCATCAGCCCCCTGGAGCGTTGGGTGGAGCGAACAAGCTGAAAAACAACGTAGCGTTCGGGTTTCGGTCGACAGGATGCACGTCTCGACAGGTAGGCTTTTAGCTCGTCAGTCGGGTTTTGGTCGACACCAGAATCGCCCTGGTTAGGTAAGCTGCCAAAAAGTGAGTTTGCCACGTAGCGTGTGACAGGGCAAGCGCCCCGCGACAACGTAGCGAACAGCTCCACGATACGTAGCGTCAGGCTTGGCGCGGGTCTTGAATCGGTTACGCGTGTTGGTGGTTTGCTTCGCGTGTGTTTCCTGTCTGGCGACAGGGTGCCCGTCCCGGTGGCAAGTCGGGACAGCCCAACCTAATGAGGGTGAAAAGGTCGGGGCTTGGTCGTGTTTGTTGACGTAGCGTGCTCATCCATCAACCCTCATGGGTGTTGGGTGAACCGGCCATAAAGTGCCTGATTGCCAGCGTTCGGGCGACAGGTTGTAGGCCGCAGAGGTTAGGTTTAAGCTCGTTCGACGGGTAGCAGCTGACAGGGCGAACGTCCCGACAAGTCAGGTTTAGGTTTGCCAGTCAGCGTCTTTGCGACAGGGCGAGCGCCCTGACAGGCAGGCTTGAAGAAATACAACAATACAAAATGCGAAGTGCATATTTTGTATTGAAAGTGCGGCAATTGGTGAATTGGTGGCAATTATTACAAAATTCATAACACATGGGACTATTCGACTTTTTAAAGAAAAAAGGAAATAAGGACGAACAAAAAATTTCAAATTCGCAGCAAAGCAAAACGGACGGAAAATATCTTGGAGATTTAAACAAAACCAAAATAATTAGAGGGTTGTGTGAAATACCAAAAGTTAGTAGAGACGACAAATGGAAACAAGTTTTTTTTGAAAATATATCTGATGCGAGTTTTAGATGTGGAAGTCCTCAGGTTATTAAAGGACCTGACGGAATGCTTTATTTTAACTAGACTTGTTGCAGGGGTGATTACCACTTAATTAGTCAAAATGAAATTCCACAATCCAGCACAAATTAATAGCGAGCTTTCGTAAAGGATGACCTTGCGAGTCCGCAGACGATCGCTCAAATACCGATACCGTTTTAGCCCCCCAATGGCATGCTCAATCCGAACGCGTGAGCGACTCTTTTCACCATTCGAGATCTTGGCCACCAGCGTTAATTCGCCACCTTTGGGCTTCTTGGCCGGTTGACTAACAGCCTGACAAACATAATCCTTTAGTACGCCCTGATAGCCCAAATCCAGTTCAATAGACAGCTCAGAAAACCAAGGCTGATCAGGCGGAAAATGATACTTCAATTGCCGGTAATCATGGTATCTACCCTGCCAACCCCGACTCACATAATGAAG
>NZ_JAAFZH010000034.1 GCF_010435915.1 Spirosoma terrae | reverse complement strand
GCACTTATCAGCTCAGTGCTGGCAGCGTTGTTCATTCGGATCGCGGTGGGCAGTACATCGGCAAAGCCTTCCGGCAAACGTTGGCCGATCATCGTTTTCGACAAAGTATGACGGGGCCGCCCGAGCGGTCGCCCTGATGATCCTTATGACAATGCATTTATGGAGTCCTGCTGGTCGAGGTTGAAAGCAGAGCTGTTTGAAAATGGCGTATTCAGGTCGTTAGAAGATGCCCGTATTGAATTGTTTGATTACATTGAATACTATTACAATCGAAAACGACGGCATTCGTCGTTAGGCAACATCAGTCCTGAGCAATTTGAGCACAACTATTATCTAATTTTGAATCAAAACTTGCATACTTGACTGTCGGGCTAAACAGGACCACCTCATTTAATTATACGACCTAGTAAGATTGATCCAGAAATAATAGAAATATTGCCAGTTCAAATTCTGACTAATCCACCTAAATTGAGTTGGTTATGAACTAACTAATCCTTCAGCCAGTTACTACCTAAACAGTAACTCACCTGTCAAGCGTATTTTCTCACTCGCTAGTATTCTGGTTGTTTTCGTAAGCCGCTCTATAAACCGACTTATCGTTTAGCTCCCTTCTTTTAGCCGGTCCGGCATTTTCATCTCCATTCCGTTTCCAGTTTAACTCAACGTTCTAAATTTTTCATTTCACGTCATCCGTATCGAGCATTTCTAACCAACACGTATTCTCATTAAGATCATCGGTCAACCGGTCTTTGGCTATAAACTAGCCACAAACAACCGATTGGTTGATCCGTTTGATCCTTGTTTCACTACTGCCTCGGCTTAGGCTAATCCCTGACTCGGTTCAGCAAACGCCTACTGACCATGACTACGAGTGATACCCGTGACCTCCCCGTTGAGCCAGATTTACTGTTAATCCGAAAGGCGTTGTCGATGATCTGCGGCAAATGGCGGCTCTACATTATTCTGGTACTGGGCGAGCAGACCCTGCGTTACAGCCAATTGGGCGAACAACTGCTCAACGTAAGCGAGAAAGTACTGGCTGACGAGTTAAAAGCGCTGGTCGCTTTGGGTGTTTTGCACCGGACGATCTACGCTGAAATTCCACCCCGAGTGGAATACACACTTACCGAAAAAGGCCGTTCTGCCTTACCTCTGCTGATGCAGATTCAACAGATCGGCCAACTCATCTCCTAACAGCATTTCATGGCAACCAAACTTAAATTCACCAATACGGGCCGATCCTCGTTTTTCGCTACCCTACGCGGGCGGGTCGATGCCTATTTTACCCAGCGGGCCATTTCGTCCCACGCCAATGGGGCCATGTGGGCCAAGGCACTCTTTTTCCTGATCGGTTACGCGCTGATCTATGGACTGATTCTGTCCAATCAGTTCGGTAGCTGGACAATGCTGGGACTAGCAGCTTTACTGGGCGTATTTGCCGCCTGCATTGGTTTCAATGTTTCCCATGATGCTCTGCATGGTGCCTTTTCGGCTCACTCCTGGGTGAATAAATTCTTAGGCGGCAGTTTTTATCTATTAGGCGCTAACCCCTACGTCTGGAAAATTACCCATAACATTGTCCACCATACCTTTACCAATATTCCTGGTCATGATGAAGACATTGAGGTGGCGCCGGGACTAGTCCGACTGGACCCAGAAGAGCCCCTGAGGCCCTGGCACCGCTACCAGCAATGGTATACGTTCCCATTGTATGCCCTGGCCTCACTCTCGTGGGTACTACGCAAGGATTACGTTAAGTTCTTTAAAAATCGGATTGGCCAGCACGACACGCCCCACCATCCCCGTCGCGAATACGTCAAACTGTTTGTGACCAAAGCGCTTTATTATGTTTTCTTTCTGGTGTTGCCCTTGGCCCTTCTCAGTCTGAGCTGGTGGCAGGTACTGATCGGCTTTCTGGTAATGCATCTGGCCGAAGGGCTGGCATTAGGGCTGGTTTTCCAGTTAGCCCATGTGGTGGAAGGCACTACGTTTCCCCTGCCGGACGAAACCGGGAACATGCACGATGCCTGGGCCATTCACCAGTTATACACGACGGCTAATTTTGCGCCCCGCTCAAAAACAGCCGCCTTCATCTGTGGGGGCTTAAACCGCCAGATTGAGCACCATTTATTTCCGAAGGTTTGCCATATTCATTACCCCGCCATTACCGCTATAGTCAAGCGAACGGCGCACGAATTTGGTTTACCTTATTTGGAGAATCGCAGCTTCGGCTCAGCGCTTTACTCCCATTTTCGCCTGCTGCAAACTCTGGGCCGACCCGCCTAGGACGTAACGCTATTCATGTACGTATCGAATCACTCTTTCATCTTCTTTCCGCATGGCTTCTCAACAAGACCTCGATTTCACCTACACCACTATTGATAAAATCTTTCGGCTGAGTATGGGCCAGACCGGCGATTATAGCGGAGCCCTGTACAACGGCGATTTTTCGCTCACGCTGGAACAGGCTCAGCGCCAGAAACACGAGTTCATCGCCGATAGTCTGCACATCAGTGCCGGTTCGCGGGTGTTGGATCTGGGTTGCGGCTGGGGGCCCTTTCTTCAATTCGTAAACCAACGGGGGGCTATTGGTCAGGGTGTAACGCTTTCGAAGGGACAGGCCGCAGCCTGCCGGGCCAACGGACTGGCGGTCGACATCAAAGACTGTCGTCAGATTACACCCGATGTTTACGGTCGGTTCGATGCCATCAGCAGCGTGGGAGCGATGGAACACTTCTGTTCGGTGGAGCAGTACCAAGCCGGTCAGCAGGATACGATTTACACCGACTTCTTTGCTAAACTGGCCGACTTACTTCCAGTTGGGGGACGGGCTTACATCCAGACCATGGTGTTCGGCAGGAACATGATTCCCTTCGAGCAGATCAGTCTGGATGCACCTAAGGATTCGCCGTCGTATGTCCTGGCGCTAATGATCGCCCAGTTTCCGGGTTCCTGGCTACCCTACGGACCGGAGCAAGTCATCCGTAATGCGCAGCCGCATTTCAACCTGATCTCGAAGAGCAGCGGGCGGCTGGATTATATTCACACCATTGGCGAGTGGCGGAAACGGTTTCGCGCTTTTAACCTACATAAATACGGCCTGTATGCTTCCTTACTGCCTAAGCTGTTAACTAGCAAAGCCTTCCGGGACTTGATTGCCGTGTTTCGGGTCAGCCCCAACCGGCTCTGTTTTCAGCAGGAAACGATGGAGCATTACCGACTGGTCTTTGAAAAAATATAATATCCTGATCTTCATTCCTGCATGGCCATTCGTGTTGAATTCATTCATCAGACCCACTGGTGTAATCAACATCCGGATGAGCAAGCCGGGCTGGTCGAATGATAGTGGATCGATACCCAGTTGGTCAGCCCATGATAAAACGAAAAAACATGCCCAAGAGCATGTTCTACCGATTCTATTCAGATTAATAAGATGATTTAAACTACCTCAACGTCGACCGCATTAATGCCTTTCTTGCCCTCAACCAAATTGAACTTAACCTGGTCATTTTCCCGAATTTGATCAATTAAACCGGAGGCATGAACGAAGATATCGGGTTGCCCATCCTTCGGACTGATAAACCCAAACCCTTTGAGTTCATTAAAAAATTTAACGGTTCCTATTTGCATTTTCTTACTTATTAAGATTTAGTAAAGTTAGGTTTGTTTATCGAGATATCCTACTGATTTTTAGGATATTCAAAAAAAATAATAGCGCATTATTCGATTTCTTGGGTTATACATAAATGTTGTAATATTTTTATACACAGGTACCATTGTTGCATATGCGCTAAACGGTGGTCAAATGCCCTGCCTATGACGGCCTCCCTGATTTTCATAAAAGTATAATCAGGGAGTGTTTTGGACAAGGCTTCTTGCATTCATTAGAGTGCCTTCAGACGCTATTTCCTGATTTCATAGGTTAGGATGGGGAATCATTAGCCTGCCACCCCTATGATGGTATGGATGCCCGAATGAGTG
>NZ_JAAFZH010000033.1 GCF_010435915.1 Spirosoma terrae | reverse complement strand
AATACGCCAGTAGCTATTTCAATTAAACAAGGCCGCATACTGCAGATTAGAATTAACAGTCGTTAAGGTTGAACTCGCTCAGCCATTCTACACGTTGGAACGTAGTGGGTCATTCGTTGCCTTCAAACAAACTCGCATCGTATGATCCACTTTGAAACGGTTATTTTTATTCTCGCCATTCTTATTGGCCTCTCTGCCATAGCGGATAAAATCAAGCTTCCTTATCCTGTCTTGCTGGTAGTCGCAGGTCTTTTGATCGGTTTCACGCCGTTTTTACCTAGTCTGGCCTTGGACCCCAACGTCGCCCTAATAATTTTCCTTCCTCCGCTGCTTTACGATGCAGCCTCCAAAACAGTCTGGCAGGAATTTACCCGGTCCATTCGAACCATTTCCACCCTAGCCGTTACGCTGGTCTTTTTTACTACCAGTGCCGTGGCGATTGCGGCTTACTCCGTCATTCCCCACTTTAGTTGGCCAATGGCTTTCGTACTGGGTGCCATCGTCTCACCTCCTGACGCTGTCGCAGCGGGCAGCATCATTAAGGGACTAGGTCTGAACAAACGGGTCATTGCCATTCTGGAAGGCGAAAGTCTGCTCAATGATGCGTCTGCGCTCATTGCCTACCGGTATGCTTTAGCCACCGTCATGACGGGGCATTTCGTGTTGCTGGAAGCCAGCCTGCAATTTCTGATAGTCGCGGGGGGCGGTCTGTTGATCGGTGGTGGACTCGGCTGGCTATTGACCACTCTGCTCAATCAGATCAATAGCGCCACCGCGCAAACCAGTCTGATTCTGCTGGCTCCTTATATTGCCTATTTAGCCGCTGAACATGTACATATGTCGGGCATTCTGGCCGTCGTCGCAGCCGGATTACTGATTACCCGCCGGGCACCGGAAGTGTTTTCACCCCAGGCCCGCCTGGAATCCAGGGCGATATGGGATACCCTCATTTTTTTGCTAGAAGGAATCATCTTTATTCTGATTGGCCTGCAGTTACCGGCCATCATGGCGGACCTGAACGGGTACACCCGAGACGAGCTGGTGTTGTATAGCGTTGTAATCAGTGGTGTCACCGTCCTCATTCGCATTTTGTGGGTATTTGTTAGTGCCTACTATCCACATCTGCTGGGGTGGTCGAGTCCAACAGGTTCGGATACCGACGAGCAACCCAGCCAGGTGGATTGGCGAAACCTGTTGATTGTAGCCTGGACGGGAACGAGGGGGGTTATTTCTCTGGCAACCGCCCTGGCCCTTCCCCTTACTCTGACAACCGGTCAGTTGTTTCCTCAACGCCCGCTGATTTTATTTTTATCGTTTGTCGTTATAATGGTTACCCTAGTGTTGCAGGGAATGACCTTACCGCTCTTAATTCGACTGTTGGGAATAAAACCCAATAGCGAGCTGAAGCGGGCGGATCAGGCGCTTGAATTTCTGTTAGCTACTCGTTCGCTTGCCTACCTGGAAAACGGCTTTCCGGTCAGCTTATCGGAGCCGCTTAAGCAAGTACTTATCCAGCGATACCGGGGCTTAGTGAATGAACTCGGTGCAACATTGTATCAGACTGATTCGGTGCCAGAACTGGTGACCGATCATGCACTGGTGAATGAGCAGCGGGTCGCCGAGCGAACCCTGGGCCAGTACCAGCAGGCGCTTCTATTGGAACTAGCGACCCAAAACCGCTTCACGGACGAAGTGCTCCGGACGGCGGAACGACGGATCGATTTAGAAATGGCACGGCTCGATGCTTCTCAATCAGCCGCAGACGAATAAGCCTCTGCAACTCATGTCGTCGAAGAGAGTTTGTTTTAGGAGTAGGAGGCTGAGTTATCCAGTGCGTGGATCTTTTGATCTACCCGTTCCGCTAGCTTTGTTAAGATCAGGTATGTTTATTTAATCTTGTCCACGGTCATCACTAGTAACGAGACTGGCGTATGCTACTGTAATGAGTTGACAGAAATTAAAGTGTCAGACAGGTATTCTACAAGTTTCAATCTCATAAAATACTCCAACTTGAAATCAATTGTCTGACCCATCAATTCATAGACCCAGGACAGTTTAATTATCGCTTTACGACGAGGTGGGAGGAGTTGCCGGCAGCTAAGTCATATACATGGGCTAGTATCTGTTACTTATAAATGGAGATCAGAAGTTTACTTGTTTGGGTGATGTAGGCGAATCAACAAGTTCTCATTCCAAGTCAAATTCTGGTTAGTTGTGACCAAACGCTCTTTCATCTGAGTGAGTATATGTTGCTCCATAGCTCGTATTCGAAACCGGGTTATCTCTGAGCTAAATCTAGCTTGATTCTGTGCCGCTCGTTTCTCCACTTGGTCAATAGCCGACTCAAGCCGGAAAATATGAGCCTTCATTTGAACAATTTGTTGTTTGTTTAAGATAATGAGCCGCTGTCTTTCCATTGACCGATAATCAACTGGTCTCGCCAGTATTTGGTGCCATTCTGTTGATGGCTCAGGCGATGGCGTATCGGGTAAGGAAACCTGCTCCTGCTTCCGCTCATTGACCTTATTAAAGAGGTTAATGAGTTTGGTTTGCAGTTCGGGAGAAGCTGAAGCAATCACGGAATTTATGACTGAAAAGATATACTTTTCAAATTGGGCTTTGAATTCATTGCTTAACTCATCCATGAAAGGGCTAGGATTAAGAGTTTGAGTAGGGCTTTAGTTGAAGCTTTGTTTCTACCCGTTCAGCTAGTTGCGTTTAGAGTAGTCCAGTTGTCTTTGGGCGGGATTAGGTTGACATCGTCACTAAAAGCAGGTGGTTTCCGGCCTCCAGATAGGCGCGCATTAGATGGCGATAGAAATAAACTCGATCTCGACCTATGAAAAAAGCTCGTTCGTTTGGGTGGGGACAGGCGAAAAATAAACCATTGGCAAAATGGCCCCAGCCAATTCCGTTGACCTGATTTAAAGCTGGTGAGATAAAGGTAAATTGCTCTTGAGCCGGTGAGAGCGGCCCTACGATGTGGGCAGACTGCCGCATCGCATCCAGCAGATCGGTGATGTCCTGGTGTTGATCCAGGGGGCTCACCTCATCGGTAAAACAAATGCGCTTGCCAGCCAGGGCTGATTGCTGAACCAAATCACTAACCCCTCGAATCAGCTCGATCCAGATGAGCTGGCTTTGCAAGGTAATGGGACCGGAAGACTGGAAAATCTTGGATTCGAACAGAAGGGCTACCTGCTCCAGATGCTCCATTAATTGCGGCTTGGACCAAAGCCTGTCTGAGGAGTCAATCATTTTCAATGACGACATTTGACTGCCGGTAAGCACGCACGCAGCAAGGCTGTTACCGTGTCAACAATGCAATTCGAAAAATGATTGCAAGGCGAGGATGTTAGTTAGCAGCGGCCATAGTCCTACCCATCAAGACAAGGGGCACAAGAACCATCAGTTTGTTTTTTTAGGGTACGTTGACAAGTATGATTGAAAATAAATAAAGCGTTTCAGTACCAATTGTGTTCTACCCTAAACTCGATTTCAGGGCACGTCAAGACAAGAAAAACAAAAACGTTCAGAAAGCAAGCTACGAAGCCCGCCAAAGTGGCGGGACAGCCCGTGCTGCTGAAATACGCTCGCAATGACACAGCGATGATGACGCTGACTGTATCCCTCAAAGCGAAAAAGGGTTAAAGGAGTTTCTTCAGTACGTTATCTATGATCTGTTAGCAACATTCGCGTTTGGATGGGCCGGTTATCACTCCATCCAAGTCGCAAGTTGATGCTTTCTCAACCAATCCCTAACAGCGTGCTTGAGGGGCTTTTGCAGTAAACAATATGCGGATTACTTTTTTTAACCAATCGTTTTGTCATTCTACCAATATGCTGGTCATTACTATGGCGATAGTTCGATCTCACTAAAGCTTAATCGAATGGCATCTCTCAACAATAGTGAAGAAACGACCAGTCTCCGATTTAGTCATCAAAACCTGGCGGCTAACGATGTCAGTGTGATAATTAGTTCGTTTGACTGAATTAACCAACCGATAGGCCATGGTGTATTGAAATGATAGGGTCAATTTACTCGTTGATGGCGCAAAAAGCCTCCTATAATTGGAATAATTACTAACGTACC
>NZ_JAAFZH010000032.1 GCF_010435915.1 Spirosoma terrae | reverse complement strand
CCATTACGGTAACGGCCACGGATCCGGGTAGTCTGACGGCCAGCACCAGCTTTGCCATTACGGTGAGCCCTGTGTCGAGCACCACCAATCCGGGTGGTACGTTTGCTATCGCCAGTGCGACGACTAACTACTGCGAAGTGATTTCAGCAGGTGAACGTAACGTAACGTTTACGCCAGTTTATACCGGTACAAATGGTAGTACCATTACGTTCTCGGTCATTAACGAGCGTATACCAACAACCAATCCTGGTCCGTACACGCTACGTCTGTACACCGATAATCCGGTCATCACTTTGAAGGCGGAGCAGTCAGGTGTGGTATCGACCTATAGCTACAACTGGTTAGCTGCCTGTAACGCTCCTGCTCGATTAGGTGTGGGCGAGAATAGCGAATCATTGTCGGCTGTTATTCTGGGGAATCCGGTCGTTACAGAGACTGTAGAAGTAGAGATTCGGGGTGCCAGCGGCCAGAAACTGCATTTGCAGACGATCGATAGCCGCGGACGTAGCGTCAGTGAAAAAACCGTAGAGCGTGCTTCTTCGGTTGAACGTGCTACGTTATCAGTTGGGCGATCTGCCGGTATTTATTTCTTACAAATAATGACCGATACGCAGAAACAGGTTCTGAAACTGGTTAAAGAATAAAAAAAATAATCAATCCTACAGGAACGGCCACTCATGTGAGTGGCCGTTCCTGTATATAGTGGTTAACAATAGCCTGGTCGGCCAGAAGCTGATGCGCCAATAAAAAAGCCCTAACCGAAAATGCCAGGGCTTTCAATAGGACTTGATAGGGCTAAACTTTGTGCATCCAGCCGAACGTATCCTCAATTTTGCCAGTGCGTAAATCGGATAGATAATTTCTGACACGTACCGCAAAGGAATCTTCAGGTGCAAATTCAGGCAGCATATAATCTTTGCCCTGATAGCCAATCAGCGAGTAAGGAGAAGAACCGACCGCCGTACCAGCGCCGAACGCTTCGGTCAGTCGACCCGTTTCGATGCCGTTGATGACTTCCTCAATTGACACCAGACGTTCTTCTACCGTAACGCCCCAGCTCCGCGCAATCTGCAATATCGAATCGCGCGTAACACCTTTAAGAATCGAATCGGAGGTAGCTGGCGTTACGAGCTTGCCATCTAGCATGAACATAATATTCATGGTGCCCGACTCCTCAATGTATTTGTGCTCGCGGGCGTCGGTCCAGATCAACTGATCATACCCCTGTTGCTGAGCCAGTAGGGTAGGATACATCGATCCCGCGTAGTTTCCAGCACATTTAGCATAGCCTACACCGCCCGGAGCCGACCGGATATAGTCTGTTTCGACTTTCAGCTTGGGTGGGTTGGAATAATAAGCCCCAACCGGACAGGTGAAAATGCAGAAACGATACGTTTTGGAAGGTGCTACGCCCAGATACGTATCGGTAGCAAACATATAGGGGCGTACATATAATGAGCTGTCAGGCGTGTTGGGCACCCAATCGGCATCGACACGTAGCAGTGCTTCCAGACCGCCCATAAACACGTCTTCGGTCAGGGTTGCCATACACATTCGTTTAGCCGATTCGTTCATCCGCTCAAAGTTGGCGTATGGCCGGAACATCATTACCTCACCCGCTTCATTTTTGAAGGCTTTCATACCTTCGAAAATCGACTGACCATAATGGAGCGACGACAGAGCTGGGCTGAGCGTGAAATTGTCGAACGGCACAATCATTTGATTCTGCCACTGACCATCTATAAAATCGGCCACGAACATGTGGTCCGAGAAATGTTTTCCGAAAGGCAGATGATTAAAATCTACCTCCTGAATCCGGGAGCGTTCCGCTTTCCGCAATTCAATTTGCAGGACGTCTGTCGTCATAATCAGGGTATTGGCTAATGAGTTAGATGGCTTTTTATACCACCTACGGCAAAGCTAAAAAATAAGAATGAGTTAATTTAGTTGTCTTGACAACTTTTTTTTAGTGGTTTATTCTGGGTTTCCATTCGACTTCTGATGTCTCTAATTCCTGCGCCATTTTGCGACTCAGCACAAACAGGTAATCAGATAATCGGTTAACGTACGGAATAACCAAATCATCTACGGCTACTACTTCGTTTAGCTTAATAATCAATCGTTCGGCCCGCCGGCAAACGGTACGTGCCAGGTGGCAAAAAGACACGGATTGATGGCCACCGGGTAAAATAAACGCCCGAAGTTCTGGTAGCGCTACGTCCATCGAATCCATTGCCTGTTCCAGTAAGAGAATATCGTCGGGGACAATAGCGGGCATGGCTCGTTTTAATGTCTTGTCAGGATCAGTGGCTAATTCCGCACCAATGGTAAAAAGCCTATCCTGAATTTCTTTGAGCAACTCTTTACGGCTGCTATTAACGGATTGATCGCGCACGAGTCCAATCCAGGAGTTGAGTTCATCGATTGTTCCATAGGCATCAATACGTAGGTCGGCTTTGCTGACTCGACGGCCGCCAATCAGGGCTGTTTGTCCCCTATCGCCTGTTTTTGTGTAAATCTTCATATAATCTTCTAAACCAAACTTGACAACAATTGGCTAAGCTAACGGAATTCCCCCGTTCAGGCCGTACCTTTGCGCCCTGATTTGAAAAGTCAGCCGTAAATTTCATAAAGTGATTAAGTCCTGATGCAAGGCATGTTGTTTTAACGGCTTGATTGTATGGGTCATCCGTCACTCTGTCGCTTATTTAAATGAAAGCAAGTACTTTTTTTGTTCGTACCTGGCGTATACTGTCCATTCTCGGTCTGGTGTTTGCTCTTTTTACTAGTTATATTTCTTATCCTGGCGATGTAGCTGTTCGCTTTGACGAGCAGAACAATCCGATTCAAACCATCGAGCGGGAAACGATTTTTTATGTAGCTGTTCTTATTTTCATTCTTAACAACACGCTCATCAATGCCATATCCCGGTTATTTCTGAAAGTGCCGACCGCTAAAATTCCGGTTCCCAATCCCGACATGTGGGTATCGCATCGTTCTCAGCTAAACGAGATCTTTACCAATTGGTTTTCGGCGCTCATGGCTGCTATCAATACCATTCTGGCATTGGGTTTATTTGTTTTGTCGTTGCTGAATCGTTCGGACCGTCCGATTCAGGCCCTGGATTATGCCTGGTTGCTGCCCGTCAGTACGGTTATCCTGATTGTTGTCATTGCCGCTTTGCCAATTCGTTTGTTCATGAAACCGAGTAACGATGACTGAGCCAAGTGAATTACTATTGAGCGAGTTTCAATACAATTTGCCGGATGAACGTATTGCGCGGTTTCCATTACCCCAGCGTGATACGTCCAGGTTACTGGTTTATCGGCATGGGGAAATCAGCCATAAACGGTTCTCAGATCTGCCGGCTCTACTGTCTGCGACTAGTTACCTTGTTTTTAATAATACAAAAGTAATTCCCGCCCGACTTCACTTTACCAAACCAACCGGGGCGCTGATTGAGCTATTTCTGCTGACTCCAGTTCCGAGCACACAGCCTATTAGTATGGCTATGGAGAAGACTGGCGAGGCAATCTGGCAGGGAATGGTGGGTAACCGAAAACGCTGGAAGGCGTCGGAAACCCTCGAAACAACGCTTGCTACGTCGAACGGACCTGTTTTGCTAAAAGCCGATTGGTATGACTATGAACAATCGGTTATTCGGCTAAGCTGGCAACCGGCCAATCTCCCGTTTGCCCAGATAATTCAGGCGGCTGGTGAGATACCACTGCCACCTTATCTGAAACGCGAATCGACGGCGGCTGACCGGGAAACGTATCAGACGATTTATTCCAGACAGGAGGGAGCCGTAGCGGCCCCCACCGCTGGACTGCATTTTACATCGACTGTATTTGACAACCTTGCGAAACGTAACGTTGCTCATGATTATCTGACATTGCACGTTGGGGCTGGTACTTTTCAGCCCATTAAAACGGCCGATGTTCGCCAGCATCACATGCACACCGAGCAGGTAATCTATACCCAGGAAAACCTACGGAATTTGCTGAATCATATCAATAATATTATAGCCGTTGGTACTACGTCGATGCGGGCGCTGGAAAGTTTGTACTGGATGGGGGTGAAAGTACTACATAATCAGCCTGATCCTTTTTCGCTCGACCAGCACTTTGCCTACCAACTTTCTCCGGATGAGCAGCCTCTGGTTGAGGAATCACTACGTAGCGTGCTGCATTATCTGATTGACAACAAACTGGATTCCGTAGTAGCCCATACAGGTATCTATATTACGCCCGGTTACCAGTTTAAGCTTTGTAAAGGTATCGTTACGAATTTCCACCAGCCTGGTTCTACGTTAATCTTGTTGATCGCAGCATTAATTGGTAACGATTGGAAACGGGTATATGAGGAAGCGCTCGACAACGATTATCGTTTTCTAAGCTACGGCGACTCATCGCTGCTTCTGCCATAAACTATATACATTTGTAATCTTATTACGTGATAGTAAGCCGTCGATCCGGTTTCACTCAGTCTTAACTAGTATGAATTTCATTGACGAACTCCGCTGGCGGGGTATGTTGCACGACATGACCCCTGGAACTGAAGAGCAACTCCAGAAAGAAATGACAGCGGGCTATATTGGCTTTGATCCCACAGCGGCATCGCTCCATATTGGCAACCTGGCAACTATTATGTTATTGGTCCATCTTCAGCGGGCCGGTCATAAGCCATTCGCCTTGGTAGGAGGAGCAACGGGCATGATTGGTGATCCATCTGGTCGTTCTACTGAGCGCGATTATCTATCCGAGGAAACGTTACGTCGAAACCAGGAAGGCATTCGGGCACAGCTGGCTCGATTCCTGAACTTTGATTCAGGCGATAACGCTGCCGAAATGGTTAACAACTACGACTGGTTTAAAGGAATTACCTTTCTAGAGTTTTTGCGGGAAGCTGGCCAGCATATTACCGTTAATTATATGGTGGCGAAAGATTCCGTGAAGAAGCGGCTGGAAACGGGTTTGTCGTTTATGGAATTTTCGTACCAACTACTTCAGGGGTATGATTTCTACTGGCTTTACAAAAACAAAGGCGTTCGCCTGCAGATGGGCGGGTCGGATCAGTGGGGGAATATTACGACGGGGACCGAACTGATCAGACGTAAAGCAGGCGGAGGCACAGAGCATTCCGAAGAGCATCTGGCCTATGCCCTGACAACGCCTTTAATCACGAAAGCCGACGGAACGAAATTTGGGAAGTCGGCCGGTGGTAACGTATGGCTCGATCCAGCGATGACATCACCCTATCAGTTTTACCAATTCTGGCTAAATGCGACGGACGCCGATTGTCCAAGATTGATTCGTGTATTTACTCTGTTATCGCAGGAAGAAATTGAGGAATTAGAACGTCAGCATGCCGAAGCTCCACATTTACGCATACTACAGAAAGCAATCGCCCAGGACGTAACCATTCGAGTACACTCTCAGGCAGGATATGATCTGGCGGTAAAGGCTTCTGAAGTTTTGTTTGGCAAAGTTACCCTCGAAACACTACGATCAATTCAGGCTGACGAGTTTGACGTTATTTTCGAAGGAGTGCCCCAGACGATGGTAACAGACGAAGAGCTGGCCGGATGTAAAGATATTACGGACTTACTATCGGTAGCGAGTAAAGGAGAAGTGTATGCATCAAAAGGAGAAGCACGCAGAGCTATTACCCAAAATGCAGTTAGTCTGAACAAGACGAAAGTGTCGGACCCGGCTGCTTCTCTGGACCTGGAATGGCTTCAAGGACGCTATATTCTAGTGTCAAAAGGAAAGAAAAACCACCTGCTGAAAAAAGTTTAAATTTTTATTTCTGTCTAATTGCCTGATACTGGGTGGGTTTCCAAATAATCTTTGGGGGGCC
>NZ_JAAFZH010000031.1 GCF_010435915.1 Spirosoma terrae | reverse complement strand
CACTGAACTGGTCAGCATTCCGGCGCCGACCACGAGCTTCGATCATACGAATCTGACCACCGTAGCAGGCTGTTACTACGTCACGGCTGTGAGTCGGTCGGGCGTCGAAAGCTTACCCTCCAACCGGGTCTGCAATGACGCGTGTCCGTTGTTTGTGTTGCCTAATGTGTTCACTCCCAACAGTGACGGCAAGAACGATGTGTTTGCGCCGTTACGTTGTCCTCGGTTTGTGGAGCAGGTAGATCTGATTGTCTACAACCGCAATGGCAGCAAGGTGTATGAGGGAAGCAGCCGTGGTCTAAGCTGGGATGGCAAGAGCAGTTCGGGCAGCGATCTGCCGAGTGGGCTGTACTACTATCAGGTGACGGTTCGGTACGCGGTGCTGGATCGGAATGCGGCCACACAGGTCCTGAAGGGCTGGGTGCAGATTCTGCGGGAAGGCGTCAGCATGCGCTAGTTAGGTTTATGGTTTGTTGTTTATGGTGACTCCGTAGAACCATAAACAACAAACCATAAACGCAAAAACCTTATTACTTCATATTATGGTAGACCGTTTGTACGTCGTCGTCCTCTTCGATACGTTCGATGAGTTTTTCAACGTCGGCTACCTGCTCGTCGGTTAATTCCTTGTAGTCGTTAGGAATACGCTCAAATTCGGCCTGTTTGATTTCGTAGCCTTTTTCTTCCAGGAATTTCTGGATAGCCCCGAAAGCCGTGAATTCGCCGTAAATCACAAATTGGTCCAGTTCGTCATCGAACTCAATCTCGTCACCACCAACATCAATTAGTTCAAGTTCAAGCTCTTCCTGATCAATGCCTTCGGCCGGAATCCGGAAGACCGATTTCCGGTCAAACAGGAAATCGAGCATTCCCTGCGTACCGAGGCTTCCGCCCAGTTTATTCAGATAGCTACGAACGTTCGCTACTGTACGGTTATGGTTATCCGTTGCCGTTTCGATTACGAGTGCAATGCCATGTGGTGCGTAGGCCTCATAGACGATTTCTTTGTAATCCTCCTGCTCCTTCGATGATGCCTTTTTGATTGCCCGATCGACGTTATCTTTCGGCATGTTAGCCGCTTTGGCATTTTGGATAATAGCCCGAAGACGTCCATTTGTATCTGGGTCTGGACCACCGTTTTTAACGGCAATAACAATATCTTTTCCGATGCGGGTAAAGGTCTTGGCCATTTGCCCCCATCGTTTCATCTTACGCGCTTTCCGGTATTCAAACGCTCTTCCCATTTCGATTTATGGTTTGTGGGTTCTGGTTTATTGTTGTTGATCGACGGTCTGCTACGTTCAGTTCATCTAGTCAACGCCGAACAATAAACCATAAACTATACTTGTTGCTCAATTATTTCTGAATTCAATACAGGTACATCAACCTGACCACGTAGCAGATCGTCGAACGTTTCGCGCTGACGGATCAGATAGGGCGCACCATCATATACCAGTACTTCGGCCGGACGGAAGCGGGCGTTGTAGTTCGAAGCCATGCTAAAACCATACGCTCCGGCATTTTCAAACGATAACACATCGCCGGGCCGCACTTCGGGCAAAGGCCGATCGGTGGCAAACGTATCCGTTTCGCAGATGTAGCCGACAACTGTATACGTTTTCGTATCTCCCGAGGGGTTCGAAACGTTCTTTATGTCATGGTAAGCGTCGTACATCATTGGCCGAATCAGATGGTTCAGTCCTGAGTCTACCGCCACGAAGGTTCTGGTTAGGTTTTCTTTAACAATATTCGTCTGTACCAACAAATGGCCGCTTTCGCTGACCAGAAATTTGCCCGGTTCGAACCATAGCTCCAGCTCCCGGCCATATTGCTGACAGAAACCCTGGAACGCTGCGGAAACTTTACGGCCCAGATCCGCTACGTCGGTAATATGATCACCTTCTTTGTAGGCAACTTTAAAGCCACTACCGAAATCGATAAATTTCAGGTTTGGATAATCGCTGGCTAAATCGAACAGGACGTCTGCTCCCCGCAAAAAAGCGTCGGCGTTTTTGAAATCCGATCCGGTATGAATGTGCAGACCAACAACGGCAATCTGGTATTTCTCGACTATAGCGCGAATGTCGGGGCGTTGCAAAATCGAAATGCCAAATTTGGAATCAGCGTGGCCGGTCGAAATTTTTATGTTTCCGCCTTCAGAAATGTGCGGATTGATACGAATACTTACCGGAACTGATGAGCCGTAGTGTTGACCAACCCATTCCAGTAGGGATAAGCTGTCTACATTGAGCTGTAGCCCCAGGTCAATTGCTTCCCGAATTTCATCGAATGATACACCACTGGGCGTAAACATGATCTGGCTGGGTTCAAAACCTGCCAGCATACCCATTCGTGCTTCGTTTACCGATACCGAATCCATCTCAACGCCTTGCTGACGCATCAACTTTAAGATCGAAATGTTCGTTAAGGCTTTAGCCGCATACTTTATCTTCAGGTTGACACCGGCGAAAGACGACCGGAGCAAGCCAATTTTTTCGATAATTTTGTCAGCATCGTATACGTACAATGGTAAACCGAATTGATCGGCAATGGCCAGTACGTCGACGCCCTGAATCTGATAGTTGCGGTCTTGTAGTTGCATAATTTCTGTAAACGAGCCGCAAAATTACGGCATCTTTCTACGATCTACAACATGCGTTATGTACTCTTATGGTGGCTGTTTGTCAGTCCGTTGTTTGTACACGGGCAAATAACCGGGAAAGTTCGACGTTACGCTGTCCGTAGCCCGATCAATGGAGTGTTGATAAACCGGCCAACGGTTTTTATCGGCCACCTGCTCGCCGATTAGGTGGCCATCAGCAAAAATCCCGAATAAAGTCGGTGAAGCAAGGGCAGAAAGGCGAGCCAGCCCTTCCCGAACCGGTTTCCAACCCCCAACCTGTGTCGGTAGCCGACCTGCCATCAGGCTTTCCGCTCCGGCGGAGAAAGTTGCGTTCGCGCCTAAGAGATCGATAAGCTGCGTGAGTTTGGCGTTTTACGGTAGGAGGGCCACTGGATTTGCTTTATCTTTCAACAGAACGTCCTAAACCTATTTATGAATCTCAAGAAGTTTTCTGATTATAGTGCACTTTCACAACATACAGCTGAGTATATCGCCAGTATCATCACCAAAAAACCAGATGCGCTACTCTGTCTGGCATCGGGCGACACACCCATTGAGACGTATCATCGATTTGTAGCTCTGGTGCAGGCCGGAAAAGTAGATATCAGCCGGTGTACATTTGTGGGCTTGGATGAATGGGTTGGTTTTGGGCCTGAAGATGCTGGGAGCTGTTCATACTACGTCTACCGTGACCTGTTTAAGCCGCTCAACCTACGTCCCGATCAGATCCATGTTTTTAATGCTAAAGCAGATGATCTTGCCAGCGAGTGCAAACGTATCGATGCTGTGATCCGGTCGAAAGGTGGGTTGGATCTGTTGCTGGTTGGTATGGGAATGAATGGTCACATCGCGCTGAATGAACCGGGTACGCCCTTCAACCTGGGCTGTCATGTGGTTGAGTTGGCCGAAAGTACCAAAACCGTAGGCCAAAAATATTTTGAAACAGAAACCTTGCTGACACAAGGCATTACGATTGGCTTGCGCCATTTGGCCGA
Source organism: Spirosoma terrae (assembly GCF_010435915.1). Lineage (GTDB taxonomy): Bacteria > Bacteroidota > Bacteroidia > Cytophagales > Spirosomataceae > Spirosoma > Spirosoma terrae. The sequence goes on along the minus strand of NZ_JAAFZH010000031.1, from coordinate 6,374 downwards.
AGCACGTAACGTAGTGCTGCTGGTTAGTGGCGATAAAAAAGCTCCGATGCTACGTGAAGCCCTAACCGGACCCATTACGGAGCAGGTTCCAGCGAGCATCATCCAAACCCGTCCCAACGCAAATGTTTGGGTGGATCAGGCTGCTGGAAGTTTACTATAAGTTTAGATATGCCATGTCTTGAAGACATGGCATATCGATCAGAATTATTTTGTTTTCAAAACGCCCAACAGCGCATCCGTACCAATCTGAACGCCCCAGGGAATACCGGCCAGATCGACCATATAGTTGCCATTATGGTTCGAAAAGGGCGCTTGCTTTCCTTCTTTTCGGGCGGCTATTACTTTATCCATAGGGGCCGTCCCGATGAAAATAAAGTCGTATACCGATTTCTTGTTATCCAGAACCAGATGGTGAAAATCTTCGGAACCCATAGCAGCCGGGATGCCGGAAGAAATTAAGCTACCTTTCTTAACTACTCGTTGCAACGTAGTATTTACTTTGCTGACCAGCGCCGAATCATTAACAACGGGAAAGGAATATCCTTTTCGCTTCATAATAGGATACAAGCCCATCGGTAAACCATTGCTGACGGCGATCCCGCTGTCGATCCGACTAACGCCATCGTAAAGCATTTTTCGGGTTTCGGGCTTGAACCACCGGAAATTTATTTTCACTAATGCTTCGGCCGGTATTACGTTATTATCCTGGCCCGCCTGAACCGACCCAACCGTCAATACGGCCGGAGTTTGCGGATCGTTACTCCGGCTAATGATTGTCTGGTATTGCAGGATGGCTTCGCTGGCCATAATAATCGGATCTTTAGCCGATTGAGGTGATGAACCATGACCGCCAATTCCCCGGAACGTAACGTCTAACTGATCGGTCCCGGCCATGCGTGTGCCGGGTACGTTAAAAACCATGCCGGTTGGAAATGGGCCTGTGTGCATGGCCAGTAAATAATCGGGTAGCGGTACATTTTTGATGAAAGCAGGGTCTTCCCGCATGGCACGGGCCCCCATAATGGGTTCTTCGGCGGGTTGAGCAACCAGGACCAGTGTGCCCTTCCAATCCTGTTGCAGGGTCTTCATCAGTTTGGCAATGCCGAGCAGCCAGGTCGTATGGGCGTCGTGCCCACAGGCGTGCATAGTTGGTACTTCATTGCCATCGGCGAGTTTTACGGTTGCCGTGCTGGCATACGACAAGCCGGTTGTTTCCTTGACGGGCAAGGCGTCCATATCGGCGCGGAACATCACTGTTGGTCCATCGCCATTTTTTAAAATACCAACGACGCCCGTTTTACCAATACCCGTGAAAACCTGATAGCCTAGCTGTTTAAGCTCTTCACTGACTATCTCGGCTGTACGCTTTTCCATAAAGCCAAGCTCGGGATGCGTGTGTAAATCCTGATAGACGCTTACCAAGCGAGCCGAATCCTGATAAGCCAACTGTCGTATCTTACCGAGTAATACGTCCGACGGCTGAGCAACCGATAGAAGCGTGCAAAAAATATAAAAGCAGGCGAGAGCACATCGGAGACTTTTCTTCATAGGTTTTCGATTGTAATATTGGTCAACGTAGCAAAATAATTCATTCTTTACAAGGCTTATAGCTTGTGGTTATATTTTGTATAATTCATTATTCGTAAAATAATATGCTGAATCCTTCGTGGGTTCGACAATAGGTCGGTTAAGTCTTATTAATTGCCATTCTACGCGAATCATTGTATGTTCAGCAATGAATGCCAACCTGTGAAAATCGAATGTCTCAAAACTATACGCTTATTACGTCTCGTCGAACTGAAGTTCTTGCCGGTATTTCTACCTTTCTGGCAACGATGTATATTATTGTGGTTAATCCCTCCATTTTGAGCCAGGCGGGTTTACCATTTAGTGGTGTGCTGACGGCTACCGTATTACTTTCCTTTTTTTGCAGCCTGATGATGGGCTTGTATGCCCGGAATCCCATTGTAGTGGCGCCCGGTATGGGGCTGAATGCGTTCTTTACGTTTACAGCGGTGAAGGGTATGGGCTTAAAACCCGAAATTGCCTTAGGGGCTGTGTTCTGGGCTGGCATTTTGTTTCTCTTATTGTCGCTGCTAAACGTTCGATCGGCTATTGTCCGGATTATTCCGTTGCCGATCCGTTACGCCGTTTCGGCGGGTATTGGGCTATTCATTACGTTAATTGGCTTTGAAAACGCCCGGTTTATTGTGGCAAACCCTGCTACGTTGGTAGGGGTCGCGCATTTGACCGATCCCATCATTCTGACGTTTATCGCCGGTCTGTTTATGACCAGTATACTGGTTGTTCGGGATGTGCCGGGGGCAATCATTATCGGCATTATACTCACTACGTTGCTGGCGTGGCCTATTGGTCGGTATTGGGGCGATGCGTCAGCGATTAATTTCGGTCAGAAAACGCTGGTCAATATGCAGGGGATTTGGGCTGCTCCCGACTTTTCGCTGATTGGTAAACTTGATTTTGTAAACTCGCTATCCTGGTCGCTATGGCCTGTCATTTTTGCCTTTGCTTTTACGGATCTGTTCGACAGTCTTTCTACGTTTGTGGGGGTAGCAGAAGCGGGTGGTTTGCAGGATGCGGATGGACAACCACGGAATCTGAATCGTTCGTTACTGACAGATGCTGTGTCAACAACACTGGCGGGAATTCTAGGGACTAGCCCTGGTACGGCCTATATTGAATCGGCGGTCGGTATTGCACAGGGAGGACGTACTGGTTTGACCGCCATTGTGGCCGGTTGTTGTTTCCTGCCATTTCTGTTTCTCTCGCCTTTACTATCTGTGATTCCGGCTATAGCGACGGCTCCGGCTTTAGTATTGGTTGGCGCTTTTATGATGAAGCCCGTGACACGTATTGAGTGGGGCAAACTGGACGATGCATTGCCCGCTTTCCTGGCTTTAGCATTGATTCCGTTCAGTTACTCTATTACGCAGGGATTAATATGGGGTTTTCTGTCCTGGACTGTTATAAAAATAGCGGTAGGGAAGAGCCACGAAGTGCCTGCCGGTTTGTGGGTGGTCGATCTGTTTTGTGTATTAGCGATAACGGCAGGGCACTAAAACTGAAAAAGCCTGGCCAAATAGCCAGGCTTTTTCAGTTGATTTAAACAGAAATTAGGCGTTTGCGGGTGAGCAAAACTCTTCCAGCGCCATCTCAAGGTGCTGAGCAATCATCTGGGCCGAACGACCTTCAATATGGTGACGCTCAATGAAATGTACTAGTTCGCCATCTTTGAAAATGCCAATTGCAGGCGAAGATGGAGGGTAAGGAAGCAGATATTCCCGCATTTTAGCAGTTGCTTCCAGATCGCCACCAGCGAATACTGTCACCATTTTGTCTGGCTTGACAGCACTAGCTGCTAGAGCTGCTTTTACGCCTGGGCGAGCAGCACCTGCAGCACAACCACATACCGAATTTACCACAACCAACGTGGTACCTTCAGCATTTTCCATCGTGTTTACCACGTCCTCAGCGGTGGTAAGTTCTTCAAACCCAACACTGGTCAGGTCTTCCCGCATCGGGACAAGCAAATGAGGAGGATACATAATTGACAGTTTATAGTTTACGATTTTTTAGTACTAATTCTACATTACATAAAGCCGAGTTCGAGTTTAGCTACTTCCGACATTAGCTCCGTAGAGTAGGGCGGATCGAACGTCAACTCAACGCTCACATCGTTGACGCCTTCAATGGCCCGGACTTTTTCTTCGATTTCGCTCGGAATAGAACCAGCAGAAGGGCAGGATGGTGAGGTCAGCGTCATTAAAATATAGACGTTATTGACCGGAAATATTTTGATGTCGTAAATGAGGCCCAGTTCGTATACGTCCACTGGAATTTCGGGGTCATATACCGCTTTAAGAGCTAATACGACTTGTTCTTTGAGTTCTTCGTCCGTCATGGTAAAGAGACGTTATTGAGTGATTAAGTTAGACGGTTTGATTCGAGTAAGCCCGACCATATGCTTTCATTCGTTCAATCATGGAAGCCAGTCCTCCGGCACGCAACGAGGTAATCAGATTGCCCATGCCAACTCGTGGAATAAAATACAGATCGGCGTTGGCGATGTCTTCTGGTTTTTCTCCTGATAATACACGGATCAATAGGCTAACCAGTCCTTTAGAAATCTGAGCGGTGGGTTCGCTATCGCCATGGAAGTAAAGCTTATCCTCTTTAAATTCGGCATCGACCCATACCTTCGATTGACAGCCTACAATTCGATTTTCGTCAGTTTTGGCCGATTCAGGCATTGGAGGTAGCTTTTTGCCTAAATCAATAATGTATTGCGTCTTGTCGAGCTGATCTTCGAACAAGTCGAACTCGTCAATAATCTCGTCTTGTTTTTCGTTGATTGTCATGCTTAAAGTTTACCAAGGGGCTTACTCATTGGTCTGAGGGCAAGAATTACAGGAGTTTCGTCTTGAGTGCTATATACCAACCGATAGCTACCAACAAATACTTCCCGAATAAAGGAAACATTGTAATCAGGGACCATTCGACCCATACCCGGAAATTGTTCAATCAGGTTTAGTTTCTTTTCTAACTGAGTCATCCATTCATCGGCGGCCAGCATAGATAAGTCGAGCAGATAAGCATAAGCGTGTCGTACTTCTTCACGAGCAGGCTCTTTCCAGTTAATCATGCTTCTGATTTATCGCTGCTAGCTTTTGTTCTTTCAGCTCTTTCAGTTCCTGCATAACCTGTGAGTGTGGAACGAGTTTGGTTTCCTGCAATCGGCTTTCTATGAGTTTTATAAACAGAATACGTTCAATTAAATCCTCCGAAGATACCCTGTCGGGCAATTCGTTTAAACTGGCAAGCACTTGACTTTTATCCAAAAGAATCTCTCCTGTTTCCATGTTGTTACTAGTTAAGTAAGCTACAACATCATTTTCTGCACTCGGCGTAGCCCCTGAATAAGCCGGTCGACCTCATCTCTGGTGTTATAAACCGCAAACGAGGCCCGCGTAGTTCCGGCGATACCGAAACGTTGCATGAGCGGCTGCGTGCAATGGTGCCCCGTCCGAACCGCTATACCCTGCTGGTCCAGAATGACGCCAATATCCTGATGGTGAATGCCCTCCATAATAAAGGATATAACACCAATTTTTTCTCTGGCCTGCCCTATGATACGTAGTCCATCTAATTCCAGAAGCTGCTCTGTAGCGTACCGAAGCAAATCGTTTTCGTGGGCTGCGATAGCTTCTTTTCCCAGGCTGGCCATATAGTCGAGGGCCGCTTTAACGGCCACTACGTCGGCAATATTAGGCGTACCGGCTTCGAACTTGTAAGGCAGATCGGCGTAGGTAGTTTTGGCAAACGTAACTTCCTTAATCATTTCTCCGCCACCCCGAAACGGCGGCATCGAATCCAGGAGTTCTTTTTTGCCGTACAAAACGCCCATGCCTGTTGGGCCGTATAATTTGTGAGCCGACAATACGTAGAAATCAGCATCCAGTGCCTGCACATCCAGCTCCAGGTGTGAACTGGCCTGTGCGCCATCAATCAAGACAACCGCCCCAACCTCATGTGCTTTCTCGATGATAGTCTTAACCGGGTTGACAGTACCCAGTGCGTTCGATACGTGTACGCAGGAAACGAATTTGGTACGTTCCGATAGCAGCTTTTCGTATTCGTCCAGTAGCAGATCGCCATTGTCATCAACGGGAATAACTTTCAGTATGCAGCCCTTTTCCTCACATAACATTTGCCAGGGAACGATATTGGAATGGTGTTCCAGCGTAGAAATAATGATTTCATCACCCGCTGTCAAAAAATGGCGACCATAGGTTTTGGCAACCAGATTGATGCCATCCGTTGTACCGTAAGTGAAGATGATCTCCTGCCAGTGTTTGGCGTTCAAAAATTCCTGAAAAGCCCGGCGCGATGCTTCGAAAGCGGCTGTTGCCTGTTCCGCAAGGTGGTGAATACCCCGGTGAATATTAGCATTATAGCCTTCATAATAACGGGTCAGGGCATCAATAACTAGTAACGGCTTCTGATTGGTAGCAGCGTTGTCGAAATAGACTAATGGCCGACCGTTTACTTCCTGATCGAGGATGGGGAAGTCACGGCGAATGTTCTGTATATCGAGAGGAGTTGCTAGGGCTGGCTGCATGAAAAATAAAAAATAGAAGCTAGACTAATGAAAACGCTGATATAGACTGTGTTTTCAAAACACAGGAAACAGGCTGTTCGGTTCGGTTAGAAGCGTGATTTGTGAGGCATGGCCAATTCTTCTGGATTGGTTATAGGCATAAAAAGCTTTACTGGACTTGTAAGAATCATTCGTAATAGGGGATAATGAGCCAATTCGTTACTTGGTTGTATATGCCATCATTAACAATTGATAA
>NZ_JAAFZH010000030.1 GCF_010435915.1 Spirosoma terrae | reverse complement strand
TAACCTTTTCAGATGATGCCGCCCGCCAGGCTTTGGGCTGGAAGCCGCGTCCTGTACTCGATTGTTTTCGATGAACGTAACGTATTACGTAGCACTGACTATTGGATTGATAATAGCGGAGTTGATTTACCTGCGAATAGCACGCCGTATGGGTATTGTCGACAAACCAAACGAACGTAGCGCCCATACCGATCAACGGGTTATTCGTGGGGGAGGGGTTATCTGCTGGCTGGCGTCTGCGATTGCCTTCGCCTATACTGGATTCCCTTATGCCTGGGTTTTTATGGGGTTAACTTGCGTAGCGGCCGTCAGCTTTTGGGACGACGTGTCGTTCGTGCCGATATGGGTTAGGGTTTTGATCCAGATGATGGCCGTAGCTATGCTGCTGTATGGAATCGTCATCCCATCAACGCTGTTGACCGGCAGCGTTTGGCTGGTAGCACTAGCCCTGTTGGTAGGGGTGAGTATTATCAATGCCTATAATTTTATGGATGGTCTTAATGGTATGACCGCATTTTATAGCCTTGTTACCATAGGAACATTCTGGTACGGTTTGTCGGCATACCGGGCCGACTCGTTTTTCGTCGATTCGTTACTGCCGTTTACATTCATGTCTGTGTTGGTTTTTAGCATTTTCAATGCCCGGCGGAAGGCCATTTGTTTTGCGGGCGATGTGGGTAGTATCGCAATCGGGTTCATTGTTTTGACTGCCTGCACGCAACTTATACTCCTGACGCACAGCTTGCTGCCTATTTTGCTATTGACTCTTTATGGGGTCGATACCGTTTCAACGATTAGTCATCGGTTCTATCTCCGGCAGCCGGTTCTTCAGGCTCATCGGCTTCATCTATTTCAGCTATTGGTTCATCGGGCTGGATGGAGTCACCTGCGTGTTTCGTTGGTGTACGCACTCCTTCAACTGCTCATCAATCTGGCCGTACTGAACGTATTACGTCATTCTTTGACTGCTCAGATGATAGTAGCGGCAATCGTTTTGGGGATCAGCGGCCTCATCGTAATCGTGGCAAGAGGGCAGTTCATTCAACTAGCAGACAAAAAAATAGTCGACCCGTTTGAGTCGACTACTATCAAGAACAAATAAGTGGCTGACGTATCCCGGACGTGAACGTCCAGCCGACGGACTATTTAACGCTTTTACCGATAGCGATTAGGTTTTCGGGAGTTTGCAGACCAACCACCTTTTTCAGAACCTTACCATTGCCATCAATGTAGAGCAGTGTTGGATAAGCTTCCAGCGGATATACCTGCGACAGGGCAGGGCCTTCGCCTTTTTCCATATCCATTTTTACGTTGATGAACTTGGTGTTGTAGAGATCGCCAACGGCTTTCTTCGTGAATACATTTTTCTGAAGCAGTTTGCAGGGGCCGCACCAGCTGGCATAGGCATCCAGAAATATGACCTTGTTTTCTGCCTTCGCTTTTTTCAGAATGTCTTTCCAGGCCGCTTCTGTGAACTGAATGCCTTCTGGAGCTTCTTTGACGGCTGGTTTAGTGCCGCCATGAGGAACAGCCTGCGTGGCCGAATAACCGAATCCAACGAATAGGATAGTCAGGAACCAAATAACTTTTTTCATGCGCTCGGACCGGAAACACCGGTTTATTTACTGAGTTTCGGATGAATAACGTACCGGAAGATCATTTTCGTTTCTGCCGGGCCTTTGAATAAGCAAATTAATAGGCACTTTCTCAAAAGGCAAACAGTGTGCCATTTTCCTTAATCTTTCCGACCTTTGCACCCGATTTAGTTCCAACGCTTATGCCAGTTAAACAAGCCGAGTTTTTTGTTAGTAACTCCGATCCGGCCAAATGCCCTAAACCTGATCGACCAGAATACGCATTTATTGGTCGTTCGAACGTAGGGAAATCGTCGCTTATTAATATGCTGACGGGACGAACATCGTTGGCCAAAATTTCGGGCAAACCCGGTAAAACGCAACTTATCAATCACTTTGTGATCGATAATGAATGGTATCTGGTCGATTTGCCGGGTTACGGCTATGCCCAGGTCAGCAAAACCGACCGGGAAAAGTTTGCCGCGCTGATCGATGGCTATCTGACGGGGCGCCCCAATCTATTGTGTATTTTTGTGCTGGTCGATTCCCGGATTGAACCACAAAAAATTGACCTGGATTTTATGTACAATCTGGGAGAAAAAGGGCTTCCGTTCGTAATCGTTTTTACAAAAACGGAAAAACTGGGGCCAGCAAAGCTACAGGCAACCCTGGATACGTACCGAGCTAAATTGCTGGAATATTGGGAAGAAGCTCCGCAGATTTTTGTTACGTCGGCCGTTACGGCTGCGGGACGAGAAGAGATTCTTTCCTTCATTCGGCCGCTGAATCAGGCGTACAAGAAGAAGTAAACGCTTTGGTCTTGGCCAGGTAAACGGAGTATTTACGTATTAATCATTCATTAAAAAAGGCAATACGTCGGCCAAAACGGGCGTTACCATTTTACAAAGTCTCTATGGAAGCATTAAAACAAATTGCCAACATTGCCGGTCATAGCGGTCTGTTTCGGATTCTTAAACCCAGCCGGAACGGCGTTATTGTTGAAACCCTTGACGATAAAAAGGCGAAAACAATGATGGGGCCAACGGCTCGGGTATCGGTGCTGAACGACATCTCGATTTATGTCGATACGGCTGACCAGTCGGTTCCGCTAGCTGATGTGTTGTTGGCAATTAATGACAAATATGGCGAAACGCTGACTGTTGATCCGAAAGGCTCCAACAGCGAACTGGCCGATTTCATGGGCGAGGTTGTTCCTGAGTATGATCGGGAGCGTGTTCGGCCAGCTGATATTAAAAAACTAATTGTTTGGTACGGTATTCTCCGGCAGCACGCGCCCGAAATTTTCGAAGCCAAAGCCGAAGAGTCAGCGGAAGCCGCTCCGGAAGAAACCGCCGAGGTTTCGACCACTGATACCGACGAAGAAAAAGCATAATCGGATTTATGATTGCTGAGGGCTATCCCGCATCATAAATCGTTAACGTCTCCATTTTCAGTGAGAAAAGAAAAGCCGCGATGACCCTTGGTTTCGCGGCTTTTTAGTCGTTTAGGCAGTACACCACTGATTTTTCTGCCAGTAAGACAAATCCAATTCAACGTAGCTCTTGTAATACACGGCGTAGTGTCGACACGCGTTAAAGAATCTTAAAGCGATACAGAGAGATTTTCTCAGGCGTTACTTAGTTGATAACCTTTTCGCCTTATGAATCAACTTCTCCTACATCTCTGCTTGCTTGTAACCCTACACAGCAATTGTCAGTCTCAATCGCCTTCCGTTGGGGACACTACCTACATTGCCTATCATCAACAAATAGCGAGGGCGCAGCTGGCAATTGCTAATAAGCAGTATAAGGAAGCCTTAACCGGTTATGAGCATGTGTTCAACCAGTATCGCTTTGTGTTTCGGCGAGATTATCAGGCCGCTACTCAACTAGCTTTGCAAGTGGGTCAACCTGACAAAGCTTTTGACTATCTTAAGAAGGGTATCTTAAGTGGATGGACTTGGAAATCAATTCAAAAAAATAAGTTTCTAGAGCCTCTGAAAAGCTATTCTCAATGGAAAAGTCTGAAGAAAGAGTATACCTTGCTGGAGCAGGAACATCAGAAAAACCTGAATCTGGAGGTTCGGAAGGTTGTCAAAAAAATGTTTAGCAAGGATCAGCGTAAAGCGTTAGGGGCTTTGTTTCGGTTTAGTGCAAATGGCCAGAACAGATACGCCCAAAACCGGTTTGCTCCTCATAGTGAACGGCAATTGGCCGACCTAAAACAGATCATAAGCCGACACGGCTATCCTGGTGAAAAATTGATTGGCAGCGATACGTGGGCATCCGTAATTCTGAGCCATCATAATTCGATTAGTGAGACGTATGCCGCACAAGACACCTTGTATCCATCTATCAGACCTCGCTTATGGAATGCCGTGAAATCAGGGCAGTTATCAGCTTATGATTTCGCGAAGATTGACAACTGGTATGTTACGATCAAAAGTGCGCATAAAGACAATCATGCCGGTTATCTGGCATCAACACTGTCCGGTCAGGAGCGTGACAGGGCGAATCAAGTAAGGCAGGCAATGGGGCTGAGTAGTATAGAAACCACGAATGCCTTGCTCGATATTCAACAGCAAACCGGCATGAATTTTTATCTTCCCTTACATGTATCAGGAAAAATAAAAGTCGTTGAGCAGGTAAGTCGTTGATCGTTAGATTGGTATCACATCGACTTCCACCCGGAACGTATGCTTGCCGGTACTGAAAATGATCCCCTTCAACGGCGATACATCCCCGAAATCGCGTCCCCAGGCCGTCGTAATGTGCTGTTCCTGCGGGACAAGGTCATTGGTTGGGTCGAAATCGCACCAGCCCACTTTCGGTACGTAGACCGACACCCAGGCGTGGGTGGCATCGGAACCCTGTAACTTTTCCTTGCCGGGCAGTGGTTGTGTTTCGAGATAACCGCTGACGTAGCGGGCGGCAAAGCCCATGCTACGCAGGCAGGCAATGGCCAGGTGCGAAAAATCCTGGCAAACACCTTTCTTTTCCCGTAGCACCGTTTTTAGCGGTGTGTGGATGGTAGTAAAGCCCGGAACGTAGGTGAATTGCTTGAAAATTTTGTGGCACAGGAGCCGGGCACTGTCATAAAATGGCTCATGATCATCAAAGCAATCAAGGCTAAAACGCCTGATTTCATCGTCCCACTGAACAAACTGACTCGGGAGCATATAGTCGAGGAGCGCATCTTTCAGCAAAGGATCGGTACGAAGTTTTTCCCGGACTGCCTTATTTGTCATCGGCGAATCGGGGTGAAGGGACGGATGCGTTTCGAGTGTGCTTTTGGCTAGAATAACGAGCTTATTGTGGGGCTTGTGAATAGAGAAATAATGAACCGTATTGTCGAAATAATCTTTGCGGGTATAGATTTCGTCGGGGACGGGGTAAATCGTCAGGGAAAAATCACTACGTATCTGGCGGGATGTATTCTGAGGCATAACGCAGGCTAATCCGTGATAATTATTCACGTTCTCGCTGTAATCGTACTGAGTTTTATGCAGTAATCTATAGGTCATTTTCCAGATCGACAATGGTTTCGGTTATGGAGTGTTGAGTAGCCGTATGGTTAAAGTATTGATTGGTCGTGTAATCAGATACCAACAGGATTAAATCATAAACGTGCGAAAGAACAATACTCAGTTTTTCGTAAACCTGCGTGCTGGGTTCTACCGTAGCGATGTCGGCCACGTCGATAAGTTTAATACACGTAACGGCTTCCAGAATAGCCTTTCTGGCTTTGCTCAATCGCTCCGATGCCTGGGGTAGCTGACTGATGCTATGGTCCAGCGAATCGAGCAGATACGACAGCGACGATGGAATCTGTCGATCCAGCAGGATCATGTCCAATACGTATTCTTTCTCAAAATTTGTCTTATACGTAGATCGATAGTGCGACAGCGCAAAATGGTTCATCAGCACGATTTCCATCAATTCGTTCTCGATGAATGGCTCCGTTTTGATGCTGAAGATGGAACGTAGTATGGTGATTTTTGAGAGAATACGCTCGATCAATTTCCCCGTCTCAAACAGATAATAGCCGTGATTACGCGGAATCGACTCGTTAACGATACCGTAGAATGTAAACAGGTTGCTCTGTAAATCATTCAGCGTATTCTGAATATCGTTTGGGTTTTGATTGGGGCTGATTTGCTGAAGTTTTTGATTGATGTGCTCAAGAACATCAATGGTGCGCCACGTTACGTTATTCCAGCGCTCACGAACGGATATCATCGCCCGTAAAAACGACTGGATCGACGACGTAATGCTGCCGCTCTGGGTGTCGCTGGAAATTGTTTCGGCAATGATTGGATACGGATTTTTGAAGTATTCTTTTTTCTCGTCCGAGAAATGTGGTTCAACCTGAATCAGGCTGGATACTGTTTTCAGGAGAATCTCGATATGCTGCGTTTTGGTCTGAATCCCGAAGTTTCGCTGGAAATTGAGCGCATTGAGCGTTATCATCAGGAACGTCGTTGCGCTCATGCTACGTTCGCTGTAACGAGCGGCCCAGTACAGATTCTCAGCGCTACGGCTGGGCAACGACGAGTGTGGCTGCTGGTAGGCCGTAGCGGGCAACTGGATACGTTCGCGAATAATTTCGGCTTCATCCGAGATGATCCAGGTATCTTTCGAGACGCTGCCGTATTGGTTCGAAAACGAAAATTTGTCTTTCTGAACCGAACTTCGGGTCAGGCCACCATCCATAACCTGATAGCCGGTGGGCGTTGCGGTCAGAAAAGCGCGTATGGCCGCGTAGCGTGGTTCAATGTTGCCATCCACAAAGGCGGGCGTAGTCGAGAAACTAACTTCCTCCTGGGCTACGTATTCGGTTGGATTCTGGAGAATCTGAGCACGCAGATCCTGAAGTTGCCGGGCCGACAACTGTTTACCATAAACGGAGCGGAAAACCTGTTTTCGGTTGGCTTTTTTGATGATGAGATTGCCCAGATTGTCCAGCGTGTTCTGGAGTTCTTTAGGCTGGCCACACCACCACGTAGCCACGGAAGGCAGCATTAATTCTTCGCCCAGAAAATAACGGCAGAGCGACGGCAGAAAAGCACTGAAGGCTGAGTTCTCAACGGCGCTGGTTCCCGGCGGATTAATAACCAGTACGTTTCCGTTACGTATCACCTGCAGCAAACCCGGTACGCCCAGTTTGGAATCAATCCGTAGTTCGAGCGGATCGCACCACTCATCATCGACCCGCCGGATAATGATGTCGACCCGTTGTAAGCCATCGATGGCTTTTACCCAGACAAAACCGTTTTTAACGATCAGGTCGTCGCCCTGAACAAGCGTGTAGCCCAGGTAGGAGGCCAGGTAAGCCTGTTCAAAGTAGGTTTCGTTGTTAGGGCCGGGCGTCAGGTACACTACGTTCAGGAAGTCCGACTTTTCGCGAAAAACCTTGAAGATCGACTGCTGAGCCTGCGTAAAAAAAGGCGACAGCCGACTCACATACATATCTTTCGCCAGTTCGGGCATGATCTTACTGATGATCACCCGGTTTTCGAGCGCGTATCCTGACCCGGATGGAGCCTGAGTACGGTTATCGACCACCCACATTCGGCCATCGGGACCACGGGCCATGTCGGCGGCATACATGATCAGCTGATTTTGTGTCGGCTGCTTCACATCGTGGCAGGCCCGAAAAAAGCCAGTGTTATTATACACCAGTTCGGGCGGCAGAATACGGTCTTTGATCATCTTCCGCTCGCCATACATATCGCGGAGAATTAAATCGAGCAGGGTGGCGCGTTGTTGGAGCCCTTTCGATATGATCCGCCATTCCTGCTGTTCAATCAGAAACGGAATCAGGTCCAGTTTCCAGGGGCTGTTCAGCCCACCAGGACGCTGGTAGATATTATACGTAACACCATTCTCCCGGATCTTATTTTTTATTTCCTGAGAGCGATTTTCCAGCTCTTCGTTTCCGATTTTTTCAAGAGCAACGAATAGTTTTTGCCAATGAGGTTTTAGGGTGCCGTCGGGTGTAAGTACCTCGTCGTACGATTTAAGTTTAGTTCGGTATAGGTCTAGCAAACTACTGGTCGATTCTGAAACCATGTTCTATTAAATAAGTAGTCTGAAGTGTATAGGTTAAGGGTCGATGTATGTCGAACATCGGTAAGAAACGGTCAAACTTCAAACTATAAACTTCCTATTATTTTTTGATCGAATTGGCATACCAAACAAGGTTTATTTTGACTTCCAGAACCGACGCAGATCGAGTGTATGCGGATAATCCTGATTCACGAGTTCTACCGGTGTATCGACGCGCAGTGCTTTCTTATGCTCGGCCACAAACCGCGATACGCTGGGTAGTTGTTTTACCGGCGCCGGAAGGGTTTCTGTTTGGGAAGGGGTATGGCCAAAGCCCCAGAAACGGCTGATCCGTCGCGATTCGGCTTCGTAACTATTGACCGGATACGTATCAAAGCTACGTCCGCCCGGATGCGATACGAAATACGTACAGCCACCCACAACCCGACTATTCCAGGTGTCGATAATATCGAGCACCAGTGGCGCATCGACGCCAATTGTCGGATGCAGGGCCGAGGGCGGATTCCAGGCTTTGTAGCGAATGCCAGCTACGTATTCACCTTTTGTGACCGTGCTACGTAGCGGCACCCGACAGCCATTGCACAGCAAAATATGCCGCCCCTCGACGAAGCCGCTCACTTTTACCTGCAATCGTTCCAGCGACGAATCGACAAAACGAGCGGTTCCTGAGTTGGCTAGTTCCTCGCCCAGTACGTGCCAGGGCTCAATACCCAGTCGCAACTGCAACTGAATGTTATCGACCGTAATGGTGCCGTGATGCGGGAACCGGAACTCAAAAAATGGATCGAACCACGAAATGTCGAACTGATAGCCTGCTGCTTTCAGATCATTCACTACGTCGACCATATCCAGGTACACAAAATGCGGCAACAGAAACTGGTCATGAAGTTCAGTCCCCCAACGAATCAGTTTTTTCTTGTAAGGCTGTTTCCAGAACATCGACACCAATGCGCGTACCAGCAGGGTCTGCACCAGATTCATGTGCTTATGGGGTGGCATATCGAAGGCCCGGAATTCCAGAATACCAAGTCGGCCAGTCGATGAATCGGGGGAGTACAGTTTGTCGATGCAGAATTCAGTGCGGTGGGTATTCCCCGTAATATCGACCAGCAAATTCCGGAAAATACGATCGACCATCCAGAAGGGAATGTCGCCTTCTTCGGGAATTTGATCAAAGGCAATTTCCATTTCATACAACCGTTCATCGCGACCTTCGTCGATTCGGGGGGCCTGACTGGTGGGGCCAATAAATGGTCCCGCAAACAGATAACTCAGCGCCGGATGATGTTGCCAGTACGTGATCAGACTACGTAGCAGATCGGGGCGTCTCAGAATAGGACTGTCGGCCGGTTTGGCTCCGCCTATGGTGACGTGATTGCCACCACCCGTACCGGTATGTCGGCCGTCGACCATGAATTTTTCGGTAGCCAGCCTCGACAGAAAAGCCTCTTCGTAGAGTGCCGTTGTATTATCGACCAACTCCTGCCAGTTAGCCGCCGGATGTACGTTTACCTCGATAACACCCGGATCGGGCGATACGACCAGCTTCTGAATCCGATAGTCGGAGGGAGGAGTATAGCCTTCAATCCGAATCGGCATCTGGAGCTTTTCGGCGGTTGCTTCCAGCGAAGCAATCAGGTCGAGGTAATGTTCCAGATAGTCGACAGGCGGTAGAAATACATAAACGATGCCGTCGCGTGCCTCTACGCAGATGGCAGTACGTATCGTATCGACATCAAACAAAGGTGTCTTTTCGGACGAATCTTTTTTCGGCTTGGTTGCTTTGTCGTCCTCCGGCTTGTATTCCTGCCAGATGGGAGCCTGATACGGTGAGGTTTCCGTACCGTACCGATTGTCGACAACCGACTGATAATTGTCTAAAACGGGCAGTTCTTCAAACTGGCTACGTTCGACTGGTTGCTTTCGGCGGTTTTTCGTTACGTGTGGCAGTGATGACAGCGGAAGGCGCAACCCGACCGGCGAGTTGCCCGGAACCAAAAAGCAGTTTTTCCGGCGAAATTCCCACACGCAGCTTGTCCAGGCATTGGTCTCATGATTCCACTCGACGGGAATGACAAAGCCTGCTGGGTTATTCATGCCTTTTTCTAAAACGCTGGCCAGTGCCCGGCGCTCGATGGGGTCGCTCAGATCGACGTCTAACGGGTCGAGATTGACCGGGATTCGGTTTTCTTCGAGCGCCCAGTAAATGGGATCTTCGTAAGTTGGAGTAATGTTATTGACACTCAACCCCAGGTATTTCGTTAATTCCTGGATGTACCGTTCAGCATCCCGAAACGTGTAGGAGGTTTGATCTTCTTTGGCAACGAGATCATCATTTTGCCAGATCGGCAGACCATCTTTTCGCCAGTATAAGCCATACTGCCAGCGCGGAAACGGTTCGCCGGGATACCATTTGCCCTGTCCGAAATGAAGCAGGCCACCGTGGGCAAAACGATTTTTTAACCGCAGGGCCAAGTCATAGGAGAGCTTGCGTTTAAGCGGTCCATCGGCGGCAGAATTCCACTCGGCCGATTCGCTATCGTCAATGGAAACGAACGTAGGCTCACCCCCCATAGTCATCCGCACATCGCCCGCCTGCAAATCCTTTTCTACGTCATACCCAACTTGCAAAATTTGCTGCCACTGTTCGTCGGTATAAGGTTTGGTTACGCGGGGGTCTTCATGAATTCGAAAAACCCGGTTTTCATACGCAAAGGTTACCTCACTAATATCGGTAGCTCCCGTAACCGGGGCCGCACTTTTATAATGTGGCGTACAGCAAAGCGGAATATGCCCTTCGCCCGCAAAAAGCCCCGACGTTGGATCGAGGCCAATCCAGCCTGCACCGGGAATGTAGGCTTCGGCCCAGGCGTGCAAATCGGTGAAATCGGCTTCGGGACCAGACGGGCCATCCAGCGATTTGACATCGGCCGTGAGCTGAACCAGATAGCCCGACACGAAGCGGGAAGCAATGCCCAGGTGACGTAGCGCCTGCACCAGCAGCCAGGCCGAATCGCGGCAGGAACCGCTACGTATCGTCAGCGATTCTTCGCAGGACTGAACACCGGGCTCCATTCGGATATTATAGGACAGCGTCTGATTCAGGCGTTGGTTTAAATGGACCAGATAGTTGACTGTTGGCGTTGCTTCAGGAATCGCGTTTTCGGCCAGCCATTCGCTCAGCAGTGGACCATCTTCATTGATTTCCAGATAGGGAGTAAGCTCCGTTTGCAGATGGGCATCGTACTGAAACGGAATTGTTTCGGCGTATTCTTCGATGAAGAAATCGAATGGATTGATAACTTCCATTCGGGCCAGTACTTCCACTTCGATCCGTAACTCGTTTGTTTTGTCGGGGAAAACCACCCGGGCCTGATAGTTGCCAAATGGGTCCTGCTGCCAGTTTATAAAATGATTTTCGGGAAAAACTTTAAAGGAGTACCCTTCAATTGCTGTCCGGGAATGCGGGGCTGGACGGAGCCGGAATACGTGCGGAGAAAGCCCAACCAGACGGTCGAATTTATAGGCTGTTTTATGAGAGATAGCGACTTTGATGGCCATGTAAGCGTGGGATACGGAGGATACTGTGTCGTGAAGGATTATGGGTTAAAATTATCTGTATCTGGTAGTTGGCCAACTTTTTTTGTGTTTTTATTTGATTAGGTAAAATATTCTTTCTGGAAATCCAATTTTAGCTACTAAAGACGATAGTCGCCAATTGGCTCAGCCAGTGTAGTGATGGCAGGCTGTAGGGAGGGTATTGAGAATAGGTAAATTGATGGTCAATACGTTCGTTCTACCTGAATAATAGAAAGTTGCGGCTATATTCTAACAACTTGACTCTAGGGTGGTTATAGATAGGATTTGCACCAACGTACTCACGTTATTACCAAGACTTAATTCGACTAATGAACATTTACCCATGCCAGTGCGGCAATACGCTACATTTTGAAAACTCTACCTGTGTTAATTGCCACCGGGAAGTAGGGTGGTGTCCTGCTTGTCAGGGAATTCGGTCGCTCAACCCAATCGACGAGCATACATATAGCTGTAGCAATTGTCAGGCAACGGTAACAAAATGCTCCAATTACCGTGACTTTAATGTCTGCAACCGAACCATAGTAGTGAACACTACGTGGCAGGAGGCCGATGCCTATTGTTCGTGTTGCAACCTGAATCGTATTGTTCCCGATATGTCGGTGCCTGGCAATCAGCAGAAATGGCATAAACTTGAAGCGGCCAAACGTCGTCTTATCTATACGCTGGATAGTCTGGGCTTGCCCTATGGATCGCGCTACTCGGGCTTTCCGCTTCCGTTGGTTTTCGATTTTAAGGGCGACGTAATGCTAACCACGCAGGTAGGCGCCAACGCCCTGATTGCGGAGAAGATATTTACGGGCCATGCCGACGGCACTATTACGATCAATATTGAAGAAGCTGATCCGGTGGAGCGGGAAAAGCTGCGGGTAGATTTTGGAGAATCGCATCGGACATTGATTGGTCATTTCCACCACGAAATCGGTCATTATTATTGGCAATTGCTGGTGCAGAACAAATGCGAAGACGAGTGTAAGGCTGCCTTTGGCGATCATGCCGCCGTCAATTACGTAACGGCTATGAACCACTATTATCAGCAAGGCCCTCCGGCCGACTGGATGAATCGGTATATCAGCGCCTATGCCAGTATGCATCCCTGGGAGGATTTTGCGGAAACGTTCCGGGCTTATCTGGAAATGATTACCATTCTGGATACGGCTGAAAACGTTAATCTGCTTCTGGAAGAAGAGGAAAATGTTGATTTCCTTGGAGCACCTTTTGACAGCATGCTGCTGAAGTATGAACAGTTAGGGATGAAGCTTAACGAAATGAACCGCACGATGGGCTTACTGGACGTAGTGCCGGAAGTGTTTAACCAGGAAGTGATCCAGAAAATGAAGTTTATTCACAAGCTGGTGAAACAAGGTCGTCAGATAAAAAAGGAATTAGCGCACGAAACCATATTAGCATAAAAACG
>NZ_JAAFZH010000003.1 GCF_010435915.1 Spirosoma terrae | reverse complement strand
TGAGAGTTGGAAAATGCGCCCGATGCTGACGAAATTTCAATTCCACTACGGTACGATTAGAAGACTCGAAATTGGCTTCCACTTCCTGGATAGTGTATTATTTCAATTCCACTACGGTACGATTAGAAGATAAGGATTTATGAGCAGCGTTCGAATCGCCTTTTAATTTCAATTCCACTACGGTACGATTAGAAGCATCTGGGCGGTGTAGGCAACCAGTCCGGCCAGAATATTTCAATTCCACTACGGTACGATTAGAAGAGGTTGCGTCGACAAGACGTTTATAGAGTTGAAGCAATTTCAATTCCACTACGGTACGATTAGAAGACACTTTATCGCCCTGTGTGACTACAATGAGCAGTTATTTCAATTCCACTACGGTACGATTAGAAGCGAGTTCTTCAATAACACCTGCTGCGATGTAGCCCCATTTCAATTCCACTACGGTACGATTAGAAGGGTTTTCGTCAAAAGAAAGACGATAAGCCTTTAGACATTTCAATTCCACTACGGTACGATTAGAAGGTCAACCAGGATCCGGTTACGCCTGAGTTTAAAGAATTTCAATTCCACTACGGTACGATTAGAAGCAGGCAACAGATTGCCAGGGCTCATCGCACTAAAAATTTCAATTCCACTACGGTACGATTAGAAGTAATGGCAAACCAGCACCTGGCAAGGTACTAGACAAATTTCAATTCCACTACGGTACGATTAGAAGTTTTTCTCTTGAAAGAGGTGGTACTGATAATCCTGATATTTCAATTCCACTACGGTACGATTAGAAGAATCCCGTCTCTGATTTCTCCTGTAGAGGGGGATCGGATTTCAATTCCACTACGGTACGATTAGAAGTGTTCATCCCGTTCTTTTTGCCTGTCATTTGCACTAATTTCAATTCCACTACGGTACGATTAGAAGATGAAGAGTTCATGCAAGCAATCACTAACACCCGCCATTTCAATTCCACTACGGTACGATTAGAAGATGAAGAAGGCGAAGTCGTTTGTGGTAATCTTATCATTTCAATTCCACTACGGTACGATTAGAAGATATGATTTTGTGGCTCTAGCGTTTGTTTCTCCCTCATTTCAATTCCACTACGGTACGATTAGAAGTCGTGGTTCATAGCGACTTGTTTGAATAAAATGGAATTTCAATTCCACTACGGTACGATTAGAAGTTAATAGCAAATGGCGCCGAGGACAATCTATTTAATTTCAATTCCACTACGGTACGATTAGAAGACAATTGTTTGGCTGCGTAGAAACCGCCCAGCCCTGATTTCAATTCCACTACGGTACGATTAGAAGTTGACAACCTACATACTTGTTTGCCGCTATCTCAATATTTCAATTCCACTACGGTACGATTAGAAGGACGACGCGCCAAGGCCGATAAGGAGGCTCTTGTAAATTTCAATTCCACTACGGTACGATTAGAAGTACGCGATTGTTCGTTACATCATCAATAAAGCGCTAATTTCAATTCCACTACGGTACGATTAGAAGGTCCGCTTTAGGCTCAATCAGCACAACACCGTCGTATTTCAATTCCACTACGGTACGATTAGAAGACTGGATGAAATCTGATCAGGGGTTCGCTTCGATATTTCAATTCCACTACGGTACGATTAGAAGTTCAGCGAACCGTCCGCATTAAAGGCTGTTACGTTATTTCAATTCCACTACGGTACGATTAGAAGTTTTGCCCGGCCAATTGGAAATCCCTTGGGTTTTAATTTCAATTCCACTACGGTACGATTAGAAGACCGCTGGTGCTGAGGCTATGGCGCAGTTTATAGATTTCAATTCCACTACGGTACGATTAGAAGGATGAATCGTAGAATACACGGGTTACTTTAACAACTCATTTCAATTCCACTACGGTACGATTAGAAGTTTTGTCTGCTCAGTATAGCAGCCTTCGCGCAAAAAAATTTCAATTCCACTACGGTACGATTAGAAGGACGAAAAAGGCAACCGACTGGCCGTAGTGGCCGCATTTCAATTCCACTACGGTACGATTAGAAGTGTTTGTTTGAGCATCAACAGCGATGCTTTGAAACCATTTCAATTCCACTACGGTACGATTAGAAGATCCGAACGTATCCGAGCTTCACCGCCAAAGAATTTATTTCAATTCCACTACGGTACGATTAGAAGTTCGCTCGATGACCCGGCTAAGACGGTTACTACAACATTTCAATTCCACTACGGTACGATTAGAAGCAGGTCAACAAAGCTGTTGTCGTCTCAACGATTTACATTTCAATTCCACTACGGTACGATTAGAAGTTCACGCCTGACTATGCTGGTACCGAACATGACGTTATTTCAATTCCACTACGGTACGATTAGAAGGCGCTGACGGGATTCGGGCTTACCGTTGGCATCGAGATTTCAATTCCACTACGGTACGATTAGAAGGACTCACCAGGGAGCTAAAAGAGTATGGCGATACCGATTTCAATTCCACTACGGTACGATTAGAAGAGCAGTGACGGGTTCAAAAGATGCGATGGATCTATATTTCAATTCCACTACGGTACGATTAGAAGATCGCTCATGATGGGGTCATTGACCAGATTGCGACATTTCAATTCCACTACGGTACGATTAGAAGCGTAAGAAAACAATCCCTTGTGTCACCACCAAGCGATTTCAATTCCACTACGGTACGATTAGAAGTTGATGAGGTAGGTTTTCCCATCTTTCAGTACCCCATTTCAATTCCACTACGGTACGATTAGAAGAATTCAAAATGGATACGAAACGTTCTATTTTACGTAATTTCAATTCCACTACGGTACGATTAGAAGGCGCTGATACGTCAGAGGGGCGACAGAATAGAAGCAATTTCAATTCCACTACGGTACGATTAGAAGTTTTTGCGCCGATTGCACTTGCGCAGATATTCCCAAATTTCAATTCCACTACGGTACGATTAGAAGCCCCTTGCCGCACCCGCATTGTTAAGCCGGTATCGATTTCAATTCCACTACGGTACGATTAGAAGAAAATTGTCAGTAGCTATACGGGTGAAGTTGCCTATATTTCAATTCCACTACGGTACGATTAGAAGCCGTCAAGTTGGTGATAAAAAAAGGGCTTTGCAAGCCCCAAATGCCTTTCTCATTACTGATAACCGGTATAAAATATCGTCGACCTCAGATAGTACGAAAATACCCGGCGATCGACGACACATTATTAATCAGAACGTTATACCGTTTACACAAACTGTAGGCCATATAAAACCAATACATCAAAGAACGTTTTGGGGTGATCGACGACGCGACCGCTCATAAAAAATCATCGGTCGATTGGCGTTCAACGCCTACAATTTGCTTGTCCAGCCACTTTTTATCGCGGTTTTTGAACAGGATCAGGCTGTCTTCCTCATCGTTCATGATCCGCCTGGCTTCATAGAGCAACTCCTTTAACTGCACGTCGGTCAGTTCGCCCTCGAAAACCGAGTTCTGAATCCAGTTCAGATACCGACGACAGAGTTTCAGCATCTTCCCGACCCGCTTCTGCTTAATATCGTAAACCAAAATCACGTACATAGTTCAATGATAGAATGAGTGAGTGATAGAATGAGCGAATAAACAGCTAATACCAATTATTCACTCATTCTATCACTCACTCATTCACAATTAATTTTACCACCAGGCCTTAAACGGTTTGTAGGTATCGATGCCCAACAGATGCTTCTGAAGCTTGTAACACTCCAGCTTGATGAGGTGCTTGTAACTCACGCTACGTCCTAACGACCGGTGCTTGATCGTTTCCTTCAGCGACTCATCGAACGCCTGTAAAAACCGCTTTCGGGCCGACTCTTTCATCACACATCCGCCTACCTCCATCCGAAAATCAGACGGCTGCAGTTGGCGCTTGTTGACCATCCTGAAAATGAGCCGGTCGATCAGAATCGGTTTGAAAATCTCGGCCATATCGAGCGCCAGCGAGTATCGACGCGCCCCCGGCTCGTGCAAAAAACTGATCGTCGGGTTTAGCTGCGTGTGATAAATCATACTCAGACAGGCGGCATAACACAGCATATTCCCCAGCGAAATCATGGCATTCAGCTCGTTCTGCGGGGGCCGTTTGCTACGTCCGTCCAGACAGAAGGTTTCGCCCAGAATAGCGTCGAAGCATCCGTAGTACGTTTGCCGAATGTTGCCTTCGATGCCCATCAGTGTGGGTACATCGGAAGCCGTGTGGACCGACGCCAGTAATTGCTCGACGGTAGCAATGGACTCCGAGAGGCAGTTATCCTTTCGATTATCGTAGTATTTTAACACGCGCAAAATATTGGTGGCCGCTCCTTCTACAAACGCCCGCGCAATAATGATCCGCTTTTTCGCCGATACGTAGTGTTTTGTCTGCTCAACCTGCATCTTACCCGCTAACAGGTATTCGCGCGGCATAAACGAACCCGTATAATGTTCGTAATAGTCGAAGAAGTGAACGGCAATTCCTTCCTTACCCAGAAAATTATAGAGGGCTGAGTTAGCATCTAAACTCCCGAATATATACAAATCGGACACCTGCTCGATGGGCAGAAAACGCGGTTGTCCTTCGTTACCAGCCTCATCGACGGGTGTAAACTTGAGCGTGTTATCCTGCCGGCTTAAGCGTCCCGGATTCATCAGGTATTTAGTTTGTTTCATGTTTTTTTAGACAGGATTTACATGATTCACATGATTTTTATTTACATGAAATCATCCCGTCAATCTTGTAAATCCTGCCTAAAAAATCACTTCTTATACGCTCGGTATTTTCGTTTAACCGTAACACTACTCCCAAAATTGATGAGCAAACCGATATCCAATCCTGTGGCTGCTAAGTAATTGACCAATTGGGCTTCATGTTTTGGATGTACTACTTCTACAGCTTTAAGCTCAATCAACACCACCCCTTCAACCAACATATCCGCTACATAATCACCCACCTGAACTTCCTGGTAAAATACGGGTACGCTAACTTGCTGAACCACCAAAATCTCCCGATTCAGTAATTCGACAAAGAGCGCATTTTCATACACTTTCTCCAGAAAACCGGGCCCAAGAGTGTTATGAACGGCGTGAGCGGCTGCAATGATTCGGTGGGTTAGATTGTCATTCATTTTCTGACAGGATTAACAAGATGTACATGATTTTACTTTCCGGTGAGACGATTATTCTCAAAGAAGTAATCCTGTCAATCATGTTAATCCTGTCAAAGTGATTCTTCTATGTAACAAAAATCAAAATAACTACACGACCGGCATTTGCTTTTGGCGATACGTTCGGGGCAGTGTTCGGCCTCCACGATACGTTCTATATCCTGCACCCAGTTTTCAACCATCGCTACGTCGTCATCGGCCAACGTAACGGTTTGCGTCTGACGGAGTTTTGGATATTCAATCAATCCGGTAGCGCCCTCGATGCCGTTACGTCGGAGCAGATACAGATAAAATTGCACCTGCGCTACGTGTGAATGCTCCAGCTTATCGGACTTTTTGATCTCATGCACCACTTTATCGACCGGATCGTAGAAGTCGATTTTGGAACCATCAAGGAGGAGTTCGCGGTATCGTTCGGCCCGTTGCGGGTATGACTTTTCCCCAATGAATGAACCTTCAGCTACCAGTTCAGAGGTATGCTCCATCTCTATTTTGTGATGAAACAGCCACGTTTTCCGATGACAGACTTTGTAGTATTTGATATACGTACCGGTGATGGTCATGAATGTCAATAAAAATCATCATCTGAAATCAACTCTGCCAATCCAATACTGGGATTGTATTGACCTTTGTGGGCTATATAAACTCTTACAGGCTTATCATCTCGTTTGTCATCAATCGTGATTTCACGCACATAGAGAGCATTTATTTTAACACCTTTGTCGATTAGGTATTTAGGCAATTCGACAGATTGATCGTTTTTCAACTCATTTAACTCCGACCAATTTTTAAATCGGGTCTGTGTTAGTTCCTCAACGAACACAGTGGCATTACCAATAATATCACGGCTACGCCAGAAAGTGGTTTCTGTATCATCTTCTTTTGCTACTGTCATCGAACCAATTATCCAGTTACTAATAAACAGTTGCCGCAAGTGTTCAGCATTTACTATTGCCCGAGTTGTCTGAGCTGGCGGTTGGTCATAGACTTCATTAAGTAAATCGGTAAATGTAGCCGCTGAATACGCTCTAACGGATAGTCGCTCTTTAGTTGCAATCAGAGCAGGGTTAGGTTCCCAATCGGCTCCTCGCTGATAAGTACCATACGGAGCAGGATATAATTTACCTGAAATAGTCGGAATCACTACGTGCAATTCGCCAACTTTCTCTTTATCGAAACGGCTAAGACGACCAGCACGCTGGATGAGTCTATCTATTGGACATAACTCAGAAACCATAATATCAGCACTAATATTGACACTCATTTCCCCAATCTGAGTCAAAATAGCAATTCCTTCTGCTCGCTTTCCTTCCCAAGCAGCACGTCCTAATTTTTGTAGTAATTCTTCTTCTTTCTTTGCTTTGTGCGGCTCTGTAAAACGACTATGATAAAGTATAGGAGTAATGCCTCTTGCCTCAAACCAGTCGTAGAGCTGCTTAGCTTTAGCTACAGTATTCGCATAGATGATTGCAGATTTAGCTGATATGCATTTATTCAATAAGCCTTCCAATTCTGAAATATTTTCATACTCCCGAATTGATCGAATGCGGCATCTGTCACGTGTAAGCTCAGATTCGTCTTTAAAGATTTTATTAACGTTGTATCCTGTCGCCCGATACTGCGATAGACAAGAGTCAGGCAATGATGCACTCATCAGTAGGACAGGTACTTTCCACGTATGCAGCGCCCTTAACAATGTTAAAATGTTTGCCTGGGTAAAATCATCGTAAAAATCAGCTTCATCAATCACCAGGCAGCTATTAGCCAAATTAAAGGCAATTAAGTGATGATCTTCGCGAGTAAGCGTTAGTGACATTAGTAAGTGATCAATCGTACACACGGTAACTGGTGTCATCAGTTGTCGTGCCGATTCATGCTGCTTCTGCGCTTCCTTAAAATGAATTCGTTTTTCTTCAATGGCTACCCTAAACTTGTTATGCCATGCACTCGAGTGATATAGCCCTGTGTCTGAAAGACTTTCTGCTACGTTGATTGCCAGTGCGTTTGATGTAAAGCGAGTAGGCATAGCAATAACCAATCGCTGAGCCTTCCCAGCTTCAATTTGTTTAGAAGCCCATAAAAGTGCAGAATCTGTTTTACCTGCGCCAGTTGGAGCTCGAACTAATAGCAAATCTTCTTGCCAATTCGCTTCGACTATCTGCTGTACATTACGTCTTTCCGAATGAGGAAATTTGTATTCAAACGATTTAGGGTCAGGCAACTTTTCTCCTGATTCCTTGGCACTTGTTCGACGATCAGCTACTTGTAAATAAGACCTTACACCAGCATATTCATAGTGTGGTAGCAGAGCCTTTTCAAAATCATGGTGGCTTTCAAACTGGTTGTTATGTTGCTTAAACTTCCGCCATATCTTTTCACCTTCGCCCTTAAACACTGGTCTTTTCCATTTATCCTCGTGTCGAATGGACAGCTTTCCATGATGTGCACCGATAGCAACTTGAACGGGTAATGAGAAATTATCTTTCTGTCGTTGAATTAGTGAATCAATCTCGTGCCTAATATCTGCTTTTAACAAATTCCGACCTGTCTGCCCTTTACAAGCACGTTCGTAATCTTGGTAAGAGCCACCATATTCAGCATGCCATTTTAAGTATTCATCATAATCACGTTGACAAGCAGACTGCCATTGTGGATGTTTTTTACCATCATCATGAAACTTGCAGGCTCCGTTTAAGCGCTTACGTAAATCGCTACCAGTCAAGCGTTGATATTTATCAAATGTGGTGGATAAAGAGCGCGTCAACATTTGTCCTTCATCAACAACACCTGAAACATGCTGTGTAAACGTAATGCCGCTGGGTTTGGCAAGAGGTTCAGTAGTAGTCATATGCTAACAGCTATTTTGATGTGGAGTAAATACGTTCTTACCGCTCCAATTAATGACTGGTGCGGTAAGAACAATTTCTAGTTACGGCCCGCAAACTCTTCAAAAGTCACTATAGCACTATCACCTTCACTTAAATCAGTTAGTGTTGAAGAAGCCAATAAAGTCAACGCTTTCTCATAGGCTTTAAAGACGGATTCGTTTGTATCGTCATCCCCTAAAAAATATTGCGCACCACGTGCCTGTAATTCTGCCAAAATATTTTTTTGCTGTGTTTCACTAACTGAAAAATAGCGAGCAGCCTTGCGGCTATGTTTTGTATCAAATACGATCAGGACTCTTAGTGGCTCACCACTTACCGCATTTCGAGCTTGATTTGAATAATCATGCAATGAACGAGTAGCCTCCAGGAACAGCCGTACGCGACGCATACGCTCCGTTTCGGGTGCATGCTTGTGATGCGTTGTTTCTAAATGAAATGAATTCTGATAGCGGAAAGCCTTCGATGTACTCAGTGACGTAATATCCAGATAAAAATTCATTAACATCATATCATTCTCGCTGAACTCACGAGTGGCAAGAGCTTGGTCACGACTGTCTTCATTGGGGTCCTGTTTAAGACGAATCAACAAGTCTCTGCCCACTTTGCTTTCGTCCAAGGCTACCGCCATTGTAGCAGATAGTGGCGCTGTCCGGCGGCCTGAGTAATCTCCCCTTGAAGGATGCATAAAACCGCCCATATCAGCCCGAAGATCAACTTCAATATGGTTGCTGACTCCATCTCCGTTTGAGACATATGTTTGTGCTCGATTGGGGTCAGCTTCATTTAAACGCGACATAGCAGAGAATAAAACGTGACGTTGCATCTGCCCAGAAACATATACTTTCCCGTCTGGTGTCCGCTTTATAGATGATGCATTACCAAGTAATTTTTCGCCACCGTTAGCCATGTGATAGTCAAAAGGAGCAACTAGAGAAACAAGTATTCCTGAAATTTCCATGAAGAATATTGGTTTAAGAAGTTATAAATTAAGCTTGTGCATCGGAGACATCATCTGTACCATCGGCTTGCGTTCCTGCATCGCCAGATGTATCTGTATCTCTAGGCTCGTATTTGTTACGTAAGCGTGAAAAGGCAATAAGTAGGTTCTTAGCTTGGTCAAGAGTAATGCTACCAGCAGCTGTTTGCTCCATAAATAGACTAGCTTCTTCAGGCGCATCCATACCCGACAGACGACCAGCGCGGGTAACGGCTTGGGCAATAAGTGCGTCGCCAGATTTGGCGGAAAATGTTGAACTTTCTAACTCGACCAACACTTTCGCTTTCATCTTACGCATATCTTCTTTAGTAGCCTTTTCATCGCTTTCTTTAGCTACACGATAAGCTACGTAATTCAGCCATCGGCCTAATGACTTGGCGGAACGAACTACTTCTGGTTGAATGCTTTCCATTTTTTCAAAATAAGTGGTGAATAAGATGCTGGTTTGAGAAGGGTATTCCGCTCGTTGAGCTAAGAAATCACGGAATGATGCTCGATTAAATTGGATTAGGAAGCGAGCCGTAAATAAATCGAAAACCTGATAGTCATTTCGGTTATCAGTACTTCGTGGTCCAGCGTTTAGCAACATAGTGTAATATAGACTGTCAATAATTTCGCTGAGACGATTTTCTTTCGCTAAATCAACGAGATAGTGGTTATATCGAAACGACTGCGCTTTGCCATAGCTGATGACATACATTTGAGCATTTTTCAAGCTTTCAAGAACATCCAGCGCCCAAGTCGTGTCTTCTGCTTCTTTTGACCATCTACCAATTGCACCTAAAAGTGCTACAGGACCAAGCGCGCTGCTTCTAGGTGCGTGAGGAAAATTGCCATCATAGATTTTGGGTCTTAATGGACTTTCTTTTGTCACCTCACCTTTTTTGTTTTTCTCCTGAAACACTCCGCCTTCCATGGCTTCGCTGCCCAAATAACGGTCCTTCATTTTACTAAAAAGTCTAATGAATCGGACTGTATCTTTAATCGAATCGAAAGCAGGGATGATGGTTGTATTGCTACGTTCTGTCTTACCTTGCGAGTACGTCTTATAAGCCATTGCAGGCTTGTTAGAGGTAAGTGAAGTAAGTAGAGCAAAGGCATTTTCAGCGGTTGATACTGAAGGCTTTCCTCGGCCAGCAGTTGCACCAAAACTTAAGTATTCGCCAGATGTCGGCGTTGATGACATACTGGCCTTAGTTGGTTTATTTAAGTTTATAACTCCACCAGTTTTGACTAACTCACTTTGAACTTCTGCAATCCAATCTGTGCAGCTTTTAATTAGATTACCTGCCGCTTTATCTGAAGCAATAACATTAGGGGCAAGAAAAACACCTTTACTTGTATCTCCCTTTGCATCATCGCAAAACGTGAATTTTACCGAACGCATGCCAACATAAGAGGCTGCTGGTTTCAGGCGAAAATCCAGTAAACTTTTTTGTAATTCACGAATCAAGGCCGGTGCATGCTCATTGAATGAAATGCCCTCTTCAAGATTTGTTTCAGCCAAAAACAGCGCGTAGCCGTATCGTAAATATGGGTGCGTCATAGCCTGTCTATTTGAATATCTACCCAGCCATCATTTGTGCCGAGGTATGCAAGATTGTTTTTTACTAATGCCTCTTCAAGTCGCTGCAACAGAGCCGTAGATATATCAAGTTTAAGTACATAGCTACCATTCGTCATTAAATATTCCCGCGTTGCCAAGGTTGAATAGTAGAGAGGGAACAAACCTATTTGAGCCGTAAAGAGATCGCCTAACGCTTTTTTCGTCGGACGGTCGGGCTTTTCAGGATCACGTTCGATCAATCGCTTACGTCGAACTACTTCAATATCCTGATTCATACTACCATTGGCATGAACTGGGTTGTCACCAGCATCCGTACGTCGAAAGGCTTTCTTCCATAAATCATCAATGTGGATGACGGGAGGAACCAGCGTAAGGCTAATGTCGAACAGATGATAAAGTAGGGGCAAATAGCCAGACTTGGAATAAGTCCGCTCAAACTTCATCTTGTCTTTACCTTTCTGTTTTTTCTCATATACCTTGGCCATATCTTTGAAAAGTCGCTCTCGATCTTTTAAGGCCAGATGTAAGCCAATTACATTCTCGAAAAGTCCGCACAACTGGTGTTTCGAAGGAGCAGTAAGCGTTTTGTAGTACGAACCGGGAACTTCATCAACCATTGAATAAGGCGCTAGTGGTTGCAGAATCAGTTTGCAGTTTGTTCGTTCACTATCTTGAGTAATGAATGATATATCCATATATAAGGCATAAAAAAAGCAAGAGACGTTCAAAGATTACATGTTGGCATATAATCATTATGAGTACACTTCATTCCAGCTGTAGCTTTGGACACTACTTCCTTAAATTGAACTTGGTATAGACATAACTCTGAACGTCTCCTGCTTCACAAAGCAAAAGATATTTTTCATTAAAAACTACACCTATGTAAGTAGCGAAGCTTTTACACACAATCCTATTTTTAATAATACGCTGACTATCAGACAATTAATATGAAAAATATTTTTAGTATATTTGTGAGCCTGATAACTGGAATTGAAAAATGTAAGTAGTTAAGCACAATTGTCTAATCGTACCAATCAGGAATTAGCCCAGCTTAGCCTGGGCTATTTTGTACCCAAATACAACCGTTACCAATAGCATTGTATTTTCCCACGCCAGCCAGCACGGCCAATTCTAAAATTTCTTTCGGGCCGCTGAGTTCGAACGTAAAGCCGTAGTAACCACGAACCTGCGTTTGCGCTCTTGAATCTTCTTTTATCGTAATCAGCCGGGAGCGCGGGTCCCGATTCGGGAGTAAGTGATACGTTACCGCCGACGTAGCAAAATCATCGTCAGACGTAGCGTCAGCAGCGACCGCCCTCGGTACGCTGTTCCACTTCGCCAGCAGGTTATCAATCAGTAACGGTCCATATTGTACGTCACCTGGATGTAAGTACTGGTCCATGCCGCGTCGTCCGGTTCGGCGTTCCGACTTCTCGGCAATCACCACGGGCGAGAGTGTCCGTAACGTAACGGTCGTTGACGAAATCTCTAGCGGTATGGCTTCGACCCGTTCAATGATGAATTCGGCCCGGTGCTTCGGTGTCGCGATGACGCATCGCTGGTCCTGAAACAGACCCATAATAAAATGCTGGGCGGCCTTATCGACGTAGAAACTCACCACCCATTCGATATGGGGTGTCGTAACCCATAGTCCGCCCGCTTTCGGGTCAATTCGGGCATTTGGGATGATTAAATCCGAAAACGTAAACAGTTTAAACCGTCGCGTGGGCGAGTATTCGTAGCCCTGCTGGTGCAGGAATGTAGCATACTGCGCGTCGGCATCGGCCAGCACGGCGTAGATGAACGCACTCAGTCGATACGCGTAATTGAACGGTACGAGCGTCTGTCGGGCTATCGGACGTAGCGTTAGTTTGAATTGCATGTTTCTGTATAGGCGTAGATAGTGAAAGGTGAATGCTATTTTTTTTACGATTTTACTCGTTTTGACAAACAGATTTAGTAGACGGCAGGTAAATCATAACCCAAAGGTGACTTCTAAAACGGCAATCTATTTGCCTAACCACACTTTTTTATGCCTGTCGTTAAAAATCAATACGAACGCCTGAAGAAAATCAACGATTATCTGAATAGCTGGGGCGGCAAGCCCAAGTCGAAAGCGGATCTGCTTAAGCGGTGCAACTGCTCAGAGCGGACTTTTCGGGAAGATATCCGACTAATGCGCGACGATTACGGAGCACCAATCGCGTATGATTACCGGCTTCAGGGCTATTACTACACCCATCCATTCGAACTGGCCGTTCCTGTTACGTTAACCAGTAAAGACCTGGCAGCGCTTCATACCGCCGTTGCAACGCTCAACCAGTTCAAACACGTTAATTTATTTACCGACCTGCGCGGCACGGTCGACAAAATCGACAAGGCGGTTCGGTTCCGGAGCAATCCTGCCGACAACTTTGGGCAATATATTCTATTTGAGTCGGTACCGTATGTAAAAGGCAGCGAATGGGTCGAGGCCTTTTTACAGGCCATTCATACACGTAGCGTCGTACAGTTCGATCATCAGCGGTTCGAGACTGAAATCAGGAAATCACACCGTCTGTTTCCATATGCGATCAAGGAACATCGGAACCGCTGGTACGTAGTAGGCTGGCAACTCGATTATGGAGCGGTTCGCGTGTTTGGTCTGGATCGCCTTGTCGACGGTTCCGTATACGTAACAGACGATACGTTTGAGGCTCCGGCTTTCGATGCCGACCTGTATTTTCGGCAGGCATTGGGTGTAGCGGCTTACGACAACCCACCCGAAGACGTCGTGCTGTCTTTTACCCGTCAGCAGGGCTTGCACTTCCAGGCTCAGCCGTTTTATCCATTCCAGACGGAGGACATACTTATTAACAATGACGAGGAGTTTCGGGTAAAATTGTCCATTATCGTCAACAAAGAACTGGTGTATGAACTGGCTCGCTTAGGAAATGGCGTCAAAGTGATTAGCCCGCCGTCGCTAATCGAAAGCCTTACCAACTTTCTACGGCAGGCCCTGGACCGATACGATCAGGCTACACGTAGCGGCAGCCCGTTTGCAGACTAATCGGCCATGAAAAAGCCCGGCCATCAACGGTACCGGGCTACTACGTTCGTATGTTTATGTAATTACTTTCCGATGCAGAAAGTAATTAATTTAGACAAACTATTGACTTTCAATATATTACAACTAAATACACACTAGCAAGATACAAACAGGATCCAATTGCCGCTGTTTATCCTAAATAGTTAGACTTTATAACCGTTAGGCGAGTTAGTCTTGTAAGCAATACTTTAGCTACTGCGAACTCATTATTACTTACCGTATTGCCATACCGTTTTACGTAGGCTGATGTAGGCTCCAATCGTATTGTCATATAATTGTCCAATATCCGCCGACATTGATGCATTGAGATAAGAACCGCCTAACCAATTCACAGGCAGTGCGAGTTGTACGAGTGATGAGAATTGGGCAGGTGTACCGGGTAAAGGCTCACCCGGCACACCATGGTTTTGACTGTAGGAAAGCTTCGTCATCAGTTTTATACGCTGAAGGACGGTAGCTTGTAAGCCAATATGAGCCATCTGCACGCGATTATTATTTATAGCCCAATTGGTCGTATTGCGATACACCTCACGAACATCTTGTTTTCTGGTAATAAAGGGCGTCCCAATAATGCGATCATGATATACCCACCCCTTACTGTATTGTTCATTGTTAAAATAATGATCCCCACCTTTAACAGTTGTATTGGTTTGATTAAATGTAGGTCCGCTTTGATTGAGCGTTGAAAGGTACTCTATTAGTAAACCATCGATTCTAAAGCTTGACGTGCGATTGTTGACTGGTCGTATGCGTAACCCAGTTAGACCATCTGGTAGATTCTGCATCATTACACCAGATGCATCTTCAAAGCTGTGTTGATGGTAAAGCATTAGGTTCACCGAAGGTAGCTTGAGTTCAAACCCAAAATCAGTACTACCTACGTGGTTCCCAAACAGATTAACCCAATCAAACTGAGTTAGTCTCGGGTCCAGTTTACCACCTATCCTGATTGCAAAGAGTACATTGGGAAAGTCTCGAAACTCACCTGGCAACTTACCATTTACGGCTAGACCAGGTGGTAGATCATTTGACTGACCTCCCCATTGCACATTATGATTAAGCCCAATGTAAAATCGTACAACTGACGAGGGCTTACCTACCCTAAAAAAGACCGATTTCTGATGCAGGAAGGAATGCAGGATGTAGTCAGTATCAAATTGACCATGAGCAATAAAAGCATTGATTGCTAACCATTGCCTGCGCCCTAGTGGCGCAAAGCCTTTGGTCCCGAATCGGATTTTAGGAATAGGTAATGCGTTGCCAGACCAGGAATAGGAACCTGAACTCAGCGTTGTGTCCACTAGTCCAATTACTTCACGTCGCCTACCAACCATTAGCTCAAGCTGCCGATGGGCTAGCTGAACGTAGTACTCTGGCATGAGTAGTTGATTCTCTTTACCGATATTACCCACTGTCTCTGCGCTATAGTTGAGAATATAGGCTCTACTGGGTGCTTTACGGGCATACAATCCGGAGGTATCTGTCAGCAAGACAGATCCGTTGATGCCAACTCGTGCGGTTCCGATTGGGGCGCTGGCAGGTACGGTGCCAAATTGATTGGCTCTTAGCCAAAACGGTGTCCGTTCAGCAGAGGAGACAAGACCACCGACTTCTACAAAGGCCTGGTGTTGACTGTTGATTTGGGCAAAGGTGGATAACGAAATAATGAGTGCACCAAGCAAGGAAAGGTATTTCATTGGAATGAATGCGTGTGGCTATTGGCTTATCGAGGAGTCAAGGCATAAGTGTACAGAAAATAGAGATATATTTTGAAAACTAACTTTTAAGCGGTTACAAAATCTGCTTTGCAGGTTGTAGCCTTGACAAGCACTTACTGTAGAATTGGTTGAGGATGCCTTTAAACGACTCCGCAAAGGCATCCTCGATTGGGTAACGATCCTTACTATTGCTTCCTTTATTTTGCTCTATTCCAGTAAAAGCTCTTGCTTCAAAGTCGGGGCTGCTTCCGTTACCGGGTTAGATACTTTGTTTTTCTGAAAGTATTTCTTTAAACCTAAACAGGGCTGTTCAACCAAATGCCAGGACAAAATAGCCAGCAAGAGGGACACACCGTAACTGATAGACAGCATTTTATAAAAAGAAATATGAGGATATAAAGCGATCAAGGATTGCTGGATAGGAAACCCATAAATATAAAGTCCATAGGAATAATCCGCCCCCTGACTGAACCGGCGTATAAGCCCCTTAGGAATAAAAGCCAAATACAGTACTATATACCCCTGAAATAACACATAGGGAACAATAAGCCAGCTTGTAAAATAAGCGCAAATACCAAGTATCCCTATCATACTGACAGCTATATACGTAGACATAGGAATTTTATGTCTAAGCAAGTAATAAGCGGCTCCACAGAAAAAATGGGTACCAAACCGTAAGAGCGGATTTACTACAATAACGGTTCCGCGATTAAGGTATGAGTACATATAATAAATGGCAAAAAATAAGAAAAGTCCCACAATAATGGCCGTCATAGCCCGCTGAAACGCTCTAAAGCTTTTAACGTAGCTAACTATACCAATAGCGAGCAACACACCATACATGTTTACCTCCCAAGGCAATGTCCATAGTGATCCGTTAACTATAGTCTTATACGGATTATGCTGAAAAACACCGGGCAACCCTCCTTCAACCCCTTGGAATATTACGATGTTTTTAACTAAATACTTGATTGTTTGCTTGTTAAGCAGATATTGCTCAATAGGCAATGTGGTAAAAATAAGGCCAACAAAAAACACACAGAATAATATGTTCACAATCAGGGCTGGATAAATCCGTAACCCTCTAGACCAGACAAATGCTGTTACGTCGTAATGAGTTTCTAAACTTCGCGTGATTAGAAAACCACTCGTTACAAAAAACAAATCAACCGCTAATGCACCCAGGTCAAACGCGTACTCAGTGATAGGTGCGGGAATGCCCATCAGTGGGTAGCAATGATTATAAATGACAAGACTGGCAGCCATGAAGCGTAATAGGTTGAAATTATTATTTCTGTCTATTACATACTCAGAGAGGAAAATTGATTTCATAGGTGGAATAAGATCAAAAGAGGAAAGGAGAACAACAATTTTAGTCACGAATTTAACTATATAAATTACTTTAATTAACTTTTATGGACCTGGATACGGTCAGATCAAGCCGATGAGCCCGAAAAAGCAGATAAAGCCAATCAAACTAATAATGTCATTCATAGGGAGGGGGAAACAAAGAAGTTCTAATAGCAAATTTTACAAGGCTGATACCCCATTGCTCGAGCCTCGCTTACACTAACCCGGCTGACTCCTGATTGACATCGGTTAAGGCCATGACATTCGTAACTATGATAGGCATAGGCACTTCGACTACCGCAGACCAAAACGGAAGCCACCGCTGGTGCTTTACGGGGATGCTTTTGGTATGTAGAGCGGGGTGCTGGGCGTTGGCTGGTAAAACTCGTAGTTGTAAACAGCCAAAGGCCAATAAGTAGGATCTGGATCAGGATTCGCATGGTAGTTAGCACTGGCATTCCGACCGATCCACGTATTCCTTATTATTATTGCTATTTATGTAGTAGCAGCCACCTCTGGGGCCGACATATAGCTGTTTACCATTGTGCTTTCGGCATTGTACCACAGCATCTATATCTTCGTCGCTGCTTCCACTATTACTACCGCCTGAACAGGCTATGATTGAGAGACTTACTAAAAAGAGGTAAAGGATTCTTTTCATAGAGAATTTGTAGAGAAAATTGGGCTAAAACTAGGGCTTATAGCAATTCCGAGCTACGGGAAAAATACGGTATTTTAACTGGGAGTTTACCCGTTTCAGTGTCTCCTCTATGAATAGAATCAGTAGGCGGAAGGTGAATCAGGTATATAAAAAAAGCCTCATCTTGATAGAATGAGGCTTGACTTTTTTGGTGTCACGTGATTAATTCTGCTAATATCAATAGCGTATCTTAATGGTTCCATCACTGGTACGGTACATATAACCAACGGGAACTCCACCTGTTGTTGCTGCGGCATTGTCAGCATAGGTGGGTAGAACAACTCTATCGTACAGGGAATCGCTACAACGTATGTTTCTAGCGCCACCTCCTGTTGGTGGCGACACCTGAGTTGATACCGTATAGAAACCTAGGGGACCAGGAATTGTAGTTTTACCTGTTGGTTGATTTTTTCTGTCTTCAACGGCGTATGTCACTGGGCCATTGAAATCTGTGAGATCACCTGTAGAGCGAATGGCACTCAGCATATATCCAAAGCTGTCATAATTACTCGATAGATAAATCGTTCGCAATACTTTCACTTGTGCGTTAACCCCCGTTATCGAAAAGGCAATCACAGGGCCTTTTTCGCCAATACTGATTCCCCGAGCCAGATTCTCAACATGGATAGATGAAATCGCGAAACCAGATACTCGATTAAGTTCAATCCCATATCCTAACGCATTTTTTCCTACTATAGAGATGTCTCGTAAAGCCTGGAGATCACCCCCGTTTGCATCAATCACTATACCTCGTGTATTAGCGTCTTCAGTGGTATCAAAAATGATTTCTCCTCGTGTAATCTTAAAGTTTTGAGGGCCATAGCCAGGATTTGATCCTGGTGGCTCAATTAAGATCCCAATATACCTGACACCCCCAATTAAGAAATGATCTAACCCTGCATGCTCATTGATTTCGGTAGAATAAACACCAATCAAGCCTGCCTTCCCTAACAGATGCAGACTTATGTTTTCTATTCCCGTTGAAAAGATGTTGATCTTACCTGGAGGAGAGAAATTTTTGTTACTTAATTCTACGAGAATTGAATCGGAATAGCTTGAAGTAGGTCTTATTTCAGAGACACGCGGCCCTTCTCCTAGTAATCTTATCTTGTTTGGTATTACAAGCCGTTGAGCTACGCTATAAACTCCTCTGGGTAAAAAAACTACCCCCGAATTTCCATGCCCCATATAGCCTACGCTTCTGGTTACCGTGTAATTAATCGCTGCATTCAAAGCTGCTATATCATTGGTAGTACCATCGCCTTTTGCCCCAAACCACTTTACGTTGACAACACCATCATAAACTCGTAAATACCGTCCTGCCCCCGAAGTAATACTTAATGACATAGCTCCATCAGGAGTAACTGTTGACGTTGAGTTATACCGAAACATACCTTCTCTGCCTTCATCAGCAATGTAAATAATGTCAGGAAGAGTCGCAGACAGGCTGGACACCTGACTAATTAGGTGAGCTGGGATTGATTGTCCATTTACTGCCGCTACCCGGGCACTTCCTGGATGATCAGTCGTTAGCCGCAACCATTTACTACCCTCCCAGTAATAATAGCCAGGTGTCACGTCATTCTGATTGGCTGTGTTATAGACCAGTAAGCCAGTGACTGGCTTGGTGATTGGGGAAGCAAGTGACGTTTTGCTTAATGCTACTTTAGGAGGAGCAATTCCTCGATACTCACTTCCTGTTGTATATGGACCGCCACTCACTTCCAGTGCCGCTGAACCATCGGGTGGTGCAGTCGGTAGGCCTACCCG
The DNA here is from genome assembly GCF_010435915.1 of Spirosoma terrae. Classification (GTDB taxonomy): domain Bacteria; phylum Bacteroidota; class Bacteroidia; order Cytophagales; family Spirosomataceae; genus Spirosoma; species Spirosoma terrae. Next base: position 607,643 of record NZ_JAAFZH010000003.1, on the reverse strand, counting down.
AACTTGCGCTTGAAGTGAAGCTAAACCTAAAATTAAACTGGAGAAAAGAAGACAAACAAGTGGGCGTAACCTAATAATAATCCGGTGCATATGGCTAAACGGTTGACATGGACAACTAGATAAATTAGGGTAACTAGAGAGTATCGTAGCCAATTACCCAATACGATAAATATAGGCTTTAAGGGTATACTTTAAGTTACCATAAAATGTATTTAATTGAATGTTCGCATCATATGAACCTATATCGTGTAATTTGTATCATTATTTTACTAAACGGTAGATGTAATAATGTTGACAAATGGATACATTTGGCCACGTCTAACGGAATATGTCTTGTTAGTCCATCCCCATACCACTCCTGTCAACCATGCCCCTTTCTCCCTTATCCAGCAGCCTGTGGCTAGCCATTTTAACCTGCCAGTTTACTCTTGCCCAAACCGTGATCAGCAATGCCTCTCATTCGGCAGGCACATCAGATAATACGGGAACGAGCCTTCAATCAGGCACCGAGGTTTTACACTCCTCGCTTAAAGCTGGGGTACAATTTGAGGTCAATGGCAGTTACGAGCACGTGGGCCAGTTCTACGTAGCGGAGGATGGCCTCTGGAACCAGTCCAGTCAGCTTGGCTCACAAATCAAGGGTACTGATTACTTTGGCTATGCGCCTAGTCCGTTCGGTTCTGGCTTAGTCTACCAGGGGAAAGGCATCATGGGTGCTTCGGCTACCAATGGCGGACAGGGAGCAGGGCGGCCTGCCTTTGGACGAATCGAGCTGAACAGTACGGGCGAGTTCCCCCTGGCAGCAGGAATGTATATTGCTGGCACCATAGCCTTCAACCAACATGGGCCCGGACGTAGTAGCATTATTACCACTCCCAACTGTACACAATCAGCATCTCCAGAGCATGCAGTTGTTTTTGCTCCAACGGCTAGTGTGCTGGGAGCTAACAAACAAAATTACATTGATGGCTTCGCCAGTGTAGCAAGCATAAGCAGCCCTTTTCTCTTGCCAGTAGGCGATGCTACCGCTGGATTAGATGGCTATCATCCTCTCCTAATCAATTCCTCGCAAGAAGGTACGATTACCGCTCGCTACCTCTATAGCACGCCTTATCTAAATGATACCCGAAGTGAAGCGATTGAGTGGATTTCGCCAACAGGAAGTTGGTTACTCAGTGGACCGACTGGCACTAATTTGACAGTTTATGCACCTGAGATTACTAAACAGAACACTGAGACGGCTGAGCTGCAATTGGTGGGCTACAATGGCCGCCAGTGGGTTCCGTTAGCGGATCCTGTTTACTGGTCTACAGATGGGACTACTCAATTCAGTGCTAGTTTGATAGAAGGGGTCTCAGTCATTGGCATAGGGTTAGTCAAAACCGAGAAAGAATCCATTGGCTTGACACTGTGGCCCAATCCGACTAAAGCCTCATTGCAAGTATCGGTATCCTCCCGTCAGCCTATTGATCAATTACAGGTGTTCGATCTAAAAGGCAACCCACTACTTCATCCGGTGACAGCTACCCCTATGGTGAACACCTCCAGCTTGTTGCCAGGTACCTATGTACTAGAAGTGCAGACACAAGATGGCCAACGCCTTCGTCGGCGTTTTCTGAAGCAATAATATTTCCTTTTCCTCATTCTCATTCCTGCCCTAGCCAAATGGGCGTTGGCCTTACTATATCCATTTCCTATCATTTAACTATCCTTTTCCTTCTTTATGCAAACGCAATACATATGTTGGATACGCCAGCTAGTAAGCCTGGCGATACTAGTAGTCATGGGTTTAAGTGCCGTTTATGGCCAGGTTCGAGTGGGTTTACCTAGTGCTGCGCCTGAGAAGTCGGCCAGTTTGGAGATCAACAGTGGTCCTTACCCTTCGGGTAGTGAGTACCGAGGATTGTTGCCCCCTAAAGTAGCGCTGAAACAGAGTATAAGTGCAGCACCCATCACCCAGCCAGCTACGGGACTACTGATTTACAATACGGCTACGGCCAGCGATGTGACACCGGGTTACTATTACTGGGATGGTAGTAGATGGTTACGATTCGAAACCTCCAGCAAAGGCTCTGCTCGGGTAGCTGCCGCTGGTGGCGGACAAGCAGTACCGGCTTACCTGCTGAGTGAGATTCAAAGTCTAACTACTACAGCCGATCATATTCTATTAGTCGAGCCAGGTCGGGAGGGCTTGTTTCGCTACGTAAGTGGCGATACTTCTCCTAATGATAGTGCCATGGTACTAGTACCATCTAGTGGAAAGCGTTATAAGCGAGTATTCTCTGGGCCTATTGACGTCCGCTGGTTTGGCGCTAAAGGTGACAATGCAACTGATGATACCCAAGCCATTCAAGCAGCGGTTAATGCTGCCGCTACTGCTCAAGCAATTGTTTATTTTCCAATGGGAGTTTACAAAACAACTTCTCAAATTCTACTCAGACGCGATATACGCGGAATTGATATGGCCAATTCCTCATACATACGTCCTGTGGGAAGTGGTTATACTGCACTAATGACAGAAGAGAGTTTCGTTTGGGCTGTGTGTAAAATTCAAATATTTGGTGATCCTGACAATCGACCTGCGGTAAATGGTATTCAACTAAATAACCCACAGCGGTCAGTAATTAACTGGATTGGCGTATTTAATTTGGATGGATTTGGCATGAAAGTAGTTAATGGTTGGGACTGCACATATCTTACTATAACTACTGAGAATTGTGGGAACAGTAATAATTATGCCTTTAGTATTATAGGTGATAATGAGACTAGCAACATGACCCATGTATTAAGGTTGCAGGTTGAATTAGCTCATGAACGCGCAATCTTTTGCTCTGGTAATAACCTGAGTATTACTATCGATAATATCCATTCTGAAAAAGCCTATGCGACGAGCTCAGGCAATGTATGGGTATTGGGAGGGGGAAGCTGCACCTACAACAATGTTCGGTTAAATGCTCTCGATACAGATGGTTCCTCATCGTCTAATGCCATTTGTTTATTACAGGGTGCAGCAAATACCGGAAATGATTTCAGGGTAGAGGGGAATATAAAAGTAGTAGCTGACGCTAATGGCGGTGGTAGCCCAATAACATTAAATCAAACCTCGATTGCAGGTCAACTTGCCAGTACCGGCACAGGGCCGCTTTGGGTGAATAATTCATCGATTACCAAGGTCACTGGAGTTGCCGTAAAGACTAAATTTAACAATTGTGTGATTGGAACCGTTGAGACAGGATTTGCAGGAGCGTGGGAAAACCGGCAAATTTTTATCGATTCAGAAATTGGTTCGCTGACTTCAATAAGTGGGGAGTCAAAACTTGAATTAATCAATACGGTGGTTAACAATGCTAATGACTTGGGGAATGCTCGCACAAAATTATTTAACTCAAAAATCAGTGCCCCAAACGGTGTTGGAGTGAATTATAGGTCGCTTGAGCTATATGGCTCTGAGATAATTGGTAATGTAACGACAGACGTAGGCTATCTAGGCCTCTATAGTAATTCTAAGATAACAGGGAATTTAACTATTGGGACCAATCGACAAGTTATATTCGATTTATCTAGTACGCTCACCGGAACGTTAACCAACATGAGTTACCCTGAATCGGCTGCTTATTATGGCTCTTGGGAGGAAGGTAAGATCACCAGAAACCCCAAAACATTTGAAGTTTGGCAATATAATAACTCAAGTTGGCAGCCAATCAATACTTTTCTAAGTCAGCTTACAAAGGCTGGTTCTCCAACCACCGGAGATATCCCAAGTGGTTTTAGCCGGATCGTAGTTAATACGGCGGATAATACCATAAAGCTGTATACTAATCATGGAGGATCTCTATTTTCGGTATTGTTAAATTAGTTATGCATTACCCAAACCCGTGATGTGAGTTAAAGAGCGGGCATTTCAATACTCAACAGGCAATCGCCTAACTGACTTCCGGGAGTATTGGGCACTAATCACACAATACAATTCTACACATAGGAGATGAGTTGGAAAAGGATGAGTAGTCACCTTTTCCACTTATTCACAAATGCCATAAATCGACTCTGGGCAAAGGTTGCTTCGCCTTCTGGCTAGCCCTAAGCAGAAAATAAAAATGTTTTCTCAACCCTCACTTTTACCTCTTTCACCACTTTTATATAGCAACCCAAACCATCCTCTTCAAACAAAGAAGCCCGAATTGACTAATCCGGATTTCTGAAAAGAACAGGTAATTGACCTATTGTTTAATGAGCTTGATCGCTTTTTTCTCCTTACTTGTATTCACCTGCAACAAGAGTAAGCTAGGGTGATTACTCATTGGTAAGCTAATACGTTCCAGTTGAGAAGCTTGTTGTATATGTTGTTGGCCAACCTGCTTACCTTGCTGGTCAACTAAACGCAACTCAACAGTCTTGCCAGCAACTCCAGTGATTTCTATCTCAATGGAGAGTCCTTCAATTGGATTACCCAGTACCTTAACCTGTAAGCCTTCATTCTCTTCCGAAGCTCCTAATCTGGCGGGTGTGTTGCACAGGGCTAACCAATTGTAGCTGTAGGTAGCAACAGAGCTACCCTGCTGAGCGCTTAAGGTAATAACCGGATTGTCCGTATAAACCCGTAACGTAAAAGGACCATTAGCAAGCGTAGGGGTCATTTCATTAACAACAGAGAAACTAACTGGCTCGCCTGTCAAACCTATGTATTGAGGGGCAAAAGTTACACGGTGCTCTTGGGCCGTTATGGCTTGACAAGCCTCCTGGGTGATTCCATAAATACCAAAGGTTGTCGGCATCGGAGATACGTTACAAGCCTTTTGCCAGTCATAGGTAAACTGTGCAGTGTTTACTCCTTGCTGAGCAACGAGCCTAATCAGTGGATTATCCTTATAAAGACGCAGAGTAAAAGGGCCAGCCATTGTTGTTGTTGACATTTCATTAACAACTGAGAATGATATAGGATCGCTTGTCTGACCAAGGTATTTAGGCAAAAACTGAATGAAATATTCGCCATGATTGGCATCCGTAATCTGACAGGTCACTAGACTTACCGACGTAATGGCAAATGTGATCGGTGCATGCTCATAAGCGCCCATATCAATACGGCCTTGATTGATACGAGGTTTGCCCGCAAGATCTAAAAGCGAGACGGTTTCCGTTGTGCTACTGGGATCGCCCATATTGATCGCTGGACTACTGTCTCTAAGTTGATAGTCACCTGTACTGCTATCAACAAAGAGGGGGTCTTTGTCAATATTGCCAGTTCCACGATACCCACCCTGAATAGTTGAATAACTCACTATTAATTGTGCAATTTCACTCCCCTCATACAAGCGAGATTTAACTATAGGCCCATCAGGTGCGGTATTTTGCCACACCAAGCAATTGGTCAACGTGATTTCGTTTCTATTTTTTACAGGAGGGACGGTTGGCTCTAATTCAGCATAAAAAGCTCCGCCAGCTGTTGATGCCGAGTTACCAATAAAATTGCAGTTAATGAAGGAGGGTTTTGAACTTGCGTATTCTGACGTATTATAGATCGCTCCACCAAGGTTAGCGGAGTTATTTAGAAACACACAATTTTTAAAGGATGGCTGATTCGATTCCACATGAATGGCTCCTCCTATACCTGCTTTTACAGAATTATTAGCAAACCAACAATCTTCTATTGTATTGTTTCCTGAAACAAGGTCAAGTACCCCTCCTCGTAGGCTTGGGTAACCTGGAGCAGGGGTATGATTTACGAATTGACAGCGTCGAATAGTTAATGCATCCATGCCAGATCCAAATCGAGTAGATATTGCTCCGCCAAAACTATAGGCTCGATTCGAATCAAAAATGCAATCTTCAATCACAGAAGTAGAGCTTCCTCCTTGTGAATTAGTTGTGTAAGCGCCACCAACCCCCATTAAATTGCGAGCAAAGTAACAATGCTGAATAGTGATATTACAGTGAGCGCCATTCCTTGGAAGGACTATTATACCACCGCCACCAGTAAAGGAGCTAAACGATTGAAGATTGATAAATTGACAGTTAGTAACCTGAACATTATGAATACCTGCTGATACCTCAATACGGATGCCACCGCCCCCATCTTTATGGGTGGCCATATACGTATCCTGAAATGTTATTCCATCTATGTGTATAGTAGAACTAGCATCTCTGATATCGATTAAAATTTCAGCTTTGACAGAAGGGTTAGCTGCTATATAACCGGAAAAAATTGTTTGGTTCAGTTTGGTATCTCGCTGCGACAAAGCAGTTTCATTCCCCGCAAATCCTCCATAGAGTTGTACTCCTGAAGCCACACTGAACGAGGAAATTTGTCCGGTATTACTGATTGTTTGCGAATAGGTACCTTTTGCCAACCAGAACTGAATCCCTGCCGGAGTTTGTGTTGTTTTATGGGCTAGCTCCACTCCTGGAAGAGAGTTATTCCATGAGCTTCCAGATTTATTTCCAGAGCCATGCTCTGTGACATAGACTATCGATTGTGAAAAGGATGATGAAAATAGTAGAAGTGAGAGAATGAGTGTAAATAGATGCTTCATTATGGTGGATTAGCTATGAAGTATAATAGTAGACAGAATCATGTAATAATTAATGCCCCGTAAGCATTAAATAAGAAATTCAACGTCAAGCGGAGTTTTTGCATCAACCAGTAAGCCGGGTTTCGTATGAGACTTGGCTTACTGGTTGATGTGTTCACATGTCTATTTCCTCTCCAGTAGCTGTTTAACCAAACGTTTCAACTCATCGATCTCTGCCTGTTGCTTTTGGCTAATTGCTTGCTGTTGCCGCTTATCCTTCTCCAACTGAATGCTATACAGTGTCAACTCTTCGATCTTCTCCAATAACTTGGCATCCATCTTAGCCGCATCAATTCCTTGTTCAACTATCTCGGCTGCCGACGGCACTCCTGGTAGGTGTTGATGCTTCTGGATGTATTGATCCACTTCCGATAGCGAACGTAGCTTGTAGCCATTCATAAACACCTTATCCGACCAATCGGCTTCACTACGTACTGAGTAATGACCTGCTGAGGTTAGTACCAGTTTACCAGTGGCATCAACCGTGAGTAGTTTATCTGTTGTAGCCAGTTGAACCGGACTGTTGGCTGTCAGTCGGCTTAAGCGAACGCCGGATTCATTATCCATTCCACTGTTGACTTCTAAGCGAGCTGTTGGAGCTGAAGTACCAATACCGACGCTAGCTTGATTACCCAGGATAACGGCATCACTGATGGCTACGGTTGCGCCTGCACCAATGGCCGTAGCATTCGTTAGGTTCTGCGCAATAGCATCGGCTCCGGTACCAAGCAGCGTATTGCGCGAGCCACTGTCATGATTGCCGGTATTAAAACCAATATAGACGTTATCATCAGAATTGTTGCTGGCAGGGCCTGTTCCATTCCCTATATAGGTATTATGATTGCCGGTGACATTACCTCTACCAGATAGTATCCCAAAGAAGGTATTACCTTGACCTGTTGTATTGGTGAAGCCTGCCTGGAAGCCAACAAATGTATTGAAATCAGAAAGGGCATTATAACCCGCCTGAAAGCCAACATAGACATTCGACCCTCCCGTTACATTATTGTAGCCCGATTCATGGCCATGAAAGCTATTATTCGCTCCCGTTGTGTTTAAATAACCTGCCCTGAAGCCAACAAAATCATTGCGGGTCCCGGTGGTGTTTGTCCACCCCGCCTGAGCTCCTAAAAAGGAATTGTAATGCGCTTTATTATGAAGGCCAGTTTCTGCGCCATAAAAGGAATTATAGCCGCCACTCTCAGTGAGCAACCCTGCATCTGCTCCTATGAATGTATTAAAGTTACCACTAGTATTACCTTTACCAGCATAAAAGCCCATAAACGTATTATAGGCCCCAAGCGAGTTATTTAAACCTGCCTGATAGCCAACAAAAGCATTGTCATAACCACCTGCATTGTTTCTGCCTGCTTCCGGGCCGACAAACGTGTTAAACCCACCTGACTCCGCCGTATTGGCAGAGTTGACAATATAGCTTGTACTGGGAAGCCCCTGAGCTTTTAACTGGTAAGAAAATGAGAAAAGAGCTACACTCAATAAGTAGAAAGATTTGTTCATAGAAAAGGGGTAAACTGAATGACTGAGTCGAGAGTACTAAATAAGCCAGGAAGTTACTATTAATTGATCAAAAGAAAGTGTCCATGTCTTGTAGCCCATCGAAATAACGCCTTACAGAGCAAATGCTTAGTCTATTCTAACTAATAGCCGGAGCTAACCGGCAAAACAACCGTTTGTACCAATCCTTTGCCCAGCAATCCTGCTATCTATTTTCTTTGATTCATCAATTCATAATGACAAGGATGCTTCATAACCTAGCCGGGTATTCTATTCTGTTTACCATTGCTGTAGTTGCCCTTAGTCTGGTTATAGTGCTTATCAAATTACTGGCTAACGCGATTCTGCTGGTGGCAGGTGTAGTACTAGTGGTTTACGTCTGGAAGAAATACAGCACCAAATCCTATACGATTAACACCTTCAAGCTGTAATAAGCCTACAAAACAAATAAGGCAGATCAAACCAGACCTGCCTTCGTACTCAACATGGCTCTAGTTCGGCTGTCTTTCGGATACAATCAAGCTAGTTCTCTATGGTTGACATGCATACTTCCTAGGGCTTAAGCAGTAACTGGCTTCCGACTCCCCATCGTATGGACACCGGTTGATCATAGATGATACGGAGAGCATATGCTTGGTAGTAGCTTGGAAGACTAACTGCATGTTTCAGATGAAGTACATCCGTAGCAACCGGCTCACGATTACAAGACCAGGTGCTCGCTTCATTCCAACCACCATTTTTCACCGTATACATAACGGGGCAATAGGTTTTCGTTGAAAATGGATATAAGGTGGAATAGTCGGAAAACTCGGTTGCTGAACAGAGCACGCGAATTTGCCACTCATACTGCGTTGAACTGGCTAGCTTTGTTACCGTATACGTGTAATAACCCCGGCTTTCCATCGGGATGTTGCTAATGACCCGCCAGTTGGCCGATCCGACAATTCGCAAGCGAATTTCAGCCTGCGTTCCAACGACCCCGTAACTGTGAAACCAGTTTAGCGTGGCCGAACTATCCGTAGTTGATGCGCCTCCAATAGCACTGGGTGACGAGCAAGGCAGGGTCGCAAAGGTCGTTAGTGGCGAATAAGCGGAATACTGTCCACTCTGACAATTCGTTCGCAATTGCCATTCATAGGTTGTATTGGTTAACAGTCCAGCCAGAAGCAAATAACTTTTGTCGTAATTGGTCAGGGTTACCCAACTGCCGCCGACAGCTCGGTAACGGACATCATACGTAACACCTATACCCATTTGGTTCCAACTGAGCGTGGCCGTTGTTGGCGTTTTTTCATAAACACCTAAGGCATCCGGAATCCGACACTGAGTAGTAAAGTTGGTTCCTGTGACAAACGAGGAGCTCACCTCCGCCGAACAGGTGGTTCTAACCTGCCATTCATAGGTCGTTGCGTTCGATAGACCGGTGAGGTCATAAGAACCATTATTGGTAGTCCCCGTTAAACTACTGATGGTAGTCCAGGTGGGTGACCCTACCGGTTTATATCGAATCTCATACATGGTCCCTGCTTCATTCTCGATATACCAAAAAAAGCGAACCGACGACGAGGTGATATAACTGACATACACCGCTCCATCTTGTGGCGCATTGCAACGGGGGGTAAAGGTCGCTACAGGCGAAAAGTCTGATTTGGCACCTGCCGCACACCCATGACGAACACGCCATTCATAAGTGACATTGGTGGTCAGTCCAGTCAAGGAGAAGGTACCGTTACTTTGGCCTTCGATCGTACGCCAGTCGGCACTGCCTTGTGGACGGTATTGGACATCGTACGTACTACCGGGTTCTATACTGCCCGGTAAATAACAGGATACCACAGCAGCCGTAGCCGTTGTTCGGCTCGACAGACCAATGGGAACGGAACAGCTCGTCGAGAAGTAATGAGAAGTCGAAAAAGACGACTGATCCAAGGAAGAACATATACTTCGGACCTGCCACTCATAGGCTGTATTATTAGTTAGCCCCGTTAAGGAATAGCCACTAGTACTGATGCCTGCTATGTAGTTCCACTCAGTAGTCCCTACTGGTCGGTAACGCAGTTCATTGGTTCGGTTAACATCATAGAAATTCTGGGACCAGTAGACATAGGCGACTGAAGACCAGGCGTAGCTGACCTGTAAGGAATAAGGTACCTGGCAAGGTAACGAGGAAAACGATCCAACAGACGTAAAGTCGGAGCGTTCAGTGGGTGAGCAGACACTTTGGACCTGCCACTCATACATTATTGCTGGCGAAAGATTGGTTAACGAATACGGTGTTGTGGTCAAATTAGACACCGTTGTCCAATCTGGTGAGCCTGACTCTCGCCAGCGTAGGGTGTAGGTATGGCCAGCGATTGCAGGGCTCCAGTACAAATACGCTTTTTGGTACAACGGTGTTACGCTGGTATAGGAAGGGGGCAGACAAGGAATGGTAAAGCGAACTGTCTCCGAATAGGTATCACTTCCCGTCGCCCTCACCCGCCATTCGTAGGTAGTACCAGAGGTCAGATAGGACAGTGTCGTCGTCGTCGTTGTGAGTCCGTTGATGAGTATCCAGTTACTGCTTCCTTGTGCCCGCCATTGCACTTCGAAGCTTGACCCGGCAATGGCCCAGCTTAGTTGAGCGGTATTTCCCGACACATAGGTCGTTAAACCGGGAATGAGTACGGCCAGCGTTGAGCTAAGACTACCTGTTGTCGAATTGGATGGGCGTATTCGGTAGTAGTATTGGGTTCGGGCCTGCGTTTTGGTATCAATAAATGTGGTTTCGTTGGGGGCTACCCCACCAATAGGCACGAAGCCATCGGTCGGCGATGTGGATCGCTCGATGAAATAGCCCATTTCATTGTCTGCATTGTCCTGCCATCGCACGGTCACGGCATTTCCATTCAGGGTATATGCCAGGGCACTGGCAGGACTAACATTGGTCGGCGGAGCGTTCAGACTATAGCTAGTGTGCTGCTGTCTTAACGCTAAACCGGCTTGCATTCGATCATACTGGCCGGGGGTGAAATCATGCGTGCAGGGGAAATAATAGGACATGATATTGGTTACCGAAGGCGCATAGGTCTGGCCATTGGCATCTCTGGCTGTGCTTGATAGATCATACTGAACACAACCATTGGGATAGATATAATTGGTTCCAGGCTTGAGATAAGGATCCGCTGGTGTGTCACATATATAGTCACCAGCATAGGAACAGTTAGCCCCAGCTCCTCTGGTCACTAGCTCCGTTGAAGGATCTGTTCCATTGTTGGGCCCAAATGTGTGAATCAGGTTAAAACTATGCCCTAGTTCGTGGGGTATTAGCCGATTCCCCAGGTCCTCAACCGATTCGATGGCAGGAGCCGTGGTAATAAATGAGCGTGTCGAATAGAGCCCGTCGGCAGGATAGTAGGCAAAGCCTCCCAGGCCTGAATTAGTAAATCGATTGACATAATATTGATTCATAGCATTGGGCGCATCCCGTCCATCGATGGAGGAGTCTTCAGGGTAGGGAAATCCGTTGAATAGCTGATCGTTATCAATGTAGTCGGGCGCTGTACCAGCAAAATAAAACTGAATACCGTAGCCATTATATAGATAATAGCTGTTGGTTATAGCCATAACCTGGTTCAGATTGGCCAAACTGAAGCCATCTGATCCATCACTTTTGCGGAGGATATGAGGCCGTATCGGCACATAAGTAATCGCGGTAAAAGCGGCGCCTGATGCGCGCTTTTTCTCTAATGCCAGATTCGCTTGTTGAACCAGTTCCTGGGCCAGTCTAGCGGGAATAGGGGCGATACCACATTGACCCAACGGGAGCGAATCGATACGTTGAGCCATTAAATGATTGAGAGAGAGGAGACTAAAAAAGAGGCAACAAATCCAGATAAAGGTATTTCTCATTGAGTTACGGAGGATAACAACGTATCGCTAAAAGTGTCGAAAAATACGACTCAGTTTCGTATTTTAGCCAAGTAATTAGTCGGTTTCGTATTATTTATTTTTAGGGTAACCAGCCTGTAAAATGCGTTAATAGGATGCTTGACTTATCCAATTATTGCCCTTTGTGTGAACCCGATGGTTACTCGCATCCATACGGGGATTTATTGGAGAAAATACACCAGCCGATTATAGCTATAGGCTTGCTGAGGGGCTAGTTGTACTAACAGGACAGCCCGTTTATGATGCAATTCATGGCAACAGCGTGTGATCCGCCCCGTCCAGACTTCAGAACCAGACAGTTATCAAAGGCTACATGAGCGAGACAGGTCGAGTGACGGGTCCTCATTTGCATTTTAGGGTAGGCTGGCAGGGAGCTTGTATCAATCCGGGTTACCTGTTAGTTGACCCATCTGACTTGGCAGCCGTACAGTAAGCTCAGACAGAGTGAGTACTTGATTAGTGTATTACATCCCTCTAATTGACAACCGTCTGTATATTTCTCCACTTAATCTGACAACGAACTGTCAATTTTTAACCAGATTAAACAATAGCCAGACAATTTCAATAAAAGCTGCTGGTAATGGTGCCAAGGTGCAAAAAAATGCTAGCGACTGATAGTTAGTTTTTAGCCGCTAGCATTTTCAAACAGAATAAATAATCTTAGCTAATTAGCTCAGCCTTTTTCTGTTTTGGCCGGTGAAGTAAGGCGTCCGATCCATTAGGCATCTGGATCGTAAAATACTCGTTTAGCTTCTTGGCTATGTGTATATCTAGTTGATGCAGTACGTGCGACAATTGATCAATAACCTGATCTCGGTGTTCAGAAACGGCATCGTTTTGATCGCCCGGACCGAATTTAAATTCAGTTTCGTTGATTTGATTTTCGATCTCGTCTCTCAGAGCTATCTGGTCAGACAAGGGTAATTGGCTAATTGCGTTATGATTGATAACTGCTGTGTAAGTCTTCATCGGAATTGGTCAGTTAACTGGTTAGGTGTTGTGTTTTAGAAAAAGGAATATTAACTCTGGCAATAGCCGCTTTCGACAATTGATCGCCAGTGATTTAGTCTTTCCCATTTGTCTTTAAGCTTCACCAGGAAGTTGACCAATCCCAAGGTGACGAAAGCTACATCCTCACCATTTTCCTGTGTCCGCTCTGGAAACTCATTGGATAGCCAGACTTGAAACAAGTCGTTAAGAATCTCAACCCGGTTCTCGACACAATCCATTCCGTGGAAATCTCTTAGCAGCTTAGTCAGCTCCTGCTGGGCTTCCTGCAACTGGTTTATAGCCGTTTGCTGATTAGCCATTATTCGTCCCTCCTTCCTTCGTCTGGTTAAAGAAGTACTCCCATTCTGCTGACTTTTCATGCAGCTCAGCCAAAAATTGAACGAGCTGTAAAGCCGTGTGTAACTGGGTCTTATTAGCAGGCATTTTCAGATCGGTATCAAGGCTAGTTAGCCAACGGAACAGGAGGTCATTGACACTGTCGATAACGGCTGAGGTACGATAGGCAACCATGAAGTCCTGAATCAATTCCATCGTTTCGGCTTGAACCAGAAACAGATCCGTATTTACAGTGATGGATTTGTCCCTAACCTTAGCAATTGCTTCAGCGCTAAATGGAAACTGAATGGGCGGGGTTGATGGGTTTGCACAGTTATCTTGTGCAGAGTACTTTTGCTCTGTGTTCATAGGATTTAAAGGTCTTGTGTTCATTGAGCCCTATCGCTGGTTTTCCAAGGACGTAGCGTTAGGGCTTTTATATTATCTCTCATCTACTTTTTCGCCAGTGCATCGATATCATTAAGTGAATAACTCTGTCCAGACAACTCATTAATTGCTGCTAACAGGCTATAAACTAAATCGAGACGTGGCGAATTTTTCCCCGATAAAATTCGGGTGACACTAGGGCGTTCCAAGCCAATTTTCATGGCGATAGCATCATGGGTGATTGCTAAGCTGTTTGCAAGGGTAGCTATGTTCTTACAAACCTGTTGAGCTTGTTCTTTCGAGAGTTGAGCATATTGCTCTTTCATGTATAGCTGAAGTTTTACCGTGCTGTCTCCACGTTTAGTGTTAAAACTTATACAAAGGTTGTAATAAATTTGTTACGTAATAAATTTATTACAATTAATATATTATTCGGTCCCAAGAAAGGTCAAATTCTCAACAACAGATTTTATAAGTTGGCTCAGTAGTGTACCCGGCAGAACCGACAAAAGGGGTTCTGCCGGTAAGTGACTATTGATTTTAGCATGATTATACCACAGATTAATCCAAAAGAAGGAGTCGTTCAAATATTGGCCAATACTGGTTCTTGAAATATTGATCAAACTTGTACAGTTGCTGATAATCAGTTGCTAAAAAGCAATTTATTATTGAAATCCGCACGGTAATATTTGAGTGTAAAATTCTATAGCTTAAAGTTTTTGTGCTATTTTTTTGGTCAGTATTCACTAACCAATTACTAATATGATCAATCTAAAGGATTATTGTAGTCCGCCCTCGCCAGACTCAATTATGCGCAGTCTAATGTATGCTAAGTCAACATTGATTAACCTCAAGGGCAGAGGTAAGCAGTATGATCCACTAATTGATGAAATAATAGCTATTGAGTCGGATGTTAGGATACCTACATATAAATATCTCATGGCTAAGCTTAAAATTAACCGAGAGCAGTTAGGAGAAATTATTAATGAGCTAAACAAAGACTTTATCTATGCATTGTATGATGAAAATTTTATAATACGATTCTCCCAAGAATATGTATTGCACGTAAGAGGGCAGAGAGATTCGGCTTGGTTTAAATGCCATTTACCAATTGTTCCACGAATTGGAGAAACCATTGACATACCTTTCTTAAAGGCTTACATAGGGGGAGGGTCTAAATTTACCATCAAGGATATTCGGCATAGGCTAGAGGATAAAATTATGAGAACCGAGGTTTCGCTCGGTTATGATGATGAATGGGAGATTGATCAACTGCGAGATCGTGCCATAAGGGAAGGCAAGTTAGATTCATGGCGATCAATTGGAATGTCTAAGTGTAAACTGGCAAAGATGCTGCTAAAGCTCTATCCAGATATGGTTACTGAGAAATAGTATTACCAATTTAACCTATTATTTATATGGAAACTTACGATTCAAATTTAGAAAACGAGTATACTGTCCAATTCTGGCGGAAGCGATTTGAAGAGCTAAAGCCCCAGCTTAATCGAAATTGGCATGGCCAGCTAGCGGCCTTCGATCCCTCATTTGACAGCCTGAAAGGGGCCAACGAAATGAGGTCTGTTAGCCATAAGAAAGGTAGTCTTGTGGTGACACAAAATGTCGTCAATCAACTAGAAAAGATGCTTTCTAAGAAGCCTCAGAGAAAGCATAGAAATAAAACGCTCTTGGAAAGAATATCAATGTACTAATAGACGAAATAACGGATAGAGCAATGGAAGAAGGATTTCAGGAAAACCTAGAGCACAATGAATATAGTGTTCAATTCTGGCGAAAAAAATTCGAGGAATTAAAGCCCCAACTCCAAAAGAACTGGCACGGGCAATTGGTCGCCTTCGATCCATCTTTTGACAGTTTAAAAGGAGCCAATGAAATGCGGTCGGTGAGCCATAAAAAGGGCAGTTTAATGGTAACGCAGAAAGTTGTCAGTCAACTAGAAAGAATGCTTTCGAAAAAGAGGAAAAGCAACAGGAGAGAGAAGAGTCTGATTGAAAGGATAAATATGTATAAACCTAAAGCACTAAGAGACCTTGAAAATGAGCGCAAACAACTTAACGAAAGAGGGCTTTCTAAAAACAGATGATTACAATGAGTATACTGTCGGATACTGGCGTAAACGTTTTACCGAACTTCGTCCGCAGCTAAAGCGCAACTGGCATAGTCAACTGGCTGAATTTGAGCCAGCCTTGGATAGTTTAAAAGGCGCAAATGAAATGAGAGCTGTTAGTCATGGAAAAGCTAGCTTGGTAGTAACGCAGCGAATTGTTAACGAATTAGAGAAAATGCTCTCAAAAAAGCCTGGCAGAAGACGTATCAACAGAACACCGTTAGAGCGGCTTAATTTACGGTAACAGCAACCTTTTAGCCTCAGCTGTCTTTGTTAAAATAATGAAATGGCTATTCCCGGATCGGGAATGCCACCTCCAAAAAGTTGCTAAAAAGCAACTATTCCCTCCTCCGATTTTCAATAGCCACTATATATTATCTGTGAATCGATATTAAGGTCGAACTGTATATCCATGTCTAAACTGCTGCTTTCAGTAAGACAACATGAGTATATCTCCGGCAAAATACAGCCGTAACAAATGAAGAACTGTTGTTATTTATTCACTGAATAAAACGAATAAAAGTGAATAATATTCAGCAGTATTCAATTCTATTCAGTGAATAAAGTGGGCGAAATCTTATGATAATTATTTGTTTATCAGAACTTTAAGATGCAATTCATTTTATTCACTGTGAATAAAAGCAAGCGCAGTATAAAACCGAAATTATTCAGAGTGAATAAACAAAAAGCCCAGCTTACGCCGGGCTTATGGGTATAGGTGGTGGGAACGTTATTCCGCATTATTGCATGGCTACCACACGGCTATTCTGCTGAACAGCTTGAGTCGATAGATTCAATTCTTTCTTGATACTAGTACCGCCTGATTTTACTTCCAACTCATACTTGCCATCGGTCAGCTCATCGACATTTAGCTTCAGAGCGGCTTTTTCATCTTTGCGGTTCAGGCTCTGACGGAAGATCACCAAATTATTAGCGTTGCGTAAGACGATCTCAGCGGGTGCATCCGCTCCTTTCACCACTGATACCCGTACCTGGTTATCGAGAGTTACGAAAGCGCTAGCATCAAAAGCGTTTGCTTTAGGTGTGGTTGGGTTAGTTAATGAAGAAGCACTGATCAGAGCGGAAAGGGCGAGGTTGGAAATGAAGGTTAACATGGTCGTATTTGCGTTTAGTGTTGTTCTGGTGTTGTTTATCTGTTCGTTGTTTACTGTATGCCAAAGGTTATGCCAACTAGAGCCATCTATTGATTTACACTTATTTAACTATTGTAGCTTACTGGCTAACTGTCCGCTGGTGGACAACCTGTGTTCATCTACGGACAAATGTATAGGGCGGTAGAAGACAGCAAAAGAAGGAATGGATGAGCAGTAGAAAACAGCGATGGATACCGGATTTTGCAGTATAAATGGTTGATAGCACTTAAAGCGTTTTTTCTGGTAACACCTGTGAACTTTTGACACTCTGACACTCTTTACAAGCAAATGACTGATAACCATAGGCTTGCTTGCTAAAAACCGTGTCAAGCAGAATGTCAGTGTGTCAATGAGTGATAATTCATTTTCAAGTGATTTACTACTGACCTTTTGACATTCTGACACTCTTGAGCAGTTTGTCAAAATATCAAGAAGGTCAGAGTATCAGAATGTCAGAGGGTATTTATGATAAAATACGATCATAGGTCTATGAGGCTTGACACTCTGACACTTTGCCTGACACGCTTTATTATCTATACATATCTGACTATCAGTTAAATATACCAGAGAATGTCAGAGTGTCAAAAGGCCAGTGGATAAGCCACAAATTTGTAGTTAGCTCTGTATGGTTAGGGAAGCATGTAGCCTAACCTGCTGAAAATCACCGAACCGGGAAAATCCCGTTTCGCCATAACTAACTGATAGTCTGAGAATCATGCATAGTGCAGAATTGCTGTAATAGGCTGGTTTCTAGCCTCCACAAATTTGGGGAGACCTCAGATAACCATCATCTTTAGGAGTAGGCAGAAGGACAAAGACGCAGCTTGTTGATTCACTAAACCAACTCAAATCTCAGGCCGTTGATGTAGCCCTTTCAATAGTTGAAACAATCGCATTCTCAATGATAGCTTCCTTCCGTATAAACCGTGGCAAAGAAATGTCAACAACTCGATAAACGAGCGTGCTAATTACAGCGATGCAATAGGCGGATTATGATAAACAGAGGTCCGGTAAAATTAACCGATGGATGCAGTATAGGCTCATCTGATTGTTATAATTAGCAATATTTAGTAGTACCACCGTTACCCAATCAACTTTATCGATTGGTGAAGGCTTATTAGCTATTGATAGAAACCAAAAGCACGGCTCAACGTTGAGCCGTGCTTTTAAGTCCGATAATGACGAAGGTTTTGAAGATTCTATTGCGCTGAATACTCATAGCGCTCCGTTAGAGTCGCACAGGCAGTTGTCAGCGACGCACTCACATAACCATAACCCCCTCCCGGATTTATTTGAACAAGGGCTGAGTTATAGGCTCCATTTGTCGAAATTATTTGACCATAATAAGGAGGAGTATACCATTGTAGATTATAGCCATCTGTGTAAGGCCCTACTGCATAAACGGTGACCTGGCTACCCCGAGTTGGGTTTTGAGGACCGGTTACCACAAAATCAGGAGTACCTAATTTATTTATATTGATCTCAAGCATATCAGGAGCATACTTTAGATCGCCGTTGCAATTGGTAACTGGGCGTACGTAAATCAGCCGTTTCCCCTGGATATCTGAGTCGGAAACATGAAAAACATTCCCATTGGCTACTGCCTGAATCGGGGAGGCCAGCGGCAGACCGGACCGTTGTGGATTATCCCAAATCTCCAATTCAAAACCTGATGGATTGTCCCCATAACCCAGTACCCGGATATCTAATCCAGAGCCCGAATTATAGCACACATAAGGAGTTGTCACTGCACGAGGATACCCGCAGGGCGTACTTTGATTACAACTACAGGAATGAACCGATCGAGCTAAACCAATGACAGCACCGGCAACAGCACCATAAAGGGTACCCATCGGACCAGCAGCAGAACCTAACCCAGCAGCAAACCCAATATAATTGACTACGTTAGCGGAAGCACATTCACTGAGTTCCTGTAAACAGCCTCCATCTATGGCAATGCGTGCGCCAGGTTGACTATCTACCCGAGGCATCGATTCAAGAATGGCCTTAGTGCTATATTTCATGACTGCTCCAATAACCAGTAAGTTGGTTTTAGTAGCCTGATCCAGATCTGTTCGACTTCTAATCTGATCCTGTTTAGCTGTAAACCATTTGTTTTCTTCGTCCCAGGACGTAGTACTTATAGCACTAAAGTGCTTCGATACATCACCTAAATAGGTTCTCAGGTTTAACGCAGCCGAGGCATTTATACGGGCTGATCTCGACAGGCTAGCCAAAAACACATCAGCACTCTGAACGCCACTTGTCTCCAGGCTATCCAATGCCTTTCGCATGAGCGTAGCTTGCTGAGGAGAGAAGTAGGCCAATGGATCGAGATTGTCCATATGGAGTTTCATGTGTGTGTAAGCCATTTTGCCAATTTGCTCTTCTAAAGAGGCCGAAGAACTTATGGCTTCTGTCGCAGAGTCCGGTGCCTGGACTGTTATTAAAGTAGAGCGTTCACAGGCTAAAACACACCAAAGGGCCAGGAAAATAAACAGCTTTTTCATGTGAATAAAAGTTTTAGTAACATCTATGAAGTGCTTGATGCTGTGGAAAGTAAGGTCAATTTTCACAGCATTCCAATTAAAATATAATTTATTTAATTTTAATTTATATTATTACAATATAAATACTCAACTGAAAATATAGATATATATTACTTTAAGTATACGTTAACGCATTGATTTTCCACTAATTGCTAAAAGAGTTGGTAATTATACATAGTATTAAATACTCATTTATTTTGTAACTTATACTGATATACGTTTACTTATTTTTGTTTTTGGGTAATTTATGATCTGGTTTAAGTTATAAATAGCTAAACGTGTTTACAGTAAACTTTTGTCGCTTGTTATACGTCCTAGTTTCCGCCGAAGTCGATCCTATTCTTTCCCATTGCCAATGCTATAATCTACTTTTGGTTGACTTTTCGCCTGTAGAGTTATATCGCGATTGTTTTGCTCAGTCCATTAGTGTAGAGAGTGCAGGAAATGCATACCCAAACAAAAAGTATTTAGTCCGTATCTTTCAGATATACTGTCCAACGGGTTATCATCGCTAATTGTACGGGCTTTACTTTACAGGTCGGTAAGGCTCAATTCCTGTTCTTGTTTGAGCTAATTGTAGATATATAGTCTTGCCGTGCTTTATACTACTGAGTGTATCTGTCAAGCTCGGCTAGCTCGTTCTGGATGATCAACTCCCAGCGTTTTTGGGCCAAAGCATCAGCCCCATAGTTGGTTTCCTCGTCATACACAATTCGTCGTTTGGCTAAAGCTGCCATTGTATCCGCATTTAACTTTTCCAGAAATCTGGCTTTTAGTCGGGGCTTTTTCGCATAGGCCTTTAGTTCCCGTCGAAGGTGGCGGGAATAGATTTCGGCTAAATCGAACAAGGTTTGTTCATAACGAATAGCGGCAGCTGTATTCGCTGTTGTATCAATCCAGGAGGCCGATTTAATGAACGACGTATATACAGAGTAATTGGTTTTGTCCGTCCAGATATTGGCATTTTTGGAGTCAAAGCCAATTGTAAATTGAGCCATTGCCGGGCGCGTGGGGTCCCCGCTACGTTTTATAAGAAAATCATTGACTGTTAATCGACGGGTTGCGCTCTAGTCGATATAGTCCTCATGGCGGCTTTGGGTAAAGCCTTCAAGCGACAAAAATAACAAGCAGCTATGCAAAACGGCTCGGAATCGCATTGGGAAGGGTGTGGTTTATGCTGGCTTTACCTAATCATTCAGCCCGATCAGGACTTTCTGCAAGTTACTTTTTCTATCAAGGATTTTCAGCGCATCAGCCATTTGTCTTAACTTTAATGACATGGAAATCTTCTTTTGTGTCCTCCTCATCATCTGCATACTAGCCTGCTGGTATTGTGAACGACGCATCAAGGCGTATCAGCAGGAGATGACTCGACTGCGGGAGCGGCAGCAGAAGCAGGTGGTGGAGATGAAGCAGTTGGCCGACGAATTAGCCCGCACTCTACGGATGGCGAATCCTCTCTATCACTACCACGAGAATTGAGAACAATGATTAAGGCTTTGTTTTACAGGCTAGGGAGTGGGCTGGCACACCTGGCAGTCTGGGGACTAGATAAACCTGTCTTCTTTCCTGCCGTGTGGGTGCTTAGATTAATGCTACGGTTTAGAATGTGGGTACGAAGTGGGAAACGAGCGGAACTACCCGAACCGCCGGTCGAATAAGTAATTAGTATTAATGAGTCGTTGGTGGACTGGGCGGCACAAAAGTCGTATACACAGTGGCGATAGCCGAAACAATTGACGCTACTTTATTGAATGTTTCAAGCTGGTTAGGCTTCAATTGCTGCTTTAAGTGGTCTAACTCATATAGTAGTTTCTGGATATTTGCTTCTGTCAAAGCATCTGTAATTACAAAGCCACCGTTACGGTATAAGTCATGAGCTTTCATTTTAAGTGACATATAATCACCTCTCCACTGTATCTCACTAATTAAACCCATATCCTTAAACCCGATGAGCACTCCTTCAAGTGTATCAGCATCTAAGCCGGTTAATTGTTCTAGCTCATCAAAATCAACATCAGTAATCTGTTCGACTCGAACATTCTGACACAGCCATTTCAGTAAATTGTCCTTGATTCGGGTGGTAATTAGAGGTAGCATAGAATTGTTGGATGGCGCGGTGTTTATTTGCTGAATAACTTCACATCGAATGATCCATCCGAGAATGTCTGTGTAATTTTAAGTTTATTACCCACTTCGCTAAACGTTATACGTTCATCATACTGCGTGTCTCTCCACCTACCGTCAAGATTCGCCCAGATAGCCCTATTGCCCTCTATTTTGACTTTGTAAGCAAACTTTTGACTATCATTTGGCCGGGTATATTTGACAATATACTGTCCTGCCGACTTGGAAACTGAAATGATATTGGCTGGCTTGCCCATAACGGAAGCAATGGTATATTTTGCTACATCTGCTTCAGTAAAATGGCGCAATTGAGTTGGGTGAATCGCTATGATTCCCAACAAAATAATTATGATGGTTTTCATGAGTGTGGTTTAGGATTTTAGTTAAAGAGAGTGAGGCTAAAGGTGTGTCAGGTTAGCTAGATACACCTCACCCCCTTCAAACATTATTCAGCCTTTCCGTTCGGCTTCAAATAACTGACAATGGTTTGCTGTAAAGCCTCTGCATGATCATAAATAGAGTCCAACGATTGCAATTCATGCTTCGTTTCGCGTTTGTCAGCATCCATAATCCCGATGTACTTCTTCTGCCCATTGAAGTGCAACCGGCAAATCGGTTTCCGATTGTTATCATCCAGTAAAATGGCAAAGTAACTTTGTGCGTCCCGATGTACAATGCGGGCGGCACTGATGTGAGGACGCAGGATAGCTCGCACAATGTAAAAGCCTTCTAGTTCCTCAGCCGTTGTCACTACGTTCGGGCCTTCTTTTTCCTGGCTAGGAACTGGCGTAGGCTCCGACGCGGCTGGTTGAACGGTCAGTTCTTCCTGTACCAAGGCAGTTTTAAGACGGTCGGTGATCTGATCGGATAAGGAATGCTGAAATGACTTTCGGACCAAATTGGTAAAATACTCCATCATTTTAGCCGTTAGCTGACCTGAATACACTTGCTTGGCAAAATAGCGAACAATGGCATCGCTCGGATTACTCATTTCCTGATGAATCAGTGATTTGAGTTCACCCATGTACTTTAGCTCGCTTGCCGTTGAAATGATGCTATCGACATCGAAATAGGATTTACTAAACTTCTTGACTTCTTCGACCTGGTTGTCACGTAGGTCTAGCAGATTCAGTTCTAGAAAGGGTTTAGTGTCCATCTTGTTGGGCTCTTCCAGATCGGTATAGAACCGGTAGACAACCCCATTGGTCAGAATGCCAAACCTGGCCTTGGTTACGTGGAAGTAACGTAGGAGCTGATTGTCGTGTAGGGTGAGCGACTGATTCCAGTGTTTACACTCGATGAGCATGCAAGGTTCGGGTTGCCCGTTCACGTCTCGCATAATTGCATAGTCCACTTTTTCACCTTTCTTGGTACCAATGTCCGAAATGAACTCCGGAACAACTTCAAACGGATTGAATACGTCATAGCCGAGCATATTCAAAAATGGCATCACGAGTGCATTCTTGGTCGCTTCTTCGGTTTGAATGGAATCTTTCATTTTGGCAACCCGGTCGCTGAGTTGCTTGATTTGGTCTTTGAAATCCATAAAAGGTAATGGTATAAATGGTATGTGGTTATAAATAAGTGAAGCCGACGAAAGGTGAATCGCCTACCCTCTTTCCCTTAAATTGAAAAATTAATGGATAGTCCAGCGCCCGTTAGCGTATTGTACCCCAATCCAAAGAAAAGCCCGCCTTGGGGTCGATAGTGTACTTTCCCCCCGCCCCCAGCAGCGAACTCGCTGCTGCCATTCATATAGTAACCACCCCCATTGAAGCGATTATCGGAGTAATTGGTATAATATACATCAGAGCCGATTACGCCTTCGACTCCTAGTGAGAACTGATCAGTAAACCAATAGTCATACCCGGCAGTGAATAGCATATAACGTTTACCGCTACCAATGATAGTGCGGCCGTAGTTAGCTTTCTGCTCGGAGACGAATTTTCCTTTCTGCCCATTAAATTGAAATGCATACCCAGCCCGGAACATGCTTTTGTTTCGCTGGTAATGCAGGTCCATCATCAAGACCTTTTCATGGGTGAATCCAAGGCCTAGACCAAACTTTGGCTTGGCGAGATTGTCAGATTGTGCGTAGGTTGAAATGCAGCCTAAAAGGCCAAAGAGAAAAGTGAATGTTTTAATCATTACGGTGTGGTTGAGATATAGCCCTAAGTTCAAGTAACTCTTATTTTACTTATTCATAGGAGCTACTACGAAATAGTGAATATTATAATCTATTTTTCGGTATACCCTTCTTAATAGTAATACGTTTTGGTAGCTTTTGGCAAGAACTAATACGACTCGTACTCGTAGTGTAATCTTTCAGTTACACTTCCACCTGTTGTTGTTGTGCGTGTGATGGGTAGCTTAGCCGCATTGTATTCATACTCATAGCTCGTGGATGTAGTAGAAGTGGAACTGCCCCCTAAACTCGTTAAGGTCGATGTCGTGTTCAGGGTTAATACGTTGTTTTTGCTAAGGGTTATCACGTTATCGATACCGCCATAATAGGTGTTTGGCGAACCTCCTCCAAATTGTAAGTTAACGAAGCCATTGGGATAGGGAGAGGGAATCACAAACACCCCATAGAAGGGATTAACGTTGTTATCATGCGTATAGGTAGTTGTCGAGGTAACAATCGGGTCAACCCCACCTCTAGATGGAATATTGGACTCGCTGGCCCAAGTCGTTAGATTGGCACTGGTAAACGTATATGATTCTGATCTTCTTAGAGTCAATCCACTGATGGCAAAATAACTAGAACTACCAACCAGTTGATTGGCAGCATTGTAGCTCATACTGACTGAGAAGCCGTTAAGGTAATTAATACCTGATATCTGCCCGGCTGCATTATAGAAATACTGATATTGTTCGAATCGGTTAGGCTGGCTCCCTCTGGGATAGAGTACAGCAGTATGTTGCAATTGAGTTAATCGGTTCTGGGAATCAAATGTGTAGCTACTATACTCTAGCTCAGAAACCGTTGAGTCTGGTGTTTGATAGGTTTTTATCTGGTTAAGCTTGCCTTGTGCATCATAGGTAAAGGCGCTGACTTTGGCTTTATTGTCAGGTAGTTCAAGTGTAAGTGATTTAACGCGAAGTCGAGTCTGAGAGGAGCCAGGGGTAATATCCGCTAATCGGTGATCAGCACAACTATACATCCCGCCAATGATAAAAAGCAGGGCCAGAAGAGTACGGAATAGAGTAGTCATAATCGTATTTGTCTAGTAAGTTTAGTAACAGATACTGATTTAGAAAGGACATTCTAGCGTATACCCGGCACAGTCAAACAACTCATTATCTGAAAGTTAGAAAATTGGTTATTTATACTCACATGACTGTGCAGGCTATAACTAGCCTCACCCTTTCCTGTTTATAGAATATGATACTACAAGGTGAATGATAGTGAGGCAATTATTGGCCGATCATCACTAGTGCCAAAACCATACGTTTACTCAGTGTCCCAACGGAAAAATAAATAAGGGATTCCTTACTGCTCGTTCTCCCAGATAGCCGGGGCGGGGAGAAAACTGGCGTAGCTTTGAGCGAAAACAGGGGGATAGTCTTACAGCGCTTTATGCGCTACGATTCAGTGATTAGAAAGTCTTAACTGTTTGACATTCAAAGGCCGTTTAAAACGCGAGCAGAAATAATGAAGGATTCATTTGGCCTGAATTTTCCAGGTACCCGGAGTAGTAAAAAGAGGCCGGGTATTTCACCAGCAAGTAGCCTATCTCTATATATGCCGCTCGCCCGCTTATAGCTTTTTGCCGATTAAAACTAACCTGTTTGGGTAAGCAGTGGAGTTATCCGCTAATCACTATAAGACAGGATAAAAGCCTGTATTCACATGACAGAACCGGCATAAATAAATAGACTTACAATAAGCCTAAAGGAAAGTTTGATTTACAGGGTTTTTGCCTGTAGAATAAATTCTGCGGATGTAAGTTTTGGGAAGCCCGACCTTTTAGGGTGGCTTACGTTTGTTGAGTTGTGAGTAGACAAATGGTATAAGCTGAGTAATTTGAAGTCATCGGGTGGAGATTGGATAGTCTTCCTCCGCTGCTCTTTCTGCTCTGCTAAGACGTATCCCACTTCAGTAGGTGAATTGATGATTATTGATTGAAGGGAATAATTCATCAATGCGTTGATTGCCAATTTTTTATCCAAAATGATAAAAACCTAAAAGGTGGTAGCGCTTTAGAGAAAGAATTTATGCAAGATGTTTATTATCAAGTTTTTACCCAAAATAGCAAATAAGAAAACGGTAGGCAGGCAATAGCCGAGGCTGAGATAGATTATCGGCTATCCGTTTCTTTACACATTGAATTATTAAGTATGGCAAAACCAGCTCCTATATAGCAGGAGCTGGTTTTGCGGATTAGCCATCTTATTGGTTATAATTTAATAACGAGGAGAAAGCCGATATAAGGTATCAGCACCAGTGAGTGTAAATCGGTCACTTACAGAGAGCTGGGTAGAATCGATGCTTAAGGTCATTATCAGATATTGATCACGTAGACGGGGATCTACATCGCCATCACGCGGTACCAGATTCATAAGTGGAAACCACAACTGGCCCTGGCGAAACGCGACTCGATAATCAACACCGGGTCGCAAATCAACAATCTGCTGATCCGTCTGCGTACGCATCGTCATCGACACCAGTGCATCCCGGCCAGTTAGTGTTATGGCTGCATTGTCAAACACCTTGGGATACATCACCTGCGGATTGACAATCCATTCTACTTCGGCCAGATAAGACTGATCGAAATAGATGCCAGCGGCCCCTGATGCCAGTACATGAATCTGGTGTTTTTTACCAGGGTGTATGCCATATAACTTACCGCGCCACATCGTATAGCGAGCTGGCTGACAGTCCTGTTCACCTATAAACACATCCAGTTTTTCATTGTAAAGTACTGTCCGGGTTTGATTGACCAACTGTTGACCATAGGTAATCCATACGTCACCGGATCGATGATCCACACCTAGCGAGAATTTAGCTGCTCGGTGATCGGGTAAGGTTAGCGTAAATAAATCATGCGCATGTCCCCGATCCGATAAGTCATCTTTCCCCGCCTGGGAGAAACGACAGAGCAACTTTTGTTCGCTATCGATCCAGTAGGCTCGATCGGCGCTAACCGACAGGGCATTGAACTCATGCAAGCCGACTCCCTGACCGGCATAATCAATGCCGTCCAGGTCTTTGCCCGTTCCCGTTGTCAGCTCACCGACACTGGTAGGAATAATAGCCCTGTCTCTGGCCCGGACGCGGCCATAGTCCCGCTCCTGCCAGGCATACAACCCGCCTAGCAGCACCTCCATACGCACACCTTCGCCTTTCGTTCCGTCAAGGTCATAGTAATCGGCTGGTCGCCACTGGCGGAAGCTATCGTCCCGCTCACCGTATAATTTGGGCTGGGAAACATAAATGGAGTACTTGCGATTATGAGCGAGTATAACCGTGCTAGGCAAGGGTTTATAAATGGCAATTGTCTCTTTTGTAACAAGTACCTCATTGATATTCCATTCCTCAGGTTGGCCAAACGCGATGCCGTTAGTTGCGTGTAAAAAACGGTTCTCACAAGCCGCTTCCTGGGAATACATGGCATTGTTAGCTAGAGAGCGGCCCTGTCGAAGGGCGTAGTTGAATTTGCTCTCCATCGGTACGATATGACCGACACCAAAGTCAGGCGTATAGCTGTTTCTTCGCTCGCAGCCATTATCCCACAAAGGATATAACCGGCATAAATCAACAAGATTGACATAGGTATCACCTCCAAACACCTCGACTCCTGATAATATATAAGCGATTTGCTGCCCCGATGAATCGGCTTCGATAGGCAATTCAGCTAATACCTCATCGGTAATCGGCAGAAAGTAACCGGTCGGATAATAGCTCCGCTCATCGGCGGCGGGCTGCGGATCGGCACTTTTGACGTGATTGACAATCGCCAGACTCACATAGGAATCCGGCGACTCGATTACATCCACTGCCTCCCAGTCTTTCAGGCAGGCCACTATCGTACCCGGAGCTAAAAACGCATCAACAAAATTCCACGGTCCATGTTTTTGCCCTGGACGTGGATTACCCGCCGTGCCCCAGCGGATTCTATATTCTGGTTGGTTTGTACCCGCAAAAGCGCCTTCCCGGTACTGAGGAAACAGGCTCTGGTAGGGCGAGAAGATCAATTTATCATTGTCGGTATCGATATTGCTGTACGAAACATCGGTCCGGCTTTGGTTGTGTAAAAACCAGGATTTGATTCTCGTTTTGTCACCTAACTTCGGCCTTCCGTTCGCATCACCTCCGGCCAGTAGCTGTCCGTTGGTTTTGTAATTTTTGGTATAGATATGTAGCGGCCCGCCTCGACCTGATGGAAACGGATCGACAAAGTTTCCGCTGCCTATTGGATCTTCTAGGAGTTCGGCAATAGTGAGCCTGATTTCATTACCCTGCGAGCCGTGGGCCGCGCCAAGCATTTCCAATCTTGAGCTAGGACTTTTCGATAAATCAGGCAAAATGCCGGTTGTCAGTACATCTGGCGCGTGAAGGGTCGCCCAGTAGCTTTTATTGATTGTTACCGTGGGGTCGTTAGTGCGGCCCTTGAATGATATTTCAACAATAGCCCCCTGGTTTTTAATGTTCGTGTTCTCTGTCTTGGTCCAGTGCGGCCCGTAATGAGAAGGCCCTCCGCCGATGCCGGTGTTGGCGAGTCTGAACCCATTGTTCCAGCTTGCATGAGGCTCAATCTTTTTGTAGCCCTGATCACTTTCGGCTGTCGTACTATTCTCTGGTACGTTGACTGTACAGTTAATGGCCAACGCCTGAAAATCCAATCGACCTGATGCTTGCGTGCGTACAATCTCAATACTACCCAGCCGCCGTTTCCCATTGCGAGCATACACCATTGATTTGGGCAACTTAATGTTATTGAAAACAGCGCCTACTTGAACTGTCTTGTTGTCCCTGGCGGGAGGAAGGCCAGACCAATCTGGGAACGTTATATCGGCCAATGGCGTCGCAAAATAAGGAATGCCACGAGTGTCTCGGCAAACAGCGGCAAAGCCATAGGTTTCCCCCCGTCGATACCCGGCCAGACGGGTAGCTACCTGAACCCCTTTGTTGTGATTGTAGTCCTCAATGATTGGGAGCGACGCAAAGACTTTCCCGCCAAATCGCGTGTTATATAGCGATAGCTGTCTGGTAACTGTTTCAGGTAATGAATTGGTCAGCTTGTCGCCGTCCTGCCGATACGGATTTTCTGGATTTGGCTTTGGTTTAAATGTCGGAGCAGCCGTTGTGTCGGGTGTAAATAATTGCTCACAAAACTCTGTAGATACTTGGCTTGCGTCAACAGCCAGCGCTGGCGTGGTATCGACATTGAACGCATATAATCGGCTATTGAGTGAAGCAATAGATTGAACGCGCTCGAAGGATTGCTGCTGAGATAAGAACTCCGCTGTATTTAACGCCGTACCCGAAAAGGTCTTGACTTCAATAGGTATGGATGCTAAATCATTCGCCAGAGTGTCTAGTTCTATTCGCTGCGTCAGTAACGCCCGCTCGACACCTACCGATCCCCTGTGATATAAAACAGCTACCTCTAACGTATTCCAACGACTATCGACGCCTGCTAGAACAAAACGAAGGCCATCCTGGGTCGCTACACCTGACGCACCCATATAGCGGACGTGGTGAGAGATACTAGGATTAGTAGGAATCGGCTTGTCTGAGACAAAATAAGGGCGGGTCGTAATCGGAGCCCAGGGCGAAGCATGGCCGTCCAGCGTCCTATATCGGTACGTAATCTGGTAGCCTCCCGATAGCAAATTACCATCAATCCGTCTTTCATAGTCCAGGGAGCCAAAGTTCACCTCGGGCATTACCATCATCTGGTGAATAGACAGGTGGCGGGGGTAGGTAGTTAATGATCCTAGTTGGATCTGGCGATGATACAAACCTCCTCCCTCTTCCCAGCAACGATTCAAATTCAGGGTTCGGATGCCGTGGCCATCCACACCGTCAACCCACTGGATACGGGTTATCAATTCGTTTTCGGTAATGGTCGTTAGCTGTATATGATCGCCTGCGTATAATTCCAAACGCTCATTATTAGGATCATATTGATCATTGTACAACGTATAGTACACATAGGCAAACCCTTTTGGCCGGATCGCACCAGCAGGCAGAATGCCCACTCCATACGAATCGGGATCGACAAGACCAATCTCGGAAAACATACCGTTTGTCGATAATACGGCTAGTCCTAAATCGGTATCAATTTCGCCTAGTGGCCAATATCCGTCGGGTAGCGAGTAGGCGGGTGATGTACCGGCCATGACTTCTAGCGCCAGTGACCGACCTTCTTTTGGATCACCTTCTGGATCAACATTATAGAGTAGTCGAACGTTACGACCCGACCGATAAGTACCATCTGGTTGCAGCGATGGACTAATATCCTGGAGTTGCCCTTTGCTAAAATATTGCGTGTGTCTTTGTGTCATTGTCCTGTTGTTTGTAAGTATTGCTTAGTAAATAGAATTAATTGCCGGAGCCAAAGCTGGGAGCTTCTTGAGGTAGCGATCCACCATCGGCCATAGCCTGCTAACTGTAGGGAAGTTTTCGTTCACCACACATACGATTAATCGAAGCGGCTGTTCATGACCCGGTTGGGATTGTACAAATACAAGCAGTCTTATTGGGAGCATCTGTTCAAAAATGAAATGAAGATTTGATCAGAATGCTTGTAGAGTAAGCCTTCTGATCGATATTAAGTTACGGCACTACCATCCAGTCCTCTTCCTTGATCGGTTCGCTTTTAGCAATTTTACTGAGGAGCTTCGGAATCTGAACGGGAGCCCCGAGTAAATGAGCACTACCATCAATTAAACTGTAGGTCAGTGTATTCCAGCGCTTGGCCGCTACTTCTGGATCGTCGGTCATCATATAGTCTTTAGCTGCTATCATCCCATCGACTACGCGCTCAAACGATTGTCCTGGTGCATACCCTAGCACCTCATCCGACCACCTAGGCCCGTCGATCCAAGTACTGGCGGCTATCATCAATTCCGTTGGTACAGAAGGCACGGACCCTAATAAACCTCGGCCTACATCCCAGCTTAAGGAAGTCAGCATATCTTCCTGAGGTTCATCGCCGGTAAGTAACCCACTCAATAAGCGGTAGAGTAAATTGACCATACCCACACCAACGGCGTTGAATAACAATAGATTGGTGACTGTCCAGATCGCTTTGTCTCGTAGCTGGTCTACATCAGGGTCGCCTATCGCCCTGGCTTTCAGATAAGCATCAATGGCTTTGACGCAGGTATTGACCAGTTTCTGCTGCTGACCGGAATAGAGACCCAGCATAGCCCCGGCTAAACCTTTATTGCGTTGCAACGGTGTCGAATTTCCTTCGCCTGACATGGTGTTGGTCGCATAGGTCAACTCTTCGGTTAGTCTAGCTACTTCTCGTAAAGCCGCATCACTGGTAAAGTCAGTAATCGGATTACCTAATGAGTCACGTAATTCGCCTTTCGCTATTTTGTCCTGCACCTGATACTGAGCCGCTTTCCAGAAGGATAGAATAACGGCCCGGTCGCTAGCTCGTACCCAGCGCAACCCTACATCGGAAACATCGTGTATTGCTTTCCGGGCGAAGGCGATACTACCATTCAGCGGCTGTGCTTTAATATTATCCAGCGTTGGACGACCTAGATAGGCTTCATCGGCACTGGTCAATCGGTCCAGAATAGTCGCCATATACGGACTTTCTGCCATTTCATTCAGGTAGCTGGTTTCTAGTAGCTCACCCCCAAACAGGCTTTGGGTAGATGACTGTCTAGCTAGTTTATAGCTATCGACGGCCAGTTTACCCAGATCGGTGGCTGCCTGACGGAGATACTGGTTCTCAATAATCCCCATCCCATAAGCATTCAAATGGGTTAGGAGCTGCTTAGGACCGGTCGTTAGCGAGAAGGCGAACGTACTGCGGCTAAAGCGACGCATCCAGGCTCGAAGTCCTAAATCAACACCGGCTACCTCAAAGTCAAGCACCTCTTCAGTAGGCGAACTGACTCCTCCGTCATTCATATCTTTTTCAATGGTGAGCAGGTACTGCGTCATCCATTGAGGAGCCTTTTGTAACGACTCCGCATTCCGTTTCCGCCAGCGTTCCAGATTTAACTTCGTCGCACTGTTGGCAATGTAGCGATGCTCAATGTTGGTATAGCCGCTGATTCTGGCTAGTAAATCACGGCCTATCACTTTTAACGGTGGTGATTTACGTTCGCGTAAAATTCGAGATTCTTCCAGTAACGCACTACCACTCGGCACCGCATCTCGTTCTGCCAGGGAAGTCCAGGTCTGGGTGGGATAGTAAGAATCCTCCAAGAGCAAGGGCTTTCCATTTTCAATCTCAAACAGGCCCGAGACATAGTTTCTGGCTACCGGATCAGCAAACAGAGATTCCACTTTTGATACGATAGTGCCGTGTTCGGCTTGAAGAAGCTGCTCTAGTTGATTGTACGTGGTACGGTCAATGAGTAGTGTTCGAGGTGTTTCTTCACTCGGTGCAGTATACTGATACCCGTAAGTTCCTTTCTTGAGTCGGTTCTCTTTGTCAATCGCAGAGCGAGTGGTTACCAGTTGACCATTCACCACATCGGCCAAGGCGGATGAAGTGGCTTTGGCAGGATCACCTTTACCGGTTGTGGTTAGCTGGGTTTTGATCGTAAAATACAGATCCATCCAGTCACTAACAGGCAGGTCTAGCGTAGTGGCTTTGCCATCTTCCCATCCAGATAATTGATAGGTTTTTACCTGTCCTATATCCCCAATCTTACCCGAGGGCGAAGCAAACCGGGATAATCCTTTCAGATCTTCCGTTAGCTCTGAGACGATATGGTTTCGCCGGAGCCGCACTTCTGCCGCTCTGGCATGCCAGGTCCGGCGAATGTCTTTGGTAATTCGCTGCAAGGCTGAGCCTTCGCCGAGTGATAACAAGCTTCCTATCGTTTCTATATCCAGCGCATTGCCGAGTACCTTGCGCGTCAGCACTTTCTTCTGGAACTTCACAAAAGTAGGATCACTAGACTGTGTGGTGTAGACTGCAATGGCGGCTGTGGCATCCCTTTTTTCTTCGCTCAGATTCGACAGCTGATAACTACCATCCTCGGCGATAATCGCGTTTTCATTTAATAGTTCATGATAGGCCGTTAACAGATCGGGTTCAGCTTCATAGCCGTTTCGTTTCTGGAGACTTTTCGTCGCTTGACCTTCCCAGAGCAGATCACGTAGCCGCCCAACGGGTCCGTTCCCTTTGGGTTTACCAGCAGTTAGCTCGAAGGCTAAACTAGCGAGCAGCTGGTCGTTTAGTTGCCCGGTTTGCGGATCGAGGATCGTAACGCTATTCTCACGCACTCTACGTAATCGTTCCGCCACCGATGATTCCGGCGCATATTGAAGAACGGCATCAACCATTGGCTGAAATGTCTGCCGGAAGTAGTCGGCTAATTGCTGGGGCGTTTGCTGGGTCAATAGCTTCCGTTCTGGCGCTTTGGCTTTAAATGACTCCGTGAGCTGCGTTAGGATTTGTGTATCCTGATTAGTAATGGGTCTAGCAGGCTGATCATTACTAGTCGGCGCTGGCCCATAGGAGAATCTGGTTTGCAAATCTGGCTCTGCCTGTACAGAGCCACTCAATGGCCTGCTTTCCAGTAATCGGGCGGCAACCCCACCCGAAAACTCCTGCAAGTCCATATCGGCTATTTCCTGCGCCGTTCTGTTCTCGATACCTAATTTATCTTTGATTACTGTCCAGAGTCGATCTAGCCAGCCGATAAAGCCTTTTCGGGCCGCCTGCGAGACAAAGCGCTCGCCCTGATCGCCAATCGCCGTCGCTAACGCTTCTTCGGCAAAGTATTCTTCACGTGCCTTACCTGACAAACCTAGACGATCTGCCTGCTGCTGATAGAATATATCGTTAGCTATAGCCTCGTAATAAGCAGCATTAGCCTTAGCTTTTTTAATGCCCTCTTTATATAAATCAGCTCGATTTGATTTTGCCCAGCGGTTCCAGAAGTGACCGAACTCATGGATCGGCGTATTAGCATTTAAATGATCGCTATTCAAATAAACTGTATCGCTGGTCGCAAAGCCATAGACCGTACCCTTACTCCGTAGCTGCTGACCGGTTTCAATTTCGGCTAATTCAGCAATTTTGTTCGAGTCAACGATCTGTACATTATCCGCGATACCGGCAAAGGTTTCTTTTAGTCGAGCGATTAATCCTGAGTGAAATTCTGGTGATAAGGGTATTTTAGGATTATCCGAGTAGCTAAGTAATGTAGCCTGCTGAGCCGCTAGGTCGGCTACCTCGGCTAGCCTAGCTTTATTGTCCTGTAGATTTTTTATTCGGTCGTTGTTCGCCTCAATCTGATCGTAAATATCCCGTATACGACTAGCCGTTGAATCCTCGATGTTGGATACATTCGATTGATTCGGCGACTCAAAACGAACGACAGCCTTTTTGGTAATTCGCCATACATTACCAGACTTACTCAGTTCCCCTGGCTCAACCGTAACTATTGACACGTCTCCAGAAGGAGGCAATGAGTTCGCATACTCCGTAGCATCTAAGTACGAGTAAGGATCATACAAGGCCAATTCTTGCCCATTAGTCTCCGGCGTTACCCGATAGCTAGCGGTCGTAGGCGATGTTTCGACTAGCTCATAGATGGCTGCCCGGCCCGATTCCTTGCTAACAAACGACCGATCAGAAAAACCCATAGGTACATCCCGCGTGCGAAGTCGGATAACAGGCCTGCCTGCCGGATTGAATGGGAGAACTGACTGACCTTTTCCTGCTTTCAATTGCTGGCTAAGCGATTGTGCCTGCTGGGTGAGTTGGCTCGTTTGCTGTTCCAGTGATTGAATGTCAGCTTCTAGCAAACTCTGAGCGGCTACGACCTGGGCCTGCTGAGTCAGCGTTAGGGCTTCAGATCGAGTTTCGGGGGTACTATTCCCGCCTGCCGTCGGCGCTGGATCTCCCGGCTCAGATAGCCCAGTGTCTTGGCTCGCTTCGCTAGTAGAAGCTGGTTGGGATTGAGCGTCGGCATCGTCTCGGGTTGGAGTGGTTGATTCGGATTGGTTTCCATAAAATAAGTCGATCAGTTGATTATACTGTGAATTGGATAAATGTTGTTGCTGAGCGATCTGCTCCCAGGCATCGTTACTCATTTGTGCACTACTGCTTTCCAGGTTGGCGAGTGCGCTAAAGGCATCGTACTCGGCCTGGGTAATGGGTACTGGCTGAGCAATCTGATCGATTATAGTCAGTAGTTGGGATTGCAGAGCTGGATAAGTGGCAAAGAACTGGTTGTAGTCAAGCAGGTCAATAACGCCAACCCAATCTAAACCCGTTGGCTGTAGATACTGCTCACCAATAACACGGATAAGTTGATCCTGCACAGCGATAGGCACTCCTGCCTGATCCATGCCTGTCATCAACGGTACTAATGCCTCCAGGGGTGTTGCGTCTGTCGCCTGCGCAACGAATAAATCCTCCTTGCTCATCCGTTGCTCGAACTCCTGCTGTTGGTAGTCCAGTAATTGCTGTTTGGGACTACCGTTGGTAGCAAACGACTGAACCATATCGACAATAGCCTGCATAACCTGCTGCTCATCGACTTCCTCAACCGGACGACCTAACTGCTCTTCGACAATCTGACGAGCAATCGTATCCAATGACTCGGCATTTTCATCGGCGGCTGTATAGTTTAAATACGGATTGCCACCCTTCGCACCTTTCATTAAGTTAGGATCAGCGTAGCGAGCGAAGTCAGAACGCCTGATCTTACCTTTCTGATAGAAGTACTGCAAAATAGCTTCTTGTAAATCCTGTGGCTGCCGGTCAATTACTTTTGGCTCGCCTGTTCGTTTCTCAGGACGACTTACCACATTCGCCTGCCCTTCGGCTTGGGCGGCTGCTTTGGATTCAGCGTTATCGACTGCTGTTTGTTCTGGGGCAATACTACTCCTTCCGTTTTCTTGCTGACCAGTTCCCGCTTCAGGGCGGCTGTCGTTGCCGGATTCGATTGAATCAAGCGCAGCAATTGCTTCTGATTCCTGTCGTAGTGCTGTCTCAAGGTCTGCAAGTGCTGAAATAAGCTGCTGTTCGGTATCAGCGGTGAGTTCTCCGGCGTTAAGAGCCTGTTCAATTTGGTCAACGACTGCTGACCGCTCACGTACCTGCTGGGAAGCTGCTGCTGCATTCGCAAGTAATTTGCCGCGTTCTGTTGCTGCTGCAAGCTGAGCAGGTAGCTCATCCGGTCTTGTGGTATCTGATACGGTATCATTCGCTAGTTGGTTAGCTGTTTGGTAATCGCCTGTTTGTAAGGCTTCAGATATAGCCGACTGCGTATCAATAGGCAATTCACGCAGTTTATCAGGATCAATACCCGCCTGCTGCAATTCATCGCCTAAGTAGTCTGAAATCCAGTCGGGTTGTGCATAACGGGACTCAGTAGAGTCAGCGGCACGGGAAGCCATTGCCGATTTGAGCCAGTTTCGTTTACGGGCCAAGTCCTGTTTTTGCCAGTCGGGTGCATCGGCAGGCAGATTAGCTGCTTCCTGCATATAACTAGCTTCCGCCTGACGCAGACCGTCCAGTTCATTATCCTCGTAGCCCTGCGAAAGCCTAGTACGCCAGTCGGCATAATCTTCCGTTACATCCTCGTTAGCGTCAAAGGCATTCAGTAATTCGTCATGTTGGGTCTGATCGGATATGGTTCTTAGGCTCACAACCGGACGACCTTTCGAGGGTAGTTTATAGCCCCGGAACCGCTTAATCGTTGGATCGGTATCTTCAGTCACCGAGGATTGAGCGCCATCGGTTTTAGTTTCAACCCGAAATACCTCCCGGCCATTTCCCGTATCGGCCAAAGCAAACCGGCCATCGGGTGTATCCATTGTTCGGTACAATCCAGGCTGATCGGCTTCAGTGTATTGATCCGGTTTAGCGACTACTTCTGGTTCTGACTGAACACCATTCTCCCACTGATCGGCCAATCCATCTAAATCGGATTGATACGACTTTAGTGTTTGAACGCGGGTCTGCTCATTCATTAAGCCCGATACAGACTTATTGATCGTTTCGCCAATACGCTCAGCTAACTGCTGTTTCTTGGGCAAATTCTGACTAATCAGACTCGTCGCTTCGGCTAAATCCAAGGTATCAAGACCCGGCTTTGGAAACCATTCGCCCGGTGCCCGCTCATCGGCTAGTTCAGCTAAGCGCTGCATGGGCTGGGCAACCTCAGCCTGCATTCGCTGTTGCCACTGCCGCTGCTGATTATCCAGATTATACAAGGCAAATCGCATCTGCGGATCACTTTTGGTATTGGCTAACCGGGACGAGACCCGAACCATGTCGTCCAACCCTGCACGAGCCTGCTGGTACTCCTGATCCGATAACTTGCCTTCGCTCTTTAAGCGGTCTGTTAGTCGGTAAATATCTAACCCGTCTTTGTTGTTAGCTAAATCAAGATCCGGGTTGTTATTTAGCAAGTTTCGAACGTCGGAATCTAGCTTACCCCAAACCGTCTGCTGTCCCACTAGCGTCGGGGTACGGCCCAGCATTCCGCCCATTGAGCCGCCGACGATCCCGCCCATCAATACGCCGGTTACGCCGTTGATTAATGCTTCTTTGACAGTTGGGTCAAAACCTTTGCCACCCGGTGCGTCGTAGCCGTAGTACGTGTCGGCCATTTTCTGAATAGCGGATTCGGCGGCTTGTTGGGTTAGTTCTTCCAGCCCTTCGCTAATCGCCCCACCCCGAATGTTCTGAAAAATAGCGCTACGAACTTCCGGTAGTTTGAGTTTGTCAAAAAAACGCTTACCGGTTAAATTGATTACATCTTTGAATCCCTCTTCGGTAAGTTGTTTGCCAGCCATCGACTGAAACGCTTCGGCTGCCGATTCTTTACTAAGCTGCCGGACGATAGCCGACGCTTCGGCTGGTGCTAACTTAGCGGCTTTAACCAACGCATCGGCTCCGGCAAATTCAAGGGCCGCACTGGCCGTGGAGAGAATGGGGGCTATCAGTGCCGCCTGATTGCGCGTATAACCCGCTTTTAGCGCTGCTTCTTTATAGCCAGGTAGGGATTGTAAATACCCGATAGCCCCAGACTGTAATCGTGGATCAGTTAGAATCCGGGAAATTGTAGACCCCGCACTAGCGGCTTGTCCAACCCGGCCCACCTGCCCCAGTATAGGGAGCATAGTCGTCGTTAAAAAACCCAGTGTGCTTCCGGTCATACCGGCCACGGCTTTCCAGTTGATACCTGATTTATCATCCCAGACAGCGGCCTGCGCCTCGGGACTGACGTAGTATTTGGCTTTATTGAAATAGTCGTCGGTTGCTTTGTCCCACTGACGATACCAACTCGTATCACTCGGATTGGAAATAGCCGACATAGCCAGATCGACAGTCGAGGGCAAAAAGTCAGCGAGCCCCTGCGAGAGATCGATAAACGAGTTTTTGAACTGACTACCCAGATCATTCCATCCCGTCCAGCTTTCGTTGACTGGTTGTGAGGCTCTGGTTTGTAGGTAGTTTTTATCTGGTCCCTGGTAGGCCGCCACCCGGCTGGATGCA
Source organism: Spirosoma terrae (assembly GCF_010435915.1). Lineage (GTDB taxonomy): Bacteria > Bacteroidota > Bacteroidia > Cytophagales > Spirosomataceae > Spirosoma > Spirosoma terrae. The sequence goes on along the minus strand of NZ_JAAFZH010000003.1, from coordinate 569,297 downwards.
TCGGTATTACGGCGGTAGAAGTCGGTAACGTTGGCCCAGGTTGTTTCGGCTTCGTTGCGAGGGAGGCCAGCCAGGCGTTGTTCTGCTGCCGACGGATCGACACCGGTTGCCTTCATACGGGCAACTACGTCAGGAGAGTAGCGAAGCTCAGGAAGGCGGGCAGGGGTTGGGCCCGGTGTATTTTGTGGTCTTGATTGCATAAGTTGGAGTCGGAAAAAATGCGGATGCTATTGACTGCTGGTTGGTAGGAAATGGGGTAGATTTTATGGCGGCTGAAGTAAGTGCTGCACTTTTCGCCAGAATTGAGCAGGCCTAGGGAAGTCTTCCTGTACGGGGAATAGCCATAAACGAAAAGTGGTTATATGATCGGCTTGCTGCTGTTGTGGCTGCCAAACCAACACATAAGACTCATCGCCCTGTAGTTCGTCGGTGAAATAGATGTCAGTGAGTGTGGAGCGATACCAGGGAGCCCAGAATAAACACGAGCGAAAACTGGTTCTGCCCGTAGCTGCAAGGTGGACATCTGGGTAAAGCTGTTTGTCTAATGGCGGCTCGAGCCTAATCTGTTCGGTTAAAAGTGGATGGGCATCCGAGCCAGCTTGGCGTACGTGAGCGCCGAAAGCGGGTGCAAATAGATAGGTGGCCTGGTAGACAGTAAGCGGTTTCATTTAGCGAGTTGGTGGGTTTTGTCGGGGTGAGCGCTGAATGCTAAGAATATGTTGGGTATGGCGATGAACGCCCTCGTAATATGGCCCTAACTCATACCATTCCCGGCTTAGGATAGCCTGCTTGATAGTGGCTAGGGCCTGGGGAATCAGATCACGAGCAGCGGGGTGATGATAGGCCAGGAAAGCCCATATTTCTCGGTCCAGCCAGTGCCATCGGGGTTGTTGATAGGCCATAGCTATACGTAGCTGAAGGTCTACGGCATCTAGTCGTTGCCATAGTTCAATCTGAATGGGATCATTAAGCCCGTCGATAAGCGCTAACGGTGTATAGGTAGCTGGCGCAAATAGATAATCCTGAATGGTCTGATTGAGAAAAGTCGGTTGGTTCCAAGGGGTGATATTGATTGGCTTGGCTGGTCCAGGTAAATGAGATGCTTGATGCTGGTTCATTACTCTAAAGGATATAGATTCCACATTAGGGTATAAATGATACTCTTGTTCAACTAGGCCCGCCGTCCGTATCAATAGACGCTGCCGGCTCTAACCCGGCAATATTGATTAGTGCAGCGGTGTTCGATCGTTTCATACGGCTTGTTTGCTTGTTTTTAGCTGGCCGGAATCCCGCCAGTGTTGAATGATTTCTCTGAGCTTATCGGCGTACACATCGGGTACACGGACATCGAAGGCTAGCTTGATAAGAGACTCTACCTCCTGTATCCACTCGCTGCGGTCATCATCCCACCGTTGCAGACAGAATAGTACTTCTTCAAACTGACTGTTACTCCAGTGAGGCAACTGTTGTAAATCGGCTAACCGGCGCTGCTGAACAATAGCGATCTGAGCTAGCTCTGTTGAGGTCGGATTGTTTATATTAATCATGATTGAGGTAGTCAGTGAGAGTTTTGATCTTGATCGTCGGCTCTGATTGTAAAGATTCACAATCCCATAGGGCGGGATAACCATCGATACTAGAAAGGGCTCGTCCAGTAGTCTCGCAGCGATGAGCCGTCAGGTAATCAGCAATATCAAGTCCCGCCTGCCGGTCTAAGGCCGATCCCTGTCCTTCGAGGACGGTGGATACTCGAACGGTATGCCCTAAACGTTTTAGCTCCTCGGCCTTGTTGCTCCACTGTTGGAAGCCGCCCAGATCAGGAAACAGGGTAATGGAGCGGCCTGCCAGCGGCTTACATTTATCCACCGATAGATTACCTAGTCCACCACAGGCTAGCCAGATGAAGCCCGGCTCAAAGGCGGTAGCAATGATGGCCGTCTTCTCGGATTCGACAATCGCAATGGGCTTATCGATAGGCTGGTTAGGGAGTTGATGAAGACCGAATAGACATTGTTCGAGGTTGAAGTCATTCATGGATAGCAGTCTATGCACCCACTCCGGTCGATCTGGCGCATCAGTATTCTTATCCTTGAATCGTTTGCCCGTTGCCCGACTGTGATACATGATCTTACCGGCGTGGACACGGCCTTGCTCATCGATCTGCCAGAATACATCACAGAATCCCCAATGGCGAGAAACACTAAAGTTGTCATACCAGGTGCCAACCCGAAATAAGGCTAGCAATTCATCAGCTACTGGATTACCAAATAGTCTACGGAGGTAGATAGCGAAGTTGTTACGCTCATAATTGCCTAAGGTACTATCTACCAAACTCTGTTCATGATAGCTGGTAGGTGGTTTAGGTGTTACAACTATAGCTGGACGCTGACGAGGTCTGGCACTATGACTCCCTGTAGACCGAGTATTACCCAAGTATCGGCTTACCAGTTGTTGCATGGCTGTTTTCCAGTCGAGGTCATGGGCTTCAGCATAAGCCGAGATCGGATACCAACGTTTAGCTTCCTGGAAGTTCTGGACATAGGGCTTGCCTCGTTCGTCGGCAGGGTAATAGGCTTCGGAAGATTTTGTAGTTTGATCGAAGAGCCGGACAGACTGACCTTTTCGGGTCAAGCTTTGCCCAGTTAACTCCTCGAATATGGTAGTGCCATAATCAACCTCGAGTCGATCAGCACTCGATCTATTTAGGCTTATCGTGGTCATCGAAAAATAAATCTTTGTTTTTGATTACCACTTTTACCACTTTCACCACGCTTGCCTAGGCAAAAGCGCTTATTTTCATTTCAAATCGTGGTGAAAGTGGTAAAAGTGAGGTTTGAGAAAACATTTTTATTTTTTTAGCTCGTTTTAACTGCCCGAACGACATAGACTACCTTCCCGACATTTTTCTCATCGACTCGGAAACCATAGCTTTCCAGTCGCTTTCTAAAGTTGAGTTTCTTGACAGGTCGATAGCCATCTTCAGCACAGAAGGACTTATACTCTCGATACAATTCCTGTAGGGTTGTATATCGATCCAGATCAGCTTGATAAGCGTTTTCATCTATAAACAGGCGAGCTGTATCCGATTGACTACGATAAACTTCTAATTGATGGCGTACCGCAGCTGGATCGGTAAAGCGTCCTTGGGCCAGTAGTCGTCGCAATCCAGCCAATACCCAGTTAAACACGCCTGGTAATTCGTTAGCAATAATTTTAGCGGCTAGTTGTTTATCCTGTTCATGATCAGGAATGGTGACGGTAAACGGTACGATCAGAAAGCGTCTGAAATAAGCATGGGAGTGCTCAGGAGCAGCTGGTAGCTCATTGGTGTTGGCCAACAGCTTCGCATAGTCAGTCATCGTAAATGCCTGCCCATACAATAGACGAGCTTCTACAGGCTCCCCTGAAGCCAGTGCCTTAAAAACCGTAGATTCTAAATTACCTGATATTTCGCTGGCGTAGTTGAGTAACTTGTTAGCAATCTGAGCCCGATAAGCAGGCTCAGTGGTCAGTTTTTCGAACGAGTAATTACTAACGTTTTCTGTTCCCAGTAAGCCCATAATAATCTCGAAGAAAACCGATTTGCCATTGGCTCCTGACCCATAGAGCAGCATGGCTTTCTCCATTTTTAGCTGTGAGGGCGATACAAACACATAGCCGATGTATTCCGCCAGGAGTTTTTGACAATCCAAGTCGGGCTGCACCTTGTTGAGGAATTTCTCAAATAATGGGGCTTTCGCATCAGCGTCGTAAGAGAATTGTAGCTGGTGGGTGAGAAAGTCAGCCGCCTGAGGTTCGCAAAGTTGCTGGCCGTCGGGACCGAATTTAAATGTCCCATTTAAGAGATTGATCTTGATTACGTCCCGACTAATGGCAGGTGCGGGCAGATAAGCGGTTTCACTGAACTGGTCGAATAGCTTTTTGGTAAAGTCCACTGATCTTGCCATCAACCATTTAATACCCATCTGTTCAGCAGCTTGCCCCAGGAACCGTCGCAAGTCATCTTTGTCCACAACGCGCCAAAAAGCCCCATTAAAGAGATAAAAAAATGCGAATCGTCGGCATAGGCTCCAGTGATTGCGCCGGGCTATTGTTAGTACCTGCTCAGCTACCAAGACAAGATGATCGCTGACTTTAAGTTTAGTCTCCTCGTCCCTAGCGTCCAGCTTTGCCAACATTCGAAAGTCAACTTCTGTGATCTGTTTGAGTAGATTGGCCATTAGCTGCTCATGTGATATAGGCTCTACTAGCTTTTCTGTCTGTTGACTCTGTTGCTGCTTTGCTTCTTTAAATGCTTGCTTAATTCCATTTAAAACATTAACCTGAGTCTGGTTGCTTAAATCTGGCTTGACATGCTGACCTTCTGACATTTTTGAATCATCTGCATAGGGAAAACGGACAGGAATCGATTGGGTACCCGTTTGGCTATCAGCCTTTAAAATCGTATCTTCGTTCGTCATAAATGGGAATTTTTACGGGTAGCTGGCGGGGGCCGACTACCCGTTTTTGTGGTAGATCAAGCGAAGGGGGCTGTTTGAAACTCTTTTTGAAACCAGTCGTAGAAGCCTTGAAAATCGCCAGCGACAAACACGGAAGCTCCTGCATTTTCGAGATCATTGATAGCCTCACGCTGCTCCTCTGAAAGGCGGTCTTTACCTACCTTGACTTCAATGAAAACAGATCGCCCATCGACTACGGCCATCACATCTGGCAGACCGCTCCGTTGTCGTGAAGGGACATATTTTTGCAAGTCGGCCCTGAAAGTGCCAGTGCTGGCTAGCCTGGTGGCGAAGAAGCCGGAGAGATTAAGATAATCGACAACCGCTGTTGTGAGATCGTTTGCGGACTTATCGGTGTAACGGGACTTAACCAGAGCAAAGCGGGGAACATTGGCGTATTTGATAGCCTTTTGCTGATCAGCCAATTGATTGAGTTCAGAAAGAGCATTACACACGACTGCCTCCTTTCTTACCTCGAGTGAAAGATGTTTTATGCTGGTCAGCTAATCCAGAAATTTCATTAGCCGTCTTTGATTTTTTTGTGGCTAACCAAAGATCAATATCAGACTGAAAAAAGATCAGCTTTTTACCCCTACGCCCGAATGGTATTTCTCTTCGCTGTACTAATCCGTAGACAGTTGTTACAGCAGGCTTATCTGGCAGATATTCACATAATTCATGAATATCAAAGTGCAGAGGTTTTAAGGTCTGATTTCCCTCAGACTGAGATCGCAGTAAATTAGATAAATCATCTAACTTTCGGCCTAATTGATATACATAGGCAGGAAGTTGTTCGAAAGTTAATGGTATACTTTCCATTGCTCAATGACATTTAATTATGTTGAGCAATGTTATAACTTTATTCTATGCAGTAATTTTAACGAGTAACCTAAGTAAATAATGGAGTAAGAAAAGTAGTAATTATTTTAACTTCCAAGTCTGGCCACTATTTTTTGACTTAGCAAAGTTCTCTTTTACTTCATCAAAAGAGAATCCTTCAAAGTTATTAATCAATAACTTTATATACTCATCTCTAATATTAGGCCGGTCGTCTATTATCTCCCTTCCAGAGGTGCACTTTTCATAGAACTCATAAAATATTCTAATAAAATTCCACTTTCCTCCATTCCCGTAATTTGCGTTTAATTTAGGGAGATCCGTATTTAAAAAGGCTCGCCTTATAAAATGGTCTATTTCATTTTCTGTCAAAATTAGCTCACCTTGTTTATTTTGTCTTTTAGATAGTTGCATAAACCATTTCTCAACATCACGCATTGGCATATTATTGAATTGATTAATAGTTGTCTCAGTCTGTAATTCTTTAATATGAATCGTTTCAGGAATCAAACGATTCATATAGCTATGTATACTATAAGCAGTAATTCTCACAAATGTCATTTTGTCAATTATATGAAATATATCCCACGAACTTCCACTATATGTTTCACGGACACATTTGGTATAATAAGCCCATCTTTCTATAAGATCTCTCAACTTAATAATCCGAGCTATTAAATCATGAATCATTAAATGAAATAACTCACGTTGCCCAATGCTATCTATATTAATATTCTTTATCCTTAATACGGTCAAAATGCTTGTATTTAATGCTAATTCCATTAATTCATCACAGCAATGAGCTTGATTAGTAGATTTATATTTAAATATTAAAGCGTCTACCTCACAGGGCATTAGCTGCTCATCTCCATCCTTCAGTTGATTTAATGTTTTATAATGTATCACTGGGCAAATAGTTAGGATATTAAGAATAGATTGCTCAGTCAAATCACTTACTTTAATCAAATATTCATCAGCTCTTTTAGAAGCATCTAACTCATAATCTTCCAACTTTCCCATTACACTTATATTTAATCTTAGTTTATAGCTTTATTTTATCAGCAGCTTCCCGTTTCGATTGGTCAATAATCTTGGCGTAAATCTGAGTGGTTTTCAACTCTCTGTGGCCAAGCATTTTGGAGACGGTATAGATATCCGTACCCAGTGATAATTGCAGCGTCGCATACGTATGGCGGAAACTATGGAAGGTAATTGGCTTGGTAATACCCGCCTCCTTTACCCACTGCTTCAGGACTTTATTCCAGTAAGCCGAATAGGTTAAGCCCGGTAAGATCAACTGACTATCCCCTAGCCGATCTCCTAATAGGCCAACCGCCTGTTCGGAGATCGGCAGTACTTCAGTCCCCTTAGTCTTTCGCTGGGTAAAATGGATATAATAGCCGTTATTTTTATCGTGCCGAATCTGATTCCAGGTCAGGGATTCAATATCCGAATACCGTAACCCAGTCAGTGCCGAGAACAAAGCAGCCTGTTTAAGCACTGGCAACTGGGGTAGATCTGTTTTGGCCAGTAATTGCAGCTCCTCCAGCGTGAGGTATTCCCGGTGCGTTTCCTGTGTCTTTATAGCCTCTACCCTGCTTCCTAAATCCGTACTGATCAAACCATCTTTGTAGGCCTGTTTAAGGGCGGCTTTGAACTTATTGAAATACCCAACTGCTGAATTGGTTGCTAATGGCTCTCCAGTACGCTGACTAGGCGCGGTAATCATATAAGCTCGAAAATCCCGACACTTTTTCAGCGTTAAATCCGATAGCTTTAGCGACCCACCGGTAAAGTCACGTAGATAATGCAGAGCACTCTCCCACCCCTCTTTGTTACTGCCGGTTCGGCTAGTAGTTAGGCTTTCACAATACGCCACAAAACAGGTATTCTGAATTTTCTTTGACAGAAACCCATACGCACCGGACTGCACCTCGATCTGCCGCTTTGCCCGAATCGTTTCTGCTAAAGCCAGCGTTTCACTATTTTGCTGTTTATCAGCTGGCGTTTTTGGTCGGTTAAACAGATACATCCCCAAAAACTCCCGCCTGGTTGACTTACCAGTATCTGGATGAGGTATAGCTGGATAGTAGTCCAGATACAGACTGGTCCGGCCATCCGTTATCGGCTTTTTTCTAAGCTTGACCTTTATCATGGTTATTCTTCAGGAGTGGCTAGTAGCTGATCAATTCGGGATTTAGGTACATAGGCATAAATACCGCTGTACTGCTTGGGAATCTCATTGCGCCTGATGAGTTCGTAGAGTGCCTTATCGGAAATGCTGTATTTCTGCTGGATCTCTTTCATGGTATAGCATTCAGCGAGTGGTACTGGCTCTACCCGCGCCTTTTCTAGTAGCTCGGCTGGGCGATCAAACAGTCGATCAATATCAGAACGTCTAATGACGGTTCTTCGATTTAATTTGACGAATGGCAGTTCCCCCCTTTCATTAAGCCGGTAAAGACTACGGCGGCTAATACGGACAAGTCTGGCTGATTCCTCAACGGTCAGGAACTCATATTGCCGCAAATCCTCGATAGGTTTCGTTTTCTCTTCCTTAACCTGATTGGTACTGATCTCAATTTTAGCGCTCCGCTGACGGGCTTTATAGGCTCGTTTCGCGCAGGCATCACTACAGGTTTTTGTCACTGTCGTGCGTGCTTCAAATTCTTTTCCGCACTGCTGACAGATGCGCATGATCCGAATATTAGAACTCATTGTGCCAATCAGATTTAGCAGTTGTCATAGAGTGCACAATCGTGTCAGTTTGTGCCATCATTTCACCTAAAAAACGGAACTCTATAGAAATTCCGCTCTTAAGGTACATCGAAGGTACAAATCTTTACGTAACAAACCAATACTATTACTTAGTAAACAGATAGTATTATGCACAAAAAAAGCCCATTTTAGGGCTTTATATACTATATTCAAGTATGTTAATATTGGGTTGTTAAGTACGATTACTTTCCGATGCAGAACTTACTGAAGATGGAGTCCAGCAGATCATCGGTGGTAATTTCTCCCGTCAGTTCCCCTAAATGCTGGAGCGCTACGCGTAAATCCATCGCCAGCCAGTCGGGCGTAACGCCCGAATCAAGCCCGTCGATGGCTTGTGCCAGGGCATTGTCGGTACCCGTCAGGTGAGCATAATGGCGGGAATTGGTCACGACCGCACTACCTGTCTGAACGGCCGCATCCAGTCGTACCCGCGCCGACAGAGCCGACTTCAGCTCGTCCAGGTGTGTATGGCGAGCGGCCGAAATCCAGACTACTTTTTCATCAGCAATCGCTTCCAGCGTTTGCCGGGTCTCGTCGCTAATCGCATCCAGCTTATTCCCCACCAGGATATAAGGCTTACCCGATGCGCGTATTTCGTTGATAGCCAGCTGAAATTCGTCGGGCTGGCTGTTACGTCCATCGAACAGATAAATCACCAGTGCAGCATCCCGCATTTTCTGCTGCGTCCGCTCGATACCAATGGCTTCGATCTGATCGGTAGCCTGCCGGAGCCCGGCCGTATCGATCAACCGAAACCGAATACCTTCGATAAATAACTCATCTTCAATCACATCGCGGGTAGTGCCGGGGATATCAGATACAATCGCTTTTTCTTCGTTCAGCAACGCATTGAGCAACGTCGATTTACCCGCATTCGGTTTACCCACAATAACCGTCGGCACACCATTTTTTATGGCATTACCCGTTGAAAAAGAGTCGATCAACGGATGAAGCACCCGCCGAATGGTCAGCATAAGCTGCCGTAGCTGATCACGGTGAGCGAACTCAACGTCTTCTTCACCAAAATCCAGCTCAAGCTCAACCAATGCCACAAAATCAATCAGTTGCTGACGTAGTTCTTTCAACTGTTTTGAAAAGCCGCCCCGTAACTGGGTTAGTGCCGCCCGGTGGCTGGCATCGGAATCGGACGCAATTAAATCGGCCACGGCTTCGGCCTGCACCAGATCGAACTGTCCGTTTAGAAATGCCCGTTGTGTGAACTCGCCCGGTCTGGCCAAACGTACGCCTTCGGCCATCAACCGACGTAGTATCTGCTGAATAATAAATTCAGAACCATGACAGGAAATTTCGACAACGTCTTCCTTCGTAAACGATTTGGGAGCCCGAAACACCGTAATCAGCACTTCGTCGATGATACTCCCATCGGCGTTACGTATGGTGCCGAAATGAGCCGTATGAGAGGCCTGCTCCGTCAGATTTTTACCGTAAAATAGTTGATTGGTAATCTCAATACTACGTTCTCCCGATACTCGGATAACAGCTATGGCTCCGATTCCTGGCGCCGTAGCCAGGGCAGCAATCGGCTCTAATTGATACGTTGTCAAGCGGATAAATCCTGTTTGGTGTCTACAGCCGCGCGTTCGCTCCGTTGAATCGGGTCAACTGTAAACGGAATTAGAAAAAATGGGCAACCGATTCAATACGTTAACAAATCGTTTTTCAACGGGAACCGGCGGAATGGCCAGCCAATCGGCGTATTGATCGCCCAGGAAGAAACGCATTTCACCCGCTGCGAGGTTCCGAACGGCCTCCGGCCGATCCGTTTTAGTCGACTTTTCGCCATTAGGTTGCTGAGCAATGGCATCCAGCAGCGCGCTGGTTAATCCTTTACCAGCATCGGAAGGCCTAAACTGACGTCGGACAATGGCCCGATCCAGCAGATAGGCCTGACGCAGATTTTGGGGCAGGAGTTCTTCTGCTATGCCGTTTAGATATCCCACTACGTTGAAATGATGCAGAAACCCTTCTTCTTGTTCCTCACTTAACGTAGTATCCAGTTTACGCAGACCACGTAAGACAATATAGGAAAACGCCAGATTGGTACCCGCCATATCTTCCTGATTGACAGGTAGTCCCCAATCATCCTGCCAGCGGCCCGAATGCTGAACAAACCAGCGCGCACAGGCATGAATTAGCCGGACGGTCAGCGTCCGTTGGATGGCTTTACCCGTTTCCCACTCGTTACGTGTACTCACACCAAACAGCCAGTCGCCGGTTTCCTGCAGCCGTCGGGCCGTATCCTTTTTTATCCGCTCGGTTAACCACAAAACCTGAGCGCCATTAGCCCCCAGGTAGCAATACGGCAATGAAAAGCAACCTAAAATCAGGCCAATTTGCCGGCCATGCTGTTGAAAAACAGCCATACCCAGTTTCATTTTTTCCCAATCGGCCCAAGTAGGTAGCTGGTTCTGCTCCACGAAAAAATGTCGAATAGCCTCCTGCTCCGCTACGTCGGTTTCTACATGGGTCGGCTTAATGAGCCAGCTCATGAGTTGACGAATGCCCCCTACTCCTTTTGTTTTAGCAATACTATCGATAACATGATCGGCGGGCGGATCTCCCTGTGTGCGAAAGCGTTGCAGCAGTTCGTCAGCGTAGGATCTGGCGGGCTTGATGGGAACGGACATATTCCAAGCGATGAGTGTACTGACGTAACGTTTTGCTTCAGCGATTGGTTTGTCGGGATAGCTCTGGCAGGTATTTACAATTGAATCCGCAACCCGTCGTAGCCAAGTCGGATATGGTCGGGAAGTTCTTTTTCAACTTCCCGGTGTAAGCCCAGTTTATGACTGATGTGGGTAAAGTACGTTCGTGGAGCACCAATCTGATTGGCCAGTGCAATGGCCTGATCCAACGTAAAATGGGAAATGTGTGGTTGGCGTTGCAAGGCATCCAGCACCAACACTTTGGTACCATAGACCTTTTCCAGCTCTTGTTCTTCAATAAAGTTCAGATCGGTCAGATACGTAAAATCGCCGACCCGGAAGCCAAATACAGGAAGCTTATGGTGCAATACGTCGATGGGCGTAAACCGGATACCCAGGACCTCAAAGGATTCATTATCAATCTCGATGGGCGTAACGCGGGGAATACCAGGGTATTTTGTTTCAGCAAAAATGTAGGCAAACTCCCGCTCCAGCTGCTTCAGTACCGGCAACCGGCCATAAATTGGCATATCCTGCCCCGACCGGAAATTGAAAGCCCGTACCTCGTCGAGACCAGCCGTATGGTCTTTATGCTCGTGAGTAAATAACACCGCATCGAGCTGCTTCAGATCAAGGCGAAGCATCTGCTGGCGAAAGTCCGGGCCCGTATCAATCACAAAGCTACGGCCCTCTATCGCAATATGTATAGACGAACGGAGTCGTTTATCACGAAAGTCCATCGATCGGCAAACATCACATTCGCAGCCAATTAATGGTACTCCCGACGACGTTCCTGTTCCGAGCAGGGTGATGAGCATACTGGTTGATGAATCGAATGACCGGACCGCCGGTGCGGTGAAGGTAGTGCCCACGGCTATTCGCTCATTCACCGCACCGGTGGTCCGGTCATTCAAGCATTATTTGTCGGTAAGTTGATTAACAACTTCAACTAACCGGTCGAAGTTGAGCGGTTTTACCAGAACATCATTAAAACCGGCGGTTTTGAATTCTTCTTCGGTATAATTCTTGGCATTGCCCGTGATCGCCACAATAGGTACATTAGCCTTTGTAGAATCTGGTAAAGCCCGAACGCGCCGGACACACTCCATACCATCCATTATTGGCATATTGATATCTAACAGCAGAATGCTGAAATCCTCTTTCTCCAGGATTTGCAGTACTTGCTCGCCATTCTTCACAGCGGTGATATCGTAGTGCTGGAACTCAAGAATTTTACGGGCCAGATTCTGGATAACGGAGCTATCTTCGGCAATCAGGACGCGTTTGGAAGCTGACATAGGGCTTGGAAATCGTGTTATGTTTAGCGTGGTGAAATTAGCATTTTATCTGCAAACGCAAAAAGAGCTTTTCCCCCGTATACTATAATAGACAAAGCTTACCTGAATATACTCACCCGGTTAGCCCTGTTAACACGAAGTTCTATCTGGAAAAATTACAGCAACATAGTATAACAATCCAAAATTTTCCGTACTTTTAATATCCATTCATTGATCAGCATCCGGATTTCGCGCTACGTTCCGTTTTAGCTCCTCTCCGTTCCCGTAAGCTAAAACGGCAATAATTTTATCTATCCGCACCAATCGCTCCATCAGATTTCTATTGTTTCACCCTCAGTTTATCTGACCTATGAAGCTGACTGGCCCCGATGGCATTTTTGAGCTGAACATTCTGGATTATGAATGTAGCGACTCGCCCTATTTTATGGATCGCAATTGGCTTATCGTGAGTTTAAAAACGAACTATGAGCAGCATGATTATGTCCGTACCGCTTCGATCCTGTCGACCTGGGAGCTTGAATTATTGCTGAAGTGGATGCGATCGGTTGCCGACAATCATGAACTATCACCGAAATTATCGTTCGTTGACCCGGCCCTTGGCTTCAGCAACATGTCGCCCGGCCAGAATGATTACCACTTCCGAATAAAACTTAGTTCTGATGCGCTCCCTAACTGGAAGCGGGATCGAACTCCGTTTTATTTCCGCGTAGCCCCCGATAAAAGCGAACTCCAAAAAGCAATCGTTGATCTGGAAAAACAGCTGAATCGCTTCCCGATTAGGGAGTGAGGGACGTTCAGAGTTTATAGTTTATAGTTTATAGTTTATAGTTTATAGTTTATAGTGGCTGACGCGTCAGTAATTATCTGGCGTCAGCCACTATAAACCATAAACTATTTTTTCACCTCCTGCAGAAAAGCATCGAACTCCTGCTCCAATGCCTGTAGAGCTTCGCCCAGGCCGCTGGTATCGTTTACTTTCAGTTTCCCTTCGGCAGTACGGGCAATATCAGCTACGCGGGCTACACCAATTGTACCGGCGCTTCCTTTGAGGGTATGCAGATGACTTTTCACCGTGGGTATATCGCCCAGTGCATACGCATCCACCGAGCCTTTCACCAGGTCAGATGCCTCCACCACAAACTCTTCCATGATACTATCGACCAGCTCCTGGCCGCCAATATCGCGCAGTTGCCCTACGATTTCCGCATCAATAACGGGAAGCGATGGCTCGGCCAACGTAGCAATGGGCTTCGGTTGCTGAGCCGCAATTGCCTGCTGCCTGGATCGGCTGGCATCAGCAATTTCCTTCACTTTCGCGATCAGACTTTGTGCCCGTATGGGCTTGGCTATATAATCGTCTAACCCCTGACTGATGAACCGTTCCCGATCTTCGCGCATGGAGTAGGCTGTCATGGCCACGATGGTCGGTAAACTTTTGCCAAACTTTTCCCGCAGGTTCCGGGTCGTTTCTACGCCGTCCATGTCCGGCATCTGAATGTCCATAAAAATGACATCAAATCCGGCAAACTCCCCGCTACGTTTACTTTCTTCCGCTTTCTCTACTTCCCGAATGGCGGCAGGTCCGCTATCGGCCGTTGTGACGACACAACCTGCTTTCCGGAGAATTTCGCTCGCGACTTTCCGGTTAACAGCATTATCATCAACGAGCAGTACGTTCGGATGGTAGTCGCTGAAGAAATTGGCCAGCGCAATCTCGGCCACTTCGGTCGTCTGGGGTGTTGGACTAATGGCTGTTTCTTTCAGTTCGATCGTAAACCAGAACGTACTGCCCGAACCAACCTCCGACTCCACACCGACCTCTCCTTTCATCAGGTGAGCGAGTTCTTTTGAAATCGCCAGACCCAGCCCCGTTCCCCCGAACGATTTCCGCGACGACGTATCAACCTGGCTGAATGAGTTGAACAACAGATTGATATTTTCGGGCGAAATGCCAATACCTGAATCCTTTACGTCGACCCGAATTCGGTTGAATTTCCCACGCTTACTAATCAGCGATGCGTTCACCTGTACCGTACCGTTTTCGGTAAACTTGATCGCATTCGATGTCAGATTCGACAGAATTTGCAGCAATCGGGTCTGATCGGCAATCACGAACGTTGGCAAGTCTGGACTAATATGATACGTTAACTGGTTATTTTTAGAATTCGCCTGCTGCCCAAATAAGGCTATGAGCTTTTCAAAGATTTCCTGAAACGCTACCGGCGACTCGTGGAGCACCATTTTCCCGGCCTCGATTTTTGACAGATCGAGAATGTCGTTCAGGATATTCAGTAGCGTTTCCGAGGAGCGTTTAATGGTTTTAACGTAACTACGTTGTTCCTCATCGAGCCGGGTGTCGTTCAGGAGGTCTATCATGCCGATAACTCCGTTCATTGGTGTCCGAATTTCGTGGCTCATATTGGCCAGGAAGCGCTCTTTCACTTTTAGCGAACGTTCCGCTTCATCGCGGGCTTTCACCAGCTCGGCCGCCTGCCGTTTTAGTTCGGTGATGTCGCGGGCCAGCACAGCCACCACCGAATACTCGCCCTGTTCATCTTTCAGCAACAGCATATTGAACATAAACTGCCGCTCCGTACCATCTTTCCGACGCATACTCACTTCGAAATTGCGCAGGCTGTGGGTACGGCCAAGCTTGAACATGGCGTGATGAATGACACTCTTATCGACAACGAACTGGATGGCATCCTGCCCCAGTACTTCTTCGGGCGTGTAGCCCATTCGTTTGAAAACCGACGGACTGACCATGGTGATACGTCCCTTTCGATCCACCCGAACATAAATATCCTGCAGGTTCTCGAATATACCCCGGAACTTCTCTTCACTCTGCCGGGTCGCAATTTCAGCCCGTTTACGGTTGGTGATATCGCGGGCTATGCCCGATACTTCCTCAATGACGCCACCCGCCAGCAAAATCGGGTTCAAATGAAACTCCAGGTACGTTTCGCCCCGAATGGTTTCAAAGTGAAGCTCAAAGTTTTGCGGGAATCCGCGAAACGCCTGCCGGTATTTTTCGGCCAGCAGTTTGCGGTTTTCCTCCCCGATCATCTGCCAGCCCAGTTTCGGAACGCTGGCCTGGATGGTAGGGCTCATATCCAGCTGATACTCAATCAGTCGGGTATAGTTTTTATTGAACGAGGTAAGCTGTAATGCCTTGTTGATCGACCAGATCAGGTACGTACTACTATCAAAAATAGCGTTCAGCCGGGCATTTTGCTTATCGAGAGCGGCCTCCGACTGCTTACGGGCAATGGCCAGTGCCACCTGTCCCGAAATAAACTCCAGAAGCTCCAGATCGCGAGGACCGTAGATATGCGGATCATCGTAGGACTTAACCCCAATGATCCCGGTAATTTCATCCCCGATTCGTAACGGTGCCGTCAGCATCACCTGTGGCTGAAGCTGACCATAGAGGTCAATCTTATGCTCTTCGGCCAGTCGACGAATGTCTTTCTCGTAAAGGAACAGGGGTTTATTGGCATGAATCGTATACTCGGTCAGCCCATTCCCGATTTTACGTTTCGTGAAACGCATATTCCCGCCGAAATACTCATCGACGTAGTACGGAAACGACAGATAGGTTTTGCTGGGGTCATAAAGCGCAATGAAGAAGTTGCGGGCATCGATGATGTTGCCCAGCTCTTCATGAATTTTATGATAAAACTCGTCCAGATTGGTCGTATTGATCGTCCAGTTGGCAATGCTGTAATAGAGTTTCTGCGATTTTTCGGCGCGAATCCGGCCGGTTGTATCGTGCAGAATGCATCGGAAAGCAGTAGGCCGACCATTATCGAATCGACAATTGACGCTTCCCGACAGGAAGATTGTCTTCCCCGCTTTGGTTCGGAAAACAGTTTCGAAATACGGCAGTTTGTCGCCATTCTGAATTCGTTGCAGCAGCGATAACGTACTGTCGGCATAATCGGGATGTAACACGTCGCGCAGGTTCAGCGCGGCAATTTCATCCGAACCATACCCCAGCGAATCGCGCCAGGCCCGGTTTACGAAAATGAATTTACCATCCAGCGTAAGCAGTTGAATCAGATCGGACGTATTATCGACCAAATCCTGCAACTGCGCATTGGTGTTCGACAGCGCCGACGCCACCCGTCTTTTGTTGGTAACATCTTCGCCAATAAGCGTAAACGACGCTACGTCCGACTGATCGGCGTTCTCTTCTGACGGATTGATAACAAACGAGTTGAGCTGAACATTACGGACAGCACCACTACGTGTCAGTAAACTGATTTCCTTTGTTTCGGGCGTTCCCCGTTTGCTAAGCGCTTCTTCGAACTCCATCTCCAGGCGGGCCCGGTCGGAGGCAGGGATAAACACATCGAAGAAATTGTTACCAACAATATCGGACGGTTGCCAGGCTGTAACGCGGTAGGTGTATGGGTTTACGTAGCTTAGCGTACCATCGTGCGCTACCGTAACCCCAATCATATTCAGTTGATCGAGCGTCTGGCGTACATCGGTATGCGACACCGCATCAGCCGTTGTGGCCCCGTCGCGTTCGTGATGCAGCCGCTGAATTTCGGCTACTAATTCATCTTTAGTTTTTGCGGACCAGCGCATAATACAAAGTCAGTGAGTGATCGATTGGCAAGATAGGCATTCACTTATCCTACTCTCTAAATTTAAAAAAATTATTGTTTTTCGACAAAGTCCGAACGCGTTGACCCGCAGGACAGGCCTATTTTTTTGACAGGATTTACAGGAATCAGTTTGTAGAATAATCCTGTTTTACCCGGTAAATCCTGTCAAAAAAAGAGGTTGCCTCTGGTTAAACAGAACATGTCCTGTATCCAAACCTCCAGACCGATTTATCAGTCAAACGGCCATCCATTCCCATAATATTGCTTAATTTGCTCTGAATCCATCGAAACTCATGATAAAACGGTCCGTTTGGGGGTTGTTGCTTCTTGTCGTAACAGGATGTGAACCTTTTGATTTAGAGCGAAAAAGCTTCCCAGTCTGTGTTAAGCCCCAGGCAGGTATTGGTTTCACATCGGATCAGCTCGATGTAACTTTTTTTCTGGAGAATCCGCAGGGCGACATTGGTGCTATTGGCTGGGATGCGGGCGATGGCAAAAGTATAAACCGCTCAGGAACGCGTGTAACCTACAATTACGACAAAGCCGGTACATATACCGTTACGCTTGTCCTTGTCAATAAATGCGACGATACGTTTAGGGTCACTCGCCAAATTACTGTCAGTAACTGATTTATTATGCGCCTGCTTCTTTCGTTCATCCTCTGCCTTTACCTGTATTTCCCCAGCTTTGGGCAGGAGCGCGTTCGTAATATTCGGTTACGAGCACTCGATTCGGCTAATCTGGAAATACGATACGACCTGGTTAACGCACGACCCGGCGATTCTATTTATTTCGATGTTCGTAGCCGCGTCCGTGGATCATTACAAATTCTGCCTCAATTTGTTCGGGGCGATGTGGGCATGCGCGTAGTGGCTGGTTCTGACCGCCGAATTATCTGGAATGCCCTTGGCAATGGCTACCCACTCAATGAAGAAATTCAGGCTATTGTCCGTGTCAAAACAGGCGTTACGCCCACCAATACGATAGCGTCATCCCCTACTCCATCTCAACCCGATACGGGATCAGACAAACCGATCCGAACGGAGTCGCCCCAACAAACACAGCCACCTCTTACGAACCCATACACTCCTCCAACGTCAACAACGCCTGTAGACCCCGCCCTTCCTTTTAGAGACCGTTATGCCGGCCCCGCCTGGGCTTTGCTGTCAGCCGTTGCCCCAGGCGTAGGCAACATTTTTGTGCAACAACCCGGACCTAAAATTGGCCTGCGTCCGTTCATTGCAGTAGGTTGTTATGGCCTGCTTGCCTACGGAATTATTGAACGGGGAAAAGCGCAGGATGCGTTTGCGATCTATGAACAACAAAAGAACGCTACGGCAGCCGAACCCTATTATGCGACTGCCAATCAGCACCACCATCGTTACTTCCTGGCCACCCGCGGTGCTTTGGTCGTGGCGGCTGCCGATGTTGTGCTGACCTTTTTAAAAGGGTTACGTAATAATCAGCTCAAAAAAGAAGCCCGACGGCTGCAATCCGTTACGGTATCGCCCGGTCTACAGTCAGGGCAGCCGACAGCCGTTTTCCGATACTCATTTTAAGAAATTACATGATGCGACTGTTATTAATAAGCGCTGCGCTGATCATGCTATCGATTAGCAGCTTAGCCCAGTCAACCCGGCGAGAACGATCGTTTATTTATTCAGTACCCAGCGAATGGCAGAAGGTTTCACTCACGCCTGCCGCTCCATCAGGCTCAACGGCGCCACGAACCACTGCCCGTCCGAATCCACAAGCCAACGTAGCGCCCCCCGAGACGGTTCAACCAACAGCCCCATCCATTCCTGCCGAATCGACGACACCCAATTCCGGCTACTCGCAACGAACACCATCCAGCGCTCCAGTAACCCGCCCTGATCCATCTTCGGCCAGAACAACGTCGCCCGATTTTCGACCTGCTTTTACCGGCGATTTTGTCACCAATCGGAACGGCTGGAAAGCGGGTAATAGTGGTGATTATCACTATCAGATTGGCCTGGGACGCTATACGATCCGCCGACGGAAAGTTTCCCACCAAATCGCCTTCAGCCACGTGGCATTACCGGCCGATATTAACCTGAATTCGGCGGATCTGTTTACGATCAAAGTAGACGTACTGGCCGATTCGGGTAAGGTACCTACGGGTGGAGTGCTGTTTGGGGTGCGCGATTCCCTGAACTTTTCGGCCTTTACCCTGAACGGCAAAGGCGAGGCTTCATTGATTCACGTTGCAAATGGACAAACGCTCGGCAACTACATGACCGGCGAATTCTTCAATCCCGGCGTACCTGTTGAACGCAACCGGAATCGCCTGACCATTCGTCGTAAGGATAATTTCCTTCACTTTTACATCAATGAACAGGAGATTCGTACTAGCCCACAACCGTTTAAACCACTGGCTGGCAACGACATCGGCGTCATTACGTCTGCCTACTGGACATCGTTCCAGAAATTTAGTGTTACGTTAGGTCCTTGGGGGAATGATGCGCCGGTTCAGTCTGCCGCTTCGGCACTCAACGATGCGCCCACACCCGACACGGCACCAATGACCAAACCTGTCGACAAGGCAGCTTCAGGCTCAACGAACTTTATTGAATCATTCGCTACTAATCAGAATCGCTGGCTAGTGGGACAAAAGAATGGCTATGACCTCGACCTCATGCAGGGGAGCTATTACATCCAGAAAACAAACCTGACGACCCCAAATCCGGCGCGGAGCTACGTAACGTTACCGCCCTCCGTCGATTTAAATAAAGCAGAGTCGTTCACTATAACGGCCGATATGATTGTTCCACCGGGCGTTCAGATTGATGGAGGCTTACTGGTGGGGGTAAAAGATGTGAATACGTTTTGTCAGTTCCGGCTGATTGGTACCAATCAGGTATCGATAAAATCACTGACGAATGGCGCTACGTTTGCCAACTACATGCCTGGCAAACCAACTCCTTCCGGCACAAGCGTCAACCGGGAACGGAATACACTGATGATCAAGAAAGAAATGAACCTGTTACACTTCTATATCAACGGGGAAGAAGTACAGGATAGCCCCCACGTTTTCCGGAAGTTCGGCGGTACTAAAATCGGATTTATTACCAGCGCCAAAACAGTCAAGTTTCAGAACTTAAAGGTTCAGACTGAAAACAAGAACTGAAAGGGTGGTTTTTGGGTGGAATGCCATATCTTGGAGATATGGCATTCCACCCAAAAACCACCCTTTCAGTTCTTGATAAACACTTATTTACTGACCAGTTCCCCTGCCCGATTGATGGTCATCAGTTTGCCATTCAGAAAAACCGACGCCGTATTACCCCGAAATGGCGTTACAGCTTCATATTCGGGCTCAATCACCCACTCGTCGAACTCATTGATAAAGCCCCAGCGACCGTGGCTGCGTGCCCGACGCCAGCCCTGCTCGTCAATGCCTAACTCCACCTTGTCATAAGGCTTATTGCCGAATGCTTCCTCATATTTGCCAGATCGGGCATCAGCAGGAGCTGATGGCTTACTGGTTTCTGGCTCACGGGGAACCTTCTCTTCTTTAGGCTTACTACTGGTGGTCTCTTCTTTTTTTTGCGTATTCGTGGCCACCGTTTCTGACGCGTTGGACTTTGGCTCCCGTTTATCGGTTGCTACGTCGGGATCAGGTTCCGACGATCTGGACTGTTTCCTATTGCCGTAGGTTGATGACGTTCTTTTACGGGTGGTTGTTTGCTCGGTTTTCGCCTTTGGTTCGGGCCTTTCGTCTTTCTCGCTCCTGGACGTATTGCCTTTGATAAACCAGTAAATAATAGCCAGCAGGGCCAGGGCAAACAAAACGCCATACACCCCGCTTCGGTCGCGTGGTATCACCTCAACTCGAACGGTACTGAGTGGATTATTATTCACATCGAAGAGTGTGTAATCCGTGGTTTTGGTAGGCTTCACCCATCCCCGATTCTGCGGAGACAGGCCCGTTCCCAGATCATCAATCGTAACCGCCAGCAAATTCTCTACCTCCCAGGATAAGGTTACGGGTTCACCCCGATAAACCCGGGCTGGCTGGGCCGTAAACGATCGAACAACAGGCTGCGGCTCGTTAATCGCCGGGACAGGTTCTGGCCGGTACGGTTCAGGCACGGGAGCCGGTTCCTGATTGGCACGGTACAATACGTTCTGCCAATCGGAAGAGACCAACCGTTCACGCAACGTATTGCCCTGGGGCTCTTTTACAGCTTTGTAAAGATTATTGACCAGATAGGAAAAGATTTCTTCGGTGACTACCGATTCATCGGCCTTGATGGTTTCCAGCAACGCACGCAACGCCCAGGACGGAATAGTGCTTTCCGACTTATACATATCCAGCCGGGAAGCAATCTGCTGCCGAACCTCTTCCCGGCTCAACACGGGATTGACAACCGGTGCCGATACGGGAGATGGAGCTGTTACAGCGGATTCGACGTCGGTTTTGGGCGGGTCGGGAATAGCAGCCAAAATAGCGGGTAGCCAACGTTGTGTCACGAACTCACGCGAGAGGGTTAGTCGCTCAGCTTCGGTAACGATTTCGTCAATATGAATGGGGTGAAGTTTCTTTTTGTCAGCTCGGGCGTATGATTCTGCCGTCGCTTTCAAGGCATTGATTTTCGGGAAAAGGCCGCCCAGCTGATAGCTTACATCATTAACCAGGCGCATAAATTCAGCAGAGGAAATACCGTCCTGCTCTGCTTCGGTAAGCAGCCCATTTCTGCGCCATTGCCATTCTTTCAGATCGCCTTCATGCAGGACAACCTCTTCTTTAATACGTTCTTTTAGCTCGGTGAGCGTCATTGTAACAGCCTCTTCTTGTAGCATTGATTGCCGGGGGAGAGGAGTATAATTGGTTGTAAAACCTGCTCCTCACCCCCGGCAATCACCTGCTAGTATAACACATCAGGCGTAGAAACTAATTTCCGCTTTTTCAATAATATGCCATTTTTCGCCCTGTAATTGCAGTTTTCCTTCCGAAATCATATGGATACGGCTGTTTACTTCGGGCCGCGACTGGTAGTTGCAGGCATCGCTCAGGTATGAATATGGATCACTGAGGGCTAGCCGTTGCGCTTCGGGGTCGTCGGTTACACGAAACGTGGCCTGCCCCGCCCCGGTTGGCGTGATCACAAATACCATCGGACGATTCGGTGTTTCAACGAGACTGCTCACACTGAAACCACCTGGCACATCAACCGTCCGGGCATATAATTTTGCCGGGGGCGTGTTGACTGGCATTGACCGCTGCGACTGGGCAGCTTGCGAAGCAACTGACTTTTGCACGACCGGCTCCGGCACCCGTGCGGCAGGCCGTTGTTCTACGGGTGGCAATTGAGGTTCCGGCGCTGGCTGGGCAACATAAGCAGGGGCAGCTTTCCGATTGTCGGCCTGTTGTTCCCGAAGTTTAGCCACCTGATTCTCCAGATCACGTATCGTTTTCACAAACGCTTTGTTGGCCTGTTCCAGCGCAGAAACGCGCCCGCTTAACTCCCGCATTCCATCAGAATTGCCAACGGCTGATCGGCGCTCAGCGTTAATTTTCTCCCAACCCGCCTGATTTCTTAACCAGAGCAAAATCAGTCCAATCAAGGCCAGCAGCGCCAATACTAATGCCAGATACGTATAAAATGTTGGTTTTGACGAAGCCTCCGTGGTGGTAACTGGCTGTGCCTGCGTGGCAATGCTGACTGTCAGCGATAGTACTAACAGCCAGCTTTTTTTTATTCGTTGCATCATTAGTCAGCTAGGACTGATTTTTAGCAATGTATTTCGACAGTTCGTATAGCGCGTTTTTGAGCGGCAGGAAGAAGAACGTTTCCGACAACCGGGCATCCGCATCGCGCTCGATAGGCAGTTTCGCCAGCATGTAGCTATCGTGCAGCACACTGCTGCGCGTTACGTCAGAACCGACCAGGAAATCGTAGTAGTCCTGCGTCCGACGAATACCGAAATCCCCCAGGAACGCCGATACGGAGCTATTTTTCAGCGTCTTTTCGAGGAAATCCCGAACGTTACGTAGCACCGAATCATGGAAATCATTTTCGTTGCCAACCGTATCGACGGTGGTTTCGTTGTACGTGAACGTAACGGGGTGCTCAGCTTCATTGCCCCAGTACGCCGTTGTCTGATTACCCCGGTATTGGTCCCGATCCGTAGCGGTCTGATACAGAACAGCACCGTTCGCGGTTGTTTCTTTCGGGTTATCGGTCAACAGAATCTGGAAGTTTGTTGGAACGGGTTTCGTTGTGTAAGCCGCAAACAACCGCTTCGTATAGTCGACCAGATCGCCCCGCGTACCGAGCAGATTCAGGTATTGGCTTCCCCGTCCGGTAAACGTCAGGAAGCGGGGCAGATCGAGCGTAGTACCACCCTGCTTTTCCTGCGATTCAATCAGCTGCACCAGGTGGTAAATGATCGATGCGTAGTGCAGATACAATACAACCAGCAAGGCAGGCTGCTGATTTTGAATCGCTTTGGTAAACTGAAAATGGTCGTCGTACTTAAACAACAAACTCACGATGTCTTCTGGCGACATCCGGCGTTTTGGATCTAAAAACGCGTCCAGTGTCTGATCAGCCCCCGTTTTATGGCTCGATGGGTTGTTGCTACGGTACGTCAGGAAATTCGAAACGAATCCGTTATCCAATCGACCCGAAGGCGCGCCCGTTTCGTCGAGTCCCCCACCCCAGATGTCGTTAGCCGCAAACCGGAACGACGTATTGAAATAAAGCCGCTGACTCTGCGCAAAGAACATCAAATCGGACGTACCGCCACCAATATCCACGTTAACGGCATTGGCCGTGGGCAAAACGCCCTGACGCTGCAGGTAGAAATAAGGAGCCAGTGATTCCAGAATGGGTTCGTCCTGGAAATACGAGGTCGTGCCAAATACCTCCTGCATGGCTTTGTTCCACTCCGCCGTCAACCGGTTCCGCGTACGACGGGTCATGCTCGATGGAGCCAGCCACACAATTTTTGTCAGTGCTACGTCACCTTTATTCTGAACCACTTTGTGACGAATCAATAACAGCAGCGTTTCGAAGAAGGCACGCACGCGCAGATCGTTCAACGTATCGTTGGGCTTGTTTTCAAACAGCCATTTCAGAGTCGATACGTAGCGGTTATTATCGCCAACCGTAACCTGTTCAAGGTCAATGTTGAAGCCTAAATTGAGTTTCGAGAACAGATAATCGCCCCCCTGAGTGAGCCCTTCCCGCTCATAAACAGTTGTCCGTAGCGGAAAGGCGAATGGTGTTCCCAAACGCGGATTCCGACCAATCAAAGAAGGTACAAACTCACGACGTACCAACGGTTCCAACTGCTCAAAGGCACCGAAACTGCTTCGGGTACTGTATCGATCGTAGTCCCGGCTGATACCCGGACCCGAGTAGGGTTTATTGAGCAGTACCATCTGGATGTCTTCGTCCGTAACGGTCAAAGCCTCGGGATCAGGCTTGGCCCCTCCCTGATCTTTGACCAGATACGCTACGTGCGTATTCGACGTACCGAAATCGATCGCAAACGTAAACTCTTCATAGCCCCGATTTGGAATCGTCGTAAACTCAGGCACGACGATACCTCTGTATGGAATATCGTTGTTAGATAACTGAATCTCAACCAGATCGAACGCTTCGTTGACCTTGTAATAATACGACGCCGGGCGCTCGCCTACTTTGGGGCTCCGTGGCTGTGGTTTGCCGCTGGTCAGGGCGTGGCGGTTCACTACGTCTGGGAAACGGTAAAAATTAGCCTGCGTTCCCTGCGATGTGGTTCCGTCGGCCAGCAACACCGTGTACCGATTCATTATCTGCTGATCCGGGATCGTGAGTCGGTAGAATGGGAAGAATCCCATGCCAATGGGCAAATCAAGGACTTTTTCCGGCTCGTTCAATTCGTAGGTTTTCCGGAACTCGACGACCCGAACGCTTTGCCCGCGAACCGGCACTTTCAGGATTGCCGTTACGCGCTGATCGCTGATGTCGAGTGTCAGGTAATTCCGAAGATCATCCAGTGTGAAGAAGTTGAAATACTCCTTACGTACTGGCAGCAGGAAGTCGCAATCGGCCCGATTTTGCGTTCCGGTAAAGAACCGCTCGTTATTTACCTTGAACGGCATTCGAATGAGAAAATCCTCCAGAAAGTCGTCCGTCGACACAAACGGATATTGTACGTTATCAACACCCGGCAACCGACGATCGGCCAGCAATCCGCCCGCGCCTAGGTCGTTCAGCAGCGACGAGGGAATAACCGTGCGCGAATCCCACTCCGTGTTTTTGACGTAGCGGCCCCGCACGTCCATCCGCGAAGCCAGCGCCAACGGCGGCTTCACGTTGGTTTTTACGCCATTTTTGTTGGTTTCTTCTTTGTAATACGATACCGTTGGCAACATCACAAAATCGCTGTTACTTTCGACCTCTTTCAGTACGTCGTCGGCCCGAACGCTGAACAACGGTAACCCCGTAACCACCTGCAACGTACTGAACCCTTCGATACCAGTACGGATTGGGTCAAAATCGTTGAGCGTCTTGCTGGCATCAACGGGTAACGGATACGGATTGTCGCGGAATAGTTTATCCAGAAACTTCGTCAGACCGCTATTTTCGGGCAACAGGCTTTTGTACTGCTCAAACAATCGGCTCAGATACGTAACGAACGTCCGGTCTCGGCTTTCCAGCGGTACGTAATCCTGCTGAAACAGCACCCGCCCCGTACTGCTCTTGGGCGGATCGAGGAATTTATTTTGCCGCTCCTGCTCCCAGTTTGGCGACGTAAACACCAGGGTTAGTGGCGACGTACCGCCCAGCAACGCGCCTTTGTAATAGATCAGCGTAAAGGTCTGCAGGTTGGCCAAATCGTGCCGCATGTCCAACTCCAGCGCTTTGGCCAGAACCCGGTGTGGGTGCCGCCGATTAGGTGCGTTGGGCAATGGTGCTTTCTGGTTCAGGGCGCCCAGCCGGTCGGCCCGATTCCAGACCCGATACGTCAGGTCGGGGCTTCCACCGGCCTGAAATAATAGTTCAAGCAGATCGAGGCAGTGTGATACCAACACATGATACATGGTCGGCTGCGCGGGTCGCAGATCGTTCATCACGAGCCGAAAAGCGGCATCGAAAAGATACAATCGAGCAAACGGCGACGGAATCGACGTACCGGCTTTAGCAGCCAGTCCCGCCTGATTCAGCAACGTATCGGGAATATGTTCAATCCGGTTTCCAACCAGCCCAACGGTACCGCCCGTCCAGCCGAGGTGATTTTGTTCGACCACATTCGGGTCATTGTCAATGCGAAGGATATGGGGCATACTGAATAGTTTTCAGTTTTCTACTTGGAAGTTGTTTCAACGTTTACATTACGACCCTTTTTGTTATGACTCAATTCTAGAGAGTTGAAACGGTTTCATACGATGATTTTACGTCAAACACAGGAATATCAGGCAACCTGCCTACAACGTCAAACACTAAAAACTTACACCAATTGCCGGTTCAGGTCGCCGAGTTTTTGCATGCATTTGTCGGCAACGGTCATCAGCAGATGCATCAGGCGTGTTTCTGGCTGAGGATATTGAGCCAACAGTTTTGGTTCAGCATCGCCTGCTTCGTTGAGCAGGAAATTCTCGTTAATCCCTTTATCACCAAAGCCCATGAATGTTTTGGGCTCAATCTGTTTGGCACGTACCATTCCGTTGAAATCGGTCTGGAAGTTGAACGGATCGAATTTCCGGTCATTGTCCGCCATTTCACCCAGCCATTTCCGAAAGGCTTCGCCCATGAATTTGGTCAGCGCTACGAAATACGTGCTGCTGCCCAACTGCTGCTGTAGTCCCAGACTCTTGGCAAACGATTCGCGCAGATTGGCCGGTACGTATTCCGTATAAAACTTACTGGCGTAGGCAAAGCGTACCAGCGGCAACATTACGTTCCGATACGTAGTGTCGGCAAAATGAACGAAATCGAGCTGGCGATCGTCGCGCCGGAGTCCGTATTCATAGAACGTCTTCGCGCCTGCAAACTCACCTGCCCCCCGATTGGCAAAATCCAGTACCGTTTCAGCAGCCAGCAATTCCACTACGTGTGCATTGTTAGCCTGCTTGGCCCCACCCTCTACGTTGGCGTAGAGTTTCGCGCCCGGTTTATCGCCGATGTAGTACAACGAATCGAGATGAATCTGATTCTGGTAGTACGACAAAGCCGCTTTCGTTTTTGAATTGAACCGATTCTGGTCAATAGCGCTCTGTCCGTTTTCTTCCAGAGCGAAATACGGCATTACCGTAACGGCACCTTTTCGGGCGTTACGTATCGGCATTTTCTGGCTCGGCTCCTGCAATAGTTTTACCAGTTGCGGAAATCCAGAGGAACCCGTTCCACCGAAGATGGAGCTGATGATAAAAATCCGATCCGTTTCGTTGTTGAACGCGCCAACGAAGTATTTATAGAGTGCTGAATCTTCGAGCGCGTTGAAAACCACACTACCAATGTTCGGATTGCCCTTGAAACCAACCGACAAATCGAGTTTCAGCTCGGCGCTGGTTGGTTTGGCTGAATTATCGTAAAGCACTTTGAGCAACTCACGGTCGATATCGTCCATCGTGCTCACGTTCAGAAACTCTTCGAAGGTGCCCTGATGCTCGGTCAGCTGAGGCAGAAACGAATCGCCGATACGCTCCTGCGTGGTTTCACTCTGCAGCGTCCCCAGCGACTGAATCAATGTCGAAAAGAACGCTCGGGGCGCGTCGGCCTGAGTGGCAGGCGCTACTCCGTTCGGATAAGCCGCCGTTCGGATGGTGCGGTATAACTCAACCGTATTGAGCGCACGAGCTGTATCGCCATTCTGCATGTCCATATCCAGCAGGATGGGAACGATGGTAAGGTTGTCGGGCACTTTAGCCCCGGCGGCCAGCAGCATGGTTAGCGAACGTAACACCCGCGCCCCTGTACCACCGATAGCAAAAACAAAAAGCTTCATTGTCTGGAGTTTTCAGTTTTCAGTTTTCAGTTTAGAGTGGCTGACGCAGGACCGCTTCGCGCACTGAAAACTATAAACTGAAAACTATTTTTAACTGAACTTAAAACGGAGTATAACGGGCGAATTTGGAACCGCGCCGGAATAGTAGAGAAAAGCCGAAAAACAGCAATCCGGCCAGAATCAGGTTCACCCCGCCGAAACCCATCATATAGCTATCGGCCTCGGGTTCGCCGGTGGCATCTTTTGCGTAGCTAACGGCCAGCGAAAAAGCAATAACCAACGCCACCACCAACGTAACAACCCAATGGCTGGTCCGATGAAAAACGGCTTTCCAACGACCCAGCAGCAGATAGAACGTAGCGGCAAGGCCAAGCATAATAACCAGCGTCAGTAGTCCGACGGGTGTAAAAACGGTGTTGCGATAGGTAGGGTCCGGGTTTTTGCCAATTAGCAATTCATACAGAGCTGTGAACATGGAGCTGTTTATTGTTCGAGGGTGATGGTAAGGTTTATAAATGATTTATCAGAGCCGGAGCCGGTTTCATACGCATCGCGGACACCATTCATCAGATGCTGGAGCGCAAAGGTCTTACCTTCCCGGCCAGCCGCTGTTCGGTCGTCCATGGTCGATTGGTCGAGATACCACGTATCGTAGCGTACTGGCAGTTTGACCGTAACCGGCGTTTGGTTCTCGAAAAGCTGGGTTACTTTAAAGGTCAGTATATGCGTTGATTCGCTCAGCATTCTGGACTCGTTGGTTTTTAGCTTTTCGGTCGCTTTTGCGTCTACTTTATCTTTGGGCTGAATGGTTAGCAGCTTCACACCTGCATTACCGGCCATAACCGTCAGATTTTTGGTCAGGTACGCTTCTGTTTGCGCATACGAAGGCAGTCCGCTCAGATTCAGCCCAATAGAAAACTCGGCCGGACGATCGGCCCGAACACCTTTCAGATTCGTGATTCGCTGACCATCGGCATTCCAGTTTTCGCCTTGGCGGTTCAGCGTAAAAAACAGGTTATAATCCGTAATGGTACTGCCTCCGCCAAAAGAAAGCTGTTTATCGGGCTTGGTTGTCAGGCTTGCCTGCAACTTCTGATTAAACAGATTCAGCACCCGTTGTTTCCCGATAATCCAGATATAAAACGGACGTTGTTCGCCGTTTAGCTTCTGTTTTTTATTCTGGTAATCGTAATACGTACCATTGAAGGCCGACGAATAGGCATAGACCGTAGCGTTGATGGTATCTTTACTCAGCATGGCAAACTGCCGATTGATCTCGTTTTTCAGCACGCTCGACGCATCCGTTACGTTGATCTGCGGATTCTTCTTAATGTCTTCATCGGGGAATGACAGAATACAGTCCGACACCAGAATGGCGACGTTGCCGTTACGTGCTTTTTCGCCCACCTGCTTGAAAATGCTATGCAGTTCGGAACTACGGGCATTAGCTAGCGGCACCGTGGCCAGACTCGTCACAAACCGGTCGACACCGCCCTCGTAGGGCTGAGCTTCCTGGCTGATCGTATAAATAGCCAGCGGTTTACGAACCGGTTCGATCTGACTAAGTTTATTGGCAAATTCAGACACTATATCCTTAAATGCAGTGCCTCCACTCAGATAGCCGCCCATGCTGGCCGACGTTTCCAGAAAGAAATTGATCTGATTGATTGTATCGGCTTTGACCGTGGGGGTTTCTTCTTCTTTGGGCGCTAGATTACAGCTTTGCAGAACGCCAGCCAGAAAAAGGCCCGGAAGAATGGAATACCAATTTATTTTTGCGCGGACCATGAATTAAATTTTCGTCATTACGGGTTTGTGTGATGGGCAAAAGTACCAAACTACCCTATTCTCTGCCTGCCATTAGGACAGAGAGTTTTAATTTTTCTTAAAATTCTACTTAAGGTAACGAACCAGCCAGCCATTTTATGTCAGCCGGTACAGTTTAACGATGAACGGACGTTTATCTTTGTAGCCTGATTACATCCAACATGACGTTCCGCCATTTTATAATACTTTTTCTATTATCGCTTCCGATTCTTCTTCAAAACTGTGCTCAGGTTGCTCAGCCGCCCGGTGGAAAGAAAGATACACTTGCCCCCAAACTGGTTAGCAGTATGCCTACCGCCCGTCAGTTAAACTATACTGGTAAAACGGTCGAGCTGGAATTTAACGAATACGTAAACGTTGAAAATATCCAACAGAAAATAACCATTACGCCCCAGGATAGTAATACGTTCGTTGTTAAAGCCCTCCCGCTTGGCCTCCGTCTGACGTTCGCCCGACCGTTGCAAAAAAACACTACGTATACCATTAACTTCTCCGATGGTATAAAAGATATTACGGAACGAAATATTGCCAAGGATGCCAAAATTGTTTTCAGTACCGGCCCCGTCATTGACTCGCTTTATCTGAGCGGGAACGTAGTGGACGACGAGAGTCGCCAGCCAATACTCAATTTTGTAGTGGGGCTCTTTGCACCAACCGATACCCTTCCTATTAACCGGAAACGCCCAGCTTATTACGCCCGAACCGATAGTAGTGGCAACTACCGGATTGAGAACGTCAAAGCGGGTCAGTATAAAGTATATGGCTTTGATGACAAGGACTTAAATCTGGTCAATAATACCCCCGGCGAACGGGTTGCCTTTCGCGACAGCGTAGTGAATCTGAACCAAAACCGGACTAATATCGATATGGTTGCCTTTCGGGGGTATGGAAAACCACGGATCAGCCGACGCGAACGTACCGACGAAACGCTCGGACTAGAACTGAGCAGTGGCATTGCCAGCTACAAAATACGGTTCGGCAAAATGATATCTACGACGGCTGTTTCCACGACGGCTGTTTCCACATCAGCAGTGTCTACTACCGCTACATCCACGTCGGCCGCTTCCACGTCGGCCGCTTCCACGTCGGCCGTATCCACGTCGGCCACCTCTACGACGTTTGTTCCGTCGGGCGATACATTGGTTTCGTTTCTGGAAAGTCCGAAAATGATTCGGCTGTTTCGGGCGGCTAATAAAGCCGCCAGCGATACCATCAATACGGTTATTATGGCCGAAGATTCAGTCGGCAACGTAACGGAATTGCGGGAACGAATCTATTTTTCGCCGATTAAATCACGGGCCAAAGATCGTAAGCCGCTGAATGTACAGATTACTCCACCAGCCAGCGAACAAATCGATAATAATCTGGACTTTACGCTGAAATTCTCCAAGCCTGTTTTCCGATACGACACCACGTTGATCATCATCGGCTCCGACAGTACCAAACCCTTCATCTTCAAACCCGACGAATTTGTCTGGAGCAATAGCTTTAGTCAACTCAACATCAAACGAAAGACAAACCTGACGGATTCGCTCATTTTCAGACTACAGAAAGGGGCCTTCATCAGTGTTCAGGGGGATACACTGGCCCGCTACAATGCCAAATACACCTTTGCCTCCGAAGATAGTTATGGCTTAATTGCCGGGCATGTGAATCGACCCGACAATAAGTTTATCGTTGAGTTACTGGACGATAAATATACCGTTGTCCGCAGTTCGTACGGTACGCCGAACTACAGTTTCGCCCGGCTGAAACCGGGCCGCTATCGGGTTCGACTGATTATTGATGCGAATGGCAATCGAAAACGCGATATCGGGAACGTGCAGAAGGGTATTCAACCCGAAACCATTATTTACCACCCAGGCGCTGAAGAGGGCGGTCTCATTCCACTCAAACAGAATTTCGAGCTAACCGACATCGATTTTTGACTACGTTACGTAGTAGTTGACGTTATTACGTATCCTTACAGTTGGTAGACATTCCTGAATAAGCGCCAATTATTCGGCCAATGCCCCGTACCTTTGTCGTAAACCGCCGAATCAATAAACTCACCGTTGGTGTTACGCTCCCGCCGGAGATTTCGTCAGCCATTGACAATCTTATATCGTGTACGTTAAGCCTAAAAAAGAGCTTGGTCAGCATTTCTTAACCGACCTCAGTATTTCCCAACAGATCGCTGGTCTGCTGACCGGACACGGCGGCTATAAGAAGGTGCTCGAAATTGGACCGGGAATGGGCGTACTGACCCAATATCTACTAGCCGATACCCGATTTGAAACCTATGTCATCGAAATTGACCGGGAATCTGTCGATTATTTAAAACAGCATTTTCCCGCGCTGGATGGCCGTATTCTGGCGTCTGACTTTCTGAATATCCGGCCCGATCTGCTTCCCGATAAACAGCCCGACAGCACCGAGCCTTTTGCCGTAATTGGTAATTTTCCGTACAATATTTCATCGCAGATATTATTCAAAGTACTGGATATGCGGAACCGCGTGCCGGAGGTTGTCGGTATGTTTCAGCGCGAAGTGGCCCAACGGGTAGCTTCGGGTCCGGGCAATAAAGACTATGGTATCCTGAGCGTATTTCTGCAAGCCTGGTACGACATCAAGTACGAATTTACCGTACCACCCGACGTATTTAATCCCCCGCCTAAAGTGTATTCGGGTGTTCTGTCGCTACGTCGGAACGGCAAAACCGAGCTGGGTTGCGATGAACGAAAATTTACACAGGTAGTCAAACATGGCTTCAGCCAACGTCGGAAAACGCTACGTAATGCCCTGAAACCGCTCAATCCTTCCGAAGCCGCGCTTGCCAGCCGCTTTATGGATAAGCGGGCGGAGCAACTGAGCGTTGCCGAATTTGTGGAGCTGACCCAATTAATGATGAATCACGAATAATAAATGATCGATTGAACCCGGCCTCTTCATCTATCCGTACTCATTTATAATTCTTCGTCGATACCGTGACTTTTGAACTCACACAGGACTATCTTGATCATATTCAGCAACTCATCGATACGAGCGACGATACTACGTTACGTGCCGAAATGGATGAGTTATACCCTGCCGATATTTCAGGGATTTTGTATGAGTTAGAACCCGAACCCGCCCATTACCTGCTGAGTCTGCTCGATAAATCGGTTGGCGCTGAAATCCTGGCCAATCTCGACCCTACCGACCGAACCAGTTTACTGAAAACCTTTACATCGGAAGGCTTAGCGCCATTCATCAATCAGATGGATTCCGACGATGCGGTAGATTTGCTGAACGAGCAGCCGATTCAGGTCCGGGAAGAGGTGATTGGGTTACTCGAAGACCGCGAACAGGCCCGTTTCATTCTCGATCTGCTGCATTACGACGACAGTGTGGCGGGTGGGCTGATGCAGAAAGAGCTGATCAAGATCAACGTAAATCTGACGGTCAATGCCTGTATCGAAGAAATACGCCAGCAAGCCGAAGATGTTGAAAACGTTTATGCCGTTTATGTTGTCGACGATATTGGTAAGTTGCTGGGCCTGGTTTCGCTCAAGAAAATTGTGCTGGCCCGGAAGAACGCTAAAATTGCCGATATCTACGACGAAGACGTCGTTTTTGTGGAGACGTATCGGCCGGTTGCGGAGGTTGCCGAAGTAATGCGAAAATACGACCTGGATGCCATTCCGGTTGTTAATATCCAGCAGCGATTACTGGGCCGGATCACCATTGATGACGTCGTAGACGTTATTACCGAACAGGCCGAAGAAGACATTCAGGTTATTTCGGGTTTGTCGGGGGAAGTAGAAGATGACGACAACATCTGGCAACGTTCGAAAGTACAGCTTCCCTGGCTCGTGGCCGGTGCCGTTGGCAGCCTGCTGGCCGCAACTGTCATCAACGGCTTTCAGAGCGAACTTGGTAAGGTAGCCGCTCTGGCTGCCTTTATCCCCATTATCGGGTCGACGGGCGGCAATGTTGGGATTCAAACCTCATCGCTGATACTGCAAAGCCTGACCGATACATCGGGGATCAGCATGACCATGGCCAAACGGCTGTTACGTACTTTATTGGTTGCCATTATTAACGGGCTGGTGGTGGGCCTCATAGCGGGAACATATACCTTTATTATTGGCGAACCCCGGCTATTTTTTGTGGTTGCTACGTCGTTGCTGGCCGTTGTACTGCTGGCCTCTTTTATGGGAACCATAACACCCTTGCTCCTGAATCGGATTGGCATTAACCCAGCGGTTGCATCGGGCCCGTTCATTACGACGGCCAATGATCTGATCGGGATTGGGGTTTATTTTTTAATTGCCCAATGGCTACTTGCAGAGGTTTGATTATCTTGCCATTACCATGACTATCCGCTTTGCCAAACTCACCGATGCCCCGGCTATTCTCGGCATTTATGCTCCGTATATAACCGATACGTCCGTTACGTTCGAGTATATCGTGCCTACGCTGAGCGAATTTTCGGAACGAATTGACTTAATCCAGCAACAATTTCCTTATCTGGTAGCCGAGGAAGATGGGAAAATTCTGGGGTATGCCTACGCGTCGCGGCATCGCGATCGAATCGCCTACCAATGGTCGGTTGAAGCATCGGTGTATATCCACCCCAGCGGCCACCGACGAGGAATTGCCCGCACACTATACATTACGCTGTTCGATTTGTTACGTAAACAGGGTTATTTTAATGTGTATGCCGGAATAACCATGCCCAATGAGCCAAGCGAAGCGTTTCATCAGGCTATGGGTTTTAGTCTGATCGGGGTTTATCCGAATATTGGCTATAAACAAGGCAAATGGCACGACGTATGCTGGTATCAGCTAGCTCTGCAAAATCATGAGGATGTACCCGCTAAACCAAGCCCGATCCGCCGGATTTCTTTATAACCCCCAGCGGGCGTAGGCTCTTTATTTGACGCGTCATGACCGATATATACATCCGCCAATCCTAAAAAACCGTTAGTTTGCATGGTCATTCGCTACGATTAACTGATTTTCTCAACGCTGTTCTTTTGCATTAGCCAGTCTACTTCGTATATGCCAGGCTTTACTTTTCTGTTTTTACGTGTTTTTACCCCCTGCTTTTTGGCAAGCTATCTGATCGGCTGCGACGTAAACCTGCCTGGTCAGGAAAATACGTCGCCATCGTCGGGCCGGCAAGTCACGAACCTCCCTCCTATCTCGGCTCCATTTGTATACACCGTTCCCAGCGAGGAAACGCCCTGGCCGATCTACAATGGCTCCCTTATTTTTGATAAAATGATAGGTCCGGCTCACGTACAGGAATCTAGTTTTTTAAATCTGGAAGTACGTAAAGACTATGGAGCCTCTATTCAGATTTATGATAAAGTCACCAAACAAAACCTGATAAATTTCCGGGATCATGGACGCGAATCAGGCATGGGGTCGTATGGCGGTCCACGCGAATTTGCCGACGATTCGCCCAATTGGAAAGGAATCGGTTATAATCCTCTGCAGGCCGGAGACGATGGTGGAAACCCATCAATTATGCTTTTTCATGGCGTTATCAATGGCTGGATTTATACAAAAGCGCAGTGTCTGTCGTGGGCTCATAAAGACGCCCGGAAGTTGCCATTTTTCTATGAACAGTGGGTACGTCTGGATGAAAACAAGGTTCATGTTAAAGTTCGTCTGACTCATCAGCGAGCCGATAAAACCTTTTATGAACCCGAGGCTCAGGAGTGGCCGTTTATGTTTGTCAATGGAACCCGGCGTGTTCTTTTTTACCACGGTTCCAGCCCTTACACCTACGACAAAACAACCCTGAATGATGGTATTGAGAGTGAAAGCACTAAAAATATTGTTTACCGGGGTACGCCTTTTGGGATAACAGAGCCCTGGCAGGCCGTCGAAATTGCACCCAATCGCTACATTGGCATCTACGCTCCCGATTATTTCCAGGTCAATTTTCATATCGATAATATTGCCGCCAACGAAAGCTGGGAAGGCGGCAATACCATGACGTATGTTGCCCATGCTCCCGTAGTTCATCTGGACAGTGATAAC
Source organism: Spirosoma terrae (assembly GCF_010435915.1). GTDB lineage: Bacteria > Bacteroidota > Bacteroidia > Cytophagales > Spirosomataceae > Spirosoma > Spirosoma terrae. The sequence goes on along the minus strand of NZ_JAAFZH010000003.1, from coordinate 533,799 downwards.
GTATGGTATAAAGAATACACCTACATTGTTGGCACAGAACAGGAAATTCGCGATTACGTTTATGCCCAACCCCGCTCTCCCAAGCCCGATTTCTTCTTTAATGCTTTCAATGGCCGAAGTGGATGGTATATTTTTGATGGCGGTTACGACCAGAAAGAGCCATTTATGAGCGACAACTGGCAGGTAACCCTGACAGGAAAAAATCAGAACGCCTACAACGCGAAAATATCCTCTCCCTACGGCAACTGGAAAGCCAGCGATTTCAATGAAGTGTATGTCCGTATGGCTTATACGGGTGCCCCTGGTGCAGGTGCACAGGTTCCTTTACGTCTAACGTGGCTTATTAATCGGCAGGCTGCCGAAGGGATCGACCCGACTCATCCTGTTCAGACTGGGGTTCGCTTTCCAGATGGCTCGCGTAACCGATCTGAACAAAGCATACCGTTTATGGCCATTAACGATGGCAAATTCCATACCTACAAATTCAGTTTCGCCAATCAGCCAAAATGGACGGGAGTTATTCAGCAGTTTGAAATTGCGCACCCGTTTTCTCCTACCTACGTAACACCCGGCGAGAAGATGACTTTACAGTATTTTGGCGTTAGAAACCCAGGCAATTAAGCCATTTTAACTCCCTGATTTGGTGTTGGGCGTAACGATTGGTTACTACTTAATCAGCTACGGGCCCGATAAGGAACTGAACAAAAATCAGGCTATTAACCCCTATGTATCTGATTAGAGTTATTTATTAAATAATTTTCATATAAGTGCCCAAAATCAATATATACTAAATTACAATTTTCATTCACTATAATTATAATATCATAAGTTAATACAACAAAAAAGACAATGACTGAAACTTAACGATAATGTTGGCACTCTTTTTGTCACCTATTAGTTGGTTAATAGACCCAACTTATGAAAAAAAGAGAAACATTTACGTTAATAAAATTAACCAAGAAGACAGTTAATGTCTTAATTTGTTTATTACTTCTTCATTTTAAATACACTTTTACCTCTGCCCAGAATAATTCCCCCTGTGTAGGTTGCGCCGAAATAAATTTTCAACGGTACGCTAGCCGCCCAACAGATCCTAATACGAATCCGCCCGATGGACCTTTTAATTATCCAGTCCCAGCCAATCAAACAGACTGGCCAGGCTATAATTCCAAGATAATTTCGGGGAAACCGGTTGGCCCAGTCGAGGTGCAGGAATCCGGTGTACTACGTCTGGAAGTTCGAAAAGAATACGGTGGATCGATTCAAATTTATGATAAGATTACGCAGCAAAACCTGATTAACTTTCAGGATTTAGGCCGGGAGTCTGGTTTGAGTTCCTATAGCGGTCCCGATAGTTTCTCCGACGATGCCCCCTACTGGAAAACGGGCTACAATCCACTACAGGCCGGTGATGCCGGTGACCACCCCGCCAAATTACTGTTTCATGGCAATATCGATGGTTACGTCTACACTAAATACCAGTGTAATAGCTGGTCACACATCGATAACCGTTTACTTGAGTTTTACTACGAACAATGGGTAAAGCTAGACGGTAATAAAGTCCACGTAAAAACACGGCTAACCCATCAACGGCCCGACAAAACATTCTACCGGGCCTATTCGCAGGAATGGCCGTTTGCTATGATTGCGGGCGTTCGTTCGGTACGTTTCTATAATGGTTCACGACCATTTACAATGGATCAAACCAGCGCTTCGAATGGTGTAGAACGCATTGTGAACGGTACGTATATCGTTCACCAGCTTACGCCTTTCCAGATAACTGAGCCCTGGATCGGCACCATTATTGGAGCGAACCCCGGTGGTGGAGAGCGACTGATTGCGATGACCTGCTCTGATTTCTACCATACTACGTACAATATTAACGCCATTCATTCCTATGATTTCTCGGAAGATGGACCTACCGTAACGTACTCTTCTAATGCCCCCCAATATCACCTGGACTCCGACAATACCTGGTACAGAGACTATTCGTATATAGTCGACAACGAAAAAGAAATCCGTACGTATGTTTATTCGCAGGCTCGTAAAGACAAACCTGATTTTGCCTTTACGAAAAAGAATGGACGTAATGGATGGTATATTGTTGATGGCGGCCATGATCAGAAGGAGCCATTCCAGCGCGACAACTGGACCGTTACGTATGATGGCAAAGCCGACCCTGGCCAGCCTATTAGCGCCCGTGGAACCAAACTTTTGTCGCCCTGGGGCAGCTGGAAATCATCTGACTTTAATACTGTTTACCTAAAAATGCGGTACTCGGGTCCGGAAAAGCAGCTACGGGTCAACTGGTTGCTCGATGGCCAGGCCGCTAATGGAGTCGATAGTAATTACCCGAATCAGAATGCTGTTCGTTTCCCGCGTGGCGTCCGTAATATTTCTCAGCAATCATTGCCATTCAATGTTATCAACGACGGGCAGATGCATACCTACAAACTGACATTCGGCGGTAATCCCTTATGGCAGGGCGTGATTCAGCAATTTGAATTAACTCATAATTTTGAAGGTCCAGTCATTGCTCCGGGCGAAATAGTTGAAATGGTTTATTTCGGCGTCAATAACCCTGATAATCAATAAGCAAATTCGCGTTAAAAAGCTAATGGGCCAGCAGAGATCGATCTCTGCTGGCCCATTAGCTTTTTAACGGAGTACTACCGTAAAGTACTCTGTAATACAGGCTTTACCAGAATCATAAATTGCACTTTCCAGGCATAGACTGCAACGAATTTTCGGCAGGCTGCGTAGAGACGAATAAGCCCTATTGATTGCAATTTTCCAAGAAAAACACAGCTTGTCGTCTGATTCCTGGATTTTATATAATTTTTCAATTTTTAGTAAACCTTGTTGATTAAACATCTGTTTAAAACAAATGATGTACTCCTACATTCCCACTAAATGACTTTACTAGTACGGTCCTTCGCTCTATTCAGCCTTCTACTCGTTGGATGGCCAGTGGCGATTATGGCCCAAACCTCCTACACCATTAGCGGCCGGGTAACCGACGCAGCCACTGGCGAAGGTATTCCTTTTGCCAGTATTGCCTTAAAAGGATTAACAAATGGTGCTACGTCCGACGTTGATGGTCACTACGTATTACGTACCAAACAGCTTGCCGACTCGATTCTGGTTCTGAGTCTTGGCTACCAGACCCGTTCTTTTGCTACAGCATCGATTGCGAATCAAACGATTGACGCTCAGCTGGTATCAGCAGCTACCAAACTTCAGGAAGTTAGGGTCTACGCTAAAGGGGGCGATCCGGCCTACCGGGTTTTGCGCGAAGCCGTGCGTAGACGCGACCAATACAATCCAGCCGAACTATCAGGGTATCAGTACGATAGTTACACTAAAATCGAGGGATACATCAATAACTTTAGCAAGCAGCGGAAGAAAAACCGCAAACCGGGACCTATCAATCGGCTCCTGGGCAAATTGCCCGCTATAACCGATGAGAACGGTTTACCGGCAGTACCAGTCTTCATTTCCGAAACGTTTTCTAATTTCTTTTCCCGGAACAACCCTCAAAAAGTAAAGGAACGAGTGCTGAAATCGCAGGTAACGGGGGTTGGCGTTAGCGATGGTGGCCTCATTTCTCAGCTGACCGGTGCTTCTTTCCAACAATATAACTTTTACAGGAACTCAGTATTTCTTCTACAAAAAGACATTCCGTCGCCAGTGGGTGCCCAGTGGGAAACCGTTTATACCTTCCGACTAAAAGATACCGTTCTGGTCAACGAAGCCGTTTGTTACGAAATTGAGTTAACGCCCAAACGTCCCACCGACCTGGCCTTTACCGGTACAGTGTGGATTGATACCTTAAAAATGGCCCTGGCTCAGGTCGACGTAAAAGTCGACAAACGCGCCAATATCAATTTCGTTGACGAGCTTCATATTGAGCAAAGCTGGGAAACGTTAGAATCGGGTGTTCGTTTTCCCGTACAGACACAGGTTAGCATCGACACCGACCAACCCGCTCCCCGTGCGCCCGGTGCACTTATCCGTTTTTTCACGACGGCCCGTAATATTGTTGTCAACGAGCCCAAAGATGTTGGCTTTTATAGCCCCGCTATCGAGTTAGCCGACGATTATAAGGTAACAGACCCAACCTACTGGAAAAGCGTTCGGCCCGATGACCTCTCGCCTTCCGAATGGCGGGCCATGCAGGTTGTTGATTCGGTACGTAACGTGCCTATCATCAAAGTGGCCGGTGAAATCATAAAACTTGGCGTATTAGGCTATAAACCAATCGACAAACTCCATATCGATGTTGGTCCTCTTTTGTATTCATACGCTAACAACGATATTGAAGGCAATCGATTTAGGCTGGGGCTTCGGACCAACACGGGCTTTAGTAAAAAATGGCTGCTGAGCGGCTATCTGGCTTATGGCACGCAGGACCAGACGTTTAAATATGGCGGCACCATCGAGTATATCCTGAGTCGAAAACCCTGGACTGTGATTGGTGCCCGCCATACCTATGATCTGGAACGGGTTGGTGTATCGGCCGATAATATTGGCAACAACTCCATTTTTGCCGCTTACTCCCGATTTGGTACTATCCGGCGCCCCTACTTCCAGGAAGAAAACCTGGTATACTTCCGACGCGAACTGGGCCGTGGATTTACTCAGACAGTAGCCATGCGTAACCGCACGTTTGAGCCGCTATTTCCGTTTGCCTTTCAGCCCCAGATACGCGATCAGGACCAGTCGATACGTAGTAACTACCGGGTTACGGAGTTGATTTCGGAAACTCGCTTTGCACCCGATGAGATTATGCTTCAGAACGACAACGTACGAATTAGCGCCGGGGCCGTTCGCAAACCAATTTTCACGCTACGGTATACGCTGGGTATCCGCGAAGCCTTGGGGGGCGACTTTACGTACCACCAGATTGCGTTCAACATGAAACATTCGTTCCGGATGGGAATTCTGGGAAGGTCTTATTATTCGCTTGGCGCTGGTATTATTCCGTCTACGGTTCCTTACCCGCTGCTGTATACGCCGTTGGGGAACGAGTCGATTTTCTACGTAGGCAATGCCTATAACCTGATGAATTATTTTGAGTTTATTGCCGACCGATGGGCAACGGCTCAATTTGAACATAACTTCGGTGGGCTACTTTTTAACCGGCTGCCTTTATTACGTCAGCTTAAATGGCGGGAATTCGTTACGGCAAAAGTTTTCGTCGGCAGCGTATCGTCAGCCAATATGGCTATGATTCCGGCTACCGACAGCCAGGGCCAGACCGTAGAAGGCTTTAGTTCGTTGAACCGTACACCCTATATTGAAGTAGGCTATGGCATCGACAATATTTTCAAAGTGCTACGTGTCGATGCCATTCACCGGCTAACCTATCGCGACAATGTCAGCAGAACCGGCATTCCTGTAACACCATTCGCCATTAAAGTATCAGGTTGGCTGGCGTTTTAATGGCGGCATAATACCCCGCAGCTGCGGGGTATCTCCTACTACTTCTTCGTATCCAGATTAGGCAAGAAGGCCGTCAGAATACCTAGCAACGGCAGAAATGCACAAACGTCAAACACATATGTAATGCTGGTATAATCGGCCAGTTTACCCAGTAAAGCCGAGCCGAGCCCACCCATTCCGAAAGCGAATCCGAAAAATAAGCCAGCAATCATGCCCACTTTACCGGGAACCAGTTCCTGCGCATAGACGATAATTGCCGAAAATGCCGACGAAATAAGTAAGCCTGTACAGATCGAGAGAATCGTTGTCCAGAACAGGTTAGCATGCGGCATTAGCAGCGTGAAGGGAGCCGCGCCCAGAATCGATATCCAGATAATGTATTTCCGCCCAAATCGATCCCCCAGCGGTCCACCAGCCAACGTACCAACGGCAATGGCCGCCAGAAAGATAAATAGGTGAATCTGAGCACTTTTTACGCCTAGCTGAAATTTATCCATCAGGTAAAACGTGAAATAGCTCGTCATCCCGGCTAAATAGAAATACTTGGAAAAAATCAGTACGAGCAGAATCAACAGCGACAGGATAACCCGGCGCTGGCTCAATCCTGACGAAGCCGACTCAACTGTTTTATTCACTTTTGGCAAAGCGACTGTTTTATACCACTTCCCAATTCGAGTCAGCAAAATAATCCCAATAAGAGCTGCTACACCAAACCACATCACGCTACGTTGCCCATACGAAACAACCAGCAATGCGGCCAACAATGGCCCTAGCGCACTTCCGGCATTGCCGCCCAACTGAAAAATTGACTGCGCTAATCCACGCTTGCCACCCGAAGCCAGATAAGCAACGCGCGATGAATCGGGGTGGAAAATAGATGAGCCAATACCAATCAGACCTACGGAAGCCAGAATCCAGAAAAAACTAGGCGAAAGGGCCAAACTGACTAAGCCCAACAGCGAAATACCCATACCAATTGCCAGCGAGAACGGCTTTGGATGCCGGTCGGTATACAATCCTACAAAAGGTTGCAAAATGGAAGCCGTTAGCTGATACGTTAGCGTCACCAGACCAATGTCGGTGAAATCGAGGTGAAAGTCTTCCTTTATAATTGGGTAAATTGCTGGAATGACTGCCTGAAGCATATCATTCAACAGGTGAGCAAAGCTAATAGCGTACAGAACGGAATAAGCCGTTTGTTGTACCATTTGTTTCGGTTCTGCTTGCAACGTTGGTTTACTCATCATATCATCTGATGACTTAAAGTAAAAAATTAATGGTTCAAGATCTGGGTTGCGTACAAGAGTGTTTTTTCTTCGTCGCGTTCGCTGATGCTCTGAAACAGAGATTTATGCAGCTCATTCGTTTGAATAAACGATTGAGTATCTGGATAAATCTGTAAAAACCAATCCTTCAGTTGCGACGAGAAAGCCTGGTATAGATCGATCAGAATATCGTTGCCGGAGGCTTTCGCGATGCTCAGGTGAAAATTAATATCGGCCTGTACACACTCTTCCAGCAAACCCGCCTGCGCTGCCTTGCCGCGCTGAACAAGAAATTCTTCAATTATAGCCAGCTGCTCTTCCGTACGATTAACAGCCGCTTTTTGCGCAATCTTGACTTCTATTAACTGCCGTACTTCATCAATATCACGGGCCTTCGCTCGCTTCAGCCGTTGCTGCAACGTTTCATTATTAGCCGAATATTCCTCAACAAATGTCCCTACGCCTTGCTGTACACGTAGCATTCCTGAATTAGCCAGCATCCGGATTGCTTCACGTATTGACGAGCGGCCAACGCCAAACTGTTTCATGAGTTCAGGTTCGGTTGGCAACTTTTGATTCACTACGTAGTGTCCCGATTGGATGTAAGCACTAATCAGACTAGCAACCTCGTCCGCTAATGATCGTTTTTGTATGGGCGTATTCATCATATCATCTGATGATCTCAAACAAAGGTAAGTCGTTTTTTTATAACGACAACACCTCTTATACGTATTGGGTTTTTTAATTACGCAGCAGCCAGACTCAGCGTGTAGTTTCGGCTTTGTTTAATACGTCCGCTACTGTCAGATTTTCCAGCGAAGGAGCAATCAGATCGGCCTGCGTCAATACGTCAGGCGAACCAAGGCCCACTACAAACATACCGCCCCGTTTACCGGCTTCAACGCCTGCCACGGCATCTTCGAACACCACGCACTCATCGGGGTTGACGCCCAGCTCGGCCGCACCTTTGGTAAACACTTCCGGATCAGGTTTGCCTTTGGAAATTTTCGTACCGTCGATAATTACGTCAAAAGCTTCCGACATACCAATTCGCTCCAGAATCAGCGGAGCATTCTTACTGACAGAACCCAGCGCCGTCAGCAGGTTGGCTTTGCGAACCTGAGAAAAGAAATTGGCCACGCCCGGCAGAATATCGTCGGACGTCATACGGCTCACCAGTTCGAGATACCACTGATTTTTCTCTGCTGCCAACTCATTTTTTTTCTCTTCCGGCAAGGTCAGACCGCCATGCTCCAGAATAATATCTAACGACTCCATGCGGCTTACGCCTTTCAATCGTTCGTTAAACTCTTCCGATATATCAAACCCCAGTTCGTTGGCCAGGCGTTTCCAGGCCTGATAATGATAAATGGCTGTATCAACAATGACCCCATCGAGGTCAAAAAGAAAGGCTTTAATAACACTCATAAAACTAATTTCGCACAGGTTGTCTACAAAGGTAGATGTTTTTTGATGCGTAAAACCTACGTTTGTTTACTTCGCTAGCTCCAGCACCAGCGCCGTTTTGGCGGGCAATTTTATCAGTTTAAGGTCCTGAATTACCTCATCGGTCAGGACATTACGGGCCGACGAGAAGCCTTTCATACGCTCTGTAAAGCGAACGGTATCGAGCGAAATTTCCTTGTCGTTGGTGTTCGTAGCGACCATTACCGTTTTATTGCCATCGTATCGGAAGTAAACATACGTACCATCCTGCGGCAGAAACTGCATCAGCTTTCCGGTATGCATAACCGGGTTATCCCTCCGGTACGTAGCCAGTTTTCGAACAAATTGAAACGCAGCCTTTTCGCGGTCGTTACGTCCCGAAGTTTCGAACTTATTTTCTTTGTCGCCAGGAAAACCGCCCGGAAAATCCCGACGCACTTCGGCATCGGACGGGTCTTTAAAATTCTTCATCAGGATTTCGGTTCCGTAATACATTGACGGAATGCCCCGCGTCGTAAGCAGCCACGTAAGTCCGATTTTATACTTGTCGAAATCGTCGCCGATGACCGATAAATAGCGGTCGGTATCGTGGTTATCCAGGAACGTCACCAACGTTGAAGGGTCCTGATAAACAGCATCCTGCGCCAAAGCCTGATAGAATCGATTAACGCCATCGTCCCAACTGAATTTCTGTTTCAATGCGTCCAGCATGGCTGTGTACACCACAAAATCGAGCCCGCCCGGCTGGTTTGATTTAAAGGCGAAATCAATTTTGTTACGTGTGTAATACGCCTGATCCACTACGTTATTCACCCACGATTCGCCAAAAATATGAATCTTAGGATACTCATCCATCAACGCCTGATTGCAGCGATTCATAAACGGCTGATCGTTATACATATACGTATCGACCCGCCAGGCATCTACGCCAAAATTTTCGACCGACCAGATGGCGTGCTGGATTAAAAAATTAGCTACAAACGGATTACTCTGGTTTAAATCGGGCAGGAAAGGCACAAACCAGCCATCCAGCATAACCCGGCGGTCGCTCTCAGCTCCGTACGGATCGGTAACGGATTGATATTTATAGGACGTATTCGTATAGGTCGGCCACTGGTGAAGCCAGCTTTTCATCGGCGCATCTTTCAAAAACCAGTGATTAATCCCAACATGATTATAGACCGCATCCTGCACCACTTTCAGACCCATAGCATGGGCTTTTTTGACGAACGCTTTGTAGGCATCATTCCCACCTAACCGCCGATCAACGGCGTAGTGATCCGTAAACCCGTAGCCATGATAGGCCGAACGCATAGCCCCCCCTTCGTTGGTCAAGGGCTGGTTATTTTCCAGAACCGGCGTAAACCAGATGGCTGTTACGCCCAGATCTTTCAGGTAGTCGAGATGCTGACCAGCTCCGGCCAGATCTCCCCCGTGCCGATAAAACGGATTCGAGCGGTCGGCATTCGGGTCGGCCATATCGGCAAACTTGTCGTTGCTTTCGTCGCCATTGGCAAATCGATCGGGCATGGCCAGATAAATAAAATCGGCGGCCGTTACGCCCTGCCCTTTCGGCGCTTTATCACGCACCTTCAACTCGAACGATTGGTTGATCGTTTGCGCCCCCCGCTTGCCAACGATACGTAGCGTACCGGGTTTAGCTGTCGACGAAATGGTCAGATCCAAGAAGGCGTAATTTGGATTTTCGACCGTATGCGTCTTCAGCAGTTTTACGCCGGGATAGGTAATTGTATAGGCTAACGTCCCGGCATTCGGACCATAGACCAGCAACTGTAGGTTCGGGTTTTTCATACCTACCCACCAGTTCGTCGGATTGATCCGCTGGATAGCAGGCGACTGACCCAGGCAGGTTACAGCAATTGGAATAAAAATGAGGAGATACAGAATAGGTCGTTTCATAGGTCAGCTATAGTATACAAGTCGTTTTTCCGGGGCATATCAGAGAATAATGCAACAAGAACGCAAAAATAACCCAAGTTTTTCGCCGAAAAAGGCCATAATTTTGTATGTCAATTCCGTCAATCACCCGTAACGCACTTCTCCCGGCGCTATGAATACTACGTCTGTTGTTCCAGTAATGGACAAACTGATTATTTACCAGATTTTTACGCGCCTGTTTGGCAATCAGAATACAACCAACCGATTCAACGGTAGTATCGAGGAGAACGGCTCCGGCAAATTCAACGACATCAACGATGATGCCTTACGGGCTATCAAACAGTTTGGCGCATCGCACGTGTGGTATACGGGTGTTATCGAACACGCAACCCAAACCGACTATTCAGCTTACGGCATTCTTCCCGACGATCCATCGGTTGTAAAAGGACGGGCTGGCTCACCCTATGCCATCAAGGATTACTATGACGTTGATCCCGATCTGGCGGTTAACGTACCCAATCGGATGGCCGAATTTGAAGCACTGGTTGAACGCACGCACGTACACGGCCTGAAGGTACTGATCGACTTCGTGCCGAACCACGTAGCACGTCAGTATAAGTCCGATGCGAAGCCCGCTAACGTAGTGGATTTGGGCGCGAATGACGATACGTCTGTCCGATTTTCCATCGAGAATAACTTTTACTATCTGCCGGGCGAAACGTTTGTTTCACCCGAAAAAAGTCAGGAAGCAACCACTAACGCGCTACACGAATTTCCGGCTAAAGTGACTGGCAGTGGCTCCATCACCGCTTCGCCTGATATAAACGATTGGTACGAAACCATAAAGCTAAACTACGGCTTTAATATTTTTGAGGGTGGCCAACAGTTCGAGCCCGTTCCGGCAACCTGGAAACAAATGCTCGACATTCTGCTTTTCTGGGCCAACAAAGGCGTCGACGGGTTCCGATGCGATATGGCTCACTACGTACCAATTCCGTTCTGGAAATGGGCCATTTCTCGGGTGAAGCAACAGTTTCCACGCATTCTCTTCATTGCCGAAATTTACGACCCGAACCTATATCGTCCCTTTATCTTTGACGGAGGATTCGACTATCTGTACGATAAAGTAGGCTTATACGATACCCTCCGGGAACTGATGGAGGGACACGGTTCATGCTATAACATTACTCGGGTCTGGCAACAGGAATCCGGTGAATACGCTCAGCATATGCTACGTTTCCTGGAAAATCACGACGAACAACGGATCGCTTCCCGGTTTTTCGCCAATGATCTCTGGTCCGCTGTTCCCGCCATGACCCTATCGGCCACGATGCATACGGGCCCTTACATGCTTTATTTCGGCCAGGAAACTGGCGTTCGGCCTGAAGAAGCGGAAGGGTTCAGTGGTGACGATGGCCGTACTACGATTTTCGATTATTGGGGAATTTCTGACTGGCAGGGCTGGATCAATAAAGGTCGTTATGATGGGCTGGGCCTATCGGACGAACAGCAACGGCTGCGGTCTTTTTACCAGCAGTTAAATTACCTTGTCAATGGTTCCGATGCTATCCAGAATGGCTATTTCTATGATCTGCAATATGCCAATGACAACGGGCAGAGCCCTGGTTATGACGCCCAACGACTCTACAGTTATTTACGCCATACTGACCGACAGAAGCTACTGATTGTCTGCAACTTCTCGATCAATACGACGTACGAAACCACCATCAGGATTCCGGGTCATGCATTCGAGGTAATGGGTCTTTCGCCGTCCCGGACGTTTACATTCACCGATATTTTCCTGACCAATTCGGAAATAGACGCTGTGGGTACTATGGGCGTACCGGTAGTTTTACCACCACGTAGTGTGCGCGTTTTAGAAATTAAGTAACATTTCGCTACTTTTTGTCTTCTTCACCGTCTCTACTGCATTAACCTAGACGATTACCGGTAATGGTAAAACTATTTACAGCCGTTTTTCTGCTATTCTCGTCATCGGCTATCCTGGCCCAGGAGCTAGCGCCTACTGATTTAAAAGCTGTCACGGTTAATGGCGGTAAGACTCCCGCCGAAACGGCTATCAACATTGGCAAACAGCTGATGGGACGCCCATACCGGCCACACACGCTCGACGAAAATCCAACGGAACAGTTGGTGGTGAATCTGCGTGAATTTGACTGTACAACGTACCTGGAAACGGTTCTGGCATTATCGCTTGCCTGGCACGACTTACCCGCGTCTGACAAGAACAATCAGGTATTGCTCGATCAAACGTTTCGTAAGTTCCTGACCAAGCTTCGGTATCGCGACGGACGTATTGATGGCTATGCCAGTCGGCTGCATTATTTTTCGGAATGGCTGCTGGACAATGAACGCAAAGGGTTACTGACCGACGTAACGCGCGACATAGCTGGCAGTTTATCGGTATCGAAACCGCTGTCTTACATGACAACGGCAACGTATAAGTATCCTCGTTTAACCGACCCTGCCATTTACAAACAGGTTGCTCTGGCCGAATCGGCGCTGAGTCAGCAATCCTTTTATTTCATTCCCAAAAAGAACATACGCCAGGCCGAAGCTAGCCTTCGGGAAGGGGATATTGTGATGTTGACGGCCGCCCGGCCCGGCCTCGATATGCGACATGTGGGTCTGGCTGTTCGTCAGGCGAACGGACGAATGCATCTGCTCCATGCGTCGTCCGATCAGGGCGAAGTGGTTATTACGTCGTATCCACTGAGTGACTACGTACTGTGGCACAAACCCTTGTCGGGCATCAGAGTAGCCCGACTTCGTCCGGCAACCCTCCTGACCACAGCAGCCGTAAACGGCGACGAATAAACTACGATAACTGATTGTTTTTAAACAGGCCGATCGTCCAGAACGACTCGGCTACGTGTGCGTTTACGCCGACTCAATATGACGTTTCGAAGCTCGTAATGAATACCCTGCACCCTGGCCGTTTCCCGATAATCCTGTAGCATGTTATAAATATCGTGATCGATAAAAGGGGCCTTCGTTCCATCAATGAGCACTTCATCGCCGGGCTGAAGCAGTCCGAGTGCTTCTTTCAACTGCGGCTTGCTCAGGAAATACAAATCTTTCTCGAACTCAATGAGCACTTTCCGACCATCTCTAAACACGCTGAACGTCGACTGAAAGTTGGTATAGAGTACAAACAAAATACCAATCACTGTTCCCAACGCAATCCCAATCAGCAGATCGGTGAAAACAATTCCTAAAACGGTGATGATAAAGGGAAGAAACTGGCTCCAGCCGTCGTGATATGTTTTTTTGAAAATAGCCGGGCTAGCCAGTTTATAACCAACCATGATCAGCACAGCCGCCAGGCACGACAGCGGAATAAGATTCAGGATGGGCCCACCCAAAAATACGGCCGTTACTAAAAAAAGGCCGTGTAAAACAGTTGACATGCGTGTTTTGGCACCACCGTATATGTTTGCCGATGTACGTACCACTACGGACGTAACGGGTAAACCGCCAACCATCCCCGACAATACGTTCCCGATGCCCTGCGCAATCAATTCCTGATTGGTCGATGATACGCGTTTGGCGGAATCAAGTCGGTCCGAAGCCTCTAAATTCAGTAATGTTTCCAGACTGGCAACGAGCGCAATCGTGGCCGCAATGCCATAAATTTTCGGATTGGTTAAAACACTGAAATCAGGAAAATCAAAGATCGAAAAAATGGGTTGACCAGGTGCAATCGTGGGTATCTGCACCATATGCTGATGCGCTTTGGTGCCCATATACCAGTCGGGTACTGACACGCGAAAAAACTCGTTCAGTCCAATACCGATAAACACCACAACCAGCGCCGAAGGAAAGTTCTTAAAGAACGTTTTTGTGCTGCGGCTCGCTATACGTCCCCAACCAATCAGAAAGATCAGCGATACCAAACTAATAACGACTGCTCCTGTGCTGGCGGTTTCAATAGCTCTGTAGATCTCCGAAATCGTGTTTTCGCCGTCGGCCAGCTGCTGAAACTCAAATTCCCCCTCATAGTCGTTATCCCGGCCAAGCGCATGCGGAATCTGTTTCAGAATAATGACGATCCCAATCGCAACCAGCATACCTTTGATGACACTATCGGGGAAAAAACTGCTGAATCGACCTGCCTTGATCAACCCGAGCAGAAATTGCATTACACCCGCCAGCACTACGGCTGTCAGAAATGCGTCGTAAGCGCCTACTTTTGCAATAGCATCGGCCACAATCACGGCTAAACCCGCAGCTGGCCCGCTTACACTGACTTCTGAACCCGATAACAATCCAATGACAATTCCTCCGATTACCCCAGCAACCAACCCTGAGAAAAGAGGAGCACCAGAAGCCAGGGCAATACCCAGGCATAATGGCAAAGCAACCAGGAATACCGACAGCCCCGACGGCAAATCCTGCCGGAACAAATTCAGGTTATAGGTCCTTAAAGTTCTAACAGGCGAAACGCGTTGCATGAGAAAAAGTGTTTCTGTAGGGATTTGATCGTAGAAACTACTTAAGCAGTACGGCAGCCTAATTTCTCATAGAAACCAGAATTTGTTCAGATAACAGGCAAGCAAACGCACTGTAATCGTTTTGTCTCTGGAAGAAATAAGCAAATCTGAAGCTGCGAAACTACCTAAAAGATCATACTCAATTAAAACAGAGTTAAAAGCGAATTAAAACCGTATTAATACTCATTGCTTTGATAAATTTTTCATCCACCGAACTGGCATTCATTCAGGCACATCTTAACGATGATGTTCGTCAGCTTTTGCTACGTCCGGGTGCCAATCCGACTAAGCTGGATCTTCCTAAACTAGCAGCCCAAATAGCGGCCCGACAAAAAGCCAAAGAGAAGTTACCGACCTGGTATGCGGATGAATCGCTGGCTTTTCCACCTGCATTATCCGTAGAACAGGCTTCTTCAGAATTAACAGCGCACTATAAAGCCTCACTGGTTGGTGGCGATCTGCTGGCTGATCTGACGGGCGGTATGGGCGTTGATACGTGGGCATTTGCCAAACAGGTTGAGCGGGTAGTCTATGTCGAACAACAAGCTAATCTGGCCGAACTGGCTGCCTATAACCTTCCCCGACTAGGCACAAAAAACGTAACGGTATTGACCGGCGATGGACTGGCAAGTATTATCGACTATCCATCACCAATCAGTTGGGTGTATCTGGACCCGCACCGACGTAACGACCAGGGCGGAAAGGTAGTCCAATTGAGCGATTGTGAACCCGACATTTCCAATCCAGACATGCTTAACCACATCCTGGCAAAGACGGAGCGAATTTTAGTGAAGACTTCGCCGTTACTTGACATAGATTCGACCGTCCGAAAACTTAATCAGGTCAACTCAGTCCATATCGTAGCGGTGCAGGGAGAAGTTAAAGAAGTGTTGCTGGAAATAGGTCGCCATATCATCGATACAGATGCGGTTACGGTCACGGCGGTCAATCTGGCGGCTGGAGGTAACGTAGCGTTCCAGTTCAGCAAGGGCGACGAACGTACTGCCGCTGTTAAGCTGAGCGATCCTTTACAGTATATCTACGAACCAAATGCTGCCATCTTAAAAGCGGGCGCTTTTCGGCTGGTCGCATCGCGCTATGGCTTGTCAAAGCTAGCTCCTAACAGTCATTTATATACGAGCCATACGGTAGTGCCTGATTTTCCAGGCCGGATTTTCATACTGGACACACTCGTTAAGACGGATCGAAAAGCGTTACAGGAACATATTCCGACCATGAAAGCGAATCTTACCACCCGAAATTTCCCTCAGTCAGTGGCTGATTTACGTAAAAAACTGAGACTTAAAGAAGGTGGCGATACGTATGTTCTGGCAACAACTCTTCAGAATGGCGATAAACGTCTGCTAGTAACCAGAAAAGCCCTTTAACCCCAATACAACTATATACTAATAACAGAAAAATACCCCAAACACTATACAACCATGAAACATGTACTTCGCGTAACACTGGCGTTTTTTTTCGTAACTCTAGTCAGTTCGGCTCAGGCACAAACGGTTTATGCCGGAGAAACCACCGTCGATAAAGCTAAATTAGCTGGCCTTTACTTAACCGTCCAGGGAGATGGTAAACAGATCGAAAAAGATTGGGAAGAAAAACTGAAAACATTCGGTCGTCTGAGTGCTTCGCGCGGTACGTATCGCGTAACCAACGCCGACATTCCGGCCATTTCGCCCGAACCAATCAATCTGGTTAGCACCGTGAAATCGGCCAAGACCTCGGCCACTATTTTTACGTCGTTCGATCTGGGGAGCGGTAATTTTGTGACGACCGGCAGTAATGGCTACTCGGCCGCCGAAAGTCTTCTGAAAGATTTTGCCACCAAAAGCTCGTTTAACCAGGAAGTTCGACTGGTTGAGGGAAGTTTTGACGAAGCCCAGAAAAATCACCAGAAAATGGTCAAAAAGGGAGAGCAGCTTCAGCGGTCTATCGAACAGAATGCCAAAGAAAAAGAACGCCTGCTGAAACGAATCGACGAAAACGCCAAAGAACTCGAACAGCTTCAGAAAGACGTTGAAACCAACAAGATAGACCAGACCAACGCGCTTACGGAGCTGGAAAATCGGAAGAAGAACGTAGAAGCAGTAAAAGCGAAACAACCGTAATCCGTAGCTACTAGAGCCAAAAGCACAGGTCTTGCTATTGAATAGACTTCTATTCAATAGCAAGACCTGTGCTTTTGTTATCAGTTTCCTTCCTTATAAAAAACCCGCTTCACCCGCTCGCTGACCCCGGTCAGTATCTCGTACGGAATAGTGCCTATCTGCTGAGCCAATTCGGTGATCCGTAGTTCGTTACCGAAAATAATGACATCGTCGCCCTCGGCCGCCGACGCGTTCGTTACGTTGATCATCGTCATATCCATACAAATATTCCCTACCGTTGGGCAACGGGTTCCATTGACCCACACCGAACCAACGCCATTGCCCAGTCGGCGATCAAAACCATCGGCATACCCAATAGCCAGCGTAGCGATTCGGGCGTCATGATCCAGCACACCCCGCCGACTATAGCCGACTGATTCGCCCGCTGGAATCGTCTTAATCTGGCTAATCACTGTATGCAACGTACCCACCGACCGAACGGCGTCTTTTTCGATCTGGCTGGATTCGACCCCGTAAAGGCCAATGCCCAAACGAACCATATCGAGTCTATAATCCGGGAAACGCACAATGCCCGCCGAATTGAGTAGGTGCCGAATTGGTTTGTAGCCTAAGCCCGCTTCGAGCACTGCCGTAGCCCGCAGAAACGTATCATACTGGTGCACAGAGAACGCATTGAACTGCGCATCGTCAGCGCCTACCAGGTGACTGAAAACGGTTGCCACTCGTACCTGTGGATACCCTTTCAGATACTCCACTACGGCCGGAATTTCGTCTTCCAGGAAGCCAAGCCGATGCATACCGGTATCGACTTTCAGATGAAAGGGGTATGGATTTTCCGCGCTACGTTGTCCATTCTTGTCAATAAAATCAGACCATTCGCGTAATAACCGCATGCTATATAATTCTGGCTCAAGACCAAACTCAACCAACGTAGCAAACGTCTCGGGAGCCGGATTCATCACCATAATCGGCAAGTCGATTCCATTCTGACGTAGCGAAACACCTTCATCAGCATAGGCAACGGCCAGATAATCAACCCGATGAAATTGCAACAATTGAGCCACTTCGGCGCTCCCACTCCCATAGGCAAACGCCTTCACCATCACCATCAGTTTAGTATCCGCCCCTACCCGTTCCCGGTAATAATTCAGGTTATGAGTCAGCGCATCGAGATTGATTTCCAGGACCGTACCATGCACTTTCCGCTGCAACCGATTCACAATTCGCTCGAACGAAAACGGTCGGGCTCCTTTCACCAACACATCACTATCGTGTAGGCTGTTGATTGGAAAATTGGTCAGAAACTCATCAGTAGTCGCGAAAAACTGGCTCGTACTGGCGAAGAAATGACGATTATGGCTCAAGACCGGCCCAATTCCGATAAACTGGTCAATATCATTGGCTTGCAACAACCTGGCCACCTGTTCATACAGATCGGCCTCACGCTGGCCCGACTGAAGCACATCAGACAATATCACAACGCGTTTGTCGCGGGAGCTTTGCTGGTTCAGGAAACGTAGTGCAAGCTGTAAACCAACCACATCGTTGTTGTACGAATCATCGATCAGTACGCAATTATTGATGCCTTCTTTCAGTTCCAGACGCATCGAAACCGGACGTAGTCGATTCAGGCGGCTTTGTAACGTATCAGCATCGTAGGCCCGAATCGTCAGCATCGTTACCAGACAATGAATCA
Organism: Spirosoma terrae; assembly: GCF_010435915.1. Taxonomy (GTDB): domain Bacteria; phylum Bacteroidota; class Bacteroidia; order Cytophagales; family Spirosomataceae; genus Spirosoma; species Spirosoma terrae. Next base: position 515,411 of record NZ_JAAFZH010000003.1, on the reverse strand, counting down.
GATTGTCAACCGAAGCCGGATCAGTAAAAGGCAATGTCAACGTAACAGTAGTAGCCGGGCCGCGAAGCGTAAGCCTATCCTGTTGCCGTTCAACCTGATAAACCGCTTTCTTGCCCGTTAACGACCACGTAATAAACCGCATATCGGCATTAACCGCTTTCAACAGCAGATTAGCTTCCTCGTCTATTTCGGCGTAGTCGTTGCAGTAGATAAGCGTATTGGCATGAATAAACAGCCGTAGCTTTTCGGCAATTTTCTGTTTTCGGGTCCGAAAGCCTTCGTCATGGGCCGTTCCGATAGTTGTAAAAATACCAATGGTGGGCCGGATAATAGCTTCCAGCGCCTGCATCTCATGCGGTCTGGAAATACCCGCTTCGAAGATGCCCAGCGTATGCGTATCATTTAATTCGTGAACCGACAGCGGTACGCCCAGTTGCGAATTATAACTCTTAGGGCTTTTTACTACCGCAAAGTCATCGGCCAGCAACTGCGCCAGCCACTCTTTCACAATGGTTTTACCATTGCTCCCCGTAATACCAACAACCGGAATACGAAACAGCCGTCGGTGTGCTGCTGCCAGCTCCTGAAGCGTTTGTAAACTGCTGTCGACCTCCACAAACTGCGCATCGGGATAATTCAGTAAGTCGGCTCGACGATTGGGCGTTAGGGCCGTTCGTTCGACCACAAAATGACGGATTCCCTTCCGATATAACTCGCCAATAAACTCATGCCCGTCGTGATGCTCGCCCTGAATGGCAAAAAAAACAGACTGATCAGCCGGGGCATTGGTCGCATTGCCAATCACCTGCCTGGAATCAGTAATCCACTGAAAATTATCTAATTGAAGTACTTGCGTTGTCATAATTCTCCAGTAACCCTATTGGCCACTTTGCACCGCTTAATGGCTATCACATCCAGCCTCGTCGTTTGAAATAAATCACTTCACCCACGGCAATAACAAGCATGGCCAATAAAACCCAAAAGTACCCGGTTCTGGTGTGAAGTTCGGGCATATTATCGAAGTTCATGCCATAGATTCCGGCAATGAATGTTAACGGAATAAAAATAGCCGACACGATGGTTAACGTTTTCATGACCGAATTCATGCGGTTATTCACAATGGAATAATACACGTCCATCAGTCCGGAAATAAGTTCGCGGTAGGCATCGAGTGTTTCAATAATCTGATTGATATGATCGGCCAGATCGCGTAGATAAGGTAACGTAGCGTGTTTGATCAGCGTCGACTCTTCTCGAAGTAAAACGCCGACCACATCGCGCAGCGGGTAGACAGTCCGCCGAATAAAGGCCAGTTCACGTTTGAGTTTATAAAGCGTAGCCAGCGTTTGCTGATTAGCCTGCTGATTCACAATGTGCTCCTCCAGTTCGTCCATTTTTTCGCCGATGCGTTCCGTAATCAGAAAATAATGATCTACAATAACATCCATCAGCGCATAGAGCAGATAATCGGCATCGTTTCGGCGCGTCTTACCCGACGATGCTTTGATGCGTTCGATAACGGGCTCAAAAATATCTTTCGTGCGCTCCTCCTGAAACGAAATCAGATAATGTTGACCCAGAATTAAACTCACGTGCTCCACATCAAGCTCCTGCTGCTGGCGATTATGGTGCAGCATCTTGAGCGTAACAAACACAACCGTATCGTCGTAAAGATCGATTTTCGGTTTTTGCTCGGTATTCATTACGTCTTCCAGAATCAGCGGATGCAGATGGTACTGCTGCCCAATGGCTGACACGACCTGAGGTTCATGAATACCGTCCACATCAAGCCAGTTTACGTAAGGCGTTCCCGGTATCGGGAGCGTACAGGAACTTAGCTTCGTACCGTCTTTTATGTGATATTCCCGTTCATTATATTCAATTTTCTTGATTTCGGTCTGATGCTCAATTTCCTGCCCAACGTAGGTGAGCGTTCCGGGCGACGTTCCGAGCGTTTTTTCAGCCGAACGATAGTGTCGGTGTTTCGACATAGACAGTTTTACGAAAGAGTTTTCCGGTTTGCGATTGAACCGGTACCAGTGTCAGAAATAGCGCTGACGAACCAGTAAATAAATAGGATGCAACCCTCTTCTTTTTTCTGGAATCAAAGATAAACCAACTACCCGGTGCTTTGTCTAATGTTCTAAAAATCTACCTGCAACATCCTCATGTTTCGCCTTTCTCTACTCCTCGTTATTCTCCCATTGCTCATCGGAGCATGTAGCAGTGGGCAAACGGCCCTAAATCGGGGCAATTATGATTTGGCGGTAAAAAAAGCCTCTCAACGACTTAATCAGTGGCGCGGCCTCAGCAAACGCGGTTACACCAAAGCACCACTGGTCCTGAAACAGGCGTTTGTTCGGGCCTATGAACAACATCAGAACACCATTCGCAAGCTATCGGCTTCGGCACCACCCGACGCTTTTCGCTGGGAAACCGTCCACAAAGAATACGAACAATTACAGACCCTAACCGACAACGCCCGTAGCTGCGAAGCCTGTGCCGACTGGTTAGCGGCCTACCCCGCTTCTTATGCTGACCGCAAGGACGAAACACGTCAACTGGCCGCTGCCGATCGGTATGAGGTGGCCGAACAGGCGTTTGCTTATCGGGAAGAGAATCGACTGGCAGCCAGGGATGCCTTTGTTAATTATCAGAAAGCGCTCGAATGGGTTCCCGGTTTCCGCCAGGCCAATGCCAAATCGCAGGATGCGTTGCCCTTCGCCATTCTGCGCGTGGTTGTTGAACCGCTGGCTCCCACCAATGAGATCAGCCAGCGGGATAACCACGAATTAGAAGACATGATACTACGTCAAATCCGGTCCGATGAAGCGCCTTCCCGTTTTGTTCGGCTCTATCAGCCCAACGAATACGCTGGCGATGGTTTCCCAATTCATCAGGCCGTTCAGATGCAGGTGACTGACTACGTTCCCTACAGCGATAACACATCGTCGTCGACCACAACTGTCTATAGTAATCAAACCTACAAGGTTGGCGAAAAGAAAATTAACGACTCTACTAAAGTCGACATCATGGAACGGGTTAGCGGTCAGTTGACCACGTACCAACGGACCATCCGCGCCGAACTGACGCTACGTATGCGTTCTATTGATACCCAGACTGGTAAATCCGTTTGGGAAGACTCCGTCTGGGAAACCCGCAACTGGCAAACTCAATGGCAAACCTTTACCGGCGACGATCGGGCATTGAATGGGAGTTCACTGGCCAGCGCCAGCCTGTTTGCTCCTTCCCGCTGGAGTCTGTACGACAGTATGCGTGACGAACTGGCCAGCGATGTTGTCCGACGAATTCGTTCCAACTACGCTAAGGATCAATAAGGCTCCAGAACGTAACGGGTCCAAGTAATCCCGATGGACGGGCCTCCCAGCGACTGGCGTCATATGGCTTGTAACGGATATCGACAATATTAATGTCGTAAAACTTTTTCCAGCCCGGATTCTGTCGATCATACAGCCGCATGTAGTTGGCCGATACGTTCGTTACGTCAATTTCCAGCTGATTTCCGGTTGCTTTCAACAGGCGGGCCGGTATTGACAGGCGGTAGGGCAAGCACCAGGCCGTTCCGACCGACTGGCCGTTTACGCGAACCTCGGCAACTTCCCGTACATCGCCCAAATCCAGTACGTAGGAAGTCGTAGCCGACTGACTAGCCGGAAAATCGAAGGTAGTGCTATACCGGGCCGTTCCCCAGAAATACCTAGCCGAATCAGACAAACTCGTCCAGGAGGTCAGTTTAGGCAATGTAGCCGACGTACGAAGATCGGGTCGGCCCGACAAAAACTGGATCGTCCATGAATTGGGCAGTCGTAGTAGTTCCGTCGATTTACCAGTAGTTTGCGGGCTACGTCCACTAGTTATGGCCGGTGCGCCCGGCATAACGGAAATGAAACAGGATTGTCCTGGTTCCAGCGCCAGCCACACCTCATTTTTGCCGTCTTTACCGTTCCGAATGGGCAACGTAGTAGTTTGATCCGTTAAAGCATCATACCGGCTTGCCAGACCGAGTACCGATAATGGAATCCAGCCCTGCCGAAATTTATTAGCCAGATTCGCGATGAAATACTGGGTTGTATCGCCCCGTCGCTTTCTAATAAACGCCAGTCCTTGCTCCGCCCAGCTTTCTACCCGAGTAGTAGATTGACGTAGCGTCGTAAACACATCGTTGCTGACTTGTACGGACTTCAGTTGTTGAAGGGCTTTACCAATACGGACCAAATTGGCCGAGCGTTCGTCATGTTTGTGGAAACCCGGTACTTGTTGTGGCATAGCACCGTCAAAAATAATGCGTGCCCCTTGCCGGGCGAGTCGGTCCAGTTGCTGAAGTGTTTGTTCGGGTAGATACGTAGCGTGGGGAATAAGAATACACTGAAATACGGCACCGCCTGGGCTCAGAATACCACCCTTCGTTACGGATAGTTTCCTGAGCAGGTCGTCCGATACGTAGTCAAACGAATAGCCGCGCTGTTGCAACTGTTCGCACAATTTTCCAAATGGCTGGGGCAGTAACCATTGCTCCACGTGATGCACTTCTAACTGGTGAATTCCTCCAGCAGAACGGGTCCGAGTAGCCCACAAATCATGAATGGGAAAGTAGACGAGCAGATCGTTATCGGGTTTACTCGCCTGAAGCCGCGTCTGACAGCGCTCAATATATCGGTTCAGCAGGGGCAGATGAGGCCAGAAATGCGACGAAGGACCATAGTTGGTCGACGCATAAAATACCCATCCGGGCCAGGGCTCGGCGGGTGGTGAATAGGGCGTTCCGTGGTAGAAAATATGGTTGATGCCAGCCGTAAACAATTCGTCAACCTGGGGTTTTATCTGCGACAGCGCCACCTGAAAATGATTTGCCAGCCACGTAGTCGTTTCAGAGCTTACCAGCGGCTTTCCCAGCACATGCGCAGCCGACGACGCGAATTTCATGGCCAACGTATTGGGCATTCCAAAACGATCGACCTCATAATCCGGATCGACCCGAAGGCCCGGAATGGGGAATTGGCTGGACCCAAACGACTCGGTTTCCGGAATATCGGCTTCGGCATACAGATCGATCAGATTGCCGGGTGATCCGTGCGCCTGATTTCTACTCAGGAATTTGTGGTTGCGAGCCCAGCCAGTCCAGGTAGTTGTAAACCCATCATGCAGCAATTCGGCCAATGTCTGGTGGTAATCCTGATGAACCAGTATACTCGCTTTCGACTGCGTTGTGTCCAGAAAAGCGCTTAATTGAGTAGTCAGATCGTAGCCACGGCGCTTGTTGAACTCATCCAGAAAATTGGCCGACCAGTTGGCCCCAAATACCTCATACGAATCATTATAGACCGCTCGCGGTCCGTCCGCAAGGGTAATCAACGTAGAGTCGAACCGTTTCACGTACTGGTCCATCGCCCGCTTACTGAAATAATCCAGAACCAGTCCTTCGCCACCCGGTGCCGCCCGCTTGACCTGTTGTTTGGTGAGTTCTGTAACGAGTTTTCCATTATCGACTTTCCAGCGTTTGGCCGCTATTTCAGACGTAACATTCGGGCCACCAAAAGGCCAGCCAGTACCCAGTGTCAGATCAACGCCCATACCCAGCCGTCTGCCCGCCCGAACGGTATGCGCCAGCATGGCCAGCCAGCGATCGCTCAGAAACGGAATAAACTGCTTCTCGTATCCCTTAACACCATAAATCGGAATGATATGGACGCCACCCAATCCAGCCTGCGCAAATTGCTCTAGCTGATAGGTAATGTCTTTTTCGTTGGCGGCACTCCCCATCCACCACCAATACGTCCAGGGTTTTGCGGTTTGAGGGGTTGTTTTTACCTGCCCGGTTGCGATACCGAACGATCCAAAAACAATACCTAGAACAACAGCCAGTACCAGATGTCGCATAAATAAAGAGGAGCAGTTAATGATGGGGATAGTCAACGGGCTATCTCCCCCTAAAACCGACAAAACGAACAGCTCTACTTATCGGCAGGAAACAGTAGCGCGTCTTGTCAGCAACAATCAGCCCATAGCTTCGACATGGTCGTAGACCGTGACCAATTCATAATGTTGCTACCAATAAACTTACACTGCCCCGTAGTATACAACTACAGCCATTTTACGCTCCATTTATACAGATTATCACAAATCAATGTTCTGAGCGATTAAGTCTTTGGATACTTAAAAATAAAATAACTACCCAACAAAACATACTACAATCATTTATGATTAATACCTATTAAAAATTTTATATTAAATGATTTCTTTTAATTAATTTCAATGTTTTAATAGTAACAACTAATGACTTTTCATTGTAAACAGTAAAAAATGAAGAAACTTCTATATGTCACTTATGCAATAGCTTTAACGTCTATCGGATCGTTTGTTACGTTGACCAACGATTCGTATGTAAGCCGCATAATTCAATCCACACTACAGACAACAAACAGCCTGCCAGGACGTATTGAAGCCGAAAACTATACCGCCATCCAGGGTGTACAGACGGAATCAACTGACGATACGGGCGGAGGACAGAACATCACCTCCATTGATACGGGCGATTGGCTGGATTACGCTGTAACGGTGCCGCACGATGGTGTTTACACGTTCCATTTTCGGGTAGCCAATGGCTACGGCGAAGGATCAAAATTCGAACTACGTAAGGCCGATGGCTCGGTTCTGAGCACCGTTGATGTACCACGAACGGGTGGTATCCAGAGTTGGCAGACAACGGGAGCTACCGCCCGCCTGTCGGCCGGAGCGCAAACACTACGTATCCACGTCGTAAAAGGCGACTGGAATCTGAACTGGTTCGACGTAACGGAAAGCCGACCATTGCCCGGCAAATTCAAGGCCGAATCCTTCGACGTAGCCACCGACGTTCGGCCCGAGCCAACCTCCGACGAAGGGGGCGGCCAAAACGTAGGTTATATCGACGACAACGACTGGATGGATTTCAATGTTAATGTAGCCTCGGCGGGCAGCTATAAATTCCAGTTTCGGGTAGCCAACAGCTACGGCCAGGGCCTGATTGAGATCCGCTCCGAGTCGGGAGCCGTACTTGGCAGTGTCGACGTACCACGGACGTACGATTATCAAAACTGGACAACCATCAGCACCACCGCTACGTTGCCAGCCGGTAGTCAGGTACTCCGACTATATGCGGTGCGCGGAGCCTGGAATCTCAACTGGTTCAGCGTGTATCAGGCCAATTCACTTCCCGGACAGGTCGAGGCAGAGAGCTACGTTGGCATGCAGGGCATTCAAACCGAAAACTCGGCCGACACCGACGCTACGCCGAACGCCACCTCCATCGATGATAACGACTGGATGGATTATAACGTAAACGTTTTACGTGACGGTGTATATACCTTCCATTTTCGGGTGGCCAACGGCTACGGTGACGGCGCTAAATTTGAACTGCGCAAAGCCGATGGTTCGGTTCTAAGCACCGTCGACGTACCACGAACGGGCGGCCTGCAAAGCTGGCAGACCATTGGCGCCATTGCTCATCTGTCAGCTGGTACGCAAACGTTACGTATCCACGTCGTGAAAGGAAACTGGAATCTGAACTGGTTCGACGCTACGGAGAGTCGGCCATTGCCCGGCAAATTCGAAGCTGAATCCTTCGACGTGGCCACCGACGTTCGGCCCGAGCCAACCTCCGACGAAGGGGGGGGCCAAAACCTCGGCCACATCGACGACAACGACTGGATGGACTTCAATGTCAACGTAGCGTCGGCGGGGCTGCATACCTTTCAGTTCCGGGTGGCTAACAGCTATGGCCAGGGTCTGATTCAGATTCGCTCCGAGTCAGGCGCCGTACTTGGCAGTGTCGACGTACCACGGACGTATGACTGGCAAAACTGGACAACCATCAGCACCACTGCTACGTTGCCAGCCGGTAGTCAGGTACTCCGGTTGTATGCGGTGCGCGGGGCCTGGAATTTCAACTGGTTCAACGTAACAAAAGGAGGCATTGAACTGGCCCCGGCAACAATCAACTTTGCATCGCTCCCCGCTAAAACCACCGACGATGGTGAGTTCACGCTGGCAGCAACGAGCAACAACACCGAAGCTCCTATTACGTTCACCTCCTCGAATCCATCGGTTGCAACAATTTCTGTTACGTCAGGCGTCTGCAAGGCCACAATTATGGGGGCTGGCACCTGTACCATTACGGCTTCACAGGCAGCGTCGTCGTCTTTCCAGGCGGCAACAGACGTAGTACGCGAACTGGTGGTCACGGCGTCATCGGTTGTTACGCCCGCCAACAAAATTCCAATTGACGGGAAGCGCTGGTATCAGCTAACCAACGCTACGTATACACTGGAAGGTTTATTCGATGGCGTAACCAACGTAAACGTCGAAACGGGCTGGGGCAAAGTCCTGTCTAAATACGATGCGTATTACCCGCTGCTGGATGGTGAATCCATGACCATCCAAAGTATAAAGCTGTACGACTTCACGGGTTCATTCCCCGACAATCCCGTAACGATTTCCGTCATTACGGATCAATGGCAACGGATTCCGATCGCTACGTTTACGGGCGAGGAATATGATACGTGGGTTGGTCCATATCCCAATAGGCATACGTCGGGTAATGCCAAATTCAACCTCGACCAGCCGGTTAGTAATGTCCGGTATCTGGTAATCAACACGGGCGGCTCGTTCCCGACAGAGATTGAGTTTTACGGTTCGTATTCGGCCGGAGCCGCTCGTACCGCAGCGCCTGCCAAGTCGGTGAAGCTCAAAGACATGTTCGGGGTCAATGCGTACGAATGGAATTTCGAGGATGGCAATACGCCCTGGCAGATCAACGAAGACAAGATGAAAATTGTCAAAAGCTTCTCCGGCGTTCGTCATTACATGGACTGGAACAAGCTCGAACAGCAGGAAGGCGATTATTCGTATAATCCTACGATGAGCGGAGGCTGGAACTACGATGCCATTTATGAACGCTGTAAAGCGGAAGGAATTGAGGTGCTGGCCTGCCTGAAAACGCTGCCCGACTGGATGGTCAATACGTATCCCGACGATCAACGCGATGCCGAAAACGTGCCAGTCCGGTACGGTAAAGACTTTGCCGACCCGCAATCGTACATCGAACAGGCGAAAGCGGCTTTTCAGTACATGGCCCGCTACGGGAGCAATACCAACATCAATCCAGCGCTACTGCATGTTAACAGTACTCCTCGCTGGACGGGCGATACGCCCAACTCCATTAAGATTGGCCTGGGGCTGATCAAATACATTGAATGTGATAACGAACGGGATAAGTGGTGGAAAGGACGCAAAGCCTATCAGACCGCACGAGAGTACGCAGCCAATCTGTCGGCCTTCTACGATGGGCATAAAAATACGATGGGCGCGGGCGTAGGTGCCAAAAATGCCGATCCAAACGTAAAAGTGGTTATTGGTGGCCTGGCGTCGGCTTCGATTGGTTCCGATTACATAAAGGGTATGATTGACTGGTGTAAGGAGTTCCGGGGGTATAAGCCCGACGGTTCGGTGAACCTTTGCTGGGATGTGATCAACTACCACATGTATTCCGACAATACGTCGTCGTCGCAAAGCGGTAACTCAACGCGGGGAGCGGCCCCTGAAGTCAGCCCTATTGACCGGATCGCTAAGGATTTCCGCCAGACTGCCCATAACCAATCGTACGACATGCCGGTTTGGGTTACCGAAGCCGGATATGATGTGCATCAGGGAAGCCCACTACGCGCTATTCCGATAGGCAACAAATCGGCGCTCGAAACGCAGGGCGACTGGGTGCTGCGAACAGCCTTATTCTATGCTCGTCAGGGAATCGAAAAAGTTTATTTCTACCAACTCTACGACGATAATCAAACGGGCGGCATGTTCGGTACGTCGGGACTGGCCAACGGCGACAACATCACTCGTCGTCCGGCGGCCGACTATCTCTACCAGACCAATAGACTCTTTGGGGAATATTCTTACAAGGAAACACTCGTTGGTAACCCCATCGTTGATCGCTACGAGCTGAATGGCAAATCGGCCTATATGCTGGTTGTACCCGACGAAGTAGGACGCACAGCTACGTATACTCTAGATCTGGGCGGGGCAGCTCAGGCGCAGATTTATCGTCCGAAAACAGGGGCTAACAATATGGATCTGGAAGTGGTAAACACAACCAACGGTCAGCTTCAGCTTACGGTTACCGAAACACCCATGTTTGTGGTAGCCGGTTCGGTAGCGCCCAACGCACGAGTAGCGGCCAATCTGGTAACCGAGCAACAAAGTCTGGAAAATTCGGTCAGTGTTTATCCCAACCCAACGACCGACGTCATTACCATCCAGATCGAACGCTCCAGCAATTCGTCTATTCATGTAAACCTGTTCGACGCTGGCACGGGCCGCATTCATCACCAGGTTAAGATTTCCAAAACGGGCGGTCAGTTCTCGTCCAGCATCGACGTAACGCACCTCCCCGTTGGTACTTATATTCTGGAGATCAAACAGGATGACGAACGGGTTATGAAGAAAGTCTTGAAATCGAACTAACTTGTTCGACACGGACAAAAACTCCTCTGAAACGTTTCAGAGGAGTTTTTTTGTCTGTTCATCTATGGTTGCATCGTGGTCGGGCCGATCCTTAAACACGCATAAACAGAATGTCGTAGTTATACTTGATCATTCGGTAAACGTGACGTAGCATCACCAACAGCTGATTTTTCGTTAGGGAGCCTAAGGACTGCTTATACGTACTGGGTTCTTCCTGCGTATTCTTCTGTCTGAAAAGCTGCTGATAGTTGGTATAAAAAAGCCCGCGTCCTTTGTGCTGAATGAACGAAACGCACATTCGGTATTCGGTTTTATCGGGTTTGATTCCTTCCACGTACCGGCCAAACTTGTCGAAAAAATTGCTCCGCCGAAGATGGGGATGATCGCTATAGTAATACACTTTGGTGTATTTACGAGCCCAGGCCGGAATATACATCTCCGAAAAATCGGCGTTGTAAGGCTTCAGATACGGATATCGGATGTACGAATAATAGCGAATAATATCGAACTCAGGGTGTTCCTTAAACAAGGTCAGCGACTCTGCAAACGTTTCCGGAAACTCAGCCACGGGTTCAAAATCCTCCTGCACATAAAGCGTATACGGCGTTTTAACCGCATCCTGCCCTTTGTTGAGATTATGGCCCAGCCCTTTGTTGTGGGGCGTGGTGATGAGTCGAAAACCATAGTTGCTCTGTAGCTCCTTCAGATGCTGACTATGTTCAGCTTTACTCCCATCGTCAGACACGACAATATCGCCGAATTGACAATTCAGCCGCTCAAAAACCGCCAGCAAATTCTCCAGCGAATGGCTGCGGTTATAGTGAGTGATTAATAACGTAACGTCCGGGAAATTATACGTTTTCATTGACTGGACTACTAGAAATCTTATGACTTAAGGCGCTCTTAGCGGACCAGCATTACCTGCCCACTGCGCGTATACTGTTTTTCCTGATTGAGCTGATCAACAACACGATAGTCAATAGTCCAGGCATATACTCCCGTCAGGCATTGCTGGTTTTTATACGTACCATCCCAGTACTGACCGGCCTGTCGGGTAGAAAATAGTACGTTCCCCCAGCGATCATAGACCCGAAAGGAATAGCTCGTAAACGTACCTGCGTGCCTGACCACTAATTGGTCGTTAACTAAATCGTTGTTAGGCGAAAAGGCATCCGGTATATATACATCGTCGATATGACAGTTCTGTGAAACGACCTCTACCGAATCACGGTACATACAGCCGTTCAAGTCGGTTTCCAGCCAGTACATACCGGGTGAGTTGATGCTTAACTGACGATTCGTGCTCCGATCCGACCAGACAAACGTAGTGCCCGACGGTAATGATCCTGGTACCGAAATCGTCTCCGTTTCGCCTTCGCAAAGCAGTATATCATCGCCCAGACTAAAGGAAGCATCAGGTCGGCCGTTCACAATCAGCACATTCGATTCCGTCGAGCATTGTGATCGTCCCACAGCATCTGCATTGATTGGCTGGGCATTCCGCAACCGATAATACGTCCGCCCCACCAGCACCGGATTAATGGTATACGTCGCCTGACCCGAACCAGGTGCCGTGGTCCAGTTCTCATTATCAATACTTTGCTGCCACAGATAGGCCGGATTAGGATACCCAGCAGCTGCGCCAACACTCAGCGCTAATCGGGTGTCGGCACAAACGGTTGTTTCGGTAGCGGATGAACCCGTAAACTGAATCGTAAGCTGCGGATGAACCGGTCGAAAACCGATATCATCGATGGCCAGATCATTACCGCAACCACCCAGTCCCTGATTGATGAGCTTCACCACTACGTCGTTCGTATTGTTCTGAATCACAAACTGCATCGACAACTGAACCCAGGTAGGCGTTGTTGTCCGTGGTACGGCGGGCTGCACAACTTCCCGGATGAGCGTACCATCGGCCTGCTCTACGCGCATGGCAATAATCGGATTCCGTAACCTGAATTCATCGCAGGGGCCGGGTTCCATAACTTTGTTGATATTCAGCACCCACAAGGAAAACTCATACGTAACGCCAGGGCACAAACCCGACGCCCGCTGGCTGTAAAACTCACTGGGCTGATAAGACGCATTGACCACAAACATATTCCCCCGTACATCGCCGGGCGTATGATCCTCTGCTACGTAGAGCCAGGCCTCTCCGTGGCAACGTGCCGATACCGTATCCATTACGTTGTATTCCCCATCGTTAGGGCAGGCAATAGCCCGATACGAAAAGTTAGTTTGCCCCTGTGGTAATGCCCCCTTTGGTCCGGCTCCAAATGTTTCGCAGATGATGGAGCCGGGGCTACACTGCCCCCACGTAACAGTAGTTGCCATCAGGAGCAGAAGCCCAGCAATAGCGCTTGTTTTCGCCGACAACGTAGCGTGGCTCGCAATGAATACTAGGCAAAAACGAGGCAACACAGACGGTTCAGGAGTTTAACGATGTTTTGGTATCGTGGGGTGGCTGCTCAACAAACATACTGCTCAGACGACGTAGCTCGATACCGATTTTCGAGAACAGCGTTTTCGAAAAACTACCATCTTTCTCAAGCGTACGGGTTCCGGTCCAGGCGCGGGCATTCGATGCTTTCACTTGTTTAACCGCTCCGTACTTCATCAGATCGAAGCACATACGCCCATCTTCACCCCGAATCTTATGCATTACGTACCCAATCTGAAGAGCCGATTCCCTCAGGTATCCAATGCTTATACCATAAGCATTCAGGTGTGGCCGTTTCATGTGCCGAACTTCGGCAATTGCATCTTTGAGCGTTTCGAGAACCGTTAATTTCCAACGCGAAAACCCAGGTGATGGAATAAACGAATAACGACCATACACGCAAACCACACCGGGTTGACGTAACACAGTCATCATTTCATTCATCCAGTCTACGGGATATAGACTGTCGGCGTCAGCCGTCAGAATATAGTTCCCTCGGGCCTCCTCCAATCCTTTCTGACGAGCAGGCCCCCACCCCTGAATTGGCTGAAAAACAGACCGTACATGAAGTTTGTCCAGCGTTTTCTGGGTCTGGTCAGTCGAGTTGTTATTAACAACCAGAATTTCAAACGGAATGTCGGTTTTTAGTTTGGCCAGCGACGCAATACTTCGCAATACGTTCACTTCTTCATTCCAGGCCGGAATCACGACGCTTACTTCAGGCTTGGAGTGATCGTATCGGTCCAGATCGCGGTTAATTGCGTCGAATACCGATTGCGGAATATCATCAAACGAATTGTATGGGAATGAGATCTGGTTAACCCAGTCTGGTGCTTTGAAGAGATTCATAGATTTTTCAGTGATAAGGGCCGGAGCCAGACGAGAATCAACCGGCCTGACAGGTAGATTTTGCTGGAGAAACAGTTCAACATAGCGATACGTAAAGACAGAAAGCAGATGCGTACAGAGCAGGCAGACAACCACAAACGTCAGTTCTCCGACGGTTGAATACGGTAATTTGACAAGCTTAAAAAGCAGCAGATCTAAAGCTGCCAGAACGACTGTATGATTCAGGTAGTAGGAGTACGACAATCGCCCTAGAAATTCCAGTCGGTCGGAGGCCAGCAGCGTCGAAAAGACGCCAGCTTCGCGCGAAAAAACGATAATTACGACCGCAAACAGAAACGGCATCAGCCAGCTTTCGGCATGCGTAAATGAGCTAACCAGAAAAATAGTCAGGCCAAAGAGCCCTACTTCCAATACCGAAAATTGCCATTTCGGTAACTGTAACGGCAACTGCCGATTTAGCTTATAAGCCAGCATCCCGATCAGAAAACTGTACAAACACCGGAAGAGGCCATAATCATAGGTATAAATAATATTGCCGTGATGGCTACCAATAAACCAGGCTAATAGAGCGAAGCTAACCGTACACATCGCCAGCAGATTTTTGCGAAACAAAACCAGAGCGAGCGCCCAGACGATGTACGTATAAAATTCGACGCTAATGCTCCAGCTGGGCCCGTTCCAGGTAACTTCATTAAATAGTCCCAACGACTGCGTTAGGGTCAGGTTGCTGATAAAGGCTGGCCACGACTTGTTCGGCGCAAAGACCGGGTTCGAGAGATGAACAACGTAGTGATCCACTACGTACCGGAAAATTTCAAACAGCAAAACCAGTATCAACGTAAACAAATGAAGCGGGTATAGCCGTTTGAACCGCCTGATCACAAACGGCTTAACGTCGCTTAACGCGTTGATTTTTTTATAGTTGCTGTGCGTCATTACAAATCCAGACAGCACAAAAAAGAAATCAACGAAAATATCGCTCTTGCTCACAAAGGCATTACCCGCCAGCAAATCCAGATGCTGCAAATGGAACAGGATTACCATGATGGCCGCCATCCCCCGAAATGAATCAACCGCTCGAAATCTCATAGCAACGATCGTTAACTAGCCCGTTCAGGCCATAGCTTTATAGACATCCAGTGTCTGATCAATCGATTTCTGAAGCGGAAAATCCGCCAGTCGTCTGGTCCCATTGGCTACCAGCTGCGTCTTAAGCGTCGGATTGTCGAGTGTTGATTCCAGCTTATCGATCAGATCGTCAACATCGGTGGGTTTGAAGTAGACAGCCGCATCGGTAGCGACCTCCCGAAAACAATCGGTATCACTCAGCAGGATAGGGCAATTGGCCTTGAACGCTTCCAGAATCGGCAAGCCAAAGCCCTCGTACAAAGACGGATACACAAACAGCTGGGCGTTCTGATACAAGTAGTTCAGCTGTTCGTCGGTAGCGTTGATATGGCGCACCCGCTCCGTCAGTCCGAGCCGGTGAATGAACTCCCGGTCGGCCACTTCCAGCTTGCCGCCCCCCGTCAGAATAACGTGCAGATCAGGTCGCCTGGCAGCAATTTTCTGAACAGCATTCATGAACAAATAGAAATTCTTGTAGCCACTCCGGTCGCCCACATACAGGAGGTATTGTTCCGGCAGATCGGCAACCGGCTGCGTCTGCAACGGTGTATCGATGTCGATACCGTGGTAGATCATAACCACTTTTGCCGGGTCAACATTGAAGCAATCCAGCAAATCGTTACGTGTTGCATTCGAAATAGTGATGATGCAATCGGCGCGATTAATATTGATACGTTTCTGCTGCGTAAGCGGGTCCTGCGACCAGAAGTATTCCGGCAACCGCTCATGGGTCATGTCATGAACCGTAACAACCAGCGGTTTTTTCAACGGCTTAATAAAATAAGGGTCGTAATACGTCGGATGGAATACGTCGAAATCTAACTTCTCCAACAACCGCTTGCAATACAATTGATTAAGTCTGTAATCGTACCGTTCATTCCGATTCAGAATCGTATCGCAGAATTTCCCTTTCATGGGCAGCGGTTCGTTTTTGATATAGTGATTTCTGGCGTGCATCACTCCCAGCTGATACGTTATATCACTCGTGTGCTTTATTCCCTGGATAATGTTGGCGAAATAGCGGCTGATCCCTCCGTATTTCTGCGTACTGAATTTCTGGTGATCAATGAATACCTTAATCATGGAACGGCAGAGGTTTGGCTGTGCTTCTTGTTTGATGGTTGTTTAGATAGCCAGCCAGGCAGCGGGTAGTAAATCTTTCGTATTCCAGGTTGGTTGTTTTTTGTACCACTGTTTAGGCGTTATAACCAGTTTGTTTTCTCTCGGATTTAACCAGGCACCCCACCAGCTAAATGAACTGTTCGCGATGATGTGGTGGTAACATCGGCTCATCAAGACCAAATCAGCGACATCACTATCGGGTCCTGAATTTTCCACGAAGACAGTATTGGTTGGCAAAACCAGGTTCTGTCGGACCCATTCCTTATCATCGCTGAATACAAAAAGCGTAGGATTATCGACCTGAGTCTGTAGCTGCTCCAGCGCCTGGGTGTAATAGTCAATGCCAACAAAGCCGAACGTTTTACTGAACTCAGGGTGATTCACATAATCGCCCCGCCGAACATGCATTGATACAGGCACGGGAGTTCCAGCAATCTGCGCGGCATAGCCGTTGAATTCTGGACTTGGTATAGTACTCAGCGTTAACTCCCGACGAATGATTTCGGCGCTACCACAGAAATAAGTCTCTGATTGCCAGAAGCCATCCAACGTAATACACCGGGCACGAGCAGTTAATACACTCTCATCAACATGAAAATGCTTTTCCTTCAAAAACAGGCAAAGTGGTGGTAAACTGCGGTTAGGCAATAGTTTCGTTGCCTTGGATAAATACTGAACAAAGGAGTCCTGCAACTCCCGATACGGAATGGAAAAATGGCTAAGTTTAAAGACTCTTGGTGTGTCTGTTTCGTACTGATAGCGGTAATAACTAAGATCCAGATACAACTCAGTATGGTTCTTCAGCGAAAGCTGTCGGGCGGCTGCATACTGAAAAAGCTGGTTGCCTAAGCCGCTGGTTATCCTACTAATAATCATATTGGCATTGCTTTTCAGTATCAATCTATTTATCAGATCTCCATCATAGTAACTACAACAATCAAAAATAAAAAATAATTAACTTATACTTAGTAGAAACTACTAAATAATAGCAAAATAAGAGCCTATTTATTGAAAAAATTAGTATTTGTCGGCCAGATAAGTTAACACTTCGGCTCGGTTACGGGCATGGAGGATTGTTGCGCCCGATAATTTTGGAAAAAGGGTAGCATATTCGTTGAAATGATGCTCCATACCCCAGTTCGGATCAGAAAGAATAATGTTGTTGCCGCCGAAACAGCTGGCTAATGCGGCCGTGCCCCCATGCATCGAAATAAAATGATTGCAATTGGCGTAGACCATTAGTTGAAGATGGTTGTAATTCCGAACCAGCGATGGGCAATACTGCTGATAGAGATCATCCATCAGAATAACACCTGGGTGGTTCTTCCGTAACCACTCGTGCTCGTTCAATTGCAGAGTCTCGCTATTATCCTGAACAATTTGCGTTGGCAACGGCCGATTGTATACAATCTGATATCTATCGCCGTATTGCTGAATAATTTGTTCGAGCGTAGGAATATCCAGAAAGTTGATGGGCGGCTGATCCCATTCAATATTGTATTTATTGGCAATCAGCAAGATGGGTTTATCGAAGACGAATACCTCATTCCGATAGTGTTCCTTGAACGGCACCGGAGCCCACTTCCGAAAACTGTAGGAATTGCTATGGGTCATGTTCGGCACATCGTAATGCGCGTACGATTCGGTCCAGACGCGTTTATCGAATCGCTCTTCGTGATTAGAGCTGAAAAAGTAAAAATCGCTGGTATTCTTCGCGCCGATTGTTTTTTGCAACGTACCGTTCAGGTGGTGCCAGTAGGCAAACGGCAATACGTAGCGCAACTCCTGATCAAACTCCCCGTGATAACTAATTACTTTATACGGTTTTTTCAGCACATAATCCTGAACAACGTAGCGCCCCTGAACCAGCTTGCAGTAATAATTATCGCGCACAAAGTATGGCAGATCTTTGCGGAGGTTAGGGTATTTCAGCCGGGCTACTACGTATAAAGACTTCAGAACCAATTGCTGTATCAAACTCATAATCAGACGTTTTTGCCAAATGTTTTCAACTCCGCCAATGGAATTTTAAAACGTAGCGTCAGGCCAATAAACAGTATCCCGCCCAGAATTATTTCGACCGCCGTATTGACTACATTTACGGAGTCGGCAAACGATTTATAGAGGGCGATGGCCCCTACCATGACCAGACAAAATACGACCGGTTTGGCAATATTCCGGCCAAAGTCAGCCAGGAATGATCCTACCAGCAAATGAACCATCCGGAAATTGATGATCAGATTCACCGCCGTAGCAATCAGAAACGCGTAGGCAATACCCGTTACTCCCCAATAGTTGCCAAAAATGTAGATAAGCGGAATTTTTACTACCAGGGTTATTACGTTCAGATAAAACAGCAATTTGGGTTTTCCTTTCGAAAAAGCCAGCGTAAACAACGGATGACTCAGGTAGGTAAAAATACTAATGAATACAAAAATTCGGATCAGCAGAATGGTGGGCTCCCAGCCTGGTCCGTAAAATAGCGGCACTACGCTATCGGCCGTAATAAACAAACCGGCCAGCAACGGCAGGTTGATAAAACTCATTAAATCCAGAATGGTCAGATACGATTTTTTTAACTCATCCGTATCATCTTTAAACTTCGCCAGAATTGGATAGGCCACCTGCAATATAATGGGGCTCAGGCGGTTGATCGGAAAAACCGCCAATTGTGACGCCAGCGTATAATAGCCCAACTGCTTCACTCCCAGCATACCACCAATCAGAATATTGTCGGAATTGGCCTGAATAAACCCCACCAATCCATCGCCAACATTGTATAGCCCGAACCGAAGATGGTCTTTAATTAAGCTAAGATCGAATTTCAGAAGCGGAGAAAACAACCGAATACCATATATCATCTGAAGAACCGATTTAGCCGTTTGCTGGGCTAACTGTCCCAAAATCAGGGCTAATTCAGCAAAGCCGTTGTAAGCCAGTAGGATCGTAACGGCCGTTCCGGCAATGGTTCCGGTGATATCGATACTCGCTACGGCTTTGAACCGTAAATCTTTCTGAAGCAAAAACAGGTAAATCTGCCCGATATAAACAATGATAAAGTAGAGTGAAGATAGCTTGATAACGTTTTCGAGTCGAGGTTCTTTGTAGTAGGCAACCACCAGCGGCCAGCTAAAAAAGACAATAATACCGATAACCAGACCAAGCCCGAGATTTAAGAGATAGATGGTTGATAGTACCAACCGATCTTCTTCCTGCTTGTAAATAATGGAATTCGAGAATCCCAGATTGGCAAAGATGTTGAAGAAAGCGATCATCAACGTACTGACGCTTACGATGCCAAAGACCGATGGCTCCAGCAAACGGGCCAGAACAGCGACCTGCCCAAATTGAAAAACGGTAGAGATGGCCGTGGATGTACTCATCCACTTGCCACCACTGATTGCCTGTTGTTTATGACTCATGTAAACTAACTATCCAGAACTTTTTCATTGGAAGAAACGCCGGGGATCACCACGTTGGGCTCAGCATAGCGTTTGGTGCGAACAAGTCCAGGCTGAATATCACCAACCGTGGGCGCATCGTCGGCTCCTCCTTCTACTTTATTCAGTGCAATTAGTACTGGATGTTTAGCTGCTTTCGTATACAATCCGAACAACTGTTTATCACGACGCCCCCATAGTGTATGTACCGTAAATACCATCAACGAAACGGCACTCCGACTCACCAGATGCAACGGAATTGGTGTGCCAACGAGGGCGGGCAATTCCAGAATAATTTTATCAAACCGAGTCGTCGACAACGTATCATCGCCATTGAGCAGATCCTCCGGCTCCCGCACATTCATAAAGTTGGGATGCAGTTCGTATGGAATGAACGAAATACCTTCCTGCTCAAATTTACGATCTTGTTCCGATAAACGAGGATAACAGTACGCTACGTTCTCGCCCGATTCGGCATAGAGCCGGGCCAAACCATGTGCAAACCAGGTTTTTCCCTGCTTTTCCCGCAAACTAAATAATGTAATCAATGGCGGACGACCCGGACTGTTCTGATGCTCGATCTCAATATTGATGGCATTACCCAACTGCTCAAACATACTAACTGCAGCCCGGCTAGCTTTTGAATTGACTGCAAATTTTTTGACTGTTGGAAACACCGCCGTTATCGGGCTGCCAATACGTTGCTCGGCCTGCTCCAGCGTATTGATGCGTTTATCGGCCCAAATTCGGATAGCCGCCAGCAATAGGGCAATAACAAAACCCGCTCCTGCTCCAATAGCCATAAACAACAACCGTTTGGCGGGCTGGGGCGAAAACGGAAAAACGGGAGGATCGAGTACCGACAAAGACCCATCGATAGCAATATCCTGCCGGTGGGTATTCGCCAGATTCAACGACTGAACCAGAGCCAGATACTCTTTTTCTGCTACGTCCATATCGCGGGTCAGTTGCCGCTGTTCAGACTCCAGGGGCGGAAACGACGATGACTCTTTCTGGTATTCATCCAGCCGTTTTTTCACTACGTCCATCCGCGCCCCCGACTCCTCAAACTCCAGCACTTTTGCCAGCCACTCATTCACCAGCTTCTGTTTAGGAACAGATTCGGCCCCGTTATCAGCAACGAAGTAGTTTTTTGCAATTTGCTTTAATTCTTCCGAAGCCTTATCAATTTTTGCCTGATACCGATCCAGCACTGGTTGGGGTTGCCCATTCGCCCGCGCATTAATCAACTGCGATTCCGCTTCGGTCAACTCAGCCTGTTTATCGGTCAGAGCCGTATTGATTTTCAATAAGCTGCCGCCCTGGGTCATCCGGTTGTTTAAGGAGTTCATCGCTACCTGCGCAGCCCGGTTCCGCATCACTTCGTCGTTATATTCAGTTACCAGTGCCTCGCGCGTGGCCGAACGGGTTTTTAGCTCATCGTCAAAGTTAAGAACGTTGTGCTGTACGTTGAACGCCCGCAGCTTGGACTCCGCATTATCAAGACGGCGTTTAGCCTCTTTGGTTTGCTGATCGTAGTACGAAACAACCGGATTCGTTTCCCGGCTCTTTAGCGACATGTAGCGTTCATTTAACTCAGACACGGCCAGATTGAGCGTTTGCTGCGCTACGGCCGGATCAGGAGCTTCGTATTCCAGGTCCAGCATATCGCTGGCACCTTTCCGCACTGCCTTTAGTTTCTTGCTGATGTAACCAGGGGAATAATACGAATCGTCTTTAAGCATTAAAGTCCGAATCGGATTGTCGGTCTGACTACTGGCCAGGCTATCCACCCGACTTACCGTAAACGCCGGATCACCTACCTTAATCAACGACTGACGTAAACCGGCCGGAACTGCCTTCTGTAATTGCAGAAAACTCTCTACCGACAGTTGCTGCGGAGTGGGCTTTGTCAGCTGTAAATGCTGGGCCAACAGCTTAACCCCTACATTTTGTAGCGTTTGATTGGAGTTGAGAGTCGTCAGAATGTTATCAAACGCATTGCTAACCCCGGAGTAATCGGTTTGAAACCCTTCCTGCGCCGAACGTAATGAATAGCCAGACGTAATACCCGTATAGATCGTAGCCTTTGTCTTATATGACTTGGCTTCGTTACGCATGAAATAATACACAGCTCCCGCTCCCAGGCACGGAAAGAGAATAAACCAGATGAGATGCTGCTTCAGGAGCCGACCAAATCCTTGGACTATCATAGGGTTAGTTGCGTTTCAGTTGGCTTATTGGCACGCCAACGGCCAATTCGAGCGCGTAGATGCTTTTAATGAAAATGGTTTTCGCCTGTTCAACCGTAGACCGGGTTTCGGCATACCGGTTACTGTTGAAAGCGTGCGTTTCGGGCGTTATTTTACCCTGCTGCAATTCTACTTCTGCAATCCGAAAAGCGGCCAGTGACGCCTGATCGTCGCGAAGGCGAACCTGCAAAATGCGCTGCGCCAGAATCAGATCCTGGTACGTATTAAAAAGCTCCTTTTTCAATTGGATTTCAGCCGAGCGTTTCCGTTCTATGGTTGCTTCATAATTCGCTTTCGCCAGCCGGATCTGCTGCGGGCGACCAAACAAGTCGTGCAGGCTAACGGCTACGTTAACCCCAACCCGGTACCCATTGGAAATCTGGCCCAGTTGATCGCTTACGTTCGTACCTGTTGACAAAATAGCCTGGTTACCAGTCGAATAGTTGGCATAACCCGTAGCGTTCTGAAGAACCTGAAGTTTAGATAACTGAAGAGCCGCCAGTTGAGAGTTTGAGACCGCCCCTTCAAATTTGACCAGCGGAGAATAGGCCAACGCCAGCTTATACATTTCCTCAAATGATACCAGTTGAACGGATATATCCTTGTTGAAATCAAACGTCATACTATCCAGCGGAGCGCCCTGTGCTGAGGCCTCAAGCGGCTGAGTAGGCCTGTTAGACGCATTCGGAGATCCCTGTCCATAAGATATAGTACAACCAAAGAAACACAATCCAAATACGATACTATTCAGATGAATTAAAAAACGAATTCGGTCTACTTTTACTCGATCCATATCCTTTTACAAGCCGAATAAAGTTATAATTAATTAATGATCACGCCAAATTGTTTACAAATTTCGATTGGTTACACAAAAACTCCAGTTACTCGTAACTGTTTGATCAGACCAACGTTCATATAACGGAGAAAAATTAGTACAATCGACGGCGATGAATGGGCAGCAATCTAAACAACCTGCCCTTGCTTCCAGGCCTTAGGAACTTGCTGGATCACAGCCTCAAACTCGTGCGCTCGTTGCTCCCAGGAGTTAGCCTGCGCCATAGCAACCCGCTGCTGAATCCGTTCTTCACTCGTATCAGACAGGGCATGGCGGAGCCCTGATGCAAAAGCTTCCGGTGTATCAGCCAGTTCAATAATTGTACCAAAATCGTCCAGAATGGAGAAGGGAGTCGATACCACGGGCAAGCCGGCCGCCAGATACTCGTTTATCTTTAGCGGATAAATAGTGTATGTATGGGCATTGCATACAAATGGAATAATACCTACGCTAAGTTTGGCCAGAATGGGGGGCAAATCAGCGGGCTGGTGTGGGGGAATAAACGTTACGTTCGCATACGTCGCCAATCGACGGGGAAGATCGGGTTCGTGGACTTCGCCAATGAACTGAAACTCAACATCGGGCATAGTACGGACGCAGTATTCCACCAGATCGATATTGATCCGATTATCGGCCGAGCCCAGATAGCCGACAATCGGCTTCTGCGGTGGTTGCTGGCTGGCCAGCTGCCGAGTTTTATTGAACAGATCAAAATTGGCCCCGTTTTTTACGCAGAATGTTTGCGGCTGTATCAGCGATTTGGCCTGCCGTAAGGTTTCCGACGTAGTAACGACGGCGTCGACCCGGCGGAGAAAGGCTTCTTCATACCGCTCGCCATGCCGGCTCATCCAGCTGCCTGCTGCGGTAATTTCATCAAAACAATAATAGATGGTGGCGCACTCATTCAGCTTTCCCAATAAAGGCAACCCAATAACCGGATTATAGGCATTGATCACCAATGGTCTATGGATAGACAATCGTCGCATCACACTCCGGAGGTTGGCAATGAGTCGGTCGGTATTCCAGTGCAGTAACTGATCGTGTGGTTTGGCGGATAACCAGTTCAGTGGAATCATTAGTGGTGGCGTCCATAGATACAAATCGCCACCGTTGGCAACCGGCATTTTTTTCAGGGGATTGTTTAGATGCATGATCTCCTTTACGGGTACATCCTGCTGGCCCATAACACCTTTCGCAAAGTCCTTCACGGTATAGAAATAATCGACAAACAACACCCGGTGTCGCGCCGACAGTTCTGTCATGAGTTGAACGACCGCTTTCTGAAAATCGCCTTTCCAGGAAGTTTGCGTAATACAGATAATGCTATCAAACTGTTTCATATCGGTCGGGCGCGGTAAGCGAATGACTTTTCGTTACTGATTCGGCTTTAACGGGCGTAGTATCCCAGCGATAACAGCTAACGACCAGCATTGTACTGATAAAAATGACACAGTTGGTTGGGAATTGTCCTAATACGGGATTGGAATACCCCATAAAGGCCAGCCCAACAAATTCGGCCAGAAATCCATACATAATCTTAATTAACCAGGGGTCTTTTAACTGCCAGACCCGACGAATCCCAATGCCCACTACGCCAATCAATATCAGGATATACAACGTAACGCCCACGCGACCTGTTTCCATCCAGAGTTGAACGTACCAGCTATCGGGAGCTATCTGGGCGGCCCAGTGCCAGGGAGAAAACCGGGTCCCCCCATCGGTGGTTGTTCCGATTCCGGCCCCAAACGGCAGGTCGCGCAGATACGTCCGCATTTTTTCCTGGTTCTGTAACCGCAGAATAAACGAGGGGTCGTTCATAGGTGTCAGCGCCGATCGCATCCGCTGAACCTGATAGTTGGAACTACCCACGCTGGTATACATCAGCAGCAGAACAAGCGGAGTAGCCACAACAACCCCAATGATTAGTTTCTTGAAGTCACGCTTTAAAAGCAGGTAGAACGGGAATCCTGCAATCAAAACAAACAGGGCGCTACGTGTTCCGGAAACGGCGTACCCCCAGAAATAAACTAACGCCAGACAGGCAAAGAACACCTTTCGTTTCAGACTTTGTTCTTCAAAAACCCAGATGACGGCTACCAGCGTTGCGCCCGCCATTTCGGCCCCAAACTGAGCCGCGTCGGAATAGAACGAAAAGCTTCGAAGCTGACCGAATAGAATATGAGTCGTAGCGTTGCCCATATCCAGCCACAATTGCTCATTAGGCGTCAGCCCAATATACTGCTGTTTAAACGCCCAAAGCGCAGCCAGAAAGGACCAGGTTAACCACGTAGTAACAAAGATTCGGATATCGTTACGTGTCAGCGGTACGACCAACACCATACAGGCAACCTGAATCCAATGCAGCGAAAAGGGGCGCACATGTAAAAACCAGGCGGGTCGATAAGGCGCTTCAGGATTGGCAAGTTCGATCACACAATACAGAAACCAGATACCGACCAGCACAAAAGCCGGGCTTCGAAGACGATGCCACTGCATTCGCTTTCCGTTCAGGAATAAACTGAACAACGTAATAAACAATACGCCGTCCACTAAAAGTCCCGTTGGAATTGCTGAAGGTATAAATCGGGAGAATCCGACAATAAAGCTTAGCTGAACGTAGACGAACAGGGAAAATCGGGGCTCTTTCAGCATTGACCCGATAATAACCAGTACGACAGGCCCCAGAATTGCCAATACGCCCCCTACTGGTCCTAATCTACTGACTAAAAAACCGACCCCAACCGTATACAGACACCCAATTAGACTATAAAGCAGAAAATGGCCTGACGATCTGTTATTGAGTAAAGTAGCCAGTGATGCCATAATACGTCGTCAGTTTTTCGGAGCCATTAACTAAGTGCGTCAACCGTATCAGCCCGGCGAACTTTTTCCCACGTTCCTGATTGATTTCCCCGCAAGTAGCGTACCAAACCAGCTAACGCGCAGACGTTCATGAAAGTAAAATAGAACGGAACGAACAGCAGTTTCCAGCGTAGCTGGCGTTTCTCCAATAAATAGCCCACCCAGGCGGCTCCATAAAACAAAATCTGGCCGGCCAGCAATACGCCCCACCCATTGTTCCAGCCATCGCGAATGACGAGTCCGGCGTTCAGCAGCAAAATCAATGGTAAACAGAGTGGCGTTACAGCCCAGCGCATAACCCGGTGAGACACGTACTCAAACGTAAGAACACCGTAGCGAAACGGATTAAGCAGTTTTTTTAACCAGACAATCGACTGAAACCCTCCGGCGGCTATTCGAATTTTGCGTTTTTGCTCATCCATGATGGAAAATGAAGGCCGTTCCAGCGCATAGGCTTCGGGTTCGTAGGCAACTCGATACCCTCGTCCGGCAATCAGGAGAGAAATCATAAAATCGTCCAGAATCGTATTAGGCGATACAGGTTCGTACAGCTCCGTCCGAACGGCAAATAGCTCCCCGGCAGCCCCCACGATCGTATGTAACTCAGCATCCCATTTTTTGAGCTGCGACTCATATTTCCAGTACAATCCTTCGCCAGACCCGGCCGCCGATTCACTATCCGTTGTTTGAATCCGTTTTTCACCAGCTACCGCCCCTACCCTGGGATCACGAAAATGACGAACAATATTGCGAACGGCATCCAGATTTAGTTGGGTATTGGCATCCGTAAAAATAACGATGGGCGTTTTGATCTGCTCCATAGCCCGGTTCATGGCGGCTACCTTACCCCGTCGTTCAGTGCCGCCCATCACCTCCACTACGTCGCCGTAGTTGGTTTGTAAATACTGATCAGACGTATCGGTTGAGCCTTCGGTGACGAACAGAAATCGGGTGTGTTCGCGCGGATAGGTTTGCGCCAATGAATTGGCCACTTTGGCAGGCAGGCAACTCGCTTCATTATAGGCCGGAACAATCAACGTAACGTCAGGCATATACTCGTCCGATACATCAGCAACGGCCGGACGTTTTGGACGCAACCGAATCAACGCCCATACCACTACGCCGTAGCCAAGGTACGTATATACGACAAGGGCTATGCAGATGATCAACAACAGTTCCATACGTGTAAAGTCATAAACCAGATCAGGCTGCCACGGCTACGGGTGCTGGCTTTTCTAATGATCGCTCTGGCTGATGAGTCAGATTCCAGACAACAGCATCTTTAATGGCCTTCAGATACGCAGGCTGCCAGCGAATCGTATGCACCAATAGCGCTTTGGGAATAGCTATTGAAAAGTAATATATATAAAAGACGAGCAACGATAAACCGGTCACATTCCGACGCATAAACCACAACCGATTTCGGGTATGGTAGTACACTTTCATAGGATTCATCTTCCCTACGCTCATCGATTCGCGATGGAAAATCAAGGCGTCGGGTTGATAGTAAATCAGAAAGCCTGACCTTCGTATTCGTGCCGACCAGTCGAGCTCTTCATAATACAGAAAAAAGCTGTTGTCCAGCGACCCAGCCCGTTCCAGTACTGCCCGGCTTACCATCATAGCCGCCCCGTGGGCAAAATAAGTTGGTCCTGGTTTATTGTATTGGCCTTTGTCGGGCTCATTCAAGCCAATCGCCCAGGTTCGTCCTGTATATTCACTTAATGGATGATAGCCCGCAAACTGAATCACCTCCGGCTGATCATAATATCGAATTTTGGGGCAAACAACCCCAATCGTTGCATCCTGACGGAAAGGCTCCAGCAGCTTTTCCAGCAAATTGGCGGTAACAATCGTATCGTTATTCAGGAGAAAAATATAATCCCCTTTGGCATACTCCAAGCCCAGGTTATTACCGCCCGAGAAGCCGAGATTGGTGGGACTGACAATTACCCGTACATGCGGGAAGTTTCTATCCAGAATTCGGTCGGTTGGGTCTTCGATCGATCCGTTATCAACAACGATAATCTCAAAATTAGGATAGGTCAATTGCCGGGTCGATTCCAGCATATCGCAGGTTACCTCCGCCTGATTGTAATTGACCGTAATTAACGAAATAAGAGGATAGTCCTCTACACGTTTTCCTTCTGCCATACCGCCTTAAGTGTTTTTAGAAGGATCAGCATATCGGTTTTAAACGAATAGGTTTTTGCGTACAACACATCGAGTTGAATACGTTCCAGATCCGACACCTTTGCCTTACCTCGCTTAGTCACTTGCCAAAGCCCTGTTAAACCAGCCGGCGCTGCAAATCTACGAGCATATCCGATAGTTGTGAGTTTTTCTGCTTCGTAGAGTGGCAAAGGCCGGTTACCCACAAACGACATGTCTCCTCTCAGAATGTTAAACAGCTGGGGTAATTCGTCGATACTGGTATTACGCAGGAACTTACCCAGGCGCGTCACACGGGGATCTTCCTTAAACTTGGAGAACATAGCTTTTGCATTCTGTTCTTCCATATACAGGACTTCGCAGATTTGTTTCTGATCCATGTATAACGGTCGCTGGCACTCCGTACCGGCCAATCGGCACGTATCGCACAGGCCATCATCCGCTTTTTTGACAGGAGCAGCATTATACATATTTTTCGACGCCATGCTCGCCAGCATCTGGTCGGCATCAGTCCGCATAGTGCGGAACTTATACATGTCGAATATTTTAAAACCAGTACCCACTCGCTTGGAGCTGTAGAAAATAGGCCCTTTCGAATCCAGTTTAATCAGAATAGCCACAATGAGTAACAAGGGCGAAATCATGAGTAAAATAAAAAACGAGAGAGCAATATCGAACAACCGTTTTCCGATGGGAATTCGGACAGATGCCGACTTATGCGTTACGTGGCTGCTGCGACTATATTCTTTTTTCTGAATCAGGTAATTCAGCCGAACGCGTAAGTCATCTTCAGAATAATTGTAGGGGAAAGCATCGATAACGTGACCGTGGTAGGGTTCTACGGACAGATCAATATCGTGCTGATTAGTCAGTAGTACAACCGGTAAATGGGCCAGATTCCGCTTCAGCGACAGGCTATTCAAAAATAGCTTACTATCTAGCGTATCGTTGTAAAGCACTAAATCAACTGACTGCTGATCAGACAAATGGGCCAGGGCGGCCTGGATGTCAGCAACCTGCACTACCTCTATTTGTGAATCAAATGCTTGCTGAAACGCCTGCACCTGCCGATTATCTTTTTCGACGTAGAGCACCCGAAACGGTTGAACACTTTTTTCTGTGGCCTGCATGGTTATAACTTTCTCAAATTGCGTCTAGGTTAGAGAGTGATCGTAATCAGGAAGCAGACCCAGGGTTATTGGCTTCTGCCCGACGTAATACGGCCATGATTTTAGCCTTTACCTCAATCGGGTTGAATGGTTTTACTACGTAGTCGTCAGCGCCAAGTTTGAGAAAATCGATTCGGGTTGCACTGTCGGAATAAGTCGACAGGATAATGATAGGCATCTTATGGAAAAGTGGACTAGCCCTTAACGTGCGTATAAGCCCTTTCCCATCCAGATGAGGCATCTGAATATCAGACAGGATAATATCAACAGGATTCCCTTCTTCCAGCCAGCTTACCGCTTCAATCCCGTTTTCCTTGGTAACTACATCGAAATCGTCCTTTAACGTCTGCCGTAAAACTTTACGAATAAACGGATCATCCTCTGCAATCAAGACGTGATAAAGTGACTTCATTTTCTATTCTTAATTAAGCTTTATTGAGCTTGGTTCTCAAAACGCATGATTGAGTCCCTTCAGGTACGTAAAGGTAATTAATTGTTTACCAATTTCTAAGTATTATCAATAAAAGCAACAACTTTATTCCTTAGAAGAAATAACAATTAAATTATCATATTAAATTAAACTAATAAAAAAACAACATAATCCTAAAACAACAAATCATCATTTGTAAATCTAATTCACTAAAAACATTAATAGTAAACTTATAATTAATATAAGTTTAACTGAAATAGCGATATAATTACTATAAATCGAGCTTATCTGGATTTTTGGGCATTAAATAAGTTCGCAGAAATATTTATCTAAAATCTATCTGTAAATAAAACGTTGTATTAACAAAGGCATTCACAACAAAGAAAACCGAGTAGAATTACCTATAGTGTCTACCTACCTATATTGGCATCCCGAAGTGGCTACTGATTGGTTAAAAAGATTATCATTTGTAATGTTTCTCGAATCGCTGAATCTTTGCACTACCAAAAGCGGCATTCTGGTTTTAGTACCATAAGCGGCTCATTTGGTATAATCAGGCTGCTTTTCCGTTTTTATTAGATTCCTGCCAGCCTGAACCCTGCTCCAATTTTCGACAAATTGGGCTAATTACTGACCGGGCAGCGTAAGAATCTGTCCGATCTCCATGCTATAACACGATTCGCTTATGTGGATGTTAATTGCCCGTGGTATTCTAAAACTGCGGTTATTCTGGCTTAGTATTCTCATTCTGATGACTATCGGAATGGCATATCTGGGCTCCCGTTTGCAGCTTTCCTATCAAATTGCCCGTGTCCTGCCTTTATCAGATAGCACTCAACAGCATTACGAAGAATTCAAACAGCGATTCGGGATCGATGGCTCTGTTATGATCGTTGGCTGGCAGGATAAACGCTGGTTTGACCTGCCCGTTTATCAGGCCTGGTATGATATGACAGAAGACGTTCGAAAGCTAACGGGCATTAAAGATGTCTTATCCACTAGTCGGTTATACACGATTGCAAAGAAAGATACGAGCTGGGGCATCAACCAGGTCGTAACTGAACGACCACGCACCCAACAAGAGGTCGGCTCGCTACAGGCCCGCATTTTATCGTTACCTTTCTATGATGGGCTATTGGTCAATCCAGAAACACAGTCAACCTTAATGGCCGTTTCGCTTGATGAGAAAAAAGTAAACACCAAGGAGCGGTTAGGCATTGTAGCTGCCATTCGGGAGCGGGGCGAAGCGTTTGCGAAACAAACCGGTATCGACGTTCACTTCTCTGGCCTTCCAGCCATTCGAACGGAAGTTACAAAGCGAGTTTCGGGCGAAATGAAGTTGTTTATGGCCCTGGCAGCCATAGTAACAGGTCTGGTTGTCTGGATTCTGTTCCGATCATTTAAGGTAGTCGTTATTTCGCTTACCGTCGTTTTGATGGGCGTCTGTTTTGCGATTGGTACGTTATCGCTGTTCGGCTACGAAATTACGATGCTGACCGGCCTGGTTCCTCCCCTATTGATTGTAATTGGCGTTCCGAACTGCGTCTTTCTGGTCAATAAATACCACGCAGAATTGGCGGAACATGGCCAAAAGCAACTCGCTTTAGAAAATGCCATCCGAGAAATCGGGCTGGCCTCCTTCCTGGCCAACGTAACAACAGCAATTGGCTTCGGCGTATTTTACTTCACAAACAGCCGACTTTTAGTCGAATTTGGCTTAGTAGCCGCTGTGTGTGTACTGGCTGTTTATGTCATTTGCCTGCTAATGGTGCCCATTATTCTCAGCTATTTACCCGCTCCTAACATTACCAATCAGGAGTCGGCAAAGACAGGTATGTGGCAACGTATCCTGGTTCGGGTTGATAGTTGGGTGCATCATAAACGACCTGTCGTATATGGTATCATTACAGCCATTACGATCATCAGCGCCATTGGTTTGCCTATGATTCGGGTTGAAGGCTTCGTGATTGACGATCTACCTAAGAACGATCCGGTCTATACCGACATGCGCTTCTTCGAAAAGGAATTTAAAGGAGCGCTCCCTTTTGAAGTAACAATCGATACGGGAAAACCCAACGGTGTTTTCTCAGGAACCGGCGAAGCGCTGTATAAAATCAGGGCGATGGAAAAAATTATCGCTCAATACCCGGAGTTTTCGAAACCTCGCTCGCTGGTCGATGCCATTCGGTTTGCGTATCAGTCTTATCGAGGAGGAGATGCCAAATACTACGTACTGCCACCAGCAATGGCGCTACGTGATCTTGCCGCCGAAGCGCCCATTGGCACTAAATCGTCGAATCTGGCCCGGTCTTACCTCGACAGCACCAAACAGGTGGCCCGGGTAAGCTATCAGATGGCCGACATTGGCTCTATCCGTATGCAGGAATTGCTGAGCCATTTGCAACCTCGTATTGACTCGCTGTTCCGTGATACCAACTACAAAGTCAACCTGACTGGTCACAGTCTGGTATTCCTGAAAAGCAACGATTACTTATTGGGTAATTTGTATGAGAGCCTGGGAATTGCCATCCTGCTCATTGCGCTGGTTGGTATGGTTCTGTTCCGCTCTGTTCCCATTATTCTCCTGTCTAAGTTACCCTGCCTG
Organism: Spirosoma terrae; assembly: GCF_010435915.1. Lineage (GTDB taxonomy): Bacteria > Bacteroidota > Bacteroidia > Cytophagales > Spirosomataceae > Spirosoma > Spirosoma terrae. The sequence continues at coordinate 483,583 of NZ_JAAFZH010000003.1, read as the reverse complement.
ATCCCACTTTTGGTAACGGCTGGTATCATGGGCTATGCCGGTATTCCATTCAAGCCCTCCACCATCCTGATTTTTAGTATAGCCTTTGGGCTTTCTTCCGACGGGACGGTCTATTTCCTGACGAGCTACCGTCAGCAACTGGAGAAAGGACTGGCACCAGGAGCGGCCATTTCTTCGGCCATTCAGGAAACGGGCGTTAGCCTGATCTTTACGGCCCTGATTCTAGCCGGTGGCTTTTCTGTTTTTGCAGCCTCTGGTTTTGGCGGAACGGCAGCGCTGGGTGTTTTAGTAGCGACAACTGTCCTGATGGCTTGTCTGACCAACCTTATTCTTCTGCCAGCTTTGCTGCTAAGTCTGAAACGGTATCGCGTATAACAACAGCAAGATATTGGCTAATGGCTTTCAGACGTTGAATACTAGATACTGGACCAAGACCAGGCAATAGGCCAATAGCCGACCGCCTGGGAACCCATTGTTTATAAGCTCCTATTAACCTCCAGTATCGGAATCGCGCAACGCACATGGCCAAAAAGAAGATATTAATTGTTGAAGATGACCGCCGTATTGCTCAGAACATAAGTCGTGGGTTATTGGACGAAGGTTATCTGACCGAAGTAGTGTACGAGGGGTTAAACGGTCGTCAGGCTGCGTTAAACTCAGCCATCGACCTGTTGATTCTGGATCTTAATTTGCCCGGTCTGAGCGGCTTCGAAGTGTGTCGTTCCGTTCGGATGGAGCGGCCACATTTACCCATCATTATTCTGTCTGCCCTGGGGGAAATCGAAGACAAAGTGGAAGGATTAGCTTTGGGCGCTGACGACTATCTGGTAAAACCGTTCGACTTCCGGGAGTTGATTGCGCGGGTAGCAACCTGCTTTCGCCGATCAGCACTTACAAGTAATACAGTGGAAGCGGAAGAAATATGGCAGGTCGCCAATCTGACCGTCAACGCAACGACTAAAGAAGTTAGGCGGGGCGACACCCTCATCGATCTTACGGCCCGCGAATTTGCGCTGCTCGAATTCATGATCCGCAATAAAGGACGGGTTCTTCCAAAAGCCGATATTGCAGAAACGGTTTGGAGTCTTAATTTTGATCCAGGCACTAACGTCGTTGAAGTGTACATCAATTACCTGCGCCGAAAAATTGATCGAGATTTTGACCCAAAACTAATTCATACCCGTCCGGGTATGGGCTACGTTCTGAAAGAAGAGCGAGACTGATTCGTCGCTTGGCCTCCCTTAACCCTGCTCCTCTATGTCTATACGGAACCGCATAGCGCTGCAATTTTCCATAATCGTTGCCTCGATCCTGATCGTATTTTCGGTGGTTATTTACGTCGTATCGGCGACCTACCGGCGGGAAGAGTTCTACGAACGGCTCAAAAACAAAGGACGTACTACGGTTCGGTTTCTGGTTGAAGTCAATGAAGTAGACCAGAAACTGCTTAAAATTATCGACCGTAATACGTTAACCGCGCTTATCAACGAAAAAGTACTCATTTTCGACTCGCGTAACCACCTCATATACAGCAGCGTAGACGATCAGATTATTCACTATAATGCTAAACTGCTGAACGAGGTTCGTCAAAACGGAGAAGTTGAAACCTACAGTGGTGATAATGAGCTGGTGGGGCTGTTATACCGGCAAAATGGTCGTGAACTCGTAGTTCTGTCATCGGCCTACGACCGGTTTGGCAGAAGCAAAATGGAAAATCTCCGGCTTACGCTGGGCTGGGGCTTATTGGGAGGACTAAGTATTACGATTGGACTGGGGATATTCTTTGCCGGGCAATCGTTACGTCCTATCAGCCGCATCAATGAACAAGTTTCGGCCATAACGGCCCGTAACCTCCGTCAACGGCTCGATGAAGGAAACCGCCAGGACGAAATTGCCCGGCTGGCTATTAACTTTAACGACGTGCTCACCCGGCTAGAGCAAGCTTTTGAGCAACAACGTAGCTTTGTTTCGCATGCATCTCATGAATTACGTACGCCATTAGCTGCGCTTAAATCCGAAATTCAGCTGGGGCTTCGCCGTCCGCTTACCGTACCCGAGCACGAAGAGGTTCTGGCGAATCTTCTCCAGGACACCGACCGACTGATTAGCCTGACTAACAGCCTTTTATTCCTGGCCCGCACACTGGAATCCATTCAGAGTGTCCCATTCCAGATTGTTCGAATCGACGATATCGTGTTTCTGGCCAAAGATGAACTGCTCAGTGCCAAACCAACGTACCGGATTGAAATTGACTACGAAAATATCCCCAACGACGAGAACGAAACTCAGGTAACGGGGAATGAAGATCTACTCAAACAGGTTTTGCTCAATCTGTTCGACAATGCCTGTAAATATTCGCCAGATCATACGGCTCGCGTCCGTATCAGCACAGACCATCAATTCTGCCGAATTGCCGTCCATGATCAGGGCATTGGTATTTCAGAAGAAGCGCAGCAACATATTTTCGAGTCATTCTATCGAGCCAATAACGCCATGAATTACGATGGCTTCGGCATTGGTTTGTCGATTTGCGCCAAAATTATTGAGCTACACCAGGGAGAAATTTCCGTCACCAGCCAGCTACAGGCGGGCAGTACGTTTACGATATCGCTAGCGCATATCTGATGCTTGGCTATTGGCTTTTTCAACGGTCAAGAATCGGTTATTGAGAACTATAAACCATAACTAATACAGGCATCATCACTTTTCTAATCATTTTCTAATGTTTTTCTAACTCTCCCCTAAGTCACTTCTAAGTCCGCTGTAATAGCCAGAAACGAACTTTGCTACCGTATTTAATTGAATCAAATGCGATTGCGGTTCACGTTCTTCTGTTTCTTATTTATTTTTTATCATCTGAGGGGTTCCTCAGCCCCTACGCCATCCGGTATGGCGCAGGATTCGCTTACTCTCACTCTTCAGCAAGCCGATAGCCTATTTCTAAAAAATAACCTTCAGCTCCTGGCCGAACGATTTCGCATCGACGCCAGCCAGGCCCAGGTAATACAGGCCAGCCTCTACGACAATCCGACCGTCAGTGTTGAATTGAGTACGTACAACAACGAAACCAAGCGCGTACTGGACGTAGGTCGTCAGGGCCAGAAAACGGTGGCTATTGAGCAGTTGTTATATACCGCCGGGAAACGTAACAAAAGGATTGCGCTGGCAGCAGAGGCCGCTCATCTGACAGGTCTGGAGATGATGGATCTGTTACGTGGCCTTCGTTTCGACTTACGCACCCGGTTCTATTCCATTTATTTCCAGCGGCAGACGCTGGCCCGATTCGATCAGCAACTCGCTACGTTGCAAACGACTGTTTCGGCCTACGAAAAGCAATATGGGAGAAACAACGTTTCATTACGGGAACTACTTCGCCTGAAAGCTCTTCTCTTTCAGCTGAATAACGACCGGACCAGTATTATTTTTCAGCTGGCCGATGACGAGCGGGCACTACGGACGATTTTGTCGGTTGAATCGCCTATCCGTCCCATCGTCAATGAACAAACCTTAACCCGTTATCGGCTGCCCGTTCAGCCCGACGATACGTTACGCCAGATGGCACTACGTCGTCGGCCCGATCTGCTGGCGGCCGAATCGCTTACGCGTCAGGCCGAACTCAACTACAACCTCCAACGAGCCCTGGCCGTACCCGATGTGCGCGTTGGCGGAGCCTACGATCAGGCAGGAAGTTACATCAACAACTACGTCGGTCTCTCGCTGTCGACAGATATTCCGCTCTTTAATCGAAATCAGGGTGCTATTCGGGCTGCGAAAAGCCAGATCAGCTACCAGAATCAACTGCAGAAACAGCGCATCATTCAGATTAGTAATGAAGTCAGTACGTCGCTGCAAAAAGTTCGGGAGGTTGAACGGCGAGTACAGACTCTCGAACAGGAATTCAGCGAGCAGTTCGAACTGCTTAACCGGGGTGTGATTACCAACTTCCAGAAAGGTAACATTACGCTGATCGAATTCGTCGATCTGATCGAAGCCTACAATGACAGCGTACAACAACTGAATCGGCTTAAAGCTGATCGGGTTAGCGCTTACGAAGAATTGAATTACCTCATTGGCGAAGACTTATTCAAGGAATAACATGAACATCAATAAACGTCACATCCCGCTGTTGGCACTAGGCTTTCTGGCGCTTGCCTCCTGCGAACCGAAACCCGCACAAGAAGAGGAAAAAGCCTTCCGATTGTCGGACACAATGCTGAGCCGTATTAAGCTCGATAGCGTTGTTGCGCAGCCGGTACGTAACGAAATGACACTAGTAGGCAAAGTAGTGGCCGACGAAAACCGGGTTATCAAGGTTTTTCCGCTAGTGGGCGGTAGTGTGGAAGAAGTAAAAGTCGAACTGGGCGATTACGTTCGGAAGGGCCAAACACTGGCTTCGATCCGGTCGGGCGAAGTGGCCGATCTGGAACGGCAAAGCATTCAGGCCAATGCCGATCTGTTGCTGGCCGAAAAAAACCTACGGGTTGCACAGGATCTGTTCGAAACCAAACTCAACTCGCAGCGCGAGGTCATTGCGGCTCAGAAAGAAGTAGAACAGGCGCAGGCTGAAGTCAATCGAATTAAAGAAGTGTCGCGAATTTACGGCATCGGCAAATCATCCATTTATACGGTTAAAGCGCCTATTGATGGCTACGTGATCGAGAAAAATGTGAACCGCGATATGCAGCTACGTTCCGACAACGCCGACAATCTCTTCACCATCGGCCAAATCAGCGAAGTCTGGGTACTGGCCAACGTCAATGAAAGCGATATTGGCCGGGTCAAACAAGGGATGGAAGCGTCGATAAAAACGCTCAGCTATCCCGACGAGGAGTTCAAAGGGCATGTCGATAAAATCTACACGGTTCTTGATCCCAATACCAAAGCGATGACGGTACGTATTCGCCTGGATAACAAAAGCATGAAGCTAAAGCCCGAAATGCACGCAACCGTTACGCTACGGTATACGGCAGGTGGGCAACTGGCAACCGTTCCAGCTAATTCGATCATTTTCGACCGCTCAAAACGCTTCGTCCTGGTCTATAAAGGGCGTTCTGACATAGAAACGCGCGAGGTCGACGTACTGAAATCGTTAGGTAACGTTGCTTACATCAATCAGGGTGTAAAACCAGGCGAAAAAGTCATTTCCAAAGACCAACTGCTGGTCTACAATGCGCTGAATAATTAAGCGGAGGGAAACCTATGAACAAACTCATCAATAACATAGTCGGCTTTTCGCTTAAAAACCGATTTTTTGTCTTTTTCATGACCGGGGCGCTGGTAATAGCGGGTGTGTACAGTTATCTGAACACACCGCTGGAAGCCTTCCCCGATGTTACCAATACGCAGATCATTGTCGTCACCGAATGGAACGGCCGGTCGGCGGAAGAAGTCGAACGGTTTGTAACAGTACCTATCGAGGTCGCCATGAACTCCGTTCAGCGGAAAACCAACGTGCGGTCAACCACCATGTTTGGCCTGTCGGTATTGAAGGTCATTTTTGATGATGGTGTCGATGATTTTTTTGCCCGGCAGCAAGTCAATAACCTCCTGCGTAACGTATCACTTCCCGAAGGCGTTGAGCCCGAAATTCAGCCACCTTATGGCCCAACGGGCGAGATTTTCCGCTATACACTGGAAAGTAAAGATCGCGACAGCCGGGAATTGCTAACCCTGCAAAACTGGGTAATCGACCGTCAGCTACGTAGCGTACCGGGCGTTGCCGACGTAGTGGCCTTCGGTGGACGCGAAAAAATGTACGAACTACGGGTCAACCCAACCCAGCTAACGAAATACGATATTACGCCGTTGGAGGTCTATCAGGCCGTTACGCGTTCCAATATTAACGTTGGTGGCGATGTGATTGAGCGGAATGGTCAGGCTTACGTAGTGCGTGGAGTTGGGCTGCTCACGTCCATTCAGGATATTGAGAATATCATTATCGAAGAAATGGGCGGAAACCCGGTTCTGGTCAAGAACGTAGCGGAAGTGGCCGAATCGAATCTACCGCGCGTTGGCCAGGTGGGTCTGGACGCTAATGACGACGTAGTGGAAGGCATCGTTGTACAGCGAAAGGGCGAAAACCCCAGCGAAGTATTGGCACGGGTAAAAGACAAAATTGAGGAGCTAAACACGCGCATTTTACCGTCAGACGTAAAGATGGTCACCTTCTACGACCGCGATAATCTGATCGAGTTCTGTACGCATACGGTGCTGCACAATCTCACGGAAGGAATCGTTCTGGTAACGGTCATTGTCTTCCTGTTCATGGCCGACTGGCGCACAACCTTCATCGTGTCCATCATTATTCCGCTGGCGCTCCTGTTTGCATTTATGTGTCTGCGGCTGCGGGGGATGTCGGCCAATCTGTTATCGATGGGAGCCGTCGATTTCGGGATCATTATCGATGGAGCGGTGGTAATGGTAGAAGGCGTTTTTGTTACGTTAGACCATATGGCCCATCGAGTCGGCATGAGCCGGTATAATCGGATGGCCAAACTGGGACTCATTCGCAAAACGGGTGGCGAACTGGGGAAAGCCGTTTTCTTCTCCAAGCTGATTATAATTACAGCGCTGCTGCCTATTTTCTCGTTCCAGAAAGTGGAAGGCAAAATGTTTTCTCCCCTGGCCTGGACACTCGGATTTGCGTTGCTGGGCGCTCTGCTGTTTACGCTGACGCTGGTACCCGTGTTGTGCTCCATCCTGCTGAAGAAAAACGTACGGGAAAAGAACAACCCCATTGTCAATTTCTTTGAACGTATCGTTATGCGAGGATTTGGCTGGTGTTATCGGAATCGCCGGTTAAGTTTAGTAGCCGCAATTGGTTTCATGGGTGCTACGTTCTTTTCGTCAACTATGCTGGGAACGGAATTCCTGCCCCAACTAAACGAAGGAGCTCTTTGGGTTACGGCCGAGCTGCCCATGAGTATGTCGCTACCCGAAAGCGTTGCTATGTCAAAAACCATCCGGCAGGATTTAAAATCGTTTCCAGAAGTAAAACAGGTGCTTTCGCAGGTGGGTCGTTCGAACGATGGTACCGATCCTAATGGGTTCTATTTCTGTCAGTTTCAGGTCGATCTTCGCCCGAAAGATGAGTGGACACGTTCGATCACGACTGAACAGCTCACCGACGAAATGGACGCCAAGCTGCGAAACTATGCCGGTGTACTGTATAACTACTCGCAGCCGATCATCGACAACGTAGCGGAGGCCGTAGCCGGATACAAAGCCAGTAATGGTATCAAGATTTTTGGCCCCGATGTGTACGAGCTTGAAAAGTACGCCAATCAGGCGATGGAAGCGGTGAAAGACGTTGACGGCATCAAAGATTTAGGTATCATCCGTAACGTAGGGCAACCCGAGATGAGCATTTTATTTCACGACCACAAAATGGCGTTATACGGCGTGTCGACCGCCGATGCCCAGGCTGTGATCGAAATGGCCATTGGTGGCAAAACGGCCTCCATTCTGTACGAAGGCGAACGCAAATTCGATATCCGCGTTCGTTTCCTACCCGAATATCGCCAGAGCGACGATGATATTATGCGACTGATGGTACCCACCATGAGTGGCGGAAAAATTCCGCTGAAAGAGATTGCCACCATCCGTCAGGTAACAGGACCGGCCTTTATTTATCGTGACCTGAATCAGCGGTTTATCGGTGTCAAATTTTCGGTACGTGGCCGCGACCTTGGCAGTACCATTGCTGAAGCTCAGCGACGAGTAAGCGAAAAATTACAGACGGAGAAAGGGTATTCGGTTGAATGGGTTGGTGAATTCGAGAATCAGGTTCGGGCTACCGATCAGTTAGGCAAAGTGGTACCAATCAGTATTGCCGCCATTTTCGTCATCCTGTTCATTACGTTCGGAAATGCCAAAGATGCCGGGCTCGTATTACTCAACGTACCGTTTGCGCTGATTGGCGGTATTCTGGCTCTACACGTAACGGGCATGAATTTCGGTATTTCTGCCGGAGTTGGGTTCATTGCCTTGTTCGGCATATGCGTCCAAAATGGGGTTATTCTGATTACTGTTTTCAACAAAAACCGACAGGAACGTATGCCGCTGGATGAGGCTATTCGAGACGGCGTTCAGTCGCGCGTTCGTCCGGTAGTCATGACAGCCCTGATGGCCGCTATCGGTCTATTCCCCGCTGCCATTTCAACGGGTATCGGTTCCGAAACGCAGAAGCCCTTGGCGATTGTTGTGATTGGTGGTCTTATTACCGCCACCGTCCTGACATTGTTGGTTTTCCCAATCATCTACCGGCTTTTCTACCATAAAAAACGGGCAATAAAAGCAGGTACCGAAATAGCAGAAGTAGTTTGATAAATAAGAAAACCCACCCCCATATAGTAGGAGTGGGTTTTTAGAGGATGATCGTGCAACCCGCCCTTTATGAGAGCGGGTTTTGCCTTTTTACCAGCCGGGGTTCTGCTTCAGCGCCGGGTTCAGAGCGATTTCGTTGATGGGAAGCGGCCACAGATAATCTTTTGCCGGATCGAATTTGCGGAAACTAGCCTCCTGAACCAGTATGTAATTATCCGATGTCAGTCGAACGGCAGCTACTGTTCCAAATTCTGACTTGAAGAAATAGTTACCCAAAACAGGTTTTGGCAATTCTGTTTCGGCGGTTTTCCAGCGGATCAAATCCCAGTAACGGAAGCCTTCCTGAGCTAATTCCACCCGGCGTTCCCGACGGATTTCGTCCCGAATAGGTAAGCCATTGGCCGTTGCAAACGCATTGGTCAGTTTGGCTACTCCCCCACGCTGACGCAGACGATTCACGGTTAAATCGAGATCGGCATCACTGATTGAACCGTTTAATTCATAAAGAGCTTCAGCATACGTAACAAGTACTTCGGCGTAACGTAGTATGGGCCGGTCGATGGTCGATGCCTGCGTGTTCCAGTCATCAATGTTCGACGTTTTGCGGAACATAAACCCGGTTTTATTGAAAACCAGTGGCGCAATATCAAAGATCGGTTTCGTCGTCATCATGGGGTCGCCCTTCTTCATGAACGTATCGCTCATGCGCGTATCGCGATCCACAAAAACGTCGGTCGATACAACGGGCGCTTTGTATAAAGGCGACTTATTGATCGGGAGTCCATCTTTATAGAGATAAGAATCAGCCAGACTTTTGGTTGGGTTCATGTTTCCAGTCTCCAAGGTTCCCCGATAATAGCTGTGCGTGACAACTCGCTCCGTTAACGAGACACCGTATTGCCGAACGATAATGTTTTCCCGGTTTTGGCGGCCCTCGCCTGGCAATTGCCACAAGTCAAAATATGACCCGGTGTAGAGTTCATGCTGTTTACTATCAATGACAGCTTTAGCCGCATCGACTGCAGCCTTCAGGTGTTTGGTTGGCTCGCCATAGTTATGGTACTTCGAGCGTGTTCCTTCAAACAAGGCAACCCGCGCCTTAAACGCCAGTGCAGCCGTATTACTAATCCGACCATAGTCGGCTGTGCCTAAAGCCGTTGGGGTTGGCAGCTTCTGAGCTGCATAATCCAGATCCTGATAAATCTGATCGAAAATAGCAGCACGCGGACTAGCAGGTTCGTTTAACTCAGCAGATGTTTCGTCCAGGGTTTTCAGTATGAGTGGTACGTCGCCAAAGCGCTGAACCAGATTATAATAACCAAAAGCCCGAAAAAAACGAGCCTCGGCTACGTAGCGGTCGATAATTGACTGAGCCGTATTAGCAGCGGCTCTAGGCGCTTTTTCGATAAGGTTGTTAGCTGCCCGAATGAGCAGATAATTAGCCGTATAGTTAGCATCAGTAGCCGGAGCCAGACGAGACCCATCACTGATGCTATTAGATGCTAATCCAAAGGCGTCATCCGACCAAACATCCTCGCTGGCATACGTAACGTTATACGTCGTGCTATATCCCTGCGGAGTTAGTGTACCAAACGTTGGCAGATACGTATACAGGTAATTGGCTGCAAATTTGAGGTCGCCTTCCGAGCGCCAGTACGTCTGGTCGCTGATGGCCGTTTCGGGAAGCCTTTCCACTTCACAAGCTGGTAACCCTACCAACATGCCCAATGAAATAGCGGTATATTTAAGTAGTTTATTCATTGACGTTATGAATTCGTTCTTCGAATGACAATCGATTAAAAGGAGATATTTAAGCCCATTGAGGCTGTAGCAAAAAACGGATAGTCGTTCTGTACGCCATCGCGTGTCTCAGGATCATAATATCCCTGGAAGGCTTTCAGGCCCGAAATGGTGAATAAATCCTGCCCCGAGAAGAAGAGCCGGGCCTGATTGATACGTGCTTTCTGCGTCAACGTAGCAGGCAGCGTATAACCGAATTGAATGTTTTTCATCCGAATATAGCTGGCATTGAGCGTCCACTTATCCGACGCCAGGTAGTTATGCGTAGCTCCAACATATGGGCGGGGATACAATGCATTTGGGTTTTCGGGCGTCCAGTAGTCGCTGTGAATGGCTAACGCCTGTTTCCACGTAACAAGTAATGGGGCAATAGACTCTTGATTGGCCCGATAATTCCGCTGGCCTACTCCCTGTAGGAAAACGGTAAAATCAAATCCTTTCCACTGTGCACTCAACGTGAAGCCATACTGATACCGTGGGGTGGTTGTACCCAGCAACAACAGATCGCCATGATCAGCCACCGAGCCTTTACCGACCGTAATGCGACCATCCCCATTCTGATCGATGTATTTCACGTCACCAGCACCCGATCGGTTATCCTGAAAGGCCCAGTTTTTCACTTCATCAGCGGTCTGGAAATAACCAGCCGTCTGATAGCCCCAAATGGTATTAATCGGGTAGCCTTCGATCAGATTGTTAGTTCCGGCTCCCACCACCGTACGGCCCGAATAGCTTAACAGTTTATTATTGTTGTCCGACAGGTTAGCCGACACCGAGAACGTGAAGTCTTTACCGACCTGACCACGATACCGCACTTCCGTTTCCCAACCCCACGACTTTAACTCACCGTTGTTTTGTCGTGGTGTACCAATACCAATCGTACCTGGCAACTGCATGGGCGTAAGCATGTTGCGGTTATATTTTACGTAGTAATCGCCAGTAAACTGAAGTTTGTTCTGGAAAAACCCGAGGTCGATACCGATATCGCTGGTTTCAATCGTTTCCCAGGATAATACTGCCGACGGAATCGAATTCTGGTAGAGATAAGAGGCTCTGGAATCGCCCAGCACCAGGTTGGATCCACGGCTCAGTTGGCTTAGATAATCATAGTAACCAAGGTTATCTCCCAAGGCACCACCTAAACGACCCCATGATCCACGAAGCTTGAATTCAGTAAATACGGGTAATGCGCGGGCAAACCATTCTTCGCGTTGCATATTCCAGCCTGCCGATACGGATGGGAATACCTTCGTCCGTAAACCAGGTGCCAATTTAGAGCTTTCATCCTGCCGAATCGTAGCTTCAAACAGGTACTTGCCATCATAGTTATAGTTGAACCGACCAAATACGGACTGGAATGCCCGCGCTCTGACGTACTCGCTATTCGTTTTTGTTTTATCGTCGCCCAGATTCAACGTTGGCAAATCATTACTAACCAGGTTCGTCGATCTTGTTGTTACGCCTTCTTCCCGATAATCCTCCCACTGATAACCGCCCAGAATGGTAAAGTTGTTCTTTTCCCCTACTTTCCATTCATAGGTTGCCAGAAACTGCAGGTTTGTGTTCCGTACTAATTCATTGGTAACCTCATAAAAGTTGGGGTTGTTGGCATAACTCAAAATCCGTGATTTACCCCATAGTGGTACAGTGCGCGAGAATATTTGCCGATTGGCCGGCCTATATTGGACCCCGGCCACGGCACGTAGTGTTAGGCCTTTCACGAAATTGGCCGCCTGCAAATTCGCCACTCCATCAAACTGGCGTTTGTTGTACGTGTTATAGCCTCCTGATTCCAGGATACCATAGGCCGTTGCTGCCGAACCAGCTCCATTATAACGGCCTTCCGGCGTAAAGAACGGCGTTCTTGTCCGCAATCGGTAGACCTGATAAAGCAACCCCTCTCCATCAACACCAGCCGATGACTGCTGAATACGTTCGAGCGTGTAGGATAGTCGAGTATCGAGACTCAAGTGTTTGGTAAGCTGGGCACCCAGATTTAAGCGTAGATTATAGCGTTTGGCATTATCAGGACCCACTTTAAAAACACCCTGCTTATCGTAGTAGCCTGCCGATAACATAAAATTAACCTTATCAGAACCGCCCCGTGCCGTGAAGTTATGGGTCTTCATCGACGTATATTTACGTAACAACTGGTCGGACAGTGACTGCTGGTTATAATACAGATACGTACCTGTATCGGCTGGATTCACTACGTATGGAATACCATCACGGATACGTTGTAGGTCTTCGTCAGTATATTCAGGTGCGCTGCCTGAGTTTTTGCGGGCCAGGTTTGAAAACAAAGCCTCATCTAGCAAACTCATCCGGCCCGGTACGTTAATGGCCCAGTCAGTACCGTACTGCGCCAGATAATCGAACGTAACCTTTCCTGCTTTCCCTTTTTTGGTCGTGATCAAAACTACTCCGCCTGCAGCCTGCGCTCCGTAAATAGCTGCGGCAGCAGCATCCTTCAACACGCTGATATTTTCAATATCGTTTGGGTTCAGCGTATTCATGGTTTCGATGGGAACGCTCACCCCATCAAGCATCACTAACGGATCAACGTTACCGTTGGCTGACGTAACCCCCCGAATCTGAAGTCGAACTCCGCCCGCGCCCGGCTGACCACTCTGGCGGGTAACTGTCAATCCCGGTGTAACGCCTTGAAGTGCATTTGCCAACGTAGCAGTCGGTCGGTATTGCAATGCTTTCGAATCGACCGTCGAAACGGCTCCCGTCAGGTTCACTTTTTTCTGTGTACCATAACCGACCACGACCACCTCGTCCAGTGCTTTGTCGTCGCTTTGCAACTGGACATTGACCACCGAGCGGTTGTTTACGTCGATCTCCTGCCGGACGTAGCCGACAAAGCTGACAATCAGGACCGCGTTACCGTTTGGCACATTGATTTTGAACTGCCCCGTAGCGTCGGTCGTGGTGCCGCGTGTCGTTCCTTTTAAAACAACGCTAACGCCAGGCAGAGCCTCGCCTTTATCGTCTGTTATTTTCCCGGACACCAGTTGGTCAGCCATAATAGCAAAAGCAGTTCCTCCAGAAGCCATGCGCCATAGGAGCAAACTGATTATACTTAGCCTAAAGAGTAAGTAGAAATTTGTTTTTTTCATAGGATGATAAACGATTATAATAAAGCGGTTGGAAAACAGTAGGGAACAGGTCAACGGCGTACCAATCAGGACAAAACCTACTTAAGTAATAGTACTATAGAGCATTCAGTACGTGTCATGGCGAGCACACTCGATGAACTAGTATGGTATTACTTATTGAAAAAATTCAAAATATGTCCTTAGGTGGCCGTCTCCTTGCTATTAAAACATACCCCCTACAGGTCATCTACTCATCAAAAAAATAGGAATAGCTTAGATAAATATAGAAATAACACAATTTTTATACTAAAAAAATCATAAAAACCGAATGCAAACGTTGCCGCAAACGTTTGCATTCAGAAAAAAAATGTTAAAATTTTTTCGATATTTATTAAAATAGTCTTGGAATAGCGTATTTGACTCGTTGCTATACTTTGCCCAGAGCTACTACCATTTCTCTACGCTACCTCAAAAAAGTTATATTTACCTTTAAGTAAATCAACGAGAAATACTCATAAGGTGTCAGAAATTGGAGCTATCAAAAATCGATTAAGTATAAATTCTGCTACCACCTATATATCCGTCGTTCATAGGCCCGTTAGATACGATTTAGGGAGTAAGAAGTAGACTCCCAAAAGGACGATACGTTATTTTTGGAGTCTACATCGTTATTTAGTTGGCATAAGAGCCTATAATTTCTCAATCATGAAGCGTTTACAAGTATTTCTCTTTCTCTCAGTTGGACTTATGGCGTGTGAGGGCGGAGTTTTTAAGAAGAAAAACTGCAAAACCTGCGAAACCTTAACCTATAATGCACAGAATACGCAACCCAGCCGGATCGAGAATAGAGTTTGCGGTGACGAAGTCGATGCCTACATTACGTCTAACAACATCACTACCAGTAGTCTGACGGTTGTTACGACCTGCAAATAGCACCCTGTAAATCAAATTCGTCTCCCAATAGCCTGGTGCTACGTTGGGAGACGAATTTGATTTATGCCGGTACCACTTGTTACGTACTATCAGATTCTGGGTTTATTTTCCAGCAAGTTCTTTCGACACTAACTTGGTCAATACCCATTCGCCAATGTGTTCTCCCTGCCGGGTTCCCTCTTCTACCCCATCCCGAAAATGAATACCGCCATAAACCCGGCTAATCGATGCTTCCTGATACGCCTGCTCAATGGATGAAAAGCTGCGCACACCATGTCCGTATGGGTATTCAGTCGAATCGGTAAACGCTACGTTGGCGCCAACTAAATGCGCAATTACCTTTCCAGCAGCCGCCGAAATATCGCTGTGCCCGCTAACGTATTCCGGGAATGCCGGGGTTTCCAGAAACGGGCGCCAGCGAGGATCTATATTGGCATTGATGACGGTTTCAGGCCGTATGCGAACACTGCTGTACTTTTCGTCCCAACAGGCTATAAACGAATCGAACATGGCAATAGCCGACAAAGTATATAGCTGGGCCGCCTGTATCATTGTCAATTTCTGCTTACGAGCCAATGTGGTCGCAATAGCCAGCCAATGACCTGGGGGTGTCATTTTTTTACTGCCGAACATAACATGCCCTGATACGTTCGTCACGAACGCATTATCGTCCCAGAAATAAGCAATCGCCTGTTCCGTTTTATCCTGCCGTTTGCCAATCGTGTAGACCTCCTGCGTTAACTTCCAGAAAGGGCTATTATGATCCAGATCGTATTTGGCGGGAGGTGGACACCGAAACTGCTGCGCCGAATCCAGCGTAAAGGTTCGAACCGTATTCCATTGTGGCTCACAGGCATCGGCATAGGCCGGTGGCGTTGGTACCCAGGTACCTGGTTTATTCGTAACAGTATACCGAAAACCACGTGTTTCTTTATAGTGATCTTTACTGGCATAGTCCAGTACGTGTTTAGCTACCTGCTCACCGTATTGTATCGATCGCTCATAGACATCATCCGGAATGTTCAACGACTTCAGACGCGGCTGGAACTCCTTGTCGAAGTCGTCCCACATATCGGCTGAGAAGGTTAAGGCCCGGCCTACCGTCATAAACGCCTGTAAGCTAGCCAATGGAAAGCAGTACTCCTGCCCCGGTTTAGGCGCAGGCGCACTGCTCGATCCTCTGACTTTACCAAGCAACGCCGGATAGTCCGAGTAACCGGGCCGAAGTGCTTCGTAAGTCGCCAGATAGGTGTACCCATAAATCCGACTGGCAACCGGCGGCTTGAAAATATCATGAATCATAATATCGGTAAGCTTTTTCGAGCAGTCGTAGAGTAGTTGCGGATCAGAAGCCAGCGCGTTGTATTGCTCAGGCGTTGCTGTTGGCCGACAGGCAGTCAAGCCAAACAGCAGTACGATGATTGTTGATAGAAATTTCATAAAGTATAGCCTATAGTGAATCTGGGGCATTCAAGAAATGCCCAACGGGGAATAGCAAGCCAGAACCTACGCTAGAATGGCGGGTTAGCTTGACAGAAATCCAGGAAATTCAAGGCTACTTTTGTGGCGGGGGCGATGCAGGAGAATCTACCCCATTGCATAGGTCAGCATTCAGATCGGCATAGCTGATTGACCGCTCAATAACCGACACAGAGGGCAGGTCTAGTTGGCAAACAATCGGTAAAAGGTACGTTGTAAATCGATCTTTAAGCAATTTTAGCAAACGCCCTACCGGTGTTTTAGGCGATTCAGACTGATCTGTGTTATCTGTAAACTGTTGTAATTGATCAACAAGCTCAAAAAACCGTTCTTTCGCATTTTGATTGGTTTTGAGCAACGTATAAAGCGTATCATTCGCATAACGTTGATGTACAACATTGTAAAACTCATTACCGTCCTGAATCAGGCCAGCGCGTCCGTCTTCGTTTTCCCAAGGCGATACGTACGGTAATGACAATGGCAATTTGAGCAGTTTCCAATGATCATTCGTTGAAACAGGCGTTGCCGATTCGTAGGTATCCTCCAGTGTAAACACAGCCAATGGCAACCCTATCAGATGATAGAGTAATAAAACTAATAATCCGGTGGCTGTAAATGACTTCAGGGTCTACTCCAATTAACCGCAGTTGAAAAAAGCAACTCTACCACTAAACATACTTTCTCTACAGGCACATTGGTGGTAAATAGCCCTGTTTCCTACTCGTTTTCGACTTCTCGATTAAAGTCCAAGCCCTGCGGATGACGCGGCCATAAAAAAACCTGACAGCCGTATTACGGGCTGCCAGGCCGGTTAAACTACTTCGATGCTGTAAGCATGATGAAGAAGTGTACACAAATATACAACCGTCTAGTAAATATGACAATATGTTTTTCTCACATATATCAGATTTACAGACTATAAACACAGCTAAAAGAGACGGAATAGTACGTTCAGGCTACAGAAGATAGTACATTACGACTACTCGTAGGGCCAAATTTATTCCGGCTATCGTAGGCAAGTCCAAGGCCAACGCTGGAAAGTTTATTCTCATCGGCGATGGCGGCATTAGGGAATAACTGCCTGAATGCCATCTGCACGGTACGAACTTCAGTTGTGCCTCCGGTCAGAATGACCAGCTCGATGGCTTCTTTTTGAATACCTGCCTCCCGAAGACACTGCCTGGCCGACTCCATTATTTTTTCGATTTCTCCGTCAATCGATTGCTCGAATAAAGTCCGTTCGATTTCAATTGAAAAATCGGGTTCTATAAAATCAAATCGGGCATTGTAGGCTTCCTGCGTTGAGAGGGCAATTTTAGTTGCTTCGGCCGACGCTAAAAGCGAATGTCCCGTCTCATTTTCCAGCACCGACACCAGCCGTTGAAACCGCTTTTTGTCATGCGACTGGTGTAGAATCTGACGCATTTGCATGATCAGCTTTGGTGTATAGAGAAAGTTAACTTTACTCCATTCGGCCAAATCCTGATAGGGCTTTATGGGCACGTCGAGTTGCTTTTCACCATACGTACTCCGGTAACCAAGTTCAGGCATAATGGCGGTCATACTTAATTCTTTATCGAAATCGTTCCCTCCCACCCGAACGCCGGTATTCGCCAGAATATCTGACGAGCGATCGGTTTTCCGGCCCGACTGTCTGGAGAGTCTGATTACTGTAAAGTCGGACGTACCACCACCCAAATCGGCTACAATAGCCAGTTTTTCGCCCGTTACGTTTGCTTCATGCGCAAATGCTGCCGCAATGGGTTCGAACTGAAAATCAATGTATTTAAAGCCAATACGCTGGGCAATAGCCATTAATTCAGCCTGAGCCCTGGCATCGGCCTGTCCGTCGTTATCAACAAAATGAACAGGACGCCCCATCACTACCGCTTCTATTTCTTCACCAGCGACGGCATCGGCTTTATCTTTTATGTGTTTCAGGAAAGAAGCAATGATGGTGACAAAATTCATCGACATGCCATTTACCAGCGTGCCCTGTTTCATGAGAGACGTACCCAGTACGCGCTTTAAACTACGCATAAACCGCCCCTGATTGCGATCAAAGAACAAATTCACAGCCTCTCTACCATAGAACGCTTTATTATTTGTACGTTGAAAAAAAAGGGCGCTGGGAATCGTTACATGCTCCTTTTCTACAGGAACCAGGCTTATCTGGCCGTTCTGATCAATGGCAATACTCGAATTGGATGTACCAAAATCAATTCCGCACGAGAGTGTAGTCATTCCGGGTAGGTTTCGTTAAAATGGAGAAGAGTCCTTCAGTTTCTGGCCTTATGGAAGCATGGAGTTCCTTCAGAAAAAGGGGCGCAAAATTATTTCAAAAGGGTGAGCTTTCAAACAAATTTTCATCTATAATAACGTGCAGATCACCAATCGCTCAAAAAGAACGTAGCAGTTAGTGCAAAAGTCGTTTACGTACTACGTCTATATAACGCGTTTAACAAAGGAAATCCGCCGAGCCAGCATGCTAACCAACCAGCTGATTAGTAGGGACAAGACAAATACAAGAGTGAATTTCAGAAAAACAGGTAAAGCAGCGGAACGTAGCGCAAATTGCAGCCACGTAACAAACCCGTAATGCACTATATAAATACCGTATGCATTATCGGACAGGTTATCCCAGACCTGGAGCGGCTTATTTACTTTTTGTTTGAAGAAAGCCAGGCAGGCGCTGATACTGAACAGGCAACTAGCTACAAACGCTACATCGAATAGCAGATAGCCAACTACTGGTGTAAACAAACCTTCACTGACCCAGATTGCGCCACTACGTGATACCAGCACAAACAATAAATAAAAAATAAGACAGAATGCTCCCCAGAATGTCCAGTCTCTTCCCAGAAACTTCTGCGCTTTAAAGAAGTAGCCTTGCCAGTCTACGGCGCCCAGACAACTCCCCAACAAAAAAAACAGGAAATAGAAAAACAGCCGATTCAACTGAAAATCAAAAGGTCCCCAATCGCCAATCCAGGTATACTGACCTACCCATAAACTAACCGGTACTAAGTTTATGGCAACTAACCCATAACTAATCAGCCCCAAACGAAAAGGTTGTCTATTTAGCCTGCCAAGCCAATGACCAAAGGCGGTAAAAAAGGAAGGCGTTACGCTGAAAATAAGCACGATAACACCATCGAATACGAGCAATAGCCATATGAACCAGGGAGGTCCTACTGGCCATTGCTGGTGATAAACATAATCGTCAAGAAAGTTAAGAAGATTAGTAGAATGGGTCGCCAGGTAAAAGGATGGCCAATACGCCAGTGGAATCAATACAATCTCGGCAACTAAAAAAGGAATACCCAACCGAATGAATCGATCTCTTATATAAGCCTTCGCCCCTTTTTTTACTAGCCCCCTATAGACAAATAAGCCACTGACAAAAAACATCAGGCTCATGAAGTAGATATCATTAAAGCCAATCAGAAAGTCCAGAGCGGCCCATCGATTGTCATCTACAACCGGCGCTGTGGAATAGATATAGTGTGCTGGGTCAAAATGAGCGAACGTTGGATAGGCTAAAGCGGCATGATGGGCCACTACTAAAACAGTAATAAAAGAACGTAAATAATCCAGCCAGATCGCTCGCGTGTTGTCCATGTGTGAAAGGAATTGTAGACCAGCTACTCAGTCCTATCAATGACAAGGTAACACTCAAAAAGCTGCATACATACCCGTTAATTTCCCTTTCCCGGTAAAGAGAACGCTACGTAGTACCAATGCTGGTTACGGTTGTCCGGCTGTGAACAGACTTTGTCCGTATCTGGACATAAGCCAAAACAAGACACAAACATAAATCACTAACAATCAACTACTTAATTTATTGGCACGTACTTTGGTTTATGTATACCGAACAGATAAACAACACCAAAACTACAACAACAATGCTACCATTAATGAGTAAACTCGCCCTTTCGCTGCTGATGACGTCAACGGTTTTGACCGACCCTACAACACCCAAATCAACCTCCGTTGAAGCAAGCGCCTTTGTAACGATTGACAAGCAGGTTCGCGTATCAGTAGTAAAGCCAGCCGATACGTCGGTCGACATTTTACTTCGTGATTCAGAAAACCAGGTGGTCTATCGTCAAAGCCTTAATCGGAAAGACGAGAAGTATGCCGTCAAACTGAACGTAGAGCAATTAGCGGATGGCAAATATGAATTAGAAGTCAGGTCGGCCAAGAACAGTATTCGCAAACAGCTGGATTTATCGACCAAACCGGTTCAGCAAACCAACCGGGTTATAGCCATGTACTAACTTCAATAAGGTAGAAACTCAACCGTAAGCAATGATGTCCTTCAACATACCCTCGCTTTTACGTATTGACAAACATGTCGACTTGTTGATCGTTCGTTTTCTGAATTATATCTTTCCCGACGGAACAACGACCGATCAATCCTTTTTTTAGGTTTCAGGAAATCGACTAACCAGTCAATCGATGAGTTTCTACCTTGTTGAAGTTAGATTAACACCGTAGCATCACTACGGTGTTTTATTATGTGCAGCCTTACATGGGTAAGTAGACCGTAAAGGTAGAGCCTACTCCGGGTACACTAGTGGCCGTTATTGCACCCCCGTGGTTAGCAGCAACTTTCTGACAAATCGCCAGTCCGACGCCGGTTCCGGCAAATTCGTTTTTACCGTGTAATCGCTGAAAGACCTGAAAAATCCGGTCTGTGTATTTCTCGTCAAAGCCAATCCCGTTATCAATAACGTCTATCTGGCAATACATATCGACCTGACGTTCAGGATTAATAGACGCGGGCAGATCGATTCTTGAAACAAGCTGGGATTTAATCTGAATGAATGCGGGGCGGTCTGCCTGACGGAACTTGAGACCATTGGCTATTAAATTCTGAAAGAGTTGTTGAAGCTGTAGACCATCGCCCGGAATAACCGGCAACGTATCGACCTGAATGGTTGCCTGACTTTCTTCAATGGCAATCGATAGCGTATCCAACACTTCACTAACCAGTTTGCCAAGCGATACGGGCGACGTTTTAACCTGATTCGTAGAGATTCGGGAGAAGGCCAGTAAATCCCGAATCAACGCAGACATTCGACTAGCCGCTACCTGCATTCTGTCAATATATACAATATCTTCTTCACCGGCCGATGCGTAACGTGATTTAAGCAGGTCGCCAAACTGCTGAATTTTCCGCAAAGGCTCCTGCAAATCGTGACTGGCAATGTAAGCGAACTGTTCCAGATTGCGATTGGAACGTATCAAATTCTGGTTGACTTCTTCCAGCTTCGTATTAGCCGCGGCAATTTCCTCGCTGGCCGCCATTAATTCTTCGTTGGTAGCCGCCAACTCCTCATTGATAAAAGCCAGCTCTTCATTCCGCTGCGTTAGTTCTTCAGTACGTTGCTGTACCTGGCCTTCCAGGGCTAATTGAATTTTTCGTTGTACTGTTACGTCCTGAGCCGTTCCGCTTAACAGCTTGGGTTGACCATCATCGTCTCTAAAAACTAGCGCCTGTACATGAATGATACGCACTTGCCCCGTCGAACGATTAACGACAGGATGTTCATTCTCATATCGTCCTGATGAGTCAGGCAGGATAACAGCTTCAATGGCGCTGGCAACGGACTGTCGATACTGTTCGGGTACTGACAGATAGAGTTCATCCAGTTCTTTTTTATCTTCAGACAAACCCAGCCATTCCATAAATCGCTTCGAGTAATGAAACGTTCTGGTAGGAATGTCCATACTCCAGGTCGCCAATTCCGCTAGTTCTACAGCCGCCTGAAGACGCTGCTGGCTATTTTCCAGTGCCTGCTTAACCAGTATAAGATCGGTAACTTCGGCCGCCGTATTCAGTACGCCATACACTTGGCCATCACTAGTATAGAGCGGTGTAAAGCTGTAATTGAAATAAAAGGGTTTCAGCTTTCCATCGATAGTTAACTCTATACGCTGATTACGGGCATGAAAAGGTACCCCTGTCGTAAAGACCCGGTCAAGCTGATCATAGACATGCTGGTTTTCCAACTCCGGCAGTAGCTCCGCGTATCGCTTGCCGACTACATCATTGCCCTTTCCCCACACATCAATAATAGCCTGATTAGCTAGTTTAATGCGCATCTCACTGCCTTCATATACACCAATTGGAAACGGAGCACTGGCTACCAGACTACGTAGAGTTTGTTCATTATCGGCTAATCCTTCCAGCGCTCGTTTATGCTGAGTAACATCACTGGCCGTCCCGAACCATTCAATAATTTCACCCTCATTATCCAGTACTGGTACAGCCCGCGAAAATGTCCAGCCTATGGTTCCATCGAGTCGTTTAACCCTATGCTCCAGGGAAAAAGGGGATTTTGTGGTGATAGCCTGTTCGATTTTTGCCTGAACATAAGCCCGATCTTCTTCTGGAATATAGTCGATCTGCCAGGAAAGCGTAGGTACGTCGGTACTGGATAAGAAATTTTTACCGCTCAGACTCCGCATCTCGCTCCAGTCTGCACTCATCTTATAAAATATATCAGAACTGGTGTTAACATAAAGCTGGAAGCGCGTTTCAGCATCAATCAGCCGCAGCTCCAATTGCTTACGATCGTGTATGTCGATGCAGATGCCAACCCATTTTTCAACCACGCCATGCTCATTCAGAGCGGGAGCAGCTCGCAGATTAGTCCATCTCCAGCCGCCATCTGGCCTGCTAAATCGTAGCTCAATAGCCAAGGCAACCTGAGTAGTCAATGACACAGTCCACGATTGTTGTGCATGCTCAAGGTCATCGGGATGTACGGCTGCTAGCCAGCCTTTACGCTGCCATTCATCTACTTTCTGACCGGTATAGGTTCGCCAGGTAGCGGAATCGCCAATTGGCCTACCGGTTTTATCCGTTTCCCAGACAGCATCAAGGAGGGACTCCAGCACTAATGTATAAGGCTCAGATGACGCCGGTGTTTCCCGATCAGAATGTAGTTCAGAAGAGTCATTTATATTTAGATGCTCAGTCGACATAAGCACAGAGTATCAATCCGTTGAGTTTGTAGGCAAATAACCGATGCCTACCGATAAAGTTACTATACTCATCAAAACTATGATTTTGACAGAAGGTTTCTGGGTACGACTCAAAGACTAAGTGCCATTAACATCGTTTCGGGTCTATCCATGCAATCCAGCGAACGAGACAATTCTCACCCTGACCAAGCTTTTTGTTGGTTCGTAGGCACTACCTGAATTGCTGTTTGACGACTTTAATGGGCTTGTTCTGGTTGGCAATTCCTGACTAATCTTTTTCGGAGGATAGTAGGATTTATTCGCCAGCTACAGCAGGTTCAGCAGGCGAATTGCCAAGGGGAACGAACTCCTGCTTTCCCTCTTTCGGGCCTCTACGACGTTTCTTTCGGCGTTTAGGCTTGCTTGCTTCCTGACCAACAGGCTGAGCGGTTGGCACTTGTTCAGTTGTGGCAGCAGCTTCCACAGGTGATTCCAACACACCATTGACATTCGCTCCAGGTTCTGTTTTCACCTTACGCTTGTCCCGTTGACGGCGATTTTTACGTTTTTCCCCCGATTGAACCGTTCCAGAAGTAGACGCGCTTTCACCCACTTTTTTACGATCGGCCTCACCACGACGTCCCTTACCACGAAGCCCACTAAACCGGCGAGGATCAAACACGGGCGACTTACCCATTTCCAATTCTTCCGTAATCGACTGTTTTTCGATCTCACGTTCGATCAGCTTCTCGATTTTCACAATTCGATTCTGATCCTGATCGCTGATGAACGTAATGGCCGTGCCTTTGGTAGCCGCGCGAGCTGTACGACCAATGCGGTGAACGTAATCTTCGGCATCGCGCGGAATGTCGTAATTCACTACGTGGGTCAGATTATCAATGTCGATTCCACGGGATAAGACATCGGTTGCCACGAGAATTGGAAAGCTTTTATTCTTAAAATCACGTAGCACAATTTCCCGCTCGTCCTGGTCAAGATCCGAACTGATTCCTCTGGCTTCGTAGCCAAGTTTATTCAGGGACCGAACAATGCTATTTACTTCTGATTTCCGCGACGTAAATAACACCATACTTTGCACCGGAGTAGGGCTATTTTTGATCAGGTGTACCAGAAGTGGTAGTTTCTGAGCATCGTAAGCCATATAGAACTGCTGATCAATTCCGGCGGCTGGTTTTGAAACTGCCAGCCGAATTTCCTCGGGATCAGTCAGAATACGCTTCGAAAATTCCCGTATTTTGTTGGGCATTGTTGCCGAAAAAAGCAAGGTCTGCCGTTTGACAGGCAGCTTGGCCACGATATTGAGTATATCGTCGGAGAAACCCATATCCAGCATCTTATCGGCCTCGTCGAGCACGAGGTAATCGATTTTGTCGAAGCTTACATAGCCAAGCTGCATGTGGGCGATAAGCCGACCGGGTGTCGCAATAATGATATCGGCTCCCGTTTCAAGCGCTTTTCGTTGTTTATCCCAGTCGTCGCCTTTGCCACCACCATAAATGGCAATGCTATTGGCCTGAACGAAGTAGCCAAACCCTTCGACCTGTTCATCAATTTGCTTAGCCAGCTCACGCGTAGGCACCAGAATAAGTGTACTGGTATGGTCATGGTCGGCATGAGAGATCCGATCCAGAAGCGGAATCAGATAAGCAGCCGTTTTACCGGTACCCGTTTGCGCACTGGCAATAAGATCGTGTCCGGCAAGGATTTTTGGGATGGCCATTTCCTGGATAGGCGTGGCCTTTAAGTAGTTCATGGCGTCCACTCCGGCCAGAAGGTCATCGTGGAGATTAAATTCCTGAAATGTCAAGGTAGCAGCTAAATGTTGGTGAAAAACCGCTGACCTTTGTTCCCTGGCCAGCAAACCGTTGAATCGGCAATCCGATTGATTTGAAACAAATATAACAAAAAAACCGACTAATTAAAGAGCAATTTTAACTTTCTCTCCTGGATACCCTGGTATTTACCACTCATTATTACCTATCTTTGCGCCCATGATCTCCCAGCGGGCAACCCTTTCTCCTTTTCGACATCGTCGACATCTTCACGGCTACTAAGCCGACGTTTCCCGCATATCCTGTACTTTTGCCCCCAAATTAAGTTGCCAACCTTCCACTAATTAGTGGTTAGTTCCATTCACAATCAACGAACTAAGGACTGTTTTTCAGTGAATCACATAGCCAAAGTCGTCAATTATACATCCAGTAATGTCTTCTGTATTACGTATTGCCCTGCAAAAATCCGGTCGGCTGAGCGAAGATTCGTACCAGCTTTTCAAAGAATGTGGTATTCGCTTCGATTACGGAACCGGTAAGCTCAAGTCCATTTCATCAAATTTTCCGGCCGAGTTCCTTTTCCTCCGCGACGACGATATTCCTGGTTACGTTGAAGATGGCGTTGCCGACCTGGGCATCGTTGGTGAAAACGTAGCGGTCGAAACCAATCGGCAGGTAAACACTATTCATAAACTTGGCTTCTCAAAATGCCGCCTGTCGATAGCTATACTACGTGGCAACGACTGGTCGGGTATTCAGGACCTGGAGGGGAAAAATATTGCTACGTCCTACCCTAACCTCCTTGGTACGTATCTGGCGAGTCAGGGGGTTACGGCCAATATCCACGAAATCAGCGGCTCCGTCGAAATTGCCCCGAGCATTGGACTGGCCGAAGCGGTCTGTGATATTGTGAGTTCGGGCAGTACGTTGCTGAGCAATGGACTGAAGGAAGTGGAAACAATTTTCCGCTCAGAAGCGATCCTGATCGCTCGTCCGGAACTTCCCGCTGAAAAGCAAACCCTGGTCGATAAGCTCCTATTCCGGATTAAAGCTGTACAGGTTGCCAAAAACAATAAATACATTGTTCTGAACGCACCTAACCATGCGCTGGATCAGATCACATCTCTCCTGCCAGGTATGAAAAGCCCAACCGTAACGCCACTGGCCACGGAAGGCTGGAGTTCTGTTCACTCGGTTCTGAACGAAAACGAATTCTGGGAAAATATTGAAGCCATTCGGGCTGCCGGTGCTGAAGGCATTCTGGTTATTCCAATCGAAAAGATGATTTATTAACAATGACGTATGCCCTGCTGAATAAGTATGCCAACGGCTGATGTTCAGTAGGGAAACTGTCATGACCCGTCCTGTATGAAGATTATTTCTTTCCCCGAACGCGCTACGTGGCCCGCTTTATTAGCTCGTCCCGTCCAATCTACGGAACAGATCGAAGCTGCGGTGGCTCCTATTCTTGCTCAGGTCAGACAAGGTGGCGACGCTGCCCTCATTGAACTGGCCCAAAAGTTCGATAAAACCGATCTGACAACCAGTGGCCTGGCCGTGTCAGTGGCCGAACTCGACCAGGCCGAAGCGCAATTGAGCCCTGAACTAAAAGACGCCATTCGGCAAGCGTATCAAAACATTCGAACCTTTCACGAGCGCCAGAAACAGCCAATTGAAAAGATCGAAACAATGCCGGGCGTAGTGTGCTGGCGACGTAGTGTCGGGATCGAAAAAGTAGGTTTGTACATTCCGGGTGGGACTGCTCCCCTGTTCAGCACCGTGCTTATGCTGGGCGTTCCGGCTCAACTGGCGGGATGCAATGAAATTGTGTTATGCACGCCCAGCAATCACCCTGCCATTTATTTTGCCGCTAAACTGGTTGGGGTTACTAAGGTCTTCCGGATCGGTGGCGCACAGGCGATAGCAGCCATGGCTTACGGAACCGAGTCTGTTCCACAGGTATATAAAATCTTTGGACCGGGTAATCAATACGTAACGGCCGCTAAAATGCTGGTGGCCAAAGAGGGAATGGCCATCGACATGCCCGCTGGTCCTAGCGAAGTGGCCATTTATGCCGACGATACCGCCGTTCCGGCTTTTGTTGCGGCCGATTTACTCTCACAGGCCGAACATGGTGCCGATAGTCAGGTCTTGCTGGTATCGACCAGCAAGCGTCTTGTCGAACTGGTCAATCTGACCCTACCCACTCAACTGAGTAAGCTCCCTCGAAAAGATCTGGCGGCCAAAGCACTGGAAAACAGCAAGGCTGTATTGGTCGAAACGCAGGCCGAAGCTATTGATCTGCTGAATACCTACGCGGCTGAGCATCTTATTCTAAGCATTGGCAATGCGGAGAACGTAGTGGATCAGATTATCAACGCCGGATCGATTTTTCTGGGTAACTACACCCCGGAATCGGCTGGCGATTATGCATCGGGAACAAATCATACACTGCCAACCAATGGTTTTGCCCGCGCATACAGTGGCGTTTCGCTGGATAGTTTCGTCAAGAAAATTACTGTTCAACACATTACGCCTGAAGGCATACAGCACGTTGGGCCCGTAGTAGAAGCTATGGCCGAAGCCGAATCGCTGATCGCACATAAACGAGCTGTAAGTTTACGATTAGCGAGTTTAAACGAAATCAATCCCGCTTGAGATTACCTCTGATTCCATGCTTGATCTTGCTGCCATTCGACGCGACACCCCCGGTACGCAACACGTAGTGCATCTCAATAATGCTGGTGCATCGCTGATGCCCAAACCCGTTATTGACGCCATCACGACGTATATAGCACTGGAAGCACAAACAGGCGGCTACGAAGCGGCTGATTTACAAAAAGAGGCCATTCAGCAATTTTACAGCGCGACCGCCGAACTGCTCAACACCAGCGCCGATCACATTGCAGCAACCGGCAACGCAACGGATGCCTATGCTCGCGCCTTGTCCTCCATTCCATTCGAGCGGGACGATGTGATCCTGACAACGGTCAATGACTACGTATCGAATCAGATCGCTTTCCTATCTCTGCAAAAGCGGTTTGGGGTGAAGGTCCTTCGGGCTGAAGAGGATTCATTGGGCGGGGTTTCGGTCGAGGATATGGCCGAGAAGATTAAAACGCTACGTCCTAAACTCGTGGCGGTTACGCACGTACCGACAAACTCCGGCCTGGTTCAGCCTTTGGAAGCCATAGGCCAGCTTTGTCAGGAACATAACGTACTGTATCTGGTCGATGCCTGTCAGTCGGTGGGACAGCTACCGATCGACGTAACCTCGATCCACTGCGATTTTCTAACCGCAACCTGTCGTAAGTTTTTGCGTGGACCGCGAGGCATGGGCTTTTTGTATGTTTCCGACAACGTACTGTCGAGCGGTCTGGCCCCTTTATTCGTTGATTTGCGGGGCGCCACCTGGGAGTCGGCCAATACGTACGATCTGCTACCAACAGCCCGGCGATTTGAGTATTGGGAGTTTCCGTATGCGCTGGTGCTGGGGGCCGCCGAAGCGCATCGATACGCGCTCAATGTTGGGCTAGATGCTATAGCGGCCCGTAATGCCGAACTCGTTACGTTGCTAAGAAACCAGTTAAGCCAGCTTCCAGGTGTTCAGTTACTGGACAAGGGCGAGCGTCTATCGGCCATCATTACGCTTATCAGCGATCGTAAGTCAGCAGCCGATTTAAAAACTGCCTTACGTAACGAACAGATCAATACGTCGTTAAGTCCGCGCGAAGCCGCTATTCTGGATTACGACAATAAGGGAATGAAAACGGCAGCTCTCCGTATTTCACCACATTATTTTAATACAGAGCGTGAAATCGATACGTTGGTCGACTCGCTGAAACGTCTGCTGTCATGAAACACCTGGCTGATCTGCTGCTGCTGGGCGACCCACGCTTATACCAGACCTGCGAACCGGTGCAGGAAGCCGAACTGCCCCTGGTTCGGGAATGGGTGGCCGATTTACACAACGTAATGGAAGAAATTCGGGCTAAATATCAGTTTGGGCGCGGCATTGCAGCTCCTCAGCTCGGCATCATGAAACGCCTGGTGTATCTGAACGTAACGCATCCACAAATCATCATCAATCCTGAACTGGTCATGGTTAGCGACGATACCGACGAACTCTGGGACGACTGCATGAGCTTCCCGAATTTGCTCGTCCGTGTACGCCGACACCGCAGTCTGACGTTGTCTTACCGGGATGAACACTGGCAGACCCACACCTGGAACGTAACGGACTGGGGTGTTTCAGAACTCATCCAACACGAATACGACCATCTAAACGGAGTGTTGTGTACCATGCGGGCCATCGACGATCGCTCGTTTCAATGGCGCCCAACTCCTTAAGAATATCACACCGTATAACTGTAACTTGTTAACATATGCCCGTTATTTCTCTTTTCTATGGCCTAATCGTTTCATTATATTATTTTGACAACAAGCAACACAAGCTTCCTCATATTCACGTTAAATATGGAGAAATGGAGGGTGTGTTTGCGATCAACGACGGAGCCTTACTTGAAGGGAGTCTTCCTAAAAACAAAATCAAACTAGTCGATGCCTGGATCGAAATACATCGCGAAGACTTATTAGCCGATTGGCAATTAGCCATATTGGGCCAGCGTGTATTTCCTATTGACCCATTAAAATAACCGACTATGAACCCAAGAGTCACTAAGGTTAAACCACTACCAGATTTCATGTTAGAGCTTTGGTTCACCAATGAAGAACATAGAATCTTTGATGTAAAACCGTATCTATCAATTGGTATTTTCCAGGAGCTTCAGGATAAAAACTTGTTTGTGCAAGCCAAGCCTTTCAATGGAACTGTAGTGTGGCCTAATGAACTGGACTTTGACCCAGACAGACTCTACCTTGATAGTCAGCACGTTGCATACAACACTCACTAACTCGTCCGGTATCTATTGCCAGATCAATACTACAACTATGTTTTCGCTTACGAATCTTCTCCGCCCACACATACTGACCATTACGCCTTATTCGTCAGCCCGCGATGAATATACTGGCACAGAGGGCGTTTTTCTGGATGCCAACGAAAATCCGCTTGGGTCCGCTACGTCGCAGGGCGAGTATAACCGATATCCCGATCCTCATCAGGCGGCTATTAAACAGCGCCTGGCTCCGATCAAGGGCGTTCGGTCCGAACAGATTTTTTTGGGGAATGGCTCCGACGAACCGATCGATCTGCTCGTTCGCGCTACGTGTACGCCCGGCAAAGACAACATCCTGATTATGCCGCCGACCTATGGTATGTATGAAGTATCGGCCCATATCAATGATGTTGAGCTCATTAAAGTACCCCTAACGACCGATTTCCAGGTCGATTTGGAGGCCGTATTAGCCGCCATTACACCCCAGACGAAGCTCATCTGGCTTTGTTCGCCCAATAATCCGTCGGGTAATTTGCTGCAGGCCGATGCGATCCGGTCTATTCTTGAAAGAGCCGAGCAATCGTTGGTGATTGTCGATGAAGCATATATCGATTTTGCCGCTACGCCCTCCTGGACAACCGAGCTTGACAATTACCCAAATCTGGTTGTTTTACAGACTTTTTCCAAGGCATGGGGACTGGCAGCACTACGTTTGGGTATGTGTTTTGCTTCCGAAGAATTAATCGGTGTTCTCAACAAGATTAAACCGCCTTACAACATCTCTGCCCCTACGCAACAACTCGCGCTGGAAGCCATAAGCCGCGAAGCAGAGAAGAACGAAATGGTGACTAATATTTTAGCTGAACGTCATACTTTGGCTGAGAATCTACGTTCTTTGCCATTTGTACGGCTTATACACCCGTCCGATGCTAACTTTTTGCTGGTTCAGTTCGATGATGCCAAAGCAACCTTTGAGTACCTGATTAACAAACAGGTTATCGTTCGCGACCGATCAAAAGTTAAATTATGTGACGGCTGTCTACGCATTTCAGTTGGGACCAGGACCGAAAATGATCGGCTGTTAGAGGAACTTCGGGCTATGTCTACCTATCCCGTATCAGCTGACTTGCCGCTCGGAACGGGTGATGAAGCCACAAAACCTGAATTAGTGTCGAATACGTAGCGTGCTATCGTTTCTATGAGAAAATTACTTCTGCTTTCAACGTTCGTTTTAGTGGGCTGGCTGGCCACACCCAACACAGCAAACGCCCAGTATAACAACTGGTCTGTTGGCTTTCGGATCGGTGAACCGTCCGGCGTAAACGTCCGCAAATACTTTGGCGATAGTCACGCCTTCGACCTCAATATTGGTACGTATGGTGGTTTGTACGGCACCAACCGCAGCTACCGGAATGGTATTTATAAAAGTGTTGGCCTCACCATACAAGGGCATTTTTTATGGCACACGGCTTTGACCAAAAGCGAGAGCATGCGAGCTTACTATGGCTTTGGTGGTCAGATCAATAACCGTCGATACTACCCCCCTCGTCTGAACGGCGAATACGAAAATGCGCTATCACTGGGCGGGTCGGGTATAGCCGGTCTGGAATTTTTTCCGGCCAGTAAACCTTATTCCTTTTTCCTGGAAACGGGCGCTTACGTTGAATTACTTCAGGCTCCCTTTTTCCTGAACCTGAATACAGGCTTAGGATTACGCTATAATTTTTAACGGAGAAAGGGGTTACCTTTTCTCCCTTTCGACCAATGTTCAAGATATATAGTTCTTCGGCGGGGTCAGGCAAAACCTATACGCTCACCAAAGAATATCTCAAGCTGGCGCTTCGGCCCAAAGAGCAGGACGGCTATTTCCGTCATATTCTGGCCGTAACGTTTACTAACGCGGCTGCCAATGAGATGAAGAACCGTATTCTTGACCGTCTTTCCGACATTGCCAGTGGGAAAGAGCTCCCTCTCCTGGACGAATTGGCGGTTGAACTACATGGTGTTACGCCAGGCAGCGATGCCATGAACGTAGCAAAAGGCCAGCTACGTCAAAAAGCCGCTGCCGTTTTCAAAACTATTCTGCACCGTTACGGTGATTTTAGTGTAACCACCATCGACTCGTTCACGCAACGGGTTGTTATGGCGTTTACCGATGAACTCGGTTTTCCATACTCGTTTGAGGTGGAGATGGAAACAGACGAAGTACTCGAACTGGCCATCGACAATCTGATCGAAAAAGCGGGAACCGACGAGACGGATGAGATCACCACCATCCTGAGCGAGTACTATACCCACGCAGCCGCCGAAGGCAAAAGCTGGAACCAACTCCCCGAACTGCTCAAAGAGTTTGGCCGAAACCTGACCTCCGATCAGTTTTACGAATCGGTTAACGCGGCCCAGGAGCTATCGCCCAGCGCGTTACGTGCCATTCGGGTTCAATTACTCGACTACACGCAACAGATAGAAGCTACCATTGTTGGCCACGGGCAACGAGCCTGGAAGCTGATTACGGATGCCGGTCTGGACGAAGCTGACTTCAGCTACGGGGCTAGTGGCGTGGGCGGTTATCTGAAAGCTGTTGCCGAAGGAAACGCAAAAAAAGAAGCCGGAACCCGCGTTTACAACGCGCTGAACAATGGAGACTGGTACGGAAAGAAAACGCCGAAGCCCGTCCAGGACTTGATTAACGGGATGGCCGACGAACTGTGCGATTGCATTGCTCAGATCAATGATATTCGGGAAGAAAATAGCCGACAGTTAACCTTATTCGACTGTTTGTTGCCACACCTTCAGAAACTCGCGCTTCTGAAGCAGATGCGGATTGAGTTCGATGATCTACTCAGAAAAGATGGCCGGGTTCATATTTCGGAGTTCAACAAGAAGATTCTGAACATTGTCGCTTCGGAACCAGTACCCTTCCTCTACGAACGACTGGGCACAAAATATAACCACATTCTGATCGACGAATTTCAGGATACGTCGCGGCTACAGTTCGCGAACCTATTGCCGCTGATTGAGAATGCGCTGGGTGCTGAACATTTTAATCTGGCCGTGGGCGATGGCAAACAGGCCATCTACCGATTTAGGGGTGGCGATATGGACCAGATTGTGTCTCTGCACCGGAAAGATCTCGACAGTCTGAAACAAGCCCACAATCCCGGCTCCTGGACTGCCGACCGGATCGATATGCTCAACGGTCATTTGCAGGACGAAATGCTGGACACAAACTGGCGCAGTGCCAAACCCATTGTTACGTTCAACAACGACTTTTTCGAGTTTACAGCCCGCAAATTTGAGCACCAGCATCCCAAACTGGCCGACGTATTCGATATTAATCAGCAATTTCATCAGAAAACTCCGCCCAAAGCCCGCCAGGAAGGACACGTACAAGTCGACTTCGTAGCCAAAGATGAGTTTACGGATCGGGATCTTACCGCTATGATGCTTGATAAAACCATTGAGCATCTGGAAAAATCGCTGGCAGATGGCTATAACTACGGCGATATTGCCATTTTATGTCGCAAAAAATCGCACGCGAAAGCGCTGGCCAACGAACTGAATGCCCGCCAGATTCCGCTGGTTTCGGCCGATTCGTTGTCGCTGGAATTTTCCGATCCGGTGCGTTGGATCGTGACAATCATGCAGGTTCTGCAACAACCCGATCACAAACTACTCCGCTATGAACTGTTGTATCTGTTTCACCGGGTTGTACAAGGCATTTTTCCTGATGATACGTTAACGGAAGAACTTCGGCGGATAGCCGAAGGCGATCAGGCTGGTATTTACACGTACCTGACAGCCCAGGGCTATCCATTAGATCCGTATGCGCTGGGTCAACTCAACCCCTACGAACTGGCCGAACGACTAACCGCCCAGTTTGACCTGTTTAGTCAGGCAGAACATAACCCCTTCCTCTTCCGCTTCCTGGACGAAGTATTAACTTTTAATCAGAAGCGGAGCGGTCACCTTAGCGATTTTCTCATTTACTGGGAAAATGTTCGCCAGAAAGTATCGGTAGAAGGCAATGCCCGTAACGCTGTCAGTATACAAACCATTCACCGGTCGAAAGGACTGGAATTTCCCGTCGTCATTATTCCGTTTGCCAACTGGAAAGTTGAACCCATTAGCGATAGCACCATCTGGCTTGATCTGACATCGATCCGGTCCGACATGCTGGCTCATCAAAATGACCTGGGACAGCTTACCCGCCTTTCATCCGCTCCGGTCAATACTACCAGTAAACTACGTAGCGCTCCGGTAGCCATTGCCGCTCAGTATGAAGAGGAGGTTACGCGTACGTTTCTGGAAAATATGAACCTATTGTACGTAGCGTTTACGCGGCCAACCGATCGGCTTTACGTCATTAGTGAAGCCAAAGAATTCGGGAAAGGGCAGCCTAACACGATCAGTCACTGGCTCCATGCCTTTCTGCGCGATAGTGACGTTGCCCGAAATTGCGGCTGCGCCTGGCAGGATGGCCTCTACTCCTACAACATAAGCCTTTGCAGCAGCTCTTTCTCGCATCAGGCCATCGATGTAGAATTAGACGAAATTGTGCTGGATGACGTGATCAGCGGCCATCGGAAACAGGATTTACAGCTACGTCGGCAAGCCGATCGTGTCTTCGATGTCGCTACGTTCGAACGAACCCGCGAGCGTGATCGGAAGTTATGTGCCGCCCTCAGTCTGATTAAAGGCCCCGGCAGTCTTGATAAAACACTCCGAAAACTGGTTAGCGAAGGGTTGGTACGGCATACGGAACAGGACGATATCAAACAGGCACTGCTAGCCATTATTTCTCACCCGGATTTGGCGGCTTTATTTGACGATACGTTACGGATCGATACGGATCGCAGCATTCTGAGCAATAAACGGGTTCATGGAGCCCCACACCGGGTTGTATACTATCCAGATGGCAGTATCGTTCTGGTTCAATACGAATCGATCCCTGCCGACACTAGTTTTTCTGAATCTAAAAGCCCGGCGGATTCGTTACGTTATTTCACGAGTTTATACCGCGATATGGGTTTTCCGGAGGTTGAAGGCCGATTAGTTTATTTAGCCGACGTACCCACTGTTGTGCGGGTCATTTAACAGCTTACTACATTATGCGTTCAGGATTTCGGTTGACTCGCTCAACACCTATTTTATTCGTATGGTTAACGTTACAGTCGCTAGTTAGCTCAGCCCAATCTGTTGATTCTCTAAGCGTATCGACCCAGTTCCCATCCCCTTACCAACTCAAAACAGGGCGCGAAATAGCACTGCTTGGCACGGGGGCTGTAACCTTTGGTGCCTCTGTTTTACTCAACCGGGCTGTTGACCCACTCACTGCCGCCGACGTAGCAGCCCTGGACCGCAATACGATTAACGCTTTTGATCGGAGTGCCACCCAACACTGGAATCCGACCATTGCCCATATGAGCGACGCTACGTTATACACCAACGCCGTGCTCCCCGTTGTGCTTACGCTGGCGACCAAACCGATGCGTAATGATATGAAAACCATTGGGGTCATGTATCTGGAAACGTTGTTGTTCTCCAATGGGGTCGAAAGTACGGTGAAAGCACTGTCTCGACGGCCGCGTCCGTTTGTCTTTAATCCCGACGTAGCATTAGAAGAAAAGCTGACGCGCGATGCCCGACAATCCTTTTTTTCCGGGCATGCCACTACAGCCTTCGCCACCGCGGTGTTTACCAGTGAAGTATTCCGCCACTATTTTCCGCAATCGAAGTGGAAGCCCGTTGTCTGGGTTGGCACCCTGGGTCTGGCCAGCGCTACCTGCGTTATGCGCTATGCCAGCGGAAGGCATTACTACAGCGACTTGCTGGTGGGCGCTGCTTTTGGCTCACTGGTGGGCTGGGGCATTCCTAAATTACACGAAGTGAAGAACCAGAAAAGCTGGGGACGCCGACTCAATATTCAGCCCTGGAGCAGCGGTTCGGCCAACGGGTTATACGCTCGATGGCAACTATAGTAAACATCCCTGCTTAATCCATACATTTGCGTCGTAAACACCGTAGCATTGAAGCCCCGCCGTCTATTTATTTCGTTCCTGCTTGTTCTGACGTTCCCGCACGCATACAGTCAGGATACGCTTTCGCAACCAGAAACCCGACTCCGGCCCAATCCATATCGGCTGAGTTGGAAAACCGACGGAATCTTAATGGGTGCTGTCGGTATTACGGGTGCCACATCGCTTATACTGGAACAACAGGTAAAACCGTTTACACAGGCCGATCTGAGTCGTTTCGACAGGAGTCAGGTGAATGCTTTTGACCGTGGTGCTACGTATAACTGGTCGCCTAATGCATTTACGCTTAGCGATCAGGCCCTGACCGCTAACTTTGTTGCTACGGGCTTACTAGCTTTGCCGACCTTGTTTCGGCATAAAGGCTGGGCAACCGTACCCTTGATGTATATTGAAGTATTGGCCTTGCCAACGCTTTTTCAGCAAACGGTAAAAAACATTGCGCTACGTACGCGTCCGTACGTATATAATCCGGATGCCCCACTCGATCCGAAACTAGCCCCCAATGGTCGGCAATCCTTTTTTTCAGGACATGCCGGAACTGCCTTTGCTTCAGCCGTTTTTGCAGCCGAAATCTTTCGCCATTATTACCCGAATTCCAAACTAAAACCAGTTGTCTGGGTAGTTATGCTTGGACTTGCGTCGACCACAAGTCTGATGCGCTACGAAGCGGGCTACCATTTCCCCAGCGATATTCTGGTGGGAGCCGCTGTTGGCGCGTTTGCCGGTTGGGGCATTCCCAAATTGCATGAGGTCAGAAAAGAGTCCGATGCAACAACATCGCGAGTACGCGTTCAACCCTGGTATAATGGCTCGGCCACTGGAATTAACGCCCGGCTGTTGGTGTTTTCGCGATAATACGATTGATCCTGACATGGCCACTACGTTTATTTTGATTGGACTTTTTATTGCTTCGATTGGCGTAATGATCTGGCGCTTCGAATGGGTAGGGCTCTTATCGAACGTAGATCAGGCGAGGATTACCAATAAAAAAGGCCTGGCGGGCTGGGCTGGTAAATGTTTGTTAGTTTTAGCCATCTTTGCAGGCAGCACAGGTGGTATTTCGTGGTTTATACCCACCGAACGTGGTCAGTTGATAGCCTGTATTACGTTCATACTCTTATCGCAGTTTCTGATGGTCATCTATTTAAGCGGCCTTCAGCGATATACCAAGTAAAGGTTTAGCAGTTTTCTGAATGACTAAGATTACCGATCATATTAAAGCCGCTAACGGCAAACCGATTTTTTCGATTGAAGTAATTCCGCCAATTAAAGGGGATAATCTCAAAAATCTGCTCGACAACATCGAGCCCCTGATGGAGTTTAAACCGCCTTTTATTGACGTTACGTACCACCGGGAGGAATACATTGAACGTCCCCTCCCCGACGGCACCATTCAGAAAATTGTGACCCGCAAGCGGCCGGGTACGGTTGGCATTTGTTCGGCCATCATGCATCGTTTTGGCGTCGATCCGGTACCTCATGTACTTTGTGGCGGTTTTACCAGAGAGGAAACGGAAGACTTTCTAATCGATCTGCACTATCTGGGTATCGATAATGCGCTCGTACTACGTGGCGACCCAGCTAAACCGTTCACTACGTTCAAGGCGAAAGAAAATGGGTATACGTACGCCAGCGAGCTTGTCGAACAGGTTGCGAATATGAATCAGGGCATTTATCTGCACGAAGAAGATACACCACTGGCTCCCAGCAACTTCTGTATTGGCGTAGCAGCCTACCCCGAAAAGCATTTCGAAGCCATCGACCATGAGACTGATTTTCAGTACCTCAAACTGAAAATCGATAAAGGAGCCGACTATATCGTTACGCAGATGTTTTTCGACAATCAGAAGTATTTCGATTTTGTCAAACGCTGCCGGGAGGCCGGAATTACCGTGCCAATTATTCCGGGCTTAAAACCAATCAGTACGCGAAAACAGCTACAGATTTTACCTAAAATTTTCCACCTGGACATTCCTCAGGATTTGGCAAAATCCATTGAAGCCTGCGAAAACGATCAGCAGGCACGCCAGGTTGGGGTTGAATGGAGCATTCAGCAGTGCCGGGAATTGATAAGCCAGGGCGCTCCTGTTCTCCATTTTTATACGATGGGCAAAGCCGATAATATTATGAAAATCGCCCGTGAGGTATTCTGAGCCAAATAATATGCCAATCAATAACTTAGTGAACAATAAGCTGGAAAATACTTACCAACTTGCTAAGTTATTACTATCAATTATCGCCTGATTTAACCTAGTATATGAATCGTACCCTTGTGGTATTGCTCGTGTTTGGCTTAGCCTCCCAGGATTTGTTTTCACAACGTATCACTGGAGACACTACCTATAAGCAACCATACCGTCCGCAGTACCACTTTTCGGCCCGTGCTAACTGGATCAACGATCCTAATGGCCTGGTCTATTATGATGGTGAGTATCACCTATTTTACCAGTATAACCCCTTCGGTATCCATTGGGGACACATGACCTGGGGCCACGCCATCAGCCGGGATTTGGTCCATTGGCAGGAGCTGCCACCAGCCATTGCCGAAGAAAATTCGACCATGATTTTTTCGGGTAGCTGCGTCGTTGACAAAGCGAATACCAGCGGTTTCGGGCAGGATGGTCGTGTACCGATGGTTGCTATTTATACTGGAGCTCAGCCAGGTAACCAGAGTCAGCACCTGGCCTACAGCCTGGATAAAGGCCGAAGCTGGATAAAATATACGGGCAATCCGGTCATTGATCTAAAACAGAAAGATTTTCGCGATCCCAAGGTTTTCTGGTATGAACCCGCTAAACATTGGGTCATGATCGTGTCACTACCGACCGACAAAAAAGCCTTATTCTATAAATCGTCCAATCTGAAAGACTGGACCAAAGCCAGTGAATTTACGGCTCCTGATAGCCCTGCTACCATTTGGGAATGTCCTGATCTGGTCGAAGTGCCGGTTGATGGGACAATGGAGCGGAAGTGGGTACTTTTGTTGTCGATGGGAAACAATGGCCCCGCCGGAGGCTCTGGTATGCAATACTACGTTGGTCGATTTAACGGATCAGCCTTTGTTAATGAATCGAAACCGGGTGAGGTCCGTTTCGTTGACTGGGGCAAAGATTATTACGCGGCCGTTACGTTCAATAACTTGCCCAGACGCGGTAATCGGGGGGCCATCAGTATTAGCTGGATGAATAATTTGCAATACGCCAACGATATTCCTACGAGTCCGTTTCGGGGTGCCATGTCGCTGCCCCGCGAGCTTCGTCTGGCCAAAGTTCCTACCCCTGCTACTCATTACGAACTTCGCCAGTTACCCATTCAGGAACTGAAACCATTGCTCAGCACAAGTTTTCAATGGACAGGTACCGACGTAGCACAGCTTAACGAAAGTATTTTGAACAATGGGCTACTGGGCGATACGTATTGTCTTCAACTCGAACTGGAAGCAACAAAAACCGGCGTTGGTGTTCGCGTAAAGAAAGAAGAAGCATCCAAAGGGAAAGGAGACGAAACCGTTATCGGCTACGATCCGTCCAGGCAACAGGTTTACGTGGATCGCAGCCGATCGGGCAACGTATCATTCAAAAAAGAATTTCCTGGTCGATTTACAGCTCCCCTTAAACCACAGAACGGTCGAATTTCGTTACAGATTTGGGTCGATCGGTCGTCGGTTGAAGTGTTTGGCAATGATGGAGAGGTAACGCTTACCAACCAGATTTTTCCTAAACCGACGAGTAAAGGGATCGAATTTTTTGGGGAAGGCCTACGTTCTGTGTTGATTCGATCCGTTGAACCAATCTGGAAATAAGAGCCAGTTACTGGAAAGACATTCGGGAATCAGGCTCCCATGCAACCGTAACACCTTAAATTTTCTTAATTTAGGCGACTCGACGGTCGAAACCATTATTTTTGTTTCTATTAACACGATCCCTGAATGGCTCGTACAAAAAAGAAAGTAGGTGCATATCCCAGCGGCATGATCCTATTTAGTCTGACGCTGGCATTGTTTTTAATCGGATTTTGTGGACTACTGGCTATTCAGTCAAAACGAGTAGTTACCTATATCCGGGAAAATTACGAAATGCGGGCGTTTCTGGATAAAGATCTCAGCAATACGAAGATGACGAAGCTATCGAAAGCTATTGCTGAAAAACCGTATATTCTTAAAACTAACGGTACGGCTCAAATGACCTTTGTTCCGAAAGACGAAGCAGCCAAAGAGTTTATTGCCGAAACCAAAGAAGATTTTTCGAAGTTTTTGGGCGAAAATCCGCTACGTGACAGTTACCGGATAAAACTCAACGAGGAGTATTTCGAAGAAGCGAAATTGCAGGAGGTAAAGCAGGATCTGGAGGAACTGGACGGCATTTTCGAAGTTGTCTATCAGGAAAATCTGGTCGATAATATCAATCGGAATATCACCAAGATCTACGCTGTAATGTCGGCATTTGCACTGATTCTGTTGCTGATTATCGTTGTTCTGATGAACAATACGATCCGGCTGGCCTTGCATTCGCAGCGTCTGCTGATACGCAGCATGCAGCTGGTTGGAGCTACTAACGGCTTCATTACCAGGCCGTTCCTGGGTCGTGGCATGTGGCAGGGTTTTATAGCCGGTGCCATTGCGGTGGTACTTCTGTTAGTGGGTTTACAACTGGCTATTCATAATCTACCTGAATTGGCCATGTTTCAGGACCCGCAGAAAATTACGTTCCTGATGATTGGGATTATAGCGCTCGGCGTTCTGATTGGCTTTCTGAGTACATTCCAGGCTGTTAATCGTTATCTTGGTTTAACACTGGACGAATTATATTAATAGCTAGCAACCCAATCAGCAGCTCTGTTGTCAATGAATTAAAAACACAGGCTGATTCTCAGGGTTACATAACCATACTAACTGACTTACGAACATGGCAAAAGACAAACCATATAGTTCAGCAACGCTAACGCGTGAAGAACCAGCAAAGAAGGCTCCGGTCACTACTACTCCCGCAGCCAAAACTACCCGGATGCCTATCGGAGAAACCGTTCGTCGCGACAATGCAGCAGCACTTCCCTTTGGCCGTCAGAATTATGTCATGATGGTTATTGGTATTGCCGTTATTCTAAGCGGTTTTTTTATTATGAGTCTCGATAAGGAAGAATTCGGCTTTGGTTTCCTTGGCTTAACCTTAGGCCCAATTGTGGTAATGGGCGGCTTCGTACTCGAATTTTTTGCCATTCTTGCCAAACCAAAGGCCTAATTATTTATCGGGGATAACTAGTAAGGTTTATAGTTTGTGGTAGACGGCTTGTCGTTTGAGAGGCCATGCCGTAAGTTTGTCCGATATAGATGAACGACTCGCCACAAACTATAAACTACTAGCTACTATTAATGGATCTAATTCACGCTATTGCGCTGGCTATTATTGAGGGATTAACAGAGTTTCTGCCAATCTCGTCAACAGGCCACATGATTATTTATTCGTCGCTGGCAGGCATAGCCAGTGATGAATTCACAAAGCTCTACACGGTCGACGTTCAATTTGGGTGTATCCTGTCGGTGCTGGTCCTATATCACCGGCGTTTTATGACCAGTGCTTATTCCGGCAACTTTAAGGTTCCCAGCTACCTACAGTCGTTTCCCCCGAAATGGCAACCTATGCTGGATTTCTACAGTAAAATTTTCATTGCCTTTCTGCCTGCTGCTGTCATCGGCTTCCTGCTCAATGACTTTATCGATTCTCTGCTCGAAAACGTGGTGGTTGTAGCCATTACGTTATTAGTAGGCGGCATTATTCTGGTATTCATCGACCGAATCGTGAATCGGCAACCCAAAGACGGCGACGTAACGGTTCCCGATGCCATTCGAATCGGTTTTTTCCAGTGCATTGCCATGATTCCGGGCGTATCGCGGTCGGCGGCCACTATTATTGGTGGTATGTTTCAGGGACTCACCCGCACGCAGGCCGCCGAGTTTTCGTTCTTTCTGGCTGTGCCAACCATGGCTGCGGCTTCTAGCTACAAATTACTGAAAACCTATAAGCTCCTTCAGCCTTCCGATTACCAGACACTACTTATTGGCAACGCGATTGCATTCGTTGTGGGTATGCTGGCCATTCGTGGGTTTGTCGGTTTTTTGAATAAATACGGCTTTAAAGTATTTGGTTATTACCGCATCATTTTAGGGCTGATTCTATTAGGCTTAGTAGCAGCTGGCGTTAAGCTGGACGTTATTTAATACCGTATTACAGTAATACTTCAAGAGGCATAAAGACCACGGGAAGAATCTTGCCGTATCTTTGTGCCTTCTTTGCTTTTGTTTCGTGTCTCAACAAACCGCATCACCCCAATCCTCCGGTCAGACGGATCCCGGTCAGGTCATTCTGATTGACAAACCGCTTACCTGGACGTCTTTCGACGTAGCCAACAAGCTTAAGTATGCCTGTAAGTTCAAAAAAATAGGCCATGCCGGTACGCTCGATCCACTCGCTACGGGCCTTCTGATACTTTGTACGGGTAAAATGACCAAACAGATCGATCAATACCAGGCTCAGGAAAAAGAATATACGGGCACCCTCGTGTTCGGTAAAACCACCCCTTCAGTTGATCTGGAAACCGCTTTCGATGCCGAGTTTGATACGTCGGGAATAACCCCGGAACAAATAAAGGAAGCAGCCACTAAGCTCACGGGCGATATTCTTCAGGTTCCGCCTATCTATTCGGCAGTACGTGTAAACGGTGAGCGTTTGTATGAAAAAGCCAGACGCGGTGAAAGTGCCGAAGGTATTCCCGGCGGTATTAAATCGCGCCAGGTTACGGTATCGGTTTTTGAGGTCAATACCGATCGGTTTCCGGAAGTTGATTTCCGTATCGTTTGTTCAAAAGGAACCTATATTCGTAGTCTAGTACGTGATCTGGGCCTATTGCTTAACAATGGTGCTTATATGAGTAGCCTTCGCAGAACCCGAATTGGCAATTTTCGAATTGAAGACGCCGATAGTCTCGACAGCTTTATCACTACGTACCGTTCAGCCATTTCTCCAA
The DNA here is from genome assembly GCF_010435915.1 of Spirosoma terrae. GTDB lineage: Bacteria > Bacteroidota > Bacteroidia > Cytophagales > Spirosomataceae > Spirosoma > Spirosoma terrae. The sequence continues at coordinate 441,221 of NZ_JAAFZH010000003.1, read as the reverse complement.
CTTTATGATAGTTCATCGCGGTCTCGACGATATTTCTCCGCTTGCTAACGCTGTTGTTACCAGTGGTACATTCGACGGAGTCCATCTGGGCCACCAGAAAATCCTGTCGCGCTTAACCGAAGTGGCACAAAACAGTGGTGGCGAGTCGGTACTTATTACGTATTGGCCCCATCCACGCACGGTCGTTTCCAACGATAGTCAGGATCTAAAACTGCTCACTACGTTAGATGAAAAAATTGAACTGATTGAGCAGGCAGGGGTTAATCACCTGGTCGTTATTCCGTTCACCCGGTCGTTCTCTGAGTTAACCTCCGAACAGTATATCCGCCAGATTCTGATCGAGAAAATCGGTACCAGCAAGCTGGTCATTGGTTATGACCATCGGTTTGGGCGCGACCGAGAAGGCGGATTCGATTACATTCAGGCGCACCAGGATGAGTATGGTTTTGAGGTAGAAGAAATTCCGCGCCAGGATGTAGAGGAAGTTGGGGTCAGTTCATCAAAAATCAGAGCTGCCCTTCAGGAAGGCAACATACATACCGCAAATCTATTCCTGGGCCGTGAGTATAATCTTACCGGTACGGTCATAAAAGGACAGCAGCTTGGACGTACTATCGGCTATCCAACGGCCAATCTACAGGTCGATGATCCCATTAAATTGGTTCCGGCCAATGGCGTTTATGCCGTTGACGTCATTCATGCCGGTCAGACATATGGCGGCATGTTGAATATTGGCTTCCGACCAACCGTAGCCGGAACGTACCAGACTATCGAAACCTACATTTTTGATTTCGATAAGGATATTTACGGCGAACACATGACGCTATTGTTCCGCGACTTTCTCCGTCCTGAGCAAAAATTCGATGGTTTGCCAGCGCTGGTTACCCAGCTAAAGTATGATGAAGAAGCCGCTCGAAACATTCTACAAATGTGAGTTAGTGAATAATAACAAAGCGTTGGTTTCTTAGCGGTCAACTAAATCCTGCTCATCTATTTTCCGTACCTTCGCCTTCCAAACCGCACTACGCGATTTATCATCAACCGAACTGTTATGCAGCAAAAAATCCGGCGTGAAGATGCCCTTGATTACCACGCAAAGGGCCGTCCGGGTAAACTTGAAGTCATCCCGACCAAAGAATACAGCACCCAGCGCGACCTCTCTCTGGCCTACTCACCAGGTGTAGCAGAACCGTGTCTGGCTATTGAAGCGAACCCCGACGACGCTTATAAATACACTGCCAAAGGCAACCTGGTAGCCGTTATCAGCAACGGAACAGCCGTACTGGGCCTTGGCGACATTGGTGCATCGGCCAGTAAGCCTGTCATGGAAGGCAAAGGGCTGCTCTTTAAGATTTATGCGGATATCGACGTATTCGATATTGAGCTAAATACAAAAGACATCGACGAATTTGCCCGAACAGTCAAGATTCTTGAACCTACTTTTGGTGGTGTTAACCTCGAAGACATTAAAGCGCCTGAGTGTTTCGAAATCGAAGAACGGCTCAAGCGTGAGATGAACATACCGGTCATGCACGACGATCAGCACGGAACAGCGATTGTTAGTGCGGCAGCGCTGCTCAATGCGCTTGAATTAGTCGGCAAGAAGATCGAAACGGCACAGTTCGTATTTCTGGGTGCTGGGGCAGCAGCCATTTCCTGTGCTCGCCAGTACGTAGCGTTAGGTGCAAAGCTGGAAAATATCGTGATGTTTGACGTCAATGGCCCGCTACGTACCGACCGCACTGATCTTGGCGATATCATGCGGCCTTTTGCAACCAGTCGTGATATTAACACCTTAGAACAAGCATTTGTCGGTGCCGACGTATTTGTCGGTCTGTCAAAAGGAAATATCGTAAGCCAGGATTTGATTCGCTCGATGGCCAAAGATGCTATCGTTTTCGCCATGGCTAACCCGAATCCTGAGATCAACTACGATGATGCTATGGCTTCCCGGCCAGATATCATTATGGCAACCGGTCGTTCGGATTATCCTAACCAGGTGAATAACGTACTGGGTTTCCCCTACATTTTCCGGGGGGCGCTCGACGTTCGGGCTACCGAAATCAACGAAGCCATGAAGCTGGCAGCGACCTACGCACTGGCCGAACTGGCCAAGAAGCCGGTACCAGACATCGTAAACCTGGCTTACGGAGAAGATAACATGGTCTTCAGCCGGAAATACATTCTGCCAAAGCCGGTAGATCCTCGTCTGTTAGCCACCGTAGCACCCGCCGTAGCCAAAGCCGCTATCGAATCGGGCGTCGCGCGTCAACCGATCACCGACTGGGAAGCCTACGAACAGCAGCTTGCTCGACGACTGGGCCAGGACAACCAGATTTCGCGCGTGATTCTGACCAAGGCCAAATCGAATCCGAAACGAGTTGTTTTTGCCGATGCTGAAAACCTCAAAGTATTAAAGGCAGCCCAACAAGTTCGCGACGAAGGCATCGCCTATCCTATTCTGTTGGGAGAAACGTCGAAAATTCAGCAGATCATCAAGGATAATAGCCTGGACCTGGGTACTATTCCAATCATCGATCCCCGCGCCCCGGAGCAAAATGAGCTGATCGAGCGCTTTGCCAACGTCTACTTCGAAAAGCGTAAACGGAAAGGAGTAAACGCGACCGAGGCCCGGAAAATGATGTATTACCGGAATTACTTTGGTGCCATGATGGTCGAAACAGGTGAAGCTGACGCACTTATATCGGGTCTGACACGTAGCTATCCAGATACCATCCGGCCTGCCCTGCAAGTGATTGGGAAAGAGCCGGGTGTACAGAAAGTAGCCGGTATGTACATCCTGCTGACCAAGCGCGGACCGCTATTTTTCTCTGACACCACCGTAAATTTCAATCCAACAGCCGAAGAAATCGTTGAAATCACGGAGATGACCGCTAAAACGGTGGAGCGATTTAACATCAAACCTCGTATTGCGCTGGTCACCTATTCGAACTTCGGTAGCGCTAAAGGCGAGGATGCGGAAAAGATGAATCGCGCAGTTGAGATTCTGCAACGGAAACATCCTGACCTGGTTGTCGATGGCGAAATCCAGGCTCACCTGGCGTTCAACACAGAATTACTTCAGCAAAATCACCCGTTTAGCAAACTCGTAGGCGAAGGGGCCAATACGCTTATCTTCCCGAACCTGTCGGCAGCCAACATTGCTTATAACTTAATGTCGGAAGCAGCTGGTTTCGATGCTATCGGGCCTATTCTACTTGGCATTCGCAAACCCGTGTACGTACTACAGTTAGGCTCATCGGAGCGCGAAATTGTCAATATGGTAGCCATTGCCGTAGTAGAAGCACAAGGAAAATAGTTTTCAGGGTTCAGTTTTCAGTTTCCAGTTTATGGTTTATAGTTTATGGTTTATACGGGGCCGCCCGAGCGGTGGCTGACGCCAGATACTTGCTTACGCGTCAGCCACCGCTCGGGCGGCCCCGTATAAACCATAAACTATAAACCATAAACTATAAGCTGAAAACTATAGACTAACATTATGTCACGCATATTAACTGGAATTCAAAGCAGTGGTCGGCCACATCTGGGCAACATTCTGGGCGCTATCAAACCCGCCATTGAGCTATCTAAACAACCCGGTAATGAGTCTTTCCTATTCATTGCCGATCTTCACTCACTAACAACCCTGAAAGACGGACCAACCCGCAATGAATATATTCAGGCGGTAGCGGCTACGTGGTTGGCCTTTGGACTGGATACGGCTAAAAATACGTTCTGGCGGCAATCGCGCGTGGCTGAGCATACGGAATTATGCTGGTATCTGAACTGCTTTACACCGTTCCCGATGCTCAATAATGCTACGTCATTCAAAGAGAAGTCGGATAAATTGTCGGATATCAACGCGGGACTTTTTGTGTATCCGGTACTGCAGGCTGCCGATATTCTGCTGTATGATGCAGAAATTATTCCTGTCGGGAAAGATCAGCGCCAGCATATTGAAATGACGCGCGATATAGCCAGCACCTTCAATCGGCAATACGACGACGAGGTGTTTGTGTTGCCAGAAGCCCGGATCGATGATCGGTTGATGACTATTCCGGGCATTGATGGACAGAAAATGAGTAAGTCGTATAACAACTACATCAACATTTTTCTGCCCGAAAATGAGCTTTGGAAGGTCATCAAGAAAATCAAATCCGACTCTACCCCACTCGAAGAGCCCAAAAACCCAGATACCGACATTACGTTCCAGCTCTATTCGTTAATCGCCAGTGACGAGCAAACAGCAGAGTTACGTAGCCTTTACAAAGGGGGAAATTATGGATATGGCACAGCCAAGAAAGCTTTTTATGAGCTTATTCTGACCACATTTGCCACCGAGCGGGAGCGTTACAATTACTATACGATTGACAACCCCGATGCCTTGGAAGCCGAACTACAGGCTGGCGAAGAAAAAGCTCGGGCAGTAGCCAGTAAAACCATTGCCCGTGTGCGTGAAAAACTAGGATTTAGTTAACGAATAGTTTTATCAGACCCATAGGCAACGTAAGGCCTATCTAGCGATCTTTTACAGCTAGATAGGCTTTTATATTAAGACTTGTATCGAATTCATGTAGTCAATTAACCATGAAAAAAATAGCAGTTCTTGACTATGATCCAGAATGGCCGGTTCAGTTTGACGAGCTAAAACAGATAGTTGAGGCTCAGTTGAGCGGGCTTATTCTGGGTATAGAACATGTAGGCAGTACAGCAGTTGTTGGGCTGGCCGCCAAACCAGTCATAGATATTGACATTATTATTGACGATGTAAGCCAGTTCAACAAGATCATCCCCAAACTCGCCGACTTAGGCTACGTATTTCGCGGAGACCTTGGCATTCAGGATCGGTATGCGTTTTCGGCTACGACCGACTACACTCCTATCACGCCAACTAGCCGGAAATGGCCTCGTCACCATCTATATTGCTGTGTTTCGGGATCTCCTTCGTTAGAAAACCATTTGATTCTCAGAGATGCGTTGAGAAATAACCCGGTCCTGGTAAATGAATATGCCTTGCTGAAAAAACAACTGGCCGACCTACATCCGTACGATATGGATGCATACATAGAAGGAAAGAGCAGCTTTATCGGACAAATACTAGAGCAAGGCGGTATGTCGCAAACAAAAATTAACGACATTGAACGACAGAACAGAAAGAGCGTTTAACAGATGCATCATTAACTTATCTATCTATTGTATCAACACGATCGCAAAAAGAAATAGCCCTTGGCGTCGACCAAGGGCTGTTGTATTAGTACCAGCCTAACTCGGTTAGACTATGTAAAAAATAAGGCTTCAGTTATCCGGACGTGGGCATCCCGGCTACAGCGTAAGATTATTTATTAAGCAAAGCAGCGGCTTTCTCATCAACCATCCAGACTAAGTCGCCATCGGCTGGCTTGATTTCCTGTGATGGGTATTTGTCGGGATTATAATCTCCTTCCAGCACTTCTTTCAGAGGTTCGGCTTTTTTAGGACCCGCTACCAGAAATAGGACACAAGCCGCCCGATTAACAATGGAGGCTGTTAACGTCAGCCGATACATATTCTGCTGAGTCAGGAAGTAAGCCTTTGTCCAGGCTATTTTCTCATGAACGACTTCGGTGCCGGGAAACAGCGACAGCGTATGTCCGTCATCGCCCATACCCAGCAACACCAAATCGAATGTTGTGTCATTACCTTCCCCAAAATACTCGTGCAGGACACGATCGTAATCAGCGGCAGCCGCATCTGGCTCCAACTCGGTACGCCATACATGAATCTGATCTTCAGGCGTATAAACATGGCCTAGCAACGTATCGTAAGCCATCCCGGCATTGCTTTGCTCATCGTCGATTGGGACGTAGCGTTCATCGCCCCAAAACACGTGTAATTGCGCCCAGGGAATCTGCTCACGATAAGGCGATTTAGCCAACAGTTCATGCAGCGCTTTAGGCGTACTACCTCCCGACAAGGCAATCGTAAACCGGTCCTGCTTTTTCAATACGTCTTTAATCCGATTTGCGATAAAATCAGCGGCCGTTTTTGCCAGATCAGTAGGATTCTTGGTAATGATAAGTTGCATTAGGAAGCGTTTTCAGTTCTTAAGTTTATAGTTTTCAGTTTATAGTTTTCAGTAGCTAACGCATCAGCACATATCTGGCGCAAGCTACTGAAAACTATAAACTGAAAACTCTTTCAAACTTTATTTGGTCGTCCACTCGAAACCGTCTTTCTCGATCAGGTCTATAGCGGCCTGAGGGCCCCATGAACCCGGCTCATAATTGGGGAAATCGGTAGGTGTTTCGCTACCCCAGGCTTCAATAATCGGAGTTACCACCTTCCAGGCGGCTTCTACCTGATCGGCGCGCATAAACAGCGTAGCGTCGCCCGTCATAGCATCCAGCAACAACGTCTCGTACGCTTCCGGCTCCTGGCCATCATAGGCCGTTTTATAACTGAATACCATTTCAACCGGATCAATAGCCAGTGTCTGGCCGGGACGTTTTGCCTGGAAACGCAGGCGAATATCCATCGCAGGCTGAATACTGATAATTAACCGGTTAGCCTGCCATGTACTGGTTGCTTCTGCCGAAAAGGCATAGTTTGGCGCAGGTTTGAATTGCACGGTAATGACCGTTGTTTTCTCGGGCATCGACTTGCCGGTACGTAGGTAAAATGGTACGTTTTCCCAGCGCCAGTTATCGACAAATAGCTTCACGGCAGCAAAGGTTTCGGTAGCCGAGTTAGGATCGACTCCTTCTTCCTCCCGATAACCCGGAATCTCTTTATCTTTTACTTTACCCGGACCATATTGGCCCCGAACCGCTACGTTGTTTACCTGGTCGGGCTGAATTCGGCGGATCGCATTCAGCACATCTACTTTCTTGTTCCGAACTTCGTTCGCTTCAAAGCTAATTGGCGGTTCTGTAGCGACCATACAAAGCACCTGAAGCAGGTGATTCTGGATCATATCGCGCAAAGCGCCCGATCCTTCATAGTATCCTCCCCGGCCTTCCAGACCCACCGTTTCTGCGGCCGTGATCTGAATATGCTCCACGTAACGACGGTTCCAGATTGGTTCAAACAAGGAGTTGGCAAAACGTAGCGCCAGAATATTCTGTACGGTTTCTTTACCGAGATAATGGTCGATTCGATAAATCTGCTCCTCGGCAAACAGCCCCCCTAACAGTGCGTTGAGTTCCTGAGCCGTTTTCAAATCATGGCCAAACGGTTTCTCAACCACAATCCGAACGTGCGTCTTGTCGCCACAGAGTGGAAGTTTTGCCAGATTGGTCGCAATACCCGGTACCAGCTGCGGAGCCACGGCCAGATAGAACAATACGTTAGGATCTTCGCCCCATTCCTCTTTCTTCGTATTGACGAAATCCGTAATTTTTGAGTATGCGGCTTCATCACCACCATCCATCTGTAAGTACGAGATCTGAGGAGCAAATTCGTCCCAGGGGCCATCTTTACGCCGAGAAAAGTCTTTCACTCCTTCCAGAAGGCGCTCACGGAAACTTTCGTCCGTATAGTTGCTTCGTCCGATGCCAACTACGGAAAAGCTTTCAGGCAAATACTTATCGATAAATAAGTTGTAGAGCGCGGGAGTCAGTTTGCGCAGATTGAGGTCTCCACTTCCACCAAAAATAAACAGTACGGTAGCGTGAGGCCGCTGATTAGTAGCTGGGATCATTTCGTAAACAGGTTGTTTTCAAACCGAAAGTCGGTGCAAGATACCGGCGTCCATGTTGCTGAACAAGTTTCGTTCATTAAGGATTCAACATACTCTACGATTCTACTACTTTTGAGTGTTATTAATCACTTACTAATTACGCTATGAAAATCGCCATAGGTTCTGATCACGCCGGTTTCCGCTATAAAGAAGCCATTAAAAAATTTCTAACTGACCTTGGCCACGACGTTGTCGATAAAGGTACGTATGCCGAAACACCATCGGTCGATTACCCTAAATTTATTCGTCCGGTTGCTGAAGCCGTTGCTGCTGGCGAGGTAGAACGTGGTGTAGTATTAGGCGGTTCAGGTAATGGCGAAGCAATAGCGGCTAATCGGGTAAAAGGCGTTCGATGCGCTTTATGCTGGAACGAAGAATCGGCACGCCTGGGTCGTCAGCATAACGATGCAAATGTGATTTCCATTGGTGAACGCATGATGTCGGAAGAAACCGCCCTGAAACTTGTTCAGATCTGGTTAGACACCCCCTTCGAAGGGGGCCGCCACCTGGCTCGCATTCAGGAACTAGATCAGTAGAAGTTGACGTATGACGTATGAGGTGGGATATATGGAGTGTACAGGACTATACTTCATACATCCCACCTCATACATCATACGTCATACACCCTACATCATACTTCATCCTTAATTCCGCCTATGGCTATTCTTTGGAAGTACCTGAAGCCGTACCGGGGCTTAGCGGCTTTGGCGTTACTACTGGCTGGCGTAGCACAGATTCTGGCGCTGATTGACCCCGTTATCTTCGGAAAACTCATCGACGAATATGCGACCAACCCAGGCTCAAAAACAGACTCGGAAAAAATCAATGGCGTTCTAAAACTGCTGGGACTGGCAATTGGGGTAGCTATTTTGTCGAATATCACCAAAGCGTTTCAGGAATACCTGACTCGTCTGGTTGTTCAAAAATTTGGTACGGATATTTTTAACGATGGTCTCAAACAAACGTTACGTCTGTCGTATCAGGAATTTGGCGACCAGAGTAGTGGCGCTACGTTGTCTATCCTGCAAAAAGTACGTACCGATACGGAAAGATTCGTCAATTCATTCGTAAACGTACTGTTTTCGTCTATCGTTGGCATGGGCTTTTTGATCTGGTATGCCATCACCAAACACTGGGCGCTGATCCCCGTTTTTTTGATTGGTGTTTTGGTGCTGGGCAGTTTAACGGGGTTGCTCAGTAAACAGATCAAAACAACACAGCGGTCAATCAATCGGGAAACAGCCCTATTGTCGGGTGTCATAACCGAATCGCTCCGCAATGTTGAATTAATTAAAAGCCTGGGGTTGACGTTTCCAGAAATACGGCGATTGAAAGAGCAGACAGGCCGAATTTTCGAACTGGAAATGTTCAAAGTAAAGCGAGTCAGACTGTTGTCGTTCTGGCAAAGCACTACGCTCAACGTACTCAAACAATCCGTTTTATTTACGTTACTATGGCTGATTTTTCGCAACGCACTCAGCACAGGCGAGCTGATCTCCATGCAGTTTATTTCTGTATCGATCTTCAATCCGCTTCAGGAGCTGGGTAATATCATTCTGGCTTATCGGGAAACAGAAGCGGGTCTGAACAATTTCGATCAGTTGATGCAGAAACCCATTGAACGTAACCCGGAATCGCCGATTGAAGTGGGCCCAATTGACCGGCTACGCTTTAAGGACGTAGTGTTCCGGCATAAGGGAGCCAATCAGAATGCCATCGACGGCGTATCGTTTGAAGCAACGCTGGGCGATACCATTGCCTTTGTAGGTCCGTCGGGATCGGGCAAGTCTACGATGGTGAAGCTACTGGTAGGTCTCTACCGACCCGTTGACGGCGAAATCTACTATAACAACATCTCGACCAAAGACATTCGATTCAATCCTATGCGTCGGCAGATTGGTTTTGTTACGCAGGATACGCATCTTTTTTCGGGAACCATTCGCGAAAATCTGCTTTTCGTTAAACCAGACGCCACCGACGCAGACCTCCTCGACGCGCTGGATAAAGCGGCCTGCGACCATTTGCTGGCTCGTTCGGAAAAAGGACTCGATACGCAGATTGGCGAAGGCGGTTTAAAGATGTCGGGCGGAGAAAAACAGCGATTGTCCATTGCCCGCGCTCTGGTACGGCATCCGCGTCTGCTTATTTTTGACGAAGCTACGTCTGCCCTGGACTCCATTACCGAAGAAGAAATTACGGCTACTGTTCGCAGCGTATCGGCTATGCATGAACAGATTACCATTTTGATTGCCCACCGATTGTCAACAATTATGCACGCCAATACCATTTTCGTGCTCGAAAGAGGTAAAATTGTAGAAGCGGGCAGCCACGACGCACTTGTTGCCCAGAAGGGCCTTTACTACGCGATGTGGCGTCAACAAATCGGCGAACGTAAAACAGGAATCGTTCAGGCATAATTCATGAATCGACGGACTCGGCAAGTCAACTATTTTCTATCTGGCCAGTATTTTTCCAACGGCCTGCGTACTACGCTATCTATTCTGTTGCCGTCACTGCTGATGGCTCAGCTTGGGCAGCTTCAGATGGGAATGGCGATGTCGATGGGTGCGCTCAGTGTAAGCCTGAGCGATGCGCCCGGCCCGGTTCAGCACCGACGTAATGGTATGTTTGCCACCGTGGCTTCTGGCTTCGTCGTCGCCATCGTGACCGGGTTTGCCCGGATGAACGATTATACGCTAGGCCTGGAAATTCTGCTCTTCGGCTTCCTGTTTTCGATGCTGGCCGTGTATGGAAACCGCGCTACGTCTGTTGGAACGGCAGCGCTGCTGATCATGATCCTGACACTCGACCGTCCACTCGACGCAGCGGGGATAGTTCGGGAGGCTCTTCTGATTCTGGTAGGGTCAGTATGGTATACTGTTTTTAGCTTGCTGGCCTCACGGCTTCAACCCTACCGCTCATCGCAGCAGGCTCTAGGGTTATGCATTCATGAAATAGCCAAATTCATGACGATCAAAGCCGACTTTTATAACACCGCCACCGATCTGGACGTCGATTACCGACGACTGGTTACGCAACAGGTAACGGTCAGTGAAAAACAGGACGAAGTGCGGGAGTTGCTGTTCAAAAGCCGACGATTTGTGGCCGAATCCACCAACAGAAGCCGATTATTGGTCCTGCTGTTTGTTGATGTTGTCGATCTGTATGAACAAATCGTAACGATGTATTACGATTATGCAGCCATACGCGAACGATTTGGGCACACAGGAATTCTAAACACCATTGCCCGACTGATACGTCGGCTATCAACTGAGCTCGATCATATTGGACTAGCGGTTCAATCCGTTGTTCCGTCGCGCAAACCAATCGATTTTACACATCCTCTAAATAAGCTCAAAGAGGAAATCGATCATCTTGGCGATCGTGAAGGCAGTACGTTGGTGTTAAAAAAGATTCTGGTAAGCCTGCGGAACATAAGCCAGCGACTGGCCACCATGCAGGCCCACGTTGCCGCTCCGCACACTAGTGCTACGTCGCTGGACGACCTGGAATACGGGCGTTTTGTGTCCCACCAGGAAATTGATATAAAGTCTTTTGTCGATAATCTGAGCCTGAAATCGTCCGTATTTCGGCATTCGGTTCGGGTAGCGCTGGCCATGTTGGTTGGCTTTGTTGTCACGAAATTTCTGGACTACGGCCACCATAGCTACTGGGTACTGCTAACCATATCAGTGATTCTTAAACCCGCTTTCAGTCTGACCAAGCAACGTAACATCGAACGGATTATCGGTACGTTTGCCGGTGGCCTGATTGGCGTTGCCATTCTACGGCTTATACCGAACCAGACGGCCCATTTTGTTTTGATGGTTCTGTTTATGATTGGTACCTACAGCGCCCAGCGAGTCAACTACATCGTGATGGTCATTTGTCTGACCCCCTTTATTCTGATCCTTTTCAACTTTCTAGGCATCAGCTATTTTGGTGCCGCCGAAGAACGTCTGCTGGATACGATTCTGGGCGGAATCATTTCATTCATGGCCAGTTACCTAATTTTTCCGCGATGGGAATCGGAGCTCCTCAGCAAACCACTCCATAATACGCTAGCCGCCAATGTCCGGTATGTGCAGCTCTTGCTCGACATTTTATCGGGCAAGGGTGTTACGGTGGTTGACTACAAACTGGCTCGCAAAGATGTCTACGTAACGTCGGCCAACCTGGCCGCGGCTTTCGAACGAATGGTCTCCGAGCCGAAACACAAGCAACGTAACGAGCGTACGATTTATAAGTTTGTGGTGCTGAATCATATTTTATCCGCTAACGTAGCCACCATTACGTCAACACTAGTCAACGAACCAACCCAAACCTATGCAACCACGGTCATTCGTCCCGTCAAACGGGCGCTCTTCTCGTTGAATGAGGCTTTACGTCGACTCGATCATCCTATCGACCAGGGTAATTCAGAAACCCCGCTCAAAACCGCCAGTGCCGATGCCATTGGCCTGACAAGTATTTCGGCTGACGACAAGCTCCTAAACGAACAGCTCAATTTTATTCAGCAAATCAGCAACGATATTAACAAACTGGCCGACCAGATTAACGATTAAAGAAGGGCTAGTTTCAACGTTTGTTCTTCCAGATAAACCTTGTAGGCAACCTGAACTTTTTGCAACCTTTCGGTTTGCAATGTACCTCTATCCATTGCTAGCAGGATCGCGACAATGTCATAGTCGAAGTGGACCGTTTTCTCAATAATGGCTGGTGTGTAACTAAGCTCATTAATCGCCAGTTCGAGCCGTAAGATTTCCTGTAAATAAGGGAATTTTAGAGTCCCCACTTCTAGCTTGGCCAGTAGAAATTGCCCAAATGCGAGTACTTCTTCCTTGAACTGAAGAGACGAATCCGGATAGCTCTCCCAGAACTCTTCGGCCAGCGTAATCAGTTCATCGCCCAGTAAGGTAGCCGTTTGCGTAAGTTGGGTATAGAGCGGTGTTATTCGATTCATACGATACAGCGAGCAGCATATAGACATTCCTTTTTGCCTTAACACCGACCGCAGCCTGGTCTTCTCTTTTTCCGTCAGTGCAAATTGATCAAATACCGATGGTTCATCGGCAATAGCCTGTTTACATAGCTGGGGAGATGCGATCAACGTGGCAAACGCAAGCTGAAAATCAGGCGAGTTCATGATAGTATGGCTGAAGAGTGTACTTATTCCAAATCGCCTTCGCCATCTCTATTTGCTTATTCAAACCATCGAACCGAAGAAGCGGGAAATAAGACTCGTGAAATTCAAACGTAATGCCCCGCAAATTGGGAGCCTTGCTAACGGCATAATCCAAAAGCTCCCATACTTCATCAGGACACGGACCAGCATGCGAATCCATATACATCCCTCCCATCTCATTACCACCAGCTATATGCATTTCGACTACCTTATCCATTCGTAATTCATCGATGTACTGCCTTGCTTTCAGTTTATGATTAACCGAATTGGCGTATAGATTATGAATATCCAACAGAATATTAGCCTGATCATTCGTGCTAACTAACTGATTAATAAAGTCTGTTTCCGAATAATCCTGATCGGGGTATTCGACGAAATAGACATTGTTTTCAATCAGAAAGGGGAGTTCTATCTGTTCAGTTATAAAACTGATCTTTTCACGGAGCATAGCCAGATAGTCCTTGTCATAAGGTACAGGAATAGCAATACCTGCATTATGGTCATGGGGGCCTTTGGTTGGTAGTTTGATAAAAGAAAGATGATCGCTATGCCAACGAAAACGGTAGCTTTCATTCATTTCTTTCATAAACTGAATATACCCTTTATCGAAGTAATTCAATGTTCCCAGCGACATGCCAATGTTGTGAGCAACCAATGGCACCTGTTTGGCCATCCAGTTCAACTGATGCCTCCACTGAGGAAGATCAACAAAACGCGGATACGCGTTACGCCCCTCATCGGACCAAAACATATCAGGAATAATCTCAATGTAGTCAACCTGTTCAATATTATGTTCCAGATATTCAGGCAGTGAGGCATTATAGAGTAGTCCTACTCCTAACTTTTCGTTTGTATTGTCCATGAGTCGTTTAAGCAGAAAGACGACGCTTGCTTCTTCGACAGCAAGCGTCGTACAGTTACATATGGACTTTCCCAGCTGTAATATCTACGGGTAATACCCGTTCAAATCGCTCTCTAATAATTAAGTGCTGCCCTGACAGACAGGCACCACAGCCAGAAGGTCTAAATTTACCGATCAGATCACCTAACGTAATCTTGCTCAGTTCTTTGGACGTCAGCCCTGCTGGTAGCAATATTTCCAGCGAATTACCTTCTTTAACATCCCGGAACCGGATTTCCCCTTTTTCGTTTGACATTGTTTTATTTGTTAAAGGTTTGACTAACTACTTGTATTCGCATTCTTGATGAGTTAGTCGGAGAGTCTCTGGCTGTTGGTAACAAAAACTTTTTTTGTGATGCCTATAGCTTGCCAGCGCCAGCGAATGAGTTCACCTATATCGACCAGAAAATTGAATTATAAGTCACTCAACGTCAGGAACCTGGAAATAGAAATTACAACGACCTGATTTCGTGGGCTGGCTATTTAAGGGAAGCAGGAATGCTAAACGAAGATAAATTGGGATAATGAACAAGGGCCAGGTAGTCCTTTATGTCCACCTGGCCCGAATTGCCGTCTAGCAAGATTAAAAACCTAACTCAATACGTTAGAAAATATCCCTGTTTTAGTTACTAGAGCGGTGTCGAAAACCGGTAATTAGTACCAGTTGACAGTATAGTATAGGCTCGTTCTCGCCGTAACGAACGCTACGTATTGAGCCCACAACGTAGCTTATTACTTTTTGCAATGAAAAATGAGCAAGCTTAGCCGTTACATTATCTTCTATACCAACGTAATGCCATCCTGCTGCAGCAGTATCTTACGCTCTCTGTATAACGTACCGACTGCCTTTTTGAACGTTTTCTTACTCATCTCCAGCGTTTTATAAATCAGCTGAGGATCGCTATTATCGGTGAGCGGCAAAAAGCCGTTGTTTGTTTTAAGTGCATCAAGAATTCGCTGCGCATTGGGTTCAACATGCTGAAAGCCTTCCTGTTGCAGCCTTACGTCCACCCGGTTATCGTCGCGAATGGTTTTAATAAAACCGGGCATCCGGTCGCCGGGCTGGATAGTCCGGAATACTTCGTTATGGTAGAGCAGCCCCTGATACCGGTCGTTGATGATTACGTTAAAGCCCAGATCAGTCCGTTCATAGACCAGCAGATCAACCTCATCGCCTTCATACAACTCTGACACGTCCGGGTCCAAAAACCGGCTTATTTTGCTGGACGCTACCAGCCGTTTAGTACGCTGATCGAGGTATAAAAACACGACGTACCACTGCCCGACAACCATGGGTCGGCTCTGTTCCCGGTGTGGCACAAACAAATCTTTTTCGAGCCCCCAATCTAGAAAAGCGCCAATCCGCGTAACAGACACCACTGGTAACGGCGCAAACTCGTTCCGCATGATGTGGGGTGTAAGCGTTGTAGCAATGGGGCGATCCTCCGAATCAGTGTAGATAAACACATCGATTTCCTCGCCGTTGGCCAACCATTCCGGAACGTATTTGTTAGGCAATAAGACATCGTCATTAGGGTTGCTGGAATCTGGCTCACCCAGAAAGAACCCCACACTGGTTTCGCGCAATGCCATAAGCCTATTTATACGTCCGATTTCAATCATAGCTCAACATATAGAATTGTAGTCCGACAAAAGTAGCGATAAATCCTCGGCTGGGTAGTTGACGACGGATAGAATCATCAGCAAACCTGACAAACGACATGGTAGGCGAACGACGTATTAAATTAATTTGAAGTCTCGGCAAATCGCTATACACGAAATCATCGCCTTGTCGATTTACCATTAAACTCAATTATTGTTTTATGAAAACCATATTATTTCCCACCGATTTCAGCCAATCCACTACCCCCGCCCTGGCCTGGGTCAAAATGCTTGCTCACCAATACAAAGCTACGTTAACGTTACTACATGTGTATTTACCCGCCCTGCCCATCGTGCCAGACCCCAGCCTGGGTGGTTCCATTTCGCCCGAAACGGAACTAGAAATTGAGGAAATCAATCGAAAACAGCTGGACGAATTAGGTAATACACTCCGGGAAGACGGACTAACTGTTCAGACGAACTGGCAAATCGGCAACGTCGACGAGCAAATCCTCAACGTTGCCCATGACGTACAGGCCGACCTGATCGTTACAGGGCGCCGGGACCTAACTTCTTTTTTCGATCGAATCACCGGAACCTATGCCTCCGATGTGGCTAAAAAGGCAACCTGCCCGGTTCTGATCGTTCCCGATTCAGCAGCTACCGAATCATTACAATTGAAAAAAATAGCCTATTCTACGCAGTTGGAAGAAGACGATCGCGCTACGTTACGATCGGCGCTTACGCTGGCGAACGAGTTTAATGCTTCCCTTCAGTTGATTCATATTAATGCCGACAATCAGCCTAATGTGTTTAACAACGATGATATGCTGGCCGACCTTCGCCATGAATTTGGCGAATCAGCTTTCGGCATTGACTACGTAACAGCCCGAACCGTCAGCGACGGCTTAACCGATTATCTGGACAAACACCCTACCGATCTGCTGGTCATGACTACCCGTAAACGCGATTTTCTGGACAGTCTGCTCAAACCAAGCATTACGGGTCGAATGCTCACTCATTCATCAGTTCCATTACTGGTGTATCATGCCTGACACTCGGTAAGAATACAATTCCAGTACGTTCATGACGCGCTGACCAGGGTCGGTCAGCGCGTCACTTTATGCCCGAAATCTTCGGTTTTACCCAGAAAAATCACTATTTTTGTTTAATACCTTTCAACAAAAATCAGTGAAGACAGCCTCCGCAGCAAAGCCACAATCGAAGAAAAACGAAACTCCCCTTAACCGCCAATATAACCAGATCAAAGCTAAATATCCCGGTGCGTTGCTGCTCTTCCGCGTCGGCGATTTTTATGAAACGTTCGGTGAAGATGCCGTGAGAGCCAGTAAGATTCTGGGAATTACACTCACCAAACGTAACAACGGCGGCTCGAACGAAGAACTGGCCGGATTTCCGCATCATTCGCTCGATACCCATCTACCGAAACTCGTTCGGGCGGGCGAACGCGTCGCCATCTGCGACCAGTTGGAAGACCCGGCCCAGGCGAAAGGCATTGTTCGCAGGGGCGTAACGGAATTAGTAACGCCGGGGGTTTCCTTCAACGATAACGTACTCGACACCAGACGTAACAACTATCTGGCGGCCATTCATTTTGGCAAGGGTGAAGACCAGTTTGGGATCTCCTTTCTGGATGTTTCGACGGGCGAGTTTCTGGCTTCGCAGGGAAACTCAGCTTACGTAGATAAACTGTTGCAAAGCTTTAACCCATCGGAAGTATTGTATTGCAAGCGCAATCGGGCTGAGTTCGGTGGGTTGTTTGGCGATAAATTCCATACGTATACGCTCGAAGACTGGGCTTTTACCTACGATTTTGGATACAACTTTCTAAAGCAGCATTTTCAGACAACATCGCTAAAAGGGTTTGGTATCGAAGGCCTTCCCGACGGCATTGTTGCGGCAGGCGTTATTCTGCACTACCTCAACGAAACCGAACATAAAGACCTGCAACATATTACGCGGGTTACCCGACTAGAAGAAGATCGCTACGTCTGGCTGGACCGATTCACGATTCGTAATCTGGAACTAACGGCTCCTCAACAGGAAGGGGGCGTTCCGCTGATTCAGATTCTGGATCAGACCGTTACGCCTATGGGCGCCCGCTTATTGCGGAAATGGTTAAGCCTGCCACTCAAAGAAAAAGCATTGATTGATGAGCGGCTAAATATGGTTCAGTTGCTAACCGACGATATCGATCTCTCGGAGGTACTGGTGAATCATCTGCGACAGATTGGCGATCTGGAACGGCTGGTATCGAAAGTGGCGGTCAGACGTATCAATCCCCGCGAACTCTTGCAGCTCAAACGGTCGCTGCAACACATTCTGCCAATCAAAGAATGGTTGATTACCGTTCTGAGTCAGCATGAATCGCCATCGCTGAAAAAATATGCGGATCAGCTCAATCCTGTTTCGTTTCTGCTGGATCGTATTGAGGCCGAACTCCGCGAAGACCCGCCGACGCTTATGAATCAGGGCAACATGATCAAGCCCGGCATTAATCCTGAACTCGACGAATTGACAGCCATTGCTTATTCGGGCAAGGATTATTTATTGCAGTTGCAGGAGCGCGAAGTGCAACGTACTGGAATCAGCTCCTTGAAAGTCGCTTATAACAAGGTATTTGGCTATTATCTGGAGGTCACTCACGCGCATAAAAGTCGCGTTCCGGACGACTGGATTCGTAAGCAGACACTTGTTAACGCCGAGCGCTATATTACGCCCGAACTGAAAGAATACGAGGATAAAATCCTGAACGCCGAGGAGCAGATTTTCCAGATCGAAGCCCGTATGTTCAATGAGATGGTGGTGGCCGCTGGCGAATACGTTGGAGCCATTCAACAGAACGCCCGTGTGTTGTCGGTACTGGACGTTTTATCCTCGTTCGCGAACGTAGCGGTCAAAAACAAATACGTTCGTCCTGACATCTCCGAAACCAAAGTCCTCAGCATCAAAGACGGTCGCCACCCGGTTATTGAACAGCAACTTCCTCCCGGCGAACCATACATCCCGAACGACATCTATCTGGACGACCAAACGCAGCAGATTATCATTATTACCGGTCCGAACATGGCGGGCAAATCGGCACTGTTGCGACAAACGGCCCTGATTGTACTCATGGCTCAATCGGGTAGTTTTGTGCCAGCATCGGTTGCTGAAGTAGGCATTGTCGACAAAATTTTTACGCGGGTTGGTGCTTCGGACAACCTATCGAGGGGAGAAAGTACGTTCATGGTCGAAATGACCGAAACGGCGAGTATTCTGAATAACCTGAGCGAACGTAGTCTGGTGCTGATGGACGAGATTGGACGCGGAACCAGTACCTACGACGGCGTATCGATTGCCTGGTCGATCATTGAATACCTGCATAACAAAACCGATTGCCGCCCTAAAACGCTGTTCGCCACGCACTACCACGAATTGAACGATCTGGCGGCCGATAACCCACGTATCAAGAACTTCAACGTAGCGGTGAAGGAAATGGGCAATAAAGTCATTTTCCTGCGTAAGCTAAAAGAAGGTGGCTCTGAGCACAGTTTCGGTATCCACGTAGCACAAATGGCGGGTATGCCGGGTCAAATCGTTAGCCGGGCCAACGAAATTCTGAAAAAACTAGAGTCGTCGCACCGGCGCGAAAACGATCGGGAACGCATTCGCGAAGCTGTTCCCCAGGAGCGTGAGCTGGCACTACGTATCATTGAATCGAGTGATCCGAAATCAGAGGCTATCAAGGAAAAGTTACGGGCTATTGATGTAAACCGGCTAACGCCTATCGAAGCTTTGCTGAAACTGAATGAGCTAATGAAACTTCTTGAATAAATTTTAGTAAACAACTCTAATGGACTTAAACGTATTAACGGCTCCGCTGACGGTGCAGGAAATTGAATGGCGCGTACAGAGCCAGACCAAAGATGGTCAAAAAATTATCGTTGTTCCCTACATCACCAATCGCTGTGTCATGCAGCGCTTTGACGATCAATTTGGTTGGGCTGGCTGGCAGAATGAAATCAAGGAGATTGACGGCGGTTTTTTGTGTACCATTACCGCCGTTTTGCCGGGAGGAGAGATTGTCAAAAAAACCGACGGTGCCAGCCGTACATCCGTTGAACCCGTAAAAGGAGGTATCAGCGATGCTATGAAGCGGTGTGCTGTTCAGTTCGGCCTGGGGCGATCGCTGTACGATTTTCCGAAAGTGCTGATTCAGACTACCGACAAATATATTCCAGACTGGGCCAATCCCCTGCTGGACAAAATGGTCGACAAAATCAATTCGGGCGGCACGGTCCGGGACGTAGTGGTATTAAAACCCGAGCACGCAAAATCAGCATAGATACGTATCAAAAACACCCAGGCCCTTTCTGTGAAGTAAAGGGCCTGGGTGTTTTTGATACGTATTAACTGCCCTTCTCAAGAAGCGGCTCTGCAAACTAATTTAGTTTTCACTATTTTCCACCACCCACTGAAGCTGGCGATCCCATGCCCTGCGACAATGCCAGCAATTTTTCGCTAAGTGTTTGGATAGCTTTTTTATAGCGCGATTCAATGTCGGGCAAATTAGCCGTCGATTTTAGGGACGCTTCATACAGGAAGCCAGGCAGCATCCACGAAGCATAGCCACTGTTTGGGTCCGACGATGCATAAAGCGACCGATACCAGCCACCAAACGCGTTGCCTTTCGGATCAATAAACGAGCGTTCCAGCAAACGAAGCTCCCGATTTAGTTCGACCAGTTTGTCAGTACGTCCCGTTATCAGATACGTCTGCCGAGCGGTTTCGCAGGCATCCGCATTTTTTTTCAGATCAGCCACCACAGCCAGCATCGGCTCAATGGAGTAATTGGGCGAGTAGGCTTTTATTGCTTTTTCAGCCGCTTTCAGGTGAATAGCCAGATCGGCCGGGTAACGGGCCACATCAAAAGGGACCAGATCGGCATTAGCCAGTCGAAGCGTCATTGTTCCCACAACCTGCTCCATCATTGGACCCATTTTATACGTAGGATCAGCAAATTTATCGTAGAAATAAAGGTCGTCGTATTGGGAGTGGTAAAGCGTTGGCCCGTTCATACCAGCACTCAACGACGGGATGCCAATGTGCATATAGGGCGCAATATGGTCCGAACCTCCGCCTAAATTGCCAATACTAGGTTCGCCAGACAATACAGCTGGCGCCGAGGAGCCCGTTACCCGGGTTGAACCAACTTCGGCTTTCTGACCCATCCAGTGCTGGTAAACCGTTTTGTTTGAATCAGGATACTGAACAGCCTGCGTCGCTTCGATAATTAGCTTTTTCATGGATGGCGATGCACTGGCCCCGAACACCCGTCCCGACACAGCGGCATCGTAGTTCATATACGCTACTGCTTTCTGCGTTAACTCATCCCGGAATTGCTCGCTCCACTCCGCCGACCCAATAACGCCGGGCTCCTCGGCATCCCAATGGCACACCTTAATGGTACGGCGGGGGCGCTGTCCGGTTTTTGCCAGTTTGCCCAACGATTCGGTCATACTTAGCAGCATGGCCGTACCAGAGTTAGGGTCAGTAGCCCCGTAAGACCAGGCATCGTAATGGCAACCGGCAATGATCCATTCATCGGGAAATTCAGCGCCAGTCAACGTACCAACCACCTGGTAAATTCGCTGAATCGCATTTTCCTGCTTTACCATCAACCGAACCTTCAGGTCTTTCCCCCCTTCCAGACGATACGTATACGGCAAGCCTCCCTGCCAGCCGGATGGAACGGCCTTGCTACCCGTCATTCGCTTCAAAATTTCAGTAGCCGACCCGTATGGTAAAGGCGTTACGGGAATCTTATGCAAGCCAACGGCATTCTGATCCAGGCGCTTAGGCGTATTTTTGGCATCCATCGGCAAAGCTGCTTCGCCTGGCGTTAGTGGGTCGCCCGTATACGGTGTTGTTAACAGCGAGCCACGCTGAATGACACTCTCACTGTAATAAGGCCCTTCAGGGAACGTCAGTCCACGCATATACCCCGAATCGGCAGGATCGGTAAAGATAATGACGCCAATCGCACCGGCGGCCTGCGCCCATTGCGCTTTATAACCGCGAAAATTTCCGCCATACCGGGCCAGAACAATTTTATCTTTCACCGAAATGCCCAGCGCTTTCAGTTGCTCAAAATCTTCTTTCCGACCGTAGTTCGCGTAGACAACCTCAGCCGTTACGTCGCCGGAGCCTGACCAGGCGTTGTAGCCAGGAGTTAGCCGGGGGTCGCTACTGTATTTATCCTCCTTAAACAGAAATTCACGAATATTCAATGGTTGCCGGATAGGCTCAACCAGTTCGACGGCAATCTCGCCCGGACCTTTGGGTAGTAATACGTCGTGGGGATAAATATCGACCTGCCAGCCCGCTTTACGCATGGTTTCAGCAATGTAGTCACGCACCTGCTCATTCTCTTTAGAGCCGGTAATATGCGGAACGCTACTTAACTTCTGAAGGTGCTGCTTAAAAGCAGTTGGCGATTGTTTGGCTTTAAATTCGGTTTCAAGTTTTGTTTGGGCTTCCTGCCGGGCCGGAATAAAGCCCGATAAGGACTGAGCCTGTACAGCCAGTACGCTCAATCCGAGAGCAATTGTGCAGCTGGCCGTTTTAAGTAGAGGATAATTTTGCATAATAATCAGGTTATACAGGCGCTAATATCGGAATTTAGTGCGGCAAATAATGATTTTTATAGTTCATTATTCCGAATACCTCATAAAAATACTGATCATCTTAATGACGATACCAACAAAAAAAGCGGTGCTGAATAAGTCAGCACCGCTTTTCACGAATTAACCAATCGGTTTGTTATGGAACCATTGACTGGACCAAACAAAATGTCTTATTTCTGGAACGACCCAAACACGTAATCCCAGATTGGCGTAGAAACACCGTAGTTGCTTTCAGTATTTTTGTAGTGGTGGACACTGTGATTGATCCACAACTGTTTAAAGAAATTCTTAGGTGGCGCGTAAGCGTGTACAATAAAGTGAACGGATAGATAGCCCGAATAGCCTACCAGAAAACCGGGGAAAAATGCATAAGCAGCTTCGCCCATCAGCAAAAAGAAAAAGCCAAAGAAACCACCAGCTACGAAAATAGCCAGTGCGGGCGGCATAGCCAGACGAGTTTTGTCCTTCGGATATTCGTGGTGAACACCGTGGAACGTATATTGAATTTTGGCCCGTTTGGGTGTTGTTGGTGCCAAATGGTATAAATAACGGTGCAAAACGTATTCAAAGAGGGTAAATACAAGCAAACCGGTCGCAAATAATCCGGCAATTTTACCTGTACTCATATCGGTATACGTAAACGCATACCAGCCTAAAAACGTAGACAGGACCAACCACATTGAAATGGGGACCATAATATGCGTGCGCGAAAGAGCTTCCAGTATTGGGTTATCAAATAGCTTTTTAGTGCCGCTATTTTTAGGCCGGGTTTTACCATGACCGGCCATTGTTTGCAACTTCTCAGTAGTCGATTCCATAAAGCAGATACGTTGACAAAAAAAAGTAATTGTGCAAATCTACAACGAAAACAAATCCGTTGTTTTAAAGATGGTAAACTAAGTTTACCATCTTGGTTATGTCTTACTGACCTCTAACTGATCAGCCACTTTTTCTGACATGGCCAGAACACTCCCTTTGGGTATTAGTGGTTTAATAATCAGACGAAGTGAATTACTGTAAGTCAGATAGTTAAACATCCAGTTCAAAAAGATAGCGAGTCGATTTTTAACACCGACAATTGCCATTAGATGCACAAACAACCAAGTTAGCCACGCAAAAAATCCCTGAAATTTAAGAAATGGCAATTCGACTACTGCCAGTCCACGGCCAATCGTAGCCATTGTTCCAAGGTCATGATACGTAAACTCGGTCATCGACTCATTACGAACCAGATGAAGAAGATTCTTAGACAAGTGCAATCCCTGCTGAATAGCAGGCTGAGCAATCTGGGGATGACCATTGGGCCATTTCTCCTCCGTCATCAAGGCTACATCGCCAATGGCAAATATATCGGTGAAGCCCTGAACCTGACTGTAGCGATTAACGATCACGCGTCCTCCCCGACCAAGCGTTTCTGGCGGTAAACCGTTTAAGGGACTTGCTTTAACACCCGCCGTCCAGATCAGATTATTGGTACGTAACGTAGAACCGTCGTTCATCGTCACAATACGTCCGTCAAAGTCTTTTACTCTCGTATTCAATCGCACGTGCACCCCGAGTTCCTGCAAGTACTCCAGCGCGTGTTCCTGCGATTGAACCGACATCGGCCCTAATAATTCTCCCCCCGATTCGATTAAATGAATATCCATCATTTTAAAATCGAGTTCAGGGTAATCTTTGGGCAATACAGTACGTCGCATTTCGGCCAGCGTTCCGCAGAGTTCTACCCCCGTTGGGCCACCACCCACTACCACTACGTCCATTAACCCTTCCTTTTCATCGTCGGTTACGACGCTCAACGCATCTTCAAAATTCTGTAACATCCGATTCCGAAGAGCAATCGCTTCGGCCACCGACTTCATCGCCAGGCCATTCTGAATAATGTTCTGCTGATTGAAAAAGTTGGTTTCGGCTCCCGTAGCCATTACCAGGTAATCGTACGTAATAGGCCCAAGCTCCGTATCGATCGTTTTCTCGGCAGCCCGGACACCCGTAACGGCAGTTACCCGAATATGAACGTTGGGGTTATCGCCAAACACCGCCCGAAGCGGAAACAGAATAGAGTTAGCTTCCAGTCCGGCCGTCGCCACCTGATAATACAAAGGCTGAAATTCGTGGTAGTTGTGCTTGTTGATCAGCACAACCTGAAATTCCTTTTTGCGGGACAACTTACGAGCCAATTTCAGCCCGCCAAAACCTGCGCCAACAATAACAACGCGTTTCCGATCTGTTTGCGGTATGTTTGGATTCATGCGTTTTTAGTCTACAGTTTGAGGTTGTATCTTTCTGTTACGTAGTCTATACATAACTAAAAAACAGTAACCATTCACTAAATAACTTTCTCAATAGACCGGGTTTCCTGCAGTACCCGCTCATAATAAGCCTCGTAGAGTGGCAAGATACGGGATAACTCGAATTCTTTTGCCCGCGCCAGTGCATTTGCCTTGAATTCGAGCAGATGGTCATCATCTAATACATATAACGCATTTTTGACCATATCCGCTACGTCGCCAACCGGACTCATAAACCCAGTTACGCCCTGCACATTCAATTCTGGCAGTCCACCCGCATTAGACGTAATAAGTGGCACCTCACAAGCCATAGCTTCCAGGGCCGCCAACCCAAAACTTTCGTTCTCGGAAGGCATGATAAACAAATCGGCTACCGACAATACTTCTTCAACGGCATCCAGTTTCCCCAGAAAACGAACCTGGTCGTAAATGCCCAGATCGCGCACAAGTCGTTCGATACGAGCCCGTTCGGGTCCGTCGCCTACCAATAACAGTTTGGCGGGAATCTGCTGTTGAACATGATAGAACGTCATTACGGCGTCATCGATACGTTTTACCCGTCGAAAATTGGACGTATGAACGATCAGTTTTTCGCCGTTCGGACAAATGGCTTTCTTGAAATGCTCCTTCTGCTGACGCTGGAAACGGGTCAGGTCAATAAAGTTAGGAATTACCTCAATGTCCCGACGGATCTTAAAATGAGCGTACGTATCCTGCCGAAGATTTTCGGAAACCGCCGTTACGCCATCCGATTCATTGATACTGAACGTAACAACTGGTTCGTATGACGCATCTTTACCAACCAGCGTAATGTCGGTTCCGTGCAGCGTTGTTACAACCGGTACGTTACGTCCCTGCGAACGGAGTATCATCTTGGCCATATAAGCCGCCGATGCGTGCGGGATAGCGTAATGAACGTGCAGTAAGTCAACATTTTCGTTCGTCACTACGTTAACCATTTCGCTGGCCAGCGCCGACTCGTAGGGTGCGTACTGAAAGAGCGGATACGCGGGAATATTTACTTCGTGGTAAAAAACATTCTCATTGAAGAAATCAAGTCGAGGAGGTTGCTGATAGGTTATAAAGTGAATCTGGTGGCCATTTTTTGCCAGTGCTTTACCCAATTCGGTGGCGACAACGCCACTGCCCCCAAAGGTGGGGTAGCATACAATACCGATTTTCATGAAATAAGCCCTAATGAGCCGGGATCGATTTGTTCGAACAACACCAAACCGATACGAAAAGAATCCCAACAGCATACGATTTGATAACAGCCACCTGGTCCGTCAGCTTTTTAGTAAGACAATTGATCCTCAATTTCCCCTACATACCCGTCTTATCTAATTATAGAAAACCGTTACTTTTGTAAAAAAACCGCCATGACTACGCGCCAGCCTATACCCTTTTCGGCATTCGCTCTGGGCTTTCTCCGATTGATCCGGGTGCAGAACTTGCTGATTGTGGTATTGACTCAATTTCTGGCCCGTATTGTGCTGGTAGGTCCTCGCGAAGCCTGGCCCAAACTGCTCACCGACCCGACCATCTGGCTGCTTTCGCTGTCGACGGTTTGTATTGCGGCAGCCGGATATATTATCAACGACTATTTCGATATAAAAATCGATCTCGTCAACAAACCCGAACGCGTTATTATTGGTCGCTACCTGAAACGTCGGGTGGCCATTGGTACGCATCAGTTGCTGAACGTAATTGGCTGTCTGATTGGATTGTATCTCAGCAAATGGGTCTTTTTAACTGATGTTATTTCGGCTTCTTTGCTGTGGCTTTACTCGTCTCATCTAAAACGTCAGCCCTTTATCGGGAATATCGTCGTATCGCTCCTGACCGCTTTATCACTTATTGTGTTGGCCGTTTACTATCGGCAGAACGCCGAAATGCTGCTCATCTATGCCCTGTTTTCGTTTGGTATTTCACTCGTTCGCGAAATTATCAAAGATATGCAGGATGTACGTGGCGACGCTCGGTTTGGTTGCCGGACGTTGCCGATCGTCTGGGGATTACGTCGGACAAAATACTTGCTCTACGTACTGATCGGCTCGTTTATTCTCAGCATGTTTCTCATCGCCGATTCGCTTAGTAATCTCCGGCTTGGCTTTATTTTCCTGATTCTACTCATCCCGATTATCTGGCTGACCTACCGATTGGTTGTAGCCGACACCCGGCGCGATTTTGGGTATCTCAGTAATCTCTGTAAACTCATTATGCTGCTCGGTGTGGTGAGTATGGTCTGGGCGTAAAAGTACATTTTCCAGTTATTCTGTTCCTCAGGTTGTTGTTTTTCGGCCTACCCGGATGTTGACATCCAGGCTACGTATCACGCCGTTTACTCAAAGGTGTAATGAATAATCAACGTCTCTTCTACATTTGTTTTCATATACATATTCTGATCTATCCTGTATTATGAAAACAGTTATTACTACGTTACTGTTCGTTACTACGTCTCTGGCTGTTCAGGCTCAGGAGTGCATGGGCATTGCCTTTAAAACCGGCATGAGCTTCGAAATGAGCACGTTCAGTCCAAAAGACAAACTAACCGGTAAAATAAACTATCAGGTTAAAGATGTCCATAAAGAAGGAGGTTCAACCGTAATGGATATTGTGGCGCAGTTTGAAGACGAGGACGGCAAGAAACGTGATCCTTATCCTGTTCATTACACCTGCACCGGCGATGAGCTGATTGCCGACCTTTCGGGGATGGCGCTGGGCATGCAGAGCAACATGAAGGATATGGAAATGAAGCTGAAAACAAACAAGCTAACGTATCCGGGAAAACTAAGTGTTGGCCAAAAGCTGTCGGATGGTCAGATGGATGCCGACCTGTTAAACGGTGGTAATACGATGGCAACCATGAGCATGACCATGACGAACCGCCAGGTAGAAGGGCAGCAATCGGTAACCACGCCAGCTGGTACGTTCGATACGTATAAAGTGACCGCCGACATGAATTTCGAGAATCGAGTCATGGGTATAACCATTAAAAAACCCATGCGCGTCGTGAGCTACCGGACCAATAATCAGATCCTGGATATTAAATCGGAGACTTACAACAAGAACGGTAAACTCATGGGATACACGCTCTTAACGAAAGCGAACTAAGTAAGAATAATATTCCTGGAACAAGTAATTGGATTAAACGTAAACCTTACGCAACTTTGTTGCATAAAAGAGGGTTACGGATTAGTGCGGCTCTTCATACGGCCGCACTTTTTACTAGTTCATGAAGACAACTATTCTTTCTCGCAAAGCTGATTATGTCGGCATTACAGGATCGGTACTCTGCATCATTCATTGCCTGATTACTCCTGTCTTATTGATGTCGACGGCCCTGCTTCAGGACGAACATCTACGATTTGGCTACCTGAGCTTAGACTATATTTTTATTGGGGTCAACATTGTTGCGGTTTATTTTGCTACGCGTCACTACGCTCCTCCGGCTATCAAAAAAGCGCTGTGGGGTTTTCTAACCCTGTTCGCAGTCGCTATTTTCCTGGAAGATGTCGATCCCGTTTTCGAGCACATCGGCTATCTGGCTTCGGCTGGTCTGGTGATCTCTCATCTCTTCAATATCCGCCAGCACAAGCTTCAGCACAGCCATTAAACCGGGATTTAGCTGATTTTTGGATAAAACTGATTTTGTTAAGCAGTAGGACGTTTCAGAGAGTCAAAAACAAATTCTGATTGATCCCTAAATCAGCTAAATCCTGCCGGGCCGCCCGGCGGTTCTAGTTGGCGCTCAATTTCCGGTTGGTCAGGAACGTATTGTCGGTAAGGGTTTTGAGGAAGCTGATGATTTGTTTCTTTTCGGTATCTGTCATAGCAATACCTAACCGACCGTCTGCTTTCAGCAATGGATCGAGTGTTGGGCTATCCTTCACACCGGATGTGTAATGGTCCAGAATCTGTTCTAACGTACTGAAACGGCCATCGTGCATATAGGGAAACGTACGCTCAACATTCCGCAGACTAGGCACTTTGAATTTTAACCTATCCACTTCGTTCTGCGTGATAATAAAACGGCCCTGATCATTTATACTACCAACGGGCAAGCCATTGTTCCGGTAACTATAATCCGTAAATAAATCCATGGCATGGCAGGTGGCGCATTTCTGCTTAAATAACGTAAGCCCCGCCAGCTCATCCGACGTAAGCGTCCCGCCCGACTCGTTCCGTACGTATTTGTCATAGCGCGAATCGGCCGACACCATTGTTACCACAAACTGCGCTATCGCTTTTAGAAAACGTGCCGTCGTAACCGTATCCGATCCAAAAGCGGCAGTAAACATACCCGGATATTTAGGGCTCTGCTGAACACGCGCCAATACGTCGGCAAACTTCATGTCCATTTCGACTGGGTTGGTCAGTGGAGCAATCGACAACGTATTCAGATCGGTGACACCACCATCCCAGAAAAACTCGCGGCTCCAGGCCATATTTTGAATACTCGGTACGTTCCGAGGACCAAATTTACTGTCGATACCATGACTCAGCGCGTGGTCTGAATGAGCGAATCCGGCAAACTGCTGGTGGCAGAATCCACAACTAATCGTGCTATCGCGCGACAATTGCGGGTCATAAAACAACGCCTTGCCCAACGCCACTCCCTGCGTAGTAAGCGGATTCTGACTGAGATTATAGACTGGGATGGGGAAATTGGCTGGTTGAGGAAATGGAACAGCAGTTGGATTAAATACAACCCCACCTGGATTGGTCGAGGTTGTGTCTGGGTTTGGCGTTGGCTCATTCCCACCGTTTTTCGTCTGGCAGGAAACCGCCAGTGCAAACAGGAGCAGACTAACTACAAGTCCAATATATTTGATCGTATAGATCGTCTGACGCGTCATAGGTTCGCCTGAATCTGTTCGTAGCTAAACATACTGGCGTAATTATCGGCTATATTAGTCGAGAACGTATCGAACATCACCGACGGATTCTGGGCAATACTTAATGTGGTCGGCCCATTAAAAAGCTTGAGAATATCGGTCTTTAATCGAAGCTGCGGTTTAACCGACGGATCAACTTTTACTAGGTTTCCATTAAACGGAACCGTTACCGTACGCAGGTTATTGATCTTTTTGGTACCTCCTCCGCCAAATCCACCAATATGGTAGAAGAACGTATTGTTCTGTGTTGCGGGTGCCGATGCTGATTTTCCTTCCAGCTTCACGAAAATATAACCTGAATTCCAATCCCAGTACATCCCATCGTTTAACGCGGGATCAAGTACGCCCGTGCGTAAACTAATATCAGCCATACTACGGGCACTATCGACCCCAACCAGGAACGTAATACCCGTATAATTTCCCGCCGGTATGCTGGCTAATGTCATGGTTTGCGAATCAGGTTTTTCGGCGTCGACCATAAAATAACTGCTACTCTGGGGTAACGTATACTCCGTACCATCTTCCTTTTTCAATCGGATATTACTCACAAAATAATTGAATTTGGATACCGAAAACGACTCGCCAGCCGCATTCTGATACGTACCGGTATTTAACGCAAGATTCTGACTCCCTACCACATTATCGAACGCCAGGGATAACGACCCTACAGGTTCCGGTTCTACGGACGGATTGACACTATTACAGGCAACGATGATCAGACCACTGATCAATACCGAAAAGACAGCGACGAAGAAGTAGTTTTTCATGTGAATCTCCCTGATTGCTTTATAAATAATACGTTGGTTTATGGCGCTACGTTGCGGTTATCAGTAAGCGCCGGAAGCATTACTGATCGATATCTTGATCTGGTAGCCATTGTCAGATCAAAACCGTAGAATTCCTACCAGTTTAGCCTAATTCATAGAGACTAAAACTGGCTACAATCGCAAACTGTGAGCAATTCAGTCATATGCATAACGAATTACCCACCGTTCTATTTTCACGCTACGTTTGTTTCTCGCTCCCTAAAATCGTTCTTAATCATGATCGCTTTTCAGGGGAAGCAGTTGCGTGACGATGGCCGTTTTCTGGCCAGCCTGTGTCTGTTCATACGCCATCAAAATTCCTTTTTCGGTTGCCAGTGCTGTCGGGTACGTTGCATCGACCGTTTCAGGCGTTACGTAACGGACTGGGCTAGCTTCCTGCCCGGCCACCATTCGAAATCCAATCCGCTGAACAAATGACCCCATTTCGCCCGAGCCATCTTTAGAAACCGCTTCGTCCCACAGCCAGATAAGCTGGTCGGCCGTTGCCGTTACGTAGGGATGCCGGGCCCGAGTCGTGGGAATAATCGACAGGAGCTGCCCCACCCCTAGCTGAGCCAACCGAACACCAGCCGAATTGTCTACCCCCGAAAACCATGTTACGGCCATGCCGTTTTTTGTTTCAGCCACCACGGGTCCGGCATGCGGACAGGCATTGACGCGCCAATGATCCGCAAATACCGGCTGCGGTTTGCCAAATGTTTTACCCCCATCTGTCGACACCGCCGTACTGATATCCCGGGATGCGATCTCCCCTTTCTGAGTCGACGGTAGCAGATCGCGGTAGGTTAGATGAATGTTTTTCTTTGCATCCACAAACACGTTCGTCCGGCAACACTGGCAGGCATTGTCATCCACTACGGTAGCCGACCCGAAACCAGCCCCTTTGGTTGTCTGAGCAAACAGAACTGGGCGCCCTTCCCGATTCGGCAGTTTTTCATCGAGCCACACAATGCCGATTTCACCATTGGGCAGGCGAGTAACATCTGAAAACGATCGGGTTGTTGGACGAGCTTTTTTCCCCGGCGACGTATCCTGATGAACCGAAATAGGCTCTGACCACGATTTCCCCTGATCCGTCGACAGGGTGTAAAGCAAATCGCCAGCAAACCGCGATTCGGGCGTGGGCTGCTGCACTTCGAAAACAGCTAGAACGGTTCCGTCTGCTTTGACCGCCACTTTAGGCATTCCTTCGGCGTGGGTCGAAAATGTGGCCGGTGTTTTTACCAGTTTTTTTTCGCCAAATGTCCGCCCGCCGTCCGTGGAGAGGGCGTAGTAAAATTTACTCGTCTGTTCACCTTTTTCAACCCAGCTTAGTAATGGATTACCAGCCGCATCGGTCGTCAGACGGGGTGTCGACGCACTAGATTGAGGATTAGAAACCACCGCCGAAGGCACTGGCACTACGTCAGAAACGGCCAATAACATGGGCAACAAAATGGCATAAATCATAGTCTATGAGTGATTTACGGGAGCGAGCAAGCTCGCTCCCAACTGTTTTTATTTTCCCGAAAACGTATATTGGATACCACACACAAACGTGCGCGGAGCAGCCGGTGTGTAGGTCGTGCGATCAGTGCTGTTGTTACCACGGGTTGCATTAGTCGCGAAGAGCGTATTCGTTACGTTCAGTACGTTGGTAAATACCTCAAAACCTTTCCACTGATAACCCGCCCGAACGTTTGCAACGTCATAACCGCCATACCGAACCGTATTGATTTGATTCTGATACCATCCTGCTACATGCTGCCACTCGGCCGATACCCGGAAGTGTCGAAACCAACCCGGATAGTAGCTGATTTCCGTATTCCAGAGCCAGCGCGGGACTGTCGGCATATCCTTTCCGTCTACCTGCTGAACAGCATCGGACGCCCGCTGACTAAGCGTAAAGTCAACAAAGCGGTGGATGGCATGGGTGCCGCCCAGTCGGAAAAACACCTGCTTCGATGGTCGATACGTAACGCCTAGTTCAACACCCCGATGTAGCGTTTTACCCGCCGACTGGTAATCGTAAGAATTATCCGGCTGCCGAATATTGAGCAGTTCGTTCCGGCCATTCATCTGGTAGATGGCGCCATCAACATACACTTTGTTACGTAGCAGCGACGCCCAGCCACCAATTTCCAGATTGTCGAATTGAGCAGGTTGCAGATTATAGTAGAACAAATCTCCCGACGGAGCAGGCGTCGTACGTTTCAGGAAAATAGACGTCAACGCCGGTGGTGAAAACCCTTTAGCGAAATTCGCGTAGAGGCCTTTGCCCTCGCCCAAATCGTAGGTTGCCCCCACTTTAGGCGTCACCTGACTATATGACTTGCTGCCCGAACTCTGATCCAGCGCATTGGTATAATCAAAAGCCATCCGGTCGTAGCGCAGCCCGGCCGAAATCCGCAGCTTAGGCAGTGGCTCAACATCATATTGCAGATACGTAGCGGTATTATGAATGTCCGCCTGATAGTTAGACAATTGAATATCAGGTCGCTCCCGAAGCTGGGTGTATTTCAGCACCGATCGTTTATCGGGTCGTAGTTCGGCCGCCAGTTCTGTTTGATACGCATAGTACGTATTGGGCGACAAATCCAGCGTAGCGCCCACGATTAGCTTACTGTTGAGAAAACGGAACCGCTGAGTATGTTGCGCGATAAAACCGTAGCTCCTGAAATCGTTGCTGTTGATCTGGCCCGTAGCCGTAGCTGATCCTGTTGTCCATCGGATGGAATAGGTCGGATTCTGACCAACCGAATTGCTACGAAGAAAAGCCGTAACAAACGTCTGCGCCATTCCATTTTTCCAGTCATGCTCAAGCGTCAGGCGGCTACGTAGCGATTCTGTTTTGCGATACGTAAAATCGGTTGTGCTGACGTAGTTTCGGGCGAAAAAAGCCGTACTGTCTACACTGCCGCTGGTTTGCGAGTTATAATCGTTGTAGGAGAACGTACCGGTTAGCCGGGTTTGGGGCGTAAAGGCATATTCGAGCCGGGTGAAATACGACGATTTATCGTAATCGGAACTGGCCATCCAGGAATCGCGCTGACGAGAGACAAAGCCGCCGACGTAAATCCCGAATTTGCCCCGTTGCGCGCCCGCTCCTACCTGAAGCCGCTGATAGCCCCACTGATCGACCTGAATACCCAGCCGGGCCGTCGGGACCGCCGTTGGTCGCTGCGTAATAAAGTTTACGGCCCCTCCTACGGCTTCTGGCCCATACACAGAGGCAACCGGCCCTTTGACCACCTCAATCGAACTAACCGTAAACTGATTCATTTCGAGCAGGGCATTGTGGTTAAAAACGCCCATTGGCCGGATCGGCACCCCATCTTCCATGTACAGGAAATAGGCATTGGTCGTTATGGGCTGCCGGATTGCCATCATGTGCTGTTCGTTATTGAGGTTCACCATCAATACGCCCGGCGTTTTATTGATGACTTCGTAAATACTCGTCGGCTTGGTTTCTTCGATGAGTTTGGGCGAAAGCTTTGAAATGGCAATCGGCGTTTCAGTACGTAGCGCGGCTTCCCGGTTGCCCGTCACCACCACGGTTTGCAGATCTTCAATGGCAGGTTCAAGCGCGATCGTAACCGATTGCCTACCGATGACGGCTACATTACGTTTCCGGTAGCCTATCGCCGATACCGTCAGTTCCGACGTAGTGGCTGGTAACGAAAAACGACCATTGGCATCAGTAACCGCTCCGGATTTACCGTCCGGCGTTGTCAGGCTCACACCTGGCAGCGGTTCTTTGGTTTGTGCATCAAAAACAAGCCCTTTTGTGCCCGTCTGAGCTGACGCGCATAGAGCTACCACAGCCCATAGACAGAGAGCTGTGAACAACTTATAAGTTTTCACTATTGATTCGTTTAAGTCAGAAAAAATAACGTAGTACGTTCATAGACAGTCTGCTATGAGCGTACTGTTCGTGCGGCAAAATATGCCGTCTGACTTATAGTCGGGGAGGGCGGAAAAGGCTCATCAATGGCGATTGATAAGCCGAAACCTGATAGTCGATGCAGTCAGCAGATTGCAACAATATCCATTCGGGATCAAAGGCAAACGCCAGATGATCTTCACAAAATAACTGCAGAACAGGGCTGTTCTGAACGCGCTGGGTGGTTTCTTTATCCTGCCGGTCCTGCTGGGCTTTCAGCCGTTTGGCCAGGTAACACTGCCCATCACAGTGCAGTTGAGGCTTGCCCCGGTTTTCGCACAGAACGCGGGCAATATAGTCCTTGTTGACCTGATAATACGCGATTGTTCCCCACTGACTCAGCGTTGGCAGCAGTGTGGCAAACAGCAGTATATAGAGAACAAGTGTCCGCATTAGCGATGAAATCAATAACGAGCGTTACTCATATTCTTTCCGCAGCACATTGATGTCGCGGATAAGCTTTTGAGT
Source organism: Spirosoma terrae (assembly GCF_010435915.1). Lineage (GTDB taxonomy): Bacteria > Bacteroidota > Bacteroidia > Cytophagales > Spirosomataceae > Spirosoma > Spirosoma terrae. The sequence continues at coordinate 406,721 of NZ_JAAFZH010000003.1, read as the reverse complement.
ACCATCCACTGTAGTACCATCATACATACCCCGAATGTGCTTTTCTTTATCGATCAGCACAAAAGCGCCACTATGCATATAACCGCCCGGTGCGGTTGAATCTTTACCAGCCGTAACCAGATAATGATTCTCGCCAATGTCGTAGATTTTCTCCCGATCGCCGGTAACGAATTGCCACATCTTCCCCGTCACGCCCATATCCTGCGCGTACTGTTTCAATACGGCAGGCGTATCGTGGTCGGGGTCGATGGTATGGGACAGGATGCGGATATCGGGATTGTCCTTGTACATTTTGTACACATTCAGTAGGTTCTTTTTCATGATCGGGCAAATGGTCGGGCAGGTCACGAAGAAGAAATCCGCTACGTATATTTTCCCGCTAACGTCTTTCTGAGTTACCGTTTCGCCGTACTGATTGGTAAAGGAGAAATCAGGAATAGTCGGATACACCTGTTCTTCGACTTGCTTTCCATCAACCACTTTCCTAGCCATCTCCGGCTCACCCAGATAGGGTAGTTTCACATCCGCCGAACTGCACCCGCTGAACGTAGCGAGTATAATCAGGCACACTAAAAGCTGGATCGATCGCATACTTATTTCAGATAGGTTTGGGCATCGGTTATGCTCTTCCGCATTAACTGACTCATCGCGTTTACCTTCTGATGCTGGTCTTTTAAGTAGTCCAGCGCTTTATCTTCACTCAGCGTTTTTAACGTATCACCATTATACTGATGCATCCAAGCCATCATACCTTCTTCGGCTTTGGTCAGCTCCGCTGTAAGGTTCCGGCCTTGCTCTTTGCGTTGCGTAAGTTCTTTTGAGGCAGGTTTAGCATCCAGTTCGGTTAATTGCTGATTGATCTGTTTACGAAGCCGCATGAGGTCGCTCATGGCAGGCATTACGCTATCGTGAACCGCCATGATTTGTTTTTCTACATCAGCAATTGCCGACGAACTAGTGGTGGCCTGCTCAGTCGATTCGGCCGAAGAACCCTCACTGCCAGTTGATGAATTGGATTGGCACGCCACCAAAGCGAAGCCTAAGACAATAGTTATAGCTGTTTTTACTTGATTCATATGGATAAAATAGGAAACCACCGCCCTGTTTTGCAGGGTCAGTACACATTGATTAATAAAACCAGGAGACGTTTTTAACGACTAGATTATAATCATGGGATTGTTGGCTGTATTTACGATACAGCCACAAAAGTCCACTGCCATCTTAAACCAGCAAACCAGGAGGACGTAGTAAGCTGCTGGAAGGGGCGCTGTAGTGCGCCAGTACGTAACGATATACGGGTTGCTGGCCAACTTTAGCCGGTGCACCAAACGTAAACTGAAGACCCGATTCGCAGAAGAGCTGGATTGGCGCGATATTCTGAACGCGCTGGGTAGTTTCTTTATCCTGCCGGTCCTGCTGGGCTTTCAATCGTTTGGCCAGATAACACTGGCCATCGCAATGCAACTGCGGCTTATTCCGGTTTTCGCACAGGACGCGGGCGATGTAGGCTTTATTGACCTGATAATACGCAATGGTTCCCCACTGACTGACTGTTGGTAGCAGCGTCGCGAAAAGGAGAAGATAAAGTAGCGCATTTCTCATGACTCGGCAAAAGTACGGCAGGATCGTTATACTTCACGAATTCTACCGAGAAACTTCACGTCTTTCGGCTAAATACGCAACAATGTTGCATAAAATAGTATATTTACCGAAAACCTACTCCAAACACTATGCGTTACGTTGTTCTTGGCTGCTTATTGAGCGCATTGGTTGCGTGTTCCGGGAAATCGGAAGCCGACAAAACGCTTCTCGACGAAGCCGCCCGCTACCATACGGAAGCAACCGACATTCAGGAAAAGCTGGAACCCTCTATCGATCAGATCGACTCCGTCCGAACCTTACTTGCTCAAAAAACAACGCCTGAAGCGAAAGCGACGGCCCAATCGCTGGACAGTCTGAAAACCGCCTTCGAAGAGTGGGAAGCGAATCTGGTGGAGGTGCCCGGCATGAAACACGAACACCATGAACACGGTGACGGTGAACATCATCATCACCACCATCATAACAATAACGACACCAAAGATTTACCCGCCGATCAGATGCGCGATCTGCAACGCGAGTTCCTGGCTAACATCAAGCAAATTCAGGAGCAAACCCAACAGGCACTCGAACGCGCGAAGGGGCTGTAGGTTTGTGGTTTATAGTTTTCAGTTTATAGTTGACTGACGCGTCAGATAGTATTATGCGTCAGCCAACTATAAACCCTAAACAGGAAAACTATAAACCCAAAACTCACTCATTAACAGCCAGCCATAGCATTAGTCCGATGCCCACAAGCATACAAACGCTCTGCAACCACGAACGACCCGATTGCGGAGTTCGGTGTAATTCGGGAATCAGGTCGCTAGCCGCAATGTAAATGAATCCGCCAGCGGCAAAGGGTAGTATATAACTCAGATACGTATCAAGCCATAATCCGGCCAGGAGAATGACACCAATCCCCAACAGGCAGGTAAAGGCGGCAAGCAGATTATACAGCAGCGCCCGGCGAATCGTGTAACCGCCGAACAACAACGTACCAACATCGCCCACTTCCTGCGGTAACTCATGCAACAATAAGCCCGCTGTTGTTGCCCAACCAGCCGCCGGGCTAATCAGGAAACTCCCGCCAATCAGCGTTCCGTCAATGAAATTGTGTAGCGCATCGCCCAGCAAATTCATGGACGCCAAGGGTTTTACGGCCTTAGCCGTCTCCAGGTGCCGATGATGCCGCCAGCGAATCGCTTTTTCCAGATTGAAAAACAGAAGGATTCCCGCTATCACCTCCAGCATAACCGTTTGCAGGTCGTTGATACGCTCCAATGCCTCAGGCAAAAGATGCAGAAACGCATCGCCCAACAAAACGCCGGTTGACAAACTAATGCCTAATGGCAACAATCGACGTAACACCGCCGGGGGAATTACGTAGGCAAATCCGCCAATAAGCGCGACGGCACAGACCGCCAAACCAGCCAGACTGCTATGCCCCCAAAGCTCCCATTGCGATAATTGCCCAATCAATAGCATACGTCCCATCAGGTGATAATTTTGGCGGAGGGGAGTGCTTGGCATTCAACTAGTACCCAATCAAGCGGGCAAACCCGCATCAGAAGCCTTTAGACACTCTCCCTCCCGCAACAAGACCGAAGGTGTGTATGAAGTATGATATATGGCATACAAACATTACATCATAGATCTTATAGCATACTTCATACACACCAACCCACATTACATGCTTTCGGGGAAAGGATCTTTGAAGCTTCCCCCTGTTTCCATATGTTTCAGTTCCAGTTCAGAACACAAACAGTCCTGCAATTCTTTTGTGATTTGCTGGTGGTTCAAATCCTGCCCTATAATCACCAGCTCGTTTTGACGATCACCAAAAACGCTTGTGCCAACGTGCTTCGATCGACTGTCGGTTTTGCAAAAACGAACCGTAGCGAACCCGCTCACTGAAAGGCATCGACGCCCACCAGACACCCGCATGCTCAGCGCGAAGACTACCTCCAGCCTGACTAAAATTGAGCGCATCATTTGGGCGCGAAGCCAGCCAGAACAGACCTTTGCTACGTAGGATACCAGCCGGGAAATTCTCGTTCAGATAGTTCCAGAAACGAACGGGGTGAAACGGTCGCCGATCCCGAAAAACGAACGACGTAATGCCGTACTCTTCGGTTTCGGCTGTATGCCCCTTGCCGTTTTTCTGATCTTTTAATTCCTGAATCCAGCCAGCCGATTGAGATGCCTCGTCAAAATTGAAAAGGCCAGTATTGAGTATATGAACCGGGTCGATCTTTCCAAACTGACTGTCGATCAGTTTCGCTTTCGGATTCAGTTTATGCAGTATGGCTTTTAGTTCACCTACTTGCGTTGGGCTAAGCAAATCTGTCTTATTCAGGATGATAACGTCCGCAAACTCAATCTGATCAGTTAACAGATTGACAATCGTTCGGGTGTCGGTAAATTCATCGTTCAGGTTGCGGTCCAGAACGGTATCGACACTACCAAAATCACGGGAGAAATTAAAGGCATCAACGACCGTAACAAGCGTATCGAGCCGGGCAAAACGCGACAAATCGATTCCATTACCCGCTTCTGGTTCAAACGTAAACGTTTGTGCAACCGGTAGCGGCTCCGAAATGCCCGACGACTCGATGAGCAAATAATCGAATCGACCTTCCCGCGCCAGCTTATCAACTTCCAGCATCAGGTCTTCGCGCAGCGTACAGCAAATACAGCCGTTCGATAGTTCCACCAGCTTTTCTTCCGTGTGAGAAAGCGCTCCTCCCTGACGAACCAGTTCCGCATCGACGTTAATTTCGCCCATGTCATTAACGATCACCGCCACTTTCAGGCCCTGGCGATTATTCAATACATGGTTCAGCAGTGTAGTTTTTCCCGCGCCCAGAAAACCGCTTAGCACCGTAACGGGCAAACGTCTGTCGGTTGCCTGCTGCTTATTGGATGATAGTGTTTGACTTGCCATGGGACAAAAGTACGGCCTATTTTTATTTTTGCAACATTGTTGCAAAAATAAAAATAGGCCGTACTTTCCGAAAGCTTCGGTATTTAATGGCCTATGGGCTCAGCCACCTCAACCACCTTTTTAGGCTTTGTAATCTTGCCGACCGTAAGTCCCTGAACAACAATAGAAAAGACCACAATAAAATAAGTCATGGCCAAAAACAGATTTTTGTTTAGACGTTCATCAATAGATAACGCCAACGCAACCGAAACTCCGCCCCTCAGGCCGCCCCAAACTAAAATCGTCATGGTTTGGCGATCAAACTTTGGCATGAATGGAATAATTCGAGTTGGCCCCCAAATAGACAGGAAGCGAGCCAGCAAAACAACCGCAATACTGATCACGCCGATTAGCCAGTATTTTGTAATATTTGGAATCAGGAGCAGTTCGAATCCGATAATCAGGAACAGTATCGCATTCATAATTTCGTCGATCAGCTCCCAGAATTTATCCAGATAGTCGCGGGTGTTTACCGAAATGCGGGTGGCTTTCCCGAAGTTACCAACCACCAGACCAGCTGCCACCATTGTCAGCGGACCCGAAATATGCATAGCCCGGGCAATCAGATAACCACCCATTACAACAGCCAGGGTAATCAGGGCCGATACGTTAGCGCTATCGATTCGCTGCATGGCCCGCGACCCAATGAAGCCCAGCAAAACCCCCATACCGAAGCCTCCAAGTGCTTCTTTTATCAATAACCAGGAAATATTTGTAAACGATAAATCAATATCCGACCCTTTCGCCAACTCGAGCAGAACGACAAAGACAACAACGGCCACCCCGTCGTTAAACAGCGATTCACCGGCCACCTTTGTTTCCAGCGATTTGCGTACACCCGCTTTTTTCAGAATCCCCAACACCGCGATGGGGTCGGTAGGTGAGATTAGAGCGCCAAACACAAGACACTGAATCAGAGGAACATTTAAACGAAATAAGGGCAGGATATAATAAACTATAGAACCAACAAGTACGGTAGATATAATAACACTAATAGTAGAGAATACAATAATAGGGGCTCGTTGCTCTCGCAAGTCTTTGAGTCGAACATGAATAGCGCCCGCAAAGAGGAGGAAGTTTAGCATAGCGCCCATCAGGATTTCCGTAAAATCGAGGTTGGCGATAAACCGGGAGAAGCTGGCAAAGAGGTTTGGAAAGATATTACCGGTAATTACCAGTGCTATCGATACCAGCATCGCCATCAGCATAATACCAATTGTGGAAGGTAATTTTAAGTAGCGCTCGTTTACATAGGAGAAAATAGCCGTAAGGACAATGAGAACTGAAAACGAATAATATAATTCCATATAATAACGATTAGAGTAAACTTATAAATCGCATTATACTAAAAAGAGCTGACTTTAGCCAGCCAGCTCTCTAAAATAACCGTTTAATCAGTCTATTTTAAGGAAATTTAAGAGAATGGACGATTCTGGCCGTAAACCAGCTTTTTGCTACGTTTAGCAACGTTATCGCTTATCAATCTCATCGATAACGTACCGAATCTTAGCTTGATCTGCAGCCTTTAACAGGGTTATATTATCGATAAGTAGGCTTCGTATAACCTGCCATTGATCCAGGCGCAGGAGCAACACTTCAGTCATAAAATCGACAGTCTCCCGTTTCGTTACGTCGGTTTTCGAGTCGGTTGTGATCGTAAGATTGGGTTTTATCGCATTGATTAGCTGTGCGGAAAGCTCATTCCGGACGTATTGATCCAGGGTATGCAGTGGCACACGGCCTTCGGTATCTGCTTTTTTGAGGGTTGTAATGGCTCTGAATTTCATTGTGCTATTCACACCAATTACCAGCATGGCTCACAAAATGCGGATAGGCTTTTTGTCTTCATCCAGGGCAACGAACGTAAAGGTGCCGTGAATAGCCTGATGTCTTTCCATAGAATACATCTCTTCTACATAAATTTCAACGGCAATTCGAATACTGGTATTCCCAACATGGTCGATCCGGCCAACCAGCTCAATAATCGTTCCGGCTGGAATAGACTTGGTAAAATTGATTTTATCGCTGGACACCGTAACCATTCGCTTTCGCGAAAAACGGGTAGCCGTTATAAAGGCCACTTCATCCATCATTTGCAGGGCAGTACCCCCAAAGAGTGTATCGTAATGATTCGTTGTGTTCGGAAAGACAGCTTTAAAAATTCGCGTTTCGGCAGCAGCAATTCGTTCGGCAATAGAAGAAGACTCATTAATGGCCATGCAGCAATTGATTTACTTTTTTCTGGTGATTAAGCTGATTGTATTCTGATCGAAGAATCCGCAGGCAATCGGCACACAGGCACCCCTGATACAACGAACTAATGTATTGTCGCTGAGCATCTGTCAAGGTAAGTGATTGGCATTGACACAAGTTGATACTGTCAACGCGACATTCAAATGATTGATGACAGCGCGGACAAGCCGTATGCTCGTGTTTAGTAGGGAGACCTATAGCCATAGCCAACGGTAGTTTTTAGTTCGACAGGTAAAATTAACGCAAGGTTTTGGGTTTATAGTTCTTGGTTTATGGTTGGCTGACGCGTTAGTAATAATCCGGCGTCAGCCAACCATAAACCAAAAACGATGAACCCAAAACCCACTACACCGACTCAGCGACCAGCTCCCTGGCTGTTTGAGCGGCCAGCACCATGTTTTTCAGTGCTTCGGTTGTTTCCGGCCAGCGACGCGTTTTCAGTCCGCAGTCTGGATTGACCCACAGGTTTCGTGCGGGCAACACGTTCGACGCCATCTGAAGTAACTCAACCATTTCCTGGACCGTTGGTACGCGGGGACTATGAATATCGTAGACGCCTGGCCCGATTTCGTTTGGATAAGCAAACCGGGAAAAGGCATCCAGCAGCTCCATCTGCGATCGCGATGTTTCGATGGTGATTACGTCGGCATCCAGATCGGCAATAGCACCGATAATGTCGTTAAACTCCGCGTAGCACATGTGCGTGTGGATTTGCGTATGATCCTCTACTCCGGCAGCGGCTACGCGAAACGCCATCACAGCCCAGTTCAGATACGTATCCCAGTTCTCGCGACGTAGCGGTAAACCTTCCCGGAGTGCCGGTTCGTCGATCTGAATGACGCGAATACCTGCTTTTTCCAGGTCAACCACTTCGTCGTGAATAGCCAGCGCCAGTTGCAGACACGTATCACGACGCGGCTGATCGTCGCGCACAAACGACCATTGTAAAATCGTGACGGGCCCCGTGAGCATTCCTTTCATCAATTTATTCGTCAGCGACTGCGCAAACTGCGCCCAACGTACCGTCATCGGTGCTGGTCGATGTACATCGCCGTAGATGATTGGTGGTTTCACGCAACGGGAACCGTAGCTCTGTACCCACCCATTGTCGCTGAACGCAAAGCCATCGAGCAATTCCCCGAAATATTCGACCATGTCGTTTCGTTCGAATTCGCCGTGAACCAGCACATCCAGTCCAATTTCTTCCTGCCAGCGAATGGCTTTTTCGGTTTCTTCCCGAATAAACGCTTCGTACTGTTCCAATGTCTGCTCGCCTTTTTTATACTTCGCCCGATTCAGCCGAACAGCATCAGTTTGCGGAAACGACCCGATGGTTGTGGTTGGAAAAAGCGGCAATTGCAATTGGTCGTGCTGAATAGATTGCCGTTCGGCGAACGCACGTTGCCGTTGTGCGTCCTGGTCGGTCAATTGCCGAACACGCTGCTGAACAGCAGGCCGGTTGATCATCACCGACGTTTTTCGAGCTTCGATTGCTGACTGGTTTACGGCGAATGCTACGTTCGCCGTTACGTTGTCTGACTCCTGAACCAGCGTCGCCAACGTAACAACCTCATCTAGCTTTTGTCGGGCAAACGCAAGCCACTGTTTGATTTCGGGCGCTAGTCCCTGCTCATTGGTTTCGTTGGCTAGATCGCAGGGAACGTGCAGCAACGAACACGATGGAGCGACAAACACGCGATCAGTTCCTAACGTATCAACAACCCGCTGAATGGTCGCTTTCGATTTAGCCAGATCGTTGATCCAGATGTTACGTCCATCCACAACTCCCAGCGACAATCCCATCGACGTATCAACGAAATCGGTATTCAGAATATCGTCCAGCTGACTGGAGCAACGTACCAGATCCAGATGAAGCACATCGACTGGCAAATGCAGTGCCAGCTCCAGATTTGAACCGTAGCAGTCAAAATAAGAGGCCAGCAATAGTTTCAGCTGCGGAAATTCGCTACGTAGCCGACGATACGTTTTGGCAAAGGCTGACCGCTGATCGTCCGTTAAATCAAGCGCTAGCGTTGGTTCATCGAACTGAATCCACGTAGCGCCCTGGCTTTGTAAGCGAGTCAGTATTTGTTCATAAACCGGTAAAAGCCGATCCAGCAAATCGAGTCGATGAAAATCCTCTCCTTTTTCTTTACCAAGCAGCAGATACGATACGGGCCCCAACAACACGGGTTTCGCTACGTTGCCAAGCGTCTGTTTTGCTTCCCCAAACTCCTCGAAAACCTTTTCCGAGAGCAACGTAAAGGACTGATCAACTGTAAACTCTGGAACAATGTAATGGTAGTTTGTGTCGAACCATTTGGTCATTTCCATCGCCTTCAGATCGAGGCCGTTCTGCTGATAACCGCGTGCCATCGCAAAATAGAGCGTCAGCCAATCGGCAGACGGCTGGTCACGTAGCGCCTGAAAGCGCTCAGGAATGGCACCGACGGTCAGCGACATGTCGAGGACCTGATCGTAGAATGAAAAATCGTTGCAGGGAACCAGCGTAATACCAGCCTGCTGTTGGGTCAGCCAGTTGTCGTGCCGGATTTGCCGACCAACATCCTGTAGTTGCTGACGTGTGATTTTGTTGGCCCAGAACTGTTCGCAGGCCCGTTTGAGTTCGCGGTGGCTACCGATTCGTGGATAGCCGAGATTGTGTGCGATCATGCTGTTAACTGGATAAAATGATTGATCGCGTTCGATGCCGAACTCCATACACCCATCACTCTATCAGAACGTTAATCAACACGACGCACCCTTTCCGGCTCCGGGGAGAAGCCGAAAAACGAAAGGATTGTCAATGGTGATGAAGCCCAATAGCGTGTAGGCGCAATCAGCAAGGCTAAGGCAAGTCTCCTGGCTTGTGACGGTATCTGCCATCCTTCTCACTCCGCTTTTTGGAACAATGGACATTGAGGGCAAACCCTTTTCTAAACGGTCACATACAGTAGCAACGTCTGCTCGTGATTCTCACACGATTCCTTTTTCATTTCCTGAACCTCTCAGGAAAACCGGTAGCCTGTTTGACGGAAAACAAAGAACGTTGGGTCAAAATAACCGTATAGAATCGGCAAAAGCAAAGAAAAGTACGTAGAACGATTGTCAACGAAGAACTTTCAGGACATCATCGTATGAATACAGAATCTTACCCCTAATCAGATATAATCAATCATTACCTCACCAGTTTCGCTTACTTTTAAGGAGTTATTTATATCCTTCCTATGAGCCGAATCTGGCATCTTCGCATTCGCAAAACGCACCGATATCTGGGCTTATTTATTGGTATTCAGTTCCTGCTCTGGACAGTCGGGGGTCTGTATTTTAGCTGGTCTAACCTCGATTCTATTCACGGCGATCATCTTAAACGGCCAGCGGGAGCCATGCCCATGAGTCTATCGCTGGTTTCTCCATCCATCCCCCTGCAGGCATTACGTCAACGACCGGGCGTAGATTCGCTGATCAGTATCCAACTGATTGACATACTGGGCAAACCGACGTATCAGCTAGCCTATTCCATGCAGCACGGCTCGCATTCGATGACCCATACGCAGTTGGCCGATGCACAGACGGGAGCGCTACGTCAACCACTGTCCAAAAGCGAAGCGATGACCATTGCTCAACAGCGATTTTCGGGACCATCGGCCATCGAACACGTTCAATACCTGACCAACACCAATGGCCATCACGAATACCGAAAAAAGCCATTACCGGCTTATGCCATAACCTTTCGACAACCCGCTCACGCAACCATATACGTAGCAGCACAGCTCGGCACCGTTCAATCGGTACGTACCGATCCCTGGCGTGTATTTGATTTTCTATGGATGCTCCACACCATGGATTACGAGGGCCGTGACGACATGAACAACAGCCTGCTACGGGTGTTTTCTATCCTGGGACTGTTGACGATTACGTCGGGGTTCGCGCTCTATTTTGTGTCATCCCCTAGTTTTCGGTCCCGGCGCAAAGCGAAGCAGTTCGCATCGGCTATTGCCGTTGGAAAACGAGTTCGTAACCAATAGTAGTTACAGCTCCGTGATCACTTACGAATCAATCCACAAACAGCGGATTTGTCTTTTTAGTAGGATCGGGAGGAGCCTGACCAATCATTTCCAATAAGCTGGCTTCAATCGTCTGACTGATCTGGTTTAGCGCCAGATCGTTGGCTTCCATTCCGAAAGGCTCTTCAATTTCATTACCGATAGCATCCAGCGCGATGAACGTATACCCAATAAAAACAACAATCAGCGGAGTCATCCAGCCGATACTATCAACTAAGCCAAAAGGCAACAAAAGACAGTATATATAAACCGTTCGGTGAAGCAATACACTGTAGGTATAGGGAATAGGCGTATTGGCGATACGTTCACAGCCACCAACAATACCCGAAAGCTCATTCAGATTACGGTCGAATGCCAATAACGTAGTGGAATCGATACGGCCTGCCTCTTTCCCCTGCTGCAACCAGTTTCCCATCTCAACCAATAGCATAATTGGCTTAAACCGGGCAGCCTGAATGGCTACGGCGAGCGAATCGGGTAACAATCGCTTCAGATCAGGAGTCGGGTCTGTTTGTCGGAGCTGATGCTTCAGCGAAAAGGTAAATGCAATGAGTAGTCGAACAAAATAATCGATCTCCGGTGAATTCCGGGGCAGGTTTCCCATCGTAATGGCCTGCCTGACTAACGAACGGGTATCAATCACCAGCGCCCCCCACAATTTACGACCTTCCCAGAAACGATCGTAACTGGCGTTATTTCGAAACCCCAGAAAAATAGCCAGCGCAATACCCATAATGGTAAATGGAGCGGGCGTAAGCGGAATCTTAAACTGAAAAACAAACCCATGTCCATACACTACCGCTACCGAAAAAAGCAACAAAAAAATAAGTCTGGGAATTAGAGCAGGAAGCACCGAACCTCGCCAAACGAAGAGCATGCGAAGCCAGTTGTATTTCGGACGTACGACCATTCAAACAGGTAACTTTTGGCTAAAAAATGCAATAGTAGCAAAAAAGGGAACGTACAAAAAGTTGATTTTAGGCAACTTTTTGACTACCTGTTGCATTAGCCCGTCCCTTACCTTTGTTGCCATGAAGGTAGTCGTTTACGTCTTTTCGTTATGGATTCTGCTGCTCTCCGGCCTTCCCTGCCCGGACGCAGACTGCCATGCTCACGAACGTGTTACGGCGAATACGGCTACGTCTCAGCATACCGACGAACAGGACCATAAAGCGCCCTGCAGCCCATTCTGCCACTGTGCTACGTGCCTGGGCTTTTCGGTACCGTTGCCCTTCGGTTATACACGTCCTGCCCAGTCAATGACGGCGGGGCTATCCCAACAAATCTTTACGTACCTCTCTCCGTTTCTGGCCGACGTAGCGCGCTCAGTCTGGCAGCCGCCTAAATTGTAATCGTTTTTCATGGATTTTTTCAGGACCGATCCTCCATCGGTTATCTATTCCATTGTATTCATTCATACACAATGAAAAACGTTATTGTATTTCTATTACTTTCTACAGCCGCTTTCAGCCAGGACACCTTACATATTTCGGTTCGTCACGCAAGTACCAATCAATCCATTCCGGGAGCCACCATCTTGCTGATTGGCAGCACGAACGGAGCCGCTACCGATACGTCGGGCTATGCACGGCTGTTACTGCCATCGGGCGGTCCGCATCGATTGCGGATTTCGGCCGTTGGTTTTAAAAATGCGAACCACACGCTACCCAATACGCCCCAGGACACACTACGTATTGCCCTTGAACCTTCTGAAGAAGAGTTGGAGGAAATTACGGTTTCGTCTACCCGCAGTGGCCGTAATGTTGCCGACGAACCAACCCGCGTTGAGGTAATCGACGCCGAAGAGCTGGATGAAAAAGCCAATATGAATCCCGCCAACATTGCGGTCATTCTGCGGGAAAGCCCCGGTATTCAGGTGCAGCAAACCTCCGTTATGTCGGCCAACGCTACGTTCAGGATTCAGGGGCTGGACGGGCGTTATACGCAGCTGTTGCAGGATGGCCTGCCGCTCTACAGCGGATTTTCGAGCGGTCTGAGTCTGATGCAGGTGCCGCCGTTGAATCTGAAGCAGGTTGAAGTCGTAAAAGGCTGTCAGTCTACGCTCTACGGTAGCGGGGCCATTGCCGGTCTTGTCAATTTAGTAACCAAAGACCCGACTCGCGAACGCGAACTATCGTTTCTAATCAATGGTACGTCGGCGCTGGGGCTTGATCTGAACGGATACTACGCGCATCGAAACGACAAGGTTGGCGTTACGTTCTATGCAACCCGCAATCTACAGCGCGCTTACGACCCGAACAACGATCAATTTTCCGACCTTCCCCAAACCGCCCGGACCACACTTCAGCCGAAGTTTTTCTGGTATCCGAACGCCACTATGACGGTTTCCGCTGGCGTTATCTGGAGCGACGAACAACGGACGGGTGGCTATCTGCCCAGCATTAAGAGCGAATCCAGTTCGGGCTATACCGAAGCCAACGACTCCCGGCGTTTCGCTACGCAATTTCGGCTGGAAAAGCGCTTTAGCAACGATGCCGTTTTAACGATTAAAAACAGTTTTAGTCGATTCAAACGCGCCATTATTCTACCCGCGTATCGGTTCGATGGGTTGCAGGGATCGTCGTTCGCCGAAGTGAGCTATTTTAAACATTTGCCTACATCAGACTGGGTTGTCGGCGTAAATCTCTGGACCGATAATTTCCGCAACAATAGTCCGCTAAACGTAGCACCTTCCGCTATGATCTACCGGCAGACCATTGGCGGTATCTTCGTTCAGAACACCCTTACGCTCTCCGACAAATTTAGTCTGGAAACGGGTCTGCGTAGCGACGTAGTGAACACGGACGTCATCAATCCAACGGGCAACGGCCCCGCCAAGTTTTTTTTACTCCCCCGCTTTTCACTGCTTTATCGGGCATCGGAACAGTGGTCGAGCCGACTTGGTGGCGGTCTGGGCTACAAAGCCCCTACCCTGTTTACGGAAGATGCGGAACGGATGTTGTTCCAGAACGTCGATTTACAGTCGATACGTAGCGATCAGACCGAATCATCGATGGGCTTAAACTGGGACATTAACTACCGCACGGAACTTGGTGACGCAACTACTCTGTCGATCAATCAGTTATTTTTCTATACGCGATTGAATCGTCTGACCGTATTAAGTCCAACGGGCCTGGCGCAGTTTCGTACGGCCAATGGATATTTGAGAACACAGGGTTTTGAAACCAATGTTCGATTGGTTCATCATGATTTCCACGCGTTTGCCGGTTATTCGTTTATCGATACGAAACGCCAGTTCGACAACCTGACGGGCATGATTCCCCTAACGGCGAAGCATCGGCTTTACTTTACTACGTTGTATGAAACGGATAAGCTAAAAACAGGCTTTGAGGCTTTCTATTCGGGGCCGCAGCAACGTACCAATGGGACAACAACCCGTTCGTACTGGACGCTTGGTTATATGCTTGAAAAGAAATGGAGTTTTGGTCGATCCAAAGGCAGTGTGTTTATCAACTTCGAGAATTTCCTCGACGTTCGGCAATCGCGTTTCGAAACGCTGGTCAATGGTACGCCAACCCAACCTACCTTCGTTACGGATATTTACGCGCCAACGGATGGCCGAATCATCAACGGCGGTATTAAACTAAAACTGTAAACGTAGCGTGGACTTCCAGTCCACGTAGCCACGGACTAATTCATGTTGAACTAATTGTCGCGAATTTAGCCTGCGGCTACGCGGACTGGAAGTCCACGCTACTCAAATAAATATGGCACACGATCACTCGCACAATCACGCCGGTCATAGCCACGGCCCAACCGTTTTAACGTCTGTTAATCAGGCGTTGATTATCGGGGCCGTCATGAACACGCTCTACGTAGTCGTTGAGTTTGCGATGGGTTTTTATTACAACTCCCTGGCTCTGACGGCTGATGCAGGCCACAACCTAAGTGACGTAGCGAGTTTACTACTGTCGTTGCTGGCCTTCCGTCTAGCCAAAGTTCGGCAAACGCCCGGCTTTACGTACGGCTACCGAAAAAGTACAGTTTTAGCTTCACTGACGAATGCCGTTATTCTGCTCGTTACTGTAGGCGCTATTTTGTGGGAAAGCCTCCAGCGGTTTCGCCATCCCGAACCAGTAGCCGGTGGAGCTGTAGCCTGGGTGGCGGGCGTTGGCATTTTGGTCAATGCGGGCTCTGCCTTACTTTTTCTACGGAATAAAGATCACGATTTGAATGCCAAAGGCGCCTATCTTCATCTGGCAGCCGATGCGCTGGTATCGCTGGGCGTCGTCATTGCGGGGATACTGATCAGCAATACCGGCTGGACCTGGATCGATCCGGTGATTGGATTGGTTGTAGCAGCTATCATTCTGGCATCTACCTGGCAATTGCTAAACGACAGCTTACGGTTGTCGCTCGATGGCGTACCTACTACGATTGATACGACTGCCGTTATCAACGACTTGCGCGGTGTTTCTGGTGTTCAGGATGTTCATCATGTACACATATGGGCGATGAGCACCACCGAAAATGCACTCACGGCACATCTGGTCTTAAAACCTGGCCTGACCGACGAACAAGTTGCCGCGCTGAAACACGATGCGCGCCATCGTCTGGAACATCAGAACATCAGCCACGCGACCCTCGAAACCGAGATCGTCGCCGAGGATGACTGCGAAGCAGAAGCCTGTTGATCTACTTTACAGCCCACCGGCTATTTTTATTCCTGCCCCAGTACCGAATATCAGTTTTCCGTCCGTATCATAGCGGACGGAAGCTATGGTAGCCGAAAATCCATTGGGTATTGAAATCGTGTGTTTGATTTGAATACGATCTGTTGCTATCGGAATTCGTCCACACGACCACACAGTCGGGTCGTTCCAGTCTCCCGACCGTATAGTATAGGTTCCCAACTGGCAATCATCAACCGTTTTGAACGTAGCGGTTATTGGAAAATCAGAACCACCCGAACATTGGCTACGTACCTGCCATTCATAGCCCGTGCTGCTGTTCAGGCCAGTCAGCGAATAACTGAGACTAGAAATTCCCGAAACAGTATGCCAGGTCGAAGATCCTGTTTGCCGCCATCGAAGCTCATACGCTACGTTCTCCTCCGACTTGTTCCATTTAAGCTGGCTGGAAGTCGAGGTTATGTTCTGGACCTGAAGGGCTGTCGGCGAATCGCAGCTTGTCCGGAAAACAGATGAAGGGTCAAAATCAGGCTGACATTCAGATGCGATCTGCCATTCATACAGTGAATTATTCGACAATCCAGTCAATGTATAGGGCGACGTAACACCAGTCGGGGCATACGCCCAGGCCGTCGCTCCCTGCGCCCGCCATCGAAGTTGATAATTCATCAGAGGCTTTACTGTCCATAGTAAGGAAGCACTACTGGATGTGATCGGAGAGGCTGTTTTTTCTGAGGAATATACATCCCAACAGGACACAGAAAATGTATATCCCTTACGAAATGCCTCTTCACTATCCGTTGAGCAACTAGCCCGGACCCGCCATTCATATTCAGTTCCCATACTGAGTCCGCCAAGAATATAAGGAGACGTAATGGCTGGTACACTAATCCATACTGAAGTTCCCAAAGGCCGATACTGAAGTAGATATGACGACTCTAATCCAGACCAGGTTAATTGCGCCCGGTTTGGACTAGAGGTATAGACATCCAAATTTTCAGGTTGACTGCAACTGGCTGTAAATCGCAGGGCGCTCGTATAGATAGTAGTACCTGTTGATTCACAAACCGTTGCAACTGCCCATTCATACGTAGTGCCCGTTTGTAACCCTGTTAACGAATAAGTCGTAGATGTTACATTGTTAATGCTTGTCCAGCCAGCTTCTCCTACCGCCCGATAGCGAATCGCGTAGGCAGGACCTACTCCGCTCCACCGCACTGTTGCCACACCTGACGCTACATACAACACCTCCGGCCCTGTTGGCATTTGACATACCGTCCTGAAGCTCGATAAATAGGTTGTCTGACTTGTATTTTCTGAGCAAGGCGTCTGAATTCGCCATTCATATAGAGTGTTTGCCTGTAAGCCAGTTAATGAATAAGTTCCAGCAGTCACACTCGATACAGAACTCCAGGCTGTTACGCCCATCACTCGCCACTGAACAGTAACAGGTGTTCTATCGAAATTTGTAAACCAGGATAAACGCGCGGACTGCGACGTAATCATACTTACCTGCAAACTCCCTACCGGATAACAATAGGTTGTAAATGAGCTAACTGGACCATAAGTCACTCCATTGTCAGAGCCTAAATAACCTACCCGAACTTCATAGTTAGTATTTAGTTCCAGGTTTGAAAGCATATAAACTTTTGTAGTGATAGGCCCGCTTGTAGCCCAGCTACCGTCGACTTTTCGCCATTGCACCCTGTAGGTTGCATTGATGGATTCGTCGCCCCAACTTACAGTAGCCGATTGTGCTGTAATGGTATTGACAGACACATTCAGCAGTTTTGGAGTAGAAAGCGTTGAAAATGAGATCGGATATCCCCAGGTTGTTCGGTCAGACAGGGAGCATACCGAACGTACCCGAAAGCTATAGTTAGTACCAGGTGCCAATCCCGTCAGTATGTAACTCCCTCCCGTCAGATTAGAAACCTCCTGCCAGTCCTGGCCATCGTCTACGTTTCGCCATTGCAAGTCAATAGGCGCGTTGTCTGCGTTAGGGACCCAGACTATCCCCGCCGTTTGCGAGGTAATCACGGATGTAGTCCAGTTATAGGGAGTTCCACAAGCCGTTTTAAACGTAAGTATGCTGGAGATTAGCTCTTCATTTCCACAAGACACTTTAACTCTTGCTTCATAGAAACTGTTGTTAGCCAGGCCTGTCAGTGATAAAGACGTGGCTGTTAAACCAGTCCGTTCCGACCAGACTACCGCTCCCTTAACTCGGTATTGTACCGTAAAGGTAGCCTCTGATAGCAGTCCATTTACATACCAGTAAAGTTGAGCCCGGTTTGCCCCTATGCTGTTTGTGAATACACTGTTAATGGTAGCGCACGCTGTCTGAAACGTTTGTATGGGCAAAAAATCGGACAAAAAATCACCCCCGCAGTCCGTAGCAACACTCCATTCATAGCGCGTATTATTCGTTAAACCTGTTAAGGCATAGGTCTTATCCAGTACGGCTTTTTCGTTCCAATGTAGCGTTCCGGCCACACGCCAGCGCAGTCGATAGCCGTTTTCCTGACTGCCGAACCACGTTAACACAGCCGACGTATTACCCGCATTGACACCGCCAGGAAACGTGGCTGGACAACTTAGTGAATGCCTATAAGTCGCTAAATAGTTTTGTGACATCCCTGATTCGCAGATCGAAACTACCTGATATTCGTATATACTGCCAGCTACGAGCCCAGTCAGCGAATAGCTTTTTCCAGTTATACCCGATAGGATCGTCCATGTTTCCGATCCCGCAACCCGATACCGTAGCTCATGTATCCTTGCGGCCGACTCGGCATCACTTAGCTCCCAATACGACCAGGTAAGCCGGATAGAAGTTGCCGACGTAGTGGTTGCTATAACGGTTGGGTTATGACACAGCAATGTATAGGTTCTGATTGCCGAAAATTCGCTGACGACTCCCGCCGAACAAAGCTGCCGAACCCGAAACTCATAGCTGGCACCGGAAGGAAGACCGGAAATCTGATACGATTTAGCAGTTATACCACTCACTTCGTTCCAAACCGAAGCCCCCACTTGCCGCCATTGTAGTTCATAAGTCGATAACAAAGTTGGCCCACTCCAGGAAATTACCAACGTTGATCCCCCCAGCTGAGATCCGTACAGATAAATAGGTATGGTGCAGGACGTAGTGAATGAGGCCCCGTCCACAAAATCGGAATACACAGAGTCAGAACAGCGTAGCCGTATACGCCAGACGTAGGTTTGCCCCGGCTGCAGGCCATAGAGTGTATATCGCTTTGGGCTGACATAATCAGAGCCGATTTCACTACCGTCTGGTCGCACAGTAATCCAGTCAGTGTTTGTAACAGCCCGGTATTGAATCTCGTACTGCCTGGCATTGCCCGAAGTATGCCATTGCAGCTCAGCCCAGTTTACATCAGTATTTGTGACGCTCGTTTCCAGGATTGGCTGATTGCATTGTGTAATAAATGTTTGAATAGCCGAAAAATCAGCCGCCGAACACGTTGACCGAACCCGCCATTCGTAGGTTGTATTTCCCGCTAATCCAGTTAGTGAATACGATATTGACAGATTGAAAACTGAAGTCCAACCAGTAGTCCCAGCAGGTCGGTATTGAAGTTCATAAGGCCCATTGGAGTAATAGTCACTATTCCAGGTTAAGGTTGCGGAAGAATAACTCACATTCTGACTAGCGAAGTATGCGGGCTGCTGACAACGTATCGTAAAACTGGTCGGGTATGTATATTCAGAAAGTGAGGTTGACGAACATGCTTTTCGTAAACGCCATTCATACGATGAATTATTGGCTAATCCGGTTAACTTATAACGGGTTGTAGTAATGCCCGATACGGTTGCCCAGTTAGTTGTATTTACTAGCCGCCATTGTACTTCGTACGTTCCCGGTGCAGTATCATTCCATACCAGATCAATACTGGTATCTGTCATATTCTCCTGACGTACTACCGTAGCCGCTGTGCAAGGGATAATCATGGATTGCCCGGTCACAAATTCAGAGTATTCGGTAGAAGAACACGTTGACCGAACCCGCCATTCGTAAAATATGCCCTCTGTCAACCCTGTAATGGTATATTCTCTACCAGAAATACCCTTCTTTGACTGCCAGTCTAGCGTTCCAGCTACTCGCCATTGTACCTCAACCAAACTGATCGTATTACTGTACCAGGAGAGCTGCAATACCCCATTACTACCAGCGTAAGCATAAGGGGATGAAGGAGGTTCGCATCGCGTCATTATCGTTTTTATCGGTGAATAAGCCGACACTGAACCACCCGCACAAACAGTCTGAATCCGTAACTCATAGCTTGTATTATTGATTAAACCTCCTAAACTATAATTTGGACTCACTCCCAACGCTGTGCTCCAGGCCGAAGCCCCTACTTGCCGCCATTGCAGATTAACCGGACTTATCGATTGCCATTCTAACGTAGCATCGTTATACGTTACCGAACTTACCGTCAAATTAGCAGGTTCAGGACAACGCGTTCGAAAGGTTTGGATATTGGTATAATCCGACTTCGACGTAGCCGAGCAACTTGACCGCACTTGCCATTCATACGTCGTTTCATTGGTGAGGCCTTTGATCGTATAGTCTGTTCCTGAAATGTTTTCGACAACATTCCAGGTTGAGGCTCCCACCTGTCGCCATTGTAAATCAAAGCGAGTTCCCGATACCTGACTTGTCCATATTAATTCTGCGGCATCTATGCCTACATTTCCAGCAAAAAGATTCAGCGGACTCAAACAAGGCGTATTGAACACCGTACCATTCACAAAATCGGAGTAAGCTCCATTACCACAACCTTTGCGAACCCGCCATTCAAAATAGGTATCAAGTGGCAGACTAACCAACGTAACATAACTATTAACGAGATTTTCTATCACATTCCAGGAAGTAGCGCCAACAGGTCGCCATTGTACCTCATACGTTCCTGGTCCATAAAATCCACCCCACCGTAGCTCCGTCGACTGTATATCGATTCGGTTAGTAGACAGATAGTCTGGTTTTATACAGTTCGTCTGAAACGATGACGAACTGGAAAATGACGACGTATCACCCGTTGCGCAAATAGTCCGCACTCGCCATTCGTAGGCTGTATTATTGACTAGTCCCGTTAACGAAAGCAAGGTCGTATTTACGGGCGACTCGATATGCCATGACGCATTGCCAGCCGAACGCCATTGCACCTGATACGTAGGCTGGTTACTGCCCGCGTATGTCCAGTATAAACTAGCCGACTGATGGTTTATCTCTGACACATACGGATACTGGGGTGCTAGACAATCAGCGTTTGCCGAGCTGATACATATACAACAAAATACAACTAAGAACGTAACGTAACGAAGATACATAGACGGGTGGGATATACTCAGCTAAAAAGCTATCATCAGGATGAATATTACAACTAATTCACATCGATTAGACACATACAACTTTATATTTTTTTTCCGGCAACTACCTGAAACTTTTCTAGCTGACAACTCTGCCACTTACCCTGTTATTCCAACTAAAATGATGCGTCTTTCGGCTAAGAGGAACCTTCGTAAATGCAACTCCGTTGCACAAACAGACTATTTATTCTACATAAAACAAAACACGACCAGGATGGAACAGGAACAACAATTCGACGCAATCATTGTCGGGGGAAGTTACGCGGGGTTGAGTGCCGCGTTGATTCTAGGGCGTTCACTACGTAAGGTTCTTGTGATCGACAGCGGAAAACCCTGCAACCGCCAGACTCCGCACTCCCATAGCTTTCTGACTCGCGACGGTGAAACACCCGCCCAAATTGCGGCTGTTGCCCGCGAACAATTGCTAAAGTACCCAACCGTTTCGTTTCTGGCCGATCGGGTCATTGATGCGAAAAAAACGGTAGATGGTTTTGTCGTCAGGACAATTACGGATCAACAGTTCGACGCAAAAAAGTTGATCCTGGCAACGGGAGTCGAAGACAGTATGCCAGCCATTCCAGGCTTTGCAGCGTGCTGGGGTATTTCGGTGCTTCATTGCCCCTACTGCCACGGTTATGAGGTTCATGGCCAACAGTTGGGGATTATTGCTAATGGCGATACTGCATATGAAATGGCCTGGCATATTCAGCATTGGAGTCCCAACATGACGCTCTTTACGAACGGACCGGCAACTATTTCAGACGAGCATCGGCAGATCATTGCAGCACTCAATATTCCCATTATCGAAAAAGAAATCGCGGCAATCGAGCATCAGCATGGGCAATTAAAAACGCTGCGTTTTACCGATGGGACTGACCATGTACTAGATGCCGTGTTCAGCCGGGTAGCGTTCCGACAACACAGCGATTTAGCCCAGCGATTGGGTTGCAAAATCGACGAACCAGGTTATATCAGCGTTTCGGCTTTTGGCGAAACCAGCATTCCGGGCGTTTATGCAGCGGGCGACAACAGCTCACCGATGCGTCAGGTACTCGTAGCCGCTACCAAAGGCAATCTGGCCGGGGTTATGATCAACAGAACGCTCATCGAGGAAAAAATTGCGGCCTTATCGGCGCAGACGGCAAATTAATTGACGAATACCTACTGCTAAACTAGCAAAACGGTACGTAGCCATGTGGCGAAATCTATCATGTAAAAACCGAATTGAGCATTCTCAACCGGTAAAAAAGTGATAGATTTCACCCATGAAATTTTCGTTCCGAAACGATCAGCCCGAACTGGCTATCGACATCTTACGCGAGGTTGGCCAATGGCTCGTCGACAATGAGCAGGAATTATGGGAGCTTGACACGCTGACCCTCGATAATCTGGTTGACTCCTTCACGCGCGACAAGCTCTACGTTATGTATGCGGATCGGGAAGACGGCTTGGCGCCTGAGCCCGCTGCCGTATTTATTCTGCAGTGGGAAGATCCTCTTTTCTGGCCCGATACTCCCGCTCATACGTCGGGGTTCATCCACAAATTAGCGATCCGGCGGCAGTTTGGCGGCCAAAATCTGTTTGCGGCTATCCTCGATTTCTGCCGGGCCGAATGTCTTCGAAACGGGATTCACACATTACAACTCGAAACCGATGCAATCCGGCCAAAACTGGTCGCCTATTACCAACAATATGGTTTCCAGCCTACGTATCAACGTCAAATTCATGAGTTTGGTCAAACCTTCCTCTGCCAGTTTTTTGTCATGACGTTTTAACGGATTTGTGCTGCTCCTGACTTCCATTTTCGTAGCGTAGTGTGCGATTAAGAAAGCCAGATG
Organism: Spirosoma terrae; assembly: GCF_010435915.1. Classification (GTDB taxonomy): domain Bacteria; phylum Bacteroidota; class Bacteroidia; order Cytophagales; family Spirosomataceae; genus Spirosoma; species Spirosoma terrae. Next base: position 383,953 of record NZ_JAAFZH010000003.1, on the reverse strand, counting down.
GTCAATCAGTATCATACGCGGATCGCTACGTTGTCCGTCAGCAACCGATCACTCAAAAGGTTTACCTGTTCGTGGTTGGGATAGTTATTTTAGTAAAGCATAACTATCTGTAAACATGGCTACTGTTCTTAATGCTCTCCGAGTTACTGGAACCTCTTACGCAAGCACCTCTTTTCTCACAACGATTCTGGTCGTTAGTTGCTCATTGCTGGTCGGTTGTTCCAAATGGAATCTTGAGCCTAAAGAAATAGATCCAACTAATTCGAACTTACCTGCTGTGAGCGTTCCAACAACTGATGTCTTCACAATAACTGGTCGAGGGTCGGTTATCAGCTTTACGTTCACGGTTACCCCAGCGCCCCGTACGACCATAACCGAGTTAGGTGTATGCTATTCCCTAACCAATAAAACACCTTCCTTAGCCGACCCATCGGGAACCAGCTCGGTTGTTAAAGCAAGCGGCACTGCGTCACCGAGTTCTGTCGGAGTCAACGGTGCTGCTAAGGGAACGTACTATTTTAGAGCCTATGCCCAGCTACAAGATGGCCGGGTTAGCTATAGTCAGGTCGGCACCGTTACGTTATAAACGTATTTTTCAACCGTTGAAACTGTTTAAACGTTCTAAATTATAGGCAGCGATTTTGTCCTGCTGACGCAGGACAAAATCGCAATTGGAAATCTATCGATAAAGGTTTAAGCAGGTTCCTTTTTAGAAGTTTACGCCCGTTGTGATCGAAAACCCCTCCGATTTTACCTTAACCCTGTTATACTCAGTTGAGAATTGATACCCAGTAACGTAACGCTCATAGTTCAGGGTAATCGGAATACTGACTTTGGGCAGATCAATCATAAGCCCCAGACCTGCCACACCACTTAGTGCGGATTTATTTGACGAGCTAAGATTGCTGTATAAGACTGGACATGGCCCTATAAAACAGTTCATGATAATTTCCTCCCGAAACTGGCCATCGATAAGATAGTTGTAGCTCCCTCCAATCTGGAAAAATAAGAGTTTACGATGCGGCAAAAAGTAGTTCCGATACAGGAATGGCAGCTTCAGTGTACTCAGACTTAACGCCGGAGTTTCTGAATAATCGTTACGTTTCAGGTCTTTGACCTGCGTCCAGGATGGCTGCATATGCAACGAGGAACGGCTATTCAAACGATACTGGAGATCAACTCCAGCTAATACATTGATTTGAGATTTGTAATGATATGGGTACTGCGTTCTAATAATAGGATAAACTGCGTTAGCTCCGGCAAAAATGCCAAATCCAAACCGATTGGCTGGCTTCTCAAAAGGCTGTGCCTGGAGCGTACTAACTACCAGACAACTCATTAATGCTGCAAGTAATGGACTGTTCATGGCTGGATACTTCTTTTACTGATTGCTTCATAAAACTACTATTTTTAATCAATCACTGCACACGTAGCAACGTTGATCCCACAACAGGACGGCCTTCCGCTGTGATCCCCTGCACACTTATTCGCACCGTTCGGACTACGTCCGATAGCGGAAACTGTAGCTGGCAGTTGCCCTGCCCATCTGTTTGCATGAGCGGTTTCCAGTACATTACGTCCCGCCGGTCGATACGGGACGTAATGTCCACCTGAGACTCACCTGGAGCCACCTCATAACGAGGTACGTAAAAATCGCGCTGAACGGATGGATAACCAATTAGTTGTATGATTTTCGACCCTGTTTTTTTATTCTCGGCTGACTGCCCAGGCCGAAATACTTTTGAATAGAAGGCAATGACTCCGTTGCCACCCCGTACACCATAAATCCCGGATGTTGAAGCATTTTTCAGCAATTCAATCCGTTCAATATCATTTGGATTAAAGGTAAGCAACGCTGTACCATCCGTATCCTGAATGGGCATTCCATCGAGTAAAAACAAAGGCTGCGGACTACTTCTGAACGAGCCCGCTCCACGAACAACCACCTGATAGCTACCCGTTAAAGAAGACTGAGTAACCGTAACGCCCGCCAGCCGACCACGTAGCATTTCATATAAATTCGCAAATCGCGGAGACTTATCATCAAACAGCAGGGTGGCATCTGCTTCCCCGTGTAAACTTCTTCGTTTAATATCATCCGGTCGCTCATCGATTTTACGGGCCCGAACTGTTACTTCTTTCAGCACTTTGATTGTTTTGTCGCGGTAAAAATCCGCGTTTTCCTCCTGTCGAATGCGCATCGCGTCCAGTTGTGCTCGTAAAGCGGCCCAATCCGGCATCCCAAAGAGCGTGTCGGCATCCCACGTACTGCCAGACGTTTCCAGCACAAAATAGGCCTTCTCATTGATAATCGGCTTCAGCTGTATATCCGTGATCTGTGTAATCAGCCGCATGGTATCGGCAATGGCCAGGCCAGCCAACCGGAATCGCCCTTTCTCATCGGCTCCGGCCGACTTCACAAACGACTCTCCCTCTTTGGTGGATGCCAGAATAAACTGAGCGCCAGGCAGGGGTACGTTTTTTGCGTCCAATATTCGGCCCTTGATCGATACTCCGCCCAGTAGTTCGGTTTCGGGCGTACCATGCACACGTCGCCACCCCTGCGTTAACAGGAGATCGTCCAGAGCACGCCGGGTTTCGGGGGAATTATCAGTAAAATACAGATTCGGCTGTTCAACCCGCCCCCGTAACTCACCCGTCAGCAGTAAATGGGTTCGAATCGTAGCCGAAGCCGTATCATCAGATACCTGATCGGCATCGGTTATCGACGCCGACAAGGCTGCTAACGCGGGTAACCCATCATCGTTCAGCGTAATGCTCAGCCTCGCCCGCTCTCGTGGCTGATAGCGGGGTTTGTTCAACGAAAACAACACCCGAACGGGCGTTACGTGTTCCGGCAAAAACACCAGCCGTTCGCCCTGCGGACGCGCTGCGGCATCATATAACGTAATCTGATTGACACCGGCCGGGAGCATCGCCATCGACAGACTAACGCGTGCCATTCCATCCTGGAGTAAAATTTTTCGTTGATCTACCAGATGGCCTTGTTGCTGGATCAGGATGTACACAGAATCCAGTTTGGGTCGATTAGTTCCTGCTACCGAAACCCATAACCGGCTACTATCGCTGACAGCATCGACTGAAAAAACTAATCCATCTGACTCAGCGGGTAGCAACGTAGCCGATCCAACCAGGTTAGGAACGCGTTCCGACAACGCAATCGCCTGCACATGATACGTTCGCCCGGCAACGGGCGTCATCACTAAACTACCGATTCCCAACGCATTCGTCGTGAACCGGGCCACTTCTGCCCCCAAATCGTCGATAAGCTGGCCGGTAACTTTCCGGCCTAATCCATCCGGCGCTACCGCTTTGATCCCCAATCGGGCCGGAATGCCAGACACCCAGCGCCCTCCCTCTGGAAGTACCCGAATGTCCAACGGCTTCTTCACCGTATCGGCCCGAGCTGTGGCAGGACGTTCCAACAGATTATAGACCGCAATTTGCCGACTAAAGGCTGGTCGGTGCTGCCCATCATCCTCATCCGTATACGCCCGAACTTGATACGTACCCGCCGATAACGTATCAGACAACCGAAAATCACCAGTTGCCCGGCCATCCACTACTTTCAACCACTGGTGTTGTACCAGCCTTCCTGAGCTAGTTAACAGATCGACCTGAATAGCCGTTTCCCCTGCGGGCCGACGATTTGTATTGGCATCCAGTAAATAAGCACTTAACCATATCCTGTCGCCAGTCGCATACACGGGCTTATCGATATGGAGAAACAATGCTGGTGCCAGGGTTTGAAATTTCTCTTTAAATGCCGTCGCAATTCGGCCTAGTCGGGCATCGGGTGGCAGGAGTTTTCCCTGCGTAATCACAGACTCGCCGGTGGGCGACGATTTATCCGCCTGATCGGGATTCCAGTCGGCGGGGAGCATCGTCGATAAGCGATCATCGCTCAGCGAACCTTGAATTTCTGCACCATAGGGCAACGTAACGGTTCCATCTGCGGTCAATTGCATTTGACCATTAGGCAATCTAATCTGTGTATAGGCATAACGGGCATCCGTATACGGCGAATAGGTGGATACCGAAGGGGTATAGAAAACAACCAATGGCAGATGCGAAACCAAAAGTCGCTCAAACCCTAATCGCCCTGGCCGAATCAGGTTTTTGATCGTTAACGGCATTAAATGCCCTTTAGGCGACACTGATCCGGCAAGCGTGATACGTCCTGCTGGTGTTCGGGCAACCGGAGCGGTCATATTTTCCTGATAGACCAGAAAACCTTCCTGCTCATACGTACTATCGATCAGACTAGCCATCAGATGGCGTGTAGAACCCAGATAAGCTCGCATTCGATTCCGGCGAAATCGGTTTGCCTGCCGCTCATCGTTCGGTTTTAGTTCTTCGAATCGCGTTGAGCCTGCATAATACACTTTCTGGAACGTACCATCGAAATGCATCAGATCATACCAGAGTTTATAGCCAAGCGCATGGTTCTCAATAACCAGCGGCTCTGTTGCCGTGGCGATTAAATGCCCGTTCTCTTCCGTAAAACTGAGCACATCGCTGTTGATGATTTCGCATTGACCACCAAACGGTTCGCCAAGAAGCTGTTTCTTGAACTGTCGGAGTTGCCGCTGCCATTTTTTCAGATTACCGCGAACGGTCACCGCAGCCAGCACCTGATCACTGGGTTTTAGACGAAAATTAATGGTCTTAGGCTGATCATCATCGAAGCGTAGCGTACGCCGTTCAGGCTGGTAGCCCAAAAACGAAGCCACAACTTCAACGTTGCCCAACGGTACGTTCGGCAACGAAAAATGCCCCTTCTCATCGGTTAAGGCACCTCGCGTCGACCCATTCAGATAGACATTGGCAAACGGCATAGGCTTGCCCGTAGCGGCATCGACAACGTAACCCGATAGCGTTGTTGTTATCTGCGCCAAAACAAGCTGATTGGCTCCAGCGATCAGGCCAGCTACTAAACCAACGATGAGAAGCCAGCGTATCATGGCAAACGGGTCAACAGTCGCTTTCTAAAGCGCCATAAATCAGCATTTTACTTATGATCAGGCAATGTCAATTAGCGGTACCGATTCTATGTTCTCGCCCGAAAATGCAACGGGTTTCTCAGCGAACAGTAGCTTGGTGGCAGCCCATGTTTCCCGGAACAGGTCGCTACGTCGGTACGCTTCCAGTGCGTCTACTGACTCCCAAAGGCTGTACGTCATACGCACAGTTGGATGATCTGGATCACTGAGCAACTGAAGGTGTCGATTACCGGGGAAAGCCCGAATCTGATGCTTCGAGTTATTAAAAATAGTATGAAAGTCAGGCAGTTTATCTTCCTGAAACGTCATACGCACGATACGAACAATCATTTTTAGTTTTGTTTGTTACCCACAGAGGCACGGCGAACACAAAGAAAACAAATGCGCGGCATTCCCACTCTGTACGTCTGTGGTTGGCTATAACAGTTTACCAACAATGCCCACCCTGACAAGACGAATGAGCCGATTTTTAGCTCTGACAACGTTTAGAACTTTGTCGAAGCTTACTCAGAAATGATCCTATTGGAAGTGAAGGAAATACAGGAGTTTTCTCCAATCGATAACCTACCTCCGAATGGCTCAAACCAAACTGGGTTTCCTGATTAACGTCAATGTTGAGCTTTTACGGAATGATATTCACAGAAAAATTAACGGAAAGCTTACCGAATAGGCTAACAATACCAGCACAAAAGATAACCCAACGTAACAAATTCCTGTTAAAATTGTGGCGCTGTTTAACCAGCACTGATAACGTATCAAGCGTTCATGCTCAATTGCAGTAAAAACGCTGTGTTTATTAAATAAACCCTATTCAATGAAATACCGACTATTTGGCCGAACGGGCTGGGAGATTTCCGAAATTGGTTACGGCATGTGGGGCCTTGCTGGCTGGACAGGCTCCGACAAAGAAGAGGTGCTACGTGCCCTTGAACGCTACGTAGAGCGCGGTGGCAACTTTTTCGATACAGCCTGGGCGTACGGCGATGGTGTTAGTGAAGAAATACTGGGCCAACTTCTTAAAAATCACCCCGACAAGAAACTATACGCAGCCACCAAAATTCCGCCAAAAAACCGCAAATGGCCGTCCAAACCAGACTATTCACTGGACGATGTGTTCCCGGCCGATTACATTGTTGAATACACCGAAAAAAGTCTGAAAAATCTGGGCGTCGAAACCATTGACCTGCAGCAATTTCATGTCTGGGAAGACAGCTGGGCCGACCGCGACGACTGGCAGGAAGCCATAACGAAGCTTACTCAGCAGGGCAAAGTGCAGGCCTGGGGCATTTCGGTCAATCGCTGGGAACCCGACAACAGTCTTAACACGCTACGTACCGGCCTCATCGATGCGGTGCAGGTCATTTACAATATTTTCGACCAGAACCCCGAAGACAATTTATTCCCGCTCTGCCGCGAACTGAATCTGGGCGTTATTGCTCGTGTCCCCTTCGATGAAGGCACGCTGACCGGTACGTTCACCAAAGAAACTACCTTCCCGGAAAACGACTGGCGGTCAACGTATTTCGTTCCCGAAAATCTCAATGCCAGTGTAGACCATGCCGACGCACTACGTCCGCACATACCAGCCGGAATGACCATGCCCGAAATGGCGCTACGTTTCATTCTGAGCAACCCAGATGTTCATACAACCATTCCCGGTATGCGCCAGCTACGTAACGTCGAGGCCAACACGGCTGTGAGCGATGGCACTGGTTTGGCGCCTGAAGTCCTGCAGGAACTTAAAAATCACCGCTGGGATCGCACGCCCACAGAATGGAGCCAGTAGACTATTCTCCCAGGCAGCCGAAGTGCTGCCTGGGTAATTATTATGAAAATTCTCCTGATTGAAGATGAGCCCGGCTTACAGAGCGCCGTTCAGCACTACCTGACCCGCGAGGGCTACACTGTTACCACTGTGGACACGTACCGCCAGGCCGCCGAGAAAGTCCATGATTACGATTACGACTGCCTGATTGTTGATCTGATGCTTCCCGATGGGAACGGCCTCAACCTGGTGCGCGAGCTTAAAAAACAGCAATCGACTGTCGGCATTATTGTTGTAACGGCCAAAGACGCGCTGTCAGACAAACTGACGGGACTCGATGCCGGAGCCGACGATTACCTGACAAAACCTTTTCACTTATCGGAGCTCAATGCGCGACTACGGTCGGTGCTGCGACGACGATTGTTTGGCGGACAGGCAACCATTCAGGCGGGCGAGCTCACGCTATGGCCTGATCAACAACGGGTCAGCATACACGACACCGATATTAAACTGACCGGTAAAGAGTACGAAATCCTCCTGTTTTTTATCGCTAATGCCGACCGGCTGTTGTCTAAATCAGCCATTGCTGAACACGTGTGGGGAGATGCTATGGATATGGCCGACTTGCACGAATTTCTCTACACTCACGTTAAAAACCTACGCCGGAAACTGGTAGCGGCCGGCTGCCCTGATTATATTCAGAACCGCTACGGAGCAGGTTATATTTTCTCGACCCGGCCATGATCAGCCTGTTTAGTCAAACCGCCCGCAACTTATTACTGACGGCGCTGGCCATCGCCCTGATTGGGTCGCTCGGTTTCTACACGCTTATTCATCGAACAATCCGGCACGAAGTCGATGAAATTCTGGAAGCTCAGATCAGTCAGACCGAACGTCAATTACAACACCAGCTCCCGGCACTATTAGCTGGACGTAACGACAACCCCCGTATTATGCTAACGTCGGAAGTAGTCCGGCCAACCTTCAGCGATAGTACGTTGATCGATTCGTTGAACGACCAGCAGCCGATTCCGATTCGCCAGTTGAAGAAAACCGTATCGGTTGGTAATCAGCTGTATTTAATGACTGCCCAACTGCCTTATTACGAATTCAACGAACTGGCCCGCGAGATGTCGGTTGGGGTGATTCTTGGCTTTCTGATTCTGATGGGTCTATCTGTTACCATCGGCTTGAGCATGTCCCGTCGTTTGTGGCGTCCCTTTCATGCTACCGTTGAGCTGTTAGGCGACTTTCGGCTCGATCAGCCAGTCAATCCCGTTTTGCCAGCCAGTCGGATTCGGGAATTTAGCCGCCTGAATCATTCGCTGAATGAGCTGATGCAAAAACTACGTCGTCAGTTCTCGTTGCAGAAACAATTTACGGAGAACGCATCGCACGAGCTTCAGACGCCACTCGCCGTAGCCACTGCCGAGCTGGACTTGCTGATGCAGTCAGAACAGCTAACTGAACAAGACCATGACCATTTGCAACGAGCCACAACGGCAATCAGTCGGCTGAGTCAGTTAAACCGGTCGTTGCTGCTCTTGACGCAGGTCGAAAACGATCAATTTTCCGACGATGCTCCGCTCGACATAAGTACCTTGCTCCAGCAATACGTGGGTGAATACGCTCCCTTTTTTGAACACAAGCAACTAACATTCCGTGCCTCTATTGCCGATGGCGTATGGCTACGTATCAACCGACAACTGGCGGGCGTCTTGCTGACTAATTTGCTCAAAAATGCAGTTCGGCACGGCCGGGCGGGTGGCGAAGTGATGGTAGAGCTAACAGCTGCTACGTTGGTAATCAGCAATTCGGGCGAAGTACTGCCTTTCCCGGCGGATACCCTATTTAATCGATTCGTCAAGGACCCGGCCCGACCTGATTCCACTGGTTTGGGACTAGCCCTTGTCAAACAGATTTGTGATCGATACGGTCTCCTACTCACGTATACCTACGACGTAGTGACTAGCAGGCATTCATTCCGGATCGATTTAGTACCGCAAGCCGTATAACGCTACTCATACGTACTAGCCTGTGAGCTTATCTTCAAATTCTCTTCAAAATTCACCCCGAAACTTGCGGATAAATTTCCGCAAGTGATGAAAACGATATTCTTCCTGCTTTTATTCTCCATCGCCCTGGTCCCGGCATTCGGCCAAACCAACCGAATCATTCGCGTTGACGACAGCACTACGCACGAACCGGTGATCGGCGCAACTATCCGCACACTACCAACCGTCAAACCAGTGATAGGAGCCGTTACTGACGTTCATGGCATAGCTACTATTTCCGGCTTACCGGCCACCATTACTGAACTGACTGTCAGCGCTGTTGGATACGAAACCAAATCGTTTCCCGTACAATCAGGGACCGATACGCTTGTCGTTCACCTCAAAGCGGCCGAAGAATCGATTGATGAAGTGACCGTTACGGCTACACGTACGAACTCACGTATTGATGATTTACCGATTAAAGTCGAAGTGCTTGGTCAGGAAGACATGGACGAGGAAAGCGCCGTAGTACCGGGCAACATCAGTAGTATTCTGGGCGATATTTCCATTATTCACACCCAGCGAACGTCGGCAGTCAACGGCAATCAGGCCATCCGCATGCAAGGGCTTGATCCGAAATACACGCAGATCTTACGGGATGGACTGCCCCTGTACGAAGGCTTTTCGGGCAATCTGGGCGTATTGCAGATCCCTCCTCTCGATTTAAAGCAGATTGAAGTCATCAAAGGATCTGTTTCAACCTTATACGGAGGTGGGGCTATCGGTGGCCTGATCAACATTGTTTCCAAAGCTCCAACTTCCGAAAAACCTGAATTTACGGCCCTACTGAACCGATCCAACCTGAAAGAAACAAACCTCAATACGTATTATTCGCAGCGGTACGGTGCCGGAAAGACCGGCCTGACGTTATTTACGGGCTACACCAATCAGCAGGCGGTCGATGTAACGGGTGATGGTTTTACGGATAGTCCCGAAATCAAGCAGTTCAATTTCCATCCTCGTTTTTTCTGGAATCCTTCTGAACATACTAAAGTCGATGTTGGCTATGCCTTCACGACAGAACACCGCGCGGGTGGTTACCTACCCGCTCTTGAAGGCACCCAGCCCAATGCCTACCAAAACACCACTGACCTGCAACGGCATACCGTTGATTTTAATGCCAGTCAACACACATCGGCCCATAACTCATTAACAGTTAAAGGGGCGCTGAGTACATTTCACCGGCAGAATACCGATTATCAGAAACTATCGGATGGGCGGCAATCGTCTATCTATCTGGAAGCCAACGATCTTATACAACTCGGGAAGCACCAACTGATTGGCGGAGCGAACCTGACGGTGGAAGCCTTTCGTAAGAATCCCGACAGCACCAAACTGGTAGATTACACCTATAGCACCCTTGGCGGATTCATGCAGGATGATTGGCAGCTCAGCGAAAAAGTAGCGTTGCAGGCTGGCTTGCGTTTCGACCACCACAACACATTCGGCAACTTTTTACTACCTCGCCTGTCGGTAAAACTCAAGCCATCGGAACCGTGGACCATTCGCCTGAGCGTCGGTACGGGATACAAGACTCCCAATCTGTTTATCAACCAGACACCCGGCGCACCGAATGTCAGCCTCATCTTCCCGCGCTTGCTGCCAATCGACGTAGCGAACGTGAAAGCCGAACGGTCGGTAGGCACCAATATCGATGCAGCCTATTCGAAAACCTTTGAAAGCGGATTCTCCATACAGGTCGATCAGGCGTTTTATTACACCTATGTCAACTCACCAGTCGTATCCTCTTTTTCGAGCCTATCGAGCACTCTGGGCGCCTACACGCAACTGACCAACGCACCCTATAACCTGTTTAGCCTCGGCACGGATACGTACGTTCGGCTGGAATACAAAGCCTATGAGCTGTATTTCGGTTACAATCATACCCTCGCTCGTCGCGATGGACCAACGGATAATACGTACCTGCCACTCGCTCCGCAGGACAAATTTTCGACTACGTTAGCCTGGGAGAATGAGCACTTTCGGTTTGGTATCGAAAGCAGCTACGTTGGTTCTCAGTATCTGTATAACAATCAGAAAGTGGCCAATTACTGGTTTTTTGCCGGGGCCGCTGAATACCACTACAGCGATCATTGGCGGCTGGTACTGAATGGAGAGAATTTGTTTAATGTACGGCAAGCCAACTACGAAACCGTTGTAACAGGCTCCGTTACGCAACCTAGTTTCCGCCCTGTCTGGGCTCCTCTCGAAGGAAGAATTGTCAATCTTGCCTTAAAATATACGCTGTGAAGTATGCTATATGAAGTAGGATGTATGAGTTGATACATCCTACTTCATATAGCATACTTCCTACATCCCTTAATATTCCTGTTCCAGCGGATGGATCATAAACTCGTCGATCACGACGTGGGCAGGGCGACTGACCAGAAACAGCATCGACTCGGCCATATCGCCAACTTGCAGATAATGTTTCGAGGTTTCGTGACCGTGACCTTTTTCGTGAAAATACGAATCGACCAGCCCCGAGTAGACGCCGGTTACTTTGATGCCAAACGGACGAACTTCCTTACGTAACGCCCCCATGAATGCTTCCTGGGCGTATTTGCTGGCCGTATATAGCGAGCCACCGGCAAACGTACGTTTTGCTACGTCGGAGGCAACCACTACAATATGGCCCGATCCCTGCGCCTTCAGAATAGGTAAAGCCGCTTTCGTCAACAGAAACGTACCTTTTACGTTGGTTGCCATCAGTTTGTCCCATTCCTCGACACTGATTTCCTCTACCGGTTTGAAGACGCCGTAGCCAGCATTGTTAATCACTACGTCGATCCGATTGAACTGATCTTTTGCCATTTTCACGACAGCGTTCATATCGTCTTCGTTGGCTACGTCGCCGGAAACAGCAACAATTTTACCCCGTACCGATCCCTGAATGGCCTCGGTTGCCAATTCGTTTAAGTCATCGGCATTACGGGCCGTAACGATCACATTGGCTCCATGCTGAGCCAGTAACATAGCCGTGGCACGGCCAATTCCCCGGGAAGCCCCCGAAATGATTATGGTTTTATTTTCGACGTTCATGATGGTTATCCTCAATCGCAAAGGTCGTAAACGATTTAGGCAAAAACGCACAAAGCTAAAAATGAGTTACGACCTTTATAGCCACTTCACAACAAAACGCCTATGCACGAATCACTAACCGATAAACTAAACCAGCTTGAGCAGAAATTTGCGGCTATGGGGCAGGATATGGCCTCTTACCTCGAAGGCTTGCTTCAGGCCGATTATCTGACGTACTGGGACTACATTCATCTCGAAACACTGCTATCGCTCCAGAACCCTAAAACTGCCTATCCCGACGAGCTGATTTTCGTTACGTACCACCAGATCACGGAGCTATATTTCAAGCTGATTCTGCACGAAGTCGATCAGATCGCTCATATAGAACCGCTAACAGCTGCGTTTTTTACGGCTCGAATGGGACGTATCAATCGATATTTTCAGTTGCTGGAAGAATCATTCAGCATCATGATTACCGGCATGGAACGCGAACAGTTTCTAAAATTTCGGATGGCCTTATTGCCGTCGAGCGGGTTTCAATCGGTTCAGTTTCGGCAGATTGAAATTGTATCGACCAGTTTCCGGCATCTCCTCATTGGTGCCCCCGAAGAGCCCGAACATATTGCCGATCTCTACGAGTTCATGTATTGGAAACGGGGAGCAACCGAGCTGGCCACCCAGCAGAAAACGCTGACGCTACGTCAGTTCGACCAGCATAATGGAGCCAAACTGATCCGTCTGGCCGAAGACTATCAAGCCAAAAATCTCCACCATCGCTACCAGCAACTGGAACGTAACGGCCAGATTACGCCTGATCTCGTGGCGGCTCTACGTGAATACGACTGGCGGGTTAATGTGCGCTGGAAGCTGGCTCACCTACGGTCGGCGGTGCAGTATCTGCACAAAGAACCCGAAGACATTCGGGCTACGGGCGGCACAAACTGGCAAACGTATCTGCCGCCCAAACAACAACAGATTATATTTTTCCCTGAACTGTGGTCCGACGACGAACGTCAGAACTGGGGCCAATCGGCCGGGATTCCTAGTAAGCCCGATTGATCATTAATTTTTGTCATTCCGGCGAGAGGAGGAATCTTTGGAGTATGCAAAACAAGGAAGCTGTTAAACTTTTTCTTTGATAGAATTTTTGTCATTCCGACGAAGGAGGAATCTTCGAATTATGCACTAAAACAACCTTTGGGAGTAGGTTCCTCCTCTCGTCGGAATGACAAAAATTTCACATTTACCGCTGATTTTTAAAATACCGGATCATTTCACCGTATCCCATGCCCATCGATAGACCACGCAGTGATTTAGCGATTCGGCTGGCTTTGGTTTCGGGCGTTTTGGCTTCCTCAATCCATTTACTGAAATAGTTCTGGTGTCCTTTGGGTAAGGTTTCGAAGAACTTTAGGGCGTCGGGGTCGTCCTGCAAACACTCGACAAAATCGGCAGACAACGACACCGGTGAATCATCGGCTTCAATAGCCACCTTAACGGATGCTCCCTCTTCCTTGCGGAGTCTCCGGCGCATGGTTGCATTCACCGGCATAATGAACGCCCCCTCTCCCATTGGTACCAGGGCGATCTGATTGATGACGAAATCATCGAGCGTTCCTTTCACCCGAAAGGTTGTTTTTTGTCCAGGCTTCATCGCCGTCGTTACGTCGATGGGGATTTCGATGTAAGTCCACCCGGTTTTTTCACCTTTTTTATCAAATTTCTGTAGAGTGGCGGTAAAGGTTGACATATAATGGATTGTCTGCTTCAATATCTGGACAACGTTGACTGGAGTGATTCTTTCATCTCCTTAACCAAGTTTTCTGGCTGCAATACGGTCAGATGTTCGCCGTAACTACGTAAATGCATCAGCAAATCGCGGTTGGGGGCCAGACGAAGCCGAACAACGCACTCCTCGTCCGTATCCCGAACAACCTCCTGCGTCTGGTGAATAGGCTTCGCTTTTACGTAACGGCCGAACAGGGGCGAAAACCTCAGTAGAATCTCTTCGACAGGTCCGCTACTGTCGGTAATGCCATAAATATGCTCGAACAATTCGCTGACGTTCGTCAGCACATCGTCAGGAACAGCGCAGGGATCGTTGGTAATATCGAGATCGCTCATCCGGTCGAGCGCAAAGGTTCGTTCTTTACCACTCGGCTCGTCGTAACCAATTACGTACCAACTGTCGGCTACTTCACGTAGCAAAATCGGGTGCAGCAGCCGCAATTTCGGGATTTCGGCAATTGCGCCCGCTTCGATGGCCGTTTCATGTTTGCGATAGTGAAACGTAATCTGCCGGTTTTGATTGATGGCTCGAATCAGAACGGGAACGTAGTGCCGGTTTCCGCCCAGAATACGCTCCTCTACGTACACGACCCGGCGTGTGAGCGTTTCGGTTTTCACTTCCCGAATAATATCCAGACTCTGCCGCACTTTCTGAAGCGCATTCGCCAGTTCACCAGCCACGGATGCGCCCTGCGTAGCCGTTAGTACTTCGCGTGCGTAGTCAAGCGCTTCCATATCATCGGGCGAAAGCATGAGCCGTAGCAACCGAAACTGCGGATCGGTGTAGTAATAGCCGTTACGTCGTTTGTCGTAGGCAATGGGCGCGTCGTGGTCTTCGCGCAAACGCTGAATATCTTTTTCCAGCGACGACATGGATCGAATCCCGCATTTATCGCGACAAACATCGAATAGTTTCTTCTTCGAATACTGCCGTGGATAACGGCTGATGATTTCGTCGATCAGGCGGTAACGTTGAAAAGCGGAGCGAGTTATAGGCATTTTTTTAGTAGGGACGCGACACCTCGCGTCTCATTAGCGTCAGCAATAAAACCATTCGGCCAGGAGACGCGACGTATCGCGTCTCTACGGATATCGCAAAAAACAGAAAAAATTTTTCACAAAAAAAGATGAACGTAAAAAGATTACGTTTTACCGGGTAGAACTTTGTTCTGTGAATTTTAAACAACGATACTAATGAACACTCTATTTCGCCCCAATCAAAACCGCGCCGGAAGCTCATCACCAACCCTGTTTCCAGCTATGAACGCAACAACGCAATGGACGGCATCGGCTGTTAACCCTCGTCCATCGAAACGTGCTACGTTATCGGCAGGCCAATTGCTGGATATCGAACTGGGTCTGTTTCTATTATCTCAACTCCTGCCAACAGCACCTCCCGACGAACTTCCTAGCTTATTGGCCGACAATAACGCGTCGTTTCTGGAGCGACCAACCTGGACACCCAAACAGCTAAAAATTCTGAATCGGGGCCGGATGATTCTGAGTCATATTCAGCAACGTACCGTCTGGTCAGCCATGTTGGATGCGTATACCAACATCCCCGACCGACTTCAGGCTTACGACATCAGCGCCGACCGCAGCCGCTTCTGCGAAAAAACCGTCGGATTCTTCCGCAACCGGATTTTCACCCTGAAGCAGATGGTGAGCTAACGTTCTCCTTCAGCCTTCCCTTTCCCTCTCTGCATTGCTGACTTTTAGCAATGACACCCTCCTATTGCCCCACGGCTAAACTACAACCTCCTTTCCCATGCTCGGCACTCTGATCCAACAGGTAAGAAATTACGCTAATCCATCCCACGCGCTAAAGAAATTGCAGGATACTCCTGCGCCAGCACCCCAACCAGCCACAGCCACAGCGGCTACGCCAGCCCAATTGCTACGTACCGTAAAGCTGATTATGGTAACGGCCGAAAACAACAACAAATACTATGAAATGTATGAGCAGGAAAATGGAACATTCACCGTTCACTACGGGCGAGTTGGCGGTACAAAAAGCGTAGCCACCTATCCGTTAAACCAATGGGACAAAAAATTCCGCGAGAAAGTCGCGAAGGGCTACGTCGATCAGACGCATTTGTATGCCGATAAGTCCAGCACTACCGATGCCAGCAGCATTGCCGACCCGGCAGTTCGTAGCCTGATGAGCCGGCTAATGGACTACGCGACTCAGTCCATTTTTCAGAATTACGTTGTTACGGCTCAGCAGGTTACCCGCAAGCAGGTCGATACCGCTCAGCAACTGCTCGACGAACTGGCGGCTACACTCAGTCAGACACTGGACCTTACCACATATAACACCAAACTACTTGATCTATTTAAGGTAATTCCCCGAAAAATGGGGAAAGTGAATCAGCATCTGGTTACGCACATTCCGCAAAACGCGGAAGAGTTACAAAAACTGCACGACCAGCTGGCCAGTGAACAGGACACGCTCGACGTCATGCGCAGCCAGGTCGAACTTAACCAGTCGAAAACCGACGCCGACCTGCCCCCACCGAACCTCCTCGAATCGATGAACCTATCGGTTGAGCCCGTTACCGACAAACGTGTCCTGACGCTGATCAAGCAGATGATGGGCTCCGATGCCGATAAATTCGATGCTGCTTTCAGTGTTCGGCATCATCGTACCCAGCCCGCTTTTGATACGTATGTCGACCAGGCAAAAAATAAGAAAACACAGCTCTTATGGCATGGTAGCCGCAGCGAAAACTGGCTGTCGATCCTACGTACGGGATTGGTGCTACGTCCGGCCAATGCCGTTATTACGGGCAAAATGTTTGGCTACGGCATCTATTTCGCCGATCAGTTCAGCAAGTCGCTCAATTATACCTCGCTTCACGGTGCTAGCTGGGCAAACGGTCGGCAGAAGGAAGCCTACCTCGGCATTTACGAAGTTCACGTAGGCAAACAGCTGGAAATCACGCAGCACGCAGCCAGCTACCAACAGCTTGACAGCGATGCACTTGCCAAACTAGATCCTGCCTACGATTCCGTATTCGCTAAACGTGGAGCCAGCCTTCAGAAAAACGAATTCATAGTCTACAATCAGTCCCAGTGTACAGTTCGCTACATGGTTAAAATCAAAATCTAACATGAACGCATCACTCAAGCAAATTACCCCCTCGATTGTTTGTCTGGCCGCCACCACCTTGATTCTAGCCGAAGGCGCCACCAGTTCGCTGATTGTGAAGCAGTATTTACGGAATCGGGGTTACCTGGCCTACCAGTCCGAAATATCGAAATGGCTATTGACGGTGGCCTTGCAGCAAGGGTGGGCCATTAACGATAATGGTATGTTCAAGGTCTACTACTTCCCTACCCTTCAGACCTTGCCTCAGTAACAATACAGTGGTTTGCACCGAGCCGTATTTACGTTAATCGTGGTACGGCTCAATTTTTTTCCTCTCTCCGATAACCAACACTCAACGCAGCACCAGCATGCTTTTGTGGACACTACGAACAGAAATTCGACTCATGCAACTAGGAATCATACTGTACCGATACGTCTATTGGGCTCACATAAGCCTTTTCAGATCAGTCGTCTGCCAATCCCGCTCATTCTGCTGGAGCTGCCAGCCCCTAGCGCGATTGCTTGCTCAGAAACTATCGCGTCAGTTTTTGAGAATTGCGCTGACAATCAACTAAAAAAATCAAAAAAATTTCGCACAAAAAAGATCAACGTAAAAAAATTACGTTCTTCTGGTTGCAACTTTGATATGAACAACGAACAACATAATAACTAATGAACGCTCCATTAACCTCCGTCTATTCCACCCCAACCCGCCCGGCCCTGTCCAGCCTGTTGCGCTGGCAGGAGCCGCTGGCAACTCGCCTGCGCTACCGCCACGCGTTGCCGGGCATGGTGGCCAACCGGCTGCTTAACGTAGAGTTAGGACTGTATTTGTTAGCCGAATTACTGCCGTTAGCCCCGGCCCAGTCGCTACCCGATCTGCTCAATGGCCAGGGCACTATCTTTCGTCAACGTACTATTTGGTCGCCCCGTCAGCACCGCACGCTGAGCCAGGCGAAGGCCTTATTGGCTCCCTATCGGGATCGCGCGATATGGTTCAAGGCACTGGATAAATACGCTACGTTGTCGCCCGAACTCCGCATTTACTCGCTGAAAAACGGCGGAGGCTGGAATCCCGACGTCAGCAGCTACGTCATGCGCGAACGGTTAAGTTTATTCCAGGAAGCGCTGGCTTAATTTTTTCTGACAGGATTGACAGGATTAATTTACAGGGAAAAGCCTGAGTGAATAAATTGCATACATCCTGTAAATCCTGTCAGAAAAAATGAATCGCCGGAGTTTCATCAAAACCAGTTCTGCTGTTTCCGTATCAGCTACGTCGTTAGTTACTGCCTGTACGTCTTCCGAATCCGAAAAATCGGAAAACAGCGCTACGTCCTTTACCGACAATTTTGCCCTTAACGAATTAACGATCAACGACCTGCAACAGAAAATGCAGTCGGGCGAGTACACATCCGAAGCCATCACCAAGCTGTATCTGGAACGTATTGAGGCTATCGATAAAAAAGGGCCACGCCTGAATGCGGTGATTGAGGTAAACCCTGAAGCCATCGCGATAGCGAAAACGATGGATGAAGAACGGAAAGCGGGAAAACTCCGGGGGCCGATGCACGGCATTCCGGTACTCATTAAAGATAATATCGACACTGGCGATCAGATGATGACCACGGCGGGTTCGCTGGCGCTGGATGGACATAAAGCCGCTACGGATGCCTTTGTAGTGGCACAGTTACGAAAAGTGGGCGCCGTGATTCTGGGCAAAACCAACCTAAGCGAGTGGGCTAATTTCAGGTCATCCCGTTCCAGCAGCGGCTGGAGCAGTCAGGGTGGGCAAACCCGAAATCCCTACGTACTGGACCGTAATCCGAGCGGGTCGAGTTCAGGATCAGGCTCCGCAGTTTCTGCCAATTTATGTGCGGTAGCTGTCGGTACCGAAACCGATGGTTCTATTATTGCGCCATCGTCTATGTGCGGAATCGTCGGAATCAAACCGACCGTGGGACTCGTCAGTCGTAGTGGCATCATTCCGATCTCACACACCCAGGACACCGCCGGACCAATGGCACGTAGCGTAACGGATGCGGCTATCCTACTGGGTGCCTTAGCAGGCGTTGACCCGACCGACGCCGTTACGCTCGAAAGCCGTGGTAAAAGTGTAACCGACTATACCCAATTTCTGAAGGCAGAGAGCTTATCTGGCAAACGTATCGGCATCGAGAAATCGTTTCTGGAAGGCCACGAAGACGTAGTGGCCTTGTACAAAGCCGCTATTGATGTATTGAAAAAGCAGGGCGCTACGGTTGTTGAGGTGGAGTTACGAAAAGGTCTTCGGGATACGGGCGGGGCCGAATTTACCGTACTACAATACGAATTTAAAGATGGCCTGAATCGCTACCTCTCGACAGCCAATGCGCGTGTAAAATCGCTGTCCGACGTAATTACTTTTAACAAAGAAAACGCGGCCAAAGCAATGCCGTTCTTCAAACAGGAAACCCTCGAAAGTAGCGAAGCCAAAGGCGACCTCACCAGCAAGGAATACACCGAAGCGTTAGCCAAAACCCGCAGCTGGCGACAACGTATCGACCAGTTGATGAGCGCTCAAAAACTAGATGCCATTGCGGGTATCAGCATTGGCCCCGCCGGTTGCATCGACCTCGTCAATGGCGATTACGATACCGGTTTTTACTTCTGCCAACCAGCTGCCATGGCGGGCTACCCGCACCTGACCATACCGATGGGCACCGTTCACGGCCTCCCCGTCGGCTTCTCCCTCATCACCGGAGCGTATCAGGAAGGCCCGTTGCTGGCAATGGGTTACGCCTATGAACAAGCTTCCAAGAAGAGAGCAAAGCCGGAGTTTGTGGGGGGAGTGATTTAACACTTTATAACCTATACTATGCCGACAACGTCATCGATTCTTTATAAACTGGCCAACTTGATCTCAACCATCGGTCATCCACTACTGATGTTGTCGGTATTTGTTGTATTTGTTTCTTTCCAACAGCTACCGATTCAAAATGCAGTACTTATTTCTGGACTACTGATTGGTGTTGTTGTACTACCGGTTTGCCTACAGAATTATCGGAAAGTCAGACAAGGCACGTACACTAATTTCGACGTATCAGACAGGCAGCAACGCAGTGGCTTTTATCCTGGTTTGATTGGACTTGTTGCTTTGGTTACAGGAATTTTTATTGCCACTAATCAACCTCTGTCGTTTTGTTACGGTATGAATGCTACGTTGCTACTCTTGGTGATTTCATATGGTGTAAACTTCTTCATCAAAGCATCACTCCATACGTCACTTTCCTTTTTTCTAGCCTGGGCGATTGGGTTAATTAGTCCGCCTTTGGGCGTAGCCATGGGTATTATGGCTGTAGCGATTTCCGCATCGCGACTGGTTCTCAAACGACACTCCTTGATTGAGGTAGGAACGGGTGCGCTGATTGGGCTGATTATCGGCGCTTGTTTTTACAGACTCACCAATACACCCTTCCTACAGTAAATTTATCGGGATTAGGCTGTATTATCACGTCAACTTGATTCCGGCCATTTCGGCAAACATGAGCAGAAAGGCAGCGCCGATAAAGATTACTGTCAGCACAATGAATGGGCCAAACCACGTAACGCCACCTTTTTCGCTGATCAGCTCAATTAGTCGCTCTTCTGACGCCCCCGCATGCTCTGACAGGATTTTGTTGATCTGGCGATTGGCGAACTTTACGTACATCTGATTGCTGATGAAGCCGATTACGGCATTGGCCAGTAAGGATATAATAACCGAGGAATTATCATTTGGATTTCGCGGCCCCCATAGCATCGCTTCAAGCAAGTTCTGGCCAAAAATGATGGCAGCTGTCAGGAAGGCTTGCCAATACATTTTCCGATAGCCCATCCAAAGAATTCCGGCCAGAAAAGCAATGCCATTAAACTGTATTTTTCGCTCCTGCACGTCCTCTGCAGCCCGCAAGTAATAGTCTGCCTGTGGACCAAAAAAATAGGGCAGATATGGATTCATAATCGGTGTTGTCTTAATTTGTCAACTGGTTTATGCCTGGATTCTTTACTTTTTTACCGTCGATACTTTCCCCAGCCACAACAGGCTATCAACAATCAACTGGTTTTGCGCTTTATTGGTGAACGTAAACGACAATTCTTTATTCGTTCCGTTCTCGTAGTCAATGTCGTTATGTCCCATATTCACGTAGATCATGTTGAATTTTTTATTAGTCCAGACCACCGGATAATAGCCGTTATGCCATATTTCATGCGGTTTAGGGCCAGTTCCCAACGGAAAACTGCTGGGGTCGATGGACAGTAGTATGTCGATATTCGGATTTGTGCGTAAGTCGTTTTCCCAGCGATACCACTCGTTGGGCGCTGATTTGAACGTAGCAGGCACCTGTTTTGTGGCCGGATGTTTTCGATCGTCGACCCGCAGAACCGCCGATGTAGGGCGCCACGTATTGCTCTTGTACTGTCCCGATCCAAGAAACTGCGTATGATACCAATCCCAGTTCTGCGGATAGGTTGAGGGCGTCAGGGCAAAGGCCGCGAAGTGAAAACCCAGCCAGGCTCCGCCCGACTCCATATACTGCTGGAAAGCAGCCCGTTGTGCAGGCTCTTCCGGCCGCGTGTCTAAAAATAATACAACCTGATACGTCGATAGAAATTCTGCATTGAGGTTGTTCCAGTTGCTGGTGGTATCGTAGGTAAAGTGATATCGGGCCGCCATTTCAGGAAACCACCGATTGGCTTCGTGCACGTAGCTGATATGCGCTTTATCGTTTTTAGCTGTGTAAAACGCGATAACGTTGAATTGGCTTTTCTTTCGCTGAGCAAACGATTGGGAAGGCAGACTGAAGAATAAAACGGCAAGCGTCAAATACCTGACGAATAGACGAAAATAGAACACGGATTCTTATGATTTCTATGATCAATCATGATAATGTCATAAAGATCATAACAATCTGCGTTCTATTATAAAAACAGTCAAAACAATTCATCGAACGTAACACTTACGTAGTACATCCCGCCAACTTGGGCCAGCCCATAACCCTGCGCGTAGTACCTATTCGTCAGGTTGGTCCCTCCTAGTTTTAGCACTGATTTATAGGCCGGTAGCCGATACGAAACCTGGGCATCCAGGCTACTCCAGGATGGTAGCCAGACATCGCCCGCCGTTACACCCTGTTCATACCACATCTGGCTCGTCCAGCGATACGTAACAGCGGCCCCCAATCGATCCGTCAGTCGGGCGTTGTGCAGGCTCAGGCTGTACCGACTTTCGGGTGAGTTAAAGTAGTTACGTCCTTTTTGTACCACTTCGGGATTGCTCATTTTCCGTTGGCTGATCGGGAAACCGGCGTTGTCGTTGACGATGGCTCCCTGCGCATCCCGCAACGTAACGGTGCCTACCTGATACGTATAATTTCCGCTAAGCGTGTAGCCTCTGCCGATGGTGTAGCCCAATGCCACGCCAAATCCATTCACAAACACGTCGTTCCGGCTGTTGGTGTGGATCGCCAAAATCCGATTGTCGTTTCGCTGTAAGTCATCGAGTTCATCATTGAGTGGCTGATAGAATCGCTGAACCCTGATCAGATCGGTATATTTACTATGGAAATAAAACGCATCGACAGATAGCTTGTTCTGAATGACGGCCTTGTAGCCAACTTCCCAGGTTTCTAGTTTTTCAGGAGTGATATTGCCCGGTTTATACGCTCGGCCGAGGAGTTGTGTTTCGGTTAGTTTGTTCGCCAAAAAATCCGTTACGTCTGCTTCCTGATAGACCGGTTTACTGATTCCATCGGCAGACGTAGCAGCCAGACGAAGACCGCCCACTTCCCGACCTTCGCTGGTAAGGGCTCCACCAAACAACTCCCCCGGCGTCGGATTTCGGAAAGCCGATTGCCAGGATGCCCGGATATTATGCACCCCAGCGATCACGACGGCCGAAAGTCTTGGTGTAAAGCTCCCCTGCAAATACTGATTTTTATCGTACCGAAGCGCCAGCGTTGGCTTCACAGCCAGTGTAGAACCAATTTTCAGCTTCTTCGATACCTGCATATAGGCTCCGTATTCATCAATCGTGTATTCCGATCCGTTCGGCTGACGACTAACTAATGTACCGCCGGTATTCAACGCATAATGTCGGACACTCCCTCCCACGATGACCTCCGCTACGTCCAGCAAGCTACTCAGGTTATACATACCTTCGTAATGCCAGAGTGCGGAGTTGTCCCGAAAACGCGTACCAACCTGACCGCTACGTCCGGGCAGGCTATCGGTATTATACGTACTGGTGAACCGATCCCGAGCGGCCATAAAGGCGGCCGATCCGGGCAGATAACGCCCCCGGTCGGCTTCGTTACGAGCCAACCCAACACTCACCTTATTATCGATGTACACCTGACCAAACTCGGTGGCCCACTGGTTCAGCGGTTTCCAGTCGTTATTGATGGCAACGGCTGTCTGGCCAATAGACCAGCCTTCGGCTTTTTGCTGGGTAGTGTACGCACGAAGAAAGAAGTTGTCGCCCCGTAACTCTGCCTTAAACTGGCTACGTCGATAATCAGGAAAATACTGACGACTGTTGCCCGTGCTGATCAAATTACCATTCCCGTAATACCAACCGAACGACGCTTCCGTATTACCCGGCAATTTATAGTGCAACGCTACGTTAGCCCGGTTGTTAAATACCTTGCCGTTATTACCCAGCAACGCCAATTCCGTATAGCCGGTCCGCGTAACAAGTTTATTCTGCAACGATGCATTGGCGTAGTTCGCCGGAAACGTATAAGCCCCTCCGTTATTGATATCGTCACCATACGTGTTAACCCCGTCGTACTGGAGATTTCCAGCCGGATTAGTATCAGGAATAAAACCAATCATCGTGGCTATATTACCCCGAAACCCACTGGTCACGAAGAAGTTGCTACGTTCCCGAGTCGATCGATCCGTATAGTCGTCGGCAACAAAATCGGTTCCGCTAACATGCTGAATGTTCAGCTTAATCGCCAATCGATCTGTCAGTTCCCTGGCATACCGAATGGCCACATCGCCGAATGCGTTAGGACCGAAACCCGCTTTACCAACATTGTTCATGCCTGTTTTTACCTGGGCGCTTAGCCCCTGATGCGTGAACGGATTTTTGCTGGTTGTGGTCAGCAGCCCTTGCATGGCATCGGGTCCATACAGCGCCGACGATGCGCCAGCTACCAGTTCGATACGTTCAACGTCCAGATCGGGCAACCCTGCTACGTTGCCAAAGCCAAATCCCAGCCCCGGCGATCGGTTGTCCATCCCATCCGTTAACTGTAAAAATCGATAATTGGTAGTCGACCCGAACCCGCGAAGGTTAACGGATTTAAACAGGATACTCTGCGTCATTAGGTCTACGCCGGTAGCATTTTGCAACCCATCGAAGGGAGTAAAGGCAGGTGACTGCCGAAATTGCTCTGGTCCGAATTTTTGCACCGTTACACTCGCTTCCCGGCTATCTTCAATCACACGACTGGCCGCAACAATCGTCTCGTCGGTTGTGATCGTTTCTGCCATTAGCTTTACAGAAAGGCTACGAAAGTTATTGCCCCGCACGGCTACGTCCTGCCGACGATACCCAATAAACGACACGCTCAGCGTGATAGGTAAGGATTCTGTAGTCGGCAAAACAAAGCGTCCGTCGGGTTGAGTAATCGTACCGATTTTCGTTCCCCGAATAATGACTGCAACGCCAGCCAGGGGTTGTTCAGATTCGTCGGTAACTATGCCCTCAATGGTTAACTGAGCCCGCGCGCTGACGGTTGTCAACGCCAGGATGAACAGTATAGAAAGCTTCTTCATAGGTGAGTAATTAATGATACAATACGCCTGTAGTTGGATACAATGACTACAAAAATACGAAAGCTGTCTACGTTACCTTTTTTTAACGTAGACAGCTTTCGTATTTCTCCGAAAAATTAGGCTACAGCCTTTTCCAGACGCTAGCAGCCGTATTGCTCACCTCCAACTAAGCATACTAGCTCAATTTTGGTCGTACCACCTATTGAGGCACTCGTAACATAGGCTGGCTTCCCGCACCCGATGACGATACGTTTCTTGACGCCTGACCACTACCAAGTGTTTTTCGAAGACCCAGGTAGCCTCCGACCGAGTTTTGTAGCAATTTACCAGTATCCAGGGCCAGTGAGGTATTTAGCTGACAGCGACCCAATCCAGGCAGGTAGACGGGGCCATTCAGGGTTACGAGTGCTGAAAACTGGTTCGTTCCGGCCGGATAGGGCGTGTCGTAGGTACCAAAATTCTGACTGTAGGACAGTTTGGTTTGCCAGTGAATTTGCTGGTTTAACTGGCCCGCCAAACCCATATGCCAGAGAGCAACCCGGTTATTGACAATAGCTCTCGAAACGGGCAAATCTGGATTTACCTCCGCTTGCGGTGTCAGAAAAGGCGTACCAATCGTACGTCCCTGATACGTCCAGCCATCCTGATACTGCGAGTGGTTAAAGTAATTATTTCGTCCCCGTCGCTGTGGATCATCGATTATAAACTCGGGGCCACCCTGGCTTTTCGAATAAAAGAACTCCACCAGAAAGCGATCTACTGACCACCGGCGATCGGAAGGCGATTTGCGTTGCAGGCTTAACCCATGCAATCCATCTACAATATTCGTCAGGTAATAGAGCGCCCCCGTTTCATAGAGACTCTGCCGATACCCCATAAGTTGCCAGGAACCCAGTCGAACGTCGAAGCCCAGATCAAGAGTCCCTAAGTGGTTCCCGATCCGATTGCCCTGATCAATTGAAATAACGCCCTGCGGTGGGATATAACCCGTCCCGGATGTTCCCGTAACGACGCGGTAATAGGCATCCAGATTGGAGGCAAACTGACCATCCAGGTTATCGGACAGACCGGGAACGCCGACCAGACTTGGTGCGTAACCTCCCCACTGCACTTCATGATTACCCCCCAGATACGCGTGGAATCGGGCATGAGGTTTCCCTAACCGCATATAAAATGCTTTTTGATGCAGGTAACTATTCCTGACAAATCCATCGGTAAACCAGCCATGATTGTAAAACGTATTGATGGCTACAAACCCTTTCGTGAACCCAATTGGTACGTAGCCAATGGTGCCGATCTGTATCTTCGGCAATGGCATAGCATTGCCCGACCACGCATAGGAACCAGATGTTAACAGCGTATCCACCAGGCCAGCAATACTTCTTCGACGGCCTACGTAGAGTTCAATTGGCCCCCAGCGTAGTTTCCCATAGGCTTCTGGTAGCAAAACCTGACTCTGTAGGCCAGTACTGCCAACCAGTTCCAGACCAAGGCCCCAGTCAAATCGACGTGACTTTGTTAGACTATCGACATTCGTAGGTTGGCTGTAATCCAGCACAAATCCGAGCCGGGCCAAACCGGTTGACCCTTTTAAGGGAACAATACCCGATTGGTTAGCCCGAAGCCAAAACGGCATAGGACCAGTTACCGCATACCCGCCCAGTTCGGCATAACCGGTTGTTGGCCGTACCGTGGGAGTTGTTTGCCCATAAACCAGACTCAGCCAGCACGAGTGACACCCGATGATCACCAGAAGTAATCGGGTTCGGCTAGGAAATAAAGTAGTCAGTGTGTTCAATTGAGTTACGTGTTAGAATAGGTTCCATTTGACATTTTATTCATTTCGAGCCATCATCAGGCATCGTTCCATTGCTTTATGGGAAACGGAGTCAACATATAGCCTGCTCCTACAATGGTCTGGATGAGTTTATCGACGAAGGGGTCGTCGATCTTCTTCCGTAAATACTTTATGTATACTTCGACCCGGTTCTTTTTCCCTACGTCCGTTTCCCCCCATACACGATTGACGAGTTGAGCCGGGGTTAGAATCTGATCCGGAAACTGCATCAGAACAGCCAGTAACTGACATTCCCGATCCGTCAGAATAATCATCTGGTTTTGCCGGTACGCCAGGCGATCCGTCAGATTAAGGGATAACTCTCCCTCGCGCAACCAATAGGGTTCTTTAGCGATATTTTTCAGAAAAAGTGCCCGGACTACCTGCTTAAAATTGTCGGCCGGACAGGGCCAGACCAGATACGTATCGGCCCCTGCCTGTAAGCTAGCCTCACGCTCCTGGGGCCGACCTGATGTACCCAGAACCAGGAACGTGACGGGCAACCCCTGTTGACGAATCTGACGGATTACCCAGAACGCATCCTGACTCGTTCGGTCGATGGCAATAATGATCACCTCAAAGGCCTGATCCTGCGCCAATTGCCAGGCTAACCGACTGTCGGATACCGATCGAAATTGATGACCTTTGCCAACTAGCAGCGCCCCTATGATGGCTATCCGATCAGGATTATTATCGATCAATAAAATACGCATAACCGTTTGTTTCGTGATTGGTGATACGAATCGCGTTTAAAGGATCACTTAGTCCAGCGAGGGCGCTATTTCCGTTTTCCGGTAGGCATAATAAAAGATCTGCGGTAAGACCAATAGGCTAAGCACCATACAGACCAGTAACCCACCGACAATCATGATAGCCAGCGGCTTTTGCACCTCCGACCCGATACCCGTCGATAAAGCAGCGGGCAACAAGCCCAATGATCCCATAATAGCAATCATCAGGACCGGGCGAATACGCTCCTTAACTCCAATTGTAATGGCTTCAGTCAGCGTTTTCCCTTCTTTGAGGTAGCTTTTCATGACCGAAATAAGGATGATGCCATCGATCGTTCCCACGCCAAAAAGAATGATAAAGCCGATACCGGCCGAAATCCCGAAAATGGTATGGGTAATCCATAAGGACAGGAAGCCACCGATAAAGGCAAAGGGAACCGTTATCAGCGAAAGCAGCATATCCTTGATCGTACCAAAGTTGGTGAACAGTAGAAAGGCAATCAGCAACAACGAAATCGGAACAATGACAGCTAACCGAGCCGTTGCCCGCTGCTGGCTTTCGAACTCACCCGCCCACTCCAGCGTATACGATTCGGGCAGCGTTACGCGCTTGGCCACCACCTCCTGCGCTTCCGAAATAGTACTACCTAAATCCCGCCCCCGCACCGAAAATCCAACGGCAATGTAGCGCGAGGACCCTTGCCGATAAATAAAGGCTGGTCCAGTATGGAAATCGATGTCTGCAATTTCGGAGAGTGGCACTTTCGTGTTGCCGGGGCCGGGCACCAGTATGTTACGAATTTCCCGCTCTGATCGTCGGAAAGGCTCCTCATACCGAATTCGGATATCAAAGAGCCGGTCTTCTTCGTAAAACGTGGAGGCCGCTTTACCACCAATCGCCATTTCGACGACGGCCTGGGCATCAGCCATACTAATCCCGTAACGAGCCATGCGACTCTCACTCAGACTTATTCTGAGTTCGGGCAATCCGATGTTACGTAACACATTAATATCTTCAATACCCGGCACGGTTCGGATGGCGGCAGCAATGCTATCGGCCGTTTGTTCGAGTTTCTGCAAATCATTGCCATAGACTTTTGCCACTAGTGCGGATTTTACCCCGGCTACGTATTCTTCGACGTTATCGCTGATGGGCTGGCTAAAGGCAAAAACGGCACCGGGAAAAACACGAAGAGAGTCTTCCATTTTCTGAATCAGCTCTTCTTTGGTGATCGAGCCGGTCCACTCCTCCTCGTCCTTGAGTTGTACGTGAAACTCAATGTTGAAAAAACCTGTGGGTTCCGTCCCGTCTTTGGGCCGACCCGTTTGCGTCAAGACAAAACTAACGGGTTGAAATTCCCGAATCCGGGCTTTCATCTCATTGGTTAGCCGCACCGACTCCTTAAGATTGACGCTGTTGGGCAACGTGGCCCGGATGTAAATCGAGCCTTCGTTCAGCTTGGGAATAAATTCCGTTCCAATACGGGTAAACCCAACTAAACAGACCATGAACAGGGCCAAAAAGACGCCGATGGTCAGTTTACGATACCGGCTTACGGCCGTAAACACCCGAAAAATGCCACGCATCAGCCAGTCCGTTGCCTGATTGTGCCGATCCACTACGTTTTTGCTCAGCATCAGTTTACACATAACCGGTACGTATGTCAAACTCAGAATGAGCGAACCCAGCAGTGCATAACCCAGCGTAAAGGCGAGCGGTGAAAACATTTTGCCTTCTACCCGCTGAAACGTGAAGATAGGCAGTAGCGCCACGATTAGAATCACCTGGGCAAACAAGATCGACTTCCCGACCGACTTGGCCTGATTGGTGATCAGCTTTGTTTTCGGCATGGCGTTGAATTTCTCCATACCCATCTCCCTGGCTTGCCGATCCATTCCCACAAATACGTGTTCGACAATGACCAGGGTCCCCTCCAACAATAAACCAAAATCGACAGCACCAATGGAAATCAGGTTGGCCGACAGCCCCTGGACACGTAACATGATCAGGGCGAACAAAAAGGCCAACGGTATTACCGAAGCCACAATGAGCATGGTCCTCCAGTTGTAGAGGAAAACAAATACAACAATGGATACCAATAAAACCCCTTCGATCAGGTTATGCGTTACGGTGTTGATCGTTTTATCGACCAGAACCGTACGATCCAGGAAGGGCTCAACCGTAACGCCTTTCGGCAAGATCCGATTATTAAGATCCTCAATGCGGGTTTGCAGCCGCCCAATAACTTCGCTGGGGTTCTCACCACGTAGCATCAGCACGATGCCTTCCACCACATCTTCCCGGTCGTTCAAACCAACCTGCCCCAACCGGGGCTTTCCCGTAATGGATACCGTAGCGACATTCTTAACCAGAACCGGCGTATTTTTCGCGTTGGTAACCAACAGATTTTCAATGTCGGAGACCTTTTCCAGCAAACCAATCCCCCGCACTACGTAAGCCTGATTGCCCTTCTGGATCATATCGCCACCTACGTTCAGGTTGCTACGTCCAACGGCTTCGAAAACATCCAGAGCCGTCAGATCATAATTAGCCAGTTCAACCGGATTGACCCGTATTTCGTAGATTTTCTCCTCTCCGCCAAAACTGATCACATCGGCTACGCCCGGTACGGACAGTAGTTCTCGCTGGACCGTCCATTCCTGAATAGCCGAGAGTTCCTGGATAGGCACGTGATCCCCTTTCAGTACGTAGCGAAATATTTCACCCGTAGCGCCATAGGGCGGTTCTACTTCCGACTCGGCCCCCTCCGGCAAATGAATATTCCGCATCCGGTTGGAAGCATACTGCTGGGCATAAAAATCCGTGATATCGTCCTCGAAATTAACCGTCACCACCGACAGCCCAAACAATGAAATTGAGCGAACATCCGACTTACCGGGTATCGTATTCATTTCCCGGGTGACGGGCAACGTAACGAACTTTTCAATTTCTTCCGCACTTCGCCCCGGCCACTGCGTAATGATCCGGGCCCGGGTTGAGGTTACGTCAGGATAGGCCTCAATTAAGGTGTGACGGACCGCTACGATACCGCCCGCCACCAATAAGAACGTAAAAAACAGAACAATTAACGGGTTGTTGAGCGAACCCTTAACGATACTTCCAATGAGTTTTTTCATGCGTAATGGGCTAAATCCTACATCCTATTGACCAATGCAATGGTTGTGCAGGTGCTTAACGCTCCTTTAGTTTGGTATATATGAGCAGTTGATTCTGACTAATGACACGGTCATTTTCGGCTAGTTCCCCTGGCTTTACGTAGTAAAAATCCTGATCACTGCCTAAGGGCGTAAGAACCATATCGGTAACCGCACAATCAGTCTTGTGGAGCAAAACATGATAGGCATTGTTATCGAAAATGACAGCCTGTTGGGGTATAGCAATCGCCTGCTGCCGGGTTGGCTGATAGACCCTCACATTCACCATCATGGATGGTTTCAATTTCAGGGCGTTGTTGTCCAGCTCAATCACGGCCTTCACCACCCGTTCTTCGGCATCAAAAACATTGGCGATTCGATTGATCGTCCCCCGAAAAACTTCATCGGGATAAGCCGTTGACGTAATATCAACCCGCTGCCCCGCCTGAACCTGGCCTAACTGTGTAGAATATACGTTGGCTAATACCCATATTTTTTTCAGGTTAGACAACACAAACAAATCATCCTGCCCGGCGTCGATCTGTGAACCCACGGTTAGATTTTTCTCCACCACATAGCCACTAAAGGGAGCTCTCACCGTAACCAGGCCATTCTCGATATTGCCGCCCTGAATCCGCAGGGTTTCCTGGAGCCGATCAATGGCCGCCTGCGCAATAACAACCTGATTACTGGCTTCCAGCAGATCTTTATCCGATGCTACGCCATCTGTATGCATGGCCCGCGTAGCATCCTGTTGTCGACGAGCCCGTTGCAATTCGGCTTTTGCCTGGAGCAGTTCCGACTTTTGTGTACTCAGTTCCGGCGTCATCACTTCTACCAAAACCTGTCCTTTTTGTACGTAATCGCCTATATTGAAGGTTACTTTCCGTACGATACCGCTGGCCAGAGACTGGTAACGGAAAATGTGGTCCTGGTCGTAGCTGACACTACCGGTCAATTGCAGTTCGTTATTGATGAACCGGCTGGTTACGGGCGTGAGCGTAATCAGTTTCTTAAGCTCAGGACTAATCACGCAGGGGTTTGTGGTGGTCTCGGCTGGCGTTTCAGCCGTTTGCTGGCAACTGACCAGCCAACTACACAGGAATAGGTAATAACAGATGTATTGTTTCATAATTGCGTCAAACCAAGTGGTTGCGTGGATGCATAATCTCGTCTAAAAATCTGATCCTGTCAGGTAATTCAACTCATTGCGTCTCAGTGAGATGGTACGTAACAGATCGAAGTAATTGGCCCGCCCTTCCCGAAAGGAGTCAAAGAGATCCAGAAACTCCAGCAAGCTCAGATTCCGCTGGGCAAAACTGCGACTGACTCCCTGGGTGAGATTCTGTAGTTGATCGATGTAGGTAGCGTCAATCGATTCCAGAAACTGGAGAGCCTGGGTGAGGTCTGTCCATGTTTTCACCACGGCATTGTCTACCTCCGCTAACTTATTTTTTTCCAGAATGGCGGCTTTCTGTACCTCCAGCTGGGCTACTTTGATATTGCCTTTGTTTTTATCGAATACGGGCAGAGCCATGGAGACACCAGTTCCCAGAAAATTGAGCTGCGTATTCCCATTTCGGTCATACATCAGGCTGGCAGTCAGATCCGGTACCCGGTTTGCCCGCTCAAGTCTTAGGCTGGCTTCGCTGACCCGCCGTTCCTGAGTCGCCACCTGTACACTCGCATTCTGGGTGTGGGCCAACGCCAGCAAATCGGCCAGCCGAAGCTCTTTCAGCCTG
This sequence comes from Spirosoma terrae, assembly GCF_010435915.1. Lineage (GTDB taxonomy): Bacteria > Bacteroidota > Bacteroidia > Cytophagales > Spirosomataceae > Spirosoma > Spirosoma terrae. The sequence goes on along the minus strand of NZ_JAAFZH010000003.1, from coordinate 351,938 downwards.
GCAAGCGACGGATCAGCCAGACTGTCGGCCAACACCAGATAACTCGTCGGCGGAAGGGCCAGCAGCGTTTTCAGCGACTGTTGCTGCTGGGTTACCTGCTCCTGAATATCCTGAATGCTTTTTCGAAGTGACAATTGCAGGGCCGTAAAGCGGTATAGATCCGTCCGGGAAATATTACCCTGGCGAAACTGAGATTGCTGAGCGGCCAGCAGCCGGTTGACTTCTGTGAGCTGAAATAATCCTTCCTGACGAGTACGCTGGAGATACAGTAAATCGGCCAGGCTCTGGCGCAACTCTACCTTAAGCGCCTGCATGAACTCGATAAACGAACGTTCCGCTAACTCTTTCGTTTGCGTTTGAAGCACAATATTTTTTTTCCGCTTCCCCGCCGTATAAATCAATTGATCAAGCTGCACCGCAAATTGCCGGTTCCGCCAAAAATTACCGAACAGCGGTGGCGATTCTTCCGCCGTTGCATTCACGTACAGCTGCACTTGATCCAATGTCAGGACGGGGTTCGGCCACACTTTTGCCTGAAGAATCCGAGCATCCCCCTGATCAATCTGTAACCGGTTTGCCAGGAGGGGTAGGTTATTTTGCAGAAAAATACCCTCCACCTGCTGCGGAGAGTAAGTAAGTGTATCCACCGCCGATTGTGCCCATCCCCATGAACTGAGGAGGAATCCAATCAACAAAGTAAGACTAGTTGTTAAGCGTTGCATGAAGGCGTCGAACAAAACGTTTTCAGCCTGCAAAACTAGGGGGGTGTGATTATAGCCAGATTTAAACCAGATTAGAAAACGATGAGAGCCGACGTATCATCGAGCAATCCTTCATAGAGCTGGTTGGGGCGGAAAGGTCAGCTGAACCGTAGTGCCCTCCTTACTCGAATCGATCTGAAGTACGATCCTGTGCAGGTCAAGAATTTGCTTGGTTAGGTATAGTCCAATACCCTGACCAGCAATGTGCCGGGACTGGTTGCTCCGGTAAAACAAGTCAAAAATTAATTTTTCTTCGGCGGCTGGAATGCCTGGCCCCTGGTCCTTCAGCACAATTGTCAACTGACCCGCTACTGCTTTAACCAGGATGGCTACGGGCTTAGGCGTTGAAAACTTCAGCGCATTGTCGAGCAGATTAGACAGCGCAGTAAACAACAAATCCTTATTACCGATAACCGTCAACAGCGACTGATATCCTTCCATATCCTCAAAATCGATGGTGACGGTCCGTTCCGGCTGTCGGATCTGTGTTTTTTCCAGCACAGTCCATAAGATCTCATCGAGAAGCACAGGCTCCATTTTTTGGTCGATCGGCAGCGACAACCCGGATAACAGTAATAATCCCTCAACGATGGATGTCAGATGCAGGGCGTCTTTTTCCAGCGCCTGAAGTAGCTGCACATATTCCTCATTACTCCTGGGCTTTTTGAGAGCCACTTCGACATCGCCAATAATGACAGCCAACGGAGTTTTCAGCTCGTGGGACGCATTTTTAAGGAAGCTACGCTGTATTTGAATGCTTTCTTCCAGCCTGGCCAGAAACACATTAAAAGTGGAGATAACTTCACTCAGTTCGTCGGGTTTGCCGGATGGAACTTCCAGACGGGTATGCAAACTATCGGCGGTAATCGAATGGACCTGACTGATCACTCGGGAAAAAGGCGTAAAGGTATGCCGCGCCAGCCAACCGGTCAGCAGGTAATTTATGGCCAGCCCGACAACGAAGAATACGAACAAAGATCCTTCCAGCAAGGTGAGCTGCGACTGTCCTACCGTATTTTTCCCGGAGGAAACAATAAGAAAATCACCTTCGTTATCCGCATAGAACATCCCCACCAATAGTCGATCCTGATAGGTAAATTCAAGATGGCGATCCCGGTTTATTTCCTCCAGAAAATGCCGCGGAACCTGGTAAGGCAAACTATCATTGACGACTAGTTGATACGTCCGGGCATTATAGAGCTGTATTGATTCATCGGCTATACGCCGGTACTTTTCCTCGATACGTTGATAGCGGGAATTATTCAGTTCATCTTTTTCCAGATAAAAATACGCGGCTGTATAGGCCCGGTCCAGCAGCTTTTTGTAGTAAAGATCCGTCGAGAGCTGTTTAAACAAAAAATAAGTCCCCAGTAAGACAAAACCCAGGATACCGCCGAAAATCAACGCCGACTGATTGGATAATTTACGTCTCAGACTCATTGGCTTTTTGTTTTAACATATAGCCTCGGCCTTTGATGGTATGAATCAGGGGTTGGGAAAAACCTTTGTCCAGTTTATTCCGCAGGTAATTGATATAAACATCGACATAATTCGATGTCGTATCAAAATGAATATCCCAAACCGATTGGGCGATCGTAATGCGGGACAAAACCTTTTCCCGGTTCCGCATCAGAAAGACCAACAAATTAAACTCTCTGGGAGTCAGTATCAGCTCCTTCCCGTCGCGGGTAACACTCTGCTGCTCAATATTTATCTCGACCCCGGCATATCGATAGTAATCGACAATTCCATTGCTGTATTCGACCCGTCGGCGCAGCGCGTTGATACGGGCGACTAATTCTTCAAAAACAAACGGCTTCGACAAATAATCATCAGCCCCACATTGTAACCCTTTTACTTTTTCCTCGGGCGTATCGAGCGCACTGAGCATAATGATATGGGTGGTATTCTGGCGCCTGCGCAAAATGGAGCAAACCTCGAAACCGTCGATGTCCGGCAGCATAATATCCAGAATGATCAGATCATAGTCATTGATCGTGGCCTCATCAACGGCGGCTTTCCCCGTCGGAACCACTGTAACCTGATTCATATTTTCCTCCAGACCTTTTTTGATAAAGGCGGCAACCCGGCTATCATCTTCCGTGACCAAAATCGAAATCATATACAAAAATAGAATAAACTAATCGATGATTCGAGCTACCATTGTGGAGATGTCTACGATTCATTACCGACGTAACAACAGAGTGGGCTTCTCAGTAACCTACCGTTGACTGGTACGTTACTGAGAAGCCCACCCCCTATTCCGATCAGTAAGCTATGTTGAGTTAACGATCGGTTCGCGAACCGTTAGAATGTATACCGCAACGTAACGCCATAGGTACGCGGATCGCCAACAATACCAGCGTAGTGTCCGGCGCTTCCCGGAGCCGCTAGCAGTTGCTCGTAGTAATTGGTGTTGAGCAGGTTTCTACCCCACAAAAAGATCGAAATTCCGTTTGACGCTCTAAAGCCAACGCGACCATTCACCAATGTATAGCCATCGATATTCAGGTATTGAGAAGGTGATGGACTTGAGGAGAACGACGACCGATAGAAGCCATCCAAACCAAAAAAGTAATTTCCTTTTAAACTGATCAGTTTACCTCTTGCCGTTAGCTCACCACCTACTGAACCAGACCATTTCGAAATACCGGGTAAAGCCCCACCTGAAATATCTTTGAAGGCTTGCTCACCGCCGGTTTCTTCGAGTGGCACAGGCGCATTTTTGAACGTAACGTATTTTCCATCAGTATAGGCAAACGCTCCATTCAGCGTTAAAAAGTTAGCTACGCGGATATTACCATCAACCTCTACCCCAACAACCCGAACTTTCTCGGCATTAGCTAGATAGCCTCTGTTCACTCCTGGCTCTGGCGTCTGCACCTGTGTCTGGTAATCCTTGATTTCGGTATTGTGGAACACTACGTTCAGGACAGACCGGGGGGATGGTTTCGTTTTGATACCAAATTCAACATGAGTAACAAACTCAGGTTTTACACGGGCCAGATCCAACAGCACCTGCCCGTTCGCGGTTGGTAATCCACCGATATTGACGCCAACCGGCTTGTAGCTCAACGAATAGGTTCCAAAGGCATTGATGGCATTATTCGCTCTGTACTGAAGCGTCAGCTGTCCCGAAAAATTACCTTCCGATACGTCGGTATCGAACGCCTGATTAGAGTACACTCCGTTTTTCAGCGCAATCAGAGCCGGATCGGTCGTTTGCAGACCACCGTAGGTTTCACGCTTGTAATTAGCAATTTTCTTATCGTAGTTGTACCGGATACCAGGCAGAATGTGGATTCGGTCGGTTATTGACCAATCGGCCTGTGCAAAAACGGCTAAACCGGTGCTACGGATGCGATTGGTTGTACGAATACCGAAGTTATCGAACAGACCGGGCGTTTTCCACAGAGCACTGGTTGAACTTTGGGCAAAACGCCACTGAGCAGACCCCGCTTCTTCGGTCTGCACAGGGTCCGATTTCAAATCCTGCCAAAGCCCAAACAAACCAACAACGCCACTCAACCGAGACGAAACCCTACCGGAGTACCGGATTTCCTGCGACCATTGATCGTGCACCGAGTTACCCGCCGAAATCGTAAAGACCGGAATGCCCAGATAATCGCGGTCATTCAGCGGAGTCCATTGCCAGTAACGCCATGCCGTAGTAGACGTTAACGTACCACCACCCAGTTTGATGTCTGCGTTGAGCGATACGCCCCCAAGCTGGTTGTCGGCTTTTGATGGTGTATCCAAATCAACAATACGTTCAAAAGCACTCTTGTACGGAATCGTATAATTCAGGTCGGCAATGATGGCGTTGAACTGACGATACGCAGCCCGTTTGGTCGGCACAACGCCCGCAACCGGCCAGCCATACCCGTTCGGTTTCTGATCCGACACATCGGCAATCAACGTAATCTTTACATTATCGGATGGCGTGTAGAGAAGTTGTCCCCGCACACCAATGTTGTTAATATCATTGATAGGCAGCTGAGTGTGAACGTTATAGAACGTACCGTTACGTTGCGTACCCGTAAACGATACCCGCGCTGCCAGCTTCTTGCTCAATGGCCCGGTCAGCGACCCTTTGGCCTGAATGAATCCATAATTACCATAGCTCAATTCGAACGTACCGCTTGGCACAAAACCAGCTGCGCGGGTTGTGATGTTGAACGCACCGGCTGTTGTATTCTTCCCAAATAAGGTTCCCTGTGGTCCACGTAGTACCTCAACCTGTTCGATGTCGATAAAATCGAGGGCCGTAGCAGCCGGACGGGCGTAATAAACCCCGTCGACATAAAAGCCAACGCCCGGATCGATACCGTCGTTGGTTAATCCATACGTAGAACCTAAGCCACGAATATTGAGTGTGGTGTTACGTGCATTGGACGCGTAGAGCTGAACGGTAGGCACTAATTCTTTTAAGCGGTTCACGTTGAACGCACCGGCATCTTCGGCACGGGTTCCACTAACTATAGAAATCGGAATGGGAACATCCTGCGCCGACTCCTGCCGACGCCGGGACGTAATGACTACGTCGGCTAATTGGTTCGCGCCTTCTTCAAGCTGGATCTCGGCGTTGTTATCGTTTATGATTACTTCTTTGGTCTGGTAACCAACGAAAGAGACAACAACAGCGAAAGGAAGTTTTTGCCCTGTAAGTAATTTAAACTCCCCGCTCTGATCAGTTGTACTCCCGTTGGTGGTGCCTTTGATAGTGACAGTAGCGCCAATTAATTGTTCTTTGGTGCGGGCATCGATAACTTTTCCAGAAACGGTTGCATTAATGACAGGAGCGTTCTGTGCGGATAGGGAAAAAGGAATTATAATTATTCCTATAGACAAAATAGATTTTAAAAAATGCTTCATTACAGATTGTGTTTGGTAGTATGCGTGTGTACATGCTACAAGTTAATTCACTCATTCTCAGAAAAATCCAAGAAGGTAAACCGTTACGTAGCATATCACCCTATGCTCTCTGTTAATTCTCCTAATACTCCCGGTATTAGATAGACTATTAGTAGTTATAATCTATTGAATTAATAGAGTTCACAAAGAAACACTTCTTCTTCTGTCTTTTCCAAATAGTATAGCAGAAAAAATAAGCAAAATGGCTGATTTACGAAGAGCACTGCTGCTGTCGAACCGCATGCAGCTGTTGAAAAAGCAAAGTGTTATATCTTGAAAGAGAATTACTTAGCGCTGACAATGAAGTAGCTCACTCCTACTCAAAATAACCTTTCAGCTCGCCATAGCCAAGAATATGGCCCTTCATGACTTCCAGTACCTGCTGTTTGGTAGGCGCATCGGTAAACGCCAGTGGCTCGTCGAGCGCATAGACCCGAAATACGTAGGCATGACGACCTGCTGAAGGACACGGACCGATGTATTTTAGATTTCCCGTCGAATTTTTACCGATTTTTCCGCCCAGTAATTGCATCTGTTCAGACGTAACACCTTCAGGCAAACTCCGCACTGAGCCGGGCAGATTATAGAGCACCCAGTGGGATAAGTTGAAGATCTGGAGCGTAGGCATCAGCACATCATAGTCGGTTGCCAGAATTACGTAACTCTCAACATCAGGCAGGCTATCTTCCCAGGCGAGCGCTGGCGAAACCTCTGCTCCCCGGCATGTACAATTGATGGGCATATCGCCATTGGGAGGAAACGAACCGCTGGATAAAATAATATTTTTACGGATTTTTTTGAGGTCAGCATACTCGTTTTCCCGCTGGCTTCTTGCCCGGTAATGCATAATTATCATGAATACCCCAAAGAGTACGATCAATCCTAGAAGTATTCGAGTTGATAAGCGCATAAAAAAGCCGGTTAAGATCGTTGCATCGTTAACCGGCTGAATTTAAATAAATTTTATTAAGATGTAGGCTGCCTTGACAAAAGGATTTATGCCGCCCTTGTGCTCTGTGGCCGACGTAGCGGTGCAGACCGTACTGATTGAGTAGTATTACGGGCCTCTTCAACTACCTGCTCGGATACTAAACCAAGATGATTAGCCCGTTTCAGCACATAGTCGAATGGCAGATTGAAGTAATTCGCCACTTCGCTTCGAAAGCTATCCGGAAATTTCGCAAGCCGTAATCCAAAAAATTTACGTACTTCTTCTTCTGGCAACAGGGCGGCTAAAGCCACCCGCTCGGCTTCCGCGAGCAATTCCTGCCGGGATGGATACAAGTACTCCAAACCAATAGAAGCAGAGAGTATATTCAGGAATAGGTTTTTATACATTGCCGATAACTCAGCAGGCATAATTACCCAGCCCTGCTCTCGAAACATAGCCGAAAAGCCAGTCAACCCCTGCTCACCCCGGATCTCTCCGGCAATAAACTCACTGGGAAACCTTAAGCGGCTGTCCGTTTTTTGCAGTCGGAAAACAACAGCCTCAACGGGGCTTTTATGAAATAATAAATCGGCTGGCATAACCCGGGTGCTTTCCCACTGATCAGTCATGCGCATAAACAGGCTTTCGTTAACCGGCAAATTCTCCGGGCTGCCCAGACTAATAAGCATCCGGCGAAATGCTGCCAGAAAATCGATTTGCAGTTGATTCTGATTTGAACGTCGCTTCATGCAGTTGGTTCGCCAGTTTGCGGCTTTTTAATGCCCCAAACCAGCCTCATTAGTACTAGTTATCTGTTGAAAATTGGGTAGTAAATATAATCACAAAAATCCTGATTTCAAAGCGATAACTCAAACAATATCAGACAAGTTACCTCGTATATACTCCATCCGAATATCGCTATACCGGCGAAAAGTCCGGCTGCCAATACGTCGGTCTAACGCACTACGAAAATTATGGGTTGAATAAAAGCATTCTTAACAATGAATAGGTATCAGTGCATGCTCTTTTATTAATTAAATAACTAACATGCTATATATATAAGAAAACTTTATATATTTGACAGATTTTACTAGGTAGACTATCGATGAACTCTTCAACAACAGAATACCTCAGAGGCACCCTTAAAACAATTGTGCTGACCTTACTTGCTGAGAAAGAACGCATGTATGGTTATGAGATTACGCAAGAAGCTAAAGAGCGTACCAGTGGCGAAATCGTTCTGACGTTTGGCTCGCTATACCCGGTTCTGTATAAGCTGGAACAGGAGGGCTTAGTGCAAACGGAATCGGAGGAAGTGGAGGGGCGGCTGCGTAAATACTACGCCTTAACTCTGACGGGTCGGCAGGCCGCTCGCCAGAAGTTGCTCGACTTTACACACTTCACTCAGTTGATGAATCGACTGTTACAAACACCCCTAACTCTTTCGGCTCAGGTTTAGCACTCTTCACCCCCATTGGCTTTGTATGACTACGTTAACTCCTCAACAAACCCATTCTCTCCGCCAGCATCTGCGGCAAATCGGTACGCAAGAGCCATTGCTGGATGAGCTGGTTGACTACTTGGCCTGTCAGGCTGAAGACCTCATGAGCGGTGGCATTTCCTTCGAAAACGCCTTGTCCATGATTCGTCTGGAAGCGACTTCGCTCGCCGTTCGCCATCTCCATCAGACGTTGATCCGAGAAGGAACCTTGCCCCGAACCAGCTCTTACCGGAATCCATACCGGTTTGCGAAACGGGCAAAGGTAGCCACTGGTATTATCCAGCCGATACGTAGTACGCTGCTGATCGGGGCCTTTTTAAGTATCATCCTGGCTGGCTGGCTATTGGCTAGCCAGGGACTCGCGATCCCGGCTGGACTGGTTGCTACGTTACTATGTCCGTTGCTATTATTGCTATTTCTCTACGGAATCCGTAATGCGCGTATCCATCGAAGCACCAGCCTGATTCGCCCCCCTGCCCTACGCGAAGAATTCTCCCTTCGACCCCTCAATCGTAAAATCGGCTAAAGAAACTTGTCTGCCTGGCCGCTTTTGAACTACTAATGTAAGCCCTGGCCGGTTTGTTTCTACAATCGTTGCGTCTGGCATCGGTAATTAGTAACGCATCGCCATAATATAAAGAAAAACTATATATACCTGATTCTTTCTTACAACTCCGTTTGAATGTATGTTTATTCGACCTGTTTTTTTACTCACCCTATTCACGGTAAGTGCTGCCTGGGCACAATCCGTTCGTCCGCACTCTGCACCGTCGGGGACGGCCCCCAAACTGGTTGTTGGTATTGTTGTTGATCAGATGCGGGCAGACTACCTCTACCGATATGAAAAGAAATATGGGCCTGGGGGTTTTAAACGACTCATGAAGGCAGGCTTCAACTGTACTAATACGCAGTTTGACTATGCGTTGACCGCTACGGCAGCGGGCCATGCTTCCATTTACTCTGGATCACTACCTGCTATTCATGGGATTGTGGGCAATGACTGGTACAATCCTCAGCAAGCTACAGGCATCTATTGTGTATAAGACAGTAGCGTTCGCGTAGTTGGTCACCCTAGCGCGATGCCCGCCCGATTTTCGCCACGTAACTTACTGGTTACGACAATTGCTGACCAATTGGCGCTGGCTACTAATTTTCGCTCGAAAGCCATCGGTATTTCGCTGAAGGACCGTAGTGCCATTCTTTCGGCGGGTCACTCCGCCAAAGGAGCGTACTGGTTCGATAGCCGAACGGGCACCTGGGTAACCAGTTCCTTTTATCAGCCCCAATTACCAGCCTGGGTAAATGAATTCAACAATCGGAAGCTCCCCGCCGACTATAGCCAGCGGGGCTGGAAAACCATGCGACCCGTTGCAGACTATACCGAAAGCACAGCCGATGATCAACCCTACGAATATAAACTGCCGGGTAAATCGACGTCCAGTTTTCCCTACGAAATGGCCGGTCCCGCCGGAGCGGCATTCGAACTGCTGACCTACACGCCCTGGGGAAACACCTTAACTAAAGACATGGCGCTGGCAGCTTTGACAGGTGAAAATTTGGGAAAAGGCCCGGAAACGGATTTTCTGGCCATTAGCTTTTCTACACCAGATCTGGTGGGTCATTCCTTCGGACCAACCTCTGTTGAGCAGGAAGATATTTTCCTGCGGCTCGATGCAGAAATTTCTGATTTGTTACGTGCTCTGGATAGCTGGGTAGGCCCGGATCAGTATACGCTATTCCTAACCGGAGATCATGGTGTGATGGACGTACCGGCCTATTGGCAGGCCCATCATCTACCAGCTGGTCTGATTGAGCCCCGCCAGTTGAATCAGACGCTCACCCAGTCTCTGCTGGATGCGTTTGGACCGGGCAACTACCTGCAGATGGCGAGTATGAACGATCAGATTTATCTCAACCATGCTCTGCTACGTGAAAAAAACATATCGGTATCGGCTATCCAACAGACGCTACAGCGGAGCCTGGCCAAAATTCCCGGCGTAGTCGATGTAATTAACCTGCGAGCACTGAGTCAGGCTAATCTGACAGATACCCAACTGAGTCTATACAAGAATAGCTACCATGCCCAACGTAGTGGCGATTTGCAGCTGATTTACCAGCCCGGCTGGTTTGTGGGTCCTCCCGTAGGTACAACACACGGAACAGCGTATACCTACGATCGGCAGGTCCCTTGCATTTTCTACGGCTGGGGTATTCGGCGGGGCGAAACACTACGTCATACGAGTCCGTCGGACATTGCCCCAACGCTAACGGCCCTCCTTCGGATTTTACCACCCAGCGGCACAACGGGCCAGCCAATCGGCGAAGCTCTGCAACACTAAATCGGGAACGATCCGCCCAATCAGACTGAATCATGCTGTTCCATCGACTACGCTTCCTCCTAACGACCTTAATGGGTTTTCTTATGACGTGGCCACTATGGGCTCAACCGGGTCTGAAGGGCGAATATTATCGAGGAACTAATTTTGAACAGAAGGTGCGGACCCGTGTCGATCCGATGATTCAGTTTGATTGGTCGACCCGCGCCCCGATGCCGGAACTGGACTGGTCATATTACTCCGTTCGCTGGACCGGACAATTGCAGGCGCCAGTAAGCGGCCGTTACGTATTTTACAGCCAGGTTGATGATGGCATTCGATTGTGGGTTGGCAATCGGCTAGTCATCGATGAATGGCATCTGACGCCCTATCGACACTTTCAGGGGGAAATTAACTTGGTGGCGGGCCAAACTTATCCAATCCGTATCGATTATTTTAACGATATCAGGGGTGGACAGATTACGTTACGTTGGGAGCGGCCGGATCAACCCGCTCGCTGGTTTGAGTGGCTTGGTGAGCCTGGGGAAGTCATTCCGGCAACTTTCTTCCGGCAACCACCCCGGTCAGCTCCTCCTCGCCCTAAACCCGCCATCAGCAGCGAAACAAAAGCCTTGCCGTTGGTCTGGAAAACCTTGGCAGTAAAGCAAAAACGGCTACTAACAGCCAAAAAACTACCATCCTCCCAACCCTTGGTCGTACGTTCGCAGCCACCATCAGCCAACGTATCACCGCCAATAAATAAGCAAACGGTTCCCGCTACAACGCCACCCGCTTTGGAGCAGCCGATTACTCTCTTATTTGACCAAAGCAGCTACGTACTCACCGAATCGAGTCGTCGACAGCTGGACAGTGTGCTTGCCCATTGGAGAGCTAATCCACCAGCCCAAATTGACGTAGTGGGCCATGCCGATCAAATTGGCGATCGGGCGCTAAACCGAACCTTATCTGAATTTCGAACTCGTGTCGTAGTCAACTATCTGCGAAATCAGGGTATTGATTCAACGCAACTGCGCGGGCTTTGGCATGGCGATACGCAACTGCTTATTGATACTAACAACCCGGTGCTTCGCTGTCAAAATCGCCGGGTTGTTCTCATGCCCTACTATAAATAAATGGTCTTTTTAACCTTTAGCATCTCCAACGTACTCTTCTTCGTTACGTTAGTTAAAACCCAATACCAATTCGTACCCCAGGAAATACATTTTTAAAGAAACCATTCATGTATACTTCGGTATGCACTCGAAACAGATAGTTCTTATACACCACAGAACCTAGCTTGATCGTATTGGATTCGAAATACGATCCGGATCGATGAACCGGCATTCCTACGTAAAACGATGCAATATGCCGGTTGAAATTAGCGGTTCGGCTGCCTTTGTCTTTCCGGTAAAACGACACGCCCGCATGCACAAAATCGTTTCGATACGCGCGAAGGGCATTGTCGGCAGTTGATTGAAAAAAGAAATTAGCCGTATACCCGACAAAATAGCCAACCTGCTGGAATCGGTTCGGTACAATTTCCAGATCAAAATGAAAAGACGGAACCCACTGATTACGTATCAGGCCCACTCCTACGCCCGGATGAAAACTCAGAAAGGGTGCGCGGGCCAGACCAGGGGTGCGAAACGTCGATTTATTATCAAGGCCCTGAAGCAGTGTAAAGTTATAGCGGGGGCTGGTCAGATTATGGTGCTTGAAGTTACGTACCGAATCCAATGCCTGTTCTACTTTTCGATTCACGCCACCCGAGTTCAGGATTCGCTCCAGATCATGCAGACTATTGACCAGAAAATAAACGGCAAAATCGGCAGGAATCTCCTTCGACGTAGCAGATACCCAGGCAACCTGGAGGGTATCCTGCATTGTTTTTACCTCTACCGGGCTTTCCCCATCGCGGAAACGAAACGACGTAGCAGGTTGTGGGGTGTATCGTAAGGCCATATCCCGACTCTCGTCACCCAGTTTAAGCAAAGCATGTATGGCTTGGGTAGAATTCTGCGTTGTGTCCTCTATTTTACGATAATCAGCCACGAACAACCGTAGCACCGAATCAATATTACGTCGCGCCTGAACCTGAGCAAACTGGTCGAAGCCGATCAACAAAGTATTACGTTGTCCTAACTCAATTTCGATATGGCTCAGCCCAACAAACTTCGCCGTCGCTCTTGATTCTACTATATGTGTTCCAGCTGGCTGAGACATAACAATCCCGACTATGCTCATCATGAGCACAGTAATCAGACAAAATACTCGCATGAGTTATTGGTTTGGTTTATTCGTTAAAGGAATGACTAGTGCTGGCTGGCGTTCCGGCTGCTCTGTTTCATGCAGTTGACCAGTCCCTAGTCGGACAAAATTGCCGGTCTGGTATAGTTTTGGCCTGGCTTCTTCCTCGGCCTTTAATTCATTTTCATGGACAACTTTAAAACGAGGCTTTGCTTTAGTTTGCTTAGGAATATGTTGGGCTACAGGCGTTTTAGTGTCTAATCCAAGAAGAGTACTCTCCAGGGTACTGGGGGTTCGAATCCCTCGCTCTCTGCTTGCATCACTTTCTGATTCAGGAAAATCGACGGCCACTGTTACCTCACTATGCCCATCAACCTGCTGACGAGGAGTAACGGTCTCGGCCTTAACACGTTTACTCGCAATTTTTGGAACATTTCTTTCTTCTTTCTCTGATTCGGACACAGACTTTACAAGTTGCTCATCTGCCTTCAAGGGAATAGTCGAATGAGTGGTTGCCTGCTCATTTTTCACGGTAGTAGCCGATACAGGGCGAGTGTCGGGCCGATGCATACTCCCCCATAGTGTCACTAGGCCAGCGACAACGGCAGCCGCAGCCCAACCAATCCAGCGCGCTCGGCGACGTGGCTGCTCGACCTGAAGTTCTGGACGCATTTGCTGCCATAGCCGTTCTGAATCAAACGACGAGCCAGGGGGGGGCGTATCGGGAAGACGGCTAAGCGACTGCCGCACCCATTGATCAAGAGCTTCGTCGGGTTTCTGCTTCATAACCGTATTGAATTAACCACGTTTGTAAAAGTGTTCTGGCTTTACTTAACTGCGACTTTGAGGTGTTTTCTGAAATCCGTAATTGCTCACCAATTTCCCGATGCGTATAGCCTTCTACAACATACAGGTTGAACACGGTTCGATAGCCCGGTGGCAACTCCTGAATCAATTGGTGGATACGCTCGGCATCCAGCGTCATATCCTGCAATGGCTTAGGATCGGGCTGCACCTGCGCAACTTCTTCAGCCTGGAAAAGTGGTAGATTTCGGTTAGCCCTTAAATGCTGCAAGGCTTCATTAATAACAATACGTCGAAGCCACGCTTCCAGTCCCGCATCGTCGCGGTAGGTAAACTCTTGAATCGACCGAAAAGCCTTTAAAAAGCCGCTCATCAATACTTCTTCGGCATCAGCCTCGTTCCGAACGTAACGCAGGCTCACCCGAAACAGTCGGTTAACGTACTGGTCGTACAGTCGTTTCTGCGCAAAGGCATTGCCTCGTTGGCACTGTTCGACAAGTTGCTGCGACATAAAATGAAATTAGACCTTGAATGGGGTTACAGTAACAGAAATGCCAGTTTCGAATAAAGGGTTGCCTGAACACAAAAAAACACCGCAGCAAAAGCGGTATTTTTTTGTGTTCAGGCAATTACGTCGCAAACGAGTTCAGAAAGCTACTCTTAATTATTCAGGGCTGATAAGGTGTTACGTTCGCGGGCATCGTATTGAGCACGGGCCTGCATAATCTGATCGCCATGATCACTGGCCCATTCGCCTAATTCAATAACCTTCACCAGTAAGCTATTACCTAGCCCAGTCAGCTCATATTCTACGCGGGGCGGAATTTCGGGATAAACGCGCCGGGAAATCAGCCCATCGCGTTCCAGATTACGTAACGTAACCGTCAGCATCCGTTGGGAAATACCGTCGATCCGTTTCTTAAGCTCATTGAATCGTAGAATGCCCGCATTGCCTAAATGGAAGATTGACAAAATCGACCATTTATCACTAAAGCGGTCCAGAATGTTACGAGTTGGGCACGTACCGGTAAGATTAGCCGGATCGCCTAAAATTTTCTTCAACTTTATTTGCAGGATATCCTGTTGATTATCAACAATAGTTATGTCCATGTTACTGACGCACTAAAAAATGCCTTCTTGCGAACGGGGTAGTTACTAAATAATTTTGAGTTACTAAAAATAACTAAGTCACAAATATAACCTGCCAATATCATGATCGCAATTACTGGTGCTTCTGGCCATCTGGGAAAAGCCACCCTCAACTTTTTGTTAGCCAAAACCAATCCATCTTCACTGGTTGCCGTTGCCAGAGATACGGAAAAAGTAGCTGACTTGGCTGCTAAAGGCGTAACTGTTCGCCAGGGGGATTATACAGATAGAACTTCTCTGGTTGCTGCCTTTGCGGGTGTTGATACATTAGTACTGATATCCAGTGCCGTGTTAGGTGACGAACGCATTCGGCAACATACCAATGTTATTAACGCGGCCAAAGAAGCGGGCGTGAAACATATTTTCTACACCAGCGCTCCCAATCCTTCGCTTACAGCGCATTTCACGCCTGCCATTGACCACTTTCAGACGGAAAACCTGATCAACGAATCAGGGCTGGCTTACACCTTTTTCCGCAACAACTTATATCTGGATATTTTACCGGGCGTGCTGGGCGAGGCTCCTCAGTCGGGTAAACTCTATTTCCCGGCGGGCGACGGTAAGGTGAGTTTTGTATTACGTACCGACATTGCCGAGGGACTGGCGAATGCTTTACTGAGCGAAGGCCACGAAAATAAAATCTACGAAATTGGTTCGCCAGAATCCTACTCATTCAGCGATATCGCAGCCGCTTTGAGCCAGTCCGGCAAATCAGTCGACTATATCGACATCCCAAACAGCGCCTACGAAGCAGAACTCCAGAAACATCTTCCGGCACACTACGCCAAAATGTATGCTGGCATGGCCGAAGGCGTCAAACAAGGTGATTTTGACGTACCAGACGCTACGTTGGAAAATTTGCTGGGACGACAGCCGGTTACATTAACCGACTTTTTGAAAAATCTGTCCTAACCTATTTATTACGTAGCGTTCGGTGGTCAATGCTGCCAACAGAAGCCAGTCGACTTCCGTTGGCAGCATGTTGTGTTTACAACTCTTCCTATTCCTGGCTAATATGATCTCTCATTAGGTAAATCAAACAAGGAACCAAATACACGGTCAGATCAGCCATCAGTTGGCAGAAGAACCGTTCTCTCAAACTCGACTCTGAGGAGTGATTCTGTTTTTATTTAGTCCTTAATCATGTGTACCAGGTTTGACAGGCAAAAAATCGAGTTTGTCAAACCTGTCGTTTTACACAACCGGTAGGTTACCTCCATCTACTACATAATTTGTCCCAGTGATGTAGGAAGCTTTTGGCGACACCAGGAAGTGAACAAGTTCGGCTGTTTCTTCAGGTTCTGCCATTCTTCCAATTGGTATGCCCCCAAGTCGGGCAAATAGATGCTGAGTCATCGTTTCTGAACTAACGCCAGTACGCGCTGCAAAATCGTCTATGAATTTAGTCATTGCCTCGGTTTTGTTCAACCCCGGCGATACGGTAATGACGCGTATCCCCTGCGGAGCAACTTCGGTGGCCAATGTTTTACTATACGCATTCAGGGCTGCTTTGGCTGCACTATAAGGCATAGTAGACTCCCATAATGGAAACATACCACTCGTTGAGGATATGTGTATAATCACCCCACTTTTCTGTGACACCATCTTTGGTAAAAAAGCACGATCCAAACGTACAGACGCTAATAGGTTTACTTGGAGGGCTTCATCCCAGTGCTCATCGGTTAGCACACTAAATCCTCCAGAGGGTAATGTATTGGCTCCCATGTTATTGATGAGAATATCAACTCCGCCGAATTGAGCGTTCACCTCATTAAATACCTTCGTCACTTCTTCGGATTTAGACAGGTCTGCAGCAATAAAATAGTGGCTTCCCGCCGAATACCCTGGATTGGTTCTGGCCGTGGTAATGACTGTGGCACCCGATCGGGCCAAACGGTCGGCAATAGCTTTGCCAATCCCTTTTGTTCCGCCTGTAACCAGCGCAATTTTACCGTCAAGATCCAGGTTAACATCTTGTCTATTTTCCATTTGTTTTTATTTTTGAAATGAATGTTTCAGAATTACCGATCGATTTAGTGTAATCCATTCTGAATTGATCGTTTCAAAATGGATCAAAAAAATTAGCCGATGACTTGGCTAATCATGAACTGAGCCAGCTTTTTGATTTTCGCAGGATCTCTATAAAGTAGGTGAATTTCATACCAGCCGGTATAGGTACTAATAATGTAATCAGCCAGTAAATCAGGATTCGTATTATTTTGAAGCTCACCGATTTGTACTGCCTCTCTAATAAGTGAGGTTAAAAAGTGGTGGGTAAATTCATTATCGCTCTTTAAAATAGCTTTTATCTGGTCATCCTTAGGAGAAACTTCAAACGCTGTTTTTATAGCTAAACAACCATCAATCCCTTCTATAACGGCCATAACAACATCATGAATGAAGTTTGTCAGTGCCGCCACAGGTGATGTAGCACTTATTGCCCGCTTTTGTAGCGCTATTTTTCTGTTTCGGGTGTACTGGTTCAAACACTGGACAAACAGTTCGTGTTTATCGCCAATCGTATTATAGAGACTGCTACTATTGATTTTCATAGCATCGGTCAAATCTCTCAAAGAAGCCCCATTGTAACCTTTTTCCCAAAAGACACGAGTGGCTCTTTCGATTGCTTGTTCCTGATCAAATTCAATAGTTCTGGCCATACTTACTACAGGTTCGTATAGGTAACTTTATTTCTAAAACAATCGTTTCAGAAACGAAAGAAATTTAGTTGAAAGGCTAATCGACGGGTAGTACATCAGCCGGCCTTTACGCCTGGAAGTCGAGAGACCATCCGGAAACCTGCCATCAAATTTTAGAGATCAGCTCCCTTGCCACCCATCGCTACTTGTCATGAATTGAAGCTTCAAACCATCTTCTCCTTAATACTCTCCACTTGAGAAGCGTTGAAGCTAAGAGTGACTATAGTTCCTACATTGACCTTGCTTTGTATGTCGATCTTTCCCTGTTGTGCGGCCATTAGCTCATGGCTCAGCTTAAGGCCCAGGCCACTACCTTTTTCTCCCATTGTACCCTTCCGACTGTTATAGTTTAAAAAAAGAGTATTCAGCTGAGCCTCTGTCATACCGATACCATTATCCTGAATCTGAAGAATTAATTCGTCCTTTTCTATTCTGGATGATAGACTGATGGCTCCATGAACGGGAGTAAATTTGATTGCATTCGTAAGAATATTCCGGATAACGATCTCGGTCAAATTTCCATCAGCCAATACATAATCTTCCTCGACAGAAACGTTTACAGAAATAGATTTATAGTGAATTACGTGGCTTGACAACTCAAGAATATGCTCAACGGCTTCCAGTATATTTACTTTCTGAATTCTTGGCTTTATCCCCCCCATCTGGTTGATGGACCAGTTTAATAGATTATCTAATGTATTACTAACTACACCAACTTGTACTTCCAAATTAGAAAATGTCTCAACTGCTCTTTCTGGATTTTTAGTCCTGTTTATACTTCCCAGAAAAGTTTGTAGGCTGACTACCGGGCTACGTAAATCATGACTAATTATGCCAAAAAGCTTGTTCTGCATATCATTTAACTTTTTCAATTCAATAGACTGTCCTTTTATTTTCCTTGTTTGAACAACTACAAAAAGAATAATAAAAACCAAAGAAATAATAATTAAGACCGAGAGCCATTGAATTTTTTTAGACTGCTCTAGACTTTCTCCCTTATACTGGTTTTCCAGTTTTTGCAATTGAATTTGCTGGGTTAAACTATCTTCCTTTGTTTGCGCTTCAAAACGCTCCTGGCCTGCGGCTAATTCAAAGATGCGTTGATTTGCATTTATACTATCTTTAAGAGTAGCCAATTCATTAGCGGCAGCTAGAGCTTTCTGGAAGTTGCCTTCTTTTTCAAACAAGACTTTCCCATTTTTCAATAAGTCTATCCGTACATTAGACGGTATCCTTTCTTTTGATTTACGCTCAAATTCGTCAGCAAAAGCTACACCTTGTAAGTAATTTCGTTTCGCTTCTTTATAGTTATGTCCATGAAGATAAGCCTCTGATAAATAGGTAAAAAATGTAGCTTTATCAAGCGCAGGCATACTAGCCATAATGTCAGATTTACTCTGAACTTCAGTTCCTATCTCAATCGCTTTAGCGAAATTCCTCAGATTTATACAACATGAAATTATGCCCACATGAATCGTATAATCATAGCCTATTGCATCCTGTCTCATTTTATCGAGTTCGCGTAGGTTACTGGCGGCTTCTGCAAAGTTTTTGAAAAAGAAATTGTACTCAAGATTTGCACTAACCATAGATGGGCTATGCTTGTCAATAGCCTTTTCTTTAACTAGTATAGACAGGGCTTTTCTTAAGAATGCATATGCTAAGGAGTCGCTACAATTCACCTTATAAAAATTAGCTAATAGCCCGTAATTGTAACCCTCTAGAAGTTGTAATTTGTGCTTTTGTGCAAATTGAATATTTCCATATGTCTTCCGTAAAGATGTCGTAAAATCCGATTTATTCCGGCTCGATATAGCCTTGTCTGAATAAATTTTAGCGAATTCATAGTCAATAGTTGCAATTCGTTTTATCTGATTATTTTTTATTGCCCAGTAGCGCCCCTTGTTTAAATACGTTAAACTTAACTCCGGCTGTTGTTTACTAAAAAATCGACCACAAACTGTATAAAATTCTCCATGATACGTTGTATTTTTTGCCTTGTTTACCAATTCCAGTCCTTGATTGATATATAACAGACAGCTATCGTTTTTAAGCGAGGCCTTATAGAATTGAATTAGCTTAATGCAGGCAGCCAAACGAGCGGTATCACTTTTTGCGTGATCAAATTGATGTCTTAAAGATGGAGATGCATAGCTAATAATAAGAGAAAAACTTAATACTATAGTTAGAAAATAATATTGCCAGCTTAGTTGCTTCATAAATTTACTAGCTTATTTATCCACAAATCCCAGCGATTGATCTGACTTATTCTTTTTTGAAAATCTCCACAAAGTAGACTACTAAAGCATTCTTCGCCCGGTGAATTGCCTGGAATCTATTTAAATCATTGAGCCTACTTTATTTAATTGTTCCAGTCTATACTGCACTTTGGCTTTGTAAGTAGCCCCTATAGGAATTTTGTGAGAACCCAACCAGATCATTTTCGTTGAAAACTGAGTAACGTGATCAAGATTAACCAGGAAGGATTTATGAACCCGAATGAACTGATTCGTGCTGAGTTGGCCGTCCAGTTGGGATAACTGCTCAGTGACAACAACCTGGCCAGCTTTGGAAATTAGTTTAGAATAGATGGAATAGCCTTTGAAATATAAGATGTCGCTGAATTGGAACCGCTCATTTTTACGACCCACTTTCAGATAGACATAGGGCGATGAAGGCGCATCCGATGGAACCAGGGGAACAACCGACGGTTGAGCTACGGCCTGACCCGGTACATATTGAGGCAATACTGTGTTAGGAATCTCGAACTGAAAGATAGCCCGCCGTAACGCGCGTAGAAACCGACCAAAGCTTAACGGTTTGGTTAAAAAATCCTTTACCTCCAAATCGTAGCAGTCAACGGCATATTGAGGGTGAGCGGAAATAGCAATAGTAGGCGAATGTTGCGGAAACAGTTTTAGCAATTCAAAGCTATGCACGTCGGGAAGCACCATGTCCAGCAGCATTAAGTCAACAGAATGTTGACGCAGGACGCTAATCGCCTGCATGGTGTTGGTACAAATGAATGGGCGATCAAAAAGACCTGTTTGTTCGAGGAAACCAGCTAATTGCTCAATGATGATGGGGTCATCCTCCAGGATTAGAACTTGATATTTGGTTTTCATTACAGAGGCAAGAGTCCTAAGCAAATTTACAGTTTTTTATGTGTAGGGAGCTTCCGTTGCAGGCGAAGTTATGTGATTTCAATGACTAGTTAAGCAAACGACTGTTTTTTACTAGTAAACTGAAAAACGAAGCTACCCAACAAACTCATTCACACACAAAACTATCAGTTCACTAATTTATACTTCCGTTTGCATGTTTTCACGAGTAGGCTCAGTATTCTTTACAGCATAAATCAGCCAATTCACATAAAAACAGCAATTGAGCAAATTAATATAGTTGTTTGACTGATTTCTAGGGCATTACGTTAAATATACACAATTGAATATATACTATTATATACCTTTAATGAAAAAGGCAGATCGCCCAATTTTCACAGGTAGATAGATAAAATCACCGACTGTTCTTTTCTGGTATTTTTTTTAAATACCGCTAACAAATCCGAGCGGTCATCCGTCGCCTTTTAAAGACTATTTATAGTGATTATATAACCCAAAAAAATGTCATGATAGAACACATAAGTACCTGAATGTAAGCCAATAGACCAAAAATTCCGAGTTATTCATTACACTACTTTTCAGAGTTACTCAACTCAATTTAAAACTTTTGCTAATCATAATACTATGAAAAACATTTGGAGTGTACAGTTAATTTTGCCTTCGAGAAAATTGAATGCTGAATTGGTCGTAGAAAGTCATCAAATCTATACCGAGGGAATCGAGGGTCCACTGACCCCAGAATCGGAACTGTTATCAGACGAAATCGATTCCACGCCTGGAGATGAGGATTATGTCAAACCCTTTTACGCGACTGATCTTCTACATTTAATCCAGCATCACCATCAAGTGACCTTTGCTCACCCCAGAATGCTAGACTAATCCATAAGCTGGCAGAAGTTAGTCGAACCGAATTAGTAAGGTTATAGGCAAAGTCTGCCACTTTTGATTGGCTATCAAGTGTTCCTCGTTTCATCAGGCTGCTCTGCCTATTGACGCTATCTACAGAAACCTTGGGCATTCCCACATATGGCTCTCAAATGAGCTAAGGGATATGTTATGCCGATCCATTCGCCATTTTCCTCAGTCCTTGTCCCAGTCAATAGCTAATATATCCTATTGACTGGGACAAGGTCATAGGGAAATGGCGAATGGAAGTAATCCTAGTTGTCATCTGCCTGAGCAACTGCCAGCCCCCCTCCACATAAGGCCATTAGGTGCCAGTAATATTAGACTTGTCTGCCTGTCAGCAATTCCCTTGTTTGAGCCAGGAAAGGCACTCCTTTCACGATAGTTAATTGCTGACGGATAGCTGTCAATTCCTTTTTTTGAGAAAAGATTTCCAGGCATTATGATCGACAACGCCCAGCGTTAGCACTATTAGTTCGCTATAATTGCTCTCCGGTTCACCAGGCTGATTGATTTAACTGACCATTTACACCATCCAAAGAAAGGTTGGGGATTCTTGAAAACCCCACAACCCCCGCGACGGCTTTTGCTGGCCGAGCACGACTCCGAGACGAATTGTAAGTCATCGCCCCAAAAGCCAAAACAAACCCAGGTAATGAACCTGGTGCCTTTTTTAGATTTACCCATAATCTTATTTTTTCGAATTGATTCATATCTGCAAGGCGATAATTGTGCGCAATCATTGTTACTTTCAAGGAATTATTCAGTAGTCATTCCTGGCATCATTGCCGTTTTATTTCGCATTTACTCACTTCACTCATCATTAATGAATCGACCTCATCTTCTACGAATCCTCTCTACCTCCATTGTATTGGTTGCTCTGACAACGACTGCTACGTTGGCGCAACCTTTTACCAAAAGTGAGATTGCCCGCTGGCAGAAACAGGCCAAACAGATTACGATTACGCGCGATACGTGGGGCGTTCCTCACATTTACGGAAAAACCGATGCGGATGCCGTTTTTGGCGTGCTGTACACGCAATGCGAAGATGATTTCCCTCGCGTTGAAGAAAACTACCTCGACGCTATTGGCCGATTAGCCGAAGTTGAAGGCGAAGCGGCCCTGTATCACGATTTGCGAGCGCGGTTGTTTATGGATACTACGCAGGCCATTGCCATCTATAAGAAAAGCCCGGCCTGGATGAAAAAATTGCTGGAATCCTTCGCCGACGGAGCCAACTATTACCTCTACACCCACCCGGATGTAAAGCCAAGGCTCCTGAAACGCTTTCAACCCTGGATGCCACTGATGTTCAGTGAAGGAAGTATTGGCGGGAATATCAGCGTTGTGTCAGTCGATAAACTCAAAGACTTCTACGAACAGCGAAAAACGTCCTGGATTTATGACTTCGATAAGTTTGAGCGGGAACCCGTTGGCTCAAATGGTTTTGCCGTTGCTCCTTCCAAGAGCGCGACCAAAAATGCCTTACTGCTCATCAACCCTCATACATCCTTCTATTTCCGGTCAGAAGTCCACCTCACCAGTCAGGAAGGATTAAATGCGTACGGTGCCGTTACGTGGGGGCAATTCTTTATTTATCAGGGCTTCAACGAGAATTGCGGCTGGATGCACACCTCCAGTGGTGCCGACTCTATGGATGAATACCTGGAGACTATCGAAAAAAGAGACAACAAGTTCTACTACAAGTACGGCAATGAGTGGAAACCCGTCCGTGCCGAAAAAATTCGCCTTCCCTACAAAGTCGGCAACGAGATACAATACAAAGATTTTACCATGTATTTCACTCAGCACGGCCCTGTGGTTGCGCAGAAAGGAGACAAATGGGTGACAGTTGCGATGATGAATACACCATTGGAAGCCCTGGAACAATCGTATTTGCGGACCAAAGCGAAAGGCTATGACAGCTACAAGGAGGTGATGAAACTGAACGGTAATGCATCCAACAACACCGTTTTTGCGGACCGTAACGGCAATATCGCTTACTGGCACGGGAACTTTATGCCGAAACGCGACACCAAATTCGACTGGAATCAACCTGTGGATGGCAGCAACCCCGACACCGACTGGAAGGGCTTGCATTCGGTTGATGAGCTGGTACAGATACACAATCCAGCTAGTGGCTGGATTCAGAACTGTAACTCGACTCCATTTACCGTATCGGGCAGAAGTAGCCCAACCCAAAGCAGTTACCCTACCTATATGGCCCCCGATGCGGAAAACTATCGTGGTATCAATGCGGTACGTGTACTCTCAAAGAAATCAATCTTCACACTCGATACGCTGATTGCAGCCGCCAACGACCCGCATCTGGCGGCATTCGACGAATTACTTCCTGCCTTATTATCCGCCTACAAAACGGTTTCGGCGGACTTAGCTAACCAGCCAGCAGAATTGAAGGATGCTATGCAAATTCTGGAATCCTGGGATAAAAACTATGGCGTTACGTCGGTTGGAACGGCGCTAGCCATTTTCTGGGGCGAAAAAATACAGAAGCTGGCCCGTAGCCGCGTTCCTGCCGACAAACGGCTCGATTATCAGACCTTTACCGCTTTCACGATCGCCAATACCACGCCACAGGAAAAACTAACCGCTTTGCAGGAAGTCCTGACCGACTTTACCCGTGATTTTGGGACCTGGAAAACAGCCTGGGGCGACATAAATCGTTACCAGCGACTGACCGGTAACATTCAGGAAAGCTTTGATGATCAAAAGCCGAGCATTCCAGTTGGCTTTACCCCATCGGCCTGGGGCTCGCTGGCCGCTTATGGCGCTCGGACGGCTCCAAACACCAAAAAACGATACGGCTACGTAGGGAACAGTTTTGTTGCGGTTGTAGAATTTGGTCCAAAAGTAAAAGCGCGCTCGGTAGTTACGGGCGGCCAGAGCAACAAACCAGGCAATCAGCATTTCACCGATCAGGCTTCCCTTTATTGCAAAGGTCAATTTAAAGACGTCTGGTTCTATCCCGAAGACGTAAAACAACACGTGGAGAGGACGTACCATCCGGGCGAATAAGATTGTCATTAGATACGCCATGTCTTGGAGACATGGCGTATCTTGTTGTTTCAAATGTATTGCCGAATGCCATCGCTTAAGATCAGTCTGATTCTCGTAACATCGCTCGGAATCGCTTCCTTTTCCGTTCTTGATACGAACAGACCTCACATTACGTCACGCAGTAGGCTAACAACCAACAGCGATTCGGTTGCTGCGGGCAGACAGCTGGCGGTACGTTACTGCGGGAACTGTCACTTGTTTCCAGAACCGGAGCTGCTGGATAAGAAGACCTGGGTCACTGGCGTTCTGCCCGTTATGGCCCTTCGCCTTGGTCTGAAACTTCCCGGCCACGATACGTTACGAACCCTCCCTCCCGACGAAGAAAAAGCGATTAGTAAGCTGGCTATTTACCCCAGCGAAGCCGTACTCTCTAAGAGCGACTGGGATAAAATTGTTCGCTATTACGAAAGCACAGCGCCCGATGAACCGCTCCCCCAAAAGCCTCATCCAGACGTAACGAATCAACTGCCGTTATTCAGTGCTCAGGAAGTTTTTCTGAGCGACAAACCGGTTCCGCAAACTACTTTGTTGAAATATGATGTTACTACGTCCCGGCTTTACGTGGGTGATGCCCAGCAGTCGCTATACGTAGTGGATAGTCTGTTTCAGAAAGAGAATACATGGCCCATCGAAACACCCGCCACGGATATTGATTTTCCTAAGAATGCAGCTCCCCGACCGCTTACGATTGGGATTTTTAGCCCTTCCGATCAGCAAAAAGGAAGTCTGTTATCGCTGGCCAGCCCTTCGTCAGTCAATATCCGAAACTTGCCCCGGCCCGTTCAATTTGCCACCAGCGATTTAAACGCCGATGGGAAAGAGGACGTAATTATTTGCAGCTTTGGCAATAACGCCGGAAAACTAAGCTGGTTCGACGGTTTTAATCCAACGAAAGAGCATATACTGAAAGCCTTTCCTGGCGCCCGCAAAGTCGAAATTGCGGATTTCAACCACGATAATAAGCCCGATATTATGGTCTTAATGGCACAGGCACGGGAAGAAATCAGCATCTTCTATAACCTGGGCAAAGGTCGATTCAAGGAAAAAACAGTGCTACGTTTCCCGCCTGTGTTTGGCTCCAGCTACTTCGAACTCGCGGATTTTAACGGCGATGGTTTTCAGGACATTCTGCTTACCAATGGCGACAACTGGGATTACTCAGCTATTAACAAAAATTACCACGGTGTCCGTATTTTTCTGAACGACCATACCGATACCTTCAAAGAAATCTGGTTTTACCCGATGTATGGGGCCAGTAAAGCCATCGCTCGTGATTTTGATAACGACGGCGACCTAGACATTGCAGCTACGGCATTTTATTCAACTACCAATCAACCGGAACAGGGCTTTATTTATCTGTCGAATGCAGGGCGTTTTAACTTCAGACCGTTCAGCACACCCGAAGCGGCCAACGGCAAATGGTTGACAATAGAAGCGGCCGATTTTGACCACGACGGCGACCTCGACATTGTTCTGGGTTCTTATTTTCATACCGTTGGCGAAATGAGTCAGTTGCTGTTACGTGGCATTACGTCATTTCCTCAATTACTGGTTCTGAACAACCAGCGGAAGTAGAGCAGGGCATCTTCTAAGTGCTTTTCATCGCTCTTTACTACGTAGCAGATCGCGAAACAATAGACAAAAAAAGGGGCAAACCATCGGTTTGCCCCTTTTTCCATTACCAAATCTAAAATGTATGATCGTATTGGTCAGCGCTTATTTTGCATCCCAGAAAATCTTGGTAGTCAGATTATCCGTTGCCTTAACAGCCGCATAATTAGCACCGTTATAGGTGATCTCATTACTAGGAATAGGCCAGCGAACGGGTGGCAATGTCTGGTTATTGGCGTTATCCGTCTGAAAGCTCAGCGTTGGATAATCCAGCCGACGAATGTCAGCCCAGTTTTCGTACGGCTGAACCAGGTTATAATGCAACCACTTCTGCGTAGCAATCAGCTTCAGTTTATCCGTAGCGTTCGTAGCACTGCTCCAGTTAACACCAGTACCAGCGATGTAGGCGGTTATAGAAGCATCCGAAGCCGCCGTAGGCACTGGCGAGCCGGTAATACCGGTAGCATTGGTAAGCGCCAGAATGCCATTGTAGAATTGTACGGATTGGCGGATAGCAGTTTCATAAGCCGTTTTTGCCGACGCATCATTACCCGAGCGCAGATAATACTCAGCCTTGATCAAATTGATCTGCGGAGCATTGATCAGAATACCAGGGAAGAACTGATTCCGGCTCAAGGTATAGCGGTTGTAGATAGCAATCTGACCAGCATTATACTGAGCGGTTTGTGTAGCCGACGTAGCCGTTGGATCGATACCGATGTATTTACCACCAGCATTGGCACCTGGTTCGAACAGAATTGGCAGACGCGGATCGTTGTTGGCGTTCATGTTATCGATGATAGCCTTACCAGCCGTATTGCCAAACCAATCAGTCGACTCCAGACCATCGCGGAAGCCTTTCGAGTTCAGATCCGTGTTGATATCGTACACTCTGATCTGAATATTCTGCGCATTGGTCTCAACTACTGGATAGGTAGTTGGGTTATTCAAGATTTCAGCCATCTCAGTATTCGATCTCGACTGGAAGCTCGATACGCCCGAAACACGGTTCAGAATACGCAGACGTAATGAGTTAGCATAGCGTTTCCAGGACGCTACGTCGCCTTTGTTCAGGAAATCCTGCGTTTTGAAGGCAGTCTGATAACCAGCACTAATGGTCAGGGTATTCAGTTCCGTAGCAATGCTTTTCAGATCGTCCAGCAAGAATGTATAAATGCCTTCTGCTGTATCGAATTTAGCATTGGATGCTACGTAATCGCCACCTTTGGTGCTCAATAAACCCGCTTCGCTGAACGGAATCGGACCAAACAGGTCAACCATCGACTGGGTCTGATCATATACGTAGATCGAAGCGGCCAGCATGAAAATCCGAAGATCTTTCTGCTGTTCTGCCGTTTTCGACGCATATACTTTTTGCAGTTCACGGTATTGGGCCAGCATGTTGTAGTATGTGTACCACACATCCTCAACACCCGATGAACCCGGAACGTACTGGCCTGAATCGTTGATCCAGCCCGTTGCCTGATTGTAGTGGTTCAGGGTTGTACGTAACGTAACGAAGTAGAACCGATAGCCCGGTAGTACGTAATCGCGGTTAGCGTACATAACCCCCGTAAACTGCTTCTCAACAGTGGTTTGCGAAATCTTGGCGGGGTCTGGATAGGCCTCCGTAAATTCAGATTCCTTACACGATACGTTTGCCAGCAATAATCCTGACAAAAGCAGTAATGATATTTTTTTCATTTTCATGATTTCGTTAAGATTAGAAGCTAGCCCGTAACATAACGCCTGCTGTCCGGAACGATGGGTTAGCACCGGCATTGTTGATATTGTCGGTCCATTTCGTTCCTGTAGTGGTTTGTTCAGCATCCAGATCTTTAATGGTCCGGTAGATGAAGAACAGGTTACGACCAAATACCGACAGGGTCAGATTCTGCATACCAATTTTGCGGGTAAAGTTGGCAGGAATCCGGTAGCCCAGCGACAGCTCACGCATTTTGATGTAGGTATTCTCTTTTACGTATAGCTCGTACCGTGAATTACTGTACTGCGGACCACCCCAGTTGTAAGTCTGGTTGTAGTAAACAGCCTGCGAAACAATGTTCGTGTTTTTCTCGCCAGAAGCCAGCACACCATCCATTAGCATACCGTCGTTGTAAACACGTTCGCCATTTGGACCCGCACTACCTGTTGTCTGAATACCTTTACCGTTGGCATCGATGTAGTAACGAAGACCGCCATGTTCAGCATCCATAGCCGTTAAGCTTTCTTCGGTCAGACCACGTGACGTCATCCAGTTGATACCCGTTGGCATAATGGCACCACCGATGCGGAAGTCGGTAATTACGTCCAGCGTAAAGCCTTTGTAGGTGAAGTTGTTCAGCAAACCACCCGTTAACTTAGGCATGGCGTTTCCGGCTTTGATCCAGTTGGCTCCATCCAGCTGATAGATACCGTTTGGACCAACGATTTTCTCGCCGTTTGCATTTTTCAGGATACCGTGCACGTAAATATCGCCCATTGGCTGACCCACAACCGAACGTAGCTGAGCAGCATTACCATCGTAATCGGCATGCAGCAGTTCACTAGAGCCATTCGCCAGCTTTTCAACTTTGTTCGAGTTTTTAGCCAGGTTCAACGTCAGATCCCAGTTAAATCCGTTCAGGTCAGTCGACCGGATTGGCGATACGTTGAAGGCTACTTCCAGCCCCTGGTTACGTAGCGTACCGATGTTGGCCAGAATCGTTCTGGCACCCGACGAAGCGGCAATGTTTAAAGGCAGGATCTGGTCAACGATTTGCGCATTGTAGTAAGCAATATCAAAGCGTATGCGGTTTTTGAACAAACGGGTCTCTAAACCAAACTCAAATTCACGCTTTTGTTCGGGACGGATTTTATCGTTACCGTAGTCGCTGCTGATCGTTGTGTACAATACCGAGCTACCACCCGTTTGCTGTACGTTCAGGTTACCCTGCGTGTAGGCCGTGTTGGCCCGGTAGATAGATGGGTAGTTACCCACAATACCGTACGAAGCTCTCAGTTTAGCGTAGCTGATGGCGGTTGGCAGTCGGAACAGATCGCTGAATACAAACGATGAGTTGACCGATGGATAAACGAATGCGTTGTTGCCCGGAGCAAGCGTCGACGTTTTATCACGACGTAATGTTCCTTCTACATACACAATATCCTTGAAGTTGAAGTTCAGCGTACCCAGGAAAGCATCCCGCACCCAACGATCACGCGTATTGAACGTCGTGTTATAAGTCGGTGTATTTACAGACGCCGATAGATCGAAGAAATTCTCGGTGCTCAGGCCGCCGTTAGTCGAGCGCTGCATCAGCGTATTGATCTGCTTGTAGGCGTTGTAACCCGCCATGGCCGACAACGTAATATCTTCGTTGATCTTCTTGTTGTACGACAGTAACAGATCGCCATACACGTTGTTATACAGGTTGTTACTTAGGCCAAATTCACCTGAGTAGCCAAATGCTAATGGAATATCACTACGTTTCTTGTCTTCGATACGTTCTGAGGTGAAATCCGTTCCGATACGTCCGCGCAGGTTCAGATTAGGAACAATCTCCCAGTTCTGCGTAATGCTGGCAATAATACGGTTGCTGTATTCATCGTAGGTATTAGCCCGTGTATTCCACACATAATCACCAATATCTGCCTTGAAGCCGTTACGAATAATGTTTTCGCTTGGCGTCAGACTTTGGTTGGTGCCCGTTACGAATTTATAGCCCAGGCTGGTTTGGTATTTATTGAAATACCAGTCGGCTGATTCAAACCGATTCATCATGCCCGAAAAGTTATTGATCATACGATCCACTTTAAACGGACGGTTGTGTGTGTACTGGTTGATATAGTTTACAATCAGGTCTGTTTTCAGCTTTTTGCTAGGATTAAAGCTGGCATTCAGATTCATGATGTTCTTGCTGTTCTTGGCATTGTAGCTGATCATGCCATTATCCTGGCGTGTATACGAAAAGCGGATGGACGAATTTTCCGTAGCTTTAGAAACCGATAGATTAATATTGGCACTGCTCGCATTCTGGAACAGATCGGCGTAGCTATTACCTGATGGTGAATACGGACGAACAACGCCATCAAACGCCATAACAGGCTGGCCGTCAAACTTAGGTCCGAAGTTAACCGTAGCGTTCAGCAGACCGCGCGTATCGCCAACACCATCTCCGTTGGTATCGTACATGATGAACCCATTGGCATCCTGGCCGCCATTCGCGTAATTCTGCATGTAACCAGGACCTCTTACGTTCTGATAACGTGGCAGGTAAGCGATTTTATCGACACTGTAGCTCGCGTTGAAATCGACGCCCAGCCCTTTCCGGCCTTTACCACTTTTGGTAGTTACCAGAACAACCCCGTTAACTGCTTCTGAACCATACAGAGCAGCCGCCGAAGCACCTTTCAGAATCGAAATGTTTTCAATATCGGCCGGGTTCAAATCCAGAAGTCCGTTACCACGAATACGCTGATCACCCCAGTAATCGTTGTTTCTTACTTCACCATTACGAATGGGGATACCATCCATAACGATCAGCGGCTGGGTATTTCCGGTGATAGACGATAACCCGCGAATGTTGATGTTTACAGCACTCGTGGCTCCCCCTGGCGTTGCATTGATCGTTACACCCGGTGCTTTACCATAAAGCGCCGTAGCGAAGTTTGGTGTAGCCGTTTTAACCAGTTGGTCATTATTAACGATTGCCGTAGCATAGCCCAGCGCGCGTTCTTCTTTTTTGATGCCCAACGCTGTTACAACGACTTCGTTGATCATAGACGCATCTTCGTCCAGCGTTACGTCTACCACTTTCTGGCTCCCAACAGCCACCTCTTTGGCTTTATAGCCAATAAAGGAATAAACCAGGGTTTTACTAGCACCCGTGGCAATACTGTACTTACCATCTGCATCTGTAATTGTACCTACTTTAGACCCTTTTACCACGATTGATACGCCTGGTAAAGGCTGGCCATCATTACTTGCAGTTACCCTTCCCGTAATTGTCTGAGCTACTACGGGAGCGCTTATTACCAGCAATAGGATAATAAGCCTGAGTAGATTTTTTGCCATAGAAAAATTCGATATAGTTAAATTCAAGGGAATTTGTTACAATATTAACGTTAATTAATTTCAGAACTAACATTGAATTAATATTTTTTTTTAAAAACTTTGCCCTACAGTATAAGTAAAATAAAAATCCTTTAACATAAGGATAATACGTAAAATTACTTACAAAGCTTCGCTGAAAGGCAAAGCCAGCTATCTACCTTACTTCGTTACCGTCAAAATAAAAAACTTACTCAAACGCGCAGCTATAGACGTATACTCTATACATAATTGCCTGTATGCCTTTCTCTGATAGTCTCCTGGAAGACGAATTACCTGCTCAGCAATCAGTTGTTGACTATAAAAAAAGCCAGAAACAGCGGAAGGTCTTAGCTCACCTCTACGTGAACGGGACCTGTACACTCGCTAATCTGGCTACGCTGCTCCATAGTAGCGTTCCTTCTGTGACAAGCCTGGTGGACGAGCTGATACAAACCGAATGGGTAGCCTCAATGGGGCCAGCTATCGGCAACAATGGTCGACGACCCGTACTGTTTGGCCTCAATACCAAACGTAATTTTGTAGCCGTCATCGACGTGAGTATCCACGATACGAAGATTCTGTTTATGGATACACAGCGACATATCGTTTTTCGGGACGATATCGACCTCCAGTTGAACAACCACAGTTCTTTTCTTTCGTCGCTGGTAAGCTATTTCAATACGGCGCTGCTGAAAGCGGGCTTATCAGAAGACGAGTTGATTGCCGTTGGTATCTCAATGCCCGGCCTAATTGATGCCCGACGAGCCAGAAACCTGACGTATAAACAACTGAATCAGACAGAAGAGTCGCTGGCCAGATGGTTCTCAGCGGAAACCAACAAACCGGTTTATCTCATTAACGACACCAAAGCAACGGTTCTGGGCGAAAGCCGGTTTGGAGGTGCGCAGGGTAAAAAGCAGGTACTGTCTATTAATATTGACTGGGGTATTGGCCTCGGTATTATTGTCAATGGTGAGGTTTTTCACGGTGCCAGTGGCTTTGCCGGCGAATTAGGCCATATTCAGGTCGATCCCGATGGCGAACTTTGTCACTGTGGCAAAATTGGTTGCCTGAATACCTGCACGTCAGCCGCAGCGCTGGAACAGCGCGTACAGCGAGATATTCTGTCGGGGCAGGTTTCGAAGCTGGCTATTTTTAAAGATTCTGTTGACCAGATTGGTATTACAGAACTCATCGACGCGGCTCATCAGGGCGATTCGTACGCCATCGATATCTTACATGAAGCGGGCTATTTATTGGGTAAGGGACTAGCCATTGCCATCAATTTATTTAACCCCGAGATTATTATCATCGATGGTGTTTTGACCAGTGCGGCCAATTTTATTCTCAGTACGATTGAGCAGGCCATCAGTAAATACTGTTTGAGCGATTTCCGAAACGACATGACGATTGAGCTAACCCAGTTAAACGGAAGCGCCAAGTGGCTGGGCACGCATACATACGTAATGGAGAATATTTTCGCCAACCATTGAGACTGCTACGTAGCAAACCGATACGTAGTAGTCTGTATCAGTAACATTCCGGTCAGTACTTCTTATAATGATTGTTTTCCTGAACTCTATTTCTCTGACTATGTCTTTCAAATCTGTACTCGCTCTGGCTTCCGGCATTTTGTTCCTGAGCAGTTGTAAACCCCAGCCAACCGACCCACCCATTGTTGGCACCTGGGAACTGGTTGCGGCCACAACTACCGAGAAAGATTCCACATTCTCTACGTTCGACTCAAGCCACAAAATGATAAAAATTATCAATGCGTCGCACTTTGCCTTTTTAAATCACGACATTACCGGTAAAGACTCCTCGGCTACCCGGTTTTCGGGCGGTGGTGGAAAATATACCCTGAACGATAGTACGTATACCGAATACCTGGAATACTTTACCGACAAAGCCTGGGAAAACAATAAATTCTCGTTCGTTGTGAAAATAGCCGACGATACGCTGGTTCAGAAGGGCGTCGAAAAAGTAGAGAAACTGGGCATCGATCGGGTTATTATTGAAACCTACAAACGGGTCAAAAACTAGTCACTTCGACTAAGAACGTACTGACAATACCATTTGCATCAAGCCGACCCATTAGTCGGCTTGATGTGTTTTCCACCTGCCAAAAGTAAAGTCTTCGATAGCCATTTGTCGATAATTTGAGTTTATACTACGTAGTATGGTTGCTTACTCAACGAAAAGAAGGCTTGACCTTCACCGAAATAATGAAAGGATTATTCACCATGGTGCTGTCGTTACTGATGGGAGCGTCAGTTTCAGCACAAACCAAACCTGCTTCATCCACCTCAACACCGGTTGTATCGGTGATTGAAGACGTAACAGGAAAACACTTCCAACCCGACACGGCCTATGCGACCCTGTCGAACGAAGATAACGATGTACTCGCCAAAGCGCCGGTTGCAAACTGGGGGCTACCGCAGGAATCAGGTAAGTATATTACGTATTATAACCTGATTGTCGGCACAAGGTCATATCAGCTACTAGTTGCCAAGTCCCCTAAAGATGGCCAGTCTACCGCTACATTATTACGTTTCACGAACCCCAAATCGAAGCCCGAACCTATTGCTCGCGGCCTTTTGACCCCTAAAGAGAATGAAAAGCTGAAATAAGCTTTCGGCTTTTGTCACGCATGAACCGACAAACGTTTCTTTCTTTATTAGGGCTGGCCTCATTAAGCCTGCCACGTAACGCTATGAGTTATTCTCTGAAAGTACCCGAAACGCTTTTCTTCAAAGACGACGGCACCATTCCAAACAGCAAATATCCTTTGTTAGTCTATCGAAACGCCTTCAGCGAACGTAATGGCCCAGGGGCCGAGTGGTTGGAAAGACGGTTTGCGGCCAATAATTGGACTAACTCCTGGCGAAATGGGGTGTACTCGTTTCACCATTACCATAGCACGTCGCATGAGGTTTTAGGCATTTATTCAGGAAAGGCTCTGCTGCACCTCGGTGGAGAAAATGGTCGGAAAGTAAACGTACAGGCGGGCGATATTCTGGTCATTCCGGCCGGTGTTGGCCACAAAAATCTGGGCAGTGATCAGTTAGGAATCGTGGGTGCCTACCCGGATGGACGAAGCTGGGACGTAAACAAAGGCTTACCAGGCGAACGTCCGCAGGCTGATAAAAATATTGCGGCAGTGCCTCTCCCATCGACCGATCCCTTACTCGGTAAAGAAGGCGGCTTATTGACACATTGGCTACTCTGATTAGCTCGTCCGCCGTTACGTAGCGGACGAGCTAATCAGAGTATTACTCCTGTACGACAATACTGGCACCGGATACGTCGATATACTTCTGAGGGTTGCCGCGATACCGAACTTTGCTGGCTCCGCTTGCCTTCACCTTAAGCATATCATTGATACGAATACGCACTTCACTAGCGCCTGATACGTCGAGGTCAGCTTCATCAGCCGGGTAATCGTACGCTTCCAGTTGACTCGCACCCGACAATTCACTGACCAATTTTTTGCCTTCACCCGTCATCGTTAACGTCGATGCACCCGATAAAACCGACTTTACTAGATTGACATTCCCTTTATAATCGGTTTTTGATGCACCACTTAGCTCTATATCCAGTTCATTCATCGTCAGAAAGCCGGTAATTGTTGCGTGGACGGCCCCTGAAAAATTAACGGCCCGTATGGCCGGCATGGTGATCATAATAAACGTATCGTAGCGGTTTCTACGTCTCGAATTTTTATAGTTTGCATATAATACTCCCTGACGAACCGTTAACACTAAGTCGTTAACATCTTCCTCATTACCCCGAGCAGTAATGCTAAAGTTGTTGCCGGGTTGGACATCAACCCGAAGGCCGCTCTCCATAGTAAGCTTACTGAATGTATCGAGTGAGTATGCCCGAGTAACTTCTTTGTACGGCCCCAAATCCTCTTTACAGGCGTTCAGAAGAGTTGCTACGCATAGAATCACGAAAAAAGAAATCCGTTTCATAGGAATAACCTGCGTTGTCTGAGCGGCAAAATTCCACTCTGGAGCCGCAACAACCCATTTATTCTGATACGAACAGCCGCTTAGCCCGGATGAAACGGATTAGTATCGTACTGAAACGTAATATCCCTTAATACGTTGGCTTTTCTCCAACAAACTGTTACGTTCACTACTTACTATATAAAAAAACGGGCGATCAGAACTCCTCTGTCGCCCGTTTACAGTGTTACTATCTTTCTTATTCGACCGTAACCGATTTGGCCAGATTCCGGGGCTGATCGACGTTACGGCCGCGCATAACGGCAATATCATAAGCCAGCAACTGTAGCGGCACAACCGACACCAACGGCACCAGCACTTCGTGTACTTTCGGGATTTCAATGGTGAAGTCGACCATACTCGGCAGATGCGTATCGCCCTCGGTTGTGATGGCAATGACGCGTCCTTTACGCGCTTTTACTTCCTGAATATTCGATACAATTTTTTCGTATGAGCTGTCTTTGGTCGCAATTACTACGACCGGCATATCTTCATCGATAAGCGCGATTGGGCCGTGTTTCATTTCAGCAGCCGGATACCCTTCCGCATGAATGTAGCTGATTTCTTTCAACTTCAGCGCACCTTCCAGCGCAACGGGGAAGTTCAGACCACGGCCCAGGTAAATGAAATTGCGGGCATAGGTGAAAATGTAGGCAATCTCTTTGATTTTATCAGCAGCCTGCAACACGCGCTCAACCTTTGCCGGAATGCTTTCCAACTCAGCCAGTAACTGGCGAAACAGCGAGTCCGAAATAGTACCTTTCCGTTTCGCAGCCGCCAGAGCCATCAAGGTCAGCACGGTTACCTGCGCCGTGAATGCTTTCGTACTGGCCACGCCGATTTCGGGACCAGCGTGTGTGTAAGCACCGGCATCCGTTGCCCGCGCAATCGATGAGCCGACTACGTTACAAACCCCGAAAATGGTAGCGCCTTTCGACTTAGCCAGCTCGATAGCCGCCAACGTATCGGCGGTTTCACCCGATTGCGAAATAGCAATCACAATGTCGCCTTCTTTAATGATCGGATTGCGATAACGAAATTCCGACGCGTATTCGACTTCGACCGGAATGCGGGCCAGCTCCTCAAAAATATATTCAGCAACCAGACCAGCGTGCCACGACGTACCGCAACCAATGATCACGATACGCTTCGATTTAGCCAGTTTATCCAGATAATCGCGTAATCCACCGAGCTGTAGCATCCCTTCGTCGGCCTGAACCCGACCACGCATGGAGTCGGCAATAGATCGCGGCTGCTCGAAGATCTCCTTGAGCATGAAATGGTCAAAACCGCCCTTTTCAATGGCTTCCAGCTCCAGTTCAACTTTCTGTACGTAAGGCGTGGTGGTCGTGTTATCGAGCGTAACAACGGTCAGCTCCCCATTTTTAATGACGGCTATTTCGTAATCGTTGAGATAGATTACATCTTTCGTGTATTCAACAATAGGCGTAGCATCGGACGCCAGGAAAAACTCCTTCTCGCCTACCCCAATCACCAATGGCGACCCTTTCCGGGCGGCCACCAGTTGCGTGGGATCAGCTTCATTCATGATCACGATGGCATAGGCTCCTACAACTTCCTGTAAAGCTAAGCGCACAGCATTCTCCAGACTTCCTCCCTGATTTTCCCAGATATCTTCGATAAACTGGCCCAGAACCTCCGTATCAGTTTCGCTCGTGAACGTATGCCCTTTTTTGAGCAGCGTTTGCTTGATAGCCGCATAATTCTCAATTATACCATTGTGAATGATGGCCAGCTTTCGGTGAAAGGAATAATGGGGATGTGCGTTAACATCGTTGGGTTCGCCGTGAGTAGCCCATCGCGTGTGGCCCATACCAATTGTGGACTGCGTTTCTTTGCCCTGAAGCTCCTGCTCCAGCGCCACAACCTTACCTTTCTTTTTATAGATCCGTAAGCCCTGCTCATTCATGAGCGCCACACCCGCACTATCATACCCTCGATATTCGAGCCGTTTCAGGCCCTTTATCACCAATGGGCACGCTTCCCGATACCCGACGTACGCTACAATGCCACACATATTCCTTTTTCGTTTTTAGATTTGGTATGCTCATTACGTGTTATGGAAATGAGTAGAAGCAAAATAACGCCAAAAGCCGGAATTTCCGGCTTTTGATACGTTGAGTTTTCGTGTTTGACCAGTAAAAAAACGATGCCCGACTATCCGGCAAGCTGCGTGTAGAGATTGTAATACCGTTCTGTAACATCTTCATCATCAGCACCATCGAACTTGTGCTCCGGTAAATCTTCCAGCACAGCATTTAAGCTCTCGCTCGACTCTTCCTCTGCTCGCACAACGGCATCGGCGTAGGCACAACCAATCCGAATAAAGCCCTGAAAATCAGCAGTCTTCAGTTCTTCCAGCATCGAGTCATCGATATCCATCATACGGGCTTTATCAATAATATCGCCTTCGAAACGGTGCTCAAACGCATTGTTGTAGACCGTGAAAACCGACTTCGTATCCTTGAACATCGGATCGTTTTTGTAGGTCGTTTTCAGATAAAGTGGAATAAGCGCCGTCATCCAGTCGTTACAGTGAACGATATCGGGTGCCCAACCTAATTTTTTAACTGTTTCCAGAACGCCTTTGCAGAAGAAAATCGCTCGCTCATCATTGTCATCGTAGAATCGATTTTCTTTATCGTGGAAAACGTACTTACGCTGAAAATAATCCTCATTGTCAATAAAATAGACCTGCAACTTGGCTGTTGGAATCGACGCAACCTTGATAATCAGGGGTTTTTCTTCATCGCCAACGGCAATGTTGATACCCGAAAGCCGCACAACTTCGTGCAGCCGATTCTTGCGTTCATTAATAAGCCCGAAGCGTGGCACTAAAATGCGAATCTCCATTCCCCGCTCCTGCATAGCCTGTGGCAGTTTGCGGACAAAATCGGCGACGTCGGACGTTTTCAGGAAAGGATTGATTTCACTGGCCACGTAAAGGATGCGTAATTTGCTCATAAAAACGGGCGGGGTGTGTTGTTTAAACTCCGAAAAAACTTGCAAAATTATACAATTTTTTCCCGTATTTCAATACATTTTGTCCAAAAAAGATACTAAATCCCGTATCATTGCAGCCTAAAAACTCCTCGATTCGTATGAATAGCTTTGCTACGACAACAGATCTTCGTCAACACCTGAATCCTCTTCGTGCTACCCACAAAATTGGTTTAATTCCCACAATGGGGGCTTTACATGACGGCCATCTGAAGCTGGTTGAAAAGGCTAAACAGGAAAATGATGTGGTTGTTAGCAGCATCTTCGTCAATCCGGTTCAATTCAATAATCCAGACGATCTGGCTCGTTATCCACGTACCCTGGAAGACGATCTGGAAAAGCTGGCTACTGTGGGTTGCGATGTTGTTTTTGCTCCTTCGGTTGACGAAATCTATCCCGAGCCTCCAACCATTCGCCTGAATTTTGGAGAGTTAGAAATGGTGATGGAGGGTGCATTCCGACCGGGTCATTTCAACGGCGTTGGGATTGTGGTGGCGAAACTATTCAATATCATACAACCCGACCGAGCTTATTTTGGCCAGAAAGATCTCCAACAGGTAGCGGTAGTCCGGAAGTTGATCCGGGATTTGAGCTTCCCGATCGAAATGATCCGTTGCCCAACCATACGCGAAGAAGACGGACTGGCAATGTCGTCCCGTAACCGTAACCTAACGCCTACCGAACGCGTTCAGGCACTTGCCTTATACAAAGCGCTTAATCTCGCCCATGACTTATTGCATGAGGGACAAAGCACGGCCCAGGCAAAAGCAGCCATAACGGGTTATTTTGCCAATCTTCCCCACTTCCGGCTAGAGTATGTTGAAGTAGTCAATGCTGATACCATGCAACTAGTCAATGAAGTACTAGCTCCGGGCCAGACGGCCATTTGCCTGGCGGCTCACATTGGCAACGTTCGCCTGATCGATAACATCGTGTTTTAAAAACAAACGCCATGTCTTGAAGACATGGCGCCTGTTGTGACGTAGCCAATTCTTACTTCGCTGAGGCTGTCATGACACCACCGTTGGAAGCGATTTTTATTTTCAATCCGAAATCCTTTCCTTTTGATACGTCCTTTAGCGTAATCTGGTGACCAGCCTTGCTGGTCCACGTAGTAATGCC
Organism: Spirosoma terrae; assembly: GCF_010435915.1. Lineage (GTDB taxonomy): Bacteria > Bacteroidota > Bacteroidia > Cytophagales > Spirosomataceae > Spirosoma > Spirosoma terrae. Next base: position 312,672 of record NZ_JAAFZH010000003.1, on the reverse strand, counting down.
GTTTGCAGCTTTTGCGGGCCCGTAGCGTGCATCAAAATAAGAACCTAGTTCCCGTTGACATTCACCTACTGACTCCCGATTATTTAAAAAGAGGTCGACTTCAATAGACGACACCTGCTGATTAGTTTGATAGTAGAGAATATCAGCTGATTCCAGATTTTTGAATTCTACCGTGTAGCCTGCATGCTTGTCGTCACTTTCGAAGAGTTCGGCTTTTTCGGTGGTTTTAACTTTTGCAAAATCATCGCCCAGGTTAATACCCCGCCAATCACTATCGGGGGTTAGGCCCAATGCTGCCAAACGCCCTGTCATTGCTACGTTGGCATTCATACTACCGGTAGATGATTGCTCACTAACCGTTGAATCGCCAGCCTCATTGCCGGTCTGTTTCTTATTACCACACTGTTGGAAAAAGAACGATCCAATAAGAAGAATTATGATCGAGTAATTTTTAATCATGCTTATTCAATTGATCTTGCAAAGGTAAGTTGTCTATTCAACTTATTACGTTTCCAGTATGTTACGTCGACTATCTCCGTATAAAGGCAATCAAAGGGACTTATTATAACTTTTTTAAGTTAGTTTTATATTCTCAACGCAAAAAGTGTCCCTTTCTGAACGAAAAGAGTTAAACTAGACTAATAATTATATTCTACCAATTTCCATAGACAGCTTCGCGTTATGCCTTTTTCCTTATTTGGTGCAGAAAAGATTCCTTTCGACAGCGTACACAACCTTGAGAAAAACATTCCGAATATCATTTTATGGGCAGTTCCTGTCATGCTGTTTTTTACAGTAATTGAAATGGTAGTCGTGTATTATCAGGAACGTGATTATTACGAAAAGCAGGAAACAATCGGTTCGATTCTGGTTGGTCTGGGCAATCTGGTCGTAACGGCGGCACTGAAGCTGGGATTACTTTACCTATGTATCTGGATTTATAATCTGCTTCCCTGGCGGATGGAGTTACAATGGTGGACATTGCTACCCTGCTACGTTATCTACGATTTTTTCAGCTACTGGGCTCACCGGGTTTCGCACGAACAACGGTTCTGGTGGGCAACCCACGTTGTACACCATTCCGGAGAGCACTATAACCTTACGGTTTCGTATCGGCTAAGCTGGATTCAGCATTTGAAAATCATTTTCTTTTTGCCCGTGGCCTTCATGGGCTTTCACCCCATTATTTTCTTCGTTACGAATCAGATTGCGGTTCTATTCCAGTTTTGGGTACATACCGAATATATCCGTCGTATGCCAGCCTGGGTAGAATACATTTTTGCTACGCCATCGAACCACCGGGTTCATCATGGCTCGCAGGAGCAGTATATCGATAAAAACTTCGGTGCTACGTTCATTTTCTGGGATCGGATATTTGGCACGTTTGAACCAGAAGACGAGCCTGTGATCTACGGTATCACGACCAACATTCCTAATAAAGCCAACCCGTTGTTCATTAATTTCCATGAAGTAACGGATATGATTCAGGACGTAAAAGCGGCCAAAGGCTTCCGGAAAAAGATGTTCTATATTTTTGGCAGCCCGGTAAAGATTGCGGAAGAAAAGAAACGAATGGCGGTCAACGAAGAAGTTGAAGAACAACTGGCAGCCTAGATAAAACAGAGCGACTTTCAGAAATGAGGGTCGCTCTGTTAGCTTATACGCTTTCCGTGAAGGAGCATCTCAACTGCATCCTGAAGCGATCCTGCCCGCGTCACTTCACCCGTATTGATAAAAAAGATTTCATCGGCGCTTTCGATCGTATTGAGCCGATGCGCAATAACGATACGGGTTGTTCGCTCCGGCAAATTCGTTAGAATCTCGCCCAATAGCTGTTCCGTAACCGTATCAATATTCGCCGTTGCTTCGTCCAATATTAATAAATCGGGGTTACGTAGCACGGCTCGCATAAAAGCAATCAACTGCTTCTGCCCCAAACTCACAGCCTCACCACTTGCCTGTACCTTAGTGTCCAGTCCGTCATCGAAACGTTCCAGTAATCCTTTCAGATTGGCGTCGCGAATTACAGTAGCCAACTGTTCGTTCGAATAGTGCTGGTACTGTTCGTTGCCGTACAGCAGGTTATCACGTACCGTTCCGGTGAATAGAAACGGTTCCTGTAAAATAAATCCAATCTTCTGCGTGCGCTCCTGTGGCGTATACGAACGAATATCTCGACCATCCAGCAAAACCACACCACTGGTTGGATCATACAGTCGGGCAATCAGCGAAGCAGTTGTGGTTTTCCCACCGCCCGTTGGGCCAACAAGCGCATAGGTTTTGCCCCGTTCCAGCTCAAAACTAATAGTATGCAGGACTTCCCGGCCATTCGGATAGCCGAACGATACGTTCTGAAAAGCCAGCAGCGCCGATGATGTCTTGTTGCTAGTATCGTGGATGGTTTGCAGATTCGTTTGTAGCGATAGCAGTTGCGAGATACGATCCCAGCCCGCCAGGGCTACCTGAAAGCCTGACCATAAGGTTGCCAGTTGACGAAGTGGGTTATAAAAGTTGTTCACATAAGACAGGAAACTAATCAGCAAACCAATCGAAAATCGGTTTGTAGCGATCAGATAAATACCAAACGAGAGCACAATCAACTGCCCTAACTGGGCCGAAAAACTGTAGACCGGCATGAAAATGTTATTCGCCAGGCCAGCCTTGACGGCCGTCTGATAATTCTGCTGGTTTACCTCCGCAAATCGTTTCCGAAAATAGTCGCGTCGATTAAAGGCAACAATCACTTTGAAGTTATTGAGGCTCTCCTGAATTTCGGCACTCATACCGCCAACGCTTTTCAGGTTTATGGCATTCTTCTGTTTCACCCAGGCGGACGTCGCCAGTGTAAACAGCCAGGCTAACAAAGCCGGAGCCAAAGCAGCCGCCCCCAGTGGCAAATCGACAAACAACAGGAATAAAGCCGACCCGATCATCATGGCGATGCTGCCAATAAACTGCATCAGCGACTGCGCAAAAAACAGGTTTAGTTTGTCGGTGTCGTTATTGACTCGTGAGATAAGATCTCCTGCTTTGTTCTGATTGAAAAAAGCGACAGGCAATTCCTGTAACTTCGTAAAGACGGCATTTCGGAGCTTAAACAATGTCCGCTGCCCGACTCCCCCCATCAGGCGGGTTTGGGTATAGCCGGTTCCCAAGGCTACTACATACATTCCCAGCAGAAGGCTGGCATTCCGTAAAACGCTGTCAAACTGCTTCGTCACTACGTAGTTATCGATCGTGTAGCCAATAATTGTTGGTCCAAGCAGCGTCAGCCCTGAGTTAACAAGAACGGCTATAAAAGCCAGCGTCAGCGTTCGATGATCATCTTTAATGAGCGCCAGTAACTTCTGAAGGGCTTTATACGTAGCATTTTTCTCCGCTTTCTGCCCAGTAAACTGATTAAGATCGTAGTTCATACTGACTGGTGCTACGTTGCGACTGATAAATCTGGATGTATTCAGGGCTGGTTTCCAGCAGCTCAGCATGCGTACCCCGAGCAATAATTTCGCCTTCCATCAATAGAATAATCTGCTCATAATCCTCTACCGAAGCAATTTTCTGCGTAACCGAAAGCAGCGTTAAGCCAGGGTAATGCTCTCGTACATTTTGCAGAATATTTTGCTCTGTGCTGGTATCAACACGAGCTGTAAAATCGTCCAGGAAAAGTATTTTAGGGTTCAGTGCCAGCGCACGGGCCAACATGATCCGTTGCTTCTGTCCGCCCGACAGACTAGTGCCTCGCTCCGATACAATCGTCTGGAGCTTTTCGGGTAAAGACTCTATAAACTGTCGGAGTTCTGCCGCGTCGATAGCTTTGTTCAACGCTTCGTCCGTTACGTTGTCGCTAAAGGCAATATTGTCAAGAAGGCTCATGTTGAACAGAATACTATCCTGAAACACAAACCCCACCTGACTATGAAATGTATCACTATCGTAATGCCCAATGGGCTGTCCATCGTATAGAACGCGACCTTCAGTAGGGTTAATAAGCCCAGTTAACAAATACAGCAACTGGCTTTTTCCCGCTGCCGTTGGCCCAACAATAGCCGTGCGAGTCCCTGGCTTTACCGTAAAGGATACCTCTTTTAAGGCTGGCTTTTCACCGTAATAGACAGACGCGCAGTCCAGCTCGATAGTGCCAGTCAGCATGGTTTGGGCAGTACCGATTTGAATTGGTTCAGGTGCCTGCAACACCTGATTGACGCGCTCGTAGGAAGCAGATGCCTGCGCAATCACATTACTCATAAACCCAATCACAATAATTGGGAAAACCAGCAGAGCCAGATAGCTGTTAAAGGCGGCAAAATCACCCAGCGACATCTGATCCGTAATCACAAATCGCCCGCCTAGCACCAGAATAGCCAATGCCGCCATGCTCGCGGTAAAACTGATAATCGGAATCAGTGCAGCAAATAAACGTAGTATGGCAATGCCAATGTCTTTAGCATCCGTATTGGCGGCAACAAACTTATCGTATTCAGGCTGTTGCGAATTAAGAACCCGAATCAAAGCCGCCCCTAAAACGCTTTCATTGATTACTTTATTCAGCCAGTCAACGACCTCTCTGCTACGCATAAATAAGGTTCTTACCTTCCTCATCAGCCCATAAAACGTAGCACCGATGATGGGAACGATGGCCAGTACAATCAACGCCAGTTTCCAGTTGATACTGATTAATAAGGCACTGGCGCCCAGAATAATGCACAACGATGATACGATGGAGACAATAGCCTGCGATACAAAAGATTTAACCGAATCGACATCCGATGTCAGGTTGGTCAGCAAACGCGACGGATTGGCCTGCTGGATATACGAGAAGTCCTGCCGCGAAATCTTATCGGCCAGTTGCGTTCTCAAATCCCGGGCCACTCGCTCCGACGCATAGGTCTGAACAATACTCTGAACGTACGTAAAAACGAAAATCAACAACGTAGCACTCAGAAATTCCAGCACAATGGTTCGCCAATCGAACTGGCCTGCCGAATAGCTATCGATACTTTTTGAAATAAGTATGGGAATAACCAGGTTCAGTCCGTTGCTGATGAGGGCCAGAACAATCAACCACACAATCATTCGGGAATATGGCTTTAATAAACCCGACAGAGGAAATGATGCCTTTTTGGGAGGAGCTGCCGACGAAACTGCTTTAGCCATGCTGGTCGTATTCTTCGAAAATAATACGCTCAAAGGTAATCAGATAAACCTATTGTCTAACGCTTGATTGTCCCATACAGCAAGATGCTGTCCAGGACAATCTGAGCCACAGGCATCAGCGCCTTTTCAGATAGAGCGATGTTTAATGGCATCACCATTAAAATTCCTGAGCCAGATTAAAGAAGAATCCGCCTTTCCCCTCTCTGTTTATCGACCCGCTGAAACGTACCACGAAATTGTAATACGTAACGACATCGAGGCTCATACCTGTTCCGAGTAGCAACCGATTGGCAAGCTGACTTTGATACTGCTCAGCCACCGTACTACGTACGTAACCCGCATCGCCAAAGGCGGTAATATAGGCCGCAATTGGAATCGTATTGAACTGCCGGATGTGCAACCAGTTCAACTGCTTGCGTGTATTGAATAGCTGGTAACGAATGCTATTTCGCCAGATAGCCGTGCGCTGCCCATCCACTACGTAGAGTTCATAACCACGTACCATATCGTTGGAGCTGCCTAAACCACGTAGATTGAAATACGGTTGGCGCGTAGGCCAGGTAGACCGCCCGCGAAGAGTAGCCGCTGCGTAAAACTTTTTCCCTAACGGCCAGTATTTGGTCAGCGAAGCGGCCAGATCCAAAAAGCGAAAATCGTCAGTTGGCAGGATACCCGAAACACCAGCACCGCCCGTAAACAAGGTTCCCTGAAGCGGATAGGCTACATTATCCCGACGATCATAGCGATAGGAATAACTCAGGCTCATGAACTGCTGGCGGGTTCGACCATCCAGAAAATAATCGGGATTTAGTTTCGCAATGGTGTCGGCAATAGTATTTCGGGTATAGCGGGTGTCCAGCGAATGATAATGGTATAAACCCCGCCGATGCGTCAATAGCAGCCCAATGTAGGCCCGTTCCCGAAGAACCTGCTCGTCCTTGACATACACCCATTTGTCGCCCAGCGTCCGGTACGGAATTTCCTTATTGGTCAGGTAAGCCAGATCAACACGCATACCGATCTGTTGCGCTTTATCAATGTAGGGTCTGGAATAAGACACGATGGTTCGCTGGAGAAAACCCCGCTCAATAGCTACCTGAAGCTGATCATTGTTTCCCGTTACGTTCCTGTAACTCAATCGTCCGCCATAAATGACCCGCCGAAAATCGCGCCCTCGTTCATACCACCACTCATTAAAATTTCGGTCGGCCAGATCGAATACGGGATAGGCAATCAAATACCACCGTTCTTTCATGGTTACCGTCAGATCGAGTAGTCCTAACTGGGTTGAATCGTCGGGGGTAACCTGAACCGTAGACACATCAACCGTTACAAACAGGTTAGTATTATTAATGTTACGTTGATCCCAGGCAATTCGACTGGTAAGATCGCCCAGATGGATTGTATCGCCAGCGTGCAACGTCATTTCCCGGAGAATAATCCGGTCGCGAGTGCGGTAATTCCCCTTGAGCGATACGGAGCGAACAATCACGGATCGTGCTGAATCGGCAGGGGTATCCGCTGAAGCGGTCAAAAAAGAGAAAAGAAAAGCCGTGAGCAGCAAAGCAACCGACAGCCGACAGTTCGGAACCATGCTTAAAATTACGACTTTTCAGAAAAATAAGACAAAAAATTCTCTGTATCCTGCAAACCTCTATGTATAATTGTCGTCTTTTCTTTAAAACTACAGCGAGTAGTTAAAACTTACCGTACATGCAAACTGAAAAAATTCAGAAACCGAGCACAAGGCCCAAACCCAACCTGAGTTTCTGGCAAATCTGGAACATGAGTTTTGGCTTTTTGGGGATTCAATATGGCTTTGGTCTTCAGCAAGCCAACATGAGCCCAATTTTCCGGTATCTGAACGCCGATGAAGCCAATATTCCGATTTTATGGCTGGCGGGTCCTATCACCGGATTAATCGTCCAGCCCATTATTGGTTCAATCAGTGATCGAACCTGGTCGCCACGCTGGGGTCGTAGAAAACCATTTTTTCTGATTGGTGCTATTGTAACGAGTCTGGCGCTATTTCTAATGCCCAACTCGTCGGCACTCTGGATGGCAGCCAGTCTGATGTGGATTCTGGACACCGGCTTAAACATTACCCAGGAACCTTTCCGGGCCTTTATTGGCGACAAACTCAACGAGCAACAACGTGGCCTTGGCTTTGCTATGCAAAGTTTTTTTGTTGGCTTTGGGCAAACCCTGGCCAATCTGATGCCTGCTATTTTTCGGGTACTGGGGCTGACCTCGGCAGCCGTAGTCACGGCTGGCGTTATTCCAAACAGTATCAAATATCCTTTTTACATCGGTGGCGCTGCCGTGTTAGTGTCCGTTCTGTGGACGATCTATACAACAGACGAATATCCACCCGACGATATGGCCGAGTTTGAACAGCTCAAAAAGGAAAGTAGCGGCATTGGCGGAGCTTTCAGTGAGATATTTCTCGCCTTAAAAGAGATGCCTTCTACCATGCGGCAGCTCTGGTGGGTAAAGTTTTTTACCTGGTTTGGATTACCGCTTATGTGGCAATACCTAACACTGGCCGTTGCCCGGCATGCCTTCAACGCCCCCACCGCTCAGTCGCCCGGTTTTCAGGAGGGCATTGAATGGGGAAATATTTGCTTCGCGATGTTCAATGTGGGCTGTTTCACGATTTCGTTCTTCCTGCCAGCGATTGCCAACGTCATTGGTCGTCGGGCCACTCACGCTGTTTTCCTGACCATAGGCGGTCTGGGTTTCCTGTCCATGCTTCTTTCTTCGGACAAATACGTCTTTTTCGTTGGCATGACACTCGTTGGCCTAGCCTGGGGCTCTATTCTGTCGATGCCTTATGTGCTCTTATCCAGCTCGGTTCCTGCCGAACGAATGGGCGTTTACATGGGCATATTCAACGGTTTTATTGTGGTGCCACAAATCGTTAATAACCTCACGATCCAGTTCATTTATCCGGCGCTCAACAACGACCCACGTAACGCGCTGGCGCTGGCTGGTGTCTGTCTATTACTGGCAGCCGCTTCCTGCTTTCTGGTAAAAGAAACAAGACGTAGCGAAGAGGCTGCGTTTCCGGTCAACCCAGGAGGTAATTAACAACCAAACTCACCACCTATTTTTGTTATTCCGATCTGAACGCCTAACTGTTGTCAGATTGGAATAACACGTAGTATAGCCATGACTCCACGTCCATATACTTTATTAGCTGTCGGCGAACTACTAGCCGACTTTATTGGGCATTACGTAGCGACAAGCCTGCTCGATTCTGTCGATTTTCGGCGTTTCCAGGGGGGTAGCCCCGCAAACATGGCCGCCAATATGGCTCGTCTGGGCAATAAAACGGCAATGATCGCCTGTGTCGGCAATGATAATATTGGTCGTTATGTAACTCGGGAAATTTCTGAAATAGGCGTCGATACGCAGTTTATCGCAGTCGATCCGCTGGAACCTACGACAATCGTTTTGGTGTCACGAACGGCCGGAACGCCCGATTTCGTTGCCTATCGCCATGCCGACTGCCAGTTAACTCCTAGTCAGATTCCCGATTCGCTCTTAGAACAGGCCCAGATTTTTCATACAACCTGTTTTGCACTAAGCCGCCAGCCTGCTCAGGACACGATCGTCGATGCCGCTAAACGCGCCCAGGTGGCTGGTTGTCAGGTTAGTATTGATGCTAATTACGCCCCATCCATCTGGCCCGACCGCGAGCAAGCCTGGCGTGTCCTAAGCGATTATTGCTCAGCGGGGGCACTGGTCAAATTAAGCGAAGATGATGCCTTTCGTTTATACGGCGAAGCGCAATCGACCGACCGGATTCTACGTGACTTTCATGACATGGGTGCATCCGTTATATGCTTTACACTGGGTCGGGAGGGCAGTATTGTATCCTATGAAAACGGCGTTCAGCGGTCTGTTATCCCCGGCAAAAAAGTGGATGTTGTCGACGTAACTGGTGCTGGTGATGCGTATTGGGCTGGTTTTTTAACCGCTTTTGTGGATGGGAAAGACCCAGAACAATGTGCCAGATCAGGGGCCGCATTAGCCCAAATGAAACTCACCCGTCAGGGCCCGCTGCCGGGAATAGTGGAGCGAGACATACTGTATCAGTAATCAGTAGACGTAGCAACGGAACCCTAGAGGTTTCGAATATACTTCTGGCCGCCCAGATAACGCATTTGCCGGGCAATTTGCCGAGTCCGGCGCTGGATATAGGTCGATGGCTTTTTAATCGAAAATTGGCGTGGATTTGGTAATACGGCCGCAATTCGGGCAGCCTCATCGCGGGTAAGAGTTGCGGCCGGGTGGCCATAAAAACGCTGCGAAGCCGCTTCAACCCCAAACGTCATCGGCCCTGTTTCGGCTACGTTCAGATAAACCTCCAGAATCCGTTTCTTTCCCCAGATCAGTTCAATCAATACCGTGAAATAGACCTCCAGCCCTTTGCGAATGTAGCTTCGCCCATTCCAGAGAAATACATTTTTAGCGACCTGCTGCGAAATGGTACTGGCACCGCGTGGTCGTTTCCGATGCTGATTTTCTTTAATGGCATCCTGAATTTCGTCAAAATCAAACCCCCAGTGAATGGGAAAATCCTGATCTTCCGACGATACCACCGCCAGAGCAGCCTCTTTACTAATTTCGTCGTAGGAACGCCAGTTTTTATAGATATGGCTACTCTCATCCGTTCCGAATGTATCCATCCATCTGGATATCATCAAGGGTGTTATAACAACAGGAACGTATTTGAGAACGACAACGTAGCCGAGAGAGCCAAAGAATAGCCATAGAAACGCCTTGACACAGAACCAGTAAATACGTTCCAGCAAGGGCCGTTCGCGAATGAAACGACGAGCCTGCTGCCAGCGACCTCCCTTCTGAAGGCGCTGCGTTGACGAATGACCTACTTTAGGCCTGGGTTGTTGCGGAGTCGTCCTGAATGTATTGGCAGGGCGCTGAGGAGGATTCATATAAGCGAGTCTGTTACGCGAAAATGAAAATTTTTCCAGTAGCGTGGACGGTTTTTCTCTGCTTTTGTTCCAAAAGCTTATTTAATCGTCAAGCCACTGTGGCCTCCGCTGCCCTGCTTTTGTAAAACGAGAAATTGTCGTTCTCATTTTGCATATTGACACGCCACACGCAATTTAGTTTAACTATAACCTACTTTTTTAGCGAACTCATCCACAATAACCCTATTATCGTTCAGATAAACCATCTGTGATCATTAGTAAATGGGTGAACTAAACTGTCGCTTATCCTGTCAAGTACGATAAGACTGTAACGTACAATCAGCATTATCTTCGTTTTTTCATGGATCTACTTCCTTCTCCCCCTCTTACTCGTGCGCAGGAATCGCGCGTTGCCATTGAGCGGTTATACATTACGATGCGTCACCTGTTCAATCGGGGCTTTTATAAACCATCGGGGGTTTCAGGCGAAGAGATCCGCCGGGCCTTACTTACCCTTCAGCCCGAGATTTATGGACTGGTGGGCGACCCACAGCGAGTAGAGCTAGATGGCCTTGTCTACGTAATGGATCGGCTTCCTAAAGGCATCGAATCGTGTCGAATTATATCGCTGGCCTCCCGCGAAGGGTTTGAACACTCTCACTTTCCGGTTCTTGTTCCGGCCAAACGTCGTCGAAATTGCTATCGCATCGACAATGAGCAGATGATTATTGAGGTAACCAACGGACGTAGTGAAATCTATGACATTCTCACGCACCTGACGTTTATGTTTATGGAAGCCGACAAAATCCGACGCAACGCTTTTCAGGAAAAAGGTGGCCGCACCCGCGAATGGGAGAAACTGGAAGCAATTGTGCAGTCGGGCGGAACCGTTTCGGACGATGAACGTGAACTCGCTCTGATGTATCTGAGCTCAATTCTGGGTCGTACATTCGAAGAAACCCAGCACGCCTACCAGCGCTTTGCCGAGAACAGCAATACCAATAGCGGTCTGTTCCAGATTGTGTACGGACTAGGTAGCGTATCGATCCGCGAAACGCGGGAGGCCAACACAGGCAGGGAGATTAATTTCACGCCCATGCTTCGCGAACGTATTGGGCAGCATTTGTACGGCGAACGCTGGGCTACCCGGATCAAACAATACATCTGGCAGCATAATCTTCAGGAACGGCCCATTCACATTATCAGCGCCAATCCACACAGTGTGATGAACTGCCTCTATGGACCTGCCGCGCTGGCCGAAACAACCACCTGGGAAAATCTATACGACCTGGCCCTCACCTTAAGCCAGCCCTCTCAGCGCGAGCTACGTAAACAGGTAATCAGTTACGCGTCGGAGCATGGTATGCATATTCTGGAAGATATAGCCGGTACCAGCCTTCTGGTTCAACTGATCGATACCGCTCAACTCGATACGTCGCTGCTTTCGCCCGAAATCACCCACGACCCGGACCATGTTCGCACAACCCAACCGCTGCTGCTTATTATGGACTATGCTTTTGGTGAACAGGCATTCGAAACAATGGACGAGTTGCTAAAACCTTATGAACACGGCGACCAGACGTTTCCACTCAACGTAGCGTCGATCTCGGTTATCGGAAAAGCGGGAATCCTGACCGGCGACAAAGGCGACCTGATGATTCCAACCTCCCATATTTTTGAGGGAACGGCCGACAACTACCCACTGGATAATGATTTCTGTAAAGAAGATTTTGAAGGCCACGGACTCGATGTGTATCAGGGTGCCATGATTACCGTACTCGGTACGTCTCTGCAGAATAAGGACGTATTAAGCTACTTCCGAAACTCGTCGTGGCAAGCCATTGGCCTGGAAATGGAAGGTGCTCACTATCAGAAAGCTATTCAGGCTCAATCGAAAATAAGAGGCAGCGTATCGCCCAATATTAAGGTTCGTTACGCTTATTATGCATCCGACAATCCATTACTGACGGGCGCTACGTTAGCGTCTGGCAGTTTGGGCACGCTGGGCGTTAAACCAACGTATCTGATTACAGTAAAATGCCTGGAAAAAATATTGCAATAAAACTAATTAAAGCGGATTCGCCAACTTATTTGTTATTGAATAACAGTACAAAAAAAGCAATACACGAACTTTGCGGCTGGATAGAATACAGACCTGCCTATTATCATGGCGAAACAAAATAAACCAGTACAGAAAGGACCCGATGTTATTTTAATTGGGGCCGGTATAATGAGCGCCACACTAGGCGTATTATTGAAAGAGTTACAGCCCGATATTACTATTGACATCTACGAACGGCTCGACAGTGCAGCGGCCGAAAGTTCGGATGCCTGGAATAACGCAGGCACGGGTCACTCAGCGTTTTGTGAACTTAACTACACGCCCGAAAAAGCAGATGGGTCGGTAGACGTAACGAAAGCCATTAAAATTGCCGAGTCTTTTGAGCAATCGAAGCAATTCTGGTCGTATCTGGTTGAGAAAGGCTTCCTGAACGATGCGCCGAACTTCATTCGTCCCATTCCCCATCTAAGTTTTGTTTGGGGCGACGACAATGTGAAGTACCTCCGTAAGCGCTACGATAATCTGCAGAAAAATTACCTTTTCCACGGTATGCAGTACTCCGAAGATCGCGAGCAACTAGCCGACTGGATGCCGCTGGTGATGAAGGATCGTAATCCCGAGCAACCTGTAGCCGCAACACGCATGGATATTGGAACCGACGTTAATTTCGGTGCATTGACGCGGGCTATGTTCCGCCGTTTATATGACCTGCCAGGCGTTCGTTTGCATTTTGCGCACGAAGTTCGTGATCTATGGCGTTCCAAATCGCTGGGCGGTTGGAAAATCCGGGTGGAGAACGTAACCACGAACCAGGTACGTGACGTACAGACCCAGTTTATTTTCATTGGCGCGGGTGGCGGTTCGCTACGTCTGCTCGAAAAATCAGACATTCCCGAAAGCCGTGGTTTTGGTGGCTTCCCCGTAAGCGGTCAGTGGCTTAAATGCGTTAATCCCGATATTATTGAGCAACATCAGGCGAAGGTGTATGGAAAAGCGTCGGTGGGTGCTCCGCCGATGTCGGTTCCCCACCTGGATACCCGCATGATCGACGGCAAACGGGAGTTGCTATTCGGTCCCTATGCTGGTTTCTCAACCAAATTTCTAAAGAGCGGCTCCTACATGGATCTGCCTAAATCGATCCAGTTGAGCAACATGGCTCCTATGTTGATGGCTGGTCTGCACAATATTCCGCTGACGAAGTATCTGATTCAGCAGGTCATGCAATCGCCGGAAGATCGGTTATCTGCGCTACGTGAGTATTATCCCGATGCCAGAATGGAAGATTGGGAACTGGAAATTGCGGGACAACGTGTGCAGGTGATCAAGAAGGATGAACACGAAGGTGGCGTTCTCGAATTTGGTACTGAAGTGGTTAGCGCAGCCGATGGCAGTATTGCGGCTCTCCTGGGCGCATCGCCCGGTGCATCGACGGCCGTATCGATCATGCTTGACTTGCTCAAACGCTGTTTCCCACAGCAAGTATCTACGGAAGTCTGGCAGGAAAAACTAAAAGAGATGATTCCCAGCTATGGACAGATTCTGGCCAACAATCCAGCATTAGGTCAGGAAATTCGTAAACATACCAGCGAAGTACTGGGTCTGGATGTACACGAGTTTACACCCGACGAAACGTTATAACTGACGGATTCTAGAAACGACATAGCGCCACGGTTCTGGAACCGTGACACTATGTCGTTTCCAGCGGTTTATTTCGCTACGCCAACCATATATAGATCAAACCCACCTTTTCCACCTGGTCGATTTGATGAAAAAATCATGAGCTGATTTGTATACGAATCCGTACCCGTTAAAATTGGCCGATACTCATCCGAAGCGGTATTGATTGATGGACCAAAATTGACAGGCTCCGACCAGCCATCGCCGTTCCACTTGCTGTAATACAAATCGTAACCACCAAATCCGCCCGCTCTATTCGATGTAAAAACCAGCATATCGTTCAGAATAAACGGGCATTTATCATCAGCTCCCGACGATAATCCCGCAACTCGTTCGATCGGTACGTCTGTCAATACGGAAAGGCCTGTATGTAGTTCTGTTGGCTTTAGGACCGGCAAACTGGCTTTGTATACATCAAATGACCCCGCCCGGTTTGATGTAAAGTAGATCGTTCTAAAATCCTTGTCGAACGTTGGATACGCATCATCGGCTGAAGAATTCAAAAACGGCACACGAATGGGTTCTACAAACGGTTTATTCGTTGATGAACTGCCCGATGTACCCGTCGGGTTTTGCTGGAAATTATGAGTCAGATAAATATCCAGATTACCTGTACGATCAGAGGCAAACAGCATAAAGTATTCGGCATAGTGTCGATTATAGCCATCCTTAATGAGATCGCGATCGTAAGACAGCATATAAGGTCCTAACTCGTTGGCACTTGAGTTGGCTGCGTTAACCGCCAAACCGATTGGCGCCTGCTCCTGCAAAATATCCAGTCCGCCGTATGGTTTATTATCGACCGAAAACTTACCCGAACTTCGGTCAAAACTATAATTAATCGACTCCCGAACGAAGTTAAAATCACTACGCCCTCCCCTCTTTGAGGAAAACACTAATGGCATTACATCACCGAAAGCCGGAACCGTTGAGTTGTAGTCATCCTCAACAGAATTTACGTCGCCTAGATTAGTTACTATCTCAGGAAACGTACCCCGATCAAAGCGATAACCCGACAAACTGTTGTTACGCTCACACGCTACTAAACAAATAGCGACACCGATAGACAATAGAACAGTCAGCTTCATATCACGTAACGTTTGGTAATACGAATAAAATAACTTTTTTTTTAAATAAACGTATATCTCCTGTTCGGTACATGATCCCCTGCAGTATTTTCAACTCATTTGCCTTATCCGTTGTAATTTACTCACTGGCAAACTGCTCCGCTACGTATCGTTTATAGACCTTACCGATACGCAGTTCTTTTGACCCTATCCAGACGGAGTCCGGCTCTTTGTTGTTTATATGTATCGCATTGACAATATAAGACCGGCTAATTCGAACGAACGGCGGCTTTGGTAGCCGTTCTTCGGCCTCTTTGAGCGTCAGTCGCGTCACATACGTTTTCTTGTCCGTAATAACCTTTACGTAGTTCTCCAGACTCTCCACGTACTGAATGTCGGTATACTCAATTTCCAAGCGAGTGCCATCAACCATACAACTAAAAGAGCCGGATTCTTTAGATAAAAGAGGTTCCGGAAGTAGCGTTGAAACAGGCTCCTTCGGCGAGCTATAGAGCTGTCGATAGGTGATGTAGACGCCTATCCCGGCAATTGTATAGACCCAGAAATTAACCAGGAGCGGCAACGTATGCGTAACAGCAAAGTCGTTATGCAGAATCAAATTCATATTGAACGACCCCATTGCCATACATAGGGCAAAGCAAGCAAAATAGTATGCCCGTTTCCCTCGCATGAATAGTCTTTCAACTAAGATTCGATTATGAAAAACCAGCCAGCCGTAGAGCGAAATCAAGTAGAGATAAGGGGAGAATTTAGAAAAGCCTGGCCGTTGATCTATAGTATACAAATCGGACAGGTAATGAGCACCGATCAAGGCCAGAAGCCCCAACAGATTACGGATCAGGAAGTTATCCAGAAGCCAGCTACGTTTCATCATCACAAGGTACAACGCAGACGCAATATGGAGATCAATTACGTGACGAAAAGCGTTCGTCACAGACAAAAGTTGCTGGTCACACAAGTCTTGCTACGCTCTTTATAGTCCTGCAATTTTGGGTACGTCCTGGACAAACCAAATCGCCAGACTTACCCATGCAAACGCTCCATACAGCTAACATCGTTATCCACGTTCTTTTCGGTACGTTCAGCCTGATAGTAGGGCTCGTGACTTTATTTTATCAGAATCGCCTTCGCCAGCATGTCCGCTATGGACGCATCTTCCTCTATTTACTGACGGTCGTTGTCGCGACCGCATTCGTCGGGATTCTCTTTTTTCGGTCAGACCCTTTTTTGCTGGTCCTAACGCTCCTGTCGGGTTATGTAGGTTATTCTGGCTATCGCGCCGTCCGACTCAAGGAACAAAAAACAACTACTGTCGATATGCTCGTAACGTTTGGTTTGTTACTGGGCGGTAGTTTGTATGTAAAGTCCTTGCAACTGAGCGAAGGGCATTGGTCTCCTACTGTGGTCTACTCAACTTTTTCAGCCCTAATTGCCGTAGCGGCTTATGATGTAATCAAGCATTTCTGGCTTTACAAGCGACTCAAAACCTGGTGGCTTTATGAACATATTTACAAAATGATGTCAGCCTACAGTGCTTTGGCTTCTGCGTTTTCGGGCTCGGTATTATCTGACTACAAACCGTATAGCCAGATTCTACCGTCGGCCCTTGGTACGCTCGCCCTTATTTATTTTATCGGGAAGAAAGCCAGGACCAGAAAGCGAACGGCCAGATCGATACCACAGTTGACGTAGTACTTGACGGCCACGTCCAGTTTTCCTAAAACTTTAGGCTACAAAAAACATCGGACAGCCGATTGGCCGTCCGATGTCGAAACAAAACAAACAAAACAGAAAACACACGTTCTTTTATTCCATCACCATTTCCGTATGGGCTGGTGCTTCAATTTTCTTACCAATAAACAGCAACAACAGCGGCACGCAGGCCAGGAAGAAACCACCAATAATCAGGAAGCTGTCGGCATAGGTCATTACCAGAGCCTGCTTCATGACGGCACCCTGCATGACACCGTAGGCTTTACCGGTGGCCGTTATCAACGCATCGCCTTTCGACAGAAACAGATTGGTGTACTGGCGAATACGTTCGGCTGACAGCGGATTGTAGATCGATACGTTGTCCGATAAACGAGACGCGTGCAACACAGTACGTGTTGAGATATAGGTGGTCATGATGGCCGTACCAAACGTACCGCCTAACTGACGAATCATGCCTGAAAGCGCCGATCCCTGCGGGATCTCGATGTTTTCCAGATCGGCCAGCGTAATGGTTGTTAACGGAATGAAAATCATGCCCATACCAATACCCCGGATGATGAGCGGCCAGAAGAAATAATCCGGCCCAGCATCCAGGCTAATCGCCGACAGATCAAAACAGAAACCAAAAAACAACAGAAAGCCAATAGCTGCGTACCAAACGGGGGATATATAGTTTTTACTAAGCAATCCACCCACCACGGGCATCATCAACCCGGTCATAATCGATCCCGGCATCAGCAAAAGGCCGGTTTGGCTAGCCGTAAAGCCAAGAATAGTCTGGCAGAAAACCGGAATGATAAATACCGACGCAAACAGACCAAATCCAAGAATAAAATTGAACAGCGTACCGACCGCAAATCGCCGTTGTTTCAACAAGCTCAAATCGAGGATCGGCAATTTTACCGCTAATTGACGCCAGATAAAGCCAATCAGACCGACAGCCGCTACAATCGACATAAGCACGATAAACTCAGACGTGAACCAATCTTCTTCCTGACCTTTTTCCAGCACGATCTGCAACCCGCCAATACCCATGGTCAGGAGTATGAGCGCCAGCCAGTCCATCTTACCGGCCTGCACTTTCTCGGCGGGCTCTTTGATGAACATGTAGGTCAGCACCGTAGCCGCAATACCGAATGGAATGTTGATGTAAAACACCCAGTTCCACGACAGGTTATCGGTGATGTAGCCACCCAGGGTTGGACCAATAGACGGGCCAATAATAACCCCCATCCCGAATATGGCGTTGGCGATACCGATCTGCTCTTTGGGAAATGTCTGAATCAGAATCGATTGAGCGGTTGTTAGCAACCCTCCTCCACCAATTCCCTGCACAACCCGGAAAAATACCAGTTCCCAAACGTTGGTCGACGTACCGCAGAAAATAGATGCAATCGTAAAAAGGACGATTGAAGCCGCAAAGTAGTTTCGCCGACCCAGCTTGGCCGTCAACCAGCCCGACATCGTGATCATAACCGCACTGGCAGCGGCATAGCCCGTTACCACCCAGCTAATATCGCCCAGCGACGCGCCCAGATTACCCATCATCTGGTTAAGCGTTACGTTTACGATCGACGAGTCGATGGTTTGCAACAAAGCAGCCGTCGTAACCGTGAGGACTATAATCCATTTATCAAATCCTAATTTCATTTTTCCCAGATTTTCAGTTTATGGTTTATAGTTTTCGGTTTATAGTAGCTGATTTACAATAACTATGTATGCGTCAGCCACTACAAACAAAAAACTATAAACCATAGACTATAAACTATTTACCCTGCAGATCCACGGCTACGTTCACGCTCATACCAGGGCGTAATTTGGCATAGAGCGGGCTACTTTTGTCGATGTCGATACGTACCGGAATACGCTGTACGACTTTCACGTAGTTACCGGTAGCATTGTCCGGTGGCAGCAGCGAAAACTTAGCACCGGTTGCCCCCGCAAATGAGCCAACATGACCCGTTAGTTTCTCACCACCAAACGCATCTACGTCGATATCAACCGTTTGTCCAGGCAACATCTGATGCAATTGTGTTTCTTTGAAGTTTGCCGTTACCCACAAATCGGAGTGGCCTACTACTGAACAAACGGCCTGACCCGCCTGTACTAACTGTCCAATCTGCACCGCCCGCTTCGATACAACGCCCGAAGCCGGAGCCCGTACTATCGTGTATGACAGTTGTAGTTTAGCCATATCCAGATCGGCCTGGCGTTGCTTGATGGCAGCCTGCGCTACCGTAATCTGACCTTCCGTTGCCCGACGCTGCGAACTGGTTACGCTGGTTTGCGAGCCAGCCGCGTTCACCTGCGACTGAGCCGTTTGCAATTGAGCCTGAGCAGCCTGCAACTGCGCCTGAGCCGCATCGCGCTCCGCCTGTACTACGTCGAACTGCTGTTGTGGAACCGTTTTTTCGGCCAGCAAACGGCTGTAACGTTCAAAATCCTGATTGGCTTTACGAGCGCGTGCCTGAGCAGCCGCTACGTTCGCCTGCGCTGTGGCTACCTGATTCCGGGCGGTTTGTACGCTTGCCTGCGAACTCTGTACGGTTGCCGACGCTACGTTCACCTGCGAACGCGACACGCCAGCCGCAGCCATGGCACTCTGTAATGCCGCTTCCGCCTGATCGACCCGAATCCGATAGTCGGCATCATCGAGTACAATTAACGTATCGCCTTTTTTTACCAGCTGATTGTCTTTAAAACGAATCTCTTTTACGTAACCGCCCGCTTTAGGAATAACCGGGTTTACATCACCATCAATCTGCGCGTCGTCGGTTGTTTCATGACGTTGCAGGTAGCGAAATTCGCTGTACCCGAAAAAGAGAGCGATGGCCAGTACAACGACGCCCCCTACGCGGAATAAAGTTTTCTTATCCATGAGTTTTGTTCGAAACAAGATTAATTGAGATTAGTACCCGTAGCTTTCAGTAGGCGTTGGTAAGCCAGTTGCGCATCTACGGTTGCATTGATGACGTTGAGTTGAGCCTGAAGCAGAAAGCTGTTGGCTTCCAGCAGGTCGGTAGACCCCACCAGTCCATTGCGGAATCGGGATTCGGTTAGGCGGTAGTTTTCCTGTGCCTGTCCAACAGCAGTCCGAATGACATTTTGCTGTTCCAGAGCCAATTGGTAATTGTTATAGGACGAAACCACTTCGCTCCGAATCTGATCATTTTGCTGTTGTCCTTGCAGATTAGCCTGATCGATAGCCGTTTGAGCGCTGTGGAGCTTCCCTTTCAGATTATACAACGATCCGATGTTGTAAGTCAAACCGGCTCCGACGTTCCAGGCACTAACAAACGAAGCGGCTTCTGGAACAAGTTTGGCCGTTGGGTTAATGTAGTTATAGCCAGCCGATACGCCCAGATGCGGATACAGATTACTTTTCGTGTTCCGTAGCATTTCCTGAGCCGATTGCACACGTAACGCATTGGCCTGCACTTCGGGACGGGTCTGTACAGCCCGCGCCAGGAATGAACCCAATGGTTCTGCCGTAGCGGCCGGGTTGGTCAGCAACGTATCGATAGCTACCTGCTGATCATCGGGCAGGCCGACCAGAAGATTGAAATTGTACAGAGCCGTTTGGCGGGCCTTCTCCACTTGCAGGCGACTCAATTGCAGGTTATTTTTCTGTAACTGGATTTTCAGTACTTCGTTAGCCGTTACAATGCCCTCTTTCTGCAGGTTATTAGCTTCTCTTTCTTTCTCATCAAACTGCCTGATATTTTGCTCGATAACGCCTATCGAACGGGCCAGCTTGACAATATTATAATACGCATCCGTTACCGTATAGACCAGCTCCGACCGATTGCGCTGCGCATCCAGCTGGCTGGCTTTAGCTAACAGTTCGGCTGACTTCTCTGCCGATTTTTCGGCAAAACCGCCGAACACTTCTTTGCTTATGGTAACGCCACCAATCGTAGCATTAAAAGCGCCAGCCGGAATGGTCAAAGCTGTTTTTCCATCGCCACCAGCGCCCAGCGAAAAAGGGCCGGTAAGGCTGTAACGCGAGTAGGCCAGCGATGCGTTAGCCTGGGGCAAACTCCGATCTTTGGTTTCCTGCAATCGGGCTTCGGCCGCCTGTATTCTTGAATCGGCCAGTTTAATGCCTTTGTTGTTCTGCAAAGCCAGTTGAATGGCTTTATCCAGTGGCATTACCATTGGAGCGGGCTGCGCTGCTGCCAGTCCTAAGCCTGCCAGCCAAAGGCCAACTCCTATCACATACTTTTTCATGTCAACGATTTCTAATTTTTTCAAGGAGTGTATTCAGTGTATGTACTTCCTCATCGGTGAGGTGTCTGATGATCAGCTCAAAATCACTAAACTCGACCGCTACTTTTTCTATAAACTGATGCGATTCTGGTGTCAGCCGTAAATTCACCTTACGGCGATTAGTGGGATCGATCTCGCGCACAACCAGACTTTTAGCGACCAAACGATCAGTCAAACGGGTCATATCGGAGTTAATGTCAGTCATTTTCTCCTTTAGCTCGCCGGCCGTTAGACTATTTGGATAAACTTCCGATAACCGTCGTAAAGCAATGTATTGCTGCACCGACAGATCAAACGGAGACAGCTTCTGCTGAAAATAGTTGAAGATGTATCCGTCGGTCTGGTGGATATTGGCAATCAGCCGGTGATATTCATTTTTATAGTTCTTTTCCATCTTCCGTATTGGTGCGACAAATGTATAACCAACATTTGTTTAAACAAGTTTTGTCTAAACGACAGTACTAATGCGCTTTTTAAAAATTTGTATTATTCAACTAATTAATTTACAAGCCACACATAAACAGAAAGTCGCAAACTACTGACAATCAATCAATTATTTATGAAATGACTTATACAGCAACCCATTTCAAGTAAAACATTTCTTTTGTATTGCGTAAATTTTAATCACATTTTAAGAAGAGCTCGCATCTATAATTAGTCCAACAAAGGCCGATGCCGCCAGGGATTTCCCTGGCGGCATCGGCCTTTGTTATGAAACTCATTTTGTTGATTTTTCAGGCATTGGCAATCTTCACTGACGTCATAGTCAACGAGCCAGCCACCGCTTTATCGTTGAAAAACGAGACAGTGTCACGCTTTCCATGAAGAGCCAGTGTATACAATAAAGGCAGGTAATGCTCGGGCGTTGGAATAGCCAGACGGGCTTCTGGCCCTAGCTGATCATAGCGAATCAACGCATCGTGCGTACCGCTTGAAATTAGTTTTTTGAACGTATCATTCATATGGATTGCCCAATCGTGGCCATAGGCCTCATTAAAGCTACCCGATCTGGGCAACGCCAGCATTCGAAGGTTATGCACCATATTACCGCTTCCCAAAATCAACACACCTTTCCGGCGTAACGCCGAAAGCTCTTTAGCCAGATTGTAGTGATATTGAGCATCTTTCGTATAGTCGATGCTCAACTGCAACACAGGAATAGTAGCCTGGGGATACATCTGCCGGACAACGCTCCACGTACCATGATCCAGGCCCCAGTCATGATCCAGCCCTACTACGGTTGAGTGGATCAATCCGGCGGTTTCCTTCGCTAAAGCAGGATCTCCGGGCGCGGGATATTGCACATCAAACAACGCCTGCGGAAATCCACCAAAATCGTGAATCGTTTTAGGAAAATCCATGGCGGTAATATGCGTGCCCCGGCTTAGCCAATGGGCCGAAACGACCAATACTGCTTTAGGAACCGGTATTTCCTGCGCTAACTTTTTCCAGTACTGACTAAATTCATTATGTTCTATGCCATTCATGGGCGAGCCATGTCCGACAAACAGAACAGGCATTTCTGGTCCCTGTTCAGGCAACTCATCTGTAAACTGTTTAAAACTTGTCAACATGGCTGTACCAACTATGGTGGTTAAAAAATCTTTTCGCTTCATCTGATCTTTATGATCACATCCTGACGATTGACAATCGGGTACATACAACCTACGCGCCAATTACATGTATATACACGTATTTTTTAGTATTTTAGTTCAGTGATGATAAAAGCACTAAACCAGTACCCTACACCTGATTCTTGAATGGATGACGGTGGGTTATCCACAGCAGTCTTTATAACAAAACCTCACTGGGTATGCATTCATTTTAACAAGCTCAGGCAGATCTACTCGTATATTTTTAAGGTAATTGTACTTACGAGACGAGAAAAAGTGATTATTTTGACGCTCCATTACGTACTTTTTACGCATTAAAAGCTATTCGCTTAAATCAGCATCACGCTAACCTATGATTAAGTACATACTCCTCGGCGCTGGCCTGCTTCTTGTTGGACCAGTAAGCTTTGTTTCAGGCCAAAACTGGACTGAAACCAAAGTAGGAACTTGGGTAAAAGTCGCCAACAAAGGTGGACAGACGCTAGGCTACTCCCCTACTTCCAGCGTAAAACTATTGACAGTTAATGGACTAGCGTTCAAAGACCTCAATAAGAACGGCAAACTCGATCCTTACGAAGACTGGCGGCTCCCCGCAGCGGCACGGGCCAAAGACTTAGCCGCAAAGATGTCGGTCGAGCAAATTGCCGGTCTGATGCTTTATAGCAGACACCAGCCTATTCCGGCAGCCCCCGCTGGTCCGTTTGCGGGTACATACGGCGGCAAAGTGTTTACGCAAAGTGGCGCCAACGTAGCAGACCTCTCCGATCAACAGCGGGAGTTTTTGACCAAAGACAATCTAAGGCACGTGCTTATTACGTCGGTGCAAAGCCCGGAAGCCGCTGCCCAATGGAACAACAATGCACAGGGACTGGTAGAAGGACTGGGATTAGGTATTCCAATCAACAGCAGTTCTGATCCCCGGCATGGTACGCGTGCCGACGCCGAATACAATGCCGGAGCAGGTGGCTCTATTTCCATGTGGCCCAGTTCACTGGGCTTAGCCGCTACGTTCAATCCTGATCTGGTACAACGTTTCGGGCAAATTGCCGCAACCGAATATCGCGCTTTGGGTATTGCCACTGCCCTGTCGCCCCAGGTCGATTTGGCCACCGATCCGCGATGGAATCGGGCCAATGGTACGTTTGGAGAAGATCCGCAACTGGCTACCGACATGGCCCGTGCTTATATCGATGGCTTCCAGACATCAACCGGAGCGGATGAAATTACGGGGGGCTGGGGTTACCATAGCGTCAATGCGATGGTAAAACACTGGCCTGGTGGCGGCTCGGGCGAAGGCGGACGCGATGCTCACTATGGCTATGGCAAGTACGCGGTTTATCCAGGCAACAATTTCGCGACGCATTTTTTACCCTTTATCAATGGCGCTTTCAAGCTTAAGGGCAAAACAGGCATGGCCTCGGCGGTTATGCCATACTACACGATCTCGTTTGACCAGGATAAAAAGTATGGAGAAAACGTCGGCAACAACTACAGCAAGTATATTATTGGTGATTTGCTTCGGGGTAAATACAAATACGACGGCGTAGTCTGTACCGACTGGCTCATTACCGCCAACGAAACAGCCGTCGATGTGTTTCTAACCGGGAAATCGTGGGGTGTCGAAAAACTGACTGTTCCTGAGCGCCACTACAAAGTACTGATGGCCGGAGCCGATCAGTTTGGCGGCAACAACGATGCGGGTCCCGTTATTGATGCGTACAAAATGGGGGTTAAGGAGAAAGGAGAAGCCACCATGCGGGCACGATTTGAACAATCGGCGGTTCGATTGCTGAAAAATATTTTCCAGGTTGGCTTGTTCGAGAATCCTTATCTAGACCCTGAGCAATCAAGTAGCGCAGTGGGCAAAGCCGAATTCATGCAGACTGGCTATCAGACCCAGCTCCAATCGGTCGTGATGCTGAAAAACAAAGCGAAAGCGCTGCCATTAGCCAAAGGCAAAAAGGTGTACATTCCGAAGCGCTTTACGCCCGCTGGCCGGAATTTCCTGGGCATGGAAATACCCGAATCACTGGAGTATCCGGTTAATCTGAACATTGTGAAAAAGTACTTCACCGTAACCGACAATCCAGATGAGGCCGATTATGCGCTGGTCTTTATCCAGAGTCCAAATTCTGGGGGAGGCTACAACAGTGCCGATGCTAAAGCGGGTGGTACGGGATACGTTCCCGTTAGTCTTCAATACGGCGACTATACGGCGCAAGGCACTCGTAATCCAAGCATTGCTGGTGGAGACCCACTCGAAAAATTCACCAACCGTACTTATAACGGCAAAACCGCGAAGACAATCAACGCCACCGATTTAGGCATGGTAACCGACACCTACGCCAACATGAAGGGAAAACCGGTAATTGTTTCGCTCCTCGTATCCAATCCGACAGTTGTGGGCGAATTTGAAAAACAGTCAAACGCTATTCTTGCCCATTTTGGCGTTCAGGATCAGGCCTTAATGGATATTCTGACCGGCGCTCACGAGCCTTCGGCCCTGCTGCCCATGCAAATGCCCGCCGATATGAAAACCGTTGAAGCACAGGCCGAGGACGTGCCGCGCGACATGAAGCCCTACGTTGACTCAGAAGGAAATTCGTATGATTTTGGATATGGTCTGAACTGGAAAGGCATCATTCAGGATTCCCGAACCGCCAAGTACAAAAAGGCGGCCTTAAGTATGAAGTAGTTTTTGATAAGACGTATGCCATGTCTCCAAGACATGGCATACGTCTTATCAAAAACTACTCGTTGAGCGTTTACATTTGCCTATACTTAGTTCAACCGAAAGGCGAATACGGCATCTCTGCCCTTAGGCGGATTCACGATTGTTTTCGTTTCAAAGCGAAAGCCATTTTCTTCAACCAGTTTGATTAGTGCGTCATCCATGAACATAGGCATGCCACAACCCTTGTGCTTTCGATCCGGTTTAGTCGCTGTTTCTTCCCAAATCAACAGCACTCCATTGGGTTTGAGATTTGCCCGAATGCTACGTAGCATTTCAGGCTGATACGTAAATTCATGCAAACTATTTTCTACGATGATTTTATCGAAGAAGCCTTTAGGAAGCCGCGTTTCTTTCTCTTTGCCCCGTATGGGAATGAAACGCGATGTGCAGGTAGTTCGGCCCGCCCGGTCATAAATTTTCCGGATCGTTTTACTCAATTGGTCGGGTTCCAGCCAATACGGATTCACATCCTGCACGTAAACGAGAAGGCTATCGGCCATTAACGAAAAAACAACCTCCCGCACGCCCTGTCCCGCACCAATACTCGCAATGGTTTCCCCAGGGCGAAAATCATAGATCGGGCGAAAGGAGTCCAGTAGCCAATCGATACCTTCTGGCTCACTATACCACGTATTGAAGGTGCCGTTTTCATCAACATCCTGGGCGTTTACTAGGCTGTACCCCGTTAGCAAACAGCAACTAAGTAGCAGGCTTTTAATCAACACAAAACCGTTCTTAACGAATGCAGTCATAATTACTACTCAGACAGGCATCCAAAGCATGATGACAAGCTTCAATGTTTCGCCCAACCAGTCATCCTGAATATATCCCATTTTAAACATAGCGGCATCCCTTCCCATTCGGCTGTTGATTCCCTCGTTGATAATAAGCTGCTCCCTCATCGTAGCTGGCTTTGCCCCCCCGTAGGCCATAACCGCCAGTACGCGTTGTGCCTGCTGCCAATCAAACGAAAAGCCTTCTATTGTCTCAATAGCCTTTTTTATTACATCAGCAGCACGCTGCTCGCCCTCTGCTTCACCACTGGTAATAACCGCACGTCCTCGTCCTTTCAGTATATGCTTAACATCAGCATAATCAACACTAATGACCCCACCGAAAGCCTGAATCATATCGATCAGGGCATTGGCTGTGTGAACTAATCGATTTACTGTTTCCTGCGGCTCATCTTCAGTTGGCAGCACGACCATGAGTCCGTGAGCATACGCCTGCAAGCGCTCCAGGAACGTATCGTTTTGGCCCGGTTCACTAACGACAATAGCAATACAGGTTTGGCCTCCTTCCTGAACATATTGAGCAATAAGTAAGACCAGAGAGGCAGTATTGCTATCGCTGAGATCAGCAACGATAAGAACGGGTTCCTGCTCCGTTAAAACCGTCTGGAGCGATGCTACGCCCAGGCTGTTCCCCGATTCTAGTTCCTCCGGTAAGAAAAGAATTTTATAGGGGACCCTTGAAGCCCTGATTTCGTCCGAATCGGTACCACAAACGATCATGTTCACCCCTTTCACCCCGGTTTGATGCAAATACTCAACGGCTGCGATGCCCGTGCTGCCAACTCCAACGATTGTACTATCGCCCTGCTGGCCAGAGAAGGAATAATCTTGAGAGAGCATAAAGAAAGGTCGGCTTAGTTAGTAGCCGACCTCCTAAAGTAAACAACTATATTGATTCTCGCTGGATCAATTATTTAATCTCACCAACCATATCTTCGGGTTTAACCCATTCATTGAACTCCTCTTCAGTCAGGTATCCGAGTTTCAGCGCCGTTTCTTTCAGCGTCGAACCGTTCTTGTGGGCGGTCTGCGCAATTTCAGCAGCTTTATAGTAGCCAATTTTCGTATTCAGCGCCGTTACCAGCATCAATGACGAATCAACGTGTTTTTTGATATTCGCTTCGATTGGCTCGATACCTTCCGCACACTTATCGTTGAACGATACGCAAACATCGCCAATCAAACGGGCTGAATGCAGGAAGTTATAAATCATCACTGGCTTGAACACATTCAGTTCGAAATGCCCCATAGCGCCACCAAAGTTGATCGCTACGTCGTTGCCCATTACCTGAGCGGCTACCATCGTCATGGCTTCGCACTGGGTTGGGTTCACTTTACCCGGCATGATCGACGAACCCGGCTCATTGTCAGGAATATGTAACTCACCAATACCCGCCCGTGGTCCACTCGCCAGCATCCGGATATCGTTACCGATTTTCATCAGGCTGGCAGCTACCGTTTTCAGGGCTCCATGCGCTTCTACGATAGCATCGTGAGCTGCCAACGCTTCGAACTTGTTTTCAGCCGTAACGAATGGTAGGCCCGTCAGGTCGGCAATGTGTTTCGCTACGTTCTCCGAATAGTTTGGCGGGGTATTTATTCCCGTACCAACAGCCGTACCACCCAGGGCCAGCTCGCTTAGATGAGCCAGTGAGTTATTGATAGCCCGCAGACCATGATCGAGTTGCGATACGTATCCTGAAAACTCCTGCCCTAGCGTCAGTGGCGTAGCATCCATAAAGTGCGTACGACCAATTTTCACAATATTCATGAACTGCTTCGACTTGGCAGCTAACGTATCACGCAGTTTGGTGATGCCCGGAATCGTTACGTCCAACAGGATTTTGTAAGCCGCAATGTGCATGGCCGTTGGGAACGTATCGTTCGACGACTGCGACTTATTCACATCATCATTCGGGTGCAGGAATTTCTTCTCATCGGTAAGCTGACCGCCCTGCAGTACGTGACCGCGATAAGCCACCACTTCATTGACGTTCATGTTCGATTGCGTACCTGAACCAGTCTGCCACACCACCAGCGGAAACTGATCGTCCAGTTTACCTTCCAGAATTTCATCGCAAACCTGCCCAATCAGATCACTTTTTTCTTTTGGCAATACACCTGCATCGAGATTCGTCAGAGCCGCTGCTTTTTTAAGATAAGCGAAGGCTTTGATGATTTCGCGCGGCATTTTATTGATGTCCTGAGCGATTTTGAAGTTTTCAATTGAACGCTGGGTTTGAGCGCCCCAATAGACATTGGCCGGTACCTGAACCGGGCCCATGGTGTCTTTTTCGATGCGGTATTCCATGAATAGACGAAAGATATAAGAAGTTAGACAAAAGACTGTCTGGCCATTTCAGCGGCAAAGGTAGGACGGGGCTTGTGTTTTACCATGCTTTTAGCTGGTTTCCTCACTGATTGATCCTATTAGCAGGCCAAATTTCCGTAAAAACCGGCAACGCAATAACCCATAGGTGCTAGCGTCCCTCCAGCCGGAAGCTTTACTTATACAATGCATTGCGTTTTACTCGCTGATTCGTCAGCTTTGTGGCATGAACTAAACCAAAACCGCTCATGGATCAGCGAATTATCAATCTGTTCGACGAATACACGCATAAGCCCCTCAAACGCGATGTTTTCTTAAAACGTCTGGCCAAACTAACCGGCAGTATGGCCACCGCCCTCGCTACGTTACCACTGCTCGAGATCAACTACGCCAAAGCGGAAACCATCGGATCGCAGGATGAACGTATCAAAACGGAATCTGTTACGTTCCCCGGCGCCGACACGACCATGAAAGGCTATCTGGCTCGTCCGGCCGCGGCTGGCAAGTATCCGGCGGTAGTTGTTATCCATGAGAATCGTGGCTTAAATCCTCATATTGAAGACGTAACACGGCGGCTGGCACTGGCCGGTTTTCTGGCCCTCGCTCCCGACGCCCTGTCAGCCTCAGGGGGCACGCCAACCGACGAAGCGCAAATCCGTGACTTGTTCGGGAAACTAGACCCACAGAAAACGCGGGAGAATTTCGTGAAGGCGCTCGACTACCTGAAAACCCGGCCCGACAGTACCGGCAAGTTGGGAGCCGTTGGTTTCTGCTGGGGTGGTGCCATGGCTAACCAACTGGCTGTTCATGATGCTGACTTAAAAGCATCAGTTCCGTTTTACGGTCGTCAGCCCGACGCAGCCGACGTGCCAAAGATCAAGGCAGCCGTGCAACTTCACTATGGCGGTTTGGATGAGCGGGTCAATGCTGGTATTCCAGCCTATGAAGAAGCCCTGAAAAAAGCGGGAGTTCCCTACGAACTCTATGTGTATGAAGGTGCCCAGCACGCATTCCATAACGACACTGCTCCTACTCGTTACAACGAGGCAGCCGCTAAGTTGGCCTGGAGCCGAACAATTAAATTTTTAAAGGATAAACTAGCATAATAGCTATAGTTAGCCATAGAAAATATGTTTTTATGAAAGAATTATAAAAAAAATAGAAAATGATGGGTTACTTCTTTCTATTATTTGGATTAAAGACATATAACTTCAATTCATCTAATTCTCTGAAAAACATGGCTAAATATGCGTTCTTTCTGCTGTCGATGATGGCGCTGGCTACCTCTTGCTCTAGCTCTAAAACCGAATCAACCGAAACATCTACGACTGTAACGGATTCGACGGCTTCGACGGATACTGCTTCAACAATGTCGGCCGACACTACGATGGCTGCTGATACTACGAAAAAAGATTCGATCAAGTAATCGATCTGTACTTATATATTTCCAAAAACGGCTCTCAGTACGAGAGCCGTTTTTTTTATTCGCTTCACTACGTACGTAAGTGCCTGTACAAAAACATAAACAACCGCTTAACTAAGCGAGAACTGGCTCTACTACCGTTAACTCACATGATTTTGAAAACGGTACGCTACGTACTTACTTTCAGCTAGTTAGCTAGACATGTAGTTAGCTATCTAAACGCACCGTACCATGACAGCCTATCTCCCTCTCCTTTCCGGCCATATTCCTACGTCGTTTTGTTTCAAACGCCGGGAACTTCTGTTCCTCCAGTTAGCCTGTACTGAATTAACCTACGTCCAGATCGCGGATCAAATGTGCGTTAGTCCGCGCACGGTTGATGGTTATCGAGAAGCCTTATTTGACCGTTTACAGGTAAAAAGCCGGGTTGGTCTGGCCATGTGGGCGGTCCGTATGGGCATTGTTCTCCCCTAACATCAACATTTTCGGGCACATACTATCTGGGAAATAGAGCACAAAGTAGGTCGAGCGACTCTCCGAACAATCGCCTATCTTAGCGTTTTATTTCCTTACGATAGTTTATTGCTCATGCTCAACCTTGGTTTTGTCTCGGCAATTCTGGCCGATTACGATCTGAATGGCGTATTGAAATTTGCGTCAGAACATAAGTTTACTTGCGTTGAACTGATGTGTTGGCCCAGTAGCAGCGCCGACACTCGTCGGTATGCGGGTGTAACTCACATTGATGTAGACAATCTGAACGTTGACCAGATTCATAGCCTCACCCGGTTGTATGGCATATCGATTTCAGGCTTAGGTTATTACCCCAATCCGCTCGATCCCAACCCCGAGCAGGCCGAATTTTACCGGGAACATATCAAGAAAATAATTCGGGCAGCCGCTAAACTTGGCGTACCGGTTGTGAATACATTCATTGGTCGTAACCCATCGCTGAACATCAGTGAAAACCTAAAATTGTATGCCGAACACTGGCCGACAATTGTGAAGGTTGCCGAAGAAAACAATGTTAAAATCGGCATTGAAAACTGTCCGATGTGGTTTACGGATGACGAATGGCCTGGTGGCAAGAACCTGGCTACAACGCCCGCCATCTGGGACCGCATGTTCGAGATCATTCCATCGCGAATACTGGGGCTAAATTATGACCCTAGTCACCTGATTTTTCAGATGATGGACGAGGTGAAACCCATTTATGATTATCGCGACCGTTTGCATCACATTCACCTCAAAGACGTTAAGATTTATCGTGACAAGCTCAATCGGGTGGGCATCATGGCAAACCCGCTAGAGTATCACTCCCCCAAACTACCGGGTCTGGGAGATGTTCGCTGGGGTAATTTTTTCGCAGCCCTAACCGACGTTCGCTATCGGGGACCTGTTTGTATTGAAGTAGAAGACAAGGCCTACGAAGGAAGTCCAGAGGACGTGAAAACAGCCATACTGACCGCCCGAAATTATCTGAGCCAATTTTTAGTGCTATAACCCATCCTGCTTTGCTCGACGAGATCAATCAACTCGATACCAACCTCTTTTTGCGGTTGAATAGATTATACGCATCCTGGCTCGATCCTATCATGATTTTGGCAACAGAACGGAATACCTGGATTCCGTTCTATGCATTGCTGATCGGTTGGCTGGCTTACCGATATCGCAAACAGGCCATCTGGATGGTACTGACACTCATAGTGGCCGTTGCCATCAGCGACCAGACGGCGTCTGCCTTACTCAAACCCATCACGCATCGGTTACGCCCGTGCCACGTTCCGGCTTTGCAAAAACTGATTCATCCCGTCATGGAATGCGGTGGTTTATATGGATTTGCGTCCTCCCATGCCGCCAATACGTTTGCGCTGGCAACGGGGGTATGGCTACTGATCGGCAAACAATACGCATGGGCAAAGTGGATCTTTGTCTGGGCGGCTTTTGTTTCATACAGCCGAATCTACGTAGCAGCCCATTATCCGCTCGACGTATTGACCGGTGCAGGTATTGGCGTTCTGGCCGCTATGCTCTGCGTTACTATTTTTCGTTCACAACAACACCGATTCGAAAAGAGTAAGACAGCCTAATCTCAGACAACGTAGCATCAAGCATAAATCACAGTAATCCAAAGGATTACTAAACCAACGAATTACCGTTTTTAGTTTACGGCGGAATAAACAACAGACATAAAGGAGCGAACTGGATATTTTTTTCGTACCTTTGCGGGAAATTTCTCAGGTTCTAATGGCTTCGTTCAATCCGGTTAAGATTTTTTCAGGGACTCAATCCACGTACTTAGCCGAAAAAATCGCTCACTATTACGGTAAAGACTTAGGCGGGTATACCTGCCGTCGGTTCAGCGACGGTGAAATGTCGCCTAGTTTTGAGGAATCGGTTCGGGGATGTGACGTTTTCCTGATTCAGTCGACACCGCCCCCCGGCGATAACCTGATGGAGTTGTTATTGATGGTCGATGCCGCCCGACGAGCGTCTGCTCACTACGTTACCGTCGTGATTCCTTATTTTGGCTACGCACGCCAGGATCGGAAAGACAAGCCTCGGGTATCCATTGCGGCAAAATTAGTGGCTAATATGCTGGCAGCATCGGGAGCCGACCGGTTAATGACCATCGATTTACACGCTGGTCAGATTCAGGGCTTTTTCGACTTCCCGGTCGACCATCTGGAAGGAACATCGGTTTTCGTACCGTATATCCGCAGTCTGAATCTGGAGAATCTGGTTGTGGCATCGCCCGACGTGGGTGGCGCCAATCGTGCCCGTACATTTGCCAAGCATTTTAATGCCGACATCGTGCTGTGCGACAAACACCGGAAACGGGCCAATGAAATTGCGTCGATGCAGGTAATTGGTGATGTTGAAGGAGCCAACGTAGTGCTCGTTGACGATTTGATCGATACGGGCGGAACGATGGCAAAAGCGGCTCAGATCATTATGGACAAAGGAGCGGCTTCAGTACGTGCCGTGTGTACGCACCCAATTATGTCGGGTAAGGCTCACGAGAATATTTCGAATTCGGTACTGGAAGAACTAGTCGTAGCCGATACGTTGCCCATGCGGGAGCCGAATTCAAAAATCAGGGTACTTTCAGTAGCGGAGCTGTTTGCTAAAGCGATTGGCCGTATCCGGGATCATGAATCTATTAGTTCACTTTTCATAAAATACTGATTGATCGATAGTTGAATGAAAATCTCATTCATGCATTCGCTCAGTCATTCATTCAAAAATTAATTTTAAGTCATGAATAAAATCGAGATTGTAGGGTATAAACGAGCGAATCTCGGCCGCACGGAATCACAAGCGATTCGGGCCGAGGGCAATGTTCCGTGTGTGTTGTATGGTGGTTCAGAACAAGTGCATTTCTATGCACCAGCTATTTTGTTCCGCTCACTGATTTACACGCCTAACGTGTATGAAGTAACGCTGAACATTGAAGGTACTGAGTACCGGGCCATTCTTCAGGAAACCCAATTCCACCCAGTGAGTGACACACTGTTGCACGCTGACTTCCTGCAGATTGTTGACGATAAGCCTGTTAAACTGGCTGTTCCAGTTCGTCTGGTAGGTTCAGCTCCAGGTGTTCAAAAAGGTGGTAAATTAGTGACGCGCGTTCGTAAACTGCGCGTGAAAGGTACGGTTGATAAAATCCCTGACTTCATTGATGTAGACGTATCAGGTCTTGACCTGGGTAAATCTGTTCGTGTTGGTCAAATTCAGGTTACAGATATTGAACTACTTGAGCAGGCGTCTAACCCTGTTGCCAGCATCGAAATCCCACGTGCACTACGTGGTCAGGTTTCTGCCAAGTAACAATATTCTTACTAACTAATAGATACGTAAAAGCCCTCCTGAGCAATCAGAGAGGGCTTTTTGTGTCGCTCATCGTGACTAATGTCGCCTGCGTCCGTCTCGGATACATACCATTAATCATTGTAGCATAAGACTGACAGGATCAACATTACTCGTCGGCTTATTTATTTACCAAAAGAACCTATCAACATCATCTGTACGTATGCACACAGGACGTAGCTATACCCTCAAAGAACTAATCCTCTGGACTAGACGCGAAATTTATGTGCTGACTCTATTAGCAGCACTGGCAACCGTATTATATGCCGTTATCGGCTGGACGTGGCTGTCGATTCCCTGGGTCCCCATTGCTTTGCTCGGCACAGCAGCCGCCTTTCTTGTCGGTTTTAAGAATAACGCTACCTACGCCCGCTCCTGGGAAGCCCGGCAGATTTGGGGTGGTATCGTCAACAGCAGCCGTAGCTGGGGTATTATGGTGCGGGATTTTATTCATGATACGTCGGCATCCGAAGCCGATGTAAAGCAGGCTCATCAACGACTAATTTATCGCCATGTTGCCTGGCTAACCGCACTACGTTACCAATTACGCGAACCTCGTAACTGGGAAACCATCTATACCAGAAGCTATAACCTGGAATACATATCGGTTTATGGTATACCGGAGAAGAACGGCAATCTGACGGAAGAACTGCGGAAACTACTATCGACCGAGGAGCTTTCGTACGTATTGAGCAAGAAGAATCGGGCTACCCAGATAATCAGCTTGCAATCGAAGGATTTAAAACAACTTTCCGCGCAGGGCTGGATTGAGGATCTTCGTTATATCCAATTGGAGACCATGCTCAAAGAGTTCTATGATCATCAGGGGAAGAGTGAACGGATCAAGAACTTTCCGTATCCACGTCACTTTGCAACGATCAACCGCTTCTTCATTCGCCTGTTTGTCATTATGATTCCTTTTGGTCTATTGAAGGAATTCGACAAACTCGGTGATAACTTGGTCTGGTTGGCGATTCCGTTCAGCGTGGCCGTATCCTGGGTCTTTACTACGCTAGATCAGATTGGCGAAAGCACTGAAAACCCGTTTGAGGGCGGCCCAAACGATACGCCTATTACGTCGATGAGCCGAACTATTGAGATTGACTTACGCGAAATGCTGGATGAAACCGATCTCCCCCCTGCCATTCAGCCCGTCAACAATATTCTGATGTAGATCGTGGGAGTATTGTTTATGGTTCATAGTCTATGGTTTATGGTTGTGCTGGTTAGTAACCACAAACTATAAACCATAGACTATGAACCATAAACCCCAACTCGTTATTTCTTCGTTACCCGGATTGAGATTCGGCGATTTTGTGCCCGTCCTTCTTCCGTATCGTTTGATGCCACCGGATGCTCCTGGCCGTACCCTTCTGCTTCCAGCCGATCTTTATCAACCCCTGACTTTTCGAGCTCGGCACGTACTGAATTCGCCCGATCCTGCGATAGTTTCAGATTGCTCGCGGCATTGCCCGTATTGTCAGTATAACCGCCTAGTTTGATGTTTACTGCGGGATAGGCTTTCAGGATTTCAGCAATATTCTTTAACTGCTCCTGCGATTCGGGTTTTAATGTAGCGGCACCCGTTTCGAACGTCAGCCGGTCAAAGTCGAACCAGGTCGTTTTATCAACGGGCTTGTCACTTTTAATAAAAGTAAGCAGCTTGTTTTCAATGCCAAACTCCGGAATGTTCAACTCAACACCACTGGTCAGCTTTTGAAGGCTAAACTCTCCAAGAGCTGCGTTGGGTGTGCTCACGTCAGCATTATCAGCCGCCGTCGATCGTTCCAGCGGTACATTGGTTCCTGCCGCTTCTTTACCTTCGCGGGCATGGCCAGGCGTTTCAGATGATTGTACGGCGATGTACGGCGCAATAACCAGCGATACAATCGACATCAACTTAATCAGAATATTCATGGATGGGCCGGACGTATCTTTAAACGGGTCGCCGACTGTATCGCCCGTTACCGACGCTTTGTGCGGCTCCGATTTCTTGTAATACGTTTCTCCATTAATAACAACGCCTTTCTCAAAGGATTTCTTAGCGTTATCCCAGGCTCCGCCCGCATTGTTCTGGAAAATTCCCATCAACACGCCCGAAACCGTTACGCCTGCCAGCAAACCACCGAGTACTTCGGGACCAAAAATAAAGCCAACAATAACGGGTACAGTCAGGGCAATAGCGCCCGGCAATACCATTTCCCGAATGGATGCCTGGGTTGAAATAGCGACGCATTTATCGTATTCGGGCGTACCGGTTCCTTCCAGAATACCAGGAATTTCGCGGAATTGACGACGAACCTCCTCAACCATTTTCATAGCGGCCCGCCCTACAGCGGCAATAGCCAAAGACGAGAAAATAAACGGAATCATAGCGCCAACAAACAGTCCGGATAATACGTCGGCTTTATAAATATCAATCGCCGAAATACCCGATATACCAACGAAAGCGGCAAACAGTGCCAAGGCTGTCAACGCAGCCGATGCAATAGCAAACCCCTTACCCGTAGCAGCGGTCGTATTCCCAACCGCGTCAAGAATATCAGTACGTCCCCGTACTTCCTCGGGCAAATAACTCATTTCCGCAATACCACCGGCGTTATCAGCAATTGGCCCAAACGCATCGATAGCCAGCTGCATCGCCGTCGTGGCCATCATACCAGCTGCCGAAATAGCCACGCCGTATAAGCCAGCAAAATGATAGGATGTATAAATACCAGCCGCCAGAACCAGAATAGGCAGTACGGTCGATTCCATCCCAACAGACAGGCCACCGATGATGTTCGTAGCTGCCCCCGTCGCCGACTGGCGAATAATTGATAGCACAGGACGGCGACCCATCGCTGTGTAATATTCTGTGATAGAGGACATTAATGCGCCCACAACCAACCCCGTTACGATAGCATAAAAGACGTCCATACGCGTAAATTCAACGCCCCGAATCTCCATCGTTACGTCGGGCAGGTAGCTCGTCACCAGAAAATAAGAAGCAACCAATGTAAGACCGATAGAGACCCAGTTGCCCAGATTCAGCGCGCCCTGTACACTACCGTTATCGTCCTTAACCCGAACAAAATACGTAGCAATGATCGAAAAAATCAGGCCAAGACCGGCAATAACCATCGGCAACACAATCGGCGCATGGCCATAAATATTGGCATCTGCCGGAATAACAATTTCCCGACCCAATACCATGGTAGCCAGAATCGTTGCTACGTATGAGCCAAACAAGTCAGCTCCCATACCCGCTACGTCGCCCACATTGTCGCCTACGTTATCGGCAATGGTCGCCGGGTTTCGTGGATCATCTTCCGGAATACCGGCTTCTACTTTACCAACCAGGTCGGCGCCAACGTCGGCGGCTTTGGTATAAATACCACCACCAACGCGCGCAAACAACGCAATCGATTCAGCCCCGAGTGAAAAACCAGCCAATACTTCCAGCGTTTTTTCCATTTGCAGGCCATTTACATCGCCCGTCGCACCCACATACATTTGGTAGAGCACGATAAACAGACCACCCAGACCAAGCACCGCCAGGCCAGCCACGCCGATTCCCATAACAGAGCCGCCGGTAAATGATACTTCCAGCGCACGAGTCAGACTAGTACGGGCCGCGTGTGCCGTACGAACGTTGGCTTTAGTGGCAATCGTCATCCCGATATAACCTGCCAGAGCCGACAGGAACGCTCCGAGGATAAATGACAAACCAATAACTGGGCTGGAATTTTCAACTAATGTCCCCGAATACGCCAGTACTATGGCGACAACAATTCCAAAATAAGTAAGAACGCGCCACTCTGCTTTCAGAAAAGCGAGGGCACCACTGGCAATGTATGCTGCGATTTCCTGCATTCGGGCATCTCCGGCATCCTGCCGAGACACCCACATATATTTGGTGAACATTACCAATAGGCCAATGACACCTAGTGCGGGAACCAGATAGACACTATAATTCATGCGATTAACTAAGTAGGTTATAAAATGGATCTAGAAAATAGGAATACGCACAAATATAAAATTTACCGAATCCCTAAAGCAGAGCACGTTGACTTTTTTTAAGGATAAGTACGTTTTTTTAAGGAGATTTTCACGAATCGGACGACAAACAAAATGCAGGCTTGGAAGTAAACTAATCGCTGTGTAGGTTCAGAAAGGAAATAGTAAGTATTACACATTCTTCTCGTAATCAATACGTTGCCTTCCCTCTAATGACACCTATGCGTAACAATCCTCGCCTAAAAATAGCCTTCTGCGGCTTAATTCTATTTTTTCTCCATATAACCCAAATACGAGCCAACGGGATCGACTCAATTCGGGTGACTGTTACGGAGGGTACAAACATGGCCGCCGACCTATCGCCCGACAAGCGTACCATTGCGATTGATCTACAGGGAACTATCTGGGTAGTACCAGCCACCGGAGGAGTGGCAAAACCCATTACCGACAACCTCGGCGACTGCCGACAACCAAGCTGGTCGCCGGATGGCAAAACCATTGCATTTCATGCCTTTTGGGATGGCCGCTACCATATCTGGACCGTTCCGGCAACCGGGGGCAAGCCGACGAAACTGACTGATGGCCTTCAGGATGACCGCGAACCGCATTGGTCGCCCGATGGGAAATACCTGGTTTTTTCGTCGGACCGAAGCGGTAACTACGACATCTGGCAACTCAGCCTGGCCGATGGCAAACTCACCCAGCTAACGACCGATTCTGGCAACGATTTTAACCCAGCCTTTTCGCCCGATGGGAAACAGGTCGCTTATATGTCCGATCGAACTAACGCACCAGGTATATACGTAGTAACGATTGCCCAACAGACAGAAAAACTCGTTTCTCCGTCTAATGCTAAACTGGCCGCTCCATCCTGGCAACCCGATGGATCGACTTTGTATTATAACGCGCTCACCAATACAAAAAGTGGTTTAGAAACAGCTTCGCTGGCCGATGGCAAAACGCAGATGCTTACCGAAGCCACTGACGATGTTTTTCCTTTTCGAACCAGTTGGTTTTCATCCACTGACTATCTTTTCACATCCAGCGGTTTGCTGAAACGGGGCAAAATTGGTTCGTCAGCGCTGCAAACCATTCCTTTTCAGGCTATCATTACATTACCGCGTACGTCCTACAAACGTAAGCGTTACGATTTCGACAGTAAAAAACCTCAACCCGTTCAGGGTATCAAAGGCTCAGCCATCTCTCCAGATGGTAAACAGATTGCCTTTGCCGCTCTGGGTGATATCTGGATTCTGACGAAAGGAACGAAAACGCCGGAACGGATCACTCAGGGGCCAACGATGGAACTGGAGCCCGGCTGGTCGCCCGACGGCACTAAATTGACTTATGTTTCTGATCGAAACGGGAACATGGATGTCTGGATTCGGGACCTAAAAACCGGCCAGGATCGACTGCTGGTTGATATGCCCGACGACTTGCATTATCCAACCTGGTCGCCGGATGGCAGTAAAATCGCCTTTTACCAGAGCGACCCACGTAACGCCTGGGGACGTAGCACGCTCTATACGGCCGACGTAACGTACACCGCCGACGTAACGGTCCCCAAAACGCAAAAGCGTCACGAATCAGTCTTTGTACCCAGTCAGGCGAGTTGGTCGCCGGATGGCAAAACCATTGCGATTTCTGCCCTTCATCCTTACTCGTCTCGTTACCGCGAGGGCGTCAGCGAAGTGCTGCTACTCTCACTCGACGGCAAGAATGATCGATACGTAACACCAGCGCCCGGCCACAGTCTGGCAACACGCGGGCAGAATGGCCCTGTATGGTCACCCGACGGCACCAAGATGGCCTACGTACTGGACGGCTTACTGTGGGTTACCGACGTAAAACCCGATGGAACGATCACGGGTACACCCCGCCAGCTGACATCGGAACAATCGGATACCCCCACCTGGACCGGCGATTCGAAAAGCCTGCTGTTTCTGGCAACGGACGTATTAAAACAGGTTTACCTGACCGACGGCCATATCGACACACTTCCAATGGATTTAACCTGGACAGCCAGCCAGGCAACTGGGCCAACAGTTATCCATGCCGGGCGCTTGTTTGACGGTAAGACAAATACGTATCGTACCAACGTCGATATAATCCTCGATGGGCACCGTATTAAAGCGATTGAGCCTCACAAAACGGGTCGTTCTGGTAAACTGATTGACGCATCGACCAAGACCGTTATTCCTGGTCTGTTTGAGATGCATACGCATCAACATTCCATGGTTGGCGAAAAGATCGGGCGACTATGGCTATCGTTCGGCATTACGTCGGTACGTGAGCCCGGCGCAGACCCCTATGATGCGCTCGAACGCAAAGAATCCTGGGCAAGCAGCACCCGTCCTGGCCCCCGTCAGTTCTTCACGGGTGGCCTGACCGATGGCAATCGCATTTACTACGGAGCCGCTACCAGCATTAACTCCGACGAGCAACTCGACCGCGAACTCAACCGCGCTATCCGATTAGGGTATGACCTGATCAAAACCTATGTCCGTATGCCCGATGCCCGCCAGCAACGAATCACTACGTTTGCCCACGCGCACGGCATCCCGGTGTCATCGCACGAAATTTTCCCGGCCATGCGGTACGACGTTGACGCCGTTGAGCATATCGGCGGAACGAGCCGCAGAGGGTATTCCCCCAAAATCACGGCTACGAATCGGAGTTATCAGGATGTTATACAGCTGCTGGCCAAATCCGGCATGAACATTACGCCGACCGCGTCACTACAGGGTGGTTTCGCAGTATTGGGTACTAAAGATCCCAGCCTCTACGAAAATCGGCAGTACAGGACTTTTTATTCAGAGGAGTTCAGCAACGCGCTTCAGGCCAGTTCGGCCCAGTACGCAAAAATCAGTCCGGGGTACCTGACAAACTTCGGCAATTTGCAGAAAGGCGTAAAAGCGCTGATCGACGCGGGCGCACACGTAACAACGGGTACCGACAGTCCATTTGTACCCTATGGTTTAAGCTTACACACCGAGCTACAATCGTTTGTTGGCGCTGGTCTGACTCCCTATCAGGCGCTACGTTCGGCCACACTCTGGGCCGCCGAAACAGTTGGCGTCAGTAAAGACCTAGGTTCCATTGAGCCGGGCAAACTGGCGGATATGGTGATCGTCAATGGCGATCCGCTGACCAATATCAAAGACGCGCTGCAGGTTGAGCAGGTCATTAAAAACGGCGAAGTCATGCCAATTGAGCGCCTGTTAACCCGACCGTAGTCTGTTTCGAACTGTCTCTGGCTGTTTGTGTTTTAAGATTAATATAAACAAACAGCCAGAGACAGTTTGAGACTTAAAAGCCAGCGGCCTGACCGTCTTTGCGGGATTCGGTGGCTCCGTGATAAACTTTGTTTTTG
Source organism: Spirosoma terrae (assembly GCF_010435915.1). Lineage (GTDB taxonomy): Bacteria > Bacteroidota > Bacteroidia > Cytophagales > Spirosomataceae > Spirosoma > Spirosoma terrae. Next base: position 271,634 of record NZ_JAAFZH010000003.1, on the reverse strand, counting down.
GCGTCGTACATAATGGCCTGATACCCACCGTAGCCACCCATGCCATAGCCCATTTTATGGCCTCGGCGCATCAGTTCGCGAATAGTTTCGTACGGATATCCTGATTCTAACGTAACAATGCCCGAATCAACCATTTTTTCGCCCGTCGGCTCCGACGATCCCTGATGATCGATACGGGGTGCATCGCCCGCTTCCTGCGGATTCATGCCATAATCGATCATATTCATAATGATCTGCACATGGCCCAGCGGCTGGAAACTGCCCCCCATCACTCCGAAGCTCATAAATGGTTGTCCGTCTTTAGTGATGAAAGCGGGAATAATGGTCTGAAAAGGGCGCTTGTGAGGAGCAAACGTATTATTCTGACCGTCAATTAAACTATATAATTCGCCCCGGTCCTGAAGCATAAAACCCAGTCCATCAGGCACCATACCTGAGCCAAAACCCCGATAATTGCTCTGAATCAGTGATACCATGTTCCCTTCTTCATCGGCTACGGTCAAATAGATGGTATCGCCCTGCCGAAGCGCCGGATTACCCGCATCGACACGGCTGGCCGCACGATTCAAATCAATCAGTTTGCGCCGGTCTGACGCGTAATTTTTAGAGACCAGTTCCTGCACCGGAATCTGGGCAAACGCAGGATCAGCGTAATACTTAGCCCGATCTTCGAAAGCTAGTTTTTTCGCTTCAACAAACCGATGAATGTGCTCTGGACTTCCCCACGGAATCTGCGAAAAATCGTATCCTTCCAGAATATTCAGCATCTGCAATGCTGCAATACCCTGACTATTGGGGGGCAGCTCCCATACGTCATACCCCCGATAATTAGTCGAAACCGGCTCAACCCAGGTCGATGTATGATCAGCCAGATCTTTGGCGCTCAGGTAACCGCCCATCTTTTTCATAAACGCATCAATGGTCTGGGCAATTTCGCCCTTATAGAAAGCGTCCCGGCCACCTTTGGCAATTTTTTCGAGCGTGTTCGCCAGATTCGGGTTTTTAAATACGTCGCCCCGCTTCGGTGCCGCTCCAGTGGGCGCATAGGTTTCCTTCACGTTCGGATATTTACTGAACCGACCAATCATACTCGACCAGTAAAAAGCCGCTTCGTCATGAACCGGGTAGCCCTCACGCGCATAGTTAATGGCATGCGACAAAATTTTCGGCATGGGTGTCCGGCCAAATCGTTTATGCAGTTCAAACCACGCATCGACGCAACCCGGAACCGATACCGGCAATGGCCCATCCGACGGAATATGCGTCAAGCCTCGTTTCTGAAGCTCCGCTAACGTAAGCGTATACGGCGACCGGCCCGATCCATTCAAGCCGTATAGCTTTTTCGTTTTGGCATCCCAGACAATGGCAAACAAATCACCACCAATTCCATTGACGTGTGGTTCAACCAGTCCTTCCATAGCATTGGCAGCAATGGCGGCATCAATGGCATTCCCTCCCGAACGTAGTACATCAACAGCGGCCTGGGTCGATAAGGGATGCGACGTACAGGCCATCCCATGTCGAGCCATCACAACCGCTCTGGTAGCAAATGTCTTACCCGTCAGCCGATCCTGGGCCTGCAAAAACGAACTACTCAAACTAAGCAGAGCAGCAGCAAAGAAAACGTGTTTCATGAAGATGAAGGAGAAGTTAGTTGGTTAAGTCCGGTAATTCCACTCAAGACAGATTTAAAAATAGTGATTATTTTAATTTTAAGCGGGTTTTTGACTTCCAGAACGGGTAAAACCCCAGCAATGACCTCTTAGTTGTTTACATAACCATCTCGTCAAAGCTCAATGAATAAAGTCTTTTCAGTAAGTCTTCTTCTTAGCCTGGTATTACTGCTGCCGGGCTATACTGTTGTTAAAACAAAACCTACCGCCGTTCGAAAAGCCGATGTTATCATCTATGGTGGAACCTCAGCGGCTGTTACGGCAGCGGTTCAGGTGAAGAAAATGGGCAAATCGGTCATTATCGTGTCGCCCGATACGCATCTGGGTGGCTTATCGTCGGGAGGGCTGGGCTTTACGGATACCGGCAATAAAGAAGTGATCGGTGGACTTTCCCGCGAATTTTACCAACGGCTCTATCAGCATTATCAAGATCCTGACAACTGGAAATGGCAGAAAAAAGAAGAATATGGCAACAAAGGTCAGGGAACACCCGCCATCGATGGCAATGAGCGCACCATGTGGATTTTTGAGCCGCATGCTGCCGAAAAGGTTTTTGAAGACTTTATCAAAGAATACGAAATCACGGTTTATCGGGACGAATGGCTCGATCGTTCTAAAACCGGCGTTACTAAAAAAGCGGGCATTGTTAGTTCATTCCGTACGCTGAAAGGCAATGTATATGCCGGTAAAATGTTCATCGACGTTACGTATGAAGGCGATTTGATGGCTGCATCCGGTGTCAACTACCACGTCGGCCGGGAAGCGAATAGCGTCTATGGCGAAAAATGGAACGGTGTTCAAACAGAAGTGTTTCAGCATGGTCACTATTTCAAAGCCAACGTTAGTCCGTATAAAATTGCCGGAGATCCCAAGAGTGGTCTATTGCCCGAAGTGTCCCCGAATCCGCCCGGTGAAAAAGGTTCTGGCGATAAAAAAATTCAGGCCTATTGCTTTCGGATGTGTTTGAGCAATAACCCCGAAAACCGCGTTCCGTTCCCCAAGCCAGATGGCTATGATCCGGCTCGCTACGAACTACTGGCACGAGTGTTTGCTACCGGCTGGCGCGAAACCTTCGATAAGTTCGACCCCATCCCGAACCGCAAAACGGATACGAACAATCACGGGCCGTTCAGCACCGACTACATCGGCAAAAACTACGATTATCCCGAAGCTACGTACCAGCGCCGGAAACAGATCATTAAAGAGCATGAACTGTATCAGAAAGGGCTAATGTACTTTCTGGCAAACGACCCTCGCGTGCCCGACGATGTTCAGTCGAAAATGAAACAGTGGGGACTGGCCAAAGATGAATTCACCGAAAATGGTAACTGGCCCCGGCAGCTATATATCCGGGAAGCCCGCCGGATGCTGGGCGAATTTGTTATGACCGAAGAAGATGTGCTGGGCCGTAACACGGTCCCCGATCCGGTTGGTATGGGCTCCTACTCGCTGGATGCGCACAACGCCCAGCGCTACGTTAAAAAAGATGGCTTTGTGCAAAATGAGGGCGACATTGGTGTTCATCCCGATAAGCCTTATTCCATTGCTTATGGCGCTATCGTTCCCAAAGAAAGCGAATGTAAAAACGTACTGGTGCCGGTCTGTGTGTCCAGTTCTCACATTGCCTTCGGTTCTATTCGTATGGAACCTGTTTTTATGATTCTGGGCCAATCAGCGGCTACAGCGGCTGTTCTTGCCATTGAGAACAACGTATCGGTTCAGAAACTGCCGTATGCCAAACTCCAGGAGGTTTTATTGAAAGACAAGCAGCGCTTGACGTTGTAAGTTTAGTGCTACGTTCCCGAAAGCTCAAAACTTCCGGGAACGTAGTCAGACATTACCGACCAGCCCGCTTCTGCAACGTATCGCGCGACAGAACAATCAGGTGACCGATTGGCTTACCAGCCCGATACGTAACAACACGCAGCGTAATTGGCCCTTCCGGTAGCTCGACCGGTTGACTATACTTTGTCGAAAAATTATCGGGCATCGTGTCATCAATCGAATAGAAAATATCCAGTCCCGGCACTTCACTTTCCAGCTCCAGCACCAATTTCCCGTTCTTTAGGCTGGTTTTGACAATGGCATCATAAACCGCCCGCGAATAATTAACCTGTGCTACGTCGGCCCGGTCGAAATGCGTTTCCATCCGCGTAACGAAGTTGTCCCAGTTTTTTGATTCTTTCGGTGACCAATATACGTCAGACAAGGCCCAGGCACGCGGATAGAGCATGTATTCGGCATAGCGCAGATTAGGAATTTGCTCCGTCCAGAGGTTTCCCTGGCCACCCAGAATGTATTTTGCCTCCACACCATCGGGAACAGGCTCAAAGCTGTAACTTTTTTTAGTACGAAGACTCGCATAAATAGGCGGATCGATATCGCTCTGCTGGTAATCCAGATAAGCAAACGTAGTAGGCGTCATCACTACGTTATGCCCCAGATGCGCGGCTTCGATTCCCCCTTTCACACCACGCCAGCTCATAACGGTGGCTTCGGGCGAAATACCACCTTCCAGAATTTCGTCCCAGCCCAGCAGTTTCTTTCCTTTAGCTTTCAGAATCTTCTCCACCCGATTCATAAAATAGCCCTGCAAATCCTCTACGTGCCGGATATTCAACTGCTTCATCAGGGCCTGGCAACCAGGGTCCTGCTGCCAATACCCTTTATAACATTCATCGCCACCTACGTGGATATAAGGATTCGGGAAAAGAGCCGCGACTTCGGTAAAAACCTTGTCCAGAAACTCATACACTTTCTCGTCCGACGGATTCAGCGTATTCTCGACCAGCATTTTGAACGTACCGTTTCCGTACCATTCTGAGAAGGCCGTTCCAGGGTTTACGCTAACCTGCGCTTTGGTACAGCTCAATTCCGGATAAGCCGCCAAAGCCGCCATACTATGCCCCGGCACATCTATTTCGGGAACTATCGTGATATTACGTTCCTGCGCGAACTTGATAATTTCTTTGATATCCTCCTGCGTATAAAAACCGCCATACGTAGCGGCTTCACCCGGTTTTGGCTCTGCCCTATTACCAAAATGACCAGCTCGCTGAACCCGCCATGCCCCTACTTCGGTCAGTTTGGGCAGCGATTTTATTTCAATCCGCCAGCCGTTATCGTCTGTCAGGTGCCAGTGTAAGGTATTGTATTTAAGCCGGGCCAGCTGCTCCAGATGCCGTTTGATATCCTCTTTTGGAAAGAAATGTCGGCTTACATCCAGCATAACACCCCGCCAGCCAAACCGGGGGTAGTCCGTTATCCGAACGGCCGGAACGGACCACGCTACGTTCGCCAGCGACTTTCCCTCCACTTCTTTGGGTAGCAGTTGCAGCACCGATTGCATACCATAAAACAACCCGGCATAGGCATTGGCCGTAATCGTTACCCCCTTAGACGTAACATTGAGCCTGTATCCTTCATTACCCAATTTCGAGTCTGGCGTATCGTTTAACGAGAATAAAAGATCGGCTTTCTTTCCTTGTTTTGCTTTCAGGCTATAGCCAGTGGGTACGCTCAGCTTTTGAACAAGCATATCGGCCACGGCTTTTCCGGCGGGTTTATCGTAGCCAACAGTCGTATTTTTTGTAATTGTAAACGTCCCTGTTTGTATCTGTACTTCAGCGGGTTGAGGAATCAGTTGAACGGATTGCTGGGCGTGTGCAAGCGTAATAGAAACCAGCCAAAGCCAAATAGCAGCCTTATATAGTCGCATGTCGAATGAGGGTTATAGATATTCGTAAAAGTAGAAAATGCTATCATTATAATATCCTATCCTAACCAAGCGACCCAATCATTATTAAGAATAAATACTTATAAATTTCGTAAGTAATCATACACAAAATAGACTAGTAAAAAATATAACACATCCGCTATTTTATTATGTATATAATATAAAATTCCACTATATATCATTTTACTAAAATTATATTTTGAACAATAAATATTTATACTAGTTTTGCAACATCAAGATTTCTCTTTTAAAAAAATTTAAAATTATGAAGAAATCACTACTCGTTAAGCAACAGCCAGCCAGTTCAGAACATTGGCTTTGGATAGTTTTGGCCAGATAAACAGTAGTGACTTTTTCGACAAAATAAGCGTTCGCATCCATCATTAGCTGGCGTGGAAAGCGACCTTTTACCAATGAATAAACGGTTTGGCAATGTCTATACCAGTCCATTTCAGAAAATTCCATTTTCCCAATCAGTTCTTTAGTTGTTAGGTAATGTGTCAAAGGGCTATTCCACTTGGGATAGCCTTTTCTACGAGCAACATTCCATCTGACAAAAAACACTGCTACGTAATCAAACCAGTGACTAAATCGTAAATTTGTCCGATACGTCATCAATCCATTCACTACCTGTGCTATTACGTAACCGTTTACCAGGATTTATTGTCGCCCTCACCCTCGTCACGGCGTCTTTTGCTCAAGTTCCCTACGGTTCCATTAAACCGACTCCCTCCGGCGAAATTCTATCGAACCTGAAAAAGCTGAACGTTCTTGGTTCAGTCTTATACGTAGCGGCTCATCCTGATGATGAAAATACGCTCATGCTGGCTTATCTGGCCAAAGATCGGCTCGTACGAACAGGCTATTTATCACTAACCAGGGGCGACGGAGGCCAAAACCTGATTGGCTCCGAGCAGGGCGAAAATATAGGGGTCATTCGCACGCAGGAACTGCTGGCAGCCCGGCGCGTTGATGGGCCAGATCAGTTTTTCAGCCGTGCCTATGACTTTGGGTTTTCCAAATCAACGGACGAAGCCGTCCGTACCTGGGGTCAGGAAAAAGTACTTGCCGACGTAGTCTGGATGATTCGCAAATACCAGCCCGACGTGATCATTACGCGTTTTCCGCCCGATTCGCGCGCTGGTCATGGCCATCATAGCGCATCGGGCTACCTGGCCGAACAGGCGTTTAAAATTTCTAATGATCCGACCAAATTTCCTGAACAACTCACGTACGTAAAACCCTGGCAGGCTAAGCGAATTCTGTGGAACGTATTTATTCCCGGCGCATTTATGAGTGCTAAAAAACCCGACGAAGCCGGTAATCTAATTGGGATCGAAACGGGGCTCTACAACCCATTACTGGGGAAATCGTACGGCGAAATTGCTTCTGAAAGCCGAAGCCAACATAAGAGCCAGGGTTTTGGCGTACCAGCTAACCGAGGTGCCCGATTAGACTATTTGCTGCTTAAAGGTGGCGATCCGGTCGAAAAAGATCCGTTTGATGGCATCGATTTAACCTGGAAACGAGTGCCCAACAGCGAGCAAGTGCAGTTGCAGGTAAACCAGCTTCTCAGTGCGTTCAAGCCAGAGCAACCCGATGCGTCTGTTCCGGCGCTGGTCCAATTATACAGTTCGATCAGCAAACTGGATACGGCCAACCTGTATGTCAAAAGCAAACGGCAGGAAGTTGAGCAACTGATTCGTCAATGCCTGGGCTTATGGCTCGAAACAAATCCGACCGATTATGCGGCCACACCGGGCGAAACGATCAAACTCAATACGAACGTAGTCAATCGGTCTGATGTTGCGGTTAAGCTTCTCCGTGTCCAATACTCAACTGGGAAAGATACAACCGTAAGCGCCCCTCTGAAAGCAAATGACGTCGTTAGCTGGTCTACTTTCGTTACCATACCTAAAGGCGAAAAAATCTCACAGCCCTACTGGCTCGAAAAACCAATCATCAAGGGCTTGTTCCAGGTCGATAACCAGCAATTGATTGGGCTTCCGGAGAACCCACCTGCGCTGACGGCAACCTATACCGTCGAAATCAGTGGTCAATCGTTTACGTTTAGTCGGCCCGTAGTGTTTAAATCGACCGATCCGGTCGACGGAGAAATTTATCGTCCGTTCATTATTCAGCCCGACGTAACGGCGAACCTGAATGAGCGCGTATATGCGTTCTCGGACGCAACGCCCAAAACCGCTGAACTTATCCTTAGAGCTGGCCGGGCCAACGTATCGGGAACGGTTAAACTCAACGCACCCGCTGGCTGGCGAGTAGAGCCCGCTTCGCTCCCATTCTCGTTGACTGGCAAAGGCAGTGAGCAGCGCGTATCCTTCAAAATTACCCCAACGGCACAGGCACAAAACGGTTCGTTACAGGCATTGATGACCACTGGCGACGGTACGTTCACGACGGGGCTACGCATTATTGGTTATAAGCATATTCCGACCCAAACGCTGTTCCCGCCCGCCGAAGCTAAACTCGTCAAGCTGGATGTTAAAGTAACCGCCAAAAACGTCGGCTACATTGTGGGTGCGGGCGATGAAGTTCCGGCCGCCCTCCAACAGATGGGTTGCCACGTAACGCTGTTGGGACCTGCTGAGCTGAGTAGAAACCTATCGGCTTATGACGCCATTGTGGTCGGTGTAAGGGCTTACAATACGAACGATTATCTGGCTCACTACCAAGCGAATTTGATGGATTACGTTAAAAACGGAGGCACGATGGTCGTTCAGTACGTAACGCCGGGCGGTTCAGGATTTATCCAGAATGGTCTTAAAGTAAGTCAGTTTGGCCCTTATCCGTTCAAGGTTGTTAATGAGCGGGTTACCGAAGAAGACGCCAAGATGACGTTTACCAATCCGCAACACCGACTGCTGAACTACCCGAACAAAATCACAGAAGCCGACTTCAACGGCTGGATTCAGGAACGCGGTATTTATTTCGCGCAGGATTGGGATAAAGCCTATGAAACTATTTTCTCGGCCCACGACCAGAACGAGGCTCCCAAGCAGGGAAGCCTGATTTATGCCAAATATGGTAAAGGAAATTTCATCTATACCGGCCTGGTTTTCTTCCGCGAGCTGCCCGCCGGTGTCCCTGGCGCCTACCGCCTGTTTGCCAATCTGATTTCGGTCGGTAAGTAAATTTGCCTAAGGGCTGTAAAATCAAGTGTCAAAAGCTGATTTTATAGCCCTTAATTTTTTAGTTCCTCTAGTTCCCAATACGTCTTCTTCCCTTTCAGTTCAGCCTGTTTCATCATTTCGTCGGCTCCAACCGAAGGGCCGCCAATACGTACTACAGCATCGCAATGATCGATTAAGCGGACGGCTACCGGGTGAAAAATTTCGTTAAAAACAGCGTCGCCCAATTGTGTCGAACCGGCCTGATGAATGAGCGGCAACGCGATCCACTCCCCGCAAACAGGCGTGTGCCCCTTTCGATATATGGCTAAAGCAGCCTCTTCCATTCGGTGCATGTTCTGAGCAATCCGTTCGGGTTCATCATTGGTGTTGGAGCGATATGGCCCAGCGATTAAAATCAGCATATTAGTTTTGATACGTAGCGGTGAGTTGTTGTAATCGCAAATGTTGCAGCAGCATAATCGTTTTTCCGTCCATAATTTCGCCACGTTCCATCATGGCAACAGCCTCCGTAAAAGGCAATTCCAGAATATCGATTTCTTCTTCTTCGATACCTCCGCCTGCGCTACGTTCGGTATCGGTTGTATATTGAGCAATGTAGAAAAACAGTTTTTCGGTTACTGAACCGGGACTCATATACGCTTCCATCACTTTCTGCACCGATTGAATCCGATAGCCGGTTTCTTCTTCCGTTTCGCGAATGATGGCCGTTTCGGGATCATCGTTGTCGAGCAGGCCAGCACAGGTTTCTATTAACATACCCGATGAATTACCATTCACAAACGTCGGTAACCGAAACTGCCGCGTCAGAATAACCATATCCGTTTGTGGGTTATGGAGCAGAATCGTAGCTCCGTTACCACGATCGTAGGCTTCGCGCTGCTGCGTTGCCCATTGCCCATTCTTACCCAGATAGTTGAACGTAAATCGCTTCAGCACGTACCAATTATCTGACAGCAGTTTCTCTTCGGTTATTTGTACGCGTTCATTAGCCATTTGTTTTAATTTGTTTAAAATTGTTTATTTTTGTTCAAAACAAATCAATAACGTATGAATTTCCAAAATCGGAAGCAGCTAATTGTACAAACGGTCGAAGAACGAGGCTCAGTTGATGTACGTGAACTGGCCGATTTATTACGTACTTCAGAGATGACGGTCCGGCGCGATTTAGTTCAACTGGCGTCAATGGGGCTCATTTACCGTACGCGCGGGGGCGCTATGCGAGTAAGTCTGGCTACTGATAAACATACGTTTGCCAACAAAACGGCGGTTAATGCCGAGCGTAAGGATTACATCTGCCGGTTGGCAGCTCAGGAAATCCAGGAAGGCGACGTTATTTTCATGGATTGTGGGAGTACCGTGTTTCGTTTGTGTCAGTTTATTCGCAACAAACGGATTACGGTGGTCACCAATTCATTGCCGGTAATGGCCGAATTGATGACCTCCGACGTTTCAATCAATCTCGTTGGTGGTGAAGTTGATAAAGAGCGGCAGGCTATTCATGGCCTGATAGCCGAAGAACACATGGCTCGCTACCGGGCCAATCGGGCGTTTATCGGTATCGATGGTATTTCGTTGGCAAACGGACTGAGCGCCAACAGCGAAAAAGAAGCCAGCACAGCCACAACAATGGCCCGGCAGAGTGATAAGGTGTATTTGCTTTGCGATTCATCGAAGCTGGAAACGAACAAATATTTACACTTCGCTCCGCTCACGATGTTCGACGTATTGATTACCGATCAGGAAGCTCCAACAGACGTAGTAACAGCCTATCGGCAAGCCGGTGTTACGTTACTTAACGAATAACGTAACACCAGCCTAACGCCATCAGTGACCGGCATCGGCGATACGCAACTCATTGATATCCAACTGAAGCTCAGCTTTACGAATTTCCTCATCCGTAAAAAGCTTGTTCTGTCTCATCGCAAAAAGTTCTTTACGCTGTTGGGCGTATATGTCCAGCAGGACGTGGTTATAGTGTTCAATACGCTCTTCCTCTTTTTCCGCTCCATCATACTCCAGCGAGTCCAGCCGCTGCTGGATTACGTCGGTCTGGTGCTGGAGATCTTTCACCAATAAGCCAACCAGCTCGTTGGCTGCTACTTCTGCCGAGAATTTCTCATTCAATCGCTTGAGCGCTACACGATTTAACCGCAATTGAATCCCCGTCCGCTGTTCATGTTCAGAAGCATACTGATCGATTTCTCCAATCTTAATCCATTTAATAATAAAGGGCAACGTCAGTCCCTGCACGACCAACGTAATAAAAATGACAACGAACGTGATGAAAATAATTAAACTACGTAGTGGAAAAGGGACTCCGTTTTCGTTCATCAATTCAGGAATAGATAAAGCCGTTGCCAGTGACACCACACCACGCATCCCGGCCCATCCCGTAACTAGCGGCCCTTTCCAACCCGGCGATCCTTCCTTCCGAATCGTAGCACTTAGCCAGCGCGGTACGTGCGAAGCCGGGAATACCCATAGAAACCGAAGCACTATTGTTATAGCGCTGATAATCAACCCATACTTAATCCCATCGGCAATAGAATAATTACCCAGCCCGTCAACAATATCCGGCAAGGCCAATCCAATCAGGACGAATACAAGGGCATTCATCACAAAAATCAACGTTGTCCATACACCCAGCATATTCATCCGGGTGCTGCCCGTCTGAAACACTTCGTGCGAACGATACGAAATAAATAACCCTCCACTGACAACAGCCATGACGCCCGAAAAATGAAATTGTTCAGCAGCCAGAAACAATATGTAGGGCGTCATAATAGTGAGAGCGGCATCAATAGCAGGCGTGGTGGGCAAAAACCGGTGAACAGCATACATGATATGAGCCCCTGCCAAACCGACAACGATGCCCATGCCCGCTACTAAAAAGAATTGTCCGGTGGCTTCCTCCATTGAGAAAGAACCAGTCATAACAGCCGCCAGCGCAAACCGAAACACAATCAGGGAAGAGGCATCGTTCACCAGACTTTCACCTTCCAGAATGGTCATCAACCGTTTCGGAACGGGCAGTCCTTTCATAACCGTGGCGGCCGCTACAGCATCGGGAGGAGAGATAATACCACCCAGCAAAAAGCCTAACGCCAGGGTAAAACCGGGAATTAGTGCAACGCTGGAATAAGCCACTACTGTGGAGGTAAAAAACACCAGCCCGAAAGCAAGTAAGGCAATGGGTCGTTTCCATTTCCAGAATTCATTCCAGGAGGTGTACCAGGCGGCTTCGTATAAAAGTGGAGGTAGAAAAATCAGGAAAATAACATCCGGATCAAGATGCATTCGAGGAATGCCAGGTATAAAGCTGATACCCAGCCCTGCCAGAACCAGAAAGATTGGATAAGCAATTTTTATCCGCTGGGCTACCATGACCAGCAGAAACACCGAAAATAATAAGCCAAGAATCAGTAAAAGGTTATGATGCATAGATATGAAGGCAGAGTAGACAAAGAAGGTGCTATGGGTGTAGCAAGGCAGCATACATGTTCCCCTGCCGGTACGCCGATGGCCGTTCACCCAGTTTCTGGCCAGCCGTAAATCCTATGGCTGAAAATAAGTGCTGCAACTGACTGAACGTAACCGGATAAGGCACCCACGGATTCGATTGGGTAGTTTCGTATTCCACAATCAGTACACGGGCTTCCGCTGAAAACTGTTTTTTGAGTTGTTTCAGGAAGCGCGGTTTATCGGCAACGTAGTGCAGCGAATTCGCCATTAATACGCCGTCCAGCAAAGGCAATTCAGGCAGATTTCTCTCAAAATCTGCCTGAATAAACTCAATATCGACCGACCGATTGCCAGATACTTTCAGGCCATACTGCCGTTGCTGATCAATAGCATAGATTTGGCTGCCATCGGGTAAAAAAGAAGCCAGTGCCTGCGTGAACAAGCCGCTTCCACAACCCAGATCGGCCCAAACCTGAGGCACGTTGCCAGGTATAGCCTCGGACCCAATCAAATCAATTGCATCTTGTAACTGCATAGCCGTATGCTACGGTCGGTTATTAGTTGGCCTGCCCAATATCGAGCCGGTTGAATTTACCGTCCGCGTTAAGATAAAATTTAAAATACGTTTTAAAGTCGCCCCAGCTCTGCGTGTGGAAGTTTCCGTAGATCGCTTTCCCGTCATCTTCCACTTTATCAATGCTGGTGAAACGTTCATGGCCGCAGGCTTCCTTTACAAACCGATGGAAATCGCGGGCGTTCCCATCATCATAAAGTTTAGCGTCCGATGTAAAAAACGATGACCAACGAGCGGCATCGCCTGCCTGCCAGGCATCAAAAGCAGCTTTAACGGTGGCATTGGTTAGTTTACTGGTATCCATAGTTGTGGTGGTTTTTGTTACGTTATTTTTTGGTTTAGATTGTCCACAAGCGACAACGGTCATAAAACCCGTCATCAGCATCATTAAGGCTATCGTCCTCATTTAAAGCCGTCTTTAAACGGATGTTGTAAGTAAATAATAATCAGGTTCAGCAGCAGAAAAGGTAATTCAATGCCAACCCCTTTCATGTCTTTGTCGAGTAGGTGGAAACAGATGATCAGCAAAATAGTACTGGCCATCAGAAAGTTACCCCAAACAAAGGTCTTCGGGAAAATAATCAGTACGGCACTGAGCAGTGTGACAAAGCCCAGCACCGCAACGCCGGTTTTACTGAATTCCCATTTGCCAAACATCTCGAGCATTTCGGCTTTTCCCGACATCATGGCCCAGCCTTGCTTGAAACCCATATAGACGGCCACCAGCATCAAAATCGAATTGATCAATTTAAGAATCATACGTAGTGTAGTTTTTAGCAAGAAATTTAAACAAAAAATTATACCAACTTAAGACTTTTCGATGACAAACAGATCGCTGAATTTGCTAGAAGGCTTTTTGATAAACCTGCTTTGCCAGTCGAATTAGCAAAGCCCGATTTATCTGCATGCCAAAACTTCCCCGTTGAAACCAGGAATAGTTGCCCGCATTTAGCGAATTTTACGCAAAACGATAGCAGACTCCCATGTGGAAAGTATGGATTGATACGGGCGGTACGTTTACTGACGGACTGGCGCTGGATACCGAAGGCAACTTACACCGAACTAAAGTACTCAGTAGTAGTCGACTACGTGGCCAGCTTATCAACGGTAAACTAGTAGCCCCGTGGCTTATTGCTCCAATTTTCGACGGTTATCAACTTCGTGTAATCGAAACCAACGACGTATTTGTCATCTCTTCTCTGAGCTTAGACGGTTCGCTGGAAATTAGTAACACGCTATTCAGCCATCAATCCTATACAGTCGAACTGTTTACCGGCGAAGAAGCACCGATTCTGGCGACGCGTCTTCTCACAAAAACACCGCTTGACCAGCCGTTTCCGACGCTCAACATGCGACTGGGCACCACGAAAGGTACCAACGCGCTGCTGGAGCGGAAAGGTGGATGCGTTACGTTGCTGGTGACGAAAGGCTTCGCCGATTTGCTTAAAATAGGTACCCAGCAACGTCCGAACCTCTTTCAACTAGCTATTCCGCCCGCCGACGTTCTCTACAATTCGGTGCTGGAAATAGAGGAACGTATCAGCGCTGATGGGCATCCTCTCACTACGTTAACTGACGATACCATAACTACGTTGCTGGACCAGCTTCGGCAAACAAAACCCGATGCCATTGCCGTTTCGCTGCTGAATGCCTACAGAAATCCCGTCCACGAACAGAAGCTCCGGGAAGCTCTTACGAAAGCTGGTTTTGACTACATAACCCTTTCGACCGACGTATCGACAGCCCCGCAATACGTATCGCGCACGCAAACAGCGGTTGTAAACGCGTACCTAAACCCCGTCATGCGGTCGTATCTCGACAATGTCCAGCAACAGTTGAGCGCGGGTAATGCACTACGTATCATGACCAGTGCCGGAGGCCTGGTACGCGCCGATCTGTTTCAGGCGAAAGATAGCTTGCTGAGTGGCCCGGCTGGGGGCGTCATCGGGGCCGCTACGGTTGCCAACGACCAGCCAATTCTGACACTCGATATGGGTGGCACCAGCACCGACGTAGCACGGATTCAGCAGCAACCCGATTATCGATTCACGACAAAAATTGGCTTGTTCGATTTACAGCTTCCGTCGTTAGCGATCGAAACCGTAGCAGCTGGGGGCGGGTCAATCTGCTGGTTCGAAGAACACGGTGCGACACTCGCTGGTACCACACCTAACGGAGCCGCTTCGGGGCAGTTACGGGTTGGTCCGCACAGTGCGGGAGCAAACCCAGGGCCAGCCTGCTACGGAGCGGGCGGCCCCCTGACTATCACCGATGTCAATTTGCTGCTGGGCAAACTGCATCCAAAGCAGTTTGGTATTCCGGTTTTTCCCGAAAAAGCACAGGCCGCCCTGAATGAGATCATTGACAAAATTGCCGCCCAAACGGGCAACCAGCCTGATGCGCAGGTATTACTACGTGGCTTCGAACGTATCGCCAACGAAACAATGGCCGGGGCTATCCGAAAGATTTCCGTATCGCAGGGGTTCGATCCCAAGGAGTATGCATTGCTTGTTTTCGGCGGAGCAGGTGGCCTTCACGGATGCGCCATCGCCCAACTACTGGGTATGGAACAGATGCTATTACCGTTCGATGGTGGCTTGCTGAGTGCCTACGGTATTGGTCAGGCCCAGATTGAGCGGATGGCTTCGCAATCGGTGCTACGTCCGCTGGAAGTAGTTGAATCAGACTTAGATCAATTGCTTGATAAGTTGACTGAGCAGGCTACCCAACAGTTACGACAGGATATTGGTAACGTTACGTCGATCGGACTAAAATCAGCGTCTGTGTTTCTGCGGATGTCGGGTCAGGAGTCAACGATCGATGTGCCGTTCAGCAACCAGATCGAAACTGATTTTCAGCAGAAATACCAGCATTTATACGGCCACTATCCGGCCAACCGCGCTATAGAAGTCGAGAGTATTCGGGTACTTGTGAGCACAACGGATCAGGAACGTAGCACCAGCGACGCACCCGTTACGCACCGGCACGCAGTCCCAGCGTTTGAAACCGATACGTACCCGGCTTACGACTGGATGCAGTTGCAGGAAGGCGATACGTTCCGGGGGCCAGCGTTGCTGTTAAACACTACGTCGTCGGCCTTTATTGAACCCGGCTGGCGAGTGATTGTACAGGCAGATAAGAACGTAGTAGCTGATTACATCGCCGATATTGACGATAATGCTCTATCGTCTGACAACCAGGAAAGCAATGCAGTCATTCAGCTCGAACTATTTACGCAACGCTTTCGGGCGATTGCCGAAGAAATGGGCGCACAGTTACAGCGAACGGCGTTTTCAGTCAATGTAAAAGAGCGGCTTGACTTCTCCTGTGCACTCCTGAATCATAAAGCCGAACTGGTAGCCAACGCCCCCCACATTCCAGTACACCTGGGTAGTCTGGGCATCTGTGCGCGGCTGGTCCTGGAAAAACTCCCGCTCGAACCGGGCGATGTGATTATTACCAATCACCCCAAATACGGTGGCTCCCATCTGCCCGACGTAACGCTGCTGAGTGGTGTTTTTAGCGATACCAACGAACTGATCGGTTACGTTATCAACCGCGCTCATCACGCCGAAATAGGCGGTAAAGTGCCGGGATCGATGCCGCCCGATGCTACGTCGCTGGTGGAAGAAGGCGTTGTGCTAGAACCACAATACGTAGTAAAAGCCGGTAAATTTTTGTGGGAAGCAAGTAGCGACAACGCAGCCGGTGGCGTAGCCTCGCGCTTTACGGACTGCCTCTACCCTACCCGCGCCCTGGCCGAAAACCGGGCCGATATTGAAGCGGCTCTGGCATCGCTACGGGCGGGCGAAACAGCTCTGCAAAACCTGGTTCGTCAATACGGTCTGTCGATTACGCATGAATACATGCAACGACTGCATCAATCGGCAGCAGCTGCTATTACCAGCGTTTTACAACCGCTGAACGGACAAACGTTTCAGGCCGAAGAATCCCTCGACGATGGACATACTATTCACGCAAAAATCAGTATTGAGGAGGGTCGTGTTACGTTCGATTTTACGGGTACGTCGGGTGTTCATCCCAATAATCTGAACGCCAATATTTCCATTTTATACAGCGCCGTGCTGTACGTATTGCGGCTATGGTGCGGGAAAGATATTCCGCTCAATGAAGGGTTGATGACACCCGTTACGTTCATTCTGCCCGACTCATCGTTTCTGAACCCGATTTTCCCCGACGATTACAGCCAATGTCCGGCGGTAGTTGGTGGCAATACCGAAGTAAGTCAGCGGCTGGTCGATACGTTATTGAAAGCGTTAGGTTTAGCGGCCTGTAGTCAGGGAACGATGAATAATTTTCTGTTTGGCAATTCGACCTTCGGCTATTACGAAACCATTGGCGGGGGCGCCGGTGCTACGTCTGGAGCCGATGGACGTAGTGCTGTCCACCAACACATGACCAACACCAAACTCACCGACCCCGAAGAACTGGAACGACGCTATCCGGTACGTCTGCATCAGTTTAGCATACGTAGTGGTTCGGGCGGTTCGGGACAATGGCGTGGTGGTAACGGAATTATCCGTGACATTGAATTTCTGGAACCCGTACAGGCCACGTTGGTAAGCCAGCATCGTACCGTAGCCCCTTACGGTCTTAACGGCGGAGAATCCGGGAAAACAGGCCAGCAAACACTGATTTTTACAGACGGCCACCAGGAAGCTTTACCGGGGATTTTCACACGAGCCATGCAACCCGGCGAGCGGATACGTATCGAAACACCGGGAGGTGGCGGAGTTAGCTAATTGTGGTAATTTGGCTGTAAAGTTCGCCTTGAAACACGACAACTTTCACATTAAAAAACGGAAGCTTTATGTCTCTTTTTTATAGAACGTTAGTGTTATTATCCGCTTGGATGCAGACCGTATTCCAGCTATACGCACAGGCAGATCAGCCTAAGCCAACTACATACAGCGATTTTGTTATTGATGGCAATCAGGTTTGGCTACTCAATTCTAAAGGATTCGTCATGGTAGGTAATCTACATTCCGAAAATTATGTCGATTCAACCATAGCAACAGATGCGCCTATAATCGCTCTGACGAAAGATCGTAAAGAGAATATCGTTATTGGCGATTCCAGCCATACAATCAGGCAATATGACAACCAGCAAAAAGTTTGGCTCACCATCGGTCGTACGACGAATAAACTAACCAATATTATCTTCAATAGCCACAATACGTGCTTTGGGGTAACCAACCTGGGCATTGTTGACATAGAAACCGGCAAATGCTATTTTCCAGCGGATTCTCTTTCTGAAAATAGTTACGTTCGTTATAAAAATGGTTGGTTTCATGCACCAACCTGTTTCATCGATCATCAGGATAAGCTATGGCTTGGATTCGATCATGGCGAATGGGGTGGAGATGTGTTTGCTTTTGATACACGCAAAAAAACATTTATT
This sequence comes from Spirosoma terrae, assembly GCF_010435915.1. GTDB lineage: Bacteria > Bacteroidota > Bacteroidia > Cytophagales > Spirosomataceae > Spirosoma > Spirosoma terrae. The sequence goes on along the minus strand of NZ_JAAFZH010000003.1, from coordinate 253,615 downwards.
CCGCTCAAAACTGCTGCAGTTAATATGGCCATGAATCCGGTCGATGGTTTTTGTGAAGCAGAGGGCCATGTGTATATGTCTGGCGGCTTATCTCATATTAGTCTCACCCATGGAAGTATTGTTAAGTTCACGGATAACGTCGCTTACTCTATTCTGGAGTCTAAAGATGTTGAAACACCGGTTAATGTTGGTAGTGATAAACTGACTGGTAAAGTTGAAAAATGGATCACTTGGACAGGTGGGCATCAAATTGGCCCGATTACCTATAATGCTCTGAATAATTGCCTTTATTTCTACTCTCAGAATGGCATTTTTAGAGGCCGTTTAAAGGCCACGCTAGGTGATATTAACCAATGGAAGAATGTCCTTAAACCTCAACTTAAATGGGGTAGTGGTCGACACAATGCCGTGGGCTCACCTATGAATGTTTTAAAAATGGAGTTTACGCCAAACGGTGCTCTGGTCTTTCTAGCAGAATACGACGGACTTGGCATTTACGACGGGAAATCCTTACATTTCATCCGTTAATTATTTCCTCCTACCAGCCTACTAGTTTGTCTTTCCAGAAAGCCAAATCGCCTGACTCGATTTATGACCCTGCGTTTGTGCAGGATCTCTTTAATGAAATGAGTCTGACGTATGAGCGCATGAATACCATAACGTCGTTTGGTTTCTCCAATCGGTGGCGACGGCAGTGTGTTCAGGAGCTTGCGATTCAACCGGGTAACGTAGTGGTTGACCTCATGACAGGCATGGGCGAAACCTGGGATTATATCTGCCAACGAATGGGTCCGAACGGTACGCTGATCGGTGTTGATTTTAGCGACGGCATGCTCCGTTACGCCCACCAGAAACGCCAGCGAAACCGATTTGCTACCTATACGATCAACCTCGAAAAACAGAATGTGCTGGCCAGTACGTTGCCCGATCAGTCGGCCGACCACGTTGTTGTTTCCTTTGGGTTGAAAACATTCAACGAAGAGCAAATCAGCTTGTTAGCAAAGGAAATTTATCGGATCTTAAAACCTTCTGGGCAATTTTCCTGCATCGAAGTATCGGTCCCCAGGCCAATTCTGTTACGTATCGCTTACCTGTTTTATCTGCGCCAGATTATTCCCATTCTGGGTACTTTATTTCTGGGCAATCCAGAAACGTATCGCATGCTGGGGATTTACTGCACGCTATTTAAGAGCGCCAAACAGGTTCAGCAACTCTTTCAGGAAGCCGGTCTTCACTGCCACTCAACCAGCTATTTTTTCGGTTGCGCATCGGGCATTGTTGGTAAAAAGTAGGCCAATTCCTCTGGTTAATCTACGCATGGGAACGGTAAGTTTGCCATAGGCCTTTGCTTTGTTCGATATACTTCACCGTAGATCTGTATCATATGGATTCTTTAGAGCAATCGTCGCGTCGGCAATTCTTAACTTCGTTAGCAGCTGTGGCCGGAGTCGCTGTTGGACCTACCCTAACAGTCGGGCAGTCTTATTCAGCTGCCCCCACTTTTCCTGTTTCGTGTAACTCCTATTCCTGGGTAACGTTCTATGGTCGGCAGAATAAAACCTGGATGGCCGATCCCGACGCTTCCCTTACGGAATACGCAAAGGCAGGCTTTACAGCCTACGAGCCTGCTTTTACCAGTGCTGATGAAGTTAAAAAGCTACTGCCCTATTTGGCAAAATATAAGCTCAGTATGCCGTCGCTGTACGTAAACAGTACGCTCCACAAAGCCGACGAAGCCCAGCAATCCATTGAGTCCGTTCTGGCCATTGCCGAAGCGGCAAAACCTGCCGGGACCCGTATTTTTGTGACCAATCCCAGTCCAATAAAATGGGGAAGTACCGACGACAAATCCGACGCGGATTTACTGGAGCAGGCCAAAAATCTCGACCGCTTAGGAGCTGAATTACAAAAACGTGGCATTACGTTGGCTTATCATACCCATGCCCCCGAACATCGGCAGGCGGCCCGCGAATTTCACCACATGCTACTGGCAACCGATCACAAGAACGTATCACTTTGTCTGGATGCTCACTGGGTGTATCGGGGTTCGGGCAACTCGCAGGTAGCTTTATTCGACGTGGTGAAACTATATGGCAAGCGCATTGTAGAGCTACATATCCGGCAATCGAAAGAAGGGATCTGGCAGGAAACCTTTAGCAACGGCGACATTGATTATCAGCGCCTTGCCAACTACTTAACTGCTCAGAACGTTCGTCCGCTGCTGGTCCTGGAGCAATGTCTGGAAGCTAATTCGCCAAACACAATGGGACCCGTAGAAGCCCACAAACAAGATTTGATGTATACCAGATCTGTATTAGGCAGCTTGCTTAAATAACAAAACAAACGGGATACTTGGTGGTTATTCCCCTGAGCAGTACGCACAGTGCGCACAAGGAATTTTATTAACATACCAAACTCACGTTATTATGCAACCCAATATTGGTCTTGATGAAGATGTCCTCAAACAGGACAACACGCTGCTGAACGACTTTCTTTCTGATCTACACGTACTGTATATCAAAACCCGCAAATACCACTGGAACGTAGCTGGTCCGAATTTTATGGAATACCATAAGTTTTTCGAGAGCCAATACAAAGCCATCGAAGCAGAAATCGACGAAGTGGCTGAACGCATTCGCCAGCTGGGTGGTAAACCTCTGGCTACTATGGCTGAGTTCATCCATAATACCAGCCTGAAAGAAGATACAGGCAAAGTCAACGGCACAGCAGAGATGTTCAAAAACTTGCTTTCGGATCATGAACAGATCGTTCGTGAACTCCGCGATGATGTCGATAAATGTTCGGAAGAACTCAACGATGCCGGTACGGCCGATTTCCTGACCAAGCTTATGGAAGACCACGAAGCTATGGCCTGGATGCTTCGCAAGTACCTTTCGTAAAAGAGTAGCGTTAATTATGAAGCGTGATGAATACGGGATAATTTCCTATATTCATCACGCTTCATAATTAACACCCCACTCACTCGTGCCCAAGTCTCTTTCCCTACGTGCCGGTCTCGGCAATGTTTTATTCTGGTCGGTTATTTCGGCCGCGTTCATTGGTCCTGGCACCGTAACTACCTGTGCGATGGCCGGCTCTCGTTTTGGCTTACAATTACTTTGGGCACTTACCTTTTCAACGTTCGGCACCATTATTCTCCAGGAAGCAGCGGCACGCGTTACGATTGCTTCGGGGCTGAGTCTGGGGGAAATATTAACGCAAACCTATGGCTCACGAATCCGATGGATTATGATTGCTCTTGCGGGAGCCGTAACCCTTGGTTGTGCCGCCTATGAGGCCGGCAACATATTAGGGGCAATGTCGGGGTTAGTGCTGCTGACCACTGGCTCCTCTCAGTTAATCACTTTACTGATCGGTCTCTTATGCATTGTTCTTCTTTGGCGAGGCTCTACCAAGCTTATTGCCAATGTTTTGGGGCTTATCGTTTTTTTAATGGGTGGTGCTTTCGCTTACGTAGCCCTGAGCGTATCGCCGGGTCCACAGCCTGTTCTGCATGCCATGGTTTCTCCTTCTCTCCCACCCAACTCACTCGTGCTGATAATTGGCCTTATTGGTACGACCATTGTTCCATATAACCTGTTTCTAGGCTCTGGCATCGGGCAAAATCAATCTTTATCAGAAATGCGCTGGGGTATTACACTGGCCGTTCTGATTGGTGGCCTGACCTCGATGTCCATTTTAGTAGCTGGTACGTTGGTCACCGGCGATTTTTCCTTTCAACAGATTGAACAGGCGCTTAGCTATCGATTAGGGAACTGGGCAGGAGCTTTGTTTGCCTTCGGTTTGTTTGCAGCAGGTTTTACGTCCTGTTTAACGGCGCCATTGGCAGCTGCCGTAACCACTAAGAGTTTGCTAGGATGGTCGGAACATTCACTTTCCTACAAGGCTGTCTGGCTGCTGGTTATCCTGTTTGGGTTGACCTTCGGCTTATTGGGTGTTAAACCGGTACCTGTTATTGTTTTGGCGCAGGCCGCCAACGGTCTTTTGCTACCTGTTGTAACGGTTTTCCTGCTGATTGCAGTTAACAACAAAACAATCCTTCCCGCTCAATACCGTAACTCGATATGGCAAAACATATTGATGCTTATTGTTGTAATTGTTACAACTTTTCTGGGACTTCGCAACCTCTGGCTGATAACTCAATAAATATAGAAAGGGCGCGAAGTTGCATTCGCGCCCTTTCTATATCTTACTAATTTATTATTTCTTTTTCATCAATTCGCGGTTCTGTTGCTCCAGGCGCTCAATCCGTTTTTGCTGTTCAATTACGTGCAGAGTTAACTCCTCATTTTTCTTAACGATGATCGATAACAACGTTGTTAGATCAACCCCTTTCTTAACCATTTCTTCTGAACTGGGAATGCCTGGCAAGTGCTTATTCTTTTGGATGTACTGCTCTACTTCAGTTAGTGACTGCAACTGATAATTGGGCTCAAATACGTAGTCGGCCCATTGGTCTTCTGACTTTGGCTGCACTTGCATCGCCACTGCCGAAAGCCGACCAGCTAACGTAACGTCGCCCTTATTATCTACGGTCAGGAATTTACCAACGCTGGTTTCCGACGCCTGCGAATTAGCCGTCATGTTCGTTAGCCGAAGGCCACTACGTCCATCAACACCCGCCGTTAGTTCCAGGCGATTCTGAGGAGCCGATGTACCGATTCCGACGTTAACATTGTTACCAAGCACCATGGCATTGCTGGTTAAAACACGCGCATTCGCTCCAATAGCCGTTGCATTCGATAAGCCAACACCAACCCCGATAGCATTAGCACCCAGCAACGTATTGTCTTTTCCATCCATCGAATCAAACCCGGCATTGGGGCCAATGATCAGATTGCGGCTACCGCGCTGATTTTTCTGCCCGGCATTATATCCAATAAATACATTGTCGCTACCGTCGGTATTTAACAAGCCCGCTTCATAGCCAACGAAGGTGTTATGGCTACCTGTTGTGTTGGGGAAACCCGCTTTATAGCCAAAGTACGTATTGTACATACCAGACGTATTACCCTGCCCAGCCTGACTACCCATAAACGTATTGAACGTAGCGCTTTGCCCAATCACAAGGTTATTGATCCCGTTCACAGACTGAAAGCTTACCACCTGATTGTCAGGAGTAATAACCTGACTTTGTGCAAAGCCACTCAACGTTAAACCTGTAGCGAGTGTAGTTATAGCGAGTGTAGAAATTTTCATACAAGATTGGTTTTGGATATGGCAATAAAGATACAAAATTTCAAATTTGATCGCTGAGTTTTTCGTTTACGGTAGGCCATATTACTTTTTAAGTGACAAGCCGGTTGACGTTCATGCTATTTTTTGCGCTATTCTTCAGGCATTGGAGAGAATAGTGTCGATGTTTGCAGCATGAAAAAGTGGGTTTTTCTCTTTCTGATTTTTTCAGGATTCAGTACCCTTGCGCAGGTCCAGCGAAAACGAACCGTCAAATTAATGGGTAGCCGATTCGACATCACGATTGTAGCCAATGATGCGCTGACCGCCGAACAACGTATCGATACCGTTATTGCCGAAGTAACCCGGATTGAAAACCTGATTTCAGACTGGATACCCACTACGCAGATTTCAGCGGTTAATAAACAGGCTGGTATTGCGCCCGTACAAGTAGATCCTGAAGTGTTTGCACTAACGGAGCGGGCACTTCATTTATCGACCATCACCAATGGTGCTTTCGACATCAGCTTTGCCGCCATGGACCGAATCTGGAAATTCGACGGTTCGATGACAAAAATGCCCAGTCCGGAAGCCGTTAAAAAATCCGTTGAGAAAGTTGGCTATCAGAACATTGTTCTGGATCGAAAAAAGTCGACAATCTTCCTCAGAAAGAAAGGAATGAAAATTGGTTTTGGTGCTCTGGGCGAAGGCTATGCTGCCGACCGCTGCCGCGATATGATGCTGGCGCAGGGAGTCCAGGCGGGTATCGTGAATGGTTCCGGCGATATGAGTACCTGGGGCAGGCAACCCAACGGAGAGCCCTGGACGATCGGCATTACGAACCCACTTCATCGCGATACGATTTTCGCAATTATTCCACTACGTCAGTCGTCCGTCGTTACGTCGGGGAGTTACGAAAAATTTGTGCTGTTTAACGGGAAGCGATACGCTCACATTATTAATCCCAAAACCGGGTATCCGGCAACGGGCCTCAGCAGCGTAACGGTTTTCGGGCCCAGTGCCGAAATCGCCAATGGTTTCAGCACGTCGGTTATGGTTTTAGGTAAAGAAGCTGGCCTGAAACTACTCAAAAAGCAACCCGATTATCAGTATATTCTGATCACTGACGACGGCCAGATTTTCTCATCGCCCGATTTGCCAATCAAGCAGCGTCGTTTATAGAATTAATTACCTTATTGATGCGTAAATGGGTTTGTAAAGGTGGAACATGCCGTCAGCTATCATCGTTGACAACGTTTAAAACCGCCAGACGGCCCGCTTTGTCAAAGGCGGCATTACAGATCAATAAAACTTTTTTAGCTTATTGCTAAACGTTTTTTATAGTCAATATACCATCGACTATTCGTTCTTCTCAGACAAACTATCCAGCTCAGTGTTACTTCACCAGATAACTCATAAAAGAATACAGCTTGATCCTGTCGTGAATTGACCGTTACATGCGACACATTAAGATACCCCAACTCATTGTCTTTCAGTTCTCTAGGCAAAAAATCAGCTAATTCCAGGTGCACTCGCTGGTTCGAAAGCGTTTTTAATTCCTGTTGGCCAATACTTTCAATGGTATTTTTGCCAGCTTCCTCTATTAAATCCAAATAGGATTTATCAACATCTATGTGTAATGGTCGCCCCATCACCCGCATTAACAGGTTAGGCTTTGTTTGTCTTATGTAACCGATATAATGGGGTTCTATCTTTTTATCTAAAAAATTACGTGGCCAACAACTTGGAAGACATGAATCGCTAAGAAGAGCTGTTGCTTCCATAATAATTACTAAGCTGCTATCCATTGGCAAATTTCGAATTTCCTTCACACTTGTATGATGTTGACACGCCAACATCAAGAATAAGCATAGTATACTTGTAATAGCTCTTATCATCATGGTGGGTGAAGTTTCATGAATTAAAGTCTGAGCAAGTAATGTAAAAAGAGCGTGCCCTTAACTCATAAAAGTGAGACAGACAGTTCAAGTCCCTCTCCATTAATAACAATCCATCAGAATCTGCCCATGAGATTGGTACAGACTAACACTGTTGCCCAGCTTATTCTGACAGACCTCTTCAAGCAGCGCCAGTACGTCCTTTTGCATAGCCAGTGATCCACAAATCATCAGTACGCCCCTGGTAGCCAACACATCCGCAATAAACGTAGCATCGCTGGCGATAAGATCGCTAACGTATTGCTTTGTTCCTTCCCGCGAAAAGGCAAGGTGCAGCCTTGCTACTTTCTGCTCCGCCTGGCTCATTTCCAGAAACTTCTGATACTTAGCAAACGACGCCGTCGACCGGAAACCGCAATAGAGATGACAAGGTACGTTCCGCCTGTTCTCACTAACCATACCCAAAAAGGGGGCTATCCCCGTACCGTTGGAAATCATGACAACGGCCGGAGCTTCCTGCGGAAAATGAAAATGGGTATTGCTTACAATACGAGCCTGTAGCGTTTGTCCGGGCGTTAGTGCGTGTAGAAAACCTGACCCCAGCCCATAAGGATGTAGACGTACACTTAGTTGCAATTCCTTATCAACTACGCCAATTGAGTAAAGTCGCTCACGGTGATCGTTGGCGGGATAGATAGCCAGTAAATCACCAGACGCTACGTTACGTAGTCGTTTGGTACGCAAACGAAGCAGGAACGTACCATCCGATTGAGCTGTACGGGAATTGGCAGTCACCGTGAGCGTTTCCAGTGGAATTTCCTTCGCGTTCAGTTGATCTGCCGAAACCGTAATTAACAAATCAGCCTGTTGCGACCAGGCCTCGGCCCACAGACTGAAATCGTCCGGCGATTTATCATTGACGGTATGAATATCCACCAGCGGGATCGCCCACGACTGTTTGGATAACAACTGATTGACCTCAAACGCAAACTTACAGAAGTCAGGGTACGAGCGCGAGCCAAATCCCACCACCGAATACCGTACTGACCGCCCCTGCTGCTGTTTGCTGAGCAACGTAGCAAATCGGCTGGCGTTGGTCGGCGCGTCGCCTAACCCATACGTAGCAGTCAGAACAATCAGGTGTTCGGCGTTTGGGAACGTTGTATGCTGGTTTAACTCGGCCAGATAAACTTTTTGGCCCTGTTTAAGTAGTTGATCCTGCACCAGTCGGGCAAACTGGAATGTACTTCCATTCTCCGAACCCACCAGAATAATAACCCGACTCTCATCGGCCGTATAGTTATTTCTGACTCTGTTTGCCCGGCGTCGGAACGTAATAACAAAGCCAGAATAGATGAAAAAGAGAATGTTACCAGCCGCAATAGCCAGAATAATGGCCCACACAGCATTTCCGCGCCCTGTGTGCAAATCCAGACTTAGATTAGTCAGCAACGTAGCGGTTGGGTACGGCGTTTCGGTCAGAATATCGCCAGTGACCTGATTCACGGTCAATTCACGATCGTTGAGTTTGAGCGTATAGTAATCCTCTACGTCATCCGAAAACGGAAACTCTATGCTTTGCACATCGGCCAATTTTGTACGCTGCAATACGGGTATATCGGCCAGTTGCCGTTTGGGTTTCGACTGGATGGCATCAAGATCAACATCGGACGACATAATTTTTGTTGAGCCAACCAATTCGAACCGAGCCAGCGACAGGTACGTTCCCGACAAGGCGATAACAAAAATGGGGATGAGCGATAAGCGACCCAGTACTACGTGGTAATACTGTGCGAAATTATCCCGAACGATACGTGTAAAAAACCGTTTCAGCCCGCGTTGTCGCTGGATAATCAGGGCAGTTCCCGACACGGTAATCAAGACCAGTAAGAACGCCGTTAAGCCAATAAAAAACCGACCAATTTCTTTCAGAAACAACGATCGATGCAGCGCTGTTACCCACTGGAAAAACTCGCTTTGTGGCGTAGGCTTGCCCAATATACTGCCCGTTCGCGGATCGACGTAGACAGTCAGATTTTTACCATCAGCACTTCTGCCTGTCAATTGCATAAACCCATGAGCATCGACAGTCAGTTCGCTGATTTCAGAGAAGTTTTTTTTGAGAACTGGTAACGTCTGTGCCAGCCTAATGTCAGAAAACCCTTCGACACGATACGGCTGCGTCTCCTGCAAAATGGGTTCAAAAGCCAGGATTATACCCGTAACAGACGCCAGTATCAATAAAAGAAAAGAAGATACAGCCAGAGCTAAGTGGCTGTATCTCCAAACAGAAATGGTCATAGAGTGGGCCTCAATTAATTGGGGCTGAAACGAACGTAACGAATGTAGCCTTTGCCTTCGCTTTTGGCCGAAATACCTTCGGTGGTGAGCGGTATTTCGAGGTCTTTTACGTAATATTCTTTATCCTCAACCGCACTTTCAAACCGTATTTTATAATCCTTGTTTAGCTTGGTATTATCGATGTCGAGCTGAACAACACTGCGATCTCCTCCGGCCACCGATGCACCAGTAATGGCGCTGACAGCAGGTGTTTTTTTACCCAGTGCTTTATACCACTCCTTTACGTCAGGATACCACTTTTTATTCGAGCCAAGTACGTAAAGTGTTTTCTCGTAGGCACCTTTCCCGTTAATAAGCGACACAACGATATAGGCACCTTCGCCCATATAATTGGTCATCTGGATCATGCACTTGTAGGACGAGGTGCCCGATTGCTGAGCCAGCGACACCGATGATCCGGCCATCGTTAGCGCCAGAAACAGCAAACCAATTTTCTGTAAACCCGACATACTTATTTTAAGAAATTAAGGGAGATATTGCCTTTCGAGAGCGATTCATTTTCACTGGCCAGATCAAAGGCGGTTTCTTTAAAGCCGGTAGCAATGTCTTTCTTAGCTCCTATCGACAACAGATATTTCAGAATGCTGTCGTCTTTCGATACCATAGCCGCTTTGTGCAAAGCCGTAATACCCTCCTTGTTTTTGGCATTAACATCAATCTGAAGCGGTTCCAGCTTTTTCATCAACCCCAGATCATTTTTAGCCACGGCCAAATGATACAAGGTATTGCCATTTTTCTGGGGAGCTTTTACGTTCAGGCCTTTTTGCTGAAGAATTGTCAATTTCTCCGTGAACTCATCTTTCGCCGGACCGCCTTCACCCCGAGCACTACCAACTGCCGCATTGGACTGAATCAGATAGGCCGCCAGGTTATCCCCCGCTTTGTCTGTTACGTTCACATCGGCACCTTTATCGATCAGATACGCCACTACGTCAGGCGAGTTCCCTTTTACGGCCATAGCCAGCGCTGTTGCGCCTTTCTCGTTGGCCTGATTGATATTTTTCACGTTCGGAGCCAGCATTTCCAGCACCGCTACGTCACGATTCGAGGCAGCTGCATTCATGAATACCGTATTGCCTTCCTCATCGGCCTGATTTACATCAACACCTTTGCTTAGAAAATACTGAATGAGTTCGTTCTGACGAGGGCGACGAACAATGGCGTGCAGCGCATTTTCACCATTTTTGTTAACGACCGTTGGTTTCAGCTTCAGGCTTTCCAGATAGTTAAATACTTCCGGCGAATTAGGCCCCCGGCGCGACCCCTGACTAGCCATAATAAACGCATTATCCTGAGCCGGTACGCCTTTTTCCAATAAAGCTTTCATCGTAGCGATATTGCCGCCCCGAGCTGCGTAACTAAAAGCGTTATTCCCAGCCGCATCGGTACTTTTCAGGTCCAATCCTTTCGACACGAAATAATCGGTCAGTTTCAGCTCTTTATCGTTGGCAATGGCAATCAGCAGCGCATTGGCCCCATCATGGTTCAGATCTTTTTTCAGGTTTGCACCGTTTTTCAGACACAAATCGTATACCTGCGTATTCGATTGCCCACCAGCAGCGGCAAAGTTCAGGACCGTCATCCCATGATTGTCTTCCACATTAGCTTTCGAACCTTTACTGAGCAGGTATTCCATCAGCTCTACGTTGCCCTTGTTGGCCGCCCAGTGGATGTAAATCCGCCCGTCGTGAGTCAGTTTTGATACGTTATTACCCGGCTGTTCCAGCAGGTATTTAACCGTTTCATTAGGTGCGCCTACATTGATGGCCAATACGACGGGATCGAACCCTGAAGGATTGAGTTGGGATGGATTATTTCCTTTTTCAACTTCGGTCTTCACCTGAGCCACATCGGGTTTACTTTGCCAGAACGACTGGTCGAGCAGTGTATTTTTCTGCGCCTGAGCAGATAAGGTAATGAGTGTAAAAAGAGCAACAGCTAGTTTTTTCATGCTGACACAATAAGAGCATTAATTGCTTTTGAGCGTGCGTCAATCTAAGTTCAAAAGCAAAGCGCCTGCAAATTAATAAGATCCAGTCTAAATAAGGCCAAAAAAAAATTGATTAATGCCTTTTTAAGATGAAATCTGACAACTACTACGATCATCCAGAGCCCTGGCAAATTCAAAAGAGGCTTTGTTAGCACAAAGCTTATCCGGGTAAGCATTAAAGCAGCGCCTATATAACGACATATGGGCAGTCGTCCTGAGAAAATATAGTTTTCAATTAATCGAAAAAGCTTTTCTGTAATGTACCAATTCTGTGCGAACGAATTACTAAAAAAGACTAAAAATTCTCGATATATCCGTTTCTCCCATAAAGAGCTCGAATATCGATTTTACCGCCAAAACTTCGCATCACCCCTGCCGACAAACCAATACTACGTTCAAAAGCAACATGGATGATCGGATTGTTGCCAGGGCGTTCTTCTGCGGCCCAGATGTCAGCAACAACAGCGGTCAGATCCTGAATTTTTGTAATTATTTCATAGTACTCCTTCATGTCTTTAAGATCCTTAATCAGCTTTGTGTACTTCTGAACCGATGCGACGGGTATATCGACGCTGAATCCCCATCCATGCCCTAACGACTGTTGTTCTATATACCCCAAATTATACCTGCAATTAAAGAAAATGATAAGGCCCAAACCGAAGTTACCTCCCAAACCGGCTCCCAATCGAAAGTTTTTACAGGTAAATGTCAATACGTTATGAACAGGATCATCTAAACGCCACATCACACCAGTGTGCGACTCATAACCTACAGCAACCAAATCTCCAGACGATTTAAAAACAAACCCTGCCCATGTTCGCTCTCTACTCAATGCTCCTGCCATAACTTATCATGTAGTTTAAGTAATACATAGAACTATTCCTTATCGAGTGAGTGGGTTCTGCTCAAATTGTTTTCAAGCGCCTAACTGCTTGCCGAAGCTAGCGTGGTCCCAATTGATATCCAGATGCGTAATCTGATCGGCCTCATTGAACCGAAACACAAATACGTGATCGCTATTGAAAGAGAGTCCCTGATTCGAAATGCCCATAAAATCCTGGGCCTGTGTACCGAAAATTGTTACCTTGGCAATGATGGTATCGCCCTCAGTTTTCATACTATCCACCGTATTATCGACATTGGGAAAGCTATCCATAATCAGTTGCCAGACGGCCTTGCCAAACTCCCATAACGATCCTTTTCCGTCTTCGCCCATCGGCATAAAATACACCGTAGCATCGGACGTAGCGAGCTGTATCATTCGAGCTGTATCCAGATCCTGATAAGCCGAAAAAAATGCCAGACAGGCCCCTTTACGGGTTTGTTCTGTCAGCGAAGCTTTAGTTTGTGTTTCCATCTGTTTAGTGATTAGTTGAAGCGATGTATAGACTTGATGGTGGCTCTATTTAGCCAGCGCTTCTGCTTTGGGATAAGCAGGATGTGCTTTAATCTTGCGGATCTGACGCATATGTCGATCCACATGCCCCCATTGATAAATGTATACCTGATGCATGTTACGTGGTGATTTTGTGGCCGTAAACTCAAAACAAGCCCGCATATCGGCGTCCGTTTTTTCGGCAAACGCAATGTTTTGATTCCGCAGCCTTGTGAAAAACGTCAGATTGTCTTTCCCCTTAATGTAGCCCGTCGGCCGCGATATATCGGGCGAAACATGAGCCTTTTCTTCCATAATAAATTCGTGGTAATAGCTATCGGGCTGGCTGGTTTTAATCAGTTCTGGCTGTGGTGTATTCCGGCTGCCAATACTGATTTCGCGCGCCCATATAATTTCCCAGAGGGCCAGATGCTCAACCACTTCGGCAATACTCCACCGATCAGGCGATTCATGGAAATGCCACTGCGTATCACTCAGGTTTTCAACTTCGCGGGTGAGATCATCGCGAGTACGTTTGAGATTATCGACCGTGTATTTCCGGTCTTCTTCGGTCCAAAGTTTCTGGGCATAACTACCCGAAACCGCCAACGTAACCAATACGGAAATCAGTAGTGTTTTCATTGCAGATTTACAGAATGATGTAGATACAGAAGCGGCCAATGAGCTTCCTGAGCAGTACGTCATCAGCAAACGCCAGAAAAAGAATACCGTTTGGCACTCTATAATCAGTCGGCGTGTTGCAGCGTACTGATAACAAAGCTATTGAGCGTAGATCGGGGAAGATTGTAAAAATGCGACATTATCGGATCGGGAAACCATTGATACGTAGCACCGTATCGGCAGTTAGCCGAGGAACTAAAGCTTTCTATAATCCAGTGTTTCGCCAGTCTTCAATTCAGCAAACAGCCTCTTTTTCAAGATAGTACGTTACTACGTTACGCACTGTTACTGCTCATTCATAGCGAATCCGTTAACAGGCTGCCGGATTTACGGTATGACATTAGTGGCTCAGCTAACGTAGCGTTCGATACGTCGGTAGGTGTCTGTTCTGTGTTCCAGCTGACGATTGCCTTATAATTAACAGTACATGACGGGCATCCTCAATCAGGAAGTATCGCTGATAAGCCAACCAACGTAGTGTTTTCGTCAATAGATGGTATACGACGCAGTCCTTTAAAGCTCATGACAAATAGTTCGTCAACTCCAGATTGTCTTTTATGTAGAGCGTTGGTCGCTTGCCCGTAAACTGCGTGAACTCACGAATAAAGTGCGATTGGTCGTAGTAACCGCACGTATAAATCAGATCGTGCCAGTCGGCCACTTTCCAGCGCTGACGGGCCAATTGAGCGCAGAGGTAGCTTATTCGACGAATTCGGGCGTAGTATTTAGGACTAACGCCTACCTTATGCAGAAACTGTCGCTCGAACTGTCTCCGACAGACATACAAGTCGTTGGTGAGCTCATTGATATTGATGATCCCTTTCCGGTCAACGATCAGATTGGCAATAAAATCGGTACGATCAAACGAATCTCCTTTTTTGAGCAGTTGACGATTTAGAAACTGTTCGAGCAGTTGAACGCGCTGATCCGTATGGGCTGCCTCCAGAATCTGCTCCCGCAGTTGGGTCATTGGCCGACCAAACACATCCTCCAGATTGACGCGGTCATCCGCAAATTCGTACATCGATAAGCCAAACAAGGTCGAGATTCCGGCTGGCTTAAAAACAATCCCAATCATACCAATACGACCGCTAATGTCCAGCTTGTAGCTTTGCGTAGCCTGCCCCGTCAGAAAAGCCGGTGGAACTCTCAATACTTCGTGCCTGCCGTTATCTACAGTATAGGCATCGCCGTAGTTAAAAACCATTGACACGAAGCCGGTAGGTGGCGACTCAATACGTATCGGCTGTGCTAACGTGGGCTTATTCTCCCAAACGTAATAGCACTCGATATACGGTGCCAGATGCGACGATGGACTGAATTTGCGATAGTACATGGGTGGGTGGATTGCGCTATGTACTCAAGTTGTCACTTTACGGGGTATTTCGGTCCATGCAATACTGACCTTTTATTAATCGGTCATAAGGCGTCTATGGTTAGTCAATTGTAAAGTGCCTGCAACCAATGTTCGGATTAGCGCATCTTGATAAAACCGACAGTCACTAAAGTTGTTGCATGTATATAATCCGTAACTTTACCGTAGCAGAGCAAGCCAAATCAATCCATCTGGCCATGAACTATTTTTCCTGTCTTCGCTATATTCTGGCAGCTACCATTCTTATTGGGTCATTAAGCAGCTGTGCTCCTACGGTCAGTCCAACCACTACGTATCGGCTCGAGCCGGTTTCCGGCGATGTGGCGATGATCGATGGGCGTCCCGTTACAAAAGCCCAACAGCATGGTGTAGGTGTAGTCGCGTCGTTTGAGCGCGAGGACATGGAATTTGTTACGTTAGATATTGAGGTAAAAAATCAAACAGACCATCCTATCGTTGTCAATCCGGCCGATTTTCGGTTTGTGGCTTTGGGTGCCTCGCAGGATACATTAACCGATCCCATTAACCAGAGTCTTGCTCTTGAACGTTTGGCGGCCAACCCTTCCTATGAAGCCGGGCGGGTAAAAATGAAACGAAAACAGGAAGAAAAACGCCTGAAACGAGCCAAGGTTTTCAATACTGTGTTGATGGTTGCCGCCATTGCTTCCGATGTTTCCTCATCGGGCAATAGTCGAACGTATCGTGAATTTGCCAATAAGCAGGCGGCTCATTATGCTGCCTATCAGGGCATTGCGATCAAACGAGCGATCGATTATGGTACGTTCGCCAATCGGATGCAGCAATACGATTATGAAGAGTATCGCTGGCGCGAATTAGCCTTGAAAGAAAATACACTAGCCGCTGGCGAATCGGTACGTGGGTTCGTTTACTTACCTAAAGTGGCCAACGCCAGCTTTCTAGCCCTGACTTACAACGTTCCCGAAATAGCCAGCGTACCGATTCTGTTCAAGCAGGAGCAGGTAAAACAGAACCGGACGAAAAGAAAAAGACACTAGTACGGTACAACAGAAATGCCCCAGCTCTTATGCTAGAGTATTCTTTTTTTGATTACCACTCATCTTCATCATCGTCAAATGCCTGCTGCGCTCGCTGCAGCTCCGACAGTGTTTTCTGGTTATTTTGCGCCTGGGCTAAGGCTATGCCTGTTTCATATAATTCGGCGGCCCGATCCCGCTCGTCCAGGTCAGCGTATAAAGCCGCTGCATGGTAATACGTTGGTAAATAATCAGGATGCTGGGTCAGAAGTTGGTCAAAATAAACCTTGGCCTGTTGAGGCTGCCCATTCACATATTCCATCGCCAGGGCATAAACATTGAAGGGATCTCCCGGTTCTTCCTGTACAAATCGAATTAATTGTTGGATACGATCGTTATTCATCCGTTAATAAAAAAATAGTATGCATGCATACTTTTATTTAACACAGTTTGTATTTTAGCCGCCAAATTAGGGATTTAGCAGGGCTAATGGCAGAGCAACCGGCGAAATAAGTTTATGGTGCCTGCACTGCCACCTATTCCAATTCTATTCAAACAAAACCCCAAGTACCATGAAAATTTTAGTGTGCGTGACGAGTGTGCCCGACACCACTACCAAAATTGCCTTTACGGACAATAATACTAAATTAAATAAGGCAGGGGTAACATTTATCACTGGCCCATACGACGACTACGCACTGGCAAGAGCCGTTGAATTAAAAGAGAAAACGGGGGCATCGGTAACCGTACTCAACGTAGGAGAAGCCGACTCTGAGCCGGTAATTCGTAAATGTCTGGCTATTGGTGCCGATGATGCCATCCGGGTCAATGCTGAACCGACTGACGCTTATTTCGTGGCCGAACAAATCGCTGCTATTGCGAAAGAAAATAACTATGATCTTATTCTGATGGGTCGTGAATCGATCGACTATAATGGTGGTCAGGTTCATGGGATCGTTGGCGAAATGCTGGGTTTACCGTCTATATCGCCCGTTATGCAGCTAGATATTGATGGTGATACGGCCAAAATAACTCGGGAAATCGAAGGCGGCAAAGAGCAACTCGAAGCCAAACTACCTCTCGTGTTAGGCTGTCAGGAGCCTATTGCTGAATGGAAGATTCCTAATATGCGAGGCATTATGACTGCCCGGACAAAGCCGCTAAAAGTTGTAGAGCCTGCTGGAACCGACAAGCTGACAACCGTTGCCAGCTACGAGTTGCCAGCGCCCCGTGGAGCGGTAAAAATGATTCCAGCCGATCAGGCCGAAACATTGATTCAATTACTACGTACTGAAGCTAAAGTCATATAATCCGTTTCTGGCTGCTGGTTTATGTTTCAAAGTATAAGGCTGATTGATTCGCTCAGCACCTTGTCCAAGAGCCATAAACGAAGTGCCATAAACCACAAACCGATCGTTCTATGTCAGTTCTCATATTTGCCGAAGTTGACGAGGGTAAACTAAAAAAATCGTCGCAGGAAGCTATTTTTTACGGTGCAAAGGTTGCCGAACAGACTGGTACAACCGCAACCGCTATCATTGTTGGTGAGGCTAGTGATACCGAATTAGCATCGGCCGGGCGTTTTGGAGCCACTAAAGTTCTCCATGCAGCCGACAGTAAGCTGGCTGAACCAAATGGTATGGCCTATGCATCAGTTGTTGCCGCAGCTGCCCAGCAGGAAGGCGCCAACGTAATTGTACTGGCCAAATCCTCATTAGCCGATGCGATGACGGCCCGTCTGGCCGGGAAACTAAAGGCTGCGCTGGCTGCCAACGTAGTTGAACTGCCCGATTTATCGAACGGTTTTCGCGTAAAAAGCAGCATATACACCGGCAAAGCATTCGCTTATAATGATCTCAAAGCCGATGTAAAAATTCTGGCCATCAAGAAAAACACAATCACGCCAGAGGAGTCAGAAGCTACCGCTCCTGTTGAAGCGTTCACGCCAGCATTGAATGATAAAGACTTTGCGATAGCCGTTAAAGGCTCAGAAAAAGCCTCCGGCGACGTATTATTGCCCGAAGCAGACGTAGTGGTTTCGGCCGGGCGTGGCCTGAAAGGTCCGGAAAACTGGGGTATTGTGGAAGATCTGGCCAATGCACTGCACGCGGCCACTGCCTGCTCAAAACCCGTGTCCGATCTGGACTGGCGTCCACACGCTGAACACGTTGGCCAGACAGGTTTAAAAATCAGCCCCAACTTATATATCGCTTGTGGCATTTCCGGTGCTATACAACATTTGGCGGGTGTAAACTCCTCGAAGGTAATTGTTGTTATCAACAAAGACCCCGAAGCACCCTTCTTTAAATCAGCTGATTATGGTATTGTCGGCGATGTGTTTGACGTATTACCAAGGCTAACAAAGGCGGTGAAAGCTTTGTAGTGGTTCGTAGACGGTGAAAATTGATAAAATGGATTATTCTCACCGTCTACAAACGACCAAAAATTGCTAAATTCGCGCCGTGGATAAGATTAAACTGGAAATATTAGGTCTGTCGCCCAGCCAATCGCAATCAGGTTCGTTTGCGCTGGTGTTGGGAGAAGAATATGGTAACCGACGGTTACCGATTATCATCGGCATGTTTGAAGCACAAGCCATTGCCATCGAGATTGAAAAGATTGTCCCGAATCGGCCAATGACGCACGACTTGTTCAAACAGTTTGCTGAACAATTTAAGTTTACAGTACGCGAAATTGTCATTTCTGATTTACGAGAAGGTATTTTCTTTGCCAAAATCGTTTGTTTCGACGGTGTTCGCGAATCAGTTATCGATGCCCGCCCGTCCGATGCCATCGCTATTGGTATTCGCTTCGACGTACCGATTTATACCAACGAGTCAATCTTATCTGAAGCTGGTATTACGGCAAGTTCGAACGATGAGGAAGACGATGAGCAGGAAGAATTGGTAAAGTCGCCAAATCGTCCATCTAACCGCTCATTCGGCGATCAGCTAAAAAATGCTTCTTCGGAAGAACTACAACGGATGCTTGATGAAGCCCTTGGCAATGAAGAATACGAGCGGGCTGCTAAAATCCGCGACGAGATGAGCAAGCGAAATTAATTTCTTATATACGTAATGCCAAAAGCCGCTCCGTGAGCGGCTTTTGGCATTACGTAGCATTCATTTTTTCTTACGTTTTCTCACAACCAATTCTTTATACCCAAAAGCAGGATCGACTTCACGAACATAATCGATCTCTGGCATTACGCCAATCACGAGTTCAGCTGTTGTGTAGATCGTGCATCCATCTACTAAATGTCCACCCAGCGTTTTGCCGGTTGAATCGGAGACCGATAGATGCAGATGGCTACCATTCATGGATAATGTCCCGACCAGAGAAACAATTTCGAAATGGCCACGCCATACAGTCGGCCCATCCTGGTTGGCGAGACGTAACGCTACGTCAGTAAGGCTACCCACACACGTCAGAACAGCACCTGCTCCAATACGTTGCTGCGTAACAATTGCGTCTATTTCCTTCTTCAAATCCTGTCCTGATCGTAGTCGGACAGAGTAGGTCTGCATGGAAGCACCAATAACTGGCACGGGCACTTGATCAGACTTAACCTGAGCATTGGCTGGTATCATAAAGCAAAACGAAACGATTAGCAATAAAAAACGCTGCATTTGTGTTATCAATTCGTGAGATTGAACCGAGGAATGCGAAACTACATAATCCTGCCAATATTGGCTTTAGCTTTCTTTGCCAGCACTGCCTTAACAAGCCCAACATATACAGGTATTCCCCGGCCGTCAAAGTTTGTCGAGATTGATTATTCTACAATCGACAACTATGCCCGAAATACTCCCGAATCGGCTGCCCGCAATTTAAAAACATTAAGTTCCTATCTGAATACACCCGCCCGGACAGACCTTGCCAAAGCGCGTTCGGTATATGCCTGGATTACGTCGCACGTACGCTATGATGAATCGGCATTTAGCGGCCATCGGTATTCATCAGAAATCGAGTATGCCAATAGGGTTTTAAAAAACAGGAAAGCTGTCTGTACAGGCTTTGCGCTTTTGTTTAAGCATCTTTTAGGACAAACTGGAATTCCAGTCGTTAGTATTAAAGGGTACTCTCGCACGAATGATAGTGAAGCAGGCCAGCCTATTCAACGAATCGATCATGAATGGAACGCCGTACAACTTGACGGAGACTGGTATTTACTGGATATCGCCTGGGCCCAAACAACCGCCAAAGCTGGGCCCGATGGTAAGCTGCAACCAAACGATTTCTTCTTTTTAACGGAGCCAATCGCCTTTGCAGCCAATCATTTTCCGATGGATACGCGTTGGCAATTGTTGAATCCTGCTCTGAGCAAGATACAATTCGATCAATTTCCTAAGATTTACGATGCCTATTTCCGGTTGGGTTTTGATGCTGACTTTCCTAAAAACGGTCAGTTACGGGCTGGCGAAGTACTTACACTATCCTTACAGAACGAAAAAGAAGTTGAATTTACCTGCTCAATAGGTAAACAAGGGGGAACGACAGCCGTTCAGGTTCCAATCAATACCCGACGTAACGGCGATACGTATCAGGTCGTAATACCAATCACTCAACGAGGAGCTTCAACACTATATCTTTTTGCCAAACCGAAAGGACCACGCTCGGAACGTATAAAATCGTATGAAGGTATTGCTTCTTTCACTATTGTTAGAAGCTAACCACAAGCTGTCCTATCGACTCATTGTTGTAAAAAAGAATAAGTCAAACTCCCTCTCAAGGCAATTTCGCCTTCATACCCTGACGTAAGCCATCAAAAAAAGCCTAAAGTAGGCTCCCTATCAATACGGAAAGGGTGTCAAGTTTTCTTGAGCGTCAAACAGACTATACTTCAGAATACGTAGGCAATCGCTATCCACGTAACGAAGCTTTGCGAAACCTGTCCAGTTGATTTCTGAACAAATTTATAACCGTAACAGATTGACACTGGGTACTACTTTGATATCTGTTTCTATTCTTAAAAACCGTTTATACGCAAAAAGCCGAGAGCAATGCCCTCGGCTTTTGTATTGTTTGCCTTATAGCTTATTCGACACCGAACATCACATCCGAACGACGGCCGCTGTTACCAGCGCGACGACGTGTCGCTTTTTTCTTAGCAGGTGCTGGTGGAGCCAGCAGTTTCGCTTTCTGATCATCTGTCAGTGGCTTCAGGTCAGTGATCGAGTAGCTGTTATCGCTAATCGTTGTGTTGAAGCTACCCACTGGCTGCTCAGGCTGACCGTTGCATGGAAGCTTGGTAACCGTGAAGACAGCTTTGAAGTATTGAACCTGAGGACGTACACGACGGCCTTTGAAACGAATCGCGTTGCCGCTTTCGATTTTAGCTTTCTCAGCCTGCAGTTGTTGAGCCAGATCGCCAGGGATATCGCGTAGGTTCAGAATAACCGTGTTGGTATCGAACTCAATTGCGTTGCTCGCCAGACGACGGTTCAGACCACGGTAGCGAAGACGTGTAACTGTGTCGCCAACTGATGTGATGGTACCATTACAGTAACAAACGTTAGCAACTTCGCGGGTGTATGGCGTGCGGTAGTATACTTCCAGACGCTCCAGACGGTGGCGGTACTCGCATTCAACAACTTCTTTTCTTGGACGAATTACAGAGAAGCTTGTTGTTGCTACTTCACTCATACAAGAACCACACTTAGCCGTTTGACGATTGTGAACCGTTACGTAGTAGAAACCTGGGTTCATCTGACCGTTCGCAAAATAACCCGTTGGGAATGTCAGCGTGGTATCCGTTGTGTTTTCTAACTGAGCGATCACTTGGTCAGCAGCACTGGTCGTTACTGAATCTGGACGATAGTAAAGACGAGCGGTGAAGGTTTCGTTTCTCGGATTTGGAGTAGTACTACGCCAGCTAATAACAGGAGCAGCTGCTGATGTATTAACAGGAGGCTGTTGTTGAGCGTTTGTGCTATCCACATAAGCCAGTGATACCCCTTTAAGCGTGTTACCGTTAAACTGTACACGAAGCTCTGGAATCGAGTCGCAAGTTGGGCAAACCGTTGGTGTTTTTGGGATAAGCTTTTTCTGAACAAATCCTTTACGAACCGCCAGACCAGCACTAAAGCCACCGTGTGTACGCTTGAATTCATACAACACATCCTGCTGACCGTTTACGATCAGGTAGTTCAGTTTTGTAATAAAGCCCTGTCCCTGGATACCGATGTTCCAGTTGTTACGTCCAATTGGGAAGAAAATAGCCAAATTACCAATAGCTCCTAAATGATACAGGTTAGAGCTTGGATTTACCGTACGAATCAGACGACCACCTTCTACCAGAGGACCACTTGGAATAATGTTGCCTTGTGATGGGATGAAAGCCGAAATCGTAGCGGCTTCGGTCCGGAAAAGTCCGCCGTAAGCGCCTGCTTCGATAAACGTAGTAGCATCTGGATTCTTACGGCTCCGGGCTATCGTAAATGTTAACGCTGGACCAACGGTCAGGAACATATCCTCAGAAGCGCGCTGGCGGATTGTTACCTGATCACGGTTAACGCCCTGGGCAGCAGCCAGACCATATAAATAGTCTTTATAGATGCCCCGAGTGATGTAGTTCTGATAGCCGAACGCTGACCCTACTGCAAAACGAAGGCGTCTGGTCGCTGGCGTAAAGAAATACTGAACAGTACCGGTGATGTTAAAACCAGCTCCGTTATACAGGGTATTATCCCGCTTGGTAGGCCCAAACGTATTCTCCCACGTACCGCAATAGGCGAAGTTAGGGCCTGCAAACAAGCCAATACGCCAGGGTGAGAGCCTACGAACCAGAATAAAGGTTTGGAAGGTGGTGTCGCAGTCGTCCAACTCTGCAACATCGCTGGCCTGAGCCTTAAAGTCATCCCGACGTAACGTATCGGTATAAACTCCTTTACCCAAGCGGTAAATATTTTCCCGTTGGTAAGAATTAGTGGTTGTCCCGGAAGTAGCCCGGACAGTGTCGGCCTGTTGGGCCTTTGTGCCTAAAGGGGCAGCAAAACTCAGCAACACGAGTCCAGCCAGCATCCGCAGGGGGTGTCGTTGGATAAATGTTCGCATAGGTACGTAATTAATTTTGACGCAATGTTTCAAACTAAACTTCAATTCTACCAAAAGCCCTTAAAGAAAATTATGCAACGGTCTAATATCGTCTGAATCGCTTTTCTGGGTAACGATATCTGATTTGTTATATAATTTGTCAGAGCACTATTTGTTAAAAAATTTTGTAAATGGCTTTAAGACGTATCCACGTTCGGTTTGCCACACAAAATTATTATAACTTTTAGTTCTAAATTGTTTAATTCTACCCTAAAAAATCGTTTTTTTCTTAAAAGAGGTCGTTCCATTGATGACTTACTCTGTTCAAAAGTCTTTTATTCAGCTAGTTGCTTTAAGACTCCCTAGAGTGGTTATCCGTTGGAAAATTTATTATAAAGTGTGGATCACCTTATGAAAAGGCATAATTGACACTAAGTTTTAAGGCAACTTACTCAATTATGTTTTTGCGTGACGCCTTTCCGTTGTAACCTATAATGACAGGTCATATTTGAACAGTCAATAATAGGTATTAACTGTTAATTCGCCAACAAAAGATTTCACTTACTTTCAATTTCCTAACTTCATCCCAATTCTTCTAGGATTTCTCTCATATTTAGGTCTTTCCCGATCGATTGTTGGATAGGTTACAGTTCCTGTTGCACGATACGAAGGATTTGGCCTTATATGTTCTACCTATCATCAGACAGATGTTTTTCCATCTTTTCTAAAATAAAACCGACCTGCTTACTTTTAATTCTGGTTACCATTCTTATTTATCAATTGTTAAGAGGTAACAGTGAATTATGAATTCTAACTACTTGCTGATCTATTTTGATCAGCTAATTAAACCAGATTGCTGGAAGCTATGGCACAAAAACCCACTGATTCCATTCTGGTTTGAATACCCATTTTTTGCATAACTTCCCTAAAGAGCCAGTTGTTATGAAATACTTTTCAATTCTGTCAAATTATGCAAAAAATGGTCTATAAGTTGCACACAGGGGCATATACAACTGAAGACTTACCCCAGTCATAGCAAATACGTAGTAGATTGCCTGACGATAAGCCTACAAAGCTATAGATGACATTGGGATACCAATAACCAATCTTATTTGTTTGGGCCAAGCAGGGGTCCGTATCATTATATACGTAGTGCAAATCAGCACTGTCTCATCGGCCCTTCATAAAGTCGCTGGCGGCAGACTTCAACAGACCAGCAAATGAATTTAGGCAGAACAAAACCCCTCGGTCGATTAACGCCTTGGCCTGATCGCCGGTAGCCGCTGTCGTGCCAGCAATCAATCCCGCCTGCCGAATTTTCTCGACAACACCGGCAATGGTTCGTTTTACTTCATCGTGAGCCGGGCCATCATAATAACCCATCGACATAGCTAAATCCCGCGGCCCAATAACAAATCCGTCAATCCCTTCAACGGTTAACAACGAATCCAGGTTGTCAATAGCCTCTTTATCTTCTAGTTGCGGTAAAACCAATGTCTGTTCATTGGCGTATTGAACGTATTCACCCTGGTTCATAGCCCCCAGCAAGTAATCGGAAGATCGAGCGGGTCCAAATCCTCGTTTGCCTAGTGGCGGATATTTTACAGCCCGAACCAGGGCCTCAGCCTCGGCCACTGTTTTAACACCCGGCATCATAATCCCCACTACGCCAGCATCCAGAAACTGCAAAATCAATTTAGGATCATTACTACGTACCCGAGCTAATGGTGTTATGCCACTCACTTCACAAGCCCGTACAACCTCCTGAACCTGAGCCGTTGTTATCGGGCTATGCTCTCCGTCAATCATATAAAAATCTAGGCCGGAGAAGCCACAAATTTCGGCAACTGTAGGGTCGGTACTGTTCGAAAGAATGCCTAAAACAGGCTGGTTATTTTTTAGACGGGTTTTGACAATATTCTGTTTCATATGGGCTCAACAACGTAACAAACTTATACCTATGGCCTGCTACGTTATTTTCCTGATGAATAAAACGGGCGGGACATGCTGATCGGCTACTTAGTTAACGGAGCAAGATACGACCGAATTCTGTCAAACAAGCAGCCAGAAACAAACCGATACCGTTTTCCGGGTATTTCACAAACCAGCTTTCTACCTTAGTTTTATGGTCGTTCCTGTTATCATTATACGCTCATGCGCTGGTTATTTTTTGCATTATTCCTTTTAACGTATACTAGCCAGGCACAATCTCCTTTTTCTATCCGTCATCTGACAACTAGTCATGGCCTAACGCAAGGATCCTGCTATTACATTAAGAAAGACTCGCGTGGATTTGTCTGGATTAGTAGTCAAAATGGTTTGAACCGATTTGATGGAGCCCGCTTTACCAATTACCTGTTTGATGAGCAGGATTCTACAACGATTGGAAAAGGTGAAGTCCGTGGTATTGTCGAAGCTCCCTCCGGCGATCTGTGGGTCGGTACCGAAGAATGTCTCAATCAATACGTCCGACGTACTGATACGTTCCGTCGTATTTACGCCACTGATGCTCAGGGGAAACGCCTGCCAGCCCTCCAGGAACCTTTTTTTGCGGATGACTCAACGGTTTGGTACGCCAGCAATCAGGAAGGTATTATGCGACTCAACTACCTGACAGGCCAAAAAAAACGTATCAATCCATCCATAAAACCCAAATTCAGCATTACTACTGAATGGATTGACCTTCACCCCAACGAAACGTTTTTGGTTTACCTGTTACCTGCCGGTTTTGCTACGTACAACTACCAAACCCATCAGCTTAAAACCTTCCTGACGGGTCAGTCAACCGATCAGTCTTTTAGCAATCAGGCCATTGCTCCGGCCCGGAAGTCGCTCTTATTTCAATCACTGCATCGTTGCCAGAAACCGGGTCCGCATTATGGCAATTACTGTCTGGCAGGGCCAGATGGCATTCTTGAATTCGACGCTACGTTAACCCAATTGATTCGACACCATCCTATACGACCGAACATCACCAACTTTCGGCTTGTCAGTATGGATGAAGATAAGAACGGGAACTGGTGGATTGGGGCAGAAGGGCTAGGTATCTGGCTATATGATCCCAATAAAACGAGGTTGCTGCGGGAAATAACACCCGGCTCTACCAGCGCCAATTCATTATTGACCAATCAGGTTGCTGCCGTATACGTCGACAATCTGGGACTGGTCTGGACCAATAGTGATCCATTCGGGGTAGACGTTATTTATCCCAATGCGTATATGATTGAAACAATCCCGGATAATCCGATCGATATTACCGACCTTAATAATCACCCGATCAGAGGGCTATGCGAAGACAATGATGGCAAAATCTGGATCGGTACTGTAGATGGTGGCATCCGTTTATATAATCCTAAAAACGGAACCATACGCGCCTATACATTGGATCATGGCGTTACAACCGAAGATAATGTCCGCCATATTATCCGAACAAAAGACGACCGAATTCTGGTAGCCAGTTTGCGTGGCCTTCTTCAATACGATCGAAAGAGCGATCGTTTTATCTCCATTCAGAATTCGCTTTGTAACGATCCTGATTGCCATTTCTCCCGTGGCCTCTATGAGCTACTCGATAAACGATTCATTAATGCTACGTATGGGGGGCTATTCTTACTCAATCCTGATTTGAAGCCTATCAGCCGGACCGATCCGAACGGTACTTATTTTGGCTGTCTATATTTCGACCCATCCACGAAACTACTTTATGCAAGCCGTCGGGATCAGGACCTGGTTGTCTATATGTATGAACAAGGGCGCCTTATTTATCAATACACTACGTTGCCGGGCTACAACATCATGGCTATTCATCCTGATCCTGCTCGTGGTTGTTTATGGCTATGCACAGATCGGGGGCTGGTCCGTTTTGACCCGGCTTCGAAGCGGGCGGCTCGGACCTACACCATTCGGGATGGATTACCCGACGATGTCATTTATGAGCTACTTCCAGATCGAAAAGGGCGTTTTTGGCTTAGTACCAATAACGGTCTGGTTAAATTTTCGCCGGACAACCATTCATTCAGTCCCTTAATTTCGACGAAAGGTCGGGAATATAATAGCCATGCTGCCCTGATCGGTTCAGATGGAACATTCTATTTTGGGGGCGTTCATGGACTGGATCACTTTATACCAGATCAGCTGGAAGCATTCCGGGCAAATGTTCCTGTCCGAATTGTCAATTTTCAGGTTAACAATCAGCCCTACAAATCGCAGGGATTTATTGGCGAAACCCGAGAGGTACAGCTTTCTTACCGAGAGAATACCATTACAATTGGCCTGGCCGCTCTCGACTATTTCAGCAATGGTAAAAATCAGTTTTTTTATCGGTTGTTGGATATAGATCAGGATTGGATTCCGCTGACGGATGCCAATCAGGTGCGCTATACCGATCTCTCGCCCGGCAACTACGTCTTTCAGGCTAAAGCTATTGACGCCGGAGGCCGGTTTACCCCCATCACAGAACTACATATTCATATTCAACCCCCGTTCTGGAAACGCTGGTGGTTCTGGCTGGCCGGTTTACTCATCGGCCTTGGCATCATTTCCTTCGCAATCATATCCTACAATCAACGGAAACTTGCCCAGCAACGTCGACTGCTACGTAATACGCTGGCCACGCAGGAAGAAGAACGTCGACGTATTGCCCGCGATCTGCACGACGATCTGGGCAATACCTTAGCCACCATTAAAGGGTCGCTGGAATTAGCGAAAGAACGTATTGAGAACGTAGCCAGTATTCCGGAAGTGATACGTGCCTATGACCTGATTGATAAAGCCAGCAATGATCTCAGAACGATTACCCACGATCTGATGCCCATTGAATTTGAAAAGTACCCGTTGCCAGACGTAGTGGCTCAACTCGTTAAACGGGTCAACAGCTCATCCCGAATAAATTTCGAGTTTATCCTGTTCGGTACCGTTTGTCGTCTGAAACCCGAACGCGAGCTGGTTGTTTATCGAATCATTGCTGAGCTGGTACAGAACGCGCTTAAACACGGCGGAGAAGGTATGGCAATCGTTCAATTAGGCTACCATCCACAGCAGTTAAGTATACTAATCGAAACACCATTGGCTACTAATCCTGGAAGTACGTTTTTTTCTGATCAAATAAGGACAGGAATCGGGCAAAAAAACATAAATTATCGCGCCGAATACCTGCAGGCCGAGTTCATAACAGATAGTAACGAAGAGAGTTATATTGTTATGCTCGACGTTCCTTATGACTCAACCAGAATCCAATCGAACAACAATAGTAATCATTGATGATCATCGACTCTTCAGCGATGGTCTTGGTTTGATGCTGGCCGATGTACCTGACCTTTCGATTCTAAGCCATATTTATTACAGCCGTGAAGCCATTGATCAGGTCATTAAGCTGAAGCCCGACGTGCTGATCATTGACTTTAATATGCCCGAAATTGATGGTCTTGAATTAACCCGACAACTGACGACGCAGCTTGGCAAGCAACAGATTTTGATTCTGACTATGTATGGCGATAAACGCCACATCGATGACTTCCGAAAAGCCGGAGCTATGGGCTATATGCTCAAAACCTCTACCAAAGACGAACTTTTAACGGCCATCCGATCGGTTGCTACCGGAATCCCCTACTTCGACCCCAAGCTAGCCGACGAAAAGCAGTTTAGTAATCATTCCGGCGATATTTTTCTGAAGAAATACAAGCTGTCGCCCCGGGAGGTAGAGATCATTCGTTATATAAAGGAGGGTTTAAGCAGCCCGCAAATTGCCGACAGGATTCACCTAAGCCAGCATACAATAGAAACGCACCGCAAAAATATACATGCCAAACTCGGCGTAAGTACCGTTGTTGAGTTAGTTCGTTTCGCCGTCGATATGGGTTTGTAACCACAAAATACCCGGATTAGGGTATTGCCCACCAAACCGGAGCAAACTAGCTTTGTATAGCTTTTATCCACACCGTTACCAAGTGCCCATCTAACAAAACAGGTCGTTTTACTCAGGTAAGACGACCTGTTTTGTTATTAAAAGAATAAATCTGTTGCCACCCGATACGTATTGCAGTGCGCTTCGACAATATCCGTCAACCTGGGCGAATACCCCCCTCCCATTGACACTACAATCGGCAAACCAAACTGGAGAGCCTGTTCGAAAACAAACACATCACGCTCCCGGCACCCTGCCCGACTCACCTGTAATTTGCCTAACCGATCAGACTCCAGAATATCTACCCCTGAGATATAAAACAAAAAATCGGGGCGCTCCCGCTTGATTAGACCCGGTAACGTATCATACAGTGTCGTTAGATAAAGCTGGTCGTCGGTTCCTGTGGGCAGCTCAATATCCAGATCAGACTGCTCTTTCCGAAGCGGATAGTTGTCTTTTCCATGCATACTGAACGTAACAACGCGAGGCTCCTGCTGAAACATAACCGCTGTGCCATTGCCCTGATGCACATCTAAATCGATGACGAGTATTTTTTTTGCCTGCTTCGTCTCCAGCAGATAGTGAGCCGCAACCCCAACATCATTCAGAAGACAGAATCCCTCTCCCCGATCCGGAAAGGCATGGTGCGTTCCTCCCGCTACGTTCATAGCGATGCCGTCCCGATAAGCAATCTGCGTACAGTCAATTGTTCCCTGCGTAATAATCCATTCGCGTTCAATAAGCTCAGGCGTAAGCGGAAACCCAATCCGACGCATCATCGACGGTGATACGGTCTGTGTTTTTAGAGCCGTAACGTACTCCGCTGTATGTACGCCCAAGACCCAGCGATCGTCAACCGGAAGGGGCGCAAAAAAGTTAGCCTCCGTACAAGTACCCTCATACAGCAACTGCTCATGAATTAATTCATACTTAAGCATGGGAAAGCGATGGCCTTCAGGTAAACGGAGCCGATAAACCGGCGAAAAAGCAATTCGAAGCATGGAGCAAAAGTAGCCCGTTCGATAAGGATACGGCTTACTTAACCTAATATCATCAAATTGTGTTACCAATCTTATACGATTTGGACGTTTCTAGGGTTTATCCAACTTCTATGAAAACAGCTATCATCACCGGTGGCGGCCAGGGTATTGGTCGCGTAACCACACAGTATTTACTTACACATGGCTATCGAGTGGCAATCTGGGAATCGGATACCGAAGCGTTAGCCGAACTTAAAGAAGCGTTTAAAGCCTCATCGGCCCAGATTCTCTTCGTAAGCTGCGATGTTTCCAGCGAGGTAAATGTTCGTAAAGCAGCCGAGCAAACATTTTCGCATTTTGGCCAGATCGATGCGTTAATTAATAACGCGGCTATTATGATCGAAAAATCAATTGATCGATTAACACTTGATGAATGGAATCGGGTTATTGGTACCAACCTGACAGGGTCTTTTCTCTGTGCCAAGCATACGGCCCAATACCTGGCCTTGCAAAAAGGCAGTATCATCAATATGGGGTCAACACGGGCTTTTCAGTCTGAACCTGATACGTTACCCTACTCTGCCAGCAAAGGGGGCATTCTGGCTCTTACCCATTCACTCGCCGTTAGTCTTGGACCCGATATTCGGGTAAACGCTATTAGCCCCGGCTGGATCGACGTAACGGCCTTAAAGAAAAAATCCAAAGCCAAATCAGACGAACTTCGCCCCGAAGATCACGCCCAGCACCCAGCGGGACGAGTAGGTCTGGCCGACGATATTGCCCGGATGATTCTGTTTTTAATCGCGCCGGAAAATAATTTTATCACCGGTCAGAACTTCGTAGTGGACGGTGGCATGAGTCGGAAGATGATCTATGTGTAAAGAAGAGAAAACAAGCCATATCTTTGTTCGGTTTACTCTTCACACATTTTCCCTCATCTCTCCCTATGAATATTGAACTGGCTACTGCTTCCGAAACAGCCCCTCTGGAAATTCTCGACCTTCAGGTGCTGGCAGGAACATCGAGTGGCAAATCATCCTTATCCTTACGACTCCTCTTACGTAAGGACCGTAAAACAACGCAACTGCACGTACCAACGTTGTCGTGGTTCGATGCCAATCAACTACAACGCTTCGCTCAGGATTTGGCGCATTTCCCGGAGAATTGTCAGATCACGCTACTGGATGCGGGCGTGCGGTTAACAGCTTCCGTACGTGGCTTAGCCGAACGCTGGTCAGCCAGTCGCAGCATTCGGATTGAACCCCTTCCGTCGTCAACGAATCAGTTTGCTGCTTTTACAGTTCATACGTCCACCCAGGACATCAAAATGTCTATCGGCAAGCTGAACAACCGGCTTTGGGAAGTATTTACACGCGGTTAATACGTAACAATTAGCTCATGGCTCACCAATTATCGATCGCGTGGGCCATGAGCGCTACATTACTTCTTCTCAACTTTATGGAAAACACGAATCAGGATGCCATGCTCAATGGCCAGTCCCAAACCTACCGCCCTGATACAGATGGGCCGATGCAAACACCCGACGAAGCTGGCATGTTAAACGACGACTATAGTCCGACTGATCTGTCGGGCGATGCTCATTCGATGCCAACAACGCCAACCGACGAGCAGGATTCAGCCACGATCAACAAAGGAACAGGAGCCGCATCAGGTAGCCCTAACATGGAACCCGATGTCGATAATTATGGCAATGGCGACTCACTAGGTAATAACGACGGTACTGAAGACGATCCAGAAGATACTGATTATTCAAACTAAGGTTCTTTTCCAGAGTCAGTGACAAAAAAGTCCCTTCATTCACGAATGAAGGGACTTTTTTGTCACTGACTATCTGCTCAGATCGTAAATGAATCACCTCTTGTGGTTGAACTGCCCGTATCGTAGCGGGTACCATCTGGGTTAACAACACTACGCTGCTCCGTATAATCGGTCCGATCCCGATCATTCCGATACGTATCGTCGCTCTCAGAAGCGGCCCGATTGTTTATGAACGACTCCGCCAAGATGGTTAATTTTTTATCCGCATTTTTCTCTTCGTCCAGCGTTTGCTGTAGGAGTCGGGCAGCTTCCTGATAGCCAAGAACCTGCGCCAATGTAACAACTGACCCATAGGCCGCTATTTCGTGGTGCTCTATTTTCTGACCGGCAATGATCAGCCCGGCATCACGGGTTAGCGAGCCAGAATCCGTATTTGATACAATACGTTGTGCATCATCTACCAGTCCGTCGATGGCATCGCAGGAACCCTCTTCTACATCAATGCCAATACTGTTGAAAACCTGCTCAAGCCTCGATACCTGGTTGCGTGTCTCATTCTGATGCAGCAGGAAAGCGTTCCGTACTTCATCCGTTGTGGAGGCATCGGCCTGCTCGCCCAGTGCATCTATGGCCTGTTTCTCGGCATAATAAATGTCTTTCAGTTCATTAACAAACAAGCTTTGTAGCCCTTCCTGAGTTTCGGTATCTATGCCACCAAAAAAATTTGCGATTCGTTCTCCAAACGTTGCCATGATTTATTGTGGTTTTGCGTGTTAGTAATGTATTTGACTCCCTCCCACTGGGCCATTTTCATGCCATATACTGATAATCAACAAATTACACTTTTAACGCAATCAATCATGTCCACAATTTTCTACAAATTCCGTAGACTATCACTACAATTAATTTTGTGCCAGTTTACAGCTCACTAAATAGGATTACTGTCAACGTTCTGACCGTCACTACAAAACCTATTTTAGCAAAGCCATAACCGCATCGTCGCCCATGGCGGCACTGGCAGGCCGGGGATGGTCAGCGTTGAATACCTGTAACTCGTCTGGTTTTAACAACGTATTGATGGATTCATCAATTTTCCCATCTTTTAGAACGCGATTCAGATCTAGCTGCAGCTGCTTAGCCAGAAATGCATAGGCAGCAATGCGCTTGTTCGGGCCATAATCATGCCCTTCGGCCGGCAGATGTACGTTCTCCAACCGATATGTTGCATCGTAGTAGCCGTAAATGGTACGTATATAGGGGAACTCTACTTCAGGTGTATGCTTTGTCCAGTCTTTCCCATCCGACACCAACAACATAGGCCGTGGAGCGGCCAGTGCAGCTAGTTCTACATTGCTGGTCTGGTGCGTTGGTCGTTTATGGATCGGCATACCGCTCTCACAAACACAACCGCCGAAAAAGTACGACGACACCATAACCACTGGCACCGATACGTGGATACGCTGATCGAGTGCTGTCAGCAAAAACGTTTGCGTTCCCCCACCCGATTCACCCGACATACCAATTCGCTTCGTATCAACGTCTGGCAGACTAGTCAGAAAATCAAGGGCTCTCAGTCCATTCAGTGTTTGTAGCGTTAATGCCTTCGGAACTTTATGGGTACACTGTTTCGAATCGCCATAACCAAGCATGTCATAAACGAATACAACGGCTCCCATTCGTGCCATTGTTGCACATCGCTGCTGGGTTTGTTCAACAAAACGAGCATCCTGATTAGCCGTGTGCCCGTGTGGACAAAGGATAGCGGCCGACTTTCCAGTAGTCTTCAAGGGACGATACAGATTACCCGTAACCCAGAAGCCAGGAATGCTTTCAAACGCTACGTTCTCTACTGTATAGCCATTCAGTTTTCGTAGACTATGCCGAATGGGTTTGAGTGGCGCAAATGCGGGCTTTGCGGGCAGCTTCATTCCCTCGCGAATGCCTTGTCGAATCAGGCCAGCGCGTTTTTCCCAGGTCGCCTTATCGTGATACGTTCCGGCGAAGGTGCGCAAAGCCTCAGCTCCCTGTTCTTCGGTAAAATACGCCCCCTGGCAGAGATCTGGTCGCGCTGGATTTGGCTGGGCCTGTACGACCAGTGCGCCGAAAAAACAACTTAATGCAACGCCATAACGAATCAGCATAATAGGTAGAGATTGAGTTTTCGTTTGCTTGTAGTACTCCCGAGTGGAAAACAACTCGATGTAGTAAAAGAGCACACTACAAAACTCTTACTCCGATCTTACCAAATCAGGCTACGGCAGAAAGGCCATAGCCCTTTCTGCCGGCAAAAATTACTCAGAACGTAACGATTTCACAGGATTCATCAGAGCCGCTTTGATGCTGTGGAAACTTACGGTTGCCAGCGCTATAAGTATGGCAGAAGCGCCTACGCCCACAAAAACCCACAAACTTATCGTGATCCGATACGAATAACTATCCAGCCATTTCTGCATGAAAAACCAGGCCAACGGCGACGCAATAGCGAGTGCAATCAGAACCAGTTTAACAAAGTCCTGCGAGAGTAACAGAACAATACCGGGAATGCTGGCTCCCAGCACTTTCCGAACGCCAATTTCTTTGGTGCGTTGCTCAATCACCATTAAAGCTACAGCAAACAAACCCAGGCAGGACAACAAAATGGCAATCCCCGATGCGAAGCTGAAAACTCTGGAAATCGATTCTTCATTACGGTATAGCGCATCAATATTTTTATCCAGAAAGGACGCGATAAAATCGGCGCCGGGCGCAATCTCACTCCATATACCCTTCAGTTTATCCATGGAACTGTTCAGACTTTGTGGCGTTACCCGCACAAAGATGTAGCTAATCGATTCCGTGTTCGACAAGTGCATCGTGATGGGTGCTTTCTCGTTCTGCAACGAATAGAGATGATAATCTGGGATGAGGCCAATAATCTGGTATTTGGTTCCGGCTGAATCGGTCTGAAAAAACTGGCCAACCGGATCTTTTTCGCCAATCATTTTGGCCATACTTTCCGTGATAATGACGCGATCCAGTGAGTCAGATGGATAAGCAGGACTAAACTCCCGGCCAGCTAATAATTTGATATTGAGTGTTTTTAAGTAGTCGTAGTCGACGAGCAGCCAATCGGTCGAAATCTCTTTCTCTTTATATGTAAAGCCCATCGTGGAGCGCGATACGCTTCCGTCCTTACCTCGGCCCAGATTGACA
Organism: Spirosoma terrae; assembly: GCF_010435915.1. Lineage (GTDB taxonomy): Bacteria > Bacteroidota > Bacteroidia > Cytophagales > Spirosomataceae > Spirosoma > Spirosoma terrae. The sequence continues at coordinate 218,856 of NZ_JAAFZH010000003.1, read as the reverse complement.
CCAGACCCCGAAATAGCCAGGATGGTAGGATCGTTGGCCAGCTTATTCCGCAGGCGTTGTAGTAACTGACGGCCATTGTATTTATTGCCAACCGGAATGCTGATGACCTGCTCTTTCTCAAAGCCCAATGGCATTGTTCGCAGGAAATTGACTTGCTGAATAGCAAAAATAGTACAGCACGTCAGCAAACAGGAAATCGTAAACTGTGTTACAATCAACGAGTTTCGCAGAAAACCTGGCCGTTTTATAGCTACCTTTCCCTTTAGAACCTCCACGGTATTGAACTTGGCCATCTGCCAGGAAGGATAACCACCAGCCACTAACGTAACGAGTATAAACATGGCTAGTATACCCACAATAACACCTGGCTTTAGCAGATAAATCAAATTGATTTTCGCATTGAACTGTGCATTGAAAACGGGAACCAGCAAATACGCCAGCAGCGAACCAACCAGAAAACCAACGAAGCAGATTAAGGTCGACTCGCCCCATATCTGCATAAATAATTGCTTTTTCAGGGCACCCAATGACTTACGAACGCCCACCTCACGAGCACGGGTAAACGAACGGGCTATGCTCAGATTTATGAAATTGATGCAGGCAATTAGGAGAATAAAAATACCAATCCCCGACAACGCATACACAATGGCCACGGGAGCGCCAGAACCTGCAATGTCGGTATCGAAGTGAACATTGGCTAGTTTTTGTAAACGAATCGCGTATAAATCGCCCCGCTCGTCTGGTTTGGCTCCTTTTTTCTTCAGACCATCAATATCAGACGTAAAATATTTCTGAGTAAATGTCTTTAGGCGATTTTCAAGCGATGTCTGGTCTACGCCAGGAGCCAGCTTCAAGAAAACGGGATGAGAAAAAGCGTCCCACTGATCCTTCGACTCCTTGTAGGTAGGTGAGTTTTCGATACGTATCAGCACATCAAAATCGATGGACGAATTATCGGGCGCATCGGCCATAATACCCGTTACGTTATACCGCTGCTGGTTGCCTTCGGTACCCAGTAACAATGTTTTACCGATTGGATTTTCAGTGCCGAATATGGCTTTAGCCGTGGTTTCGCTCAGCACAATACTGCTTAAGTCACGTAGCGCCACGGCCCGATCACCCCGAATCATGGGGAACGAAAATACGGTCAAAAAATCAGCGTCTGTATAACGTAGCGCCTTTTCGAATAACCGGCCTTTGTACTCTATCAAGCTTCCCGAGGATAATAATCTGGCTGCCGCTTCGATTTCGGGAAATTCTGTTTTTAAAGCCGGAGTAAAAGGCATCGGCATACCAGCTGTCCGTTTAGGCTTATCGGGATAATTCGAAAAACGGTAGGTCTGAAAAATACGCTCTCCATCCCGATGAAACGAGTCGAATGTTAATTGACGATAGACCATCAGGAACAGAAACGTACAGACACAAAAAGCAACGGAGAGTCCTACTACGTTGATGGCCGTGTAGCCTTTGCTTCTCCAGAGGGTTCGAAAGGCTATTTTTAGATAATTACGAAGCATATCAGGATGTAATAAAAAGAATGGCGGATATGATGTTGACTGATGATACGTGTCTTCGACTGGATGCGCAACCTGCCGGGTTAAGTCGGCAGCGCGCCGTTTCAAAAAATACGGTCGGCAGAATTTAAGTACTTCCAGAACGTAGCGTTGCCGGGCCTTTTGCTCACCTACGCGAACGACATCATCGGCAAATTGCTCGTGCAGATCACCGATCAATTCTTCCAGTAGCTGGGGTGGACATAACCAACCCAGCAAACGATCGGCCCAGGCAGGCGGTAGAGAATGATTGGTCATGTCAGCGAAGGGTTTGGTATTGACTCCCAGAGTTGATTACGTACCTCCCGCATTTCGCCTAACGTCTGCTTGCCTGCCGTTGTCATGGTGAATAATCGCTTTCGGCGTCCACCACGGGTTGTTGTAGCCCCACCCAGCTCAGATTGAACAAATCCTTTTTCTTCCAGTCGATACAAAGCAATGTGTACTCCGCTTAGGCTAATGGTACGGTTGGTCCGTTGCTTTAGTTCTGAGGCTATTGCCACACCATACGCGTCGCCCTCCAGTACCGCTACTGTTAACAAAACCAGTTCCTCAAACTCCCCCAGATAGGCTCTACCCATAGTTCGATTAGCATTAGATTATTATTTGCTAAACAAATGCCTTGCCAAACAGTAAGAATGGCTTTCTGGCTCGTAGAAGAGGTTATTTGAGAATAGATACGTAGCAGAAACTGTCCAGAAACGGACAGCCCCGTACGCTACTGGACAGCATTCCTACTAGCGACAATACGTCCGATTTGTGATAACCAGTTGAATACTCAACGTAGCTCCGTTTTCAACAAAACCGCCCTATTTGTTAAGATTTGCTCAATAAATTTTACATTCGATCAATATAAAATCATATTAGTAGCCTTTAGCGTCTGTAGACATAGACTATAGCACTTGGAACGTTTTACAACAGCTGGTTATCGAAATTTGCCGCCCGACGAATTATGGCGACGGTTCAAAGCCGGGGACGAACGGGCCTTGGGAGAACTGGCCAGGAAACATTATCCTGGGCTATATAACTATGGCTTACGGCTAACTACTGACTCAGAACTGGTTTGGGATACCATTCAGGATCTTTTTCTTGATTTATGGGATCATCGGGAAACAGTAGGCAATGCCGTTTTTGTAAAAACCTACCTGCTTAAAGCACTACGTTACAAGCTGTTAAAATGCCGGTCGCAGCACGCACCGATCCACCTCGACGACTCCGAAGAAAACGCCACCGAGCAAACCCTTTCCATTGAAGATCAGATTATTGATCAGGAAATTCATACAGAGCAGGAACAGCTACTACGTCGATTGATGGCCGGACTCAGCAAACGGCAGCAGGAAGTGCTTTACCTGCGATTTTATCAGAACCTCGACAACAGCGAAATCGCGCAGATTATGGGCATGGAGCGGCAGAGCGTGGCTAATCTGCTCCATCGTACGTTCAAAGAACTACGTAGCCATTGGTCGCCCGATTTGCTGCTTTCGCTCCTGTTGCTGTACTTCTCAAAGTCCTAGAAACAAGGAAATTAGATTCTAGGCAAAAAAAATTCTATTTTTTTGAGTATTGCCGGGTATAAAATAGCACTATAGAGTCAGAAGCAATCCTGTGCTATTGGCTCTCTTATGAAGTATAAGCTCTACAATGCCGAAGATTTTCTGTTCGACGAGTCATTTCGTCAATGGGTCAACGGTACCTCGCCCCAGGCCACTGCTTTTTGGGAACAGTGGCTACAGGAAAACCCCGACCGGGCCGACGTTGTCAGACAGGCCAAAGAACTTGCGCATACCTTAGAGAATTATTATCAGGACAACGCCACCGAAGCCCGCATTGACAGTGAGTTGCAGCGGTTGATGCACCAGGCGGCCGAACGGCGTGACGAAACAGCAGAAATACCCGTTATACCACTGCCTGCGTTTTCCAGATGGCGCTGGGCCATTGCCGCTTCTGTTCTTGTGATTCTCGGGTTAGGAATCGGGCTATTCATATATTCTTCCGACCAGATACAGGAAAAGTCATACGCTCATCTTACCCAAACCGCTGGCGATTCTTTACAGGAAAAAATCAATACGAGCGATCAGGCTATGACCGTTTTACTCTGCGATGGGAGTCTTGTAAAACTGCAGCCCAACAGCCGATTGAGTTATCCGAAACGGTTTTCGGCGACCAGCCGAACCGTTTATCTGGACGGTGAAGGCTTCTTTGACGTAACGAAGAACCCTGCCAGGCCTTTCCTCATTTACGCCAACCAGACTGTCACGAAAGTCCTGGGAACCAGCTTTCTGGTACGTGCTTTTGAGAAAGAAGAATCAGTTATGGTAATTGTGCAGACTGGGCGTGTATCGGTATACAAACAACAGGATTATGAACGGTCGACCAAAAACAAAGGGCAACAGGTTCAGGGAATTATTCTGACACCCAATCAGCAGATGACCTATAATCTGGCCGACAGGCAGTTGATGAAAGCGCTGGTAGAGAAGCCCAGGGCGATAGCCCCCGATAACGTTAATCGGGAACAGTTTTTTGAAGATACACCCGTCACCAAAATCTTTTCCCAAATCAGCAAAACCTATGGTATTAAAATCATCTTCGATGAAGAAAACCTGTCGGCTTGCCTGGTCAATCTGACGTTTTCCAACGAAAGTATGCACGAGCAGTTGGACGTAATCTGCCAGACCATTGGCGCCACGTATGAAATACTGGACGGCCAGGTTGTCATTCACAGCAAGGGCTGCCAGTAATTGCTCACCTATTCTAATTAACCACAACCGCTAACCGCTCCGCCTATGCACTAACCAGCCCACAATGTACAGAAAAAGCCAGTGATGATTCCGGCATCACTGGCTCCAGATTCCCCCTGTATGCACCTCATTTTTTGAATGAGTCAGGGTGTTTTTTGCCCATTCCTAAACGCAAAACAGCCAAAAACAAGTAAAAGTATGAAAGAACTTCGACAACCGCTTAGTCTGTTGTACCGCTTTATGAAATTTACGGTCTATCAGTTAATACTCGCTTCGCTCATCGCTGGACTGGCCATTGCCAGGCCCGTTGAAGCCCAGAAGATTTCGGAGCAGCGAGTTTCTTTGCAGGCAACCAATCAGACCGCCAGAACCATACTGAACCAGTTAGGGCGCCAGGCAAACGTACGCTTTGCCTATCGGTCGGCTCTGGTTCAGTTGAATACGCGTGTGTCGCTCAACGCCAGCAACCAATTGCTCACCGACGTACTGGCTCAACTGCTGGAGCCTCTCCAGCTAACGTATCAGATAAAAGGCCGCCATATTATTCTAAACCAGGAACTGATGTCCCGGATTAATACACTGGCCCTTGCCAGCACTGGTTCCTCGCTCGACCGTATCGTCACGGGTTCCGTTACCGACGACGCGGGCAAACCATTGCCGGGTGTTAGTATCGTCGTAAAGGGAACCAGCCGGGGCACTACGTCCGACTCCAACGGCCAGTTCCGCATGGCGCTCCTCACTGACGACAACGTACTGATTTTTAGCTTTATTGGTTACTCTAGCAAAGAAGTAACGGTTGGAAACCAATCGACAATTAACGTTAGCCTGGCAACTGACACTAAAAATCTGAGCGAAGTGGTAGTAGTAGGTTATGGTACGCAAAAGCGATCGGACCTGACCGGGTCTATCTCCTCCGTAAAGGCCGACGAAGTAAAAAACCTGCCCGTCCGAAGCATCAACGAAGCCCTACAGGGTCGCGCGGCCGGAGTGCAGGTAACCCGTAATGATGGCTCACCAGGGGCTAGCTCAGACATTGTTATCCGGGGGCTTGGCTCCATTGGCGGTATGTCGCCTTTATATATCGTAGATGGTATTCGGATGAGTTCGGGCAATAACTTTAACCTACAGGATGTTGAATCGATTGAAATTCTGAAAGATGCCAGTGCAGCTTCCATCTATGGGGCTCAGGCCGCCGGTGGGGTGGTGCTCGTCACCACCAAACGTGGTAAGGGTATCGACAAAATGAACATCAATTTCAATGCGTATTACGGCGTTCGGAAACCGCTCAATCTGTATAAGTTGCTGAATACTTCCGAATACTTTACGGCAAAAAAAGCATTTGGCGTAGCGACCAACAGTTGGGGCGATCCTAATAGCCTACCCGACGTCGACTGGGTCGACCAGATTTACACCAATGGCCTCGAACAAAGCTATTCGCTCTCTCTGTCAGGCGCGTCGGCCAAAACCAACTATTATCTATCGGCCAACTATCAGCGTGAAGGCGGTACGATGATCGATAACTGGTTCGATCGGATTGGTCTTCGTTCCAACGCCGATTTCCGGATCAATAAAAAGTTTCGGGTCGGCGAAACACTCTATGCCTGGACTACCCGCACCAACCCTACCGTCACAACCAGCTATCCGTTCAGATCAGCGCCCGTTGTTGGTGTCTACGACGATACCAATCCCTATGGCGGCTGGGCCAAAACAGGCAATTTTTTCGGCGGACCTAATCTGGTGGGGCAGGAATACCAGCAACACATCCTGAATCAGACTTTTGCGCTGGAAGGGAACCTGTATGCCGATTGGGAAATTATTCCCGGCTTAAACTTCCGATCAACCTTTGGCGCGTCTATCTATAATGCCGTCAATAAACGCTTCAATGAGGCCTACGATTATGGTATTGTAGCCAACCGTATTGCATCGCTCAGTCGTGAAAACAACAACACCAGAAACCTGACGGCCAACTTCGTACTGACCTACGGCAAAACGTTTGGTCAGCACGACATGAAAGCGATGGTAGGCTACGAATCGTATAAGTCGGACCTCAGTTCGCTGAATGCATCGGCGCAGGGCTTCCCATACGAAACCTATAATCTGGGCCTGACCACTACCCCCTCCAGCTACGTAGCAGCCGGAGGAGAATTTCCTCAGGTTCGGTTACTGTCGCAGTTTGGACGTATCAACTATACGTATGCCAACAAATACCTGTTTACGGCCAATATCCGGCGAGATGGTTCGGATCGGTTCGGCCCCAGCAATAAGTTCGGGGTTTTCCCCTCCGCATCCATCGGCTGGAAAATAAGCGAAGAGGCTTTCCTGCGCGACAATCTGATGGTGGTTTCGAACCTGAAACTGAGAGCTAGTTATGGTAAGCTGGGTAGTACGAGCAATATTCCTCAGTACACGTATCAAAACTCCTACGGCGGATCGGGCGGTACCAACGCAATGGGTCTGGCCGATGGCAGCACCCGGACCAAAGGCTATGCGCTCACCGCGCAGTTGGCGAATCAGAATATCCGATGGGAAGAAGTACTTCAGACCGACATTGGCCTGGACATAGGTTTGCTACGTAATGCCCTGAATATTACAGTCGATTGGTATAGCCGACAAACCCAGGGCATGATTTATCAGGTACCGGTAGCCAATTCCGCGGGTTTCGGCACCACCAACGTCTACACCAATATTGGTCAGATGAGCAATAAGGGGCTCGAACTGGCCATCGATTATCGGGGTAAAAAAGGAGCATTTACGTATGATATTTCAGCGAATGCGGCCTTCAACCGAAATCTGGTAAAACAACTGGATGGTACTAACAATAACCCCATTAACGACGGATCAGCAGGTGATTATCTGGAAAGCGTAGTGGCCCGTACGCAGGCGGGTCAAACCATGAGTCAGTTCTATGGCTATCAGGTGCTGGGTATTTTCCAGAACGATGCGGACGTAGCAGCACTCAACAAAAAAGCGCAGGAAATGGCCGCTGCTGCCGGAGGCTCTTCAAGCAATGTTTTTTATCAGGCAGCCGCTACCGGTGCTGGCGATTTGTATTTTAAAGACATCAACGGTGATGGCCGTATCACCACCGCCGACAAAACGTTCATTGGCAATCCATGGCCGAAAATGACGTATGGCCTGACGCTGAATCTGGGCTGGAAAGGGCTCGAATTATCGGCTCTATTTCAGGGAATTCAGGGCGTTGACGTGTACAATGGCAACAAGTATTATACGCAGTTTTTTGTTGGTGATTACAACACAACAGCCGATATTTTCAAAACCTCCTTTTTCAACGGCGGTGGCCTCACCGATCAGCCTCGGGTTGGCTACACCAATACAGACGGGACGTATTCCCGCGACCCAAACGGCAACTATACGCGTATCTCCAGCTTTTTCGTCGAAAGTGGATCGTTCCTGAAACTCAGGAATCTACAGCTTGGCTATAACCTGCCTACGTCAGTAACGAAAAAGCTGAAGATCAACAACGCCAAGATTTATGTTCAGGGCCAGAATCTGCTCACCATTACCGGCTATTCGGGTCTTGACCCGGAAGTGCTCGGACGTAACGCGACAACAGGAAGAGGAATCGATTCTTTCTACTCCTACCCGCGCACATCGCTTCTATCCGTTGGTGTTGACCTGAATCTTTAATCGAAAAGCGCTTATAATCATGAAGATATTCATCAAATTTTTACCCTTCGTACTGCTCATAAGCCTAACCGCCTGTAAAGAGAGCTTTGTGGATGTCAGTAACCCCACCGCTATCTCTACCGCCAATTACCCCAACACGGTAGCCGATCTGGAGCAACTACTCGCTGGCGTTTATGCCTCACAACACTCCGATGGCATCTACGGCCGCGCCATGGGTGGCTACAATACGTATCTGTGGGATCACACCAGTGACCTGAGCTGGCAGGGACTGCAAAACTGGATTCTGATGGGCCAGAACAATACGTTGCCCAGCGATAGCTATCTGGCTGTAACCTGGCCTCATTTGTGGCGGGGCGTTCAGCGCTGCAATACGTTACTGGCGGGTATTGATCGGGTTGGCAAAAATGCCTCGACGACCGATGCCGCCAACCTCAACCTGATTAAAGGACAAACTCTTTTTCTGAGGGCCTGGTATTATTTTTATCTGACTACGTTCTGGGGAGAGTCGTTTATCGTAAACGGCCAGGGTGGCGATAAACAGGGTATTCCTATTCTCACCACGGTAGCTAACTCGTTAAGTGATACACAGGTGAAGCGAGCCAGCGTTAAAGAAAGCTGGGATTTTATTGTCAGTGATCTGAAGAATGCCGAATCGCTGTTAGGGAAACAAACCTGGACCGCCAATGCCGATAAACACAAAGTGACGGGTTGGGGTGTCAAAGGTTTTCTGGGTAAGGTATATGTTTATACGCAGGACTGGAACAATGCCAAAACGTACCTGAGCGACGTAATCAACAACAGTGGTAAATCGCTGGTGTCGTTCGATGTCTACAAAACCATGTTCAATGGGCAGAACGAGTTCAACTCCGAATCACTTTTCGAGCTGAATCTCAACGTAGATATGTCGTACTCGGGTTCCAGCGATCTGTCGATGGGATCGATGATCGGCACGATCATTGCCCCCACCTACGTAAGCCCGACCAACGGATTACCGATCGCGTCTGCCTGGACAAACCTGTTCCCTCACGCCAAAAATCTGAGCCGATTCGGGTTCAATCTGGGACACTATTTCAAATCAGGCACTACGTCGGCCAATGTTGCCAACGTAGACCCTACCTACGTAACGAAATCGCAGCAGGCAAAAGCTAACAAAACCGTCGACCCTCGTTTGTGGGTAGCCTGCCTGCAACCGTATGTCGACTCGATGGTGGTTAGTGGCGTCAAACGGCCCATTGCTCATTATCTTGATATTACCGAGCTGGATATGGAGGCCTGGAGTTTTCGTAAATACATTAATCTGGCCGGAACGGAACTGGAAGTAAATCGTGCCAATGGCAATAATATCCTTTGGTTACGACTAGCTGATATTTATCTGCTTTACGCCGAAACACTCTCCAAAACCGGCGACAACGCCACAGCCCTCGAATATATCAACAAAGTCAAACGACGAGCTTACGGGTATGCGGTCAATACCCCGTCGCCCGTCGACTACAAGAGCCTGACCGACAAGACAATGGCATCTGATAACGTGCTGGGCAACGACCCGCTGAAATATGAACGCTGGGCCGAACTATTTGGCGAGTTTAACTGGTGGTTCGATGTATGTCGATGGAAAATCGGGGCCCAGGAAGCGGCCTATTACCAGAAAGTTCGGGGAGGAGCCATTGAATGGAACGATGCCAGCGATTATGCCCAGCCCATCCCGATCAATGAGCTGAATGCGAACGTCAACATGAAGCAAAACGTAGGCTACTAAACGTTCTATAATGATGCCAGCCGTTAGCTGGCATCATTATTAGCTTTATATGGCTCTCATTCTAGTATTGATTGCTATCTTCAGTTGGCTTATTGTATCGCTTAGCTTTCTCTTGCTTCGCCTTTTTTCCATTTATGCTACGAAATCTACTCCTCTTCTTCCTGTTTGCTGGGTATCAATCCCTCACCGTTTCTGCTCAGGACACGACCCAATACGCCTGGTGGAATCCCGTTCAGAACTCCTTTCCGGTTATTGAAGGCCAGGGGTGGTCCAAAGAGTTACAAAGCCCGTACGATCGACTGCCCGCCCGATCGGAAAAAGAGGTTCGAAAGCCCGTCTGGGATTTATCACATAATAGTGCCGGTTTGCTCATCCGATTTAAAGCCAGCACCGACCAAATAACGATTCGTTATGCCGTAACGAGTCGTCATGCGATGCCACATATGCCAGCAACGGGCGTTAGTGGAGTGGACTTATACGCCCTCGACAGCGATGGTAACTGGCGTTGGTGTACCGGAAAATATTCCTTTGGCGATACCATCCAGTATCGTTTCACAAACCTCGAACCGAACGACCAATACCATAAAAAAGGTCGTGAATATCGCTTGTATCTGCCCCTCTACAATTCAGTCAAATGGCTGGAGGTTGGCGTTCCTCAAGGCGCATCGTTCACACCCTTACCCACCCGTATTGAAAAACCCATTGTCGTTTACGGTACGTCTATTGCGCAGGGAGCCTGTGCGTCCCGTCCGGGCATGGCCTGGACAGCCATTCTGGGCCGCAAACTGGATCGCCCGTTGATTAATCTGGCCTTTTCGGGCAATGGGCGACTGGAGAAGGAAATTGTTCAGTTACTCCCCGACATTGATGCTAAACTATACGTACTGGATTGCCTGCCCAATCTGGTGGCTTCGGTTGGTCTTACGCCCGAAGAAATCAAAAATCGGATTCTTGAATCGGTCCGAACACTACGTCAAAAACGGCCCAGCACACCAATCCTGCTTGTCGAACACGCGGGCTATAGCGATGGTGCACTTAATCTTACCCGCCGTCGCTATTACACCGACGCCAATGAGCTGATGCGGCAGGCGTTTGCCCAACTCAAAACGGAAGGAGTCAATCAGCTTTATCTGCTACCCTACTCATCCATTAATCTGGGGATGGACGACATGGTGGACGGTACCCACCCGACCGATCTGGGTATGCAACATTACGCCGATGCCTACGAAACCATGATACGTAGCATTCTGAATGAACCTGTTGGCCCGTATACAACTACCAAACCCTGCACCCAATTCCGCGATGCAGCTATCTACGACTGGGAAACCCGTCATCGGGATATGATTGCGTTAGCGAAGACCAAAGCTCCTCGAATCGTGTTTTTAGGCAACTCCATCACTCACTATTGGGGTGGCCAGCCGCAGGCCCCCATCAGCCGGGGAAGCGATTCGTGGAATTCGGTTTTAGCACCTTTGGGCACCCAAAATTTTGGGTATGGCTGGGACCGAATCGAGAACGTATTGTGGCGCGTTTATCACGACGAACTGGATGGCTACGCAGCAGCTCAGGTCGTTATCATGATCGGCACCAATAATCTGCAATGGAACTCCGATACAGAGATTATTGAAGGCTTAAAATTTTTGGTTAATGCGATTAAAACCCGTCAACCTTCGGCCAGCATCTTGCTGTTGGGGATTCTTCCCCGTCGTCAGGGAGAACCGCGTATTCAGGAGCTTAATAAAGGAATTGCCCAAGCATCGGGGCAGCTGAACGTAACGTTTGCGAATCCGGGATCTGTTTTTCTGAAGGGAGATGGCAAGATTGACGAATCGTTTTTTACGGACGGTCTACACCCAAATGCAGAAGGGTATCAGAAACTGGCTAACCAGCTGGCACCTTTTCTGAAGCCCACCGAACAAACCAATAAAGCCAGACGATAGACCCAACGTAGCCGTAATCGTATGAAGAAAACAGCCGCCCCTCCTCCACCGCCGGTCGACCGGAAGCCAAGAAGCCAGAAGCAGTTGCGGCTTTTTAAGGGTATTGCCCTGCTGTTGCCTTTTCTTTTTCTGGCCCTGCTGGAAGGAGCATTACGTCTGTTTGGGTATGGGCATGACCTGCGCCTGTTCGTTGAGGATTCGCAGCATCCGGGCTTTCTGGTAATGAATCAATTTGCCTCACAGAAATACTTCACCGAAACGGCGAACGCTACGTTTGGCAATTTTGAACCGTTCCGTAAGCACAAAGCCGATGGAACGCTACGTATTTTCGTTCTGGGCGAATCAACTACGATTGGCTATCCGTATATGCACAATGGCTCGTTTCATCGCTGGCTTCAGTATCGACTCACGCGAACGTTTCCAGAGAAGGAATTCGAGATAATCAATCTGGCCTTAACGGCTGTCAATTCCTATACGGTGTTTGGTTTTGCGCAGGAATTAGCGGCCTATCAACCCGACGCGGTGCTTGTCTACACGGGTCACAACGAATATTACGGCGCACTGGGCGTAGGCTCGACAAGTTCGATTGCCCGCAGTCCAAAACTAGTCCGATTCGTGCTCAGACTTCGTGAGTATCGGGTAATGCAATTGATTGGAAACGTAGTGGCCAGCCTCAAACGAACAGTATCGGGTCAATCGCCCGATCTGCGGGAAAACCTGATGAAGCGGATGGCCGCCGACCAGCAGATTCCCTACCAGTCGGCGGTTTATCAGCAGGGAATCGATCAGTTCGCCACTAATATGAATGACTTTTTTCAGGTGTTGTCGGAGCAGAACATTCCGGTTTTTATCAGTAATCTGGTCAGCAACGAAAAAGATTTAAAACCATTTGTCAGTGCTTCGGGCAATCCAGCCCGTTCTGCTCAGGCACACTATCAACTGGCAAAAACCAACTATGCGAGCGGGCGGTTCAAGGAAGCCAAACAGGCTTACGTTCAGGCAAAAGAGCTGGATTTACTACGTTTCCGGGCTCCCGAAGCCATGAATCAGACCATTCAGGCACTGGCCAACCGCTACCCGCACGTTACGTTGGTTGATACGAAAGCCTATTTCGCGCAACATTCCCCGCATGGTATTCTGGGCCAGGAAACGTTGCTGGAACACGTACATCCGAATCTGTTCGGCTACGCCTTACTATCCGATGCTTTTTATGAATCGCTCAAGAAACGACGGATCATTACGACAGACGGGCGGCCGGAGTTGAGCTTTGCTCAGTTACGTCAGCAGATGCCTATTACCGACGTCGATTCACTTCAGGGCGCTTATGAAATGATGATTCTGAGGGAAGGGTGGCCTTTTAATGAACCGATGCCGCCCGAAGAAAAACGGCCTAAAACTATTGAGGAGCAACTTGCTGGCGGATTGGTAGTCAAACAGATAAGCTGGCACGATGCAATGAACCAGCTGGCAGCTCATTACGCCAACGCAAACAATCCAGCTAAAACGCTACAGGTAACCGAAGCGTTGTTACTGGAATACCCGCACGATGCAGGCTTGTACACCCAGGCCGGAAAACTGGCCGTTACGTTAGACCGTAACGATCAGGCCGTTACGTATCTAAAAAAAGCCTTTCAGTTAGAAAACTCGTTTGAGCGAGCGCAGCAGCTCTTTATTACGTTACTGAAGCAAGATCGGCCCGACGAAGCATTGCCTTATTTGCAGTATGCATCGAGCCATAATCCATCTGGGTTTAATTTAAACGAACTACAATCGTTTGTCAAGCAACTGGTACGTATCAAACAGCAGTACAGTAAAGACACCACCAACGTTGACCTTAGTAATCAGTTGGCGGCTGGCTATCTGAAGTTTGCCAATGCCAGGGCGGCTACCAAATACGTTCAAAAAACGTTACGTCAGGATCGTCAGAACCCTATTGCTCTGAAATTGAACCAGCAAATCCAGTCCCTCAAAAATCAGTGATCGATAAATCCTTTATCTATGGAATTTCTGAAAGATTTCTGGCTATTTGTGCGGGAACGCAAGCGGTATTGGCTTCTACCACTTTTTGTTGTTTTACTCCTACTGGGTTTACTTACCGTATTCACCACCGGGTCAGCGCTGGCTCCATTTATCTACTCGCTTTTCTGAAAATAAGCAATCCAGGAACAGTTTTATAATCGCTCAATAGTAGTAAACTGTTCGATCAGCCAGTCTCGTTTGGGTTTACCAACAGGCACCTGCGCTTGATCGGCCATCACCAGATACCCTCCCTCCTGCCGAACAATCTTGTGAATATAAGTGGGGTTCACCAAATGCGACTGATGAACCCGAACAAATCCATGTCCGGCCAGTGAGGCTTCCACCTCTTTGAGCGTACGACAGATCAGACTCATTTGCCCATCGTTCAAATAAAACCGCGTATAGCTGGCATCAGCCATGCAACGCACAATGGCTGTTACGTCCAGCAACTCGTATCCTTCCTGAACCGGGAGGGCTATTCGGGTTTTTTGGACGCCTACTCCAGCCTGCGATTTTTCTGTTGTCTGAGTTTGCTGCAAACGCTGCCTGTATTTGGCCTGCTGCTGTTGCCACGTCCAGAGAGCCTGCCGCAATTCATCTTCCTGAATCGGCTTCAATAAATAATTCAGCGCACTCACCTGAAAAGCCTGAATCGCAAATTGATCGTATGCTGTTGTAAAGATCACGTCGAACTGAAAGCCAGGAAATTGCTCCAAAAGTTGAAAACCATTCATCCGTGGCATCTCGATATCCAGAAAGAGAATGTCGAACGTAACTAGCCGTATATAGTCAATCGCCATTTCAGGCTGGTTAAACTTTGCCAACACCTCAACGCCCAGATTCTGTAGTTTTAATTCCAGTAGTTCAGTTGCATAGATTTCGTCGTCAACAAGAATGGCTTTCATAGACAGAAAAGGTTTAAGAAACAACGGTTGTCGTCAACTCATCAGGCTGGTAGGTGATTCGGACAAGTGTGCCCGTACGCGAATCGGCTTTAATATCGACAATCTGAATGGAAATACGGGAAGGATAATGCTGGTTGAATAATGTAACACGCTGCTGGGTAATATCCAGGCCCAGCGATTTTTGCCGGTTTATAGACCGGTTTTGCTGAGCTTTCTCCCGCCCAATTCCATTGTCTTCAATATCAAACTGTATCTGCCCTTGTGTATTGGGCAAAATCCGAATAAACAACCATTTATCGATTTGGTAGCTAGGCATCAATCCGTGCCAAATAGCATTTTCGGCAAATGGCTGAAGTAGCATCGGCGGTATCACCAGATTGGCCGTATCAACGCGGGTATCCACCTCGATTACGTAACGAAATTTTCCATCAAACCGCGTCGATTCAATATCCAGATACAATTGTAGCGCTTTCAGTTCATCGGCCAACGTTATCGTTTCTTCTCGTGAATGGTTCAGGATAAGACGTAGCAATCGTGAAAAGCGCGACAGATAGAGCGAGGCTTCTTTCTCCTTGCCTTTCATAACGAGGTATTCGATCGCGTTCAGGCTGTTGAAGAGAAAATGAGGGTTCATCTGACTACGTAACGCTAACATCTCCAGCTCTGCAATACGTTTTTCAAAACTAATTCGCAACTGGCTTTCCCGCTGCATTTCCAGAAGGCGCTGGTTTTCAATCACCTCCTCAGTCTTCTCGGCAACTTTTCTCTCCAACTCAATATTAGCCCGCCGAATAAGCTGGCGGTTTTCTTCGAGTTGCGCAATATAAGCCAGCTGGCTGGTTTCGCGCTCACGATCCAGTAAGTGAATCCGATAGGCGAGTGCCAGTGCAAAGACCAGAATTTCAAGCAAAACCCCGAATGATATCCGCATCAGATCGTCGACAGACCCCGGTAATTTCACTCCCTTTAGAATCACCTCACCAGCCCGTAGCCAGGCCAAAATACTCACTACCAGCAGAATACCATTCCCCACCAGCACAAAAGATTTGAGTGACGATTGCACCCGAAAACCAATCCAGACCAACAGACCAATATGCAGTGGTATCAAAATCAAACGCGATACCCAGAAAGAGAGTGTCCTGAGCGGAGAAACGTCTACCCATACAGATATACCAACATATACAACACCATACCCAATACAAACCCACGCTACACGTCTTAACTGCCGGGCCACTCCTGAATGGGTTTGCGATAGGTCGAGCAATTCGTGCAGAAACAACAGATAGACACCCATACCACACCAGATAACAGCTTCTGACAGTTGATACTGCCAAAAAGGATACTGACCCAGCCAACTCCCCAATGGCGTATAGGCCCTCATTTTCAGCACCGTATAGATGGTAGCGGCCAATACGTACAAAAAATAATAGCGATAAATAAGGGCGCGGTACCGGCTATACAGAAGTCCGACAAAAATGGTAAAGAAAAACAGCCCACCCTGTATCCAGGTACGGTACTGGAATTCAACCAGATCGATTGACGTAATGGCCATCTCGTCTGGCTTAAACATACCTGACCAGTGATCCGTACTACCCCTCAGAGCTAGCAGCCGTAAGCACCATCCCATCATAGAAAACTGATTTCCATCAATGCTACACAAATTGAGCAAGTATTGAAAACAACGTTACGTGAAACACCCATTTGAGTCGTTCAGACCGACATCTGAGTCAATAAGTTAACCTGTCAATTCACTCAAACAGCCTTCTGACAAATTCATACTGCCCATTGGTTAACAAATCAGAAATCATACGTATGGCGCTACGCATATTTATCGTCGACAATCTTTTCGTTTCGTACAAATCATGAAAAACCAAGCTATCGGATTAGTTGGCTTTATGCTGATTGCCACCTCAGCTCTAGCTCAGGTTCGGGTCGAAAATCCTCAGCGAACGGTCGAACGTAACGTCGAATGGCGTACCAATCAGAAAATTGATCAGGGCATTAATCGAGGACTCGATAAAATAGAAGAAGGGGTCGGTAATATTTTCAAAAAGAAGCCGAAAAAAGATCCGGCTCAAACCACCAAAGAATCGGGTTCTGATACGTCTACTCCCGACAATACAGCGTCTAACGATGATACTGCTGAAAAGAAGAAAACGGGAACCACTACCGATGGAACAACCGGTACTCCTAAATCGCTGAAAACCTACAGCAAATTCGATTTCATACCGGGCGAAAAGGTTATTGCCATTGAGGACTTCAGCCAGGATGCAGTCGGCGACTTTCCGGCTAAGTGGAATACAAACGCCAGCGGTGAGATCGTAACCATTGATGGACGGCCAGGTAAATGGCTGCAATTTGCCAACAACGGCATTTTTTATCCGGAGTTCGTCAAGCAACTACCGGAAAACTTCACCCTGGAGTTTGATATGATCACATCGGATAATTTTAGTGAGATGCAATCTGGCTTAAAAGTTTTCTTTCCAATCATCACCGAACGGACACTCAAATTTGATCAGCACTTTGCTTCGCACCCCCTGGCAGCTATAGACATCCACCCAACAAACGGCAACAGTACAACCGATGTGTGGGTAATCGATAAAAGCAATGAGCGCATTCTGGAGAACAGCCTGGCCTTACCCTGGCAAACCGGCCTGATCAATCATATTTCGATCTGGAAGCAGAAGACCCGGCTCCGTGTGTATGTCAACGAAAGTAAAGTATGGGATATTCCGAAAGCGTTTCTACCCGACCTAACCTACTCGTTATTGTTTGCTACGCACATTTTTGACGGAACTGCCTACGCGGGCAACCTACGCGTAGCGGTTGGCACGCCCGACACACGTTCCAAGCTTATCACTGACGGTAAATTCAGTACCAACGGGATTCTGTTCGACGTTAATTCGGATAAAATAAAGCCCGAATCATATGGTGTTCTAAAAGACATTAGCAACGTACTTAAAGACAATCCAACTGTCAATGTTAAAATAGTTGGCCATACCGACTCCGATGGTGATGAAGTCAGTAATCTGTCCCTATCGAAACGCCGGGCGGCCTCTGTTAAGATAGCATTAAATAAAGAATTTGGTATTGCCGAAAGCCGTATGGATACGACTGGCAAAGGAGAATCAGAACCTACCTCTCCCAATACAACTCAGGAAGGCAAGGCCAACAACCGTCGGGTTGAATTTATCAAACTCTAAAGCCACCGATACGTTCTGTATCAGCACTTTTGCCATGCAAAAACGATCCCTTTTGTGTAGCCTGATTGGCTGTTTGTCTACACTGTCGGCATATAGCCAAACCTGTCTGCTAAGCTACCAAACCCGGCTGGATGAACTTCTTCCCAAAGCTATCCTGGAGAAACATTATACGGCAAACCTCTCTACCGCTCAGCTACGTTATCGTAAATCGGCATCCAACTATGCCAAATACGATACCTATGAATATGTGTGGCCTAGCGGACGAACGATGCCACAAAAAATTGGAAAACAAACCCTCGATATCCCTGATAATAACCGTATTGGCATAGGCTGGATCAACGAAATCAACCCAAAGTATCACCCAGACCCACTGAACTACTTCAAAAATTTCTATCGCACTGCCACTGATGCAGAAAAGAAGAAAGCGGCCGAACTGATCGACAAAAAACTAGCTGAAAAAGGTGGTACGCCTATTGACAAAGCAGCCGGAAAGGCCGTATCGGGTATTGTTGTGAACCATGCAGGCTACGAACCCATAGCAGGTATTGGCGATGCCGCTACGTGGGATTTTACCAGCAATCAACTTATTGTGCTGAAAGGCCGAGTAACCTTTCAGGTAATTTCCCGAATCGGAACCGACGTAAAGGCCAATCAGGCATTAGCCAAAAAACTAGCGGCTGAGGTGCTGGCCAAATGCCCAAAATCCTGACTTAGCAGGCTACTACTGTTCAGCACCGGCATTAGCCGATACAGTAACTTGTCTACAAGACGTATCTTTACCTCGATACCGATACGTACCCGATGAAAACGCTCCTCTCTTTTTTCGTTCTGCTGATTTTACTCAATTGCTCAACCCGGGAAGAACGCAAGCATACTACCATAAAAGAAGCAACAAAGCCCCAAAGCACATCGCCTGCTCCAAACCAACCGATTCGTGCTGAGTCGAAGAAAGGTCTGCCAGCGAATGCCGGGAAGTGGACGTATGAGAAGAAAGTGCAGGCAGACGGTAGTACCGTTTCGAAAGCAACCATCACGGCTTCCAACATCCTTGAGTTTACGTTTCCTTATAATGGTGGATCAACGGCAACCCTGACCCTGCGAAAACGGGAAAGCGGTACCACCGTTTATCTGGAAGTTTCGAAAGGGCACTTCAATCGGAGTTTTCAGAACGGAACTGCCAAGGTTCGTTTTGACCGCCAATCGCCAGTAACGTACGCATTAGTAGCGGCCGAAAACGGACGAGCCAACATCGTATTTTTTGATGATGAACAAAAGCTGATTCGCCAGATAAAAGCCGCCCAAACCATGACCATCGACGTTGGTTTTGCTGGTCAGGGAACACAGCAAATCCGGTTCAGCATAGCAGGTCTACGCTGGAACTGAATCGATCCACAGATTCAGTTCCAGCGCCTGGTACGTTGCTTATACTTTCCGGAAAACAACAGTTGCATTATGCCCACCGAAGCCAAACGCGTTGCTCATCGCAACATCTACGGTTGCCGAAATGGCGTCTTTTGTCACAATGGTCAGATTGTCGGGGATAGCCGGGTCCAGCGTGGTCGTATTGATCGTCGGCGCAATAACGTTATCGCGCATGGATAACAGACAGATAATGGCCTCTACCGCACCAGCAGCCCCCATCAAATGGCCCGTAATGGACTTAGTTGCGCTGATTTTCAGCTTCGTTTCTTTACCACCCGTAATGCTACGTACCGCCTTCAGTTCCGACAGATCCCCGACGGGTGTTGACGTAGCGTGTGCATTCAGGTAATCGACATCGTCAATGGTCAGATTAGCCTCTGCCAACGCGAGTTGCATCGCTTTCGCTGCGCCGATTCCTTCGGGATGCGTAGCCGTCATATGGTAGGCATCGGCAGTCATGGCAGCGCCAACCAGTTCGCCATAAATAGTCGCTCCCCGCTTAACGGCATGTTCGTATTCTTCCAGCACCAATGCCCCGGCACCTTCGCCCATAACAAAACCATCGCGCTCTACGTCGAAAGGCCGGGAAGCGGATTTAGGATCGTGGTTCTGCGTCGACATGGCCTTTATGGCACTAAAGCCGCCAAAGGAAGCCGGTGTGATAGGCGCTTCGGAACCACCGCTAACGATGATTTTTGCTTTCCCCAACCGGATATAATTGAACGCATCCATCAGAGCCGTATTGGACGTAGCGCAGGCTGAAATGGTCGTGTAATTGATTCCCATATACCCGTTACGTATCGAAATCATCCCGGAGGCCATGTTAGGAATCAGCTTCGGAATGAAAAACGGACTAAAGCGTGGCTGACCGTTGCCAAGCGTATACTCTTTAACCTGTTCCTCAAATGTATCCATACCACCCTGACCTGTTCCCCAAATAACGCCCACATCAAATGGGTCCATTTTATCCAGCTCAAAACCCGAGTCTTTTATGGCCTGATCTGAGGCAATCAGCGCATATTGAGTAAATAAATCGGTCCGTTTGATATCCGAATGACTCAGATAAGCAGACGGATTATAGTCTTTAAGCTCGGCAGCAAACTGGGTGCGAAACAAAGAAGCATCGAAACCCCTAATGGTTGCGGCTCCACTTTGCCCCTGTAAAACACTATGCCAGAACGTCGGAACGTCATGACCAACCGGGGTTAAGGCCCCAACACCTGTAATTACAACTCGGCGTAACATTGTCTATGTCTAATTTATGATACGCTCGTCTGGCTTTACAGACGAGCAGCTTCTCGACGAAGCAAAAATGGCAAAAACTTTGTTTTTATACCATTCAGTATTTAGCAAACATTATTATACAGCTATTAAGTTCTTCAATTGACGGCGATAAACTTTTGATTTTATTTACAATTAACGAGACAAAATCGATTCGCGCTACGTTATACCAATAACCACGCATTCACCATTAAATACCAATCGTTATTTTATCACAATGAAATCAACCTACGATATCGTCGTTATAGGCTCCGGCCCTGGGGGTTACACAGCTGCTATTCGTGCCGCTCAACTCGGCTACCAGGTGGCCATTATCGAAAAATATGCGACATTAGGCGGCACCTGCACCAACGTAGGCTGCATACCCGCTAAAGCCTTACTGGACAGTTCTGAACACTACCACCAGGCTCAGCAACAATTCAGTACGCATGGTATTCAGGTAAACGGGCTCAGTCTGGATTTTACGCAGTTTATAAAACGGAAAACTCAGGTAGTCGGCCAGAACACCTCCGGCCTGAATTTCCTGATGAAGAAAAACAAGATTGATGTTTATCAGGGAGTTGGCAGCTTCATCAACGCAACGAGCCTTCGCGTCAAAACGGCGGATAGCGAAACTGTTCTCGAATCGACGTACTACATTATTGCTACCGGTTCAAAACCCTCCTCCATACCAGGCGTTGTGATCGACAAACAACGTATCATTACGTCGACCGAAGCCCTCTCGCTCAGTCAACTACCTAAATCGCTGGTCATCATCGGCGGTGGTGTTATCGGCGTTGAACTCGCTTCTGTATACGCCCGTCTGGGAACCGAAGTCACCATCATTGAATACACCAACTCGCTGATTCCAACAATGGATAGAGAGCTGGGCAAAACGCTGGCCCGATCGCTGGCCAAATTAGGGATCAACATACTGGTCAGCAGCCGTGTTCAGTCAGCCGTCAATCAGGGCGATCAGGCTTTGATAACGTATCAGGATCAGGCCGGTGTCCAACAGGAAATCAAATCCGATTATTGCATGGTTGCCGTTGGACGTAGCGCCTATACCAAAGATCTGAATCTGGAAGCGGTCGGTATCGAAACAGAACGCAATGGAAAAATCAAGGTCAATGATCACTTGCAGACGGCTGTTCCAACGATCTATGCCATTGGCGACGTAATTGCCGGACCGATGCTGGCGCATAAAGCCGAAGATGAAGGTACATTTGTAGCTGAAGTCATTAACGGACAGAAGCCCCATATCAAATACGGTTTAATTCCGGGCGTGGTCTACACCTGGCCCGAAGTAGCTTCTGTCGGTCGCACCGAAGAAGAACTAAAACAGGAAGGCACTACGTACCGGGTTGGTAAATTTCCGTATTCGGCCAGTGCCCGCGCTCGGGCTTCGATGGATACCGAAGGTTTCGTAAAAGTTCTTTCTGATCCGAAATACGGCGAAATACTGGGTGTTCATGTGATTGGCCCTCGTGCAGCAGACGTCATTGCTCAGGCAGTGGTCGCTATGGAGTATGAAGTAACCGACCTGGAGATGGGAAAGATCAGTTATGCGCATCCTACCTATGCCGAAGCGCTAAAAGATGCTTATTTGCAGGCTTCTGGACAGGGAGCTATCAATATCTAACTTTACAGAATGAATCGAAAAACGAATCATGACTTTGTTGTGTTGGCTACCCACAGAGTCATGATTCGCGGTTTAACAGACAACAAGATGACAACCAAACTCTCAAAAGCCGAGCGCACTCGTCAGTTTATTATTGAGACGACCGCTGGCATCTTCAATACAAAGGGCTACGCAGGTACGTCGCTTAACGACCTGACCGATGCCACGGGCTTAACGAAAGGTAGCATTTACGGCAATTTCGAGAACAAAGAGGAAGTGGCCCTGGCCGCTTTTGACTATAATCTGTCGAAAGTTAAAGGTCGGATTCAGCAGCATCTGGATCAGGCAAACACCTACAGCCAGAAGCTGCTCGTGTATTCGGATGTGTATCGTACTTTTTTCCGGATACCCTTCATACAGGGCGGCTGTCCTATTCTGAACACCGCCGTTGAGGCCGACGACACCAATAACTTATTGAAAGACCGAGCAGCGAAAGCGCTCCAGCAGTGGAAAAAGGGGATTATTGACCTGATCAAAGCAGGAGTCGCCAGCGGTGAATTTAAGGAGGATGTCGAGCCCGAACGTATTGCCCTATCAATGATTGCTCTGATTGAAGGCGGCATCATGATTGCGCAGGCGACCAATATGCCTACGAGTCTGGATAAGGTCCTGAAAACGGTGGAGCTATTGATCGAGCAATTAAAAAAATAGCCTCAATTCAGGTTCAGGCCAAACAATACCCCAAACCAGGGTCTGTGCTGGTAGACCCAGAGCTGGCGGTTCTTATCAATCAGATGATCAACGCCCAGTGCCAGGCCAACGTTAAAGATTCGCGCATCGTAAATAACAGCGGCACCGCCGTTGAGCACAACCCCCTCGTATTCAAACCCTAATTGATTACGCGTAACAACATCATTGATAGTTGCTGAGCCCAATCCCGCAAAAATACCGTAGCCAAAACCCCGGCTATAGAGTTGCCGAACCTCCATCGTTGGCGTTACCTGCTGCCAGCGATACCGATGAAAATCCAGCCGCTTGCCCAGATACACGGCGGCATTGAAATTAGAATTCAGCTGGGGAGGCAAATTACCCTGCGCTGGTCTTACTTTGAAAGGCAACGTAAACACATCAACATCTACTTCAGCACTGTAAAAGCTCCAGGGGCGGTACGTTTCGGAGGCAACATTCTCCCGGCTATCTGTTTCAGGATTAATCAGTTGCAACGTATCCCCTTTGTCGACAACATACACACGTTTGCGTTGAAGATCCGGGCGACCAGAATAGAGAGCCCGATAAAAATCAGGTTCCAGATTTGTCGATTGTTGATTGATCCGGCATCCAGCACAAAGCCAGGCCAGGCCGATCAGGCAACAAACAAGAGAAGCAAATCGATAGCAAGTCATTTAATCAATCCATTAATCATCCGCTGCGGAACCGTTCGCAATCGTACCATTGTCCGTAATGATCAGTCGTCAAATATAGGCTTGCAATTCGTAGGTTACCTATATTTCGCGTTAGTGGTTAATAGATCAAGGAACGTAGCACATGGGCTGACCAATGGGGTAAATTTGTGCAGGAAGGTGCTTATTGCAGGGCGCAGGGCCTGCCCAATCGTCTGACAAAACATTCTCATCCCATATGAAACTCGTTGCTCTTCTTGTAGCCAGCACCTTTCTAGTACGTAGCATGACACACGAACTTCCCCAATCGAGTCAGGCCCCCAAAGCAGGCATTGAAAAAACCGTATTTGGCAAACTCCCCGACGGCCGCGAAGCCGATCTGTTTACGATGACCAATGCAGCCGGAATGGTCGTAAAAATCACCAACTATGGCGGTTATATCGTTTCGATAACGACTCCAGATAAAGCAGGCAAACAGGAAGACGTTACGTTAGGCGTACCGACTTTTGCTGATTACGCCAAGGGAACACCCAGCCTGGGGCCCATTATTGGCCGCTATGGCAACCGTATCGCTAACGGAAGATTTACCCTCGATGGCCAGGAATATACGCTCGCTCAGAACAATAATGGAAATCATATTCACGGCGGCCCAACCGGCTTCGACAAACGAATCTGGACGGCGAAGGCCATTGACGGAAAGGAACCAGCGGTCCAGCTCAGCTACCTCTCGAAAGATGGCGAAGAAGGGTATCCGGGCAATTTGTCAGTAACCGTTACGTATACGCTCCAGAAAGACAATGCGCTACGTATCGATTATAAGGCAACGACCGATAAAGCCACGGTGTTTAACCCCACGAACCATGCTTATTTCAATTTAAGTGGTTTAAAACAAGATGTGATGAATCACGAACTGATGGTTGCAGCCGACAAGGTTCTGGCTACTGACCCTAAACAGATTCCAACGGGCGAACTTCTGTCGGTTGCCGGAACTCCTTTTGATTTTAGAAAACCAACCACCATTGGCACACGTATCAACGACACCACGAATACCCAGATCCGCTACGGCAAAGGGTATGACCATTGCTGGGTCTTTACGGATCAGTCGAAAAAATTAAAATTGGGTGCTACGGTCTACGAACCGACTAGTGGCCGACTGATGGAAGTGTTTACGACCGAGCCAGCGGTACAGGTCTATACGGCTAATAACCTGAACGGCAACCTGAAAAACAAAGAGGGTATTCCCCTCAGTCGCCGGTTTGGTGTTTGTCTGGAAACGCAGCATTTCCCCGACTCACCCAACCACGCCAATTTTCCCAGCACCGTGCTACGTCCCAACGAAACCTTTCAAAGCACAACGATTTACAAGTTTTCGGTTAAGTAAATCAATTCCGGCTCGTTTTGACTAGCTAACCGTTCTATCGTAGTTTGCACGTTTATTCGCTGCCTGCCAGATTTCAACGAAAACTTGACAGGCAGCGCCTTTTTATAGCCAGATGATCCAATTTAAGCGACTAGACCATATTTTGGTTTGTATACCAGAAGGCACCACTGCTCAGGCAAGACATTTTTACGGCTCTCAATTAGAGCTGGAAGAAATTCCCGGTAATCATCCGGCTGGTGCCATCTGGTTTCAGATGGGTGATATTCAGCTGCATCTTCGCGAAGAAGCGGGCGGCAACTATTCGAAACGCCACCCCGCCTTCGAAGTCGTTGACCTCCAATCAGCCAAACAGGAGCTGGAATCAAAAGGCATAACGCTTGAGTATTCCTCAGAAATTGATGGTCGCGACCGTTTTTTCTTTCGTGATCCATTCGACAACCGGATCGAATTGCTGGAATTCTGCCCATAATAACCTCTGAATAAAAGGTCAATGGTAAGATTAGCGTAGTGAATTCAGTCTGTTCTTTCGTTCATATCTTTACGCACGATAACCGTAGCCTGACGTACTACTGCTCTCACGCCAATCTGCTCTAGTAGTCAACTCAATACCATTGACTTCACCATGCGTTTTTTTTCGCTGCTTATAATTGCTCAGCTGTTGTCTGGTCTGGCTTATGCCCAGACGATACAAAAACCCAAACTGTCGGTTACTCAACTTACCGATCAGGTTTACGTCCACGTTACGTACGGCATTTACCAGAATAGCGCCGTCCAGTCTAATGGACTGATCATCAAAACAAATGATGGCATTGTCCTGGTTGACACGGGTTGGGATACCGAAAAAGATACCGACAACACACGGCAGATCCTCCAATGGGTTACCGACAATCTGCACCAGCCAGTCCGACTCTGCATTGTTACGCATTTCCACGACGATCGGGTTGGCGGAATCAGTGAACTCCATAAAGCCAATGTTCGGGTAATCAGTACACCGTTAACGGCCCAAAAATCCGTAAAAGAAGGCTATGAATCGCCCGACGCTATTCTGCCTAATGATACTACGTTCACAATTGGCGATGTTCCTATTCGCTGTTATTTTCCCGGAGAAGGCCACACCAGCGACAACATTGTGGTCTGGCTACCCAATCAGAAAATTCTGCACGGTGGCTGTTTCGTTAAAAGTGTGGGCGCTTTCGGTATGGGAAACGTTGCTGATGCCAACTTAAACGAATGGAGTAACTCGATGCGACGCGTGCTTGATCGATTTGGAAGCGCTACCGTTGTTGTTCCCGGTCATGACGAATGGGGAGACACAACTGCCTTACACCATACGTTACGTTTGCTGGAAAAACACGCTGCTTCTAAGAAGCGATAAAGACAGCCAGCCCCGTAACCAGCAATCGATAGAACGGCAATTAATGGTATTCCTCTATCTGCCTCAACATCTCCATCGATTTGATCACCGGCGTCCATTCCCTGCCATCAAAGAGTAGGCGAAACCATTTTTTATCGCTGTTGCCGTAATTGATATTGACAAAGAGCCAGAATGCCGCGTATGTGAACGACAACGTAACAAATCCCTGAAGCAGATAAAAAGCCAGATTGGCATTTTTAAACAAGCTCTCACTTAGGTAGAACGTAGTCCAGAGGGGGAGTTGCAGAAAAAGAATACGCGTTACCCAAAGCGTCGACGACTGCAACTGAGCTACTTTTTTCTGTGTTTCCAGAATAGGTTCGCTGCTATCAACCTGCTGAATAAGCACAAACTGGTACAGGTAAACTATAATTGCCAGCAACGTAATAAACAATTGAGCAGTTGCCGAAAACAGGAAGAATTTGCTAACTTCCTCAAACGAAAACCGCAGCAGATTAACGACCAGTACGCTGCCAGCACTCACCCAGGCAATTCCAACCAACAGAATAACTAGTTTGACTGGTTTCATTGAACCTATACTGTTCTGCACGTTTATTCGAGTTATCTCTTCCGTGTTTTTCCGGTTTAGTATCAGGCTCTCTTCCAGGCGTTTGTCGTATGATTTCCAGAGATTGATCATGTCTTTGTCGTCCATAGGTACTACGTAGTTAGGGTTGAAAATTTTCGTTTCAGTTGTTCTTTAATTCGGCCAATTTTAGTGGATACGTTTGTGGTTGATATACCCAGAATTTCGGCGATCTGCTGATGGCTCTTTTCTTCCAGATAAAGGAACATTAAGGCTCGGTCCAGCTCTTTCAGCTCCGCCAGAAATTGATGAAGCTGATTAATATTATTTTCTGTTTCGGTGGGTTCATCGTTACCGATTGTCAACAGTCGGTCATCCGTTATCGGGAGCGATATGGACTTCCGGCGGGTATCCTTCCGATAGAAAGAAATCGCTACGTTCAGCGCTATCCGATAAATCCAGGTCGATTGTTTAAACTGGTCGTTGTACTGATCAAACGATTGCCACAGCTGTATGATGACTTCCTGGATTAAGTCCTGACGGTTTTCCGCATCGCTACAATAAGCTCTGGCCACCTTATAGATAAGGCCTTTGTTGGCATTGATTAGGAGTAGGAACTGCTCCTGCCTGGTCGAAGTCATTGGCTTTGCATTTCGTTTCGGAATCGATAGGCCGACTCCCGTCAACCTTTGTAACAATTATTCGCACAGAGGTCCCGAATATCACAACCTAAACAATTATTTTTTCAGCAAACGACCTTCTCTCCTATTATCTGTTACTACCTGCGTCAGTCTTTTCGACTAAGTGCTACGTTAGACCAAAAACTAAGTAACCAGTCAGTCAAGAATCTGTAGCACGCTTCTTGCATTATCGCTTTATCCAGGATTTTGAACAACTTATGTATGGTTTACAGCCGCTGATCCATAAGTTGTTTACAAAAAAGACGATCAGCACTTACTTTCGACTTAGTAAACAACGATCACCCTTACTGAAAAGCTATGAGCGTTCGCATCAAACCAACCGTTAACAACATCATCAATCTGTGGTTCAGCGTTGATACGCCTATTCGCCAATACAAAATCAAGCTAAATCCAGAAATATGGGGCGCCTGCCAGACCATTAATCAGACGTTTTATCCTCCTTCTAAACGGCCCTCTGTTGAGCGCTATCGAAAAATGGATAAAGTAGCGTTTGCGAGGGCTGTTCAGGAACAATTAGCGCAAAACTCACCTGGCAGGTCGAACTGAAAATATCTTTATTGCTGATTAAACGATATCAATCGCTCCACTACGTATTGACTCTACGTAGTGGAGCGATTTTCTATATAAAAAGGTACTAATTTACCCTTTCCTTCGGCGAGCCTTTCGTTTATTAAGCGGCACATAAATCGTATTTATTACAACAGGCATCCACATTGGCGAGTTAACTAATAATATGTTTTCTTGCTTTATCTGTGAATCTAGTCCTGTCTTTAGTGCATGCTTAGTATAAGATCTTTCTTCAATCTACTGATACTCATTTTATTAACAACGGCTTCCTGGTCATTATCGGCGCAGGATACGGCTAGAGTTACGACTACGCCATCTGGTCAGTCGATTCCTGATACGTTATTATTTAAAATCCAGAAAGCTCAGTCGATCATTACGGAGATTAAAGCAACCGAAAAAAAAAGTTACGGTATTACTCGTATTCGATCAGGACTAAACAGCATAAAATCGAAGGTAGCACCTGTTATTGCGGATGTTCAAACCCATCGAAAAACAACCAGCGCTCAAAATCTTTCCAACTATAGCCTGATTCTGAACGACGCGCTGGAAAAACTGGCTGGCTGGCGAACCTCCCTGGCCAAAGCCAATAATGAGCTACAAACTCAGCTTAATCAGGTATTGGCGTTGAGCAATGATACGTTGCTTAACGTAGTCAGTACGGACACGACGGGCAAAAAGCTGTATGCCGAACAGTTAGTTGATCTAAAATTTCAGCTACAGAATGCCGGAACGCGTACGAGCGTCCGGCTCGACACCGTAAGCCGATTGCTGGCCGACGTATCTGGTACGTTCCTGACAATCAGCAATCTGCAAACAACGATTAATGAACAGGTCAGCCAGTCGAAAGCGAACGTACTACGACGCGAATCGCCTTATTTATGGGATGCCCCCGCTACGTTCAAGCCCGATAACGTACAGACGATTCTGCAATCGAGCTATCAGGGTCAGGATAAGATACTTAAATACTTTTTCAGCTCTACCTGGGACAATCGCTTTCTGCTGATCATCATGGCCGGGCTGTTCTTTTTCTGGGTGTTCTCTAACTTCAAAAAAGCCAGCCAGCCACCACTGAAGGAAAAAATCGGCCCTCTCGATTTTAAGCACATACGGCCCATGCCGATTGTTGCTTCGCTGATCTTTTTATTCAACGTGGCCCCGCTCTTCGAGCCGCAATCGCCTTCGGTATACATAGAAATTACCCAGTTTCTGCTGCTGGTAGTCCTGACCGTACATTTGTGGAAACGCTTCTCCAAGCAGGAATTGCGGCTATGGCTTCTGAATGCGGTGCTGTATATTGTATTGATTATCACCAATGCCGTTGTCGGCGATTCCGTATTTATTCGCATCTGGCTGATTGTCCTGAATGTTTGTTTCATCTACATTGGTTTTTCCTTCGCCAAACAATTACATCGGAAATACACCAGCGACCGCATTATCAGGCCCGTTATTCGCATCTATCTGATTCTGCAATTACTGGCTATTCTGCTCAATGTGTTCGGGCGAATCAGTCTGGCAAAAACCTTCGGCATTACGGCAACTGTTGGTCTGGTACAGATTACGGGTCTGGGCCTATTTATCGACATATTTCTGGAAGCCCTGGAGTTGCAGATTAAAGTCAGTGCCAGCTCAAACGGTATCTTTTCCCGCATCAATAGCAATCAAACCCGGCAATCGTTCAAAAAGGGCTTGGTCTTTATTGCCATCGCGCTCTGGCTACTTGTGTTCTTTATCAACCTGGGCATTGCCGATACTATCTATTCCTTTATTTATCAGATTCTGACCCGGCCACGCTCCTTTGGCAGCATTACGTTTACGCTCAGTAATATTCTGTCGTTCTCGGCGATTGTCTACTTATCGAGTCTGCTGCAAAAAAATATCGGCCTCCTGTTTGGTGAAAGTCATTTGCCGACAACCACCGGCAACGAGGTTGTAAAAGTAAGTTCGGTATTGGCGCTGGTGCGGTTAGCCATTATTGTGCTGGGTGTTTTGCTGGCCGTTGCCGCATCGGGTATTTCGGTCGATAAGTTTACGGTTGTGCTGGGCGCCCTTAGCGTTGGGATTGGCTTAGGGATGCAAAACATCGTCAATAATTTTATTTCCGGTATTATCCTGCTTTTTGAAAAACCCTTCCGAATCGGTGATTACATCGAGTTGGCCGACCGGAAAGGACGTATTCGGGATATTGGTATTCGCTCCAGCAAGATGATTACGGGACAAGGTTCCGAAGTGATTATTCCGAATGCCGATCTGCTATCGAACCGATTGGTAAACTGGTCGTCGAGCGATACGTATCTAAAAACAGAATTGCTACTAAAAGTCGGTGCCGACACCGATCTGGAAGCTCTCCAGGACATCATCCGTCAGGAAGTCCAGGAAGTAGACGGCACGCAGCAAACCATGCCGCCCGACATCATTATCAACGCGATCGGGGCCGATAGTGTGGAGTTAAAAGTAGTGATCTGGATCAACAGCATTTATAGCGAACCGACCATTAAAAGTCAGCTATTCCGAAAGCTGTTACCGCGCATTAAGGAGGCATCCATACGACTGGTGTAACGCATTTCTAAGAAAATTCTAAGCCCATTGTAAGCACTTTCTTAAGTAGAAAGTCCAGGTTTATCGAATGGATCAAACCCTTCCCGGTCCAGCTGGTTGGTTATAGACGAAAGAGGTCTGAAAAACAGATCCTTCAATCGACAGTAGTGCGTGCGATTAACTCATACGATTATGACAACGATAAAAGGAAATCAGGACAATCTGTATTGGTATAAAGATGCAGTCATTTATGAACTTCACATCAAAGCCTTCTGCGATGGTAACGGCGATGGCATTGGCGATTTTCAGGGACTGTTGAGCAAATTGGATTACCTTCAGGAACTGGGCGTTACAGCTATCTGGCTACTGCCTTTCTACCCATCTCCCCTACGTGACGATGGTTACGACATTGCCGATTATTATGCCATAAACCCGTCCTACGGCACCATCGAACAATTCAAGGCTTTTCTGGAGGAAGCCCATCGCCGAAATCTGAAGGTGATTACGGAGCTCGTCATTAACCATACCTCCGATCAGCATCCGTGGTTTCAGCGGGCCAGAAAAGCGCCGAAAGGATCGCCCGAACGCGACTACTACGTCTGGACCGACGATCCCACGCAATACAAAGACGTACGTATCATTTTCCAGGATTTCGAAACCTCCAACTGGACCTGGGATTCGGAGGCTCAACAATACTACTGGCACCGTTTTTTTCATCACCAGCCCGATCTCAACTACGATAGCCCACTGGTTCAGAGCGAAATTTTTAAGATGATCGACTATTGGTGCGAGCTCGGCGTCGACGGGTTCCGGCTCGACGCGGTCCCCTATCTCTTTGAACGGGAAGGTACCAATGGCGAGAATCTGCCCGAAACGCATGCATTCCTGAAAAAGCTGCGCAAACATATCGATGATCATTTTCCGGGCGTAGCGTTTCTGGCCGAAGCCAACATGTGGCCCGAAGATTCAGCGTCTTATTTTGGCGACGGCGACGAATGCCACATGAATTATCATTTTCCCGTAATGCCGCGCCTGTTCATGGCCATGCAGATGGAAGACCGATATCCGATCACGGATATTTTCGACCAGACACCAGCCATACCCGAAACCTGCCAGTGGGCCATTTTCTTACGTAACCACGATGAGTTAACGCTCGAAATGGTCACTGACGAAGAACGGGACTACATGTATAAGACCTACGCGCAAAACCCCAGAGCACGTATCAATCTGGGTATCAGGCATCGGCTGGCACCGCTCATGGGTAATAATCGCAAAAAGATTGAACTCCTGAACAGCCTGCTGTTTTCCTTACCCGGTACGCCCGTTATTTATTACGGCGACGAAATCGGTATGGGCGACAACGTTTACCTGGGCGATCGCGATGGAGTTCGTACGCCAATGCAATGGTCGCCGGACCGGAACGCTGGCTTTTCGAACGCCAATCCACATAGCCTCTACTTACCGATCATTCTTGATCCGGAATATCATTATGAGTCAATTAATGTGGAAACGCAACGGCGCAATACGTCCTCGTTATTCTGGTTCACGAAACGTATGACGCATCTGCGTCGAAAACATAAAGCGCTGGGCTGGGGAACCATGACTTTTTTATCGGTCGAAAACCCGAAGGTGCTGGCCTTTACGCGTACGTACGAAGACGAAACGTTATTGATCATCATCAATCTGTCGAAGTTCGCTCAGCCCGCCGAAATTAGTCTTCCCGGCTTCAAAGGCTACGTGCCTGTTGAAGCGTTCAGTCAGGGCCGTTTCCCGGCGGTGCCAGACAATGAGTCCTACTTTTTTACACTGGCACCGCACGACTACCAGTGGTTCGTGCTAGAAAAAACAGCCACCGCCGGAGCGTCGTCACCGCAGTTACCAACACTTCAGCTCAATTCGCTGGATCAATTACTGGACGATGCTGCGCTGGAAGAACTGGAAACCACGATACTGCCCGATTATTTCCTACGGGCCCCCTGGTTCGGTAAGCCGAAAGAAACGATACAAAGCATCAGCGTTCTGAATCACACAACGCTGACACTGCCAGATAATGAAGCCTATGTGCTCCTGATCGATGTGTCTTATGAGCGTGGATTACCCGAAATCTATCAGTTGGTGCTCGCCTTTACGCCCGATAGCCAGGCCGGAACGATGGCGCAGACTTGCCCACAGGCTATTTTAGCTAATCTGGAAGTCGATCAACAATCGGGGCTGCTTTGCGATGGCCTCTATCTAGCGGAGGTTCAGCAGGCGTTGCTTCAGAAAATAGCGCAGGACACCGGACGAGCAGACGATAAACTGATTTTCCACAGCAATCCGAAACTGCGTCAATACGTTCAGGAACACAGCGACGTAAAAGCAAAGCTCACAACGTCGACCCGCGACTACGTAGCTATCAGTTACGACCAATGCTTCGACCTGAAACTGTATCGAAAAGTAGATTTAGCCATCAATCCCGATACGGAACTAACCCGCTTTCTGTCCGAAAAAGCCGGATACGATTACGTCCCTCCGCTCTCAGGGTCTATTGAGATGATTGTTACGTCGGGCGAGCCCGTCCTGCTGGCTGTGATGCAGGAACAGATTGCCCGTCATGGCGATGGCAAAAGCTACGTACTGGAACGGATCAACAATTACATCGAGCGGATTCTGGCCCGTAACACAACGGAGCTTACGCTGGCAACAAACGCAGTACGTGGTACGCTGGGCAAGCCGGTAGCCTTCACCGATCTGCCCCTCGAAACGCAAATACTGCTGGGCGAACGAGCCGCTGAACAAACGCGGCTCCTGGGAACCCGAATCGGTGAAATGCACCTGGCGCTGGCCGCCGACCAATCGAATAAAGACTTTGCGCCAGAAGCGTTTTCGCTTCATTATCAGCGTTCTTTATTTTCAGGTCTGCAATCGCTGGTTCGGGAAAGTTACCAAACCCAACGCCGAAATCTACAGCGCCTTCCCGACGATATACGGAACGATGTTGAGCAACTGCTTAGTCGGCAGGAAGAGGTGCTGACGGTACTGAAGCGTATCTACAGCAAAAAGCTGGAAACGTCTAAGACCCGCATTCACGGCAATTTGCAGCTCGATAAAATTCTGCTTACCGGCAAAGACATTGCCATTCAGGATTTTGGGGGCGACTCGACCAAAAGTTATAGCGAACGACGATTGAAACGGTCACCTTTGCGCGACGTAGCGGCCATGATCCGGTCTTTTTACTACGTTGGTTACGAAGGTTTTTTGCGTACGAATCAGGTTACCAGCCAGGAAGCCATTCAGTTACTGCCTTATGCCAACATGTGGGCACACTACATGAGCGGCTTTTTCCTGGTGGCGTACCTGGAGACGGTACAGGGTGCGTCGTTTATTCCTCCGCATCCCGAGGATCATCAAATGATGCTGGAAACGTATCTGCTGGAACGAGCCATTGCTGACTTAAACGACGAACTGAATCACCGACCCGATTGGGTCCGCGTTCCCCTGCAGATCATTACGTCCATTATTGATCCGTATGCCGGACGGCTTCAGGAGGCTGGCCAGGAAAAAGAGTTGATCAGTCAGTAGATAAACAGAATAATCAGGCCGTTTTAGTACTATCCATTCCTGCCCAGACGATCGCCTGGGCAGGAATGCAGACGATCGTTCGCTATGTTGCAACCAATCAAACTTCTTTTATTACTTACATTTCACCTTTTTACGGCAAATCTGGCTCTAAGCCAGCGCGCCGTAAAAAAAACCACACCAGTAGCCGAAAAGAAACCGCTTCTAAGCCCCGACGAGCAATTTGGCAAGTTGTTTAAAGCCGTTCAGCTTAGCAACGTTTTTCCCGATTCGAAAACGTTTGCCGATTGTACACCTACCTTTCCACCAGCTACTATTTTAGCCAACTATGAAACAGCCCGGCAACGGCCTGGTTTTAACCTGAAAAATTTTGTTAGTCAGCACTTTACGTTGCCGCCTAAGCCAGCGTCAGGCTATACCAGCAAACCGGGCCAGTCAGCTCAACAGCATATTCAGAGTTTATGGCCGATTTTAACCCGGCCAGCCAGCCCACCGCTCAAAGAGGGCCAGCAGATCGGCTCCCTGATTGCGTTACCCAAGCCCTACGTAGTACCCGGCGGACGCTTCGTCGAGATTTACTATTGGGATAGTTATTTTACCATGCTAGGCTTAAGAGCCTCCGGTAAAACAGTCCAGATTCAGAACATGGTAGACAATTTTGCGTACCTGATCCGAACCTTTGGTTTCATTCCCAATGGCAACCGGACATACTTTCTGGGTCGGTCGCAACCGCCGTTTTTCTCTTACATGGTTAATCTGCTCAGCGAAATGCAGGGCCGTCGGGTCTTGCTACGTTACCTGCCTGAATTGCAACGGGAGTATGACTTCTGGATGGACGGGAAAGCGCAGTTAACGGCACAGCAACCCGCCTACCGACGTATCGTCCGGCTGGACGATGGTGTTTTCCTCAATCGCTATTACGATGACAAGACTACGCCACGCCCGGAATCGTATCGGGAAGACGTAAAGCTTGCCCGGAATGCGAAAGACCCGCAGGTGCTTTACCGGCACCTGCGCGCAGCGGCCGAATCGGGCTGGGATTTCAGTAGCCGCTGGTTTCGTAATGGCAAAAACCTACGTACTATTCATACGACAGATTTTATTCCGGTTGACCTCAACTCACTACTCGTTAATCTGGAACAGACACTAGCTGATACGTACCGGCTAAAAGGAGATCGTACCAAAGCGGAACAATACGCCAAACTGGCTCAACAGCGCCGGTCGGCTATTCAGCGATACTGCTGGAGCGCTAAAAACCAGTTTTATGTCGATTACGACTTCGTAGCCAGAAAACAGTCATCGATTTATTCATTGGCCGGGGTTTTTCCGCTTTTCGTAAAAATGGCAACGGGCCCACAAAGCGTTGCGGTGGCCCGCAAGCTGAAACAGTCGTTTCTGAAACCCGGCGGCCTGGTTACTACGTTGTCGTCGACAGGCGAACAGTGGGATGCGCCCAACGGCTGGGCTCCCCTACAATGGATCGCTATTCAGGGATTACGCAATTATCAGCAACTACCACTGGCCAATCGGATTAAAAAGAATTGGGTAACCGAAAATTTGCGGGTCTATAAATCGTCTGGTAAGATGGTGGAAAAATATGACGTTGTTCATACCGAAGCCGCCAAAGGAGGAGAATACCCAAATCAGGATGGTTTCGGCTGGACAAACGGCGTGTTGCTACGTTTACTGACCGAACCCAAGTAGTATAAGGCGTCAATACGTACCTCTTTTATCGATTGATACGTATTGACGCCCGTTACGTTTCAGGCAGCAACTAGACTGCTTTATAAATAACAATGGATTCGGGTTGCAGCGTGATGGTATCCGCATCAGCCAGTCGATCGGGGGATGCCTGAAGCCCCTGCCAGACGGGATCGCCCGAGTCGAGCAACTTCTGCCATTCTTTCGAGAGATCAGGCACTTTCATAGTCTGCTTCTCGGGCGAAAAATTCATCAGACACAGTACGTGGTTGTTTTTATACCAACGATGCAAAATCATGGTTTGCTGCTCTTCGTCGTGAATAGTCTCCGTTTGCCGACGATTCAGATGATAAAGTGCCGGTTGTTGTCGACGTAGGCGGGTAAGCGCCTGATAATAGCTAAACAATGTCTTATCGGCGCACTGACTTAGGTTCTCCCAGGGCAACGCGGCTACAGCGGCCGTTTTTTCCACCTGCGCAACTGTGCTTTCGGAGCAGCCGCTCCCTACAAGTGCACTTTCCATTACCTCCCGAAAGGGATTCGCCATGCCCCATTCTTCGCCCATAAATACGGTGGGGATACATGGACTCACCATAATGTAGCCCGCCATCAACTTTAGCGATTCACGATCGATATATTCATCTGAGTACGTTTGGAAGAGATAATTATTAGAGCGATTACAATTTTGCGAAATCGAAATCATCGGCTCGCCCTGACTCATGTCATCTTCCCGATCAAAAAACGACTTCAGAACCGACGAAAACTGCTGATCATAGATGTAATTCTCCTGAAACGCTCTGGACTGATGCCTGGCATTCTTGCAGTCATCATAATAGCCCAACGTATTAGATTCGTCGATGGACTTTACCGATACGCTACGTTCACTATCGTCGCAACCCGATACGATCTTACCAGGGGTTTCGTGCTCAATCAGTAGGTAATAATGGCGTCCTGTCTGGTTCGTCAGTGCGTTCGTGTGGCTACGGATCGACTGAAGTAGTTCTTCCCAATCGGCCTGCGCGTGAAAATCTTCCAGCCGGAGCGCATCGACATGAAAATCGCGAAACCACATGAGCGCGTTTTCAATCAGATACCGCTGATCGGCTTCGCGCTGAGTCTCCTGATCAAGAATAGCTCTGTGCTGTTGGGCACTCTGTTTACGGCCACTACGTCCTGTATCAATGACCATGTTTCTGCGCTGAGAGGGTCCGTTATAAGCCAGATCCAGTATAACGGCAATGCCTTCAAAATGGCAGGCATTGACTAACTGCTGCAGGTGAGCCGGAGTACCATACGAAGCCTGAACGGCGTATAAAAAACCACCACTACGTTCGCGCGATTCCGGGAAAGGCACAACAGGCCGGATCAACATTGCATTGACCCCCAGTTTTTTCAGATACGACAGCTTTTTGATAATGGCCTTAATGGTTCCTTCGGGGGTAAAGCCATTAATATCAAGTTCGTAAATGATGTATTCGTCAACGGGGGGATTGATCCAGTGTTCGTCCTCCCAGTAAAAACTACTTGTATCAAACGCCTGCGACGAACCAAATATGCCATGCGGCAACATAAGCGCTGCAGGATCAGCGTACTCGATCTCATTGTTAATTACGAACTTATACAGGTCGCCGGGTTTAATTTGCTCAGTATTGGTGTGCCAATACCCTTCTTCATCCTTCGCTAGCGGTATTGTTTGAGGATCGCTATTGACAGCAACGGCAATACTTTTGGCCAGAGGAGCCCATACAACCACATGAGCGGTTTGTTCGGCCGTAAACGTTACGCCCAGCGTCCGTCTGCCTGGATCTGGTTGACTCATCATAAGATACGGAATTAAGATGGCTACCAGTTAAACTGATTTATCAGCCATATAGATTACTAATTCTTGGTTATGAGGCAATCGTACTTCTAGTGCAACAAAAATTCTTTCAGATTCAGTCGATTTCGCAGGTCTTCGCCGAGCTTCCAAACCTGAATCATTGACATAGATAAGGCAAAAAATACGAGTGCGAAGACTGACCGGGTAAGTAGCGCTAGAATGTTCATGTGGAGACGTAGTTTGGGATTCTATCCAACAAATCTCGTTTCAACACCTTAGGATGAGCTTAAACAATGCTTAGAAAATTCTTAGAAATAAAGTCTGATGCTACGTATCAAGTGCTTAATACGTAGCATCAGACTTCACAGGTGGCTTTGCTGAAAAGCGAAGGATTATAACCGGATTTATTTACTGCAGGCGTTATCTATTGGCTGATAATCTTAATCAAAGTGCCTCTTGCTACGCGGTCATCAGCTTTAAGACCATTTAGTATACCGGCCTCATCTACCCGACTGGCTGGCATTCCCAACGCACTTACCACTTCGCGGAATGAACCATCGCGGGGAGACGTTTTTACGAGTACGCGCGATGGCTTTCGATTGAGTTTGTCTGGATCAGTCAGCGAGCGGAAATTTTCGGCTACCTGCTTAAACGTACCAAAACTAGCATTGAAATCAGCAGAAGCAGCTAGGCCATGTAGTGCATAAACGGCGTTGTTATACTGAATCAGCCAGGTTCCAATCTGGAGTGCCGTTTTAGGATCTTGTTGCTGCCCCTGTTGCTGCTGCTGTTGTTGCCGCGAAATCAGTACATAGGCGGGATTGCCATTGATTGTAGTTTTATTGCTCTCCAGTACATTCAGGCTCAGCTCTTTTACTAAATTTTGGGCGGCTTCGTCCAGCGAGCTTCCTTTGGCCAGCATGAGAATCATTGCGGATTTACCGTCTTTAGCGACCATCTGAAACTGGCTTGGTGAGTTTTGAGACTGCCAGCTATTGGGAACCGGAAATTGAAACCGCAGTTCAGGATGATAGAAATAACCATTTTCAACAAAGCCCTGCTTAGGGTCTTCTCCGTAGATAATGCCATTAATCAGTTGTAGATATCGATCGCGATTTACCTGATAAGAAGCGGGGTTTTTAGCTTGGTAGTCTTTTGCCAATTCATGTACGCGCGTGAAGCGATTTCCCGGATCGGGATGAGTCGACATGAACTGAGGTATGGCCTGCCCTGATTTGTCAGAGATGCGCTTAAGCGTGCCAAAAAAATCAGCCATCTGACTAGCGTCATAACCGATCTTACTGGAATATTCTACGCCGAGCTTGTCGGACTCTGACTCGTGATCACGGCTGTACTTTAGCGATAAAAGTCCCAGTCCCTGCTGAAGCGCTTCGATGTTCTGACCAACAACCTGAGGAGCCAGGACCGCCCCTCCCAGTAGAGCCAGAGTGCTGAGTAACTGACTCTTCTGGGAGCGGGCTGCGTGTTTGGCCGTGATATGGCCAATTTCGTGACCAAGCACGCCAGCAAACTCAGCTTCATTATTGAAATGAGCTAAAATACCACGCGTAAAATAAACGTAGCCCCCTGGTACCGCAAAAGCATTGACAATAGGCGAATCAACGATGTAAAACTGGTAGGGAAGATCAGGGCGATGCGAAATCTTAGCCATTGCTTTTCCTTTTTCGTCCATAAAGGCCTGCAGTGCCTTGTCTTCATAAAGGCCCATAGTAGCAATAACAGACGGATGTGATTCTTTCCCTATCGCAATTTCCTGCTCAGTAGACATCAGGTTTATTTCCCGTTTTCCGGTAACTGGATTACGGGCGCAGGCCCAAACCAGCAGTAGCGCTATGGTAACAGTGAGTAATTTGTGGTATGATAGTCTATACATGGTAGAATGTGCATAAAGCCCCATGTGACTTTCCGAAGTCAAAAGGCACATGGACTATTTTATATCCAGCATAAACTCGGAACCACCCAGTATTTGTTTGACAGGATTTCAATCGTGACGTTGTTAAGTATATACCCTTATCCACGTTAAGAAAAATTCCCGGTTTTAAATGAAATCGAACCCTAATTAGTGAGTTTTGACTAAACTTTCATACAATACATCCTATATAACAATCGCTAACCTCCTGAATTTCTGATCGATGAAAAGGCCTCTCTAACCGCTTTTCACCGATCAGAAAAACGCTCGTTGATTTCTGGATAAGACTTTAAGCCCATCAAGTAATATTTCTTTTACTAGTACCTTATTATACACTGATGAAACCAATGCTTCCTTTCCTGATGCATTGTTTATTAGCTAAATTTAGCAGTTAAACCTACTTTGTTGACAGTTGCAGTGGTTTTGAAAGCCGTTTATACACCTGATTGATCATTATGAACGTAAAACCTCGACTTTTACTAGTTGAAGACGAGCTTAAAGTGGCCACTTTTATTAAGAAAGGCCTGGAAACACAATCGTATGAGGCCGAAATAGCGCTCACTGGTCAGGCCGGAAAGCTTTTGTTAGCCCAGCAGTCGTTCGACCTGGCCATTCTGGACGTTAACCTGCCCGATATCAGTGGCTTAGAACTGGCGCAGTATATCCGAAGTCGGCACAAACAATTACCAATTCTGATGCTAACGGCTATGGATACGACGGCCGATAAATTGCTGGGTTTTGAGGCCGGTGCCGATGATTATCTGGTAAAACCTTTCGACTTTCTGGAACTACTGGCGCGCATCAAAGCGCTGCTACGTCGGTCCGAAAACAACACCGATTCGGATCGGATGCTACGTGTTGCGGATCTGGAACTCGATCTACACGAACGGGTAGCCCGCCGGATGGGAAAAACAATCGATCTGACGGCCAGGGAGTATACTTTGCTGGAATACCTGATGAAAAATGCCGGTCGGGTTGTTTCCCGCGTCGATATTGCCGAACAGGTCTGGGAAGTTGGCTTCGATACAGGAACGAACGTCATCGACGTCTATATCAGTTATTTACGCGCCAAAATCGATAAAGACTCGCCCGTAAAACTCATCCATACACTGGTTGGTATGGGATACGTACTGAAAGAAAAATGAGCATTCGCCATCGCCTGGCCTTTCTGTTCACGGGCATAGTGTCTGTGCTACTGGCTATTTTCTGCGTACTGATTTACTTGTTTGCGGAACAACATCGACAGACGATTTTTCGGAATCGGTTGCGATCTGAAGCCATGACGGCGGGGCATCTGCTATACGGACTGGATCGCGTAAGCCCGGCGTTGTATAAGCTGATGGACAAAAATCAGTTGACGGTCCTACCGCAGGAAGAAATTGTTATTTACGATAGTACCGACCAGCTTGTATACGAAAGCGGCACCGACCACCTGACCTTCTCCGCGGCCACGCTGAAACGCGTTCGGCAGAACAAAGAAGTGTATGAACAAAATGCGGAACGGGAGGTGGTCGGCGTTTTTTTTATCGAAAACCCAACGCACTACGTCATTTTCGCTTCAGCCGTCGATACGTTTGGCCGCGAATCGAATCATAACCTGGCTGTGCTTTTAGGCATGGGCTGGTTTGTGATGACCTTGCTGATGCTTCTGGCCGGAGGTTTTCTGGCTGGAAAGGTATTACAACCTATCAATCAGATCAATAAACGTATTGATGAGATCAATGCGCTTCATTTATCCGTCCGGCTGCCGGAAGGACCTAATATTGATGAATTTACGCAGCTAGCCCAGCGATTCAATCGGATGCTCAACCGCCTGGAAGAATCATTTCGGGTGCAACGGGCTTTTATCTCCCATGCCTCCCATGAGCTACGTACCCCCCTGACTGCCATTACGGGACAGCTGGAAGTGTCGCTGCTGGCCAACGACGATCCCGACGAAATGCGGGCAACTCACCGCTCGGTGCTCGACGATGTACGTGGCCTGAACCGATTGACAAACGGACTACTGGCGCTGGCAAAAGCCAGTATGGATGCCTCTGCCGTTCCGATGGGGGCCATTCAACTGGATGTATTGTTAAAGCAGGTCCATCTTGAAGTAGAGCGTTTAAATCCGCAATACACGATCTACGTAACGATAGAAAACGACAGTAATTCAGCGAATGGCTGGTGGATCAGAGGAAGCGAGGAGCTACTACGTATTGCTTTTCTAAATCTTATGGAAAACGGCGGTAAATTTTCCGATACTCATTCCGCTAACGTACGCTTAATGAAGCAGGGAAAGCAGATCGAGCTTACGGTCCACAATACAGGCCCCGCCATTCCAGCCGAACAACTGGCTGATATTTTTATTCCTTTTCAGCGAGGACGCAATTCAAGTGGCAAGCCCGGTCATGGCATTGGCCTATCGCTCACCGATCGTATCATTCAACTTCACCAGGGTACTATTCAGGTAGATTCCGGTTCGG
Source organism: Spirosoma terrae (assembly GCF_010435915.1). Taxonomy (GTDB): domain Bacteria; phylum Bacteroidota; class Bacteroidia; order Cytophagales; family Spirosomataceae; genus Spirosoma; species Spirosoma terrae. The sequence goes on along the minus strand of NZ_JAAFZH010000003.1, from coordinate 176,794 downwards.
AAAAAGGAACAACGTTTACCATAACCCTTCCTCAATAAGTCAATATGATTCTATTATTTCACCAATAATCACAAAAAATCTAATTTCTAATCTCGTTCTAATGTCACTCTAACACGAGGCTAACACCGGCTTCTGACCTTTGTAGTGTCAATCAGCGATAAACAAAATCAGCTGGCATTGACCAACTAAAATTCGTCATAAGTCATGAAACCATATTTGTTCACATTAGCCCTTATTGGCCTTGCAGGCTTAACCACATTTGCTCAGGATAACAACAAGTTACGTAAAGACGTAACGTATTCTGTTCACAACTACAAACATGGCAACAAAGCAGCCGTAGCGCGCACCTGGTCTGATCAGAAAGCAGTATCGGTACCCGCTCCGGGAACAGTAGCAGGTCCGCTGGCCAACTATAAACACCCAATGCCAGGTACGCAGCCCAGCGCCGGTGTTACGGTAGACCACACGCCCGATATGGACGTAGCGGTACGTAACTACAAAATGCAGGGAGCCAGCACGTCGGCACAGCCAAAATCAGAAATGGCCACCAAAGACAAGAAAACGACGGTGACCACTGGTAACGACTAATACTGTTTTTCTTATAGCTGTCTGGAATCAAATTAGCCTCCAATACTGGAGGCTAATTTTGTTTATACACCCGCTGATACGCTCACACCGAAACGGCTCATTTCCCGCTGGCCGGACGAACCGTTTTCATTTGAATGATATCGACTAAGAAAGCAAAAGCCATCGAGAAATAAATGTAGCCTTTCGGTATTTCAAAATGCAGCCCTTCGGCCACCAGCGACATGCCAATAATTAACAGAAAACACAACGCCAGTATTTTAAACGATGGATGTTTGCTGATAAAGGCACTGATCGGCTTGGAGGCTATCAGCATAATGGCGACTGTAACGACAACAGCCGTATACATGATCCAAAGTTCGCTGACCATGCCCACGGCCGTAATAATGGAATCGATAGAGAACACCATATCCAGAATCAATACCTGAATCAATAAATCGCGAAAAGTCGACTTGGTGGTGTTGGGCTCGTCGGCGGTTTCGTCCAGTTCAGCTTTGTGGTAGATTTCTTTCGTGCTTTTATAGATCAGAAATAAACCACCCGCCATCAGAATCAGCCCTTTTCCCGTCATGTCAATACCAGCGATGGTGAACAATGTTTTATCCAGTTGCATGATCCAGGCAATCAGCGCCAGCAATCCCAGACGCATAACCATAGCCAGACCGAGCCCCCAATAACGTAGTTTATCGCGTTGATCGACGGGTAGTTTATCTGCCAGAATGGAAATGAAAATAATGTTGTCGATTCCTAAAATAATTTCAAGAACAATCAGAGTAAGTAGCGGAACAATACTATCAAGAAATGTCATTGTATGTGTGAAGGAGATGAGAATGACTTGGTTCCTCTACTAACTCTAAACCCTACCTGCCGGTTTGTAAAGTTTCTGCTCATTAATTCATTAAAGCCATGCAAGATTCCTGGCAACGTGTTTATGTCGCCACAAATGGTATTCGGCTTCATGTTGTTCAGGCGGGTCCTGCCGATGGTCCGTTGCTGATTTTGCTTCATGGTTTCCCAGAGTTCTGGTATGGCTGGCGACACCAGATCGATGCGCTGGCCGAAGCGGGTTACTACGTTTGGGCACCCGATCAGCGGGGCTATAATCTCAGTGATAAACCTTCGGGAATCTCAGCCTATTCGCTGGATACGTTAGTAGCCGACATAATCGGCCTGATTGACGCAGCAGGCCGGCAAAATGCCGTAATTGTTGGGCATGACTGGGGAGCGGCCGTAGCCTGGTGGGCGGCCGTTACGTATCCTGACCGTATCGAACGGCTGACTGTTCTGAACGTACCGCATCCGGTTGTGATGAAGCAATTTGCCAGCAGGAATCTGGGCCAGATGCTACGTAGCTGGTATATTGGTTTCTTTCAATTACCTAAATTACCCGAATTCCTGGTACAGCTTAACAACTGGCGTTTCCTTAAACAGGCGCTACGTAGCAGCCGACGAGGAACGTTTTCGCGTGAGGACATTCAGCACTATCAGCAAGCCTGGGCACAGACGGGCGCTAGTACAGCTATGATTAACTGGTACCGGGCCGTACTTAGAAGCCCCATGAAACGCCAGCCTTCTGTTCGGGTTACGGTTCCAACATTGATCATCTGGGGCGCTAAAGACGCGTTTTTAAAGGTAGAAATGGCCCAGCTCAGTCTTACTCTGTGCGATAATGGCCGATTGGTTTATCTGGAAAATGCCACGCACTGGGTGCAACACGAAGAACCCGACCGCGTTACGGCGTTGATCATGGAAAGCGAGAGTAACTGATCTTTAACCCAATTGCTGCTTATTATAAAACCACTTCGGCGGTTCGAAGTGGTTTTATAAATTGAACTGATTATGGATTGGTTACGGCTTTTTATAGACTTTGCCGTCTTTCATTACAAACTGAACGGCTTGTAATGTTTTGATATTCTGAACAGGGTTCTCCCCCACCGCAATAATATCTGCCAGTTTACCGGTTTCTATAGAGCCAATCTGCGCATCCATACCCAGCAATTTGGCATTGGTCATCAACGCCGATTGAACGGCTTCAACGGCTGGCATACCGGCTTCCACCATATATTCAAACTCTTTGGCATTGTAGCCATGAATAAACACGCCCGCATCTGTTCCAAACGCAATTTTTACACCGGCTTTATAAGCCTTGCTAAACGTAGCCTGAATTTTAGGTCCGGTAGCCAGCGCCTTCGGAACAACCAAGGGCGGATAATACCCAAAATGCCTTGCTGAGTCGGCTACCGTTTTTCCGGCAATAATCGTAGGGACGTAGTACGTACCGTATTTTTTGAACAGTTCAATGGCTTCATCGTCCATATACGTACCGTGTTCAATCGTCTGTACACCCGCCCGAATGGCTCGTTTCATTCCTTCAGCTCCGTGCGCATGAGCCGCAACGGCAAAGCCATAATCTTTGGCGGCTTCCACAACGGCTTTTACTTCTTCTTCCGTAAACTGCGGACCTGATCCATCTTTCGCATTGCTCAACACGCCACCAGTGGCCGTAATTTTAATCAGGTCTGAGCCATCTTTGTAACGCTGACGTACGGCTTTTCGAGCATCTTCCGGCGAGTTGATTACCCCTTCGAATGGACCAGGATCGCCCATCAGGTCTTTCCGGTATCCATTCGTCGGATCAGCATGGCCGCCGGTGGTAGCAATGGCTTTTCCGACCGTTAAAATGCGGGGGCCTTCCACTAAACCGGCATTGATGGCGTTACGTAGCGATACATTGACACCCGAACCACCCAGATCGCGAACAGTCGTAAAACCAGCCAGCAAGGTTGCTTTGGCATATTGCGCCGACTGAAACGCTACGTCGGGCACGTTCTTGGTGAAGCCATCGATAGCCCCGCCCCGACGCGTCTGACTTTCCAAATGAACGTGCATATCGATCAAACCGGGTAGCACCGTCTTCGATTTTAAATCCACTACTACGTCCTTTCCGGCAGGGTTTGTATAGCCCTTTTGTACGGCGGTGATTTTATTCCCTTCTACCACAACGGTCATTTGTGGCTGAAGCGAATTTCCGACGCCATCAAACAGATTTCCGCAGTGAATAAGGGTGCGCTGGGCAAACAGAGGAGCCGCCAGCAGCGACAGCCCCGCCAGCAAGTATACTTTTCTCATAAATGATTGTTGGTTGGGTACAAAAAAGGCCGCAACAGTACGTTGCAGCCCTCAATCTACAAAAAAGACACCGAACAACTTTTATAATTTGGTAACCTGCACAACAGCCGTTTGCGGTTGGCCTTCAGTGGCTCGGCTTGGGTACGGAGTCACCTCGCGCAAAATCACTTTATAGGCCGATCCAGCTAACGTAACATTGGTCGAATCTTTGCGTTTAGCGGGATCTTTACTCGCACCAGGTTCCAGAATCAGCCCAACCGATGTTGAATCCGTATCTTTCGACAGATGTAATTTCACTTTTGCCTGACCCGCCCAAATGCAATTAGCATCCAGTGGGCACCGGCTATCCTGAATAGAATCAGCCCGAACCGCTACGTCTGCGCCGACCCGAGCCGACTGATGTAGCCCAAGCGACACCTGATCGGACGGCATTTTCCCTGAATCAGATGACCGGCAAGCAGCAAAAAGCACCGATCCAATAATACATACACCTGCAATCTGTTTTGTGAAACTCAGCATATCCTTTAGCATTTTTGATAAGGATTCGTCTGCTCGCAAAACGGTTGGATTATGTGCTTATCTTTTTACGATAACGCCGTCGGCAACAAACGTAACTGCCTTTTCCGGCTCCGTAATTTTTTCGATTTCTTCTTTCGATTTACCAGCGTCCTGGGCAAAGTGCTTCAGATCAGCTACGGGCGTAAGGGTACTTTCGGCAATCCCTTCAAAAACAACGGTTTTGCCAACGATATCTTTCGGTACAAAAAAACCATAGTCCTTGAACGTAACGCGCATAGTTTGGCCGTCTGTAGTTTTCACTTTCATCCAGCATCCTTTCACCTTACAGACCGACTCTACTGTCCCTTCAACTTTAGCGGGCATTTCTTTTTTATCGCCCATTTTAGTTGTTAGTTGCGTGGCATGGATAGCGTTATTATCCGTAATTTTTTTCCCGTGGTAACTAATTTCACCTTGTGCAAATGCCCCCATAGAGGCAGTCACGAGTAAACCGACAATGAACAGTTTTTTCATGGTAATAGATTGTTGTCAAACGTATAGACAAAGATAAAACAAAGATTCGGGCTTCTGCGCCAAGGCTTTCTATCCGGCTTTCGTTGTCAGCACCAGACGGGCCCAGTAGATTAGTAAGTTTTTTATGATTCAGCTTTATGCTAGGTAGATCAATAAAAAATATAGGCAGTTATTTTTGGCTTGCGTTCAAAAAAATACGCCAAACTAGTTGCTTTTCAACACATACCGACCAATACTTTCACTTACAACGAACACAGATGTTACGAATTAATCCGGTTTTTATTATTGGTATCTGCCTGCTAACCACTACTGCCTGCCAGAAGAAAGAAAGTGATGAAACGCCAGCCCACACCTCTTTCTTTGATAAATCTGGGATGGATACTACGGTAGCCCCCGGCAACGATTTCTTTACGTATGCGAATGGCAATTGGGTCCGCAAAACCAAAATACCCGACGATCAAACTGGTTGGGGATCGTTCTATCAGATTTATGAAGACAATCAGAAAAAGACACGCTCCATTCTGGAAGAAGCGGCCAAATCGGATGCTAAATCAGGTAGCGTAGAGCAGAAAGTCGGGGATTTCTATGCCAGCGGTATGGATACGGCTACCATTCAAAAGTTAGGCTACGAACCAGTCAAGACCGAGCTTGCCAAAATCGCGGCACTGACCAACTACAAACAATTCCTGCAGTATATCGCTGCCGACGAGTCGGGACCAGGCGGAGATTTTATTGGTTTCTATGTGGGAGCCGATGATCGTCAAAGCTCCATTAACCGCATCAATTTCAGCCAGGCTGGGTTGTCGCTTCCCGAAAAAGACTATTATACCCGCACCGACGAAGCGACAAAAAAAATTCGATCCGCTTTTGTTGCCTACGTAGCAAAGCTGTTTACGATGGTTGGCGTTGACTCTGTTTCTGCCCGTACCAAAGCCGATGCCATTCTGGAGTTTGAGACTCAGCTGGCTAAAGCACACAAAGCGCCAGTCGAACTACGCGACCCGGTTGCTAACTATAATAAGTTTGCCGTCGCCGATTTAACGAAGCAGATGCCCAATCTGAACTGGCGAACGCTGCTAAACATCATGCAGCTGGAACGTATCGATACGGTTCTGATTGGTCAGCCGGGCTACTATCGGGCACTGGACAAAATACTACCCACCGTTCCTATCAGCCTGTTAAAAGACAGACTGGTGTTCGATTTATTGGATCGTAACGCAAGTCTACTCAGCAAAGAGTTTGAACAAGCCAGCTTCGATTTCAACGCAAAAACGCTGTACGGACAGCCACAGCTTCCCGAACGCTGGAAACGTATTGCCGACCGGACGGACGGAGCGTTAGGAGAAGCGCTGGGGCAATTGTGGGTAAAGAAATATTTCCCGGCAGAAGCGAAAGAACGCATGTTAACCCTGGTCGATAACCTCCAGAAGGTGTACCGGGAACGTATCGAAAAGCTCGACTGGATGGCCCCTGAAACTAAAACAGTAGCCCTTACGAAGCTGGATAAGTTTGTTAAGAAGATCGGCTACCCCGATAAGTGGAAAGATTATTCTGACGTAGATATTAAGCGTGACGATTTTTACGGTAATGTTCAGCGCGCCCGCAAACACCATTACAAAGAGGATTTCGCAAAAATCAATCGCCCTGTTGACCGTACCGAGTGGGGCATGACTCCGCCCACTGTCAATGCGTATGCCAACCCCACCAATAATGAAGTGGTTTTCCCAGCCGGTATTCTGCAATTTCCCTTCTTCGATAAAGATGCCGATGATGCCATCAACTATGGCGGTATTGGCATGGTAATTGGCCACGAAATGACGCATTTATTCGATGATCAGGGCCGACAATACGATGCCAACGGCAATCTGCGAGACTGGTGGACCAAACAGGATGCGGAACGGTTTAAGACCAAAACACAGGCCGTTGTTAATCAGTACAATAACTACACAGTTCTGGACAATCTGCACCTGAACGGTCAACTGACACTGGGCGAAAACCTGGCCGACCTGGGCGGGATCACCCTTGCTTATCAGGCATTTAAGCTGACCAAAGAAGGCCAGAGCACCGAAAAAATCGATGGATTCACACCCGATCAGCGATTTTTTCTTGGTTTTGCGCAGGTATGGCGAATTAAGGTTCGTGACGAAACGGAGCGGGCAGGCATTTCAACGGACCCACACTCTCCTGCCAAATTCCGGGTCAATGGCCCGCTCACCAATTTCGAACCATTCTACCGGGCTTTTGACGTAAAACCAGGTCAGAAATTATACAAACCAGAAATCGATCAGGCAAAAATCTGGTAGTTTCCCCTCACCCCCAACCCCTCTCGGGTAAATCTAAAAAAAGGAAGCAAATTCGTCACGTTCATTTTACGGATCTATTTTACTGTTCTGGCACTGAGTATCTCATGCAATTTAAAGATAGTCGATAGGGGGCTATCGTCGCTGAAATCATACTCGCCTTGCAGATTGGCATGATGCCAGGTGTGGGTGTTGGTTTGCAGAATGGCTTCCAATAAAACCTTACGTTCCGCCGAATTCGCACAACGTTTAAGCTGTTCACTTAAGTACAAGAGATTCCAATAATTGATGGCGTTCATGATTAAACGCTTACAGCCCTCGGCAATTAATTGTTCCTGATACGTAGCACAGTCAAACTCGTCATTATTGCCCAGATTGACAGCTTTGGCAAACCGATTGGCATGTTCCACGCGGGTTAGAATTCCCTCAACGGTTTCCCTCAACTGGGGATCGTTGATATAACGCAGAATATACTCCGTCTTGAACAAACGCCCTAAATCCCGTAATGCCCGGTAAAGTGGATGCTGTCGGTCGTACGAATTAAGCCGCTTAAAAAGCAGTGATGCTTTAGCGTAGCCTAGTTTGATCGTGGCCACCAAACGCAAAATCTCATCCCATTGACTGGCAATATGCAGCCAGGACGAGCTGACGAGGTTGCTTGCAAAAACCTCTTTTTCAGCGAGATAGCTACTAGTTGTATAGAAATATTGACCCGAGAGGCTATTCGTGCAAAGCTCATCACGTTGATGAATGGGCAGACACAATAAGGATCAATCCTAAGCCAAATGTGTTAAGTGTATCACACTTGAGGTTAACTGATGCCAACTAGTGGCTACCGTTTATATAGCCTTTTTGTTTAACTTGTATACCATTAAATTTAGTTACGTTAATCGCTTTATGCTTACCTGCGCGGATTAAGTAATGTCGGTTTGCCTCAAACAAAAGTACCCCTTCTCTCCGTTTACCATTCGTGTCACAGTCGATTGGATTCGCTTCGCCTGAAAAGCCTCCTATATTAATAGCAACGATGAACGACCTAAACACAGAACAAATCGGGGGTGATAACGAAGAGAATCAGCACCTATCTCAACTCGAACAGACTTATCAGCAACTGCTTCAGCAGGTAGCCGACTGCAGGCAGGAACTGGATCTTGTCCAATCCGCCCTGCAGCAAGCGCAGGATGTGGTTGCAAGGCATCGTCATGTCGAAGCAGAACAAAGCAAGCTGCTCGTTCGGGAGCGCGAGCTGAATGAATTGAAATCAAACTTTATTACACTGGCCTCCCATGAGTTTCGCACCCCGATGATGACCATTTTGTCTTCAGCTTCGCTTATTAGCCAGTATAGCGCTCCTGAGGAGGGCGCTAATCGGGAGCGTCATATACAACGCATTAAAGCTGCAGTGAATAGTTTAACCAGTATGCTCAATGATTTTCTGAGCATCAGTCAGATCGATCAGAATGCCGTAGGGTCTAATGACCTGCCGTTGGAGATTACCGCTCTTTGTCAGAAAGCGATCACCAGTGTGGAGACCATGGCAAAACCCAGGCAGCGGTTTCATTACCTTCCGCAAACAGGGCCTTTATGGCTTAATCTGGATGGTCAGCTTCTCAAAAATATCCTGATTAATCTACTAATCAATGCGAGCAAGTATTCTTCTGAGGATACAGATATTCGGTTGGTTAGCGCTACTCAACACAACCACGCTATCTTTACGGTCTCCGATCAGGGTATTGGTATTCCTGATGCGGATAAAGACAAGCTATTTAGTCATTTTTTTCGTGCTCGTAACGCCGTGCCCATTCAGGGTACAGGCCTGGGACTATACTTGGCTAAACGCTATGCGGAATTGCTAGGGGGATCAATAACCTTTACGAGCCAGGTAGGCCAGGGAACTACCTTCACGGTTCAACTGCCTTTAACAAACTAGCTAGCATGAAAACCATTTTGGTCATCGAAGACAAACAGGAAGTCCGTGAAAACATTGCCGAGATGTTGCAAATGGCCCGGTACCATGTTGTTCAGGCTACTGATGGCAGGCAAGGCGTTGAGTTTGCCCGATCTGCCAGACCTGATTTGATTTTATGCGATATCCTGATGCCCGGGCTGGATGGTTATGGCGTCTTACATATTCTGACCAAAGATCCAGCTACCGCCCGGATACCTTTTATTTTTCTGACGGCAAAAGTTGACCCTGCCCACATCCGTAATGGCATGAACCTAGGTGCCGACGACTATCTGACCAAGCCAATCGACGACATTGACCTGCTAGCGGCTGTCGAACTTCGACTGAAAAAAGCTGAGCAAACAGGACAGGATGTCGATCAGCCAGGGCTAGCCGATTTTCTGGACGCGTTTCGGCATTCGGATGGAATTCCTTATTCTTCCCTTCGCTACACGAAGAAACAAGTTCTGTTCACAGAGGGGGATGCCCCGATAAATCTTTTTTATATTCGAAGTGGCCAGGTAAAGCATTTTAAAACCGATGTTTCCGGCAATGCCTTCATCACCGCTTTATCAGGTGAGGGCGATTTTGTCGGCTTGTCGGGTTTAATACTAAGCACCCCTCATGGCGAATCGGCCGAAGTGCTACTGGATGCGGAAATCTGTACCCTTCCCAAAGCCGAATTTCTGGCATTCGTAGCTAATCACCTCGATATAGGCGCTTACTTCATGCGTCTGCTAGCGACTGAATTGAATCAACGCGACGAACGCTTGCTTAAACTGGCTTACCAACCCGTTCGGAAACGGGTTGCGGAGGCCTTGCTACTAGTTCACCGTACCTTTTATTCCGTGGCCGATGAATCGAAGCGTATGCCCACAAAGCTGCCCCCCAACGAACCGTCGAGTGGTAAGCGCTCCTTATCCATGACGTTATCGCGGGAGAACTGGTCTCAATTAGTAGGGGCTTCTTCCGAAACCGTGATCCGGGTATTGAGTGATTTACGGGCCGAAGGGATGCTGGAGCTTTCAGGCAGTCAGATTACATTACTGGATATTGATCGGCTTACCCGGCTAAAACACTGACATCCTGATCCCTATCAGCTTATGAGCTGACATCGGTCAGTACGTTAGCTGATACCCATCATGGCTATCAGGTTTTCAATCATAGGTGAGGGAAGTTGAATGGTCGAACTTTGGAATATGATCAGCTCAACATCAACGGCCATTAAATCCCTTGTTATTACTTGGAATTTGCTTCTCTTCATCGCGAAAGGTCTGTCTTTTGTCTTATTTGTGATCCTGCGTTATGGGCTCCGGTATCGCTACAGGATGATCATTACGAACCTGACCAGGGCTTTTCCTGGCCGATCAACTCTGGAATACCAAGAACTGTTAAATGGCTATTACCGACACATTAGCGATTTATGCGTAGAGCCGTTCTTATTTTTCTGTGCTTCGGACGCGCATCGGGAGCAACTAGCTCGTTTTACGAACCTTGGTCTGCTGTCTACTTTACACCAGGCGCACCGCCCTGTTGTTTTACTCGCTTCGCATTACGGCAATTGGGAGTATTTGGCCAAACTTCCTCAACTTACCGACTACCCGGTTTATACCGCCTACAGCCCTATCAAAAACCACTGGCTCAATCGATTATTGATTTACCTACGGTCGCGTTTAGGCATGAGCCTGATTCCCAAGCAAAATTTCTACCGTCAGGCATTAATGGTTCTGCGAGACCCTCATAATCTTCCCTTGCTGTTACTGATTGCCGATCAGCGTCCCGGCCCTGGAAGCACCAAACATCATCTGCCGTTTTTGCATCAGGATACGGCGGTACAGATTGGAGCAGAACGCATGGCAATGCTATCTAATGCGACTGTTCTGAGTATTGAGGCTAGGCAAACGGATCGATTTCAATATCAATTCACCTTTCGATTACTGAGTGAACAGGCGGCTAAAACGGTACCCCTGGCTATCACACGACAGTACTATCAGGCTCTTGAGCGGGTTATAACCCATGCGCCTGTGTTCTGGTTATGGTCGCACAACCGCTGGAAAGGCATGGCTGCCGAACCCGCGTAATGCACCTGGCTATACACGATGTATACTTGGCCAAACATATTTGTTAGCAACGGCCGCTGGTGGCTGGTCTTCCCCAATTGATTTAGTTGAAATGAAGCAATTAGGCCTTATTCATGATCCGGTATTCACTGGAAAGAATTATACGCGGACCGATGAGTTTTTTCTGCGCTTTATTAGAATGAACGCGATCTGCCTTTTATTTATTTGATAATCTGCATCAGTGGTAGCCTGATCCCGTTGAGTATTTTGTTGTTTATGCCCTTTATAACGGGCTGGACCTGGTGGGGCCTGGCCGCTCTTCATTTCGGGGTAAGCAATTTTGGGATTAAAGGCCCTTTTGGGCTTATGCTTCACTGTACGAGCCATCGGCAATTATTTAAGTCGGAGTATGGCTGGATGAATTACTACCTTCCCTGGGTTCTGGCCCCTTTTTTTGGCCACACCCCCGAAACTTATTATAGTCACCACATCGGTATGCATCATGCTGAAAATAATCTAGAAGATGATGACAGCAGTACCATGGGCTTCCAGCGGGATAGCTGGCGAAGTTTCCGAGCTTATTTCGGTCGTTTTTTTGCTATTGGCGTCCGAAACCTGCTGTCGTATCTGCACCGAAAAAATCGATCTAAGCTGGCCAGACGGGCGTTAACAGGCGAAATTGCTTTCGGTGCCCTATGCTTGCTAATCTGTTTTGTAAACTGGCCAGCTACGGTGATGGTCTTTTGTTGCTTCTGGTTATTTATCGCCTAGTGGCCATGCTTGGCAACTGGACGCAACATGCATTTGTGGATGCTGACGATCCTGGTAATGCTTATAAAAACAGTATTACCTGCATTAATGTGGGGTATAATTATAATAAAGCGTGCTGGAATGATGGGTATCACATTAGTCACCACGTCAGACCTGCCATGCACTGGACTGAACACCCGACGTTTTTTCTTAAAACACTGGATCAGTATGCCAGTCACCAGGCTATTATTTTTGATGGACTGGACTTTGGCCAAGTTTTCTTTCTTCTGATGCATAAACGCTACAGCACGTTGGCCAGACATATGGTCAACCTGAATGGGGCTTTCTCCAGCGATACTGAAGCCATTGCATTGTTACGACGCCGAACGATACGAATTACAACGCCAAATACGGCTGAGCTGGTGTACTGAATCTTAGCTGGTCTAACTATTGGGCAATATTGAAGCGTTAGGCAATCCAGTCCACTTTTAAAGAATCTACACAGGTATTTGCTTTGAAAAATACTGATAACCATCATGTTACCTACCGATAATGGTCATAGATCAGTTTGTAAACAGCTTTTATTTTTGCTTACCAGGTAGGCATTCCCCCGGTTTACTCATTACCCACATCAGCTACTTATTCACCTTTATCAGGTTTACGATCGCTCCATCAACAAACAATTGTTCCGGCTGTAAATGATGGTAGAGCCAGATCAGGAGAGAAAATTGATTCTGATCTGGCTCATAGGCAATAAGGCGAATCCGTGGTTCTCAATGGCCTTCCTGACGTTACATTTAAAAATGCTACTTCCCTCACCTGACCTTAATCACCTTATAAAGGCAAATATTTACCGATGAATCCAACTATTGATGAATTAAATGCATTAGGTCGAATTATTCAGGCAATCAAATGCTTCAGGCAATTGTCCCCTAATGCGCAAACGGCTAGTAAGCGTTCTGAAAACGCTTACCTCAAAAAACATCTGTCAAGCCAGGACTGGCTATTCTGGAAATATCTACAGACAGAATCTAATGGCATGAAGACATTTATCAACACGCAGGTTTTATTGCCTGATCGAGTCTTTTCAGCCCAGCAATTCTCTCTCTTACTGCATCAATACAGACGGGCCGGTTTTGAATTATATCAAAGCTGGTATCAAACGGCAAAGCCAGCTAATTTTAATAAAGCGGACTTTTAGGCGTCTCCTATTAATTAGCCAATCAAATAGGCTGATTGACTAATTAATAGGAGAGCAACCCGTATTAGCCGTCATAATCATTGACTACCATACTTCACAGGAGTCTTGGTACCTGTTGGTTGACTACTTGATTTTCAAAAATTGCAGCAGACGTATAATTTGGTTTTACGTTTTTCTGCGCTTTCCGCTAGCATCTAGTCGCTGTTAGGTTTATTATTAAAAAACACTTCCTACTCGGCGAACCGTCAGCGAAACCAGTTACTAACCCCAAAAGCAATGCATAATTTGTATGGACCAGAAACTACCATCCGACGAAGTTTCCGGGGAGCCAGCATTCTTCTAATCGACGACAATCCAGATCAATGTGATCTAATTCGGACAGTACTGAAAGGATGTATACCTGAAATAGGGTTTCAAGTCGCTGTGTCGGGCGAGGAAGCCTTTCGACAGCTTCGCCACTGTCAGGCACTTAAACAGCAATTACCCAGTTTGATTTTGTTAGATCTGTATTTACCTTTCGCTGAGGATGGGTTACGTTTCGTTGAGCAGATAAAAAGAAAGGATTCGCCTTATCGCTTAATTCCCCTTACCCTACTTTCTTATTCTGCTAAGCATCAGGATGTTCTGCGGGGCTACGAACTTGGGGCCAATTCCTACATAGTGAAGCCTACCGATCATGCTCAGTGGCTGCAATCCATTCAGTCGTTGCGAGCCTACTGGTGGAATACAGTTACCCTACCCCTTGGCTAATCTAATTTCTGAGTATCCGTATACCACTCGCCCTTAATCGGACCGTTTACTCATTATCGGATGCCAATCGGGCTTACTCTTCCTCACCGTCTGCCAGCAATTTAGAAAATAGGAGATTGGCAGTTTTCGAGGTTCGCGTTACCATATCCCTGAATTTTGCCCGTTCATCGTCGGCAAGCGGCCCTTGTAGTAAAGTAGTAGCCGTGGAGATGATACCAAACTGACTTCGTAAATCATGTACGGTATGCTGTAGGAGGCCAACCCGTTGACGGGTTGATTGGTGAAGGCTATTAATCTCTGTCTGCAGTTTTTGTATCTGTTCGTTGGATGTTGCCTGCTGTAGTTGATCAAACTGTATCGTAATATCATTATTGACTGCCTTCGACAGCCGGAATAATTGCTTATAAAACTGGATACTTACCCCAGGCTCTGTTTGAGGATAGTGTTCAACAAACTGCTGAATTTCCAGATCAAGGCTATCGTAAAAGTAATCTAATTTAGTCAATACGTTTGCCAGCGGGTAGCTGTATTGCCAGCGCTTAACCCAGTATTGGCTGGCTATTTTAAGATGGCCACTTTCATAGGACTCACCGGTGACGCTCTGTGTAAACATAGACAGCAGGAGCGGGAATTGATCGGTAAAGTCTTCCTTTGAAATGCTGGAACATGCCTGAATATCTTCATTTTGTGAGCATCTGGCCCACCACTGGTTTATGATCGTCTCCTGACGGTACACTAAGTAGTCGGCTAACTGTCTAAGTTGTGCGTTGCGGTCATTGGTTGGTGTGGCCATGAGAGGATCGGATTAAGGAGAGTTATACTAAAGGTTAGGCCGGGTTTCCGGGAGGTGGTAGCGAAGCAAATAGTTGGATCAATGACTCCAGTTCAACTGGTTTGACCAGATGTCCATTGAAACCAGCTTCCTGGCTCCGCCGTTTGTCCTCAGCCTGTCCATACCCTGTCATGGCAATTAAGATCAGGCTACGGCCCCATTTCTGTTGCCGTATCTTACGGGCTGTTTCAAAGCCATCCAGCCCAGGCATACCGATGTCGAGCAATACTACCTCTGGTTTCACTTGCTGCACGGCCTCAATAGCCTGCTCACCACTGTAGCGTACATCAACCGGATAACCACTTAATTCCAATAGCATGGCGAACGAATCGGCTGCGTCCTGATTATCATCCACGATTAGAATTCGTTGTTTAACCGCAACTGCGGAAACAGAGTTAGAAGGCGCTTGAATAGGCTCGGGTAAGACAGATAGAACGGGTAAGTAAACCACGAATTCACTGCCTAACCCCAACCCACCACTCCGGGCTTGCACGCGCCCTCCATGCCGCTCAACCAGCCGTTTGACTAATGTCAGGCCCAGCCCCAATCCGCCCTGGGTGCGGGCCCGTGAATTGTCTACCTGAGCAAACAACTCAAAAATTCGCTCTAACTGGTCGGCTGCCAGGCCGATACCATTGTCCCTTACCCGTAGGCAGGCCATCGACTGGTTCGATTCCTGATTTACTAATTCCAGACTCACCCAAACCTGACCTCCCTCGGGGGTATAGCGAACGGCGTTTGTCAGCAGATTAGTCATTACCTGCGTCAGCCGGATGGCATCGCCCGACAGGTAGATGGGTTCGTTCGGCCCGGACACTGACAACTCAATCCGGCGCTCTTCGAAGTGGTGACGCATGACAGCGGAGGCCTCCTGCAACAGAGCGTTCAGATCGAGCGGTTCCAGGTGTAAGGTAATCTTCTCACGGTTGATCCGGCTTACATCCAGTAAATCATCTACCAGTCGAACTAAATGTGCCACCTGACGATTCATCAACGCCAGGGCGGCACTCATTGTCTCGGTCTGATTCGCACCTAATCCTAGCGTCTGCAGTGTAGTCCGAACGGGGGCCAGCGGATTGCGTAACTCGTGAGCCAGCATAGCCAGAAACTCGTCTTTCCGCTGGTCCGACTCGCGCAGGGTTTCTTCGGCTCGTTTGCGCGTATCAATGTCCAGCATTACACCACTCATGTGGGTTGCCTTTCCGTCAATTTCCTCTACTACGCGTCCATAACCGCTCATCCACCGCTGGGAACCGTCCTTCAGCACGGCGCGGAACTCGGCATCGAAAACGGTCCGGCGGTCAATAGCCTCTTGCAACTGGCGACTTATCCGCTCACGGTCACTAGCATGCACGTGGGCAAAATAATCGCTCGAACTGAGGGGGCCAGGTTGAGGATTCATACCAAACAGTCGGAAGTGCTGCTCGTTCCAAATCACCTGGCCTGTTACTAAATTCCAATCCCAGGTGCCCATACGGGCGGCTTCGATGGTGAGCCTGAACCTTTTTTCTGACTCGCGCAGGGCTTGCTCGGCCTTCTTACGCTGGGTAATATCGCGAGCCACGCTCGACACTCCGATGACCTGCCCAGCCGTATCCTTTACGGGTGAAAGTACAACTTCCAGTATGAGGGATTTGCCATCTTTGGTAACCCGGACGGTCTCGTAGGTTTCAACCCGTTGGAATTGCTTGATTTTTTCGGTTAGTCTCAGCACCTCGCTCAAATCCTGAGGCAGCGTCAGCATCCCTAGTGACTGACCGATGGCTTCTACAGCCGAGTACCCGTAGAGTGTTTCGGAAGCTTTATTCCAACTGGTGATGATCCCATCAAAATTGACCGTAATCACGGAATCCTGCGATGATTCGACAATCGAGGCCAGAAAATAGTTGGCTTCTTCGGCAACCTTGCGCTGGGTAATGTTGACGAACGTCACCACCAGGCCATTGATGCGGTCGTCGGCCGTTCGGTAAGGGAGCATCCGCATCATATATACGCGTCCGTCGGTAGTTCTTACTTCCTGCTCTACCGGCTGGAGCGTTGCCAATACCCGTTCGGCATCCTCCTGTAGGTGCGTATAGTCTAATCGGTTGGTGATATCAGTTACGGGCCGTCCGAAATCCGTTGGGATCAAATTGAAAATATCTCGTGCCGCTGGTGTAAACAGGTTAATCCGCAAACTACGATCCAGAAACAGAGTGGCAATGTCGGTCGAGTTAATCAGGTTTTGCAGGTTGTTTCCGACCAGTGAAATCTCTTCCACTTTTAGTTTCAACTCCTGATTGACTGTTGTCAGTTCTTCATTGATCGACTGAAGTTCTTCCTTACTGGTTTCAACTTCTTCGGCCGACGAGCGCAGTTCTTCGTTTATGGCCTGCAACTCTTCGTTAGTCGCTTTGAGTTCTTCGGCCTGTAGTTCGTGCTGCTCATTGGCCAGCCGTAACTGTGCCTTGGCTCGAATCAATTCTTCCTCCAGGTGGTGGGCGGCTGGTCCAACCGAAGTCAGCGCCCGTTCGGCATCACCTGCCTCCTCGGGCGTAGGCTCAAAAAGGACCAGCATAAAACCGCGCGCCGAATCGTATTCCCCTAGCACCGGACGTACGTGGAGGGTCAGGGTTTGGATTTGATCGTCTAAACGAAGTTTAAGCTGGCGCACCGCCACATTGGTCCGCTGCTGGCTGGCCTGGTAGAAGGCGGTGCGCAGGTCCAGGCGCAATTCAGGTCGGATAAGTTTCAGCAGGTTTTTGGAAGGTTCTCCCCCGGCAATTTGCAGGTAGCGCCCCGCCCGCTCCGATATGTGCAGGATATCGTATTCGTCATTAACGATAATGGATGGGGGCGCATACTGTTCCAGTAATCGTTGGTGCAACTCGCCGTAACTGGCCCGCTCGTTCGAGCGTTCGTCTCTCTTCGGCAATGGCTCATGCAAAGGCTTGATCTGGTAGGCCTGCCACTGGTTCATGTCGGGTACGGGAAAGGAGCGCATCGGCACAGAGCGACTTTGAAACAGGTGCCGTTCCCGATTCACGGTAGCAAACAAATCGCTAACTCCATCTATGCTTTCAGCCAAACCCAGCAACAGATAGCTGTCGGGATTCAGCGCGAAATGGAATGTCTCCAGTACCCGCTGCTGAGCCGTCTGATTCAGATAGATGAGCAGGTTGCGGCAGCTCACCAGGTTCAGCCGGGAAAAAGGGGGATCTTTGAGCACATTGTGGTAGGCAAACAGGACCATCTCCCGAATCTCCCGACGAATGCGGTACTGCTCACCTTCCTGCGTAAAAAATCGACGCAGACGCTCGGGCGATACGTCGGCGGCATCATTGATGGTATAAAGTCCTTCGCGGGCGATAGCAATGGCGGCCTGATCAATATCGGTGGCAAAGATCTGCACGCGGGGCGCATCAAGTACATCCAGTGTACGTTCAGCGCACAGTATGGCCAGCGAGTAAGCTTCTTCGCCCGTAGCACAACCGGCCACCCAGATCCGAATGATATCGTCTTCTCTTTTTTCGTGGGTCAATAGGGGGATAATCTGATTCTCCAGGGTAGCGAAGACAGGACTATCCCGGAAAAAATTGGTGACTGAGATCAACAGATCGTTGAGCAGCGATTGGGTTTCTTCGGGATGCTCGCGCAGAAAAGTTACGTACTCGGGCAGTCCCGACAGGTTGCGAACGTTTATCCGGCGCTCCAGCCGACGCAGTAGGGTTGGGCGCTTATAATTGGAAAAGTCATGACCAGTACGCTGGCGTAGTTGGGCAAATAACTCGCCCAAGGCCTGCTGCTGGCTTTCTGTCTCTGGTTTAGGGCCCAGGTCTATGACGACAGTAGCCCGGTTTTGTAGGTAAGCCAGTAACTTAGCGGGAATCTGGGTCACAGGCAGAATGTCATCGACCAGCCCCGTAGCAATGGAATGGCGCGGCATTTCATTGAATGCAGCCTCGCGGGGATTTTGTACAAAAACCGCCCCGCCCCCTTCCTTGATGCGCTTAATACCCATCGAACCATTGGCACCAGTTCCTGAGAGAATAACTGCTATGGCCTGGGAGCCCTGGGACTCGGCCAGGGTGCGAAAGAAAATATCTACTGGTGCCCGCCGATCTTCTATGCGCGCATTCGGCAATACAAGTATATCGCCATCGGCCATTTGCAGGTGCCTATCAGGCGGTACGACGTACACGTGATTAGCAACGACTCTTACCCGCTCTTCCACCTTTGTGACGGGGATGCTGGTCACACTCTGCAGTATCTGGGTAAGCTGACTATCATAATCGGGGGAGAGATGTAAAATAACGACGTAGGCTAAGCCTGAGTCAGGGGTTACCTGCTCAAAAAATTGGGTTAGCGCTTCCACTCCGCCTGCTGAGCAGCCAATGCCAACGATCAGGGTCTGGCCGGGGCTGGGCTTACCGGGTGTTGCCGGGGTTAATTTCTTTTTACTCACTGGTTATCGTGTGGCTGGTTAAGAATGGTTTTAGGAAGTTAATAACATCTAATGTAAGTTGTTGAGGATTATATCGGTATCTGGATGCGTCAGCTTTTCGAGACTTAATGGCTCGTGCGTACGAATAGCTTGTCGAATGTGTTCTCCTCGTAGGTGAGCCTCTTGTGCTTTCTGGAAATAAATAGCTGCCTGCCTGGGCTGATTTGCTTCGGCCAGCTGATCGCCCAATTGGTTAAGCAGAACAATACTTTCGTCCACTCCACGAAGGGCACCATAGAGGTTTTCCTCAATTTTTTCCGTTATAGTTGCCAGCAGTGTATCAGACGAGTAAGCGTGTCCGGTATGGCAACGAAAGCGGGATAGCGAACCTTCTCTGATTTGGGTTAGTACGCCATGACACTCCGGGCACGCATAGCGACTGGATTGACCGTGCTCCATTATGGTTAGGCCTTGTGCCGTCTCGTCAGCCGCAATACGAATCTCGGTTTTCGTTTTTTCATCTTCTTCCATAGAAATCTGTGGAAAATCGGAAACGTCCTGTCCAGCTAGTTGGACTAACTTGGCCGCTAATTCGGCTACGGGAAGAATGTAATCGACGGCTACCAGACGAATGGCATTTTCTGGCATTGCCGCTACGTGGGCTTCCTGGGGGTCTTGTACCAGGGCCAGGCCACCGTAATGTTTGATGGTCCAAAGGCCAGCACTACCGTCGTCGAGCGCGCCGGATAAGACTACGCCGATTACCCGATTGCCATACGCACAAGCGGCTGAGCGAAAGAGCGGGTCAATGGCAGGTCGGAAACGGTTTTCTTTGGGACCGTGTGTGATACGGATGTTTCCATTTTCAACCAGCATATGATGGTCGGGGGGCGCTACATAAATGCGGTTGGTCTGAAGTGGCTCATTGTTGTAGGCATGCGCAATGGGAATGGTTGTGAATTTACTGAGTAGCTGGGGTAACACCCCACGAAGCGTGGGAGCCATATGCCAGACGATAAAGATGGCTGCGTCCAGATGGTCGGGTAAGCGATCAATGAGCTGTTGAAATGCCTCAACGCCACCGGTCGATGCGCCAATGACAATAATGTTGCGTTTTGCCATGATGGAAAGGTTGTTAACCCGACTAGTGATAGCCGGGTATAGCGGATTACAATCCGTCCTTAATCCATGTGCCCGATCCGAAGGGATCTTCTATTCAGGAATATACCGAAACCGTATAGGACTGACAGCGTTCAACATCTATTAAACGGATAGATTTCTAAAAAAGTTAAATCTATAGTTTTCGGCTACTAGTTTACCGTTGTCTCCAGCTACCTGAGGAGGGTACAGTGGCTCCGGTACCATTTCCTTTTTATTCTATTTTTTATTTTGCCTAAATCTGGCTGGTCCTGAACTAACCACTCAGTTAGGAGGCTAGTTCGCTGCAAGGTTTTACGAAAGGGCAATCCATCCATAAATAATAATGACCAGCGAGAGCAGGACGCAGACCAGCCTGGCCACATAGGGCTTGGTGGCGGAAAAGGTTTGTTTAAGCATTTGTGCGAAGAAGAAAGCGAAGGCTAACGATCAGTCTGGACTCTTTCGAACGAGTGTAACGTAGTGTTTACAGGAATGTTCAAGGCTGATTTCTAAGCCTGGACCGTTCCCTGGAAACAAATACATAAAAAGGGTGGAGAATCCCTCAATTGAGATCACATTGGTGTAGTAAGGCTCCAAAGCGCCTGTTTAAATAAGTGTCATAAGGGTGTATGATAACCATCATAGATAGCCTTGCCCGAAAGAAATACCTTTGATATTAATGAAATTTACCTATAGGCTCAATAGGCTAATTATCTACCCATAGGGTTTAGATTATACGTTGCAGGCCGAGCCGAAATCATTAGGTCCAGTCAGGTTGATCGGAAAGCTTTATTTTACTCGACAACTTTAATAAAACGTTATGGAACACACAATCCCCTATGAGGATCGCCCCAGGTTGGGACGAATGGATTTTCTGAGTCGAATCTCCTGGAGTGCCGTATTCGCCGGTGTCCTGGTCGCTATTGTCACCCAAATGCTTCTGACCCTAATGGGATTAGGCATAGGATTGGGGACAATTGATCCGATGGAAGAACAAAATCCAATGGCAGGATTAGGTATAGGCAGCGCCATCTGGTACATCATCAGCAGTCTGATTTCTTTATTTCTGGGCGGCTGGGTAGCCGGTCGACTGGCCAGTGCCCCCCGGCTGTTTGATGGAATCATTCATGGCGTGCTAACCTGGTGCCTGGTAACCCTTTTGACCATCTATTTTCTGACAACGACATTAGGCAGCCTTATTGGCGGAGCAGGCCGATTGGTCGGCGGCATCGTGAAAACAGCCGGATCGGCAGCTAGTGCAGCGGGCCCAGGATTGGGCAACATCGTGCAGGATCAGCTCAAAGCCAATGGAGTCGATACGGATAAGCTGGATTTAGGCAATTTGAAGAATGAGGTCACTACCTTGCTTCGCCAGACGGGCGACCCGAATCTGAATCCAGATGACCTTGAACGGAAAACTGACCAGGCTGGTGATCAGACCCAAACGGCAGCGAGCCGAGCGGCTTCTAACCCACAGGAGTCCGATGCTATTGCTAGAAGTTTGTTTAGCCGGTTGTTTAAACAGGGGCAGTCAACCGTCAACGGCGTTGATCGGGAAGATGCCGTGAACGTCGTCATGAAGCGGACGGGTAAAAGCCGGGCTGAGTCGGAACAGACGGTTGATAACTGGATTAGCAGCTATAAACAGGCGGCCGTCAAACTTGAACAAACGAAGCAGGAAGCCAAAGTAAAGGCTCGTCAGGCAGGTGATGCCGCGGCTTCAGCCGGTTCGAAAGCGGCCATCTTCGGCTTCATCGGATTACTGATCGGTGTGGTAGCATCAGGATACGGAGCCAAAATGGGAACCGATTCTAAAGACGATTCCAACACGTACGACCGTCCCGTTCGGGAAGTAGTTCGCTAGATAACACAGTATGGGGTGTGTAAAGTGGTTTACTGGTAAGCCTGTGCGATTTTGTGCATAAGAAAAAAGGCTGAGCCATCGCCTGGCCTTTTTTCGGGCTTCCTGTCAGTATTGAAGAGCTTATAGAGTTTTCGAAGCGTTAGTACTCAACAACTATATGAACCGAGTTAAACAAATTCATGAACTGGGCCAGAGCATTTGGCTTGATTTTATTGACCGTCAATTAATGAACACGGGCGCACTGCAAAGTCTGATTGATGAAGATGGGGTTCGGGGTTTAACCTCTAATCCGGCCATTTTCGAGAAAGCGATCAGCAGTAGCCAGGACTATGATGAGGACATTAAACGCCTGGCCGGGACGGATCATTCGAACGAAGCTATTTTTTACGAAGTCGCCGTAACCGACATTCAGCGGGCTGCAGACTTGTTTGCCCCCGTTTACGAGGACAAAATAAGTGGTGCCGATGGCTTCGTGAGTCTGGAAGTATCGCCCCATTTTGCCCTTGATTCGGAAAAAACTATCCAGCAGGCGCGGTCTTTATGGAAAGCTGTGGACCGGCCCAACGTGATGATTAAAATACCGGGAACACAACCCTGCTTACCCGCCATTCGGCAGGCGATAAGCGAAGGGATCAATATCAATGTAACGCTGCTGTTTGGCCTGGACCGCTATATGGCCGTTGCGGAAGCCTACATCGCTGGTTTGGAAGATCGCTTACAGGCGGGTCAACCCATTGATCAGTTAGCCTCTGTAGCCAGTTTCTTCATCAGCCGCATTGACACCCTGGTTGATCCCATGCTGAAGGAACGGAATTTGTCTGAATTGAAGGGGGAAGTCGCCATCGCACTAGCCAAACAAGCCTATACCAGTTACGTTCAGGTATTCGCCAGCGAACGGTTCAAAAAATTAGCCGATGCCGGGGCGGTACCGCAGCGGTTGCTCTGGGCCAGTACAGGTACCAAAGATCCCGCCTTTTCCGATGTAAAATACGTAGAAACCCTGATTGGTCCTAAAACGGTCAATACCGTGCCCATGGATACCCTGAATGCGTTTCGGGATCATGGTCAGGCAACCCTCCGGTTGACAGATCATGACGAAGATGCCAAACGGGTGCTGGAGCAGGTTCAACAAGTAGGAATCGACTTGAGTGCGATAGCCCAGCAATTAGAAGAGGAGGGTATTCAGAAATTTAATGAGCCCTATAACAAGTTAATCCAAGCCATTGACCAGCAGCGAAGCGCAGTGACTACTGTCTTACACTAAAATCGCTCGATGGTGCTTGCACTATCGGATGATTTTAGGACGATACATTGCAAAGAATCTCCATTCCAAATGGGACGTTTTTCTGAACGGTGGGTATAAAGTTGGGCGATCGTCAACAGTGGTTTTTTGCGTCCAATAAATCCGTTCAATTTAGTAGTTCATAAATGTTTCTGAATTTTTGACTTATATGAACGATTGGAAGCCTATCCATATTTTTACCAATCAGTCATGCCTACTAAGGCAACTCGTAATTGAAATGACGAATTTGACGGTCGGCCGTTGCCGTACCTTTTTTTTAGATTTACCCCTATTGCTCAGATTCTCCGTTTATTTGATTATCTGCATTTAGCGACGAGTCCATTGAGGGGCCATCCCCTTTGGTTCGCTTATAAAAATCTTCCAGCTCCGCAAGCTTATTGAGCATAGCTATTGGCACTAAAGCTGCCACTTTCTTTTGTCCTTTGGTTAATACAAAGGCCTTACCTATGGCGCTCCCCCTAAACTTGGCTCTTACGCACTTTGTGTGGTTCAGCATCGGTAAATGACTCGTTGACGTAATAAGTCCAGTTTGGCTCGTCCATACATCTGCCGCTTGATCAGTTTAAGCCTAGTTACCTGCCCTTTGGTTTGGCCATTGCTCCATGGGGTAGCCAAGGCCGCTCGCACGGCCGCATAGTCCTGCTGAAGCCGAACCCCAAACTGCTGGAGTAACACGGCTGGACAAATTTGGCAACGCACCAGCCAATCGTCTAATAATTCTGCCTGACGAGTTCGTATCATAGCGCCAAAGTCCCTCACCAGTCCATAGACCTGATCAATAATCGAATCTTGACAAACATAACTCAAGATTTGTCGATCAGCCTCTTCCAATAAAGACACAGGACGTACCATCAGCCAGGCAAGCTGCTGAGTAGTGGGTAAATCAAAAGATGGTTGATGAGGGGCGGGCGAGTTGGTTACTGCCTGTTTTTGAGTCATTGGCGCATCCTCATTGCGACGTCTGCTCAGCCATTTGGCTATCTGATTATGAGCTCCCGGATAGCCCTGCTGGCCAAGCTCTCGCCACAATTGTTGGGCGTTACGACAACCCTGCTGATAGCGATTTTCTAAGTAGGCTAGATAAGGAGTCAGCATACTACGCCCAGTTGGACGCTGGACTCGTTCGGGAAATGATTCAGCGTAGGCATACCGACGAACCGTACTCCGATTCATGGCCAATTTTCGACTAATCGTAGAAATAGACATGCCTGCTTGGTGCAATTGCTGTACTGTATTAAAGTAGCCTACGCGTTTTTCCCGGCCAGCCAAACGGGCCTCAAGTTCATTTTTTGAGTAATCTCGCATGACATACGCAAGCCGTTCTGTGGTTGACTGAGTCGTTGGAACTGCCTGGGATACTGGCAGTTTTCGCAGTCGTTGGTAGCATACTGCTAGTATTCGCTCCAAGACTTGTTCCAGGTTCTGCAGCAAATGCCATCGGTCGGCAACTTGTTGAGCTTGTGGGGCTCCCTCACGAGCACCCCGTGAATATTCCCCAGAACGATCTCTGGTGATGACCTCCACACTCGGATGGACTTTTAGCCAATCTCGTAGACCTTCGGCAGTACGGCCTTCCAACAAATCAACGGGTTGATGTCGATCCAGATCAACGCCAGCAGGCGACCGTTAAAATCGTACCATAAGTCTTGGCTTTGCGTATCGCCCAGTCATCAACTCCTAAAACAGAAGGAGTCGGGGTGATAACCGACTGCCATTTTCGAATGAGCCGTAGCAAAGTATCATGGCTAGTTGGCATGCATAAATGATTTAGTAAGCGGCTACCCGCTTTGCCACCCAACATCATGGCTACGCTCTGTTGAGCGTGAGCTAACCGACTGGTCCGACGTGCGTAAGCAGGTAGCCAATCGGGGCAAGGCTGGCTGAAGGTCCGCTTAGGAAAAGCTGGGTTAAGGCAGTGAAATCGTCGCAGCCTAAGCTTGAGTTGGACTGCTTTGTTACTGATGGGCAAATCGGTAGGTTTACGATAATAGAATCCATTTGATGGGCTTGAAACATGTCGACAAAGTGGACAGTTAGCCTGTGTCGATTGAGTAGGCGGTTAGGATGTAGCCTTCTTGTTGAGGCTGACAGTGAATAATTTGGCAGTTGGGAAGATAAACAGGAACCGGGTCGCCGGAGCGATGGAAGCTCAGTGCTCATTTAGATAGAACAACAAAAGCTAAAAATCAGGTCACCTAGTCAACCACACAAAGTGCGTAAGAGCCAAACAATGGGGAGCACTATAGGGTTTATCGTTCTAGCCGCAGACCCCGCTGGCCAACCTGACCAAAGTAATAGTTGACTCCAAATTTTAACCGGCCCCCTTTTCCTCGGCCAACGGCCGGATCGAATTTGTTATAGTAGCTTCCTTCGTAGCTGACCTCAGCTCCCAAACGATGTAATATCCAGAACATGGCTCCCAACTCCAGCCCTACACTGGTGTAGGTGGCTTTGGCCCCCGCCGGAATATTTTCCGAAAACTCCCGGCCGCTGTTGAGACTGGCTCCAACAAAACTACTCACACGGGTGCGGAATGGGTAATAACGCGTAAAGATACCGGCTTGCCGGGCATGATACGCGTTACCCACCATACGGTCATAATCATAACGTAGACCAGCCGCGAAACCTGGCTGAAAAAAGTAGCCCAGGCGGGCGTTTATGTCCGTGTATACTTTCGAGTTCGTAACCCCAAAACCAACGCCCCCCCCTACAAATACGTTGCCCGGCTGAAACCAGCTTAGCTGATTATCCTGCATGTAGTTACGCGACCGTTCAATTTCATCAGTAAGCTTTCCCTCTACCTGCCGGGCTTTCTGACGAGCCTCCTGTCGGGTATCTTCGTCGATCAACGGTTTCGACCGACCCGTAGAATCTGCGTTGTTCTGAGCGTAAGAAGCTAACGACAAACTAGTCATTAGCATAATAGTAGTTAGTAAATGTTTCATTGCCGCTGAGTTAATGCATTGTGTTAAAGAAACGTTGATAAGTAAACTGTAAACAAGAAATAAGGTTTGTTTTATTTAAATGGCCTTCTTGGCTTTATATAAAAAGAAAGCCGCTCATCGTTAAGATGAGTGGCCTCTACTTGAAATAAGACTAAAGAACTTTTATTTCTGCAGTTGAGTAATCAACGCATCGATTTGCTCGGCCGACGTAGCGGGGAAGTTCGCAATCCGGATCTGTGAATCCTTAAATTTACCATATCCACTTCCGATAACCATTCCCTCACTTTTCGCAGCTGCGATTACTTCAGCCGATGGCTTTTTCGTGGACGTAACAACGACCGTCTGCGAGCGATGTCGCTCCTGCTGAACAAACGGCTCATAGGCATCGGACCCATCCAGAAACTTATAGAGCATCCGGGCTTTTTCTTCCGTCTGCTTCCGTACCGTATCGATCCCGATTTTATTGAAGTCTTCGGCTAGTTTACCCAGTATGTAGATAAACAGAACATTGGGGGTAGCTGGCGTCTCAAACTTCTTATAGTTTACCCAGAGCGTCGGTAAGGTATGATGAGCACCAATTGTCAGGTTTTCGTACTTTTTCAACCGCTCGGCTTTTTCGAGACAACCCTGACTGGCAATCCATACGCCTAAACCAGCGGGCATCCCAAACGCTTTCTGAACCGAAAAAAACGCTGAATCGACCAGGCTAAAGTCAAGGTCAGGATAAGGTGCCGACGATACCATATCCACCACAACCAGCTTCTTGGGGTACTTACGCTTCAGCTTATGAATATCGGCCGGACGTAGCTGCACCCCGGACGACGTTTCGTTATGCGTTACACAAATCATTTCGGCATATTCCGGTACGTCGATTTCCGTGTAGTCGAATCCTTCTCCGAACGGTTTTTCCAGAATATGGGCGAACTTATGCAATGAGTTGGCGTAGTCGTAAAACTTCCTGGAGAACGATCCATTAACCAGATGGAAGCTTTCGTGCTCAACACAGTTGAACAACAGCCGCTCCCAAACTTCCGACGCCGAGCCTGTGAAGAAAATTCCGTGTGTATCCGGAATGTTGAGTAATGTTCTCAGTTGGGCGTCAGTGAATTTATAGATATCCCGAAACTTCTGGCTACGGTGCGAAATTGAGCCAATCTGCTCATCCAGCGCCGTTTGCAGATGTTGATAAAAAGTCGGATATAACTCAGCCGGTCCGGGGGTGAAATAAATCTGTTTCATTACTTACTCTAAAAAATACGCCTTAGTCCAGGCTAAACTATCGGGAAAACTCAGATTGAATCGGTCAAACTGACGCTCACTAAATAATAATTCGCCATTCGCCGGATTTTCTTTTTCGTAAATAACGGGCAGTTGTGCGCCTAGTAACGTACTACGCTGGGGATGGGATAGTGTATATGATGCTCTGCCGGTACAGGTAAATGTAGCCTTGCCGACCTGATACGTTGCCAACGTTCGGTACCATGATTTAGCCTTGTTTCGCTGATAAGTCAACGCCGTAATGCGGGCCGTTGCAAAGGCCTGATTCTTCCGAATAGCTCTTCGTTCCTTATTGCGATATAATTGATACAGAAAAAACGGAGTCATGGCAATAAGAAAAGAAAAGGAAATCAGAAACATTTTCCAGGTGAATTTTACGTTTCTGATTTCCTTTCCCTCACTCATAGCTAGTGTTAATAAAGAAGTCTGAACTTGATAGTCTGATCAAGTTTTTTGAGTTCTTCAACTACTTCGTCGGCATATTCTTTAGCCACGTCCGTAATCACATACCCAATCTGCTCATTTGTTTTCAGAATCTGGTTATGAATATTGATGTGGTATTTAGCAAATATACTATTCATTTTGGCCAAAATACCCGGTACGTTCGCGTGAATATGTAACAGTCGGTGCGAATCCTTCAGCAAGGCCAGCTGTACTTCTGGGAAGTTAACGCTGCCATACGTACTACCATTGTTGATGTATTCCAGCAACTTGGCCGGTACGAAGTTGCCAATATTTTCCTGCGCTTCTTCCGTACTGCCACCAATATGCGGAGTCAGAATAACGTTCGGCTGATTCCGCAACGCATTGATAAACTCTTCGTTATTGGTTTTTGGCTCATATGGGAATACGTCGATGCCTACTCCGGCCACTTTACCCCGTTCGATAGCATCCACCAACGCCGGTATGTCAACGATATGACCACGCGAGAGATTGAGGAAAATAACGCCGTTTTTCATCAGTCCAAACTCCCGGTAACTGATCAGATCTTTGTTTTCCTTCCGACCATCGGTATGCAAACTGATAATATCAGCAATGGCCAGCAACTCGTCCAGCGATTTGCATTTGCGCGCATTACCGAGTGCGAGTTTATCCACCACATCGTAGAAGTAAACTTCCATGCCCAGGGCTTCTGCTACCACCGACAACTGCGTACCGATATTTCCGTATCCAACCAGACCGAGTTTTTTACCCCGTACTTCGAAACTGTTCTTCGCCGATTTGTCCCACACGCCCTGGTGCATTGAATTACTCTTGGGCACTACGTTCCGGATCAGCATAATTATCTCGCCAATAGCCAGTTCAACCACCGAACGTGTATTGCTGTATGGAGCATTGAAAACGGCAATCCCCCGCTCGGTACAGGCCGTCAGATCAATCTGGTTCGTACCAATACAAAAAGCGCCAACTGTCATCAGCTTGTTGGCATGTTCCAGTACCCGGCGCGTTACGTTGGTTTTTGACCGGATACCCAGAATAGATACGTCCCGGATTGCTTCAATCAGTTCCTCTTCGTCCAGCGCTCCTTTACGAATCTCAACGTTAAAGCCCTCCTGTTCGAAGAGTTTCACCGCAACCGGATGCACGTTCTCCAACAGCAGAACTTTGATCCGGCTTTTTGGATAAGACTGGCTCCGGCTTAAGTTATTATGGTACAAAAACTCGTCCAGTGAAGGCGCAATATGATCGGCTTTTTCGACGACACGCGGACGCATTACGTTCTCCGTAAAGGCGTAGAAACGATTTGCCAGACCAGCCGCCCGAATCTCATAATCGGTGTAGCCATCGCCAATGACGTACACTTCACCATCGAGTTTAAGATCGCGGATCACCTGCGATTTGCCACCGTTGGCCGACAGCGGATTTTCCCGGTCAAAGCCAATGATGCTACCCGATTCATCGAATACGAACGTATTGGCAAATACATTCTCAGCCAGCACACCCAACGACGTAACAATCGGCACAATGAACTCCTTGAAGCCATTGGAGACCACATAAATTGAGTCGGCGTTATCGGCCAGGAAGCGCTTGTTCCGCGTGAACGAATCCGAAATTTTGCCCATCAGGGTTTCAATCAGAGCAGGGAGCTGATCGCGATGGGCTTTCAGCAGATTCAGCCGCAGTTCGAGCGATTCGGTAAACGAAATCTCGCCGGACATACCCCGGTCTGTTATCGCCTTAATCTGGTTGAGTACATCATCGCGGTCGGGCCGGCCAATCAGCGAAATTTCACCTAGTACGTCCAACGCTTCAACTTTCGTGAACGTGCTGTCGAAATCAATGATGTAATACGTTTGTTCGAGTGGTTTGGTGAGCATGACTAAGAAAACCGCTATCGCAGCGATCTGTTGATCTACTTATGGTTGTATCGAATTAGATGCAGTTAAAAACGCTACGGCTCGCTTTTCCGACCAGTAGGTACCATTAATACCATTCGTCAGAGAAGGAAACCCGCAGTGGCCACCTTGCTCAGGAAACTCCATCCAGACGTTTGGTAGTTCCCGGGCCAGCTGTTCCGGATAACATTCGGGCGATAAAAAGGGATCATTTTTGGCGTTAACAATGAGCGTAGGAATAGCAATGCCGGGCAAAAATTGC
Organism: Spirosoma terrae; assembly: GCF_010435915.1. Classification (GTDB taxonomy): domain Bacteria; phylum Bacteroidota; class Bacteroidia; order Cytophagales; family Spirosomataceae; genus Spirosoma; species Spirosoma terrae. Next base: position 146,659 of record NZ_JAAFZH010000003.1, on the reverse strand, counting down.
AGCGCACTACTCTGCGTATAATAATCCGTTACGTCCCGAAAACCATTCTGCGGGGCCGTAAACAGGTTATCGAACTCGCGAACACTACGTGTTTTGAGCACCTGCTCAATTGGAAAAACACCCGGCATGACCGAAGCCTTCTGCTGGACTTTTCGTTTGAGTGTTCGGCTAAATCGATAATTATACACGAGACTATCCCATTGTTCGAGCCGACGGGCAGATCCCATCAGATCGAGTGGTACTGAAAACACAACAGCCCGACGAATGGCCGGAGCCAGCGCGTTCTTCTGTTCGCCTAAATACTTGAGGGTTACGCTGCCTCCCGCACTAAATCCCATCAGACAAATGTTCTGATAGCCTTTGGAGAGGGCGTATTGAGTGATGAAGTGAAGATCGCCCGTTTCACCAATGTGGTAAAAGCGTTGCTGACGATTCAGTTCGCCACTGCATGACCGGTAATGCCACGCCATACAGTCGAAACCGTTTTCCGTCAGGTGCCGCGCCATACCGACCAGATATGGACTCGTTGAGCTACCTTCCAGACCATGAGACAAAATAACGAGTGGCTTTGATGGCGAATAATTCGTGATGGCCGACTTATTCAAGTCTACTTCATCATTCGTTATTCTTGATTCATCATTCCCAAACGCCCAATCCACATCCAGAAAATCATCGTCATGCGTTTCGACTCGTTCGCGCACGTAGGAAACCGTGACCTTGCGAAAAAGCGAAGGGACGATGGTTTGCAGGTGGCCATTCCACAAACGGGCGGGTGGCCGGTAACTCGACTGAGCAATCAGCGGCATTACAACACGCGGGTGATTGAAGCCGCAAAGGTAAGGAAAACGTTGATGTAGAACTTGTTTTTATTTGGAAACGATCATTTTTCGGGAAAGCGTACCATAATCGGTCTCAAGTCGGTAGACATACAGCCCCGCCGGAAGGTCGTGCATCGTTGTCTTTATGGTGTGCTGACCGGCTGAAAAGAGCTTATCGGCCAACACTTTAACCATTGCGCCAGCCAAGTTAATCAGTCGTAACGTAGCAAACGACGATTTAGGTAGACTAAACGTAATGTCCGTTGATTCATGAACGGGGTTCGGCGCATGGCTCAGCGTAAACGTAGCCATCAGCGAGGGATCTTCGGCAGCCGTAATCACGAATGGATCAGACATACTGGAACAGCCATTGATAGTAACCCGAACCACATAAATACCCGCTCCCGGTGCTATAGTCTGACTGGTTGCATTGGTAATCAGACTCCCATTCAAAAACCACTGATTGCCCGATGGGCTACTGGAAACCAGCCCATTTGTACTTAACGTAATGGCCGGTTTGGGCGGATTAACACCGGCTATTACGGCTGTTCCAGCCGATTGATCACTACTACAGCCGCTGGCGTTACGTACCGCAACGGTATACGTGCCGCTCTGGGTTGTGGAAATGCTGGCCGTTGTTTGCGGCAATAACGTACCGTCTTTATACCAGGCGTATTGACTATTACCTGCCGGAGCGGTTAACGTCAAAGACGCACCTGGGCAAACTGTCAAACTGCCGCTTGCGGTGATGGTTGGCGTGGGCGGAAACGTAAAACAGTTCGTATTTAACGCGGCCTTTATGGAAGCCCGATTACCACTTGCTACGGCAAAAGGCTTGCCCATATAGGTGGCTAACCCTTCCCGTACCGCTACTGGCGCATCGCCTTCGGCTCGCTTGGCCATGTAATCGTAATAGGACATTTCTTCAGCGGACAATAGCGTTTCAGACAATACAATAGTCGCCGATTTGAACTGTTTCTGGCTTTGGGAAACCGTGGGTGTACGCGAACCGGCTGCCGCCACTAAATTGGTAATAGAATACGTATTAAACGACGTTTTCGGGAAAACAGTACCGCTGGCAATAGCCGTGTTTATAGTCTGATCCTTAAAGATGATGGCGGGCGTGGTTACGTCGGATGCCGGTATCAATCCCATCAGATACAACTCCCATTGATTATAAGCCGGTGCTTCTGCGGCTGAAGCCCGATCGAGCCGATAGCCCGTTGCGGTTTCGGTGAAATTGTACGGGAACTGTCCTCCAGCTCCTGAGCCCTGAATACTGAGCCCCATTACGCCTGCCGCCAGGTTCGACACGGGCCAGTGCGGAACCCCATCTTTCAGGAACGTAGCCGATAGCTGGTTAATCCATTGATGCCCAATTTCATGAATATAGCCATTACTGGCTCCATCAAACAAGCTGGGTACTGGAAACACATTGTAGCCCAACAGCCGTCCTTTGCTACCATATTGCGCTGTATTGTTGAACAATGTCAGACCTATTCCCTGCACCGAATTGGCAATGTTACCATGAAATCGGTTGCCTACGTAACCAGGAACCAGTACATAATTAATGAAGTCGAAATCGTCGGGATGATATTTATAGAACTGTTGATTTAACGTTAACTTCTGATTATCGGGTGGCGTCGTCAGCGTTGACGGCACTACGATGTTGAATACATAATCGGTGTACTGTGTCGAATTATCAATCTTTTTAGGCTGAAGCAACGGCATGGAGCCAGTCAGTAGATTGATAAACGTATTGATCTGAACCACTTGGGTATTATTTTCCAACACGCGCGTATACCCCACAAAAGGCTCCGTCCAGCTACCCTTTGGCGGAGCAACAACGGCGGAATAAATACCATCATTGGCCTGTTTGTCGCCGTTGGTTCCTTTGTCATTGAGGGGTTGGGTGGCCTGCGTGGCATCCAGATATAAATTAACAGCCGATGGCGTTCCACTGACGGTTACTTCCACAAGTACATTCTGCGTACTGTTCTGCGCCACTACCGATGGGGTAAATGCGTAGCGAAGTGCATCCGTGGCCGTTGGCTTACCATGCTTCTGAACCATCGTTCCCAGATCGTTAAAACAAGCTGGTGGCGTTGCCTGGCCGAAGCCAAGGTGAACAACCAAACTGAATCCGGTAAAAAAAAGTAGCGATTTTACCATAAGCGAGAAAACGATCTATTAATGATCAATTGAACAGTAGCGAAATAAAACGTAAACCTTTTTTTGAAACACTCTACTTTCCAACACCAGTTCACTCTAAATCAACTGACTACGTACCAACTCCATGCCAAAAATGAAGAAACTATGCTGGTTGTTTTATGATTTACGCAGACAAATTAATTCGTATTGAGAAAGCAAATGCAGATGCCAGCCAAACAATGCTACGTTTGGCTAGCTGGCCAATCAGTCAAAATACTGTTTTTACGGGTAATCTTTACATCAATCTCATAAAACTATCTTTTACTTTGTGGCGTATATGATACAGACAATCAACCAAACCAACTTTTAGTCATGAAAAATCTGATTGCCGTTTTCAGTCTCTTGTTTGCCATGGTTTCGCTAGTGCAGGCACAGGACAAAAAGCCCGCAAGTCCAAAAGTAACCGTAGAAAGTCCAGACAAAAATATTAAAGTTGTCTATGGTCAGCCTTCTAAAAAAGGTCGGGTAATATTTGGACCGGACGGTTCATCAAGCCTGGAAAAATATGGTAAAGTATGGCGCACAGGTGCCAATGAAGCCACTGAAGTTACGTTCAAAACAGACGTAATGTTCGGCGGAAAAATGGTAAAAGCCGGCACGTATACGCTCTTTACCATTCCAGGTGAAAAAGAGTGGAGCGTACTGCTGAACAGCACATTAGGCCAGTGGGGTGCTTACGAGTATGACAAAATCAAAGGTAGCGACGTAGCGATGGTGAAAGTGCCCGTTTCAATGAATAAAACGCCTATTGAAAAACTGACCATTACGCCAGCCAATAATAGCATTGCCATTGCCTGGGATAACATGACGGTATCCGTTCCTGTGATGAAACACGGCTGATAATTATCCCTTTTTAGTAAAAAAACAGACTTGGTAACTAACCCGGCCCCGAAAAGGTTGGGTTAGTTTTTGATAAATTATTCAGGCATTTGCATCTTTTTTAGCGATAAAAGGGTCTTTCCTGCAACGAACAAATTAAAATTTTCGTAAAAAGTTAACAGACAACCATTTAAGTGTGTTAACTTGAAAAAAAATCCAGCTGTATTGAATGATGAAACGCTACCTTTCTTTTTTATTGCTAGGGCTGGTCGCCTTACCTGTTCTTGGGCAGGAAATGGCTGATTATTACCGGCTCCCTGATAAGCAGCAGCAACATCATCAATACGAACGATTGCTCGCCCGATACGGTGGCGCTTACACGCGCGACCGCTGGTATTTTTCGGTCAGTGGTTTTCTACGTACCGATCGCGCCCAGCTCGATAATTCGTTCAATGGTCTCATAGGAAGCGAATCCGTAACAAAACCCGGCTGGAGCGCCATGATTGGCTGGGCTTATCGCGAGCGTTGGGCCGTAGAAGCAGGCTATACGCGCTCCCCGATCCATTCAGAAATACTCGTTAATAGTGGATATCCTTATACATTTCGTTACAGCAACGATAAACAAGCGCTTGTTCTTCGCGGGAAACACATGATTTTATCGACGAGCGGCCCCTGGCGCCGATCAGGTTTCTGGCTAACGGGTGGCGTTTGGCTGGTACCAAACAGCGGTCAGGATAAGGGCAACTTCTCGCTGGCAGGATATGGTTTTCGTGACTGGCGTCGTGAGAAAGTTGATACATTGCGTCTGTCTGGTCAGACTGTTACCAATCGCCAACCTACTGCCATACTGGAAGCAGGAGTTGAATATAATGTCCGCCTTACCGACCGAATCGATATGGGTTTCTCAGTTCGTAAACTGTGGGGACTCGGCAATTCACTGACCAGCAACGTATCATACGTGATTAACGGCCGCGAAGCTCAGCAGGCTCAATTCCAGGGAATGGGTAGTGGGGTGAGTTATGGTGTTACGTTCCGATACACCTACGCAGCCCGCCGAATAATGCCTAATGTGCTTGATATTCAGGGCAAACACCGAATCCGGTAGGACTTATTAATTCGATTATCTAGGGTTAAGACTATACTAGTCTATCGAGATTAGGGATTGATCTTCAGGTAGTTGCCAGAAATTTTTTCATCTTTTTTGCACAAAAAATTTGCTTCGTACAAAAATACTTTTCACCTTTGCCCATGAACTTAGTAGACTGATCAATTGATCAGCCATTTATCATCATGACTATCACAACATCTCAACCGGCTGTTTCTTCCGCAACGCTAGCTTTCCGGTTACGAATGTGTCCCATGTCAATGCGGATGCAGGGTTGTTGTTGATCTACTACGTTTCCTTCCTGAAAGTCTAATCGCTACGTAGCGTTAGCATAATCCTTACTAAGCTCAACAACAAACGGCTCTACTGATGCCGACTCTACTTATCGATTTTTCATTTACACATTTATCCTATTAAGTATATAGGTTAAATATAATTAAAAACTTTAAACATCAATACTCATGACACTCGAATTTCAGAACGAACTAGGCGATTACCGGACAATAGTTAGCAAGCCCCGTAAAGCGAACGCTGATATACAACCACTTAAAACGGGCGATAAAGCTCCTTTTTTCAGTTTATCGGGTGGAGCTGGCGACTGGAAAGCATCGATCTTCAACTATCCAAAATCAGGGCCGAGTCAATCGTTGTCCTTACTCGATCTGGTTGCTGAAAAACCTGTGGTGATCAGCTTCTACTGCCCTTGCTGGGGTCGGTATGCTTCGCCTTATCTGGACTCTCTCATCCGGCTCAATGATGCCCTACAGCAGGTTGGCGCTGAGTTAGTCGTTTTGTCTATCGAATCGCCGAAAGCACTCGCCAAACAGGGCCGTAATCTGGATTTTCTGTTTGCACACGATGCTAATAGGGAAGTATCGCGTCAGTTTGGCGTTTACAATGAAGATAGTCCGGTATGGGATCGGGTATCTGGTATTTCGGACGAGGCATTTATTCCTGCTGTCTATGTTGTTGGGCCGGATCGTCAGATTGAGTACCACTTTCTGGATGAAAATTTCGATACACCTATCAACATAGACGAGATTGTATCGCACGTTTGGTCGCTGAATGAAACCGACCCAGGCTATATCAGCAAACCGATCGGCCAACTAAATGTGTATGCTCAGAGCTTCGTTGCCCTCTGGATACTAGGATTCCTGGCATCGAGCCTGCCTTTTATCAATTTCTAATAGTTCCTGATTCGACGTAATGAATTTGATGCGTAATGATTAACAGTAGACCAACCCTCAAAGTAACCGAATTTGAAAAGCTGCCCTTTGCCGAACAAGCGGCAATTATCTGGAAGAAAGGACAGCCAGTAGCCACACGCTACTTACCTGAATTTCGAATTCACCTGTATGCAGTAGGCAGACAATATATAGAAATGTGGGTATGTCGGCGTCGATTTATTGTTACGTTATTCCGAATCGTTTCCGATACAGAAGATCTGCTCGATTATGTAAGGGCCGACATGGCCAACAAAATCCCGGCAGGCAAGTCAAAATCGCCATCGAATAGCTATCGATAAGGCTGTTTTTGGGCATTATAACTGGAAAATATCAGCCAGGAACGTAGTCTGCATGAAACTACAGAAGACGTAAACCTTATTTTTGAGGACTTTATCCTCGTTCTACTGACTTTCCAAAAATCAACGACCAAAAACACATGAAAAATCTTGTTTGGTTGGCTATCACAGGGGCATACCTTGTCTGCTTCTGTAGCCACGCCCTGGCTCAGTCTGCTACGTCTGCCAGAACTATTGGCCCAGAAAAAGGTGCCTTGATAATTGTTGGTGGCGGTGCTATGGCCCCCGAACTCTGGAGCCGTTTTATTGAACTGGCCGGTGGCCCATCGAACGCCAATATTGTGATTATTCCAACGGCCGGTGAAGATTCGGCTGCCAGCAAAGCCCCCCGCGAAACTGAACGCCTGCAAAGTTTAGGTGTAAAGACTATAACCGTTCTCCACACCCGCGACCCTAAAGTTGCCAACCAGGAATCGTTTGTGTCCCCATTGAAAAAAGCAACGGGAATCTGGTTTGTTGGCGGGCGCCACTGGCGTTTGGCCGATTCGTATCTGAATACACTGGCCCACAAGGAATTCAACGCCTTACTGGAACGTGGTGGTGTCATTGGCGGTACGTCGGCCGGGGCAACGATTCAGGGGTCATTTATGGTTCGGGGCGACACAAAGGGTAATTCCATTATGATTGGTGATCATACGCAAGGCCTCGATTTTATCCACAACGTAACCATCGATCAGCACGTGCTACGTCGAAATCGGCAGTTCGATATGATCGACGTTATTAAATCCCATCCAGACTTATTAGGACTCGGCATTGACGAAGGAACTGCGATTGTGGTTCAGAAAAATACATTTGACGTAATCGGCGCTTCTTACGTAGCTGTTTATACAGCCGACCAGATCAACAATAATACCAAATATCCATCGGGCCAGAATAGTACTGGAGGTCCTTTTTATTTCCTTGGGAAAGGGCAAAAATTTGACTTACAAACACGCACTGTCATCAATCAGCCAGCAGCCCGTTCCAACGAACCCGCCAAGTAGGTTAAAGGGTGTTTGGGGTTTAGGGTTTATAGTCTCTTGTTTTTGGTTTATGAGTCAACAACGGCCGGGTTTCGGATTTGTAAGCAAGTCAGCCTGTCCGCGACTGTAAACCAGATTCAATGAGACGTATAACTAATTCATTTACCTAACAAAACCAGTCACAACATGAAATTTGAAACGCTTCAATTGCACGGCGGTCAGCAGATTGATCCAACTACCAATTCGCGTGCAGTACCGATTTATCAGACAACGTCTTATGCGTTCAACAATACCGAGCATGGCGCTAATCTGTTTGCGCTGAAAGAGTTCGGCAATATCTATACACGAATCATGAACCCAACCAGCGATGTGTTTGAGAAGCGTATCGCAGCGTTGGAAGGGGGAGTTGCCGCGCTGGCCGTTGCTTCTGGACATGCCGCTCAGTTTATTGCGATCAATAACATTACGACCGTCGGCGATAACTTCGTAACCACTACGTATCTATATGGAGGGTCGTACAACCAATTTAAAAATTCATTCAAAAACATTGGCGTTGAAGCCCGTTTTGCAGATGGCGACGACGTCAGCAGCTTCGAACGTCTGATCGATGACCGTACCAAATTCCTGTATCTGGAAACGATTGGTAATCCAGGTTTCAACGTTCCCGATTTTGACGCGTTTGCCCGACTCGCCGAAAAATATGACCTGCCGCTCATCGTCGATAATACGTTCGGTGCGGCTGGTGCGATCTGCCGCCCTTTCGATTACGGTGCTCACATCATCGTTGAGTCAGCGACTAAATGGATCGGCGGTCATGGTACGAGTATTGGCGGTGTCATTGTTGATTCCGGGAAATTTAACTGGGGTAATGGCAAGTACCCTCAATTTACGGACCCATCGCCCAGCTATCACGGTCTGGTCCTGAACGACGTATTCGGGGTTGGTGGACCATTCGGCAATATTCAGTTTATTATCCGGGCCCGTGTAGAAGGCCTGCGCGACTGGGGTCCATCGGCTAGCCCTTTCAATTCGTTCCTGCTGCTGCAAGGTTTGGAAACCCTGACGCTACGTATCGAACGGACAGCCGAAAATTCGCTGGCCCTGGCCCAGTGGCTTCAACAGCATCCAGAAGTGGCGTCGGTCAACTATTTAGGTTTAGAAAGCAGCCCGCACCACGAACTAGCCAAGAAATACCTAAAACGCGGATTCGGTGGTGTTCTCTCGTTTGAACTGAAAGGCGACAAAGCCCGCGCCGAAAAATTTGTCAACAGCCTCAAACTGGTGAGCCATCTGGCGAACGTAGGGGATTCGAAAACCCTGATTATCCATCCAGCCTCAACGACACACTCACAACTCAATGAGGAAGAACAATCGGGTGCTGGCGTAGCGCCAACAGCGTTACGTGTCTCGCTCGGCATTGAACATATCGACGATATTAAAGAAGACTTTGAGCAGGCGTTTGCTCAGTTGTAATAGTAGGTTTTGGGTTTATAGTTTATGGTCTAAGGTTTATGGTTATCACTACGTCAAAACGTACAGCCACCAGCCATAAACTGTAAACCTAAAACTATAAACCATTTTATGTTGAGCCGAACAGAGTACGATGCAGTTGTAATTGGGTCAGGCCCAAACGGATTAAGTGCTGCCATTACGTTACGCAGAGCGGGTTTATCGGTTTTAGTAGTCGAAGCTAAATCAACGATTGGCGGAGGTTTACGGTCGGCGGAGTTGACGCTGCCGGGCTTTGTGCATGATGTTTGTTCGGCAGTTCATCCATTAGCAGCCGGTTCTCCTTTTTTCAATAGTCTACCGCTGGCCGATCACGGTCTTGACTTTATTTACCCGCCACTGTCGGCAGCTCACCCATTCGATGGAGGTACTGCAGCGGCTCTGCGACACTCAATTGATGAAACGGCCCGCTCGGTTGGCGCCGATGAACAGGTCTATCGTCAGATTATGGAACCGCTGGTTCGCCACTGGCCTGCCATGGCAACCGACGTATTGGGCCCACTACGTATCCCAAAACACCCGCTGGACCTTGCTCAGTTTGGGTTAAACGCACTTCCGTCGGCCCAGCAGTTAGCCAAACGATTTACCACAAAGGAGGCTCGGGGATTGTTTGCCGGCATGGCTGCTCATTCCATACAGCCCCTGTCGAATCTGACCACATCGGCCATTGCTCTGGTTTTGATGGCAACCGGTCATCTACGCGGCTGGCCTGTTCCTAAAGGCGGCTCTCAGTCTATTGCCAATGCGTTGGCCTCGTATTTCCGATCAATCGGCGGTATCATCGAAACCGACAGGCCGATACAATCCATGCAACAGTTACCTTCTGCGAAAGTGGCAATCTTCGACGTAACGCCAAGGCAACTACTGGACATAGCCGGTGATCAATTTTCTTCGGGTATCGCCAATCGTTTCTATCGCTGGCAGTTGGAAAAGTATCGGTACGGCATGGGCGTGTTCAAAATCGACTGGGCTTTAGACGGCCCTATTCCGTTTACAGCGCCTGAATGTCGCTCGGCGGGTACTATCCATATCGGTGGTACGTTTGAGGAAATCGCCGAAGCAGAACAACGAACCTCAGCCGGTCAGCATCCCGACCGGCCCTTTGTTCTGGTCGCGCAACAGAGTCTTTTCGATGCCAGCCGTGCACCGGCGGGGAAACATACGGCCTGGGCTTATTGTCATGTACCGAATGGCTCCACCGTCGACAGAACAGAGGCCATCGAACGCCAGATTGAGCGCTTTGCTCCTGGTTTCCGGGATCTGATTCTGGCCCGGCACACTATGAATACGCAGCAGATGGAGGCTTACAATCCCAATTACATTGGGGGCGATATTAACGGAGGGATCATTGATATTGGTCAACTCTACACCCGTCCCGTCGTTACGTTATCACCCTATCAAACGTCGGCCCCCGGTATCTACCTCTGCTCCTCTTCTACCCCACCCGGCGGTGGTGTTCATGGTATGTGTGGTTATCACGCGGCCCGTGTTGCGCTGCGGGAAGGATTCGGGCTACCAACACCAATTTCGCTGGCCGGCGGTTAACCCACTAATGCCACACCTCACAGTAGTCGGCTGCAAACTGCCTGAACGGAATAGGCGGTCGGGCGAGTAAATGCTCTATATCACTGCTGGTTTCGGCGGCTTTCCCTAGTCGGACAGAGGAATACAAGGCCGATATGATCAGTACGTAATTAAGCGGGCGATGCTCAACCCGCCATTTCTGCCAGATAAATCGCAGCACAGACGGATTACGGTACTGAATAGGACGGCCCAAAATTGTTGTTAGCGTTTTGGCTATGTCGGTATAGGTCAACGCTTCGCCACCCGTCAACTCATAGCCTCGGTTAAAATACTCCGCGTTCTGGCTCGTCAGCGCCTGCGCTGCTACGGCTGCTACGTCGCGCACGTCCACAAAATTGATACGTCCTTTACCAGCCGGAACGAACAGCTCGTTCCGGAGTCGGATTTCGTCACGATGAAAACTACACAGGTTCTGCATGTAAAAACTGGGCCGCAGAAACGTAAACTCTAAACCAGCTTCCACAATCAGCTTTTCAATTTTGTAGTGCGGTGTAGTGGGCAGGTGCTCTACGCCCTGCATCGACAAAAACACAACGCGTCGAACATTAGCCTTTTTCATGGCGCTAACAAACGGTTTCATAAATCGATCTGCATCCGACAAATTGGGCGGACGTACCAACAGCACCCGATTTACGCCGGCCAGCGCCCTGTCGAACGTAGCGCTATCGGTAAAATCCAGCGGTACAACCTGGTCGGCTGCCGTAACGGGTAGCTCGCCAGTATGGGAGAGGTTACGAACACCAGCCACAATCTCGAAATGAGACTTATCCGGGTGTTTCGTCAGCTCGAGTAACGTTGCCGAACCCACATTGCCCGTTGCACCGGTAATTAGAATTCGTTCGTCTGCCACGTTTGTTCAGTAGATTTGTTGGATAAATAAGGAAATTCAACCGTTTTTAGCTTTTAGAACTACCAGCCATATCGGTTTGGCATCCAGGTGTAGAGCTATTAGTTTCTGTCCGACTATCAACGTTTAATCAACTAAATCCTGAATTCGAATGAAAGGTTTTAAGAGAAGTGCTTTCCTGATCAGCTTGCTGGCTATACAAACAGCTTTTGCCGATGTTCGGGTGTCTCACGTTTTCGGATCGCACATGGTTCTACAACGCCGAAAGCCCGTTCCGGTTTGGGGTTGGGCCGATGCGGGCGAAAAAGTGACGGTTACATTTAACAACCAGACCAAAACCGCAAAGGCCGGCAAAGATGGTAAATGGAAAGTGGTTCTCGATCCAATGGAAGCCGGAGGGCCTTATCAGTTATCAGTGGCGGGCAAAAAGAATACGGTTGCCTTTAATGACGTACTACTGGGCGAAGTCTGGGTATGTTCCGGTCAGTCGAATATGGAATGGCAGCTTCAGTCTTCGACCAACGCCAAAGAAGAAATCAAAGCTGCCAATTACCCTCAAATCCGGCATTTGCTGGTGAAGAAGGCCATCAGCTTAACCCCACAGGATGACATCGAAGGGAACTGGACGGTCTGTAGTCCAGAAACAGCGCCCTACTTTACGGCTGTTGGCTATTTTTTTGCACGTCAGCTTCAGAAAGAGCTTAACGTACCCATTGGCCTGATTAATTCGAGCTGGGGCGGTACGCATTCGGAAACCTGGACAAGCCGCGACGCGTTCAACCAGAACGACGAGTTTAAGCCCGCCATTAGCAAAATACCCGCTACGTACGAGGAAGTCATTGAAAAAGGCAAAGAACGTACCCGACTTCTACTGGAAAAACAACAGGGTGGTTTACCGACCACCGCTACCGAAGAATGGACCTGGTCGGATCCGTCGATCAATACGGATCAATGGAAGTACATGAACCAACCCGGCGACTGGGAATGGGGTGGTTTACCGACCCTCGACGGTGTTGTCTGGTTTCGTCGCGACATAACTATTCCCGAAGGAACCAACCTCAAGAAAATGACGCTGAATTTCGGTTCCGTTGACGATAGAGATTCAACCTTTGTTAACGGGCAATTTGTCGGTTCAGCCAAAGGGATGGCTGTTCGCTCCTACCCGATTCCGGAAGGTCTCTTAAAACCAGGACGTAACGTGATTGCGGTACGTGTTGTCGACGATGCGGGAGCGGGCGGCATCGTTGGTAAGCCTGAGCAGTTTAACTTATCAAACGATGGTACTACGATTCCGCTGGCCGGAAAATGGCAGTATCGGGTAGCTTCCGTTTTTCCGGGCTCCTTTAAACCAGGCCCCAATACGTATGCTACGCAGTTGTTCAATGCCATGATCTATCCGCTGATTCCGTATGCGATTGAAGGTGTAATCTGGTACCAGGGCGAATCGAATGCGGGCCGGGCTTATCAGTACAGAAAAGCATTTCCCATTATGATTCAGGATTGGCGGCAACGCTGGGGCACCGCTTTTCCTTTCTTATTTGTTCAGTTGGCCAGCTACAATTCGGCCAATGGCGATAGTCGGCGCGGCAGCAGTTGGGCCGAATTACGAGAAGCACAGACCATGACGCTGCAGCTCCCCAATACGGGCATGGCTGTTACGTCCGACATTGGTGAATCGAACGATATCCACCCAAAAAATAAGCTGGACGTTGGAAAACGGCTGGCTGCTGAAGCTATGCGGGTGGCTTATTCTGAATCGGCGAAAGGCGACGCATCGCTTGGGAATGCCTCGCGCGGGCCAATGTTTGAGAAGATGACGATCGATGGAAATCGGGCTATTATCAGCTTCCAGAATGCGGGTAGCGGCCTGATGGCAAAAGATAAGTATGGCTATCTGAAAGGCTTCGAAATTGCCGGATCAGATCAGAAATTCTATTACGCGAAAGCCGAGATTCAGGGCAATTCGGTCGTTGTCCATGCCGATTCCGTAGCCACGCCCGTAGCTGTACGCTATGGATGGGCCGACGATAACGGCGAGGTGAATTTGTATAATAAAGAATCATTCCCAGCCGTCCCCTTCCGAACCGATACGTGGAAAGGAATCACTGAAGCCGCAAAGTTTGATTGATAATCAGAACCGGGATTAAACGGATTAGGGGATCAAACAGATTTTGTTTTTGCTTCGAAGAAGCGCTCATAATTGAAACAAAATCTGTTTGATCCCCTAATCCGTTTAATCATGCGGGGCCGCCCGGCGACTCTAGTGCAGTTGATTGAATAATTCCTCTGAAGAAACGGGCTTCTGATAGGTTTGCTTAACTTCTCCATCTTTGCCGATGAGCCAACCGCTAAACTCGTCTGAAGGAATCAATTTATAATCGTGCATCAGAAACTGACGGTCTGGTTCCTGTAACTCAGAAGCTACAATGACAATAACATCCAGATCATGTTTAGCCAGGTCATCTTTTACTTCGATGAGCGCTTCCTGCTGCTCGATCAGATAATGCTGCGCATCATCACGACCATACAGAAGCAATACGTTCCGATGATCTTTTTTGTCGGCTAATATCGCTTTCAGCGACTTTTGTTGATTCGCTACGCTTTCCATAAAACGGGTGATTCCAAATTATAAAACAATTCGAAGTATCAACTAATGGCAACCTAGAGTGTTTAGAGGATAGATAGCAAACCTCTACTTGACCTACAACAAATCCTCTGACCGTTCCAGCATGAGAATCGATGCCTGTGGTACAATGACGTACTGCTCACCTTCGTATTGCAGCTCGATGGCGTTACGTTGTAAGTACAACGCTACGTCGCCCTCCTGCGCCTGCAGCGGCATGTATTTCACTTTTTCTTCCGTTTCCTTCCAAGGTTCATCATCCATCGGCGACGGAATTGGATAACCCGGCCCCACTTTTATGACGTAGCCCGATTGAACCTGTTCTTTTTCCTGCACAGTAGGCGGCAGATATAACCCGCTAACCGTACGGTCGGTAGGATCTTTCGGCTTAATCAGTACGCGATCGCCCACGACGATCAGGCGTGTCAGTTTGTTATCGGCGGTAATATTAACCATATCAGTTCGTAGTCAAGAATCTTTACTCATAAGAACGTATTGGCAAAAATCGGGCAGGAACGACAAAGCACGTCAAAATGACAGAATGACTACGTATGCCAAACGAGCCATCTCATGGAAAGATATACAGAACAAAATTAACATTCATCAGCCATCGATAAACTATCAGCTTTACGATAACACTCGCCAGTTAATACCAGATTGACGTATTAGACCAATAATTACTATCATTTATAGAATTAATATACTCCACTAATAAATATGAATAATTATTTACATATAATCCAATAAAAAATATTTTTAGTTATATATTGACAAATTCATTTCCTGTTTTTTACTTTCGCCTAATTCACCAAACCTTTCATTGTATGTACTTAAGACAAGCAAAAAAACTGCTCGCCGTGAGCGTGCTTTGGCTAGCCGTGGGCGTCAGTTGTAAAAGAGACGAGCCCTATGCCTGCCCTGATGGAAACTGCTGTTGGCCAGGGCTGGACTTTGAATTTGTCAAACGAGTCGAGGGGGGGCTCGCTGGTATAAGTGGGGATGGCTTTCTGTTTAAGGAAATTATAAGTGATGAACCTCCAGGGTGGGGGCCTTTCAGGGCAGCCATGATGTGCCCTGTTCAGGCTAGTGAAATAAGCAGCAACTATAAACCCAATTTGATCTATGTTATAGACGGTGCAAAATCCCGTTTAGCGGACTCGACCAATATGTATTCGTACCGGGTTTGGGGGACGATTTATGAAATGGTAAATGTGGATAAACTCGCTCCCGGTCCTATTTATACATTTCGACTGGATAGAGCCCAAAAAGTAAACTAAGTACACAAAAAACACCATTTGCACCATGAAACCATCGTTAGTTCACCTACTAGTTTATTACTTTATATTGGGGGGGGGGGTAACTAATTTAGTTGCTCAGCCCTATCAACCTAAATACCTTCGCGAGCAGAACAAAACATTCTTAGCCCTCACCACCAACGCTACGTCAGACGGCTGGCTCGATTTCAGGCCCGACGGTGAGGTCATCGATGCGGCCTCTTTCGCCACTCGCTTTGCCAAGGCCATCGGCATGGGCGAAGGCTACTCGCTTCAATTAGTGCGGGACCGAACCGATGTCAAAGAGACCCGTCACCAACATTACCAGCTTTACTACAAAAGCCTGCTGGTTGAGGGAGGTCACCTTACGCTCCACTCATGTAACGGACGACTTAGAGCGGCACATAGTCGTATTATCGACGGTTTAGATTTAGCCGTCGACAAAGCCATACCCGAGCAGAAAGCTTTGGAAATAGCTTTGACTGATAGAAAATTAACGCTTTCTGATGTACGAGAGCACCTGCCTAAAGGTGTACTGGTATTGGCCAATGTTGCTGGCGACTATGCCAAAGAAAATTATCGTCTAACCTACTATTTCGATATTTACGCGAACGGGAAAGACGTTGATCTTAAACAAATTCAGGAGCCAAGTCGTGTTTATGTCGATGCAACCACGGGGCAACTGCTGGCAAAAGTTCCATTGTTACAAAAGTGCTTTAACCCTGCTCACCACCATGAAAGCACTGAAACTAACACAAAAATGTCTTCTACAAGGACGCAGCCCAATTGGTTCCAGCCCGCTACCTTCAATTTGTTATATCCACGCAGTAACCTGTACCTACATTCGAAGTAGAACCAGCGCCTACTGGTGGCTTCCGATTAACCATGAGTACAAACATTCCGCAGGGATTAGAAACCCGTTTTGATCAAAACAATAATGCTGCTTTCGTATTAGCAAACACAGACCCCAATAATCCAAATGTGAATCCGGCCTGGGATGATCCGGAAATAACTAACCCTACACTTAATTGGGGAAACACCGCACAGGCGGCTACTACTGCTCATTGGGCCACCTGGCGAGCCTATCTATACTTCAAGAATCGGTTTAACATGAATGGCGTTAACGGAGCAGGCACCGTAGCGCGCGTTTTAATAAGTAACTCAATAGAACGAAATGCTGTATGGGCTTACAATTCCTCCGCTGCCAATAACAACATTATGGTAATTGGCCAAAATAACGGCAACTTTCTCTCGTCTGTCGACATTGTTGCGCACGAATACGGGCATGGAGTTTCCAACTATTTAATAGCGGGCTGGACACCTTCAGCTACAAATCCTGAACCGAGAGCGCTAAACGAAGGCTTTTCGGATATAATCGGTACAACCATCGAGCGAGAACTGTATCCAACTGGAGGCCCCAATGATATCTGGAATTATCGTATTGGTGAAGATGTCATGCTGCTGAGAGATATGGCAAATCCGCACAGTATTACAAATTTTGGTATATTTCCCAATCGCCCCTATCCACAAATTTATCAAGAGCCAAGCTTTTGGGATTTTAATAATCAGCAACATCACAATAGCACTGTTCTTTCGAAATGGTTTCATACCCTTACAACAGGCAACGGTCCCAATGGCAATATCACACCCATAAGCTTTGAGGATGCGATGAGCGTGGTGTATTGGGGGCTTGAAAACTATATCTACGGTGATTACAATTATCCTAATGCTGCCAACGCCCTTCGTATGGCAGCGGGAGCCTTGTTCGGCGAGTGCTCCCCGCAACAACGGGCCGTTGCTGCAGCCTGGGGTGCCGTGGGCCTACCAACAACCTATGTATGTAGCCCTGACTGCAACTTTGCCGCTACGTCGTTCACGCCCACTAGCGTAGCCTGCAATCAGGCCATCACACTCAATACAGGCTGTACAGTCGGAAGCTCAGGTTATTCAAACGGCTGGACCTGTCAGGGTGTCACGTATTCCTATAGTGGTCCTAATGTTCCCTATAATTCGAGCTATAGCACGAGTTTGAACGTAACGGCTCCTTCTACCTCAGGAAATTATCAGTATTCGCTGGCAATGTCGAAACCCAGTTCAGGCTGTTATACCCCAACGTATACATTCAACGTAAACGTAAACTGTGGCTCTACAGCCAATTGCAATTTCAGCAGCGGTCCACGCTACGTTGGTACCTGGAATGGGTTAAACGTACAAATCCGTCAGATTTCGGGCAAAAATGTATTGGTGACGGCCATTATTGGTGCATCGAACGATAAATACTATCCACGGGGCGATAACTTCTGGGGTAGCTTCAACCTTGATCCGGGTGCGGCTGGCTTGCAAAGCTGCCTCAATGCGGGAAGCACCGGTTGGGGTGGACTGAGCGCTCCGGGTACGATTGCTCCACCGGCTGGCTATTATCAGGGCACTGAGCCCGATGGCGCTGTTTTCTACGCCCAGAATGGCTCCAATCCGCCTAATCCCTGCGATATGAGCACCCCTCGTCATGTAGGTACCTGGAACGGCCTGAATGTTCAGATTCGTCAATTCCCCAACAATAAGCGAGGCCTGGTAACGGCTATTCCTGGCGCGTCAAACGACAAGTTTTATCCACGGGGCGATAATTTCTGGGATAATTTCACCAAAGTTGCTGGTGCCGACCAATACCGCCCCTGTCTAAACGCTGGCGATACGGGCTGGTGGGGCTTATCGTTCCCGAGTGGTATAACCCCTTCATCTGGTTATCAACAGGGAACCGAACCCGATGGGGCCGTATTCTTCTCAACCAACGGATTGAGAGTCGGCGTTGCAGAGCCAACCCTCGAAGACGTTTCGTTGGTAAAAATACGCCCCAACCCAGTGCAGCATGAGCTAACGGTGACGTTTTTACTTAAAGAAGCCGGTGACGTTCAGATTCGATTACTGGATTTACAAGGGCGCATCCAGCAGAATCACACCTACCAAGGAAATGCGGGCCAGAATGAGCGCGTGCTCAACGTAGCGTCTCTGCCTACGGGTACGTATGTGCTCGACGTGCTGCTGGAGCAGCAACGTATCGTACATAAAGTTCTGAAACAGTAAACGTAGATACGTTACGTTCGAAAGGTCTTTCTCTAACAGGGAAGACCTTTTTCATGAAAAACTACCAACCCACCATCTAAGGCACCGGGTCGTAGCCGTGTCCGCCCCACGGATGGCAGCGGCTTATTCGTTTGATACCGAGCCAACCGCCCCGAATAGGCCCGTGTTTCTGAATGGCTTCGATAGCGTATTGCGAACAAGTTGGCGTATAACGGCACGCATTCGGGAAATAAGGCGATATAGCGCCCTGATAAACCTTGACCAATCCAATCAGAAATGATTTCATCATGCGCCTATAACACGAAAAGGGTTAAAAACTTTCCCGCAATCTGTATCTTTGCCAGCCGTCGCTCGTTATTCATCGACGTTGATACTAATTCGTTATGCTGCAATACGTGATTTGGGATATCAATCCCGAAATTTTTCACATCGGTTCGTTCTCAGTACGTTGGTACGGACTGCTCTTCGCGATGGGTTTTTTGATCGGTATGCAGATCATGACCTACATTTTCAAGAAAGAAAACAAACCTGTTGCCGATACGGACACCCTGCTGATTTACATGGTTGTGGCTACCATTCTGGGGGCTAGAATCGGGCATTTCCTTTTCTATGAACCCGAAGTACTGCTCCATCGGCCACTGGACGTTATTATTCCGCCCTATAGTGGATTAGCCAGTCACGGTGCCACGATCGGTATTCTGACTGCACTCTGGCTGTATTCCCGCCGGAAAGGCAGTCAATTAACAAATCAAACCTTTCTTTGGGTCACCGACCGGATTGTTATTGCGGTGGCGCTCGGCGGTGCCAGTATCCGACTCGGCAATCTGATGAACTCCGAAATTGTGGGACGGCCCTCCGATGTACCCTGGGCTTTCATTTTCATGAATAATACCGAATACGCCAAAATTCCCCGTCATCCTGCTCAGTTGTATGAATCCCTTTCCTGTCTGGTTCTGTTCTTTTTCCTACTCTGGTTCTGGAATCGGCACAAAGAGCGTACCCCACGAGGCAGTATGCTGGGCATTTTCCTGATCTGGGTATTTACACTACGTTTCTTTTACGAATACCTGAAAGAAAATCAGGTGGCTTTTGAGGACAGCCTCCCCCTAAATGTTGGCCAGCTTCTGAGTATTCCCGCTGTTTTGCTCGGTATTTATTTCCTCGTTCGCAGCTATCGTATACCCATTCCACAAGCCGATTTTGAGGATAACCCGAAAGAACTAAAGTCGTAACGTAGCATTGTTTTATACACGTCAGAAGGGGCTCAACGGCCCCTTCTCCGTTTTTTTACCTATTTCAATTACGTTTACTCAAAAGATTGACGCTTGGTTTTCGAGAACACCGTTATTTGATAGCTGATACCAGAACCTAAGCGTTCAGTTGTCCATGCCAGATTTCAGTTCATGTGGTAAATGTGGTAAGGTCGGCCGAATGGCGACCGTTCTGGTATCCTTATCACCAAACTCTCACCAAGAATGTTAGCAAAAAAATACCTACTCTGCACTGGCCTGATCTGCGCCCTACTGTTCAGTAGCTGCGGCAGTAAAGAAGAGGAAGAGCAAAAAGATGAATCTTCCGTTTCCGCCCTTGGCGCCATGAAGGCAATGAAAGAAATGGCAGACCAGGCCGAAGAGCTGGAGAAAAATGGTCCTGTTGAAGCCGTTGATTTCCGAACACTGAAAGACATGCTACCCGCCGATGCCGGTGGACTTCCCCGTAAAGAGGCATCGGGTGAGAAAAACGGCACAGCGGGCCTGGTCATTTCTACAGCCACAGGCAACTATGCCAATACCGACAACAGCGAAACCATTGACTTAACCATTGTTGATGCGGGCGGCACTACTATGCTGATGGGTCTGGCAGCCTGGTCGGTGGTTGAGGTAGACAAGGAGACGGAAAACGGCTATGAGAAAACCGGGAAAATGGGCGACTATAAATCCTTCGAAAAGTACGACAACACCAGTAAAGATGGGGAACTGGCACTCCTTGTCAACAAGCGCTTCATTGTTACGGCCAAAGGACGAGGAGTGAGCATGGACAAATTGAAAGCGACGGTCGAAGATGTCGATTTACCGAAACTGGCCGGTTTGAAGTGATCGCTTATTTCTCCGTTCGTTCAGAAATATGCGGTGATACGTAATACGGATGCCATATCTCCAAGATATGGCATCCGTATTACGTATCACCGCATATAGATTGCTACACGGCTAACTCTACAGAAGGGTCCCAGTAACGTGTTTTAAAATCAACAACTTTGTCGTTTTTGACGGCAACCCCTTCATTTTCCAGGAGCCGCTGCATTACATCAGGCTCACCGAAAAAATGCTTTCCTGTCAGAACACCAATGCTGTTCACAACCCGATGCGCCGGTACATCGGGGCGATTATGACAACCGTTCATGGCCCAGCCAACCATCCGAGCGCCCGCTCGAAGGCTCAAATAACGGGCAATAGAACCATACGTAGTGACGCGTCCCGGCGGAATCAGGCGGACAACTTCGTATACTTCCTCAAAATAGTTACGTTGTTCCATACAGACGCCAGCCGAACGTAGCGTTAGGTTCAGAGAACTTACTATTCTTTCTCTTCAATGGCTTTGGTTAGTTTGGCGTACCATTCTTCGCCATAAGCCCGGATTAGTGCTTCCCGAACAAACTTATAGATTGGTACATTAAGCTGTTCGCCAAAATTGCAGGCCGGACTGCAAATAGGCCAACGATCGTAGTTGAGGGCATGGAACGATTCGTATTTCGTGACACGTATCGGATACAAATGGCAGGAAATTGGTTTCTTCCAATCTACTTTTCCGTCGTTATAGGCTTCCTCAATACCGCATTTCAGAACGCCTTTATCGTCCCAGATAGCATACACGCACTCGCGCCCGCCAACGGTTGTGGTTACGTACCCACCGTCGCCATCCGATTCGTAACCACCTTTTTGTTCAATAACCCGAATACCTTCGGGAGAAAGATACGGTTTGATATCGCCAAAAATCCGATCCAGAATAGCCGGTTCATCACCTTCGAGCGGGGCACCCATATCGCCCTCAACACAGCAGGCACCTTTGCACTTATCCAGATTACAGACGAAAAACTTTTCAGCAACATCATCGCTGATGCACGTATTGTCAATCAATATCATAGTTTTAGAAGCGGTTCTGTACCGCTATATCATATATCAACGCTATACCTATCGCGCAATGACGACTCGTCCCTTCATAGGCTTATCGTTAGGCGATAGTTTCAATACGTAAAGATACACGCCTGCCGGCAAAGGTTCGCCATTCTATCGGTCATCAAACGGACTGTCGTTTTAGCTGCGTATTCCAGCTTGACATAATTGCCCAATTTTTTACCCGTACGTCTTCAAAAGCAAAAGCCGACCCACGTGTGCGGATCGGCTTTTTAGAAATAATATAGAGCGTTTATTTCAGAATTTTGATCTTCTGACCTTCTTTAACCCCCACATCACTGAGGTTATTCCACTCCTGAATTTGCTCGACAGTGACACCGTATTGCTTCGAAATTCGGAACATGGTTTCTCCTTTCGCTACCGTATGATACGTTGCTGTACCCTGATTCGATGTTGATGCGCTGCCGGTACGGGTCGGCGCACTAGATGCCCCCGTTGCGGGCTTCACAATCAGTTGCTGTCCCGATTCCAATACGTTGCTGGTTGTCAAGTTGTTTAATGCCAGTAACTGGTCCACCGACAAGCCGTACATTTTTGAAATGCTGTAATACGTCTGACCCGGCTCGACCGTATGCGTTGAGCCAGAGTTCTTCGCTGAAGAACCCGACGTACTTTTCAGAGCGGCACCTTTGCTCACAGCTTCTGCCGACGGTTTAACCGGCTCAGGCAGTGGCTTCTCGGACGTAGCGGCAGGGCGGTTTTCACTTTTCACCACCGCCGGTTTTGCCGACGTAGTTGGTGGAGTCGATGGAATCGTCAATGAGCCGTCAGCTTGTTGTTCACGAGGGCCTTCGTAACCAGGGTCCGACTGAACAGACGGGCTCTTTTTAACGGGACGGCTGCTGGCATACGTATCGGCTGGCTTCGCTGCTTTCGTTGGCGTTACGTCCGACGAGCGTTCGGGAGTGGTAGCCACGGGCACGGTACGTGGTGCTTCCGACGCATCGGGCGTCCGAACGATAACAACCCGTTGTGAGCCTTCAGAAGAAGCCGGACGATTTGTGGTCGATGGAGTGCTTGGCGCCGGTATGTCAATCGACGGGCTGGTTGTTGTGCGTGTAGGTTCGGGAGCCGGGGCGGTGGCGGGTTCCGATGTGCCATCGTTAGGCGTAACGCCACCATCAACTAATTTAGGCTGGTATTTTTTCCGCTCTGATGCATTACGAGGAACATTGTCCATGCCAGTAACGGTACGATTTTGTCCATTCGAACCACGATCGGCAACCGTTGTTTCGGCGCGGGTTGATGGTGGTGTTGGCGTCTGGTCATACACGGGAGGGGTTGGCGAGTTAATGATCTCAACGGGTTTGTTGGCCGGACGACGTTCGCGCAGCCACATGACACGCCCAACCGTTAGCTTCTGCAAGCGATCCAAACGGTTATACCGCATCAGCTTTTTGAGTCGAATACCGTATCGCTGCGAAATGCTACGAGCCGTTTCATCCTGACGAACCGTATGAAAGGGCACCAGCGCTTTTTTCATTTTCTTGGCCAGATAATAAATGTCGCCGGTAATGACCGGGTCCCGTTCATTCATATCATTATACCGCAGAAAGCTCGACAGACTAATTTTAGCCTTACGCGCCAGGGAAGCACTGTTATCCCCCGCCTGCGCCTGAATACCCGGCAAACCGTTTATTTCGTATAGGACTGGTTCATTCTTACTGCTCAAGCCCGTTGTTACCCGACGTAGCACCGGAAATCCGACATCATTCTGAGCAAAATCAGGAGCCTTTTTGGGCGTACTTGTCGAGATTCTCTGACGAACATCATTGATCTGGTTATTCGCCACCGGAACGGCCATTACGTATGCCTTATCCGTCGGAACAGCCTCGCCTAATATCCAGCGGTTGTACTTCCGCAGTTCAAACTCATCGACTCCCAACTCTTCGGCAATATTTTTTACGCTTTTTCCACCACCATTGGCGTACTCGATCAAGGCAAACTGATTGTTGGTCTGGTGAAATTTCAGCGCACTTTCGATAGCTACTTTATGCGCAAAGAACCGGAGTATGTACCGGTCTGTCCGACCATCCAGGGCTACTTCCCGCGCGTATGACCAATCGGGTGGAATTAGCTTGGCGATGCCACCAGCGCCCAGATAATACGAATACAGCGAAGCAACCCAGTTATTAAACTGGCTATTACTCTTTTTCAGGTATTTGGCAGCGCCATGCGTTGACGCCGAAATACTTTTGCGTTCGTCAATTTCATTATCGACCCGTAGACCATGCCCCAGCGCCGTTTCCTGCTTAAACTGCCAATAACCCACTGCTGCCGACGACGACACGGCATCGGGCGTTAACGAGCTTTCCTGTACGGCCAGATATTTAAAATCCGTTGGCACATCTTCATCAATAAGAATGGCTTCAATCATCGGGAAATACAACACAACCCGATCTAATTTAGCCACCCAATACTGTCGGTTAGCCAGCAACGCATTTACATCCTGTTGAACAAGACGCCGGGCATCCGGATCTAAACGAACCGATATATCAGCAAACGTTAACTGTTCCGGAACGACCGGCACCGACGTTTGCGCCGACGCCACGAGGCTGAATAAGGTAATTAATAAGGTTAGAGAGTACGTCAATCTTTTCATAAATCGTACCGCTACGGCGGCCCGTTTTGTCAATCGTCATTCAGCGTTTACGTATCATCATAATTCCGTCTCGGACGGGCAACAGCACATTCTCTACGCGCGGATCATCCTGGACTTTCTGATTAAAAGCCAATACAGCAGGCGTATCGTGGTCCGATGGCTTCACGTGTTCAATAACCTTGCCACTCCACAACACATTATCGGCCAGTATAAAACCGCCCGGCCGGATCTTGTCAATGATCAAATCAAAATACAGCGAATTGTTCCGTTTATCGGCGTCTATAAATACCAGATCGAAGGTTTCATCGAAGGTCGGAATAATATCGGCGGCCAGTCCAAGCCGAAAATCGATTTTGGTTTTCAGGGGCGACTGATTCCAGTATGAACGGGCAAAACCTTCCAGTTCTTCGTTCTGGTCGATGGTAATGAGCAAACCATCGTCGGTGAGACCTTCTGCCAGACACAAAGCCGAGTAACCTGTATACGTACCAATTTCAAGAATACGCCGGGGGCGGACCATCCACGACAGCATCGATAGAAAACGGCCCTGCATATGCCCCGACAACATTCGGGGCGCCATAATGTGAGCGCGGGTGTTTCGATTGAGACCACGTAGCAAATCGCTCTCTGGCGACGTATGAGCTTCTGCGTAGGCGGTAAGATCAGGGGGCAAAAAATCCATTCGACAGACTCAGCTATGTTTTTTCGATTAGCGATGTAACATAACCAATGGGCTGGTTTAAGTAAAAGTAGTATTTATTAGGTAACAAACGTTAAAAAACCGATTCCTAGTGCGAAAAATATAGCCTGAGGACAGCCGCTTATTGTCTGTTCTTTGAATCGATCAGGATCGTTACCGGCCCATCGTTGAGCAGGGCCACTTTCATGTCAGCGCCAAACTCACCCGTCTGGATTGGTTTTCCCAGATCGGTTTCCAGCTGACTGATCATAGCCTGGTATAAGGGAATAGCAACGTCGGGCCGGGCAGCCTCAATAAAACTGGGCCGATTTCCTTTTTTTGTGCTCGCATGCAATGTAAACTGGCTAATGAGTAAAATATTGCCATTCACCGATGCCAAATCCAGATTCATCTTCCCCTCCTCATCGCTAAAAATACGCATCCCAACAATTTTTTTGCTGAGCCAGTCAACATCCTCGCGCGTATCCGAATGCGTAATGCCCAGCAGAATTAAAAATCCGACGTCAATCTGACCTTTAACCTGATTTTCGATCGTAACAGAAGCCTGAGAAACTCGTTGAATAACAGCAAGCATAAACTAATCGGAATAAACAAAAAGCCTGGCCAGTGTGTACTAACCAGGCTTAAAAGTAATCACGAATGCCCGGAAGTTGAAATTAATCATCATCACCCCACCCTAAATCCCTCCCTACGGGGGAGGGATTTAGGGTGGGGTAACCACATAATTACATTCTGCTACATTTTGTCGTAATGGACTTCAGGTCGGCTCAATCAGGCTGTTTACGACTGATGTAAATACTCTCGAAAACATAGGCTGGTGTTGACGTAAAACTTTCGTTCTGGTACCGGAAATTGATCGACGGTTTGGCCGAATTGAACACGGGACCCATCGGATTGGGCTCCGCAATAACGGCAACATTTTTGCGATTCGAATCGCTTCCTTCTCTCGTGCCAAACACCGTAATGTTATACCGGCGGGCAGCGGGCTGCAGCGAAATAACAATAGTATGGGCCTGATCGGTAGTAAATTGACCCAGTACCTCCCCTGCGCCGGTCGCTACGTTCGTGATGCGAATCAACCGACCATCAGGCATAATCTTCAATCGTGTTACCCATAACCCTTGAACTCCCTGAATATCAATCAGCAACTCACCAATGGCGTTACGTTGCTTTCCGGTCCAGTAAAACCAGATGGGCTGTTGATAGTCCGACACAATTCCTTTGAATGAGAGCCACTGATTGAAAGCCGTTTCTCCCGAAATAGACGCTTCTGAATACACGAGTGCTTTCCGGCCCGACGATACAGTAGAAGCCTGAATAGCCAGTCTTGGATTAATAACGGACGTATAAGCAACCGAATCGCCAGCCGGATCGCCGGGAATATTTTTTAGGGGGCGGTTGCCGATTACATCACTGGAAAAATTTTCTTTAAGCAAATACGTTGTCCGACAGGCCGAAAACAACGTAGCAAACACCAACGCTATGGTAATTAACAACACTCGATTCATGGCAATGCTTGTTTAGATGTTGCCTATGAGTCGGAACGTAACAAAACAAGGCTAACGGAGCGAACTCGGTTAGCCTTTGCTTTTGAGTAAACGGTGTATTGAAAAGGTAGATAAACTGTATTTACAGGTAGATAAAAGATTAGTTTTTGATGGTTGACTGGCTTACTAGTTTCTGTTGGGTGAGTATGCTAGCCGGAACATTCAGCGACTTTTTCAAGACGTATTGCGCCATAACCGGGAAGTGATCAGAGAAGGATATGCCCGATAAAGTCTGGCAGGTTTTAATGTGCCAGTCCTGGCTGGCAAACTGCTGATCGATACGTACACAATACGGATGTCGATTTAGCGTAAACCCTAATCCTTTACCAGCCTTTTCGAACGCATTACTGAAATTCTGGCTAAGCTTTCCGTATGAATACCCGATTGGGGTTTCGTTGAAATCGCCACAGATAATGACCGGATAGCGGCTGCCGGCCGTGAACGATTCTACTTCCAGAAGCTGTGCATTCCGATTTTCGAACCCTTCTTTCAGCCGACGAAACGTATCGACTAACTCAGCCGAAAATCGACCAACCTCACCGGCTTTCAGCGCATCGACCATCTGACTGGTACGTACTCCCATTGACCACAGATGTACATTCACTACCCGAATCGTATCAGCGCCGTAAGCGATATCAGCGCACACGAACCCATTAATATCTGGTCCGTTTGAGCGATTCCAGATACGACCATATTGATTCACAATCGGATAGTTAGAAAATAATGCCAGGCCTATTTCGCGATCTTTATCGAAACAGGTCAGTTTTTTCACATGAGCAGCATACTGACCTTCAATTTGTGGGTTGGGTGAATACTCCTGAAAACAGGCAATATCAGCTTTCAGCGCCGACGCATTAAACTTCGAACCTGCTCCTACCGAAAAGGTTTCGCTGTTAAAACTCAGCACGTTTAATGTTTCAGCTTCGCTAACGTCTGTATCATTGGCCTGAATTCCAACCAGTCGTTTAACCACCAGAAAAGAAAATAAAACCCATATCAGGCCAGCGGTGGCAATCATCTGCTGCTTTTTCAGCATCAGATAAACACAGGCTACAAATCCACCAAGAATGGCTAGCGGCAAGGTCATCATCACAAAGCCTGTCAGCCAATGCCCAACTATAGGATAGTAACAAAGGGCCATCGTAAAAAACAGGTAACCAAGCGCAGTATAGGCAATCGGAAATTGCTGATAACGTCTGAATAATTGCTGGTAGCGTCTGGCAATAAGCTGGCTCATATCGGCTATGGCTGGCCCCAGAGAACGTAGCGCAGGTGATAAGAGATCCAGAATTCGTTTATAAACTATCATAGGCTGAACGTTGAGTTAGGCTTACTTTACTTCGAAACGACCATCGCCGATTTTAAATCCTTCAGAATAGAGCTCCACCGTATAGTCACCCGATTTATACGTAGCGTCGCGCCGATAAACCATGTCTACCCGCTGATCATTACTCTCAAAAGGTACGGTTTGCCGGGCGCTATAGCCAAGTTCACGTCCCTCAAACCACATTACGCCCCCAATACCACTTTCGCTGATGACGGCGCCGTTCGTATCGAGTATGCGTAGATAAATATCTTTGTTATTTCGGGTTGCCACCGGATTCGATGGCAAAATGAACGTTACTTTGAGCCGATCAATCCGGGATGCTTTGTAGTTTCCGCCTTTCCGCTCTTTCCCGTTCGATGCCAGAGCGTTAACCTCAATATTGACGGCTTTCATGGCCGAAGCCAGCGTTACTTTGTTCTGGAGGTCAGCATTCTGGAGCGAGTAATCAAAAACCGCCTGCGCCAGGGCTGCTTTCTCATTTTTCAGACCTTCATTCTCCTGAATGATCGTCTGTTTCTCCTGCTCGAGCGTTTGTGCCCGACTCGCCAACGTACCGTTTTCGTTTTTCAGCTTCCGAATATTCGCTTCACTACTCGTCAGAAAATTCTGATAATCCCTGATTTTTAAGGAATACTGCTGGCTCGAAAAGGTAAGGTCTGATTTGAGCTTCTTTTTATCGTTTTCCAGCTGACGCTTGATCCGTTCTAGTTCAACAACGCTCCCGCCTAATTGACGAACCTCCACGATTTTTTCGTCCAGCACTTTCGAAATGGAGTCGAGCTTCAGCTGAGTCGTAGCGAATTGCTCTACTTTTGAGGTCAGTAATTTTTGTACTTCCAGCGTTTCATTGCGGGACCCCACGAACAAATAAGCCAATAAAGCCAATACGCCCACCAATGCTCCGATGGTCATATTCAAGGCTCCCTGTTTATAATTTGTTGCGTTGGCTTCCATATCCTGCTTCAGTAGATGTGCTACAAAACAACTACCTCAAACTTAAACAGGACTTAAGCTGACTTTAAAATTACCTTAAAATGACTCGGATGAAGGCTGAGATGAACTAATAGTGAAGGTAAACGTAGTGCCTTCGGGCGTAGAGCGTACCGCTATGTCGCCCTGATGGATTTGCGCAATTTGTGCTACAACCGCCAGCCCTACACCATGTCCTTTACTCGACTGAGCGGTGGCATTGCTGCGAAAAAAGGGTTGAAAAATATGCGGTAAATCGGCAGCAGCAATTTTTGGCCCCTCGTTAAACACAGCAATGATGATCTTACCCCGCCTGGCTCGAAAATCAATTTTGGCCGTATTTTCGGGCGAAAATTTGCAGGCATTATCCATAAGATTCATCAGCAGAACTTTGAGCGACGCTTTATTTCCCTGAGCGATCAAGGCTTCTTCATCCTCCGGAAACTCCGTAAAGTTGAGCTGAATTACATAATCGTCATGCCAGTCCTGCAGTTGAATTTTCGATTCCCACAGTAGTTCATCCATCCGAACTGGCTCAAAAGGCATATCGTTGGCCCGAATCGACGTATTCGCCAGTTCCAGCAACGTATTGGTCAACTGAGTTAGCGTACGTGCATCTTCCTGAAGCGATTGAAGGGTGCGTTCATAGGCTTCCGGATTACGCTTTTGAATCAGCGCTACGTCTATTTGTGAATTTATTTTAGTCAGCGGATTTTTCAGCTCATGCGATATATTGGCAATGAACATTTTCTGCGTTTTCAGGGCCTGCTCGATCCGATCAAGCAACTGATTGAACGTATCGACTAACAAACCGATTTCATCGGAGCGATTCGGATGCTCAACCCGCATCGCTACGTTTGTTGGAAAAATCCTATTTACCTGCTGTATAATGCCAGACATAGGAGCCAGCGCACGGTCGGCGAAAATCCAGCCCGAAATGCCCAACAACAGGATGGCGGCCAGGATCATTATTGTCAGAATTTTCTTCAGATCGCTCAAGGCATCCTGCCCTGTTTGATCAATTCCGCTGACAATAACCCAGTTATTGCTTCCCCCTCTGGTCAGATGAATAGCAACAATCTGGTATTCATCTTTCTTTAGATACAACGTTTGGGCAGTCGTGGTGAGCAGGGTAATAAACTGCTCATGAAATTGAGAATTGGCCGGATTGGTTGAAAACAGAATCGTTTTCGACTGCTCGTTGTAAACCGAAATATTCTCGTTCAGTAGAGGCTCTTTTTCGGAAGCATCGATTAACCTCAACACCGTACTGTCGGTTTGTTGTAGGTCAAAAAGTAACGTAGTCGTCGTAATAGCCCGATCCTGAAGGCGCTTGTAAAAGCGTTTTTCCAGATAGAGCTTGCTAAAGAAATAAACGCCTATCGAAAAAAAAAGCAGAATGAGCGTTACTAAAAAGGCAAACTGATAGGTCAGCCGGGTGCGTATATTCATCGTTAAGACGGCAGTTTTACAACATACCCCATCCCAATCTGCGTATGTAATAATTTAGGTTCAAAATCCCTGTCGATCTTCTTACGCAGGAAATTGATATATACTTCTATTACGTTCGTAC
Organism: Spirosoma terrae; assembly: GCF_010435915.1. GTDB lineage: Bacteria > Bacteroidota > Bacteroidia > Cytophagales > Spirosomataceae > Spirosoma > Spirosoma terrae. The sequence continues at coordinate 116,335 of NZ_JAAFZH010000003.1, read as the reverse complement.
CGGTATCGAACGTAATATCCCACAGCCGTTCAGCCAGTTCAACTTTAGAAATAACGCGTCCCTGATTCCGCAAAAAGTATTCGAGCAACTGGAATTCCTTCGCGGTCAGCGTGATTTCTTTTCCAGCGCGAACCACCTGCTTTGTGTCAGGATTTAATTCCAAATCAGCAAACTTCAGCAAGTTGGCCGTTTGAATAGTGCCACTATTTCGCCGGGTCAGTGCTCTGATCCGCGCCATAAGTTCCCGAAACTCAAACGGTTTAACCAGATAGTCATCGGCCCCGGCATCCAACCCAACGATTTTATCGTCTGTAGTACTCAAGGCGGTCAGCATTAAAATAGGCGTCGAAATATTGGCTTCCCGCAGTTTTCGGCAGAGGTCAAGCCCATTCAATCCCGGCAGAATAACATCGGAGATAATGAGGTCATAGGGCGATCGGGTAGCCAGGTGTAAACCTATCGCGCCGTCATACGCTATGTCAACTTCCCACTGGTGCTCTTCCAGCCCCTGCTTGATACTCTGAACCGTTTTAATTTCATCTTCAATAATCAGAATTTTCATGGTAGCGGCATTTCCCCAGTCGAATTTATGGAAATAATGCAATAAACCAGCATCTTCGCCCGAATCGCATGTGTTTATTAGTTAACACATTCAGTAACCCTCCCTGTAAAGTCTGCGACCAATCGAAATGAATTAGCTCGCTATGCCCGGAACAAGCTTAATCATTACGTTATCCCATCGAAAGGCGCCGACTGATCAGCTGAGCAGCCGCCCGCAGTTCAATCTCTATTTCCTGCTTGCGGCTCTCGCTACACCGAATTTCTGGCAGGAATATGCTTAGGCTGGCAATCACGACCGTGTGTCGACGAATAGGCACAGCTAAACCGATTATGTGTGTTTTTGACAACGTAACCGATAATTCACTGGCCTGAATAAGGTCTAATTCCTGCGATAACCCATCTGGGGTGCCCGCTCCCGGCCATATATCTTCACCAGGATAACCAATCTTATGGACCAGGTTTTCTCGTTCTTTGGCTGGCATAAAGGCCAGTAATACCCGCCCGGAGGCAGTCTCATAAATATTACGTTCCGTACGGCTACGTACCTGCAGATCCTGATCACTATTCACCAAATGAACAATAAATCGTTTCTGGTTTCGGATAATACCCAAAATCGATGTTTCATTAAGCCGCTGGGTAAGGTCTTCCATTATATCTTTTGCCACCAGAATTAAATCCTGACTATACGATAAATTGTTGGTCAGGTTATAGGCCATTGGCCCCAATCGGTATCCTTTCTTCCGCCCAAGATGTTCCAGATAATTTTTGTCGACGAGCGTTTTTAAAATATTCACGCAAGTCGCCTGATTCATCTGCAGGCTTTCCGCTATTTCCGTTAGCGAGTGTGAACGTGTTGGCTCCTGCGCTATGAGTTCAAGAATGTCCAGAGCCTTAACAATTACTAATACCATATATAGTGTAGAAGACAGAGATTTCGATCCCGTTTTTTAATGCTTTTCACTGTTCCTTTTCCTAGCTCTTCTAATTGCTACGTAGCAAAAGCTGTTTCTTTATCGATATGGCAAGATAGTTACAAACTAGCAATACTGTATCATTGTGATAGTAAATGCAATTTTACTGTATCAGCGTGAAACTACAAACTTACAACTTCTGCTCACTACGCTTAAATTGTACTTTTCCGAGGCAAAAACCAGCTCCTTTCTATTTTCACCAGACAAGCCTATAATTTTCCAAATAACCTATCATCTAAAAATAGTTCTATAAAAAAATTAATTAGTTAAAAAATTTGGCATTCAAACCGCTCACCAATAGTATTGCATTGATAAATTTTTATTTATCAATGATAAATAAAAAACTAAACCCTCATGACTAACCTTTCACTTTATCGAAATCGGATCTGGCTTTTGGCCTTGATCTGGCTCTCCATCACGAGCCAGTTAATAGGGCAACCAACGAACGTAATTACCGGACAGGTATCTGACGAATTAGGACAACCGTTACCTGGCGTTACTGTACTTGTTAAAAACACCACATCGGCGGACCGTAGCAACGGAACAACAACCGACGCCAAAGGAGCCTACCGCTTATCGGTACCATCGGGCAACGAATCCCTGGTAGTCTCCTACGTCGGTTATCTGAGCCAGGAAATTGAAATCAGTCGACGCTCGGTCATCAATGTCCAGCTAGTACCCGACAATAAATCCCTGAATGAGGTAGTGGTCGTTGGCTATGGAACGCAGCAGAAAAAAGACCTGACGGGGGCTGTAGCGTCAGTATCGGCTAAAGACATTCAGCGCCTGCCCGTTTCTGGTTTAGATCAGGCCTTACAGGGACAGGTTCCTGGCTTGCAGATTTCCTCTACGTCGGGTGCGCCGGGTGGCAATACGAATATTCTGGTACGTGGTATTGGTTCGGTATCGGGCGGTAATGAGCCGTTGTTTGTTGTCGACGGATTTCCCATCAATAACTCGGGAGTCGGCAATCCGCTTAATACCATCAATCCGGGCGATATTGAATCCATCGAAATATTGAAAGATGCATCGGCTACTGCTATTTATGGATCACGGGGCTCCAATGGCGTCGTCATTGTCAGTACAAAGCGGGGCAAATCAGGAAAGGCACAAATTACGGTCGATGCGTATGTAGGTATTCAGGAACCGGCTCGACTACTGAAGATGATGAACTCGCGGCAGTTCGCCGAATTTGTGATTGAAGGCCATAACAATGGCTGGCTCGACAATGGTGGCCCGAACGCCAAAATTACCGATCCCAATAGTGTACGGTCTGCCTCCTACCGCATACCCGAAGAATGGCAGAATCTGAATAGCTTACCAAATATTGATACGGATTGGCAGAAGGTTATTTTTCGTACGGCTCCTATTCAAAATTACCAGATTAGCGCCGTAGGTGGAAATGACAAATTACGTTATTCCATGTCGGGTGGGTATTTCAACCAGAAAGGAATTCTGATCAGTTCAGGCTTTGAGCGGTATTCAGCCCGGATCAATCTCGACGGCCAGCTTACACCCCGATTAAAGGTAAGCATGAATCTGGCTCCTACCTATACGAGTACCGACAACGTACCATCGACAGGTCATTACGGCGATTTTAATGTCGTTGCTTCGGCTTTATCAATGCCCCCGCTCATTCCGGTTTACAATGCCGATGGTACGTATGGGAATACCAATGCGCTGACCAACGTAGGCATGGGGGCCATCCCGAATCCGGTCCAAATCGCTAACGAATACAAAAGCACCAACGCGCAGTTTCGGCTGCTGAGTAATCTCTTTGCCGAGTATGAAATCATAAACGGATTGAAGCTTAAAGTGAGCGTAGGAACGGACTTTAACTACTATACTACCAATACGTTCAAGCCCTCTACACTATCATCAAGTGCCTCTGTATCACCCGCTACGTCCAACATCGTTAATACGTCGGATGTGAACTGGCTGAATGAAAATACGCTCAATTACCGACGAACATTCGGAGCCCACTCACTCGATGCGCTGGGTGGTTTTACCATCCAGAAATCAACTACAGCAGCCACCACTACGAATGCGACCAATTTTGCCGACGATCTGCTCGAAAATATTAATGGCGGTCAGATTACGGGCGGAAGCTATGTGGTTGGGCAATGGTCGTTGATGTCGTATCTCGGTCGGGTCAACTATGCATACAATGATCGCTATCTGGTTACAGCTACGATTCGTTCGGATGGCTCATCTCGGTTTGGTTCGGCGAATCGCTGGGGAACATTTCCGTCGTTCTCGGTCGGCTGGCGCTTATCGGAAGAGCCGTTCCTGAAAGGGCTGAATCTGTTTGACGATTTCAAGATTCGGGCGGGTTACGGTCTGTCGGGCAACAATTCCATCGGCAACTATCGCTATCTCGGGCTATTGTCGGCCAGCAATTATGTGCTGGGTAATACGCAGGTGCCGGGTCTGTCGCAGGCTAGTTTTACGAACAATAATCTGGGTTGGGAAACCAGTAAGCAATACGATATTGGGCTTGATCTGGCCTTCTTCAACGGGCGTCTGCAATTCACGGGCGATTACTACAACCGTCGCAATACAGACATGCTCCTCAACAAAGCCATTCCGTCGGTAACGGGTTATACGTCGGCCTGGGTTAATATCGGTGAACTGGAAAACAAAGGCGTTGAGCTGGCCCTGTCCGGAAAACCGTTAGCAACCCGTGACTTCAACTGGACGAGTAGCTTCAACATTACGTTCAACCGCAATAAAGTGCTACGTCTCGGTACCGATGGCGAACAACTTTTCTCCGACGGTGGCCGTGGTGATGTCAGCATTACGCAGGTAGGCCAGCCCATCGGTAGTTTCTACGGCCATCAGGTTGAGGGTATTTTCACCACGCAGGAGCAACTATCGTCACACGCCACCCAAACCGGGGCCAAACTGGGTGACTTCATGTACAAGGACATCGACGGTAACCGGGTCATCAACGATGCCGACCGGACCATTCTGGGCAATCCACAGGCCAGAGCGTTTTACGGCTTCAACAATACGTTCACCTACAAAAACTGGTCATTAAACATCCTGATGAATGGCGTTCAGGGTAAAGACGTATTCTGGGCTGGGGCGGTGTTCGTTCGTGGGTATCACGGTGTACAGAATAACCTAGCCGAAGTGATCAATAATTATTACAAATCGCCGTCGCAACCCGGCGATGGCAACTCACCCCGTATCATTCGGGGGGCGTTGAACAACAACCTGCGATACAGCTCTTTCTTCAATTTCGACGGCTCTTATTTACGGATTCGGAACGTAACACTGAACTACAATCTGTCTCAGAATCTGGCGAAACGGATTGGTATGCAGGGTGGACGGATTTATCTGACGACCAACAACCTGTACACCTTTACGAAATATCCCGGCTACGATCCTGAGATCAGTAACTCCGGCGATAATATGCTGGCTTCCGGTATCGACTACCTGGGGTATCCACCCGCTCGTTCGTACACGCTTGGTTTAAGTCTCACCTTCTAACCAGCCCACTGATCATGAAAGCCAAACACCTTTTTATTACGCTCGTCAGCCTGTTTTCGCTGGCCAGTTGTAACGATCAATTTCTATCGCTTACCCCCGAAACGGATCGCAATACCGTTAATTTTTACAAGACAGCCGCCGATTTCAACAATGCCGTTGTCGGAACCTATAACGCACTGAAGCTGTCGGGCGTGTATGGAACGTCGTTGTACTGGATGGGTGAAGTATCGACCGACAACACGGATTATGGCGTAACAACCCGACAGGCTGTGAACGTCGATAACTTTCAGTTCGTCGATCATACCTATACGTCACTGAATGACATTATCTACGCTGCCTGGCGCGATCATTACCGGGGAATCAGCCGGGCCAACGCCATTCTGACCCGTATTGAGGGGGCTACGATTGCCGATAATCTGAAGAATCAATACAAAGGCGAAGCGCAGTTTCTGCGTGCCTTATTCTACTTCGATCTGGTCCGCTTATTTGGCGATGTTCCGCTGGTAACTACGGAAATTACGACTCCCGACGGAGCCAGTAGTCTGACACGAACCCCGGTAGAAGAAGTTTACAAGCTGATTATCAGCGATCTCCAGAGTGCGGAGCAGACATTACCCGTTACGTATGGTACCGCCGACGTTGGGCGCGTACCCCAGGGAGCCGCCAAAGCGTTACTGGGCAAGGTATACCTGACGCGCAAAGACTGGGCCACAGCCGCAGCCAAGCTCAACGAGGTTATTACCTCCGCCCGGTATCAGTTGTTGCCTAAATATGCCGATGTATTCGGTTTCGCATCACCAACCAATGCCGAAATCCTCTTCAATGTTCAATACAAATCGGGCAATACGGGTCAGGGAAGTGGTTTTGGTCCCGTTCAGGCTAGCGAAGGGGCGCGTATCACTGGTGGCAGCATGCGATACCCAACGGCCGATATGGATGCAGCTTACGAAACGGGCGACCTGCGCAAAAGCTTCTCTATGAAACCGTCCTATACCGATGCAACCGGGCAATTTGTCAATCAGCGCTACGTCAGCAAATACGTTCAGTTTGGCGCACTGGCCAGCGATTCGGACATCGACTTCCCCGTGCTACGTTACGCCGATGTGCTGCTCATGTATGCGGAAGCACTTAACGAAGTGAGCTTCAATCCCGAAGCGGTTACGTCGCTCAATCAGGTTCGTAAGCGGGCCGGGCTGGCAGACACCAAAGCCTCCGATCAGGCCAGTTTCCGACTGGCGATTGAGCAGGAACGTCGGGTTGAATTCGCCTTCGAGAACCAGCGCTGGTTCGATCTGGTACGTACGGGCCGATACGCAGCGGTAATGAATGCCAAGGGGCTTAAAGTGCAGGATTTCCACAATCTGTACCTGATTCCGCAACGCGAGATCGATCTGAACAAAAGCCTGTCTCAAAACCCTGGATATTAAGTGAGCATGAGTCGTCGGGAATTCACCAAGTTGACGTTTGGCGCTACGGTAGCCGTTGCGATGCGTTCGGGCTTAAACCCTGACACGTATTACACGGCCACGCAGGTCAATGCGCCCACATTGCCGATTCCCGACGGCAAACGACTTCCGTTTGGCTGGTCAGCCTTTGCCGTCGATGCATCGACCGAAGGTACCATTCTGACCTTCCCAAAGAACCTTCCTGACGGACCGTTACGGTTACGGCTCACCGTCGCCATTGACACGCGGGAGGCAAAACGAATGGACGTTCAGTCGGCTCAGACCACTACGTTACTAGGTGAATTCGACCTGCGATTTGCCTACGCTACCGAAATCTATGAGTTGCTTCTTTCGTCAGAAAAAGCGCGTTTGCTGAAACAGGAAGGTATTCGGCTGCGGCTGACACAGGCTTCGTCGCCCATCTGGTTTCTGGCTCCCGCTCCTGATAAAACGTATGCGGGTTTGCAGGCTCACGCGATTGCCGATACGAATTCTGCTACGTCCGAAAACGCGTTTTGGAACAATTTCGGATCGATTCGCTCCGTCCAGCAATTTAGCTGGATGGAAGGTTGCGTAACGGATGGGTTACTGGATTGGTGGCAACAAAGCCACTCTCCTATTGCGAAGAAAGCACTGGAAACTCACTTTGGCCTTTTCTTCGATAAGCAGCAACGGCTTGTTTATGAAAACGCCCGTAGCGAGCCTGCCGATGGTACGATTTACGGCATTGAATGCCCGCTACCGATGGCGGCTCTGGCCCAGTGGCAACCCAATCATCCGGCACTCGATCTGTTAATCAGCTACGCTCAACGGAAAGCCCTACCGAATGGACTCATTCATGACGGTGCGCTTACTACTGAAGGGTGCTACACATTAGCCTATCCGCTGGCCGTACTGGCTCGACAACGTAACGACGTATCACTGGCCCGAATCGCACTCGCGCAGTTGCAATACCGACAGGAGGCTCTGGTTACGTCCGACATTATTTACCAACGGCAAAACGCAGACGGAACGGTGAAGGAATACCCCAACTGGGGCCGTGGTGTTGTCTGGTATCTATTGGGCATGGCACGCACGCTTAGAGCACTGGAACCATTTATCAATCAACTCGATACCAACGTAGTGAATGAGTTGCAAGCCCGTTTCAACCAGACGACCGAACGACTGCTGGCGGTACGTAGTGCACAGGGCTATTGGCATGCCTTTGTCGGCGAGCCCGAAACGGGTATCGATACGTCGGCAACAGCCGGAATTGCGGCAGCGCTGGCCCTGGCAACCCGCGCGGGCTGGCTTCCAGCCGAAACGCTGAACCGATTAGCAATCATCCAGCAAGCTCTTTTGACACAAGTAACCCCCGACGGTTTTCTGACGGGAGCCTGTCAATCGAACCGGGGTGGAATTGAGCTGCAACGGAACGGCTATCGGGTAATCTCTCAGTATGCCGCCGGATTGATGGCTCAGTTTCTAATCGCACTCAAATCTGACTAAGGCATGAAAACAAAATCAATCTTCCTCTTTTTACTCACTGGCTTTCTGATTAGCGCAGCTCCCTCATTACCGAAACTCTACGTCATTGGCGATAGTATTTCGATGCGATACGGGCCGTTTCTGGAAAAGTACGTGCAGGGCGTCTGGCAATACGACCGGAAAAGTGACGATGGACAGGCCGCTAAAAACCTGGACATACCAGTCGGAGCCAATGGAGGTGATTCGCGCATGGTACTGGAATACCTGAAGTTGAAAGCCCCCGACAAAACGTTTCAGCCGGATATTCTGCTGCTGAATTGTGGCCTGCACGACATCAAACGAAACCCGGAAACGAGCGCCATTCAGGTCGATTCGGCCAGTTACCGGAAAAATCTGGAAGCCATTTATCAACTATTGCACAAACGGAATATTCGCCTGATTTGGATGCGCACTACGTCGGTAGAGGACGAACGGCACAATTCCCGCTCAAAAGCCTTCAAACGCTACGCCCGCGATCTGGATGACTACAACGCCATTGCCGATGCCGTAATGCGTAAACATGGTGTTTCGATCATTGATCTGTATACGTTCACACGGAGTCTGGGCAGTGAGCATTTTGTCGATCATGTGCATTACGACGATTTCGCCATGCAATTACAGGCGGGCTACATCGCCGGATTTTTACAAGGACTACTTCCCTTAACGCAAAAACGAAAATGAGCCTACTCAATCCCTCTTTTCTCGCTGCGAGTCTACTCAGCATTAGCTCAACCGCTCTTGGTCAAGCCCCTCCTGCGCCAAAAGGTTATCAGGAAATCGGGCAGCTACGTACGCGCTCGGCTAAAGAAATAAACGCATCAACCTGGTCCATTGGGGGCGAAACCCTCGACCGGGATTATACCGATTATCAGTCCTACCGGCACTATTTAGGGCCACTGGGCGCCAAACGCATTCGGTTGCAGGGCGGCTGGTCGAAGTGCGAGAAGGTCAAAGGCACCTATGATTTCGCCTGGCTCGATGCGGTCATTCCAGACGCTTACTCGCGGGGGGTATCGCCCTGGGTCGAGTTGTCGTACGGCAATCCGCTTTATAATGGTGGTGGCGAAGCCAAGCTAGGGGGCCGAATCCCAACGTCGGAAGAAGGGCTGACAGCCTGGGATAACTGGGTTCGGGCAATAGTGACCCGCTACAAAGCGCAGGTGCCGGCCTGGGAAATATGGAATGAGCCTGACCTGAATAAATTGAACACTGGCGAAGAGGTCGCGGCTTTCTACATCCGAACCGCGAAACTGGTACGTTCCATCCAGCCGAATGCGCAACTGATTGCTCTGGGCGTAGCTGGTGTACCCGCAACGGCCTTTATGCGCCCATTTATGGAGCATCTGAAAAAGGAAAATGCCCTCGACCTGATCGATATTTTGACCTACCACGGCTACGCGCCGGTTCCCGAAACCTCCTATCCAAAGATTGAGGAAATGCGGCAATTGGTCTGGAGTTATAACCGGAGCGCCGGCCGCCCAAAAATCACCTTCATGCAGGGTGAGAATGGCGCTCCGTCAACGGCTAGTGCTGTCACCATCGGTGCCTTGCGGCAATTTGACTGGACCGAATTGAGTCAGGCAAAGTGGGATTTGCGCCGAATGTTGGGCGATCATGGACGCGGTATCGCGACGAATCTGTTCACCATCAGCGACATTCACTACGCAGCTGGCGACCACATGACAGGCGTGAATACGAAAGGGCTGCTGAAAACGAATCCTGATAAAACCATCGAACGGCCCAAGATGGCGTATAAAGCCGCTCAACACGTATTCACTACGTTCGATGACCAGCTAGAACTGCTCGATAAAGCAAAACCGACTGTCAGTCAGGCTACTATTTCGGCGTTTCAATATCGCCATAAAAAGAACGGCGGCAGTCTCGTAACGCTCTGGAGTAGTGAAGCGCGACCCGCCGAAACCTACGAACCAAAACCAACCGACGTAACAATTGAGGGCAAATTCACCACGCCCGTTCTAGTCGATCTGATTACCGGAAGGGTCTACGAGATTCCTAAAAGTAGCTGGAAGAAAGCAGGCAACAGCTACACATTTACCGCCATTCCAGTAGTAGATTATCCGGTACTGATCGCCGAGAAAAGTGCGCTTCCGCTAACAACGCCCACTGGTCAATCAGCGAATTCGAGCTTTAAATACCTTGGTAAAATTGCGCCGAAGCATTCACGGGATATTCGTTCGTCTAACTGGTCGGTGGGTGCCGAATATATGGATCGGGATTACACCGTTTATGCCAACTGGAAAGACTATTTGGGCAAACTGGGTGTCAAAAAAGCACGAATTCAGTCGGGTTGGGCCAAGTGTGAGAAAGTAAAGGGGCAGTATGATTTTGCGTGGCTGGACGAGATTGTGAATGACATGGTACGCCAAGGCGTTACGCCCTGGATCAATCTGTCGTACGGCAATCCCATTTATTCGGGTGGTGGCGGTACTACGTTAAATGCGGCTATTCCGTACTCGGGCGAAGCGCTGGAAGGATGGAAGAAATACGTAGCGGCTATCGTCAATCGCTACGGCGATAAGGTAACGGAGTGGGAAATCTGGAATGAGCCGAATTACAAAATCTCCGTTCCTGATTATGCTAACTTCTTTGTTACAAGTGCCGAAGTGGTAAAATCGGTGCGACCAAATGCCAAAATCATTGCCTTTGCGCTTGGCAGTGGCGTCGACTACAAATTCGCCGACAACGTACTGAAAATTCTTCAGGAGAAAGGCAAGCTCGATTTAGTAGACGAAATCAGCCATCACCGCCATATTTCAAATCCCGATAATCGGGAACCAGAAATCGAACTGGAAAAAGTTGTAGCCAAATACAGTTCAAAAATTCGGATTCGTCAGGGTGAAGCGGGTTGTCCGTCGGAGTGGAATAAAAACTTCGCTATGAACAACTATCCCTGGACGGAATTGACGCAATCGAAACACATTCTGCGCCGATTGCTGAACGATCTGGGCCACGATAAAGAGTCGTGCTGTTTCACGATTATGGATGCTAAAACACCGCAGGAGTGGAATCATAAAGGGCTGTTGCAAGCGAACGGGGACATGACCGTAGCCTACCCTAAACCCGCTTATTACGCGTTCCAGAACCTGATTTCCGTATTCGATGATCGCCTGAGTCGGTTAGAAACGTATCCATATTCAGCGAAAAAAGACGATAACAGCAACCTTTCACTGTATGCCTTTGCGGATAAATCCAGTCAGCTTCAGGCCGTAACAGTCTGGATCAAAGACAACGTACCGTCTAACAATAACGAGCAAACGTTGTGCGACTTTACGTTTGCCAATGCGCAGTTCAAAAATCCGGTTTGGGTGGATTTAGTTGCCGGAACCGTCTATGAAATCCCGAAAGAGAGCTGGCAGAAAAAGAACAATGTGTTCCGCCAGATTCCACTCTATGATTCGCCTATTCTGATTGCCGACAGATCAATCATCAGTCTAGCTGAAAACCAATAAGCAGCCGCATTCCATGAGCGCAATAATGGCACAAACAACCTTTCTTCTGCTGGCAGTAACCCTGCTGCCTGGGCAAGCTATGGCCCAGCGGAATATTGAGGTGCCATTGTATCCAAATGGCGTTCCTAACTCCGTGACCAGCACGCAGCCCGAAAAACGGACATTCGATACCGAAGGTCGATTAACGGCCGTATCGAATGTGATTGTTCCACGGCTCATCGTGTATCGGCCTGCTACGTCGAACGGAACGGGCGTAATTATTTGTCCGGGTGGTGGCTACCGAAATCTGAATACTGAAAATGCCCGGTTTATCGCGCAACGCTTAAATCAGTGGGGTATTACGGCTTTTGTACTAACGTATCGTTTACCGGCCGATGGCCTGATGCAGGATCGATCAATAGGGCCGTTTCAGGATATTCAGCAGGCGTTTCGTGTGGTACGTCAACGGGCCGCTGAATGGGGCATTCAACCGAATCACTTGGGTGCACTGGGTTCTTCGGCAGGTGGACACGTAGCAGCGATAGCCGCAACGCAGTTTACGAAGGCGTTTGAACCGGGAAAAGATACCACTTCACTACGTCCTGATTTTCTGGTGCTGTGCTGGCCCGTCGTCAGTTTTCGTCCCGACATCGCGCATCAGGGTTCCGTAAAAAATCTGCTGGGCGATCATCCAATCGATAAGCAATTGGCCGATTTCTCCCCCGAAAAACACGTAACAACGGCTACGCCACCGACATTTCTGGTTCATGCGGGCGACGATCCTACGGTGAAATTCAGCAATAGCATCCGCTTTTACGAAGCCCTCAGAAAAGCCAATGTTCCGGCAGAGCTACACCTCTACGAAAAAGGCGGCCACGGCTTCGGGATCAAACCCGACCTGCCCGATTCCTGGATGACGCAACTGGAAATCTGGCTACGTAACAGAGGATTTCTAACCCGAATCTGATCGACAATAGACATACAATCATTCTCCAAATACAACCAATAACACGATGGAAACACCCGGTTATCAACGTATTAAAGAAACATCGCTGAATTTTGTCAATGCCATGAAAATTGGCGATACGCCCGGCGTGTATCGGAAGGAACGTAGTGAAGGCGAAAGCTTTTACGGCTCCTACCATGCGGCCCACGTACTGGACTTGTTTGGTGAACTCCATAACCGCCCGGCAACTGACCTGGACATTTGGGCCAACCAATTTCAGCGTCGACAGACCGAACAGGGCTTTTTCTCCGGGAAAGCGTCGGAGTTTAGCCGCGTCCGCACCCTGGAAGAACTCGAACCCGTCTGGCATTATACACGCGGAAACATCTGGGCGCTACGTGTCCTCGACCGCAAACCCGAACGTGAACTTAGTTTTCTGGAGCCACTCCTGAATGCTGATCGACTGTATCGCTGGGTGAAACACTACGACTGGCGCAATTCATGGTCGGCGGGCAATCAGGTGCTGGCTGCTGCTACGGCATTATTTGCCTTACGGGATTGGTTTGGCGCTTCGGAAGTAGACGCGCTGATGGAGAAAGCGATGTTTCCGGCTCTCGAAGAATTGCAGGATAGCAAAACCGGATACTGGGGAACACAATTCGGTGCTGACCGCGACAATGGCTTATTTGGAACCATCCACGTAGTGCCCATTTATTTCGCCTTAGGCTGGCCACTCCGGCACCTCGAACGCTCCATCGATTCGACACTGGCTTGCCAGTTACCCGATGGTTCGTTCTGGCCGGGAGGTTCCGACTGCCCCGATTTTGACGGAGCGTATCAGTTGGCCAATCTGGCTGCTTTAACCGACTATCGGCGGGAAGACGTAGAAGCGGCATGTCGTCGGTATCTGGCTCACGCGCTTCAGCACGAAAGTCCGGATGGAGTCGGCTGGTTATTACACCGAAAAGATAGCCAGCCTAAAGACTGGGTTCCACGCCCTCACTGGATCTGGCAGGAGGGCGAAACCTCGGCCCGAGCCGAATTGCGTGATGAAGACCCGAATCGCACCCATATCATGCTCGGTTCCTGGTTTTACCCCCTTTCAATTGCTTTAGTGAGCCATTTGCTTGGCGATACGGGTTACGAAGGGCCTTATCATTTCAATAGCCACTCACTGCACGTCTGCAACGTATTCAACGAGCCCTTGACCAGCTATTAATCAACGCATGGAAAACAACCGCCGTAATTTCCTCAAAACTCTATCGGTGCTCCCGCTTTCGGCATCGCTCGATCAGCTGGAAACCAACGTATCGTCCCCCATTACTCAACCAGCGGATAGTCTAACGGCTGCCCCCTTGAAAAAAATTGGGACAGTGCGTCTCAAAAAACCAAGCGAAATCAAAAGATCGCCTTTTGGTATTGGCTGCGAAACACTGGACCGCGACTTGTGGAAACCCAAAGAAGTCTATCCCTGGGTCGATAGTTTACCCATTAAATGGGGACGACTGCAAACAGGTTGGGGACGCGTAGAACGAGAAAAGGGTAAGTATGATTGGGGTTGGCTGGATGAAAGCGTCGACGGACTGGTAAGCCGAAACGTAACACCATTTTTCAATGTCAGCTACGGCAACACCAATTACATGGCCGGTGAAGTGGGCTATCATCCGCTGGATTCTCCCGAAGCCAACGAAGCCTGGAAACGCTACGTAACCGCCCTCACCAGGCGCTACAAGAATAAGATCAAGCACTACGAAATCTGGAACGAACCTAATCTGGGGGGATTCTGGGCACCCGACAAACCCAATCCTCAAAAGTACGTGCAGCTGGTCCGGGAAACGGCACCAATAATTCGCAAAAACTGTCCCGGTGCCATCATTGTGGGTGGAGTCGTTTCGCAGATGCCGACCTACTACATTCAGGAGATGCTGAAGGCTGGGCTTGCCGATCTGATCGACATTTTTTCGTTCCATCCCTACACAACCATCCCTGAATCGTATTCGGAGCGGACCGTAGCACTCCGGAAATTACTGGACCAGCACAATCCGAAGATCAAAATCTGGCAGGGCGAAAACGGCTTTCCGTCTGACCCAAACAGTACGGGTTATGGCGGAGAGGGGCCCTGGACCGAAACCATCCAAGCCAAAGTCATGCTACGTCGGTTGCTGACCGACTGTTCGCTGGATATCGACATGACGCTTTGGTTTCTGATTGTCGATCTGCACGACTATCCGAAAGGCTCCGGGAAGGTGAACTACAAAGGCATTCTGCGGCAGAAACCCAAAGTCAAACCCAAGATCGCCTATAAAGCCCTGCAACATCTGGGCAGTCTGGTTCACGGTGATGTACGCACCCGCAGCTCGATTGTTCACGCGGTGGCGGGTAGCGAACCAGCCACCGAAAAGGAATATCGGCTTTTCGGTAACGGACTTAAAAAGAGTCTGGATGGAATCTGTTCGGCCGTACTAAATACAGACAACGGAACCGTTTTCGCGTATTGGTCAGGCGCAAAAGCCGCCGATAAACCCGCCGATAGTACCATTCACGCTTTCTTCTGGGATTGGGAAGGTCGAGGTTTCAATGAACCCGTACTGGTCGATCCGTTGTCGGGCGATATTCTCGACTTAACGAATCACGAGAAGATATACGATAAGGATAAATGGCGGGTCGATGCGGAGGCTCAGGTATTCCGGCAATTACCGTTGCAGGACTATCCGCTGCTGATTATGGAGAAAAGTAACGTAGTGTAAAGAATTACACCGAAACCTACTATGGAGAAGAACCGTCGCCATTTTCTTAAAACCTTATCAGTACTCCCACTATCGACTTCGCTCACCGATTTAACACCGGCAGTTGCAGAATCCGTTATTTCCTCGAGTAACGATCGGGCAACTGCGCCCTTGAAAAAAATAGGTACGGTGCGACTCAAGAAACCGACCGAAATTAAGAGCTCCCCCTTCGGTATCGGCTGCGAAACACTCGACCGCGACCTATGGAAACCTAAAGACGTGTATCCCTGGGTCACTGATTTGCCCGTCAAGTGGGGACGTTTGCAGACGGGTTGGGCGCGCGTTGAGCGGGAAAAAGGCAAATACGACTGGGCCTGGCTCGATGAAAGCGTCGATGGACTCGTGAGCCGTGGTGTCAAACCGTTTTTCAACGTCGGTTACGGCAATACGAATTACCAGGAGGGCGAAGTTGGTTTTTATCCATCAACGGCCGATCCCGTGGCCAATGCGGCCTGGCAGAAGTTCGTTGTTGCAGTCGCCAAACGGTACAAAGGGAAAGTTCAGCATTACGAAATCTGGAACGAACCGAACCTGTCGGGCTTCTGGAAGCCCGATAAACCCGACCCGAAAAAATATGTACAACTGGTTCGGGAAACCGCGCCATTGATTCGAAAAAATAACCCCGATGCGATTATCGTCGGTGGAGTGGTATCAAGGATGCCTATTCTCTACATTCAGGAGTTATTTAAAGCCGGATTGGGTGATTTGATCGATATTTTTTCGTTCCATCCCTACACGACGATACCCGAAGCGTATACCGAACGGACGAAAGGGTTGCGCCAGTTAATTGACCGCTATAACCCGAAAATCAAAATCTGGCAGGGCGAAAATGGCTTCCCCTCCGATCCGAACAGCACTGGATTTTCGGGCGAAGGACCCTGGACGGAAACCATTCAAGCCAAAGTCATGCTACGTCGGTTACTAACCGATTGCTCGTTGAATCTGCCCATGACGTTGTGGTTTCTGATCGTCGATCTGCACGATTACCCGAAGGGCTCCGGTAATACGAACTACAAAGGAATTCTGCGGCAAAAGCCGGAAATCAAACCCAAGATTGCGTACAAAGCCCTGCAACATCTGGGCAGTCTGGTTCACGGCGAGGTACATACCCGAAGCGCTACGGTCAATACGTTGTCGGGTAAGGAAAGTGCCACGGAGAAGGAATACCAATCGTTTGGCAACGGAACCGGCAAAAATCGGGAAGGCATTTGCACTGCTACGTTAAACACCGACAACGGCCTTGTATTGGCGTATTGGTCTGACCAGAAAGCATCCGACAATCCTCCGGCAGATAGCATTCATCTATTTCTCTGGGATTGGGAAGATCGCGGATTTGCGGAACCCGTTCTGGTCGATCTGCTATCGGGCGAAATCCTCGAAATCCCGAATCAGGAGAAGCTGTTCGACAACGATAAATGGCGGGTAGGTGCCGAAGCGCAGATTTTCCGTCAGCTTCCGCTGTACGATTATCCAATGCTGATTATGGAAAAAAGTAAAGTGGTTTAATCGCATTCACGATGAATTACACAGTTAAAATTCTTCTTCTCTGGCTCTCGATTCTGACCAGCGGCTTCGCTCAGAAACCACTCGGTGTTTGGGACGTCTTCAGCACGGGCGCGAAAGGCGATGGCAAAACGATGGATACAAAAGCCATTCAGATAGCTGTTGACCATTGCCATGCAGCCGGAGGGGGGAAAGTGTATCTGCACAATGGTACGTTTCTATCGGGTACGATTTATCTGAAAAGCAACGTAACGCTCTACCTCGAAGCCGGTGCTACGTTGCTCGGAAGCACCAAAGCGACGGATTTCCCGGATCAGGCTTCGGACTACCCGACTTACGATGAAAATCCGCTAACCAGCAAAGCACTTGTTTACGCCGAAAACGTCCAAAACATCAGCATCGACGGGCGGGGAATTATTGACGGACGTGGCGATTTACTCGACAATCGTGGCCCCAACGATCCCTATCTGCGGCCTTCGTTCAAATATCGTCCGCGCATACTTCATATTCGGGGTTGCCAGAATGTGCAGATCAAAGGCGTAACGCTTCAGAACTCGGCCTCCTGGGTACAGACCTATCAGGCCTGCAAAAATCTGGTGATCGATGGCATTACGGTCGATAGTCGGGAAAACAAAGACGTTGAGAATCCGAATCGGGAACACGCCGTGAAGCACCGCAATACCGACGGCCTGGATTTGGTCGATTGTGAGTTCGTTCGTATTTCCAACTGTTTCATTACCAGTGGTGATGATGCCATCTGCCTGAAAAGCTTTTCTCCCGATAAAGCTTGCCGAGATATTACCATTACCAACTGCGTCGTCAGCGCTGGTGCCAGTGGCATCAAGATCGGCACAGAAACCGCCGGACGTATCGAAGATATTGTGGTGCAAAACTGTACCGTATTCGACACGTGGGGCGATGGATTAGCGATCATGAGCGTTGATGGGGCTCAGATAAAGCGCGTCACGTTTTCGAATATCAGCCTGCGAAACATCAAACGTTCGGGCATTTTTGTTCGGCTGAACACGCGAAACAAGAAATACGGAGCAAACACCGTCGTCAATAAACCGGCTCTTCAGGACGTAATTATCTCAAATATTCAGGGAAGTCGGCTGGCCGCGCTGGGCTGTTCGGTTACGGGTCTTAGTGAGTATCCGGTCGAGAACGTAGTGCTACGTAACCTGAACTTTATGTTTGAAGGCGGCATCACTGATGGTAAATCAACGCCCGTTCCTGAGAAAGCCGATGCCTATCCGGTCGGAACGATGTTCGGCGCTACGTTACCTGCCTACGGCTTCTACGTTCGTCACGCCCGAAACGTTACGTTCGATCAGGTGCAATTGCGTTTCGTGAAAGACGATCTGCGTCCGGCACTGGTTTTCGATGACGTTGAAGAACTCGACATGCTGGGTTTAAAAGCGCAGAGCGTAGTCCAAACACCGGAATTGATCCGGCTCATCAATGCCCAACGAGTAACGATTGCGGACTCCCGGCCAACGGCAGCCGTTGCCTCGTTCGTGTCTGTTTACGGCGAAAAATCATCCGCTATTGCTCTGACCAATAATACGTTGAGCCAATCGAAACAATCCTGCGTTTTTGAAAACCCAACCTTAAAATCAACGGTCAAGGAATCCGGAACGATACAGTAATCGGCCAAACCCGCTTTTACCATGAATAACCTGATCAACATCTTTTTCCTCTTCCTGACGCTCACGACATCTGGTTTTAGCCAAAAACCGACGGGTGTATGGGATGCTTTTGCGTTTGGAGCGAAAGGTGACGGCAAAACGATGGATACGAAAACCATTCAAACGGCTATTGATCAATGTCATGCAGCCGGAGGAGGAAAGGTTTATCTGCACAACGGTACGTTTCTGTCGGGTACGATTTATCTGAAAAGCAACGTAACGCTCTACCTCGAAGCCGGTGCTACGTTGCTCGGAAGCGCCAACGTGGCCGACTATCCGATTACCCCCTCAAAATATCCGACCTACGGCGGAGATCTGGTGACGGATAAAATGTTCATTTACGCCGAAGAAGCGCACAACATTTCGATTGCCGGACGGGGCACGATAGACGGGCGGGGCGACGACTTTAACGGCCCGTATTTGTCGCCTTCGTTTAGCGGCCGCCCCCGGATACTCCATTTCCGAAACTGTGAGAACGTACAGGTACGCGACGTTACGCTGCGCAATTCGGGGTCGTGGGTCCAGTTTTACCAGTCGTGCCGAAACATGGTTATTGACGGCATTACGGTCGATAGCCGCGAAAACAAAGACATTGAAAAATCGCGCCATGCCGATGCCAAAGGACGTAACACCGATGGGATGGATTTGGTCGATTGTCAGGTTGTGCGTGTGTCCAATTGCTTCATTACCAGTGGCGACGACGGTATCTGCCTGAAAAGTCTGTCCCCCAACGAGAGTTGTCGGGATATTACCATTACGAACTGCATTGTCAGTACCAATGCCTCGGGTATCAAGATCGGCACGGAAACGAGCGGAGCGTTTGAAGATATCACCGTTCAGAATTGTACCGTATTCGATACGCGGGTCGATGCGATCAGTATCATGACGGTAGACGGTGCCCGTATCGAACGGATCAACATCTCGAATATATCGGTTCGCAACGTAAAAGGAACCGCCATTTTCCTTCGGCTGGGTGCCCGCAACCGGACGTACCGAAAAAATGCTAAAGCCGCTACGGGAATCCTGAAGGATATTCTCATTGAAAATGTGCAAGGCACTCGGATTGGCGGCTATGGCTGCTCAATTACCGGTATTCCGGGCTTTCTGGTCGAAAATATAACCCTGAAACAAATCCGGCTTCGGTTCGATGGCAGCAATAAACCCTTACTGAGCGATGATGACACGCGAAAACCAGTACCCATTGCACCACCCGCTGTCAACCATACCGTACCGGAGAAAATCGACGCCTATCCGCGTGGTGAAATGTTCGGTCGGTTACCCGCTTATGGATTTTATATCCGGCACGGCAAGAACATATCGCTGGACAATATTGCACTCGATTATGCCGACGACGAAAACCGGTCGGCTATTGTTGCGGATGACGTCGATACGCTGGAAATCATCGGTTTAAAAGCAAAACCCAGTCCGAACGTATCGGAAGTGGTGCAGCTTAAAAACGTTCGCAATTCACCTAACCTTCCTAAATCAAACTAACCATGCAGACGCTTCAACAACTGGATTACTGGGCCATTGCCATCTATATGCTTCTGATGGCAGGCATCGGGTTGTTTCTGGGCAAATTCGTCAAAAACATAGGCGACTATTTCAAAGGTGGCAACGCCATTCCGTGGGTGTCGGGGGCAATCAGCAACTTCATGACCAAATTCAGTACGTTCATTTTCGTAGCGTACGCGGGCATTGCGTACCAGCACGGATTTGTGGCCCTGACGCTGATCTGGAGTACGGTTTTGCCTGCGCTGGTGGGGGTGGCCGTATTTGCCAAACGCTGGCGTCGGGCGGGCATCATGACGCCGATGGAGTTTCTGGAAACCCGCTTCAACGCCCCCGTTCGTCAGACGTTTTCCTGGATGGGTGTGCTGTTCAAAATTCTGGACAACATGGTTCGGTTGTACGCGCTCGGCCTGTTTGTGAAAGCCGCCACGGGTCTCTCGCTCGAAGCGTCGATTCTGGCCTGTGGAATTATTGTGGCACTTTATACGGTAGTTGGCGGTCTGTGGGCAGTCGTCGTAACCGACGTAGTACAGTTCATTATTCTGATTGTTGCTACGTTGATTCTGGTGCCGCTGACCATCCAGGCTGCGGGTGGTTTACCCAAGATGATGGCCACCATTCCCGATCATTTCACCTGGCTCAATGGCCCCAAAGGCATGCCGTTGTACATGACGGTCTATTACCTGATGATTCTGGTGAAATACAGCGGCAACTGGACCTTCATTCAACGGTTCTACAGCGTCCGCGATGAGGAAGCCAGCCAGAAACAGGGGATGCTGACGGCGGTATTTTTCTTTCTCTTTCCCGTTATTTTTCTCTTTCCATCCATTGCGGCCAAAGCCCTGATTCCGAATCTGGAAAACCCCGAAATGGCCTACGTCAGTGTTTGTCTGAAGTTGCTTCCAGCCGGAATTATGGGTTTGATGGTGGCCGCCATGTTTGCCGCTACCATGTCGGTATTGAGTGGCGAATACAACGTAACGGCAGGCGTTCTGACGCGCGACATTTACCAGCGTCTGTTTAACCCCAATGCAACAGACAAAGAAATGCTTTGGGTAGGTCGATTGATGACACTGGTGCTGGGCGGCCTCATCACGATTGGCGCGCTCTACGTCGGTGGTTTCGGGGGAGCGTTTGAAGCCAATAAACTCTTTACGGGCCTGTTCGCCATACCAATGACCTTACCGCTCGTGCTGGGTATCGTACTGAAACGGCCGCAGCCCTGGGGGGCCTTTGCTACGTTGATTATCGGGGTAGTTCTAGGACTGGCGCTTAATTCGATGCCGCAGGTTTCGTGGGAATGGGCCACGCTCATCGAAATTGTTGCCTGCGTGGTCGTATTCCTACTATCGGGGGTCCTTGTTCAGCAAAGCGCTACGTATCGTCAGCGTGTTGAATCGTTCTTTCGTCGCTTAAGTACTCCGCTGACCGAAGCCGAGAAACCCGCCGAAAATCCGGGCTTCATGCAGACCATGAACCGGCTGTATGCCGTGGCTCTGGTTGTAACCGGCATTCTGTTTATGGCCATGAGCATCCCATCACTCAGCGAAACCAGCGGCCAGGTGGCAATAGGAGCCGGACTGCTCTGCCTGCTACTATCGTGGCTGATGTGGTATCGAGCCAGCCGACCGCTTTCCGCTGCCTCATCTACTAACGTAACACAGCAACAACAGCCTGCCGACACGGCAGTCAACAATCATTAACGTAAAACGACATAAGCGATCTGATCTGACTATGAATTATTTACAGAATAAAGTCATCTTCATCACCGGTGCCTCCAGTGGCATTGGAAAAGCAACCGCCATTGCTTTGCTGGATCAGGGTGCCAGGGTTTTTGACTTCAGCCGAACCCATCAATTAGCCGACGAAGTAAATCACGAAAACCTTCGCTCGTTTAAAGGCGATGTGAGTCAGGAAGCCGACGTAGTAGCGGGCTTCACCGCCTGCCAGGAAATCTTCGGCCCGGTTGATATTCTGCTCAACAACGCGGGGATTGGCTTAACCACAACCGATCTGTCCACGACCGATCTGGAGACGTACGAACAAATGATTACCATCAATATGCGTGGCGTTTTCCTCTGCAACCGTGAAGCCCTCAAACACATGAAACCGCGAAAACAGGGGCATATCGTAACCGTTATTTCGATGGGCGGACAACGGACCAACCCCACGGCACCGGTTTACTGCGCGTCTAAGTTTGGCGCCCGTGGGCTCAGCAGCGGGTTAGCCGATCAGGTACTGAAAGAAGGCATTCGGGTTACGGATGTGAATCCGGGTCCAACCGACAGCAACTACTGGGGCGACCGCAACGTAGCGCGCGAAAAATTCCTGAAAGTAGAAGACGTAGCACGGGTCATTCTGTTCGTACTCAACCAGCCGGATTACGTCCTCATTCGCGAAATCAATTTTGACAACATGAAATTTCTGGCACAATAATGAAATCCAACGGAAAACACCAACCCGACGACAAAACGGTCGTCCCCCCCTTCCCTATTCCAGTGTCAGAAATGCGGATGCGTTATCTACAGCTGTATTCTGGCGCGATCAATGACGTACTGCGTTTCAATTATGGTTCTCATGCCTCCAGTTTACCGTCAGCTTTTGCTCCGCTGCGCGAAGAAATGAAAATGGCCGGTATGGCTTTTACCGTCAAAGGAGGGCCCGACATTACCACGGATGGTGAATTTGAAATGCGGGCGCAGATGCTCGAAGACTTACATCAGGATTCGGTTGTGATCTGGGATTGTACGGGCGATACGGTTACCTCGCAATGGGGCGAAGTCATGACCATGGCCGCACTCAAGGCCGGATGTCGGGGGGCGCTCATCAACGGCATTCGCGATACCAAAGCCATTCTGGACCTGAACTTTCCGGTTTTTCACAAGTATAAAACCAGCACCGGAATGCTCGGTCGTTTCCGGATGTACTATTACCAGAAACCGGTACAGATCGGTGAAGTCATCGTGCGGCCCGGCGACTGGATTTTCGGCGACATCGACGGGGTTATTGCGATCCCACAAGCGATTGCATATGATGTGCTGATCGCTGCTGAAAAGATCGTTCACAAAGAAGAAGGCATCAAGGAAATGGTCGAAAGCGGCATGACACCAACCGAGGTTGTCCGCAACGGAGGGTATTTCTGATGGAAGCCATAAAAACAGCAGCCTTGTTTCTGACCGAAGCCGAAAAGTCCGCCATTCTGTCTAGCAACGACACCGTTATCCAACAGTTCAGACGGGCGTTGGCACTGCGCGTGACGCAACGGCTGGCCACGCCGGGACTTCAGACCGAGAGTTCGGAGCCTGTTAAAGCCGCGTTAGGCTGGTGGTATCCGGCGGCTGAATATCTGTCGGATGCGGCCATGCAGTACGCGCTCGAACCGACCGATGCGCTGGCTTCGTGGCTCCGATATACGACGCTCCAGATTGCCCGATTACCCACAACCGAGTGGGTTGGTCCCTGGTTTCGTAATCATACCGAGCCTTTTACGGGGCATCTGGAAACAGCGCACGTTTGCTGGGGTGTATCGGCCGTGCTGACCTTAGCGGGCGAGGTCTTCACGGAAACGGAACGAACGGACGTTCGCGAGGCACTACACGAAAAGGGAGTTGTTCTCTGCCAGCGCTGGCTAACTAAAAATGCGCATTTAGCTAACTGGCGGGCTATTATGGCATCCGGCGCCCTGGTGGCTTCAGCGGCTCTGGGAGACGAAGCGTTGCTCATCGAACTACTTCCCGACCTAGTACGTATGGCCCAGGCTTTCCAGCCCGATGGATCGTACGGCGAATCGCTGCAATACGGCAACTATCTGGCTAATGCACTGATGCTGGCTTATGAATCACTGATACGTTCATATCCAGATCTGGCCTGTCAACTGGCTGTTGATGCGTATGGACGTGGAATGAACTGGATGGCGCAGAGCATGCTCTATCGGAAGCCAATGCCTGGCTGGGGCGATTCACCACGGGCGCGAGCCGTAAATTTCAACGACTCAGCCGCTTTGTTTCGTCCCTCAGGTGACTTACTGCTACACGTAGCGGCTCGCTCTATTGATTCCGTCCAGGCAGGATTAGCCCGTTGGCTTTTTCAGGAATATTACGAACCTGAGCCGACCCAGGGGCCGCACGATCTTGCTACGTTTGGGATGGTAAACGACTGGGGGTTTCTGACATTGCCCCTATTGCTACGTTCGCCCAGGGCCATTTCGCCAGTCGATACCAATTTGCCGCTAACGGTTTCGTTCTCAAATGGCAACGTATTGGTACGTGACGACTGGAATGGGCAATCTGTACTAGCCATTCAGGGAGGGAATGCCGATGGCGTTTATGCTCCCGGACATTTGCAGGGCGATCTGAACAGTTTCATGCTGGTGTATAACCGCGAACGACTTTTGGTCGACCCTGGCCACAGCTGTTACCGCAACCTGATTCACGGACTGGAATGCGCTACCCAAACGCATAATACCTGCACGTTTTTGCTCGAACAGGATACGCTGGGTTTGCAGGAAGACCTCGCAAAAATCAAACTGCTCGAGCAACGTAACGTATTGGCTCGACGGCAGATTCGCCCTGATGGTTCTGTTGGCCCCGCTGTTGAGCGAGGTGGTCGACTGCTTACCGTCCAGCGCGTTGATGACGTATCGTTGGTTGTATCGGAAGTAGCGGCTTCCTATGGCCCACCCATTCAGGAGTTTACACGTTGCTGGATTCAGGCTGGCGCTCACATTACGTTCGTGATCGACCGCATTCAGGCCAGTGAACCCGTACGTACCGTCTGGAATTGGCTCCTGAATAATCGGAACGGCGAATCCATTATTCAGACAGAAGGAAATAGTCTGACGATGTATCGTCACCAGACGGGGCTAAAACTCTGGCATATTGGTCAGGCAACATTAGCAGGTCCTATTTATGCCTATCTGCACGATGCCTATCACCCTGAACCGGCTCAACAAGGAGAAGGACGGCCTGGAAGCGGGTTGCTTTTCCGTCACACAGCCTCTCAAAAAACAACCAGCCTCAACAAGCTACATATTCTGGCGGCTGACGATCATACAGCAATTAATCATTGGGAAATGCAGGCTGACGCAAACCAATGGACGGTCTATAAACCAGGCGCTTTCATTCAATTGTCGGGTTCTTACGAAGACGACGTATCGCTCATTCTGACGATCAATAAAAAGACGTATACCCTGACTGAAAACGAAGGACGTTTCACTCTTGACATCACCAGCCAGTCACTGTAAGCCTACAACTCAACTCTCGAAAACCCTTACTTTCTCTTTATGAACGAATCCCTTTTTCTGGGCGTCGATCATCCTGCCGTTGCCGCCGATGATGTAGAATCGCTAACCAACTGGTACTGTGAGGTACTTGGTTACCAGCGTTGGTTTCGCCACCAACCCGTCGGACCGCTCCAACCGGTCTGGATGCTACGTGCCCCCGACCAAACCCTACTGGAAATCATGCCGAAAGATCAAACGCTACGTCCCATGCGTACTACGTGGACTCCCGGCTGGTCGCACGTAGCGTTACGTGTCGCCGACATCGATCAGGCGATTCGCTGGCTCGACTCGCACGGGGTAACCTGGGGCGGTGAATTGACCAACGCGATTGGTGGCGGTCGTGTCCGCAATTTCTTCGATCCAGAAGGAAATATGCTACAAATTCTTCAACGAGCGACTACCATTCAGTAAGCTCATTCTCTCTTTCGCTCATTTACGTTTAACACTATGAAAGCGGCATTTTATTCTGGTAATCAAACATTTGAATTAAAATCGAGTCAGCCAGAGCCAGTTCTTCCCGGTATGGTTCGGTTAAAAGTGGCCTATTGTGGGGTCTGCGGCACCGACATTCATATTTATCATGGCAAAATGGACCATCGGGTTCAGATGCCGCAAGTGATCGGACACGAAGTGTCGGCCGAAATCGCTGAGCTGGGGCCCGATGTTTCGGGCTGGCAAGTTGGTGATAAGGTGTCCGTAAGACCACTACAGCCCGGAGCCGATGACCCATCGGACAATGGGCAGCGGCACATTGGCAAAAACCTCAAATTCATTGGTATCGACACACCCGGCGGCATGCAAACGTACTGGAACGTACCGGCCTATACCCTGCACCGCTTACCCGAAACAATGTCTCTTCAGCTTGGCGCTTTAACCGAACCACTGGCTGTGGCCTGTCATGATGTTCGGCTCAGTCGATTACAGGCTGGCGAAAATGCGGTAATCATTGGCGGTGGACCGATTGGCGTGCTGATCGCGCTCGTTGCTCGCCACAAAGGTGCTAACGTGCTCATTTCTGAACCGAATGCAACTCGGGTAGCCTTATGTCAGGAACTGGGTTTAGCGGCTGTAAATCCAACAGCTACTGATGTAGTTAAGGAAGTCGAAGTGTTTACCAAGGGCGCGATGGCCGATGTCGTTTTTGAAGTATCGGGGGTGACTGCGGGTGTACAAACCATGACACAGCTGGCACGGGCACGCGGTCGGATTGTGATGGTTGCGATTCACAGCGAACCAAGGCCTGTCGATCTCTTCCGTTTTTTCTGGCGGGAACTACAGCTGATTGGCACGCGTGTTTATGAACCCGAAGATTTTGACGAAGCGATAACCCTGGCAGCTTCAGATGAGCTCCCTCTCGATCAATTTATTACCCAAATTTCGCCACTAGACGCCATTCAATCTGTCTTTGAGACCATCGATAATAATCCAGCAGGCTTGAAGTATTTACTTCAGTGTACTGATTAGATTTAACTTTGTCAAAGTTTTGAACTTTGACAAAGTTGATATTCTCCAAAAAAATATGCAATAAAATTAATCAGAAAAGCCAACCGATAAATCGGTTGGCTTTTCTGATTAATAAACAAGAAAAAGCAATAAATATTTAAAAGAAATCCTATAAATTACTTATCAAATAATCCAACAATACGATAGTGAAATTTCCTCAAAAATCAACTATTTCAATAAATTAAATCAAAAATAATTTTCCAAAAAAAAATAATTCTTTTAAAAACATTTACTTTTATCATAATTAGAAAACCCAAAACAATCATAAATTCAGATATAATTTCCCAGACAATCAATCGGCCAAATAATATCTTTTTTCAGAACAAAATATCAACCAAAAACCTCTACAAGAAAGATATTCCTTAAGCTTGCATATGCTGATTCTTTTTGTATTTTTGAATTATGAAGCATATATCAATTCTAGTCCCGGAAGGTGCCATTTTAGGGAGTTTAGAAGGGTCCCGCCAACTTATGACGCAGGTAAACGAGTTCTTTAAAGTAAAAGGGCAACAGCCCCTCTTTAAGGTACAACTGGTAGGCCTGTCAAAAGAAACCAAGTTAAGCGGGGGATTATTTACGGTTAATACGGACGTAACAATCAACGATGTAGAGAGGACTGACCTGATCATTATACCCGCCCTGGATGGCGAGATCACAAGCGCTCTGGAAATTAATCGAGATTTCGTTCCGTGGATTATAAAGC
Organism: Spirosoma terrae; assembly: GCF_010435915.1. GTDB lineage: Bacteria > Bacteroidota > Bacteroidia > Cytophagales > Spirosomataceae > Spirosoma > Spirosoma terrae. Next base: position 88,986 of record NZ_JAAFZH010000003.1, on the reverse strand, counting down.
AATACAAAAGTGGCTCAGAAGTTGCCAGTTTATGTCTGGGAGCATTCTTACTGGCATCAACGGGCCTATTGAAAGGGCGCAAATGTGCTACGCACTGGATGGCGACCAATACGTTCCGACAGATGTTTCCAGATGTAGATCTGGTTACTGAAAAGATTATAACCGACGAACAAGGCATCTATTCAAGCGGGGGAGCGTTCTCCTACCTGAATTTGATTTTATACCTGATCGAAAAATATGCGGGGCGGGATATCGCCATTCTAGCAGCCAAAGTCTTTGCGATTGAAATTGATCGGGAAAGTCAATCTCCTTTCACTATTTTTCAGGGGCAGAAAAGTCATGAAGATGAATCTATTAAAAAGGCACAGGAATTTATTGAAGCAAACTTCCAGGAAAAAATAACGGTCGATCAATTAGCTTCTATGTTTGCGATTGGACGGCGAAATTTTGAAAGGAGATTCAAAAAAGCGACCTCCAACACAATTTCAGAATACATTCAGCGTGTAAAAATAGAGGCAACCAAAAAAGGGCTTGAAACCAGCATGAAAACAATTAATGAACTCATGTACGATGTTGGCTATAACGACACAAAAGCCTTTAGAACTGTCTTCAAAAAAATAACTGGTATTTCGCCTATCGACTACAGAAATAAATACAATAAGGCATCACTAAATTAAGTAAATCTGTTTGTTTATTTCTTCTGGTTCGTCAATATCAACTCCGTCAGAATACGTATCGTTTTTTTGATCTCTATTTACTTTAGTATCAACACTTATGAATTACTGGGCGTTTGGCCTCACTCTTCAATCAGACATTTCATTCGATACAGTTCTTCAGCCATCGTCTACACCTGTCGACATTGTAATTTCTGAAAACCTAGTTCCCGAAAAAGCGAATCAGCAAACTCGTATTTATAGGCGGGGAGTACAGGCTAAGTTTGGCCTATCAAACCAGGACTTTTTGCTTAACTGGGCCGGAATCGGTCGTTTCAAGTCATCGGAAGGAAAACGAATTGACTATCAGAATCTCGGTGCTGACGAAGGAACACTACGTCTTTTTCTTCTTAGTGAAGTAATTGGCCTTACATTATTTCAGAGAGGATTATTTCTGCTACATGGTAGCGCCGTTCAGGTTGGCGATGAGGCATTAGTTTTTCTGGGAATACCAGGCGCTGGAAAATCAACAACAGCAGCCGCCTTTGCCAAAGCTGGACATATTGTTTTAAGCGATGATTTAGTGGCTATTCAACTCATCGATAATAAAGCACACGTCATTCCAGCGTTTGGTCAGTATAAAATCTGGCAGGCAACGATTGATGGTCTGGGTATCAACAATTTGGTTCTTGAACCTTCTTTTGAGGGAGCTACGAAATATCTGGTAAACCAGCCATTTGACAAATTCCCTAACCAGCCAATTCCGCTACGTGAAATCACTCTCCTGTATCCGCCAAAATCGCGTATAGCAGATGGGGTCATTAACCCACTACATGCGCCGGTAGAGCTTATCAGGCATTTTCCACTACCCAAGCAATTAGTAAAGCCATCCTATCTGCCAAAACATTTCCAGGATGCGATTTCCATTGCCCGATCGGCCCGGCTTACACAAATGAAACGGAAAGCCACGTTCAGTTTACTGGAAGAATGGGTTAATTCATTCTAAAACCTATTCTTCGGGTCTTACCGAAAATAACCGTTTCAGCCAGCTTTTTTGCTCTTCGACCTCCTCGCGCTTTTCCTGGTCGGTGGGTTCATAGTTTGCCAGCATTCTTAAATCAGGCTGGCCAGCGTCGACCCAACAGGTATACCAGAAATCGCCCACCATTTTGACCGATGCCCGCATTTGTCGCTCAACCTGCCCTTGCAGTCGTTCGTGATACAACCGCGAAAAATCGGAAGCATACATTTTTGACGTAACGCCATTTCTCTCATCAAAACTATACTTTTTCCCTTCGCCAACTTCGTCAGTCAGTGCCTGCTCAAATCGTAACACTGAATCCAGGGCTGCATTTGCTTTGAAAACAGCTTTCCAGGCGGCTTTTTGTGGCGAATACACGTACTCGGCCTGACCGGTTAAAAAATCGTAATCGACACTGAAGAGTTCAGGCAGACGCGATTCCCAAAAACCGTGGATACCCTGTTGATTGGTTAGCTGTCCGTTGTAATTACGGGTTGTATGAAGCGGTACATTAGCATCTGCGATATAATGCCCCAGATCGGCGGCCACTCGTAAAATACGGCGAACGTTACGTTGTTTGAACGCTTCTGTGAGCTGATATTTCGTCAACTGAATTTGCCAGGGTACAATGCCATGTAAGGCCAACGTATCTTCTCCGTAACGATTAACGGCCTCTTTATAAAACCGAGGTAATGTCGTGAACGACGTATCAGCATAGGCGTCAAGATCAATAAAATGTCGCGGAGCCTCACCTACTACAGCATACCGGCGTTTATCGGGATTCACAGCATTATCGGTCAGGAAAACGATATGTTTTTTGAAAAAGGCAATCATCTCGACCGGCAATGTAAACACAGCCAGACGATTTATCTGCTGATGGGCATAGAAACCCCAGACAAGTCGACACGCCAACGTATTGCTAGGTTGTTCATCTCTCTGAATAGTATTTTTCCGCGAAAGCATCGGAGTCAATTGCCTTTTCTCCGGCACTTGTTCTGCTCTACTAGCGATACCATTCAGTAAACTTCCCACAAAAAAAATGCAGCAAACAGGAAACCAAATATTTCTATTGTAGTTTTGATAAAACATGGTACTTAAATAGTAATTAATTTAACTATTTTAAAATTCAGCCATGATAAACAGAATAATATTCTAAATAAAGAACAAAATACGAATAATCATGAATGCTAAGTCTCGGGGTTATGCCCTAATTGTTGTGCTGATGTGTGCCTTTGCTTTGACAATCTATGGTGCCTACACACCGACTAGAAAAGCTCAAAAACAGCAAATCGTATGCATTAAATTTAAAAAAGACGTTGAAACGGCTGCTGTAGAGAAGCATATGAATGGTTTTGCGACTCTAAAGCACGATATACCACAAATCGTTAATTATGCGTCCGGCAAGACGATCTTGCCGAATCAGGCAGTTTCAGACTATGATGTGGTTCACTATTTAACATTTCAGAGTGAAGCTGACATCCGAGCCTTCGAACAAAGCGACGCCTACAAACAGTTTGTTGAACAAAATCAAGGAGTATGGGATAAAACCTTGATCGTCAACGCTGATATTCGGCAATAATTCGGTGAAACTTATAGAAATTCGGTAGAGATCATTTGTTTTCTCTGCCGAATTTCTTATTTTTGCGCCCTCTTATCGCGACAACGATTTTCACAATACATACAAATGGCAAACCATAAGTCAGCAAAAAAAGCAATCCGGTCTAGCGCAAAGAAGCGGTTGTTGAACCGTTATCAGCACGTAACGACTCGGAACATGGTGAAAAAACTACGTACCACCACCGACCACGTAATGGCCGTTGAGCTATTCAAATCTGTTTCTTCTGCATTGGATAAACTTGCAAAACGCAACATTATTCACAAAAACAAAGCAGCTAACAACAAATCGAAACTGGCTCGTCTGGTAAACGGTTTGAAACAAGCTTCTGCTTAGTGCCAGACGAAGTTCAGATCATTAAGTAACGAATTTATCATTTAAGAAACCTTATCTTTTTGCAGATAAGGTTTTTTTATGCACCTTGGGAACGAAAATTACCACCGTAACCGACTCGTTTTCATGGATTACACCACTTCAGGCACCATCCAAAGCTGGGCCGAAGAAGATCGCCCACGCGAAAAATTGATGCTGAAAGGCAAAGCAGCCCTTTCTGAGGCTGAACTAATTGCTATACTGATCAACTCAGGCACCGTTGACTTAACAGCCGTCGACGTCGCTAGAATTATCCTTAAAAGTGTTGGCAACAATCTCAATGAATTAGCCAAACTGAGTATCAAGGATCTCTCAAAATTTAGAGGAATTGGCGAAGCAAAGGCCATCAGCATTGTGGCAGCGCTGGAATTAGGACGCCGACGCAAAGAACAGGATCGTCCACAACGAGCCCGCATTACGTGTTCCCGCGATGTTTATAATGAGATGATTCCCCATCTGTTGGATAAACCCCACGAAGAGTTCTGGATCGTACTGCTGAATCGGGCCAATGAAGTGCTACGGCCTATACAGATCAGTACGGGTGGCGTATCAGGCACAGTTGCCGATGCCAAAATTATTTTCAAGCAGGCGCTCGAGCACCTGGCCTCAGCCATCATTCTGCTGCATAATCACCCCTCTGGCAATCTGCAACCATCACAGGCCGACAAAGAGTTGACCCGAAAACTCAAAGAAGCCGGAAAACTGCTGGAAATCCCGGTTCTCGATCACGTTATTTTTACTGATAAAGCCTACTTCAGTTTTGCCGATGAAGGCATTCTGTAATCAGGAGAACAAGAAAGGTTTGGGACTGAAACACAGCACAAAAACAACCAGAGCCAACCAGCCCAATAGTTTACGTTTGGCATCCAGAGGCTCCTGAAGCTCCGTTTCAGGATGGTAAATACCCAGAAAGCGGCCAAGCACGAATACAAAAACAAGAAACCCGGAATAGCCTTCCCAATCCGGTCTAATCCAGGAAAACACTAACTGAGCGGCCACAACGCTTAACGTAATAAGCCACGATGTGGTACGGTTCTCGCTGATTCGGGAAAAAGCCAGATATAAGAAAACAATATACAGTCCGAAATTACCGAGTTCGGAGAAAAACGCTTCGTCGGTAGGAACCGCGAAATCCGACGGCTTGAATAGACCCAAACCGGCATAAAAGGCAAACAGGATAAACAAGGATGGTGCCACCCAACGATACAAACCCCGACCAATCAACGCATACAGAATATGTCCGCCATCGAGCTGCCCAATTGGAATCAGGTTCAGCGACGTAAAAAATAAAGCCAGATAGCCTGCCATCAGATATGGATAATGGATCATCTCATACGGATGGGGTAATCGTGCCGGATCAGCAACGTAGTTTTTGAAGAACGAAAACAGCAGGTTATCGCCTAAAGCAACCGCGCCACCTTCAGGCAGATTTTCGTAGGCGAACTGACCATAGGCCAGCCCCCACTTCTGATATTCAGGATGAATGGTAAATATGAATTCAGGCGGTGGCAGGTGCGTAAACCCATACCATAACACAACAAGTGCTAGTGCAAAGCCAGCCAATGGGCCAGCAATGCCAATGTCGAAATACTTTTTCCGACTATTGATATAATCCTGAATACGAATGAAGGCGCCTAACGTACCGATACTCTGTCCAATACCAAGCCAGAGCGGAATGTAATAAGGTAACGTAACGCGCACCCGATTGGCCTTGGCTGTAAAATAGTGTCCAAATTCGTGAACCGTTAGAATAGCCAGAAATGGTAGCGAAAACTGAAATCCAGCAACAAACTCCTCCCAACCCAACCGTTTCATTCCTTTGACTGGAATAAACAAACGACCAAACATCCATTCGGCCCCAGCCATTGTTGTGGTAATCAGTGTAATTATAAAAAGACCTCCATGAAGGAGGTACGTTTTAGTTCGCTGGCTCATGTATACTGATGTATAATATAGTATGTATGATGTATGATGTATGCTGTACGACCTGTCAAAAACGATGGTACGTCATCCATCTATCGCTACATATCTTGTAAATAGTCCAAAATCGTTTTGGGTGGCTGAACATGGACAGCCTGTATGCCTAACGCCTTGGCAGCCGTTATGTTTGCTGCGTTATCGTCGAAGAAAGCGGTTTCCTCTGCGTTTATGCCTACTTCAGCTAAAACATGGTTATAAATAGCGGGAGACGGCTTCGCCAACTGTACGTCATAGGAATAAAATACGCGTTCAAAGAGTTCCTCCAGCGTAGGCTGTCCCATACCAGCGAGCACCTGATTGACCCGTCGGATATGGATCGGGCTGGTATTGCTCAGTAAGAAAAGCCGGTACTCTTTCTTTAATTCTTTGATCCGCTCAATACGTTCAACGGGCAAATCCAACAGCACCGTATTCCACGCAGTATCGATAACCTCATCGGCCCAGGCATCATTCTTCAGCAATTGCCGCACGTGTACCCGAAAGGCCGAATCATCAATTAGTCCTGTTTCGTAATGATTAATGAAATCGTGTTGTTTCCAGAGCGCCCGCACTTCCTCTTCTGATACGTCAGCCATAATGGCGAAATTGCGAATAGGAGCCGTCAGATCGATGGGAATAATAACATCACCAAGGTCAAAAATGAGATTACGTATCATCAGGATATAAACTAAGATAACTGACTATTTACACTGATAGCCAAATCAATGTAGACTACCAGCATAAACAAAGCTTTATTTATTCAACAACAACGCCCATCGAACAGAACTTATCAATACGCTGATCAATACGTTCCTGAGGGGTCAGTTTGTCTAAGTCGGCGATTGCGTCAAGAATTACCTTTTTGAGGATATAGGCCATTTCCTGATGATCGTTATGGGCTCCTCCTACCGGTTCTTCCACAATGCCGTCAACCAGTTTGTAAAGCTCCATGTCCCGAGCGGTTAGCTTCATAGCTTCGGCAGCCTGTTCTTTGAAATCCCAGCTGCGCCAGAGAATTGTCGAGCAGTTTTCGGGAGAAATCACGGAATACCAGGTGTTTTCCAGCATCAGCACGCGATCGCCGATAGCAATACCGAGGGCTCCACCTGATGCACCTTCACCGATAACGATACAGATTACGGGCACTTTCAGCATGAACATTTCCTTCAGGTTGCGGGCAATAGCCTCGCCCTGCCCACGCTCTTCGGCCTCTAAGCCCGGAAAAGCGCCCGGCGTATCGATCAACGTAATGATTGGCTTATTAAACTTCTCGGCCAGTTTCATTAGACGCAGCGCTTTCCGATAACCCTCGGGATTAGGCATACCAAAGTTGCGATACTGCCGCTGTTTGGTGTTACGTCCCTTTTGCTGGCCAATAATCATGACAGTCTGATCGCCAAGATCACAAAAACCACCCACCATAGCCGGATCATCGCGAACCGTACGATCGCCGTGCAACTCAATAAACTGATCGCACATGAGCGAAATATAATCGAGTGTATAGGGACGGTCTGGATGACGGGACAATTGAACGCGCTGCCAGCGGGTAAGATTCTGGAAGATTTCGCGACGTAGTTTATCGATACTTTGCTCCAGTATGGTAACCGCTTCACTAACGTCAACGTTACTATTCTGGGCTAGTTTTTTCGTTTCTTCCAACCGGGTTTCCAGGTCGGCAATAGGCTTTTCAAAATCAAGGTATGTTCTCATCACAATCGTGAATTATGAATGACAAATGATACATGATACGCTACGTAAGTCAGACACAACGTATCATCCAGCACCCATCATTCATCATTTATAACTCAAATCGTTGTCCTTTTTTTGGAATAACAACCTGCGGATAGCCTTCTTCGGCTAACGTTGCCTTAAACGCTTCCATGCTTTCGTATTCTCCATGAACCAGGAAAATATTTTTAAGCGTTTCCGGCGATTGCGCCCCCACAAAATGCAGCAGGTCGTCGCGGTCGCCATGACCACTAAATACGTCTACTTTTTCGATATTGGCCAGTACCTGATGGTCTTTTCCTTTGATGCTCAGCGTTTGCTGGCCATTCAGCAAACGCCAGCCCAAGGTACCTTCGGCGCAGTAGCCGATAATCAAAATAGTTGAATAAGGATTGCTGATATTCTCGGCTACGTGGTATTCCACCCGACCGCCCTGCACCATTCCCGATGAGGAGATAATGATGCACGGTTCCCCGTAATTAGATACAGCTTTGCTGGCCTTGGATGATTCCAGGAACTGGAAATTCTGGAAATCAAACAGGGTTTCGTTATCCTCGTAAAATTCCCTGGCTTCCTTATTCAGCATTCGGATATGCTGTAAATAAATTTTGGAGCTTTCAAACGCCATCGGGCTATCAGAAAACACCCGGATAGGCGGAAAATTGCGTTCGGTATAGAGCCGGTTAAGTGTATACAACAAAGCCTGCGTACGTCCAACGCTAAAAGACGGAATGATCAGTCGGCCCGGAATATCGATACAGGTGCGTTGAATGATGTCGGCCAGCGCATCTTCCGGCGACATATGGTTCTCATGCAAGCGATTTCCATATGTACTTTCGCAGACCAGATAATCGACCGCCGGAACAGGAGCCGGATCAACCAGAAGCGGATAGTTTTTCCGTCCGATATCGCCCGAAAAGCAAATACTTTTCCGCTCCCCATTCTCCATTACGTTGATAACGATGTGGGCAGCGCCGAGCAAATGACCGGCCGGAATGAACGTAACATCGACGCCTTCTGTCAGTCGAAACCGACGATTGAAGGCAATCGGCACTACGTTCTCCATCGTTTCCCGAACCTGTTTGTCCAGAAAGAGGTCCTGCTGCATCTTTGCCTGCCGAGCTTTCACTTTCTGTTTCCGACTGACATTCAGCTCATTGATTCGCTTTTGATTCAGCGATGCTGCGTCTTTCAGGAGTACGTTCGTTAACGCAAAGGTTGGTTCCGTGCAAATAATTTGTCCTTCATATCCCTCACGATAGAGATTCGGCAAATTACCCGAGTGATCTACGTGAGCATGCGTTAGTAATACTACATTTATACTTGAAGCCTCAAACGGAAAAAATCCCATGTGAGGGCTCATTGGGGCGGGTTCGTCGGCCCCCGATTGACTAGTTGCTTTGGGTCGCTCCATATCCGACCCACAGTCAATCAGGATGCGGTAGTCATCCTCCAGTTCCAGCAGATACATACTACCTGTTACCTGCCGGGCCGCCCCCAGAAACGATAATTTCATGCGTACAGCTTAATAATCTGATTTCGTTTGTTCGATGTCTCGTAAAGGGTGGAGTTCAACACAAGTCAGGTGGTCGGTATTGTGTAAGTTTGCAAAAGTACAAAATAGACCTCGAATCGCCTAACCGTCTCCAGATGCACTTCATGCCTCGTTTATTCGGCTATTTATTCCTTTCACTTCTTCACGTATTGTCGTACCAGGCTGGTTTATGCCGGCCAACTATCCAGCAGTCAGACTCCTCCGATTCCTTAGCCATCCAGCGCTTACTCGCTCGCGTTGAGGCATTTCAATCAGGACCAGCCGCCCGTTTTGGTACGGTTGCCCTATCAGTTCGCCGGGTCAGCGACGGGGCTGAGATTATTGGTTATAATGCGCATCAAAGCCTTCCTTCGGCTTCAACCCTAAAATTAATAACAACGGCCACGGCCCTATCGGTTCTTGGACCTTCTTACACATATACAACAACCCTGGAGTATGATGGCATCATTAAAGACAGTATTTTAACAGGTAATATTTACATACGTGGATCGGGCGATCCTTCGCTGGGAACTTGGCGCTTCCCTAATTATTATGATTTAAGCAATCTGTTAAGCTATTGGTCGACAGCCATCAGAACTGCTGGTATTCGCCAAATCCAGGGGACTATTGTAGGTGATGCCAGCCTGTACCCTCAACTAACAACACCCGGCACGTGGCCCTTTGGTGATCTGGGCAATTATTATGGCGCTAGCTTAAGCGCGCTCAATATTAATGAGAATTTGTATCGCGTTTTTTTCAAGACTGGCAAAGCGGTCAATGTTCCTGCCAGCGTACTACGTACCGACCCGACAATTCCTTACGTAAACTTCTACAATAACGTAGTGACCGATGCGGCTAATACCGGCGATCAGGTTAACATTTATGGCGCTCCTTTCATCAATCAGCAATGGCTAACCGGAAAAGTACCCATCGGAGAACCCGCTAATGAGTTTAGCGTGAAAGGTGCTCTTCCAGACCCAGCCTATTTCGCAGCATTCGCCTTGAGCGAACAGCTTCGGCAGGATAGCATTCGTATTAGTGGTCCGCCCGTGTCGGTTGGTGGTGGGCTCCCCACCACTGTACTAACCAGCGGTAAACGTATCCAGTTAAATCAGCATCGCTCCCCTACATTGGTGGAGCTGGCTCAACAGACAAATTTTCAAAGCATTAATCTATATGCAGAAGCCCTGCTACGTACTACGGCGCTTTCACTGGATAAAACAGTACGTACTACAGAAGCCAGTATCGATGTGTTGTCTACCTTCTGGCGAAATAAGGGAGTGAATCTGGACGGCTTTCGTATTCGCGACGGAAGTGGTTTATCGACAGTTGGGGCTCTCACCGCCGATAACATGACCGGCATTTTAACGGCCGCCAGCCGCGAGAAAGCCTTTCCGCAATTTTACGAAACCATTCCTATTGTCGGGCAGACAGGAACGGTAAGAACGCTGGCTCGCGGAACAGCCGCAGCCGGAAACATCAGAGCGAAAAGCGGGTCGATTGAAGGGGTACGAGCCTATGCCGGTTACTTTACCGCTACCGATGGCGAACGGATGAGCTTCTGTGTTCTGGTCAATAAATTTACGCCTGGCCAAAACCGCACCGTAACCGCTGAACTGGAAAAGATTTTTGTTGGCCTGGTTGGCTTACGCGGCAAATAAGAACCCGGTAAACGTGATTTGGCAGTTGGTATGCCAAATCACGTTTAAAACAACTATACTTCGGACTCGTGGTCACACACCGTTACTACGTTAAACCAGTATTGTCCAATAGCCTGCGTAACCTCACTAAGCCGCTGAAAGGTGGGAGGTTTCGTAATAAAGCTATTGGCTCCATTGAAGTACGATGTTTCGATATCCTCTTTGGCATCGGACGTTGTCAGGACTACGATCGGAATATGCCGCAGCTGTTCACTGGCTTTGATTTCCCGCAATGCTTCACGTCCATCCTTGCGCGGCATATTCAGGTCGAGCAGTATTAACTCTGGCAACGTATGAGCAGCTCCTGTATATCGTCCCTGATAGTTCAGAAAATCGAGCAGGTCCTCTCCATCTTCTGCGAATGAAATACGACTGGCCGGATAATGTTGATGAAATGCTTCGCGAGTGAGGTAACGATCGTCCTCATCATCGTCAACTAGCAGAATATGAATAGGTCTCGGTTGGGTTTGATCGATCATAATCTTGTAGTGATTGGCTTTCGGGCAGAATCACAATAAATGTGGTTCCTTGTCCAGGTTGGCTACGGGCCGTAATGTAACCGTGATGAGAAACGGTTACGCGTTTACAGATCGCTAAACCGATTCCTGTGCCTTCAAATTCACTCTTACCGTGTAATCGTTGAAAAACTTTAAAAATATGCTCTAAATACTTCTCATCAAAACCAATTCCATTATCCTCAACCACAATCTCAAAGTATCGTCGACCAGAAATTAATTCAGGATAATCGGCGCCGTCAACGGGTCTGGATTGAATCCGCAACAGTGGTTTTACATCGGGTTTTGTAAACTTCAATGCATTTGAGATCAGATTGGCAAATAAATGATCCATCTGACTACTTATGGCATCAAGGACGGGCAACTCTCCAATTTCCACATCCACATCCAACCCTTTGATACGTAGCTCCTGATCATCTAAAATCCGTTGAATGATAGTGCCCAGCGCTACAGGTCTGAATATCTCCTGATGGCTTGAGATCCGGGAAAAATTTAACAGATCTTTAATTAGTTTTGACATTCGCTCCGCCGAATGAACAATTTTGTCCATGAACATCAGGCTATCGCCATCAAACAAATTGCCATAGCGATCGGTAATTAAATTCGCAAAGGACTGGATTTTACGAAGTGGCTCCTGCAAGTCATGACTGGCCACAAACGCAAATCGTTCCAGTTCTTCATTAGAGGCTTCCAACTGACGAATTTGTTCTTTTAATCTGGCTTCGTAGGCCCGAAGCTGGTCTTCATTTCGCTGCCGCCGAGCCAGTTCCTGTTCGTGCAAACGATAGGAAATTACCAGTGCCAAAAATGTAAGCAGCGATAAAGAAAAAATAATGATCAGCGTATTACGAAACGACCGGGCAGCCTGCCTGTTCCGTATTTCCATGAGTGTTCGTTCGGTATCAACCATCACGGAAATATGCCGACGTAATGCTTCCATCCGTTTCCTTCCCTCGCCACTCAGCTTCCGCTCCGAGATCTTATCAGTAGAAAGGGTTTTAACCCGCATCTGAGCGATCTCCAGCTTGGCACCTACCAGTGAGTCAAGGGTTTGTATCCGTCGAATCTGCAGTGCATTTTCACCCATCAATGTGTGCAGCTGGCTTAATCGACCGGGCAAAAGAGCAATAGCAGTTTGATAGGGTTCCAGATAAACGGAATCGTGGGTGATAATATAACCTCTTGATCCGGTTTCGACATCTTTCACCAGCGAAAGAATATTTTCCAGAGAGCCAACCACCTCGTATGTATGTCTGACACGCTCGGTATCTTCCCCGTACTGATTATAGCTATAAAAGGAAAGCGTAAAACCTGACGCAATAAGAACCATGGCGACAAAGAAACCCAACGCAATACGTCGGTTCATAATCTTCGGAGCAGACTGGTTTATAAACTTCATAACGCCAGGAAATCGATTGTCACAAATATAAAAAGAAACAAGCAAACCTATCTTTCCGATCGGTTATCCACACCATTCAGGAAAGATTAGTTGCTTACAAGGTTTCAACCACCAGATTATGGTTTGTATAGATGCACACATCGGCCGCAATATGTAAACTTTCGCGGACCATTTCTTCAGCCGATAGCGTTGAAGCGTGCTTTTTAAGGGCAATGGCAGCCGATTGGGCGTAAACTCCACCCGAGCCAATAGCGGCAATCTCACTGTCGGGTTCAAGAACATCACCCGTACCGGATACAATCAGTAAATCATCTTTGGAGGCCACAATAAGCATGGCTTCCAATTTACTCAGATAACGATCGGTTCGCCAATCTTTCGCTAATTCGATAGCAGCCCGCTTCAGGTTGCCACCATACGCATTTAATTTTTCTTCAAACCGCTCGATCAATGTAAACGCATCAGCAGTAGACCCCGCAAAACCCGCCAGAATCTTCCCTCCCATTAAAACGCGTACTTTACGAACATTACTTTTGGCAATAGTATTACCCATCGTCGCCTGTCCGTCGGCGCCAAGTGCTACCTGACCATTGTGGCGAATGCCAACGACCGTAGTAGCATGAATTTTCGGTTGCATGAACTTTAAGTTAGTGGTTTTTATAACGTACAAAAAGTCATTTGTGGTTCATGACCCTGCACTTTATAGTGGACTGTCTTTCCAACAGCTGATCAGATCCGCTATTCTTTTACCTCGGCAAACGGTATTGAGCGACTGATGCTTTCTTCCAGCGATATGAATGTTTCAGTACGTTGAATACCCGAAACTTTCTGGATTTTATCGTGCAGAACCTCCCGCAAATGTTGAGTATCGCGACAAACAATTTTTGCGAAGATGCTATAAATACCCGTTGTGTAATGGACGTTCACCACCTCCGGAATTTTTTCCAACTGTTCTGAAACTTCTCCGTACAGCGAACTTTTATCCAAATATATTCCCAGGTACGCGCTAATATCCCAACCTAGCTTTGTATGATCAATGACCAGTTGAGAGCCGCGTACCACGCCCATCTGTTTCATTTTGTTCATCCGCACATGCACTGTCCCCCCCGAAACAAAGATTCGTTTACCGATTTCTGTATAGGGCATATTGGCATCCTGCATCAATAAGCTTAAAATTTTCAGATCAGTATTATCAATTTCTAAATTTTTCTCGCTCATTCTTAGTTTGTCTTTGACGTTTATCAACAAAAATAGCTCTATTTTGAAGAGATTGTAAATTTTTTGAAATTTTTATATGAAATTTGCAATCAACAAGATCGACTTATTATATTTGCATTGTCAAGTTGATCGAGCGGGGTCACACGCCGATCTTCTTGATGTTTTTTTCCTCACACTGTAGGATGTCGAAATTGGCAGACGTGCCCTCCTGTCTCGGGGGTGGTGATAAAGGATAAACGCAGTATAATGCCGCCCGCAAGGGCGACTGGGGTTGACCACCAGAGTTGTATTGTGGCTAACTGCACCGTGGGCGGTTCGAGTCCCCCTCCTACAGCATTTGGTTTTTAGTTTGTTGATGAAGTGTAATTGAACACGCCGGCTCCAAGATGAGTCCGGCGTTTGTTTTTTTATGCGTATTTTTGCCGGTAAATTCGTTTGTGGGTTATTGTCTGGTTTATTATTTCAGCAGGTTGGTTTACTGAGCAACTAACGCCGACTTACTTTGAGCCAAAAACCATAAACATCAAGCATAATCTCTAAATAGCAATTCACCTACGTGAAGCATATCCGTAATTTTTGCATTATTGCTCACATCGACCACGGTAAAAGCACTCTGGCCGACCGATTATTAGAGTTCACCAAGACCGTAGGTGCCCGCGATATGCAGGCCCAATTGCTCGACGATATGGATCTGGAGCGTGAACGTGGTATTACCATTAAGAGCCACGCCATCCAGATGGAATACATGCACAAAGGCGAGCTTTACACGCTAAACCTGATCGATACGCCAGGACACGTTGACTTTTCGTATGAGGTGTCGCGGTCGATTGCCGCCTGCGAAGGCGCATTGCTGCTGGTAGATGCCTCACAGGGGACGGAGGCACAAACGATTTCGAATCTGTATCTCGCCCTGAACAACGATCTGGTCATCATCCCCGTCCTGAACAAGATCGACCTGCCCGGCGCCCGACCTGAAGAGATAAAGGATGAAATGGTAGACCTTCTTGCCTGCGACCGTGATGACATTATTCCGGCATCGGGGAAAGAGGGTATTGGCGTTCCTGAAATCCTGGCCGCCATTGTTGAGCGGATTCCAGCACCTCAAGGTGATCCATCAGGCCCGTTGCAGGCATTGATCTTCGATTCACACTTCAATTCATACCGGGGCATCGAGGTTATTTTTCGCGTTAAGAACGGCCGCATTCGCAAGGGCGATAAGGTAAAGTTCATGAACACTGGGAAAGAATATTTTGCCGATGAAGTAGGAACGCTCGGCTTAGACCAGGTTCCTAAAGATGCAATCGAATGTGGTGACGTAGGATATCTTATTTCGGGTATTAAAGTTGCTAAAGAAGTAAAGGTTGGCGATACCGTTACAACGATCGACAACCCAGCTAAGGCAGCCATCCAGGGGTTTTCTGAAGTAAAACCAATGGTGTTTGCCGGTATTTATCCAGTAGAGACCAGCGAATTCGAAGACCTTCGCGATGCGATGGAAAAGCTCCAGCTCAACGATGCTGCTCTCGTATGGGAACCCGAAACATCGGCCGCTTTGGGCTTTGGATTTCGTTGCGGATTCCTGGGCATGCTTCACATGGAAATTGTGCAGGAGCGCCTGGAGCGCGAATTTGACATGACTGTCATTACGACAGTACCATCGGTACGGTTCGAAGTAGCCACCACGAAAGGCGAGGAAATACAGGTATCGGCTCCGGCAGAAATGCCCGAACCAAATCTGATCGATTATATTGAAGAACCCTTCATCCGGGCGCAGATCATCACGAAATCGGAATATGTCGGTGGTATCATGAGCCTCTGTATGGATAAACGAAGTATCCTGAAAAACCAGGTTTATCTAACATCCGAACGGGTTGAACTTCAATTCGAAATGCCGCTAGCCGAAGTCGTATTCGACTTTTTCGATAAACTCAAGACGATCTCCCGTGGTTATGCCTCCCTCGACTATGAGTTTATAGACAACCGGGAGTCGGACATGGTAAAACTGGACGTAATGCTTAATGGCGACAAAGTCGATGCGCTCTCCGCCATTGTTCACCGGTCGAAGTCATACGAGTGGGGTAAAAAACTGTGTGAAAAGCTCAAGGAATTAATTCCTCGGCAGCAATTCGAAATTGCCATTCAGGCAGCCATCGGCCAGAAAATTATTGCCCGCGAAACGCTCAGTGCGCTACGTAAGGACGTATTGGCCAAGTGTTATGGTGGTGATATTTCGCGGAAACGAAAACTGCTTGAAAAGCAGAAAAAAGGGAAGAAACGGATGAGACAGGTCGGTAATGTCGAAATTCCTCAGGAAGCCTTTATGGCCGTTCTAAAAATAAACTAACCCGAAAGCCAGCTCCCACCAGGGCTGGCTTTTTTGCTTTTACTCGATACCGCTTGCAAGTAACATTATTCTTCATCTGCCTTTAAAAGCCACTAATACTTACTATTCTGACAAGCAGAACGTAGCCTAAAACCCTAAAAGCAGCATGATGTACCTTAAGAGACTGACCTTTGTAGTTGTTTCCCTTTTCACACTGATCACCGCTACCTGTTTTGCTCAGAACCAGGAACAGGCTGTTAACCAGGCAGTCGAAAAACTCCGGAAGCTGATGATCGACCCCGACAAGGCTGGTCTTTCCGCCATTGCATCGGATAAACTGAGCTATGGGCACTCTAGTGGCAAAATTGAGGATAAAGCGGCCTTTATGGAAGCCCTGCTCAGTGGCGAATCAGACTTTAAAACCATCGAATTAACGAACCAAACGATTTCAATCGTCGACAATACGGCGCTTGTCAGACACAACTTTTCGGCCGAGACCAATAATCAGGGTAAGCCCGGCCAGGTTAAAATATCGGTTTTGCTCGTATGGGTCAAACAAAAAGGAGACTGGAAACTCCTGGCTCGCCAGGCGGTGAAACTATAAGTAAAGTCTACTAGCGGTTAAACATCGAATTCGGATGAATCCTTTATTCGGTTGTTTAACCGCTAGTAGCCAATAAGAAAGCAATTCGGCATTCAATTTGCGGTAAAGTAATCAGCCCCACGATCGTACTGCAATGCGTATTCTAACCGTTATTATTCTTTTTCTGGGTTTTGTGATCCCTGCCCACAGCCAACTACGGGTCACGCCAATAAAAGCGCAGAAAACCGTATTCTCGATCAATGCCGCCGATGAAAAAACAGCCGCAGAGCTACCCGCAAAATTTACGGTAAAAGCGCATCAGGCTCGTAAAACATTCGAAGGGAAAAGCACACCGGGGCAGCCATACGTATTTATCCTAAACCGCACTGATACGTTAACCATCGTCACCCAAGTGTCAGGTTATTACGAAGCCGAAGAAGTGATGGTTGTCACCTGTGACACCTGCCCCGACTATGGGTACACGGTATTGCTGGAAAAAGAAGACCCTAAAGCCGATAGTATTTTCAGAAATCTACAGGTTAACCAGTCCTTCCGGCTCGACAATGTCTACTTCGATCAAAGCAGCTATGTTCTTCGCCCGGAGTCTTTTCCTCAGCTCAACAAGCTGGTCAAAACGCTGACAACAACCCCCTCGCTGGTTATTGAAATTGCGGGCCATACCGATAATGTCGGCGACCGTCGACTTAACTTATCGCTGTCCGAAAACCGGGCTAAAGTAATTCGCGGTTATCTCACCCGGCAGGGTATTGCCGAAAATCGACTGCGGGCCAGCGGATATGGCGACACACGTCCGGCCGCGCCTAATGACTCCGAAGACAATAAACGAAAGAATCGTCGTGTCGAATTCGTTGTTTTAGCGTTATAATAGCTGACATAACGAACAATGTACCGATGGCTTTTTTTGTTAAACCAGACTCTATAGTTCGCCGAATCTGGGGAGATGCCGATGTAATCTTATTGGTTTTTGCGGGCTCGGCCGCTGAATTTGCGCTGAACAAAGCCGTAGACTGGCTTTTTTTTACGGGAAAGCTACCAGCCGATCCCATTGGCCGTTTATTCTCGACGGTACGTTACGCCCAAGAGATCGTTTTTGCCCCCGAGCAACAGGCTCGTCAGGCCATTGCCCGCATGAGCGCCATCCACGGCGGTGTCGAAAAAAAGAGAGGCTATCAGATTCCCGACTGGGCCTATCGCGATGTGCTCTATATGCTGATCGACTATTCAGAACGCGCCTACCAAACGCTCCACCGCCCACTTACCGACGCCGAACGTACCGAATTATTCCAGACATTTCGTGCAGTCGGCGCTGGCATGAACGTACCAGATTTGCCCACCAACTACGCCGACTGGGCCATCGACCGGAAGGCCCACCTCGACCAGGATTTGGCACAAAGCGAATTCACGCATAAATTGTTTCGGCGGTATCGCGAGCAACTCGGTAACTGGCGCTATAATTTACTCAGGAGCGTACAGGCTATTTTGGTGCCAGAACAGGTTAACAGGCTATTAAATCTACCCCAAAAACCTTGGTTTACGGGTTCGTTCAGCTTGTATAAAATTCTGAATAGACTTGGCTTACGATCAATGGTACAACGAGCCTTATTACCAACCGAATACTTAACCCAAATTAGGAATTTAGATATAAAGCACTGATTTACGATGCGTTACCGATACGTATCATTGTTTTTCAGCACTCATCATCATGACTAATCAACCGATTACGACATCTGTTTTTGATTTATTTAAAGTCGGGCCGGGCCCATCGAGTTCACATACCATTGGACCGATGAAAGCTGCCTTCGACTTTCGGCAACGACTTTCCAGCTTAGAACCGTCCATTCAGCAACAGGCAGATGCCGTTCATGTACTCCTTTATGGCTCATTGAGCGCTACTGGCAAAGGTCATGGTACCGACCGCGCTATAGTAGCCGGTTTGTTGGGCTGGCAACCTGAAACGACAGATCCTGACGCTCTCCTCGATTTACTACGTGATTCGTCGGTTTCTTACCCCATACCGGTTGGCGAGAAAACACTGGAGTTAGAACCACAACACATTCATTTTGAGCGAAAACGGTATGATTCACCGTATGCAAACACGATGGTACTTCAACTCCGGCAGGGAGAACAGGTTCTGTATGAAGAAGAATACTATTCCGTTGGCGGTGGTTTTATTATCCGAAAAGGCGAACCCGACGTAGCGTCCGATAATCAGGACGTACCATTTCCCTATAGCTCAATGGCCGAACTGAAAGAACAGCTAAAAACCAATAATCTGACGCTCGACGAGTTGATGATACGTAATGAAATGGCCATCACAAACCGGAGCCGAGCCGATATCAACCAGCGTATCGATCAGATTCTTGAGTTTATGCACAAGGCTGTTCGGCGGGGGCTTCGTCATAAAGGTACATTACCCGGTTCCATTAAACTGACCCGAAAAGCCCCCATTCTCTACCAAAAAGCGAAAGGCATGAGCCAATCGTCAGACAGCTTTCTGATCTTTCTAAACGCGTATTGTCTGGCGGCCTCAGAAGAAAACGCAGCGGGCGGCATTGTCGTTACGGCACCGACCTCAGGGGCTTCGGGCGTTATTCCGGGTCTAACGTATTTAGCTAAACATCATTTTCACCACGATAAGCTAACTCTTCGTGGCGGTATGCTAGCCGCGGCCGCCATCGGCTTTCTGGTAAAACATAATGCCAGTATTTCTGGTGCCGAAATGGGTTGCATGGGCGAAGTGGGAACCGCTTCGGCGATGGGTGCCGCTTTCCTGACCCGTTGTGCCCAGCCCAATGGCTCGATCAGCGCCATTGAAGCTGCCGCCGAAATAGCGATTGAACACCACTTGGGCATGACCTGCGATCCGATCGGTGGTTACGTTCAGATTCCATGTATTGAACGGAATGCTATGGGGGCCGTGAAATCTTATAATGCCTTTTTGCTGGCCACCTCCGGAGCGGCTTCCGTACAGAAGATTTCGCTTGATGCAGTAGTGAAAGTGATGAAGGCTACCGGCCGCGATATGTCGACAAAATATAAGGAAACATCCGAGGCCGGGCTGGCGCTGAGTGCAACAGAATGCTAACTAAACAATTGTTGCATTCCGGTGTTCTTATGCTCAGTGCATTATTAAGTAAAAATTCTCATGGCAACTATTTATACACCACAGCAGCAGCGCGTCTTACTGATAACCAGTATACTCATCATTGCGGGTTTTATCATTGTTGGGCTAAGCGGCTATGCGTCTGCTTTTCTGGGTGCTGGTATTCTATACGTCGTTTTTCGTCCGTGGTTTACGGCACTAACCATTAAACGTAACTGGAACAAAACGCTGGTAGCTGCTTTGCTGATTCTGTTTTCGCTGGTCGTTATTATTCTCCCGTTTCTGACACTCAGTCTGATGCTTGTAGGACGCATTCAGTACTATAGTCAGCATACCGACGAAATTCTGAATCTGGTAAAAAAGGCAGAAGACATGACTGGCTACCAGATCACCAGTCAGCAAAACATACGTACCATCACGCAGCAGGCAGGGGGCTATGCCAGTCGACTGTTACCGTCTCTGGCGGGTGGAACACTCGACTTTATCGTGATTCTGGGCCTTATGTTCTTCACGATGTATTATATGTTCGTGCAGCAGGAAGATTTTCAGAAGGGCCTACAAAAATACCTACCTTTTAAGCGGGATACCCAGCGACAGTTAGGCGAATCGTTGAAGAACAATGTTAACGCCAATGTGCTTGGTCAAGCTCTGGTTTCCTTTGTTCAGGGTCTTCTAACGGGTATAACCCTGTGGATTTTCAACGTACCGGATGCGCCCTTCTGGGGCGTGGTCGGCTTCTTCCTGGCGTTTATTCCCCTACTGGGTACTCCGCTGGTATGGGGGCCAGCCGGCTTAATAAAACTCTCGCAGGGCGATACGGGCGACGCGATCGGAATACTGCTGGTTGGGGCTATTGTGATTGTCAATATCGACAATCTACTACGTATCATGCTCGCCAAACGTATGGGCGATATTCACCCGCTTATTACGTTAACCGGTATTGTACTTGGTGTACCAATTTTTGGAATACTGGGGTTAGTAATTGGGCCTTTACTACTCTCCTACTTCATTGTCCTGATTCAGGTTTTTGAACGGGAGAACAAAAAGCAGCGCGAAGAAGTCGCTCAGGACGAACAACGCGTAGAAGCTGCAGCCGAGAAACAAACGATAAGGCGATAGTTTTCTCCAATTAAAAACCAGCCTGCTACGTAGCGCAAAAGAGATTTGCGCTACGTAGCAGGCTGGTTTTTTTCATGTTAGTATTTTACTACTCATAGAAGCAGTAGTAATTAGTGTTTCGTACTGTATGAGTTCAAACTATACGTTTTATTTCCCTAAATACAGGTTAACCGACCATTGAAGACTTGGTTGCACCCAATCGGCACCAGTAAGCTTCCCTAGTTTTCCAACTCCTTCAAAGGATATACGTCGTCCTAAAGCATATTCAAGTCCAATTGCAACACTGTATTTAGCGGAATAATAGACAGGGGGACTTGGATATTCGTTGTCAAAATCCCACTCCCACACCTGAAAACGCCCATACGAAACCCCTATTGCCGAGAATCCCGACAGCAAGCCACCGTTCCACAAATAATAGCGCGCAAAAACACCTGCTTCCTGCCGATCAGAAAAAAAACTGTGATTTTCACCTTCTACACCCAACCAGGTACGATTAGCAATAAAATGGCCTGCTTTGGCAGTTACGCCTAAGAAGGTTGGCCCCGCGCCTAATAGCCACTTCCCTCGCAAATGCTGATTCACAGAAACAGCTTTCCAGTCATCAACTTTCGTTTTTGCACCAATCTGCCCCCAAGACACATTTACGGACAAGCCAGCCAATAAGACGACGAAATAGTATCTGTGAAGCAAAGATGACTTATTCACAATATGTATACTTTTTTTATCCGAATACAACTCAATGGCAAAGTTACCCGTATACTGTTAATTGAAAACATTCCGCAACCACAAGTCAATAAAAAAGCAAGGCTTGGGTAATTGTTGTCAATGCAACCAATTACCCAAGCCTTGCTTTTACCACGTATTGCCAGCTTACTGTCGCGTTACTTTGCTGGCCCCTGATGTTTCAGAATCGAGCGACCTAACCTGTCCTAAATTAACGTGGCTGGCCCCAGAAGCATCAACAGATGCCTTCTCGATATTCATGCTGGTGGCTTCGACTTTGCAGGCGCCACTCAGATCGGCATCGAACTGGTTGGCATGACCACGTAGCACGGTATTGGAAGCACCCGACATATCGAGGGATAACTTGTTAACTCTTCCGTCGAACACGGTCCGGCAGGCACCGCTCATACTGATAGACAAATCGTCGTACTTTTCGAACTCGGTGAGATTCGCTTTCGACGCACCCGATAGCTTTAGTTCGTCAATTGCTTTTGGCACTGTGATTGTCAAACCAATACGCTTGCGATTGCCCCATTTAAATAAGCCTTTGCCATCCAATGAAACGACCAGTTCATTACCATCAACCTTTACGCTGATATCTTCCAGATCCTTCTCGCGGCCATCAGCAACAACCTTATACGTATCGCCCTTCCGGAATCGAACCACAAACGCCCCGCTAACATCTACTTTCGAAAAATTGCTGGCATTAAACTGACGGGTATGATCGCCAATACGATCAAAATCATCGCCTAGCTCATTTCTTACGGCATCCTGAACATTATCCGTCAGGTCGGTTACGTCATTATCTTCATCGTTGTCCCGACGATCTTTTTCCCGAGGATAGTTTATACAGACCAAACCATCCTCCCGAGTGAACTTCCAGAGGCTGGACGCCATCCGGTCGATTTCTTTGCCGCCGAATTCATTGCGTATAAACCGGGCAAACTCTTCAGTCATGCGGAATGGTTTTTCGTAAGGAATCATCAGATCCATATCCAGATCCTGCGCCCGAAAATGCGCCCCTGGCCGAAGTTCAAGCGTATTATCGAAACGAACTACTGAGTCCTGAACGGCATACGAATAGTTGATCTGACGAGCATTGGCCTGTGCTTCTGCCCGGCTTGATCCCTGCGCCTTGAAGCGCTGCACCAGATTGATGGTTGTGCCATTGTAGCCCTGCAAATCAATGGATGGACGCCAGTTATCATTATCCAGGTCATTAATCGTGAATGTTGGAACGGCAGCTGGAACGGTTATCACTTTTGTTTCTTCTACCGTACCTCTGCGTTGGAAGCTGCTGATCAACGGCGTAACCGTGCCGCCAAATATAGCCAGAGCTACCAACCATACTCCGCCCACTGTCAGCGCGGTTCGGCTGCTTATTACGTTACGTGTGGTAATCAGCATAACACCCAGAATAGCCAACCCGAAGGCAGGAATAAAGCCAACCAGAAAAGCCGATAAAACCATTGGAAACGTAATATCGGACCGTATCAAATTAAACGGAACACTGCCAAAATTAGCACCAGTCTCAATGCCGATGGCAGCGCCCAGCACGGCCAGACAGGCAACCATAAAGGCAAAAGCAACAACCAGCATCAGGATTCCGGCAAAGACCCGGATAATGGTCAGTGTACCACTCATTAAAGGGCCAAGTGCGCTACCCAGGCCACTAATAATCATAGCAATAGCCCGAAATGGAAACAACAGAATGCGAGTCAGCGTACTTTCTGTATTGGGCGTGTCGGTAATATTCAGATTCTGCTTGATACTATGCTCAATGTTCGACAACGTAATGGGTTGCCCCTGCATTTCCATTTTTTCGGTCAACGTATTAGCCTGGGGTGATATAATCCACAAAACCAGATAGAGCAGAAAACCAACGCCAAAGAAGACAATACCCAGCACGAATAATAGTCGTATTACGCCCGTATCAACGCCAAAGTATGCGGCAATACCAGAAGCTACTCCACCGAGAACTTTGTCTTCGGGGTTGCGAAAAAATTTCTTGACGGTTTTATCCTCTTCAATCGTGGTAATACCCGGCAACGCAATCCACATAGCGATGTAGACGACGACGGCAAAACCGCCCAGGCCTCCGAAAAACTCATTATTCGACGAACCGCCCAAAGCAGGCAGACCTACTACCAGCAGAACGAAAATTAACCGGACCCATACTACGTCCATATTAAAGTAGTGGGCTAATCCGGCAGCAACTCCACCTAACGTTTTACGGCGCAGGTCACGAACCAACCGGCGAGGCCCGGTGTACGTAGCACCACCCGATGGCTGAGTATAAGCGCCCGTAGTACGTGATGCGTTCGGATCGGTGGCCCGAGGTCCCTGTCCTTGATTCTGGGCTGAATTACGGCCACCGGTTGTCACCAATACTTCTTCCTCTTCCACCGCTTCGAAGTCGGCAACCGTACCCATAGCGGCTACGAGTTCATTGACATCTTCCAGCGAAACGGCCTGCTTATCAGCCGCTTTTAGCTTGGCAAGCAGTTTTTCCGCAATCCGATTTTCGATATCGGTAACAATCTCCTGGCTGTCTTCGTAGCTTGAAAAGTACTGCTGGACAGATACCAGATAGTTTTTCAGTTTGTCGTAGCCATCCTCTTCTATATGGAAGATGACCCCACTTATATTAATACTTATGGTCTTTTTCATGGCGATAGAGAAGAGAATAGGCTAAGCGTTGGTAGATGGATTTGTAGGATCGGGAGAGCTACTAACAGCGACACTCCCATTGGCTGGTTTAGGATTCTGCTCGGTTTTGGTAACGATAGCGTTTACGGATTCGGCCAGTTCCTGCCAGGTTTCATTTAATGCACCCAGCGAGTTCTGGCCGAGTTCAGTGAGTATGTAATATTTACGCGGAGGCCCGGAAGTCGACTCCACCCATTTATAATCGAGCAGACCTGCATTTTTCAGGCGGGTAAGTAGTGGATATAAGGTTCCTTCCACCACCATAATCCGGGCAGAAGTTAGTTCATCAAGCATATCGGACGCGTAAACCTCGCCCCGCGATATGATGTGCAGTATGCAGAATTCCAGAATCCCCTTTCGCATCTGCACCTGGGCGTTTTCAATATTCATCGGTGTTTTGATGTTACGTATAATCTGCGGTAGCAGTTACGAATTTCGGAGTTAACAACTGGTAAAGCGGATTAACCACCGACGGGTAATTACAGTCCGAAATTCTTACATCAAAGGTAGCATAAGGTACTATGCGATGCAAGGTACCTTTTTAAAAAACTTATTTTTACCGGATCAATGGCAAAATAGTACGGATGAATGGTACGTAAGGTGCTGGAACGAGGAGCTGATTACCAAATAGGAATGCCTAATCTTACTCTTCCATCTACTTAACTATAAAGGACTTGGTAGGATATAATCTAGGAGCGCAAGAAATTACCCTCAACAACATGGAATCCACCAAGATTATTTTTTTTTGCTCTTCTACTAGTGCCCTTGAGTAGTATAGCTTGAAAATAGATCAATTCCGATGGTCGAAAAGAGATCGATTAAGCTAGGCAGTGCTGACGACGTTAGTAAGGCAATGGGAGTTAGTAAAGTCCGTAGTTAATGTACTCTTCAATACTAGGGTCTCTTTCTATCCAATAAATTGATGCAAAATTAGGTTTAGGATAGAATGGACATTAAATCGTATTCATGAAACTAACACAGGATTCGTCTACCTTCATTGATACATCCCAAAAATGGCTACACTAATTACAGTGTGCCCATTGACGTAACAGAAAAGAAAGTATGAAAATCAGTAAAAATGGATCACAGCCATCGACTATTGGCCCCGAGGCCTGGTTTACGGGTGCGGTGCGAATCGATCCTCTATTCTCGACAAAAGAATCAACGAAAGCAGCTGGAGCGCTGGTAACCTTTGAACCCGGAGCCCGAACCGCCTGGCACACGCATCCGGTTGGGCAAACGCTCATCGTTATTTCGGGTTTGGGGCGGGTGCAGCGCGAAGGCGGTCCCATCGAAGAAATTAATCCCGGCGATGTCGTTTGGTTTGAACCTAACGAAAAACACTGGCATGGTGCTTCGCCCACAAAAGCCATGAGTCACATTGCCATTCATGAAGAGTTGAATGGAGAAGTAGTTACCTGGCTGGAAAAAGTGAGCGATAGCGACTATTCTAAGTAAACAGGAAAGAGCGATAACAAAGATGAATAAGTCAAATAATCAATCACCGGTAGCCCATTCGGACATTTTCGAGCGGTTAAAAGCGGGGGAGCTTTTACGAAAAGACGATCCAGCGTATGACAAGTTTGCTGCCGTTGTGGCGCGAACCATCAAACTCTGTGTTCAGATGAATGCGACTGCCACCGATGTTGATCAGATGCGAAGTCAGCTGAGTGAAATCATTGGGGTTGAGATTGCCAGCTCAACGGCGATTTTTCCACCGTTCTACACCAACTTTGGCCAGTTTATTTCGCTGGGAAAAAATATTTTCATTAATCACGCCTGTTCATTTCTGGACATTGGCGGCATTACCATTGAAGACGACGTTCAGATTGGCCCCCGAGTTAATATTACCTCTGAAAATCACCCATTAGACCCCACTGATCGGCAAACACTCATTCCCAGGCCAGTCGTAATCAAACGTAACGCCTGGATTGGAGCGGGAGCAACCATTCTGCCTGGAGTAACCGTTGGCGAGAACGCTATTGTGGCTGCCGGGGCAGTGGTTAGCCGGGACGTACCACCAAACACCGTAGTTGCTGGCATTCCCGCCAGAGTAGTTAAGGATGGCCTCTGATGAATAGTCTACTATTTCAATCAGACATGGTAGTAGTCTCCCCCCAACTATCCTTATATCTTCTTCACCACAATAACTGCCTAATCCGTTTCAGGCATCGATACTCGTTGCCGTCAAAACTGGTTTTGATGGCATACCAAACGTACCCCAAATTAATCTTGAGTATCTTTGTTTCTGCTACCACAGCCATTAATCTGTCACCTGCCAGTAGCCTGACCCAACGTAGCACATAAATTGAGCAGTTTATTGATGAAAATCCTGTTAGTTGAAGACGAAGAACGGCTGGCTTCTTTTATCCGCAAAGGAATGTCGGCCGAAGGGTACGATGTCGAGATTGCTTACGATGGACGTATCGGACTGTCTTTGTTTCATAAGGATAGCTACGATACGATTATACTGGACGTCAATTTACCGCACATCAATGGTTTCGAACTCTGCCGGTTGATACGCTCCGAAAACGAAACTGTACCTGTACTCATGCTGACGGCACTAGATAGTCTGGCCGACAAATCGGAGGGTTTCAATGCCGGTGCCGACGATTATCTGGCTAAACCGTTTGAGTTTCAGGAGCTACTGCTACGTGTCAGGGCTCTGACACGCAGGCATACATCCAAACAAAAGCAACTGCTTCAACTGGCCGATCTGGAATTAAATCTGGATACCCAAACCGTTACGCGTGCGGGCAAACGTATTGATCTGACCACCCGCGAATATGCGCTCATGGAATACCTGATGCAGAACAAAGGGAAAATAATTTCCCGCGTGGATATCAGCGAACGGGTCTGGAATCTGAATTTTGACAGCAATACCAACGTTATTGACGTATATATCAGTTATCTGCGCAAAAAAATTGATAAAGGTTTTTCACCCAAATTACTCCATACTATCGTAGGTATGGGATACGTACTTCGGGAAGGGTGAGAAAAAATGTATGATATATGGGGTATGATGTATTCCATTATATCTCATACATCATACCCCATATATCATACATTCTATACACTTCCATGCTTATTCGGAACCGCCTGACAATCATTTTCACGTTGCTGGCTACGGCCATTCAGGTCATGCTATCGTTGTTGGTGTGGTACTTCTATTCACTCTATCGGCAGGAAGAATTTTATAGCCGGCTGGAAAGTAAAGCCCGCGTAGCCGGACGAGTGCTTATTTCCCGACGTCATCTTCACGACGATTTCTTTAAGAACATGGTACGTACTGATTTGCTGACCATCGTTGAAGAGCAAATCAGCATTTACGATATCCGCCATAAACTCGTATTCACCAACCGAACCTTAAAAGAATCGGACTACTATAAAGAGAAAATTCCGTTACTATCGTCAACCGATTCGCCATTTGAGTTCAGAAGCGGCCATCTTGAATCGATTGTAATGCCTTATAAAGACCGAGGTCAATTGTTTTACATTTTTGCTTCGGGTTACGACCGAATTGGCTTTGCCAAGCTGGGTACGTTACAACAGATTTTACTGCTGGCTAACCTACTCGGTTTTGCGTTGATCGTTCTGGCGGGTTGGTACTTTTCGGGGCGGGTGCTAAAACCCATTTCACGGATTGTCGATGAAGTGGAGCAGATAACAGCCCGACACCTGCATATGCGGGTGAATGAAGGAAACCGTCGTGACGAAATTGCCCAGCTCGCCATGACGTTCAACCAGATGCTTTTTCGACTGGAAGATGCCTTTGTATCGCAGCGTAGCTTCGTCTCGCATGCCTCTCACGAGCTACGAACGCCACTAACCAACACGCTGGGGACTCTGGAAACGTCTGTCCGATACGATCAAAATCCTGCCGACTGGCGCGAGAGTATGGAAGTTGCCATCGAAGAATTAAAGAAAGTGATTGCCTTAACGAATGGCTTACTTGGTTTAGCCAAGGTTACGGATGCTGCTGTTGCGCTGACTGCCGTTCAGGTCGATGATTGCCTACTCTCCGCCATTGGACAGGTTCAATCCAAATACCCGGATCGAAGTTTACCACTTCGGTTCATGACCAGCGAAGACGAATCCTTTACCGTAAAAGGCAATGCAACCCTGTTAACAACGGCTTTTTTGAATGTGCTCGATAATGCCTGCAAATACTCCAGCGAGGCCGTTTCGGTACAACTTCAGACCAAGAATGAGCAAATCACCGTAGTTGTTACGGATAAAGGGCGCGGCATTTCGCAGCACGATGCGGCTCACATTCTGGACCCACTTTATCGAGGAAAGAACGTAGAAGGTGTTCCAGGCTATGGTATTGGTTTAGCCGTAACCCAGAAGATTATCGAACTCCATCAGGGAACACTTCAAATTGCCTCTAAAGAAAACCAAGGCACTTCGGTAACGATTGATTTGCCCGGTCAGCTATAAGGTTTTTCATCCCTTTTTAATCTTAATTAATTACTCGCCTACTGGATTATCTAATAGGTTGTCAGTACACAACAGCCGGGCACGCCGGCATTTTATGCCTAAACTGCAAAAAAATATAACATTTACAACAAACCTTTCATCCGGAGAATAGATTTTATACTGCTGCGAGCAATCAGATGTGGCCAACCAAGAAATCTAGCTTAAAAACAGATTAAATATGCTCCTAATGGCCAGAAAGAGCATTTGAACTTTTCTAATATCTTCTAATTTCCTTTTTACACTGTTTTAATGTTGTTACGCTTGCTTTGTCTCAAGGCAAAACAGACACAAGCGATGCAACGACGGAATTTTCCTTCGATTTTGCTTTTCGGCTTTGGGTTGGCACTGGCCCTTTCACTACTGTTCAACGGTTATCTGTTGTACGAGCAAAGCCACCAGCGAAACCTATATGAATACGAATTAGGCACGATTAGTCATCCAACCGATCTCGATCTGGTATTCTGGCAACAGCAGCTTTCTGACTGTAAGCGGGCTAACCAGCAAAAAGATAGCTTGATTCACCGATTAGAGCAGGCTCCTAATGCTCCTCCCGAGCAGGCGATCACCGCTCAGCATAAATCATCAAACTAACACAACTCCCGAACTCGGACGGGACAAGGCCAGATTACCAAATAGGCCAGCAGTCAATAAACAAGCCGAGACCTACCTCTTACAATCTATCAAACCAGGTGCGAGTAAACATTAAGATCCTTATGAAGAAAATCCTCATGCTCATGCTGATGAGCTTATGTGCTTTGTTTGGCTATACCAGCTGTTCACACAAAGAAGAAGAAAAAGAAGAAGAGGTTAAGTTTTCAGTAACTAGCCCGCTGCAGAAAGACACGACGATTACGAATCAGTACGTATGTCAAATTCGCTCTATCCAGCACATCGAAGTAAGAGCGCTGGAGAAAGGTTATCTACAGAAAATTTTTGTCGACGAAGGTCAATACGTTAGAAAAGGACAGATCATGTTCCAGATTCTGCCGATTCAGTATCAGGCCGAATTACAGAAAGCGGAGGCCGAAGCCAATTTCGTAGCTGTTGAATACAACAACACGAAATCGCTGGCCGATAGCAACATTGTTTCGAAAAATGAACTAGCCCTGGCAAAAGCTAAACTGGACAAAGCTAAAGCAGAAGTATCGCTGGCCAAAGTACACCTTGGTTTCACCGAGGTGAGAGCCCCTTTCGATGGTATTATGGACCATTTCCAGGTTCGGCTCGGAAGCCTTGTGAACGAAGGCGATCTGCTCACTACGTTGTCGGACAACAGCAAAATGTGGGTATACTTCAACGTACCGGAAGCCGAATATCTGAATTATAAAACCCACGCCCAGCAGGAAAACCTGAATAACGTAAACCTGCTGATGGCCAACAATCAGGTGTTTGGTCATCCAGGTGTCGTGCAAACCATTGAGGCCGATTTCAACAACGAAACCGGTAACATCGCTTTCCGTGCTACGTTCCCCAACCCCAATGGACTGCTACGTCATGGCGAAACTGGTAATATCCAGATGACATTGCCGCTCAAAAACGCCATGATTATTCCGCAGAAAGCCACCTTCGAAGTGCTGGAAAAGAAGTATGTGTATGTGGTGGATAAGGAGAATAAAATCCGCTCCAGAGAGATCACCATTGCCTCTGAACTACCTCACATTTTTGTCGTAAAGAGTGGCCTGGAACCAACAGACAAAATCCTGCTGGAAGGCTTACGCCAGGTTAAGGAAAACCAAAAGATAGACTATAAATTCCTGGCGCCTGCTTCTGTCATCTCGCACCTAGATCTGTACGCTGAATAATTAGCTAGTCCCCAAAACAGAAGACTGATGTTCACACAATTCATTCGCCGACCCGTATTTGCTATCGTGATATCGATCATGATAGTCTTCATCGGGGTACTGGCAATCAAACAGTTACCGATTTCCCAATTCCCGGACATTGCGCCTACCACTGTAAACATATTTATTGATTATCCTGGCGCCAGTGCTGACGTACTGGTTAAATCCACGCTGATTACGCTGGAACAGGCCATCAACGGGGTTCAGGATATGCGATACATAGCCACCGATGCCACCAGCGCCGGTGAGGCTACCCTTCGGATCATTTTTGAGCCTGGAACAGACCCGAACGACGCCGTTATCAGGGTTAAAACACGGGTTGACCAGGTGATGCCGCTTCTACCTGAACTAGTTCAGCGCGAGGGGGTTATTATTACGCCTATTCAGCCTAGTATGCTGATGTACGTCAACCTGTACGCTAAAGAAAAAGGGATTGACGAAAAATTTCTCTTCAACTACGCTACGGTTAAAATGATCCCCGAAATTCAGCGGACCAAGGGGGTTGCCCGGGCGCAGATATTGGGTAGCCGCCGGTACGCCATGCGGGTTTGGTTGAACCCCGATCGTATGCGGGCTTACAATATTTCGGTAGAAGAAGTGATGAAGGCCATGGGTGAGCAGAGTATCATCGGGCGGCCGGGGCGGCTTGGTCAAAGCTCCGGTATAGCTGCTCAGTCGCTGGAGTACGTATTGACCTACAAAGGACGATATAGCGATCCCAAAGAATACGAAGGAATCATTATTCGCGCCAACTCATCGGGGGAAAGTATTCACTTACGCGATATTGGACGAGTTGAATTGGGTAGTGAATTCGTTAACATCTACTCCAATCTGGATGGTCATCCCTCAGCGGCTATCGTCCTGCGTCAAAACTACGGTAGTAATGCCAGCGATGTTATTGAGCAGGTAAAAGAGAAGCTCGAAGTGATGAAAGAATCGTTCCCTCCGGGCGTAGATTACAAAATCAGCTACGACGTATCGAACTTCCTGGATGCCTCCATTGAGCAGGTAATCGATACGTTGCGCGATGCGTTTATTCTGGTAGCATTCGTTGTATTCATATTCCTGGGCGACTGGCGGTCCACGCTGATTCCGATCCTGGCGGTTCCTGTGTCGCTGGTTGGGGCCTTCTTTGTGATTCAGGCATTTGGACTTTCCATCAACTTAATTACGCTGTTTGCGCTGGTACTCGCCATCGGTATTGTGGTCGATGACGCCATTGTGGTGGTGGAAGCCGTACACGCCAAAATGGAGGAAAAGCCCCATCTATCGCCTTTTGGGGCGGTGAAGCAGGTACTGGGTGAGATCAGCGGTGCTATTATCGCTATTACGCTGGTGATGGTGTCGGTATTCCTGCCGATCTCGTTCATGACGGGTCCCGTTGGTACGTTCTACCGCCAGTTCTCCATTACGATGGCAAGCTCCATTGTTATTTCAGCGCTGATCGCGTTGACGCTTACCCCGGTCTTATGCGCCATGCTGCTGAAAAACCATCATGGCCATGAGCAGAAGAAAAATTTCCTGACCAAGGCAATCGACAGCTTCAACCGGGGATTCGATAAAATGACGGGCCGCTACGTGAGCCTGCTACGTCTCATCGTGAATCGACGGGTTGTTACGGTTCTGGTACTGGGGGCTTTCTGTTTAGGTATCGCCTATGAGAATAAGATTCTGCCAGCGGGCTTCATTCCAAACGAAGACCAGAGCACGATTTATGCCATTATCCAGACCCCTCCGGGTACTACGCTGGAAAAAACCAACCAGGTTTCTCAGTCGCTCCAGAAAATTTGTGAAGAAGTACCGGGTATCGAGTCGGTGTCTTCGCTGGCTGGTTATGAGATTATGACGGAGGGCCGGGGTTCCAACGCTGGTACCTGTCTGATCAACCTGAAGCCCTGGGGAGATCGCTCTAAAAACGTGAAAGAAATCATGGAGGAGCTGGAAGGTAAAACCAGAGACCTGGGAGCGACCATCGAATTCTTCGAACCACCCGCCATTCCTGGCTTCGGTACGTCGGGCGGTTTCTCGATGCGTTTGCTGGATAAAAACACCGAAACAGATTACCATGAGTTTGATGTAGTGAACAAAAAATTCATGGAAGATCTGGGCAAGCGTAAAGAGCTGATGGGCTTGTTTACCTTCTTCGCGGCCAACTATCCACAATACGAGCTGGAAATCGACAATAACCTGGCCATGCAGAAAGGCGTATCGATCGGTAAAGCGATGGATAACCTCAACATCATGATCGGTAGTACGTACGAGCAGGGCTTCATCAAGTTTAACCAGTTCTTTAAAGTATACGTACAGTCCGACCCTAGCTTCAGACGGTTACCATCGGATATTCTGAAGCTGTTCGTTAAAAACGACGCGGGCGAAATGGTTCCTTACTCGGCCTTCATGAAACTGAAGAAAGGACAGGGGCCAAACGAGATTACCCGGTTCAATTTGTACAATTCAGCGGCCATTCAAGGGCAACCAGCCAAAGGATACACCACAGCAGATGCCATTGCCGCCATTCGGGAAGTGGCAGCCAAAACGTTACCGAAAGGCTATGACATCGCGTTTGAAGGTCTTTCGTACGACGAATCGATCCGGGGTAATGAGACGCTGATTGTCTTCCTGATCGTAGTATCGTTCGTGTATCTGGTGCTGGCCGCTCAATACGAAAGCTTCATTATTCCACTGGCCGTATTAACCTCGTTACCAGTTGGGATTTTTGGATCGTTCTTCCTGCTCAAAGCGATGGGACTGGAGAACAACATTTATGCGCAGATCGGCCTGATTATGCTGGTGGGTCTGCTGGGTAAAAACGCCGTACTGATTGTGGAGTTTGCCGTTCAGAAGCGACAGCAGGGCGACACGATTCTGAATGCAGCCATCGAAGGAGCCAAGGTTCGTTTCCGGCCTATTCTGATGACTTCGTTCGCTTTCGTGGCGGGTCTGATTCCGCTGATTGTTGCGAAGGGTGCCGGTGCCATCGGAAACCGTACCATTGGTGCTTCGGCTATGGGTGGTATGCTGTTCGGAACCATATTTGGCGTCATCATCATTCCCGGTCTGTATTACATATTCGGGAATATGGCCGATGGTCGTAAGCTGATCAAAGACGAAGACGAAAGTTCGTTAAGCGAGAATCTGGTACACTCGGTAGACAATTTCTCCCAACCTGAAGAAAGTTAGACAATGAGCAATAAACGAATAGTAAGCAGTTTAGGGATAACGCTTATCACCCTGATCACTGCCGGTTGTAGCGTTCCGCTTCTGGTTCAGAAAAAAGTCAATAAAACAGTACCTGCGAGTTATAACACCTCGCAGGATACTGTCAACACAGCGAAAACAGCGTGGCGGTCCTACTTTACCGATCCCTACCTGACAGCGCTGATTGACACCGCTCTGTACAACAACCAGGAGCTAAACATTACGTTACAGGAAATTCAGATAGCTAATAATGAAATCCAGGCTCGGCGGGGGGAATATCTCCCCTTCGTCCGGGTTGGTGGTGGAGCCGGTGTCGACAAAGTATCCCGCTACACTAGCCAGGGAGCCAGCGACGAAATCAGCGAAATCAAACCGGGCAAAGCAACGCCTTCAGTTTTGCCGAATACGTATTTCGGGGCTTTTGCTACCTGGGAAGTCGATATCTGGCACAAACTACGTAACGCCAAAAAGGCTGCGGTAGCGAGTTACTTCTCGTCTATTGAGGGGAAAAACTTTACGGTTACCAACCTGGTGGCCGAAATAGCTAACTCCTATTACGAACTGCTGGCTCTTGATAATCAACTGGGTATTATCCGCCAGAATATTGATATTCTGAGTAACGCGCTCAAGATAATCAAGCAGGAAAAAGAAGCCGCCAAAGTAACTGAACTGGCCGTTCGTCGATTTGAAGCGGAAGTTTACAAAACGCAGAGCCTTCAGTACGAAATTCAGCAGCGAATTATTGAAACAGAAAACCACATCAATTTTCTGGTAGGGCGTTTCCCTCAGCGGGTTCAACGCAATTCGCAGACTTTCGGTGATCTCACACCGGCTAAAGTATACGCTGGTGTTCCATCGCAGTTACTGGAAAACCGTCCTGATGTTCGGCAGGCAGAGTTGAAGCTGGAAGCAGCCAATTTGAGTGTCAGTGTAGCGAAGGCTAATTTCTATCCTTCACTGGGTCTTTCTGCTTCGCTGGGTGTCATGTCGTTTAGCCCGCTCTACTTAGGCAACGTACCCGAATCGCTGATTGCGTCGCTGGTTGGCGACATGATCGGGCCCGTGATCAACAAAAACGCCATTATTGCTACGTATAAAAGCGCCAATGCCAAGCAAATTCAGGCCGTTTACGATTACGAACGAACGGTCTTGAACGCCTATATTGAGGTGGCAAATCAGCTAGCTAACATTGATAACCTGGAGAAAAAATACACCATGAAAAATAACCAGGTGGATGCGTTAACCCAATCGACTACCATATCGCTCAAGTTATTCACCTCCGCCCGGGCCGATTACATGGAAGTATTGCTTACGCAGCGCGATGTACTCGAATCAAGAATGGAGTTGATCGAAACCCGTATGAAACAAATGAATGCTGCGGTCAATGCGTATCGGGCATTGGGTGGCGGCTGGCGCTAAAACCAGACTACCTCCAAAAAAGAAGAATCCGTTCAGGCCATCTACCTGAACGGATTCTTCTTTTCTCAGCCTATGGCACACTACGTAGCATCAATATCTGGCGCACTACAGTTACCTCCCGTAAAATTCTATAGTCCAGGCTACGTCTGCTTGCAAAAAAGCCTTTCTACTTCGACAATGATGTAGCAGGCTATTCAGAGCTGTTCTCGAAGAGCTTCAGTGCTTCATCATCCTTGTTGCGTACAATATGCTCCTTAAGCTGTGTTTTCAAGGTCGCAGTTATTTTTTCATACCCTTTCTGGCCGTATAAATTTTTCAGGTTGTGTGGATCTTTCTGAATGTCATACAACTCCCAGAAACTATCGGGTCCGTAAAAGCGCGCCAGAGTGTACCGCTCTGTTCGTAGTCCAAAATGAGGGGCTACACGATGCGGCTCCGGATATTCATAGTAGTGATAATACGCCTGATCCTGCCAGTTGGCGTTCTGTCCCTTCAGTACCGGCAGAAACGATTTCCCCTGCAGTTCCTTAGGAATAGCCGTACCGGTCATACTTAGTATCGTAGGAGCCCAGTCGACGTTCGAGACTACATTATGTACCTTCGTACCAGGTTTAATGACGTCTGGATAGCGGATCACGAACGGTGTTTTCAGCGATTCTTCGTAGATCCATCGCTTATCGAACCAACCGTGTTCACCCAGATAAAAACCCTGATCAGACGTGTAAATAACTACCGTATTTTTGGCCAGCCCGGTTTTATCCAGATAATCGAGCAGCTTACCAATATTGCGATCAAGCGAATTTGCTGTCGCTAAATAATCCCGCATATACCGCTGGTACTTCCACTCCACCAGGGCTTTTCCGCTAAGCTTCTTCTCATCAAATTCCCGACTTATACGGTTGTAATAGCCAGAAAAGGCTTTTTTCTGCTCAGGCGTGAGCCGACGATACGAACCATTTCTGACAAAATTTTCCAGTTGTTTATCCAGCGCTGGCGTCATCTCCTGCCCCCGAAAAAAGGCTTTGTGTAACTCCGCTTTCTCCTGGGCAACCTTGGCTTCATCAAGATCATAATCGACATGCACCTTGAGGTCTTCTTTTAGGCGCATGGTCTTATCGATCGTCATATCCTGCTTCTGGGCGGCCAGACGACCGTCATACTTGTCGTAGAAGGTGGGCGGTATCGGAAAGGTGATGTTATCGTAAGCCCCTAAGTCTTCAATAGCGGGCAGCCACTCCCGGTGTGTTGCTTTATGACCGACTACGAGAAAGAAAGGTTTGCTGGTGTTTCGCTTATCGAGCCACTCGGTCGAGAGTTGGGTTACTACGTCCGTCACGTAGCCTTCATACCGTTTGGTCTCGTTCTGTGAGTTAACAAAATCGGAGTTGTAGTAGCTACCATGACCGGGTAGAATATTCAGATAATCGAACCCGTGAGGCAGACTTCCCAGGTGCATTTTACCAACCCAGGCCGTCTGATAGCCATTTTTCTGTAGTTCTTCGGGGAAAACCGGCTGGTTGACATCGAAGACTTTCTCATTGAACTTATAACCGTTTGTGTGACTAAACTTTCCCGTTAGCAAGGTTGCCCGGCTAGGTCCGCAAATTGAATTGGAAACAATATTATTATGAAGAATAGCCCCTTCCCGGGCAATCCGGTCAATGTTCGGCGTTTTAGCCAGTTTACTCCCGTAGGCACTTATAGCCTGAGCGGTGTGGTCGTCGGAGATAATAAAAATAATGTTGGGTCGAGCCGATGGTGGCTCTGTTTCTGAGGCATTAGCTATGGGTTTAATTACATAGCTGGGCAACGTCAACGACAAACCCGCCAGCGCAGCAGAGCCAAGCAAGATGCGAACAATAAACGGTCGAATCATAGTTTACTAAGGGTTATGGAATGCAATAGCAACAGACAGACCCATCAAAAAAACAGTTATACCAGCCGAGGTAAACGCTTGGATTTACGTCCAGGCTTCACCTAAATTGACAGCTTGTGGCTTTTCACTTTACCTTTGCCTGATTAAGGCTTTAGATCAACCTGTTTCCTATTGAGTCATTTCGACACAATATACAGTTAAATTGAACTGCTCCCAAGGAAAATAATCATTCATGACAAATCATTCCTTACCCAGCAACGACCTGCAGGATGGTTCCGTCCATTTATTGCCGGCTGTTTCCATCGACAATGTCATTTTTGGCTTTCACCAAAATGCGCTGACGGTGTTATTGCTACAGGCTAAGAGTAATCAGAAATGGATGCTTCCGGGTGGTTTTGTGGGTAAAGAGGAAGATTTGGATACAGCCGCCATACGAATTCTAAATGCCCGTACTGGCTTAACCGATGTATTCCTGCAGCAATTTCACGTCTTTGGCAGTGCTAAACGGAATCGCAAGGAACATCTACGGGGCGTATTACAAACGCTGGGGATTGAACTGACGCCAGAAAGCTGGTTCATGCAACGCTTTATTACGATTGGCTATTATGCGCTGGTTAATTACGAGCAGGTGATTCCTCAGGCCGATGTTACCTCGCTTACCTGCGCCTGGCAGGATGTCAGTCAACTTCCTCCTATGCTGTTTGACCACGAAGCGATCATCGACAAAGCGTTGCAAGCCTTACGATTACAATTGAATTATCAGCCTATCGGCTATACGTTGCTACCGAAGGAATTTCCGCTGAAGAGTCTGCAAACCATATATGAAACCATTCTGGGCCGAAAACTGGACCGGAGTAATTTTAGTCGAAAAATCCTGTCCTACGGTATCTTAGAGAAAAAAGAAAAACACTACTCTGGTGCCGCCCACAAAGCGCCTTTTCTGTATTCATTTAAGGAAGAAACCTACTTCAAGGCATTGCAAAACGGCCTGAAAAAAGAATTTTAAGCCGCTAGCAAAAGCCGCCGTTGAAAACGACTAGACGGGTATTCAGCGAAACACCGTCCCCACAAACTCTTGTACAAATCGTTTCAGTCGATCCTTTATCCAGGCAGTAACTGACAAAAAAACGCAGGTTATAGGCCTGCGTTTTTGTCAATTATACCGTGGCCATATCAAACGGCAGTTTGCGAATCCGTTTGCCGGTTAGATCAAAAATAGCGTTGGTCAATGCCGGAGCGAAAGCGGGCAGACCGGGTTCGCCAACACCACCCGCATCGGCATCGTTTTCCATGATGTAGATATCGATGGGCGGAATGTCGGTGATACGTGGCAGTTGATATGAATAGAAATTCTTGTCGACCGGAATACCGTCTTTGAATGTTACCTGATGATGCGTAGCGGCTCCCAACGCCATCACAATCGACCCTTCAATCTGGGCTTTAATGGTGTCGGGATTAACGTACCAGCCGCAGTCCATAACCGCCCAGACGTGATCAATTTTCAGCTTACCATCGGCAGTACGCGACACTTTCACAACCTGCCCAACCGTGCTGGCGAAACACTCCGTAATAGCCGTACCGTAGCCTTCTTTTGCCTTCCGATTTTTCCAGCCCGATACGTCTTCCATTTTGTCGATGAGCTTGTTTAGCCGCTCTTCTTTCAGATGTTCGCGACGAAACGTTAGCGGGTCTTTACCGGCTTCAACGGCCAGTTCATCCAGAAAACTTTCGTAGGCAAAACCATTGGTCGACGCATACACCGACCGCCACCACATGGTTGGAATCGGCGTTTCGAACGGTACGTCCTGAATACTCAGGTTTTTGATGGTATCGAAATACGGCTTAAGAAAACCTTCAGACGCACTCCGATTGGGGGCATCTTTTTTACCGCCCTGCCAATGGCTGACATTTTGCCCAGCCAGCTTGACCTTAAAAGCGCTGATTTCACCATTATCCACAACGCCCTCGCATCGGTACGTAATACCGGGCCGATACGGTCCCTGCGTTGCGTCATCTTCGCGGGTCCAGATTACCTGTATCGGCGCGCCCACTTCTTTCGAAATCACCGACGCTTCGTGCGGGTAATCCATGAACGCTTTTCGACCGAAGCCGCCCCCCAGAAAGGTCATATTCACAATGACTTTTTCGCGGGGAATATTCATCTCCTTACTAATGTAATCCTGCACCCAATCCGGCGCCTGAATTGGGCCCCATATTTCGAGCTTATCCGGCTGATAATGAGCTACACAATTCAGTGGTTCCATGCAGCTATGGTACTGATAGGGCGTTTCGTACATCACGTCGAGTTTCTTCGGAGCCTGCGCAATAATAGCCGCCGGATCACCCTGCTTCTTGAACGATAAGCCTTCCTGCGTCTGGAGGGCTTCGCGCTGGCGTTTGTAGATTTCGTCGGTGCTCAGGTGTTCGAAACCGCTGTCGTCCCAAACCACTTTCAGCGCTTTTTTACCCTGCAAAGCCGCCCAGGTTGAATCGGCCACCACGGCGACACCTTCGCGATATGTATTGAAAACACCCATTCGGGTTTTTACTACGTATTTCACGCCGGGAATTTTACGGGCGGCACTATCGTCGAAGCTTTTCACTTTGCCGCGAAGCCGGGGATTTCGTTCAACAGCCGCGTACAGCATGCCAGGAATCTGTTTATCCAGTCCGAACGTAGCGGTGCCATTGGTTTTCAGCTTAGTATCCTGACGTAGCATCGGCTTACCGATGAGCTTATATTCCGACCGCTTTTTCAGCACTACGTTCTTCGGGGTTTCCAGCTTAGACGCATCGACAACCAGTTCGCCATAATTGGCTTTCTTGCCAGAAGGTTTGTGTATGACGTGTCCGGCTTCGGCGTAACAGTCTGCTTTTGCTACGTTCCAGTTGGCCGCAGCTGCCTGAATAAGCATTTCGCGGGCGGTGGCGCTCAGATTCAGCAGGTTTTTATACGAACCACGTACCGTTGAGCTTCCGCCGGTTATCTGATTACCGTATTTTTTCTGATCGCCTTTGGCAAAGACGATATTCACCTCATCCAGATTCACCTCCAGCTCTTCGGCTACCATTTGCGGGATGGCCTGATAAACACCCTGCCCCATTTCGGCGCGGTGACTGAAAATTGTAACCTTACCCGACGTATCAATGTGAATCCAGGCGTTCATCTCGACACCAAAATTCTCCGCTTCAGCGGCCTTAACTATTTTAGCGCCTTCACCGTGTTTGGGTACGTAAAAGCCCAGCGAGAAAACCGCTCCGGCCATGCCCGATATTTTCAGAAAATTTCTTCTGGAAACTGTCATCGTTTCGTTAATTAATAATGATGAATGGAGAGTTTATGGCTTCGGCGCATAAGCACCGGCTTTAATCCAGGTAGTCCAGGCCTTCGCGAATTCGGCGTGACTCATCGGCGGCAACGTCCGACCTTCGCCGGGATTCCAGCCAGCCAGCACTAACTCATCGTTGGCATGTTCCAATAACTGCTCCATGTTTTTGCCACCGTTCTGTTTAGGGTCAGCGAGTTGTTTGGCCAACTGATGCGGAGTCCGTCCCTCAAAAACCATTTTCATGGCTGCGGGTGGCAGATGCCAGTTCGGGTTACCCGGTGGCGTATGTAAACCCGGCGTATTGGTCGGCTGATGACAGTTCGAGCATTTCATCGCGTAAAGACCTTTGCCGTCCGTTCCTCGTCGCGGAGCCATTGTGTGCAGGTGACTATCGTCGCCCTGCAACGGTACGTCGCCCGCTGGGTGGCAGTTCATACAACGTGGGCTCATCAGTACTTTATACACATTGGCAAACGCTTTTACCGACGTAGCACTGTCTTTTTTGACGGGCGCATCCGTAGCGGATTCTGCGGCAGACGTAGTGCTACGTAGCGTAGCATTTGTGGTAAACGTAGTAGCCAGAATACCCATCGCCGATAGCAGAATGGCCAGCAAATAAATTGTTTTAAAAGGCATAACTGATGCATTTTTTCTGTCTAACCCTTACTCGTTTCTGCCAACTTTCCTGTCCATTCCGGCGGCCAGATGAATGGCTTTTCGGATGCGCAGATAGGTGCCACAACGGCAAATGTTACCCGCCATCGCCGTGTCAATATCCTCGTCGGTCGGGTTTGGATTTTCACGAAGCAGCACGGCGGCCGACATAATCTGGCCGGAATGACAATAGCCGCACTGCGGTACGTCGATTTCCTGCCACGCACGCTGAACAGGGTGGTC
This sequence comes from Spirosoma terrae, assembly GCF_010435915.1. GTDB lineage: Bacteria > Bacteroidota > Bacteroidia > Cytophagales > Spirosomataceae > Spirosoma > Spirosoma terrae. The sequence continues at coordinate 47,655 of NZ_JAAFZH010000003.1, read as the reverse complement.
ATTGTTAGCCGACAACCCTTCAATCGTCACCACCTTTTGCCCGCTAATCCGGCTCACTTTGGTAACGCAGGAACGTACCGCTTCGCCATTCAGGTGTACGGTACAGGCTCCGCACTGAGCTACTCCGCAGCCATACTTCGTACCCTTCAGACCAACCACATCGCGGATTGCCCAGAGTAGTGGCATTTGTGGATCGACATCGAGCGATTGCTCCCTGCCGTTGATGTTACACTTGATAATGGCCATACGTATAATCGTTAGAAAGTAAAACCCATTTTATGCTTTAACTCAGCCTGTTTAGTTATTCTTGATAAGGCCACCAACTAGGCCAGAACCTATTCGTTTCTGACCAGCAAAGCATTCATTACAACCAAGTCTCCAGCCGTTTGTTGTTCATACCAGCCTTTGCCCCTATTTGCCAGGCGAGAAAACACTCGATAGCCTATAAACCGGAGCACCATCTTCTCATTAACTCACAACTCAATAGAGACCGGCGCCGGTGAGACTTTATTATCTTCTTTATAATACTCCGCATTAACCTTCTTACTATCAATCACTTCAGGAGGAACAACAAGAGCAAAACGGTTATCCTGCCGTTTTACCGTATAGACAAATGGCTTATTCCTGATCGTTACAACAACCCGACACAGATCATGCGGGAGCGCCGACAAATCCAGTTTCCGCCGATATTGATCATGGTTGGTAAACTCCTCATACAACAACGACCTATCCCGCTGATCAATTACTTTGATGGAATAACGTAACCGGGTGGGGTTGTCCACGATCAGATATAGCCGACCCGTTGGATTAACATACGCATGAACCAGATATGGTTGGGCGGCAGAATCCGACAATTGCACTGTTGAGGACGCTTTTCGAGCATTTTTAACTAGAGTCGGGGTTGGTGGCAGATCTTCTATCGTGATTCTGGAACCCAGGAGCTGATTAGCCAGCAGTTGTTCCAACAAACGGTCAAACTGCTTCTCGTTTTTCGGCGTTAGTCGAATCCATTTCTCCGGCAGGATCTCCTCGTATAGGAGTTTGCTGCTGGGTCCAAAGAACTGAACCACCGTACTACGTGTCGTGGCCTGCGTTTTAAGCTGCCAATAGCCCCGGTTTATGTCGGCAACTTTACCATTTTCTACCACCGTTCTTTCCTGAAACTGCGACAGCCCCGGATACGCCTGCAGCAGGAGCAGAACCAGCCAGGCAAGCATCCGACAAGACTTTGTAGGCTTTAGCGAAAACCAGACATCCGTAGCTAATAAACAGCCAATAGCAGCGATCGTTTTAATGAATTGCATAGTCAAAGAGTGGGTTGTATTAGTTGAGACCGGATTACGTTACTAGTCAGCAAATCAACGGATTGACTCAATACAAACTATAGATTTTAGCCTAACAACGGTCTTGTTCATTCATACAACCGTATTGGCTTTGCCAGTGGTGTTGGACGAGAAAATCGGTTGTTTGTCGAGAACGATGCTCGTTGAGGTGTCCGGAACAGTAGTTAGTCAAGCAGGTACGTTTTTATCCGGAAAGAAGCTGTAATTTTACTAGTACATTGTCCGATTCTTCGCTGCCAATGGCTCGTTATCGTTTTCCCAATGCCTACCGGGAAGTCTGGGCTCAGGGCTTATTCTGGCTAGGCTATTTTTTATTCGAATGGCTTAATACGGGGGCTTACATGGATAATTTCCAGCAAAGTCTTTGTTTCATTACGCTCAATCTACCTTTGTTAGTTATAGCGGGTTACTGGCATTTGCTGGTTACGGTACGTCGTTTTCTGCTAAAAGGTCGCCTAACCGAATTCTGGCTGAGCTTATTGGCAGGAATTCTGGTATTTGGTCTACTCCGCCGGGGCATTAACTACAACTGGTATTATCCGGGTTATTATCCGGAGGCTCTCCATAAACCATACCTTTACTGGCCCAAGATTCTGGCCGAATCGATGCAGTTGCATTTAGTCATCGCGCTGTTCGTGGCGTCGGATCTGGTTCGCCATGCGCTTAACCAACAGCGATTAAGTGATACGTATCGCCGGGAAAAGCTCTCGGCCGAATATCGTCTGCTTCAATCGCAGGTTCAGCCCCATTTCTTATTCAATACGCTGAATAACCTGATTTCGGTGTCGATCCATCAACCGGCTCAGATGCCTCATTTACTCCAGCGACTGGCCGGTTTGCTTAGCTATCAGCTACACGAAAGCCACCGTCCCGAAGTATCCATTACGAAAGAAATGGATTATCTGTCGGACTATATTTCGCTGGAGCAAATTCGGTACGGCGATCGGCTCGACGTACAGACGAACTTTACGGATCTCATGAGTTTGTCGAACGTAATGATTCCGCCGATGCTACTATTACCCTTTGTGGAGAACGCGTTTAAGCACGGAGCTGCTCAAACGGAAACCAGTTGCTGGATTCAACTACACCTGTCGCGCAACGGCGATCGGCTGGTTTTCTCGGCCGAAAATTCTGTCCCGGACTGCTCAACTAATTCGTCCACAACGGGTTTAGGGTTAGCCAACTTAAAGAAGCGACTGGAAATTCTATTCCCCGACAACCACGAGCTGGTTACCTTGCAGGAAGATGGGCAGTTTCTGGCGGTCTTAAAATTTAATGTAAACTAATGGCTATCCGCTGTTTTGTGCTGGACGATGAACCCCTGGCAACCGATCTCCTTCAAGATTACATAGGCCGCTTACCCGATCTGGAACTGGCGGGCGTAACGAATAGCCCTACGCAGGCGCTACGTTTCCTACAGCAAACGCCAGTCGATGTTCTGTTTCTCGATATTCAGATGCCTCGTCTGACTGGTTTTGATTTGCTACGTCCACTAGGCTACCGGCCTAAAGTAATTTTCACAACCGCCTTCCGCGAGTATGCGCTGGATAGCTACGAATTTGACGTACTGGATTTTCTGGTAAAACCCATTTCGTTCGAGCGATTTTTGCAATCAGTGGGCAAAATTTATCGATTTTCGCCCAGCGCTCCCCCGCAGGCCGACGTACCGGAAACGCCAAAAGCGGGTAAAGACTACCAGTATTTCAAGGTCAACAAGGAGATGGTTAAGCTCTACCTGGAAGATATAGTATGGATTGAGAGCATCAAGGATTACGTACGAATCCATACTGTTTCGGGCCCGCTGGTATCTTATTTACGAATTAGTTATATGGAAGAAAAGCTACCACCGAACCAATTCGTACGGGTTCACAAATCATTTATCGTATCACTGGATCATATTCAGGCAGTTAGCGCTACGTATATTCGGGTCAACAATACCGAAATTCCGATTGGTCGTATTTATAAAGCCAAACTGGACGAAATACTTCAACGTGATTAAGCCAGACAGGTTTTATAAATAAAGCCGGACAGGTTTACTTTGTATTTATAAGTATGAGTACCTTACACAATCTATATCAGGATTAAAAAATGAGTATCAGAACCTTACTAGGTTTAGCTGGCCTTTCGCTGGCACTCCCATCATTTAGCCAATCGACATCGGCCTCGGTAGAAACGAAAGAGCCTAATTCGGCCTACAAATCGGCCTATACAGGACAAACCCGAATTGGTGCTATCAAATCAACAACAAACTACGAAGGCAAGGTCTTATCTGAAGCCCTTAAAAGCCCCTGGGGTATCACCAGCATGCCCGATGGGCGGCTCCTCATCACCGAAAAAGAAGGAACGATGCGGATCGCTACGGCTGACGGAAAACTCAGTGCCCCCATCACAGGAATTCCCAAAGTAAATCCATCAGGACAGGGTGGTTTGCTGGGCGTTCGGGTCGATCCGGCTTTCGCCCAGAACCGGATGATCTTCTGGGTGTTCTCAGAACCACTCGCCGACGGGAATTTAACGGCTGTAGCTAAGGGCAAACTCTCCGCCGACGAGAAAAAAATTGAAGGTGCTACGGTCATTTACCGGGCTACTCCGGCTTACAAAGGCAATCTGCACTATGGCGGGCGCATTCTGTTCGATAAGCAAGGAAACCTACTTATCAGTACGGGCGAACGGTCCGACAAAGTAACACGCCCACAGGCTCAATCGATCAACTCGGGTCTGGGGAAAGTGATTCATATCACGAAAGAAGGCAAACCGGTTGCCGGAAATCCATTTGCAGGCAAAGCCGATGCGCGGCCTGAGTTGTATTCGTATGGGCACCGGAACGTGCAGGGTCTGGCTTTCGATCCTGCCACGGGCGATCTGTGGGAAACAGAGTTTGGCCCACGTGGTGGTGATGAGCTGAACCGGGTTGAAGCGGGTAAAAACTATGGCTGGCCAACCATTACGTATGGTATTGAATACAGTGGCGAAAAAGTGGGGGAAGGCATCCAGCAGAAAGATGGTCTCGAGCAACCTGTTTACTACTGGGACCCGTCGGTATCGCCCAGCGGCATGACGTTTTATAGTGGCGACCGGATTCCGGAGTGGAAAAACAACCTGTTTATTGGTACGTTGAGCGGCATGCACATCATCCGGCTCGTGATTGAAAACAACAAAGTAGTCGGCGAAGAACGGCTACTAAGCGACCAATATCAGCGCTTCCGCGATATTACCCAAGGCAAAGATGGCGCTTTGTATGCCGTTACAGATCAGGGCAGACTCTACCGGATCGACAAGAAATAATAGCTTTCCGTCTGTCGTCTGACAGCATATAAAATTGGCTACCTGACCTGATGAACGCAAGCCTGGTAGCCAATTTTGCATTTAGAACGGCTTCCTGACAGAATCAACGTAACACTACGGTCAGGGGGGATATGATATCGTTTGCTTCCGATCTCGACAAACGACCGATTTTCTCGACAAACAGCACTAAGAAAGCCAGTACAGTTGTATGAACGACTGGTTTAGTCGTTAGGCTAAAAAGCAGAATCCGTAGCGATACGATGCGTTGATTTGTTAATCAATACCTGGAATTGACTCATGGGGAATACGACAAAATACCTCACAACTTGTAAAGTCCGTGTAGACAGAAGCATTTGGTTTATCGTGTTCATCTGCCTGCTGACCCTTATCGTTATGCTGCTGGGCAGTTGACAGAACTTTCACATACGTAATGGAAGCCCTCATTGATTTCAGTACTCAACTACCTACGTAGCTATGCCAAACCGCAGAAAATATCCGCTGAGACTGTATATAAACGGTACGCCTATTCAGGTCAGATTGATTGAAGGCGATTTATTCCAGTCAAAAAAGACGTATTACCGGGCTCATTATGAAGCGTCGGGGCAACTAATTGGCCAAACGGTCCATCAAGACGTTCATCGTCCCCAAAGAAACCAAGAATAAGTAGTTTGGAAAGCAGATACAGGATTTAGTATCTGCTTTTTTGATACGTATCAAATCAGTCTCCTATCGGATTTACTGAGCGTTTTTATGCCAAGAGAACGCGCTCTTTTACCTGGTCATTATTCTGCCGTTTCGTCCCTGTCAATCTTTTTGTAAATCAAAAATCAGAAACAGGCCGTTGTATAACTGGCAGACCCGTCAATTTTAAGGCTACTCTGCCAACAGGAATCTGTATATAAACGAACACTTGCCATGATCAAGAACATCCTGACACTCCTGACAGGTGCAACGCTAGCACTAACCTCCTGCACCCAGAATCCTTCAGAAGAAGCGTCGGCTATCGACACGGGAGCGCCGGTAGAAACGAATGATCCGAATACGGCCTACAAACCCGCTTTTGCCGGGCAAACCAGAATAGGCAGTGTAAAATCATCCACCAGCTATGAAGGCAAGGTACTGACCGATGCCCTCAAAAGTCCCTGGGGAATCACCAGTCTGCCCGACGGTCGGCTGCTGATTACGGAAAAAGCCGGTACCATGCGAATTGCTACCGCCGACGGTCAAATCAGCAATCCAATTACTGGCATCCCGCAGGTAAACTCGGCGGGGCAGGGTGGTTTGCTGGGTGTTCGGGTCGATCCGGCCTTTGACCAGAACCGGCTTATTTATTGGGTATTCTCCGAACAAGTTACCGGGGGCAATCTGACCTCCGTAGCGAAAGGCAAACTGTCAACGGATGAGAGCAAAATTGAAGGCGCTACGGTCATTTACCGGGCTACTCCGGCTTATAATGGTACGTTGCACTACGGCGGCCGGATACTGTTTGATCCACAAGGCAATTTATTTGTCAGTACGGGCGAGCGGTCCGATAGAGTCACGCGTCCGCAGGCTCAATCCCTTAATTCGGGTTTAGGGAAAGTGATTCATATTACCAAAGATGGCCAACCCGTTACCGGAAACCCGTTTGCGGGTCAGGCTAACGCCCGCCCTGAGTTATACTCGTACGGACACCGGAACGTACAGGGTCTGGCGTTCCATCCCGTTACGGGCGATCTGTGGGAGAATGAGTTCGGCCCACGAGGAGGTGATGAGTTGAACCGTATTGAAGCTGGCAAGAATTATGGCTGGCCAACCATTACGTATGGCCTGGAATACAGCGGTGAAAAAATTGGCGATGGCATCCAGCAGCAGGAAGGCCTCGAACAACCCGTTTATTACTGGGACCCTGTCGTATCGCCCAGCGGCATGACGTTCTACAGCAACGATAGCATTCCCGAATGGAAGAATAATCTGTTTATCGGGGCTTTGAGTGGTATGCACATCGCCCGGCTAGTAATTGAGAACAACAAAGTAGTCGGCGAAGAACGATTATTATCGGGCGAAGGACAGCGTTTCCGCGATATTACGCAGGGTAAAGATGGTGCTTTGTATGCGGTTACAGATCAGGGGCGATTGTATCGGTTGTTTAAAAAGTAATCGCGTTGCTCGCATTATATATGCGTATTTCTCGTGTGTAGACGAATTATCAAACAGCATTTTGCAAGCGTTTAATAATTGCCCGTCTAGTGTGACTCACGTTCAGTTTGCTTAAAGCGATGGCTAAGACGTTGGTATTCCTAACGATACAAAAATACCAACGCCTTAGTCCTGTCTATTTATTCTCTGCCGCAACTTTACCTGATGGCTTCACGATTAAGCCTTCTTCGGGTTTCCACTTATCGTACTCCATATAGCGAGCGGTTTGGGTAGCTACAGCCTGTCCTTTTAATTTCGCTACTACGTGCAGTGCCCCATCAATACCCGCCGAAACGCCCGCCGTGGTGATAACTTGTCCGTTGTCGACAAAACGAGTATTGGCCAAGATCTCGGCTTTGGGCGTTGCTCGCTGGAGGGGTTCAATGTAGGAATGAAAGGTAGTTGCCTGTTTCCCATCCAGCAGTCCCGCTTTTGCCAACAGCCCGGCACCGGTACAAACCGATAGCATGACCTCTGCCTGAGCTGCCGTATTTTTTATCCACTCAATCAGTGGCTTATTCTCGATGAATGGTCCGGTCTGGCCACCAGGCAAGACCAGAATATCAGGCTTCGGGCAATCGGCCAGGCTATAGGTCGGGGTTATTTTAATAAATCCCTGACTAATGATCGGTTCTTTGGTGAGCGATACTGTATAGACATTAAATCCCTCTGTAGAAGCAAAGACCTCACTAGGACCAGCGAAATCCAGAATTTCAACGCCATTGTGAATAAAAATAGCCACATTCCGCTTTTTAGCTTGCTTCTGGTTTTGTGTCAGGGAGTCCATCAGGGCAACGCTACGTTGGATGAGGGGCATACCACAATGCTGACAACGGCCGGGCTTTTCGTGTCGTTCTAAATCACAAGCACTGCCACAGGGTTCGCAATAGTAGGCCATCAGCGCTTCTTTCGGAATCACTTTTTGCGCCAAAAGAGGAGTACCTGCTAAAAAGAGCCAACCGGCAAGAAACAGGTAAAAACGGCAAGGAAGTATGACGTTCATACGTTTATGAATTGAGTTGAGTGAAATGACCTGGTACTGTTTTTAGATTCAACTTTCTGCCAAATTCGGCGTAGCTGGCGGGCATTCTGAAAACCACACTGTTCGGCAATAGCCTCCATGGTCATCCCAGGATTATGTCGCAGCGTATGGGCCAGTTCCAAGCGCAGTAACGTAGTATAGTCGTGAATGGAAATCCCCGTCTCTTTCCGAAACATCCGGGTTAGGTTACGGGTGCTCATGCCAGCCACCTCGGCCAGTGTCTCCAGCGTAGCCCTCGTTTTCAGATTAGCAATCAGCCAATCCTGCAATTGGTGAACAGCCACGTTCATGTGATTGCGGTAATCGAGATAAATACTTTTTTGCGAATGCTGTGGACCGCGACGTACATAGACGACTAGTTCACGGGCTATCTTGGAGGCAAACAGAGGTCCTTGTTGCTCTTCCAGAATCGCTAGCGCCAGATCAATACCAGCTGTTATACCCGCACTGGTATAAATACTCCCATCCTGCACGAATAATCGATCTTGCTGAGTATTGATCCGTGGATAGGTTGTTTGCAACTCCTCAACGCGTTTCCAGTGGGTCGTACATTTTCGGCCATCCAACAGACCTGCCTGAGCTACTACAAATGCGCCCGTACAAACAGAGCATATGCTGACGCCCTGACGATACTGCTCCCGGAGCCAGGCCAGGAAATCGTGCTCCGCCCTGAATTCAGCCGACCGGATATAGGCCATATCTATACCCGGTATAAAGATCAGGTCACCGGCTTGAAGCGTCATCTCCGTAAAGGGCTGCACAGGCCCAATAGCCAGGCCAGCAGAGCTGACAACCTGGTTTTGGAACGAGCAGTACCGTAATTGATACGAAGCACCATACTCAACCGCTTCGTAAAAAACCTGAATCGGTCCTGTCAGATCCAAAACGTGTACATACGGTGGTACAACAAAAACGACTTGTTGAATGGGCGGCATGACCAAGCTGATTCAGGCAGTAAAAGTAGGCGATACGTAGCGCTTACACGAGCCAAACATCGGACATTTTGGGCCAAAAACGAAGTAGCTCATCTACTACTGTTACGCGCCCATTGAGAAACAACAAATAACTACTCGGCGTGATTGTCCTGCTACCCCATTATTCAACGAGCAGCTCTTTTACAGCCAATTTTTACCAGTAGGAAAGCAAATGGCAAACAATTTGCTAGACAGTTATTATCTCAAGGTAACGCACTGATTATATGAGACCCGTAGGAAAGATTACATACGTATTGCTGTGCTTCTATCTGTTTACAAGCCATCTCAGCTATTCTCAGAAAAAGAAAACCTCACCAGCGGACGTAGCAACGCAATGGGCAACTATGACCACTCAGGTAATGACCGCTGCACCTAAAAATTCGCCTACCTATGGGTCAAGAGCACTGGGTTATTTAGGACTAACTATGTATGAAACCGTGGTTTGGTCAAATCCCAGCTATCGATCAATCGCAACTAGCCTATGCGATACCTTGTCTATGCCTAAACCCATTGCCCAAAAAGCATATTGTTGGGAATTAGCGCTTAATGCGGGGCAAGCCTACCTACTAAAACAGCTCTACGGCTATACCAACAAAATGAATCCGGTTGATTCATTAGCGAACGTAATCCATACTCAGTACGCAGCTAAAAAATCAAAGAGCGTCGTACAACGATCAGAGGAGTTTGGTAAAGCCATCGCTGAAACCATTTATAACTGGTCGAAAAGCGATGGTGGATACGAAGGGTATACGCGTAATTTCCCGCCCGATTTCGTAAACCTAGCAGGAACGGGCCTGTGGGTACCGCCTATTGCAGGACAGTCGAGAAGCGAAATTCCGCTCCATCCAGCCTGGGGCAAGAACAGAACGTTTATCCGGCAAAACGGCCTTTTACCCAATCCTGAGCCTATGCAGTATTCAGTAGACTCTACCAGTCGCTATTACAAAGGATACAAGGAGGTATATGACCGTAAAAAAACATTGACCGCAGCCGACCATGAAATTATTTATTGGTGGGGCGATGATCCTTCGGAAACCTGCTCACCTCCGGGTCATTCGTATAATTTGGCAACTATTGCCATCAAGAAGAGCAATGCCAGTCTCCCATTGGCCGCACAAACCTATTGCCGGGTAGGCATGGCAGTGGCCGATGCCTTTATCATGTGCTGGAGAACTAAATATGCTTATAACGTTGAACGCCCGTCTACCTTTATTCGAAAGCATCTGGACACCATACAAAACTATATTGATGGAGGGTGGCGTTCTGCTTTCCCAGAACCGCCATTCTCCGCTTTTTATTCGGGCCACGCTACTCAGTCAGCAGCAACTGCCACTGTTTTAACGGATATTTATGGAGATAACTTTTCGTTTGTCGATGACACCCACATTAATCGGAAAGGCGGTTATGCGTATAAAAATTACTATTACTATCTAAAATTTAAACCCCGCCAATTCGCATCGTTTTGGGAATCAGCCAAAGAATGCGCCGAATCCAGACTGCTGGGAGGTATTCACACACGCCACGATAACGATACGGGGTTAGCAGAAGGCACAAAAATCGGACGTAACGTAAACGCGATACAGTGGACTAATCAGCCTAACCATTCGCGTAAACAGGCTTCTTCCAGAACCTACAAAAGAACGAGTCGAATCGTAGCCTTGCACTAGTTCACGTAACTCAATGTTGTTTTGGCTGGTTTAACTTAATTAGTAAGGAGCAACTAAAATTTCATCTTTATTGCATTAATACAGTTTTTATATTCATAAATCTTACAGCTTCAGTAGGTTCGTTGGCATTTTAAAACAACTTGTCTTATTTAGTGAACGAGACAATAAGCTAAATATGCCTGACCAATCAACCTCTTCATCCTCCAAAACGCGTGTATTCCTGTCAGCTATAGGCTGTACAATCCTTATTCTTGCCCTTGCGCTACGTACGTCGGCGCAGAAAATGACACCCCAAAAGCTAGACGCGTTGGTCGAAAAGCAACTATGGTCCACGATCGATGAGCTTAGCGCTTACGTAGCGCTACCCAATGATGCCGTCAATCCGGATGACATCGCTAAAAATATTGCCTGGACAGAAAAGGCGTTAGCAAAACGAGGGTTTCAGACCAGCGTGTTAAAAACGAATCAATTGCCGCTGGTATTAGCGGAGAAAACCGTTCCGAAGGCCACCAAAACCGTTCTGTTTTACTTTCACCTGGATGGTCAGCCCGTACGAGCCAATGAATGGCAACAGAAAGATCCGTTCGTTACGGTCTTAAAAGAAAAAACAGCGAATGGCGACTACAAAGAGTTTGCTAACGTAGCCAAAGCAGCGGTTAACGACGAGTGGCGGTTATTTGGTCGTTCAACCTCAGACGATAAGGGTCCTATTATTATGATGCTCAATGCGCTGGACATTGTTCAGGCTGAGAAGCAAACCCCGCCTTTCAACGTCAAGATCATCATCGACACGGAGGAAGAAAAAGGTTCTCCGGGCTTAAAAAGTGCGTTGGCGTCTCACAAAGACAAGCTTAAAGCCGATTACATGATTGTGATGGATGGGCCTATGCACTCGTCCAATCTACCAACACTGACATTCGGCTGTCGGGGCAATGCTGGCTTCACGATCACTACGTATGGCCCTGTTACTCCGCAGCATAGCGGTCACTTTGGCAATTATGCGCCCAATCCGGCTTTCCGCCTTGCCCGACTTCTTACATCCATGAAAGACGAGCAGGGACGCGTATTGATTCCTGGCTTCTACGATGGCATTACGTTCGACCCGGAAACCCAGAAGATCATGGCTGCCGTTCCAGATAATAAGTCCGCTATCAACAAAGGATTGCTGATTGTTGATGAAGAAAAAGTCGGCACCAACTACCAGGAATCACTCCAATATCCATCGCTCAATGTCCGTGGTATGAAATCGGCTGAGGTTGGCAAAGGAGCCGGAACCATTGTACCGGCCGAAGCCGTCGCTATGGTCGATATTCGACTGGTTCCCGAAACCGACGGCAAACGCATGGTCGACCTTGTCCGGCAACATATCGAAAAACAGGGTTTTACCGTACTGGATCACGAACCCACCCCTGACGAGCGACTAAAATATCCGCAGATCGCTTATTTCCAGGGAAATGCCGGAACGCCTGCCTTCCGTACCAACATCAATGATCCAATGGGTGTCTGGCTTCGAAAAACCGTTACGGATAGTTTTGGGAAAGACCCGGTTGTGGTCCGGATTATGGGCGGAACGGTGCCTGTTGTTCCCTTCATTCAGGAATTAAATATTCCGGCAGTCATCGTGCCGTTGGTCAACATGGATAACAACCAGCACAGCCCCAATGAAAACCTGCGCCTGGGCAATCTACGAACCGGCCTTAAAATGTGTCTGGCCATTTTAACGTCTCCGATTCAGAAAGCTCAGTAAGTTTTTAGAGGTAATAGTCCAAATTGAGATGCCATGTCTACAAGACATGGCATCTCAATTTGGACTGATTTATCCGTAAATCGTTGAATCCAGAAAGGCGTTTCGGAATTTACCATTCGGATCATACTCCTTTACGAGTTTCTTAAAGTCGTCCAGCTTTTCGTAGCGCGATTGAAGTGTCTTTGCCGAAAGTGTAAATAGTTTACCCCAGTGTGGCCGGGCCGCAAACGGAGCCAGTTCTTTTTCAATCATCGGCAATACTTTTTTGACCGATGCCCAATCCTGTTTCCAGGTAAAGTGAATAGCCAGACTTGGCTGTTTATAACAAGGGCTCATCCATAACGTATCGGCATCGATCGTACGAAGTTCCGAAATAAACAGATGCGGACTGATATGATCACGTAGCTTCTCTATCGCCAGAATGGCCTCAACGGCGTTCTTGCGGGGCACAAAATACTCCGACTGTAATTCCTTGCCACTACTGGGTGTGAAGCCCATTTTAAAATGCGGCAGTCGGTCATACCAGGGCCCTGGCTTGCCCATCTGCTCCGTACAATTCTCTGCCGACAGCTCCGCAATTGGATGCAGATTCTTCGTTGCCAGCTTAGCCCCGAAAAACTCAGGAACTGCTTTCGCTCCCTCCGAAACACGGCTTTTTATCCAGACTTCATTGATACGTTTCTTCTGCCAATCGGTAAACAGACTAACGCTATACCCACTCGACACGATAGCCTCAAAGTGCTCTTTCAACTGCGCCAGCGGTAAATTTTCATAGACGTATTGCCGAACCTGATACGTCGGTACGATGTCGAGCATAATTTTTGTTACGACGCCCAATGCGCCCAGATGCACAACAGCCGCCCGGAACGTATCACCATCCTTTTTACGGGACAGCGTTCGCACCTCACCAGCCGCCGTAACGATCTCCATACCAGACACAATTGTGGACAGGTTACCGTTTTTAACGCCAGATCCGTGCGTAGCGGTAGCGCAGGCACCCGCCACTGAAATATGCGGCAACGAAGCCAGATTATGCAACGCAAACCCCTTGCTTTCCAGGTATGGGCTCAACTGACCATAGCTCAAGTTCGCATCGACAGTCACGGTACGCGCTTTGGTATCCAATCCAATAACCTGATCCATCTGACGTAGCGAGATCAGATTATTAACGCTATCCGCAATGCCATTGAAACAATGGCGTGTTCCAAGCACTTTAAGTTTGCTGTATTTTTTCACCAGTTCCTGAACCTGCCCCAGCGACTTAGCCTGATACAGACGATCAGTACTATACGTGTAATTGCCTGCCCAGTTTTTTAATTTTTCATCGGCCGCCAAACCAGTCAGTGGTGCTAATACGGGAGCGCTCATTAATACGGAAGATAGCTTTAAAAAAGTTCTTTTTTTCATGGTTACAGGGTTTCCGCTAAACGAATCGAACGCATTGATTCTACACTACATACGAACTCAAATCAATGGATTACGTAACAAGAAAGCAGTAAACGCCTATAACTACTAACAACCCCAAAACGAAAGCCCGGTTGCTACGTAGTAACCGAGCTTTATCACAAACTATACATGACTTATTTTACGATCCAAACTGCTTAACCAGCCCCTCCAGCGTATGCAACGACTGAACACCCGACTGCCGCCAAACGATCTTACCGTCCTTGAACATAATCATGGTCGGAATACTTCTGATCTGATACTGGTTGGCAGCCGCCTGCGCCTGATCGACATTGATTTTAATAACCCGAACTTTATCACCCGACCGGTCGGTCAGTTGTTTCAGAATGGGAGCCTGCTGTTTACAGGGACCGCACCAGTCTGCGTAAAAATCGACAAGTACCGGCTTGTCGCCCTTAATTATATCGTTGAAAGATTCTTTAGCCTGACTCATTGTCTTGTTGCGTTTATTGACCTGATGTGGTTCTTTCGCATGATTATAACACCGTCCGCACGCTGCCAGTTCATGAATATACAACCGGTTATCGTTGAAAAAGTTATGCGTATTCGACTACTTATCCTGGCCATTTTTCTGGCAACAAATGCCATCGCGCAAACCGCTTTTACGGATTCGATCAATAAGCATCGGGATGCGTACCGGGCTGATTTCCTGGCCTCTTCCAATAGCCCGCTGAAGTCGAAAGAAGACCTGTCTTATCTGCGGTTCTATGAACCAGATTCAACGTATCGGGTTGAGGCTACGGTTCAGTTAACGCCCAAATCAGAACCGTTCGAGATGCCAACCTATAACGGCCAGACGCGTCCCCATGTCGACTATGCGGTTCTGTCGTTTACACTGCATGGGAAGCCACAACAACTCACCATCTACCGGAACCTGAACCTGATTCGTTTACCGCAGTATCGCGATTATTTATTTCTTCCGTTCAAAGACGCTACGTCCAGCTTTGCCACCTATGGCGGTGGCCGCTACATGGACCTGCGACTGAGCGACATCAAAAACGGACGTATCACGCTCGATTTCAATAAAGCCTATAATCCCTACTGCGCTTACCACGAGGGTTACCCCTGCCCTATCCCACCCAGAAAAAACACTCTGAACGTAGCTATAGAAGCCGGAGAGAAAACGTACGGGAAAGCGCATTAACATGGCGGTCTTAATACCCCCAGGCCAGCAAACCGCCATCAGCCGCAATAATCTGCCCTGTTACGTATCCCGAAGCAGGCATACTCAGAAACGATACCACCGACGCTACTTCCTGCGGCTCACCAACTCGGTTCATGGGCGTCCGTTTTAAGATGGCGGCTAATTTTTCTGGATTAGTCAGTACCGGCGAAGCCAGGGGCGTTTTGATGTACCAGGGCGCTACGGCATTAACCCGAATCGAATCAGGTGCCCACTCAACCGCCAGGTTACGTGTTAGCTGGTGCAGAGCCGCTTTAGTCATACCATACAGCGAACCGCTACTCGTGTGGGTCATGCCCGACACCGATGAGACAAACACGATCTTCCCGCCCGTTTCAGAACCTTTCAATAATGGATAAGCCGCCTGACTCAATTCATAAGCCGACCGCAAATTGGTATTCAGAATATGATCGAACTCAACCGGGTTATAGTCCACGGTCGGTTTCCGAATGTTCGTTCCTGCATTGTTGACCAGAATATCCAATCCGCCCCATTTCGATTTTATATTATCAATAATATGCGCTGATATGCCGGGCTGACTTACATCGGTTGCCAGACCTTCCACTACGTGTCCCTGGGTTCGGTAAGCCAGTAATTGCTTTTGAAGGAGGTCATTGTCGCGGGCAATAATAAATACGGATGCGCCCAGGTCCAGAAACTGGCGAACAATGGCTTCACCGATTCCTTTAGTGCCACCCGTTATAAGCGCGCGTTGGCCACTGAGCGACCAGAGAGGTAGGTTCATAACTTATATAGACTACTGTTGGTACTATCTCTTGCTGAGAAGTGCGAAACTAAACGCCAGCCCGAGCAGAACAAAGTGTTCCTGCAGATTTCTAATACGGCACTCGTCGGTACTAACCTGTTCGGCTTCGGACAACAGCAGTGTCCGAAATCGTACAGCATTACGTAGTATAAAGCGCTATACGCAGCGAAAATCCCCTTTTTTGATTTTGGCAAAGCATTTGTTCTACAAAACTTAATTATATCTGATTGCTGATGAGAAGATCGTATTTGGGCGAATTCGAGGAGTTGGTTTTATTGACAGTAGCCGTACTGGGCGAAGGGGCTTATGGTGTTGCTATCACTGATGAACTGGACCGGCAGACGGGACGATCGGTCAGCATCAGCGCCGTTCACGCGGCCCTCCATCGACTGGAAGAAAAGGGTATGTTATCCTCCCGCATGGGCGAGTCCACAGCCGAGCGGGGAGGCCGTCGGAAACGATTATTCACGGTTACTGCCCTGGGAAGCCGTACACTACACGACATCCGCTCCATGCGCGACCAGTTGTGGCATTCCATTGCGCCTAATTCACTCCCAGCCATCAGCCTATGAAACCCATTCAACCCAACCGACCCGCCGAACCTCCCCGTTGGGCCAATCGACTGCTCGAATGGTTCTGCGCTCCTCACCTGCTGGAAGAAGTCCAGGGCGATTTGCACGAACGCTTCGAACGTAATACCCGCCAAGCTGGACAACGACAGGCCAGGCGTCAATACGTCCGGGAAGTTATTAGCTTCTTACGGCCATTTGCCATCAAACGGAAACCGAGTCAATACCCATCAACTCCTTTATTCAGACCTGCCATGCTGGAAAACTATTTTAAAATTGCCTTTCGAAACCTGAGCCGTAATAAAGCTTATTCGGGCATCAACATTATTGGTCTTAGCATTGGGTTGGCGGCTGCCATGCTGATTATGCTGTACACCAAGGATGAGGTTAGTTATGATCGTTTTCATACCAACAACCCCAACATCTACCGCATCGTAAGCAAAGAATACGGGACTGGCGGATCACTGGAAGGAAAAAACCCCTATACCGGCCATTTTCAGGGTCCGAAATTTAGTGCTGGTATTCCAGAAATTCAGCGCTTTGTCCGGTATCAGGCGAATAGAGTCGATATGAAGCAGGGCACCGACATTCAGAGTCAGGAGGTGTTTTTTACCGACCCTGATTTCTTCCAGATTTTCTCACTGCCGCTACTCAATGGCAACCCCAAAACAGCCCTACGCGAGCCAAAATCAGTCGTTATTTCCGAAGAAACAGCCGAAAAACAGTTTGGCACAACCAACGCGCTTGGCAAGGTTATTTTCCTGAAAGAAAAAGGGCAGTTCGAACCGTATACCGTAACTGGTGTGGCCCACAAATCACCCCAGAATTCATCCATCAAATTCGACGTATTGCTGCCATTGATCATTCCGAAAGAAGAGCTGGCCAATAATAGCAACTGGTTCAGCTTTTTCCAGAATACATTCGTGCTGCTTACTCCTCAGGCTAACGTACGCTCGGTGGAAGCAAAAATGAATCGGATTTATCAGGCCGATGCCAAGGAAGGCATGAAAGAAATGGCGGATAAATACGGGTTCAAAAACAGAACAGACTATTCGCTCCAGCCTTTCACGGACATGCACCTCAGCAAAGACTTTCCAGCCAGCAACGGGCTAGTCGATGAGAGCAACCCTATGTTTTCGTACATTCTGACTGGAATTGCGCTGTTTATTCTGGTGATTGCCTGCATCAATTTCGTAAATCTGACCGTAGCACGTTCACTGAAGCGAGCCAAAGAGATAGGCGTCCGGAAAGTGGTGGGCGGGGGCCGATCTCAGCTGACGATTCAGTTTCTCGGCGAATCGTTTATCCTGTGTTTTATCGCGTTCATAGCGGCTATCCTGATCGTTTATGTGGTGCTCCCGACGTTCAATCAGTTGTCGAACAAATCCCTGGCCCTTTCCTATTTGTTTGACGCCCAGCTGGTAATCGGCTACCTGATTCTGTTTGTGGTGACAGGGCTGCTGGCCGGTTTTTATCCAGCCATGGTTCTGTCGGGCTATAATCCGGTTCAAACCTTGTATAGTCGATTCAACCTTTCGAGTAAAAACTACCTACAGAAAAGCCTGGTCGTCCTGCAGTTTTCGCTGGCTTCTTTCCTGATCGTTATTACGTTAACCATCTATTCTCAGTTCAATTACCTGACCACCAAAAGCCTGGGTTATGACGATAAAAACCTGGTTATGATTAACAAATCGCCGATGAAACGGAGCGATTTCCGGCACCTGAAAGACGAACTGATGAAATCCCCGTCTATTGCCGACGTATCGCCCAAGAACGGGGGTTTCTGGGCGACCATCGCCAAAGTCAACAACGGCGAAAAACAGCTGAATTTTGCCTACGAAACCGTCGACGAAACCTATCTGCCGCTGTTTAAAATCCCGATTCTGAAAGGGCGTAATTTCTCAGCGAGTTTCCCCAGCGACTCCACAAACTCAGTATTGGTCAACGAAAGCTTTGTGAAAGATGCGGGCTGGAAAAACCCGATTGGGCAGATCGTGGACTTTTCCTACGATGCACCTGAAAAATATACCGTAATCGGCGTTGTAAAAGACTATCATTTCGCACCTTTAAATCAGGCTATCAAATCGCAATTGTTTACGATGAAGCCGAAAAACGACTACGGCCGATTCTTTGTCAAAATCAAGCCCAATACCGAAACGGAGAGTTTACAGTATATCGAGAAAACCTTCAAACGGTTATTCCCAATCAGCCCGTACGCCTATAGTTTTCTGGATCAGGACAATCTAAAAAAATACGAATCGGAAGCAAAGTGGAAACAGATTATGCTCTTCGGCGCTATTCTAACCATTTTTATCTCCTGCATTGGCCTGTTTGGGCTGGCTACGCTCTCGGCCGAACGACGTAACAAAGAGATCGGCATTCGCAAAGTGCTGGGCGCTTCCGTATCGAGCATTGTTCAGTTACTTTCCTCCGATTTTCTTAAACTGGTTGGCGTATCCTTTTTGTTTGCCTTCCCGGCAGCCTACTACGCCACCGACCAGTGGCTCCAGGGGTATGCCTACCGGATCGATGTCAGCGTATGGATGTTTGTCGGGACCGCCATCCTGGCCATTCTGATTGCGTTTTTCACCGTCAGTTTTCAATCGATCCGAGCCGCTTTAGCCAATCCGGTCAAGAGCCTGAAATCGGAATGAAACCTCCAACGCAACGAACCAACCCTCCTCGCTGGGCCGAGTGGCTCCTCGAGTGGTTTTGTGCACCTCACTTGCTGGAAGAAGTGCAGGGCGATTTACATGAACGATTTGAACGTAATGCTCGACAGTTTGGTGAGCCCAAAGCCCGACGTCAGTATGCACGGGAAGTACTCAGCTTCTTACGCCCATTTGCCATTAAGCGTCAACCCAATGCTTATTCACCACCTTTTTTCGCCAGTCCTGATATGCTACGCAACTTTTTTAAAATCGCCTTTCGCCATCTGACGAAGCACAAAGTCAGTACGTTGATCAACTTATTGGGTCTGACGCTCGGTGTAACAGCCTGCCTGGTCATTTACCTAATCACTAATTATGAACTGAGTTACGATACGTTCCACCCCAACGGAGAACGCATCTATCGGCTCGTTGGCGACATTAAGTATGACGCTACGTCCGAGCGGCATTCGGTTGGCTTCATCCCAAACGCGGTTCCGGCAGGCATGCGGAAAGAAATCGCCGGACTAGAAACGGTGGCCGCTTTTCACAATCTCGAGACCGATGTTTTAATTCCGAATGGCGAGGAAAAGCCAACCCGGTTTGAAAGCCGCCGACGAACGGGAGGAAACGCCGACATTATCGTTGCCGATCCGCAATACTTCGACATTTTTACGTATCAGTGGCTGGCAGGTAACCCCAAAACGGCGCTGAACAAACCATTTAACGTAGTCTTATCCGAGAATAAGGCCCGTAAGTATTTTGGTAACCTGCCACTCTCAGAGATACTGGGCAGGGAAGTCATTTATCAGGACTCAGTACGGGCCAGCGTATCGGGCATTGTAAAAGACTGGACGCAGCCAACCGATTTCACGTTTACCGATTTCATCTCGATGGCCACCGTTCGGGCCAGCCATTTAAAGAAAGAAATCAATCTCGACAGCTGGAACGATAACTGGTCGGCCTCCCAGGCTTACGTAAAACTTCCCGCTGGCACAACACCAGCGAAAGTAGCACCTATGCTTCAGCAATTTGCTCAACGGCATTACCCGAAAGAGATGAAATTCTGGCCCGCTTTACAACCCCTATCCGACCTCCATTTCAACGCTGACTATCGGGACAATTACTCTCGAAAAGCGCACTTACCAACGTTATATGGCCTGATGGGCGTAGCGGCTTTCATTCTGATCATTGCCGCCATCAATTTTATCAATCTCTCAACGGCTCAGTCGATGCAACGCGCGAAAGAGATTGGTATTCGGAAGGTTATGGGGAGCAGTCGAAAAAGTCTGGTTCTGCAATTTCTTAGCGAAACCGCACTATTGACTTTTCTGGCCATACTGATTGGTTTACTGATTACGAGTCCAATCCTTGCAGCCATGCAATCGCTGACTCCCAATGGGTTAACCTACAACCTGTTCAGCCCGCAAAACCTTCTTTTCCTGGTAAGCCTAATCGTCCTCACCTCCTTATTAGCCGGTCTGTATCCATCCTGGCTTTTATCTTCCTATTTACCAGCCCTCACGTTAAAAGGTCAAAATAGCCTGAAGATCAGCCAAAAAGGTTATCTGCGTAAAGGTCTGATTGTCTTTCAATTTACGGTCTCCCTGGCTTTCATTATTGGTACGTTGATGGTTGGTCGGCAGCTTAGTTTCATGCGAAATAAAGATCTTGGTTTTTCAACAGATGCCATTATCGACGTTCACGCTCCCTGGGGAGATAAGGGGCAGGTATTGGCCCAAAAGATCAAACAACTGTCTGGAGTAGATCAGGTTACGATGCAGTGGTTTCCACCGATGGGCAGCAGCCACATGGTAACCAAGCTAACGTATCGCGGCAAGAAGACGATCGAAACGGACGTATCGGCCAAAATTGGCGACGCAAATTATATTCCTCTCTATAAACTTCGCTTACTGGCTGGACGCAACTACTTACCCAGCGATTCACTACGTGAATTTGTCATCAATGCTACGTATGCCAAAGTGTTAGGGTTCAAAAAACCAGCTGACGCTCTGAATCAATTTATCGAATTTGGCGACAAAAAGCTCCCGATCGTCGGTGTGGTAGCCGATTTTCACGAACAGTCGTTCCACGAAAAAATCAGTTCCGTCTTCATTGCCAATATGCCCGACCGAGAAAAACAAATTGGTGTCAAACTGGCAACGAAAGGCAAGCAGGCGGACGACCTAAAAGCAACGCTAACCAACATTGAAAAAGCTTGGGAGGAAGTGTATCCCGATAATAAGTTCGACTACACCTTCCTCGATGATGCTATTGCCAAACTCTATGAAAAGGAGCAAAAAACGGCCCAGCTGGTTAACCTGGCCACGGCCATCGCCATTCTGATTTCCTGTATGGGATTATTCGGTCTGGCTACGTTCACCGCCGAGCAGCGAACCAAAGAGATTGGTGTTCGGAAGGTATTGGGAGCCAGTGTTGTCAGTATTGTTGGCCTGTTATCAACGGACTTTTTGAAACTGATTGTCGTTGCCTTACTGATTGCGTCTCCACTTGCCTGGTGGGCCATGAATGAATGGCTGAAAAGCTTTGCCTATAAGGTTGATCTGGAGTGGTGGGTCTTTGCGCTGGCTGGCCTGCTGACTATTGTCATTACGTTAATCACGATCAGTTCACAAAGCGTAAAGGCTGCGTTGGCCAACCCAACCAAGAGTTTACGAGCGGAGTAGAATCGAACGGGCTTCGGGCTAGTCAGCCCGAAGCCCGTTCGACAAAAGTCTTTACTAAAATAGCGTAATCAGAAAATGTTGATTCATCTCAACGACAGAGCTGCGTTCAAGAACAGCCATGAGATGACCTAAATTTTTATCGAATAGATGCAAAAGGTCTTTATTACTTAGATTACCAATAGTTAAATAGACCAGCTTATAAGGCTCCTGCTTTGCCGTATAACTATCATAAAAATCTGCATCTTTAGAAATAACGATCCGTTCATTGGCCATCGATAGCATCCTTATTTCACTATCTTTTGTCGCATTTCGATTTGGCAACTCGAGCGTATGAACGGCATCGATACCTTTTTCACGCATAAAAACAGCCAGTGCTTTGGGAAGCTGAGCATCAATTAAAAACTTCACGCAACTAACCGACTAATGTGTTTTACTTTTGTCAATTGAGCCGCAAACAGAAGACAAGCCAGTAAGTCCTGTTCTTCCAGATCTTCATAATCATCTAAAATTTCCTGATGAGTCATTCCAGATGCCATCAACTCAAGCATTGTTTCAACGGGATAGCGTAAGCCCCGAATTACAGGCTTGCCGTGGCAAATATCCGGATCGGTTGTTATTCGATTCAGCAGGTTTTCCATACATAGAGCGTTCTACAAATCACTTCTTCGCAAATTACAGATTAGTCTTCAAAGACCCTTACTTCTTCACGGGCTTATTCGTCATATAAAACGTCAGTTTGCCACCTTTCTGAATGTCAGCATGAGTGATAACTGGTTGTGTTAACAACTTGCCGTTTAACAGTACTTTCTGCACATACACATTCTTATCGCTCTGATTAATGGCTTCTACCGTAAAGGTCTGACCGTTCTCGAGTTGCAGACGAGCACTTTTGACGGAAGGGCTACCCAGCGAATACTCGTCCGATCCAGGTGCTACCGGATAGAAACCCATCGAAGAAAATAGATACCAGGCACTCATCTGACCACAATCGTCGTTTCCTCCCAACCCATCGGGCGTGGGTTTATATTGCCTAGTGAGAATCATCCGAATACGCTCCTGCGTTTTCCAGGGCTGACCGGCCCAGTTGTATAAATACGCTACGTGGTGGGCCGGTTCATTCCCATGAATATAGCCGCCAATGATGCCTTCGCGGGTGATATCTTCCGTTTCGGCAAAGAACTTATCCGGCAGGTTCATAGCAAAAAGCGTATCGAGCCGAGCCGCAAATTTCTTTGCCCCGCCCATATACTGCACCAACGTAGCAGGGTCCTGCGGCACGAAAAAACTAAAATTCCAGGAGTTCCCTTCAATAAAACCTTGCCCGTGTGTACTGTATACATCGAACTCCTTTTTATACGTACCGTCATCCAGACGAGGACGCATAAACCCAATCGATTTATCGAACACGTTCTGCCAGTTTTCGGAGCGTTTGCGATACGTATCATACACATCCTGCCGATTCAGTTTCTTCGCCAGTTGCGCAATACACCAGTCGTCATAGGCATATTCAAGCGTGTTCGACACCGACGTACCATTCAACGTAGCAGGAATATACCCTTTGTCGATATAGGCGCCAATTCCTTCGTAATCGCGATGATTCGACGTAGCAATGCAGGCATCCAGTGCTTTCTGCGCATCGCCTTTGTAGACACCTTTTATAATTGCATCGGCCAATACCGATACACTGTGATAACCACTCATACACCAGTTATCGTTGGCGTAATGCGACCAGATTGGCAGCATTTTTAACGTACTCTGGTCATAATGCTTCATCATAGATTCTACCATATCGCTATTGCGCGACGGCTGAATCAGATTAAAGAACGGGTGCAGCGCCCGATACGTATCCCACAACGAGAACGTAGTATAGTTGGTAAATCCAGTCGCTTTATGTATGTCCTGATCCAGTCCTTTATAGTCACCATTAGCGTCCATGTAGGTTGTTGGATTGACGAATGTGTGATACAGCGAGGTGTAAAAGTTAATCTTGTCCTTGTCCGATGCATCGATCTGAATTTTGTTCAGTTCCCGATTCCAGTCGGCCTGCGCGTTGGCTTTCACCTGATCAAAATTCCAGTGAGGTACCTCGGCCCGCATGTTAGCCAGCGCATTTTCCTGACTAACCGGCGATAACGCCATTTTCAGTTTTATCTTTTCCCCTTCCTCCGTATCGAAATCAAAATACATCCGAATACGCTTACCGGCTATTTCCGGGAAGTTACGGGTTTGATCAAACTTGCGCCAGAACCCTTTGTAGACCTGTGCTTTATCCAGATTCTTCTGTCCGTACGATTTAAACGGTTTCGAGAACGACAGAGCGAAATAAACCGTCCGGGTGCGCGCCCAGCCATTGGTTTGCCGATAGCCCGTTATCAACGTATCGTTCACGACCCGCACGAACGTCCAGACCACTTTATCGTCGTAGTTGTAAATACCGTGGGTCAAATCCAGAATAATGTGCGACTGATCGGATTTGGGAAACGTGTATTGATGAACCCCAACCCGATTCGATGCCGTCAATTCCGCCGTAATGTTATGATCGTCGAGCTTCACTTTGTAATAGCCCGCTTCGGCCACTTCGTTGGCGTGCGAGAATGCCGACCGATAGCCACTTTTCGGGTCCGACGCTACGCCCGGATTCAGTTGCAGAGCGCCCTGCGTAGGCATAATCAGGAAGTCGCCCAGATCCGAATGGCCCGTTCCGCTAAAATGGGTATGGCTGAATCCAACAATTGTTTTGTCTTCGTATTTGTAACCCGCGCAATAGTTGTAGACATTGCCGTTATACTTCCCGTTGAACTCGTACGATAACGTATCCGAATCAGGACTTAGCTGAACAGCGCCAAATGGAACAGTAGCCCCCGGAAATGTATGACCCATTTTTTCGGTCCCAATTAGTGGATGGACGAAAGGAACAAGGTTTTGCTGAGCAAAGGCAACGAGACAGAGAAGTTGAAAAAAGATGGTAAGGCTAACGTTTATCATGTTTTACGAATAGACTCTTTACGGACAATCAGGGCTAAAAGGTACGAAAAGCTAACCGAAACGCCTACCGATCTGCCGTTAGAGCCCGTTTACTCTATTCCTTCCTATTCACACTGGGCCGGGTTTGGCAATCCTTACCGGGGCCACTATTTTTATTGCCAGTAATTATCGAACAAACGAATCAGGAGATGCCAGAGTCTGTGTAGAATCATCGTTTGTCTTCCTACGTATGAAAAAAAACTCCTTTGTTAGTGCCGCTTTGCTGATCGCTGTATTATTGGTTGGTCTATGGAATTGTAAGGATGCCCCCCTCCCCGATCCGGTAATTGGCGGGGGAGGGGGAGGTCCTGGCGACGGCAACGGTACCACTCCGCCCGTCACTACGTTGCCTCCAGCGACTACGGTTTCCTCCGCCACGGTTGGCCCGTTCACCTACACCGTTCCCGACCAGCCCGCTAACTGGCTCAGCTACAACGGCACCCAGATTCTGGGACTAACCATTGGGTCCACCACCGTTCAGGAATCGGCTACGCTTCGGCTCGAAGTCCGCAAAGAGTATGGGGGCGCTATTCAGATTTACGACAAAACTACGGGGCAATATCTGATCAATTTTCGTGATAAAGGACGCGAATCCGGACTGGCTTCTTACGCTGGTCCACGCTCGTTTGCCGACGACTCACCCCGCTGGAAAGGAATCGGCTACAACCCATTACAGCCCGGCGACGACGGCGGGAATCCGTCCCCTATCTTATTTCATGGACTGATTAACGGATACGTTTATACGAAAGTACAGTGCTTTTCGTGGGCTCATCAGGACGCACGACTGCTCCCATTCTTCTACGAGCAATGGGTTCGGCTCGACGACAACAAAGTACACGTTAAAGTCCGGCTGACGCATCAGCGGCCCGACAAAACATTCTACGACTTTATGGAGCAGGAATGGCCATTTATGATGATCAACGGAGCCCGATCTGTGCGTTTCTACAACGGCTCTGCGCCGTTCACATTCGGCCCTACCGTAACGAGCGACGGTATCGAACAGATTCAGAATGGTAACCCGGTTGCTCAGCAGTTTACCCCTTTCCACATCACCGAACCGTGGCAGGCCGTTGAGATTGGTACTAATCGATATATTGGTCTCTGTGCACCGTATTATTATCGGGTCAACCATCTGCTGGGAGCCAGCACGGCCAAGGAAAACTGGGAAGGTGGCGATACGCATACCTACGTGGGCGGCCGGCTTTTTAGTCCGCTCGACAGCGATAATATCATTGAGAAAGAATACACCATTCTGGTCGGCACTGAAAATCAGATTCGGGAATTTGCGTACACCCAACCCCGCTCAACCCGACCAGACTTCCGGTTCGACGTAGCGCACGGACGTAACAACTGGTATATTTTTGATGGTGGACATGACCAGAAAGAGCCTTTCAAGACCGACAACTGGAAAATTACGTACGACGGCAAAATGGACAATGGCCCCCTTAATGCCCGTGGCACCAAACTACTCTCCCCCGCCGGGAGCTGGAAAGCGTCTGACATAGACACGCTGTATATTCAGATGAGTTACAGCGGCCCTGAGAATCAACTTAACCTGGTCTGGTTATTGAATGGGCAGCAGGGCGATGCCATCGACCCGTCCTTCCCTACGCAGAATGCGGTACGTTTTCCACGGGGAGAACGCCCCTACAACGGACAATACGTTCCTATTCCAGTCGTGAACGACGGTAAAATACGGACGTATCGAGTATCCATGAAAAGCCATCCGCAATGGATCGATATCATTCAACAGTTCGAAATCACGCACGTAGTCGGATCAGCAGTCATTCCACCGGGCGAGAAAATTGAAATGGTTTATTTTGGTGCAACGAATCCCGGTAATTAACCATCTTTCACAATAGGCCGCTGATTTTTATGACTCTTATGGCGTATAGCGATTTTAATACACGTACGAACAGGTAGTAACAATCCATTTTAGCTACAGTAAACCTTAAAAATCATACCAATCAGCGTTCAAGCCGATTCAGCAACCTTATTGTCAAATCCATCGTATCGTACTTTTTTCAGATCTAATAAACCATTCTCATGAACAAACGAATTGGGCTGCTTGCCGGAGCTATTCTTTTGGCAGGTGTTGCACTGGCTCAGAATAAGCCCAAGCCAGAAGATGTACAGACATTCACGCTCAAAAATGGCATGAAATTCATGGTGCTCGAAGACCATTCGATCCCTAATGCCAACTTCTACACCTTCTGGAAAGTGGGAGCCCGCAATGAAGTGCATGGCATCACAGGATTATCGCACTTCTTTGAACACATGATGTTCAACGGTGCCAAAAAATACGGTCCCAAACAGTTCGACCGTGTCATGGAAGCCAACGGTGGCTCTAACAATGCTTACACGACCGAAAATACTACGGTTTACACCGACTGGTTTCAAAGTGGAGCGCTGGAAACTATTTTCGATCTTGAATCGGACCGTATCCGCGATCTGGCCATCGACCCCAAAATGGTGGAAAGCGAGCGGGGCGTCGTACTGTCAGAACGTAGCACCGGCCTGGAAAACAGCAACTACCGTGTTTTGAGCGAACTGGTAAAGTCGGTAGCGTTTGTCGAGCACCCGTATATGTTTCCGGTAATTGGCTTTGAGTCTGACATTAAAAAATGGACCCAGGCCGATCTGGAAAAATACTTCAAGACGTATTACTCGCCCAATAATGCCGTAGCGGTGGTCGTTGGCGACGTAACGGCAGCTCAGGTCAAAAAACTGGCCGAACAATATATTGAACCCATACCGGCGCAGAAATTACCCGATAGTCTCCGCACGGTGGAACCACCGCAAAACGGCGAACGGCGCGCTACAACCTACAAAGACATTGCCACACCCAATATTCTGATGGCCTATCATACCCCCGAAGCGCGCCATCCAGATTACTACGCCCTCGACCTGTTGAGCGGCATATTGAGTGGCGGCAATTCGTCGCGACTGGTGAAATCGCTTGTTCTTGACTCAACTATTGCATCGCGCGTATTCACCAACTTCGGCGAATCCTTCGACCCAAATCTGTTTTATGTTTATGCCATTGCCGCCAGTAACGTAACGGCCGAACAACTGGAACGGTCGGTGTTGAACCAGATCGATAAAGTGGTCAACGAGGGAATTACCGACGTTGAATTACAAAAGCTGAAGAATCAGAAGCTGATGGAATTTTACCATACCATGGAAACCATCAACGGCAAAGCCAATTCGCTCGGTACGTATGAGTTGTTTTTCGGCGATTACAAGAAACTCTACGAAGCGCCGACTCTCTACGAAAAAGTGACGAAAGAAGATGTGCAGCGCGTCGCCAAAACCTACCTGACCGCCCGCAATCGTACCGTCGGCTATCTGCTTCCGGAGCCCAAACCGAACCCCGTAAAAACGAATTAATTACCCACCGGAGGTCGTCTTGACACATCTCCCACTCACTAACGTACTTCTTAAAAAGACTTTATCAATGAGATCTATAACTGCGGTGCTACTGGCATTGCTTATCAACGGAACGTTGCTGGCGCAGACGTTTAAAGTCCCCCCCTATCAGAAATTCAAGCTCAAAAATGGCCTTACCATCTATTTGATGGAACAACATGAGGTTCCCCTGATTAACGTATCGGCGGTTTTTGACGCTGGCGCCATTCAGGATGGTAACCGCTACGGCCTGGCCAACATGACTGCCGATGCACTCCTGTTTGGCAGTTCGAAGTATACGAAGGCGCAGCTCGAAGAAAAAGCCGAATACGTAGGTGCTTCCATCGATACGTATGCCGGTAAAGAGGTGGCCAAACTCACAGCCTCATTTGCCGTAAAAGACCAGGATTTGCTTTTCGACATTCTCCAGGATGTGATCACAAAACCAACCTTCGACCAGGCCGAGTTCGATAAATACAAACAACGCCAATTACTGCAACTGACCCAGCAAAAGGAAAGTCCGCGTGGGGTTGTTAACTCGTATTTC
This sequence comes from Spirosoma terrae, assembly GCF_010435915.1. GTDB lineage: Bacteria > Bacteroidota > Bacteroidia > Cytophagales > Spirosomataceae > Spirosoma > Spirosoma terrae. The sequence continues at coordinate 19,123 of NZ_JAAFZH010000003.1, read as the reverse complement.
AATCGATTTGTGTTCGAAAACCACCCCTATGCGAATCCTGTTTCGGGTACACCATCAGCGGTTTCGGCCATTACGGCAAACGATGCCCGACAATTCTATCAGAAAAATTATACCACCGATCGGGCAGCCATTGCGATCGTGGGCGATTTCAATACAGCAGCGATGAAAAAGCGCATTACCGACCTGTTTGGCAACTGGAAAACAGCCGCTGCTACGTCGCCGAAATTAACCGAACCTACGGTTAATTTCAGTCAAAACCGGGTTCTGCTGGTCAACAAAGACGATGCTCGTGAAACTACGTTCCTTATTGGTGGTAAGGGAATTACGCAGAACAATCCGGATTACATCCCCGTGGTAGTCGTGAATACCATTCTGGGCGGCCGCTTTACGTCCTGGCTCAACGACGCGCTACGTGTCAACTCGGGCCTAACCTACGGAGCAGGCAGCCGTTTTGGTACGTACCGCAATAGTGGCACTTTCGCCATTTCGACCTTTACCAAAGTCAGCACCACAACCGAGGCTATCGACATGGCCCTGCATGTACTCGACAGTCTGCACCGTACGGGTATCGACGAAAAAACGCTCCTATCGGCCAAGAATTACGTTAAGGCCGATTTCCCACCGAACTATGAGTCTGCTGGTTCGCTGGCCAACCTGCTGACGGATATGTTTAGTCTGGGTTTCGACGAGTCGTTCATCAATAATTTTCAGAAAAACGTAGATGGCCTGACCGTGGCCAAAACCCGACAAATTATAGATCAGTATTTCCCTAAAAATAACCTTCAGTTTGTATTGATTGGCAAAGCCGAAACGATTCGGGAGAAAGTTAAAAAGTATGGTGCAATCACTGAAAAAGAAATAAAAGCCGACGGGTTTTAACTAAACCCTCCTTTTTACAAGCCAAATCCCCGATTGACGGATAAATCGCGTCAATCGGGGATTTTTTGTTACGTCACTCCTGGCACGTTACTACGCCAATCTACCAGTATAATAAACCAGCCTTACCAATACTACGCTTCCAGTAGGTTGGTCCAGAAGATCAAAGCCTCCCTTATCGACTAAAAGCCGATACTGACTCAGCTCTATGTCTGAGCACGGGCGGAAAGCATTGTTTGGGCTCTACCCACTTCACCAGCCGGGTTTTATAGCCCGGACTGCTTTCTGACTTAATCCGATGTGTGATGGATTTGCGGAGAGTAGCCCGGCATTCGCTCACATCAATTCGACCCGATACCATTCCATTAATTTCATGAAACTGCTCAACGTAGTGATGCATAGTAGTCGTGTTTTAGCGATAAATTCTGTTTGGATAGTGGACGATATTTTGTTAGGTCTAACAAATATTTCGTATTAAAATTACGCATAACTAACAATTTTTGCAAGTGTTTTTTGTTAGATTTGCGTAAAACTTATTCAGTAACACTACTTTTTCACCTTCTTAATTTGTTACAAGTGTGAAAAGCGACCCTGAAATTCGACGTAGGCTGAGGCAGGAATTTAAACGGATCGGTGTCTCCATCGAAGAGGTGTCGATAGCCTCTGGCATCGCCAAAGGAACCCTGGATAACATCATGATTGGCCGGGTATCTTCCATGAAAGATGTCCATCTATCAGCACTCTGCAGGGCCTATCCCGATTTGCCCCTGCTCTATATTCTGACGGGTCATCTAAAAGAAAATATCGATTTGAGAAATGACGTAAAAGCCGCTTTTGAAGCGAGTGCCCGCGCCTTAAATCGACTACGAGGAGAATAGCTTAATTGATCATTAACAAATAAGCCAGACCCTAGTGAGCCTGGCTTACCTATCTAACCTAAACATTGTAATCATCTATACTACGCCAATAGCCTACAAAAAGACTATTCACGAATAAGCCAGGACGTATAAACACCCTGGCTTATTGAGCTTGAAAATTGCCTATTGTATTTAATCAACCGGCAGCCCACGCGTATTGTTATCATATTTAACTTACCAGTAACAAATCATCATTTTAGAGTACCGACGGCTCGGCTAGTAGCTCATACGCAAGCTAGCAAGCGAATACAATTACCATTCAGCCATTATTTGACACTTGAAACAGCTTACTGACAAGGTCAATTTTATAGAGAAAAGCTACGCTACCAACCGCTAAAAGAACGCCAACGAGAATTAGAATAACACTGAACGTCAGGGTTTTTCGCCAGGTGTATTCGGTTGGACTTTCCGGTAGAAAGCGTAACGGCATTTCCTGACCTACCGTAAAATTTTCAAAAAATAGTGGATGCGCTTCCACTTCGTAATGCTGTCCATTTACCTGATAGGAGAAAACCGGATAATACGTATCGGACGAATCGTAGCCGCCATATTCCGTTCTTATTCTGACTATTTTACCCATAACCGTCTGCCCCCGGCGGTTCAACTCCTTATAGAACAGGAGTTGCTTGTAGGACTGTATCGCCATTACCACACCCAGAATGCCTATCGCAGCCACTAAAACGAAAACAACAAGTGGCCAAATCATCTCCGCATTAATTTCCATCGTTTTGCCTGTAAGTACCCGACAAAATTGGTCAATGAAGAAACCCGCCAAAACGGAGGGATTCCTGTATTTACGCTACAGGAATCCCTATATTATTCATCTTTTCAAGACAATCAATTCGTAATCAGGTATAAAGTTGATCATGAGTTTTTTTCGTTTTCTGCCTTATTCAGCCATCACATAGCTGTTCCAAACCCGATGAAACGAAGAAAATTTCTTACTCAACTATCGCAGGGCACCGCATCGGCCATAGCGTTGAGTTCGCCACTGGCTGCGCAGACAACCGACTGGGCTACCCACTACGCGGATTCAAACGAGCTTGCTACGCATAAGATCGCCGATGTCAGTTATACGAAAGTACAATTGAAATGGCCCCGCTTTGTCGGCAAAAATGGTCGGCGCGATATTCATGGATATGGCCCAAACGTAGGCGTTTGTGTACTGACCACCGATCAGGGCGCGGTTGGCTGGGGTATGCACGGCAAACGGGAAGACGAGTTAACGGCTTACCTGAAAGGCAAGCGCGTATCGGAGGTGTTTATACCGTCGGAGGGCGTTACGGATGCCAAAGCACTGGGTTTCGACGTACCGCTTCACGATCTGGCCGGGGTGATTCTCAAAAAGCCGGTCTATGAACTGCTCGGCCGGAAAAAACCAATTCTGACCAAGTGCTATAGCGGCATGATTTATTTCGATGAGCTGGAACCTAAAGAAGGCTCTGTTAAAACGCTTGCCAATGGATTAGACAAGCTCCTCGACAATTGCAAACACGATTATGATCTTGGCTATCGGCAGTTGAAACTTAAAATTGGCCGGGGAAATATCTGGATGCCCAAAGACGAAGGCCTGAAACGCGACATTGAAGTGACCAAACTGGTGGCCAAAACTTTTCCGGATTGCGAAATACTGGTTGATGCCAACGACGGGTTTACTATCGATACAGCCATCAACTATCTGGAAGGGGTTCGCGATATTCCGCTATTCTGGATTGAGGAGCCATTTGCCGAAACCGTAGCCGATTACCAGAAGCTACGCGCCTGGACCAACGTGAACATGCCGAAAATGCTTCTGGCCGATGGCGAAGCCAATCCCGATCAGAAATTGCTACGTGAACTGGAAGAGAAAAAACTCCTCGACGTACATCTTACCGATATGATTGGTTATGGCTTTACGCCCTGGCGGAAACTCATGCCCGAACTCAAAAAGATGGGCATTCTGGCATCACCACACGCGTTCGGCGAATTACTGAAATCATATTATTGCTCCCACCTGACCGGAGCCCTTGGCAACACCGCTACCATCGAAGGTGTACCTGCTACGTGTGAGGAAGTGGATTTCGGCGCGTATAAAATCGAAGGCGGTAAATTCATTCCATCGCCAGCACCCGGTTTTGGTATGAAGCTGCTCAAAAAAGTGTAGTGGTTGCTACGCAGTGTTTTTGGAGAACGTAGAAACCACCCCCAACCCCCTCCTAAAACAGGAGGGGGCTAAAAAAAAGCTCTTGAGTCTAAAGCCCCCTCCTAAAACAGGAGGGGGTTGGGGGTGGTCAGGTCAAATCCGACAAGATTATCCTATTAAAGTCTTGTCAATGTCCACAGCTACGTAACGGGCTTTCAACTTGTTCAGAAAATCTCCCACAAAAAACGCCCGCTACGTAGCAGATTAGCACAATTCGTAGAAATTCTTAAAAATAATTGCATTCACACCAAGGGTTACCCCAGCCAAAAATACTCTTATAGATGAACCCCTCTGACTGACCCTTGCATGAATAGCCAGTCTTTTAGTGAACGTACCAATCCGTCCGAGCAACCGCGCTGGACATCGTCTGATGCGTCTGATTCGGACGCTCCGTCGCCGGCTTTCGTCGACTCAGAACTATTTATCCGACAGACGTTTGAGAACGATCCACGGAAAGGCTACGAGCTGTTATTCAAGCGGTATTATCAGCCTCTGTGCAACCACGCCGTTCGGTTTGTGTACTCCCGCGATCTGGCCGAGGATTTAGTGATTGACCTCTTCAGTCAGTTCTGGCAAAAGCAATTGCATACGGTTGTTACTACGTCGTATCGGGCTTACTTGTTTACGTCGGTCAGGCATGCTGCTTTTGCCCACTTACGGAAAGAATTTGGCCGTGAGGTGCCAGTAGCTGATTTATCGGAAATCGTTACCGAATCGACGCCCACAACACCCCAGCAGGAACTGCAATTCAACGAGCTTTATCTCAACATCGAAAAAATTGTTCGGGCCTTACCTCCGCAAAGCCAGAAAGTATTCATGATGAGTTGGTTCGAGGGGAAACGTAACGCGGCCATTGCCGATGAATTGCAGATGTCGGTCAAAACCGTAGAAGGGCACATCACCAAAGTATTTGCCATTTTACGAAAATCACTTCAGGATTACGGCCTGATAACGCTGCTGATCGGGTTTGGCGGCTGGTCGCTTGAACAGGGAATAAAACAGTTGGGCGGCATTCCGCTGGGCGGCACCCCGCTGAGCGCCCTTTTACTCAACGTCTAACCCTGCTCAACCTATGAAAACGACACTATCCCGGCAAATCATCTGGAATTTTTTTGAAGGTAAAACCACTCCCATGCAGAATACACTGATTCAGGAGTGGCTTGCCGACCCCAACAGCCAGGAGCTATATTTCCAATGGCTCGAAGAGTGGGAGCGCGACAATCCGCAGTTTACGCCCAATGTAGAAGCGGCCTACGCTCGTTCGCTACAACTTGTTCAGGAAATCGAGCCTCAGACCGACGATATAACTCTGACTGAAGAGCCTGTCGTTCGCTCGTTTGTCAGCCGATTTCGATTTGTTCAGTGGGTAGCCGCAGCCTGCGTCATGTTGGTGGCGGGGGCTTATCTGCTACGTAACGAATGGTATTACAAACGCTACGAAACGGGTTACGGCGAGGTTAGAACGATACGTCTGCCCGACAATAGCCGCGTGAGCCTGAATGCGCATTCGGTGCTGACAGTCCCTCGTTTCGGATTCGGCAGCGGTCAGCGGGAAGTGCAACTAACGGGCGAAGCCGAATTTGCCATCCAGCACATGCCCGATCATCGGCGGTTTATCGTTCGCACACCCGACCAGCTCGAAGTGCAGGTGCTTGGTACTGAGTTTATTGTCTACAGCCGGGAGCGCGGCTCAAAAGTGGTGCTGAGTCAGGGGAAGGTACAACTGCGCCAGTTGAGAGACCTTACCGCCAAACCCGTTATTATGTTGCCGGGCGATATTGCTACGTTGAGTCAGGAAGGTCATTTTTCGCTACGTCATCAGCAACAACTACCTACTCATCAGGCCTGGAAACACCGCCGGTTTATGTTCGAAAATACATCGGTGGCCGAGATTGCTTATCAAATCAGCGAACATTTTGGCGTGAACGTAGTGGTGTCTGATCCGGCCTTGTCCCGACGGACGCTGGGTGGTACGTTTCAGGCCAATTCAGCGATGAGCGTGCTTCAGGTACTTGCCGATATTCTAAACGTACAGATTACCCAAACCAAACAGCCCGATCCGACCGTAGATCGGGATTCGGTGCCAACCTATGTGCTAACCTCCTTACCTAAGTCAATCCCTTAACTTCCTTTTCCTTATGACCCAACTCATACGAATTCTCGTAACCGTAGCGGGAATAACGGGGTATCTATTTAATATTCCACCCCTGAAAGCCCAGTTACTAGCGCAAAATCGCATCAAAAACGCAGACAAGGCCGGTTCGTATTCGGCCCCAGGCACGCTTACGCTACGTGACGCGCTGATGCAGGTAAAAAAACAGTACAACATTGATATTCTTTTCGAAGAGAAACTGTTGGAAGGCATCTCGGTATCGTCGGGGCAGGTTCAGTCGGGCAAATCGCTGGAACGAAATCTGTCGAACCTGCTCCAACCGGTTGGTCTGCGTTTCAAGAAAGTGAACAAGGCTACGTATGTGATCCTGACGGTTCGCGAAGAATCGAAGCTGACGGATAAAGAACTCGTGGAAACGCTGAGCTCAAACGTATCACCCCAACAGTCAACCATTAATCTGTTACAATCGCTACCGGCTCAAACGGCCAGTACAATCCAGACAGCCGACCGTGCTATAAGCGGGGTGGTTACGGGCGAATCGGGCGAAGTGTTACCTGGTGTGAGCGTGGTCATTAAAAGTACAACGCGGGGCACCACCACCGATGCCGATGGGCGTTACCGGCTCAACGTACCGGATCAGAATACTACGTTGGTATTCTCGTTTGTCGGTTATCAGAATAAAGAAGTGGAGGTAGGCAACCGATCGACAATCGATATGCAGTTGCTGCCTGATCAGAAAACACTGAATGAAGTAGTCGTTGTGGGTTACGGTACGCAGAAACGGGAGCAGATTACGAGTGCCATTGCCAGCGTAAAAGCCGAAGATTTCGTGAAAGGCCCCGTTCAGGATGCGGCCCAACTGATACGTGGCAAAGTGGCGGGTCTGAGCGTGATTACGCCCGACGGCAACCCCACCTCAACGGCTCAGATTTCGCTACGTGGTAACGCGACCATCAACGCCAGCTCGGCTCCACTGATTCTGATCGATGGTGTACCGGGCACACTGAACACCGTAGCGCCCGAAGATATTGAATCCATCGACGTACTGAAAGATGGGTCGGCGGCAGCTATCTACGGAACGCGCGGCACCAACGGGGTTATTCTGATTACAACTCGGAAAGTGAAAGGCGAAACACCGCCAACCATCGAAATCAATTCCTACGTAACAACCCAGCGGCAAACCCGGCAACTCAGTTTTATGAATGCCGACCAGTATCGGCAACTGGTGGCGCAGAAAAAACCGGGCGCTATCGACTACGGCAATAACACCAACTGGCTCGATCAGGTGACGCAAAAGCCACTGTCGCAGGTGCATAATATCAGTCTGCGGGGTGGTTCCCGAAGCACCAACTACATCATGAGTCTGGAATATCGGGGTCTCAACGGGATTATGAAAAAGTCGGATAACATGACCTTGTTTCCGCGTCTTGAGGTCAACCACAGCATGTTCAACGGCATCCTGAAAATTAACGCCAACCTGAGTGGTTACCAGCAAAAATACTTTTCTATTGATGGTGGTACGTATTCAGGACTGGTTTATCGGAATGCGCTAACCTTTAACCCCACGGAAGCGATCAAAGACGCCAACGGCAACTGGACCGAACGTACTGACAAAACCGATTACATGAACCCGCTGGCGGCTATTGAAGAATCGCAGGGCGAAAACCGGAACAACAACTTCCGGACCTACGGCACCATTTCGCTGGCACCGATTGACGGACTGGAAATCAAAGCCTTGTTTGCCCGCGATCTGTTCAACAGCACCCGTGGTTATTACGAAACCAAACGACACTACTCAACGGCACGGAGCGGACGTAACGGTTTTGCCTCGCGTGGCACCACTCGCACGCAGGACGATTTATTTGAGCTGACCGCCAATTACAACAAGACCCTGAAAGACCACAATTTCACCCTGCTGGCTGGTCATACCTGGCGCCGATACAACGCCGAAGAGTACTGGATGCAGAACTGGGATTTTCCGACCGACAATTTCTCGTACAATAACATCGGTGCCGGTCTGGCTCTCAAACGAGGTCAGGCCCCCGAAAGCTCGTTTCAGGAAGAAAATAAGCTAATCAGTTATTTCTTTCGGGTCAATTACAGCTTCATGAACAAGTATTTGCTGATGGCCAGTATTCGTCATGAAGGGTCGTCGCGGTTCGGGGCAAACCATAAGTGGGGAAGTTTTCCGGCTTTTTCGGTGGGCTGGAATTTGCAGCGCGAATCGTTTCTGCAAAACATCAGAGCTATATCGAACCTTAAACTGCGGGCCGGTTATGGCGTAACGGGCACCGAGCCGGGCAGCTCATACTTATCGCCGAACAAAATCAATTTCAATACGTATGCGCTGATAAACGGGCAATGGATTCAGGCCATCAACCCATCGAACAACGCCAACCCCGATCTGCGCTGGGAGCGGAAAGAAGAAATCAATCTGGGCATCGACTATGGTTTCCTGAACGACCGGATTTCGGGTTCGATTGACCTCTACCAACGTACCACGCGTGATCTGATCGCCAATTTTCCGGTGCCTACGCCCCCTTATCTCTACAACACCATCACGGCCAATGCGGCTTCGATGCAGAACAAAGGTGTAGAAGTTCAGGTGAACGTGATACCCATCCAGAAACAGTCGTTTCAGTGGTCAACATCGGTCAACTTCTCGACCAACGCCAACAAAATTCTTTCGTTATCGAACGACAAATTCGCACTCGCCAGCGGCTATTTCGACACGGGCAACACGGGCGAACCCATTCAGCAAACTACGCACCGCGTGCAGGTTGGGCAACCCATTGGTAATTTCTGGGGCTTTAAAACGGTCGATATCGACGAAGCGGGTCGCTGGATTATCGAAGGCAAAGACGGCAAACCCAAACCCATCGCGCAGCAGCAGGCCGACGACAAACAGGTTATTGGCAATGGTTTACCAAAACGGTATCTGAACTGGAACAACACCATTACGTATAAGAATTTCGATTTGAACGTAACGATGCGGGGTGCGTTTGGTTTCCAGATTCTGAACATGACCGAAATGTTCTGGAGCGCGCCCGTTATGCTGACGCGCGGCAACCTGCGTACCAACGCCTACGATCCAATCTACGGCAAACGCCCACTGGCCGACGATCAGTCGCTGAACTACGTGAGCTATTACCTCGAAAATGGTAACTACTGGAAGATCGACAACGTAACGCTGGGCTATAACCTGAACCTGAAAAGCAAGTACGTAAAACGCGGACGGGTTTATCTGTCGACGGCTAATTTATATACCATCACTGGCTATAAAGGTATCGATCCAGAAGTGGGTATAGGTGGTCTATTCCCGGGTATCGACGATAAGAATCGCTATCCGGCTACCACGAGTTATACCGCAGGAGCCATGTTCACGTTCTGACAAACTGCCCAAAACCCCTAAATCCCCTGAAGGGGACTTCCTCTCGGAGCGGGCACAGTCCCCCTTCAGGGGATTTAGGGGTCCTCAGGTTAAACAAACCTAATTTCCAGGCAGTTTTTAGCCGTTTTCTGATTTGAGTCATTTATTTCCTAACATCCGAACTTATGAAATTCCTTAAACCATATCTCTTTACGGTTACGCTGGTGGGGCTTACCTTGAGTGCCTGCAACAACGATCTCGACGAGAAAATCTATTCTGAAGTAACGGAGGAGTCGTATGCGTACACCGACGCATACAAAGCCATTAGCATCGTTTACGCCAACATGCGGGGGCTGATGTCGCACACCAATTACTACATGGCGCAGGAGTCGACTGCCGATGGCATTGTGATGCCCGCCAATGCGTCGGGCTGGGACGATGGCGGTATTTACAAGCGGATGCACCTGCACACCTGGAACTCCGAAAATCCACAGATGAACAGCATGTGGAATAGCTTTTTTGCTGGCGTCATTAATTCAAACCGTATCATTGACCAGCTCAACAGCGGTAAAATTGCCATTCCAACGGGCGTTACTAAAGAGGCTCTTGTGTCGGAAGTGCGGTCGGCCCGTGCGTTCTTTTACTGGCTGCTGTGCGACAACTTCGGCGACGTACCACTCATTGCCGACCGCTCCGATGAGTTGAAAGGCAAAACGGCTCGCAAAGACATTCATGAGTTCATTGTGAAAGAACTGACCGAATCCATCCCGAATCTAAGCGAAGAACGTAGTACGCTGACCTACGGCCGATTCAACAAATGGGCGGCTAAAACGCTGCTGGCCAACGTGTATCTAAACGCCGAAGTGTATACAGGGACGGCCAAATGGCAGGAATGCCTGACCCAATGCCAGGAAATTGTTGCCTCCGGGAAATATCAGCTCGAAACCTCACTCAGAGCGCCGTTTGTCACCAACAATCAGAACTCGCCTGAAATCGTTTTTGCCATTCCGTTCGATGAAAATCTGGCGGGTGGTTTCAACGTCGAGATGTTCTCGTGGCATGCCTCGCTGAAAAATAAGTTCAATATGCTCGATACGCCCTGGGGCGCTGGTTCGGCCAAAGGTGTTCCGCAGTTTATCAATACGTATGATCCCGCCGATGGCCGATTGGCCGCTACGTGGATGATGGGCCCGCAGTTTGCCGCCGATGGCGTAACGCCCCTGAAAGGCTCTTACGATCAGGCCGGTAAAGACATTGTGCTGACCAAGGAAATTCCCGACGGCCTGTATACGGGCGAAGCTGAAGGGTACCGCATGAATAAATTTGAGGTAAAAAATGGCGCGTTGGCCAGCCTCAGCACCGACTTCCCCTTCTTCCGGTATTCGCAGGTTCTGATGATGCAGGCCGAGTGTCTGCTACGTACCGGCAAAGGTGCCGATGCGGCTACAATTGTGAGCCAGATTCGTAGTCGTGCGTTCACGTCGGCTCCGGCTAAAGCAACCGTTACGGGCGCCGATCTGGAGAAAAACAGCAGCTACCAATACGGCTACGTAGAAAATTACAAAGTGGTTGATCCAGGCGATCAGACAGCCATTAAATACGGACGTATGCTCGATGAACTGGGTTGGGAGTTTGCCTGGGAAGGTTTCCGGCGTCGGGATATGATTCGCTACGGTATTTATACCACCAAAAGCTGGCTATCGCACAAACCAAGTGGTACGCATCGGGCCGTTTTCCCACTTCCGCAAATTGCGATTAACTCCAACCCAAAACTGGAACAGAATCCGGCTTATAAATAGCTTTCTTTACGTCAATAGAACGCAGATTTTTAGGATCGTTATGATTCGTTAAGATCTTGCAAATCATAAAAATCTGCGTTCTATCAACAACTCCCGTATGATACGTCTGATTACCAGTGCATTTCTCCTACTTATCAGCTTCACTACGTTCGCACAATCGGTGTCGAAAGAAGCGATGCAACGAGTCTTTGACAAGATAAAAACACCTTACAAATACGGTATCGTATTGCCCCAACCCGACAAAGGCCGGATGGTCGATAGCCCGACCATTTTTCGGAAGGGTACTAACTGGTACATGACCTACATTATTTTCGATGGCAAAGGCTACGAAACATGGCTCGCCAAAAGCGCTAATCTCCTGCAATGGACTATGTTAGGCAAACTCATGTCGTTTACCAACAATACGTGGGATGCGACGCAGAAAGCCGGTTACGTAGCATTGGTCAACACGGACTGGGGCGGTACGTACGACGTCGAGAAATACCAGAATAAGTACTGGATGTCGTATCTGGGTGGTTCTGAAAAAGGCTACGAAGCGGGTCGTCTGGGCATCGGTATCGCTACGTCCAGCGACTTGACCAAGCCCGACGAAGTCCAGCGATTGCCTGACCCTGTGCTGTCGGCAGTCGACAAAGACGCGCGCTGGTACGATGACAAAACCATTTATAAAAGTCTGGTTATCCGGGATAAAGCGAAGAAAACGGGCTATCCGTTCGTGATGTATTACAACGCCAAGGGCACAAAGCCCGATGCGAAAGGCAACGGTTTCGAAAACATTGCCATGGCCGTTTCCAACGACATGACGCACTGGAAACGCTACGGTCAGGAGCCGCTGATTACCCGCAAAACCGGCATCTGTGGCGATGCACAGATTACGAAGATTGGTGATCTCTACGTCATGTTTTACTTCGGCGCATTCTGGAAACCCGGCGCATTCGAGCGGTTTGCGTGCTCGTATGATCTGGTGAACTGGACCGATTGGGACGGAGCCGATTTAATTGCCCCAACGGAACCGTACGACAAAACCTACGCGCACAAACCCTGGGTCGTAAAATGGAAAGGCGTAGTATATCATTTCTACAATGCCGTCGGCGATAAAGGCCGCGTCATTGCCGTTGCTACGTCCAAAGATCTGGGCAAGAGTCCATTAGGCAACTGACATTTATTTTTTTAGTAGCCTGGACGTCCACGTCCGGGTGAGCAAAGAAGCGTTTTTCTACACCCGGACGTGGACGTCCAGGCTACTAAAAACAAAAGACTCATCAATGAAAAAGCAAGTACTTCTCTGGAGCCTGTTGCTGGGTTTTCTGTGTGGAAATCGGTTCGTCAATGCGCAGAATGTTGTGTTGAAAACCGATACGTTCAAACCCTACATAACAGCGTTTAATAAAGATGACGACGAGCTATACAAGCAACTGATTCCGAACGACAAAGCCTGGGATTTTCTCTCGCAGAACATTCCACTGTTCGAATGCCCGGACAAGCAACTGGAGCAAACGTACTATTTCCGGTGGTGGACGTATCGGAAACACCTCAAACAAACACCAGCGGGCTACATCATCACGGAGTTTTTACCCGACGTAAACTGGGCGGGTAAGTACAATTCCATCAATTGTCCGGCTGGTCATCATTTCTACGAAGGGCGTTGGCTTCGCGACACTACGTATCTGAAACAGTACGCCCGATTCTGGTTTCGGGGTGGAGCCAGTCCGCGCTCCTATAGTTCCTGGGCGGCCGATGCCATCAATTCGTTTGCCAAAGTTCATCCCGACACTACGTTCCTGACCAATCTGCTTCCTGATTTACTCAACGATTTTAAGGAATGGGAAAAAATGCGGCTCGACTCAACCGGGTTATTCTGGCAAACCGATAACCGCGACGGCATGGAAATTTCTATCGCAGGCCTGATTGGCCAGAAAAATCAGGGATACCGAGCCACTATCAACAGCTATATGTATGGCAATGCGAAGGCGCTGGCAACCATTGCGCAAATGGCCGGAAACCAGTCCGTTGCGAGTGAATACACCAAACGGGCAGCCGTGATACGTAGTCAGATTCTGACGAAACTCTGGGACGACAAAGCCAAATTTTTTAAGGTCATTCCGCGCGGAACCGGTACGTTGACCCGCGCTGATGTACGCGAACTGCACGGTTTTACGCCCTGGTATTTTTCGATTCCCGACGAAAAACACGCCATTGCCTGGGTACAGCTTACCGACGAACAAGGTTTCTGGGCACCGTATGGACCAACCACCGCCGAGCAACGGCATCCCGGTTTTCGGCTGGCTTACGAAGGGCACGAATGCCAGTGGAATGGCCCGAGCTGGCCTTTTTCAACCGCCATTACGTTGACCTCGCTGGCTAATCTGCTCAACGACTACAAGCAGAACGTAATGACCAAACGTGATTTCTGGAATTTGCTCACAACCTACAGCCGTTCGCAGCAACGCTTTTTGCCCGATGGCGAGCGCGTTCCCTGGATCGACGAAAACCTGAATCCGTATACCGGCGACTGGATTTCACGCACGCGCCTGTCGACTATGGAAAACGGAAGCTGGTCTACCAAAAAAGGCGGTCAGGAACGCGGCAAAGATTATAACCACTCGTCGTTTTGCGATCACGTGATCTCGGGCCTGGTCGGCATTCGTCCGCAACATGGCAATCAACTGGTTATCAATCCACTTTTGCCCGATACTACATGGGATTATTTCTGTCTGGACAACGTAGCGTATCACGGCAAAACCATTACAGTTCTATACGATAAAACCGGGCAGAAATATGGCAAAGGCACTGGCTTTCGGGTCTTTGTGAATGGAGTAGAAAAGGCTTTTACGCCCACTTTACAACGAGTTGCTATAAACATTTAAACGAAATCCTGCGAAAGATATTCACCACCCCCTGCCCCCTCCTAAAACAGGAGGGGTTCGTGAGCAGGGTCGTTTCTGTACGTTCCCCTCCTGTTTTAGGAGGGGGCAGGGGGTGGTAAACAACAGTACAACAGTAATCCAGGCCAGTTGGCCGTTACCATTTCGATTTAATCAATTAGCAATTAACCTAGTTAGTACGTCTGCATGAACATTAGACTTACGCTTCATCTGCTTTTAACCAGTTTGTCGTTAACGGCGATTGGGCAGGGAAACACCAGTAAAACGCAGCCAGTTGCCTACACCGGCAGCCGGGCTCCTTTGCGTCAGAATCCATATAGTGAACTGCCATTGGGTGCTATCAAACCGCAGGGCTGGCTGAAAGAAATGCTGGTACGTCAGAAAAACGGCGCTACGGGTAAGCTCGATGAGTTGTATCCGCTGGTGATGAATCAACGGAATGGCTGGCTCGGTGGCGATGGCGATCAATGGGAACGCGGCCCGTACTGGATTGACGGACTGTTGCCGCTAGCCTATATTCTTGACGATCAGGCATTAATCGCAAAAACCAAACCTTGGGTGGAATGGGCCTTGAACAGTCAGCAGCCCGACGGTTATTTTGGTCCGTCGAAAGATTACGGCCCTGAACCCGGTATTCAGCGCGACAACAGCCGCGACTGGTGGCCTAAAATGGTGATGCTGAAGATTTTGAAACAATACTATTCAGCTACGGGCGATAAGCGCGTCATTACGTTGATGACCAATTATTTCAAGTATCAGTTGAAGGAATTGCCGAAAAAACCGCTCGATCACTGGACGTTCTGGGCGCGCTATCGGGGTGGCGATAATCTAGCCGTTATTTACTGGCTCTACAACATCACGGGCGACAAATTCCTGCTTGACCTCGGCGATCTCGTTCATAAACAAACATTTGATTACACCGACGGTTTTCTGAACACCGATTTTCTATCAAGAGCCGGTAGCATTCACTGCGTGAATCTGGCGCAGGGCATCAAGGAACCAATTATTTATTACCAGCATCACCCGGACAAAAAATACCTCGACGCTACGAAAAAAGGCTTTGCCGACATTCGGAAATACAACGGCATGGCGCATGGTCTTTACGGTGGCGACGAAGCGTTGCACGGCAATAACCCAACGCAGGGTTCGGAACTCTGCTCGGCGGTAGAAATGATGTTTTCGCTGGAAAGCATTCTCGAAATCACTGGCGACGTAGCGTATGCCGACCAGCTTGAAAAAGTGGCGTTTAACGCGTTGCCGACACAAGCGTCTGACGATTACATGACCCGTCAGTATTTTCAGCAGGCCAATCAGGTGATGGCAACGCGGCATACGCGCAACTTCGATGTCAATCACGGCGGCACTGACCTTTGTTTTGGGCTTTTGTCGGGTTATCCGTGCTGTACGTCGAACATGCATCAGGGCTGGCCTAAATTCGTACAGAATCTCTTCTATGCTACGTCTGACAAAGGCATTGCCGCGCTGGCTTATTCGCCCAGTGAAGCGAAAATTGACCTAAGTAACGGCCTAAACGTAGCGGTAAAAGAAGAAACGGGGTATCCGTTCGAGGAAACAATTCGGTTCACCGTCAATCCGTCGAAAAACGCCACGTTCCCCTTCCATCTGCGCATTCCGGCCTGGTGTAAGAAAGCCACTATAAAAATCAACGGAAAAGTCGTGCAGGAGCCAGCAGGGAATCAGGTGGTAAAAGTCAATCGGGAATGGAAGTCGGGCGACGTAGTAGAACTGGAACTACCAATGCACATTTTCAAAAATACGTGGTACGAGAACTCGATGTCGGTTGAGCGTGGGCCTATTACGTATGCACTGAAAGTTGGCGACGAAGTAACGACCGTAAAAAATGACAAAGACCCTATTGAATACGGCGCTACGTACAACGAACTTCGCCCAACAACGCCCTGGAATTACGCGCTGGTTCAGGTGCCGGAGAACAAACTGGAAGACCAGTATACGGTCGAAAAGGTGAAGCCGGTTTCTGATTATCCGTGGAATCCGGAAAGTGCGCCGTTGCAGATCAAAACCAAAGGTCGCCGGATTCCGTCGTGGG
The DNA here is from genome assembly GCF_010435915.1 of Spirosoma terrae. Classification (GTDB taxonomy): domain Bacteria; phylum Bacteroidota; class Bacteroidia; order Cytophagales; family Spirosomataceae; genus Spirosoma; species Spirosoma terrae. The sequence goes on along the minus strand of NZ_JAAFZH010000003.1, from coordinate 2,913 downwards.
GCATTTATAACGAAATGACGGGGCCGATTCCGTATAGTCTGACGTATCAACTAGAGACAGCTAAAGAACTGGAAGACATTACGTTAATTCCGTACGGATGTACCAATCTACGCATTTCGCAATTTCCGGTGGTAAGAAAATAATAGGCAAAATAGAACGCAGATCAGTATGATCGTTTAAGATTCTTTAAATCATATTCAATCATAATAATCTGCGTTCCAAAGCGATAACTAAAATGAAGAAGATAAATAAAGTTGCCTTTAGTGTAGCCGCACTCACTTTCGCTACGTTATCAGCCAAAGCGCAGTTGATGGTTCGCCGGTTTGAGCCGGTTGGTTTCTCACAGGTTACAATTACCGATAATTTCTGGAAACCGAAACTCGACAAAGTGGCGACTGCTACGTTGCAGGCCTGCATTACGCAGACCGAGCAGAAAACCGGACGTATTCGCAATTTCGAAAAAGTAGCCCGCAAACAGGGCGAAAAGCACGAGGGTATTTACTACGACGACAGCGACGTGTATAAAGCCATTGAAGCGATGGCCTATTCGCTCAAAAACCTCCCTGATGCCGCCGTTCAACAGAAAGCCGACGAATGGATCGACAAGATTGCAGCCGCTCAACAGCCTGACGGCTACCTCAATACCTATTACACGCTGACCGGCCTCGACAAACGCTGGACCGATATGGAACGGCACGAAGACTACTGTGCGGGGCACCTCATCGAAGCCGCTGTTGCGTATTACAACACCACCGGAAAACGGAAACTGCTGGACGTAGCGATTCGCTTCGCCGACCATATTGACAATATGTTCCGGGTTAAAAATCGGCCGTGGGTGAGCGGTCACCAGGAAATTGAGCTGGCTTTGATGCGTTTGTATCACCTCACCAAAGAAGAACGCTACCTGAAACTGGCCGACTGGTTTCTGGATCAGCGCGGACGCGGCTACGGCAAAGGTAAAATCTGGGACGAGTGGAAAAACCCGAAATACTGTCAGGACGACGTACCGGTGAAGCAGCAGAAAGAAATTACGGGTCACGCCGTTCGGGCCATGTACCAGTACACGGGTGCCGCCGACGTAGCGTCGGTAACGAATGACCCCGGCTACATGAACGCCATGACCACCGTTTGGGAGGACGTAGTACATCGGAACATGTACCTGACGGGTGGCATTGGTTCATCGGGCCATAACGAAGGCTTTACGGATGATTTCGATCTACCCAACAGCTCGGCTTACTGCGAAACCTGTGCCTCGGTTGGTATGGTATTCTGGAATCAGCGCATGAACCTGCTCACGGGCGAAAGCAAATACATCGACGTGCTTGAACGTAGCTTATACAACGGCGCGCTGGATGGCCTAAGCTTGAGCGGAGATCGTTTTTTCTACGGAAATCCATTGTCGTCGGCGGGTAATTACGGACGTAGCGAATGGTTCGGCACGGCCTGCTGCCCTTCCAACATTGCCCGACTCGTGGCCTCGCTGGGCGATTATGTGTATGGTCGGTCGGAGAATGGAATCTGGGTAAATCTGTTTGTAGCCAGCAACACGACGTTCAAGTTTGGCAAAACCGACGTACCGCTTCAACTTGATACCAATTATCCGTGGGATGGTACCGTGAAAATTTCCGTCAATCCGGCAAAGAAAGTGGCGTATGCGCTGCACGTCAGAATTCCAGGCTGGGCCAATAATGTACCGGTTCCGGGGAAACTGTATGAATTCACGAACGCCAGCAATGCGAAAGTCGAAGTTTTGGTGAATGGCAAACCTGCTACGTATCAGGTAGAAAAAGGATACGCCGTAATTGACCGGACATGGCAAAAAGGCGACGTAGTGGAGGTAAAATTACCGATGGATGTACGGCAGGTAGCGGCCCGTAGTGAAGTGAAAGCCGACCAGGACCGCATTGCGTTGCAGCGTGGCCCACTGGTTTACTGCGTAGAAGGCGTTGACAATGCGGATAAAGTCTGGAATTTACTCGTTCCGGCCCAGCCAACATTCGAAACCAAACAGCACCAGGTGCTCGACGAACCCGTTGTGGCAATTCAGGCTAATCTGTCGGTTGTCGAAGCGGCTCCTGATGGGCTCAGTATTCAGACGAAACCACAGACCATTACGGCCATTCCCTATTATACGTGGGCCAATCGCGGTAAAAGCACTATGCAGGTCTGGTTACCGAGCCGGATAAAAGCAATAAAGATTTCGGAGTAGGACAGACAACATACGATTCCTATCAATAGGTTACGACACAAAAAAGGCCACTTACCAAGGGTAAGGGCCTTTTTAATTAAATACTTACTCAAATAAAATAATAGTTGAGGCTTTAGACGATTCCTACACAGCTAGACTTACCAAAAATTGGTCATCGTGTAAGTGGGCGAATACACGAGCCCTTACCTGAGGTTTTTCTAATTTTTGCCAACGTCTTCCGTTTTTATCAATCATCTTTTTGGCCCGGTCTATATCAGTAAATGTACCTAATACAAAGCCAGTTCTTGAAATGACCTGAAAGGCTACATCTTTGCCAACGATATGGTAATTAATATCAGTACCTTTGGTAACAAGTACATCTATCATACGAATTGTGAATCCCCTGTAGTCCATACATGCAGTCTTTTTGTCGACTCAGTTTAGATCCGAAAGGTAGTACTAGCAGTTAAAGAACAAATTAAATTTCTAGTAAAAAGTACTTAACGAGGGATTAAATGATCATTAATAAAAATCCATCGACTCCTATAAGCGGATTTTATGTGCCTGTCAATCTATTGATTAGGTCTACGACTGATTTTCCCAAGACACAGTTTCGGCACTGAATGGTCTGTCTATTCGTGCTCAATGAGTTGACTCTATCCAGTTTACATACTCATTACAATACATTAGGCTCATTTATTATCCTAACGATAGTATTAGCTCCC
>NZ_JAAFZH010000029.1 GCF_010435915.1 Spirosoma terrae | reverse complement strand
AAACTGTACTACAAATCCAAATCTACAGGCTCCTTTGTCTGCCAGTGCAATTGCCTTGGAGGTTACACCCAGCACTTGCAATTCCTTAACAAATCAGTACACCCTGACTGGTAACATAAGCTTGACATCAGCATCAGCAGGCACATTGATCGTTACTGATGGAACATCTACAACCACCGTAACAATTACGGATGGACAGACCCTGGCGCGCTTTACGCTAACAGGACTTCCTTCGGGTACGGGTTCTCATACCGTAACAGTCACTGGTACAGATTATCCGTCTACCAGTGCTACGTACACAGCCCCCGCTTCCTGCACTGTAGACGTAAGTTTAACGGCTACCCCCACCACTTGTTCGCCAGCTACGAATACATACAATGTCAACGGTATCCTGGCGCTGGCTAATGCACCGGCAGGAACAGCGACAATTACGGATGGAGGAATAAGTACAACTGTAGTCGTGGCGGCAGGAGCTACCGCCCTTCCATATACGCTAACAGGGCTTGCACCGGGGACAGGAATACATACCATTACGGTCTCTTTTGCGGGAATAACTAAAAGTATTACTTATAATGCTCCTGCTAGCTGCGATTGTTCTCCAGCGAAATGCATTCCCATCGCGATTAGACGAGTTCGCTAATCTTTATATCACGTAAGTATAGAGTTCTGAATTAGGCCGTGTTCTAATTCAGAACTTTTTGCTTTTACTCCGCATTCGTTGCTTCTAATCTTTCTAAAGCGGAAGCACCAACCTACTTTTCTATTCCTATAATGACCTTCTAAGCTTACGCTATGAGCCCTCCCGCTGATACGTTGACTTTGATATGTTGCTAAAACATATCAAGAAACAGGTATTGAAACTCATCACTAAGTAACGTAGCACTGATATTGATGCACTAAAATTTCTTTCATATAAAGAAAATAAACTCGTACAAGTGGCATATTATTTGCTAAAAAATCGCCTTGCCGACCAATTACATAATCTGGGTACATATAAGTAACTAAATTACACATAATACACAATAAAGACTTACCCATTTTGGCAAGAAAAATTTAACATCTGGCGGTGGCATAACCTTTGCCCAACTGGACGAACATAGATTGAAAACTCAGTAATCTATCTACTTGCTCATGTCTAGTACCGCTATTCTTTCGCATAACTCTGCCTAAAAATGCTGGAAAACTAAACGATTTTCCAGAACTATTTTGCCAACGACACACCTAGAACCAAGGGTTAAAAGTCTCCTTCATTTTGTGCAGAAAGGGCAGTACATCAACAACTAATTCTTGCAGGGCGATTTTATCAACTTTTCTATGCTTCTATCATCTACGAAATCCAATACAGCATTTTTTGGGTTGATCTGGTTTGTAGCACTATTGCTAACCAGCTTTCAGACAAAAGCCCAGGTGACTCTTTCTCTGGAATACACCGAGCAGAACAATACTACCACGATGCTCGCTGGTAACCAGTTATCTATGCAGATGAAATATTCTGCGTCAAGTACGACCACCAGTATTACTGGGGCCAAAATGGTTCTAAATCTGCCCGATCAGATCGTCGCAGCGGACTCTTATGTCGGTACTGTTCACGCCCCAGTGAGTAATTTTGTATTTACGAATACACCGGGCGCTAAAAAGCTGACCATTACCTTCATCAGCCCTCTGCCTTCCGGGTCGAATGGAACATTAGGCGTCCGCTTATTTACGGCTAATGGAAATGTTCCTGATGGTACTGTACTTCCTACCACTGCCGAATTTACGAGTGACGGCGGTTATACATCTGGTCCACAAAATTATTCGGTTACCCTAACTACCGGAAATCCGATGATTTGCGGGCAGAAAACACTGCAGGCGCAGGCTTCTGTCGATAATAATACGACCTATCTAATCCGAATTTCAGGCCGAGTCAGTACCAATGAATATATTACGTACGGCTATCTGAATTCAACCAATATTACGGTTCAGGACACGCTACCGGCTGGTGCCGTATTTGTCAGTGCTGAACTTCGCCGTAACAATACGGTCGTTCCCACTACCATTACCGAAAGTGGGGGTATTGTAACCGCTGCCATTCCTAATTTAAATGCTGTCCGGAATGGCATAAGCTGGACGGCCCCCATGTACGTTCTTTACATTAAGGTTCGTTACAATACAGCTGATGGCTTTGCCGTAGGACAAACCGTTAGTAATCGGGCTGGCATTACGTTTACACCTTTTGGCGGTACTCCAATTCATGTAAGCCACGGTATGCAGCTGGACCCGGACGCCTGCGTCAATGATTTGAACGAAACAAGTACCCTGACCAATCCAAACGTCCAGGCTACTTTTTCCAAAGGGCTTGATTATGGGCAGAGTACTACGGTTCTTGCCGGGCAAACTATTTCGTATTGCCTTAATTTTAACAACAGTGGCAATGTGGAACTGGAAAATGTTGAACTCATTGAAGACATTCCAGTTGCGCTTCGTTATGCTGGCCGCTCTGGTAATACCAATGCGCTCAGTCGCATAGAGTATCAAACCAATGTAAGTTCTACCTGGCAGCCATTGACCGTATCTGGACCTGGACCAATAGCTGGCGACCCCAGCGTATATTATACCAGGCTCAAATTTGTGCTGATCTCCCCTTTTCCGGCTAACACCACACTCGCTCAGTACGCAACATCAAACGCAAACTGTCTGGAGGTGCAGTTTACGCGAGCCCCGAATGTTGCAGATAATACAGTTGTTACTAACTGCGCTTCCTGGACTAGTAGTACGCCCAATATACCTGCGTCCAGAACAAGTTGCGCGACCAGCGTTACACTGGCTCCCGCGCAGACAACGGCCCAGGCGTTTATACGTACAACGCATACGCCAGCCTGCTCAGGCCCTTATCCAATTGGTCAGATTTTTACGCAGGCGGGCTCACTGTCAGCACTGACAAGCGGTGCTGGCATCGAAAACCCGGTTTTAATGATGTTCCCTGAACCTGCTGGCTATTTTGAGTATGTACCAAACAGTGCATCGGTGGTTACGGCATCAACCAGCTTAACCGTTACGCCAACGTTTGAGTATATACCAAACTATGCGGGTACAGGCCGACCACTGCTTCGCTGGACTTACCCAGCAGGTACGATACTACCCAGTGGAGATGGTATTACCGTTCGGGCCCAGTTTCGTTTGACAAATATTGGCATAACGGGACACGTATTAAACTTTTTAACCAGTGGGTCAAACATTGGTGCTTATACGCATTATAACGGAAGTGCTCCGACAACGCAAATTGATCAGTATGATCTCAATAACAACGGGCGTACCACCGATACGTTAGGCAAACAGCCAACTAGTTATTGGAGTTGCGGTATTGCGGCCAGGAGTTCGGCATCAATGGAGTCAATTAAGTGGGTAAAAGGTCAACTCGATAGGGACTATTCCCGTTACCCCGCATCAGGACTTACCGTGCGTGGCGGTAAAGCCGATTACAAACTCATTGTGAAGAATACGGGCAATATTCCCATGAAGAACGTTGCCATTGTTGACATTCTGCCTTTTGTAAATGACAAGGGCGTTATTGATCTGAGTAACCGGAACAGCGAATGGCGGCCCAACCTGGCCGATCCGATTACAGCACCTGCTGGCGTTACCGTCTATTACTCAACGGCTCAAAACCCGTGTCGGGATGAGATGAAAGCAGCCTCCGATCCGTCCCCATTCCCTACCGGTTGTACACCGCCTAACTGGGCAACAGTTCCTCCTACCGACATTACGACAGTACAATCGCTTAAATTCGATTTTGGTACCATCATCGTTAACCCTGGCGATTCACTTGAATTAACCTGGCCGATGCGTGCCCCCATCGACGCGCCTGCTAATGGTGAAATCGCCTGGAATTCGTTTGGTTTCGTAGCTACTCGTACCGATAATAATGTAGCCTTACTAGCTGCCGAACCTATTAAAGTAGGTATTGAGCTAGCCGCCCCTGCTCCTGCTTATTACGGCGATTTTGTCTGGTACGACACTAATCACAACGGTCTTCAGGATGCAGGTGAGCAGGGAGTAGATGGGGTAAAAGTGATTCTCTTTCAGGATAATGGTGATAACGTAGCCAATCCAGCCACCGATACTGAAATTGCCTTTACCATTACAGGTAACGGCGGAAAATACCTCTTCCCCAATCTGACACCGGGCAATTATTATGCAGTATTCTTCCCACCGGCCAGCTACTCTGTTTCACCGGCTAACCAAGGCTCAAACGATGCTATTGACTCTGATGGAACCCTCACTACGTATCAGGGAGCCCCAGCTTACATTACATCAATCACTACGCTGGACGCACTGGAAGAAGATCTCACCTGGGATTTGGGCATTTACTGTGGTATTACGCCTTCAGTAACCTCCAACTCACCTGTATCCATTGGAAGCACTATATCCTTAACTGCCAGTGGTGGTGCTACGTATAACTGGACTGGGCCAAACAACTTTGTATCGACAAGTGCGAACCCAACCATACCGAATGCCACAACGGTAAATGCCGGTACGTATAAAGTAAACGTAAACAGCGCCGAAGGATGCTATGCCAGCCTGCTTGTGGATGTGCTAGTCCAGAATTGTGTCAAACCCAATGCGGGTTCCGATATACGTATTTGTGCTCCCATCACCAGTGCTACGGCTGTTGCGGCTGCTGCCGGACAAGCCTGGGCTGCTCAGGCTGGTAACCCAACTAGTGCCACTATCACCCAGAGCGGCCAGATAACGGGCATGAGTGTCAATGGAACGTATAAGTTCATTCTTTCGGAAGGAGTTGGTTGCAGCGATACCGTACAGGTTATTCGTGGCGGTCTAAGTCTGGCTGTTACACCAGGCACTTGTAACACAGCCACTAACCAGTACAACGTAACCGGAACAGTTTCCTTAACAGGTGCTCAAACCGGTACGTTAACCATCACCGATGGCGTAGTCAGCACAACTGCCGCCGTCACGACCAGCACCACAGCCGTCAGTTTCAGCCTGGTAGGCTTGGCAACGGGTAGCGGCAGTCATACCGTAAACGCTACGTTAAGTAATTGTGGTACGGCCAGCGCTACGTATGCCGCTCCGGCATCCTGCTCAGTTAACGTAGCGATCTCGGCCACACCAGGGGCCTGTGTGCCTGCCACCAACCAATATACAATGACTGGGACGTTGTCCCTGACCAATGCCATCGCTGGTACAGCTACCATCACCGATGGAACAGCGACGACCACGGTTTCAGTCAGTGCCGGTGCTACGTCGGTTCCCTACACCCTGCCGGGACTCAACTCGGGTACGGGGTCACACACAGTAACGGTCAGCTATGCTGGTAAAACGGCTAGCGTTACGTATAGTGCTCCGGCCAGTTGTACGGTAGCCCCGCCTTGTGCACTTAGTGTGGTCGTTACGCCGGGTGTCTGCAACTCAGCAACTAACCAGTATTCACTAACAGGTAGTGTATCGGCAGTCAATGCCAGTGGTAGCCAGCTAGTAACCGTCACCGATGGTACACGTAGCACCACCTTAACCCTGACAGGTAATGGCCCGGCCAGCTTCACGCTGACTGGTTTATCCAGCGATGGCACTATTCACAGCGTAGTAGCATCTGCTACGTCTTGCGGACAAACCAGCACTACCTACACGGCCCCAGCTAGTTGCACACTGGGCATAGCCCTTTCCGTTACGCCAGGCGTTTGTCAGAGTGCAACCAATGGCTACACCATTACTGGTACGCTGAGTTTGACGAATGCTACGTCCAGTACAGCGACCATTACAGATGGCGCCGTATCGACAACGGTAACTGTAACAGCCGGTGCTACGTCGGTGCCCTATTCACTGACCGGCCTAACAAGTGGAACAGGCTCACATACGGTAACAGTGACCTTTGCTGGCAAAACAGCGAGCGCGACCTATACAGCTCCAGCAGCTTGCGAAGGCTGTCCGCCAGCAAAGTGCGTCCCTATCGTTATTAGACGAATTCACTAACTAGCACTGCCTGCTTTTCTACAAAACACAATAGCCGATCTGGAGAATCAGATCGGCTATTTTATATCAACAGGATATAGCAGCTATCTACATTAGGTATTGAGATCTTCTCCGTTCGGCTTGTCTGACCAATAAGCCGAGTCTAATTTTTCGATCCAAACCCGAATAATGGTATGTATTATAGAATAAGCAAAGGCAGAGTCAACTTTTAAGTAGCTGATTTTGTTATCCCAACAGGTCAGATACTGATTCATCTGTTATCTTTGCGCCTTCATTTAGCCGTCACGCTATATTTCTATTATGTTATCGATCAGTAATTTACAAGCCTTTATTGGCGAAAAACAAATATTGAAAGGCCTCGACCTGGAAGTCAATGCCGGTGAAGTTCACGCTATTATGGGCCCCAATGGTGCCGGTAAGAGCACATTAGCATCTGTGTTGGCAGGTCGTGAGGACTATGAAGTAACGGGCGGTAGTGTATTATTCGATGGCAAAGATTTGCTGGAAATGGCTCCCGAAGAGCGGGCTGCCGAAGGTATTTTCCTGGCATTTCAGTATCCAGTTGAAATTCCGGGTGTAAGCACGACGAATTTCCTGAAAACCGCAATGAACGAAATCCGTAAATATCGGGGACAGGACCCACTCGATGCTGTACAGTTTCTGAAACTCATGAAAGAGAAAATGAAGCTTGTTAATATCGATCAGTCGTTGCTGAGCCGGTCGCTGAACGAAGGCTTTTCGGGTGGAGAAAAGAAACGTAACGAAATATTCCAGATGGCGATGCTCGAACCCAAGCTGGCCATTCTGGACGAGACTGATTCAGGGCTGGACATTGATGCGCTCCGTATCGTTGCCGATGGTGTTAATAAACTACGGTCGCCAGAACGGGCTACGATTGTTGTCACGCACTATCAACGGCTTCTTGATTATATCGTTCCTGATTATGTTCACGTCCTCTATCAGGGCCGTATTGTTAAATCTGGCCCAAAAGAATTGGCGCTTGAGCTGGAAGAAAAAGGATACGACTGGATTAAAGCCGAAGCACTATAAGAGTTTACAGTTTGTGAGTCTTCCGTTTACAGTTGGCTGACGCATAAATTGGTATCAGTGAGCTAACTGTGAGCTGAAGACTGAAAACTTTAAAGAATGAATCCATCTTACGCATCATATAACGACTTTAAGAATCAACTCCTGGCCGCTTTCAAAACCAACGAAGAGCGAATGAACGGGGAGAGTAAAACGCCATTTCATCAGCTTCGGCGGGCGGCCCTCAATCAGTTCGACTTGTTGGGTTTTCCTACCATTCGGCATGAAGAATGGAAATACTCGAACGTTAGCGGGTTATTCAAAGAAGCTTTCGTTCTCGACAGTACGCCTGTACTGACGGCTCAGGACCTTGTTTCGCTGGAAATCCCTAATCTCGACGGCAATATTCTTTATTTTGTCAACGGTCGTTACCAGCCTGAACTGTCGCATATCGTTAGCCCGGCCGATCAGGTACAAATCACGAATTTCGCCGAAGCGGTAAAAAACAATCCTGAACTAATCAGCAGTCATTTTGCTAATTATGCTGATTACCAGGAAAATGCCTTTACAGCGCTTAATACAGCCCTGGCAAACGATGGCGTAGTTGTTCACGTACCAGACAACGTAACGGTTGAGCAACCCATCATTCTTCGCTTTATTACCGACTCGCGTGAGCAGAATGTAGCCTCTCAACCCCGTAATCTGGTTGTTGTTGGCAAAAATGCCGAAGTCATGATGGCCGAATCCTTTCGGACGTTAGGCGATCGGGCCAGCTTTGTTAACGTAGTGACCGAAATTGCACTGGCTCGGGAAGCCCGAATGCAGTATTACAAAGTTCAGGACGAAAGCCAGAAGGCCTATCATATTGGCACTACACAGGTTTACCAGGCCGATAACAGCCATTTTTATTCAGCAACCGTAACGCTGAACGGTAACTTCATTCGGAACAATCTGAACATCGTTCTGAATGGTCAATATGCTGAAGCATTCATGTATGGTCTGTATATGCCTAATGGCCGCCAGCATATCGATAACCATACGCTGGTTGATCACGCCATGCCGAACTCCTATAGTAGTGAGTTATATAAAGGCATTCTGGACGACAACAGCACGGGTGTTTTCAACGGAAAGATCTTTGTGCGGCCCGACGCTCAGAAAACAAACGCCTATCAGTCGTGCAAGAACGTCGTATTGTCGTCAGGTGCTTCGATGAACACCAAACCTCAGCTGGAGATTTTTGCCGACGATGTAAAATGTTCGCACGGTACCACCACCGGGCAGTTGAACGACGAAGCCCTTTTCTATATGCGGTCGCGGGGGATTCCGAAGGATGAAGCCCGTTCGCTTTTGCTCTATGCTTTCTCGCAGGACGTACTGAGCCAGATCAAAATCCAACCGATCCGGGAATATCTCGAACGGGTGGTTACGGAAAAACTAGGCCAGTAGGTTCGTTGCGACTGGACAAAAACAGCCGGATAACTAGTTTGTCCGGCTGTTTTTATTTTTACCTCTGTAGACCAGACAGTCGCTAATTCATTATTCAACCTATTTTAGCGTTTCTTTTACTTCCATTTATGCGAGCGCTACTACTTATTGTTTTTCTGAGCCTTATCCATATCACCGGCTATTGTCAGTCAATACAGTTCACATTTGACGGCGATTCGGCTACCATCCCGCTCGTGCGCGACAGTTTACGCGGAATCTCAGGACTCGAAATCATACCGGCTAAAAAAGAATGGCACCTGGTTAGCGACCGAGGCTGGCATTACGTCTTTTCGGGGATCAATACTATTCAAGATCTAGGCAACAGTGCTCTCCTGATCCAGCAGCAAAAAACTCCATACTGGTTTGAGAGTCTACGTTATTCCCCTCAGCAAAATATTTATTTCTGGACGGATGAATACGAAAACACTACGTCTCTGCTGTATGGCAAATCGGTAGTTGACAGCAGCAAACAGGTTTTGCTACGTATGCCATTGCCGGGCTCAAACAAGGGGCTCGAAGGCATTGCCATCACCCCATCTGGCGTACTTTGGGTTGCACCAGAAGCAGGCTGGGAAGGCGAAACAACCATGAATCAGGATACGATTACATTCTTCCGCTACGCGAACCCAACCGAAACAGACCCAACTGTCGAACGCTACAAATACCCGATCAATCGGTGTGCATTCGCCCAGGGAGAAGAACGCTTAGGTGGCATTTCAGAAATACTTGCTATCGACGACAATCGGATTCTGGTGCTGGAACGCTGCTATGATGCCAGCCAGAAACGCGTAACGGCTGGTTTATACGTAGCATCCATCCGCGACTCGTCTCACTTATTGACCAAAGAATTGGCTTTCGACTTTAACAGACAGTTTCCCGGCAACGTCTGCAATCTGGAAGCCATGGCCTGGGCCGACGAACAGAAGCAACGATTGGTTTTAATTGCCGACGATAACTTCCGCCGAAATCAAACGCTACGTAACCAGATTATTGTTTTAAGAAGGCAATAGTTATTGATACAGTGATCGATAACTATGCGCTAAAAATTTACGACCAGCTATTGTCTTCTGAGCGCCCATGGTTGGTTAGCATAACCAGAAAATTATATAAAACCAGCACAATAAACGTAGATCTTACTTTGGTATAAAGCATATTCATTGGCTCGAAATCGGAAGCGATCCGCTTAACTTCTTCATCGTAGTCAAAGAAAAAGGCTACATTTTGCTCACGCTCAATCTGTTGAATACTTTCATAGAAACTAATTGCAGAAGCATGAGCAATTTCGAAACGCAGATTCGGATCAATATATCCATGCATAAATAAGGAAAACCCAAAACCCAAAAGGCTAAACGTAACGGTGCTCAATGATGTGATAAATACTATTGAATCAAACCTATGTGTATAATTTCCTCCCAATTTCCGCACCGATACAACAAAGAATACAATACCCAATAATAGAAGAAACAGCGATAGCCCCTGTATATGTAGATCGCTTTTATCTAAAAAATATGCTATCAACGTGCAGAACGCACTGAATAAAAAATTAAGTAATCCAATCTTGATCGAAGTCGCCAATAACGTTTTCATTTCTTACCAATTAAAAAGCCTTATAATACCAAATCGTTTAATTAAATATTGGATTAGAATTATCAGAAAAAGGCAATAGAGAGCTACTATAGCATAGTGTTTGTACAAATCAGTATAACTCCAGAGCGCATTCCCTTTCAGTAATAGTACGTTTAAATTAACGCTGTACCGTAGCGCAAAATAAGGAGCACATATAGCGCTACGTTGCTCAACAGCGAACATTAAACCGATTGTAAGCAATAAAGCAACAGTATACCGGTGAGAAATCAGCCCAGCTAAAAACATCGTTAAAAAAGCTGGCAACGGAAGCAGAATAAAATGAATAGCCATTTCCCAAAACCAATGCCACACAATCTGATTACTAATACCGGAAAGTGCATCTGTGAGTTGTAGCCACAGATAACTTCCTAACATGGCTGACATGAATACGATTATATATATAAAAAACAGCATTGCGCCTTTCGCCAAAACCCACCGTTGTTCATCGATCATTTTCAAACCAGGCCAAAAGAATGTTTGATTACGGTATTCCAATTGCAGGCCAACGAAAAAAGTAAGTATACCGAGAGGCAAAACCAGCCTTTGTACTCCCCAGAAAAACAAAGATAATTTTGACTCGAGAGAACCTATTGCCCCTATGGAAGGATTTAAGGAGCGAACCTGTCCACTCAACGTGGCTAAACCTAAAGAGACGAGTAAGATTAATACCCACAATATTTTCAATTGAGGATGTCTAATGAGCTTATGCCACTCATTAATAGCATAACGTATCATAATCAAATTAGACATAGTTGATTAGTTGCCTGCGTAAAAACAGATATAATCCTACAGTCCACCCTAACAGCCATACTAACTCACTGATCTGCGGAGTACTCTGCCCGTACCGATGCGACAAAAACGCATAAAAAGGCATGAAAGAAATAAAACCGAGTAAGAACACCCCAACCAACGCAACGAAAAATACAACCACGGCTCGCTCACCCAACCAAATAAACCAACATACATTCAATAGCAGCACCGGAAGCAACCACATGTATTGTATGGCTAAAAAATGAGCTAATGTAGGCTTCGAAAACAGGTACTTACCCTGTAAAAGAGAATTCAATGGTGCGATACCTAAAGTAATTACCATCCACATGAAACCTAGCTGTACAGCCAAAACCAGTAAGCATAGTAAAACTTTGGCTCCCATAAAGAATGCTACGTTTCCAGGTGTTAGCTTCAAGGCACGTTGAAGCGTAGCACTAGTTTCTAATTCCCATACTAATGTCGATACAAGAGCACAACTAATGACCAGTATTAAATGAATTCGGCTGGATAATGTCTCATAGAAAAAAAGGCCAAATGGCATTTCTGGCTTATTCCGATGAACCATTGCATATAGTTGGACAATACTCCCCAAAAAGTCTGTTATATAAACTCCTGTAAATACAAGCGCCAGTAGCATCATACCAGCAAACTGCCAACGTGCCAATAGCTTTCTTATCTCGGCAACCAAATAATACCTCATTAGCCAAATAGCTCGTATAAATCTTTGGGAGTTGCTGGACGTTGGCTACTACTAGTTCCAGCTATTTTGTTAAAATCATGGTTTTGCTGGTCAGTGGAAACAACAAAAAGTACGTCATCGTCGTCGCGCTGGGCGGATGGGGCTATACGTATCAACTCGTCAAAAGTGATTGGCAGCTCAGTTTCTCGAACACGAAAAAAGACAAGCCTTTCCAGTTCCTGACGGGTTAACTGGCTAACTATTTCCCCATTTTTTAGAATACACAACCTTGAATATAGAGCGCCTACATCGTCAAATGAATGGCTGGTTATCAAAAAGGCCGTATTATAGTCTTTATTAAGCTGGCGAATTAGTTTCACGATCTGACGTGTATTTTCCTGGTCGATAGAGTTAAAAGGCTCATCCAGGATAACCAAAGCAGGACAATTGATAAAGACAAGAGCCAACGACAACCGTTGTTTAGTACCTGAAGATAGCCTGCTCACTTTTTGCTTCCCAAAGTCCTTAAGCCCAAATAAATCCATAACCTGTTCAACGGTGAACCGGGTTTGGCCATAGTAACGCTGTACTATTTCTAGGTTTTGCTCGCAGGTTAAATACTCATAAAATGAGTTAGTAGAGAGCATAATACCTATATCCCTCAGAGCATGATACCGATCTGCCGACAATAAATCAATATCGTTATAGGCTACGGCACCACTTTCAAGTTGCTCTATTCCAGTTAACGCCCTTAATAAAGTAGATTTACCAGCACCATTTCGGCCAACAATACAGCATATTTCACCGGCTCTCAGTTGCAGACTATTATCGGTTAAAATAAAGCTACCTTGTTTTCTTACAGTTATATTCTGAGCATCTAGCATAAAAAACAGGCATAGTAGAACAGCAAAGCTGCTGTAGTATGATAAGTACAACCTTTATAGAGATTTCAATAGAGCTGAAAAAGCAATCGGAATAAGTGCCCCCTATCTACGCTCAAAACACCTCATTTTAGTTACTACAAACCGACCATCTGCTTGTAAACAATATTACACAAACTGCATACAACGACAAGGTTAAAAGTCCTTAAAAAATCGGCAAAACAGATCAGATAAACTCCAGCGAATAAGCATTACCCTATTTCTCCACTAATTATCAATTG
>NZ_JAAFZH010000028.1 GCF_010435915.1 Spirosoma terrae | reverse complement strand
CCCAACAATACTACCAACAGGAGCAGCGAGAGCCTATTGAACAATGGGAAGGCAAGAGCCAACTTTGTGACGTATAAGATGTGGGAGAGCTTTGCTATACCTATTTTCCCTATACTGTGACCGTATCGAGCAGCACCGATAGGTCCATTCTCTAAACAGAAAAGTTAACAAGTTAGCCTACTATTCCTTCTCCTGATTTCCACAAAGTGTCCCCTCTCGCAGGCGAACAAACCCACAAGAACCCTTGAATAGCCATTTCAACTACGTCTCAAAAATTGCTCTCAACTGAGACGAGTCGCGTTAAAGTATCTGCCTCAAAAACATTGAATAGAATCATTACTGATTTATGAAAGCAAAAAATAGCAAAATTTTATCTTTTATATATAAGTATATTATATATAGCTTTAACTTATAAATACATACAAATTTACAGGTGTATTAACCAGTAGCTAAACAGTCCATCCATGTTCAGAAATCATATCAAAATATCGCTGCGCAATCTCTGGCGTAATCGTAAGATCAGCACCATTAGCATCGTTGGCTTATCCATTGGCCTGGCTTGTGGGATCGTGATTTTTCTACTGGTAAGCTATCTCTTCAGTTTCGATCGCTACCACGAGAAAGCAGACCGAACATACTGGGTCGTTACGGACATTCGGCAGGACAACATCATTCCCACCGACGCTACGCCCCGACCGCTAGGCGACGTGTTACGGCAAAAATTTCCGTTTGTTCAGAGCGTCGTTCGGATTGAAAATATGTTCGGACACATTATTAGCGTACCGGATGGCAAAGGGGGCTATACTAAAAAATTTGACGAGTCACGTAATCTGTGCTTTACAGAGCCTCAATTTTTCGACATATTCGATGTGGAATGGATTAGTGGTAATCCAAAGACGGCTTTATCTGCACCCAGTACCGTAGTGCTCTCCCAACAGTATGCCCAAAAGTATTTCGGCTCAGCAAATCCCATCGGGAAAACGCTACGTCTTGATAACCGGATAGAGTTGACCGTTACGGGGCTGGTGAAAGATTTACCCTCAAATACAAAACTGCACTACGATGGGTTCATTTCCTACGCGACAATTCCCGTACTATCTGGCGATCAGGGGAAGCAGGCGATGCAGAACTGGGAAAGCGTGTCAACCGTCTGTTTTGTTACGTTGCGCCAAGGTACACCCGTTGGCCGGCTCATCGATGGTCTGAATGGAATCCGGCAGCATTATTTAACCACGCAGGAGGCTAAGAAGCTTACGTTTCACGCGCTGACGCTCGACGATCTGAATCATAATCCGCAATACGGTGGACGAGCCCCCCGGCCAATTCTGTATGCCCTGATTGCCGTCGGAGTCTTTCTGATCCTGGCAGCCTGTATCAACTTCATCAATTTGACGACAGCCTACGCACTAAAACGATCGAAAGAGGTGGGTGTTCGTAAAGTGATGGGCAGCTCACGTCGGCAGTTAATCGGACAGTTCATGACACAGACGGCCCTCGTTACGGTAGCGGCTATCATCTTTTCTTTACTGCTTGCTCAACTGGCCTTGCCTTTGCTGAACCAGGCACTGGCTGTTCTTCACACCGACCTGTCAATCCTCGATGTCTTTAAACCCAGAGCGCTGGTGTGGTTTGGTAGTTTGATCATCAGCGTCATTTTAGTAGCCGGTTTCTATCCATCGCTGGTTCTGGCTCGGTTCAACCCGGTTGCAGCTTTGCGGGCTGGTTACGGACAATTAACGGCCAAGCAAGTCGGCAGCCTGTCCGTACGGCGCGGCTTAGTAGTCACGCAGTTTTTTATCACCCAACTGTTCATCATCAGCGTCATTGTGATGATGGCCCAGGTGCGGCATATGCAGCAAACAAATCTAGGATTTCAGAAAGTGGCAATTTTAATGGTTCCCATCCCGACAAGCAATGCCATAAAACAGGAACTAGTACGGAATCAGTTGGGACAACTCGCCGGCGTGGAGCAGATTTCGCTTTGCGCTGAACCACCTGCTTCGCACCGCCGGATTCCAGTTCCCTTTACCTACGACACACATACCGAAACCGAGAAATTTCCAACCACCGTTAAAGTCGGCGACAAAAATTTTGTTCCGCTTTTTGGTATCAAACTCCTGGCTGGCCGAAACTTTCTGAACAACGATACAACCAACAGCGAAGCACTAGTCAACGTAACGATGGTCAAGCAGTTGGGTTTGCACGCACCGAGTGAGGTGGTTGGCAAACAACTCCAGCTATGGGGTAGTACCAAAACCATTGTTGGGGTTGTGAATGATTTCCATACCAGCGAATTACGCGAAGCCATTCCGCCAACGACTATGCTGAATTATTACCGTGAAAACCGAATGATCGCAATCAAGCTGAATCCAGCCGATCTGCCTGCTACCGTAAAAGCAGTTGAAACCAACTGGACTACGCTATTCCCGGAACAGGTTTTTAAAGCTGATTTTGTGGATGATCTGCTGAACCAGTTTTACCTCACCGAACGGATTCTACTGGGTCTGGCCGAAGTGTTTTCGCTGATTGCCATTCTGCTCGGCTGCCTGGGTCTTTATGGACTCGTCGCTTTCATGGCCGAAGCAAAAACCAAAGAAATTGGGATTCGTAAAGTATTAGGGGGCAGCCCAAATGAGCTTTTGTGGTTGTTTGGTCGGGAGTTCAGCCGCCTACTGGTCATCGGTTTTTTGCTGGCTGCCCCCCTAGGCTGGTTTCTGATGAATAACTGGCTGCGCGGGTATGTCTATCACATTCCGTTTGGCTGGTGGATCTTCGCTGTTACGCTGCTCTCTACCGTTCTCATTACTGCCCTGACGGTTGGTTATGAATCCAGAAAAGCGGCTTTACTGAATCCAGCTATAGCGCTTAAATGTATGGAGTGATTAAGTTATTGATCGGCTGCTGGCATGAAGTGGGTAGTCCCGTCAATACACAGCAGCCGATCAATAACTTAATCGCTCAATATACCTACTTGCTATAACCTGAATGTGTAGAGACTCTAGCTCAAGCGATTCATTAGAAAATCGACAGGAAAAGGCTTAATTGGCGTTGCGACATTTACAAGAAAGCAGTCCAGCAAAGCCAGACTGCTTAATCCTATCTCTTAATCAAAAAATTTACGCGCTTGGGAATCTAGGCACCAACCAATGCGCGCTACTATGCTAGTTAAGGCCCTAAAAGGTCTTATGAAGTCGATAGGGATAAGCTATGAGAGCACACTTTTTAGTAAATCAGCCTGCCTAATTTCGATGCAATTGATTCTCAAGCCAAATCTGTTGGATCTAATCCTGATATTTGAGGGTCGAACGTCTATTTTTTATGTTCGAATACGATCTGCCAGTCCCTCTTATTTACCCAGCCATTTCTTGAAGTCGTTCAACCGATCAGGGCTAACGAATACGTCCTGCCGTTGAAGTGGCTGTAGGGTAAGCTTCAACTTACTGCCAGAATAGGTATGAATCGCTTGAATGGCCGACAAACTGACCAAGTAAGCCCGATTTACCCGGAAGAACTGATGAGGATTTAGCAGGCCAGTGACTTTATCTAGGCTATATTCAACCACCATTGTCTGGCCCTCTTGGGTAGTTAAATACGTGGTTCGCTCTTCATAATAAAAGTAAGCGATCTGCTCCACCCCAATGCTCTTTATCTTAGTACCGATCGTCACCATAAACCGGTCCTTGTAGGATGGTTGCCCAACTGGTTCCTGCCAGTTCAACAGAGTCCGCCCTTGTGCTGGAACGGCCTGACTAAGGGAGCGATATTGCTGGGTCCATTTAAACTTAGTAAGCGCCACAGCTAGTTCACGCTCATCAATGGGTTTGAGTAAGTAGTCGATGCTATTGGCCTTAAAGGCTTGAATGGCATACGTATCGTAGGCCGTTGTGAAGATGATAGGGAGCTTTAGATTGGTTTCTTCAATGATACCAAAGGCACTGCCGTCTTCCAAATGAATGTCCATGAAGACTATATCCGGTTGGTTAGTCAATGGTTGCTGACTGAACCAATCAATTGCTTCGGTTACCGAAGCTAGTACACCCATTAACTCCAAGGTGGAATCATACGCCCTTAATAACGTTTCCAGCCGTTGAGCTGACAGGGATTCATCTTCAATAATGACGACTTTCATGACAGGAGAGGAATACGGACGACAAAAATAGAATCGTGCGGAGTCACCAGTACGGGCCGATCCGTGAGTAATCGGTAGCGATTGGTAATGTTGGTCAGCCCAAGTCCAGTCGAGTTTCGGCTCAAGGTGTCATCAGGTAACCTTGGCTGAATCGGATTACTGATGACCAGATAATCCCGGTCAATACGAAGCGTTACGATCAGTGGCCGCTTGCGCGACATCTGATTATGTTTAACGGCATTCTCCACCAATAATTGCAAGGTCAAGGGAGCAATGCTAAAGTGGATGGCTTCTGAAGGAGAAATGGCATTTTCTAATTGCAGTTTATCATCAAATCGAATCATTAACAAGAAACAGTAGACCTCCAGAAAATTCAGTTCTGTTTTCAGGTTAACTCGCTGAGAATCCCGCTGCTCGAGAATGTAGCGATACGCTTTGGCAAGTTGATTGATAAACTGAATCGACAATTTAGGGTTGACCTCCACCAGTGAGGAAAGAATACTCAGGCTATTGAATAGAAAATGAGGATTGACCTGATTCTTTAAGGCATCAAATTGAGCCTGATAAGCTTCTCGTTTTAATTGCTCGGCATTTAGCTGGAGTTGGGCAACAACTTTGTCCCCGCGCCGGTTGGCTGCCAGATAGTAGCCCATCAGTAGAGCCATAATCGTTAGGGCGGTGGTTGCCTTACGCTTTCGTTGTCCCTCAGCTCTAGTCGGATTTTGGCTGGTTACCAGCTGGGCCTTTGGCAAGAAGTGGGCATCCCCTAGCCTCTCGGTCTTATCGAAGGCAACACGGGCCTGATGAAGAAAGCCGAAGAACGCCCAGTCAAAGCCAACCGAAAGCATACCGGCAATTAGCAAGGTGGTCAGTCGGAGGGCTAGTTTACTATGATGCCCAAAACGTCGCCCCTGGTAATGATATAGGCGATTTTCTATCCACTCAGTTAGACTTAACCAACCGGTGAATAGGGTAATGGTTATGGGAATTTCAGAGAGCCATATCCAGATAATAAACGGGCTAAATTTTTGCCAGTTCAATGACTCCAGATTGATAAAGAAGCGGAGTGGCCAATAGATGGCAAACACGCCGGCTGCCAGCTGGAGTTTCTGAGAAAGGGTCAGGTTAAGCGGTTTAGCTGGTTCCATATGAGTAGGCCACCGTTATGTCGACTTGCCCCGTCAATGACTCAAGTTAATGTTTAAACAGATTGGAGCAGATTACTCATGCTAAATATAGGCTATATATGATTCATGATGGAGGTAATCAGGCATCATGAATTTAGAACCACTCAATAGAAATGCTCTTCGATGACACGTAGCAGCGTTCCTTTATCTGCTCCATAATTCGGGCCTTTTATGGTGGATCAGTTTTACCCTGGCCTGCCTCGGATGAAGTTTACTCAGCAGCAGACGCCAATGGTTAGTTATTCCCAGCGGTTAAAGCCCGTTCTATTTTCGCGGCAATGCCTTGGCTGGGACGCTCGGCGAAGTTTTCGATAATAGTTCCGTCGGCTCCAATCAGCACATAATGAGGATACGTGCTCACAATGTATTTTTCACTTAACGTTTTTGTCCAGGCACGGTTAGCATACAGATCAACGGTTCTTAGGCCAAACCGTTTCGAGGCCGCTTTCCACTTGGGCACTTGTTGCGCATCGGCCGCTCCTGGCGTGCCAATACAGATACTAACAATTTTGACGGGTTTACCCTTAAACTGCTCAACCAGTTTGTTCTCGTAAGGCATTTCCTGAATGCAGCCTCCACAGGTCGTGAACCAGAAACTTAGGTAAACCACCTGACCTTTGTACTGACTGAGCGTGATGAGTGAATCATTCGCATCGACCAGCGCGAAATTGGGGGCTTTATCGCCCGACTGCAGTAGCTTCACATTGCTATGGGCACGTTGTTTGATATAATCAACCAAGTAGTGAAACTGAGAAGGAAATTGTTTTTTAAAGTTTGTCTCAATCCAGTTTGGATTATCTACTGAGCCGCTCAATTCCCAGATTTCAAAAAAAGAACCCGCACTTTGCCCCAATTCCTTTTTGGCGTGGTCGATCAGGGCTTGCGTTGAAACGGCTTGTTTGGATTGGCGTAATTCCCAGAAGAGTTGTTCCCGCAAAAATCGCAGATAGTCATAGTGGTACAACGCTGCTAGGTTCTTCACCTTGATTCGGCTTTTAAACGCGTAATAAGAAGTAGGAATCACCTGCTTTTTCTGTTGATACTCGGTCTGGTACCAAACCATATACAACCGAAGCCAGGCATCTGAATAAGTCAGTGCGTTTGTTTCGTAGGTTTTGAACCAATCGGGTAAGGTGTGCTGCGTCTGATACTCCATCCAGAACTGATCCTGTTTCTGGTAGGTTTCATCCATCATTTTCTGAAAAGGCTCGAGATTGGCAGCCCGCATTCCTTCATCCATGCCAGCTTGCAGGGGGTCATCCAGCAGTCGCGTCTTGGCTTGATAATACTGTTGAACGGCTTTGTTTTTACCCTCGAAGGCGATCAATGGTTGATTCGGGTTCTGACCTGGTTTCGCTAAGATGCGTAGATGAATGGTATCTCCAGGCGCCCCCACGATCCGATACGTGGAATCAGCAATCGTGAGGAACGATTGGCCTACCGTTCTGGACGGGCTATTTAGATAAATCTCGTTTCGGTTAACTGATATGGAATCTTTAACGTGATTGACATCATACCCCGGAAAGCTGTGATAAGTAGCGAACTTCACGGGAAGGGTTTGGGCTTGTGGCACTGACTTAATGTGTACAGTAAGCTCCCCTGTTAGATCCAATTTGGGAAGCAATGCTTCTTTAGACTGAGCCAAACAGATGGTCAAACTAAAAATGACCATAAAAACCGTCGGTAATGATTTCATTCTGGCTTCAGATTAAGCGAAGTAACTGATAGCAGAAGGTAAAGTGATAAATTAATTAACACCAACCCTTTAGCTATCCAGGTAATGATGATTAAAGGCGATGTATTCCATAAATTTATTACTCCAAATTATAGGATGCGAATCGTATTAGAGTTAGTATGTATCCCAAATCGCTCTATTCGTGCGATACTTGTTTGCTCTGCTTTAAGCAAACGACGGCAGTAGCCGACCGTGACTTATCCGCTCGGGCTGCCCCGTCCCATTACGCAGAACTACCCTGATGTACCGGAGTTGATTGATCGAAAAAATACCCTCATAACTTCACAAAAATCCGCTTCCGATATAGCACGTATGCTGGGATAAAATTAATGCCGACAAAAAACAAGGCATAAAGCAAACTGGCCAGCTCTGGCAAAAAACCAACCTGTATCAACGTATTGACGCCCCACTCATTGAGAGATTTACCGCCGATGTTGAACCGATAGAACAGCAACGCAAACACATCGGCCAGGACGTATACCGTAATAGCGTTAGCGCCAAACAGGATGCCAGGTTTCGTGCCGTCGATATAGCCCGAAATGTCGACCAGAAAATACAGGGCACCCAATAACATGGTGGCAAAACCCGACGTAACGAGCACAAACGAGCTAGTCCACAAGTTCTCGTTGAGTGGAAATACTAATCCCCAGAAATAGCCTGCTATAGCCGCAAAAAGACCTGCCGTCATCAGGCAGGCCACTTTCTCCAGGGGTGGTTTATCCGTCAGCATCAACTGACCCGCCAGCATCCCCGTAATCCCCGTGACGATGGCTGGAAACGTACTGAGAATCCCTTCCGGGTCCCAGGTTCCCTGCCACATCCGTCCGGGCAGGTATTGCCGATCCAGCCAGGCCGCCAGATTCTGACCAGGTTCCAGCATAACGCTTCCGGAATCGGGAGTTGGTATCAGCGTCATCGCCAGCCAATAGGCCACCAACGTAACAGCCCCGATCCAGGCTTGCTGCTTCCATGTCGTGTTCAGATATACACTGGCACACACCAGAAATACAATAGCAATCCGGTGCAACGTACCCGTCCAGCGAATGGAAGTTATGTCGAAATCGGGCATGAGATTTAGAAACATACCCACTGCAAAAATCTTCAACGACCGGACTACAATCTTTCGATACAAGACTCCTTTTGGCTGCTGTTCGGCCAGGGGTCTAGCATAAGCCAACGCGATGGATACCCCAACGACAAACAGGAATATAGGCGCAATTAAATCGGTGAAAGACAATCCATTCCATTTCGTATGGCGCAACGTAAAAAAAACGTACTGTTCGCTGCCCGGAAAATTAGCGACAATCATGGCCGCTATCGTAAACCCGCGTAAGGCATCTAAAGAAACGAGTCGACTGGCTGGGTAGATCATCAAAATGTAAAAAGACTGTTCCGCAGAATGGTATCTTTAGTACGGATTTACGTACTATAAAGGCTACTTAACCTGGCTCGTTTATGCGAATTAGTCTCTCCGTTTTTTTTCTGTCCCTCACGGTTCTTATTGCCGGAGGTTGTCGACATACCGAAAACAGCACTGCCGACCCAGCAAAAACGATAGCCGTTTCCTGGGAGCTGGTAACCAATTTCACGAACGTACCGGCCGGGTTCAAGGCGCAGTTTACCCTCCACAATACCAGCAACCTCACCCTCACAAATACGAACTGGGCGCTATTTTTCAATATGTCGCCCCGGCCCATTCTGCCGGCCAAAAAACCGCAACCCGCCACCGTCCATCACATCAACGGCGACTGGTATAAGCTGACGCCCAATACGATTTTTCAGCTGGCTCCCGGATCAGCAATTACGATCGATTACGAGGGCACGGAAGCAGTCAATAAGGTTACGGATGCTCCGCTGGGGCTCTATTTCGTTTTCTACGACAAAGATGGCAACGAAGAGCAGATCGTCCAGGTAGCCAACTATACCGTCAAACCCTTCGAGCGTCGGGAGCAACAGCTACGTGGCCAGGACGATCAGATGCCATTACAAACGCCCGAGACGATCTACCGGAACAACCTGGCTGTTTCGCTACTACCGGCCAGCCAGCTCCAGAAAATTATTCCAGCGCCTGTTAGCATTAAAACCGGGTCAGGCACGTTTGTTCTGACGAACAACACACCCATCATTGCGCCTAAAGGGCTCGACAACGAAGCCCGTTATCTGGGCCAGAAACTCCATTCGCTGACCGCCAGCAATTTCCCCATACAAACAAGTGGTACTTCGAAAAAAAGCATTACGTTACAACTTGGCAACGTATCGATCAACGGAACGACCAGCGAAGCCTATCAATTAACAATTGATAATCAGGGCGTAATAATAACGGGCAGTGATCCGGCTGGCGTATTTTACGGTATTCAGAGTTTACTGGCCCTGGCTCCGGTTAGCCATCAGCCAGGCAGTACTGTTACGTTCCCTTTCGTGCGGATTGACGATGCCCCCCGCTTTGCCTTCCGGGGATTGCATTTCGACGTAAGCCGCAATTTTCAGACGAAAGAAACCATTCTTCGGACGCTCGATCTGCTCGCTACGTATAAAGTCAATCATTTTCTGTTCTACACGACAGAAGATGAAGGCTGGCGACTCGAAATCGACGGCTTGCCCGAGCTAACCAAAGTCGGCGCCCAACGTGAACACACATCCGGTAAAGAAACACCTGTTCTTCACCCGGCTTATGGATCGGGGCCGAAAGCGTATGACGAAGGCAAATATGGCAGCGGCTATTATACCAAAGCCGATTTTATCGAGATCCTGAAATACGCCAAAGAACGCCATATCAAGGTTATTCCTGAGTTAAACTTCCCCGGTCATGCGCGAGCAGCTATCAAAGCGATGGAAGCCCGGTATGCGCGCCTGATGAAAGAAGGCAAAGAAAAAGAAGCGAACGAATACCGACTTATTGATCCCGACGATAAATCGGTGTACCAGTCGGCGCAGGGGTATACCGATAATGTGGTCGGCGTTGGTCGGGAATCAACGTATCATTTTTATGAGAAAGTAGTCGACGAGATCGCGAAAATGTATCAGGCAGCCGGATTGCCAATGGATGTCATGCATGCCGGTGGCGATGAAGTGGCCGAAGGAGCCTGGACCCAATCGCCCATAGCCGCCAAACTACTGAACGAAAATCCATCCATCAAAGACCCCAAAAATCTGCAAACTTACTTCTTCCGAAAGCTGGTTCAACGACTCGAGAAGCGGAATCTGGAAATTCATGGCTGGGAAGAAGTCGCGCTCAACAAAACCAAGGATGGTAAATACGTTCCTAATCCAGAGTTTGTGGGCCGCAAGGTTGTGCCTTACGTATGGAATAACCTCTTTGATCTTGACCTGGGCAACCGGCTCGCCAATGCAGGCTATCCGGTGATTCTCTGCAACGTATCGAATTTTTACTTCGATCTGGCGTACAACAATGATCCACTGGAGCCGGGGTTATATTGGGCGGGCTACGTCGACACCTGGCATAACTGGGCCTTTGCACCGTTCGATATGTTCAAGACAACCTTCACCACATCAATGGGTAAATCCCTGAATTTTGCTGGTTTGGAACGTATGAAACCCGAAGCCCGTAAAAATATTCGCGGTGTGGAATCCCAGCTCTGGAGCGAAACGGTAAAAGGACGCGAGATGGCCGAGTATTATATGCTGCCTAAACTCCTGGGTTTTTCGGAAAGTGCCTGGGCCGCGCAACGTCCCTGGGAAACGATCGAGAATAAGCAGGCTCGTGATCAATCGATGCGGGCGGGCTGGAACGTATTTGCCAATACGTTAGCGCAGAAAGAATTGCCCCGGCTAGCCCGGCTGAATGGCGGCTACCACTATCGGCTTCCGTCACCAGGTGCAACCATCGAAAAAGGATCTTTAGTAGCCAACGTTGCTTTGCCCGGCCTATTGATTCGTTATACCACTGACGGTTCGGAACCAACCAGCCAGTCGGCTCTATATAAAAGCCCGGTTCGGGTATCAGGTACAGTAAAATTAAAAAGTTTCGACGCATCGGGACGCTCTAGCCGGTCAACGACTATAGCTTTATAACCGAGGCTAACTATCCAAATTGCTTTTCAATATGACAATCGGAGTTGATTTAGGAGGCACAAATGTGCGGGTTGGAGTGGTAGATAATGGGGTTATTGTTCATCAGAAAAGCCACGCACTGCACGATAAAGAATCGCTTTCTTCTACGTTATCGCAGGTCATAGCCCTGATTCGGTCCCTGGTTGACCATACCGTAAGCGGCATTGGCATTGGTGTTCCTTCCGTTGTCGATATCGAACAGGGTATCGTCTACAACGTAGCCAACATCCCCTCCTGGGAGGAAGTGGGGCTACGTGACATTCTGGAAGCCGAGTTCAACGTACCTGTTTTTATTAATAACGACGTAAACTGTTTTGCTCTCGGCGAGCACCTCTTTGGTATGGGGCAGGGATACAGTTCGCTGGTCGGCCTAGCCATCGGCACGGGCCTTGGAGCGGGGATCATTGCGGATAATCAGCTCTACGTAGGCAGCAACTGTGGCGCGGGCGAAATCGGTCTACTACCCTATCTCGACAAAAACATCGAGTCCTATGCCGCCACCGACTTTTTCCGTCTGATTCACCATACGTCGGCTTTTGATGCTCACCAGCAGGCCCGGGATGGGAACGCCCATGCACTGGCGCTCTGGAACGAATTTGGTCGGCATTTTGGTCATGCGGTCAAGGTGGTGTTGTACACCTATGATCCAGACGTGATCGTTCTGGGCGGTTCTATTGCCAAGGCGTATCCATTCTTCAAAGCAGCCATGCTGGACAATATGGCCGATTTCGCCTACCCCGTTACGTTACGTCGACTCAAAATTTTCCAGTCGCAAAATGAAAATATTGCTTTATTGGGTGCGGCCGCGTTGGTTCGTCAACTGGTTTAACTGAGTACTCTGTTCTTTATTCATTGATCCGCCGGGTCCCGATCATTCACCAACTCATGAAACGTAACGTATTGATTGTTGGGCTGATTATGCTCATCTTTTTCTTCATTTCGTTCCTGACCAATATTCTGGGACCCATTATCCCGGATCTGGTTAAGAGCTTTCAGTTAAGTATCGGTCTGGCGGGATTTCTACCGTTTGCTTTTTTTGTAGCCTACAGTACGTCGATTCCATCGGGCCTGCTCGTGGAGAAATTCCGCGAAAAGCCAGTGCTGATCGGGGCCTTTTTGCTGGCTTTTGCGGGCTCACTATGCTTTGCACTCTTTCCGACGTTTACAGTTGCCCTTATCTCCCTTTTTTCGATAGGTGTCGGCATGGCTATGCTACAGGTTGCCATCAATCCCCTGTTGCGCGTAGCCGGTGGAGAGGAGCATTTCGCCTTCAACTCCGTACTGGCCCAGCTTTTTTCGGGAGCCGCTTCGTTTCTTAGCCCGCTACTGTACAGCTATTTTACCCAAACGATCCATACCAGCACTTCCTCTCCTCTGGTTGATCTGCTCAATGCGGTCGTGCCAATCCATTTCGAATGGGTATCGCTATACTGGGTCTTTGCGGCTACGACACTGGCGATGATCATCATCGTTGGCTTCATTCGTTTCCCGGTCGTTACGTTAAAAGACGACGAGCGTATTGAGCTTGGCGGGGCGCTAACCGATCTGTTACGTAACCGAACCGTATTGCTTTTTTTCGCCGGTATCTTCGCCTATGTAGGTACCGAACAGGGCATTGCGAACTGGATTTCCACCTTCCTTCAACTCTACCACGGTATAGACCCCACCACGACTGGCGCTACGGTTGTTTCGTATTTCTGGGGCCTCATGACCATTGGCTGCGTACTGGGGCTTGTGCTGCTGAAGCTTGCCGATAGCCGACGTGTATTGATGGTTTTTACGCTGGGCGCCATACTCTGTTTATTAATGGGCCTGTTTGGCTCCAAAGACGTAGCACTTTATGCGTTACCGGGCACCGGTTTTTTTGCCTCGGTGATGTGGTCCATTATTTTCTCACTGGGCCTTAACTCGGTAGCTCACCATCATGGTACGTTTTCTGGCATCCTTTGCACCGGCATTGTCGGTGGAGCACTGGTTCCGCTGATTATTGGTGGTCTGGCAGAACTGGTCGGCCTCCGCTTTGCCATGCTGGTTATGCTGATTACTTTGGGCTATATTTTCAGTATTGGTCTCTGGGCCAAACCGCTGGTCAACAACGCCACAATAAAGCTAACGAACTGACTGAGCCTTCCATGCACAAGATTATCCTGCTCATCGACTTTGCCGAGGACTATAGCCGTAGTCTGCTAAAGGGCATTTCAAAATACGCACGGGAGCATGGTCCGTGGGTATTCTGTCAGATGCCACTTTTTCATCGGGAAACGCTGGGCGTTGATGGCATCCTGAACTGGGCGCGGGATTGGGAAGCCGACGGCATTATCGGACAGTTGTACAACGACAGCAGCGTAGAAAAAATCGTTCAGGCGGGCATTCCGGTGATCGCTCAGGATTTTAAAGAGCGCTTTACGGAGATTCCGAACATTACGGGTGCCCACCGGGCTACGGGCGCGATGGCCGCCGACTACTTCCTGCGGAAAGGTTTCCGACATTTTGCCTTTTATGGATTCAAGCATATTGTCTGGTCGCGCGAACGGGCCGAAGGATTCGATGACCGAGTTTCCCGTTCGGGCTGCACAGTTCATTATTTTGAGCACGAAGAATACAGCTCGAGTGATCTCTGGTATTACAAGCCCAGTTCTCTGAGCAAATGGTTGTCGTCGTTACCCAAGCCGATCGCCATTCTTACCTGCGACGACCGCATGGGGCAGCATATTACCGAAACCTGTCGGCACTCCGGTATTCGTATTCCCGAAGAAGTAGCCGTGCTGGGCGTCGACAACGACGAAACACTTTGCGAATTATCGGACCCTCCCCTGTCGAGCATCATACAGGATGCCGAAAAGGGTGGCTACGATGCAGCCCATCTACTGGACAAACTGATACGTAACGAACTAACGGATTTCTACGATATCGTTGTTGAACCCACTCAGGTGTTTACGCGCCAGTCGACGGATATTTACGCCACCCACGATGAATATATTGCCTCCAGCCTGAAATTCATTCACCAGAATATCGACAAGAACCTACAGGTCGATGAGGTAGTCAGACAGGTTCCCTTATCCAGACGCTCGCTGGAAATGCGTTTTCAGCAGGTAGTTGGCTATCCGGTTTACAAATACATTCAGAATCTACGGATGGAGAAATTCTCCCAGAAACTCCTGGAAACCGACCTGACTGTTTTCGAAATTGCTATGGATTTAGGCATGAGCGACACGAAAAATATTGCCCGTCAGTTCAAACAAATCAAAGGCTGCACTCCCCTTGAATACCGCCATCGATATCTGGCGGGTAAGTAAGCCATCGATTACTACGTAGATATGCTAAAACTCAGCCGTATCGTTCATTAGTACATATCGGCCTAACATCTGTTAAAACGGTGTAGAAGGCAAAATACGCCTGGCAATAATTGCCTTTAAACGTCCCCTATCCGGCACACTGAGAGCGGCATATACCGCTTAGTCAATTCAATACTTTTAGTTGAAAAAGTTACAAATATTGATTTATTTCGCAAGGGTCTAACAAAGATAAGTATATGCAAAACACGGAACTACTTCTTGCTGATTATCAGCCACTTTTAGTTCCGCGACATTGCGTACTTTATTATGTTGGGTGCAGTCCAAAAAGTTGCTTCCATTTCAGTGTTTCGGGCGACATAAGAAATGCCCTATTTAGGCAGGTTGCAATGTATGAGGACCTCTCTTCTGACAGGACAGACGTTGCCAGAAGGAAATCCTGAGCTTGCATTTCTAGGTCACGAGCGACAAAGTAAACGTTTTCGTGTTTGTGGCTTTGCAGAACTAT
Source organism: Spirosoma terrae (assembly GCF_010435915.1). GTDB lineage: Bacteria > Bacteroidota > Bacteroidia > Cytophagales > Spirosomataceae > Spirosoma > Spirosoma terrae. The sequence continues at coordinate 4,074 of NZ_JAAFZH010000028.1, read as the reverse complement.
ATGGGATGTGATTAACAAATCTAGTTTTAACCGATTATGCTTAAGTTTTACGGTATTGAACCACCTAATCATTGGGCTGCTTTAAGGCCCGGTGGAATCTGTCCGCACTGTAAAGAGTCGAGTAGGTTCACACGAACAAGTTCGCCTGATGTTCAAAAAATCATGTCTGACAAAATAGAATATTTTGTCTTATGCTATTCATGTGATGCGTGTTTAATGCCTATTCCAATTCAGTGGTATGTATACAATTATAATGGTGGAGATCAGATTACTGTCAATTATCCACAAGTACTTCTTATTTCAAAAGAGCCCTTTGATTTTGACCACGTACCTGATGAAGTGAAAAAAGAAATACAGGAAGCTATTGACTGTCTTTCTGTCAACGCTTATAATGGGTTCGCAGCTTTATGTCGACGTTCAATTCAAGCTATTTGTACGAATCTAGGTGCAGGGGCTTCAGACAAAGTGAAAAACCAAGTAAATGAGATGATAACTGCGACAGGTCTTGATGAAGAGTGGAGAGAGCTTACAATTCAGATAATGCTATCAGGTCATGATGGTGCTCACCCTCATCTACCCGAAGTAGGTCTTGACAGAGCGACAGTATTGTTATCATTAGTACAAGATTTAACTTATCAACTTTATACTCGCCCTGGTAAAATTAAGGAAGCAGCTTCTTTACGTCAGATAGCTATTAACAGACCAAAAGCGCAATAGTCGTGTTGATTCTGTTTTCGCTTTTCGTGGGGTAGCTCCCCGGTGACAGGATGCACGTCTCATGGGAAGATGGGCAGCCCAACCAAACGAGGGTGTAAAGGTTGTAGGTGGTTTGCGTTCAGTCAAGTGACTCGCTCTCCATCAGCCCTCATGATCGTTGGGTGGTGCTAAAAAGCTGTGAGTGCATTTCCGGCTTTCGTGCGACAAGGGAGCCGTCTCCCTAGGCTGTTTTGGGGCTCATTGGGCGGCTCCCGTTGACAAACCAAACGCCCCGGTCAGTCAGATTTATAGGTAAGGCCACTTGCGGCTGACAAAGGGCACGTATCGACCAATCAGACAAAAATGAGCAGGCATTTAACGTTGGAACAACTCGAAAATGATGTCTGGACTGAGATTGCTTTTCCATCTCGGTTAGTGGAATCTTGCTATAGCTACCGAAAGATTCCACTTTCAGACCTGACAGTTGAGCAACTTCGGCTGTTGATAAGTCAGCAAATTGGTTTGGTCTATTTGGTGCCTTTGGCGCTGGATGTTCTTTGGGAGAATATTTTGGCTGAGGGAGATTTATATGAAGGCGACTTGTTAGCCAGTGTCGCGGGGCTTCCGCTCACGTTTTGGCAAGAGCATCCAGAGTTGGCTCAACGCTTTGAGCAACTAAAAGCGGAAAACGAAAAAGTTGTAAAAGAGCTTTTTTTGTAAGTCAGGTCTCGGGCGACAGGATGCTCGCCGGTGAGGAGGCTTTGCAGCCCAACCGGCAGGGGGTGTAAAGGTTCAAGCGGCTTGTGTTCAGGCACGCAGTGTTCTCATCCATAAACCCCCTAGGTCGTTGGGTGCGCGAACAGCTAATAACGTAGTGGTGGACTTTTGTGCGACAGTGAGCACGTCTCGACAGGCAGGCTGTTTGGCTCGTTGGGCGGCTGGCGGTTGACATGAGAATCTCCCAAAAAATGGGCTTTGACACGTTAGGTAGGTCACTTGCGACAGGGCAGATGCCTTGATAAGGAAGTGAATAATTGAGTTCTCACAGTTAAAAAATCAATAAAATTGCATGGAGTTAAAAGTTAAATTGTATTTCCGTAACACATATGTAAAGATTGGTGAACTGACATTAGATGGATTTTACAATGAGGTTTTCATAGACGTGCTCGACAAAAGTAATGTAGATGAATTAGTGACGTTAGGGCTACTCACTGACAAAGCAGACCTCACAAAATATACCCCGGATACCAACCACCAGAATCTAATAGAGAGAGGTTACTCTAAGGATGAAAACCCAGAATTTTTTAAAGATTACAAAAACGTAGACTTAGTACCATTGCTTAAATTCTATCAAGGGCTTAGGGCTGTAGCCATAGGTCAGTCAGATAAGTTGAAGAAATTAGGTGACGATAATTTACGCCGATACTACGTTGAGCAGTTTGATAAACTGATTAATGTGTTCGAACTATGCCTAAAAAATGGATACAAATGTCATTTTACGGCCTACGCTGCATAGTAAGGCAGGTTGTGGGCGACAGGATGCGCGCCGATGAGGAAGCTCAGCAGCCCAACCAAACGAGGGTGTAAAGGTCCAAAGCGGCTTTTGTTCAGTTACCTTGTCCGCCACTCCATCAGCCCTCGGGGGTGTTGGGTGGTGCCATAGTATAATTTGAGTGCCGCGTCTCGTGTGACAAGATAAGCCCGTGTCAGTCAACGTCTTTTACTTGCTTGGGCGGGTTGTGGTTGACAGGGTAAGCCCGCGAGACAGAACGTTTGTAGATTCCATTTACATACCAGCAACTTTTGAATCTCTGACCAATATGTATGAGATCAGCTTTGAGCCTTATGTGGGCAAAGACTACTATTCACAATCGCCTAAAGTTCTTGTGTTGGGCGAGTCTCATTATGCTGGCGAGGGCGACCAACAGAAAGATTTTACCAATTATGTCGTCCAGCGGTACGCGAAACGTGAAACCGGCGAACGTCGTCGCTTCTTCACTAAAATTGCCAAAGCACTCGACAGTCAACTTGACAATCACAACGCCCATACACTGTGGGACAAGGTCGCTTTTTACAATTATGTCCAAGTGATTGTAGGTGATGGCCCTCGTAAGCGGCCAACGAATGAGATGTTTTCCAACTCCAACCAAGCCTTCAGAAAGGTAGTGGAGCGGTTGAAACCTGACATCGTTGTGGTGTTGGGCCGACATCTTGGCCGACATTTGGATTGGTACGTCAAGCATTGGGACACAGAACCTAATTCGTACATTACCTGCAACTGGACCCACCCTGCTACCCCCAGATATTACAAAGAGCATGAGGCTACTGAGGCATTTGAGGTAGCCAAACAGCAATTTATGGCCCGGTAGCTCCGCCTGGGCGGGTCTCGTGTGACAGGATAAACTTGTGTTAGTCAAAGCCGATTAGCCCAACAAAACGGGGGTGTAAAGGCGGTGAACGTACCCGTGTTCAGTCGAGTGGTCTGCCCGCCATCAACCCCCGTGGGTGTTGGGTGTTCTGCCAAAAAGTAGTGCTTGTTTGTGGGCTTGCGTGCGACAGGCCACTCGGCTCGTTAAGCAGGTTTAGGCTTCTTTTTGCTATCTTCGGTTGACAGCGCGAAAGTTCTGTACTTATTGACACTTCATAGTCTGATTTTTAGTATTTTGGTATCTATACAAGCTTTCAGTAGCTTAAGAAACGAGTATAAATTAAAACAATATATGAGATCCGTTTTTGTGAGTAGGCCTAATTGGATACCAGTCACATTTCAAGCAGGAGTAGATAATTTTTATAATTTATTAGAAAGTAATTCATTGTCAACAAGGACTATTGGGGTTTCTGATTATCCAAATGAATCACCACTGGACGAAGTTATCAAACTTATGAAACAGTGCGAAGGGACAATAATCTTAGGTATTCCGCAAATTGAGATCACAAGCGGAAAAATAAAAGACACAGAAATAAAACCAATTCAGCGGTTAGGGACAGAATGGAACCATATAGAAGGAGCATTAGCGCATTCCCTGAACCATCCGATGTTAGTTATACATCATTTAGAGGTAAAAAGAGGCATTTTTGATAGAGGTGCGTGTAATGCTTTTTTACATAGCGTTGACATGAGTGACCCATCTTGGGTTATTTCAAAACCAATAAGCGGAGCATTAACTAACTGGAAAAATAAACTTGTTAAAGTTGATAAGCAGACCCCATCAAATGAAACTTCTAGCATTCCTAAGCCTACTTTACAATGGGGAATGTACAAGTTTGAAGGTGAGGCTGGTTTATATTGCCCAGTATGTTTTGAAAAGCAAGGTTTAAAAATTCCTTGTTCAAGGATAAACTCCAGTCATTATCAATGTCCAAATTGTAATGCAAAAC
>NZ_JAAFZH010000027.1 GCF_010435915.1 Spirosoma terrae | reverse complement strand
GCAAACTATTTAGTAAATCCTGAACATCATACTCATCTTTAATAACTAAAGTTTCTCTATTCCTACGTCTATACCTTAAGCTTTGGGCTACTTTATGGAATCTTGAAAAGATTCTGGCTAATTGGGATATAGCTTCTGTTTGTACATCGACAAATGACTTTTCTACTATAGTTTCAATGCCAACAAATTCGTCAATTAAAGGTAATTCACCCTTGATTAACTTCAATCGGTTTAGTTTCTGGCTTATATCAGCCCTAGCTTCACCTACCATTTCTGAAGAGGTCTGGAGTATCGTCAACAGATATTGGCGTGATTCTTCTCTTTGCCATATCAAAAGGTGTAGGGGAGGAATATAGAAGCACTTGTATGCAAATTCGTATGCAAATAAAAAAGCACTTACAAGTTTTATCTCGTAAGTGCTTGATTTTCAGGCTCCCGAAGCTGGGCTCGAACCAGCGACCCTCTGATTAACAGTCAGATGCTCTAACCGACTGAGCTATTCGGGAATCGTGGTGCAAAAGTAGCGCAGAGAATGACACCACGCAAGTAGTTTGTATAAAAAATAGTGCTGTTTTGCAGAATTTTTTGCCCTTTCTGTCCAATCCGTTTGATAATCAGCGACGTAATGGATAGAAATTTTTTCGGCTATCGCGTAGGATAGTTGCCTGATCCCGGTATGGGGCCGCCAAACGTATCCGGGCGATGGTTCGGTACGTTTTGCAGAATCAGCTCTTTAATCCGTCGGGCGTCGCTTTTGGTGAAATTCTTGATCACGATTTCAGGCCGGGCACGGGGCAGAATGCGAACGGTAGCGAAAAACAGACCGTTGTCGATCTCAACACCGGAAATATCGGAGTAGAAAACGAAGTTGTCGGTACCGCCAATAAGCTTACGAACGCGGAACGTAACGCCCTTATCGTTGAACTCAACCTCATCGCGGTTGATAGGGTCTTTGAAACTGCTGCTGTGAAACTTTTCCATTGTCAGAGTTAAGTCGTCGTGAATCGATAGGCTCTATACGTGCACAACTACTTCTTAGGTATGTAGATTACTTTTTTGGTTTCGAAAAAAGGCTCGTCAAAATAGTCGGATAAATCATAGACCCGGTACCGGTCCGGTACTTCGGCCAACTCTTCCGCTAAGTCACCGCCTTTGAGGTATAAAACCCCATTTGGTCGGTCGTTGTTGCCAGCTTTGTGGATTTTATACCGTACCCAGCCCAGAAAAGGCTTTAGACGGGTAACGGCCCGGCTGACTACAAAATCGTAGGTCGTTTTTAATTGCTCAACACGGACCTGTTCTGCTTTGACATTCTTCAGTCCCAGGGCATCGGCAATTTCCTGAACAACCTTTATTTTTTTGCCAATGCTGTCAACCAGGTGAAAGTCGGCCAGGGGATAGAGAATGGCCAGGGGAATACCCGGAAAACCTCCGCCCGTACCTACATCCAGGATTTCGGTGCCGGGCTTGAACTGGACAATTTTGGCAATACCCAGCGAGTGTAAGATATGCTTTTCGTACAACGAATCGATGTCTTGCCGGGAGATGACATTGATTTTAGTATTCCAGTCGCTATATAAGCCTTCCAGAGCCGCAAAACGCTCCTTTTGTTCCGCAGTTAGTTCCGGGAAATATTTCAGTATAAGATCGACAGACATGATTGGCAGTTGGGCGTTACGTTAGTTTAGCGCCAGTATAGTCGTTTTTTACGTCGGGAAACCAGCGTCAGGAAGCCAGCAACCCCATAATAGACGGCCAGGAGTATATCCATGAATGGCATAATGCCCCAATGAACCGTGTGAGACAGTCGGTAGCTGATCCGTCCAACAATTCCCCAGAAGGCGAATAGCCGAAACGCAAAAGCCGACGTAGCACTCAGCAAAAGTAGCCATTCGTTCGGTGTAAATGAATGATGACTGAGTTCGTACCACAAAATTATAAGCCCTATGACCAGACCCAGCAGCCACGAAAGCACATGAGAACCGGTCAATAGGCCAAGTCGTAGTTTGTTTCCTGGTTTATAATACGACCCAACGTTCAAATGACGTCGTTTCTGAAGCCGCCACTCGCTCCAGGTTTCTTTGGGTTTCGACCAGGTAAAGGTGGCCGGTTCCAGCGAAACGGCCGTATTGGTGCTGGTCGCTACCTCATTGACGAACAAATCGTCGTCGCCACCCACTACGTTCTTGTGCGTATAAAACCCTTTGTTGTCGAAGAAAATTTGGGTTCGATAAGCCAGATTGCGTCCTACGCCCATATACGGACGGCCTGCCAGCGCCAGCGAAAAATACTGCACGGCCGTGAACAGCGTTTCGGAACGAATGAGCAGGTTCAGGAAACCGGGTTGGTGCTCATAGGGAGAGAAACCGAGAACGAGCGATTTCTGGGAGGAGGCCAGCGGGGCAACCATACCGGTCAGCCAATCGGTCGAGGCTGGTCGGCAATCGGCATCCGTCAGGAGAACGGTCGGGTAAAGCGCTTTTTTCAGGGCAATGGTCAACGCATATTTTTTTGGGGTAACGTGCTCATGCTCCCGGTCGATCCGAATATGCCGGACGTTCGTTAAGGCGGTGATATCGTTTTCGAGAAATGACTGTGTACCATCTGTAGAGCGATCATCCATAACCAGTACTTCGAAGGCTGGATACTGCTGATCATTCAGCAACGGCAGGAGCTCGATCAGGTTAGGCAGTTCATTCCGGGCGCATACCACTACCGTAACACCGTCCTGGGCGGTAGCCGTCCTGGGCGAAGCAACTGATGGACGAAATGCGGTTCGGGAGAAGACGAAAAGAATATACATAAGCTGAATACTGACTACAATCAGCCAGATGATCAGCAGGGCGGTAATCACAGAGAAGGGAGAAGTTTGCTCGTTAACGTAATGATTTTCTGTTGGATCGCCGAAGCGAACGAACGGCAAAGATACGGAAGCCGCCAGCAAGGGACAAGGATAAGCGCTTGTTCTGCTCTCTTTGTATCTTTGCCCTATGAATTTTTCAATTACTGCTCAGGATGCTCAGTCAAAAGCCCGTACGGGTGTATTGACCACCGATCATGGGCCTATTCAGACACCCATTTTTATGCCGGTGGGAACGGCCGGAACCGTGAAAGCCGTTCACCAGCGGGAGCTGGAAACCGACATCGATGCGGAAATTATTTTAGGGAATACGTACCATCTGTACCTTCGGCCGGGCCTCGACGTGTTAAGTCAGGCCGGTGGACTACATGCGTTTAATGGATGGCGCCGTCCGATCCTGACCGATTCGGGCGGGTATCAGGTGTATTCGCTATCCAACACGCGAAAGATCAAAGAAGAGGGCGTCACGTTTAAATCACATATCGACGGGTCGAATCATCGCTTTACGCCCGAAGGAGTAATGGATATTCAGCGAACCATCGGGGCTGATATTATTATGGCCTTCGACGAGTGTACGCCCTATCCCTGCGAGTACGGTTACGCCCGGCAATCGATGGAAATGACCCACCGCTGGCTCGATCGTTGTATCAGTCGGTTCGATGCTACGGAAGGGCACTATGGCTATAAACAAACCTTATTCCCGATTGTGCAGGGGAGTACGTACCCCGATCTGCGGAAGCAGTCGGCCGAGGTCATTGCGTCGAAAGGGCGGGAAGGAAACGCCATCGGTGGGCTTGCCGTGGGGGAACCCGCCGAAGAAATGTATGCGATGATTGAGCTGGTGAATGGAATTCTACCTGCCGATAAGCCACGGTATCTGATGGGTGTTGGTACGCCGGCTAATATTCTGGAAGCCATTGCGTTAGGCGTAGATATGTTCGATTGTGTGATGCCTACCCGTAATGCCCGGCATGGTATTTTATTCACAACCGAAGGCGTAATCAACATTAAAAACGAGAAGTGGAGCCGGGATTTCAGCCCGCTCGACCCTGGTCTGGACGGTTACGCCAGTACGTTCTATTCAAAAGCCTATCTGCGTCACCTGTTCAAAGCGGAGGAGTTGTTAAGCGGGCAGGTGGCTAGTCTGCACAATCTCACGTTTTATTTATGGTTAGTACGTCAGGCGAGGGCGCACATTGCGGCTGGTGATTTTGTCAGCTGGAAAAATGAAATGGTCGTTCGGTTGATGAAACGGCTGTAATCAATACGTATACGTCGGACGTAACACGCTGGCAAGATGGTATTAAAGATGTTGTGATGTTGGGGATTATTGCCCTGCTTCACAGCATCTTTTCTGTTTTTTAACTGACCTTTTCATTTGGCTATCCATTGATCGTTGAAAGAAAAGTTGAGTTTATGTAAATAAGTAAACTATATTTTTGATTGTGTTTATATATTTGTTTGGCTCTTGTATGTCAGAAATAAGATAAGAGCGGCCGATTAGATGACATTCTTCGCCAGAAATGCTGGACATTGCTACTGTTTCGCGTTGATTTGCGTACTAGGTTGGTATGGGGCATTGGCGCAATCGGTAGACACTATTTCTGATGAACAGGTAAAGCAGTTTGTACAGCAGGCAAAAGCCAGTGGATTGACCGAAACGCAAATTGAACAACTGGCGAAATCGAAAGGATATACCGAGGCCGACATTGCCCGATTGCGTCAGCGAATCAACCAGTTGATAGGTGACGCAAGAACAGAGTTGTCTGCTGGCGCTTCGGATAGAAAGCAACAGGCAGCAGAGACCGACGTAGTGCGTCAGCAACCGGCTACGTTGAGCACTCCACTGGATCAAACCGTTACGTCTGCCGTTTTCGGAGCATCGTTGTTCAGTACCAGTAACCTGACTTTTGAACCCAACTTACGGATTCCTACGCCCCGTAATTACCTGCTTGGTCCCGAAGATGAACTGGTTATTGAGGTCTATGGCCATGCTCAGCAGACGTATCGGCCTAAGGTGAGTCCGGAGGGGAGTATCCATATAGAAAATCTGGGGCCAATCTACGTGAATGGGTTGACCATTGAGCAGGCGCAGCAGCGGATTGTGGGTCGGCTGCGCACGCTGTATCAGGGATTAAATTCGGCGGGGAGTGGTATTCAGGCGCAAATTACGCTGGGTAGTATTCGTAGTATGAAAGTAACCCTGATCGGTCAGGTTGTGCGACCTGGTACGTATACGCTGTCCTCGTTGGCGTCGGTCTTTAATGCGTTGTATGTGGCCGGTGGGCCCTCGCCCGAACGAGGATCATTCCGGGATATTCGGGTTTATCGTAACAACCGATTGGTTCGCACCCTCGACATTTACGATTTTCTGCTGCGGGCCGATCAGAAAGATAATATTCGATTGCATGATCAGGATATCGTTTTTGTTGACCACTATCACACACGTATTGAACTGAATGGCGAAGTAAAACAGCCGGGTATCTACGAAACGAAAGCCGGTGAAACGTTGCAGACTATCCTGAATTTTGCCGGAGGTTATACCGACCGCGCTTATACGGCCACCGTCGCTCTGCGTCGTAATACGGCCACGGCCCGGAGGTATGTGACCATCAACGCCAGTGAGCTGGCTGGTTTTATACCGCAATCGGGCGATACGTATGAGATAGGGACGATTCTTGATCGATTCGATAATAAAGTCACAATCAACGGTGCTGTATTTCGACCAGGCGACTTTGCCCTGGAAAGTTGTGCCACCCTAAAACAACTTCTGAAACGGGCGGAGGGACTTCGGGAAGATGCATTTCTGAATAGAGCGACCATTCGGCGGTTACGTAGTGATCTGAACCCGGAAATGATTGACGTCGATCTGAACAAATTGATCCGAAACGAAATACCGGATATAGCGCTACAGCGGGACGATATCGTTACTATCAGCGCTATTAGCGAGCTTCGGGAACAACGTACCGTTTCTATTCAGGGGGCCGTTAACAAAGTCGGGACATTTCCATTCGCCGACAGTATGACGGTTGCCAGTCTGATTGTGTTGGCGGGAGGTTTTACGGAGGGAGCTATTTCGTCGCGGATCGAGATTGCCCGCCGGATTACCGGAAACACGACGGACCTGCCTGATGGGCAAACAACCCGTATTTTGTCCTTTTCGGTTGATCGCCATCTACGCCTGGAACCCGCCGACGCTACGTTGCTGCTGGAGCCGTTTGATCAGGTATTTGTCCGATCATCTCCCCGTTATGAACCCCAGAAAGGCGTCATTATTCGGGGCGAAGTGAATTATCCGGGTTCGTATGCCATTCGGACGGCAACGGATCGCATTACGGATCTGATTACTCGTTCGGGCGGATTGAAGGCCGATGCCTATTTACCAGCGGCACGGTTTAAACGGAAAACGGAAGCTATCTCTGTCGATATGCAAAAAGTGTTGCTGAACCCGGCCGATTTGGGGAATCTGCTGCTCCAGGATGGCGATACGTTAACGATTCCACGGCGTGTCGATTTGGTCCGTATTCGTGGCGAGGTGCTGAACCCGGCTACTGTTGAGTATAATCCGACCAAGTCATTTCGGGCGTATCTCGACGAAGCGGGCGGGTTTACCAACAAGGCATTACGTCGAAAAACGTATGCGATCGCGGCCAATGGGAAAATCCGTCCGGCAAAATCGTGGCTGGGGTTTGTTAGGTATCCCAGGCCAGAACGCGATATGGACATTATTGTGCCAGCTACGCCCTCGCGGGAACAACCTAAACTATCGGCTACCGAGCGAGCGGCTTTGTTCAGTGTGATTGCATCGGGGGCCGCCGTTGTACTGGCTGTGTTACGTACGTTCACGAATTGATTGGTATGGAGATAACAACGGCAAAAGAGACACGCTACACATCAGGGCTCTGGGCAGCGCTTACGCCAGCCCTGCTGACGCGGGTGGCCTGGCAGGGCCGCAGGCTGTTACTTTGTTTCATGGTGGTTTTCGCGTTGTTGGGCGTTATCATTGCCTTACTGACAACACCGGAGTATGTGTCGGACGCTAAAATTATGCCCGAAATGAGCAGTGGTACTGGCGACATGGTTAAGCGTCTGGCTTCCGTGGCTGGTTTTTCCGGACTGGATCTGTCGGAAACAGAAGGGGCTGATGCCGTTCGGCCCGATCTCTATCCAAACGTACTACAGAGCACCCCATTTATTCTTTATTTGCTTAATCAGACCGTTACGTCCGAAAGACGCGAGAGGACAACGATCCGTAAACTCTTACTGGATACCGATAATTGGATGAGTCGGTTCTGGACCGATGCTAACGAGTCGGCAGGAAAAATCAGCATACAGTCCGATGGTCCTGTTCGTTTAACAAAACAGCAGGAAGACCTGATAAAAGAGGTTGGAAAGCGCGTGTCGGCCAAGCTGGATACTCGGTCTGGCGTTATTACGATTACGGCCAAAATGCCGGATGCGAACGTAGCGGCTACCGTAGCGCAGCTGGCCATGAATTATTTAACGCAATACGTAACGAGCTACCGTACCGAAAAAGCCCGCAAGGATCTGGATTTTTACGGCCAGCGCTTAAAAGAGAGTCGGCAGCGTTATGAAAAAGCGCAGTATAGTGTGTTTCATTATAACGATCAGCATAAAAACTTTGTGGTACAGGCGGCTACGATGGAGAAACAGCGCATGGAAGCCGAGTTGGCCATTGCGCAGACCGTATATACTGAACTGGCACGGCAGCATGAGCAGGCCCGGCTGAAGGTGCAGGAACGAACTCCGGTTTTTAAAGTACTCGAACCGCCTAAAATTCCAGTGCTACGTACCTCGCCCAAACGAACGCTGATGGTGCTGGTGTATGCGCTGGCAGGACTGGCAACGGGTATGTTGTATTTACTGGCACAGCGGCTGGGACTGTGGCAACGAGTGCAGGCCCTGGTGCAGGAATAAGTAGTAAAACTAATCGCTTTAACGGATACGCCCTTGTTTAACGAACTTATACAGAAAGAGAAGCGAATTGCGGTGGTTGGGCTGGGGTACGTTGGCTTGCCCATTGCGCTCGAATTTGCCAGGAAATTTCGGGTAATCGGTTTTGACATCAATACCGACCGGGTGTCGATGATGCAACGCGGGGAAGACCCTTCCCGCGAGGTGAGCGCTGAAGCATTTGCCGGGGCCGACATCGTGTTTACGGCCGACCCCGCCGACCTGAAACAGGCCCATTTTTTTGTTGTGACGGTGCCAACCCCGGTCGACGATTACAAGGTGCCTGATCTGAAACCATTACAACGGGCGTCTGGAGCAATTGGGCGTGCCCTGAAGCCCGGCGATTATGTGATCTATGAATCAACGGTTTATCCGGGCTGTACTGAAGACGATTGCCTGCCGATTCTGGAACAGCACTCGGGCCTGAAGCTGGGAGCTGATTTTAAAATTGGCTACTCGCCGGAACGGATCAATCCCGGCGACAAACACCGTACGCTGGCCGATATTCTGAAAGTGGTTTCGGGAAGTGATGCGGAGGCTTTGGAGGAAATTGCGGCTGTGTATGGCTCAATTATCCGGGCCGGTATTTATCAGGCGCCGAGCATTAAAGTGGCCGAAGCCGCCAAGGTAATCGAGAATGTGCAGCGCGATCTGAATATCTCATTGATGAACGAACTGGCGGTGATTTTCGATAAAATGGGAATCGATACGCACGAGGTTCTGGAAGCCGCTGGTACGAAGTGGAATTTCCTGAAATTTACGCCGGGGCTGGTTGGTGGCCATTGCATTGGCATTGATCCGTACTATCTGCTTTACAAAGCCCGGCAACTGGGCTACGATCCGCAGGTGATCCATTCGGGGCGTCGGGTTAACGATGGTATGCCAACCTACATCGCTACGAAACTGGTACAGATGCTTCTGCAGCGGGGAAAGAATCCGCGTCAGACGAAAGTACTGGTTATGGGGCTTACATTCAAGGAGAACGTATCGGATATCCGCAATTCGAAAGTGGCCGATCTGGTGCGGGAACTCATGAAATATGCCATTAATGTACACCTGATCGATCCGTACGCATCGCCCAACGAGGTGGCTGAAGCCTATCGGATGACGCTGATGGAGACGCCATCCACACACTACGATGCCGTTATCGTGGCTGTTGCGCATGACGCCTATCAATCGTTGGATATTGCTTATTTCAAATCGCTGATGAATGGGACGCCTATTCTGATGGATTTAAAGGGCTTATACTCAACGACACAGGACGACGCGATTGAGTATTGGCGCTTATGAGGTATCGCAATTCTATTTGGGCATTTTTGCCGGAAGCTACGACAACTGTTCTGGGAAGAGTCTTGATTTTGCTGGCGCAGTTTCTCGGTATAAAAGCTCTGTCCAGCCTGATGACCCTGGACGAGTATGGTCGTCTGTCGCTGCTGATTAGTGGCCTAACGATTGCTAATCTGCTCTTTTATGGCCCTTTTGGTCAGGCGGCCAGCCGATTTTTATCCATATCGATCAGGCAGGGGGAGTTTCGCCAGTATGAGCAGGCAGTATGGCGAATTTTTGGAGGAAGTATAAAACGAATAGGGCAACTGAGCATTGGTATAACCTTCGTTTTTCTTGTTGCCGGGCAGGGGCGTCAGTTGTTGACGATCTGGCTTATGGCGGTGCTGGCCTGCGCCGACGCATTCAATAGCAGCCTGGTGGCTGGTTTATTGAATGCGGACCGTAAACGGATGTGGGCCGTTATTGTCGACCTGCTCGATAAGGCCCGATATGGCGTGGCTGCTCTCGTTATCTACCTATGGGATGGTAGCTATGTGGTTGTTCTGGCGAGTTTTGCAACCCTGTCAGTTGGTTTGGCCGCGCTAAACGGCTATCTGTATAAAACGCAGTTTGCTACGTATCGCTCCGCTCATAGTTCGGAGTTGCTGACCGATTATCGTCAATCGCTGCTCAGGTATTCGCAGCCGTTTATGGTATGGGGGCTGTTTGCCTGGGGACAAACGTTTCTGGAACGCTACATGCTGGATGTCTATCAGTCAATGGCTGACGTAGCGGCCTATGCTATCATTAATCAATTTGGCTTTCAGACGGTCAGTTTGGGCGGGGCTATGCTAATGCAGCTTGTTAGCCCGGTGCTGTTTGCCGAAACAAAATCGCAGGAAGTGTCTGGTAAGATGTATTATCTGCTGAGTGGTTTTGGGCTGTTGATGGCTGTTATTTTGTCGATTACGGCCGTATGGTCGACGGAGATTATGACTCTGCTGACTTCCCCCGCGTATAGCGTCTATGCGAAATGGCTACCCTGGATGATGCTGTCTGGTGCGTTATTTACGGTTGGTCAGTTAGCGTCCATGTCGTTGCTGATCGACCTCGAACCACGCCGTTTATTGTTGCCTAAAATCGGAACGGCTTGCCTGGAAATCTGTCTCTTGTTGGTATCCGTTCGGGCCTATGGTTTACGTGGCGTTATTGGGAGCAGCCTTGTCGCCAATGCTGTCTATGCCGTATGGCTGGTTGGCATAACGAAGTCGAAACTACGACGTTATGAGCTGGTTCATTAGCATGCTAATCAGCCTGTTCGTGCTCATCGGTCTGGCTGATTATCCAATCGTAGCCACGTTGGTAGCCTGTACTGTTTTATGCGGCTACTGTGCCTTTGTATTGTCGGATCGAATAGCCGGGTTTATGCTTCTATACCCGGTTTTGTGTTTATGGTTGGCAGAAAGTTTTACGGTGTATACCTTCTTCGAGGTAGGGGATGGGCCTGCTTATTTTGCGGTCATGGAAACCATTGTGCCCCGTCTGGCCACGCACAACTACCAGAGTCTGGTGGCTATCATGGCACTGGCAGGGCCTAAATACCTTAATGTAGGTTTTCTACCAACGGCCCTATTGCCGCCTTTTTTCTTTGATAATCCTGATTCGGTCGTGTATCAGCTCATGCAGGCTTATGTACACGTAGCGTTGGTCAGTCTACTGCTGACGTTGACAACGCGTTGGAACGTAATCCAGGAGTCGTATCGTGTGCCGGTTTTTCTGTTTCTGTTGCTGTCGCCGGGCTATCTGGCGATGCTGTCGTATCCAACCCGTCATCACGTTACGTCATTCGCTGTCTTTCTGGTGTTCATTGGCTTCGAAGCGTGTGTACGCCAATTGACTGTAGGGAGGCTCGTTACATTGCTCGTGGCTCTTGGTCTACTCTTTTTCTGTAAGGCAGGTTTGCTGTTGTTCGTATTGCTCTACGTCTTTTTTCGGCTCTATAACCCGGCCTATAAACTGCTGACTGTCGGACTGGGCGCTTTGATCCTGGGCGTCATTAGTTACTTGTACGATTATGTCCGGCTGTTATACGATACCCGATTTGCTTCGGAAACCATAGGCGTTTTCAGAGATGCCTCCCTGGGGCCTTTGATGCCGCTTTATAAATACGTGATGGCTATTGTTTCTCCTTTTCCGTATTACAAATATGGCGTAGTCGTTAACACCATTGCGTACGGCGGAAACTGGCTACTGCTCCTGCTTTTCATTCCGGCGGGTACAATCGGTCTGTGGATGCTGTATCGGATGATTCGTAATCCGGTGAAATTGTGGGCGTATGACCAGGATACCCGACGGTTGTTTGCCTACGGTGGGATTATGTCGTTATCCATTCTGGGCGGGTCGACAGGTTTCCTGATGTACATACTCATTTTTATGCCCTTTTTCGCGCCTTTGTTTCGCATCAACGACCATAACGTACCATTGGTCAGCGTACTGCTGTCATTGCTATTGCTCAACGTCGCGGTTCTGTTGCTGAACGGGGAGAGCTTATTTGATTTTTTATAGACCATGATTATCGTCCGATTAGCCGGTGGATTGGGCAATCAGCTGTTTCAGTATGCGTTTGGCCGGGCGCTGGCTCATTATCATAATGTGAGCCTAAAAGTGGATACGCATTGGTTGAGCGAGGCTTCATCTCACCCCGGAGAGACGGCCCGCGACTACCAGCTCGATCTGTTTGCGACGCCGATTGAAGTCGCTACCCACGCAGAAATCCGACACTACGTACCGTTCGTTGATCTGCATCCCGACTCATCAGTCCTGCGCTACGCAAAACGAGCCATTCAACGCGTGAGCCGAGCGCTGAACCCTCGTTACGTTGTGGAGACAGATGGGAATTCGTTTGATCCAGCCATCTGGCAACGGATTCCTGCCGACTGCTATGTAACGGGTTATTGGCAGTCAGAAGCCTATTTTGCTGACATTCAGCATCAGTTACGGTCCACCTTACGTTTTGCCCAGCCACTTGGCGAAAAAGCGGCCAGGCTGGCGCAGCAACTGGAAGCTGTTGACAGTGTATGCGTACACGTTCGGCGAACGGATTTCCTCTCCGATGCCAAACAGACAACCCTGACCCTCGTGCACATAGAACAGGCGGTTCGTGAATTACTACATCGGCCTATAAAGCCTAATCTGTTCGTCTTCTCCGACGATATAGCGTGGTGCCAGCAAAACCTGTTGCTCGATAACGTACCAATTCACTACGTATCAAACGAAGAAATCGGCGATGATTTGGGCGATCATTTTCAGCTCATGACCCGATGCCGTCATTTCATTCTGTCGGTCAGCACGTTTGGGTGGTGGGCTGCCTGGCTGGCTACGTATCCTCAGAAAATGGTGTTACATCCTCCGCATCGCACGTCTAACAGCTGGTCTGCCGACGGTTGGCTTATGCTATAAAAAGTACGAGTATGACTACGCCAAAGTTGTCTGTGATCATGGCTTGTTATAATGTTGAAAAAACGGTTGCCAGAGCCATCGACAGCATTCTGACCCAAACGGAACAGGACTTCGAGTTTATTATTGTGGACGATGGTAGTCAGGATGCAACTTCTTCGATTCTGGGGCAGTTCGAGCAAACCGATAGCCGGATACGGGTTCTTCAGAATTCGGTTAACAAAGGTCTGTCGTATAGCCTTAACCGGGCCATCCGACAGGCTGTAGCTCCATTTTTAGCCCGTATGGACGCCGATGATGTAAGCCTACCGGAGCGATTCGCCAGGCAACTGGCCTACCTGGACAATAACCCGCACATAGATGTCCTGGGAACGGCTACCCGGCTGATTGACGAAAACGGCCAGACGATTGGCGAAGTCGTACTTCCTGCAACGCATGAGCAGATTGTGCGACAGCGTTATCTACGCCCGTTGTTTATCCACCCCAGTGTTCTATTTCGGCGTCAATTTTTCGCTACGTATGGGTACTACGACGAGCAATTACGACGTACCGAAGATCTGGATTTATGGCTGCGTGCTCGGAGCCAGGCCACTTATGGCAATCTGCCTGACGTATTGGTACTGTATTTATATAAACAAAAAAATAATTTTAGTATATTTAAAAGCGATATGGCAGTTAGGTACCGGCATATGCGAGCTAGTGGTGAACTAATCAGAAAAGGTCACGAGCTACTGTGGTATTCGCTGCGCTATGTGCTACTGACCTATACGGGTTACAAAAGCAAAGCATTACGATCTCCAGCAAACGTTACATGAACATTTTCATGTCGGCCGATTGGTTTTATCCGGCCCAGATGGGTGGCCCGAGCAATGCAATTTACTGGCAAGCCAAAGCCATGACGCGGGCCGGTCATCGGGTTACGGTAGTTGCTGCGTCGCAGGATTTGCCTGATTCTGTTACGTTGGATCGATGGTTGACAATGGATTGTGGTCGTGTTATTTATACCAGGAATCCGCATTTCTATCTACCAATAAAACACATTTGGTACGGAATTTCGGCCATCTGGCAGGCTGATGTGGCCCATATCAATAGTTTATTTTATCCGAGTTCATGGGTGCTGGTGGTTGTCGCCAAACTGCTGCAAAAGCGGATCATCTGGGCTCCTCACGGAGAACTTAGCCCGGCTGCTTTAGCGTATCGGCCACGTTTGAAGCGGTTTTTGCTGAGCCTGTTCAGACGCCTGAGTCATCGGGTCGTTTTTCATGCTACGTCGTCGGACGAGACGGTTCATATACGCCAACATATTGGCAGCAGGGCAATTGTACGCGAAATAGCGAACCGAATGGAAATGCCGCTCCTGACTATACGTAATGCTCGCCCGTATATTTTGTTCGTTGGTCGCCTGCATCCCATTAAAGCAATCGATTCGTTGTTAGAGGCTTTAAGTGACTCTACGGTTTTTCGACGTAGTGACTATACACTCGTGATTGCCGGACCTGATTCGGGCGGGTATAAGGCGCATCTGGTTCAGTTGATTCAGCAACTGGATTTATCGCAAAAGGTCGTGATACGGGGCCTGGTTCGCAGCCCGGAAAAAGAACAGTTGTACGCAGATGCCCATGTGCTGGTGCTCCCGTCGCATTCAGAAAATTTCGGCAATGTTGTAATCGAGGCATTAGCGCAGGGAACACCGGTTATTACGTCGACCGGCACGCCTTGGCAACTGCTGGAAATGGAGCAGGCGGGAAGCTGGGTGTCGAATCAACCCGATTGTCTGCGAGCAGCCATCGAGCGCTTCCTGCAGATGCCGACTGAGACGTACCAGCTCTATCGGAATCGGGCGCTGAAATTGGCGCGTGATCGGTACGATATCTTTAAGAATACGGACCAATGGGAACAATTTTATCAGGAGGCTTTATAATGAATACGCCACAAAGTCGGTCCGAACAAATCGCGAAATTGTTCCGCTTTGCAGCTACGTATGGCTGGGCGAGAGCGATTAACAAAGCCGTAGCCCGAACGCGGCCACGATGGTTACGGACTCCATTCGCTATTCGAAGGACTCCATTTATTTCTATCATTGGGTGTGGGCAGTTTGCGTTTAGTAGTGTTTGCTTTTTTCTACGAAAGCATAAAGGCAATGCGTTTCTGAGTGCATTCGATATCGATAACCAACAGGCTGAATCGCTAGGGCGTTATTACGGATTTCGGAACGTAGCGTGTAGCCCGACGGAGTTGCTGGATGATCCGGCCTTGCGGGTTCTGTACATCACCTCTAATCATGCGTCGCATACGCCCTACGCCATCGAAGCGCTACGTCGTAATAAAGTTGTTTACAGCGAAAAACCAATAGCGGTTACGCGACAGCAGTTGGGGCAACTGAGCGCGGCTGTCTGGCAATCGTCCGGGCAGTTGTTTGCCGGGTATAACCGACCGTATTCAAAAGCAATTCAGTTGCTCGGTCAACATATTAAAGCCATTAACGTAGCCAGTAGCTTCAGTATCAGCTACGTTATTAATGGTCACCAGATTCCCGCCGATCACTGGTACCGAAACCCCGAGGAAGGTTCGCGTATTTTCGGGAATCTTGGGCACTGGATCGATCTGACTGTGCATCTGTTCTGTATGCGCGATCTGCCAGACTGGATTGATATCCAGATTGCCTACGCCAACTCTGCCGAGCCAGATGATAATCTGGTCGTTACGTTTACGACAGACCGTCATGATCTGGTAACCATGATGCTAACGTCGCGTTCGGAGCCGTTCGAAGGAATTAGCGAAGCCATTTCCGTTCAGTACCATACCATTATTGCGCGTATCGATGATTTTCGGCAGCTCACAATCTGGCAGGGGGCTCGTAAGAATGAATGGCGCTTTTTCCCGAAAGATGTTGGTCACGAACGCGCTATTCTGCAACCTTTTTGTAGCGAAAACCGAGACTGGCAGGAAGTTGAAATGTCGACCCTCCTGACGCTGTTTATACGGGATATGGTACTTGACAGGCGAACATCAGCCCGATTTAGTATACAAGAAGAGTTGATTGCACTGGAAGCGGAGATACACCAGGCCATGATTGATCCATTTGCCGTTCATGAAGATACTTAGCGTTGTTGGAGCGCGGCCCAATTTTATGAAGGTGGCTCCATTACACCGGGCATTTCTGACGTTTGCTGGGGTAGAATCGACAATCGTACACACAGGACAGCACCACGACGCCCGTATGAGCGATGTGTTTTTTGATCAGCTCGAATTACCCAAACCTGATTACTTCCTGGGTGTACGAAGCGGTACGCAAACACAGCAGACCGCCGACATTATGCTCCGGTTTGAACAGGTTGTGCAGGCCGAAAGCCCTGATTGGGTCGTGGTCGTTGGCGACGTTACCAGTACGTTGGCCTGTGCGCTGGTCGCTGTTCGGATGGGTGTACGTGTGGCGCACGTTGAAGCCGGTTTACGATCCGGTGACCGGCGGATGCCCGAGGAAATAAATCGTATTCTGACAGATGCCTTAGCAGATCGATTGTTTGTGACGGAGCAGGCCGGACTCGATAATCTTGACCATGAGGGCGTTGACCGGGATAAGGTTCACTGGGTGGGTAACGTACTGATTGACTCGCTGATTCGCTATCGACAGAAGGCGCGTACGCTGAATTACCCGGCTCGTCTGCAACTTAGCGCAGGCCCCTACGTCGTCATGACCATGCATCGACCTGCCAATGTAGATACTGAGGCAGGGCTTAAGGCTATCAGTCAGATTGTGGCCAGTGTTGCTTCGCTGAGAACAGTGGTGTTTCCCGTACATCCGCGTACCCGAAAGAATCTGAAACAGTTCGGGCTGATGGACAAGCTGGAAAATAGGACTAATGTCCGGTTGCTTGATCCGCAGGGCTATCTCGAGTTTTTGAGTCTGGTTGAGCAGGCTGCTTTGGTCATTACCGATTCGGGTGGCCTCCAGGAAGAGACTACCTTTTTACGAATTCCCTGCCTGACACTCCGGCCTACCACCGAACGGCCGGTAACGGTTGAGTTGGGCACGAATCAACTCATAGCAGACTTGACCCCTGAGGCTGTTCAGGCCAAAGTTGTGGAAATCCTGGCCGGACGAATCCGACCAGGTAGCATCCCTCCGCTGTGGGATGGAAAAGCGGCCAATCGGATTGCTGCTATTCTTGCCCAGCATGTATAAATCCGTACTGATAACCCCAATGTCTACTATAACGCACCGCCTGATCATTCTGCTATGAAACAACTTGTCCATCATTTTAAGACTGGTAAGACGGTGCTGGAAGACGTTCCCATACCACAGCTACGAAAGGGGCATGTGCTGATTCAAACGCGCCGGTCGCTGGTGTCGCCGGGTACAGAACGGATGCTTGTGGAGTTTGGCAAAGCAAGCCTGATTGCCAAGGCTCGCCAGCAACCGGATAAGGTAAAACAGGTGTTCGATAAAATTCGGAGCGATGGCCTACTGCCAACGTTGGAGGCTGTTTTTCGAAAGCTGGATCAGCCGATACCGCTGGGATACTGTAATGTAGGAACCGTGCTGGCAGTCGGTGAAGACGTAACAGATCTGCAAATCGGCGATCGGGTAGCGTCCAACGGTGCGCATGCCGAGGTCGTCTGTGTACCACGAAATCTGGTTGCGCCAGTACCCGCTACTGTCACCGATGATGACGCCACCTTTACGGTTGTTGGGGCAATTGCTTTGCAGGCCGTCCGTTCGTTGAGTCCATCGCTCGGCGAAACGGTTGTTGTGATTGGTTTAGGGCTCATTGGCTTTCTAACGGCTGAGTTACTGCGACTAAACGGCTGCCACGTAATTGGTTTCGATGTGGATGAAGCAAAAAACAACCTGGCGCAGCAGCGTGGATTTGCTACATTGGCTACGCATACTGATCCCGTAAAGGCGGTGATAGCAATGACCAATGGTGTTGGAACTGATGGCGTTATTATGGCGATGTCCGGGCAATGTGATGACGTAGTATCGCAGGCGGCCCAGATGAGCCGTAAACGAGGACGTATTGTGTTGGTAGGCGTCGCGAATCTGCATCTTAATCGGGCTGATTTTTACGAAAAAGAGCTTTCGTTTCAGGTATCCTGCTCCTATGGGCCTGGCCGGTACGACGATGTGTATGAAGAGCAGGGCCATGACTACCCGCTTGCTTTTGTTCGATGGACCGAGAACCGAAATTTTCAGGCCATTCTACGATTTCTGGCCAATGGTCAGCTGGATGTAAAGCCACTTATACGGGCGATTGTCCCTTATCAGGCGTACCAAACGGTTTATGATACGATTGGCCAGCGAAATCTGCCGGGTATTACGTCCTTATTTCAGTACGATGAGTCGGCGGTTTTTTCGTCGGCTGTTCTGTTACGGGTCGCTACGTATCCCGCTGGACCGGCTACTATTGGTGTTATAGGAGCCGGAAACTTCACCTCGTCGGTACTACTGCCTGCCTTACAGGCTTCCGGTGCTACGCTTAAATCGATTGCGAGTGCCAATGGATTGAGTGCTACGCTACTGGCCAGGAAATTTGGCATCGGAGAAAGCACAACAGATTATCGGCATATTATTAATGATCCGTCAATTGATCTGTGCCTTATTACGACTCGGCATAATCTACACGCTCGTATGACAATCGAAGCATTACAGGCGGGCAAGCATGTTTTTGTGGAGAAACCGCTGGCAATCTACGACGAAGATGTGAAGCAGATCATAGAAGCGAAACAGGAGTCTGGGCGACTCGTTATGGTGGGCTTTAACCGCCGATTTTCACCGTATGCGCTTAAAATGAAAGCGCTATTGGGTGGCTTTACATCGTCCGACGTAGCGATGAACGTAGTCATAACTATTAATGCGGGAGCTATCCCGGCCAGTTCGTGGGTGCATGACCGGGTGGTGGGTGGGGGTCGGATTCTTGGCGAAGTCTGTCATTTTGTTGACCTCACTACGTTCCTGACGGGCTGTCGGGTTGCCAGCGTTTGTATGCACGCGATGGGTTTACAGCCCTCCGAAACGAGCGATTCGGCCTCTCTGTTGCTCCGTTACGAAAATGGATCAACGGGGGCTATCCATTATTTCTCGAATGGCAGTAAGGCATATGCGAAAGAACGTATCGAGGTTTATTCGCAGGAGCGAACGCTGATTCTGGACAATTTTAGAAAGCTAACAGGCTATGGTTTTCGTGGCTTTTCAACGTTTTCGGGTCGTCAGGATAAAGGCCATACAGAGCAGATGAAACGGCTGATCAGGCTAATACGTAATGGATCAGACGCGCAGGAGGTCGACCCGCTGATTTCGTTTGCGGATATTGTGAACACGACGCGAACCACGCTGGCGGCTCTTCGTAGCCTTCGCGAACGAACCTGGATCGATATTGAGCCTGTCGCATGATGATCCGACCTGGACTTTACTGGCGTACCATCCGGCATTTGCGGCTCCGGCAGATCGTTTACCAGATCGTTAACCGGTTCCGGTCTGCTAACCGGCTTCACTTACCAACACACGAGCCGGTGGGGCATCCATTACGGGTGGCAGAACCCGACAAATCCTTGACGTATCAACGTAATACGTTTACGTTTCTGAATCAGTCGATTACGTTTCTGGGCATTATTGACTGGAACTATGCCGGGAATGGCAAACTGTGGACTTATCAGCTGACCTACTTCGATTGTTTGAATCAGCCTGATATGACCGCCGAAGAAGGAGAACGATTGATCCGGCTGTTTATCCGTCAAATCGATACGGTGCGGGATGGCCTGGAACCGTATCCAACCTCGTTACGACTGGTTAACTGGGTAAAATTTTTGAGCCGTCATGCGATTCAGGATGCGAACATCAACCGCTATCTGTGGGCGCAGGCTGCGTTAGTCAACCGACGTCTGGAATACCATCTGGCTGGTAATCACCTGTTAGAAAATGGTTTTGCGCTGATGATGGTAGCTTTATATGTTCGGGACAAACGTTGGTTTGACAAGGCGGCCGGATTGATCTGTAAGGAGTTAACGGCGCAACTGCTGGCCGATGGGGCCCACTACGAACGAAGCCCGATGTACCATCAGATTCTGCTCGATCGTCTGCTGGACGTACTGATTGCCCTACAAGCCGATTCATGGCATGGTAGTCACCAGCTTATCGGATTTCTGACCCAAAAAGCAAGACAGATGCTGAGCTGGCTAGAGTCGATTACATTTTCGACGGGCGATAGTCCGATGGTGAACGATGCTGCTCCCGGTGTTGCGCCAACAACTGCCCAGCTACTGAAAAAGGCTACGTTGGCTTCAGGTTTGTTGATTCGTGAAGCAACTCGTTCCGATGGGGAACGTAGCGGTTATCGACTGGTTCGGCAAGCACGTTATGAACTTTTTATCGATACGGGTTCGATTGGTCCTGACCATCAGCCGGGGCATGCGCACGCTGACACTTTTTCCTTTCTGTTGTATGTAGATGGACAGCCCGTAATTGTCGATAGTGGTACGTCAACGTATCAGACGGGCGAACGACGGCATTGGGAACGTAGCACAGCGGCTCATAATACCGTTGAGATCAACAAGACAAACTCGTCGGAGGTCTGGGCGGGGTTTCGGGTTGGACGGCGGGCCCGCGTCACCATGCTGGAAAATACCGATCACGTCGTACGTGCCCGGCACGACGGCTATCGGAAATGGGGAATCACGCATGAGCGACAGTGGCATATAGATGCCAATAAAATTACCATATCGGATCGTCTCCTGGGTCATTCAAGGCAGGTGCGTAGGAAAGGAGTCGCGCGGCTTTACCTGCATCCTGCTATATCGGTGCTGGTCGCTGAGAACCACCTGAGGGCCGATCTGGTCGATCTGACTTTCACATCCGCTACCTTGCCCGCCATTACGTTGAAACCTTATGACATGGCTAACGGATTCAATCAACTGATTTCGGGGCAATGTCTGGAGATTACATTTCAGGAGTATCTGGTAACCACTGTAACAGTCAATGAATGAAAATTCTGTACCTGACCTTTTATTTCGATCCCGATTTATGTGCGGGGTCGTTTCGGAATACGGCTCTTGTCAAGGCGCTGGCCCATCAACTCAACCGTGATGATTTCATTCACGTTGTTACGACGCAACCGAATCGGTATAAATCGTTTCAGGTAACGGCTCCGGTCCGGGAAGAACGGACTTACGAGTCGGGTGCTCGCGTGTTGATTGAACGGATCGCTGTTCCCAGTCATGCCAGTGGCCTGATGGATCAGATTCGTTCGTTCTGGTCGTATTACCAAACAGCCCGGCAACTGACCAGAAAACGATCGTATGATCTGGTTGTCGCGTCGTCATCCCGATTGTTTACGGCTTTTCTGGGAGCGCAAGTAGCTCGGCGGCAAAACGCTACGTTATTTCTCGATATCCGTGATCTGTGTCGGGAAACGATTCTGGAAATGGTTAAACGAGGCCGGAAACTGACCCCACTTTTACGATTCGGACTGGAACCGGTACTGGCCGCTGTTGAGCAGTATGCATTCAGTTACGCCAGTCATATTAATCTGGTTTCGGAAGGGTTCAAGCCCTATTTCGAATCGTTCCGGCACGCTACGTATAGCTACTTCACAAACGGGATTGATGATGAATTTCTGGCATTGTCCTGGTCAACAGTGTCGGCTGAGAAACCAGCAAATACGACAATCAAACGTATTCTTTATGCCGGTAACATTGGTCAGGGTCAGGGACTGCATACGATTATTCCTGAGGCTGCCCGGCGACTGGGACCGACTTTCCAGTTCGTTGTGATTGGCGATGGTGGTGCCAAATTGCTGTTAGAAAAAGTCCTGAGGGAAGAGCGTATCACGAACGTAGCGTTGCTTGATCCGGTTGGACGTAACGAATTGGTAGATCACTACAAAGCGGCTGATTATCTGTTTGTTCATCTTAATGATCTGGATGCATTTAAGCGCGTATTACCGTCCAAACTATTCGACTATGGGGCTACCGACAAACCCATTCTGGCGGGTGTTGCCGGGTATGCGGCTCAGTTTATCCGGCAACATATCAGCAATTGTATTGTGTTTGATCCCGGCGATGCGGATAGTCTGGTTACCCAATTACATACGACGCCATACAGCAGTGGTTTTCGGCCTGATTTTATTGCCCAATTTCAACGTAAGGCGATTATGCAAGCGATGGCCAGGCAGATTATACAGACTAAACTTGCTTCAACTGATTACATCAAACCCATTGCGATATGACTGTCTTGCTGACCGGTGCTACTGGCTTTTTAGGCAGTCGATTATACGAAGAACTAGCTTTATCGCACGACGTCGTTACGTTATCCCGACGGGCTATGGGCAGTCAACCTATTGTCTGCGATTTAGCGGAAACAACGCCTGATCTAACCGGCCATTGTTTCGATTTCGTGGTTCATGCGGCCGGAAAAGCGCATGCTGTTCCTCGTCACAGGCGGGAGCTGGTAGGGTATGAGACGCTAAACACGAAAGGTACTGAACGCTTAGTAACTGCTTTGGAACGGCTCCCTGCCTTGCCGAAATCAATTATTTATATCAGTACGGTTCTGGTATACGGCCGGTCGGAGGGCCTATTGCTGGATGAGCAGACGCCACTCGGAGCGACAGACGCCTATGGACGTAGCAAAGCGCGGGCCGAAGCTGTAGTGCAGCAATGGGCCGAGCGGGTTGGAGTTCGGTCAACGATTCTACGGCTCCCGCTGATAGTTGGCGATCAACCGAAAGGTAATCTGGCGACGATGATCAACGCCATTCGGCGGGGTTACTACGTTCGAATCGGCGACGGACTGGCCCGACGTAGTATGGTTCGGGCCGACGATGTTGCCGCTGTGCTTGAGCGAGCTGCATCCGTTGGCGGTACATATAACCTCACCGATGGCTATCATCCAACCATTGCTGAACTGGAAAATGCCATCGCTCAGGCAGTAGGGCGACGTAGCATTCCCACTGTGCCGTACTACGTTGCCAGGGGTGCGGCAACGCTGGGTGATGGAATCAATGCCCTTATCGGTCGGAAATTTCCTCTTGACTCAATCGCGTTGCAAAAACTGACTAGCTCCTT
>NZ_JAAFZH010000026.1 GCF_010435915.1 Spirosoma terrae | reverse complement strand
CTCAGCCAGATGTTTTAAATTATTATTTTAGCGCTGAATATGAACATTACGCTTTTTTAGAGTCTATAAAATTTTGAAGAAACTTTTGAAATCATATTTGGATCTTTAAATTAATCGTAAATGGAGACTTTAGATGTAGACAATATAAAATATTACCCTGATAAGTTTTATATCTGTTTAGATGGGTTTGACTTAAATCGCATAAATTCGTTTTTAAGCGACGGAAATTTCAACGAACAGCATTCAATATTTATACATGAATATTATCATTATTTAACAAATGTAGCAACGTACGCAGGTGTAAGACAGTTCAATGGTAATTTTATCGATAAGTATAAGATTATAAATAATGTGCTATCTAAGCATCAATTAAATGCTTTTCCTCTGAAGGCAAATCAATACGAAGATTGTCAAGAATTAATAGAAAATAATAGGCTACTTGATGAAATTTTAAAAGAAGATGATTTAGATAGAAATTTAATAAAAGAGACAGATGAAGCACCACTTAAAAGTTTCGAGATTGCTAATATACGTATAATTAAAAAAGCTTACGGAAGCGGTACACGAGATATAGTTGAGATCGAAATAACTGGATTGTTAACACGTCATAGATTTATTCTCTCCTTAGGTGCGCTGGACGAGTTCTTTAGTTCAACTATTGATGAATTTATGATTGAATATGGGTATTCTATAGTCGATCCAAGAGCCTATAATAAAAGACCATTTTATCCTTATAGAGTTTATGATAAAATTATATCTTACTATTTAGAAGAAAGATTTTCTAGTTTAGAAAAAATCCTATTAATATATGTATCCTTAAATTCCAATAATCCCCCTGTTCATTTGGTAAATATTTTAAGTAAAATACAAATAGATGGTTATGATATTTTCTCTCAAGATCCTGAGAAATATATAAATAAGCACATTGAAAATCCTACAAATAATAACTACTTGTTGAATGTTATAGACTTATTTGCAAAGCAGGCATCTTTACAAGGGAGAAATTATTTATCAAAGGCAATAAATTATTTCTATGACATATTTTATATGGCGACATCTATAAAGAAGAATGATTATTTCTTTTTTATTAGACCATTTATAGCACAAGAAAATAAAGAAGAATTCTTAAATGCATTATCAAGAATAGTGAATATATTTACCCCTCCAGTAATGTTAGTTAGTAAAGAGTTTCATGTTATTGATAAACTAACAGACTATGGTGATTCAGTAACAGTACTTATTGCTAGCCACGAAATTATAGAGAGTTTAAAAAACAATCGATTAGCCAAAAGGTTATATAAAAATAAGTATTTGTATCCCGATAAAGATTTAGAATCTGACAATATAGAAACTTTTGAAGATTTACCTAAAAAAGGGAATTCATTTCAAATTGCTTTAAATGAGTTAGGTTTGTTCGAACTATATATTAATGAAAAAAACCATAAAGATATTTAATAAATTTTTTCAACAGCACACATTAATTTAATTTCTTATTCCTGCGCATTATTAAGGTTAATATTTATTAAAGTTTTTTCAATATTTTACTCCTATAGTGTTCAGGAAATAATCTAGCTTTATTATCAGCTTCAGTTACTTCTTTTATCCAATTAAGATTTCTGTTTAAGAGGTTTATTACCATTGGAATACTTCCATATTTAAACTTAAATAATAATGTTTCATCATTATATTGGTAAAATTTGAGATCGCATCGTCTAATCTTTAAATAGTATTTAATAGTGAATTTAGGAACACTATTATATTTAACAACCTCATAATCAGAAGTTAAGAAAGGCCAATCCTTATTATTAGCAGTGCTTAGAAAGTCTTTTAAATCTTGAAAGTTATATTTTTCATAGATTTTCCTCTGTGATGTATAAATTGCTTCCAACCCTGTTTTTAATAGCAATTTTGAAGCAGCAACTTCACTTTTATCAAAAGATTTAATTAAGAGTTTCCCTACACCAGTCTCAGGATCAAATTGGTCTAAATCCTCTTCTGTTAAACCATCTATCTTTATATATCCTCTCTTAAATTCTTTATTTCCTTCAATAGTATATTGACCAACTTTGCCTTTCGCCGTATTTCCTTTTTTGCTTGCTACGCCAAACCTGGCTCTTTCCATTATGAAGACTGTATTAGCTAAGGCTGTCTTCTCAAAATTTGAGAACCTTGAATTACAGACATCACAAACTTTACCTCTTTCCATTACATATATCTTATTCCCAAACGATTCAGAAACTATATGTTCAATAGATTTTGCTTCATTCTTATTATCACAAAAAATACATATCATCTTTCAAGATTATTTTTATCCAAAATTTAGCCCTAAAAATACAATGCAATATACGAAAACAAGTAGGGGTTACAAACTAGCAACAGTCGTTCCTGGTTTGTAACTCTTGCCGCTATGGTTGATAAAACATGATAAAGCTTTTACGAACAAATAACGGATAACTTACATGAGCTTACATCTTTTAAAAAAGACTCAGCTCCAGATAACAGTATCTTTATTCTTTCAAAAGCAGGTTTCTGCTGACCAGATAAATTTATTGTTTTTAAGCCAGGCTGGACTACTGTTATTTCAACTGGTACTATAGGATTATCAAAGGAATCTAGTATATCTTTGATTTGCTGTAATGTACCTTTTTTTATTTTATTATGGCTATCATTTTGTTCAGCTCTTTCATAAATCTGTTTAATTAATAGTTTTCTATGAGCCCAATGAACCGACTTTACAGCTTGGCCACATACTTCATAAATATCATCAACATTACAGCTAGGAGTATCACCAGTTTGTTTTTTACAATGGTAAAATTGTATCCTATCTTTTCTTAAACCAATGACATCTGCAATTTCTAAAGAACCGTGGTCGTAAAAGACAGCATCAAATTCTACTTTAGCTAACTCTATAATATAATCATGGATAGAAATACGCTGATCGTTATTTGTGGCATTAGCAGTAAGATCATCATCAGTGAAAAACTCTTTGTTAATGTTCACAGTTAACGGCCACGAATGAGCAATAATCTGTTCGGGCAAGATTGATTTAAGGTTATCACTATTAAATTCAAATAATACTCGGCCAACTTGTTTAGACAAATCCTCATAAAATAGATTAATTGGATTACCATTCAATAGTGATAAAAAATTAGTTGTATTCCCAAATGTAGACCCTGTACTAATTGCAATCTTATGATCTGTATCTTCAGCATAAACAAAATCTATCTTGGGTTTTATTCGATAAATGATCTTAGACTTAATATCTCCCTTATTTATCAATAAAACAACTTCATTTGCTGCTTGAGAGTGAATTGAAATTGAGCAAGAACAAATTAAGGCACTATTAACAGCTTCATCATCCAGATCGAGAAAAACTATTTTGGTAAGCTTATGATACTGGCTAGCGTCCCAATCTGCAAAAAATATTTTATTTAAAGGAAAAGAGTTTATCAACTTTCCGCTATCTAATTCAGATAGTGGAGATTCTAACTTATCCATTTCTGGATCACCCACTTTTCGGGCTATATTTTGACACCATTCAACTAAGTCTTTTATTTTATTATCCTCTAATGACCAAACTTTTGAACTAGTGCTAATACCTAATAAAACATCTCTTTTTAAAATAGTATCATAAGCACCTCCGAAAGAGTGCCCCCGTGTATAAGTATATTTATCTGATGGTAGTAGTCCTTTTTGAGCTAAAGAGCCTAATAGCTGTTTGTAA
Organism: Spirosoma terrae; assembly: GCF_010435915.1. Taxonomy (GTDB): domain Bacteria; phylum Bacteroidota; class Bacteroidia; order Cytophagales; family Spirosomataceae; genus Spirosoma; species Spirosoma terrae. The sequence continues at coordinate 22,068 of NZ_JAAFZH010000026.1, read as the reverse complement.
GATTCACTATTACCTTTTACTTTACGGCTTTTCATTCCTAAATTAAACATTTTCGGAAAGAGCCAACCAGCCATAGCCCTTTTCAAGAGAGGTAGCGGAACCGTTTCGTGTACAACGTTCTTTGAAAGGTATTGAGTGGCTATATGCTCATAAAGCTCATTATCTTTAATTGAAGCACATATAAATAGAATAGAATTATCTTTGTCAAAATAGATTACAAATAATTCATTTTTCACATCACTAAGGTTATCATTACCTATATACCAAGCTGGCTTTTTTAGTTCTGATACAACGTAAATAGCAACGTCATGAGTATCACTTACATGGTGATGACGAATAATAGGGTTTTTAAGAGCGTCAGTTCCTGAAAAATCGATTGTAGCGTGTAGATCGATTGCATTATCTTCATCCAAACTACCACCAATAACCGGGGTATATATTGAAGGATAGATATTATACAGTTTGGTATGAAAAAATGGTTTTAAATCATCATCATCTAAAGTTATGGGTTCATCCGTTTCGAGCTGAATAAATGACTCCGGTTCTGTCAAATCTTCAAAAGAATCAAAGAACTCTTGTTCGTCTTCGGTCTTTTGAATTTTAGCTTTATGTAGATCAGGTAGAATTATAGACCAATCTTTAGTATCACGTTTATACAATTGATGAGCTTCAATTTTAAATTCATGCTCGCCTGCAATAACAGTAGCTACCTCTCCTGATACTATGTTAGTTCTTGAAATACGCCCTACAAATTGAAGTGTGATGGCAAGCGATTTATGCGGTATATGGACGGCAGCTATTTTGAGTGCAGGAAAGTCATATCCTTCACCCATCATATCAACGCATATTATACCATCAATTTCACCATCAGTTAGTTTTTTTATGCTTTTCTTTATAGTCTTCTGAGTAAGCTTACTATGAATTACCTCTAAAGATAGCTTAGTATTATCAGTGTATATTTTTAATAAATCTACAGCGTCTGTTTTCCGATCTGTCCTAATAATTATTTTATGATCGGAATGAGATCGGTTTTGATATATTTCTTCTGCCTTCTTTGCAATAGCTATATTCTTATCTTCTTGGTTGGAGAATAGGTTTGTGTTTACCGGTATAAAATTAATTTTACTAAAAAGCTTATCTTCATATGCCTGTTTAAGTGAGTAATTGTATATAAGCCTTGCTTTTATATCTTTTTTGTCTCTACGGAATGGAGTTGCTGTTAATAAAATCTGTTTAGCCGAAGATAATATTTCTAAAATATTAGTCCATGATTTAGCTCTACTATGATGTGCTTCATCTATAAAAACAATATCGAATGCATCTATATTTATATTATTTTTTAGATTAGGATCTTTATTTAACGTACCAGGAATAGCAACAATTACATCATAATTCGACAATATTTCTTGCCATTCATTAGGGTCATTAATCTCCTTTGTGATTTCATAAACTCTGGGAAGTATGTCACCATCAGGAATAACTTCTTTTTCAATTAATAACTTAGGGTATCTGAATTGATTAGCTATTTGTTCTCTAACTAACTGGCTAGGAGTAATAACGAGTACTTTACTTGCTCTTAATGCATAGCTGAGTAAAATCATAACTGCCGTTTTACCAGTACCTGTTGGCATAGTAATCAAGGCAGGTTCTTTCCTAGTACTGAAATGTGCTAGTGCGGAACCAATAGCACCAATCTGATTTTCATATAAGGATTGTTGGCCATTTTGTTGGCTAAATAGATGTAAATGTTTAAAGCCTTCAGTAAAACAGCTCATGGTGAATTATTTAATTTTGTATGTGGAAAGATCAAAGATTTGTGCTATTGGGGTATTTTATATATCTGGTACAAAACTTTCGGACAGGGCACTTAAGTGATTATATATTAGTAATTTAAGGCAAAATAAAAAAAGCAGAGTGTTAAACCAGTTTAGCGATAAAATAGTCACTGTTAACATTATAAAAAGAGATAGTTAAATTGCTGAATTAGCTTACAATTAGTATATATAAAAAAAACACCATTATCATTACATATGATGTTCCTATAATAATTGAATGTGACAGTTTGGATTTTATGCCTTCAACATGAGTGTAGAAGCCCTTTATCTTCATATAATTATTCTCAATATCTTTACCAGCCTGTCTAGTTTCTCTGAAAAGTTGCTTTGTACGTAGATCCATTAAGAAGAAAACGATACTAGCTATAAGACCTAAAATAATATATAAATATTTGTTTATAGATAAATCCTTATTACTGAAATTAGTTAATATAAATGAAAAAACACCTATAGATGCCCCTAACAAGATAAATCTTAAGTTTGTGTAAAATTTATACATATCATTTATATGTTTATAAACCTCCATTGTAGAGCTTACATCTATCTCTAAATCATCTTTATTTTTCAGTAAATCAGAAGTTTTTTTCATTAGTTTTATAGCTTTATGTCCCTGAACAAAATGTAAGTCTGATTCAACATTTTATCTTCACTGATAATTGAGAAATGCTTGGATGCTTTTAGCCCGAAATCATCAAATTTAATAGGATAGATCATGCTTTCACCTGGCGGTACTATGATCGTAGTGCCAAAAGCTTGCTCTCGTTTAGGTAGAATGGTCATTATACTATCTTTAGGCTGCATGCCCACCAGATCGTTAAAGTAAGCGGCTGATATTTTTTTAGCCTCTATTCGGATAGTCCGGTTGTCTGATGGATTTAGGAAAGGGAACACTAATGTATCTGACCCCCTGTTGGTAATTTCAAATGTAAACTCTGAAGAACTGTATCCGCCTTCAACCCTTTTCAATCTGATTTCAGTATCTCTCGGCGTTATTTGTGCGCTTTTATCAACCACATAAATTTGACTAGGTAATAAACCATAGTCTAGGCAGATATAAAACATATACCCTACTAACAATACTACTCCAGCAGTTACAATTCCATCTTTTAATTTAAAAGGTTCAGAAGCCTTTGCGCTAGTAACTGTTTTTGGATCAATTTGTAAAGGCTCTGGTTCTTTGGTGATTGGTTGGTCTTTATTTATAGGTGCTACCGGTAATTTCTCATTCTTTGAGTCAAGTACTGATTGTACCACCTGGGAGATTGTCACTTCTTTAGGAAAAGAAGCAGTGGCTTCTAAAGTAGGCTCTGTATCTGCTTCCAGGAAATGATGATTAGCACCTGGGAAAGAAGCTAAAATAACCGAATCCCGGTTTTGGAAGATCGATTCGGCCAGATCAACACCTTGTTCACTCGCTATTCCATTAGTGGCAAATTGCTCTTTTTCCTTTAATATAAATTGCATGTCATATTCACCGTCAACCATATCCAATACGGTATCACGTATCTTTTTTACAATGGCTAACTCCTCGATCATTAAGCAAAAGCCGCTAATCGATAAGCACACACAGGAAAGCATATAGGAGAATAGCCAGAAACCGGCAATTACACTTAGTACATTCCCACTGTTGAACAAATTGGCAGGATCCAAATTAGCTATGAATGCAAGCGCACCAATAATGACAATTGCCAGCAAACACCAACCAGCTCTTTTCAAATATTTTATCGCAAAACCCCTTGGCTCAAAGTAGATGCGGATGGTGCTTTCATCTACTAAATGTCCATACAACTTAGTGCCAATCTTATCAGAATAATCGTTACTGATCGGATCTCCCCGGTAGTATGAGTATGTATAGGCTTTGTCAGCCGAGTAGGAATAGATTGCCTTAAAATGCTCATAGGCTTTTATTAGCGTCGTTACGATAAAATACGTGAAGGCATTAATAGGTATAAGCAAGAAAATAGTAGTACCTAATCCGCCAATTAACGTTTCATCATCTTCCATATAGAAGAATAATGTATTGTAACACAGGAATATGTAAAAGCTGATTGATACGATCACGGCTGCCGGTGAAAAAGCGCGTTCACCTAAGTTTTTCCGTAACCTTAACCTGGCCGGTATAGCCGCTGCACCAACCCCTGAATAAAAGAAGCTGACCAGGTTATGAATAAAGCTACTACCCTTACTGTTAAAACTATAAAGGCCACTGGCAGCATTTAAACTATCTACCTTATTGAGGGAACCTTGAAGCATTGGTGTTTAGATTTTTTGTGAAAATGCCCGCAGTGCAAAATTTCGCTTTTCTACTCCCCAATCCTTTCCTGTTATTGTGACCACTGCTTCAACAATGTAATTATTATCCCTTCCGCCACTTTTAAGCTGCGTAAAGATCCTGGGTTCTACTTGCCAGTTGAATTGTTGAGACAAACCCGCTGATGTTTGTTGGCCACCTATGTTATTCATTGATGAAATGTTCTTGTAGGATTGGCCAATGGTCTTAGCAGCCCATTCATTTGTTACATAATCATTATTTGCATGGAAGATCTTGGTTGAAAGGTTTCCAAGTAGGCTATCAACTTTTGCTTTGGGATCATTCCCGCCTAAGACAGCGTAGTAATTACTGATATTCTGCGTGAGAAAAACCGTACAGGCTAGACTACTCCTAGCGGTTGTCTGGAACATCATATCATACTCATTGATGAAATATTGGCTTTCATCAACCCATAAAAACACTGGTGTTGATCTTGTATTTACCCGCCTGCGCTCGGTCGCCTGTTGCCAGATCAGTTTAAAAATACCCTGGGCATAGATTCCCGCTTCTAGGTACTTCTTAACTGGGAAATCTAGTATGATGATCTTACCTTCGTGGGTAGCTTCGGGGCTGATGTTTAGACCCTGGGCAAAGTGATCGGCAAGTAAACCACTTAAAAATGGCTCTGCTAAACCACGAAACATTTCCTGAATGGTTGTCCGGGTTTCAGGATATAGCTTAGGCATTTCCTCCATGAAATAGCTATCTACCAAGTAATAATCCCGGATCAATTTTGTATCCTCTTCATCCAGTTGTTCATAAGCTGCATGAAGGCACCTTAGGCAATAATTATCTTCACCGTGCTTTTTTACGCCCTCTTCATCCAAGCCGCTGATAACGACCATTTCATCAGCATCGGGCATTGATGCGACGATCTCGACCATGTTACGAACACTAAGTTCTTGACCTGACATTTTAATCAGATCAATGACCCGGTTTAAGCATCGCTTTAACGATGCCTCCCAAAACCGTTCCCCTTCTTTGGGTTCTCCGCCGTTGATCCGCTGGCCAAGTTTATACAGGTTTAGGAACAAAGTGGATAGGTTCGAGGTAAGCCCTCCGCCTTCATCAGTACGGCTACGCTCATACTCTAGGGGATTAAAGTAATATTCTGAACCTTCCCGAAAGTGGATAATATCCTTCTGCCTGCCGCTTTGCTTAGCGTACTCGATCCAGGTTTCTGCTTCGTCCGGTTTACCACAAAGCACGATCCCGCCAAAGCCATTCATAAGAAAGCTTTTAGCGATCCATTTCCCTGAACCACTGGTTTTGCCTGAACCTATCCCGCCAAATATCTGCACCCCTCTGACAGCATCAACAACCTTAAATGACTCAGTACCCGCTTGATCGAAATGAAAAAGCGTTTTATTCAAGATAGCTTCCATATAAGGCAATCAGGATATTATTTTCTGGGGCCTTTAGGAGGTGTTGTAGGGGGAGTCTTGGGTTTAACCCGTTCAACAAACTTTTCCGGTTTTTTCTCAACCTTGGCTACAGGTGTCTTGGGCGGCTCGACCCTTGCCGTATGTTCTTTAGGTTTGGCTTCCACTTTGGGAGCCTGTTTATTATCAACAGGTGGGGCTGTAGAAGCAGGTTTCAAATCACTCTTGCTTTTACCTAATCCGTGCTTGTTATGATCTTCAAATGTCGGCTTTGAATTTTTAACCTTATCCCGCCAACGGGTACTTGGCTCTTCAGGAGTTTTATCATTGCTCATGGTTGAACGATGTTGTATAGTGTATAGATAGAAAACAGGATGAAAGTATGCTGATGGACAGTGATTTGTTGCCAATTTATAAAAAAGCATTAAACAATGATCCTGAAGCGATCCTAAAATTTGGCGAAATTTTGCAAACTGGTAAAGGCATCGTAAATGATGATGCAAAAGCCGCCGAATGGTATGAAAAATTATTAAGCTTCCGTAAGAAAATTGATTTCGTAGATTATGCGCTGCTCTACTATTGGGGTGCAATTGCAGCTTGGAATCGGCAGGATAATAAGACGGCGCTCAAAAGGCTCAAAAAATCCTATGTCCTTTTCCTTGAAAAATATCCTGACGAAGCTGAGTTAGAAGAACAGCTCCAGGCACATAATTTTTACTCCTGGTACGGCTATATGGCCGTCAATAAAGACTTCAATAAATAGCTACTCAACGGCTTCTAGTCCAAAAATTTAACGCCAAATTTCTTTAAATTTTTGTAGCCATTTCTAGCGACCTAAAAACTCCTTAGCCCTCTAAGGGAAGATGTCTGACAAAATAATTAATAAAAAAACCTTAACTTAACGTTGCAAAATCACTGCACTTATTCTACTACTAATTGCCTCTAAGTTAACGCTTTATTAGTATGTTACGGATAACCCCAAATTCGTCCGCTGCTGGCGCAGCTCATTATTTTGATGAAGGTTTATCTAAACAGGATTACTATGCGGAAAAAGGGGAGATCATTGGTAATTGGGGTGGTAAAGCGGCTGAAAAACTAGGCTTAACCGGTGAAGTAGGTAAAGAAAGTTTCGTTGACTTATGTAACAATATCAATCCTGAAACCGGTCAACAACTCACTGCGCGTAATGCCGATAATAGAACTGTTGGATACGACTTCACCTTTAGCGTTCCAAAATCAGTATCCATTGCTTACAGCGTAACCGGTGATGAAAAGATACTTGATGCCTTCCGTAGCTCGGTATCAGAAACCATGAAACACCTAGAAGAAGAAGCGGCTACCAGGGTGAGAAAAAATGGACTCGACGATAACCGCCAAACCGGAAATCTGGCGTGGGCTGAATTTGTACATACCACATCCCGGCCTATTGATGGTGTACCAGATCCACACCTGCACGCGCATTGCTTTACCTTCAATGCTACTTATGATGAGCAAGAACAGCAATGGAAAGCCGGACAATTCCGGGATTTAAAGGGTAATGCTCCATACTACGAAGCCCATTTCAATTCCTTGCTGGCTACTAAGCTACAAGATGCCGGTTATGACCTGGAACGAAGTAAAGTAAATTTTGAGCTGGCCGGAATAACCAGAGAAACCATTGATAAATTTTCAAACCGGACTCAGGAAATTGAAAAAATAGCGGCTGATAAAGGTATCACAAATGCTAAATCATTAGACAACCTCGGAGCGATCACCAGGGAGCGGAAGCAAAAAGGGCTTTCACCGGATGAACTGCGGCAAATCTGGACAGAGCGGCTTTCACTGGCAGAATCCGAAAAAATTTTTTCCGCCTTCGGCGGTAAGAATTCTGCTAGTGAAAAGAAAAAAGGAACCAGGTAAGGTAGCCGTTCAAAAGCTTACTCCTGATGAATGTATAGATCATGCGCTATCCCATTGTCTGGAACGGAAATCTGTTGTAGCTGAAAAACAGCTACTAACGGAAGCCTATAAACGTGGGTTTACTTCTTGCTCTCCTGAACAGATCCAAAAAGCCTATCAAAATAGAACAGACCTGGTACATGGTAAGCTCGATGCTGGCCACTTCATCACCACAAAAGAAGCAATTGCTGAAGAAAATCAACTCATAAAATCCTGTATTGAATCCAAAGGCCGTTACAAACCACTCAATGACAATTACCAGTACAAAAATGAATCACTCAACTTTGAGCAACGGAAAGCCATTACCCACGCTCTGAATTCAACAGATGGCATAATTGCCATTGAAGGCGGAGCCGGAACCGGGAAAACTACCCTGATGAGTGAGGTAAAAACCGGCATTGAAGAATCAGGCCGCAAAATATTTGCCTTCGCTCCTTCCTCTGAAGCTTCGCGCGGGGTGCTGCGCGGTGAAGGTTATCATGAAGCTGATACCCTGGCTTCACTGCTCATCAATAAACAGCTCCAGGAGCAAACAAAAGGGCATGTGCTGTGGGTCGATGAAGCCGGGATGGTCGGCAACAAAACCATGAATCAATTAATGGAGCTGGCCAAGCAAAATAACAATCGTATAGTGCTCACCGGTGACACTAAACAGCATGCTTCTGTAGAGCGTGGGGATGCCTTCAGGAACATTCAGGATAAAGGCGGTATCAAAGCGATCCGGGTAAATGAAGTAGTCCGGCAACAGAACGCCAAAGCCTACAAAACCGCAATGGAGCATATCTCCAAAGGTGCTTTTGAAAAAGGCTATGAGCAATTAGATAAAGCGGGTTCTATTCGGGAAATTCAGGATAAAGACCAGCGCGTAAAAGAAATTGCATTGGAATATCTGCAAGGTATTTCGGAACGAAAAGGTAAGGGCTTTAAAGAAGTGCTCGTGGTTGCCCCTACCCATAAGGAAGGCGAAATGGTAACTGACCAGATCCGGGAAACGCTGCGCGGAGCTGGCCGGATCGGAAAAGAAGATCAGCAATTGACCAGGTTAAAAAATCTGAACTTAACCGAAGCTGAAAGGCAGGATGCAATCCATTACCAGGCTGGCCAGATTGTTGAGTTCAACCAAAATATAAAAGGCTTCAAGGCTGGCGAGAAACTTCACATGACCGGCAAAGACGAAAAGGGAAATATTCTCGTGCAGAATAACCAGGTTCAGGCGGTGCTGCCGATCAGTGAAGCGGCTAATTTTCAGGTATATGCCAAACAAGAAGCAGCCTTTACAACCGGTGATAAGATCAGGATCACTAAGAACGGTAAGGCCACAAATGGAACCAAGCTTAATAATGGGCAGATGTATAACATCACTGGTTTTGATAAGACGGGGAATATTCAATTAAGTAACGGAACCACCCTAAATAAAGACTTTGGCCATTTTGCGCATGGCTATGCAGTTACCTCCAATGCTTCCCAGGGCAAGACCGTTGATAAAGTGATCGTGGCGCAAAGCTCCTATTCCTACGGGGCTTCTACTAAGGAGCAATTTTATGTGTCTGTTTCGCGGGGTAGAGAAGCCGTTTCTATCTATACCGACAATAAGCAGGATCTGCAAAACATTGTCTGCAATCGCAGTAGTGAAAGGATCTCTGCTCAGTCAGTAGCGGATCAATCACAAGCTGCTGAACATAAAATTAGGGAACAGGCTGTTTTAGTGAACCGTCTACAATCATTAAAAGAGAGTTACGCTACCTGGCGTCATAATGTCGCTTCCTTCAGCCGTAGGGCTGTTGATCGCCTGGTAAACAATGTCAATAAGCAAGCGGCAAATACTCCCAAACCTGACTTTACTCAATCTCAAAAACCTGTTATAACTCAATCTAATGGGACTCAAAGAGCAACTCCAAAAAGATAAGGCGAACATGTCCGCTGTACCACAACCGGCTTATAACGATAATGAAGATTCAGAAATCATTATAAGCAAATTTTATGGTTATGAGCGTTCACCAATTCGCCGGGCGGTGATGCTTGACTTAAGGCTAAAGGGTGGGAAGTATGTTTCTTTGCCATACTCCTACTTAACCAAGATCAAATTTGACCCTTCAGAATCAATTGAGCTTTACATTTCAGGAAATCATGTGAAAATAACGGGGCGGAATATGCATGATATTTATGAGCAGCTTATACGCCATCGAGTGACGTTTATTATAGCAAATCCAACTGATTTAGATACGACCGAGGAGAGTGAAACCTTTGTTAAGGATATTGAGGTAAAAGAAGATGATTCCTAAAAATCAGGGCTTTACGCTGGTTGAATTGGCAATAGTGATTGTGATTATTGGTTTACTCGTCGGTGGTGTGTTGCAGGGGCAAGAGCTTATTAAAGCATCTAATAGAAATAATGTTATTAGTGAATTTAATAATTTAGATTCAGCGGTCAATTTATTTAAGAATAAATATGGTTTTTTGCCTGGTGATATACCAAATGCTACAAATTATTGGCCTTCAATTTCTACACCAAATAATTCAAACTGTAACCGTACAAGTACCATAAGCGAAACTTGTAATGGCGAAGGCGATGGATATATTGATTATGATCAAGGTGTTTTTGGGAGCACTTCTAATTCGACTTGGGAATCAAGAAGAGCTTGGCAACAACTTTCATTAGCTGGTTTAATAAAAGGAACATATAGTGGAACTGACAGTCTAGATTGTATAGGTGGCTCACTATGTTACAAACCTTTAATTAACTCCCCTTCCAGTAAATTATCAGAAGCAAGCGGATATGTAATTTTTACTTCAGGATCTGATAATTTATTTGTTAGTTATGAATCAGGATATACATTAATATATTTAGCAAGCTTAAGAAGTTGTAAAGTAAACACTGCATGGGCAGGAAGATGGCATTGCCCAACTTTAACCCCTGAAGACGCACAACAAATAGATATAAAAATGGATGACGGAAAACCATACATGGGAATTGTTAATGACCAGAGAATAAGTGCCAGCGGTCATAATTTTAGCCCAAATTGTACTACTAACGAAATTCCTGATACTGCACAATATAACACTATATTAAATAGTGCAGAATGCTTATTGTACCTAAAAAAGAGTTATTTATTTATCAAATTTTTCGCTTCTTCTACCGTTAGCTCATCTGATTTCTTGTTATACTGATGCTGTACAAAACTAGCAACGATTGTAGCCTGTAAGCGATTATTACCGTTTTCATCTTTGAATGGCTTATAGCTAAGCGAGCCTATCAGTTCTACCTTATCGCCTTTCTTGAGCTTTTCAGCGAATTGTACAGCAAAAGGGCGGAATACTAGCACATCGTGCCAAACTGATTCTTTGTCCTGCCACTGGCCGGAGTCATCCTTGTAACTATCAGTGGTGGCCACATTCAGGGCTACGAACTTCTTACCGTTTTTCTCAATCAGTTTTGCATCCTGGCCTAAGAAGCCGGTTAGTTCTACTCGGTTGTTTGATGGCATAGGTAATCTCCTTGGTTTTAAGGAAGATTATCAGAATGAATAATTTTGGGCAAGAGTATATAATTCTTATTTTTGTACTAAAACAATTAAGATTATGGCTGCTTTGATTACAAAAAGTGAAAATTCATTCGGACAAAAAGGAGTTCATATTTATGATCCAGAAAATGAAGACATTGATTTATTTTTCCCTTTTAGTTCAATTGGAACAATTCATACAGAATATCAAATAAATTCTTTTGAGGGTTTCAAATATTACAACATGGTTGTTTTCCAGAAAGTAATTGAAATTGCTAAAAATGACTGGGCAACTGAGGATTTAGTAAGGCAATTAATGACTTTTATTCGAGATGAAAAACCAGACATTGAAGGTCTCAATGATTTGATCGCTGATACGTATATTGTAGTTGGACATATTATTAAGCTTAGAAAGTTAACCGAAAAATTTTGGGAGCGAAATAATTTAACTCCATCAAGAGAATCATATAAGCAATTTGTCCAGTTCATAAAGGATAGCAATATAACAAAGGATAACATAGACGAGTATGAATTTCCAGAAAAAGAAAATTAGCTAAGATCATTTTATGCCTAAAATTTCACCAATAGAATTTTGTGTTACTTCTTGAATTTTATCCCCTTCTATATGAATGTAGCTAAGTGCTAATTTATTAAAATCTAATTCATTTTGACTATATGGGTGCTTAATTAGCCAATGGTTTGCAACATGTAGATTTGATGTATGAGCTGAAGTTATCAGTACGCCAGAAACAGAACTATAAGATTGTGAGGAAGTTTTATTAAAAATACCGCCACTACTTGTTTGAAAAGGTTGATTTATATTATTTCGATTTTCAAACGGCTGATTCCTCCTATCGCCAAATAAAGCATTATAAACCACCTCTGTGTAAGTCTGTTTAACACTCAAAGAATTTACGCATATAATAAATGGCTTATCCAATGTACCATACTTATATGCTTTCGCCTTAATCGCGTCTCTTATAGCTTCTTCACAACCGCCAATATAACCACCTCCTAAAGGTGAAATTATAGGTTTATCTAAATCATAATTCACTTTCCATAAAGTTATTGATACTCTTATATCATCATCCTGATAAATAATATATTGTTCATCTCTTGTAAGATCGTGATTTTGATTTTTAGCATAGAATTCTGCATGATGATCTATAATATTCTGATAATATTCGCGTATTTTTCTAAGGCTAGCTTGTTTCCTTGAAAGGAAACGGATTTCACGTACACTTATTCCATATCGTTTTGACTTGATTAAATCTATTGCATCCAGAATGGCATTCTGTTTATTTTTCAATAATTTCTCTTCATTTGTTTCGTCAAATGCTACCCTAGCTTCTATATAAATTTCAATATTATCTTTTTTCGCTAGAAAATCGGGTTTTTTGGTAGAATTAGGTAAGATTGGGTGGGTAGTTAAAGTAAAGCCTTGTTGAAAAAATAATTCATGAATAAATAATTCAAAAAAAGCTGGTTCAAATTGAGTTTGAAAATCACGTTTTAATTGTTTTTTCCCTGGTTCAGGGTATCTGTCAAACCAATTATTTAATCTTTCTCTTACTATAATAAATTTATCAATAGCAGAATTATCATAAAACTCGTAACTATCATGCTGATATTTAGCATATCTTATGTTAGTCCTTTCTTTATCATCAAACAGTTTTTCCATTTGCAAACACATTTATAATCAATGAAAATTATTCTTTAAAAGTATAGTCTCTACCAATTAATGGAGTTTGTACTATTTTATCATTAATTATTTCTTCTAGAAACATATTTTCTTCACCCGTATCAGAATTCCTAATTAAATGGTATTTTTGATCTAGATTGTCTTTAAAAGTTATGTTAACAGCTTGCGCGATGGAATCCTGTCGAATGCCATCTTTATAGTCCCAGTTATTATGATCTTCTACTGAATAAGATTCAAGCTCATAAACGCAAACACATCTTAAAGAAAATACCTTAAAATTCTGTCCATTGTATGAGTAAATAATGTGCTTGCCTTCAACTGGAAAAAACTTTTCTTGCCAAAAATTCAAATGACCTTTTCCGTACATTTCTAAGCATAGGTTTTCTTCATCTTCGTAATAAGCAACAATATTATTTTTAATAATGTATCCAAGGGTAAAATTTCCTTGGCCTTCAACATACAAATCTGTATTACTTTCAACATTTAATATCAGCACTTTTTGCCCATTATGTTCTACTATTAGGCTAGTTTGTACCAATACCCAATTAACACGCATCTTTTTTGCTTGACTAATATCTAGCCAATTTAGTACTGTATTTTTATCAATTTTATCTAGAGTACAAAGCTCTATTCCTAGGTAATCGGCCAATATTTTAGCACCACTTTGATAACGACCTCTAGCAACGAATATCCTTCTATCAATACTTGGCAGTAATGATGTTTTACCATAAAAGGCATCTATTAAATCGATTTTAATACTATTTTTTTTGTGACGCCAATCCTTACACTCTATCACTATTTTTTTATCTGTAGTTTCAATATATACATCTATTTCCCTCTCTAAGCCACAATCATTAACCATTTTATGGTTGCGCTTTACGATAGCATCTTGTCCAATTAATGCTTGGTTTATAATTCCTGTTAAGAATTCGAAACCTTTACCCGTGTTTACTGCTGACATACAATAATCAAATATTATTTAAGTATGTACAATGATAGTTTATCATCAATAGGTATTAAATCATAATTTATAACTAAGTCATTAAGTGAATCCTGATCTTCTACGGGATAAAATGTTTCTAAACGCAAATATTTAACATTACCTTTTTGGCCTTTTACCTGCTTATTTTCCTCTTTTATCCATATTAAATATGGAATATTTTTATATAAAAATGGAATTTTAAGTATATTCTTTGGCTGTAATAAACCAGAAGCATTTATTTGCGTAATTATTTCTCTAAATTGGTAATGAAGTTCTCTTGGTTTAAAGTCTTCCTGTATATAAGATTTTCCAGTATTATATCTCTTTGCAATCTTAGCGTAATGCCTACTTAATATGTGAATTATAGAATATTCATCCATCTCTATATCATAACCACATAAGTTAAACATAAAATCACCATGTGTAGAACCTTGGATGATTTCCTTAGCCATTAGATAAATGAACCTAGAATGTAAAAGATTAGACCATTTTTTATATTTATATAAGAATCTACCTCTCGCAAATGGATCATTTTCTAAATTAAATTCTGGTAGATCATTTATTACACTTATTGTGTCCCTAGCTTCCTTACTACATTTTTGTAGTAGTTGTTCTGTATGGTTTGTTTTATTAATGACTTTATCCCAATCTTTAGCTAATTCATACAGCTTATCAAGATCTCTCCATTTTTCTTCATTTGGTACAGATAGATATTGGGTATTATATATTTTCTTATAAATACCAGCTCCAGTAATATCTGAGGCATAAGTTAAATAAAGGTCTTTGAACCTGTAATTATCGCAACATTGATAATCAGAAACTTGACCATCATTCAACAATGAAATTTTAACACCTAAACAAAAAAAGTTTTTTTCATATTCTGTCATAGGCCCGTTATTTTGGGCAACTTTTTTAAGTTGTTCAAAAATTGCACGTGTACGGGTTTGTTCTTCTTCAGAACCATCATTTAATTTTAGTTCATCGACAGCGAATGGCTTTCTTTTGCTCATACCAATTATAAATGCAAAATGATTTGAATAACTGAGTTTTTACACATCAAAGATAGAAGTGGCTTGTTTCAGGATTTTACTTAAAATTGGGGGAAGATGGCCGTTTTTCGGCCTGGATAGCAACTAAAAACTCGTTAAAGTCCTTGTGATTGCTGTAGATGTTTGAGCAATCTATTGTAAATAATGGCAATTCTTCGCATAATGAGTCTTTTACCTTCTGGCCGGTTTTATCATTATCCAGGTATAAATAGATCTTTGTGTAGTTACCGGCTTTGAGTAGTTCTTTTGTTCGCTCGTGAAAAGAAGCAGAATTCATTATTAGCGTATCACCCTGTACCAATTCCTGAAACTTGCCTAGATCTACTGATTGAAAGTAGGTTAAAGCTGATAGGAAATCCATAAACCCTTCGTAAACTGCTGCCTTGCCTTCTCCCCTACCCTTTATGAAGCTTACGCCCTTTTTGCCTATCGAGCTTTTGAAATACGCGTTTCTAATCTCATAGCCTTCAGCCTCATTCTTGATCCCTACAGCAAAATAGACTTTGCCGGTATCGTTATTGAGATAATGTACTTCTACCAGGTACTTAGCTGCAATGATAGGATCTATACCGCGTTTTTCGGTAAGGTACTGGAGCAATGCTTTACCATTAAAAGAATCCACGCTAAGGGGGATTATCTTGCGCAGGACGAGTGTTTCAGTGTTGGCCGCTGGGCTAGTAGCTTGTGGTGGCGTTAATGGTGCTGTAGGCGCAGAAAAAAGGCTTTGCTGTGTGGTGATTCCTGTTAAGCGTTCCAGGTTGGCAAGTGCTGCTTTAATATCGGCGTTATAGTATCGCATGGCGAAATCTAAAACCGTTCCGCCCAGGTCGCCGAAATCATTCCAGATCCATTTACCGCCTAAGAAACTGGTATGGAATGAAGCATCTATCTCATTTCGGAATGGCGACTTGTACCAAAGCTCATTTCCACCTTTTAAGGTCTTAACTGGCTGATGGCCAAGCTTCGACAAAATGCCAGGCAGGGATAGTTTCTTTGCTTGCTCGCTATTCATAAAACTATTTAACCTATAGACTAAAATTTTAATACTTCTTTTTTCTTTTCAACAGCAATAAGAAAAAAATTTTTTGAGTTTTTAGTAAAACTTATCCACATTTAGCCGCTTCAAGCTATAGGTTTTTTTATTATAGGTTTTGTTATAGGTTTGTCCTACAAAGTTCACGTGGTTTTTAGCAAAATCTCCTACAAAGTTCACGTGGATACGTGGGGTTTGTCCTACAAAGTTCACGTGGATAACTCTGAAATTGAGCAACTCCTACAAAGTTCACGTGGATAAACTTGTAAGTCATTGATAATCAGTGAAATATTTGTAGACTCCTATAAAGTTCACGTGTTTCATAATGATTCACCTTTAGAAATTAGTTAATAAATACAGTAGCCTAGAAATTATAATTAGCTGGTTAACAATTAGTTAAATACTAAATCCCCTACAAAGTTCACGTGATTTTTGCTAAATTATTTAATATCAGCAAGTTAGCTGTATAAACTCCTACAAAGTTCACGTGCTATTTTTACCACTGTGGAAAACTTAGGGTTATTTTGCAGGGATCAGATTGAGGTTCCTTGGTAAGATAGGAGGCTGAGCATAAGATATGTTAAAGCCTTTATTCAGCACTTCTTCCACTTTTGAGAGGGAGTTAGGGTACTGCTTCATGGCCATGTGCAGCGTCTTACGGAAAATAGCTTTGAAGTTGTCCATTCTATCATAGCCCTGGCCGAACTGGTCTTTAAGGGCTTGCCAAGTAATGAATTGCGGTTTGTTTTCTGGTATACGGTGCAGACGTTGGGCGAGCCAAGAATATATATCCATTGCCATAGCATTATTGGATAGAGCCGCTAACGCTCTTTCATCCAGTGGTATAGCGTGGTTCATTAGGCTTTTAAAATAATCGTCGGAAAGAACGACTGTAGAAGGCCATAAGACCCTTTGGCCATCATTTTTAGGGAACCATACGTCAAAAGCTTTGACAATCTTTAGGTCAACCTGAACAGACCTTGTACCGTTTGTAAAACCTAAACTAAGGGTTGATGCAGATAAACGCCTTAGTTGCTCTTTGACCTCTTTTATAGTGCGTCCATCTGTGCCCAGACCGATAGACTTAATAAAGGCTGTCATACTTTCTTCAACATTGATAGTTTGCTGCTGCGTTCTGATAGCTTCAGTATTGATGTGAGAAAGGATCAACCTTGCTTTAGGGCCATATGGTATGCCTAAAATCTCGTATTGTTCAGTCTGGGGGTTAAGGTATGGAGTAGCACTTACGGCTAAATTGGCGTTGCCTTGCTTCTGCTGCCATAGGGTTACATCGTCCCCAGGGTTACGATATGGCAAAAAGGTTTGGCACAAAACAGAGTGCTGAAATATAGCATCATCAATAGTTGCCTTATCCAGATGGATGGACAGCATACTATCAGTTTGCTTTTTGTACAGATCACCTTTTTTCATGAGCCAATAACTTTATTGGTTGTTAATGATAACAAATTAGACAACAATCAACTGATTATCAATAGAATAAATGCCTGGCTTCCTGATAATATGATTTCATAATTTCAGGAAATCATATTTTACTGATTAACATACGCTTCTACTAATTCTTCTAACTTATCCTGCATTGTTTTACCTTCATTAATCAGCTTAATTTTCCACTTTCTAAATGTATCCTCGCGCAGATCGACTGTTTGCCGTTTCCTATCCTCCTTTTTCCCGGAATGAATACTCTTTGTAGCAGCCTCTGTTTTCTCTACGTCAACAACCGTTTTCTTAACCGGCACTTTCGGGCCAAGTGATGAAAGAGTTGCTTTTAGCCCTGAGTCTTTCTTTGTTGCCATAATTAGTTGCCTTTATTGATTTTCTTAATTGCGTTTTTGACTTCTTTAAAAAGCTCGACCATTTCAGCTTTGGCTTTTTCATCCTTAAATTCAAATACCCCTAGCCCTTTAATAACAGCTTCACGGTAAGCTATGCGGTTTCTGAGGGAACTATTGAAGACAGATATACCAGTTGCTTCCAAAACCTCTTTTACTTCTTTTGAAAGGTTTGTGGTCTGGTTTTGGTTGATTAAAAAGTAAGCGGGTATGGTTTCTTCCTTCTGCTGCTCCGCATCCCTATAGCGATCAATGAATTTTTCAGTTGCCCAAATATCTAGGCCGCTTGGCAGAATCGGGATAATCAGTAAATCAGCAAGCAGTATTATTTTGCTCGTTACCTGGGAGAGCGAGGGAGTACCATCAATGATTACGATCTCATGGTTTTGGTTGAGATGCTTAATATTCTTTGAAAGCTCCATTCCATCAGTGAGACCATAAACGGGTACTGCTGGTAGATCTTCATCTCTAAGCCCCGACCAGCGTAAAGCACTCTGGTTAGTATCAACGTCTACAATACAGACAGTATATTTTGAGTGGGCAAAACATACAGCCAAGTTTTGTGCTATGGTTGATTTGCCTACCCCTCCCTTAAGGCTTGTTACTGATATAATCATTTAATTCCCTCTGTGATTTGAAGGCAATATACCTGATTCCATATTTTCATGCAACTATGAAAATATGGAATCATTTATTCCTGAAAGTATGAATTCATATTTTCAGGAAGGTATATTTTATTTCCTGATATCTTCTCTTAACTGAGCATGGCCGCTGTAGTATTTATCATAATACCTGTCCCTGAGCTTTTTAGGTAGGCATTTGACCATGCTGCAAGTACGAGGTTCGCCGTATTGCTTATCTGTTAGGCGTTGAAATGCGTAAACATCAGCGAGCCATTTATCTTCATGGGCTGTAATGGCTTGGCTCAATTCTTCACCGGTGAGCTGGCTATCAAAAAAATCGACTTGGTATAAGGAGGAGGGGAAGCACATAATGTGCTTAAAATGCCCACAAAAAGGTGAGCTGTTGATGATGACTTTACAGGCAATATTACCTGTGTGATAATCCTTCTATGAAACAAGGATTTACATTAGTCGAGCTGGCTATAATGATTGTCTACACAATTCGTATCAAGGGAATTCTTAAAGACTCATACTTTCCTGAAAATATGATTTCATACTTTCAGGAAAGCAGGGCAACCAGTCAAAACAGGGCTAAAACCTCTATTTTAGCTAATTAGCTTTAGGTTTACGGCCACGTGGCTTGCCAGTATAAGGGACTTTAGGAGCTGCATCTTCCTGGCTCAATTGTAATTCAAAAGCCGTTGCACCTTCATATTCAAAAAGACGAATGGTAAAGGCATATTTCGATTTCTCGAAATCTACACCGCTTTTTTTGAGGATAAAAGGCAATGATAAAGTGTAGCTTTTGGCGGCTTTTTCTACCTGGAAAGTATCCTCCTGGCTATCGCTGGCCGGAACCAGGTAAAGAGATTTGGCTTTACGCTTGCCTTCCTGCATACCTACTTTGAACGTAGTATTTTCAAAATCTACGCCTAAATCAGCAGCGGTTTTAGCAGGAAATACCAATTTACCAGCATTAGAAATATAACCTGTAAGGATTATTTTCTTGGCTTTAGCGGCTTTTTCTTTCTTCGCTTTTGGTAGGCTGTTTTCAGCGGGTGAAAAGAAACGAATATCAATTGACTTCATTATCACGGGGTTAATATGTAAAACTTGCTGTAAATTTACTGAATAAGTATAGCCTATCAGAATTGATAATTTTAAAAGAAGCCCTGCCGGAACAGGGCTATTTATTTAAGCTATCTGCTGAATAGTGCCATCAAGAATGATAGCTTGTCCGGTGCAGGTTCTGCCCCACCAATAGCCATAGTCATTGCAAAGAACAGGCTGGCCGTTATCCATTAGCTTTTCAGCTAACCATTGAGTTACACGGTACCATTCAAAAATATCTAGCGTTTCACTGTCTCTATATTTCCATTCATGGTGCAGGTCATCAAGTAATTTGGTTTCTTTCTTTGTCAGCTTAACATCACAATCTTCATAGTAATCTGAGAAATCTTCCATTGTAGAGTAACCGGCTTTGGCTAGTGCTGCGCGTTGTGCATCTGTCAGGTAGTTATTGATCCAATCCGGTGAGATGTTGTACCAATTCTCAATGTTTTCATGGTTGAATGCTTCAATAAAGGGGCTTTCTTCCTGTTCTGGTAGGTTTAAAGCGGCCTCGATCAGCATTGTATCATGGCAAAGGATCTCCCTTTCAATGTACCTTTCTGCTAGTTCATGTATGGGTTGGGTATATCCATAAATCAGTTTCATTTCTCATTCTCCTTTTAGGTTGCGGTTTACGGGGACTGAACAACCGGCCTGAAAGCGAACGAACCATGAATAAATTTTGGTAGGGCGGGGAATTGCCTTTAAGCCCTGGCGTGGCAAGGCGAAAATTTTTATTGGAGAAGATGAGCTGAGGACGGTAAGACCACGTGGCAAACCGAGACCGGCTAAAGGGTAGGGGAGAAGAACGGTACTAATTACATGGCAACTTTACAATCTGACAAGAACCGGGTACAATAAAAAAGGGTTATATTATCACTAATTTACACCAGGCTATAAAAAACATTTGAAGAAATAAAAATTATTTAAGCTTTCCAATATAATTTTAATATGGGAGATAAGCCAAATAAACAACACTACGTTTCAAGGGTATACTTGAAACAGTTTCAAATTGATGACGATCAAAATAAAAGTTTTATATATGGCATAGATACAAGTAATAAGTATCGAAATAAGATTCAAAAGTTTGGTCTTAATGATACCGTTTTTAAGCTAAAAAAGTATTACAATCATACTTATTTTGAAAATC
This sequence comes from Spirosoma terrae, assembly GCF_010435915.1. Classification (GTDB taxonomy): domain Bacteria; phylum Bacteroidota; class Bacteroidia; order Cytophagales; family Spirosomataceae; genus Spirosoma; species Spirosoma terrae. Next base: position 1,603 of record NZ_JAAFZH010000026.1, on the reverse strand, counting down.
CATATGCTCTTGAAGAGGTATTTGGTAAAGAAATAGAACCAACCTATCAAAACGTAATAAATTCATTAGGAAAAGAAGGAAAATTATTACGAGAAGTAAAAGAACAAATTTTGGAGTGGATTTTCGTTTCTAAGATGCGTAGCCCCATTTTTAGAGATAACCATGAAGATAAATTACAATTTTTTAGAAAGGTCGTTAAGCAGCATAAAGGAGAAGAAATTACAGAAGAAGATGAAAAAGAAATAAAGGAAAAAGCGAAATGGGGGCATTTATCTACGTTCATTGATGAAGAAAAGCTCAAAAGAATGATAGATCTTTTCTTTGGTACCCTCAATGCAAAACATTGGAAGGTTTTGAAAGCACCTGACAATTTCCCCTTTTTAGGATGTGACAATCCAGGCTTCTCTCCTAATGTTCATCCGCTTTTTCAAGAGCAATTCCCTTTTCATCATGTCACCGAATTAAATGTTAATTCGGTTATATACTATGTTTTTTCACCTAGATACTGTCTAGAAATTAGGCCGTTTGAATTTGATACACCTTTAACCGACTGCGCTTTAGATATGGACGTAGTTTTTGAGGATGCCCCTATAGAATATATAACATTCATTAATACTGGTACAATCTATACATCTTATAAAGTTTTTTTTTCTAACATATCTACACAATTAACTACGTTTACGGGTAAGAAATTGTAAATAATTGATTCATTTTGCCGGAACTAGTTATCTAATATAGAGTCGTTTAGTATCTCATTTCGGTATTATTTTATCTCATGTGTACAAACATATGGTAAACAAATATCTTTAAACCGTTTCTTAAATATGTAAGTTTACAAAGTTTTATATCTGTTGGTAAACTTGGCCATGTATCAGACAATTGTATTATCTCTATTAAATTGTAAGGTGTAACAATAGTCTGTATAATGGTATAATATTTCTCCCAAAATATTTGCAGATTTTGGGTTTCAACATACACGATTATAAAGTTTGCTTTTAAGCCATTCACATCATAAGTAAAAAGCTTATTTATATGGTTTTTTATTACTCTTTTATTTAAACTATTCTTTAGGTTAAATCCTTCACATATTGCAACCGAATTCCCATCAATTTTTTCTATTAAAATATCAATTTCACCCATCGTTTTTAAAGTTTCCGAAAATCCGTAGCCTGATTCATCTTTTGCTACAAAATTTTGTATAAACTCTGCGGTGAATTTAGTCCTAGCTTTTTCATTTGTTGGCATATGTATTCCAAACCCTTGTACTTTTTTAAGAGACTTTAATATAACGTTAACAAGTACATCTATTTCTGAATTATTATCAATATCATCAAAATAATTTTTAAGAAGTTCACAGTTTTTTTGTTCTTTAGTGAGGCAAGCATCTCTCAAAGGGGATAAATTTGAAGGTACAACTCGTATACGCTCAATTTCAAGTAGTTTATTTTTAATAAATTCCTTTGCTATTTTTGGCTCTAAGCTTTTAACATAAGTGAACTCAGAACCTAGAATTTCATCCCAAATGCTTTTTAATACAATTCCAATTTTTCCTGCAAAATGTGGCATAAATTGAAATTTTATGATGAGAACTATACTATAGTCT
>NZ_JAAFZH010000025.1 GCF_010435915.1 Spirosoma terrae | reverse complement strand
CGGCTATCACTGCAAGAACCAATTATTATTCCTTCCTTGTACTACTTCTAAGAGTAATTGGCTGATATGAAATGAGTTAACATTTCGATCGAGAAAGGTATCTAAATAACTACTCTTGACTGCCCCAGTGAAAAGATTATATATCTTCCACAAGCTGATAGATCCATCTTCGCTCCGACAGAAAGAGCTATCGTGGTAATAGTCGCGAGCAATTGTATTGACTTGCGAATCACCTAATAGTAAAGGGATAATTTTCTTCTTCTGAACAGGTGGTAAATATTGGTATAAGCGACACCGCCCCACGAGTTGAGCAAATTGATGCTCAGTCAGGTAATAATCCATCAATCGACTCATACACTCTAGTTGCTTTTTTGCCTGATAACGAACTACTAAGTCAACAATAGCTTTTTTCAATTGATTAATCGTCTTCACTCGTAGATCAGCAACATATCCATCTGACCATATACAAAGATTCGTACACACTTTATTTTGGAAGCCAATGAACAGTTTAAAGTGTTCATCCACGCCTTTCCTTTGATGCAAACTGTCGAGATTATACGCTTTGACTCCACCAATGGTTAGGGATAGTGTATTACCATCAATGGTTTCATATAACGATGGGATTTCAATAACAAAGGCAGCTCGTTCGTAATAGAGCGTCTTTTCCCATTCCTCTAAGTCTTTGGCTGGTTTATTCCTCGCTGTTGGAACTCTACCTTTAATGGGATGAGAAACCCTAATTACTGGGTTAAGAATAGTTTCGTGCGGAAAAAGCCGATGAACCGATTCAGTAGTAGCTTCAATAAAATCTCCGTGGCTAATCAATGGTTCATTATCCTTACTATACACTGGAATAATGTGATGTTGCTGAATTTCCCACAAGGTCGTAGGTAAAGTGTTAGCCAAAATAAAAGCCCCTTCGTTTGAAGAGGCTTGATTGATTACCGTGGCTTCCAAAGCCTCAGCTTTTAACAGGTTTTGTGTTTGCATGGTATTAATTTATGTTAAACATTAGATTGACTGATTTACGGTAGTTAGTTGTACAATGATTACAGCAATGTGCTGGATACAAGCAAAAATGCTATAATATAATATCTGATTGAGCGGATTTGAATTAGCGTAAAAACCCTGGAAAATAGTAACATAGGCGTACGCCTAATGGGAAACACATATTTTAAAATTCTGCTAGCCAAAGTTAATTAATGGAATCAGTGGGGGTAGTGCAGATCTCAATAGAAGGGGGGGCGAGTTCTTGAGACTGGGTTGTACAATAAAAGCATATATGCAAATAGCAATAGTAATCATAATTAAATGCACTTTATGGTTGATTTTGATTACTATTGCCAAAAGGTTATTGTGTAATATCACTACTACGTACATTTAAAAGTTGTCGCCGATTATCACCAGCATAGTAAATAATGTGCAATAGCGCTCCAAAGTAGCAGCGGGAGCAGGACCATACTTTTCGGTATAACGACGTAGCATCACATCTTTCTCCTTGTAGCATTTGTAGGCCGCATCTCGGTTCAACTGCTCAATACCAGCTTGGCCAACCTTAAGAATTACCTTTTCGAATTGCTCGATGCTCAAGCCATGAACTGTGAACTTAACTTGCTTTGCAAAGTCAACTATCTGATAGGCCGAGTAATAATCTCCATTATTCGTATAGACAGGAGTACGGTTTACAGCTTCCCAATCTACCTTACCTTGCTGGGGTACAGACCTCGTCATAATTTTATTATCTACGTACGTAGCAAGCTGGGTAGATACAATTTTGAATTCAGTAGGTGACTCAGCCATCTTAAATACATCCACTGAAGGTTCGTTATCGGATAAACGCCAGCGATAGCCATCTACAATAACTTCCCCATTAGCATTAAGTATTGCGAACAAACGTTTGGTTACGGATGCACTTTTCGGGAAAAACTTCGCCATATAACAGTTTGAATGACTGTCGAGATAATACTTAACTAAGCTCTGACTATCAAGTACTTTAATGAAATTGCCCGCCTGCTCTTGACCGTAAGAGACAGCAGAAGTGGGGGCATGTTGGCTGTAGTATTGACTAATTTCCGATTTAGTGTAGCCAATCAGGAACTGACCATTAGTCAAGATGGGTATAAATAGACAAACGAACCTTAGAGTGAATGTTTTCTTCATTGAATTGTCGGTTTTGAAAATTGAAGTATGTGGTGTAATGAACTGTATAGGCATAAAAAAACGTAGACGAGACTTGCTTGCAGCCTGAGGTGTGTCCAGCACCTGTACAGCAAAGCAAAGCCAACGCCTACGAGATTGTAGGCGTTGCTCTTCACTTCCCTGCTGTACTTAAGATTTGGACACTTTCAGGCCGCAGGATTAGAAGCTCAACGCTATTGAAAAATGTTAGTAAATTCGGTTATGCTATAAAAAGGTTTGTTTGCTTGGAAAGCCAAATATAAAAATTTACTATCAAGTATCGAATCTCAAGAGGTCTTCAACAATACAGTTTCTCTTTAATTTATCACAAAGAGAAATACCCGCAGATAGACTACGAGTATTTCTAATTCTAGGTACTCAACTTACCCTTCACACAGTATCTAATCGTTCTCTGAGATTACAAGGGAGCATGAAAGTCTACCCTGCACCTGATGATAGGCTCTCTCTGGGTTATATTATCAGCTAAAAGTGGATAGATGCGGGTGAAAGCAGAAGAGAGACATTTAAGCACTTTGTCCACTTTTATATGACGACGTACCCTGAACGATTATAAAAACGGCAAGTGCAAAAAATGCTATAATGTTTCATATGAGTAAAGGCTTAAAAAAGCAATGCTTTTAGTACGGCTAAGAAAACATATACATAACTAATTATTAATGCACTGAAATTTTTCTGGCCATCAACCGCCGGGGGCACATAGCAACAGATTTAGGACCAGGGAGCTAATCAAAACCGGGTAGCTTCATATACACATATACTGAATTGAAGCACTAGTAATTGAAAAAAAGTCCCCGAGTCATTAAATCTGATGAAAATAATTCGATTCAATGATCTTTTAGGCTGGTGAGTTGTATAGCAGGTATAAAACTTCTTTGTAAAATGGGAAATAGCTATATAACTTTAAAAAGTCCTTTAATCATACATATGTTAATTATTCTATTATACATTTCCACGCCAAATGAATTACTATATTGATTTGTTTTCTCCTAGTACATATGAGGCTTTTATCAACTCAAATCGAGATATTACTGGGTTTCGAGAACGGCAAAAAGGGATAGCAAATAAGCTAGAAGTAGGGGATAAGTTAATATGTTATGTGACCAAGCTGTCAAGATGGGTAGGCGTATTAGAAGTAACCAGTAAATCCTTCCAAGACAATGATCCTATATTTGTCCCTATTAGTGATCCGTATATAGTCCGTTTTAAGGTAAAGTCGACCATATACCTACCGCTTGAGAAGGGTATTCCGATTGATAGCAATATCTGTTGGGATCATCTGTCATTTACAAAGCAGCTACCCAAAAAGAGCTTGGCGTGGACTGGTATGGTTCGTGGAAGCTTACGAAAAATTGAAGAAGAGGATGGTGAATATCTAGAAAAAATATTACTCGAACAGTTAAATTATCCAGTAGTCTACCCCTTTGGGGAAACTGATAAGAAAAAGCTTAAAGCTCTAACGGTTAAGACTCAAAATAGTAAGCAGGTAGCTGTATCTATTCCTGATAACGAGGAAGCAACTGACAACCCTACCAAACAGCAACAGCAATCATTTCAGAGGGAATCTATTAAAATCCAAGCTCTATTAGCTGAAATTGGAGAAAGAATGAATTTAAAAATTTGGCTACCTCGTAATGATCGACAAAGAGTAATAGACATCTGGCAACCCAAAGAAAAAGTCCTTTTGGACACTTTACCTCTCAACTACGATGACGCTACATTAAAGACTATTGAAAATATTGATGTTCTCTGGATCAGGGGGCGGTCGATTGTACGAGCTTTTGAGGTTGAACATACGACCTTGATATATTCAGGTATCTTAAGAATGGCGGATTTAATGGCTTTACAACCTAACCTAAATATTAGTGCTCATATTGTTGCTCCTGTTGATAGAAAAGAGAAAGTGTTCCAAGAAATATCGAGGCCTGTTTTTGCATTTCTTGACAGAGGTCCATTAGCAGAATCGTGCACATTTCTCTCTTATGAGTCCATTCAAGAACTTTCTAAGGAAAAACGACTAGAATATATGAAAGATACCGTTCTAGAAGAATATGAAGAATATGCAGAAGAGGCTGATTTATAAATGAAATCGATCCAACTAACTAAATATAGTCCGCTGGATCGATTTCATTTTGATCTATTTCACCTACCCATCTTACCCTAATTTCGGGAGATTAGAATTGTATTATGCATATCTTCTGGTGCTATAGCTCTTTCTTTTTGTGTATCTACAGCTATCTCCACGTCGCTTCTTTCGTTTAAAGCATATACGTATACACCACCTTTTTTGAGTCTTTTAAATTCGTGTTTATGTAATGCCATACCCATCGTTCTTGTTGCTCTTTGGTCAATGCGTACCCCTCTTTCTATCAGATGCTGAATAAGTTGAGTAGTTGTCAAGTATAATTTTGCGTTTTCATTATCGGCATATTTAAAGTAAGTTAGAAGTAACTCCTCTTCAACCGATTTTGAATGATATTGATCATTACTTTTCTCAATCTCAGCTGTTTCATCTTTATCAAACCAGTACTGAAACCCATCTCTATACAATTGTAATGCTTGAGCATATACTTGGTTTATGTTAACGGCATGCTGGTGTTGGATATCATTAACTTCAAAACATAAGAAACGACGAGAACCCGTAGTATCTGTTAAAAATTGATGTCCATTAACAGACCCTACAAATGAAGCCCTTCGAGCCAAATTTTCGTTGTTATGTCCATATGGTCTACGAATTCGGATGTTACTTTTGGTTATCATTTCCTTTAATGAACCAATCTCAGTCCTGTTAAGGTTTTCCAGCTCATCAAGGTTAATTAGCCAGCACTCCGCCAAGTTGATAAGTGTATCTTTATTGCCTGGATTTACAGTGCCTGAAAACAAATAGTCTTTATGCGATTCAGGTACTAATTTCTCCATCCAAGTCGTTTTTCCTAAGCCCTGCTTACCAGAGAACACAATTACTGTTTGATTTACTACTCTTGGATTTAATAGACTAGCTACTGATGCCACCAGCCATTTTCTTAAGCATTTTTCCCATAAAACAGAATTAGTTGTTACTACTGTATCAGCTAGACTCTGAATATGATCGGTTCCATCCCATTTTGTTAATTCCTTAAAGTAGCTCAAGAATGGATCATAGGTCGTGCTAAAGTCCGATAGTAAAATGGACCTTAACGTATTCCCATCGCATTTGATTTGGTTCCGTCGGACGTTCCTAAGTATGGAATATTCAATTCTATCTGTTACTGGCTCATAGCGATTGTTTTCAGTATTTAGGCACTCAACATGCCCTTTAACAATATTGTATCTAAAGGAATAATTTCGACTAAGAAATCGCTCTATCTGTTCAAATTGATTGTCAACCTTCGCTATTTCCTTCGATTTATCTATATCTCCTACTACTAATAATTTATTTTTATCTTCTATAACCATTATATATACTATTTTCCCCAAAATTTAACCTTATTGTCTTCTAGAAATTTACCTACAGCCTTATCCGTGTAGTAAATCTTATGGCCTATTTGGCTGAATTCAATCAACCCCCTATCCCGCCAATTTTGTAACGTACGACTACTTACCTTCATTTTCAGGCTGAGATCGTCATTATCATAAATGATTTGTTCACTGCCTTGTCCTAATTGGGCCACCCGTTGTATCTGGGTTTCCAGCTTTTGTGCCAACTCATTGAGATCAGCACGTGTTATTAACTCTATGTTCATTTTTTCTACAACCGCTCTTTATAAAAACCACCCTGATTTTTTCAGCGGCCATAGTACAAAGGTCTGTAAAAAAGCGTCTTACATTTAAGGCTGATGTGCAATGGCTGAGTAGGGCAGAGGAACACATTATAGGTTAATATTGAGCTATTCCCCGCAAATGAGCGAAAACAGTACCTATTTGTGAACCTGAAATTCTAAATGAATTTTACAAAGGCAGAATTAGGCAGAATTTTTATTTGGGTAAAGGATGTTATACAATTCCAGAATTACACGATTAATCAGCTTAAAACTGGAACTCATTCGGGGAGGGTCAGAAGTGTCTTTCAGTTGATGTGGCAGTATTACCTCTCCTTTATTTGTAAAGCAATCGCTTGCCCGTTGCCATTTTTCCGCTTTCTGAATGAATTTCAGATTGATTAATGAGTCTACGAAGTATCTCAGTTGCTGGTTGGTACCGATCCAATCTATCTTCCGGTGAAATTCACCGTAAAACAAGCCTCTGAAATCTACCTTTGAGCTGTCTGCGGCAACTATAAAATTACCCTCAACCAAAAAATCATAAAGCTTATCAACTCCCATCTCATAAGTCCTTGTTCTTGCAACACCTTGCTGAAAGGTGTTTCTTTGAACGACAATTGGCCGTAATTCGCTTCTATGTTCTTCAACAACAGCCAATGCTGATGGCTTATTTATTGAGGTGTCCTGATAACCATCGAGATTTTCATGCAACCTGTCGATAAACAACCTATACTCCATGCGAAATTGGTCAATGTAAGGCTTCCACTCTTCTGTAGTCTCAATAGCTTGGAGACATAGGCTAAGAGGTACATTGTGGTTTTTTTTTACCAATGATCTACGCTCATCAGGGGTATCATACCACGTTAGCTTTATATCCCAAAAGGCGCAGTCAAAGCATAAGTTGAAAACTCTTCTAATTAATTCTGGAACGGGCTCCTGTGATTGGGCGATCTCATCTATTCGATCCCAGAAGTAAGGAACAACGGAATTCCTTGCCGCAGGTTGAATCCTGTTTCTCAAAAGATTCATGCTAGGCTCATCTGGATTTTGGACATAAGCCCGAATCAACCGCGCACCATCTTCCCTGACTATATAATCAAGTTCATGAAAAGGATATTCCTTCATATCAATCAAAAACCTCCATTGCTTTGTCTAACTCTTCATTAACGATTTTGGCGTAAATCTGAGTCGTTTTCAAAGTAGTATGACCCATCAATTTCGAGACGTATTCCATTCTTACACCTTTCCTTAACGCACGGGTAGCAAAGGTATGACGAGACGTATGGAAACTAATCGACTTGTCAATACCTGCTCGTTGAGCCAAGGTCTTTAAATTCTTGTTAGCATAAGCCGTTCCAGAGGATAAAGCTCGGAAAAGTACTCTGCTATCAGTGTAGTCAGCTTCGTTATTAAGGCACGGAAAGATAAAATTCTCTGTTTTTTCACTAGTCAAAGGCTTGTAAAAGTCGATTATCTCTAAGGCACGCTTAGGGAGTTTAATTGTTACAGGTTCGCCAGTTTTGTGTGTATTTACGACCAAATGAGTTCCCGTGAAGTTACGCCAGCGTAATTGTAGGATGTCAGAGATACGTAACCCTCCACTATAGCATGCAAATATGTACATAAGACGATGATGATTCATCATATACCGCTCAGGGATCTCCAGCGCTTCGAGTCGTGCCAATTCATCCTCAGTTATATAGTCTTTATTGGTTTTTTCAGTACGAAGTTTGTAGCGCAGGAATGAGTTTTGCTCTGCCGTAATTGTACCATCCATATATGCCTGATGAAACAATTTGCGAAAAATCTTGAGGTTTGAATGGATCGTGTTAATCGAGTTACCTAATTCATCCCTAAGATATCGTTCATAGGCTCTCAAGAAGTCAATATCAATATCCGAAAAAGTAAGATTTCGATTTGGCATATATTGCTTAAGCTTTGAAAGTGTTGCCCAAGCCTTATCGTAAGTTCCAGCTTTATTTTCCCGCTTAAGCCAATCCAGATAGCCTACAAAGTACTCTATGAAACTATCGCTAGATTTTCGGTTAACGGCTTCTTTTATACGTCGAGCACTGACTTCTTTATTAGATGTGGCCATCTCAAGAGCCTTGCCTTGGACTTTTCCTAACTCAATAGTTAAGAGGTTGTTAACTCGGGCCGAGTTTGGGTAGCCGCGTTTTACTATTTGCCGTTCGTCATCCCATAGTAATGGAGCCACATAGATTCCTAAAGCCTTATAGCTCGATTTGCGATTGTCAGTAATCCGTAAATATAGTGGGTGCTCCCCTTTTCCATTTATCTTCTCTTTTCGTAGAATTATCTTATAACTTGTTGCCATATATGTGTTTTATCTTATATAAAGTTACAAAATATAATTGACAAAAGCAAGCGTTTGGTGAAACATAGGTAAAACATTTTGTTCATTTTTATTCTTTGTTTTCAAGGTATTTTACAGAATATTAGATTAGTGCGCTAATAATCAAACAATTAAAAAGTAAATAAAAGTGTATAAATGAACTATTCGCAGTCCCGTCCGGACCGCCAACAAATGATGAAAGTCCTTGCAGTATCAGCTGTAAGGACTTTTTTTTATACGTGTATCCTGTTGATCCACTTTCCGGCGATCAGTAGAAGTATTCCTTGTTTCGCCTTCTGCATAAGCTTATTCTTTTTCTGCTTATGACTAGCTTCCCCAAAACCGGTTTCGCACTGGCTTTCTTTTTAACTATCTGTGGTTACTCCTATGGTCAGGAACTGGCTGATTCTGTAAAAGTTGTGGCGAAAGGGGCCACCGTTCAGAAAATAGCCAGTCAGTTTACGTTCACGGAGGGCCCGGCAGTTAATAAAAAAGGTGATATTTATTTCACTGACCAGCCCAATGATAAAATCTGGAAATACGATACAGATGGAAAGCTTTCTCTATTTATGGACAAAACTGGCCGGTCAAATGGATTGTATTTTGATAAGAAAGGGAATATTATTTCCTGTGCCGACGAAAAAAATGAGCTTTGGTCCATTAGCCCGACTAAACAGGTTACGGTTCTGATGACCGATTACCAGGGGAAACGCCTGAACGGCCCCAACGACCTTTGGCCCGACAATAAGGGAGGTATCTATTTTACCGACCCATACTATCAGCGCGACTACTGGGAACGGAAGAAACCTGATCTTGATGGGCAGAAAGTGTACTACTTACCCAAAGGCAAAAAAGAACCCGTAGTCGTAGACGATAATCTGCTCCAGCCAAATGGTATTGTGGGTACTCCTGATGGTAACTATCTGTACGTAGCTGATATTCGGGATAATAAAACGTATAAATACCAGATCAATAATGATGGTAGTTTACGTAATCGCCAGCTTTTTGTCGCTCAGGGATCAGATGGTATAACGCTGGATAATCAGGGGAATCTTTATCTATCCGGGAAAGGCGTTACGGTCTATGATCCGGCGGGGAAACGTATTGGGAATATTCCCGTGCCATCGCGTTGGGTTGGCAATATTTGCTTTGGAGGCAAAGATCGAAAAACACTGTTTATTACCGCAACGGAATCTATTTATACAGTACAGATGCAGGTGAAAGGAGTAGAATAAAATCGGGCAATCCCATCGGAATTGCCTGATCCAGTACGCTGTAAGCTTCTTTTATATATACATACGTAAATTTTTAAAAGCCAGATTTCAATCGTCTGAATTCTAGTGATATCCTAGAAGTCTATGCTATCAATTGTTAACTATTTTGTAGTTTAAAGTTGATAGGTCGTATATAAAAAATGATCTTACTGGCTATTGTGAAGCCTTTAAGTAGGTATATTATGATTTTTCTTGCTGTACGAACATAACGATCCGATCTTTAAATTCTATTCAGGCCAACACTTGTTGTTTTGCGGGAAATAAAAGATGATCAATGTAGATTCGTCATTGATGATAAAGGAACTGACTCGTTATCTGGGACGGCAGGTACAGGTCAATTCTTTGGAGCATGACAAACATGGAGAAACGGGTGTCCTTCAATACGTTCGTGATAAGATTGAAGGGAATTCGCTAACCCCAACCGTTGGTGTCTGGTTTGAAGGGGAAGCGTTTACCCGATCCATGCACCCACAGCAAATACGTCCATTTCTTCGTAGGCTCGACAGCCTGACGGATGAGGAAGCGCGACAGTGTTTCCGACTAGGATATCCTTACTGGGATTTAGGCGAAATCGTTACGTTGGCCAAAGCAGCAACTCACATCGAATTAGTGTCTGGCCCTATCAGACTAACAATCACGACGCAGGGAGTTATATCATCAGAACGGCAGTTCGATGGGGCTGTAGTACCCGCCCGGGTCAATATTTGGGAAGTGCTGAATTATCTTGATAGCCTGTTCATAGATACGAATGGGTATATTGAGCGGGGTGTAGCTGTGAAAGCTCATTAACCATGATAGAAACAAAGACGCCAGCTCAAAACAGAACTGGCGTTTGCCGTTTTCTTAACCTATGAGATATTTCTTACGGTTGCAAAAGTACTACGTGTTTAGGAAGTGGTATGTTAAAAGACGTTAACATTAGTTGTCGTTTGAGTGGATCGAATGGCGGCTATGCATATTCGTCAAGACTAATTGAATCAAAGAGACCATGTGCTTAGTCACTGGTGTAATTTGCTCTTTACGCTACCCGAACTTTATCCGGGAAGTAAGCACCGCTGACTATCTGATTACTCCCTATAAATCGACTTTAACTTCCCCGTTTTATCTGACTAATTCCGCTAGATAGCCTTTCGCATTTTCATTCATAGGGTCTTTCTCAACAGCTTTCTGATAGTAGATGATCGCTAGTTGTTTCAAACCTATCTTAGCATAACAGTCTGCTATCAATTGATACGTATAAGAATAATCACTTGGCTGAACGGCTACGCTCGCACTTAGTTGAAATAGTCGAATTGCTTCTTCGTACCGTTGTCGACGCATCAGGTATTTGCCCGTATTAATCAAATCGCCGGTTTCAAAACCAAAATCATACCGATCCCGCTGATTCGCCCTGATATCCCGGTAGAAAGCAATGCCCTGCTCGAAATCCGTCAGCACTTTTTCGCGAAGATCCAGATATACCGATCGTTTGGGTACTGTGTAGGGCTTTCCCTGGAGAATCGCGATAATGCTATTGGTCAGCGCATTGACCTTAAACTGTTGACTATTGGTCATCAGAATCACAACAATATCATTCTCCACATCATGTGTCATCAGCGCTTCATAATTATAATTAGAGCCATGATGTTGATGCCAGACTAATTTGTCATTTTTAAAGACGGCATGACCCAGGCTACTTTCGTTACCGCCAAAATCGACGGCCAGCATTTGCATGGCCGCTTTATTAACCAACTGATAGTTATCCAGCTTAATCAGCCAGGTATATAGGTCGTCAATGGTTAGGCGGATAAAGCCACTCATTTGTTGCTCGTACCTTCTTTCTTTAAAATTACTGTCAAATGCCCGTGTCATGTCGGGTGCCGTTAGCGGCAGATCCATATAGGTATGGTTCATGCGCAGGGGTTTTAGTAGGTGCTCACCTACGAACGTAGCGTAAGCCTGGCCCGACACAGCTTCAATGATTCGACGCTGTAGATACACATTGGCGTAGCTATACGCATAGGCGTTACCTGGTCTGAAGGCTAGTGCTTTCAACGCTTTTAGTTCGTCAAGTAGCTGCTGATCGCTCGTAGCCCCCGTAATGGGTAGCCCACTGGTGTAGTTAATTAAGTGTCTGAGTTGGATACTATCGGCCCAGCTAGGCAGATCCTTCAGGTACTGGCTGAGCCGATTCGTCAGTGATAATTTTCCTTGTTGCTGTAACAGCAATAGACTTACGCCATTAAACTCTTTAGAGATAGAGCCAACGTCGAAGAGTTTATTAAGGGTCAATGGGGTACGTTTAGTGCCGTCGGCGTAGCCAAGACTGTTACGGTACTGAACAATTCCTCGATGAACAACCAGAACGTTGCCATTGAAAACGCCCAGTTGATGAGCGGCCTGCAGGAGCGAATCGATCCGCTTGTTAGGTAGCTGTTGAGCCGTGGATGGGAACCAGATTACTAGCCCTGCCAGCGCTAAGCTGATTAGTAATAAGCGTTTTATGAACATTGTATCGTTGTGAAAATCAGTCAAGGATACGATGTTCAAACGTGTAATAAAGTGGTAAACTTGCCAACGGCACGATCCCTTTGTCAACGACACCTAAACTCATCGGCAGGTGTTTATCTTTGTCCATTCACCAACGAGCATGACGAGCTTCAAAACCTGGATTGCCTGTTTTAGCCTATTGGGGTTATTTGCAATGGCAGGCTGTCAACCCGAGGTAGTCAGGCCAGAAGGTATCCGGCTCAAACTTGGGGACCAGTCCAGCTGGGCGGGCCTGAATTGGAATGATCAGGACTGGATAGCTACCAACGGTACGTCCCGGCAACAGCTATTCTGGGTACGCTTTCACTTCCGGCTGGATTCTGTAGCTGCCAGGCGTAAGCCATTAGGATTGAGAATCATAGCGCTGGGTTCTTTCGATGCTTTCTGGGACGGACGCCTGATTGGTCATAATGGTCGGGTTGGACGTACGAAAGCGGCCGAGCAGCCGGGGCTGCATGCTACTGAGTGGCCTTTATCGGATGCTGATACGCAACCTGGTGTCCATGTGTTAGCGCTTCGGATATCTAATTTCTACGCCGGTACAGGCTACAGTTTTTATAATTGTGGGATAGAACGTTATTCAGATAGAGTACGGGCATCGCTACAAACAGTTGGCTGGATGGCTATGTTGGCGGGAGCCTTTCTAATCGGGGCGATATATTATTTGTTTTTATCGCTTCATAACCGCCAGGAGCCCCTTTTTAGGCTGTTTAGTTTAATTTGTGGATTATTCTTCTGTCTGATTGTCGTGGAGTACGTTCCCTTTGTCTGGTCGTATCGTTATACTGTGCAAACACCCCGGCTGGAAATAATTGGAGTACTAACCGGATGTATTGCGCTGCTGGTCCCTTCTTTTCTCAATCGGCAATTCGGACTTTTCAAACCTACGTATTTTACGGGTCTATTGGGGCTGCTGTTGCTGGGAATTTTCGTCTACTTTCACGGACGATACGATCTTACAGCCCAATTGTTGAGTTTGACGATGGGCGTCAGTGTCGTGCTGGTATCATTACTGGCCGTGCAGCGACAACGAAAAGGAAGCATTCGCATGCTGATTGCGGTCGTTTTAAGTGGAATATGCGCTTACTTCTTTTATTACGATTATAGTCTTTACCTGAGTTTCGGCTTCTTACTGTTAGCCATGCTCTATGGACTGGTAATTCGTTCGCAGGAAATAGATCAGGCATATAGGCAGAGCTTACTGCTTTCAGAACGGCTAAAAACGGAATTGCTGAAAAAAAGTATCCAGCCCCATTTTTTGCTGAACAGTTTAACTGCGCTTATCGACTGGATTGAGGAATCTCCTCGGCAGGGCGTAGTGTTTATCGAAGCGCTGGCGGGCGAATTCAGGTTATTGAGCCAAATGGTTGATGTGCGTTTGGTGCCCATATCCCATGAAATCGAGCTATGCAAAAGCCATCTGGCCGTCATGCGTTTCCGTAAAGAGATCGATTATGTTTGGGCCGATTGCGGCATCGATCCATCAGATACAATCCCCCCGGCATTATTACACACTGTGCTGGAAAATGGCATTACGCACAGTTTACCACTGGCTGATGGGACAATCCGGTTCCATCTTTCGGGTCATCGAAATGAGCACTATCGGCAGTATCAGTTCCGTACGCTGGCGATAAACCGCACCGTTAGTCAACAAGTCCAGGCAGGTCTGGGCTTGCAATACATTAAAGCCAGGCTAACCGAAAGTTACGGCTGTGACTGGAGCTTACTTTCTCAGGGAAATGAAGAAGGGTGGTTAACCCAAATAACAATCTATGCGCATTCTAATCATTGACGATGAAGCCCGAATAGCTGCCCGAATTGAACGGTTTGTACGCGAATTGCTGGGTTCCTCGCTAACCAGTCTGGCTCGTTGCGATAGCATTGAGCTGGGTATTGAGCACATTCGTCGCTATGGCATTGATTTGTTATTTCTGGACCTGAATTTGAATGGACAGGATGGGTTTGACGTCTTGAAAAGTGTAGTTGCAGAATCTTTCCATACCATTGTAGTTTCTGCCTATACCGACAAGGCCATCACCGCTTTTGAGTACGGTGTGCTCGACTTTATTGGCAAACCCTTCGCCATCGAACGGGTAAAACAAGCGTTGGACCGGGTTAGCTTAAAATCCGCTACGTTGCAGTCTCCTCTTAAATTTCTAGCAGTAAAAACGCGGGGCCAGATTCGACTAATTCCCGTTGAGGATGTCCTGTTTGTAAAGGGGGCAGGTGTTTATGCCGAACTGCATCTGCATAACGGCTCTAAGGCATTGCATGATAAAACCCTGGAAAAACTGGCCCAGCTACTACCCGATAGCTTTGACCGTATTCATAAATCCTATCTGGCTGATAGCCGATATTTTGCAGGTATTCACATTCAATCAGGTGGACGCTATACGCTGCAATTAACCAATGGCCAACAATTACCCATCGGACGTAGCCGATATGAGCAGCTCAAGCAATACTTCCATTAGGTAGGATGGTGAACAAGAAAAGCCTAAACAGTCTCAGCATAAAATAAATGCCGGACCAAGTACGCCCGGCATTTATCTCATCCTCTTTTCCAAAAACCTTCTAAGCAAAAGTAGTAAGCTCATTAAGACATCGGGGTTAAAAGGTGGTTATAAAAAACAACCCGGCTCAATTGGCCGGGTGTTTTTGCTTCATCTTGTTCATATTACCTATTCATCAGTTAGTACGCGGCCTGGATGCTGGGCGTTGCTGGCTTCTGAAAAATAGTCTACTATTTATGAATGCTGATTTGGTTGAAAATCGAAATAATAGACATTAGTTCATGGGTATTTTATTGGATTTCCTTTTTAACGAAAAGAAAAACTGTAACTTAGAGCCAATAACAATCTGTTTTCGCGGCTTCCGCTTCTACCTAAATGATACACCAGGCTTCATGAGCCGTAACCAGAACCATAGTTCGGTTACGGCTTTTTTTGTGCTTACTTCTGATACTTACTTATATTTTCTTTCGTAACCAGCTCAAATGGAATTAGCGTCTCTTTATCGTAAGGCTGGCCTTTCGCTATTTTTATCGCTGTTTCGATTGCTTTAGCGCCTTGCTGTTCTGCATTCTGAAAAATTGTTGCATCTAACGTACCGTTCTTAACTGCCTGTAGCGCATCGGGAATAGCATCAATACTGACCACAATAACTTTGTTTTTTAAGCCCGCGCTTGTTAGTGCTTTAACGGCTCCCATGCCCATCTCATCGTTCTGAGCAAAAACAGCATTGATTTGCGGGCCATAGGATTGAATCCAGTTTTCCATCAGCGTCATTGACTTCGCCCGGTCCCATTCGCCGGTCTGGTGAGCCAGTAATTTCAGGCCAGGGTATTGTTTCAGCACCTCACGGGCACCCTGTTCGCGCTGAATCTGCGCGGCCTGCCCCATATAACCATGCATCATCACTACGTTGCCTTTTCCTCCCAGCCGTTTCGCAATGTAATTCATGGCAATACGTCCTGACTCTGCGTCATCAGAGCCTACGAAGGCTGTGGGCTTTGCGCTGGTGGCCGAGTTTACATTAATAATGGGGATATGGGCAGCCAGGGCTTTTGTTACGGCCGGTGAGCTGGCTTCTACTTCGCAGGGGTTCATTATAATGGCATCTACCTGTTGGGCAATGAAGCTCTCCACCTGCTCGATTTGTTTTAATGGTGACCGTTCGGCGTCGATAGAGATGAGTTCAACGCCATCGGCCTCCGCTTTTTTAGTCATTTCGTCGTTGACATTAACTATAAACTCATTTTGCATACTGAGCATAGTGGCTCCAATAACCAGCTTTTTGCCACCTTCTTTATCTGCCTTCTCGCTGGACGATGATTGGCCGCATCCTCCCAGAAATAACGATAGGAGCAGGGTATGGGTGAGTAGTACGGATTTACGTATCATAGGGCTTTGTGGGTTCAGTGATTATTTTTTCGTTTGACTTAAGCTGTCCAGTACTACGGCTCCGATGATGATGACGCCCATCACCACTTGCTGATAATATGACGTTACGTTCATCAGGTCCAGGCCATTGCTGATGACACCAATGAGCAAGGCTCCGATCAGGGTTCCCATTATGGTGCCAACTCCGCCTGACGTACTGGTGCCGCCAATGATGGCAGCGGCAATAGCATCCAGCTCAAAGCCAGCTCCTGCGTTGGGCTGTCCAGTCGTGATGCGGGAGGTCAATACAATACCAGCCAGACCAGCCAGTCCTCCGCAGAGCGTATAAACGACCATTTTGACTTTGTTTAGCCGAATACCCGATGCTTCGGCTGCTAGTTCGTTTCCGCCAACGGCGTACATATACCGACCAATGACCGTCTTTTTCAGAAGAATTGAGCAGACCGCGAAAGCAATAATCAGAATAAGAATAGGCATCGGAATGCCGAAAAGTTGTCCACCGCCAATAAAATTAAATGAATCTGAGAGGTTAGAAACGGGGCGACCTTTGCTGAGAATGAGGGCTAAACCCCGACCAATCGTCATGGTGCCCAGGGTGACAATAAAAGGCGGAACTTTCGTTCGGGTAATCACAAATCCATTGAGTGCTCCCAGAGCCAGGCCAGCCAATAAACCCATCAGAATGGGTACAATAACCGGATACGTATCAGGATGCGCGAATAAGGCAGCCACTACGCCTGCCACGGCAACCATCGACCCAATCGACAGATCAATGCCGCCCGTAATAATCACGAACGTAACACCAAAAGCCAGTAAGGCATTGATGGAAACTTGGGTAAAAATATTGACCAGATTTGCTACCGTCAGAAAACGGGGCGTCATAACTGACAGAATAATACATAGAGCGATGAAGGCAAGGACAATACCGTATTTGCCGATGCCGCGTGTTCGTAATCGATACGTATTGCCAATCTGATTGACATAACTGGTGGGTTCGTTTTTCATTCCGGTTGGTTAAGAATTAGTGCGGCATGGCATGGGCCATAATGGTTTCCTGGGTGGCTTCCTGTTTCGATAGGATGGTGGTTTGTTTGCCCTCCGACAGCACAAGTATTCGGTTGCTCATTCCTACTAGTTCGGGTAGCTCAGAAGAGATCATGATGACGGCAATTCCCGAGGCTGTTAGCTGACGTATCAGTTTATAAATTTCTGACTTGGCACCAATATCGATGCCACGGGTAGGCTCGTCGAGAATGATAATTCGGGGTGAGGCCAGCAACACCTTTCCGATCACTACTTTCTGCTGATTGCCTCCGCTTAGATTGGCAACTTTCTGGTCGAGGGTATGCGTTTTGATGCGCAGGTTTTCAGCAACCTCACTGGCGATTTTTGCTTCCTGTTTTTGCTGGATAAAGAGGCCTTGTGTGTAGTTCGATAAATTGCCCAGTGTAATATTTTCTTTGACTGTCATATTGGGTATAAAACCCAAGGCTTTACGATCTTCGCTTACGTAGCCAATGCCGTGTTGCATGGCATCCTGTGGACACGTAATAGATACAAGGTTTCCGTTGACTGCAATTTCGCCTTCGTCGAATCGGTCCAGACCAAATATAGCACGGGCAATTTCGGTTCGACCAGCTCCCATCAACCCCGCCATACCCAGAATTTCGCCCGCTTTTACGGTAAAGCTAATTCCAGAAAAAGAGCCTTTGCGTCCCAGATTTTTAACGGATATGGCTTCCTGGCCGCCTAATTCAACAGCATCAGGAAAGAGACTATCAATTTCGCGCCCGACCATCAGCGATATAAGCCGGTTGGTATCGAGTTCGGTGGCGCTGTGAGTGGCAATGTATCGTCCATCTCTCAGTACCGTAATGGTATCGGCAATGGTGAATATTTCATCCATCTTGTGAGAAATGTAGATAATAGCAACCCCTTTTTTGGTCAAATCATTGATAATGGAGAAGAGGGTAGCCACCTCCTTATCGGAAATGGCGGACGTTGGCTCATCCATGATGATCACTTTGGCATCGTTGGATATAGCTTTGGCGATCTCCACCATCTGCATCTCCGCCACACTCAGGTATTTCATGGGAGTTCTGACATCGAGAGAAACCCCCATCTGCGTCAAGATTTCGTTGGCTTTCCGGTAAATTGTCTGGTCGTCGAGCCAGCCGGGCATAAATCGGGTTGTTTCGCGGCCCAGGAAAATATTCTGCGCTACCGTCAATTCCGGAACCATCAGAATTTCCTGATGAATCATGGAAATCCCTTTCTTCAATGAATCATGAACGTTCTTGACCTGCAAGGGTGCACCCTCAAAAAAAATGTCGCCCGAGTCGGGTTTCAGCAAGCCAATCAGAATCTTCATAAAGGTCGATTTCCCCGCTCCATTTTCACCCATGAGTGCGTGTACTTCCCCTTTTCTGACTGCCAGTTGCACGTTGTCGAGTGCTTTGATGCCTGAAAACGTTTTGCTTAGGCCGCGCACGTCAAGAATATATTCCTGAGACTGACTCATACGTAACGTATCGTTGATATGGATAAAATAGGAGTAGGTTTCCTGCATTTGGCCTCGAACGTATTGGTTCGCTACCCCTGCCAGGAAACCTACAGTATGAAAAGCCAAAAGGTTTTGACCAGTTTTCAGCCTATTCGACTGGCTACTGCGCCCACGCTACGCCCGTATCTTTCCAGCTTCTTGTAGCCGCCGATTCCAGAACGGCTTCACAAACTTTCTGTGTTTCCAGCGCATCTTTGAACGTAGGAGAGCATGGTTCGCCGGTTTCCAGACTTTTCAGGAAGTCGGCTACCTGATGAATAAAGCTATGCTCATAGCCAATGCCTAAACCAGGAACCCACCATTTGTCCATATAGGGCTGATCGCCATCGGTTACGTGGATGGAGCGCCAGCCGCGAACGATGCCTTCATCGCTATGGTCGAAATATTCGAGTCGGTTCAGATCGTGCAGATCCCAGCGAATCGAGGCATTTTCGCCGTTGATTTCGAAGGTATACAAGGCTTTGTGCCCACGTGCATAGCGTGTTGATTCAAAAAGACCCAGTGAGCCATTGTCGAAATGGCAATGGAAAATACAGGCATCGTCGATTCCGACGGGCTGAACTTTTCCGGTTACGGCGTGCATCCGTTCTTTTACGAAGGTTTCCGTTACGGCCGATACGTCGGTGATGCCACCGTTTATCCACATGGCCGTGTCGATGCAGTGAGCCAGCAGGTCGCCAGTAACGCCCGAGCCCGCAGCTTCTACGTCCATGCGCCAGGTGCCGGCTCCACCCTGTGGCACGTCGGCACTGATGGTCCAGTCCTGCAGGAAGTTAGCCCGGTAGTGGAAGATTTTACCGAGTTTACCCGAGTCAACAATTTGCTTGGCCAACGTAACGGCTGGCAGACGGCGATAGTTATACCAAACCGTGGTGGCAACGCCCGCTTTTTCGGCGGCATCGACCATTTTCTGTCCTTCTTCTACGGTACGTGCCAGTGGTTTTTCGCACAGAATCATTTTGCCTGCTTCGGCCGCTGCAATCGCAATCTCAGCATGAGAATCGTTGGGCGTACAGATGTCAACAGCATCAATATCGTCGCGGGCGATGAGTGCCCGCCAGTCTGTTTCCGTCGACTCATAACCCCACTGTTCGGCAAAGGCTTTCACTTTTTCGGGGTTACGGGAGCAAACTGCTTTTAGAACGGGCTTATAAGCCAGATCAGGAAAAAAATTAGGGACTCGGTTATATCCGTTTGAGTGGGTCCGGCCCATAAAACCAGTCCCAATTAAGCCAATACGTAGTTCTTTTTTGTTTGCCATTTGATAAGGAGGGAGAAGACAGTTTTCAGTCTATAAGTTTTGAGTTTATAGTTTTCAGTTTATGGTGGCTGACGCAAGAGAATTGCTGACGCGTCAGCCACCATAAACTGAAAACTATAAACCGCACGGGCGGCCCCGTGAAAACTTCTTTTTACGCTTCGTACCAGCCGTGGGCCTGACGAACTTTGATCATGGTAGCCAGAATGTCGTTCCAGGTTTGCTGTTTCGTCATTACCTCGTTGGGGAACATACAGCCATCCCAGCAGATGTGTTTGAAGGCTTTGGTCAGTTCGCCATTTTCATTCCGAAGCCAATAGCCTGCGTCGTGTACGATGTCGAGTTTGCCATTTGGATCCAGCGCCTGGCAGTGACGGCCAGTTTTGTCATGAGAACCCGATCCGAATACTGTACCGTCGTTCTGTGCTACGTGAAAATCGATGGTGAAGGGACGTAACGCATTGGTTACTTTTTTCAGTGCATCGGATAGGGTGGCGCGGTCGCTCCAGTCGAAATCGGGCGGCAGAATCCGGTCTTCAGGGCTGTTATAGCCCAGCAGATAGAGCAGCGTATGAGCCATATCGGCCTGGAAGCCCATGTTGGGCCGGTTCACGGCAACCAACGTATCGACCATCGTTTTCCAGCTATGCATACCGCCCCAGCAGATTTCGCCTTCGGCCGCTAGTTTCTCGCCGTAATCGGCTGCTACGTCGCAGGCTTCCTGAAATGTCTGGACGATCAGTTTGCTGTTGCCCACTGGATCGACGGCCCAATCATGAGGGGAGCTGGCCGAGTCGATTCGAACAACACCGCTGGGCCGGATACCTAACTCGGTTAGTTTCTGACCGATGTGGCAGGATTTACGAACCATTTCGACAAAGTTGGCCCGATCTTCTTTGCTACCCATCGCTGGTCCACCCCAGATGGGCGCTACCAGCGAACCAACTTTCAGGTTATAACCGTTCAATTTATCGGCCAGTCGTTTGATATCGTCGTCTGACAGATTAACATCAATATGCTCAAACAGAGCCAGGTCAACACCGTCGAATTTTACGCCATCAACCTCAGCAGCCGCTGTCATTTCCAGCATGGTGTCAAATCCAATAACGGGTTCTGAGTCGGGGCCTTTTCCGACCACGCCCGGCCACATGGCATTGTGGAGCTTAGGATAATTATTCTCGTTCATGGAGAGGTTATGGTTTTAAGGGTTAAACCGAGAATATAGAACACAGATTTTTATGATTAGTAAGATCTATAATTAATCATACCAATCATAAAAATCTGCGTTCTATAATACAAGATCAGGATTCAATGGACCAAAGTGTTTGAGCATCACAATCGGATCGGTCGTCGAATGATTGGTAATCGTTACGCCTTCTACGGCTGCTTTTTCGCTCACAAAAAACTCGTCGTTGGTGAGTTGGCCGTAGCGGATCATGGTTGGCGTCTCGATATCCCAAACGCCCATCTTGCCGTGCCCCTGCATCATGATCAGACCATAGGCAGCACTATCGTTGATGGTGACCGTCTGGCCAGGGAAAACGGTTAATTCTTTCGCGCTAAACGCTTCGTTTTTGTAGCAGACCCAAACCTCGCGATAACCAGCCGCTTTCATTTCTTCTTCGTCATGAACCGGCTTCGGACGCATGAACCGATTCGTCATCATCTGCGGATCGGTGTTCAGGTCCCAGTCGATGGCCTCCATCAGTTGATCATAGTCGCCGACGCGGTCTTTGGGCGTACCATTCCAGAGCAGTTCTTCAGGAATAATGGCTTCGTTAACCAGCGATTGGTACATCGCAAATACGTCCGACGCTTTCTGTGGCTCGTAGGTACACATACTGCCGGGCGCGTGGAGCAGTCCGGGCGGTACGTCCCAGCCGGTGCCGGGTTCGAGTCGGTAGGCCGATGAAAAGTTCGTGATCTTATTATCGCCTTTCGTGAAATTCTTCAGGCACTCTTTAATTTCTTCTTTGGTGGTTCCTGGCGCAATGCCGAAGAATGTATATGGAAAATCGCCACCGTGGTTGTTCACCTGAGGAGGGAAATAATATGCTTCGGGTTTGCCTAACTGACCGATCAGTGCAGCCTGCTCGTCGTTGTGATGCAGGTGGTGGGGGAGAGGCCCCATGTTGTCGAAAAATTTCGAGTACATCGGCCAGCTCTGGTATTCATTCCAAAGCCGATCGCCAATTAGTTCACCTTTTAGTTCGTCGACAGCGTCTTTCAGCAGAAACTGAACTTCCTGCCCGTCTTCATCTTTGTAAACGATATGGCTCAACCCTTCGTTCTCGCCCGTTAATGGCCCATTTTTAGCGGGCGTGGTCGAAGAAAACCAGCGCTCGTCGATACCACCGCGTTCACCACCCAATACGTAGTAGTCGTCGGGATGGAGTTTGATACGTCGGCCTGGTACGCAAAATGACCGGGGGACCCAGGTGGGCGTAAGCCGCAAAATTCCCTTTCCCTGTTCTAACGCTTTTTCTGCTAAGCTTACTTTTTCGGTTGTTTCCATAAGGGTTATTATTACTCGACTTATACGTAATTGCTTACAAATTCATTAATGGATGTTGCGTCTGTCAGCAGTTCCAGCTCAAGATCGTACTGTCGGCTTTCGCCTGGTTCAATAAATAATAAATTGCCCTGTTCTCTGGCTTTGGCCTGACCAATAGGCGGATGCGTTCCTGGTTCAATGCCCGTTACGTATTCGCCTTTGCCCCAATGCTGCCAGTTGGAAAGCCAGGGTAACTGGCTTTTTTGAAAGCGTAAGGCCAGTGCAATGCCCAGCCGGGCGTTATGCAATCCGGCCACACACTGGCCATTCGAATCAGCTTCAATGTCAATAATGGCGACTGCTTCGCCGGTACCGCTATGCGATTCCATCGGGGCCGGACATTGCCGAAAGTTGTTGCCTTCCCGGAAAATCTCCTGATTTCGTTCACTATCGCCCGTTGTCCAGCTGCCACGCCAGATGATATCGGTTCCTTCGTCGACCAGCGGCCAGCCGAAGTTGAAATGATAGAGCAACATGTGAGGGGCAGGGGTATTGGCGCGATTAATTACCTCGTCGTGAATGCGAATCGTTGGCTGACCAAGCGTAGCGGATATGGTACGTCGTAGTTCCAGACTGGGTCCGAAGACCCGTGTTTCTTTGATACGTCCGGTAATAGTCATATCCAGCCGACCAGCCGCCGGGTCGGGTTGAATAATCGATTCAATTTCGGCGGGTGAGTTGCTGATATGGCCGTGTAAACCACGTTGGCCGTATTGATCCTCTTCGGGGCCTCCTACGTGGGATAGCCCACAGGTTGTGAGTAAGCCACCGGTGAAGGTGCGGAGCCAGTCGATACCACGGTCCGAGAAAGGTTGCGGGGACGTAACGCCAACGTGGCTCAACCAGGCCAGACTATGCTGATTGAAGAAGGCATCAGCAATATCCATAGCCCGATCGATGACTACTTTATAGCGAAGTCCGGTTCCGGTATTGATCCAGGCAATACGAGTGCCCCGGCCCGATCCATTGTCCAGAACAGACGTTTCGATACCGCCCAATTGAGCCGGATTAGATACTTTATTATGCCAGGGTTGTATTGTCATATAGTAAGTACAATGTATGATGTAGGAAGTATGAGGTATAATGTATTTCGAGAGTTAGTCTAAATGGATTATACATCATATATCCTACGCCATACATCCTGTATTTTCTCTTACTGTTTGATTCGCAGGTTACGATACTGAACTTTCATGGGTGGTCCTACGTGGACCTGAACACCCAGTAAGCCCTTTGCTTTTCCGTTTACTGTATCGTCGTCTGTTACTTCACTCATCAATACATCATTAATATAATGCTGTAACTTATTGCCTTTAATCACCAGATGGAATGTGTTCCAGTCGCCTGCTTTAATCAGCGTTTTCAACGAATCGGAACTACCCAGCGATCCAACTACTTTCATCCCGGTCCAGGCATTCCGACTCACCTTCGACCGGATAGCTTCCGGCGTATTATCACCCGTATAAGGCTCAATAACGGTTCGCTGACCACGATACGCCAACGTAGTACGTTTCCGCTCTTCGTAGTTCTGGCCGGTATAGGTATTCTTACCGTCGATGTCGGCCTGATAGCCCCGCAGGGCAAATGGTACATCGGTTAGCTGATCGCTCCGATAATTGATACCAGAGTTTCCGGCTTCGGTAATTTTAAATTCACCCTTAAACTCAAAGTCGCCAGGTTCTCCACCCCGCCAGATTATGAACGAGTTGGTTTTTAGTAATGTCGTCGGTGTGATTTCTCCGGTTAAGGTTCCATCTTCAACCCGCCAGTAGGTAGGATCGCCGTCCCATCCTTTGAGCGACTTGCCGTCGAATATCTGTACAAAGCCATCTTTCTTCGCTTTTTTACTTTGTCCTAAGCAGGCATTTACAAGCGAACCAGTCAGTACGGCTGCTATAACAAGCCCTGCTGGCAGGACTTGCCTTATCGTTCTTTTCAGCATTGTATGTTGATTTAAAGGAAGTTTAGCGTTTAGAATTTTCAGTGGCTGACGCCAGATACTTGCTGACGCGTCAGCCACTGAAAACTGAAAACGCTAAACTGAAAACTTATTTTCCTCCTGCTTTGTAGACTTCGTTACTCTGATTGCCTCCTGCTTTCAGGTAGGCCATCAAATCCCGTAACTCATCGGCGTTCAGGCTATTAATCAAACCGGGATACATGATTGATTCGGGCGAATACCGCTTCGACTTCACATCTTTCTTCGGAATCTTACGAATTTGATCGGGCGCAAATGGGTTCTGCGAGATCGAATAATTGATCTTGTCTTCGCTGATTTGCCGACCGGCTACTGACTCGCCATTTTTGAGGATATAAATGGTTGATGCGTACTGATCAGATACGGCTTTGCTCGGGTTGATAATCGCATCCAGAATATCCTTATTGGAGAAACGGGTGCCAAGTTGAGTTAAATCAGGGCCGATGTCGCCACCAGATCCTTGCATGGCGTGACAGCTACTACATAAAACGGCTCCGTAAATCTTCTTGCCTGTTTCGTAATTGGGAGACATTTTAGCGTTGTCGACAGCGGCCACCGCTTCGTCTAAGGTCCAGCGTTTTCCAGGGCCTTTAGGCGTATAGTCGCTCTTTACCAGATCGTTTCCTGAACTGGTCAGAATATCGGCACCGGATAATTTGTTGAACTTCTCGAACTGGTCTTTCGGTACATGAGCCAGGGCTAGCTTACGAGCCCGGTCAATAAAGCCAACATAACTACGTCCGCCTTCATATTTAAAAGCATTACCAAACCAGGTGAAGTATTTGGTGCGAAGCTCTGGTGTCCAGCCCGATTCAGCCCGGCTCAACATCACAGCGTAATACGTCTGCTGAAGCGGTGGGACTTTAGCCAGCATTTTGGCAATATCCATCCCATATTGTGGGTTTCGCAGGATCAGATCAGACGAGGCCGTAGTTGGATCGAGATTAAGGTTTTTCATGCCGGGCTCTTCTTTCAAATCCATCTGAGCCAACGTTCTATTCACTACGTTTGGCGCTTCCAGATAAATCAGATCCTTGCTCAGTCCCCGGTTCAACAGCGCACTTTTAGCCGGGAAATGCGGGTTCAGGTAGGCCACCACTTTGGCCTTATCGGCTGCATCGGGTGCGCCCATCCGCAGAAAGATCAGTTCGAAAGCACGTAGTACGTCGAATTGCTGTGATTCTGATAGTTTATTGTAATCGATTTTCAGCAGCGTCGCTATTGCTTTACTTTTTAAATCAGCGCTACCTTGTCGAGCCAGGGCTACAATAGCCTGAGTCGCCCGAACTGGGTCTGTTTCGGCCAGCGCTTTTTCCTGCCACTGAGCCACAGGTTGGTGCTCAACAGCAATGCGGGCCGCATATCGTACAAACCGATCTGGGTGGTTCAGGTTGGGCCATGCCGCAGCAATTGCCTGTGGGTTGGGGCCTTCGTGGTATTTTTCCAGACTGGTTCTAATTTTATGCTCAGCAGTTAACGTGGGTGTAAGAGCCGACGTATTGGCGTCGTTTCCTGTATAGTATACCCGATACAAATCGGACTCCAGCCGTCTGCCACCGGTCAGGAAGTACATGGCGCCATCGGGGCCAATAACACCATCCGTGAGTGGTAGTGGCGTACCCGAGATAAACTCTTCGCGTTCACCGTCATACGTAGCACCTTTAGGCTTTAGATGGATCGAGTAGATAATACCAAAGCTCCAATCGAAAGCGAAAATAGACTGCCGGTATTTCTGCGGGAATTTAGCCGTCATACCTGACATTACGTTCGTGGGCGAACCCTGTCCAATGTTGACGATAGCAGGTAGATTGTCGGGGTTAGCCGGTAGCCATTTGCTGTCGCCTGTGCGCCAGCCAAACTCGGCTCCACTCGTTACGTGGCAAATGCGGGTCGGCCGATACCAGGGCAGGCCAAAATCCCATTCCATATCGGAGTCATAGGTAAACATATCGCCTGCCTCGTTGAAGGCAATATCAAATTCGTTCCGAAAACCGGCACCCATCAGCTCCCAGCGCTTTCCTTCCGGGTCAACTTTGGCAACCCAGCCACCCGGTGCCATTCGGTCGTTAGCATGGCCGCGAGGGTCTTTAATTAATGGGAACAGATTGTCTTCCTGCCAGTTCGATGGTAACCGATAGGCGTCCATTTTTGGTACGTCGGTATGGTTACCCGAGCAGACGTAGAGCGATTGTTTATCAGGAGATAGAACAATACTGTGTGGGCCGTGCTCGCCTTCACCCTTCAGCTCTTTCAGCATAGTTACCTTATCGAACTGATCGTCGCCGTCGGTATCCTGTAATCGATATAGGCCGCTGGGCTTCGGAAACTGTTTGCTGGGCCGGTTGTTGACCATCACATACAGGCTATTGAAGGCATACAGAAGGCCTTGTGCATAGCCCATTCCTATGCTGGTATCCTTGCTGATAACCAGTTTTTCGATGGTCGGTTGTGTAGAGCCCGATCCAACAGCCGGAATTTTTAAACGAAATAATCCTCCGTACTGATCGGAGGTAATCATTCGACCCTTATCGTCGAAGGTCATTGATACCCATGATCCCTGTTTGTTTTCAGAAGGGCTGTATATATGCTCGGCTTTGAAACCAGGCTGTAGTTTGAGCTTATCGACTTTGGGATTCTCTGCCCCCTGCCTGTTATTTTCCGGGTAGCGAAGACCTACCCAGGATGCTCCGATCAGTACAAGGCCGGAAACGGCTAGTCCGAGCTTAGCGACATTGAATCGTGATGACATGGTTATAAGTGGCTAAAAGTTTATGGGATGTTATCGATAGAGTGCGGTTCCGGTTAGCTTCTATCAGGCTCATGGTTGTATTCAGGTAATAAGAAATAGGGAAGGGCTATTTTCTACTGTTTAAACGATTAAAAAGGCTTTCTGTGCGCTTTTTGGAGTTGGGTTTCTGTGAATAAAGCGTAATGCATTACTTGTTTTCAGGGGTAAAGCCCAGGGATACAAGCATGCATTCCTGGGCTCCTGATAGGACTAGAAATTTGGCGTCAGTGCCGACTCGACGGCTGGCAACGGATAGTAAATATCCAGATTCGTAAAGGCGTTTGGTGGCGGAACAGCTCCGGCAGGGAAATAGTAGGCTGCTGGATTGGCTTTTACCCGTGCGCCATAGGCCGAAATAATTTCCGTAACACGGCCTGTGCGGGTAAGATCGAACCACCGCTTGTTTTCAAAAGCCAGCTCAACGCGACGTTCTTTGAAAATCGCTTCCCGCATATCGGCCTGTCCGGTAGCAGGGCTGGCACCCAGACCCGCACGAGTCCGCACCTGATTCAGATACGTAGCGGCTTCAGCTGTTTTGCCCTGCTCGTTCAGCGCTTCAGCCATAAATAACAGAACTTCAGCGTAGCGATATACCGGCCAGTTCTGCCCAGTGTTGTTGTGTAACGAGTGCGGGCGGGCGTATTTTTTGATATAAGGATATACTTTGTTTGCCCGTAAGCTGCCGCTTAACGTAACGGTTCCGATCGAAATATCTTTCCGTTTGTCGCCCGATTCATAGGCTGCAATAATATCCGGTGTTGGGATATTATTGCTTTCCTGCGAGGTCGGCTGTGGGTTCGACGTACCCGTGAGTGGAGCGATTTCAGCGGCTGTAATTGGGGATGGAATAAACCGATAGATCTGGTTGCCGTTATAGCCTGCCGCTCCTTCCATATATTGGATTTCAAATACAGACTCTGAGTTGTTCTTGTTGGCACTGGTGAACGAAAACGCATCGTTGTAATCAGGTCTGAGCTGGTACCCATCATTGGTGATCACATCGCGCATCAGCGTTTCAACCTGCGCCCATTTTTTCTGTGTCAGATACAAATTGGCGAGCAGCGTTTTGGCGGCTCCCGACGTAGCGCGGCCTGGTTCCTGTTTCGCTTTGTTAAGCAGCAGTTTACTGGCTTCCGTAGCATCTTTTTCGATCTGCGCGTACAGTTCTTCCGTGGTTGCCAGTGGCAGAGCTGCGTCATTACGTCCCGTTACGGGTACTAAGTGAAGCGGTACCCGCCCAAACAGACGTACCAGATCGAAGTATGCAAACGCCCGCAGAAACAGAGCCTGTCCTTTCAGATTGTTTTTGGAATCGGCCGAGAAGTCTATTTTATCGATTGTTGTAAGAATCTGATTGGCGCGGGCAATGATCACGTAGTTTAAACGGAACTGAACCAGTACGTTATCGTTAGCTGTAACCTTGACGCCCCCTTCGCCATCGGCAACTGGTATGGCAAAGTCAGCAACGTTTTCGGTAGCATCAACAGCGCCGTAGAGCGTATTCCGGGCGTAATACGTATTGTCGGAGTGCATTTCTTCCAAGACCCAGGCACGTTCATTGTACATCTGCCGGAGCGGTACGTATGCGCCATTGACAGCTTGCTGAAAGTCGGCTTCTTTGGTGAAGAATGTTGCTGAACTCAGCGCTGTTTCGGGGACTACGTTTAAAAAATCATTTGTGCAACCAGTCAGGGCAATTGCTAAAAGCCAGGTTGCTATATATCTTGTTTTCATTCCTAAGTATGAATAAGGAGTTGACAATGAGTTAAATTGACCTGTCTGTTTAGAAATTCAGGTTAACACCCAGCGTGTAGGTACGTGGAACTGGATAGTTCGAAAAGTCAACGCCCTGGCTGAGGTTACCACCATCGCCATCGCCGGCGCCATTACCACTCGTTTCTGGGTTTGGACCACCCCAGTATTTGGTAAATACGTACGCCTGCTGTACTGATGCATACACACGAGCCGACTTGAAGAGCTTGTTTACAGCGCCAATGTTATACCCTAAGGTTATATTCTTGATGGTGAAGAACGAGGCATCGGCTACAAACTGTGAGCTGTTCCAGTCGCGTTCGATACCAGTATAGTTTCCACCATTGTTCGTTGCGCCAAACTGGCCAGCGCCTGGGGTAATCACCGTCGTAGCCACACTGGTCTGCACGCCATTCACATTAACAAGAGCATTCTGAACACGGAACCGGTCTTTTACGCCTGCCACCATGTTGAATACGCCATCCAGGTTAGCCGTGCTATACAGGTGGCGAACCCATAATTGGTTGCCGTACGAGCCGGAACCTGTGATCGAGAAATCGAAGTTGCCAAATTTCAGATCATTAGTGATACCGTAAGTGAATTTGGGGAATGGGCTACCGATAATGGCCCGATCGTCTCTGTCGCCACCGTTTGTAATGACACCATCACCGTTGACATCCTGGAACTTAATAGTACCGATGGCCGAACGTCCTGGAATAATAGCGGAAGTCCGTAGCTCTTCGGCACTCATGTAATAGCCTTGTTTCACCAGACCATAAAACTGCCCAAAAGGCTGTCCTACCTGCGTGATGTGGAAGGAGCCATAAACCCGGTCGATGCCTGGAGCCAGTTCCTGCACGCGGTTCCGGTTGAACGAAATGTTGGCGTTGGTTGTCCATTTCAGTCTGCCGGTTGTATTCTTGGTGGTCAGCGAGAATTCATGCCCCCAGAACTTGATTTCACCGATGTTATCGTTAAAGTTCGTAAAGCCTGATTCCTGCGGAACCTGCACCGCATAGAGCAGGTTGGTTGTCCGCTTCGTGTAGAAATCGTAAATGAACTGGATGCGATCGTTAAACAAGCCCAGATCAAGACCAGCGTCGAACTGATTCGTTGTTTCCCAGCCTAAGTTGGGGTTTGCCAGCGACGTAACGACGGCTCCTGTTGCTACGTTGCCGCCAAAAACGGCATTGGTCGTATTATTGACAAGCGCGTACTGGGTGTAGTTACCAATATTGTTGTTGCCAATTACACCGTAACTAGCCCGGACTTTAGCAAACGAAACTTGCGGTACGGTTTTCAGGAAATCTTCGTCCGAAACAACCCAGCCTACCGAGGCTGACGGGAATGTACCCCAGCGATTATTGGTACCAAACCGCGACGAACCATCGGCCCGGACGGCAGCTGTAAACAGATATTTACCTTTGTAGTTATAGGTCAGTCGAGATAGATAAGACGTTAATGACCACTGGTTTATATCGTTACGGGTTGCATTCGGGTTGCCGCTACGATCGATGTTCAGGGCCCCCTGAATGGTTGGCAGGCGGTCGTCGGCATACGTATTGGCCGAAATACGGGTAAACTCCTGACGGTATTGCTGATTCGTGAAACCAGCCAACAGTTCAAAATTGTGGTCGTTGAAGCTCTTCGAATACGTTGCTAAGTTTTCGTTCAGCCAGGAAATGTTTTCGAGGCTCTGCCGGGTTGAAGAAGCTGTGGTTGGAATCGGTACGTTAATCGAGCTGGTAGCCGTCGACGGGTTGAAATAAAAGAACTTAGAGTTCTGATATTCAACGTTTATCGTCGATTTGAGTGTTAAACCCTCAATAGGGCGATACTGAACATAGGCGTTTGCCAGCAGATTCGTGTTTTTGGTTTCGTTAATCAATTCATTGGCTGCCCGAACCCAGTTAGGATAGTTAAAAATGTTCCCTGTACTGCTTGGCAACGTATTGAATTTAGTTAGCTCGCCGTTGGCATCGTAGATCGGCATGATTGGCCAGGTGTGCAAGGCGTTGAATAAAATACCCGTACCCCGGTCACCATCTGTACGGGGAGTGTTATCGAATACGTAGCTGGGTGCTACGTTAAAGCCTACCGCAACCCGCTTCGACAGGTTGTAGTTCGAATTCATACGTAGCGAATAACGCTTGTATTTGTTATTCAGCACAACCCCGTCCTGATTGAAAACACCGGCAACCAGCGACGTATTCGATTTTTCCGTATTGTTTGATACGCTCAGGTTGTAGCTCTGAATGGGAGCAACCCGTAGCAGCGCATCATACCAATCGTTATTCTTGCCTTCATATTGGGCTGGGTTCTGGAAAATGTCAGGGACAGGCTGAAGCTGATCTTCGTAAAATTCTTTCTTGAACTGCGCAAATTCAACGGCATTCAGCATTTTAACCCGACCACGTTGTGGTACTTTCTGTACGCCCGCATAAGCCGTGAAGCTAATATTGGTCTGACCAGGCTTCCCTTTTTTGGTGGTAATCAGAACCACCCCGTTAGCAGCCCGCGAACCGTACAATGACGTAGACGCTGCGTCTTTCAGGACCGACAGATCCTCAATTTCGTCGGGGTTCAACTGAGCAATATTGCCGGTAATGGGGAAACCATCAACTACGTATAGAGGATCGCTACCAGCCGTTACCGACACCTGGCCTCGGATACGAATGCTAATGCCCTGGCCGGGTTTACCAGTGGCCTGGTTAATCTGAACACCCGCCAGTCGGCCCTGTAGTTTCTGGCCGATCTGCGATACGGGTAAATCTTTAATTTCGGCAGCACTAACGGTCTGAACCGCACCCGTTACTTCTTTTTTCAACTGGCTACCGTAGCCTACAACCACTACTTCGTTCAGTGTCTGATCGTCGTTCACTAACGCTACGCTTAGCGTTGTTTGGTTGCCCACTACAATTTCTTTGCTCTGGTACCCTACAAAGCTGAATACCAGTGTCGTCTGCGGGTTAGGAACTACAATCTGGAAATTGCCTTGTTCGTCGGTGGTTGATCCTTTGGTACTTCCTTTGATCACGACGCTCACGCCAGGTAGGCTATTCCCTTTTTCGTCGACCACCTGCCCAGTCACTCGAATGTCGGCAGTGGTCGCTTTTACGGCTATTCTTGCCAGGCTGGGGGTGTTTAGTGCTAACAATTGTTCAGCAGCTTGCTTGCTTCCTTTTGGCGAGGTTGTCTGACCCCCCTGAGCGAAGCCAGGAGAGGCACCTACCATCATACTTAGCGCAGCTAATTGATAGAGTGTTTTCATGAAAATCAGATTAAGAGATAGGAGTTAATAGAATAGATTGAGCTTTTGATAGATCAATGCAGTGGTCAAATATGACAGCCGCACACTCCCTAACTTTCCTATACTTACCCACTTTTATAACTATCTGTATAAATTCATGAAAATTTCTTATTTATGTAATATTTACAGATTGTAGCAGATGTCAATAAAGGGTCAACTAATTGTTGCTGGTAGATTCGGATGGCTAAGTAACTTACCCTAAATGTGGCGACTAGGCATCGCTTTAACGAATAAGCAACCGGCAGATGATAGTAGGTATTATCTAGGATTGCCTTATTCCAATGAGTAGACTTATAGCACCGGATGAATTATGATTAGTAGCGGAGAGAAAAGAGTCTCAGTTGTGCTGGTCTGAATCAACTACTGATTTATGTTACGTCATATTAAGATCAACGATTACTCAAATACGCCAAAGTATCAGCAGATTTATAACTCCATCATAGAGGGAATAGAAAATCGGGATATTATACCTGGCGATAAATTGCCGTCAATCCATGAACTGTGTGCTGAATTTGATATATCGAAAGGCACTATAGAGCGAGCCTATGAACTGCTGAAAGAGAAAGAAATTATCGAAGCGGTCAGAGGGAAAGGCTATTACATCAATTACACCAATACCGGCCGAAATCTTAAAATATTTTTATTATTTAATAAACTAAGTGCTCACAAAAAGATCATTTATGACTCTTTTGTAGAAGGACTTGGGCCTGGAGTTGCCATCGACTTTTTTATTTACAATAACGACTTTCGGCTATTCCGTGATCTGATTGAACGGCAGGCCCGAAATCATACGCATTACGTTATTATTGGCCATTTTTTCGAAGGTGGGGAAAAGGCCAATGAGTTAATAAATAGCCTGCCGAAGCATAAGCTTGTCATCATGGACAAGTTGCTTGAAGGGGTATCGGGCAATTATGCCGCTGTGTTTCAGAATTTTGAAAAAGACCTCTATCAGGCGCTGACTGAGGCCCTGCCTCTCCTGAAAAAGTACAAAACGTTGAGTATACTTTTCCCGTCTTATACCTACCATCCAAAAGCCATTTTGAACGGGTTTTACAAGTTTTGTTACGAGCATAACTTCAATACCCGTGTTATTGACGACATCCAGCAAGAGACGATCCATCCACAGCAGGCTTACATCAATTTGATGGAAGAAGACCTGGTAGAGCTGATCAAAAAAATTAAAATGACCCCCTACATTGTTGGGCAGGAGGTCGGTATTTTGTCGTACAACGAAACGCCTTTAAAAGAGTTTCTGCTGGAAGGAATTACAGTGTTATCTACTGATTTCGCACAGATGGGGCGCACAGCTGCGCAACTTGTCCTTGATGGCAGTGTAGAGCATATCGAAAATCCGTTTCAGTTGATTGTTCGAAAGTCCTTGTAATGTAACGTTCCAGGGTTTATGACAAGGCTGGAGGAGGTGGACTACCAGCTGGTTTTGAGTTATCCTGCGGAAGCGGTATAAACTCATCATTATCGTTAGGTGGTAACGCAATTCGACCGGCCTGCCAGTCTGCTTTCGCTTGTTCAATACGCTCGCGCCGGGACGAAACGAAGTTCCACCAGATGAACCGTTCTCCCAGAGGTTCTCCACCCAGCAGCATCAGTGTACAGGATTCATGAGCAATCAGAATAGGGTCGATGCCGGGCGTAAACACCAGCAACTGACCGGCACCGTAGCGGTGCCCATTTACTTCTACACTTCCTTTAGCCACATAGGCTCCGCGTTCCGGGTACCCTGTAGGCAGGCCAAAACGGGCGCCAGGTTGTAAGACAACATGCGTATAAAATAAGGGAGAATGCGTCTTGACGTCGTTTTGTAGCCCAAACGCATTGCCCGCTATCAAACGCATCCAAACGCCTTTATCGGTATAGATAGGCAACTCATGCGGTTGATAGTTGTCAAAAGTAGGGGCACTATCTTCAACGGCTTCGGGTAGAGCTACCCATGTCTGAATCATTTCCAGCGTACCACCCGCCAGCATGGCCGGATCTTCAAACCGCTCGGAGTGAGCAATACCGCTTCCGGCCGTCATCCAGTTGACCTCGCCCGGCCGAATCACCTGTTGAACGCCCAGACTATCGCGGTGGGTTACCTGACCATCGAACAGATAACTAACGGTTGAGAGACCAATATGCGGGTGGGGAAGGACGTCCATGTTCGCTACCTCCGAAGGAACAATATTGACGGGCCCACCATGATCCATAAAAATGAAAGGCCCGAGCATCCGACGCAGTCGATAAGGGAGAATTCGGCGTACAGTAAAGCCATTGCCTAATGAAGCCTGACGTGCATCAATGACTATATCTAACATGATAATTGCTACGTTTCTATGGTTACGTACTGAATCTTTGTTTTTAAATTTTGGGGCAGAGCTGCTACGTATCTATCCTCATTTCAGCCGGATTGTTACGTAGCAAGGTAATCAAAAGTGAATTCGGTTCGCTTACAGCCGCTTTTACATCTAATTTACGGAAGGACAAGTGATTTCATAGTCTGTCACGTACCCACTACCGCTAACTTTGAATAAATAAAAAAGCCCGGCAACAGTGGCCAGGCTCTCAGGTAAGGGTTTATTCTGGATTGCCGGTGGTATCGGGCGGAACGGTTGGTTCCTGTACTGGCGTTTGAATTAGAGTTGAGTCGCCAAGATCAGTCGCTGTCGAATCCGAGACTTCTTCACTTTCATCGCCGTTAGGCCCGCAGTTCAAATAGTTTTTCGTGATTGTGAACGCTGGTTTAGCAAATGGGCCCTGTAAGTTCTTGAATTTTGGATCGGCATATACTTTCTCCAGAAACCGGCCTACCAGGGGCAGCGCTGTTTTAGCTCCTTCGCCAAGGTCCGTAGAGCGGAAGTGAATACTTCGATCATCGCCACCGACCCAGGCACCAACGACCAGTTTTTCCGAAACACCAACAAACCAACCATCGGAGTTGTTGGACGTAGTACCGGTTTTTCCGCCCATTTCGTTGCGATTTTTGAACAAGTCAAACGACCATAGGCTTTGAGATGTACCGCCCGATTCCTGTAGTCCGCCCTGGAGCATATACCGCATCAGGAAGGCCGATTCGGGGCTGATGGCTCGTTTGGTTTTTGCGGTGAATGTTTCGATGACGTTGCCGTCCCGATCTTCTATCCGCTGAACAATGAGGGGTTCAATGGCTTCGCCATCGTTGATAAATGTGCAGTAGGCGCCAACCAGCTCATAAAGTGATACGTCTGATGAACCTAAACCGATGGAGGGAACAGCGGCCAGCGGACTCTTGATACCCATTCGATGGGCATAGGCAGCCACGCGTTCAGGGGTGACACGGTCGGTCAACTGGGCCGTAATCGAGTTTACGGAACGGGCCAGTGCCCGCCGGAGGGTCATATTTG
This sequence comes from Spirosoma terrae, assembly GCF_010435915.1. GTDB lineage: Bacteria > Bacteroidota > Bacteroidia > Cytophagales > Spirosomataceae > Spirosoma > Spirosoma terrae. Next base: position 22,553 of record NZ_JAAFZH010000025.1, on the reverse strand, counting down.
AATACGTATAGTAGCCGGTCGAATTTCGGGGCTCCCAGACATCTTCTTCTCCCTTGGCATTGATAAACTCTTTGCGGAAAGGTCGATCTTCAATTCGGTCGCAGGGGCTTAAATTGACCAGCGAGTCGTCGATAGCCGTCGTGTAAACAAAAGGTTTGAACGTTGATCCTGGCTGCCGTTTCCCTTGCTTGACGTGATCATATTTAAAATAATCATAGTCTAAGCCACCAACCCAGGCCCGGATATAGCCATTATGAGGGTCCATCGCCACCATGCCCGACTGCAAAAAATGTTTGTAGTAGGCAATGGAATCGTAAGGAGTCATTTCGGTTGAATCGTAGCCGCGCTTGCTCGTCCAGCTAAACACCCGCATTTTGTACTTGACATTTTTCATGTAGTACATGATCGAGTCGGGATAAAGCGGCATAAACCGGCGACTCAGGGTTTTGTAGCGTTCTGTTCGCTTGGCTACGGAATCAATAAAACCCGGTAGTTCATTTCCGTCTTCGTCTGTCCATGGGTTTCGTCCGCGCCAGTGGTTGTCGAATGTACGCTGCAACTGCTTCATTTTATCGCTGGTTGCTTCCTCCGCGTATTTCTGCATTCGTGAGTCGACCGTCGTAATGATACGTAGTCCGTCGGTATAGAGGTCATATCCGTTTTCTTCACCCCATTTCTTTACGTAATCCTGTACGGCATTTTTTAGATAGCTAGCCGGTCCAGAATAAGGATTCTCGGGGGTATAATCGGTCAGGAGTGGTAAGGTACTGATGGAGTCTGCCTGGTTTTTGGTCAGGTATTTATATTTGGCCATCTGCCCCAGAACCACATTCCGACGTTCTTTCGAACGCTTTGGATTTCGGAGTGGGTTATAACTCGTGGTAGCTTTTTGCAGGCCGACCAGAACAGCGCCTTCCTGTACGTTTAAACTGTCGGGCACTTTGTTGAAAAAGGTGCGGGCTGCCGTTTTAAGCCCAAATGCGTTACTGCCAAAGTCGACCGTGTTGAAGTAATACGTAATGATTTCCTCCTTCGTGAAATTACGCTCCAACTTCAGTGCCATCAGCCATTCCTTCGATTTGTAAATGACTTTACGAACAAAGGGAATCCGGGTTAAAATGCCAGAAGTTGTTTTTCGACGCGTCTTAAATAGATTTTTGGCCAACTGCTGCGTAATGGTTGAGCCACCCCCTTCACCGCCGAAACTAAATACAACCCGGCCTATGGCGCGGAGGTCAACACCACCGTGCTCATAAAAGCGGGCATCTTCTGTAGCAACTAGTGCATTGATAAGCTGTTTCGGGATATTCTCGTATTTGATTGGTGTTCGATTTTCGGCGTAGAACTTACCAATCATTACGCCATCCTGCGAGTAAATCTCTGACGATTGATTGAGTTTCGGATTTTTCAGCTCTTCAACACTGGGCATTTCGCCCGTCAGGTACAGGAAGTTATAATTCAGGGTGAATACGTAAAAGCCAAGGGCCAGTACAGCAATCAGACTCCATTTTAGTCCATGCTTTACGTAGGGGTAATACCAGGCGTCAGGATCTATATACTGGTGGATAAATGAGCGTAGACGCTCGCGGTATTCTTGGTAGGTAGATACCCATGAACTAACCCGTTCTTCACCGGCAAGCCGTGCCGTCTGTCGGTAAATTTGTCGGCCAACTCCGCGCCTGACCCCGCCCAATTGTTGCTGACGTTGCCTGATCCGTCGCCGAAACGCTCCAAATGCGTGTCGGACGGCGCGGAATCGCTCCCTGTATTCACTCATGCGTTTTAAGGCTGTATGTTCTCGGTTATGGGATGAAACTGCCAGAGGGCTAAAACTCCGGCTATAGTCCCGGCTATGTAGTACAGCCACCGGGCTTCAAATATAACGTATTTTCGGGCTAAGTGATATAAAAAAGCCAGTCCCTACTGGAGACTGGCTATATAAAAATAGACCATACAGGCTAATAGACCAAAAGTAGGCTTCTTTTCTAGTATGTTGCTCTGTTGTTTACTTTATCGGCAAATGAAAACAGAAAGGATTATTTCTTCTCGAACGTCATGGCCACGCCATTCATACAATAACGAAGTCCGGTTGGCTTAGGGCCATCCTCAAATACGTGGCCGAGGTGGCTACCGCAGACGCTGCAGGTTACCTCCGTCCGTACCATGCCGTAGCTTTTATCGACTAAGTCCTTTACCGCCGTTTTGGATATAGGAGCGTAGAAACTTGGCCAGCCAGTTCCTGAATCAAACTTGGTGGTCGATGAAAACAACGGATTATGACAGGCAGCACAGTAGAACGTACCCCGATCATGAATGTCGTTGAGGGGGCTCGTAAAAGCCCGTTCGGTGCCATGCTCCCGCAAAACAGCATATTGATTCGGGGTCAGGATTTTTTTCCATTCGGCGTCGGTTTTAACGACCCGACGACCAGGCTTCCCATCTGCCGTTGGCTTGCCCTGAGTTGGTATAGTAGTCAACGACCGATTGGGCAGGGCGATGAAGCTCGATAGTAAACAGACAGACACTAAAAAAAACAGGACGTTTCTCATCGGTTGATTATAGAAGGTACACGAAAACGGATCACATCAGGCATTGGACGTTAGCTGCCAGTTAACAACAGGCCGGGCATAACGACGGAAAATAAGGTTTTCCCGCTACCGTAAAAACAAGAAAACGTTGGGTATCGTTCAGGCATCTACGTTGGCCATCGCCAGCAACGTAGTGAGGGTTGGTGTGGGACTACCTCCGCGTTTTTCGACCGTAACGGCAAACGCATCGGCCCGGTCGATCTGTCGTCTTAGTTTTTGAATCTGCTGATTAGCCGTGGTGGCATCGAAGACGCCCGCGTCAACGGGTTTACCGCCTACCAGCGACCAAAGCTGATACTGCTGGTCAGGCTGGAGCGCGGGCAATGAGTGGACTTCCACCGCAACTTCCCGTGTTTTAGGGTTCCAGAAAACAAGCATATCGCCATTGGGTGCTTTCTCATTGCCATGCAGGGCCACCGTACGGCTACCCGGCTGACGTAGCAAAGCTAGTAGCTGCTGCTGATCTTTCAGTTGGGTCACTTCTTTCTGAAGCGAGCTATTGGCGTTTTGTAACTTCGCCAGCGAATCCTGGTTGGAGCGAAGACGCGCTAACAGAAAGAACGAAAGAACAAACATTAACAGGCCAACCGAAGCGGCTACAATCCAGGAGGCTTTGAACGTGGGCCGATCTGTTGTGAAATCGACAGGCATAGGACGGATAATTGGCTCTGTCGATTGCTCAAACGTAAGCTCGGCCATGATCCGCGACTTTAAATCCGCAGGCGGTTCAACGCTGTGTAGCAGCGCGTAGTTTTCGAGGGATAAAGCTAACTGATCCAGCTCTTGCTGGATCTCAGGGTAAATAGACGACAAGCACTGAACCTCACGCCGTTCCTGTTCGCTTACTGCGCCCACAACGTAGGATTCTAAAATGCCAGACTCTATATACTCCGTTACATTCATGATTTGAATAATTGTTTTAGTTCCTGCAACGCAGCGCGAATGCGGGTTTTAACCGTCCCTAACGGCAGTTTTAATTCGTCGGCGGCTTCTTCGTGGGTATACCCTCCGAAATAAACCAGGTCAATTAATTCTCTGCGTTCAGGACGTAACTGGCTAACGACTTCCTTAATACCAATATGTTCGGGATTGGGTTGTTCGGTATTATATTGACGATCGACAATATGTACGTTATCTTCGTCGGTTCGGATTGCGTTAGAAGGAGATGGTTGCGTTTTTCTGGCGCGAATGGCGTCTATCGCTGTATTACGGGCTACGTTCAGCATCCACGTAAACAGCCGACCTTTACTAGCGTCGTAGGCGTCTAAGTTTTTCCAGATTTTTACAAAAATATCCTGGACAAGATCCTGGGCTTGCTCCTCATCGCGTACAATACGAAGAACAACACCATAAAGAGCGGGCGAGTATTGGTCGTACAGCCAATGGAAAGCCTGTTCATCGCGCCTGTTCAGCTTCTCGATTAGAACACTTTCCGATACTAAGGATGACTGACGTTTCACATGGATAAGGTTAGATGAGCCAAATATATGGAATTGAAAGTATAATCAAATAAGGATTAAGACGATAAATAGAGCGATTTTGCTAGAATAGATAAGGATTATTCCGGCATTTTGTTAATTAATATTTATTAGGCGGTCTCTTCTAAAATAAGATTCGAACAGAATATGATCCAGGTAGCCCTGCTGATTAATGCCTTCTCTTTTGTATGGCCAGTTTCAGTTAACTGACCATACAAAAAGCAGTTAGCCTGTCTGTTTTACTTCAGCTCAGCCGAAAACGAATACGGGAAGTCGGCAGGCTGAGTGCCCCGTTTTTTATTAGGAGTCGCTGTCATATCGATATCGATAATGGCACCTTGCTGTAGCTCCTGATGACTCAGCCAGTTTTTACTATACTCCTGCCCATTTATTCGCATAACGTTGATATACCGATTCTGGTCGCTGTTGTTTGGTGCATTGATGATAAGTTGTTTGCCATTCTCCAGCGTAGCGGTAACTTTTTGGAATAACGGCGCTCCGGTTACGTACTGATCCGTAGCAGGGCAGACTGGGTAAAATCCCATGGCCGTAAAAACGTACCAGGCTGATGTTTGGCCATTGTCCTCATCACCGCAGTAGCCATCCGGTGTTGGCAGGTAGAGCCGATTCATGACCTCACGAAGCCAGTATTGCGCTTTCCAGGGTTCGCCAGCGTAATTGTACAGGTAAATCATGTGCTGAATGGGTTGGTTGCCATGTGCATACTGGCCCATATTCGCAATCTGCATTTCGCGAATTTCGTGAATCACACTGCCGTAGTAACTTTCGTCATAAACAGGCGGAATCGTAAAAACGGAATCGAGTTTGGTCACAAACTTCTGATTGCCGCCCATTAGCTTTATTAAGCCCTGTACGTCGTGAAAAACCGACCAGGTGTAATGCCAGCTGTTGCCTTCAGTAAAGGCATCTCCCCATTTGAAAGGATTAAACGGCGACTGGAACGTACCGTTCTGGTTTTTACCCCGCATCAGCCCGCTTTGTTTGTCATACAGGTTTCGGTAATTCTGGCAGCGTTTGGCGAATCGATCAATTTCGGCCTGTGGGCGTTTTAAGGCTTTGGCTAGCTGATAAATGGCGAAATCGTCGTACGCGTATTCCAGCGTTCGGGCCGCATTTTCGTTGATCTGTACGTCGTAGGGTACGTAGCCGAGCTTGTTGTAATAGGCCGCTCCCCGACGCCCAACGGCATCCATTGGTCCTTCGTTTTCCGAATTTTTCAGAACCGCTTCGTAGAGCGCATTGATGTCGTAACCACGAAGGCCCTTCAGGTAAGCATCGGCAATGACCGAAGCGGAGTTCGAGCCAATCATCGTGTTACGTAGTCCAGGACTTGCCCATTCCGGGAGCCAGCCGCCTTCTTTATAGGCGTTGGCCAGCCCTTCCTGCATCTGCGTATTGAGCGATGGATACATCAGGTTCAGGAATGGAAACATCGATCGGAACGTATCCCAGAACCCGGTGTCGGTGAACATATAGCCGGGTAATACCTGACCATTATAAGGGCTATAATGAACGACTTTTTTGTTGGCGTCGAGTTCAAAGAATTTGCGCGGAAAAAGCAGCGACCGATACAGGCAGGAGTAGAACGTCTGCCGTTGAGCCAGTGATCCGCCTTCCACCTGAATCCGATTCAGCTCTTTGTTCCAGGCCGCTTTGGCTTTCTGTTTCACTACGTCGAACGTATCGTTGCCCAGTTCTTTCAGATTCTGCTCGGCCTGGTCAAAACTGATAAACGACGACGCCACGCGGGCGTGAACCTGCTCACCTTTGGTCGTTTTAAAACCAACAACTGCCCCGGCATGGTTGGCATTTAATTCCAGCGTGTCTTTCGCAATCGTTTTATCGTGCCAGGTTTGAGCCGATGAGAAGGCCTTGTCGAAATAAATGACAAAGTAATTTTTGAAATTGGCGGGAACGCCACCACTGTTCCGGGTGGTATAGCCGATGATTTTGTGTTCTTTGGGAAGGACTTTGATGTATGAGCCTTTGTCGAACGCATCGATAACAACAAAAGAACTATCGGTTTTGGGGAAGGTAAACCGGAAACTGGCGGCTCGTTCGGTGGGTGCTATTTCGGTCGTAACATCGTGGTCGGCCAGGTAAACGCTATAGTAGTACGCCTTCGCTGTTTCGGCCTTGTGAGAATACCAGCTGGCTCGCTCGTCTTCATCGATCCGTAGTTTACCCGTCATGGGCATGATCGAAAACTGGCCGTAATCGTTCATCCAGGGCGATGGCTGGTGGGTTTGTTTAAAGCCCCGGATTTTGTCGGCTGCGTAGGTATAAGCCCAGCCATTGCCCATTTTGCCGGTCTGTGGCATCCAGAAGTTCATGCCCCAGGGTAGGGCTACAGCCGGATACGTATTACCATTCGATAAGCTGGGTTTTGAGTCGGTACCAATGAGCGGATTGACTAGTTCGATCAGGTCACTGCTGGGTTGTGCGTAAGTGGTAACAGAAAGAATAGTCGCTAGAAACAGGTAAACTAGTTTTTGCATAATGATCAATCAGGACTACGTAACGTCAGGCGAAAGTACAGGAAAATTGTGGGGATGTAGATACGTAGCGGAAGCGGACTATAAACGAAATACCTGCTGGCGGAACGTAGTAAATCTGTTTCGTATGCATCTTTTGAGGCTATGCCCTTACTAATCACTACCCTTGCCATTCTCGTACTGATTGCGTTGATTTCATACGTACGGCTGCACACGTTTCTGGCCTTTCTGCTTGTATCAATGGGCGTCGGGCTGGCGCTTGGCCTGGCTCCGATGGCGATTCTGGATTCGATTCAAAAAGGTATTGGTGGTACGCTCGGTTCGATCATGAGCATTATTGCGCTGGGTGCCATGTTGGGCAAACTGGTAGCAACCAGCGGAGCGGCTCAGCAGATTGCGGTTACAATGATGTCGCTGGTAGGGACAAAGCACGCACGCTGGGCATTCATGGTGACGGGCTTTATCGTAGGTTTGCCTTTATTTTATTCGGTTGGTTTCATGCTGCTGGCTCCGTTGGTCATCACCGTTGCCTATCGCTACAAACTCCCTGCTCTGTACATCGGCCTGCCAATGCTGGCTTCCTTATCGGTAACACAGGGTTACCTGCCTCCACATCCGGCACCACTGGCTATTCTGAAACAGTTCAATGCTGATATGGGTCTGACGCTGTTTTACGGAATTATCGTCTCGATTCCCGCTATTCTTGTTTCGGGCGCTTTGTTTGGATCGACCTTGAAGCGGTACACTACGTTACCGAACAAGGCGTTTATGGCCGACGAGCTGACCGACGATCAAATGCCATCAGTAGCGGTTAGTTTTTTTACGGTTTTGCTACCGATTCTGTTAATTGGATTTAGTACGGTCTTAACGCCGTTCCTACCTGCCGGTTCGGTTATCCAGCAGGTGATTCTGACAATCGGGGAGCCAACGGTCAGTATGTTAGTATCGGTATTGGTGGCAGGCGTTACGTTAGGAACGCAACGGGGAAAATCGATAACCAACGTAACAACGCTGCTTGGGGAGTCGGTAAAAGAAGTGGCCATGTTGTTTCTGATTTTTGGCGGAGCTGGCGCCTTGAAACAAGTACTGACCGACGGTGGCGTAAGCCAGAACATTGCCGATCTGATGAACGGTTCGTCACTGCATCCCTATGTACTGGCCTGGTGCATGGCAGCGGTCATTCGCGTATGCGTTGGGTCTTCGACCGTTTCGGGTATTACAACGGCTGGCTTTATGGTTCCTTTATTGACATCGACCGGCGTTGATCCTAACCTGATGGTGCTGAGTATTGGCGCGGGGAGTATGATGTTCTCGCACGTGAACGACACGGGCTTTTGGCTGTTTCGCGAGTATTTTCAGTTATCGATGGCCGATACATTAAAAACCTGGTCGATTATGGAAACGCTGGTATCAGTAACTGGTCTGGCTGGGGTAATGGCGTTAAGCTTGTTTGTTCATTAGTTCGATCTTGAACTGAACTTTTAACTTTGTCAAAGTTGGTGTTAAAAATGTTTTTAAAAATAATTTTTAACCGTAATCTTTGCCCTGTAAAACTTATACGCTTGGACACTGTATAGTGTCTCAGACAGCGTCTTGGTGTCTGGGATAACAAAGCACGAGGAACGGAAAAAGTATGGAGGGTTCAATTGATAGTTCAACCGAGGAGCGGATCAAGGAAGTAGCACGTAAGATGTTTATGCAGAAAGGCTATGCCGCTACGCGTGTGAAGGACATTGCGGACGAAGCCGGGATGAACATTGCGTTGCTCAATTACTACTTTCGGAGCAAGGAAAAACTGTTCGACATCATCATGGCCGAAAATGTCCAGATGATTGCGGGTTCCATCAAACAGATCATGATGGACCCAGCTACGTCTCTTCAGGCGAAAATAGAGAAAATCGTTACGTTCTATATCGATCTGTTTACGGGCCAGCCCGAACTGCCTCTGTTTGTGTTTCGGGAAGTAACCGCCAATCCGGAGAAACTGGTGGATATTATCGGCAGAAATCAGGTGATGCATTCCTATTTTTTTCAACAACTGCGAGCCGAGCTGGCGACCAATAATGCGCCGATGCATCCTATGCAGATTTTGATGAGCTTAATGAGTCTTGTGGTTATGCCGTTTATCGCCCGGCCACTTGTTCAGGTTATTTCCAGGCAGGAAATTACTGAGTTTTATGGACTCATGCAGGAGCGGAAGCTATTGATTCCTAGGTGGGTGATGTCTATGATAAAGGCTGGCTAAATTTTTTTACTATCCAATTAAAAAAGTTTTTAAAAATAAATTTTAAGTCGCATATGTATCTATGAAACCGCTCCTTATCAGGCTATTTATTCTACTGGTAACGCCGATCAGCGTTTGGGCGCAAACGGTTCAGTCCTTGGCGCTGGAAGACTGCTATACGCTGGCCCGGCAAAACTATCCGTTGATTAAACAACGGTCGTTAATTCAGAAAACCCGCGATTTTTCCGTTGCGAATGCGGCTAAAGGCTATTTGCCGCAGTTGAGTGTATCGGGGCAGGCAACGTATCAGAACCAAACTGTCGATTTTTCGGAAACGGGGCTTGGGGCGATTGTTCCGCCTACTGTTACGTTGCCTAAAATCAGCAAAGATCAATATAAAATTACGGGGCAGATCGATCAGGTGATTTATGATGGCGGAGCCATTCACTACGCGCAGGAAGCCCGGCGCACCGATGCCGATACCCAGGAGCAGAGCCTGGAAGTCAGTCTTTACGCGCTTCGGGGTCGGGTCAATCAATTATTTTTTGGCGTTGCGCTGATTGATGAACAGCTCAAACTAGCTAATCTTCGGAAAGCCGATATTCAGAGCGGGGCCGACAAAATGCAGGGAGCGTTAACTAACGGAACGGCTTTTCGGAGTAGCCTCAACGAACTGAAAGCTGAATTGATCAGAGCCGACCAACTGGCAACGGAATTGAAAGCCGCTCGTCGGGCCTACGTAACGATGCTGGGAGCGCTGATTAATCAGCCGCTGGACGATAACACAGTATTCATCAAGCCACAACCCGTTACGTTGTCTTCCCAAATCAACCGCCCCGAACTCAGCCTTTATGAAAGTCAGAAACGTATCGTTGATATACAGGAAAAGCAACTACGAGTGGCCTATCGTCCTAAAGTCAGTGCGTTTTTTCAGGAAAACTATGGGCGGCCAACGTTCAATATTCTGAATAATTCGTTCGACTTTTTCTGGATTGGCGGTGTTCGGTTTAACTGGGCTTTGAGTAGTTTATATACCACCCGCAAAAACGATGTGCAGTTGCTGGCCATCAGCCGTCAATCAATCGATGTACAACGCGAAACATTTCTGTTCAATACCAATCTGTCGCTCACGCAGCAGCGCGTTGAGGTGCAGAAATATCAGGAATTGATTACGCAGGATAATGAGATCGTCGACTTACGGGCGTCGGTCAAAAACTCGGCTAACGCACAGCTACAGAATGGCGTCATTACGTCGCACGAATACATCAATAAGGTGAATGCCGAGAACGAAGCCCGCCAAAATCTGCTGCTTCATCAGATTCAATGGCTTCAGGCTCAGTATACGCATAACAATACGTCTGGAAATTAACCCGATCCTGTCCCATGAAAGCCTATATCACTATTCTATCCATAGCTGCTTTTTCGGCGCTGTTTTCGTGCCAGAAAAACGAGCCAGACTATGATGCCTCTGGCAACTTTGAAGCCGATGAAGTTATCGTATCGGCGCAGCAAACCGGCCAGATTTTGGCATTTTCACTCAACGAAGGCGACCTGCTGAAGGCGGGCGCTACAGTCGGGCAAATTGACGTAACAACGTCCCGGCTTCAGCAGGAGCAGGTTCGGGCATCGATGCAGGCCCTGCGGGAACGTACCACCAGCGTACGGCCGCAGGTTGAGTTAACGAAGCGCCATCTGATTGTGCAGGAAGCACAGCTAAAACAACTTTTTCATGAGCGGGCACGGACCGAGAATCTGATTCGGGCCGATGCCGCAACGCAGAAACAACTCGATGATCTGAACGCCCAGATCGATCAGTTGCAAAAGCAACTGGACGTAACGCGGCAGCAGATTCGGGTTGCCGAAACCAATAATGCATCGCAGAATCGGGGCGCATTGAGCGAGCAGGGTTCACTCGCTAAAGCGGCCGAGCAGTATGGCGTGCAGGTGCAGAAAGGCCAGATTGTTAATCCCGTAACAGGCACCGTGTTGACTAAATACGCTTTTGCGGGCGAAATGGCTACGATTGGCAAGCCACTCTACCGGATTGCCAATACCGATACGTTACTGCTGCGGGCTTATATCACCGGCGATCAGTTGCCGCAGGTTAAAATCAATCAGGCTGTTACGGTACGGATCGATAACGGGGAGAAGGGCTTTACCGACTATCCCGGTACTATATCCTGGATTTCGAGCAAATCAGAATTTACGCCCAAAACCATTCAGACTAAAAACGAACGGGCTAATCTGGTGTATGCAACCAAGATTCGCGTGAAAAACGACGGTTTTCTGAAAATTGGTATGTATGGCGAAGTGCTGCTGAAGACGCAAAAACCCCAGACAAACTGATCCGTTATGGGCGCTGTAACGCTAACGAACGTAACAAAAACCTACGACGAAGGAAAAGTCCTGGCTGTCGATGACGTTTCCCTGTCGGTAGAGCCGGGTGAGTTATTTGGGCTCATTGGCCCCGACGGAGCCGGAAAGTCGACGTTGTTCCGTATCCTGACAACGGTACTACTGGCCGACAACGGTACCGCTACGGTCGATGGCTATGACGTAGTGAAGGACTACCGGGCTATTCGGAAAACGGTTGGCTATATGCCGGGCCGCTTCTCGCTCTATCAGGATTTAACGGTCGAAGAGAATCTGACATTTTTTGCTACGTTGTTTGGAACAACTATTCGGGAGAATTACGATCTCATCAAAGACATTTACGAACAGATCGAGCCGTTTAAAACGCGTCGGGCGGGTAAACTGTCGGGCGGCATGAAGCAGAAATTAGCGTTGTGCTGTGCGCTCATTCATAAACCGACGGTGTTGTTTCTGGATGAACCAACCACGGGCGTCGACGTTGTGTCGAGACGGGAATTCTGGGCCATGTTGAAGCGGCTGAAACAACAGGGTATTACCATTCTGGTATCGACGCCCTATATGGATGAAGCCGTTCTCTGCGAACGTATCGCCCTGATTCAGACGGGGCAACTCTTGTCGGTCGATACACCCCAAAACATTGTGAACGCTTATGCCGGTCAGTTGTTTGCCGCCAGGGCCGATTCCATTCCACACGCGCTAACCGAAATCCGGCAGTTCGATCCAGTACGTAGCAGTTATGCGTTTGGCGATACCATCCACGTAACGTTTCGGGATGATAATGAACAGAATCAGCAACAGTTGACTCAGTATCTGCAACAGAAAGGGCATACAAACGTAGCCGTAACCGCCATTACGCCAACTATTGAAGATCGGTTTATTCAGCTCATGACGAAAGACACCAGCTCATGAATCAAACACAGGAAAAAGCCATTTCATGCCGCGAACTGACCAAACAGTTCGGTGATTTTGTGGCTGTCAATAAAATCACGTTCGACGTGGAGGCTGGCGAAATTTTTGGCTTTCTGGGGGCCAATGGAGCCGGAAAAACGACGGCTATGCGCATGCTCTGCGGGTTGTCGTACCCAACTTCTGGCCAGGCCAGCGTAGCTAGTTTTGATGTCTACAAACAGCAGGAATCGATTAAGAAAACGATTGGCTATATGAGCCAGAAATTCTCGCTGTATGAGAATCTGACGGTTCTGGAAAACATCGAATTTTTTGGCGGCATCTACGGACTTTCTGATAAAGAGCTGAAGCTGAAAAGCGATGAACTGGTCAGTACGTTGGGGCTTGGGCCAGAAGCCAGGAAACTGGTGGGTAGCCTGCCGCTCGGCTGGAAACAGAAACTCGCGTTTTCGGTCGCGATTATTCACGAGCCCCGAATCGTATTCCTGGACGAACCAACGGGTGGTGTCGATCCGGTTACGCGTCGGCAATTCTGGGATTTGATTTACGCGGCCGCCGACCGGGGCATTACCATTTTTGTGACCACACACTACATGGACGAAGCCGAGTACTGTAACCGCATTTCGATTATGGTCGATGGGAAAGTCGAAGCGCTGGATTCGCCGGGAAACCTGAAGCGCCAGTTCAATACCGATTCGATGGACGATGTTTTTTACCAGTTGGCGCGCGGGGCAAAACGCTCGGCCGACTAACGTAGCAGTTACCGTCATGAAACAACTAGTGGTATTTATACGAAAAGAGTTTTATCACGTCTTCCGGGATCGGCGTACGTTATTGATTCTGTTTGGGCTGCCTACGGCGCAGATTATGTTGTTTGGTTATGCGTTAAGTAGCGAGGTTAAAAACATCAGTCTGGCCATTGTCGATTTTTCGAAGGACGTAGCGTCGCAGCAGATCGTTGGAAAGATTCAATCCAGCACTTATTTTACCATACAGCAATCGACAATGAGTTATGGCGATATGGAGCGTGCTTTTCTGAAAGGAAAAATAAAAGCGGCTCTGGTGTTTCCAACGGATTTCTACGACGATTTGCAGCACGTCAAGAAAGCGCAGATTCAGATCATTACCGACGCGTCGGACCCCAATACGGCCACCACCATCACGAATTATCTGACCCGGATTGTTGGCGATTATCAACAGGAGATGAACCAAAATGCCAGGGTGCCGTATCAGATCGTTACTGAAATGCGAATGCTGTACAACCCCGATATGAACGGCTCGCTGAATTTTATTCCGGGTGTGCTGGCATTAATTCTGATGATCGTTTGTACGACGTTGACGTCTGTTTCGATTGTGCGGGAGAAAGAGTTAGGAACGATGGAAGTGCTGCTGGTATCACCTTTTCAGCCCATTCTGGTATTGATTGCGAAAGCCGTGCCTTATCTGGTATTGTCGCTGCTGGATTTTGTACTGATTCTGGTGCTGGCCGTTTTTGTGCTCCACATGCCCATTCGCGGGAGTGTGTCGTTGTTGTTTGCCGAAAGTACGTTGTTTATCATCTGTTGTCTATCGCTGGGTCTGATGATCTCGAACGTAACGTCGTCGCAGCAGGTCGCCATGCTGGTATCCATGATGGGCATGATGCTGCCAACCATTCTGTTTACGGGCTTTATTTTTCCGCTCGAAAACATGCCAGTGCCGCTTCAAATTATAGCAAACGTAGTTCCGTCGCGCTGGTACTACCTGATTGTAAAGGCCATTATGCTGAAAGGATTAGGACTTGGGGCGGTTTGGAAAGAAACGCTCATCCTGATGGGCATGACGCTGGCGCTGTTGGGAATAAGTCTGAAGAATTTTAAAATCCGGCTGGCATGAGAATCCTGAAGTTTCTGCTGCGTAAGGAATTCCGGCAAATTTTCCGGGACAAGAGTATTCTGGCAATGATCTTTTTGATGCCAACCATCCAACTGATCATTATGCCGCAGGCCGCCAATTTTGATGTGAAGAACGTGAATCTGGCGGTTGTCGATAACGATCATAGTACGTATTCTCAGCGGCTAATTACGAAAGTCAGCTCATCGGGTTATTTTCGTATTGTTGATGCCAGCCCGTCGTTTAAACAGGCGCTACGTAGCGTGGAGGATAACGAAGCCGATCTGATCATGGAAATCCCGGCCGGTTTCGAACGGAATCTGGTGCGCGAAGGCTCGCAAAAACTATCGCTGGCCGTCGATGCCATCAATGGCACCAAAGCAACAATCGGAGGAGCGTATTTGAGCCGGATTATTGGCGATTTTAACAACGACATTCGATTGCAATGGATACAGCCCGGCCGATTCAACGACATGACCGTTATTGACGTTACGTCGTCGAACTGGTTCAATCCGCTGGGCGAGTATTATTTCTTTATGGTGCCCGGTATTCTGGTGCTGTTGCTGACGCTGGTAGGCGGGTTTCTGTCGGCGCTGAACATCGTGCGGGAGAAAGAAATCGGGACAATTGAGCAGATTAACGTAACGCCCATCAAAAAATGGCAGTTTATTCTGGGCAAGATGATTCCGTTCTGGGTATTGGGTATGCTCATTTTCACCATTGGCCTGGCCATTGCCCGGTTTGTTTATGGCATTATTCCCGTCGGAAGTCTTGTTACGTTGTATACGTTTGCGGGTGTGTACATGATCGCGCTACTGGGGTTTGGCCTGTTGATTTCTACCTATAGCGATACGCAGGTTCAGGCCATGTTTGTCGCGTTCTTCTTCATCATGATTTTTATTCTCATGAGCGGTTTGTTCACGTCTGTAGATAGTATGCCGCCCTGGGCCAGAGCCATTGCGTATATGACTCCCGTTACTCATTTTATCGACGTAGTCCGGATGATTGTGTTGAAAGGAAGTGGTTTCGCCGATATTTCGCGCCAACTGCTGTATGAAGTGGGCTTTGCCATCGTCCTGAATGGATGGGCTATACTGAATTATCGGAAAACGAGTTAACGGCCACCCAGCCCTTCCGATAAAAGCAAAAACCCCAACACCTAAAGGGACTTAATCGACAAGTGATTAAATACCTTTAGGTGTTGGGGTTCCTAAACAAAAAACCTGAGTCGTTTACTTAAACATGCTGCCTCCTGCTTTTGGCATCAGCACGACGTTAATGCCGTGTACGACACCGTTGGCCGATTTGTAGTTATCACCTGCATCAATTTGAGCAGAATGGCCCTGATCGTCGGTTAGTTCAATGCTGCCGTTTGGGCCTGTTTTAGCCAGCAACGTACTACCTGCCAGTGTTTGCAGTTCTGCTTTGCCGTTGCCTTCTTTAATTCGACGTTTCAATTCTGCTACGTCTACCTCGCCACGAACAACGTGGTAGGAGAGAAGCTGCTTCAGCGCATCGCGGTTATTGCCTTCCAGCAGGCCATTCTGGGCACTGGCTGGTATTTTTTTGAACGCATTGTTTGATGGGGCAAAAACCGTGTAAGGACCTGTGCCTTTTAGCGTTTCGTCTAGTTCGGATGTTTGCAGTGCATTCTGTAACGTAGTGAAATTGGGCGATGACGAAATAAAATCACCGACGCTGGCGCTACGATTCGTGCTACCGGCTTTCACGGCTGGCATTTCGCTGGAACGCGCTCCCGAAACAGCCTCGCCCGTTCCCGACGTACTGACACTGGTTCCGGATGGCGTTGCGTTCGTATTGGGCGAGTAGCTACTGCCTTCACTGCTGACCGAACTACGAGCCGCCGAATTGTTCTGACCATTGCTTACCTGATCGGCGGGTGTTGGAACCGCTGTTGTGGGGTTACTACCCGCGCCCGTAGGAGCATTGGTTACGTTGTTGCTATTATAATTTGTGGTGTTGCTATTGTTGATGGCCGTTCCATCACTGCTCGAACTCTGCCGATATTGACCGTCCTGTACGCTCGTTGACGTTCCCGGATTCTGGCGGGCATTTTGCTGCATCGCTTTTCGATTCTGTTTCATCGCTTTCCGTTGGCTCCGGGCCGAAGCAGGCGTAGAATCAGGGGCTATAGCGCCAGTAGGATAGGTTGTTGACGTGGCCGTACCGGTGGGTGTTGTCTGTGCCCAGGCAGCTCCCGTTGCCAACACTGCTCCGAGTGTCAGCAAGCTTAGGGTTTGGTTGATTTTCATAACGTTGTGTCTTTGTTGAGCTAGTTTATTACTATGTTTTCAACCCTTTTGCGCGTAAAAAGTTTACTGTCATATATTCGTTGTTTACAGGATGGCCGATAGATTTGCCATCACATCAACCTATTGAGTACTGATCGTTATGCAGTCGATTCTTCCCCTACCAACACAGCCCGTAAAACCCGGAACCAGCACAGGACAGCAGTTCTGGCAATCGTCGGACAAAACAATCGATTCATATTCGCCAGCCGACGGGCAGTTAATTGCTCGAGTACACGTATCAACACGCGCTGATTATGATCGTGTTATTGACACGGCGAAGGCCGCTTTTCTGGAATGGCGTCAGGTTCCGGCTCCGCGTCGGGGCGAAATTGTTCGGCAAATGGGCGAACAGTTCCGCCGGTATAAACGAGAGCTGGGCACGTTAGTTAGTTATGAAATGGGCAAGTCACTTCAGGAAGGACTGGGCGAAGTGCAGGAAATTATCGACATCTGTGATTTTGCCGTGGGCCAATCGCGGCAGTTGTATGGTTTGTCGATGCACTCCGAACGACCCGCTCACCGGATGTTCGAGCAGTGGCATCCATTGGGTGTAGTGGGCATTATTTCGGCCTTTAATTTTCCCGTAGCCGTTTGGTCGTGGAATGCCATGCTGGCCTGGGTATGTGGCGATGTCTGCGTCTGGAAACCTTCGGAAAAAACACCACTCACGGCCCTGGCCTGTCAGCAGATTATTGGTGAGGTGCTACGTAACAACAACGTTCCAGAGGGCGTATCGTGTCTGGTTACGGGTGGACGTGATGCTGGCGAATGGCTGGCGAATGATCCACGGGTTGCGCTCGTATCGGCTACCGGCAGCACACGCATGGGAAAGGCTGTGGCCGAAGCCGTCGCCGGACGATTGGGGAAATATCTGTTAGAATTAGGCGGCAACAACGCTATTATTGTGTCGGAGCATGCCGATCTTGATCTGGCTATTCCGGCGATTGTATTTGGAGCCGTTGGAACAGCGGGGCAACGGTGTACGACCACCCGCCGACTGATTGTGCAGGAGACCATTTATGATGACGTAAAAAATCGACTTAAGAACGCCTATGCGCAGCTACGTATAGGCAGCCCGTTAGACGAATCGTTTCACGTTGGTCCGTTAATCGATCAGCAGGCGGTACACAATTATCAACTGGCCGTGAATGACATTCGGGAGTCGGGCGGGCGGTTCGTCGTTGAACCCGGTGTTGTGGATGGACTCGGTTTCGAGTCGGGCTGCTACGTCCGACCCTGCATTGCAGAAGCTGAAAACCACTGGGCTATAGTTCAGCGGGAAACCTTTGCGCCTATTTTGTATCTGCTTAAATACACGACGCTGGATGACGCTATCGCGCAGCAAAACGGCGTGCCCCAAGGTCTTTCGTCGGCTATCTTCACGTTAAATATGCGTGAAGCTGAGCGGTTTCTGGCCGTTTCTGGTTCCGATTGCGGGATTGCCAACGTGAACATCGGTACGTCGGGCGCCGAAATTGGTGGGGCTTTCGGCGGAGAAAAAGAAACGGGTGGTGGCCGTGAGTCCGGCTCCGATGCCTGGAAAGCCTACATGCGCCGACAAACCAATACGGTTAATTACGGAACGGCCTTGCCGCTGGCACAGGGCATTACGTTCGAGCTTTAGTTTTTTGGACAGGATTAACAAGATTGTCAGGATTATTAAAGAGGCTGTTTAAGCTTTTGCTTTGATAAAATTTTTGTCATTCCGACCGGTCCGCCGGTGCGGCAGGAGGAATCTCAAGTTTGACTGATATGGGGCTCTGAGATTCCTCTGCCGCACCGGCGGACCGGTCGGAATGACAACATAACGCATGAAATTTCCTGTAAAATGAAAAGTTTAAACGGCTTCTAAGTATTAATCGCTCGTATTAATCCTGTCGAAAAGAGACTTTTTAGTCGTTACGTAGTCTTATCGTGTATGATCACGATACGTATTGACGAAAAAGACTCGACGCTGCTAACCGTTTCGTTTGCACAGGACCCGGTTGGTAATGAAGCCATACGTAGCGTGTGGGGGCGCCGGTGGAGTTATACGCGTCGGTGCTGGGTAGTACCAAACACGCGCGACAGTATTGTTCGGATTGGGCAATTATTTGGCCGGGACTATTGCCGTTTCGATGAAGCTGTGGTCCGTTTATACAAACCTGACGTTACTATTGCCGAAATCGAACTGGCCACTAATCCGCCGTGGCCGCCCTTGCGCAAGCGTGCGCAGACAATCGCCCGACTTTCGTTTCGATATTCGCCACCGTTACGCGAGTTTGATAGGCATCCGGTCATTGAATCGCTGACTAATGCGATGCGCCTGTTGCAATACAGTTATAAAACAATCCGCAATTACCGGCAGGCTATGATTGCGTTGCTACGTTATGTAGGCAATGGGCCGCTTGATAAACTGACCAGGCAGGAATACCAGAGCTACTTACTGTTTCTGATTGACAGGAAACGGCTGAGTAGCGCAACTATCAATGTGCATATCAATGCCTGGAAGTTTTATCAGGAAAAAGTATTACAGCGGGAAAAGGAGTTTTATGACATTGCTTATCCGCGGCAGGCCCGGAAATTGCCTACGGTATATAGTGTTGATGAAATAAAAGCTATTTTTAGTGCCACCACCAGTCTGAAATACCGAACACTTTTCAAACTGGTTTATGCAACGGGTTTGCGGCTGAGCGAGGTGGCTCATCTTCGGCTGGCTGACCTTGACCGCGTCCGACGACTTATTACGGTACGTGGGGGAAAGGGAAAGAAAGATCGGGTGGTTATGCTGACCGAAAAAATCGAGGCCATGCTGACCGACTATCTGAAGGCATATAAACCCAACCTATTTTTGTTCGAAAATCCCGAGACTCACGAACCTATCGCTACTCGTACGATTCAATTGGTCTACAGTACTGCTATTCACTCGGCAGGAATTCGGAAACGGGGAGGCATTCATTCGCTTCGACACTCGTTTGCGACACATCTGCTCGAATCAGGAACCGATATTCGGTATATACAGGAATTGCTCGGGCACGAAAGTATCCTGACCACTATGCGATATACACACGTAACGGCCCATAAAATCAGCGAGCTTAAAAGCCCGTTGGATGATCTGTAGGGTCATGTCGACGTAGCATTAGTCGGAGTTGAGAAAGACTGTAAAATCTACTTTTCAACACATAGCCTTGTGTATACCGTTTAACGGTTCGACGTCCTGGTTTTATATCGCCCCGTGGGGTAATCCGGTAGAGTTGTCCGTCGGCATCAAAGAAGTAATTCGGATAGCCCTCAATATCCCAAATCCGGCATACCGAGAGCGGCATATACCGCTTAGTCAATTCAATACTTTTAGTTGAAAAAGTTACAAATATTGATTTATTTCGCAAGGGTCTAGCAAAGATACGTATATGCAAAACACGGAACTGCTTCTTGTTGATTATCAGCTACTTTTAGTTCCGCGACTTTGCGTACTTTATTATGTTGGGTGGATAGAACAGCCAATAACGTAGCGGTGGGCTTCGGTGCGACAAGGGGACCGTCTCAGCAGTCTATTTTGTGGCTCGTTAGCCAGCTTCCGTCGACACGAGAATCGCCCCAGTTGGGGTAGTCAAAAGTGCGTTTGCCACGTAGTGTGCGACAGCAGAAACGCCCCGATTACGAAAACTTTAGGATGAAAAAAGTAGATTCTGGTAGATGGGTAATGTACTTGATAATAGGTGCGCTAATCTTTGTAACAGGCAAACAGATTTACAAAAAAATTATGCTGACAGGTTGCCATAGGGTAACGGTTGCTTTTCCCTATGGCGTTTCAGGAAGCTATAAAACGGGCCATTCATTAAATTTTCGCTACAAGGTTAACGGAGAAAAGTATGAGGCAAGCTGTAGCCTGAAGGGTAGAGTTGATGAACAAAGGGAGCGCAATCTGATGGCGTATAGGCGTTACGTTCGTTTTTCGTGCAAATATCCCAGTTTATCAGAAATTGTGACTGATAAGGAGGTACCAGCTTGGGTGGCTATAATTCCAGCTGCTGGATGGGACAAAGTTCCTGAGTGAATTTTACTGAATAGTTAGCCAAGCGTCGTTGACCGCTCTGCACAGGGCAGTTTCTTGGTGACAGGGGTCACGTCCCGAGGTGAAGCTTGGCAGCCCAACCAAACGGGTGTGTAAAGGTTGCGGGTTGATCCTGTTTAGGGACGTAGCGTCATCCACCATCAACACCCGTTGGTGTTGGGTGGCGAGTCAAAGTATAAGAAAGCGTGTTTGTCGGGTTGTGTTCGACAGTGGGAACGTCCCAAAAGGGTAAGTTTTAAGCTTTGATTTCATTTCGGCGTTCCGGTTGACAGGCTAAACGCCCCGTTTGGTGGGTTTAAATTTGCTTAGTTACGTTCAGCTGACATGTCAAACGCCTGAGTAAATTAGATTTTGGCAACATATCGCATGGTTCAAAAATTATTTGGCCTGTTCAAAAAGCAAGCCCCAGAAGATACACGGGATTATTCAGCAGCCATCTACTTTGCCATTGATAAATATATTGAAGGCAGTGAGGTTGAAGATGAAGAGTTTGTTTACGACGCTATTCGTGAATACGTTGGTGAAGAAAAAGTGACTGACCAAATTTATGTGTTTCTTCCTGTGGCTTTGACACGGGAGTGGCTCAAACATCAGCCTGTCAAGTTGTCCGATACTTATTTGAAAGTCAATGGTAAGGGCAAAGGCAAGGAGATTAAACTAAACAGTATTGCTGTGTACCGCCAAATTGTAACGGTCTTGCAAGAACGTTTACCCATCATGTCCAATGAAGACGTACTGAAAATTTTAGTTAACAGTGCTGAGATGAAAGTGATTAGTCATGCTTTAGATAATGGCAGTAAGTTGGAAAACCTATTAATCTCTCCGCCTGCCAGTGGTGTTTAAGAAGTCAAAATAATAAGGGTTTTTCGCTCCGCGTAGGCAGGTTTCGGGCGACAGGTAGCACGTCCCGAAGGCAGGTATTCAGCCCAACAAAAACGGGTGTGTAAAGGTCAGCGCTACGTTTGTTCAGTCGGGTTTCGCGCCCACCATCAACACCCGTTGGTGTTGGGTGGAAGGTCCAAAAAATGCTTTCGGGGCGGGCTTCGTGCGACACACAGCCCATCCCAGCGGTCAAGTTTTTGGGTCTCCATTTCCGGGTTGCGTGTGACAAAGTGAACGCCCCGACAGCTTAGCCCAAATACGTTAGGTAGGTTCTCGGTGACAGGTTGCACGTCTCGACGGGAGACTTGGGGCTTGCATTTCCGGGTTGCGGTTGACAGTAGGATTGCCCTCGTTGAGTAAGTTTGGGCTTGCGGGGTTGTGCTATAGCGACAAAGGATGCACTGTATTTCGGAAGTTTCTGGTTCGGTAACACAGGCAACAATGTTATAAGTATAAATAGCCCAACCTTGCTTTTAGTTGTTTATTGTCAGCGTTAAAATGAGCGTTTGTGGAAGTTCCTCTTATTACAAGCAAAACAGGAGTTTTAAGCCAAATTTCAACTCATAAATATGCTTTTTCGGAAGGTTATAAGAGTAATTCCGATAAACGTAATAAGTTTATAAGCTGGTTAGAGCATCAATACTTGTACGAAGTAACAGAAGACTCTTTTACTCTCTTACAACCTCTTGAAGCGAAGTCGAACCCTCAATACAAACATTTGCAATCAGTCTATATAACACCCCCTTACGCTAATACTACTAAGATTTCTTCTTATGTCGGCCATCTATTAAGGGGAAACCTATCCTCTTTTTATAAGCAATTCTTAAACTATAACACTTTTGTAGTTGAGGGTTTGAATTTCCCACCCTTCAAACTTCTCAAGGCATTTGAATTTAATATAGAAGTCTTTACTGATGGCGAATTTTTGATTCACTTTTTGCCAATTTCAAAGATTGTTAGTAATACACAATTAACCCCCACTTACTTAAAGAATCTTAAATCTGATTTGATTATTTCAAACGTGGGTGATTTAGAAATTAATGTAATTTCGTTAGATAAATACAAAAGTAAAAAATTCAGATTGCTTGAAGAATTTGAAAAAATTATACAATTAACTTCTGATAGCAAATATGTAGGCACTTTTGATTATCATTTTTTAGCTACTTTTTCACCTGAAATTTTTGCGAAAATTACTGAGTGTACTGTAAAGGAAATAAATAAATCATTGGCTTTCTTGAGAGAAGTCATGCAGAGAATTGATATGCCTGATTTTGTCAAATTTCACAGTCCTAAAGAGTTTACTAAAATTAATTTGAAAATTTATTCTAATCAATCTAACCTTCTGATT
>NZ_JAAFZH010000024.1 GCF_010435915.1 Spirosoma terrae | reverse complement strand
CACACCCGGAATACCCGGCTCACTCGCATCCTGAATACCATTCTTGTTGGTGTCCACCCACACGAAGTCGCCCAAAGAGGCTGGCAATGGAATAATACCGGCATCAACATTTGGATTGTTACGTGCGGTATCTGCCACCGGTTTACTTGTATCTATAGTATATATACGAGTAAACCCATCTGGACCAGCATCACTATCGATTGAATCGGCTGGAGTAGATAGTACATCTTTCGCAGTAAACGTAAAGCTTGTAGGCGCGATAAACCTGACTTTATAGCTTCCATCGGTTAGGCTATCAAACAAGTATTTACCACCACCTGCGGTAATGGTCGAATCAAGTTTGGTGGTACCTGTAGAATCGTACAGAAAGACGGTTACGCCATCGATACCTGTTGGGCCATCATTTTGTAAGCCATCCTTATTCGTATCTACCCATACATAATCTCCTAAACTTCCATAGGGCCCCTGAATTACCTGAATATCGCAGCAATTCAATGCAGGGCAACTAGCAATCGTAGCCGTAAACCGATACGTTCCCGGACTTTTAATTGTTAGAGACGAATCCGCATTGATGACAGCTAAATCCGGTGAAACAATGGCGACGTCCTGATTATTACGATACCAGGTCACTCCGCGATAGCCGGTAGGAATCGTTACTGTAAACTCATCTCCCGCATACCAATATAGAGGAACCGAAAAGCATACGCTTGAATAGTCGTCCTCAACCAAACTCTGGTTATTAGGCTGCGAATCAGAATCAGGCTGATCGGCTGATAATACTTCCGCCGTATTAAACCAAACCCCGCGCGCTATTACGGTTGCCTGAAGAGTCAAGACCGCGGAATCTCCTGGTGCGATAGACCCTATATTCAACTGTCCTGTAGCAGCTGTATAAGTTCCCGTACCACGCACCAACGATGCAGAAGCAGGGACATAGGTGACGCCTTCAGTGGGTAGCTGATCTCCTACAACTATATTCGTTGCTGTAGCCGTTCCAGGAGCGTTTCGAACCACAACGGTATAGGATAATACGTCGCCTAACGCTGGATTCTGATTGCTAACTTTTTTAGAGACGCTCAAGTCTATAGTAGACTGAGCTTGTGTTTGAGTTGACAGGGCCAGTAAACAAACCAATCCCATTAAGAAACTGGCTGCTCTATATACCGTTCTTGAGCGATATAAACTAGTATATAAGGCTATAAACGGAAATAGCAGCATTTGTAAGCTGTCAGGCTCTGATGAACCTATCCTCCCTGATGTTGGGCCTCGACCCATATCAATTACCCTTTGTGAATCAGGGTTGAGATATAATCGGCTTAGTAAAGTTCGCTCATTCATTGATTGTTTTCCTAAAATAGTGGATGCTTGGTGCAGAAACTTTGTTGATCGATGAAGCTGGCCCGGCGGACCAGTCAGTGGTATATCTGGAGGTCCACAATCAGTATAGAGGGGAATATTCGCGAACGTTCTTTTAGTGGAAAGTCCGAACCGCCTTTTAGGTAGACGGGCTGATTGATTTTTTTCTTGTGAGTAGCCTGCTGTCTGCAAGAGTTGCAGAAAATACGTAATAATCCGGCCTGCCAGACGAGCGATATGCTTTCCCTCAGCATTAAAACCTTTCGGTTTATGCGTAAGAAATAAACTTGATAAAGCCGTAAGGCATGTTGTGCGTAACGTAGAAATTACTCTCATCTGCAACCTTATTTGGGGCGACATACTTAATCTCAAATTGAACCCTTGCGATCAGCAATTATTCAGACAGATAAACCATCTACAAGTCACGGTATACCATGCCAATCTACAAGAGCCATTTTGCTTCATTTAAATGGAACGAAAACTATGCCAATTAACAGTTTTTGCCAGGTGCTCTCGATCAATAACTATCAAAAGATCACATTTCGAGCATTTCAATTAAACAGAACTCCAAAAATAGTCACCAATTGTCTATCAATGGATTTTGAAGGTTCGAAGCTTCCAATGCTTTTAATTGTTCTGCCTTGGTTAGCGAAAACTATGCCAATCGTTTCCCGGATTAGTACGGAAACCTTTTTATTGATTTTGTACACACAATGGGAATGCACCCTATTTTAGAGGGTACCGAAAACGCAATAAGGAGAGAGAATATATCGAAGGGTATTCGTAAACTAGTCACATCACCTATGTTCGATCATGTATACTAGTTTATGGCAACAAATATATATAGGAAACGGCTCAGAAACCAACATTGGGTACAGACTTATTATCTATAAAATGAAGAGAGCGACCCTATTGAGTCGCTCTCTTCATTTAGAAAACCATATTTCTAAAAATCATACCCTAATGTCAGATAGGCAATAGGTTTGCTAACGACCTTGTTTTCAAGCCCCCATCCGTAGTCAAATTTAACGTAATATCCGAACAACATCGTTCGGGCTCCAGCACCATACCCAATCAGGAAAGGGTTTTTGAAATTCGTTACGGTTGCCCGGAACGGGATACTCCCCCCTCCTACTATTTCTGTATTCAGGCTGTTTTGCTGGCTAAATGGCCCTTTACCCGACCATGCAGTACCAATATCCGTAAAAGCAACAAGTTGCAGATTTCTCAAAAAATTCGATGTAACGTTACCTCTGTACAAATAACGAACTAGTGGCAGTCGAAGCTCTGCATTAAATAACATATGGCTGGTTCCCGTTAGCTTACCCTGCCGGAATCCACGTAGAGGAGCGGCAAAATCCAGAAAAAACACGTTCCGATAATCGTAAGGAATTTCGTTAGGGATTAGATTAGGGACCAGCAGGGGATTGGACGCAATCTGCTCTTTGATTGACGAGTTGGCCCCAACCCAGTTATCCATCCCTCCTAATGTACTTTGTTTAGGAGCAGGTCCACCCGATTGACTGAACGAGAAACGAGCCGCTAGTATTAGGTCGCGGTGAATTTTCTGATAATGCCGTAAATCAATCGATAATCGTCGGAAGCTTTCAGCCGATGAGCGTAAACCAGCATATTCATCAAACTTCACCTTTAGTCTTGTACCAACGGCGACATTGGCACCACTCGTTTTTGTATTGTCAAAAACAAACTCGCCCCGCAAACCTGCATAGTCAGACGTACGATCTGGCTCATTGAATGATGAGATGTCAATTAACCGAGTCATCGCGTAAAAAGGCGCTACCGTAAACCGGCTATTAACAGAAATAGGATAGGAGGCAGAAACAGCAACCCGGTTGTATCTGTATTTCTGGCTTAATCCTGCATTATCAACAAATAGCGTACTACGATCAACCCGAGCCCCATAATCGATTCGATGAGTTAGATTGGTATACTCAGCAAACAGATCACTGTTTCGAAGCGTCGTTGTAATAAACAATCCGCCCCGGATCACATGGTTTTCCAGGAGATCGGTTAACGTAACATCCTGAGAATAGCCGAATCCTTTAGCCGAAATTGGGTCGATCCGCCAGTTCGAGTTGGCATCAGTTACCGTAAATATACCTTTATAATTAAAGGGTCCCCGGATGGTGATATTCTCCCGACGACGGTTCCGGGGTAAGGCCGTTGATAAGGTTGGCGCATTACCCATAATGGAACGACGTTGCCGGTATTCGTTCGCTTTTAGTACGTCGGCATCGAACTGGTAATTGTCAGTATCTACTTCACCCGGTTCTAAAGCAAGTCGTTTCGTCGAATCTGGTCGTACAACACCCGTTTGCGTACCTTTTGCTGCAGCCGTATCGCCTAGAGCAACCTGTCCGGTCGAATCTGTTTTTGGCGTAGTAGCCCGATTTCCTTTGGCCTGTACTTTTGCCGTAGCAGACCCAGTAGCAATACTCCTTGGAGTCGGTGTTGTTTGAACAGTCTGCGTCAGGTTCAATTGCGAGCGAAAGCCTATATATGTTTCCCCGTTTTTAAGGCTGCTGTAGACAAAACCACCATTAGATGGATTCAAATCATATAACTGAATGCTTTCCGGGAAAGCAGTAACCTGACCTATCGAACCAGATTCGGTATCCAGTCGATACAAATTTTTTATTCCGTTAACATCGTTCAGGAAATAGAACACTGTTTCACTAGCCGGAGTAGGTTGAGTAGCATGAGACAGGGAATCTGTCAAACGTTCCAGAGAAAAATCTCTTGCTCCACCTTCGTGGGTAAAAAGGCTTAATCGATCGGTAATGGTTTTATAGGACCCTTTATCTACACCTAACGTATCAAGTTTGCGATTGGAGCTAAAAACGACTTCTCTGGCAGTACGTCCGATAAATTGAGGATACAAATCATCATACAGATCGTTGGTAAGTTGCTGATACGAGCCCCGATTGATACTGTATAAGAATAAATCGTTTTGACCACGGCGATCTGCACTCAAAATCAGGCTACCACCATCTTCAGAAGCATCAACAGATACAATTTGCGTTAACCCATTGACCTGACGCTTAAATTGGCGCTTAGGCTTTTTCTCAAAATCGCTGAACTGATACATGTTGGTTTTACCCAGCTCATCCGTAACAATAATCAAATTATTACCACGCTGCCAGGCGACCAACGGCGTCGTTGTTCTCACCGTTAAGCCATCCAATCGATAGCCTCCCTGCAATACCGTTGTTTTCTTTTTATTGGTTGTATTAATTACCTCAACCCGATATTTCCCATCACGTAATGTTGCATAAGCAATATACTGTTTGTCAGGACTTAACTTCAGGCTACTGAGTATAATTTCATCATCAGGATCGCTTAGCTTAATTTGAAAATCATCAGTACTAGCCCGATAGCCTTGTGATACCGTATTGGCCATACCGGCATAGTAATCACGCCACTCGCGCAGGAAGCGGCTGTAAGGAACACCTAATGTGCTCGAAATACTACTTTGTTCGTTACGTATAATACGGGTAAGATTCAGAATATTTGATACGTTATCGCGACCGTATTTCTGCACAATGTAGTTCCAGATAGAATGGCCTACCCGCTCAGCCTCTGTTCCCGACAGTAAGGAAGGTTTCCGAACAGGACGTGTTTGCGATACATCGCGCATGTAATCATCCAGCTCAACGCTATTTCCTTCTGCAATGTAGGATGCAATACCCGGCATAAACCAGTCGGGCAAACTCAGTAACAATGAACTTTGAAGCGCATCTTTCAGACTGCCGCCATACAACATGTCATAGACAAATAGCATTGATACGTCATGGACTATTTGCCGCCGAAAGCTAATCTGATCACCCGTGAAAGCCAGCTCGATCCGTGATTTCGATAAATCCTGTTCCCGTCTGTTCAGACTACCCTGCGTATTCAGCCCAATGTTGCTCTGGGCCAGCTCTGAGGGTGAATTAAACAAGAAGATTTTGACCCGATTGTAGGGCGTATAGCCCAGCAACTCCGTAATCCGGTCGAATTCCGATTCGGCATACTGAGCCGTTAAATTCGCGATCTGCGTCCCATCCTGATAATAGTAGATTTCAAAATTGGAAGTTCTGATAATCTTCCAGTCAAAAGTCCGGTATTGAATCCGGTTTTTCCCAAAACGTTCCAGATCTGGATAGTTTTGCGCCGTAGCCAGACTGAGCGTCCCCAGCCACAGACCCATCAACAGAATGTATTGATTTCGCATACTGATCAAACAACATTAAACACCCAATTAAGACGCTGGCCGCTAGCTTATAAAGGCCAAAATCCACCGTCTAGAATCTGGTGTTTTGAGTAACGCTATAATAACGAAACATATCGGTTAATATTCACTTCAGACTCTAATTCTTCTTGATCCAATAAATAACGCGCAAACTGTTCAGCCAAATAAGGAGCTAACGAAACTCCTTTAGTGCCCATACCCCCAAAAATTCCGATTGATGGCTTCGTGGGGTGGATACCAATAAAAGGACGCCGGTCTTTGGTTGATGGCCTGATTCCGGCCTGCTGGGCGACTATTTGATAAGGAATTTTTAAAATCGACTGTACCTTCGACTCTAAAAACGAACGCCCATCGTCAGTTGTTTGCCAATCCAGATCATGCCATGAGTAAGTAGCACCAATACGTACTAAACCCGTCCGAATTGGCAAAATAAATACACCCTGATTAACTATAGTTTTAATAGGATAATCATCAACAACCGCCGTCAGAATCTGTCCTTTCACGGGATTGTACGGAAGCCAGTCAAATAATGGATTCTCGCGCGCTTGAACGCCATCACAAAATATGACTTTATTAACCTTTATATCTTTCCAAAGAATAAAATCATCATTTACAGTCAAATCGTTGACCGATACTACTCCCTCGTAATATTGACTTTTTCTAATAAAATACCCTTTAATAATTCGAGTAAATTCATTTAAATCGAGCCACCCCGCCTGTGTTACCTCCAACCCACCATAAGGATTATTAATAAATCCACTATACAACTGATCATCAACAGTTTGCGCTACGTATCGTGCAATATCCGGGTTTGCAGTGAGAGCCAAATAGTCGTTCCGTTCAGCAGTCGACCGGAATGGTCGGTATATATGTTTAGGATGAAAGAACCGAACATCGAGCGCTTGCTCAACCTGTGAATAAAATTGATGCAGAAATGGGAATAACTCATCGGCCTTCCAGGTATGTACCAGTTTGCGGCCAGTTAACGGATTAACGATTCCAGCAGCAACCGCAGAGGCCGATGGTAACGTAGGATCATTGGCAACCAATACTGAACATCCGCGCTGGTCAAGAATCCAGGCCAAAACAGAACCAGCAATGCCCTGCCCTACTATCAAAAAATCGGCAGTCATTCGTTAGAAAGATTGAGAAGAAATAGAATAAGGCCTGGAAATACGTTACGACTGAGAGATGATCTTATGGCTCTTCTTTCTATGAAGCTCAGCCAACCGCCTGTCCGCTAATTCAATAACCCAGTCGACCTGCTCTTCAATAGTCATGTGCGACGTATCAAGCAACACGGCATCAGGCGCTTGGACCAATGGGCTTTCGGCACGGGTCGTATCGATTAAATCGCGCTTTTCGAGATTACGGATAATCTCCTCCAGATTAACCAGCTCTCCCTTAGCCAGCAACTCCTGCTGACGACGTTGGGCACGGATATAGGTTTCGGCTGTCATAAAAACTTTTACTTCAGCATCGGGAAATACTTTAGTGCCAATATCCCGACCGTCCATTACAACCCCCCGACGACGGCCCATTTTCTGTTGTTGTGCAACCATAGACCACCGTACTTCCGGAATAGCGCTAACTTCACTAACCAGATTGGAAATATACATTTTACGTATCTCTTCCTCCACATTCAACCCATTCAGACAGGTTTCGTTTCTACCTGCTTTGGGATTATGGTTGAACGTGATCTGAATTCGCTCCAGCGCCAATTCTACTTCTTTGGGATTGGAAAACGAAACTCGTTCCTGTAGAAAATAAAGCGTTACAGCGCGGTACATAGCGCCTGTGTCAATATAACCGTAGCCCATTCTGGCAGCTACTTGTTTGGCGGTCGTACTTTTTCCGCAACTGGAATACCCGTCTATGGCAATCACTATCTTCGGCATGAAATTCTGGTCCGCCGAAGCGGTAGTATTATGAGCAAAATAACCACAAATTAGAGGTATAATCAAGCAATCAGCCATTGTCAGCCGCCCTTTGGCCTTTATGGGATGGCTATAAGGGCTTTACTACGTTCCGAAAGGCTACCTGTTCATCTCTCTGAATTCAGAGCGAAGCATAGCAAAAATATGTTCGTCCAGATACTGATTATTCTTGACAGCCGCCTTCCGATGTACAGCTTCATGCCGGTATCCAGCCGATTCGAGCACACGCATAGAGCCCGTATTTCCCTCTAGTACACAGGCAAAAATTCGATTCACCTGAAAATTAGTAAAGATATACTCGGTCATAATGGGAACAGCCTCTCCCATAATTCCTTTTCCCCAATATTCCTCACTTAACCAGTAGCCAATTTCGGCATTGTAACGGTAGATATCGTCTTTGACCGTAAAACCAATATTTCCAACAGCCTGACCGTCAATCTCAATGGCGAGATTGTTCGGCTGCTGATACGATTTATTCGAGCGTACCCACGAATGAGCGTCGCGCGGGGTATACGGATACGGAAAAAAATCGCGCACATTATTCCAGATACGTCGATTACTGGCATGACGCGATAGTGAATCCTCATCGCCTTCACGCCAAGGGCGAAGCCTACCAAGAGAAAGCTGAAATGTGATCAATGTAGTGGTCAATGGTGCGTGAGGGTTTATACGAACGTAACAATGTATTTCGGCAAATGTTAACCCAAATTTATCCTTATCCTACGGGATTTCACACCTCTGTTTTCTGGGTTCATCGGAAAAAACGAGTCATCGGTATATAAGCTCACTAGTTTTGATGCATCCGATCAATAAACAAACCACGATGACGTCAATCTACTTGTTCATACGCCAAGTTCTATCGTACTCTCTGCGCATTTAATTAGCCAGAAAAAGCGAAAACTTGGGCTATCGAACAGAACCGTTTACTCAGGAAAACAACTCCTGTACAATCCAATACTCACTTTGCCAAAGCCTACCCTCTATTGACCAGGCCGCAAAAAAATTCGCTACTTTTAATCTACCAATCAACTACTCTTGATTAAGGGTTGTGACCAATAGATAATCAATCAGTAAAGCACCCACAACTGTTGATCACTTATGAATAGGTTTACGGTAATCGATTAGCCGTCGAAGCCTACCTATCAAATCAATACGCTAATCATGACTAGAGAACAATTAATCGGCACTATTGGTAAAAATGGACGTCGACTTAATATGCGAGCCTCCGATCTGGCCGATTTCGATTTTAGCGGAATTGATCTTACCCAGGCCGATCTTCGTTTCTCCAACCTTACCAGAGCGAACTTTCGGGGGGCTATTCTGCGGCAGGCTAATTTAAGTTTTTCGGAACTTAACGGTGCCGACTTTACCGATGCCGATCTGTTCGAGGCTAATCTTAACTTTTGTGGCCTGGTAGACGTCAATCTGACCGGAGCCAACGTAGAAGGCGCTACGTTTAACTTTTCCGGACGTAGTAAATACGTTCCAGACGAAATCAGGCCAGAGCCTATTACCCTGACAACTATCCTTCAGAAACCGGGTTGGGGTACATTCATTGGTATGCTTTTGGGAGCCCTACTGATTTATGGTAGTAGCGCTATTATATACTTTACCAACCTTATTGTAACGACCAACGACCCCGTCATGGCGGGACTTTACAAGTTCCTTGTTATCAACAATCTAACAGGAGGAGCTGGAGTCTTCTTATTGGCCTGGTCATTGTTGGGCTGGCTTAACCGCACATTCTCAGCTCCCTGGAAAAGGCACATTATTCTCAGTATACTGGCTCTGTTTAGCTTTGTCGCTATCAATCTAGGATTATACTATACCATCGGGAAGCCTTACATCGACCAGTTGGCAGCCCGGCAGGAAGCTGTACCAGACAGCGCTCCATGGTATATCTATGTTATGGGCAATCTGCTTATTGCCAATTTTTTTCTCTACGTCCTTCAACAGGGCAGACAGTTAACCCGTAAACTATCTGAGCAGGAGATCCAATTACTTAATCTTGAAAAACTAAAAACGCGGGCTGAGCTGGATGCTTTGCAGGCTAAAATCAACCCGCACTTTCTCTACAACGCGCTCAATAGCATCGCCAGCCTCGTACACGAAGATCCCGACAAGGCGGAGGAGATGACCTTGTTACTATCCAAGATGTTTCGTTATTCGACCGGACGTAATGGTGGTCTATTTGCTACGTTATCCGATGAACTTGAGATGGTTCGAACGTATCTACAGGTAGAACAGGTGCGATTTGGAAATCGGCTCTCCTTTAGCGTCGATGTATCAAACCCTTCTTTAACCGAATTAAAACTCCCTCAGTTTTTACTTCAACCAATTGTCGAAAACGCTATCAAACACGGCATTGCCAAACGGGCTGATTCTGGTCGGATTGATGTGCGTATCTACGAGAAGGACGGTGAATTACATCTTTGTGTTCACGATAATGGCCCTGCTTTTTCCGACGATATGAGTGGCGGTTACGGACTACGTAGCATCCAGGATAAACTTAAGCTTCTCTATGGCGATGATGCCCACGTTGAACTACAAAACTGGCCAATCAAACAGGTGCTTATATCGATCCGGATGGCTAAAGTACGAAGCGACCATCCATTGGTTTCTGCCAATATTGACGAATAACTTTAATACGTATGATCCTGCCACTCAGAACTATACTTATCGACGATGAACCGTTGGCAATTAGCCGACTACGTCGTTTATTATCTAAACACCGCGATGTATTCGAGGTGATTAACGATGCTACTAATGGGGCCGAAGGCCTAACAATAGTGGAAGCTGAACGGCCAGATGTTATTTTTCTGGACATTGAAATGCCCCTATTGAATGGCTTTGAAATGCTTGCCCGGCTTACCGCCATGCCCATGGTGGTGTTTGCTACGG
Source organism: Spirosoma terrae (assembly GCF_010435915.1). Lineage (GTDB taxonomy): Bacteria > Bacteroidota > Bacteroidia > Cytophagales > Spirosomataceae > Spirosoma > Spirosoma terrae. Next base: position 87,018 of record NZ_JAAFZH010000024.1, on the reverse strand, counting down.
CTTTCGACCAATATGCTATCCGGGCCTTCGAGGAAAACTCAGTCGATTACCTCTTAAAACCTATTGAAGCGGAACGATTAGCCCGAACGGCCCAAAAAATTCAGGCTCTGGCCGAACGTAACGAACCGTCGCAATTGGCCAGCAATTCTATGTCCGACAATCTGATGCGGCTGCTGGCTCAAATGCAACCAAAGAAAGAGATTTATTCCATTTCGGTGAAAACGGGCGAGAAAATCCTTTTGATTCCGCTAACTGACATTGCCTATTTCGAAGCCGAAGATAAATACGTCTTCCTGTCTACTACCGACGGCCAGAAGTATCTGACAACGTATACCTTAACAACGCTTAATGAAAAGCTCCCTGATACGTTCGTTCGTGTAAGCCGGTCTATTATGGTCAATCGCCATAAAATTTCCGAAGTTCATAAGCACTTCGACGGCAAGTTTTTGCTGGCAATGAACGATAAGAAAAGCACAAAGCTTACCACAGGCAGTACGTATGGCGAAGCGATTCGGCAGCTTCTGGACCTTTAGGTATTCTATCCGGTTTCTGGGTATGATTAAAGTCACTACGTTCGAAATCACTACTAGCCAGCAACAGAACGCAACATGCCAGTACGTATGGCTCCCAAACGACCCAACTAACCCGACAAGCCGCTATCTTTGCAGGAAACAACGTACTCGTATGAGCAAGAAAAACCGCACCGGAGTAGTGTATTCAACCAATCCGGATTTTGACTATCAAGCCGATGAACCATCAGAAGCGGAAACCTTGCCCCCTGCTCAACAAAACCTTAAAATCTGGCTGGTCAAGTTAGGAGGAAATAAAGTGGTGACTGCCGTACGTGGCTTTGTGGGTACAAACGCAGATCTGGCGGAGTTAGGCAAACAGCTGAAAGCCGCCTGTGGGGCAGGCGGCTCTACAAAAGACGACGAAATTCTGATTCAGGGCGACCATCGTGACAAAATCTTGGCGTGGCTCACCAGCAAAAACTACAAAGCGAAAAAAGCGGGCGGTTAAGCAATACGTTTACTCTTTTTAACGTAGCGTTTCTTCGCTTACTGAATTCCTCCCATCCACCGCTTCAGTGGTTTAACAAGAATCAGGAGTAGAATGCCAAAACCCAGGCAGAAGTAGGCAACGCTCTGAAACATATCGGGCAACTGCTGCACGTTTTTCTCATCAAAACCACCAGCAAACAGACCTGCAATCAAATTTCCCAACGACGTACCCACAAACCACAAGCCCATCAGCTGACTCGTGTAGCGTTTAGGCGACAGCTTAGAAAAGGCGCTCAAGCCGACAGGACTAAGGAATAATTCGCCAAGCGTAAAAAACAGGTAAGCAAACGTCAGAAAGAAAGGTGATGTGCGAACACCCGTCAACGCAATCCGGGAGGCAATAACCATGATCACATACGCTAAACCAAGCAGAAGCAAACTCGTAGCGAATTTGGCAGGCACGGCGTAATCAATTTTTCGGTTTACCAGAAATACCCAGAAAGCAGCCAGTACCGGCGAAAAAATCAGGATAAAGGCAGGGTTCAGGTTTTGGAACCAGCTCGATGGCATTTCCCAACCGAACAAGTTAAGGTCGGTATATCGATCGGCAAATAATTGTAATGACGACCCCTGCTGCTCGTTGCCAGCCCAGAATAGCGCCGATGCCAGAAAAAAGACGAACAGAACGATAACTCTCTTTTTTTCAACGTCATCTAGCCCTCCCGCAAATAAAATATAGAGGAAATAACTTACCGCAATGAGCGAAATAATCGTCCCCATCGCCTTCGCCATGCCCTGAGCGGTGGTCATGTCGAGCACGTTGGTCAATTGAAGCACGGCTAAAATAGCGACCAGAATAGCCAGAAATATCAGTAAGGAACGATTTCCTCCCGACGAACTTCCATCATTGACAGCCACTACGTAGTTACCCCGGTCGCCAAGGTATTTTTTAGCGAAAACCCGGAACGTAATAATGCCCAATGCCATAGCCACGGCAGCAGCTCCGAATCCATAATGCCATCCCACCTTCTGACCCAGATAACCAACCACCGAAATACCAAGCAGCGATCCCGTATTGATGCCCATGTAGAAAATTGAAAAACCAGCGTCTTTACGTGCCCCGCCTTCAGGATACAGCTCGCCAACAATGCTACTGATATTGGGTTTTAGCAATCCTGTTCCTATGGCAACAACACAAAGACCGACATAAAATAAGCCAGGGCCCGACGGTATCGCCAGAATGATGTGCCCAAGCATGATGACCAAAGCGCCGTAAAAAATTGACTTTTGCTGACCGAGCAGATTGTCGGCTATCCAGCCGCCGGGTAACGATAGCAAATAAACCGACGCCGTATAAATACCATAAATAGCAGCTCCGTCGGATTCATTCAGTCCAAGCCCTCCCCGAACATTATCGATAAGAAACAATAGCAGAATGGCTCGCATACCGTAGTAGCTGAACCGTTCCCACATTTCGGTAAAGAATAAAACAAAAAGGCCCATCGGATGGCCAAACAGAGTGGTCTCACGAACAGGCTTATCAATTGTAACGTCCATGCAGTTAGGTTAATTGGTCAGTTTGCCGAAGAATATGTGTACAATAACGAAAAAATAGTTGTAAATATACTCCGGCCCACTGGAATCGGCAAGCGTGTTCAGTTCTCGGAAGAAAGCACCCAGAGATCGCCCAGACAGGTTTTCCCATTCATTCCGGTGGAAACGTATCCTTTTGAACCCACCCCAAAACCAACCGCTTTAACCCGGGAAACGCCCTGAAAAGCGCGCCTGGGACTCCATGTATTGCTTGATGCATTATAGGCCCAAACATCATAGTCGCCGGAACGATTTGCACAGGCTCCTGTCACAAAATATCCGGTATTCTTAATAGCAAAACCCACCGCATTCGAACGGGTAATCGATGTTGCTCCAAAGCTTTTGCGTTCCTGCCAGACATCGTTGGCTGGATCATACGCCCAAAAATCGTTCTGATTCAGGTCGCCAGCCCGACCAGTTCCTACATACCCAACGGAGTTAATAACGAAAGAAGCAGCGCCGGTACGTCCCTTCCCAGCAAAATTCGCTTTCTGCGTCCATGCATCCGACACGGGTTCATAGGCCCAGAAATCCTGCTGTTCCTTTCCATCAAACCCCGTACCGACATAGCCTGCCTGATCAATGGAAAAAGCCACTGCCGACCGCCGGGCCGAACCCGCAAAATCAGCAATTGGCGCCCACGTGTTTGACGCAGGATCGTACGCATAAAAATCACGAAGCAGGCTATTGGATGCTACGTTGACCCCGGTTCCTAAATAGCCTTTCTGGCCGACAGAAAAACCGACCGCTTCACTTCTTGCCTTCCCCGGAAAATCGGCTAGCTGAGTCCAGGTGTTTTGTTTAGGATCATATTGCCAAAAGTCAGACAAGTCTTTTTTAGCAGCGTCCAGCCCTGTTCCTACATAAGCCGTATCACCAATCGTGAAAGCTACTGCCGAACTACGGGCTACGCCTTCAAAAGCAGAGCGTTGCACCCAATTGTCAGCAGGCGTTATTTCATTGGTATCACTACAATTTTGGAATAGAAAACCACTAAAAATGGATAAAATCGAAAACACAACCCCACCTTTCATCATCTTTACTTCTAAAAAGTATTTCTGTAACATACCTAAAGTCTAGAATGCCAGTTTCTTAATAGCTTTAAGGAAAGAATTATCACCTTTTATTTCTGTCATTCCTCTGCGCGTATGCTTTTGCCCTTTAGTTTCCAGAAAGAGCCTTACTTAATTCTCGATTTTTCAGCGACTAACCCTGATCTGGCCACGCTTGACCTAACCAATACAGCCACCTTCACCGACTACGTTTTTGGTAAACTCCGGGCGGCAAACGTTCGGGTAGGCGTTGGCGGGTATAATGAACATCGGGTCATTTATCGCCGAAGCGAGCATTTCAACACCAGTGAAGATTCTCGCGAAATTCATCTTGGTATCGATTTCTGGGCCGAAGCCGGAACACCCGTTCTGACTCCGTTAGACGGCATCGTCCACAGTTTCCGCGATAACGCGAATTTTGGCGACTATGGTCCTACGATTATTCTGGAGCATACTATTGATGGCCAACCTCTTTATAGTCTGTATGGACATCTGACCCGTGCATCGCTGGAGGGGTTGTATGTGGGAAAAGAAGTTCAGGTAGACGATAAAATTGGCGAGATTGGCCCCTACCCCGAAAATGGCGACTGGCCACCCCACCTGCATTTTCAGCTCATGACCGATATGCTGGGCTACGAAGGAGACTTCCCAGGCGTCTGCTCCATCAGCGACCGAGACAAGTTTTTGTCGATCTGCCCGAATCCGAATGAGTTGTTGGGGATTGCGGGGTTATAGCTTCCTGCTGTACCATTAATTAAACAAAGAACATTGGCTACAGTAGAGACTGTAATCGCCTATATTTGATTTCTTTTAATGGCGATCCTGACAATGCCAGGATAAACTATATTACGTATACAATGAACGAGCACAGTAAAAGTTTTCTTTATCAGTACCTCAATAATGCCTCCCCTACCGGCTTCGAATCGTCGGGGCAGCAGATCTGGCTGGACTATTTAAAACCGTATATCGATGAACAAATCATTGATACGTACGGTACAGCTGTTGGCGTCATTAACCCTGGTCAGGAATACAAAGTTGTTATTGAAGCCCACTCCGATGAGATTTCGTGGTTCGTCAATTACATTTCCGACGATGGCTACATCTTTGTTCGACGTAATGGCGGCTCCGACGCACTTATTGCGCCATCCATGCGCGTCCATCTACACACGAAGAAAGGTGTTGTCGATGGTGTATTCGGCTGGCCTGCCATTCACGTCCGCGATCTGGCGAAAGATACCGCTCCTAAAGTAACGGACCTGTTCATTGATGTGGGCGCTGCTACGAAGCAAGAAGTATTGGATATGGGCATCCACGTCGGCACTGTCTGCACATTCTCAGATGGGTTGATGGAATTGAACGATCGCTATTTTGTTGGTCGTGCGCTCGACAACCGAATGGGGGGCTTCATGATTGCCGAAGTTGCCCGGCTATTGAAAGAAAATAACGTTACGTTGCCGTTTACGCTCTACGTAGTAAATGCCGTTCAGGAGGAAATTGGTCTGCGTGGTGCCGAAATGATTGCCCGCCGTCTTCGTCCAGATCTGGCCATATGCACCGACGTAACGCACGATACGCAGTCGCCCCGGTACGACAAAAAAGAGCAGGGTGACCTGAAATGTGGAGACGGTCCTGTACTTTGTTACGGTCCGGCAGTTCAGAACAACGTACTGGACTTTATGATCGATGTGGCCCAGCAACAAAATATCGCGTTCCAGCGTCAGGCGGTTAGTCGCTCAACGGGTACCGACACCGATGCTTTTGCTTATGCTACAGAAGGTATTGCGTCGGCGTTGATTTCTCTGCCGTTAAAGTACATGCATACGACGGTCGAAACAGTTCATAAAGACGACGTACAGAACGTAATTAAGCTGATGTATGACACCCTTTTAGCGCTTAAGGGCGACGAAGATTTCAGATATATCAAATAGGTTGTTACGTAACCAGCAGGAAACCTAATTCCTGCTGGTTATCAATACGTTTCGTAGGTATATATCGTTACCTCGTCTATGTAGTTCCCTTTCTTGACACGCTTAACGAGCAGCCCCCGCTCGTCGTTGACCATTGTCGTATTGGTATTGATTACGTTGTTCTTGTTGAAGGACGTAATGCCCGGATAAATGGCGAAAAAATTAGTATAAACTCCCGGCGCAGTATCAAACTGAACATCCGACTCCGAAACAACCGGCTTTGTTGTTCTGGCTGTAGTCGACGATAGTTTGATATGAACGGCATTTCCGTCGATGAATGTGTAGGAATAGATGTTACGTTCCAGCAACGGCGGAGGGCCCGAGACAATTAGTGTCGTTGGTAATTTATCGGTCCCGTAATCATACTGAAAAGCCTGACTGAATTTTAACGTTTTAAAATCGTCCAGCGCTTTCGACTCACTGATGTATGTAAGCCGTCCTTGATCATCGTAATTATAAACCCGTTTGCTACCGGCAACTTTACCATCACTATCCGTAGTCGGAACGCCCAGCTTACGTTCTACATGATCAATTTGTAGTGGTTTTGTATTGCTATAATAAACTGTCGTTTGCGCAGTAGGCGTACCAGCGGAAAAGTTATCGTCAACAGAAGGGTATTCGTTGACGAACTTAAGACGACCCAGACTATCGTACTGATACGTCATAGTAACTTCAAGGTTAAAAGCCGTCTGAGCGGCTTTTATCACCCGATATCGGGGCTCTTTAGGTGTTGGCTCGCCCGATTGACAGCTTACCAGTAAACCAGCCAACATGGCCATTATAACCCCCAGACGTAGTATAAAGTCAGGCATAGCTAACCAGGTAGTTTCCAGACGGTAACCTTACTAAAAGTATAAGGCCCAGTTAACCTACCCACTACCCCAAATTACTTATCAGAAAATGAGCTTTCCCTCTTCAGTACTTACCTCTAACCGCAATACGCTGCCAATAGGTAAAGCCAGATTAACATCTACGTGTCCTGCCGGAAAATCGAATAAAACAGGATAGTTGTAAGACGAAACGGCATCGGCAATGAGCTGGTAAGCGTCTTTCCCAAATGGCAGCGATGAACTGACACGCATATCGGTAAATTGTCCGACTACTAAACCAGCCAATTTTTCCAGCCTTCCGGCGCGTCGAAGCTGCGTCATCATACGATCGAGCGAAAACAAGGTTTCGTCTATGTCTTCAATAAAGAGAATCGTATCCGTCAAATCGATATCGGTCGGAGTATCGAGTGAATTAACCAGGATTGTCAGGTTTCCCCCTACGAGCGGACCTTCTGCCCTACCAGCGCGATTTAGCGGATGGCCCGTTACTGAGTAGGAATCCGGGAGTTCGCCAAATAGCCAACGACGTAACGTTTCCAGCGATTCAGCCCGTTCGGGATTGCCAAACTGCCGGGGCATTAGGCCATGCAATGATTGCAGACCGTGCTTATAGAATAAACTTAGCAGAACCGTAACATCGCTGAAACCAACCAGCCATTTGGGGTTTTGGCGAACCCGACTAAGATCCAGTTGATCGACAATTCGATAACAACCATACCCGCCACGAGCAGCAAACACGGCCTTCACTGACGGATCATCAAAAAGGCGTTGCAGATCATTCCGACGTAACGTATCAGAACCAGCGAATGGCCCATCTACAGCATGCAGACTATCGCCTTCGATTACGTTCAACTGCCATTCGTCACGTAAAATTCGTAATCCATCAAGTACTTCTTCGTACGGAAACCAGCTGGCTGGCGCTACTACACCAACGGTATCGCCAGGTTGCAAAAAAGGAGGAGAAATCAATTCGATGACTAGTTTGTAAGCCAGATAGTTAACCTGATCTGGTACGTCTCAACGTACATGCATGCACCTTGACGGCAGATTCAGTTTGTACTATGGCCAGTAATTATTCAGGGCAAAGTTAGAATTTCGATAGTAGATTCAATGTGTGGCTAAAGAACGTAGTATGAATTTTCCGGCCACCCGTAGAGTAACAACCAACTGCGTAGTAGACCAGGTCAATAATTTTAACTTTCCAACCCTTGTAAAAAATATACGGTCTTCGTTGTTATAAGGCGTGTATATGGCCGCTTAGACTGCTAATCAAGCAATTAACTGTCATCCCAACAGCTTTACAATGCTGTAGTATGTAGTTTTTTTCATCTATATAAATCCTCGCGGCTAAAAATGTTCTACAATTAGAGTAGATTTAAGAAAAGTTTAATCTTTTATACTTATTAACTATGAGTATAATTACCTACCTTAGCAAAAGAAATACAGAACCCCTCCGTGACGACTCATAATCAGCAAGTTCTATAATGAAATCCTATGATGGTATGATTAGTATAGTCGTACCGGCCTATAACGAAGAAGAAAATCTTCCTGTTCTTGTTCATCGACTCATGGCGGTTATGGAACCGTATCCGTCCTACGAAATTCTGATCGTTGATGACGGTAGTTCTGATCAAACGCGCTATGTTCTCCGCCAGTTAAGCAACGCTTATCCAACTGTTCGGTTTCTATCGTTTTCGCGAAATTTTGGCCATCAAATGGCGCTGCGAGCTGGCTACGACAATGCGAAGGGCGATGCCGTTATTTGCCTCGATGCCGATCTACAGCATCCCCCCGAACTGATTCCTACCCTGATCCAGAAATGGCGGGAAGGCTATGAAGTTGTTTACACGGTGCGGCAACCTGATCCAAATTTGTCGTGGTTCAAAAAAAGCACGTCGAAGCAGTTTTACAATCTGTTACGTAAGGTTTCGGACCTAAAAATTGAAGATGGAGCCGCCGACTTCCGGCTGCTTGATCGTAAAGTAATTGACACGCTGAAGCAGTTTAAGGAAAATGATCTGTTTCTGCGTGGAGCCATTTCCTGGGTTGGTTTCCGCCAATGCCGAATCCTCTATCAGCCAGCAGCCCGCTACGCAGGCCGTTCTAAATACTCGTTCCGCAAGATGATGCAACTGGCCGCAATGGGCATTACGTCATTCTCAACAAAACCGCTTTATTTATCGGTTTTGCTAGGATTTAGTATGTTTCTATTCGCAACTTTGTTCGGTCTGGAAACTTTATACGAGTATTTTTTCACGGATGCAACCGTTTCAGGATGGACAACACTCGTCGTACTCTCGGTACTGATTGGTGGCGTTCAGTTTATCATGATCGGTATCATCGGCGTATATTTGGGCAAAACATTCGTTGAAGTGAAGCAGCGCCCTGCTTACATTATTGGCGATACGAGTGATATTGATGAGACATCAACAACATGGCAGCAATTACCAACCGAACCAAGCAATCTATTCTATTCACCGTCGACGTAGAAGAATTTGATACGGCGGTTGAATTTGGTCACGACATTTCGCTGAGTGAACAGATAGCCGTATCGACACGCGGTTTACGATTGCTCGCCGAACGTCTTGATGCGGTAGGGGCCACCACAACCCTGTTCACAACGGCCAATTATGCGCTGCATGAACAGGAACTTATTACCCAGTTAGCGACCAAACACGAAATTGCCTCGCACGGCTATTACCATACTACGTTCGAACCTGCCGATCTGATCAAGTCACGACTTGCGCTGGAAAAACTGCTGGGCAAACCTGTGACGGGTTTCCGGCGGGCCCGAATGGGTTTTGTCGACCCGAATGATGTATCACAGGCGGGCTATCAATACAATTCATCGTTGCATCCAACCTGGCTTCCGGGCCGCTATAATCACTGGGGAGAGCCACGACATCCGTTTATGGAAGCAGGAGTCTGGCAAATTCCGGCCTCTGTTACGCCTACGCTACGACTTCCGCTTTTCTGGCTGAGCCTGAAAAATTTCCCGTTTGATGTCTACAAACAGCTCTGTCGGAACACGCTACGTAACGATGGATTCATTAACCTGTATGTTCACCCCTGGGAGTTTACAGATCTATCTGGCTACGATAAGATTCCTACCTACGTTCGCCGACACTCCCGCGATGAATTACTGGACCGAGTTGAAAAACTATTACGTTATTTAGGACCAATGGGCGAATTTGAAACAATGGATACATTTGCTCAGCAACTCGCTCCTGTTCCTGTTTGACCATATCTGATCGTCTGCGCTATTCTCTAATGCTGTCATTCTTTAAAAAGCCGATTTTCAGCGACTTCCGTTTTATTTTCGGCGTCTATTTTCTGTTTACTCTCTTTGCCAGTACTCGAACAGTAATCCTTCTTGATTCGAATAATTATAGAATCTTTTACTACTCGCTCTACCATTTAATTGAGGGTGTAAGTCTGTACACGACATATCCAGCCCAATACGAAGATCATTTCCATTACGCTCCTACGTTTGGTGCTCTTTTTTCCCCCATTTTTGCCCTACCCTTCCGGGTTGGTTTATTTCTTTGGCATTTTCTGTTCGCTGGCGTCTGGGCCTATGCCATCTATAAGATGCCTTTTACCCGTCAGCAAAAAGTATTTGCTTACTGGTACTGCCTGCAGGAGCTGTTTACCTCTCTAGTCAACAGCCAGACAAACCCATTAATCGGCGCCATTCCGCTGTTTGCTTTTCTTAGTTTTGAGAAAAAGCAACCCATCTGGGCCGCTTTCTTTATCGTTCTGGGCTTCAATATTAAGATTTACAGTCTGGTAGCAGCCGCCTTATTCCTGCTCTACCCACAAAAGATTCGTTTTCTGCTGGCTATGGTTGGCTGGGGTTTGGTCTTAGCCGTACTCCCCCTTCTTTTTACATCACCCGCTAAGTTGCTATGGCAATATGAGCTGTGGGTAAACCAGCTATTGATCAAGTCGGATCACGACAAATGGGCTAATACGTCTATTCATCGGCTCGTTCATACGTTTATTTCGCCGGATATTGCAACGCCCGTTATTATTGGGCTGGGTGTATTACTTTTTTGCACGGTCTATATTCAGAGAAAGCAGTTCACGCTACGTTCCTTTCGTATGCTAATGACAGCGTCGATCCTGATTTTTCAGGTAATTTTCAATCCGGTTTCGGAATCGCCTACGTACATTACGGCCGTTACGGGAGTAGTGATCTGGTGGTTCTATAGCCCGCAAAATTTACTGGATCGGACGCTGTTGATCAGTTGCTTTGTTCTGACGATTCTATCACCGAGCGATGTGTTTCCTCCTTTTTTGCGGGAACGTTACGTTCTTCCTTACGCGCTGAAAGCACTTCCCTGCGTACTGATCTGGTTCCGGATAATTTATCTGATGCATATGCCATCCTCATCAACGCAATCGGAAGCCAATCTCCAGCATGTTCAGCTTTCAAATTGAAACCAGTACGTTCAGAAAGTAGTTTTTCGTTTACTGAACAACGTAGCAATACTAGCCTCCTTCAAAAACTTCACTCAATGAGCGAAACTACGGCAACCTGGCTTGACTTCTGGCAACAGGAGAATGAGTTCGACGATACCATGTCGGTCAATTACAATTACTTTTTGGCAAGAATTGAAAAATATATTCCTCTGTCAAAAACGTTTAAGGTGCTCGACATTGGCTCCGGCCCCGGTAATCTGGAAGCGGCCTGGCACGATCGGGTAGCAGAAATTCATGGACTGGATATTTCAAAACGCTACAACGAAATCGCTCGCGCCCGACACGCTCAGCACGCTACCATCTTTTTTCACGATTTATCGTCCGACGATTATTTAAATTTCAGCCCGGTTGCCGATAAAAAGTTCGACGTCATTATTGTGATGAGCGTTGTTCAATATTATCGGAATGCCGCCGAAATTGAGCAATTATTAAAAGCCATAAAACAGGTAGCCGCACCGGGTGCCAAGGCCATGATCTGCGATCTGATGGTTGGAGGCAGTGTGCTGAAAGATATTGGCAGTATTATCGGACGCTCCTTAAAGCAGGGGCAGCTTCTGACGATGCTGAAGTTACTGATCCGGCTACGTCTATCTTCGTATTATGCCGTTCGGAAAAAGAATGGCTTTCTGGTTGTTCCGAAAGAGGAGTGGCTGGCGATGTGCCAAAAGCTGGGATTAACGGCCAAATTTGTTGAGGAACCGCTAACGATGCAGCAGGAGCGTCAGAATTTACTGATCCAGTTCTAGGAGTAGACTAAATAAAAATCACGTCGTCAATAACGTCGGTACCCATATCCTTATTCACTACCTGAATAAGTTTCTGCTTTGCGTTGACGAGTTCGTTACGTAGTGGTGCCGACGCTATTTCAATATGTAGCTTCCGTTCACGGACGTAAAGCCGATTGGTCCGTGCGGCAATAGAAGGCCCCATCATACGCCCCCAAAAGGCTTCAAGATAAGTTTCATTAAATCGCGTCTGGAGCTGATAGGCTTTGAGTAATTGTCCAATAGCATCCTTTACAGTGGTGGTGCCAGCTGTACGGATAGCGTTGTCACGATTATAACGGTACGTCTGATTCATCGGTGGATTGCGTTGCCACAAAAATAAACAACGTCCTAACTAAAATCACATTAATATTTCTCGGGACGCGAAAAAATAAGGCAACGGCTACAAAAGTTTGGATAGGCAGGCTTTGCCTATTATACTTGCGTTATCAAGTCAATTACCAAGTGCCATTTCCCTGTCAATGCCGGCACTAATTGATTTATAAAGAAGCGAGGAGAGATCAGGCTCTGTGAATCGCTGGCAACCTACCACACGGCAAGGTGCTAACTCCTGCCTAAAGCAACCGCAGTGGCGGATCGTTAGGGACTATAAATCGTATATTCACATGTTCTGCAACCAGCGTTGTATGCCCATCGGGGCCTACTAAGCATCTTTAACCTTCACGCACACCCGAACCGGGAGTGGTTTCTGTGCGACGTATCTATCCATAGTTTCGACCACTCGTACTGGTTGAAAACTTAACAGACTCAGCAAACGTATCATCCATTGGACCTCCAGTTTTTTGATTATAAGTACTCGTTTCCGCTTGAATCGGGCGAAAGCTTACCGGGTTTTCGGTTAGCCTATACAACACGTGGCACGTTGCGAGAAGACGGCTCAAATGTTGTCTGGATCTGTCATGCACTGACCGGAAATGCCGATCCTGGTGATTGGTGGGGTGGCATGATCGGGTCGGGCAAATACATCAATCCTGAACAACACTTTATTGTTTGTGTCAACGTACTGGGTTCCTGTTACGGGTCGACCGGCCCCCTATCGATCAATTCCACAACTGGCAAACCATTTTATCATACGTTTCCGGCCATTACCATTCGCGATATTGTCGAAGCCATGGACTTGCTTCGGCAGGAGCTTGGCATTGACAAAATTCATACCTGTATTGGCGGCTCTCTGGGTGGAGAACAGGCCCTTGAATGGTCTATCCTTCGCCCGAATCTGATCGAAAATCTGATTCTGATTGCCGTGAGCGCCGTAGCGTCGCCCTGGTGTATTGCCTTCAACGAAGCGCAGCGCATGGCTATCGAAGCCGACCCGACCTGGGCCGAAGATCGTGACGATGCGGGCGCTACGGGTATGAAAGCAGCCAGAGCCATGGCTATGATCTCGTATCGGAACTACGATACGTATGGTTTCACCCAGGCCCTGGATAACAATGAGCAGCTCGACGGCTATAAAGCCGCCAGTTATCAGCGTTATCAGGGCGACAAAATCGTTGACCGATTCAATGCCTATACCTACTGGACACTTTCCAAGGTGATGGACTCGCACAATGTGGGTCGCAATCGGGGGAGTATTTTAAATGCGCTTGCTCAGATCAAAGCCCGAACTATGGTTATCGGCATACGGTCCGATTTGTTGTTTCCTCCTTCAGAACAGCAGTTTCTGGCCAGGCATATACCCAGTGCCGTCTACGAAGAAATCGACTCGTTATATGGTCACGATGGGTTTCTGATTGAGTTTAGGCCTTTAGCTACTATTCTTCGGAAATGGATGGCGACCGCTGAATCAGACGCCAAAAAAGTAGCCGAAGCGGTAAAAAAATAAATGTTCACGTAGGATTATATAAACCAGATGGTCTGGTACGAAGACGAAGTTCGACAACTCGAAACCAAAATAAGTGTCTCTCCATTTACCAACGATCGGGTTGTGTTTTATGGCAGTTCATCCATTCGGCTCTGGACCGGCTTACATCAGGATTTCCCCCAGATAAACAGCCTGAATTTAGGATTTGGAGGCTCCACTTTAGCCGCCTGTACGTGGTTTCTGGAGCGACTGGTTATTCCAGCGAACCCCGAAATGATTGTCTTTTACGCTGGCGACAACGATCTGGGCGATGGCCGCCATCCGGAAGAAGTTTATCTATTTTTCTGCGCCTTCGTTGAAAAAATAGGCTTATACCTCCCCAACGTACCGGTTGTCTTTCTATCGATTAAGCTCAGTATTGCCCGCTGGACCATCAAGGACCGTATTTACTATACCAATAAGCTCATCACCAACGAGATAACGAAACATCCTAATTTTCGGTTGGTAGACACAACCACGCCTTTACTGGGACCAGATGGCCGACCTAATCGCGACTGTTTTGAAGCCGATGGTTTACACCTGAGCGCAGCCGGTTATCGGGCCTGGCAGCAAGCCTTACAGGAAGCGAAAATTTTTAATAATTTATTGATGTAGCAGTTGGTGGAGTTTGTCCTAAACCCTGCAATTTCACTGTGATTTATTAACATCACTATGGACCGCGAGTATCATAAATGGTTTAGCCCTAATCTGAACCGCGATATGGAGCTATTGATTTTTGGTCATGCAGGGGCTCGCGTGCTCGTATTTCCAACCCGGCGAGGACGCTTCTATGAGTACGAAGACCTGGGACTCGTAGACGCTCTGGCCGATCGGCTCGACAATGGTTTACTCCAGCTGTTTTGCGTTGATAGTGTGGATCGGGAGAGCATCTATAATCGCCATATTTCTCCGCAGGATCGTATTCTCCGCCATAGCCAATATGAGCAGTATATTCTGGATGAAGTATTGCCGTTTACCAGGCTGCAAAATCCACAGCCATTTATGATTTCACACGGCTGTAGTCTGGGAGCTTATCACGCGGCCAATATCGCCTTTCGGCACCCGCAGTGGTTTGGTAAACTCGTTGCTCTGAGTGGCCGTTATGATCTGTCGGTTCCCGTTGCTGAATTTCGTAGTTTGTTTGATGATTATTATAACGAAGACATCTACTTTCATAATCCCAACCATTTTCTCCCCAATCTGGAAGACGAAGCCATACTAAAAGACTTGCGTCGGATGCAGATTACGATGACGGTTGGTGCAGCCGACCCTTTTCTAAACAGCAATCTCGCTCTTAGCGAAACGCTCTCTCTTAAAAATATACCCCACGAATTTTACATCTGGGATGGTCGGGCTCATCAGGCCGAAGACTGGCATAAAATGGTTCAGATCTACCTGTAACTTACGGCAGTTTAGCTACCAGATCCAGATAAGGCGTCAGCAGATGATGGACAAATAGTGTCTTTTTATCATCGGGATATTTTTTAAAGTACGCTTCATCGGCCAGCAGTACTACAAATGTCCCGGTCCGAACGTAGTGACTAGACTGATAGAACGTAGGCGGAATATATTCTTTGAGATTGGTCTTGACGTAGCGTCCGGCAAAATCGCCCAGGTATTTCTGATAATATTTCCGGGCTTTCTGAGCAGGTTTCGATAGTTTGTTGTAAACGTATTTCAGCGCCAGGTTCTTCGGGAACTTCTGTTTTTTTACCAATGCAGGAATATTGGCGAACGGATTCGTTACGTTAAAATCGTCCAGTGTTTGGATACTGATTGGTGTTTCCGGCACCCAATCGGCCGAATTCACTACGTTAAAGCCCCAGCCTCCGCCCGTCATGGCTTCGTATTCATAGGCATACTGAAGGTTTCCCGGCTTCGGTGCCGCGCTACAATACGTTTTGAAATGAACAGTTGACGGTATTTTACCCTGCTTCTGCAACTGCCTTAAGTGCGAAGTCATCAGGTAAGAAATCGCCCCGCCCTGGCTATGCCCCATAATGTAGAAATTAGCAATTCCGGCTTTAATACAGGAATCCAGTTTGGGCAGTATATCCTGCGCAAGAAAAGCCGTGCCAATGAGCCAGCCAATATGCACAGCTGCCTGCGGATGGCTGGCCAGGTGGTAGTCGAACTTATAGTTATTTGACAGTACTAACTCCCCTTTAGCCGGCACCATAGCCGCATAAAAGTTTTCCAGCCAACCCACCGCTTCCAGCGTTGTTCCCCGAATACTGATCACAGCAACCGAATCAGGACTGGTCCATAAATCCCAGCGATTGTCAAGCCCAACCACCGGCGACCGATAAACGAACTTGAAACGCTGCGGCTTGGGAATTGGCGTATTGGCCGGTAACGTATCAATCTGGCGGGCAAATACGCTCATCAATTCCACATACTCAGCCTTGTCGAATCCAGGCTTTAGTTTCTGCCCTAGTAACGTAACGGGAAGAGTAATACTCAATAAGAACGTAATGATCTGTCTCATAATCACTTCGAAAGGGTGGTTTCTGATCAATCAACTAAAATCGGCTCCGGTTGTCTTCCTGACTGGCTATAAATTGTCTGCGACAGCAAGATACGCTCGCAGACAACCTGCTCATTCCATTCAGGTATCGATTACCTGTTAGTCCAGTGCCTCTACAATGGCAATCACCAGCTTCGCTGAGTTTCTGGCTGCCGTTGGGTAAAACTTGTCGTAGGCGATATGTGCTTCCGCATCTGCTCGATCGCTCAAACTTCGGATAATCAGATGCGGAACCTGAATCTGGTAACAAACCTGTGCAATAGCCGCTCCTTCCATTTCGGTCGCATCGGCTCCAAAATCGGAGCGCAGGCTATTTACTTTAATGGGCGATGCCACAAATACATCACCGGTTACTACGGTCCCCGTCATCACTTTTACAGGCCGATCCGAAACGCCACCCGATTCCAGCGGTATTCCTTCCAGTTTAATCTGTTTCACTACGTTCCCGGCTAATGTCAACAACATGGAATCGGCAGGAAAATAAGCGGGATTAAATTCTTTCGTAATTGGATTACGCGTCTGACGGGTCGGGGTGTTTTTGTCGGTAATGGAACCGTAGTCATGATGAGCGGTCCGATTGGCTATCACAATATCGCCGGGTTGCAGATCAGGGTTCGTACCGCCAGCGATACCCGTAAATAAGACTCGTTTTGGCCGAAAATGATCGAGCATCAACGCCGTTGTCATGGCGGCATTCACTTTTCCAATTCCGGTTTCAGCCACTACTACGTTTTGTTTACCAATACGTCCGGTTGTGAACGTAACACCATCAACAACTACTGTTTTCGGCTTTTTCAGGGTATGCTTAACTAATTCAACCTCGGCGCCAAAAGCTCCCAGCAGCCCAGTTATAGGCCGTGTTTTATACCGTTGTGCAAAAGCGACATTAGTGGCTAAAATAAAAAGTAAACAGAGCTTTTTCATATAAGGCAATTCAGCAGTTGTATTAAAATAATCCCATTTGAACAGGCAAAACTAGTAAGCATAAACACAGGATAAGCGAAGTTATGCTTAGGCATTTTAAAATAATACAATAGTTGGCTAAAAAGCACCGGCATTTAATTTCTCTTCAAGGAAGTATTGTATTGGCAGGCAATATGACTGAGTACTTTCCAAACAAAAAACTCACGTAAACTATTGATTTTTAGATAGTTTAAAAGCACATTTGATATAATATAATAAGTATTATTCAATTTTTTATAGAAATATGAAAAATTTATACATAGCATTTATACTTAGTTATATCATATGCTTACTTAAAGACCAGCAAGTATGCGCTCAAGTTTATGCAAGGGCTCAATACGATATAACTACAAACAGCTTCACTAGGAATTCACCGGGCTTGAGTCTTATAAATAACTCTTTGCCAGGTGGAACTAAGCTGGAGGATGCCATCCATTTACAAAATGGCTCGTTAGGTTCCGACCAAGTTGGCTGCGAGGTCCCTCAGCCTTTTGCAGGAAGTGTAGCTCGTACCTATGCCTCTGTTGGCTGGACCGGCAGTTCAGGGCAGGATTATTCGATACAGTGGCGGGCGGCCGGTTCAGCTAACTGGAATACCATTTCACCCATTACAGGATCGCCGTATACAACCAGCAATTCCTATTCACTGACAGGCTTAACCAGCAATACTGCCTATGAATGGCAAGTACAGGGTATCTGCCCTGGATCTCCGGCAACGTACTCTACTTATTCTGCCCCACAAACATTCACAACACTTACCTGCCAATTACCAGTTAACCTCGCAACGAGCAGCGTGCGGTCAGCATCAGCCTATCTGATCTGGAATGCAGGCTATGATTCCGGGAATACGGTTGACCTTCGTTATCGGCCTGTAAATACGCCAACCTGGACGACCATCAGTTCGATCAACAGCACGACCTACGCGCTAACTGGCCTCGCAAATAATACCGAGTATGAATGGCAGTTACGTAGCATTTGCTCAGCCAACGAATCATCGGACTTTACGACTTCCAGTACGTTCACTACGTTCTGTCTCATCCCTGGTGGCTTAAGCAGTAATGCGGGCTCCACAATAGCATCGTTATACTGGGGATTTCAGGGATTCCCAGAGCCAGGAAGCACCTATGAATTACAATACCGGACCGTTGGTAGTCAGCAATGGACAACATTGACAGGGCCATCAGCATCTTCATACGGATCGCGTTCATTGACAGGCTTAATTAAGGATACCAACTACGAATGGCGTATACGACTGGTATGTTCACCTACTAGCCAGTCTGATTATTCGGCAATTGCTACGTTCAGAACGGGTTGCTTTGCTCCTGAATCTAACTCACTGCAAGTTCCTTACGTGTTCTCGTCATCAGCCCAACTCAGCTGGGGCGTTACTACAGATCCAGGTACAACCTTCGACATTCAATACCGGCCAACGGGAACTTCTGACTGGACTACTGTAAGCAATTTAACCGCTAACACCTCTAACGGCAGCTACACGTTAACCAACTTATCGAGTAATACAGCCTACGAATGGCAAATCAGGAGTGTATGTTCACCAACCGAGAGTACTTCATTTACACCGGGCCCTGCCTTCACAACTCGCTGCCCTACACCTTCTGCCCAGTATAGTGCCGCTCAGGTGAGTTCAATTATCCTCCAATGGACACAACCCGAAGCTGGGGCTACTTATGAAGTTCGCTACCGAACCGTAGGAGCCGCCAACTGGACAATTATCAGCAATTTAACTAGTACCAGCACAACACTATCTGGATTAGTCAGCAATACCGATTATGAATGGCAACTCAGAACGCTATGCGCGAACGGTTCAATAGCTGATTTCTCTACGGTTTATACCTTTCATACGGCTTCCTGCGGGGTACCATACGGCTTGCAGGTGAGCATCAACACCCATTCGGCCCGATTGTTCTGGTCATTTGCGAATGCCGACGCAGCCACTCGCTATGAGATCTGGTATCGATCGGTAGGATTTCCTACCTGGAGTGTACTGGGAAATCTTACCAGCACCAACGGTAATGGATATGTTGACCTGAGCGGTTTAGCTAACAACACAGCCTACGAATGGCAAATCAAGACAGTTTGTTCGGCAACGGAAAGTTCGGCTTTTGCTTCAGGGCCAACTTTCACGACAGGCTGCCCGATCCCTTCTTCCTTATACGAATCAAAACAGGTTAACACAGCAACCCTATACTGGAATTCTACCGGAATAGGGATCTCATATGATATGCGTTATCGTCAGGCAAACACCACCAATTGGACAACAATCAGTAATATAGCCAACCCCACTACGTCGATTTCGGGGCTGACGGGAAACACTACGTATGAGTGGCAGGTCCGAAGTCTTTGTAACGACAACATCAATTCTGACTTTTCGGCAATGGCCAATTTCACTACGTATGCCTGTCTGGCTCCTGCTCAGCTGGTCAACGCTATCACTACAACATCGGCCCGATTGAATTGGTACTATGGATTTGCCAATGCTAACACACGTTATGAAGCCCGTTACCGAGTTACGGGAACTACCAGTTGGGCAGTTCTCTCTAACCTTACCAGTACCAATGGCAGCGGCTACGTTGACCTAACAAATCTGTCTATCAATACCCAATATGAATGGCAGGTCAAGACCATTTGTACTGAAACAGAAAGTTCTGATTACTCAGCCATTACTACGTTCCAAACGCTCGCTCCCTGCTCCAGTATGTATACAGTAAAAGCAGGAGACTGGAGCGATCCCACCGTATGGTCGTGCGATCGAATCCCCATCAGTTCTGATACAGTACAGATAAAGCATGCGGTTACTCTACCCGTCAGCTATGTAGCTAACGCTCTTCAAATGCGTTTCGATTCGGGGCAGCAAGTACGCTACAGTGCTAATTCTAGTTTAAGAGTTGGGTTCTAAAACCAGTCATTCACTACGTAACTGCAAACATCTTAGCTAATAACCGAGATAAGGGTAATAAGCAAAAAACCAGCAGGGCTAACGGAAACGAAGCGAAAGCAGCTACCCAGGCCGCGTTCATAACAATTAAGGAGAGTACGCCCGCTCTAACGGCCAAACCAATATTCTGACCTATCGGCTCACGAACAGCCCGCCAGAGCGGAGGGAAAATGTAATAGCCAAATAGAATCAAAAAGGGAAAAGCGGTTCCAAGTTGCTGCCGTTGTTGCGCCAGTGCGGCTACGCAACCAATAACCAAAGCATACAGCAATCCAGCCGAACGTAGCGTAGTAACACTCCCGCCATGTACTTCCCCCCGGCTGATCATTGTAATGGCGGCTATATAAGCAATTGGCACCAGACCAACCCAAGCCCAAGGCAATACCTGTTCTGGAATAATGCTGACTCCCAGCAAGAGATTCAATCCTCGACACAGCCCCATATTAACAGGTCCTAACCAGTTATGATGTTTGCCGAAACGGTCATAAACTAGTGAAGCAACGGTAATCGCAATCGCCAGCAAACCCGCCGTTGGATTGACCAGAAAAGAAGCGCCAATGCCTACTGCCAGCAAACCAACCCCTAGGCCAATAGCCGCGTTTTTACTCACAGCTCCACTCGGAATAGCCCGCTCCGGACGCTCAACAGCATCGAGTTCGGCATCAAATACGTCATTGAAAACTACTCCTCCGCCATATAAGCCTACCGTTGCTAACGCCAGCAAGCCCACTGCCGCTGGTGGGGGATTCGGTATGAGAAAATAACCGGCAATGGCCATACCAGCTAATACGTCGGCGATGGCCGTAACCAGATTGGCTGGGCGAGTAAGCGAAAGCAGAGCTTTTACCATTATGCTGACGTTGAATGGGTTGCAGTAGCGCCACAACCCATTCAACTATTTAATTATCGTTGATTCTTTATCGACTCTTGGGGCCTGCCCACCGCGCAGAACAGAACTTCCATTATAACGCTGGCTTTGGTCGATGGATAGCGGCTGCGTCAGCTCTTCGAGACTAAGCTGACCACTCTGCGCAAATGCCGTAACCGCGTTGGTAAACGTAACAAGTCGAATCGCTTCGTCTGAAATGCCGTTTTGCTTCATCAACGCAGCGGTTTTCGGAACAGCCAGCGGATCGCTGATACCCCAGTCGGCAGCGGAGTTGATCATAATACGTTCAGGACCGTATTGCTTCACAATCTCCACCATACGCTCATTACCCATCTTGGTAAATGGATAAATGGTAAATCCAGCCCAGAATCCACGGTCCAGAACCTCGCGCACTGTTTCCTCATTATTGTGGTCAACAATCACCATACCAGGCTCCAGACCATGCTCCAGCGCAATATCCATACTGCGGCTGGTGCCCTGCTTTTTGTCGCGGTGGGGCGTATGAATCTGCACAGGCAAACCCGCTTCTTTAGCCAGATCCAGCTGAGCCCGATAATATTTTTCCTCAGCCGCCGTCTGATCATCGAACCCGATTTCACCGACGCCAACAACCCCTTCTTTATAGATGAATAATGGCAGAATTTCCATAACCTGTTCGGCTAGTTCTTCCTGATTGGCTTCTTTGGAATTCAAACCAATGGTACAATAATGCCGAATACCGAACTGAGAGGCTCTAAATCGCTCCCACCCTACCAGACTGGCAAAATAATCCCGAAACGAATCGACACCCGTACGAGGCTGGCCTAACCAAAAAGCCGGTTCAATCATAGCAACCACACCCGCATCGGCCATTGCCTGGTAATCGTCGGTGGTTCGGGAGGTCATGTGCACGTGCATATCGAAGAACGACATGCCACGAATAGAATCCATAAAATCCATGAGCAATTCTGTATTAAAGGCACTCTACTGAAAATAGAAGAATCGACGGGCAAAGTTCCGTAAAAATCCGGCTCTATCCGCAACGAATTTTTAGCCATATTTTAACCCACTCTTTACAAACCCTTACTTAGCACTTTCGTTTTATAAACAGATATAACATTTTCGTTGCGCGTCGTTATATACGTAGGACAATAGTCTGATTTTTGAAACACTCAACAAATACAAAGATGGTACGGCATCAACAGCCCCAAAAAAAGAAATGGGCCCTCTACTCTGCACTACTTCTAACGCTGGTGGTAGGATTTACGTCCTGCAAAGAGAATGCGATTAATAATTTGAGTCCCGCCGACAGCCCGGTTTACATCACGAATTATGATCGGTCGATTAACTTCAACCAGTATAAAACGTTTAGCTTACCCGACTCGGTCGTCATTGAGTCGAATACGGGGTATCAGCCATCGCTGGGGCCTATCGAAAGCCGGTTTGTAGCCAATGTGGCCAGTGCCTTCACCAGTCGTGGCTTTCAGCGAGTGAACCGTGGTCAGGCCGCTGATCTGGGTGTGGCAATTATTCGAGTCAACAACCTCTACACAGGTGTTGGCGTCGATCCCTATGGTTACTACGGCGGCTACTGGGGTGGCGGATTCGGTGGTTTGGGCGGCTACAACCCATACTACCCGAGTTACTACACGTATCAGGTAGCCGACCAGTACTGGGAAATTCAGGTAGTTGATCTGAAAAACCGACCGACCACCAGCCCCGGCACAGAAGCGCAGCTTAATGTGCTCTACAGCGCAACGATACGTGGTGCCGACGTAACAACCCAACAGGATGTAGACGCAGCCACTACGGCCATTTTTAATCAATCACCCTATTTACGGGCATCCAACTAAGCTATCATGAAATCGTTCATATCATTCATTAACCCAGGCTGGATTGCCCCAGGCAGGATTGCCTCGGGATTGATTGCCTTGCTATCATTTACTACGTCGGCCTGGGCACAGAGTAATCGTGAAGAATACGCCAACGTATTTGAATCGCCCTACCAACGCTACGTTACGTTCAACATTGCGGCCCGGTACGGTGTATCGATGCCACTTGGCGGTCAAAAAGGCTACATTGATAAAGTTTCGCCAACGAACTTTGCGCTGGAAGGCGAATGGCTTTTTCCGCAACGCTTTTCGCTCGGACTGAAAACGGGTTATCAATACACGCAGCAGAAGTTAGGACGGCAGGTATATAGTTATTCCGATGGCACGGCGGGACAGGATATTTCGGCCGTGCAAACCCGAACGCTATCCATTATCCCGGCTATGGCATCGCTCTCTTACTACTTCGCCGACAATGCAGCGGCTATCCGGCCTTACATTCAGTTTGCGGGAGGGGGCGCGTTTGTTGATTATACCAATTATTTCGGTACGCTGGCTGATCAGAAAACGGGCTTCAAAGGGGCTATTGCGCCAGCTATCGGCATTAAATATTACGGGCAGCGGGAAAACGGACTTGGTGCTGAAATCCAGGCTCAATATCAGAACGTATTTTTCAACTACGATATGCTGAAAAACAGTAGTCCGTCTCTGATGCTTTCCGCCGGTATTGTTTATCGGTGGTACTAAGGAGTTTTCAGTTTATAGTTTATAGTTGGCTGACGCGTCAGTAAATACCTAGCGTCAGCCAACTATAAACTATAAACTGAAAACTTACCCCAAAAGCTCCTCCAAATGGGTGGGCAAACTGCGTCCGGCAGCACGACGTTCGGCGGCATAATCGGCCAGCGTTTGCGCAAGTCGGGCGTTTTTTCGTTCGTGCAGACCAATGATCTGCGTTACGTCTTTATCAGTAAAAAATGCTTTCAGGATCAACTGATTCCAGGCGGCCTCATCGAAATAGTCGGCCGGATACGGATTATGAAGCATTATTGCCGACTGGACATCAGCGATGTTATTACGTATGCCTTCTGTTGCCTGAAAACGCCATGATTCAGGAAAGGCCAGCACCGGTAAAGACGAATAAAGTGCCACTAATTCATTCAGTTCACCCGCTTTAAACAGTTCAGAAATCGTTTTCACGTAATACGTCTGATCATCGATAGGCAACTGAAGCAACCACCACACCCGCGCCAGCCGATCGAGAGTCCAGTCTGTAACCGTAAAACCAGGACGTATGCGTTCTATGGCGAAAGCCATATCCGCCGGAACCTCAATCATACGCTTACCAACAAAGCGGGGCATGGCCGTAAAAACGCGATAAAAAACCGCCACCTGCGGATTCGCCTGAAACGCGTCGGCCTGTTGCCGGAGATAACTAACCGCCTTTTCGGAATCGGGTTGCTGTTCAATCAGGTAGAACAGCGTCTGGCTCATTTGCGCGATATTCATAGGACAAAAATATCATAAGGAAAATAGATTAGCCCATATATACTCATCTTTGTAACTTTACTAAAGCGCGAGCCTCGGCGTTGGTCCTAGTTTACCCGAAAATTGATGTAAACTCGGTTATCCTTTTCTACTATGAATCGATTAGACCGATATACCAAAGAAATCACCAAACTATGTGAAACACATAGGGTTAAACGACTCTATGCTTTTGGTTCGATCCTGACTGACAAATTCGACAACAACAGTGATATTGATTTAATTGTGGATTTCGCAGCCATTGACGTAGAAGATTACGCCGATAATTATTTTGATTTAAAATTTTCCCTGGAGGAGGTACTGCAGCGCCCCGTTGACTTATTAGAGGAAAAGGCCATAAAAAATCCCTATTTCAAACAAGCTGTTACCCAACAAAGGCAACTTGTATATGGCGAATGACGTAAAAGCCTGGCTTTACGATATCCTGAATGCCATTGAGGAAATTGAAAGCTTTTTTAGCGATACCCCCAAACAATTCATAACTTATCAAAAAGACTTGCGGACAAAACGTGCCGTAGAGCGTAATCTTGAAATTATTGGAGAGGCACTTAGTCGTATCTTAAAACACGATGAAACAATAGCTGTCACTAACTCAAGAAAAATAGTCGATACCCGAAACAGAATAATTCATGGTTATGACTCTGTTTCCGATGAAGTCATTTGGGGCGTTGTCATTCGCCACTTGCCCATTTTAAAATCGGAAGTGGAAGCCTTATTGAATCGGCCTGAATCAACATAACGCAGCCAATAGCCTATTGCTGCCGCTAAATTACTTCTTTGCCTTTGGGTGCGCCTGGTCGTAGGTTTTCTTGAGTTGCTCCAGGCTCGTATGCGTATAAACCTGCGTTGCCGCCAAACTACTGTGTCCCAGCAAATCTTTGATGGCATTCAGATCGGCACCCCGATTCAGTAGGTGCGTCGCAAAGGAATGCCGCAATACGTGCGGGCTCTTCTTTTCCAGCGTTGTTACTACGTTCAGATGACGCTTTACGATACGTTGAATTAGCACCGGGTAAGCCGCAATTCCTTTATCACTGACGATCAGATAGTTCGGATCGGCCTGCCCGGCAAAAAATTCGTCTTTTAGCTGGATGTATTGCTGAATAAGCTCAAACAATGGCTGCGTAAGGGGTACAATACGGTGTTTATTCCGCTTGCCTAAAACCGTAATATTCTTTTCGTAGAGATTGACATCGGTGATTTTCAGGCCAATCAGCTCACTCAGGCGAATGCCCGTCCCATACAGGAGTTCCAGCACAAGTTTGTCGCGAATGCCATCGAACGTATTTGGAAACTCAACGTCGTTCAACAGCGCTTCCATTGGCTTTTCTTCGACGTAAACCGGCAATTTCTTACTGGCTTTCAGTGCCTGTACTTTCGTCATTGGGTCAAATGGAATCACTTTCCGACGTAGCAAAAAATTGTAGTAGCTACGTAGCGTCGCAATTTTTCGATTCACCGACGTCTTATCCAACCCACTTTCCACCAAACTAACAATCCACGACCGAATCTGCCGATAGTCGGCCTTCTCGGGCTGATCGACGTTGCACTCAGTAGACAGAAACGTACCGAATTGCTCCATATCCTTGGCATAAGCCGTTACGGTATGATGACTTAGCCGTTTTTCGTAACGGATATACTGGAGAAAATCTGAACCGTCAAGAGCGCCTGAAGGAGGTTGCTGATTCATAAATGACACCTTGTTTGTATGACAAACTTACCGACTTTACCGAAACGAATCCGCAATTTTTGCGTAAAATGCTTCAGGCAGACAGCTACGTGTTAACAATTATTTATTCAATCGTTTACCGAAAGCTCTGCAAAAACTCGCAATTTCAACGTACCAATTCTGCTACTGACAATCGCGCTACGTAATGAAATTACTTCTATCTCTTCAACTACCTGTTATTTTTCTTTTCATTAATTGCTCATCGGCTATCCAGGCGCAGAACCTGCATCGACTCCCCATAAAAACAGTTCGGGATCTTCACGCTTTTTTCCAATGGGACACTAAGAAAACTCCCATCATTAGCGGGCACCGGGGCGGAATGGTAGCAGGTTTCCCGGAAAATTCGATTGCTACGTTCGAAAATACGCTAAAACATACGCCTGCTTTTTTTGAAATAGACCCTCGCCTGACCAAAGACAGTGTGATTGTTTTACTGCACGACGCTACGTTGGACCGTACCACAACCGGCACCGGAAAACTGTCTGATTATACTTGGACCGAGCTGAAAACGCTACGTCTGAAAGACGCAGCCGGGAACGTAACAACTTCCCGAATACCAACGCTGGACGAAGCCATTACGTGGGCACGTGGTAGAACAGTGCTGAATCTGGACCATAAAGACGTACCATTGGCTACGACAGCGGCTCTTATCAGGAAGCACAAGGCCGATGCCTTTGTGATGCTCACCGTCCATTCTCCCGCCGAAGCTCAGTTTTATCTAAGCACGAATCCTAACCTGATGTTTTCGACATTCGTTCGCAACCGACAGGAATGGGACGCCTATGAAAAAGCGGGTATTCCAGCCGCCAACATGATTGCGTATATCGGCCCCACGGTGAAGCCTGGAAATAAAGAATTATACACCTTGCTGAATGCCAGAGGTATTATGTGCATGATTTCGGCGGCCTCCACGTACGACAAAGCCAAAGACGCAGCCGAACGTTTTTCGGCGTATCGGTCTATCGTTGAGGACGGAGCGAGTATTATTGAATCTGACTACCCTATCGATGTAGCCGAAGCACTGAAAAGCCTGCCTTCTGCGTCGAATAAGTAAGTTCTCAAGGCTTCTCTATAAATATAAGCCTCTACGCTTAACCGGAAGGAGTAGTATTCAACCAGACTGGCATTTATTTATAGTACTCCTAACACATTGCCTACTCCATGAAAAGGGAACACAGGGCTTTAACAAAATTGCTCGTTGGACCAACGTAGCCATCGTTATTGTGGACCAGGGACACGTAAATTTATCTAAGTTTCAACTTTTAGCCTTTTGCTAGTCCCTGCTCTATGCCCAACTCTCAACAGCCAACCCGTCGTTTATTTTTAAAGAAAGCTACTCTTGGCGGACTGACTATCGGCTTAACGCCCATGTCTTGGCCCACTAAAACGCTGATAGAGCCGGGTAAACGCGTCGGTATTATTGGGTTGGATACATCCCATAGCGTAGCTTTCACCAAAGCCTTGAATGGGACTGGTTCAGACTATGCAGGGTACAAAATTGTTGCCGCCTATCCGTATGGCAGTAAGACCATCGAAAGCAGTGCCAAACGAATCCAGGACTATATCAACGAAGTAAAAAAACTGGATGTTGAGATCGTTGACTCAATTGATGACTTGCTGAAAAAAGTAGATGTCGTCCTGCTCGAAACAAACGACGGTCGGCTCCACTTCGATCAGGTTAAACAGGTTCTAAAAGCCAAAAAACGGGTTTTTATCGACAAACCAATTGCGGCTTCCCTAGACGACGTATTGGCTATTTTTGAGCTAGCCCGCTCGGCCAATATTCCTCTTTTCTCGGCTTCCTCACTACGCTATATTAAAGGGATGGAGCGGGTTGATAGAAAACAGGTCGTGGGCGCTGATACGTTTAGTCCGGCTGTGCTGGAAAAAACGCATCCCGACTTTTTCTGGTACGGCATACACGGCGTTGAAACACTCTATACCGCTATGGGAACCGGCTGCCAGCAGGTCGTTCGGGTCCATACCGACGGTACCGACGTAGTGGTTGGAACCTGGGCCGATGGACGTATTGGTACGTTCCGGGGAACGCGTACTGGCAAGCATGAATACGGTGGCACTGTTTATACGCAAACCGGCCCTGTTACACTAGGTCCTTACGAAGGCTACAATCCCTTATTGAAAGAAATCATTACGTATTTTGAAACGGGAAAAACGCCCGTCTCGCCCGACGAAACAATCGAAATTTTCGCTTTTATGGAAGCCGCCGACGAAAGCAAACGGCAGGGTGGCGCTGCTGTTACGCTGGCCAGTGTTCTGGAGAAAGCGAAACGGAAAAGCCGGTAGCTAACTTACTATTTCTGACATTCTTAAACCCTTCCTCTATTTATGGAAAACGATGGCACGGCTCATGCCAACGGCTCTCGCCGACATTTTATCAGACAGACTATTGCCGGTACGGTAGCCTTGTCAGTAGGAGGTGTTCTGCCCGGCTTTAGTGCCAGCAGTTACGGCCGTATTCTGGGATCTAATGAAAAAGTGCGGGTTGGTATGATGGGTGTAAATAGCCGTGGGCTGGCTCTGGCCAGCAATTTTGCCCTGCAACCAAACAGCGAGGTAATCTCGGTTTCAGATGTTGATCAACGGGCAGCCGACAAGTGTTTAAAAACGGTTGAAGGCCTCCAGCAAATGAAGCCTAAAAACGAACCGGATTTCCGGAATGCACTGGAAAACAAAGACCTGGATGCCTTAATCATTGCGGCCCCCGATCATTGGCACGCACCAGCCGCCCTTCTCGCGTCAAAAGCAGGCAAGCACGTGTACCTCGAGAAACCCTGTAGCCACAATCCACATGAGGGCGAACTGCTGGTAGCCGCCGTCAAAAAATACAAGAATGTTATCCAGATGGGTAACCAGCGCCGATCATGGCCCAACGTAGCGCAGGCAATTCGGGAGGTACAGAGTGGCGTAATTGGCCGACCGTATTTTGTAAAAGGATGGTATACTAATAATCGCGCTTCCATCGGCGTCGGTAAAGAAACAGCCGTTCCCGACTGGCTGAACTATGAGTTATGGCAGGGGCCAGCTCCGCGTCGGGCTTTTAAAGATAATCTCATTCACTACAACTGGCACTGGTTCTGGCATTGGGGCACCGGTGAAGCACTCAACAACGGAACGCACATGCTCGATCTGATGCGCTGGGGCTTAGGCGTCGACTTTCCCACCAAAGTAACCTCCACGGGCGGGCGCTATCGCTACAAAGACGATTGGGAAACACCCGATACGCAGGTCATCAGTCTGGAGTTTCCGAACAATACGTCGATGACCTGGGAAGGCCGCAGTTGCAATGGTCGTACTGTGGAAGGCAACAGCGTAGGCGTCATATTTTATGGTGAATCGGGCTCACTACTAATCGAGTCCGGCAATTCATATAAAGTCTTTGACCTGGACAATAAACTGGTTAAAGACGTTAAAAATGATCTTCAGATTGATCCTCGCAATCGGATGAATCCGTCGCAGGCGCTGGATGCCATTCACATTCAGAATTTTTTCGACAGCATCAAAAAAGGAACGCCACTGGCTTCTGATATTGATGGCGGTCATAAAAGCACGCTACTCTGCCAGTTAGGCAACATCGCACTGCGGTCGGGCGGTATGCTTAACATCGACCCATCGAACGGTCATATCAAAA
This sequence comes from Spirosoma terrae, assembly GCF_010435915.1. GTDB lineage: Bacteria > Bacteroidota > Bacteroidia > Cytophagales > Spirosomataceae > Spirosoma > Spirosoma terrae. The sequence goes on along the minus strand of NZ_JAAFZH010000024.1, from coordinate 57,399 downwards.
ATAACAAAGAAGCCGAAAAGCTCTGGAAACGGACGTATCAGCCAGGCTGGGAGCCAACCGTTTAATCGCCGATTTTATCAGCCATACCATGAGCTACATCAAGCTTAAAAACGGTACGCTCATTACTCCTTTCCGATCAGTTCGGGGCGGTACTGTTGTTATTCAGGATGGGATCATTGCCGGTGTACACGACCGGGATGTCGACGTACCGGATGCACTCGAACTGGACGTAAAAGGACGCTACATAGCGCCGGGCTTTATCGATATCCACGTTCATGGCGGTGGAGGTCACGATTTTATGGACGGCACCGATACCGCTTTCATAAAGATTGCCGAACTCCATGCTCAATACGGCACTACGTCGCTGGTACCGACCACGCTGACGGCCGAAAAAGACGACCTGCTCAAAACGCTCGACCACTACGAACGAGCTACCCGAAAAAATCGCCGGGGAGCCAATCTGCTGGGTATGCATCTCGAAGGACCTTATTTTGCGATGAGCCAGCGCGGTGCTCAGGACCCGCGCTACATCCGCAATCCTGACCCAGCTGAATATGAGGAAATTCTGGCTTATTCGTCATCCATTCTCCGGTGGAGCGCGGCTCCTGAACTGGAAGGGGCTGTTCCATTTGGCCGTCGCTTGCGCGATAAAGGCATTCTGGCCGCCATTGCCCATACCGACGCCGTCTATGATGAGGTGCTGGAGGCTTACGAGAATGGCTATACACTGGCGACTCATCTTTATTCGGCCATGTCGGGCGTAACCCGCCGGAACGCCTTTCGGTACGCAGGCGCTATTGAAAGCGCGCTGTTGCTCGACATGGATGTTGAACTTATTGCCGATGGCATTCATCTCCCTGCGCCCCTGCTAAAACTGGTTTACAAAATCAAAGGGGCCGACCGAATCGCGTTGATTACGGATGCCATGCGGGCAGCTGGTATGCCCGAAGGCCCTAGTATACTTGGCTCACTCAAAAACGGACTGCCTGTTCTGGTTGAAGATGGCGTAGCCAAACTCCCCGACCGATCGGCCTTTGCGGGGAGCGTCGCTACCGCCAATCAACTGGTGCGGAACATAGTACAACTGGCCGACGTATCGCTGCTCGATGCCGTTCGGATGGCCAGCACCACACCTGCCCGAATTATGGGCGTAGCATCGCGTAAAGGCTCACTCGTGGCAGGAAAAGACGCCGATCTGGTTGTGTTCGATGATGCGTTCACGGTCAGCACCACGATAGTTGGGGGAACTATTGTCTACAGCAGCCCGCAAACGGCCAGTACGCCCTAACGATTCAATCAGGAAGACTCGGCTTTTAAATACGTTTATGATTAGAAAAGACTTTTACAATGAAACCAGTAATTGAGCAAGTGGATGCCCTGGCAGTGCGCGTTTTTGAGAACCGACAGGATATGGGCACAGCCGCCGGTATAGACATTGCGGCCAAAATCAGAGAACTGTTGGCTAATCGGGAGGTCCTTCGGATTGTCTTTGCAGCCGCGCCGTCGCAAAATGAGATGCTGGCCTATTTAGCCAACGACGAAGCAATTGACTGGTCGCGCATCGACGTATTTCATATGGATGAATATGTCGGCCTACCTGCCGATGCACCGCAACGGTTCGGTCATTTTTTAACCGAGAAACTGTTTGGGAACGTATCGCCACGTACTGTCAACCTGATCGATGATTCGTTGGGCGCAGAGGAAGCCTGCAAGCAGTACAAACAACTGATCGAAGAAGCGCCAATTGATATGGTGTGTCTGGGTATCGGTGAAAATGGGCATCTGGCATTCAACGATCCGCCCGTAGCCGATTTTAATGATCCAGACGTAATTAAACGTGTTCAATTGGACACCATCTGTCGGCAACAACAGGTCAACGACGGCTGTTTCGCTACGTTCGACGATGTCCCCCAGGAAGCATTGACGCTAACTATTCCCACCTTATTAGCAGGCCAGCACCTGTTTTGCGTTGTTCCTGGAAAAACAAAACGCGAAGCGGTGAAAGCCATGCTCACCGGCCCGATTACAACGGAATGCCCGGCTTCTATTCTTCGTCAGCACCCCAACTGTACGTTGTATGTCGATCAGGACTCATACGGATCGTTAACGTAGTAGACTCTTTATTGCCGTTGCTTAACTGCTTCTGACTATGGTTACTACCGATACATTGGATAACAAGGCTGCCAGAACACCAAACACAACAGGACCGATCATCATCATAGGGATCATGTTTTTTGTGTTCGGCTTCGTTACGTGGATCAACTCAATCCTGATTCCTTATTTCAAGATCGCCTGCGAACTGACGCATTTTCAGTCCTATCTGGTTGCCTTCGCCTTCTACATCTCGTATCTGGTAATGTCGATGCCCGCATCGGTACTGCTGAAGAAAGTAGGGTTCAAGCGAGGTATGATGGTTGGTTTTTTCATCATGTCGCTGGGCGCACTGCTTTTTGTTCCGGCGGCATACACCCGCACGTATGGGCTGTTCCTGACGGGCTTGTTCACCATTGGTACCGGGCTGGCCATTCTGCAAACGGCATCAAATCCCTACGTAACGATTTTAGGCCCTATTGAGCGAGCTGCCCAACGAATCAGCATCATGGGCATCTGCAACAAAACCGCCGGTATTGTGGCTCCGCTGTTGTTTGCAGCCGTAATTCTGCGATCCTCCGACGCCGAGTTATTCAAGCAATTGCCCCAAATGACGGCTGAAGCACGTAGTGTGGCGCTCGACGAACTCATCCGCCGGGTTATGGTTCCCTACGCCTGCGTGAGTGCCGTCCTGTTCGGCCTGGGCTTATTTATTCGTTTTTCTTCACTACCCGAGATTGATACGGAACAGGAGAGTGCAGAAATCCTGATTGCGAATTCTGATAAAACCAGCGTAGTTCAGTTTCCGCATCTAGTGCTGGGCGCTCTGGCCATCTTCTTCCACGTCGGCTCGCAGGTTATTGCTATCGATACCGTTATCGGGTATGCCAGTTCAATGGGCGTTACGTTGCTGGAAGCGAAAGGGTTTCCCTCCTACATCCTGTTTGCTACGATCTGGGGCTACATTATCGGTATTATAACCATTCCCCGGTTTATCCGACAGGTCAACGCGCTACGTATCTGTACGCTTCTAGGCAGTTTGTTTAGCCTGGGAATTATTCTGGCACCCGGCACCATTACGCTATTTGGTCATACCATGCCCGTATCGTTCTGGTTTCTGGTAAGCTTAGGGTTGCCTAATTCGCTGATTTGGGCGGGTATCTGGCCACTGGCGATGGACCGGCTGGGACGCTTCACAAAAGCAGGCGCTTCGTTACTAATTATGGGACTATGCGGTAATGCCCTGATGCCGTTGGTGTACGGCTACTTTGCCGATAGTTTCTCACTCCGCGAGGCATACTGGGTTCTTCTCCCCTGTTATCTATACCTGCTCTTTTATGCTGTTTATGGCCACAAAATCAGGCAATGGTGATCATGATTTGGGTAGAAACAAAAAATCCGCAAGCCTGAGCCTGCGGATTTTCATAGTTCTGTTTCAGAAATCGCTGACTGCGCATTCAGCGATTATCGACTAGTACAGCCGAACATCATTGCCTACCACTGAGCCTATTGCTCGTTGTGGTTACCGTACATTCTTTCTTTGTAGGTAGCTTTGATAATCTCAGTACGGCGCTTTACCGACGGTTTTTGGAAAGCCGTCCGCGACCGCAACTGCCGCAACACGCCCGTTTTCTCAAACTTCTTTTTGAAGCGCTTGAGGGCTTTGTCGATCGACTCGTTGTCTTTTACGTTAACAATTAGCATGTTATAATATTCTGTTTTAGCTAAAACCGGACGGCAAAGGTAATAGATTTGCATCTATGAAACAAGCCATTATCGATTTAGGTACCAATACGTTCCACTTACTCATCGTTGAGAAGATCGATCAGTCGTATAAAACGTTATTCCGGGAAAGTCGGCCCGCTAAAATTGGGCAGGCCGGTATTAATCAGGGGATTATCACGGCAGAGGCTATCGAACGGGCCTTAACTGTATTGACTTACTTCCGGAAGGTTCTCGACGAGTTTGCTATCGCCCCGGAACAGGTGGCAGCCATCGGCACCAGCGCCATTCGGGTGGCCCGCAACCAACAGGAATTTATTGATCAGGTTCGGCAAGCAACGAGCGTTCAGATTCAGGTTATTTCGGGCGATACCGAAGCCGACTACATCTATAAAGGTGTTCGGATGGCCGGTACGCTAAACGACGCTACGTCGTTAATTATCGACATTGGTGGAGGGAGTGTTGAATTTATTCTCGGTAATCAGCAGCGTATTTATTGGAAACAAAGCTTCGAAATTGGTGGTCAGCGCCTACTCGAACGGTTCATGGCTACCGATCCAATTAGTCCGGGTAATAGGCGTCGGCTATACGATTATTTTCAGGAACAACTATTACCATTGGCCAACGCCATTCACCAGTACCAACCGAATGCGCTGGTTGGCTCGTCGGGTTCGTTCGATACGTTGGTCGATATGTGGTACATGCACGAATACAATCATCTGCCTGATCCGGAACAAACCGCTTTCACGCTTCCCGTTGAGGAGTTCTACCGGTCTTGTCAACTACTGGTTGGCAGGGATCATACAGAGCGAATGCAACTTCCCGGCATGATTGAATTACGGGTCGATATGATCGTTGTAGCCGTCTGTCTGATCGACTATATTCTCAAAACGTTTGGAATCTCAAGGATCAAAACATCGACCTATTCGCTGAAAGAAGGCGTATTGAGTAGCTTGCCATAAGGAGCTGCTTTTTAGATACGGTGGAGTTATTACGTCCACCGTACCTAAAACCTAACTCTTTGCCTGGGCCTGATTGCTAACAACCGGCCCGATTTAGCTAGTTACATGAAAGCCGAAACAAACGCTCGTTCATCGTATCAGAATCTTATTTACACGGCCCTGATTATTGCGGCCGTTGCTGTAGCATTGTCTTTTCCAGGACCATTTACTGAGATTAATGGCTTCCCGCTGAAGAAGCTCATTGTGCCTTTACTACAGATTATTATGCTTGGCATGGGAACAACCATGTCGATTAAGGATTTTGAAGGTGTTATTCAGCAGCCACGAGCTGTTTTTGTGGGGGTTGCCTGCCATTTTCTGATCATGCCATTGCTGGGTTTTACCCTGGCCACTACGTTCGATTTTCCGCCTGAAATTGCCGCTGGTGTGGTGCTGATCGGTTGTTCGCCCAGCGGGCTCGCATCGAACGTCATGTGCTTCATCGCCAAGGCCAACGTACCGCTTTCTATTACGGTAACGACGCTGTCGACGTTGATGGCACCTTTCCTGATGCCTGCCTTGATGAAGCTGCTGGCTGGTCAGTTCATTGAGATTTCGTTCCTGAAGATGATGGTCGAAATTATTGAGATCGTGATTTTACCCGTTGTTGTCGGGTTAATTCTGAATCGCATTTTCCATAAATCAGCCGTTATTATCAACAAAGTGATGCCGCTGATTTCTATGGCGGGCATTGTTCTGATCGTTGCCATCATTACCGCAGCCGGTCGCGATAGTCTGCTGACCGTTGGCTGGACACTGGCTTTCTGCGTTCTAATTCATAATCTGATGGGCTTCACGTTCGGCTATTGGTCGGCCCGACTGTTTGGCATGGACGAACAAAGCTGCCGCACCGTTGCCATTGAAGTTGGTCTGCAAAATGGCGGTCTGGCCTCTGGCATTGCTGTTCAACTGGGTAAGGTAGCTACTGTAGGTCTTGCTCCTGCCCTGTTTGGCCCGATCATGAATACAACCGGCTCGTTACTCGCTACGTACTGGAGTCAACACCCGCCTAAGGATGTTCCGGTGGTTGCTGAGCAGGAACCTGTCCAGTAGTTTATTCCGAAAACATACCTAAAAGCGTAGTGGAGCTACTGGCATCGCTACGCTTTTTTGTTGCTGGCTCGACTTACCTTTCCTACTAACTATCATAACTTTTAAGGCATATCCCTATCCTCAAAAATGAAATCGATCCACAGTTCGTATGATGCCCTAATTATTGGTTTTGGCAAAGGAGGAAAAACCCTGGCCGCTTATCTGGCCAATCAGGGCTGGACGGTAGCGCTGGTTGAACAATCTCCGCTTATGTATGGCGGTACCTGCATCAACATTGCCTGCATTCCTACCAAATTTCTTATCCACAATGGCGAACTGGGTAAGCCATACCCCGAATCAATTCAGGAAAAGGATCAGCTGACGGCTGCGCTCCGGCAACGCAATTTCAACATGGTTGACCAGTCGCCCAATGCCACAGTAATCACCGGTAAAGCCAGTTTCGTCTCTCCCCACCAGGTTTCCGTTCGACTTATCGATACCGACGAAGAAATAGTCATCGAAGCGGAGCGAATTTTCATCAACACCGGCGCCAAACCCATCATTCCGGTTATTCCAGGTATTGAGCAAAGCCAGCGTGTGTTTACCAGCACAACCCTTATCGATCAGCAGCAACTCCCCAGCGAGCTGGTCATTATTGGTGGCGGATACATTGCGCTGGAGTTCGCCACTATGTACGCGCAATACGGTGCTACGGTCACGATTCTGGATCGGTCAGCCCATTTCCTGCCTAATGAGGATCGGGATATGGCAGATGCCGTTTTGGCTACGCTGGTTGCCAAAGGCATTCGGATTGAACTGGGGGTAAGCGTAGATGAAATCATTCCTGGCGAAGGTCAACAGGATACGGTTCTCTTTCGGAGTCAGGAAGGCAATCAACAATCCATTCAGACCTCCGCCATACTGGTAGCTACGGGCAGACACCCCTACACAGAAGGATTGAACGTAGCAGCCGCCGGTGTGGAACTGGACGTCAAAGGATATATTCGGGTTAATGAACGTCTACAGACCAACGTTCCTCACATCTGGGCAATCGGGGATGTTAATGGCGGCCCTCAGTTTACCTACATATCGCTGGACGACTATCGTATCATTCGTAGTCAACTCTTCAACAGTAAACCCTATACACTGCTGGATCGAAACCTGGTTGCTTTCAGTTTGTTCACCAGTCCTCCTTTTTCTCATGTTGGGCTGCGTGAAGAGGAAGCTTTAGCCAAAGGGTATCGCATCAACGTAGCGACGCTACCGGCAGCTTCCATTACGCGCGCGCAGCTGTTAAAAGAACCCGCAGGGCTCTTAAAATGTATTGTCGATGCCGATACAGATCAAATTCTAGGGTGTACCCTGTTCTGTGCCGATTCCCATGAATTAATCAATCTGGTACAACTGGCCATGCGAGCCCGCTTCGATTATACGGTACTGCGGGATACCATTTACACGCACCCGACCATGAGTGAAGGCTTAAATGATTTGTTTGCCAGAGTGTCATAAGCCAGAAGGCAGCAAAAACAGAAGCGCGGGTTTAGGCCCGCGCTTCTGTCATTTCAATGATCTTGCAAACACTATTGCTTATCCCACCAAAGCGGAGTCGATAGCGGTACGTCAGCCGGTACGTTCTTGCCGTTTTTCGAGATTTCGCCGTTCGGATAGGCCACACGCCGAATAAAGGAAGTACCAAGCGCAGCATTGAGCGGCAACGTAAAGCCCTTGTACTTATAATCAAACCGCCGGGCGTCGTTCCAGGCTTCTGGATTTAAATACGTAGCGACATATTTTTCCTTGAAAATCAGATCAAGAGTCAAGGCATCAGCTCCTACACTGACCGCAGCATTAGCTACGTAAGCATCACGAGCGGCAGCCGCCACACCGAATTTATCCATGTTGGCCCGAATCCCGTTCAGATAAGCGGTATAGGCACGCGCTTTATCGCCCGACCGTAGGGCCGCTTCTGCTTCCACAAATCTCATTTCGGCATTAGTAACAATAAACAACGGCGATGCATCACCGGTCCAGGTCGAGTTGAGTGAAATATAGACTTCGTCTTTCACCGTGTTATTACCGCCCACATTACCCTGCCCATTGCGGGTACCGACATACGTACCGTTTACGGTTTTGTCGGTAATTTTTTCGATACGTGGATCGAATAGGCCATACGTAGTACCATTCAGTTGATTAACCAGTTGATTGGATAGCCAGCCATCGAGTACCAGGGCGGCATTATTACGAGCCACGGCAGCCCACGGACTACGTAGCAAATATGACGACATCTGGGCATCGTCGGTATTAGCCGTGTATGATTTCGATACAGCATCGAGTACATCGGCTGGTTTGTACGTACTTTTCTTCGACACCTTGTTCAGCATCCTGGCTTTCAGCGCGTTAGCTGTTTTGAGCCAGGCGGTATTGCTACCCTTGTGAATCAAATCGTTGGCGGCTGCCAGTTTTACTTTCGAGTCCGTTTTTGCCAGTTCGGTCACTGCTTCGTTGAGCAGGCCAAGAGCCGTTGTGTACAACGTTTCTTCTGAATCGTAGGTAGGCGTTAACGTAGTGCCCGTAAAGGCATCTGAGTATGGTCCCGACCCAAACGTATCGGCAATCAAATTAAGATGATACGCCAGCATCACATCGGCCACCCCAACGTAGTCGGTTGCCCCTTGCTCCTGCGCCTTCAGCTTCATGTCGCGCAGATCGGCCATGGCAAAATAGATGTAATCCCAGGTAGAGGTATAGTCTGTAATCTGATACGTATCGGTTTGGCCACCGGCACCAGGGCTGGCCAGATACTGCACAAAATAGGACGTAATGTTCCCCACCCGCTGCGAACTATAGGCTGTTTTCTGAGTTGTGGTCGACAGCAGCGAGTTCAGTGGTGGATTACTGATCAGGTTCGGATTATCTTTCATGTCGAAATAATCCTCCTTACAACCACCGGCGCCCATCAACAGAAGAGCGGCCGTGGCTAATGTGATATATTGAGTACGTAATTTCATAAGTCGTTTCAGGAATTAAAAGCCAGCGTTTATCGTAAACAGGAAACTCCGCACGGCAGGATAGGTAAAGCCCGTGAAGCCATCCACATTACTACCCGCACTGGTTGAACTGGTTTCTGGATCATAGCCACTGTATTTTGTCCAGAGAAGCAGGTTGTTGCCCGTTACGCTCAGCGACAGACTTCTGAAAAGCTTGTTTTTCAGAACCGAGGAAGGGACCGAGTACGACAAACTGGCTGACCGAAGCCGATACCACGATGCATCTTCAACAAAGTTTTCGGAAGATCCGCGATGTACGTTCCGGTAAAAACCGATACCATAGTCAACGCCATCAGGACCTTTGCCCTGACCAAGCCAAACTGGTTTGGTGTTTCGTGTTCCGTCGGCCAAAACACCATCGAATACAATAGTTTCGTTCCGGTTTTCGGATTCTTTAGAGATACCAAACGCTGAGAACCAGTTCGCCATCTGGTTATACCGATCCTGCCCTACGCGCGCATCGAACAACGCCGTGAACATGAAATTGCCGTAACGCAGCGTATTGTTCAGACCACCAATCCAGTCGGGTTGCGAGTTACCAATAATTTTCTGGGTCGTGTTGATAACTGGGAAACCATTCGCTCCGATTACAATAGGACGACTGCGGTCAAGCACGGGCGACGCATTGGCATCGGCTGCATTAGCATAATATCGCTGATAGGACCGGCCATACAGATTACCATAGGCATAACCTGGAACCAGTCGCATGGTTACGGTAGAGTTGGCATAACCCGACTGCGAGGCATAGTTAATCTCCGTTAAGCCTTCACGAATACTCAGAATTTTGTTTCGGTTAGCCGAGAAGTTCAGGTTTACATCCCAGCTGAACTTGTTCGTCTTAACCGGCGTACCACGCAGAATCAGTTCAACGCCCCGGTTACGCATAGAACCCGAATTGATAGCGGCATTCACATAACCCGTTGTTGAGGTTACGTCGACCCGAATAATCTGGTCTTTACTGAGCGAATTATAATACGTAAAATCAACACCCAGTCGGTTGTTCAGGAAGCCCATTTCTACGCCGGTTTCGAACGTATTAGTAAACTCAGGCCGTAGGCTCGGATCGCCCAGCAGAGAGCCGCGCGTAAACCCGGTTGTACCCGATGGCAATTGCTGATACGACGAATAGCCCGTAATAGTCGAGTAAGGGGCGGCATCCTTACCAATCTGTGCATACGAAGCCCGGAACTTACCCTGCGTAATGACTTCGGGTAGTTTAATGTGCTGCGAGAAGATATACGACAAACTGGCCGATGGATAGAAGAACGAGTTGTTCGGAGCCAGCAGCGACGACGTACGGTCATTACGTCCCGTCAGCGTCAGAAACAGATAGTCTTTCCAGTCGAGGGTCAGCTCTCCGAAAATACCCATCAGGTGATAGTCTTCACTATTCTGGCTTGGTACAACGGTACGGGCGTTCCGCAGGTCGAAATAATTATAAACCGATAATTCAGTTCCTTCTGCACCAAATTCCCGAACCCGGCGGTCGTACAGATCATGCCCTAACCGTAACGTAGTGTTCAGGTTGGCGCCAAATTTCTTGTTTGCACTGGCCGTAAACGTGGATGTAATGGCCCGGAAGCTGGAATTATATTGATACACAAACCCCAGCGCGTTGTCTCCAAACAAACGTTCTCCGGCAATACCCTGTGGGCCCGGAGCCGTTCTAAGCCGATTTTCGCTATACGTATCCAATCCTGCCCGATAGCTTAAGGATAACCAGGGCATCGGATTGTAGAGAAAAGTTAATCCACCCACAAGCCGGTTCACATTATCGCGGAGCTTGTTGGTCATGGCGCCATAAATGGGGTTATCATTACCGTAGGTTTTATACGTACCGTCGGCATTCAGGTAGTCGCGAATGTCCCAGCGGGGCGACCAATAGCTCAGGCTTTCGTTGAAACGGTCGGCGTTGTAGCGATCACCGCCTGAATTGATGTAGTTCAGCGACGAACCGATGCTGAACTGATTGCTGATCTTAGCGTTTGTATTGAGCCGCACCGACAACCGGTTGAAGTTGGTAAACGGAATCACCCCCTCGTGGCGCAGATGACCAATAGAAGTCAGGAACGTAAGCCGATCACTGCCGCCCGTAAACGACAGGTTATTCTGCCACTGCTGCCCCGTGTTGAATGCGTCTTTGTAAATGTTGTACAGTTTTTCGGGATGCGTCGGGTCGATTTTACGCGCTTCTTCTACGGTTGGCCCCCACGATGGGAAGAAATCCTGCGGGTTATAAACTCCCGAAAACCCAATCGTGTATTTATCCTGTGTTTCGGGGATTTTGTTAACATTCTCAAAACCATACGTACTGCTGAAGTTGGTACGGAACGAACCCGATTTTCCTGATTTGGTCGTAATAACGACCACACCATTCGCACCACGCAGACCGTAAAGGGCCGTAGCCGCGCCACCTTTCAGAATATTCATCGACTCAATATCGTCGGGGTTAATATCCGACGCCCGGTTCGACATACCGCGCAAACTAGCGCCCGAGTTCGCAGAGCCAACGGAGGTGCTGTTATCGAGCAGAATCCCATCAACAACAAATAAAGGCTGGTTATCGCGGCTGACGTCGAGCGAGTTAATTCCCCGAATCAAAATACGGGCACCCTGCCCCGGCGCTCCGCCTGTGCTGGTAATAGTTACCCCAGCCACTTTTCCCTGAAGGGCATTAACTAAGTTCGTTTGCCGGTTTTGTACAATCTCCGACGACGTAACGCCCTGGGTAGCATAGCCCAGATCTTTTTTCTGGCGGGTGATACCTAAGGCCGTTACAACAACCTCGTTAAGCATTTTGTTATCAGACTTGAGCGTTACGTCGATGCGGGTGCGACTTCCGATCGTAACCTCCTGACTTTCGTACCCAATATAACTGAATACCAATACTGTATTTCCCGAATTTGCCCGGAGTGTGTATTGGCCTTTTTCGTTGGTTTGCGTACCAACACTTGTTCCTTTCACCGATACGTTCACACCTGGCAATGCGGACGCATCTCCATCTGAAGAGACAGTACCGCTCACTTCAATCTGCTGCGCCCTTATGGCAGTAGAACAGAGAAGAAAGGCCAGTCCCAGATAAAGTCGTAACAGTTCCTTCATAGTTTGTTTAAGTAGAATTAGTAATTAAATATTAAAAATAACTTAAACAAAGATAGATAGCCCTTAAAATTCCGCAATACATACACATCAACAAATTATCTTTTGCCTATATACTTGCTACTATTTATACGGCTTGAAGTTCAGCCCAATACCACATGATCTGGTAAGTATAAATACGCAAACAAAAACTACTACGTACTGATCTACAAGCTAGTATAATCATAGCCAGAATAAATCATTACGCCATATTTACTTACTTAGTTACCGATTAAAATTTATTTGGGAAAGTATCTTTTTTGTGTAACCGTTAGCCACATAATTGCTTACCAGGGCCGTATTTGGTGATTATTAGTGGTAATCTGTTAGTTGTATCTTTCCGGGAAAGTCGATATTTGCGGCATGATCGAACATCACCTTAGCGTTCAGCGAACGGCTCGCTACTATACCATTGGAGAGCTGACCGATCAAACGCAGTATATCTGGTTTTGCCTGCATGGATTTGGGCAGTTAGCCCGGTTTTTCAGCCAAAAATTTACGGCGCTCAACGATGGCAAAACGTTTATCGTTGTACCGGAAGCATTATCCAGATTTTACCTAACGAACGACTATAAACGAATCGGCGCGTCCTGGCAAACGCGTGAAGACAGAGCGAATGAGGTTAATGACTTTATTACTTATTTAAACTCACTTTATACCCATATTCTGGCTCAAGTGCCATCTGCTTCGCTGCCCGTTACGTTGTTCGGCTTTTCGCAGGGCGCAGCTACGGCCTGTAGATGGTTAAATGATGGGCATATTCAAATTAGCCGATTGCTGCTTTGGGCAGGCTATTTTCCGGACGGGCTCAATGAACTGATCAACCCCGCTAAGCTTGCCGACATTGATGTTCATTACGTGTATGGCGACAAGGACGAATACCTGATCCAGCTAGAAAATCAGGACGAGTATATAGGTAAGTTGATGCTGGACGTACCAACGTTAACAATTACTACGTTCGCGGGAACCCATCGGGTAGAACCATCTGTACTATCCAAGCTTATTAAAGGCGAATGACTCCGTCTTTTTCACCTATCAATCTCTAACATAAACCTTATAGTCAATTTTATAACCAATTGTAAACTTTATATATATAATTACTTCTATTTTAACTTACTATAACCGTTTTACTTATAAATTTCGGGTAATTTTCAAGTCCTTACATCCACACGCAGATAGCTGAAGTATTTACTCAAATGGCCAAATCACGAACAGTAAATGTCTGTACTTGATAGAAATAACGTACATCTGGTTGGCAACCTAGAATCAGAGAAAACCCTGGTTTTTGCTCACGGATTCGGAACCGACCAAACTGCCTGGAAAGATATTGTACCTGCTTTTTCCGATAGCTATAAAATAGTTCTGTTCGATTATGTCGGCGCTAACGAAGCCACAACACCCTATTTTAATCCGCGTAAATACAAACAGTTATACGCTTACGCTGACGATATACTGGACATTTTCGAGGAGCTACACCTAAAGGATGTTTTTTTTGTTGGTCATTCGGCGGGAGGCATGAGCGGCACATTGGCCGCTATTCAGGAGCCGGACTGGTTCTCTCAACTGATTTTGCTGAACGCATCTCCCTGTTACCTTGATGAGGAAAGCTATAAGGGCGGATTCAGCCACGAAGTGCTCGATGGTCTTTTCAAACAAATGGAAAGCAACTTTCATGCATGGGCGAGCGGTTTTGCGCCTATGGTCATGGCCAACACCGATCGGCCGCAATTTGCCGACGCCTTTACCAAAACGCTGACGGGTATGCGCCCTGACGTAGCGCTGGCCATTGCTAAACTTATTTTTCATTCAGACCATCGGAAGGATATCACCAAATTAACTCATAAAACACTCCTTGTACAGGCTACGGAAGATTATGCCGTACCTAACGATGTTGGTTACTACATGGAGAAACATATGCCAAATGCAGTTCTGGCTTTTGTAGAGACTGAAGGGCATTTACCGCACATTAGTGACCCCGATAAGGTTATAAAAGCGATAAAACCTTTTCTAAACTAAGCTTTTGTTCTAGATTTCGTCTAATAGTCGCTGATACGTCCTGTAGAGGGAAAAATTTGGCGGACATCTTATATGATGGACTTTAAAGTTCTTGAGAAACGATTTCGGAGCGTTGAAGCAACGGAAATTGGCCCAAAGCTGCAGGAAGCATACATACAGGAAATAGTAGCTTTTCTAAAAGCAGACGGCTGTTTTATTATACAGGAACGCGATGAATGGACCGCTACCATTCAGTTTTCCAATACAACAAAACAAAACTCCCCCCAAATTAATCCTGCGCAGTTATACGACCTAACCCAATCATCGCCTTTCTTTTTCGATCCTGATTTTACGCCCCGACGAGCACTCAAAAGCTTTCTGAGCCCTTATAAACAACTGGCTGGCTATCGATTGAATAACTATACATTCAAAGGATGGATACTGGTAGGCTGGAGTCAACCGACCAACGAAGCCCTGGATGACATTGAAGATGCGCTGTACCGATTCAGTGATAAAGTACTTGTCAGTAGTTTGTCCTTACAACGTATTGCTTTAGAACAGCAATATCGTTTCTTATTTGGCATTGTACCCCAGGCCATTGTTCTCATCAATGAAGATGAAGAAACAAGCTGGGTCAACCAGGCTGCTATTGAGCTATTGAATCTCGAACCTGGCGAATTACGTCCTTCTCCGGCCGACTTGTCGGTTGGCATGATGCAGCTCCGTAACAAGGCACTTAATATCGACGAAATCAACCAGACGGCCGCCCGATTTATTCATGATCCCAATTTTAGCATTAAAGAATGGATCTGGACATTTGACGACAAAATTCTGTCGGTTCTGACCCGGCCTATTTTTTCGCCTTACTTCAAAGGCAGAATATGGCTCTTCAACGACGTAATGGAGCTGTACAAAAAAAACCTGCAACTGTCAGATGCGTATCGGGAAATCGAAAACTTAATCAGCGTCATTGCCCACGATCTTAAATCTCCGCTATCGACGCTCAGTTTTGTTTTCAGTTTCCTGCCGATGACAGGCCCTTTAAACGACGAGCAAACCGAAAATATCGAGTATGGCCAGAAAACCATAAAACGCGGCCTCAATCTGATTGACAGTATTGTTTATTTCAATCGGCTGATCACCTCAAATCAACCCGTCAACCGGGAAAATATTGAATTAGCCGATCTCATCCATGTCATTGTCGACGGCTTCACGGCACAGGCTTACCAAAAAGACATAAAACTCCACGTCCAGCACGCTGGGCATCCTGTCATTCTGTATACCGATCCAGAATCACTTGTACGGATTCTTGATAACCTCATCAGTAATGCGCTGAAATTTTCGCCCTTTGGACGTAACGTATATGTTCAGACCGACATGCGCGAGCAAGGGTTAGTAATAGCCGTCAGAGACGAAGGTCCGGGAATTTCGACCGAAGACCAGGAGAAGCTTTTCAAGCGTTTTCAGCGATTATCGGCCCAGCCCACCAATAACGAAAGTACGTCGGGGCTCGGCTTGTCGATTGTGAAGGCACTAACTGAAAAACTGGGGGCTACCATTGAAGTAGACAGTACCGAAAATGTTGGCACTACGTTCAAACTGGTCTTTCCAGCCGAATACGTCAAATTTGTTGACAACGTTAATGCCGACAATCAGGAAGCTTTGTAAGCAGATTTATCAATCTTTACGGTATTACTACGTCGGCTATGCGCTTATCAATCACCGTTCTTCTCCCGTTTTTCTTGTTACCTATTCTGGGTTGTTCACTTTTTGCACAGGTTGATCCCAAAACCAAAGAAAACTATCCCTACCTGCTTTACCTGCCTAAAGAGTACGCTGCAACAACAAGCTATCCGTTAGTGATTTATCTGCACGGCGGATCGCATCGGGGAAATGATTTAACGAAGCTCAACGGATATGGCTTACCGGCTCTTGTAGAAAAGGGGCATGATTTTCCGTTTATTATTGCCTCGCCCCAGTGCCCGGATGGGAAATTCTGGTCTACCGACAATTGGCTGGAGCCACTGTACGACAAACTAACGACTACGTATCGAATTGATAAAAAACGGATTTATCTGACGGGGATCAGTATGGGTGGATATGGTACCTGGCAAACAGCAATAGCCTATCCCGACAAATTTGCCGCCATTGTTCCATTATGTGGTGGCTGCGACGACTCTACTCAGGTTTGTCGAATCAAGAACGTACCTATATGGACATTTCACGGCGTTGCCGACGATATAATTCCCCTATCGGAAACCGAGCGACTTGTTCGCCGGCTGGAAGCCTGTAAAGGGGACGTAACGTTTACCCGGTTAGCGAACGAAGGCCACTCCATTCAATACCTCTACGAAGACAAAAAAATATACGACTGGCTATTGAAGCAGCACAAGTAATAAAGCCCTATAAACCATTTTCCCGAAAGCGTTAACGAGTAAGGCTTTCGGGAAAATGATGCTGATCAGTTATACTTTGGTAGGGTCTGGGTGAACCCACGGCTGCCGATAAGGGCGTGCCAGTAAACCATTGGCTTCACGGTCGCCCACGATCTCCCGTTTTTTAGGATCATATACAATAGGACGACCCGTTTTCATCGACATATTGGCCAGAATACAACTGGCGGTAGAAATATGTCCTTCTTCAATATCGGCAATCGGGCGGCTGCCTTTGTCGATTGCATCCAGAAAGTTTAGCATATGCAGGCGGGTGGCAGGGGCTGCATTCAGCTCGATTTTTGGCTCAGTAGGTTCCGTAAGATCTTCAGGATATTTCTCTTTTTCGTAGACAACATCCTTATGGATTTTTTCGCCTTTGCCCTGCGGAATAAAGTCGTACGCCATCGTACTTCCCCATAGCGTGCCTTTATCGCCATAGAGTGTAAACGACCACGGATAATCTGGATTGGCGGGCGTTCCCCAGGACCGATGCTGCCATACACAGTTAAGATCATCGTATTCAAAAAGAGCCGACTGAGTATCGGAGATGTTCGATTTCCCTTCTTTTTGAACGTAGATACCGCCCGTTGAACTAATCCGTTTAGGCCAGCCCAGCTTCAACATCCAACGTACTGTATCGAGCATATGAACGCACATATCGCCCGTGATGCCGTTACCGTACTCCATAAACGTGCGCCACCAACGAACGTGAGGTAACCCATCGTAGGGTCTTAAAGGAGCAGGCCCCGTCCACATCTCATAGTCCAGAAAATCGGGAACGGCCTGAACGGGTGGATTTCCGTTATTCCGCATCGGGAAATAGCAGCACATCTCCACATGTGATACTTTTCCGAGCAAACCAGCATCTACGATATTTTTCTTAGCATCGATCAGATGCGGAGTGCTTTTACGCTGCGTACCAACCTGAACCACTTTATTGTATTTCCGGGCAGCCGCTACCATGGCTTCCCCTTCCATTACGTCAACACTAATTGGCTTTTGTACGTATACATTAGCCCCGGCCTTAATACAGTCAATGGTTTGTAAAGCGTGCCAATGATCAGGCGTTCCAATCAGCACAATGTCAAACTGATTATCGGCCAGCATTTTCCGATAGTCACCGTATAATTTAGGCGTTTTACCTGATTTCTGGCGCTGACTAACCAACTTGGCTGCCCCATCGAGCATTTTTTTATCAACATCACAAAGCGCCACCACTTCCACAGGAGCCACCTGAATCAACCGGAGCAAGTCACTTTTGCCGTACCATCCTGTTCCAATCAGCCCAACACGTAGTGTGTTTGCGGGATAAATCAGATCAAGACCACGGGCCCCAAACGTAGTAAGTGCAAGAGAAGCCGTTGTCCCCTGCAGGAAACGGCGACGATTAATATTGAATGTATTCATGCAAGTTGAGGGTTTCAGGCAGCCTCTGCCGACTAGCTATAGGATCTGTTTTCGGGAATCGCTTAGAGCGAAAACCTTTTTTCAGTAAAGGCAGAACCTTTTAGAAACTACCAATTCAGCCTGCAACATTAATCGTGATTGAGTAGATACGATCGCCCTATTGTATCCGGCCTGTTTCTTTAATGTCCATTTTCTCTGTAGCGCCGGACTTTTCTTAGTGTCTAGCTGAACGGAGTGCTGAGGTTGTCATGGACAGCATCCTGCTGTCGAAGCCGTAGGCTAAGTTGTAATGCCCCAATTAGCCACTGAGGTTGTCATAGACAGCAGGATGCTGTCTATGACAACCTCAGCACTCAATACCTCTAGCCCCTTGTCTGCATTTACGGAGTGCGTAGAAGACTACTTAATAACAGCAACTAAAGCCTGCTCAAACGTAGTGAGCTTATAATGTAGACGTAAACGGAGCTTTATAAACGTTTGGTTTGATGATACTGTAGCGTTTTATATAAATAGGCGATACGATCACGACTTCGTTTAAGGCGCATCTTAACGGTATTAACTTTACTACTATACAAGTCGGCAATTTCATTAACACTCAGCCCTTCTTCGTACTTAAGCCGTAACAGTCTTATATCCTTGGGAGAGAGGTAATCGATAGCTCGTTCCATAAGCTGTATAGCCTCTTCGTGTACCAAACTTTCATCAGCTTCCGGAATATCAAAAGCGGAATCGTCAGCAATGATTATTGTATTGATACGTCGCGCGAGCTTAAGCTGATCCAGGCAATAGTTGTAGGCAATCGAGTAAAGCCAGGTTGAAAAACGAGCCCGCTCCTGAAAAGCGTCGAGCTTAGAGAACGCCCGCAAAAATATATCGTGTGTAAAATCTTCGGCCTTCGTAGTATCCTGAGTTAATGATAAACATCTACGATAAACCTTGTTAACGTAACGCTTGTAAAGCGTCTCAAAGCAGTGGGTCGGCTGCGACGAGAAGTAAGCACGAATCATCTCCTCATCTGTCAGCATGTGCGTATTATTCACAGAACAAAAGCGCGGGTTAATAGCGATTAGTCCGCTTACGTACGCCCTCCTGTTCAATTTAGATTCTTTATAATCAATAAATACAATCAAAAATTAATTGATTACCAAAATGAGATAGCCCGAAAAGCAAACCGAACGGGTTAGCCTTATCAGAAGGCTATTTACCGTTTAGCAGTCAGAATTTTCACAAAAAAGAAGCACCGGTCCAGGACCGGTGCTTCTTTTTTGTGAAAACCCGAAGTCAACTTACGATTTCTTAGTAGTTTTTTTCGTGGTAGTCTTTGTTGTGCTTTTCTTGGTGGTAGTCTTTTTAGAACCCCCATCCAGCGAGTTAATCCAGGAAGCCAGTTTCAACGCATCTTCCTTAGGCACCTGTTTCATTGGAGCCATTGGAGGATACCCTGGCCAATGAGATGGATTTGGGTTGTAAATCAGATTTACAATTTCCTCATCCGAGTAATTCTTCTTGGCAACGTCAATATAAGCAGGACCAACCAGCTTCTGATTAGGGCGGTGGCAGGCTATACAGGTATATTTGCTCATCAGGGCATTCATATCCGCTGGAATATCAGCTGGAGCCTGAGCGTTAACATCAACAGAAACCAAGGCTAAGGCAGCCGCAGCCAGGAGAAATCCAAACGATTTTTTCATGAGAATCGGGTAACGATAAATGAACGGAACAAATTGATAATTGGCTATAGGTCAACCCCGCAAAAATAGATGGTTCCAACTTATAACCCAATTTTGCCATTAGTTTTCCTCTTTAAACCATTCGTTAGACAATTGTTCACACAAAACGTTTAATTACAGCTAAAATAAAAAAATAAACATGACGCCACTCGACCGTTTTTCGGGTCATGCCGGTTTATACGCCCAATATCGTATTGACTACCCTGCTGATCTCTACGATTTTCTGATGACTTATGTTACCAATCGACAAATGGCCTGGGATTGCGCTACGGGTAACGGCCAGGTAGCAAACGTACTGGCCGATTTATTCGAACAGGTTGAGGCAACGGACATTAGTGAAACACAACTGCTGTTAGCTGTCAAGAAATCAAATATTCACTACCAGCAAAGCCAGGCTGAGCATACTCCCTTTAGCGACCATACCTTTGATCTGATTACGGTAGCTCAGGCACTGCATTGGTTCGACATCAACGCCTTTCATCAGGAAGTTCGTCGGGTTGCTAAACCCGGCGCCACCATCGCCGAATGGGGATATGGACTGGTTAAAGCGGGCCCCGATCTGGATAAACTAATTGTTGATTTTTATCGGAATCGAGTTGGTCCGTACTGGGACCCGCAACGTGTCCATATCGATAATGCCTATAGCAGTCTTCCTTTTCCGTTCGCGGATTGTCAAGTCAAACCATTTACAATCCGCCGAAGCTGGCCATTAGACCGATTCCTAAACTACCTCCGAACCTGGTCGGCCGTTCGGCAGTACATTCATGAAAATGAAGAAGATCCGGTGAATGACCTTGGCGACGTACTAAAACCGCTCTGGGGCGAAACCGAGCGGGAGCTAACCTTTCCCGTATTTTTACGAATCGGCAAGGTCAACTAATCCAGACATTACGTACTAAAGCCATGTGTGCCAGAAAAACGTTGTGTTTCTCTGGCACACATGGCTTTAGTGTCTTTAGAAATTAAACGAGGCTGATGCTTTAAGTGCAAATGGACTGATCGGAATGCCATTATAGCCACCATCCAGATACGTTAGCCGGTGAATAGCCTGAATACGGATCAGTTTAAAAATATTTTCGATACCGTAGCCTACTTCTAAATACGGTTTCGATCCATCGAGCGATCCAAAATGAATAGGTTTCATCCCACCCGGCAATGGCCTGAACGTCTCGACGTCCTGATTTTCTTTCGATAAACTACCCCACAGTGCATCTACGTTAGCCACTAATCGCCAGTTCAGTTTTCGAATACCGGGAATACGGTTAAACAGGAACCCCTCAAACCGATGCTGTACATGAATAGATACAAATCGATCGCTAACAAATTCGTAAAACTGCATCCGGTTGAACGTATTATTGGTCAGCAGTGGAGTCGGATTACCCGTATGAGGAAATAATAAAGGAGCAGGTAACGTAGACGGCGTAAATCCACCCGAGAGCAAATAACTCATACGGCCAAATGGCCCGATACGTAGCGACTGCTGAGCACGTAGCGTCAGACGATCATAATTAAAATCGCCCCCCAACGACCGTAGGCCCCGAGTGTATCGAATGGTGAAGACCGGCGCCCGTTTCGTTCCCAACGTAATACGGTCATTACCATCCATAATATACTTTTCTTTTCTGGCCAGCCGTGCTTCTACCGACCAATACGTATCATAAATAGTAGACTGCAAAGGCGACAGATCGCCCATGTCGGGATGTATGCGATAATGAAAAGGAAATATTGGATCAAATGTTCGGCTGCCTAACGTAGCGGTCAACAAAATACCCCGAATGGGTTCGCTACGAAAAAACAACTCTTTCTGCTGGCTCCGGTACGCTCCTCTGTACCGTCCAAATCGGCTTAACGCGTAAAATATTCGATTGCCACCAATAAGCTCAGGTGTTAATCCTAGCCGTTCCAGATCGTCAGACATTTTCACCCCAGCCATTGTCCAGTGCTGACGGGAAAACAAATAATTCACTTCGCCACCGTATTTAAATTTACGGTCGAACGTCCCATAAGCCAGATACCCTCTGAAAATCCAGTTCCGGCTAAACTGATCATTGGTTCGGAAACCAATTCGGGTCCGCAGGCCCTCTACCGTGTTAATAGCGAACAAATAAGGATAGGGTCCCAACTCAATGCCTCCCATTTTATAAAAACCGGTAACTAATACCTGCCCTACTCCTTCCGCCGTTTTCACCGCTGGCACTGTCCGCAATTTGTCGATAATTTGGCGAGCTTTCAGGTCGTCTTTGTTTAAGGATTCGGCCCCGGCTAGCGTTTGTTGTACCTGATCCCAATAAGCCTCGTTCGCTGTCGCAACAGTATCACTCGGTTCAATCGGTTGTTCATAAAAAAACAACGGATGCGGTTTATTGATAACGATATTGCTACTGTGCAAAGCTACTTCGGCCCGCAACCCAAGCGATTGTTTACCAACGCCAGTCAAATCAGCCATCAAGCGGATCGTAGTAGGCAACCAGCCAACGGTAGCCTGCCCGATCGATGACGAATCGATCATTGGTTCAAGCTCCTGTTCGATTGTTAACTGACGTACATAGTTCAGATTGGCTCCACTACCAATGTGCGTTTCAATCTGGCAGAGTGCAAACGTAGTCGTATCGATCCAGGCTTTTCCCGTAAAAACAAGGTCTTCCTTACGTTTAGGATCAAATTGGATTTCGTAGCAGATATGATCACCAATCTTCGTGGTATCGGCCAGGTAGAATTCGTACCAGTTTTTCCAGTTATCGCCAATGGGCGATGCGAAATCCTTTCCCAGGATGGGAATATAGTTGTCGTAAAAATTCTGATTAACGAGGTTCGTGCCTCCTAGTAGCTGCGAACTCAATCCGGCATCATCGACAGCAACCCCTTTGATACGGGTTTTACGAATATCCTCCCGCTTCCGCGATGGATTATCCCGGTAGTAGTAGCGCGATACAGACTCCGAGACCAGAATCGGTAATAACCGATGCCCTTCGCTATCGATGATGGAATCGTGCTTGCTCATGGCTTCATTAATCCGTTTGATAAGCGGATTACGACGCATTCGATCCGACACGTGACTAAGAGCAACCTGCGTTTTTACGTAATTGTCACTTTCGTAAGCAGCCAGCCGCTTGCGGTCGTTTATGAAGCGATTTTTACGCACCTGACGTAAGACACGAAACGCCGGGTTCTCGCCCGCCCGAACCGTTATTTCCTGCAAAGCCGTACCGCCAGACACGAGTTTGATGTCCACTGCCTGCGAGGTGCGCTCACGATCAATAAACTGACGCTGCGTTACGTAGCCTAGCGAACTGACCGCAATAGAATCAGAGAGGATTTTAGCATGAATTGTATATCGACCTCGCTCGTCAGTTACGGTACCCACTCGGCGCCCCACCAATGCCACACTAGCAAACGGAATAGGTTCACCTGTCCGGGCATCTGTGATCAGCCCGGTCACGGTATACATAGTCTGTGCCTGGGCCTGATGAGTAACAGAAGCCAGTAAAAAACACAGCAAAAGAATGAGTAATTTCTGAGGAGGTTTCATACGTATAATTACGGTTGGCGAAATTACAAAATTCCATCCAATCACAAATTATACATATTGCTCAACTGTCATTAATAAGTCATTAAATGCCAATACGTTGGTATTAACCGTACTAGCCAATTTAGCCAACTAACCAGATACGGTCGGCATCTGCCCCTTGTTCAGTCCATTCCACTAAAACGCGTTGCGATTCAAGCGTATTGACTCGTTTTCCTGTATAATCTGGCTTAATCGGTAAATCGCGGTTATAACGACGGTCGACCAGAACGAGCAGTTCCACTTTTCGAGGCCGGCCAAACGCAGTCATTGCATCGAGTGCCGCTCTAACCATCCGTCCGGTTGCCAGCACATCATCAACCAGAATAACCCGTTTATCTTCTATAATGAACGGTACATGGGTTGTATTAGGACGTAACGGCGAGTCGCGTCGTCGAAAATCATCCCGATAGAACGTAGCGTCTAAATAACCAAACGGTACGTCATGGCCTAGCGTACGAGTTAACTCACGCCAGACACGCTCAGCAAAAAATATTCCTCGCGGCTGCATTCCCAGAATGACAGTATCTTCAAAGTTCTGGTGATTTTCGATCAGTTGCTGCGCCAGACGGCTAATCACAATTTCGAGCAGCGGACTGGAAAGAATCAGACGTTGTTGGTTCATGCGGTAAAAATAGGAGGTAAAGCTCAGAAACATCATGCTAATTTTGCAGTGTTAACAATCAAACCGTTGCCCGATTGGCAGGAAAGCTATCAAACAGGTAGTGACACGCTAACTGAACCAGGTTGCTCTTGGGCACCGATACGCTTAATACGTTCTCACAGGATTCCGTTATTCATGAAATTTTTACTTGTTGGCCTCGGTAACATTGGCCCTGAATATGCACTTACCCGCCATAACGTTGGTTTTATGGTCCTCGACCGTCTGGCCGCTCAGCACGGTTTTAATTTTACGATGACCCGCCTGGCCTACACCGCCAAATGGCAATACAAGGGGAAACAGCTTTTTTTCGTGAAGCCAACTACGTATATGAACCTTAGCGGTAAGGCTGTTCTCTATTATATGAAGCAGGAAAAAATTCCTGTCGAAAACATCCTCATCATTACGGACGACAAAGACCTGCCGTTCAATAAGCTTCGGCTCAAACCCAAAGGTTCGCCAGGAGGCCATAATGGGCTACGTAATATCGATGAATTACTTAACACCCAGGAATACGCCCGGTTACGGGTTGGAATCGGGAATAATTTCTCGAAAGGAAAGCAAGTTGACTTTGTTCTTGGCGAATTTCCAGAGGATGAAATGATCCAATTACCCGATTATTTAGACCGGGCCGGCGACGTAGCCCTCGCTTTTTGTACTATGGGTATACAGTTCGCCATGAACAATTACAACCAATAATATAAACTTTTAAAGAATTTTACATTTTTCCAAAAGAATATTTTATACATATTAACAAAGTACAAAGAGAAATATTATTCCGATTAAAGCTAAAAAAAAGCCATCTATTCCAAAAAATAACTACCAAACAATATTTTATTCAAAATATAATTCCGAAAGCGCCTTAATATTGTTTTGCATTTTCAGAACTTCTATTGACCTTTGTGCGTTGATTAATTGAAACGAAAATAGAACAAAACAATGAAATCGCGTGTTATCTTTGCGTCGTTGATTCTTGGATTAGGATTAATGACAAATCAAGCAACCGCGGCTACCACCACCAACACTGATGATAGCCCGGCAAACTCCAAGCCGGCTAGTGCAATGCTGGTTAACGGTTCAGAAAAGCAGTTCGCTGCTTATGTTACACAGAACGTTAACAAGTTTACGCGCAACACCAATTGGCAAAATTTTATGAGTGTTGTTTCTTTATACAACCAGACTCCAACCGCTGTTCTAACTATTAGTTCAGCCGACCGGACCAAGTTTAATGAAGCAGTTGCTCAGTTAAATAATCAACTGGCCAAACAAAATAAAGTAGAAGCCAGTCGCTGGATGAACCAGGCTAATCACACAGCCCGGATGATCAACTTCCTGTGGGACTTGAATCAATCACTCAGCGAACACTCTGACATTCAATAGTTTAAGCAAAACACTGATTTTGCCAACTATTTGGAACAGAAAAGGGTAAAAGTTAGTTTTTCATGTAGAAAAGGTTAAGGGTTTAGGAATAGTCAGTATAAGGTTCTCTGCTAAGATCAGGGAACCTTATCTTTTTTATAGCCTTTCATAGCTAAGCTTAGCCTTAGTAGCCAGCGGTTGCCAACGCGCAATTGCAGTAAGAACTGATTTATTTTTCTTAGTAAAGTCAGTCATAGTTGTTTAAATAAACATGAATCAGCTAGATTTTAAATTATTTATTTAAGCAACTATTCCCCTAATGATCAAATTAAAGTAAAGCATTGTATATTTCTGGCAGATATAACAAAAAAGCCATACTTCAAGATGAGCATGGCTTTCGCGTTTTCTTAACCTAAACTAGTCTTGAGGATGTCAGATACTGGAAATTAGGCGTCTAACGTCCAGTGTCTTATGTCCTTTAATTTTGTCCTCCAACTCGACCTTGTTCAGCCGATGTAGCTGAATTCCGCTGACGAGCCCCTTTTACGTTCTGATTGCCGAAGCGATACGTAAACGTCAGCATCATCCGACGACTTTCCCACTGCGAGCGAACACGGAAGTTAATATCCTGTACTTCAGCGCGACCATTGAATCGGTTCAACCAGAATGGATCGCTGATATTTAATTTGAGATTGCCTTTTCCTTCCAGTATCTTCTTCTGGACACCTAAACTGAAGGCGCCCATCGGTTGTGCCCGATAAAAACCGTACAGCGAAGATGAGTTGTACCAGGCCGACAGTTCAGCCGATAATGTTTTGCTGAGCGTGAAATTGTTCGATGAATATAGATTATAAGCCACCATCTTCACTTCAAAGGGTGTTCCCGAATAGAAGGTCTGGTAGTGCGTATAATAGGTATTGATATTATTCTGCATTCTCCACCATTTCGTTACGCCAACCGGAAAGCTAATGTTCAGATTGATGTTATCCAGCGATCCTAAGTTTTCAGGTGTTACGTAGGTAACATTTTCCGAAGCAATCTGCCGGGGAGTTTCCCGGTTTATGAAGTCAGTAGTCCGGCTGAAACCCAACGTGGTCGAAATAGCACTCTTATACACGTGTGTCACTTCAATGGAATTGGTGTACTGTGGACGCAGGAACGGGTTACCTTTTTGATACGTATACGGGTCCAGATAGAATACGAATGGATTCAGGTTCTGATAATCAGGACGATCGATCCGGCGGCTGTACGACAAATTCAGTGTATTAGTCGAATCTAGTTGTCTGGACAGAAACAAGGTTGGGAATACGTTCAGATAATTACGATCAACAGTCTGGTTCAGTGTAACCGACGTACCGATTGAGTGTGTATGCTCGGCCCGTAGTCCCATCTGCAACTTCGTTTTCTTGCCCAGATTACTCGCGTAGTTGATGTAAGCCGCGTTAATGTTCTCATCGTATTTAAACTGATTCGACCGGCTTGCATCAAAAACCCACTGCTTATTTTCCTGCTGCAACGTATCGTATAACGTATTGTTATCTGCCTTCACGAAACTGCTTTTCAAACCAGCTTCCAGTTTGGCACCGTTTTTCAGTGGGTGAACGTAGTCCGTTTTAAACGCCATGATATTAATCGTCGATGGCATGTTGTTCCGCACTTCCTGATTTGGCCGAATCACTTCGCTACCAGCACCTAAATACTTCGTATTCAGATTGTTGTAACTCTCGCCATTGTAATGAACATAATCGGCATCAACGGTCCACTCACGACCTTTTCCGTCAAAATCGTATTTATAATTGATGTTACCCGTAACGTTCGACAGAAATTGACGGGCATCAATTTGCGTAGATGGCCGGCTGGTTACTATCCGATTGGCATCGCTGATCACCGTATTGTTGATGCCTAATGAACGCCAGTCGTTTGAGAAACCATTGAACAAGGCACCTACTGTACTTTTCTTGCTGATAAAATAATCGACTCCGGCTTTGTAGGAATGCCCTTCAAAGGTATTAGGCCGGAACGATTTCTGATCGAAATACGTAACACTGCCGTTGTAAGGAATGGTGCGATTCAGCTCATTGCTCTGCACGCTCTGGCGATTTACGTAGCTGTAGTTTCCGAACAGATTTACTTTGCCTTCCCGATGATTCACGTTCAGCGACGTATTGAATTTTGGCAGATCATCACGAACACCGTTCAGGTTATTAACCCAACCGTAGCCCGTACCGGCAATGAACGTACCGTTTGTACCAAAATTCTTATTCTTTTTCATCTTAATATTGATGATTCCCGAATTACCAGCCGCATCGTATTTGGAACCTGGGTTCGTAATAATCTCAATCGAGGCAATGTTGTCGCTTGGCGTATTTTTCAGCAAATTAGATACTTCCTGCTGAGACAGATAGGTCTGTTTACCATCGATATAGACGATTACACCCGATTTACCTTTTAGCTGAATCTGATCATTCTGGCGATCAATCGTTACGCCGGGTGCCTTTTCCAGCACTTCCAGAGCCGTATTACCGCTGGCAACAATGCTATTTTCTACGTTAACTACGGTCCGATCAACCTGCTGCTCAATAAATGGCTTCTTGGCTACTACGTTTACTTCTGCCAGATTTTTCGACTCTTCAGCCATTGCCAGCGCAGGCAATTCAATGGCCGGATGCGTTTCATCGATTGTGAACGTAGCACTATACGTTTTACGGAAACCAATCTGCTGGGCAGCCACCCGATACTGGCCTGCTCCGACATTTTCGAAAGCATATTTGCCAGATACTTCGCTAATGGCTCCTTTCACGAGTGTTGAATCGTTTGCTTTCACAAGCATCATGGTCGCAAATTCGAGCGGTTTACCCGCCACCGTGGCAACTTGACCACTAACAGTTCCTCTGGTCAATATCTGTCCAAAAGACGTTGTTAGCGCAATGAGTGATAAAATAAAGGTGTAAAAAGTCGTTTTCATTGTATTTATTGTTCAGAAGGTTCGTGTGTCTGCGCTGAAGTACATTGCAAAGGTAGGTAGTATGCATCGCAAAGTACCTGTTCTTACACAAGCGGTCTGAACGGCTGGATGAGTGGATTTAGTTTGTGATTGGTGTTCTGGAAAGCGACTTTGACCCAAAGACGCGTAAAAAAGGGAAACGTTGCAGAGGCATTGATTTTTTTCTACTTTTCTTTCGAGTTCCGTCTCGCATAACATTATGGCTCTACTACATATTGGCTGGGTTATCCTAAACCTAAGCCTGGCAATTAGTCTGTTTATCGTGTCCTACCGAAATTTCCGTGGTTTTTCGGAGCGATACGGCTCCTTGGCCAGTATCGTAGTTTTTGTGCTGGTTGCCTCCATGTGCCAATCCCCAGCTAAGCAAGAGAACAAATCACCAGCCGGGCAATATGAACATACAGTCGCTTTTTCGGGACAAACCTCCCATTGGTCGGCCAGTCATGCTATTGTATTGCTGGACTGGCCAACCCTTGAACTGAACCAGGGAATATACCTCACTCATCCACCCAAGTCCGATTCTGTACGAATTGCCAGTCAGACATTTTTAACGGGTACGGTAGTTGGCGTTCAGTGGAAACCGGTAACGACTTTCGTTGACCTCGGTGCCGATAAACGCATTCATTATAGTGCTTCCGGAGTTCTGGAGTGGCGCCTGCTGGGTCTTCCGGTTTACAGCCAGTCCATGTCGTTCGAAGGCGATCAGGCTTATAATCCTGATTACGCTGATTTATCCGCCAGACTATGATTTTGTATTGATTACTACGTTTCATAAAAGGGAAAGCAATCAGCGTAATCCTGCCAAACCGACGTAACGGTGCAAACGACCATTACAATTTCAGGCCAACCGCCCACACACTGGCATCTGGACCTTCGCCCGAACGGAAGGGACTGTTGGGTTCATAACGGAAAAACAATTTACCGCAACCCCGGAAGCCAAGCTCACTGGTCAATCCCCAGCGTACTGGATTGAGATTAAATGAACCGTGTTTACGTACAGCCGATCCTCCTTCGGGCTTCACCTTTGTATAACTGTCGAGACGCATACCAGCGTAAGCCCCGGCAGCGAAGGTCAGCCCTGATTTAAACCGAACATTTAATAACACAGGTAAATTAAGCTGAGTTGTTACTAACTTCGACTTACGAAGATCAACGTTGGCAGCCTCGATAACCAGTTGATTATTTTGCTCGGTAAGCGTGTTACGTCCTTCAAACATGAAGTTATTCCAGGCAACCTCCGGGCCAGTCACCAACCGTAGTTTTGTTGACCCTGCAGTCAGTAAAGGAATTCGTTTTTGCCAGGCTAGCGCCACAAAGCGTGAGCCAATCGGGCGCAAATCGTAACCAGCAGGCATCGAACCGCCAAAGTTGTTGAAGCCTACGTAAATGCTGAAATCTGACGTAATACGTTCAACCGTTTTGAGTGGTTTATTCGTGCGAACAGAGTCAGAATTATCTGAAATAATAGTTACAGAAGTTTGAGCAAACGAAACGGCTGAAGCTGCAACTAAAGCGGTAGTCAATAGGTGTTTGAACGTTTTCATAGCTGTAGTCAATAGTAAGAGTTTAGGAACTTGAAGTTTACGTGTTCAAAAGTTGTGTTCTTTGTGGTATTTGACAGGAAGATGTAAGAACTCGGGTTGCAGGTTGCATGTACTGAAAATATTTTTCTTATTTTTTCATTCACTAACCACAAGCAACTGATAATCAACAGGAAATCAGAGGAAACTTTCTACACCAACTAATTTTTCACGGAATTGATGCTCTTACGCTATCTGGTTATACTATGTCTGGCGAGTAATGTCGTATTGGGACAGACGCCCGACCTGACTTTTCAGAAACTAAGCACTAAAGATGGATTGCCATCCAACTTTGTCTCGGGCATTACTACCGACTCTAAAGGCTACCTGTGGATAGCCACCCGGCTGGGACTTTGCCGCTATGATGGCTACACGTTCAGAAAAATGCCGGAAACCCTACCTGGAGCTGTCAGCAGCATCTGTACACTTCCCAATGGAACACTGGCCGCTAACTGGAGCCGGTCAGGACTCTTCATTATTGATTCGGAAGGACAGATCAAAACGACCGTCGACTCTGTACAATTTAAAGATGCCGACCCGGTTAACGATCACTTTGAGAACCTGTTTGCCGACAGCCAGGGCAATTTATGGTCGAGCAGTCTGGGATTAGTACGTCGTCATGATTTAACCCATCGCAAACGGTATCATTACCCAATCAGCGGCACTAATCATACCAGCGAAGCCAATCATTTTTTTGAAGACAAGCAGCACCGATTATGGATTTATAATGAAGTAGGACTGTATCAGTTTGATAAACAACGAAATAGATTTCGGTGCGTTATAGGCCCAGGCGCATTGAATAAACCGCTACGTTTACCTATCCCCTTCTCGGCCATCACAGAAGACAATACGGGCTGCTTATGGCTTGGCACGCAAAATAGTGGCCTTATCCGGTACGATCCCAGGCAGGAAGCGATCCAGCGTTATCCGGTGGCCGGCACGATCCAGAGTATGGCTTTTATTGTTGGCCCATCCGGAACGAGCAATCTTTGGCTGGGTTGCGACAATGGACTAACGATCTTTCATCCAATCACGAAATCGGTTATAACCTCCAATGAACTCACCAAACAAGGAATCAGAATTAGCCAAATTCATTCCGATCCCCACAAGAATCTGGTTTGGCTAGGCACAAACGAAGGGCTTTTACAATTTCGATCGGGCGCAACGGCCATCCAAACGGTTCTTCTGCCAGACTCAATTGTCAAACTTCCAGTTACGATCAAGTCAATCGTTTCATCAACGCCCGATACGTACTGGCTAGGCTTATCACACACGGGCGTACTCCAATGGAACCGAAAAACTAACTATTTCCGTCTGTTTCCGTTTCCGAACGAATCGGTTAGCGCTACGTTATCGTGGATCAATAGCAAACTCTGGGCAGCCACCGACCGGGGCCTTTTCCGTTTAGAGAATGACCGTTTCCACCGGGTGAATCTACAGACACGATTTTCGTCAAATTCTTTCCAGAAAGTCATTATCGATAAGCATAACCGACTTTGGGTACTCCACCGAAGCGAAGGATTGCAGGTTTTTGATGCTAAAACGCTACGGCCTCTTACGCTCTGGAATGAACAGAAAGCACTCAGTTTGTGGCAGACGAATAGCTACCACGACCTAACCGAATCAGCCGATGGTAAAATCTGGATAGCCGCCTGGTATCCTAAAAGCTTTGGTATGATCTGGTACAATGAATCGGAACGGCGGTTGCAGGAAATGGCCGATTTTAACGTACACACATTTTTTGTCGGCGACTATTTCAACCAGGTCTCAACTGGCAAAAACGGCAAGTTGCTCTTCTCCGGGGGCGGGGGCGTTAACATAACCAACGCGAAAGGAATCATCGACACCGCCCAATCGGTGTATGCCCGTAGCGAATCGAGCCTGGCCAGCGATTTTTGCGTCGGTATTGCCGAAGACAATGAAGGGGAACTCTGGATCGGAACCGGCGAAGGACTCCATGCCTACAAAACTCAAACCAAACAAATCCGGCGTTTTACGGAAGTGGATGGCCTGCTGGCCGATGACGTAACGAATGGTTTTCTAATGACCGATAACGACCTGATACTGATCGGGCAACAAAATGGAATCAACCTGGTCAGCGTTGCTCAGCTACGTCAGCCCGCACCCTTGCCCCAGCTAACCATATCCAGCGTACAGGTGAATGGGCAATACCGACAACTTGACGCCAGCAAACCCATCGCCCTGGCTAAACATGAAAACGACCTCCGTTTTACCTTTACGACGCTCAACTTTTCGCCGAACAGCGCTACGCATTTCCGGTATAAACTAACGGGCCACGAAAACTGGTTTAACCTCAACACCACCAACGAAGTAAACCTAACCAATCTAAAATCGGGCGATTATACGCTGACGATTCAGAACGGCGACGTAACAAACCGCTGGAATCCCAGACAGGTGACCATCCATTTTTCGATTGCGCCCGCCTGGTATGAAACAGGCTGGTTCCGTTCACTGCTTGTGTTGGCTCTTCTCAGCACTTTATACGGCTTTTACCGATTACGGATCGGTCAGGAACGACGCCGAAGTGAACTAACCCGCCAACGCGCCGAAGCCGAAACGCGCGCCTTACGGGCGCAGATGAATCCGCATTTTATTTTCAACTGCATGAATACCATCGATGCGTATATTCTGACCAATCGGCCAGATGATGCTTCGATATTCCTACAGAAATTTTCGCGGCTGGTTCGGCAAGTCCTCGAAAATTCGCGCGAAACGCTTATCCCGATTGAGCGTGAAATTGAAACCCTGGCCTTATACATTGAGCTGGAAGAAGAGCGTGCCGATCATCGGTTTGGGCACCGTATTACAGTTGACCCCGATACGGCCAACAAGCTCATTCCTCCGCTTATCCTGCAACCATTTGTCGAAAACGCCATCCTGCATGGATTAAGGCACAAGATGGATGGCCCTGGCCACTTGTCGATTACGATCGAACAACATAACAATCGACTGATCTGTATCATTGAAGACAATGGTATTGGCCGAACAAAAGCCGAATTCCTAAAAACCGACGTAGCGGGCCGCCGTTTTCAATCGTTGGGCAGTACGGTTACAAGCGAACGCATCGACTCCCTACAGGCTATGTTTGGCTCCGAAGCCTCCTATCTAATCACCGACCAGAATCCGATTGCAAAAACCGGCACTATTGTTACGTTAAACCTCCCTTTGCTAAGCTAACATTCTGTATACAAACACATTACCTACATATTAATCTATTCAGTACGGAGACTATCAGCAGGATTCGTTATTGCGGTTCGATACGTGCGAAAGCCAATAGTTAGTCCACCCAGCAACAAAAGCGCGCCAAAGCAAAGGCCCAGCATACTAGCACCGACCGAAATATGATAGGCAAATGTTGTCAGAAACAAGCTCGACGCCAGATACCCCAGGGGAATGGCAATAGCACCGGCAATCAGTAACAACTTCACAAAATCCCAGGACAGTAGCCAAATGACCTGATCTATCCGAGCCCCCATTACCTTCCGAACAGCGACTTCCTTAGTACGCAGCTCCATCGTATACGTAACCATACCCAACAGCCCAAGACAGGCGATTGACAAAGCCAGACCAATCAGAAGTGCCAAAAACGCTAAATCGTCGGTATGGCTGTGTCGATCATTCAGGAACGTATCGTACCATATCCCAGCAAACGGTTCATAAGGCTGTACACGTTTCCAGATACGGGCAATGGCGCTACGAACTTCCTCTGGATTACCACTGGCCACTTTTACAGTAAGGTAGCGGAACGTAGCAGGCTGATACCGCATAATCAGTGGGCTGATTTTCCAAACTAATGTAGTAAACTTAAAATCGTTCAGTACACCCGCTATTTGCACATCGGTGCTGTCGTTTAGCCAGATGGTCTGCCCAATTGCAGCCCCTGCATTGCCCAGATGAAACGAACGTACAGCCTCTTCATTAATCAATACTAAGCGCGAAGCCGAATCAGAAGCAGACGCAGGTAGATTATGACCCGCTATCATTGACAAGCCCATTACTGAAGTCAGATTCGCATCCATAGAAAAGATATGTGCCTGTGTCGAATCTCCGCCCGATCGATCCCGGCGAACCGTCTGCCAACCATCGCCATGATCACCAAATAGAGCCGACGTAGCGGCTACGCGCTCTACTCCCGCCAACTGATTAATTTCTGTCTGCAAGCGTGTAGCAGAAACTCCATTTAAAGGAATCACAAATACATTACTACGATCGAATCCGTAGTCGGTATGTCCCATATAATGCTGTTGCCGAGCCATCGACAGAAGCGTAATCATGGCGAACAATGAAATTGCGAACTGGGCAATTATCAATGATTTCCGAAGGGTAATCCCACGAAAGACCCGCAGCCCTGTCTGACTACGTAATACCTGGGCGGGTTGAAACTGGGTTAATACTTTAGCCGGTAGTAGTCCGGCCAATAAACCTGTCAGTACACTGAACGTAACAAAAATAAACCATACACCTACGTTACTCTCCCATTCTACCCCACCAATTAACCACTGCTGAACAAACGGCATTGGCTTAATCAGTTGTAACATCCCATAAGCCATACTAAGTCCAAAAAGCGATAACACAACCGACTCGGCCATAAACTGCGCCATTAATTGCCAACGTAACGCGCCAGCTACTTTTCGAATACCGACTTCACGCGCGCGACTCAACGACCGGGCCAGGGTTAGATTGATATAGTTAAAAGCAGCTAACAGAAGTGTTAATAAACCGACTCCGAGTTCCGTTTCCAGCTTGCCAATTGTCGGTTCATACGTTGCGTTCATTAATTCTTCGCGAGCCGGAGATAGTTTCGTCAAAGGCTGGCTTCGTAGCGTATACCCTTTTTCAGAGGCAAAACGTAGTCCGTTCGTAGCTCGGTTACTTAACTCTGGCAACACTTTCGCCAGCGCATCCGTTGCCATTCCGGGCTTTACCATAACGTAAGTGTAGCCCTGCGAATAGTTTCTCCAGTCGGCTAATGCCTGCTGCCATGCCGGTCCTGACAAAGTAGCTACCGATACCAGCACATCAAAGTGCAGGTGCGTTTTAGCGGTCGATTCACGAAGAACCCCCGTAACCGTTAATGCGCCCAAATCATGATGAGTAAGCACTTTGCCTATTGGGTTAGCGGAGCCGAAAAAACGCTGAGCAGTCTCCTGAGTCAGAACAATTGTTTTTGGTGCAACAGCCGGCTGGCCTTTTTCTAAACGAAAGCCAAAAATCCGGAAGAAACCCGCATCAACAACACTATATAGTACGGGTAATTGCTTCGTGCCAGTCGAAAAATCGCCGTTATTTCTGATCACCCGCGTTACCTCCTCAACAAACGGATACTTCTGCTTAAGTTCGTCAGCAAGAGGCAGGGGTGACGTAGCAAAACTTCGATTATCGTTATCCTGAGTTACTACGTCCGTTAAAATACGATATGTACGTTCGGGGTGTGGATGAATCGAGTCATAATCAAAGGCACCTTTAATGCCAATCATCGCCAGCAAACAAACCAGCAGCCCTGAGGCTAACCCAAACACATTAATAAACGAGAACAGCTTATTTTTCCAGAGATTTCGCCAGGCGATTCTAAAGAAGCTATAGAACATAGTCATGGTTAAAGAATTTAGGCATTTAATACTGGCCAGTTCAAGACCTATCTGTCATGTCGGCTCATTTATTCATTATTCGTTTCGCAGGCTCTTCACTGGGTTTGTCAGAGCGGCTTTGATCGACTGAAAACTTAGCGTTATCAGGGCAATAACAATGGCTATACCCCCCGCCAACGCAAACGTCCACCAGTCCAGATCAACCTTATAGGCAAAGCTCTGTAGCCAGCGATCTGCTCCCCAATACACCAACGGACTCGCCAGCAGAATGGCCAGCAAAACCAGCTTTAGAAAATCTTTAGATAGCAACGCAACAATACTCGCTACCGACGCGCCCAGCACTTTACGAATGCCAATTTCCTTTGTTCGACGTTCGGTGGTGAAGGCGACTAACCCGAACAAACCCAGGCAGGAAACCAAGACCGTTAAACCAGCAAATCCGTTGAATAGCGCAATCATTAACTGGTCTCTACGATATTGATCGGCAAACGATTCGTCAAGAAACGTGTACTCAAACGGATAGCTTGGATAATGACTCGCCCAGATTGTTTTTACGATGTCAAGATTACCCGGCTTGATACGTAGCATGACGTTATTGACTGGAAACGTATTATAGATCATTACCAATGGCTCAACCGGGTTATGCAGTGATCGGTAGTTAAAGTTCTTAACGACCCCAACCACTTCGCCTTTATGACCGAAACCCGAAATCGTTTTACCGACGCCTTCTTTCCAGCCCGCCAGTTTCACGAATGCTTCGTTCACCAAAAAACCGCCATTCAGGTCTGCCTTTGTCTGAGACGATAAATTTCGGCCCGCCTTCAACCGAATGTTGAGTAATGGCAGGAACGTATCATCGATAAACATATAGTTGCTCATCAACTCCCGCTTTTTACCGTTCGATTGAATCGTTGTTGAAGCCATAGCCGTCGGCCCGTTCGCCAGACCCGACCCTAACGTAACAACTCCCACTTCACTACGTTCCTTCAGACGGTTAGCCAGTGCATTAGCTCCAGCTCTGGCCGTCGAATCGTCAGGTAGATACACACTAAGAATCTGTTCACGGGTAAAGCCAATATCATACTGCTGCATATACGTCATCTGCCGACGAACAACCAGTACGCCAGCAATCATGCACACGGCCAATACAAACTGAAACACAATGATTACTCGTCGAAGCCACGCCCCCTGCCCGTACGTACTCAATGTACCTTTCAGGACGGCAACGGGCTGGTAGCCAGACAAGACAAAAGCTGGATATAAGCCTCCTAGTAACGTAACGACCAGCCAGATACCAAGGATCAGCAACAACGCCTGCTGCCAGGAAATGGATAGCTGAACAGTCAGCAACTCGTTAAAAAACGGGATAACCAGCACCGCCGTCAAAACCGCCCCGGCCAGTGCCATACCACTCAACAGAAGCGACTCGAACAAAAACTGACGAACCAGCTGACTACGCTCCGCTCCGTTCGCTTTGCGAATACCAACTTCTTTAGCTCGCTCTGTAGCTTTTGCCGTTAGCAAATTAATGTAGTTCAGCAACGCAATAACCAGCACAAAAGCAGCCAGGAAGACGAATAAATAACTGTACTGCTTATTACCTTTTGGCGTATCTTCTATTTTTCCCTGGCTATAATGCACGTCACCTAGTGGCTCGGCCGAAAACCGGATAGAGTAGCCGTCTTCTCCCATTTTTTTGAGTTCAGGGTCAACAGACTTCGCAGCCAGTTGATCCAGCTTTTTCGTGAAACCAACCAAATCAGGCTGATTTCTAAAGAGAACAAAGGTGTAGGCTGGAAAATCTTCGTCGAGCCAGGCTCGGCTCTTGGGTGGTTTTTGGGACAGCAACGCCCGAACCGGCATATCTGAATTGGTCGGCGGATTGGCAATAACACCGGTGATTTGGTACGTTTCCTTATTGATCTCCAGAGATTTGCTCAAAACGTCGATTTGTCCGAAATAGGCATTGGCAAACTTCTCCGTTATAACAGCGCTATTAGGATTCGTCAGGGCAGTGGCGGGATTTCCGGATAAAAACTGGAACGAGAATACCGAAAAAACATCCGCATCAGCATAATACACATCCGGCTCACTAATCAGTTTAGCGGGCGTCCGGACAACGGCCGACGTAATACGAAAGCGAACTGCTGTTTCAACCTCCGGGTAATTGCGTTTCAACTCCTCGGCCAGTAGCATGGGCACCGACGCAATGGCCAGTGGCGATTCGGGTGTTTGCAAGTCGGTCGTTACGCGAACAATCCGGTCGGCTTTTGGGTGATGCGTATCGTACGAAAACTCATGACGAACATATAACACAATAACCAGACAGGCCGCTAAACCAATGGCTAGTCCACCTACATTCAGACCCGTGTAGAGTTTGTTTTTCCAGAGGTTTCGGAAAGCAATTTTAAGATAATTTTTGAGCATGGAGTATAAGTAAGTATTCCCCCACAAGGTACGTATACTCCAGATAATGAGCTTGTTAAAAAAACTTAACCGCCGGGCGGCCCCGCGGGATTTATGGGATTTACCTGACTGACTTTGGTTTTGTTTTCGCTTCTTCGAAGCGCTCTAATCAATACAAAATCAAAGTCAGTCAGGTAAATCCCATAAATCCCGGTTCTACTCGCTACGCAAACTCTTCACCGGATTCATCAGGGCGGCTTTTACGCTTTGGAAACTAACGGTAAGTAAAGCAATGCTAACGGCCAGCAAGCCCGACAAGGCAAACACCCACCACTGAATCTCGATTCGATACGCAAAATCCTGCAACCACTTGCTCATAGCATACCAGGCCAGGGGTGTTGCAATGACAATAGACACCAGCACCAGTTTCAGGAAATCGCGGGAAAGCATAACCACAATGCTACCGACCGACGCACCAAGAACTTTGCGAACGCCGATTTCTTTAGTACGTTGTTCTGCCGCAAAAGCCGCCAGTCCGAACAGGCCCAGACAAGCGATCAGAATGGCCAGAATCGTAAAGGTGAGTAGTACCTCCCCCTGTTTCTGTTCCGCTTTGTATTGTCTCGAAAAGTTTTCGTCCAGGAAGTGAAAATCCAGCGTAGCCGACGGATCAAACGTGCGATACACCGATTGGATATAGGCTAATGCTTCAGCTGTCTTAGCGGGTTTGATCCGCACGTAGACATTGTCTTTGTCGAAGGGAGCGGGTAGCCCCAGTACTAACGGCTCTATTTTATGCTGTAGCGAATAGGTATGAAAATCCTTAATAACGCCCACCACGCGGGCTTCGGCGGTATTCTTATCGCTATCGATGTAATATTTAACCCGTTTGCCAATCGGATTTTTCCAGCCTAATTGCTTCTGCAGGGTTTCGTTAATGACAACCGCCCCCCACAAATCACTCTTGAACGACTCCGAAAACCCACGGCCCTGCATCACTTTGATACCCAACGTCTTGAAGTAATCCGAATCGACCGAGAACTTCTGCACAATTTGAGTGGCAGTAGGCATTATACCATTCTGCTCGAAGAACATACCCGCCCCACCGATGTTGTTGTTACCGATCGGATTGCTGGCCGCCGAAGCTCCTTCAATCAATGGACTACGTAACAGTTGCTCTTTCAAAGCATCGACGCGCTGGCGTACGTCCCCATTATCGATATGAAATGTGAGTACCTGATCTTTGTTAAAGCCCAGATCTTTATGCTGAACGTAGCGCATCTGCTGATAAACAACAGCCGAACACGTAATCAGCGCTACGGTCGCAACAAACTGAAACACAACCAGCGATTGCTTGAATGTTATGCTCCCCAACTGATTACCAACCTGCCCTTTGAGCGCCGATACCGGTCTAAAATTAGACAAGAGCAGGGCCGGATATAAGCCACTCAGCATACCAATCAAAACAGACAGTAACGCAATCACCAGCAACGTATTACCCAATCCGCCCACCGATAATGTCTTGTCGGTGATTTGATTGAAATAAGGCAGGGCAACGGTCACCAAACTAATACTAACCACCCCAGCAATAAATGTCATCAGCATCGATTCCGTCAGGAACTGACCAATCAATTGCAGCCGATACGATCCAATTGCTTTTCGTACGCCAACTTCACGCGTGCGTTTGAGGGAACGAGCCGTATACAAATTGATATAGTTGACACAGGCAATGAGCAGAATCAGTAAAGCCACAACCGCAAACGTATAAACCGTTGTCACGTTACCATTGGGGCTTATTTCATAATCGAGGTGCGAATTCAGATGGATTGACGTAATGGGTTGAAGTTCCAGCCGGTAATCGAGTTCGCCCATCTCCTTCTTGATGTATTTATCATAAAAAGGCGGCAACTTCGCTTCCAGCGCCTTAACATCGCTCCCCTCGTTCAGAAGCAGGTAGGTATAGAGTTCGAAATTTTCCCAGCCATTTGTATAGTTGGCAGGCAATGAACGGACGGCTCTAAACTGCAGATGCGAATTTTCCGTTACGTCATCCATTACGCCCGTAACGGTATTCGGAAAATGATTACTAAACTCCACTACGTTGCCAATCGCTTTCCTGGCATCTCCAAACAGACTTTCAGCAAGACTTTTCGTCAGAACAATACTTTGCGGTTTACTCAGCGCCGTAGCCGGATCGCCATACAGCAGCGGAAAGGAAAAAATGGAAAAGAACGTATTATCGGCAAAACAAATATCGTTGACCTCCAGCTTCTTATCGTTCACAGACATAACGCCACCACCTTCTGGCTGAATACGAACAGTTTTTTCGATTTCTGGATAATCGTTTTTCAGTGCAGCCGCATAGGGAGCCGATGTTGGTGCTAATTTAAGACTTCCACTAGGCCACTGAGCGTAGTGAACCACGCGAACAATCCGGTCTGCTTTGGTATGGAAGCGATCGTAGCTTAATTCATCCACAACGTATAGCACCATTAGCCATACAGCCACCATACCAACGCCCAAACCAACTACGTTCAGACCACTGAAGAGTTTATTTTTCCACAGACTGCGAATGGTTATTTTCAGATAGTTGCGTAGCATACGTCCGCTTAGTTTAGGTGTAACGATACAAATTAATGACCAAATGGCGTACCAAAAACACAATACACTTAAAATCAGACACTTAAAAAAGTAAGCCAAACCAAACTGTCCGTAAGTGGACGCCATTTGTCCGCACCAGAACCGGGATTGAGCTGATTTTAGGATTAACGAGATTTTGTTAGCTGGAAGCAAAGCGCTTTTTTGAAGCGAGACTAAATCCCGTTAATCCTAAAATCAGCTCAATCCCGCGGGGCCGCCCGGCGGTTCAGATTACTCGCTACGCAAACTCTTCACGGGGTTGACCAGTGCGGCCCGAATTCCCTGAAAACTGACGGTTGCCAGAGCTATTACGATAGCCAAAACCCCCGATGCCACAAACACCCATACGCTTAAACCGATCCGGTATTGATACGTATTTAACCAGTTGTTCAGAAAATAAGCTGCCAGCGGACTCGCGATTAGACAGGCAATACCCACCAGCCAGACGAAATCTTTCGATAGAAGCCCCCAGATACTGCCGACCGAAGCGCCCAACACCTTCCGAATTCCCACCTCTTTGGTTCGCTGCTCGGCCAGATAAGCTGCCAGTCCAAACAGACCAAGACAGGAAATAAAAACAGCCAGCACGGCAAACACACTGGCCAACTTTCCAACCAGTTCCTCCTGACGGAACTTCCGCCCATACTCATCACTAACAAACTGATAATCGAACGGATAGGCAGGATTGAATTGTTGAAAAATCGGTTGAACCCGCGCAATAGCCTGCTGAACGTTTACGCCTGGCTTGAGCCGAAAAATAATGTTATTCTCCCAAAGCGGATTAT
Organism: Spirosoma terrae; assembly: GCF_010435915.1. Lineage (GTDB taxonomy): Bacteria > Bacteroidota > Bacteroidia > Cytophagales > Spirosomataceae > Spirosoma > Spirosoma terrae. The sequence goes on along the minus strand of NZ_JAAFZH010000024.1, from coordinate 16,192 downwards.
ACACCAGCATCAGCGGATTTATTGGATCGTAAGGCGACTCGATGATGGCGTTTTCGACTACGCCAATAACACGTAGTTTCTGCTCCGGCGCCCAGACCATGCTTATTTCCTGATCAAGTGGTTGTTTGAGCCGCATGGCTTTTACGGCGGCTTCGTTCAGAATAACTGAAAGCGAATCAGCCCCGTCGGCCCGAAAATCGCGCCCTAACTTAAGCTTACTACCAAGCGTACTGAGATAATTGGGCGACGTAGCAATCAGGTTAAGCCGCATAATTTCGTCGGGAGCTTTTCCGGCCCAATCGACCCGTGTATCGTTCAGAATGGTTGTAGCGGGGCTGGACGCTTTCGTTACGTTGTCTACCACGCCCGAACCGATCAACCCATTCCGAACCGCTTCATAGTTCCGGCTTAAATCGGTGGTCAGCGACACCATCATTAACCGATCAGGATTGTAGCCTACGGGGCGATGTTTAGCGTACTGAATCTGCTGATAAATCACCACCATGCTGATGATAAAGGCAATGGAAACCGTAAACTGCGTCACCACCAGAATTTTGCGAGGCCAGTTGGCACTACGTCCCGCTTTGATAGGTCCTTTTAGAACACTCACGGCCTGGAACGACGACAGATAAAACGCGGGATAACTTCCGGCCAGCAAACCCGTCATAGCTGTAAACCCGGCCAGCAGCAACCAGAAAGCAAGGTTATTCCAGGGCAGAGATAGCTGTTTTTGGGTAAGTTCGTTGAAGAAGGGCATGCCAACCAGCACAATTACCAAACTCAGTACCATAGCCAGCCCCGCCACCAGCATCGATTCGATCAGGAATTGACTTATCAGTTGTGAACGTAGCGAACCCGTTGCTTTCCTGACACCAACTTCTTTGGCCCGTTTCTCCGAACGTGCGGTCGACAGATTCATGAAATTGATGCAGGCAATCAGCAGGACAAACAAACCCACCATCCCAAACAGTCTGACGTAACGTATGAAGCCGCCTACATTTTTACCGTTCTGAAACTCGCCGTACAAATGCCATTTGGCAACCGGATGCAGAAATACCTCGAAAATCGACTCTGGATGATGGCGCTTCAGAATCCCAGCCAGTTTAGGCGCAATGGCTTCGTAGCTGGCATTGGGCTGCAACTCAACCAGCAGATTAACCATATTATTGTTCCAGTCATTACGACTATCCTTCATCCAGGGAGTATTTAGTTCAAAATGGCGGAAGGGAACCAGAAACTGAAAATCCCAGGACGTATTGGACGGTAACTTTTTCAGGACGCCCGTTACGCGCAGATCATACTGATTGTTGAGCCGGACGAGTTTACCCATCGGTTCAGCGGTTCCGAAAAGAGCGTCCGCTGTCTCTTCCGTCAACACAATGGAGTTTGGATCACGTAGCGCATTAGTGAGGCTACCCTGTATCATGGGAAAACCAAACATCGACAGAAAATCCGTGCCCACGTTCTGGCGCTTCCGAAGAACTTTCGTCTCCCCGACCTGGAGCGCGTCGTCGGCCTGCAACGACATAGTCAGACTTTCCGTAACGGTCTTGATTTCAGGAATTTCGTTACGTAGCAAATCGCTCAGCGGCAGTGGCCCATTGGGTTGAGTGGTTGTTTCTCCATTGGCTGTTCGGTTGAGCATCACCTGATACAGCCGCGACTCATTGCCGTAAAAACGATCAAACGTCAGTTCATCCCAAACCCATAGCCCAATCAACGTAGCAACGGCCATGCCGACCGCCAATCCTGCAATGTTTATAAAACTAAATCCTTTGTTTTTACGCAGGCTACGCCAGGCAATTGTCAGATAATTCTTGATCATGAGCGTACATAAATGATTGACTGCAAGGTACGTACGCTCCAGGAAACGAGCCTGTTAAAAAAAGTTAAGCCCGAACAGCCCCACGGAATTTAACGAATTAGCGGATTAAAGGGATTTTGTTAACTGGAAGCAAAGCGCTTCTCTAAAGCGAGACAAAATCCCTTTAATCCTGAAATCAGCTCAATCCCGGTTCAGATTACTCGCTACGTAGACTCTTTACTGGATTGGTCAGAGCTGCTTTTATGCTCTGGAAGCTGATCGTCACTACAGCGATGACAACGGCCAGCAGGCCTGCCAACGCGAACATCCACCATTCTACGTCTATTTTATAAGCAAAGTCCTGAAGCCATTTTTGGGCAGCATACCAGGCAATGGGCGATGCAATCAAAATGGACAAACCAACCAGCTTCAGAAAATCTCGTGATAACAACACCACAATACTCGATACCGAAGCGCCCAGTACTTTCCGAACGCCAATCTCTTTCGTACGCTGTTCGGTGGCATAGGTTGCTAAACCAAACAAACCCAGACAGGCGATCAGAATAGCCAGCCCAGCCGCCAACGAGAAAATCCGACCGTATTGCTGCTCAGACTGATATTGCTTCTGGTAATTCTCATCCACAAAATAGTATTCAAAGGGATTACCCGGAAACAGCTGCTTGTACAACTTTTCGAGTTCAGCGATTTTTGTTTTGATATTATCGGTCGATAAACGTACCGTATAATTCGTGCTGGGGTAACCTGGAAAAATAAGCAGCGGCTCAATCACCTGCTGCAGCGACTGGTGATGATAATCCTTTACAACACCAACGACCTCGAACTCTTCGCCGAATTTAACTTTCTGACCAACAGCCGCTGACGCCGAAGCAAATCCGAGCGATTTAGCAGCTTTTTCATTCATCAAAACCCGTCGCGAATCATTCCCTTTAAGACACATGTCGGCGGAAAAGTTCTGACCTGCCGCTAACGTAATGCCGTATGTTTTCAGGAAACGGTCATCAGCATACGTAAACGCATAGTTCTTCTTCTCATCACCAGGATTGGGATTCAACCGGGTTACTCCGTCAGAATTGAAGTTATACCAACCACCCGGCACGCTACCCGAATTGCAATAATCCTCTACGTAAGGCAAGCGGGCAATTTCATTCCGAAAGGCAACTTTACTGGTCCGGCGAGCTGAATCCGCGCCCACTTCAGCCCCTTTAATGACCAGCAATTGTTTCAGGTTCATGCCCAGATTCTGATTCTGCATAAACGATAGCTGACGATAAAGAACTACCGTGGCCACAATCAGCAGGATTGAAATCGAAAACTGGAAAACAACCAGCACTTGCCGAACGCTGGCTCCTTGTCCCGACCGGGCAAATGCATTTTTGACGATACTCACAACCGGGAAACCCGATAACATGAAGGCCGCATAACTACCCGACGCAACCGCCCCGATTAACACCGCCACCACGCCAGCCAGCCACAACGAACTCTGGCCAATTGTCGATACCGACAGCGTCCGGCCAACCAGTTGATTAAATGGATGCTGTAATGCACTAACCAGCAAAACAGCCAGCCCTAAACCAAGCAAATTGAGAAAAAACGATTCGCCCAGAAACTGACGAATGATTTGATCCCGACCCGCGCCAACCACTTTCCGAACCCCAACTTCTTTAGCCCGTTTGAGCGCACCAGCCGTCGACAGATTGATATAATTCAGCCAGGCAATAACCAGAATCAATAGCGCAATGCCACCCAGCAGATAAACAAACCCCAGCTTCCCGTTCGTAGGGCGTGTATCGCTCAAACTCTCGCCAAGGTGCAGATAGGTCAGCGGCTGAAGTTGAAAAACATCCTGCCCTTCCGGGCGATTTTTCCGAACCAGTTCATCGGCTTTTCTCGTAAAAGCGACTGGGTCAGTTTGCGCATCCAGCAGCAGCAACGTCTGCGAAAAAGCCCCTTGCCAGCGATCCAGGCGCGCCCAGTCATTACCGTTCAAATTGGCCTCGTTATTGAGCGTACTCAGCGAATACACCATATCGAACTGGAGATCTGAATTTTCCGGCACATCGGCAAACACGGCCGTTATGGTGTAGGGCGTTTTCCCAAACTGGCTGTTCAGCGTAATCACCTTGCCAACCGCGTCCTCATCGCCAAAATAAGCCCGTGCTTTCGTGCTCGATAAGGCTACGGTGTTGGGCTGGCTCAACGACGCCGATCCGGCCAATATCGGAAAGGAGAACATACGAAAGAAATCGCCATCGACCGTAATCGAGTTGGACTCCCGAAACGAACGTACCGGTTGCCCCTGTTTATTGGCCGGTAACGTAACAACGCCCTGCTGAACAAAAGCAATCCGACAGGCAGCCTGCACTTCATTAAACTGCTGCTTCAGCGATGTAGCTATGGCCGACGGCACAAAATCGTCACTTTTCCCATCATTGTGCTGCAACAATACCCGGTATATCCGACCAGCGTTCTGATGAAACTGGTTATAACTTTTCTCGAAGCTAACGTATTCCAGAATCAGGATAAACACAGCAATACCCAGACCCAGGCCTGCTACGTTGATAAGCGAAAAAATCTTGTTTTTACGCAGATTACGCAGTGCAATTTTGACGTAGTTGATGAACATAGCGGTAGACAGTGAGGGTGTTTAGGTTTTACGATTGCTTATCCTTTACTCAGAACGTAACGATTTTACTGGATTCATCAGCGCAACTTTTATACTCTGGACACTTACTGTCAACAGCGCAATCAGTACCGTAAGACCACCAGCCAGCAGGAATATCCACCAGTGAATAGTTGTTCGATACGCAAAGTCATTCAACCAGTTATACATGGCATACCACGCCAGGGGCGTAGCAATGACCAGTGCGACCAACACCAGTTTCAGAAAATCAGTGGAGAACAGCCTGACCAGACTAGGCACCGATGCGCCCAGCACTTTACGAATACCAATTTCCTTCGTACGTTGTTCAGCAATGAACATAGAAAGCCCAAACAGACCCAGACACGAAATTAGAATAGCAATACCGGCAAAAATGCTGAACAGCGTCTGCTGGGTTTGTTCCCGAGCGTACAGTTTATTGAACCGCTCGTCCAGAAACTGGTATTCGAACGGGCGGTTCGGGAAAAAGCGTTTCCAGACCGTTTCAACCTGGCTCACTGCGGTCGGTACATCGCCCTGTATAGGAACCGACAACCAGTTGAGCGTATTAGGCTGTAAGATCATAGCGACAGCCGACAGTTGCTGGTGCAGTGACTCAAAATGAAAATCGTTGGTGACGCCAATAATCTGACCTTTGCTCTCTCCGTAATAAAACAGCTTTCCAATAGCCTGTTCGGGCGTCCAGCCCAACCGATGTACCGCCGTTTCGTTCAATACAACCATTGCGGTATCCGTCGAATAATTCCGCGAGAAATTCCGGCCAGCGGCCATTTTAATCTGATAGGTCGGAATAAAGTCATAATCGACGTACAATCCGCGCAGGTTGATGTTAACCGGAGCCAGCGAATCGCCTTTCATTACCTTCGCTTCCTGCGAGTCAAGCAACCGGCCCGACGGAATCCGCGACGAACGCCCCATGTTACGTACTACGCCCGTTTGCATCAACTGCTGTTTCAGCACATCGTAATTCGTAGTTGAATCGCCCAGATCGGAAAGAACCAGCACCTGATCTTTAGCATAGCCCAGGTGGTAGTTCTGAATATACTTCATCTGGTTATAGACAATGGCCGTACTGATAATCAATACAATGGCGATAGAGAATTGCGTAACAACCAGCACCTGACGAAGCTTACCACTCCGCATGGTCGATGCAATCTGTCCTTTCAGTACGCCTAATGGCCGGAAAGACGTCAGAAAAAAAGCCGGGTAGCTCCCAGCCACAAGGCCCGTCAGCAACGTAATACCAATCAGAACAGATACAAAAACTGGATCGATTAATTGGCTAACAGACAGCTCCTTTTTCGTAAACTCACTGAGCGTCGGCAGGCAGAGCATCACCAGAAAAATAGCAATGCCCAGCGCAAAAAACACCAGTAGGAACGACTCGTTCAGAAACTGGCTGATCAGTTGAGTGCGTAAGGCCCCTACAACCTTACGCATCCCAACCTCCTTAGCCCGGCCCGCCGAACGAGCAGTAGCCAGATTCATATAATTGATGCAGGCAATGAGCAGAATGAACAACCCAATGGCCGAAAAAAGATAGATATAACGAATATCGCCCGTTGGTTCCACTTCCGAATCGGTATGCGAACGCAGGTGAATATCGGTCAGTTTTTGAAGATTCAGTACCGACCAGGTCGATGCGTTGCCGCCCGGTACGTATTTGTCCTGAAAGGCCGGGAAGGCCGTTTCAATACGTTGTGGATCACCACCTGGCTTAAGCAGCAAATACGTATTGAAGGAGTTGTTGCCCCAGTTGGTACGTAGCTGCTCCGCGCCATAAACGCGGCTGTCGTTGAACGTATTAAACGAAACCAGAAAGCTCGGATGAAAATGAGATTGCGTAGGTAAGGGATTAAAAACACCCGTTACGGTCAGATCGAATTGATTTTCCAGACGAACGGTTTTGCCAATCGGATTTCCCCGGCCAAAATATTTCTCGGCCATTGGGCGCGACAACATAATGGAAAACGGATTAGCCAGCGCATAGTTGGCATTGCCAGCAACGACCTGAATATCGAAGACCTTGAAGATATTGGACTCGGCGAAGAAAATATCCCGTTCGTGAAAAGCATGTTCGCCGTAACGAATCAAGGCATCTTCATCAAGCGTCCGCACAACTTCTTCTATTTCCGGGAAATCCTGCCGGATTAACGGCGCAAACGGTGGGGCTAACTGAGCCAGTTTCAACGTAGCAACTCCTTCCGACGACAGGAATGTGCGCGTAACGCGGTAGATGCGGTCCGCTTTGGTATTGTATCGATCATAGACGAGTTCGTTTTTTACATAAATCGCAATCAACAGGAAGCAGGCCAGACCGACGGCCACCCCGACAATATTGATGAAACTAAACGTTTTGTGTTTCATCAAATTGCGAAACGCGATTTTGATATAATTGCGAAACATGGCTTTGTTCGTTTACAGTTTTCATTCATATTACACCCGTCATCAGCTTGCGCTGAATTTCCCGATCGCCTTTCTTCACGAAGGCAATCGGCACGAAATCGTCGGTTGGCGCGCCAATGTAGTAAAGCGTCCAATCCTGGTCATAGTGGGAGATCATTTCCCGCAGACATTCGACCCGATCAAATGAAGGCACATTACAATCTCCCCAATAAAAAAGCTCTACACGGTAGTGCAGTTCGTGCTTCTTACCGTTGATGGTTACATCAATTTCGATGTCCTGTTTTCCAGGTGTCGATGGAATCGGTATAGCGATGTGTGCCATAGGTGTTTAGATTTAGAAAAGTGAATGCCAGACCATCTAATCGAGAATTACTAGTTGATTTTTGACCTTATTCCGCCCGTAAACTCTTTACAGGATTTCTTACCGCTGCTTTTACGCTTTGATAGACAACGGTAGACCAACAGATCAGCAACGTCAACAGGCAGGATCCCACAAAAACCCAGACGCTGATGTCGGTTTTGTACGGAAAAGTCTGCAACCAGGTCGACATCGCATACCAGGCAATCGGAATAGCAATGGGGAACGAATACAGAACCAGCTTCGTAAAGTCGCGGGAAAGTAACAGAACCACACTCGATACCGACGCGCCCAGCACTTTCCGAACGCCAATTTCTTTCACTCGCTGCTCGGTGGTGAAGGTAGCCAGACCCAGCAATCCCAGACAGGCAATGAGAATAGTTAAGGCCGAAAACGCCGAGAAAATTCGTCCACGCAGCTCATCGGCCCGGTAAGCCGACTCAAAATCCTGGTCCAGAAAACGATACTCGAACAACCGATCCGGGTAGGTTTCACGCCATTTTTCGCCAATAAACGCGACCGTTTTCTCTACATCTTTCGGTTGTATCTTAATGTGAACAACGGCATTGTAGGGACGATACAGAATAATCATCGGATCAATCGGGTTATATAACGACTGCTGATGAAAATCCTTGACCACGCCAACCACTTTAGCCATTAGCGGAGCGGGCTGACCGTTTTGCGGTAAATTACCCAGCAAAATCTTCTTGCCCAGGGGTTGCTTCCATCCCATTCGGGCAACAACGGCCTGATTGATAATCACACTATTGCTCGTATCGGCCGGACTATCTTCCGAAAAATTCCGGCCACTGGTAATCTTCATGCCCATTGCCTTCAGATAATCCTGATCGATACCCATCGGTTTAAATGCCATTTCCTTCAATCCGGCATTGGTCTCTACCGAAAAAATGACACGGCCACCAATATTGCTGGTTGGCGTAGAGGCCGTAGCGACACTGCGAACATTTGGATTGGCCAGCAGGGCGGAACGTAACGCCCCGTAGCGGGCGCGCGGTTGGTTGTCCTGATAATTGATTGTCAGTACCTGCTCCCGGTCATAACCCAGATCGTGGTTTCGCATGAAATTCAGCTGCTTATACACGACCCAGGTACAGATGAGCATGATCAGCGAAATAGCGAACTGCGATACGACCAGTGCCTTTCGGAAGAAACTCCCGCCTTTTGCATTGAACGAGCCTTTCAGCACGGCAGCGGGCTCAAACGACGACAAATAGAAAGCAGGATAACTACCACTGATGAATCCAGTAAATATCACGATCCCCAGTGCAATCAATAGAAACTGAGGACGTAGCAATTCCTTGAATTCAATTTCTTTACCGGCTACCGTATTGAAATAAGGAAGCAGAAAAAAGACCAGAACCAGGCTTGCGGCCAGTGCCATCACCGTCATCAATACCGATTCAGTTAGGAATTGAGCCATCAGCCGGCCCCGTATCGATCCCAGCACTTTCCGTAGTCCAACCTCTTTGGCTCGTTTAGCCGACCGTGCAGTCGCCAGGTTCATGTAATTAATACTGGCAATCAGCAACATAAAAAAGGCAACGGCACTAAATGTATACACATACCCAATATCGCCGTTCGACTCGCCTTCGAGTTTGGAATGCAGGTGAATATCGGCTAATGGTTGCAGCTCATACGTAATTTTGATCCCCATTTTCTTAAAAAACGAGGCCATATACTTGTCGTAAAGCTGGGGAAACTTGCTGGTTAACCGGCTCGTATCAAAGTGTTCGGGGAGTACGATATAACTGCTGACGTAAAAATTACCCCAGTCATTTGCCGTTTTTTCGCGAGCCCCGGCCGACAACAGCGCGTTGAACGTAAAGTGAGAATGGCGCGGTACGTTTTCAATCACACCCGTCACTTTGTAGGACGTCGTATCGTCGGTTCGCAACGACTGGCCCAGAGCACTTTGAGAACCAAAAATTTTCTGCGCCGTTCGTTGGGTCAACACCACGTTGCCAGGCTGGTTTAACGCGGTTTTCGGATCGCCTTCAATGAACTTATAGCTGAAAACATCGAACACCGTCGAGTCGACGGCATAGATATCATCCTCATAAAAACGTTTTTCGCCCTCTCTGAACGTCAGTCGACCGTAGGGGAAAAACCGGACGTAGTTCTCAACAAACGGATACTCCTGTTTGAGCGTCTTAGCCACAGGAGCCTGTGTAGAGGTCCAACCAAACGATTTGTCGGGCTCCCGAATCTGCGAAGCTATTCGGTAGATCCGACTGGCATTCGTATGATATTTATCGTAGCTCAGCTCGTCCGTTACGTACAAAAGCAGTAACAAACCACAGGTAACCCCTATGGTTAAGCCGATGATATTCAGCAGACTATAAAACCGATCTTTCTGCAGATTTCGCCAGGCAATTTTAAGATAATTCGTTAGCATAGGTAGGAGGACTTAAAGTCTGAGAGACAAAACAAGGGACAACACACTACGTAAGGCCCCTTGTCTGAATGATGATTAGTTAGTACGTTCGATTGAACGAGTTACCGGCTTTTTGCGGGAACGCCAATCTCCTTTTCGATTCCTTCAATTAGCTGTAGCCGTTCCTCTTTCGATTTGTCGCGGGCATTAAGCGTACGCTCATACGTAATCTCTTCGCCATCTTTCTGGAATCGATAGCGGAGATACAGCTCTCCGGATTCCGAGTTGTATTTTACTTCTTTGGTGTATGGGTTCTTGCCTCCAACTGCCATTGTCAGATCATTGGCTCCCCTGGCAACTACCGTTGGCTCATCACCGCTGATGATCGTCACGGATTCGCTACGTAGTCGAGGAGCTTGTGGAGCTCTTGGCGCAACGGGAGCTTTGGGTGGCTCTGGCATCGATACGTTCAGCGAATCCAGCACCCGCACCCGAAGCGCATCCCGTTCTTCTTTCGTCAGATTGGCTACGTCGAAGGTGCGGTTATAGTCAATCGGTTCGCCATTAATGGTACCGTTCACACGAATCGACAGCGTTTTACCATCGTCGTTGATGCTCCGGTTAAGGGACGAGTGTTTCTGCGCCAGAACCAGCGAACCGGTTAATGCGAGTAGAGTTGTCAGGATTGTTTTCATCGAATTAGCTATCTATTCTGTTTTTAACGACTTAACGGGATTTACCAGGGCGGCTTTAATACTTTGTACACTTACCGTGACTAAGGCAATGCTAACCGCCAGCCCGCCCGCCAGGGCAAACACCCACCACGAAATATTGATTTTATAAGCAAAATCGCGCAACCACCAATTCATGGCGTACCAGGCCACAGGTGTAGCTAGTAAGATCGCAACGGCCACCGGTTTCAGGAAATCTTTGGACAGCAACGTAACGATACTAGCCACCGATGCGCCGAGTACTTTGCGGACACCGATTTCCTTGGTCCGTTGTTCCGCCGTGAACGTAGCCAGACCGAACAACCCTAAGCAGGCAATGAAAATAGCCATGCCCGAAAAGCCCAGAAACAGATCACCTTTTCGTTCGTCGGAGCGGTATTGTTCGGCAAACGTCTGGTCCAGAAATGTGTACTCGAACGGTTGGTTCGGGTTTAGGCGCTCATATACATCCCGGATGTAAGCCAGTGCACCCGGTACGTTCTGCGGTGTCATTCGGATCAGTAGTTTGTCGCCCCTGTCTTTGTGCAGAACCAGAATCAGCGGCTCAATCTTACTACGTAACGAGCGCATATGGAAGTCGCGGATAACCCCCGTAATCGGGATGCGTCGGGTATCGATCTCGGCCAGACCCGCTGTACGCTTTTTCCAGCCCAGCCGCTTAAGCATTGCTTCATTGACCAGTACCGCATCCGTCGTATCGTTGGCCAGCTCGCTCGAAAAATTCTCACCTTCTTTCAGACCAATCTGTAATACGTTCAGATAATCCTGATCGACCGAGAAATATTCGGTGCTAACAGACTGCTCTTTGCCGCCCGCGTAGAAGTGAAACGTGGATTTATCATTTATGCCACCGCCAACCGATCCGTCGGTCAGGCTTACGCCTTTAATGACTGGATTTTGCAGTAGTTTATCTTTCAGCACCGTAGCCGTCCGCTGAATGGCGGGAGCCTTGAGCGGCAGAACCAGAACCTGTTCCTGATTGAAGCCCAACTGCGTATGCCGCATATATTGCAACTGCTGATACACCACGAACGTCCCCACAATCATTACAATTGACATCGTAAACTGGAAGACCACCAGCGACTGGCGAAACAGAACACCTTTTCCCTTGTTGGTAAACGTTCCTTTTAATACCGCAACCGGTTTGAACCGCGACAGTAGAAAGGCCGGATAAAGACCACTCACCACCCCAACCAGCAGGCTGAAACCGAGGAGTACACCTATTGTTTGGCCATTCCATAGATCAATAGTCAGGGTCTTGGCCGCTATATAGTTAAAGAAAGGCAATAGTACCTGTACCAGAATAAGACTGGCGGCCAGCGCCAAAACCGACAGCAGAACGGATTCGGTCAGAAACTGCCCAATCAACTGCGTACGTAACGATCCAATGGCTTTACGGACCCCGATTTCCCTGGCACGACCAGCCGATCGGGCCGTGGCCAGATTGATGTAATTGACAATAGCAATCAGTAAAATAAACAGGCCAATGACCGAGAATGTGTAGACGTAAGCCATGTTGCTCCCGTTCTCTTCGCCCATCAGGTGGCTAGAGTGCAGGTGCATGGACGTCAGGGGCTGGAAGGTGATATTGAACGTAACGCCTTTGCCCGTTTCATCGCCGATTGCCTGGGCAATGTACTTTTTGTAGAAAGCGGGCATTTTACGTTCTAGCTGACCTACCTCGCTGTTTGGCTGAAGTAATACGTAGGCAGCCGTACCAAAGCTATCCCATTTATCCAGGTTGACCCCGTTAACTTGCCGGTTAACGTAGGGAAGAATGGCTTCAAACGCCAGATGGTGGTTGGCCGGTACATCCCGAATAATGCCAGTAACCGTTAAGGGCTGCTCATCTTTGACCTTAACCACGTTGCCTAATAGCCCGTTGGTGCGACCGAACAGCGCCAGCGCCATTTTCTGAGTCAGGACAATATTGTTGGGTTGCAGCAGAGCCGTTTTGGGGTTGCCGTCGATGAATGAGTAGTCGAAAAACGAAAACAGGCTCGTATCAGCGAAGATAAAATCCTTGGCGTACAACGCTTTTTCGCCCACCCGAAATAGCATATCGTGACTTGGTATCACCCGAACAACATTTCTGATCTCGGGGAATTCCTGCCGGAGTGCCGGACCCATCGGCGCCGAACCAACCCCCATATTCAGTTCATTATCGCCCCACTTAATATCTACATTCAGCCGGTAAATACTGGCTGCATTTTTATGGTATCGGTCAAACGTTAGCTCATCATACACGTAAAGCCCCAGCAGGATAGCGCAGGTTATTCCACTGGCCAGGCCCATCAGCGTAAGTGCGCTGTAGGTCTTGTTTCTGACCAGGTTTCGGTAAGCTATTTTGAGATAGTTCGTTAGCATGAGCCAATATGAGAAGCTCCAATCATTACCCCAAACTTTATACCAAAAAATCAAATAACTGACTAACAGTTATTTACGACAAAAACTATTAATCAACTGTCCATAAGCGGACGCCTACAACGGCCATTTGCGGACATCGAAGAGTAGAAAAGATACTCTTTCTGAAATTTGATTTCACCGCTAATCTTAGCAGCTTTACATCTATTTCTATCACGTTTTGCAATGGATTTAATTCAGGAAGGCTTAGCCAAAAAATACATCAAGTTTGATTCTGAGGAGCGTAAATACATTACCTACGTCATTCCAGGCATAAAAAAATCATTCATAAATCCAGAAGAACGAGTGCGGGCGGAAGCCTACCTTCAATTGATTCTGCAATACAACTACAAACCGCAGCACGTTGACGTTGAAGTTACGGTTCCGACCCGCGTTCCCTCAATCTATGCTGACGTTGTCGTTTATAAAGACGATGCCAAAAAGTCGCCTTACATTATTGTCGAGTGCAAGCGGGAAACCGTTTCGGAGGCTGAGTTTGTGCAGGCCATTGAACAAGGCTTTGGCTATACGCACTCGTTACGTGGTGAGTACCTTTGGGTTACGTCGGGCCTGAAGTCGAAGTATTACGACGTTGGTAATTTTCCGGCGGGCGAACGTATCGACAACATCATTGCCGCTATTCCGCGCTTTGGCGAAACTGAACTAAGTAAAGCAAAATTCTACAAGGGCGCAATTAACGAGAAAGGCAATCAGGCGTTCGATCTGGAAGTTGTGGCGCAGGATGAACTGACCCGCGTATTCTCGCAGGCTCACCAGGCGCTTTGGGCGGGTGGAAAACGAAATCCATCCGAAGCGTTTGATGAACTCGATAAGCTTATTTTCTGCAAAATCTGGGACGAAAAACGACCTCGCAAAAATGGCGAGCCATATGACTTTCAGGAATTTACGAAAGAAGACCCCAGCTTTTTGCTGACCCGCATTCGGGCTATTTATGAAGAAGGTCGACTAAAAGATCCCGAAGTGTTCCGCGAACCGATCCGGCTATCGGCGGCTGAGTTACGTACTATTGTTGGTTATTTAGCGCCAATCAACATTGGCGATACGGATCTGGACAGCAAAGGTCGGGCGTTTGAGACCTTCCTGGGTTCGTTTTTCCGGGGCGACTTTGGCCAGTATTTTACACCCCGCGAAGTGGTTGATTTTATCGTGAAAGTACTACCCATCACCAACGAATCGCGGGTGCTGGATACGAGTTGTGGCAGCGGTGGTTTTCTGCTCTATGCGCTGGATAAAGTACGGCGGCAGGCCGACCGCATGGCCGACGAAGGCTATTTTAAGAAAGAGAGCGTTAAGCACTACAATCACTGGCACGACTTCCCCGAAAATAACCTCTACGGCATCGAGATTTCGGAAGGGATTGCGCGAACGGCCAAGATGAATATGATTATTCATGACGACGGCCATACCAACGTGATTAGTTTCGATGGTTTGCAGACGGATCAGGAAATCATCGACAAAACGGGTAACAAAGGCTTTACCTTCAATACGTTCGACTACATCATTACCAACCCGCCTTTTGGCTCATCAGTAAAGCAAACGGAACAGGCTTATCTGAAAAATTACCGCCTGGGTATCAAAGACGTTAGCTGGATTGACCGGAAACAGAAAAACATTAGCCAGTTGGGGCCGCGCGACAGCCAAAGCACCGAAGTCCTGTTTATTGAACAGTGCCATCGGTTTCTGAAGCCGGGCGGTACGTTGGCCGTGGTAGTGCCCGATGGCGTATTGACCAACAGCAGCTCGCAGTACGTGCGCGACTGGATGGAAGAACATTATCGGATTGTGGCCGTCATTTCGCTGCCTCAGGATGCTTTTAAAGCCACCGACGCGGGCGTGAAAAGCTCGGTACTGTTTCTGCAAAAACTCACCGAAAAACAGACCGAGCAAATCCAGCACGCGAAAGAAAAAGTACAGGATCGGCTTTGGACAAAACCAGACTATAGCGAGGCCATTGCCACACTGGAAGCCGAACGCGACGGCATTGTAAAACAAAAACAGGGATTTGATGCTGATGGAATAAGCTGGGAAAGCGAAGAAAATCAGAAGAATTTAAAGGGCCAGACCGTCGAAGCCGATTTGTTTGGCAACGCGAAGCAGCTCAACAAACTCATCGAAAAAACGGAAGAATTCCGGGCCTGGAAAGCTGAGATTACAAAAAACTACGCCGAACGGATTACGGAAATTAAAGAAAACTTGCAGGACGAATACCAGGACAAGTTGAACCGCGACGTTACGAACTACCCGATTTTCATGGCCATTGCCGAACAGATTGGCTACGACGCTACGGGCCGCAAAACCGCCGTAAACGAACTCGATACCATTGCCGACGAACTAAGCCGATTTATTGCTGACATCAACACCGGGCGAGAACGTTTTTTCGGCTAAGCCCCGGTTTAGACGAAAACAAACTGTTTTTGTTGAATCGGGGCGATGTTAAAACCCGGCTGAGTCCAAACTATTACCAAGCATTAAAAAACGCTCAAATTCATTCCAAATATCCTAAGAAACGGCTTTCGTCTCTTGTTGATACGTTCAGTGGCGGGACACCTTCAAAAAACACCCCTGAATATTGGCAAGGTGATATTGGCTGGATATCACCTAAAGACATTAAGGAGTTTTACATTGAATCTGCGGAAGATTTTATTTCTGAAAAGGCTATAGAAGACTCGAGTACTAAACTTGCTTCTAAAGGCTCATTGGTAATTGTTGTTAGAAGTGGCATCCTTGCGCATACATTGCCTGTATCTGTTTTGTCTAATGATTTTGCTATCAATCAAGACCTTAAAGCAATATTGGCGCGAGATACTAGCCTTGTGTCAGAATACTTAGCTATTTTCTTGACAGTTTTTCAGGAAAGACTTCTACCTATTATTACAAAGCATAGTACAACCGTACAAAGTGTCAATTCTCACGAATTTCTGAGACTCGAAATAGTTTGTCCGCCTATTGACGTGCAAAATGAGGTTGTTGAACTATTTCAAAATAGTCTTGCCCAAAAACGTCAGCAGGAAGCTCAAGCCCAAGCGCTGCTCGACAGCATCGACGGGTATTTGCTGGGTGAGTTGGGCGTTACGTTGCCCCCAGAGCCGGAGAATACTATTCAAAATCGGATGTTTAAGAGCTCATGGCGGCAGATGTCGGGCAGCCGATTTGATCCGACATTTCATCAAGGTAACGTGTATGGTCCGATTGCAGATACCCCTTTTGACTTAGTTCCACTACGTAAATTGGTCAGCTATTTCCAAACAGGCTTTGCTGCTGGCCGAGGAGATCAAGACCTTGAAGGGAAAGGTATTATTCAGATTAGGCCAACAAATATGAATAGTAATCGAGAGCTGATTTTTGATAAGAATGTTCGCATAAGTCCAGAAGAAGGGCAAGACTATTCACGCGA
>NZ_JAAFZH010000023.1 GCF_010435915.1 Spirosoma terrae | reverse complement strand
CATAATGAAGATAGCGGTCAGCCGTAGCCAAAATCAACGACTTGACAGTATGGGCTTTTTTTTACCACTATACATGCCTTTCTGGTAATCGGTATCCGTTGGTCGCTGGGTCCGTTGCTCAGTGGCATCAATCAGCACAGGACCTTTGTCTTTGAAGTAAGCTTTGAAACTTTCGGCGTTATCGAAATGGGTCTTTGGCAGATGTCCCGACTGACTTAAGGCTTGCTTAACCAGGGCCAGACCAATATCCTGATTACGCTTGGCGGTAGAGCCATCCATGCCTGTAGTTAAGCCCAACAAATCGAAAGAAAGCCCTGATTTCAACGAGAATAAAGTGAATAACAGCAGGTCTTCATAACTACTCAGGGTTGGCTCGTCAGGACAATCTTTATGGCGTTGTTCCATAGATTGCCCGTACAGTTGTTCATAAGCAGCAGGTAGCAAATGGAGCAGCTTTTGAAATCGATTCTGGTCAAGCCCGGTAGCTGAGCGCCAATGCCGGTCTGTTCGTAAGTTAACAGTTGAGAAATTCATGCCACAAAATTAACTTAGTTGAGCACTTACAAACGAACTGACTATCACCCTTGCAACAACTCTACTTACTATTACCAGAGCCAAATAAAGAATTTGAATGTTTTGTAGTAAACCATATGGTTTCGGATTATCTAATATCAGACGGACTTGGAATTGCAATAAATGCTGATAAAGAAGAACCAGATTGGGTATTTTCTTATGGAGATGTTGTTGATTTTTATTTAAACAGTAAATTTTACTCAAATAATATAACGAATCCGTTTACGGGTATAGTTACAGATAGAATGGTAAATAGTAACAGAGTAAGAATAGGAAATCCATCTGAAACATATTTACCACAAGATGCAAGAAATGTAATTAGAAATTTTTTAAAGAGTTGGGGATTGGATACAAAAATTTGTTTAATGTTATGGATTGATAAAGACAATAAATTGACATTGACATTCAATATACTTCCAAAGATGTTTAAAAAAACTGACTCCGAATCTGTTAATTCATTCTTGCATTTTTTAAGTTGGTATTTTCCAAGACACTACAAACTAGTATGTATGGAGGAAAATGAATTATTTCAGCCAATATAAAAACTAACTGCTACCACCATAGTATTTATTTAAAATGCTCGGACGCAACTAATTAATTATCAGTATATCAACAGACATCTGCACCATCGCACGGAATACTATGAAACAGTTGGAAGTAACTCAACCTTGGAACAAAATCCAGCACTAGTTATGGGCTGACGAGTTCCAAATTTCCCCTTCTTCGTAAATACTTTTTCGTTAGATATAAAAAGGCTTCGAAGTGCGTTGTGTTCGCTCCGCGTGGGCAGGCTATCTGTGACAAGATGCTCGTCCCGTAGGAGAATTTTCAGCCCAACCGGGCAGGTGTGTAAAGGCTCGTTCCTCACCATCAACACCTGTGGGCGTTGGGTGAACACAAAAAGCGAAAACGGACGTAGCGTCGTGAAAATAACGTAGCGTGTGGCAGGTTCCGGTCGACAGGCCGATCGTCTCGACAAGCAGGCTTTTAGCTCGTTGGGCAAGTTCCGGTTGACAGGGCAAATACTCAAGTTAGGTAAGTTCAACACTCGCTGAGGTATGTCGGCTGACAAGCCAACCGCCTTGTTAGTCAAGTTTAGAGTAAGCAAATGGGTAAAGCCAATAACATTTTTGTCAAAACGGTAATTGTTGTGGCTTTAGTCGCAACAGACCTTTTTATTTACGCATGCTTGGGCGTTGCCTTGATGAGATATGATGATAGTTACGATGAGTCAAAAGGTGAATACTGGAGTTGGGTAAGTATGACTCCATTCGACCGAACCATTTCGGTTACCTTAACCATTTGGAATATTGTTAACATTGTGACGGTTGGCTACTTGATTTACAAAGCATACAGGAAATTGGTATTCAAAGCAGCTTAGAATTGAGTGCATTACGTTCCGCGTGGGCAGGCTACCGCTGACAAGATGCACGTCCCGTGGGACGGCTGGCAGCCCAACCAAACAGGGGTGTAAAGGTTGAGGTTACGTTTGTTGACTGGAGTAGTTTCCTCATCCATCAGCCCCTGTGGTCGTTGGGTGGAGCGAACAAGCTGAAAAACAACGTAGCGTTCGGGTTTCGGTCGACAGGATGCACGTCTCGACAGGTAGGCTTTTAGCTCGTCAGTCGGGTTTTGGTCGACACCAGAACCGCCGGAGTTGGGCAGGCTGACAAAGTGCGTTGGCCACGTAGCGTCGACAGGGCAATCGCCCCGTGACAACGTAGCAAAAAAGCTTCGCGCTCGGCAGACACGTAGCGTTGCGTTTGGCTTGGCGCTGGTCTTTAAGCGGCTGTCGTGCGTTGTGCTTCGCTTCGCGCTGCTTGCCTGTCTGTCGACAGGAAGCGCGTCCCGAGGTTGAGCTGGGCAGCCCAACCAAATGAGGGTGTAAAGGTCAAAAGTACGTTAGTTTGAGTAACTTGTGCGGCACTCCATCAACCCTCATGGTCGTTGGGTGGAGGGAATAAGCTGAAAAACAACGTAGTGGCCGGGTTTGGGTCGACAGGATGCACGTCTCGACAGGCAGGCTTTTGGGCTTGTTGGGCTGGTTCCGGTTGACACGAGAATCGCCCCACATGTGGACTTTGGGGTTGTTTGCTGCGTAGCGTGCGACAAACCAACCACTCCGACAGGTAAATTGTCAAAATTGATAGAAAGAGTAAACCGATGTACTTTAACCCAATGGCCGCATTCATGAGCATTTTCGCTCTAACTTTGGTTGCTGGGGTATTCTTAGTTTTTACTTGCTTGTGGCTCTCTCGTTTTAAGAAGTTGAAATTCTTAGAGCGCATTGGACAGTTCTTAGCGGTAGTTGTAGTGATATTTATGGTTGCCGTGTTTACTGCCCTATGGTGGGGAAGTGATACTTAATTTACCACACATAGGTAGCTTCCCGTCGACAGGACGCTCGTCCCGAGGGCGGGTTTGCAGCCCAACCAGCAGGGGGTGTAAAGGCGACAGGTACGTTCGTTCAGGTGGCTGGCATCCACGCCATCAACCCCCTGGGTCGTTGGGTGCAACGAACAGCCAATAATGTAGCAGTGGGCTTCCGTGCGACAGGTTGCACGTCTCGACAGGCAAGCTTTTAGTTCGTCAGTCCGGTTTCGGTCGACACAAGAAGCGCCGGAGTTGGGCAGGCAGACAAAAGCGAATTGGCAACGTAGCGGTCGACAGGATGCTCGTCCCGCGACAACGTAGCAAAAAGCTTCGCGCTCGGCAAACACGTAGCAGCAGGCTTCGCGCTAGTCTGAAAATCGGATGCGTGTGTTAGCGATTCGCTCGGCGCTGCTTCCCTGTCTGGCGACAGGGAGCACGTCCCGGTGGAAAGTAGGACAGCCCAACCAAACAGGGGTGTAAAGGTTGGAAGTTGTCGCTGTTCAGGCACGTAGCGTGCTCATCCATCAACCCCTGTGGTCGTTGGGTGGCGGGAACAGGCTGAAAACAACGTAGTGGTGGGCTCGCGTGCGACAGGGAGCCCGTCCCGCAACGGGGCGGTTTTGGCTCGTTAGGCGGCTCCCGTTGACACAAGAAGTGTCCCGGTTGAGTTGCTTTAGATTTCCATTTCCGGGTTGCGGGCGACAAAGGAAACGCCCCGATAAGTCAGGCTTTAATTCGCGTAAAGTTTTCAATATGTCTGTCTCTTTGAATTATAAAGTAGTAAAAGTACTAAATGATGATAGTGCGTTCAGACATATCCACGGCCTGTTAGATTTTAAGATTGACAATGTGACGGTTCCTTATATGGGCTATTTCGGAGCCGAGGATGTATGTTTCAACACTTGGTTTGAAGAGTTGTCAAATGTAATTGTCAGCTATCGTCAAGGGGAGAAAACATATCTGTTCGACGAAGGTGAGCAAGGGCAACCAGCTTATCAGTTCGATTTTGAGGATGGCTTATGTTTTCTTTCTATAATTGACTCACCAATAAGTGCAGCGGAAGGCGACCCAGATTGGCAGAAAGTGAAATTCGAAATGGCAGACTTAGTAGCCACCTATGACGAGGTAAAAGTTGGCTTCTTAAACGAAGTGCAAGTGAAAGCCCCTGACGCCTTGTCCAGTTGGAAAGATGTACTAAAAGCATAACCTTTTTTACTCCGGTTGGGGGCTTCCCGGCGACAGGGAGCACGTCCCGGTGGGCAGGCTTGGCAGCCCAACCTCCACCAAGTTCGCAGGCGAACACATGCACGAAAACGCATGAGACCAGGAGTAGCAGATTGGGCTCTATCTTTACCGAGCCTATCAGTAGCCCTTTATGGGAAGGTCGTCTCTTGTGTTGGTGCTAAACAACCCGGCCAACCTCCCGATTTGGCTATCTGTTGTCCGGTTCTGTCTAGAAGCGGATGCCCTGAACATGCCCCTGGTGGAACGGCCACAGCCGTTACCCCGTACATCCTACTTTTGTTTATAGTTGATAGCCCGCTGATAGCCTTTTTGTTTACTGTTAACCCCTTTCAGTAATGAAAAAGCAGCAGGACTATCTGACTATGCCCATCGTCCACCAGCAGGTGGCCGGTATTGATGTGGGTTCATAATTCCATGTCGTGGCTGTCGGGGATGACCCCAAGCAACACGTCCGGCAGTTCGGCGTGTCCACCAAAGAACTGTTTCGGCTGGCTCAGTGGCTAACTGAGCATCAGGTCAGACACGTGGCTATGGAGGCTACCGGTGGCTACGAGAAGCCGCTGGTCAACGTTTTACAGGAGACCGGTTTTGAGGTCTTGGTCACCGCTGGTGCCAATACCAAAAACTACCGCCGGTTTAAATCCGACACCTCGGATGCCATCCACATCCGCACTCTGCACAGTTTGGGCTTGCTGCCACCGATCTTCCTGGCTGATGAGTTTTCGACCCTGATTCGGCCCTTAGTACGACTGCGTCGGAGTCTGGTCGAGGATGCTGCTGATTATATTCGCCGTATCCAGAAGGCTCTACGGGCGGGTAATGTCCGGCTGGATGCTGTCTTGACGGATACCAATTCGGTATCCGGGCTACGGGTGATTGCGGCCATTTGTCAGGGTCAGGAAGACCCGATTAAACTGGCGGCTCTGGTCGATAGTGGTTGCAAAAAGAAACCGGCCGAAATTATTGAACTGCTCCGGGGCAATTGGAATGGGGCCATGCGCTTCGAGGTGCGGAGTAATTATCGGCTTTACCTGAACTTACAGGCTGAAATCGCCGGGTTAGATAAGGAACTTGACCAACATTTTACGGATCATACCAAGGAGCTGCTCCAGCCCCAGGCCGTGACCGACCCCAGTGTGGGCCGCCAAAAACTGCGGCAGTCGCCTAACACCCCGCGACTGCCTATTGAGCAGTACGCTCATAAACTGTTAGGGGTTGACCTAAGCAATATACCCGGTTTTGGCCGGGATGCCCTGCTGACGTTTATGGCAGAAGTCGGGGAATCTATCGCTAAGTTTCACTCAGCGAAAGCCTTTGCCAAGTGGCTGGGCTTTACACCAAACAACAAGGCATCGGGCGGTAAGGTGTTGTCGAAGAAGACGTTGAAGAACAAATCGACGTTGCCCAATACGTTTCGGTTGGTGGCCAATTCGTTGGGCAACATGAAGAAGCCCAATCCTATGACGGCCTTTTTCCTGCGGATTGCTTACAAGGCGGGGCGGATCAAAGCCATTACCGCAACGGCTCGGAAGCTGTCAGTAATAGTGTACAAGATGTTGACGACAGGGGAAGCCTATGAGCCGACCAAAGTGGTAGGGAACGTAGAGCAGGTGAAGCAGCAACAGATACGTCAGATGAAGAAAAAACTGGTCAAGTTTGGGATCACGGGGGCGGATTTGGGTCTTTTTGCTAACTTAGGGGCGGCTTGATAATGAGGGAGTTAGAAGGCATACGTACATCCAAACAGGGGTGTAAAGGTTAGTACTACGTTTGTTCAGTAACGTAGTGTGCTCATCCATCAACACCCGTTGGTGTTGGGTGGAGTCAAAAGGTTGTGAGTGCATTTCCAGCGTTCGTGCGATAAGGGGGCCGTCCCAGCGGCCATCTTGAGGCTCGTTAGGCGGCTCCTGTGGACACGAGAATCGCCCCAGTTAGGCAGTCAAAAAAGCGTATTTGGCACGTAACGCCGACACGAGAAACGTCCCGTTCGGGTAAGCAAAAAGCGCATTTGGCACGTAGCGTGCGACACAGGAAACGCCCCAGTTTGTGGGCCTTAGGTGACATTTTAAATTCATTGTGTCATCATATCAAACCAAAATTTTGATAAATATGGATAGAATAAATTCTATAAGGACTGTACTAGAAGAAATTGTGAAGGTGTATGAAAGGATGCTTAGCTTGCTAAATACAGAAAGACAAAATCATGAACCTCAGCTAATATCTGCAATCAACGACGCTGAACAGCAAATAAGATTAATGAACGAGTATTTATCTAATTCCGAATTTTTGGAGGAGGAGTATATCTCTCGTCTTGATTTATCCATAGTTAATTATGTTGATAACAATCTTTGCACTGAGGATGGCCTAAATTGGTCAGATGAAAAGATTAATGAAAAAAATAGAATATTGGATTGCTTAATGTTCTATGTTGACATTCTGAGTCAGGCAAGAAAAGCTAGTATAACAAGTTGAGCTTCCCGTCGACAGGATGTTCGCCGGTTGGGAAGCCCGGCAGCCCAACCCAATGAGGGTGTAAAGGTTGAAAATAACGTAGTGAAATGGGCTAACTCGTTGACCATCAGCCATTATGGGCGTTGGGTGCATAGCCAAGAAACAACGTAGCATTCGGGTCTCGGTCGACAGGTTGCGCGCCCCGCGACAGAACGGGTTTGATTCGCTGGTGGCATGTCTCGGGCGACATTCGAATCGCTCCAGAAGAACGTAGCGCGGGTCTAAAATTTGGCTGTTCCTGTTGCGCTCCACATGGATAGATTTCCGTCGAAATCACATTCGATAACAAAAATCCCCTGGTTGAGTATGTTGAAAAAATAGGTTTATTTACCTTTCGTCTACAGTTGCCAAACCGTACAGGGACACCTTAAATAAACAGCACTATGAAAAGTAAATTCGTATTCGTTTTATTGGTTCTTGGCACCTATTTTTCAGCATTTGCTCAGCAAAAACAAGCTCGTGGCTTCGAAGCCAAAGCGGATGTTGTCGAAAAAGGGTTGATCAAGGTATCAGTTTTGTACCCGTATGCAGAAGGTAAAACGTTCGATATGGATTACTACGAAAAAAATCATATGCCCTACGTAGCCGGTTTGTTGGGGTCTAATTTGGTACGTTATACTATCGAAAAAGGAATCTCAAGTGGAATCCCTAACTCTCCGTTACCCTTTATGGCTATTGGCAGTTTTTACGTTAAAAGTGTCACTGATTATCAGGCTGCTATTGCGCCACATAGAGAGGCTATCCGGGCCGATTTTCCGAAGTACACTAATATCAGTCCTATTATACTGATTAGTGAGGTGGTAAAATAAATTTTACAGGTTCATAATTTTCTTAACGTAAATAGTAAGTAGCATGCTTTCTAACAAAGACTACTCAGTAATGACACATAATGAACTAGTGTCAGAAGAGAAGAAGATGAAATCAAAAACAACTACGGTCACAATCGCTTTGTTAGTCGGTATTCTGGTCGGCTTTGCTATTTGGTCGGCTACTCATAAAGGGGGATTTTTCCTCACGATTAGTTTGCTGGTTTCTGCTCTATTCATGGCATCACGGTATTCAAAAAGCCTGAAGAACATTCAGGCCGAAATAACCCGTAGGGATACTATTAATTAGTCGCGTAGGAAACTAATAGAAAGAATAGCCTGATAGTCATATAGAACTGATTGGCTGGAAATATATTCCGATGAATAAGTTACTCAGATTGATTATTGTTGTGCTAATGGCTGGAATCGTGGTAATAACAGTTGTTACGTATCTGGGAGCTACTAACTGGTTAGGTAGGACGTCAATTGTATCAACAGGCGTCATGCTGTATAGTTTGCTGGCATTTTATCACAGTTGGCTGTCAGTACGTCCCGCTAGTTTCAGAGATTGGCTAAAACATTAAATTGTAAATAGAGCTAGCGGTTTCGGCTTGCCTCTTTGTAGCGTTGCTTTGTTGACCATTGGGGTTGCTACTACGTTGTAGAACGCTTTCAATCATCTACTTAACTTGTTAATCTTGCGTAAAGCCACTTCTGTATGGAGCATTACTACGCAAAAATTTTCGATTACGTCGAAGAGATTGTACAATTACCCGAAGCCGATAAGTTGTCGATTCGTCAGTCATTCAAGCCGATTTTTGTCCCGAAAGACACCATTATCGAGTCGGCGGGCCAGGTGCCTCTTTACCATAATTTTATTGTGTCGGGGTATATGCGAAACTTCCACGTCGATGACGACAACAACGAAATTACCACCGACCTGAACGATGGCCCCCGGTTTTTTACGTCCTACTTCCATTTTATGAATCGGACGGTTTCCAACGAAAACTTACACTGCATTACGGATTGCGAATTGCTTCGGATTAGCCGGGATGATGTAGAGTCAGACGCGAAGCACAGTAGTACGCAGAAAGATTATACCATTCAGATTCTGCAACGGCACCTGGAGCAAGATAAAAAGCGGTTGACCGATATGGCTACTCTGACGGCTGAGGATCGCTATCGGAAATTTCTCAGCGAGAAGCCGGGCATCATCAGACACGTACCACTACGCTATATTGCGTCCTATCTGGGAATTACGCAGCGACATTTAAGCCGACTCAGACGCGAGACTCTGCTGTAACACTCACATCAACATATTGCCGCTCATCCGTATTGGACATTTGTCTACTTAGCAGCGAAAGGGCCGACCTTAAGTTTGGCTAAAACTTAACGCCTTTCTGCTATGACAGCCGACCCAAATACGCTTCCTGCATTTAAAACAAGTGCCCCGTACGGAACAAAAATCCTGACTGTAGCCGCGACCGTCTGGTTCACCGTGGCTACCATAGGGCAGTGGCTATTTGCTACGTATATTATCCTGTTCTACGGCAAATCTACCTTTTCGGGCGATTTTGCCCGGTGGAACAAAGTGCTCCCGCATGGTTACGTTGCCGGTGATTGGAAAGGCAATATGGTGGTCGGTTTACATGTGTTGCTGGCGGCTATCATGGTTGTTGGTGGACCTTTACAACTGATTCCAATGGTACGTTCACAGTTCCCTCGGTTCCACCGCTGGCTTGGTAGGCTATACGTTACTACAGCCATTATTGTTAGTACGACGGGGTTAATCATGGTCTGGACTCGTGGCAGCGTAGGCGATACCATTCAGCATATTTGTATCAGCGTTCAGGCCATCTACATTATTTCGTTTGCACTGCTCACGATCAACTACGCCCGAAAACGTCAGTTCGCGAAACACAGGCTGTGGGCACTTCGCTTGTATATGGTAGCTAATGGCGTCTGGTTTTTCAGGGTAGGGTTAATGGCCTGGCTACTCATCAATGGCGGGCCTGCTGGCTTTGATCCTGATACGTTTACAGGGCCTTTTCTTACCGTTTTTTCTATCATCACCTATGCTGTTCCGCTCTCGTTGGTAGTGCTGGAAATGTATGTATATGCGCAGCGAAAACAGAATGCTACGTTTAGCCTTTTCACGGCGGGAGTCATTTTCTTTTTTACGATTATTATGGGGATTGGTATTGTTGGCGCTACGATGGGTATGTGGTTGCCCCGATTGTAACGTAGTGCTACGTGCTTTGTGGGTAAAATTGATTGGGTTTATGTTCGACAGGATTAACAGGATTTTTTTGCAAATATTCCTCTCAAACAATCCTGGAAATCCTGTTAATTCTGTCGAACATAAACGTCTGGTCATGCATATAAACTAAACTTGACGTACATCTAACGATCAGAATCAATAGGCAAGTTGATTACTTTCTGTACTTTTGCGGCATGGAATCAGACAGTCTAGAAGTAGAAGTGCCAGCAATGGAAATTCTTAAGAGTGACCGACTTATACATCTTAAATATGATATCCGAGGGCCGATCTACGAGAAGGCACTCGAACTGGAAGGCCAGGGCTATAAAATCATCAGTCTGAATATCGGTAACCCCGCTACGTTCGGGTTCGATGCGCCGGATGAGATTGTGCACGACATTATCCTGAACATACGTAACGCGCAGGGGTATTCCGATTCGCGTGGATTGTTTGCGGCTCGTAAGGCGGTCATGCACCATACGCAAAACATTGGCTTGCCGGGCGTTGCCATCAATGATATTTATATTGGAAATGGCGTCAGTGAGCTGATCATGCTGTCGATGCAGGCATTGCTCAATGAGGGCGATGAGGTGCTGGTCCCTTCTCCCGACTATCCGCTCTGGACAGCTTCCGTGGCTTTCTGTGGTGGCAAACCGGTTCACTACGTCTGCGATGAAGCGTCGGACTGGAATCCGGATCTGGCTGATCTGGAAAGTAAAATTACGGCCAGGACAAGAGCTATTGTCGTTATCAATCCTAATAACCCAACGGGGGCAGTTTATAGCAAAGAGATTCTGGAAGGCATTGCCCGGATTGCCGAACGACGGAAGTTAATCGTGTTTTCGGATGAGATTTACGACCGGATTCTCTACGATGGAGCTGTTCATTATCCGATCTCGAAAATGATTCAGGATACGCTCTGTATTACGATGGGCGGTTTGTCGAAAAACTACCGGGCTGCGGGCTTTCGGGGTGGCTGGATGATTCTGAGCGGTGCGCGGCACCGGGCTAAGTCGTATATTGAAGGACTGACGCTACTGGCCAGTATGCGTTTATGCGCCAACGTTCCGACTCAGTTTGCTATTCAGACGGCCTTGGGTGGTTACCAAAGTATCAATGATCTGGTGCTGCCGACTGGCCGTTTATACCGGCAGATGATGCTGGCTTACGAACGAATGATTGCGATTCCGGGCGTTACGTGTGTGAAGCCACAGGGAGCGTTATATATTTTCCCGAAAATTGACCTGTCGCAGTTCCGGCTGGAGGATGACGATGATTTTGTGCTGAATCTGCTGACCGAACAAAAAGTCTTGGTCGTGTCGGGCAATGGATTCAATTACGTACGTAACGACCACTTCCGAATCGTTTGTCTGCCCACGGTCGATGAACTGACGGTGGCTATGGATCGTATCGAAAACTTCCTGGAAAGTCGCCGGAAATAAAAAGTATGGAACGCAGATTTTTATGATTAGTTAAGATCATTTTAAATCATAACCATCATAAAAATCTGCGTTCTATACCTCTTAATAAAACACCGTAAAGATCAGCAGTACCAATCCCACAACCGCCACGGTTCCTAGTACAAACGGTTTTTTGACCTCAAACCAGCTCGACTTAACAAGGAAAGCGTTGGGGTTTTCTTTGTTTCGGGATTCGATCAGACTTATCGTAACCTCCACCAGCACGCATGCCCAGAATACCATGCCCATTCGATTCAGGAATGGGATGTCGGGGGCGTTGAATTTCAGATAGGTCGATAGGGGAATACTCAGCAACGCAGCGGCCAATGCGCCATTGGTTGTTGCCTTTTTCCAGAACATACCCAGCAGGAAAATACAGAGGATACCCGGTGAAATGAAGCCGGTATATTCCTGAATGTACTCGAAGCCTTGTCCGAAGTTTTTGAGAAATGGGCTGATCACCAGCGCGATAATAAACGACACCACGATAGCCACTCGACCGAGCCAAACAGTTTGTTTCTCACTGATAGTCGGATTGATGAATTTTTGGTGAATATCGAGCATGTAGATCGTTGAAATACTATTCGCTTTTCCGGCCAGCGATGCAACGATAGCCGCCGTCAGAGCCGCAAAGGATAGCCCTTTCAGGCCCACCGGCAGAATATTCAGCAATACGGGATACGCATTATCGGGCTTCACGATGCTGCCATCCGTTATCCCCTGAACAATGGCCGCATCCGCGTTTTCCTGAAACAATACGTAAGCCGCCAGACCGGGTAATACCACAATAAAAGGCATCATCAGTTTCAGGAAAGCAGCAAACAGAACGCCATTGCGGGCCGTGGTCAGGTCGGCACCGAGCGCACGCTGGATCATGTACTGATTGCAACCGAAGTAGTTGAAGTTTACGATCCATTGGCCACCAATAATAAACATCATCAGGCCGGGAAGCTGGTTATAGGCATCTATTTTGCCACCGCGTCCGTCATGCACGAAGTACTCGCCTTTCTGGAAAATCATGTGCATATGGCTGTCGGCTTTTTCTTTGATCAGGCTTAATCCTTCGAAAATACCCGCGCCTGTTCCTACTTTATCAGACAATAAGCTAAGCGCCAGATACGTAGTGGCAAGGCCACCCACAACCAGACAAACGACCTGTATTACGTCGGTATAACCGATTACTTTCATACCGCCTAACGTAATGAAAACGGCAAATACGGTCAGGAAAATGGCGCAGGGCATAAAAGCAAAACCCGTCATTTTTTCCAGACTCAGCGCCCCCAGGTAGATAATAGAGGTAAGATTGACCAGAATGTACAGAAACAGCCAGAACACCGCCATAATCGTTGCCAGTCGCTTGTCGTAGCGCATTTGCAGGAATTGTGGCATGGTGTAAATGTTGTTCTTGATGTACATCGGCAGAAAATAAATGGCGATGATCACCAGCGACAATCCGCCAACCAGCTCATAAACGGAAATGGCCAGCCCAAGCTGAAAGGCCTGACCGCTCATGCCAATGAATTGCTCAGCAGAAATATTCGACGCAATAATTGAGGCACCAATTGCCCACCAGGTTAGTGATCCTTCGGCCAGAAAGAAGTCTTTTGAGTCGGCAGTTTGCTTGCCTTTGTGGGTATATACCCAGTAGCCGTACGACGCAACAATCACGAAGTAGACCAGAAAAATTACGTAGTCTATCGTTTCGAGTCCAAGTTTCATGTGGGTTTCTGTTTAGGAATAAAGGTGGAGGTTAACAGCCCTGGCCGTAGTAGGCATTCTTGCCGTGTTTACGCTCATAATGTTTCATACGTAGTGTGTCTTTGATCCGTGGTGTATTTGGATTGATTTGCAGAGTCAGATAAGCCATTTTAGCCAGCTCTTCCAGTACGGCCGAATTATAGACCGCTTTCTCGGCGGTTTTGCCCCAGGTGAATGGACCGTGGTTTTGCAGGAGAACCATTTCCATTTCGCTGTTAACTAATCCTTTCTCGGCAAAGCAGTTAAAAATCTGATGACCAGTTTCGTGCTCATAATCACCTTCGATCATGGCGTCGGTCAGAACTGGCGCACAGGGAATATCCTGATGCGTATGATCGGCGTGGGTAGTTCCGAAAATGGGGATGTCTAAACCAGCCTGCGCCCAGGCAACCGCGTAGGTGCTGTGGGTATGCGAAATGCCGCCGATCGTATCCCAGGTTTTGTAGAGAAGCGCGTGTGTTTTCGTGTCAGACGATGGTCGCATACTTCCTTCTACCACCTGCGCATCGTAATCGCAGATGACAATATCGTTAGGCTGCAGCTTTTCGTACGGAACACCGCTCGGTTTAATGGCAAACACGCCTTTCTCACGGTCGACGGCACTGACATTACCAAATGTAAACAGAACCAGGCCCAGCTTTGGCAATTGCATATTGGCCTCGTAACATTCTTCTTTTAATGACGTATACATACGTAATGATTGACTGAGGGAACGAGCGAATGATTGATTCAGGCAGCCGGTACGGGCTTACCAATCATTCGCTCGTTCATTGATTAGAGTTCCAGAACAACGACCGATACGGGGGGCAGATTGACCGTTAGCTTATCGCCGGATAGTTTGGCCCCGTTAAATGCTGCAGGCTTCACTTTGGTCAGGTTTTCGAACGTATTGTGATCCCGGACGTTAGCCGATGTTAGAATACGGCCTGTTAAACCGCTAGCTTTCAGACCTTTCAGGTCGACCGAGATTTCCTGTGGTTTCGAGGGATCAATGTTTACCAGCGATACGTGTACTTTACCCGCTTTATCGCGCGAGGCCGATACCGACACGGCCGGTAGTTTCTGATTGTCCAGTGTGTAATCCTCCGATTTGACCGTAACGGGCAGCATGGTGGCGTCCTGATGAACGTTATACATTTCCAGTACGTGATACGTCGGTGTCAGCAGCATTTTATCACCTTTGGTTAGGATAACCGCCTGCAATACGTTGACTGCCTGCGCCAGATTCGCCATCCGCACACGTTCACAGTGCTTATGGAAAATATTGAGCGTTGCTCCCGCCAGTACGGCATCGCGCATGGTGTTTTGCTGGTACAGGAATCCCGGATTGGTGCCTGGTTCTACGTTATACCAGCCTCCCCACTCATCAACGATCAGCGCAATCTTCTTTTCTGGATCGTATTTGTCCATAACAGCCGAATGCTTTTCGATCAGTTCGTCCATCAGCAGAGCCTGCTGCATTGTCTTAAAATACTCCTGGTCGCTGAACTGAGTCGCTGAACTTTTCTGGCCTTCGCCCCATGATAACACCGAGTAATGGTGCAGAGCAACGGCTTCCATCAGTTTGCCTGGGATATTTTTCATCAGCGTCTCGGTCCAGTTATAATCGTTGTCGCTGGCACCCGATGCAATCCGATAAATCTTTTCTTTACCGACCTGCGTGTTCATAAACGTGCTATACTGCTTATACAGATTAGCGTAATAGTCGGCCGTCATGTTGCCGCCACAACCCCAGGCTTCGTTGGCAACGCCCCAGTAGCGTACGTTCCAGGGCTTGACGCGGCCATTTTGCTGGCGGAGATTGGACATTGGGCTGTCTTTCTCAAAATTCACGTATTGTACCCACTCCGACAGTTCCTGCACCGTGCCACTACCAACGTTGCCCGACAAATAGGGCTCGGTGCCCAGTAACTCACACATATTCAGGAAATCGTGTGTGCCGAAGCTATTGTCTTCCGTTACGCCCCCCCACCACGTATTGACGATTTTAGGCCGTTTGGCTTTCGGCCCGATTCCGTCTTTCCAGTGATACGTATCGGCGAAGCAGCCGCCCGGCCAGCGCAGGTTAGGGATTTTCATTTTTTTCAACGCATCGACAACATCCAGTCGAACTCCGTTTTTATTCGGAATTTTTGTATTGTTTTCGCCAACGTAGAAACCATCATAAATACACCGGCCCAGGTGTTCAGCAAAATGGCCGTAGAGGTGCCGACTGATTAGGTGTTTACCTTCGTCAGCGTTAAGGGTTACTTTGGTTTGAGCCGAAGCCAGCAGACTCAGCGAGGCTAAAGCAAGGGTTAGGAATGGTTTTTTCATGGATTTAGTAGTCTGGCCGGGCTAGCGTACTAGCGTCCACGACCGAGTGAAAAAAACTGGTTGTCTTCCCGGACGGTCACGTCCGGGCTACTGGCGTTTATCGATACGATGCCTCGCTCCAGCGAAGCTCGTTCTTAAGCTGACGTAACGTCGTGTTTTTGTCGATAACGACGAGTTCAACCCCGAAGATGTCAGCGAAGTCTTCGATCGATTCGGTCGTTAAATTTTGGCTATACACCGTATGGTGAGCACCACCCGCCAGAATCCAGGCGGCACAGCCGGTGTGCATATCGGGATAAGGTTTCCAGAGGGCTCTGGCAACGGGTAGTTTAGGCAGGGCTTCCGTTACGTCTACGGCTTCGACCTCGTTGACCAGCAGCCGGAACCGATTGCCCATGTCGATCAGTGATACGTTAATAGCTGGACCGGCTGGTGCGTTGAATACCAGTCGTACCGGGTCGGCTTTACCGCCAATGCCCAGTGGATGAATTTCGCAGGACGGTTTATCGGCAGCAATCGATGGACAGATTTCGAGCATGTGTGAACCCAGAACGAGCGAGTTACTTGGGTCGAAATGATACGTATAATCTTCCATGAAGGAGTTGCCGCCTTTCAGACCCGACGCCATCACTTTCATGGTGCGAACCATCGCGGCTGTTTTCCAGTCGCCTTCGCCACCGAAGCCATAGCCATCGGCCATCAGTCGCTGAGATGCAATACCCGGCAGTTGCGTCATACCGTGGAGGTCTTCGAACGTATCGGTATAAGCAGTGAAGCCGCCATCCTGTAAGAAGGCCCGCAAACCGATTTCAATCTTGGCCGCATCGCGCAGAGAACTGTGTTGAGCACCACCTTTTTGCAACGATGCCATCAGGGTGTAGCTGTCCGCATACTCCGTAACCAGCTGGTCAATTTCAGCATCTGTCACCTGATTGATCACCGCCACCAGGTCGCCAATCCCGTGGGTGTTAACGGCCATGCCGAACGTCATTTCGGCGGCTACTTTATCGCCATCGGTTACGGCTACCTGACGCATGTTATCGCCGAACCGAACAACCTTCATGGTTCTTAACTCGTAAGCACCTACCGCTACGCGCGCCCAGGCCGCAATTTTTTCGATAACGGCATTTTCCTGCCAGAAGCCAACCACCACTTTCCGATTCAGGCGCATCCGCGACATGATGAACCCAAACTCCCGGTCGCCGTGGGCCGATTGGTTTAGATTCATGAAGTCCATGTCGATCTGCCCCCACGGAATATCGCGGTTAAATTGGGTGTGCAGATGGAGTAATGGCTTTTTCAGGATGCTCAACCCCCGAATCCACATTTTAGCGGGCGAGAACGTATGCATCCACGTAATGACACCTACGCAGTTGGGCGCTACGTTCGCTTCCTGACAGATTTTATAGATTTCGTCGGGCGTTTTGACAACGGGCTTAAAAACAACACGTACTGGAATTTGTGGCGCTTTATCGAAGAAATCAGCAATAACCTGCGAATGATCATCGACCTGTTTTAATGTTTCTTCACCATATAAATGCTGGCTTCCGGTTATAAACCAAACTTCAAACTGCTTAAGATTCAACATGGTTGATTCAGAGAATTTAGATAAGTAGTTAATGGGACTAGCTGGATATGTTTTAACGGCCTTCGACAAACGCGCCGAGCTTCCGATATTTTTGATAGAGCTTTTCGTAGATGGCCACCTGGTCGGGGCGGGGTGTGTACTGGGCGTCGAAACCTGATCCCATAGCCTGCTGCGCTGCTTCCATAGTTGGATGCACGCCAGCGGCTACCGATGCGCACATGGCTGCTCCTAACGCACACGCTTGGTCGGAACTAGCTACCTGAATGGGTTTATTCAGAACATCGGCCAGTGTTTGCATCACAAACGGCGATTTTTTCGCTACACCACCAATCGCAATCACTTTTTTGATAGGTACGCCTTCTTCAACGAATCGATCGACGATGCTACGGGAGCCAAAGGCCGTTGCTTCGACCAGCGACTTGAAAACTCTGGCAGCATCGGTTCCCAGATTCAGCCCGGCAATGGCTCCTTTAAGCGTATGATTGGCATCGGGAGTTCGCCGTCCGTTGATCCAGTCGAGCGCAATTAGGTCGTTTTCGGTAATGGGTAACGTAGCAGCCTGCTCTGACAGATGAGGAATCAGTCGTTGACTCATGGCGTCGGCCGCTTCATCGCCCAGTAGCTCCCGGACCGGTTTGGTAATCAGCCGTGAAAACCAGGCATACACATCGCCAAAGGCCGATTGCCCGGCTTCCAGCCCCAGCATACCCGGTGCTACTGATCCGTCGACCTGCCCGCAAATTCCCCGAATCAGCCGATGTCCAATCTCGTCATTAGGAGCCATCAGAATGTCGCAGGTTGACGTACCGATGATACGTACAAATGCATAGGGCTCAATTTCAGCGCCAATGGCGCCCATGTGCGCATCGAACGCGCCAACACCAATCACGACATCGGTAGACAAACCGAGTTTTTCAGCCCATTCGGCCGAAAGGTTTCCCATAGCCTGATCGGCTGTGTAGGTATCGTGGAACAGCCGATCGCGTAAGCCATCCAGCAATGGATCGAGTTTAGTCAGGAATTCGTTCGAAGGGAGGCCGTCAAATTCGCTATGCCACAGCGCTTTATGGCCAGCCGCGCACCGCGACCGACGTAGTGTGAGTGGATTGGTATTCCCGGTCAGTACTGCCGATACCCAGTCGCAGTGTTCAATCCAGGAGAACGCTTTGTCGCGGACGGCTTCATCGACACGTAGTGTGCGTAAAATCTTGGCCCAGAACCATTCCGACGAATAAATACCGCCAACGTATTTGGTGTAGTCAGTGTCCCAGTGGTGAGCGAGATTATTAATTTCGTCGGCTTCCGCATTGGCCGTATGGTCTTTCCAAAGGATAAACATACCATTTGGGTTTTCGGCAAAATCGGGACGTAACGCCAGGGGTAACCCTGTTTCATCGACCGGACCGGGCGTTGACCCTGTTGTATCGATAGAAATACCTACTACCTGTTGTCGTACGTCGGCAGGGGCTTTGGCTAGTGCTCCCTTAATCGACTGCTCCAGACCTTCCAGATAATCGAGAGGATGTTGCCGGAACTGAGATACGGCCGGATCGCAATAGAGGCCTTTTTTCCAGCGTGCATACTCGTGAACGTGCGTTCCGGCAGCTTCGCCCGTCTGCGTATTCACAATGAGTGCCCGGACCGAATCAGTGCCAAAATCTACGCCGATAACATATTGATTATTCATTGGTTAAGTAACGTGTGTTTTAGACACAATTTAGGAGAGAAGAATAGATGTTCGTTTATGATAGAGCATGGATTAAACCAGCATACTGTCTGGTACAAAATTCCAGAACGCGTTAAATCTACTTTGGTATCTGTCCTGATTCAGCCGGTATAGCATGGCTTTTTTCGTGGCAGAGTTCTCGTCTTTTTCGCCCGTTTCCTGAAGAAGTCCCGTTGACAGGAGTTTACGGCTGAAATTCCGCCGGTCGAGCGGGATATTGTAAACCGCTTCGTAGAGCTTCTGTAATTGCGGAATGGTAAACTTTTCGGGTAATAATTCGAAGCCCAGTGGATGAAGGGCGGCCTTATACCGTAGCCGGTCCATGGCAATAGCAACCATTTCGTCGTGGTCAAATATGAGATTAGGTTTCTGGCTCAGACTAATCCACGAGGCATTGTGGCTGCGGACAGCATCGGTATCATGATCGGCAATATTGATCAGCGCGAAATACATAACGGATAGTGTTCGTTCAACGGGGTCGCGTCGTACGTTGCCGAAAATCTGGACCTGTTCTACGTATATGTTTGTCAGGCCCGTAAGTTCGTAGAGAATCCGGCTGGCACTTACGTCGAGATCTTCATCTTCCTTCACAAAGCCACCCATGAGCGACCATTTGCCCTGTTCTGGTTCGAAATTACGCTTGATGAGCAGGAGTTTAATTTCCTGTCCATCAAAGCCGAAAATGATACAGTCAATAGCAACGAGCAGTCGGGTCTGGTTGGCGTAGTGGTTCATAGGAATTGGCTCTGTTTAAAGCCGAAGGAAGCCAGCAATTCGATACATCTGATCGATGTACTGTAATTGTGTCTCACTGACACAAAAGAACAGCGTATATTTCTTTTTTACAACTATTTCTTTAAAAAACCTTTACTGCTTCCGATCTACTTTTCTACAGCCAGCTTATGGTCGGAGCGATCACTTTCCGGTTGAAGCAGAATCTACTGAAATAGCCTGTGGTGAGCTAAAATAGGGCTTGAATTGACGGTTAACGAGGCTGGTTTTTGTCCAGTAAAAGAGATAGAAACGATTACTTATTTTGGCATAAAGGCAAACAAAATTGGTTTGTAAGCACTTACTAAAGTACCGCCTTTACGAATCTCAATCTTATGTCTTTTTCAATTACAACTCAGCCGTTTGGTCCGTTACCTCTTCCATCGGATCGGAAACCATTAACTGAATACATCCTTCAATACGAAGGAACGGGCGAATTTGCGACGATTATTCCCGGCTTTGGGGGCTTTCTCCGTCGCCTGGTGCTACGTCGTGGACAGCACTTGTTTGCCTTGCTTAAATCGCCGGATTCTCCTCAGGCATTGCTAGCCGATGAGTCCTATGCAGGTTCGTTGCTGTTCCCGTTTCCAAGCCGGATTAAGCATGGTATTTATGCGTTCGAAGGCGAAAAGCATGCGTTACGTATGAATGAGGCCAGTCGCGATAATGCGATTCATGGCCTGGTGCATGGCCAGTCTTTTACTGTTGTTGACCAGGAAACAACGCCCAATCATGCCAGCCTGACGGTGCGTTACGATTACGCAGGCGATGCCGTTGGATATCCATTTCCGTTTGCCTTGACGGTGACCTACGAACTTACCCGCGCCGACTGGTTGAATCTGGGTAGTAATCCTGATGAGGATCGAATGTGTGCGCTACGTATTACGTACTCAGCACTTAATACTGGAGAAACTCGTTGTCCGGTCGCCTTTGGATGGCATCCCTATTTTACATTTACCAGTGAGCCAATTGATGAGCTGGAGATCTCACTACCCGCTCGATCGGTGATCAAGCTCGATGACTATATGATTCCGAGTGGCATCGAGCCGAAAACTCCGGCCGAAACATTCAGCTTGCGTGAACGAACGCTAGATACGCCTTTTCTGATTGAACCTACAGGTCAAACGCCCGATGGCGTGAGCTTTGCCGAAACGATTCTCGATTCACCCAAGGCCGGTGTGAAGCTCGTTGTTGGGCAGGAAACGGGCGAAGGAAAACTGAACTATCTAGTTTGCTACACGCCAGCCCGGCGCGATAGTATTGCTATAGAGCCGTTGACGGCTAACGTCGATTCGCTCAATAACGGAGAAGGACTCGTTGTCCTGAATCCAGGCGAGGCTATGACGGGGTCGATGTGGGTTCGGCTACAGTAAATTAGACGAAAAAGAGGAGTTGGCGATCAAACGGCTACCAGCTCCTCTTTTTCTATAGGTTTAGCCAACTCCTACCAGCTAATCGCTTTTAGCGTTACGCCTTGTGGATTTTCCTGATCCGATAACTTAATGGCTGTTTTGCCACTGGCGACCTGATAATTCATCTTTTCCTGTTTTAACTCACTGGACGTAGCATTGCGGTTAATATTACTTCTGGGCGCGCAGGAGTAAAAACCACGATACTTACCGCTGGTTGGGGTGATAACGAAAGTTTGGTTCGTGGCATCAACCGATATTTTTCCCTTAAAATAGGTGTAAGCTTCCGTTCTACAGTTATAGCTAGTGGTTGAGTTAATAATGTATTCATCATACGTACCGTCGGCGTGGATGTCGAAAACCAGCGCCTGCTCGTAGGCATTCCCGGCATATTGCCCGTTGTAATCCCAGAAGTTGGTGGGCGAAAACGTTCCGTACGACCATTTGCCGACAAGCTCGGCGGGGACTTTGTTCGTATTGGATGGATTATGCGGATTAGGTGCTTCGTGGGATGAATCGTTGGTTGGGTCTACAGCCAGGTCATCTCCTTTTTTGCAGGCGGTGAACAGAATAACAAGCGCAAAAAGCGCCATGATGTGCATTTTCATTGATGTCTGGTAATTTTTGTTTTAGCGTTATTTCGTTGCCGAAATGGACGCAAAACAAGTCACAGAACTAGCTGCGGCCTAAATCACCTGACATCAATACGCCAATCGATCGACTGAACTGCCGAAAAGACAGCTTGAATTGATTGGATTGCTTTGCCAGATCCAACCCTAAAACGAGAGCGTCTGACCCTGTATAGATGAGAGTGGCAGACGCTCCGTAATGTAGTCTAATAGTCGACCCGGAATGGTACGTATACCGTTCGGTTACCAATTTTGACCTGTACAGAACTCCAGAAATAATAACTGCCACCAGCCGGAACACTTGGATTGACGGTCATGGTCCAGGTTGTTCGGTAGTAGTTAGCCGTTCCGTCCAGAAGCTTACCTAAAGTGCCAAACATAGTAAGTAATTGAGGAGCGTCCTGGGCAAACATGAAAGCGCCACCCGTTTGATTGGCAATATTGGCTAAGGAAGGGATATCTGCGTCTTTTAGTCCAACCATAAAGATCTTAACGTTTTGCTGTTTAGCCCGCTGAATAAGCGTATTGGTCGAGACACCACCTTCTGTATCCACTCCGTCGGTAAATACAACAACCGCTTTATTAGCGTTAGGTGCTTTTTGAGCTGTATAGTCGAGTACCGAATAAGTCGATTTATAGAGCGGAGTTCCTCCGTCGACTAAGTTTTTAAGATTGTCGAGGGTGCTATAATAGCTGCTGCCATTATTAGTGAATCCATTGCCATAATAAGTGAGCTCGTAGGGTAACTTGCCACTGCTGGCAAATGCGCTAAGGAATACATTGTCATTAGGGCCTAATGAGCCACAGAAAATTTTAGCGGCTTCAATGCGACTATTTTCTGGATCTGTACTCTGGATGCTACCACTCTGGTCAAGAAGCAATGCTGCTGAATAGGCCTGGGACGTAGTGCCTGATATCATCTGGACGCCATCGTTGCTAAACGAATAATTGGTGTTGTTGCTCGTTAGGGAGCCAATGCTGAAATTGGCCCGCTGAAGGTTGGTGCTAAGCGTGTTATCGATGTCGGCAACGGCAATATCAAGTGTGAAGCGGATGGTGCCGCCATTTCGCGAAATCAGTGTAGAGCGAATCACGGCACCTGAAGGCAACTTAACAATGCCTTCTGCCTTTTTTAGCTCAATCAGCGTGCACTGAGATTTTGAGATCGTGACAGAGCCACTCCATTGCCGTCCCGATTCATTAACGGCTGAGTACGTATAGTTGCCGGGGGCCAAAATGAAACTGGGTAGGTTGGTATTATCGCAACTGGGGACGCTATTCCAGTAGGACGTTGTTTCTTTCGTACTACCATTTGAGAGCTTAATAATCGTATTTCCTTCGCCTATACTGGTTTTCCAGAAGGAGAGTTTTCCGTTGTTTCCGCCGAAGGGATTAGACGTAACCGTAATGATCGCATACGCCTGGTCGGTTCCGCCTGCGTTTTTAGCCGTTAATGTTACGCGGAACGTACCGCCCTCGGTGAATGTGTGCGTTGGGCTAGCCTGCGTTGATGTCGTTCCATCGTCAAAGTTCCATTCGTATGAAGTTGCGTTCTTGGATTCATTGATAAAGCTGATGGTGACAGGCGCTTCTAAATTACGGGAAGGCCCGTAGGAGAAATTAGCGATAGGAGCAGGTTCCGGATCTTTAGGAGTACATCCCCAGGCGAGAGCGCACAAAATGATAGCTGCCCATACGTACTGGCTGCGAAAAATGCGTAAAATCTGTTTCATAAAATGTTGGTGTGGATAAGAAGATTAGCACAAAGCTATTGGCACGGTGTTCCGATCTCAATACCCCGATAGGGGGATTTTATGGTTATAAAAAATGGTTTTTTGTTGATAACTGCTTGTTGGTTAGTGAGTTGATCGCTAGCGAAATGATGCTGGCTGGGGATAGCCGACGGGTTCCCTGCGTAGTTAGGCTACGGAAAGTCTGGCGTTATCGGAAATGGATGGGGAGGGGGAGTGGGGAAACGGACTTAGTCAGACGTATTGGCCTCTCATCCAATTTTACGGGGCACAAGCCGGAATATTACGTATGTTTACCGATCCAGTTGTCAGCAAGACAACACCTTGATTTAGTTTACAAGTTACTATGAACAAGTTTGTTTGGAGTACGATGCTGGCTTTTGCTTCCTTATCGACTCCCCTTTGGGCAGCCGGCCCAGCACCGCTTACGTATGAAGTAGACCTGAATAATCGGGCCGATGATCAGTTTAACGTTACTTTACATGTTGACGGACTAAAGCCTGCCAATGCTGTTTATCAGTTTGCGTCTACGGCTCCCGGAACGTATCAGGTTATGGATATAGGGCGCTTTGTTCGTTCATTCAAAGCATTTGACAAGAAGGGACATGAACTCGCAACGAAGCAGTTATCGACTAATCAATGGCAAATTGATCAGCCGGAACAGGTGCGCCAGATTAAATATCAGGTTGCCGAGACCTGGGATACGCCGGTCAAAAAAGACGTTATTTACCGGATGTGTGGTACGTCTATTGAGCAGGACCACGTACTGATCAATGGTCAGGGCGTATTTGGTTTTCCGCAGGGAATGCAGGCAACACCAGTAGCCGTAAAAATCAAGTATCCGACAGAGTGGTCGGTTGGTACTGCGCTGGAAAAAAACAAAGATGGGTACTATCTGGCCGATAGCTACGACCGCATTGTTGATTCTCCCATTCTGCTTGGCCGCTTAACCCGCGCCGAAACCAACGTAGCGGGTGCTACGGTAGAAGTCTATACGTATTCGAAGACCGATCAGGTTAGCTCAACGCAGTTGCTGAATAGTATGCAGGATATGCTGAAGGCCGCTGGGCAGTTTCTGGGTAAGCTACCGGTAAAGCGATATACGTTTCTCTACCACTTTGAAGACGAAAGCTGGGGAGCCTGGGAACATTCCTACAGTTCGGAGTATATTTTCAAGGAAGCTCCCTTTTCGCCTGCTTTGGCCCAGACCGTTACGTCGATTGCCGCTCACGAGTTTTTCCATGTTGTTACGCCCCTGAACATCCATAGTGAGCTGATTCAGCAGTTTAACTTCGAAACGCCTACACCGTCAGCCCACCTGTGGCTGTATGAGGGCGTAACGGAATGGGCCAACGGAGCCATGCGGCTACGGGGTGGCCTGACCGATTTGCCAACGTATTGTGGCGAGTTGAGCCAGAAAGTCAAAATCGACCAGCAGTTAGACACGACGTATAGTTTACTGAAACTAGCGCTAACCTGCTATACGCCAGAAGGCCAGCGCCAGTACGGGAATATTTATAACCGAGGAGCATTAGTAGCTGGCTTGTTGGATATTCGGTTGCTCGAATTATCGGGTGGGAAGCGGGGGCTTCGCGAAGTAATTAATGACTTGACCACTACCTACGGTCCTAATCGCCCCTTCTCCGAAAAGGACTTCTTCGCTATTTTCACGCAAAAGACTTACCCTGAAATTGGCGACTTTTTCAATCGCTACGTTAAAAACGCGGAACATTTGCCGCTTCAGGAGTACTTCAGCAAAATCGGAATTGCTTATAAGCCTGCTGTTCCTACCGGCAAGAAGCTACCTTCGCTGGGCATGCGTATTGGACCCGTAAACGATACGTTACGAATACGGCAGGTTAGTGAACCACTACGTCTGGCGGGGATTCAGGAAAATGATGAGCTGGTCAGCTTTAATCAACAGCCAGTCAGCATGGATACGTTTGCTGCGATTCGCGACCAAATACGTAGCCTGAAAGCTGGCGATACGTACGAAGTTTCTGTACGACGTAATGGACAGGTTGTTCCCGTAAAGGCTACTATGCAGGAAATAGACGAAGTCAATCGGTACGTTTTTGAACCCGACCCGCAGGCAACTGCGCAGCAGCTTCAGCTGAGGGAGCGTTGGCAGAAAAATCTCTAGGAGATTTTTCGCCAATCGATAACACCAACAGATGTATAAAGAAAGCCCCCAGAGATGGTATTGAACCTCTTCGGGGGCTTTTGTATGACTTTGTACGTATGAATCAGGTATATAAGCCGTTGTTTAATTGTATAGAAACGATAGAGCGGGATAGTTGATAGGTTGCGAATAATAGTGCTTCATGAAACTATAAGTTAACAAAGAATACGTGTACATCGATAAAATAGACATCCTATAGTAACTGGCTGCCTTGAATGACTGTAAAACCACTGGCCATATTTCCTCGTAAGGGGTCTGCTTTACATCCTCTTGCAAAATTATCCATGGCACTTACAAACGGCTTGTCGTTACCGAACCAATGGAACCAGAAGCCTGGGTTTTCAAGAAAGCGCTTAATAACAAAGCGTAATATGTAACGTAGCGGCTGGTCTCCGTATCGGGGGTTATACTTGGCTAAAATAGTCTCTTTCATAAACTGAGGAGAGTAAGCGTTCGGCTGATCCATATAGGCGTAGATGATGTTACCTAACGTTTCTACAGGCGTTACGACTACCGCCACATTGTCTTTCATGCTGGCCAGCAGGTCGAGAAGAGGTTTATAGCCAAGCTTTATTCGCTCAAGCAACTGATCGGCGCAGGCTGGATCGGCCATCCATTTTTCACATTTGACCGGCGCGAGAACCACTAATTTTTTCCCGTTTATCTCTTTATAGGCTTCCTCAAAAATGGAGCAAAGATTGTTGGGGCCTGGTTTCCCGTTTTCAAACAGATTACGGTCTTTATGGAATCGCCAGGGTTGTCGCTTGCTTTCTTCAATCATGAGTGCAGGCGTGTCAATGGCAATCATCGTAACGGCACAATCGCGAATTCGCCGGATAACATCTTTGGGATGGTCTGCTAGTTGCTCGCCTGGGTAATCCCGCAACACTAACTGAATCTTGGGTTTTTTATTCTTTTGCCCTAGGTT
Source organism: Spirosoma terrae (assembly GCF_010435915.1). Taxonomy (GTDB): domain Bacteria; phylum Bacteroidota; class Bacteroidia; order Cytophagales; family Spirosomataceae; genus Spirosoma; species Spirosoma terrae. The sequence goes on along the minus strand of NZ_JAAFZH010000023.1, from coordinate 82,114 downwards.
AAAACGGTACTCAATATCGCTGGAATTGAGGCCATTGAGTTTATAGGTATAATCGGTTGTCGATGACGATCGGCCATTCAGCGTATGGTTATCCTTGGTCTTGCTGATCACAGTTGGCTGAACCACATCGGCGTTGTTCAGGGGCATCTGCGTGGTGGTTCCGAACGCATTTTGCAAATCCTGAACGTAGTTACCCAGGCTATCATCCAGGTCGCGGGCAGGTCTTATTTCTAAATCATTGTCGAGTTCAATTACTTCAGAAAACTGGCTGTAAATCGTTGAGAGTAAACTTGTTTTTCCGGCCCGTACTGACCCAATCACTGTGATGTCAAATTCCTTATTCATATTTTTGGTTCTCAGCTATGAGGATGGATCGATTGATAGTATTTACGCGTTCGGTAGCTTCCTGCCATTGCCACCGTAGCCCGTTGCTTACCGATAATTCCTGGAAGCTGTCTGGCCATACCTTCGCCCGATTATCTATATAGAATGATTGCCATTCATCCATAACGTTTTCAGAACGTAGCACTTTGTCTACGAACTGCTCAATAGTGGCGAAAATCGCCTGGTTAATCTCAATAGGCCAGGACTCCAATTCATTCTTCAGGCTCTCCAGCACGATCTTATGCATCGCATTCAGAAGTGCTAATACTTCCTTCGCAGATGGTTTAGCGCTTAATTCGGCTTTTCCGGAATCGGGGGTCAAGCAATCCAGATGACGACGAAGGCGGTAATAGAAAAAGCCCTGATACGAAATCTGAAAGTCTACAAGCATTTCGAAGGCTGGGTAGAGGAGAGGATGCTGGTCCTGCAGAGGGGTAATAATATCTTTTAAAAAAGAGCTTCCTTCATGGGCACTTAGGTTGTTTAATCGACCTTGATTTACATTCTTTAATACATCAACAATTTGCATTTTAACGGCTTCGACCGATTTGCTCAAGCCTATCTCCAGACTTTCAAAATGTCGGGTAATGTACGTTCGGCTATAGTTCAGGTAATGTTCGCAGGCCGACTTGTAGCCACCTAAAAGGTTTCTTGTATCTTCAATTTGTTCAAGGCTCGGTAAGCCTGAGTCAGAATAGGAATTTTCCTGAGCTTGGAGCACATATTCCTGGAAGGTCTCGTTTGGTATTTCGCGTCGTTCGCGTAAATCCTGGACCTGTTGTTCGAGTCCCGTATACAGTTTCTTTACGGTATCTCTGAATAAGCGATTAAATACGTTAAAGCTGAATGGAGTTGATTCGGCTACCAGACCAAGAGCGTCTTTTGCTTTTCTCGTTTCCGCCTTGATCAGGTTATGCAGTTGCAGGAGCCGATCATTAAGTATGTTTATATATTGCAGGTCTACTTTTTCCTGTTTTTTATCCAGATAGCTCAAGATGCTTTGAAGAAGAACGGAGTTAACCTGCTCGGGGTCGGAACAGTCAACGATGAGCTCTTCCACAAACTTCATTTGCTCTGAAAGATCCTCTACCAAACGCTCGCAGTTGCTGAGATTATCTTCGTTAGGCGAAGAAGAACGGACATGGTTCATGACCAAAAAGGCCCATTCGCTTAACGGAATTTCGGGCACTATACCCCCGGCAGTGTCGTATAAATCAATTTCCTGAGGCTTCCAGACTTCCCCCAGACCTGATGGTTTTTTTACGAAGAAGATGATGTCGATGTCATTTTGTAAGGCGCTGATCAGCCAGTCTTCGGTTACCAGCCCTGTGTCGCCCAACCCTGGCATATCCACAAACGCGATATTGCCGACGTTCTCATGCGGAAATGAACAAATGATATGGGCTTCCCGAACGGCTAAGAAATTATAAAAGCTACGCTGTCCGGTGCTATCGTCCTGGGCAACAAACTCGCGTATATGCTGAGCGGGAACGTAGAGAGGAGAGGTTTGTTTTAACCGAGTTTTGTAGTCAGGTAAATGATCCTTATAGAGCTCAAGCTGGGCGTATTTGATTCTCGCGCTTAGGTTTTGTTGCTTGTCGGCCGGTAGAGGAGGAAGCGGAGTATCTTCAAATTCCTCAATGGTGGCTGGTGCGGGTAAGTTGAGCAACTCATTATAATAAGGAGTTAATACGTCCTGAATAAAAGCTGTGCTCGTGTAAAAGTATACTTCGCCATGGGGCTCAACATCAGGATTATGAATAATTATGCTGCGTGTTCCCGTACAATGGCCGTAGCGCCCCGCAGGAATTGCACTATCATCCAGCCCTGATAAACTTCGGAGCAATTGGCTCTTACCTTGCCGGGCCAATCCTACTACGCCAATATTAATCGTTTTTCGGTTGAACCTTGAATAGTAGCGGGATAGATTTTGCTCCTCTGCAATGATTCGCTGTCGGAGTGAGTCGAGGTCAATGCCCAGCAAACGTAGTCTGATAGTTTCATTATCAGTCGAGTTAAAAATTTCTTCCCGACGTTGCCCCATCAATTCTATCGCTGATTTAAGAACGTTAAGCTGTTGGCGAATGTCGCTCAACTTCTTGGCCAGCAGTTGCCGTCTGGCAATAATTGAATTAATTTGATATTTTTCTGGATGATTAGTGATCATATAAGAGGTAAGTTCTCAGTTACGAAGTTTAATGAAAATATTATTCGGTTAATTAAAGTAGTTCTTTATTCGAAAAAAGTAAATATTATATCATATAAAATTTTGTAAAATGCCTTAAAAAGTGTATGAAACTTTATATTTTAACAAAAAAAGTTTTCTGTAATTTACTTTTGGTTGCAATAATAGTTCTGGTAGTTTTCTAATATGATTATTAGTACATGAATTTATTATTTGGGGTATTCGATAGTTGATGTAGGCTAATCATGTTTAATCGGTGACGCTAATTTTGGGTAATCAGGCAGTTTTTAGCCAGGGAACAAGAACTAACAGCAAGCGGTCAGCGCGATTAGATAGACTTACTTGGCGAGTAGCGGTATAAGTAACTTCTGAGCTAGTCTGTGAAATAAGTTGTGGTAGGGCTTGCGCTTTGACAAATGAACTGGCTAGATAGGCCATTATGTAGAAGGGGCTCTGGGCATACGTCTATTACGTATGCCCAGAGCCCCTTCTACAGGATACTGTATTATTATCGTTTGGCTGTTAAGTAAGCAAACGGAATAACCATCTCTTCCAGCGAAACTCCTCCGTGCTGGAACGTATTTCGATAATGGTTAACGTAGTAGTTATAGTTGTTCGGATACGCAAAGAAGTAGTCTTCCAGCGTGAATACATAAGCCGTTGATACGTGTGGCTTAGGTAGGAAAAGACGCTCTGGTTTACGGCCAACAAATATATGGTTGTCATCGAAGCCCAGGTTCTTTCCTTGTTTGTAGCGCAGATTCGTGTTTGTTTCACGATAGCCAACAATTTTGGCGGGTTTCTGCACCCGAATCATACCATGGTCAGTTGTAACGACCAGTCGTCCACCTTTGGCAGAAATCTTCTGTATCAGTTCCAATAGGGGAGAGTGGAGGAACCACGACCGCGTAATGGAACGATAGGCCGACTCGTCGGGAGCCAGCTCTTTGATCATAGCCATATCCGTGCGAGCGTGCGAAAGCATATCTACGAAGTTGTAGACGATTACGTTCAACTGATTTTGCAGCAGGTTATTGAAGTTATCGACCAGCGATTTACCCTGATTTACGTTCAAGACCTTATGGTAAGACATCTTGATGTTCAACCGGCTCTGCTCAAGCTGTTTCCGAAGAAACTCATCTTCGTGATTATTCAAACCTTCGTCTTCGTTATCGTCGTTTACCCAAAGATCTGGATGTTTCCGTTCCATCTCGCTGGGCATCATACCCGAAAAAATAGCATTACGGGCAAATCCAGTAGTGGTTGGCAGTATAGAATAATACGAAGATTCTTCTTCGAGCGTGAAGTACTCGCCCAGAAGCGGCTCAATCACTTTCCACTGATCGTACCGTAGGTTATCGATCAAAAGAAAGAATAAGGGAGCGTTATTTCCGGACTGATCGAGCAGTGGGAAAACCTTCTTGCGCATCAACTGATGCGACATAACAGGCGCATCGGCTTTAGGATCGTTGAGCCAGTCTTCGTAGTTGTCCATAATGAACTTGCAGAACGTAGAGTTTGCCTCACTTTTCTGCATATTCATTACTTCGCTCATACTTCTGTCCTGCGAGCTGTCTAGCTCCAGTTCCCAGTATATGAGTTTTTTATAGACATCGGCCCACTCGCTGAAATCCATACGGTCGTTATACTGCATGGATATGTTTCGGAAATCCTGCTGATAACCAATATTGGTACGTTCGGTTACGAGCCGTTTATTGTCCAGTATCTTCTTGACCGATAGCAGAATTTGGTTTGGATTAAGTGGTTTGATGAGGTAATCGGCAATTTTCGACCCGATAGCCTCTTCCATGATGTGTTCCTCTTCGCTTTTGGTGATCATCACAACGGGCAGGTTAGGCCGCATCTGCTTAATCTGAGAGAGCGTTTCGAGGCCGGTCATACCGGGCATCATTTCATCTAAAAATACGACATCATAGTTTGTTTGCTCAACCTCTTCAAGCGCATCGGCTCCACTATTTACGGGCGTTACTTCATACCCTTTATTTTTTAGGAACAGGATGTGTGGCTTGAGCAGATCAATCTCGTCGTCGGCCCAAAGTATCGAGTAATTTTGCATGTAGTCGGGGTTTCTAGTATTAACTAATTTGTTGGATAAACGGCTGTAAAACTTCTACTTAGATTCGCTGAATATCCTCGAAAATGACGCGAAGTATAAGCAAAAATAGCATTCAGAAAGTCACCTTCTTTTAAACAGTAAACGCTGGTTTGTGTTTCAGCGGTTCAGAATTAAGGTTTTTTAACACCTGCCAGATAGGCTTTCGGGACCTGAAATCAGACGCAAAAGTTAGCTCAATACGTTCTGAATGAGAGTTAGCCCAATTTTTACACTATTTTTACAACAAACTCCTGTTGATGAGTTTCCTGTAGGCTTTTGGTTAGTACTAACCCATGAAGAAATACGTAATACTTATCGCTCTGTCGCTGTTGGCAAGTGGTTTTGTTCGTGCTCATACTGTCGCTGATTCAGTAGGGGTCGAGAAAAAAGATGGCAAGCGGTTCATTTTACACCGTGTTGATGAAGGGCAGACGCTATTTGCTATTGCCCGTCGATATTCGAGTTCCGTAAATGCTATAAAAGCGGCTAATCCAGAACTGGGTAGTACGGTACGCTACGCTCAGATTGTTAGAATCCCTATTCCCGACGGAGCCCTAAGCCGGAAGGCGGCCAAAGCGATGGATAAGGCGATTAAAAAGGAAGAGAAGCAGAAAGAAAAAGAGCAGGAAAGCAAAACCAGGTCGGAATCCGTTGCTAAAACAACGGAGAAAAAGCCGGAAAAAGATGCTCGTAAAAGCAGCGATCCCGGCAAAGCAGGTATTCACGTAGTAGAACCTGGACAGACGTTATATAGTCTGGCTGTTCGATACAACGTATCGCAGTCCGATCTGCGGAAGTGGAATAGTCTGTCAGGGAATAACGTGTTGATCGGGCAGGCGCTGATTGTGACAGAAAAAGCCTATCAGGCACGCACTCCATCGGGACCAATAGCCACAACTCCGGTCAAAACACCCGCTCCGGCTCATCCCGATACCCCTGCCCGGATGGCTCCCAAAACAGAACGGCCACCTGTTCAGAAGAAGGCTGAAGAGCCTGTTTCGCCGAAGCCAGAACCAACAGCACCCCGGATAGAGCCATCCAATCCAGCGAAAAGCGATAACGTAGCACCGGCAAAACCCGAGGAGGTGGTAGAAGAGCCCCGGCCGGGTAACGATGCGCCAATGCCAACCCGTGGCCGGCGTATTGCTACGAGTGGTGTTGCTGAAATGATTGATGGCGATGCGTCCGGAAAATATCTGGCTCTGCATCGTACTGCGCCTATCGGTACGTTAGTACAGGTACGTAATGAGTTTAATAATCAGAGTTTGTGGGTAAAAGTGATTGGGCGTCTGCCAAACACGGGTGTAAACGATAAGATCCTGATAAAGCTGTCGTCGCAGGCTTTTGCGAAACTTTCCCCGTCTGACCGGCGTTTTCGAGCAGAGGTTAGTTACATTGCCCCTTAAGCAGTTTATAGTTTACAGTCTATAGGTTTTCAGTGTGCTGATTGCCCCCGTTAATGGTAACCAAATACGTTTCTCTGCATGGAAAACTTATCTACTTAAAACTGAAAACTTAATTGTATGGAGACAAAAGAAGAGCGAATAGCCCGACGTAATCGGGAACGGGATAAGAAGATGAAAGCCACACCGGGCTACGTTGTATTCAGCGTCATGTTTACGTTAGCTTATCCGTTTATTGCGGTCTTTACTTTTGTCATGTCTACCTTATTAGCCGTATTTTCGAGTATTTCCCGGGCAATGGCCTGGGTTGTTAGCGGAGGAAAATCACATTGACATATACCGAACTTTCCGATTTACTCAACCAGAAGGCCGATCAGTATAATCGGCCTTCATTTATTGAACGCGATCCAATCAGTATTCCGCATCGTTTTACGGTAAAGCAGGATATTGAAATTATGGGTTTCTGGTCGGCAGTGTTAGCGTGGGGGCAGCGACCGGTTATATTGAAAAAAGCAGCCGAACTGGTTACTCTGATGGATGGCGCGCCTTATGATTTTATCAGGAATCATGATGAAAGCGACCTAAAGCGATTTCTGAACTTTAAACATCGCACGTTTAATGCTACAGATGCGCTTTATTTCCTGCACTTTTTTCGTCAGTATTATCTGAACAACGAGTCGCTGGAGGATGCTTTTTTGATGGATAGCGGTTTAACCGTCGAGAAAAACCTCATTGCTTTTCACGATCAGTTTTGTGGCCTGACCGATTTCTTTCCTGAGCGAACGCGTAAGCATATTGCAACGCCCGCTCGTAATTCATCCTGCAAACGATTGCTTATGTTTTTGCGCTGGATGGTTCGACGGGATAACCGAGGGGTTGATTTCGGAATCTGGACGCGCCTGCAACCCGATCAGCTGGTGATGCCGATTGATGTTCACGTCAACCGCGTTGCTCGAAAATTAGGTTTGCTGACCCGGCCCCAAACGGATTGGAAAGCCGCGCTTGAATTAACCGAAACGCTACGTCAGTTTGATGCCAACGATCCAGTACGATATGATTTTGCCCTTTTCGGGCTAGGGGTCGAAGGAGAAATGTAAGAATAAGCCAGATTCGTGGTCTGTGGCTTTTTGCGTGAGCAAAAGAATATACCGTGCGGATTAGAATCGAGCTTCTCACTGGCCGTAAAGTAGCCGGAGCCGTCAGCAGCCCAGCCGACCGCTTCTCCCTGCATTTCGGTGGCTACGGGTAATAGACAAGGGGCCTGCTTAAGAGATTCTGTAATGGTTTCGCCCGCATTCCGCTGGTAATAAAATAACTGCTCGTAGGTGCGAATCAGAATCTCGTTGCCATTCGATGAAACGGCGGCCGACGTAACATCCTTGAAGGGTAATGAGAACAGCCGCGTCATCATGGTCGGTTGAGAATCCGTCGACAAATAAGAGGCTGAGTACACAAATGACTGCTTGCCTTTTGTGAGGAGGAGCAACTCCTGCGCCGATGCATCGAGCAGGATGGCTTCGGCATTCTGAGCACCATCAGGCAATTGCAGGTGAATCGCTTCTGAAGCTGCAATATGACCTTTGTAGGGAAGAGTCTGACCGCTTAAAGAAGGCTCCGGAAAACGGTAAATTATTTTTTCGTGGTGCCAGAATCGATTATCGCCAATATCGGCCAGATAAATATAGACCTCGCCCGGTTCAGGACCTGGCCCAACGGCAATATCTTCCCAATCGCGGTTCTTTACGCCGTCGATAACGTAACGGGCTACAATCTTGCCTTCCTGACTAACCAGTTGAATTTCATTCGCATTGCCCGAATCTTCTTCCATCCAGATATAACCTGGATTTCGATGGCTGGCTGCTAGTCCTGATACTTCGATCAAATCGGGGGCGCTTAGATCAGCTACCTGTTGGGGTGAATCAAACAGAATTGTGTCTCTGGTCAGACTGGTAAAAGAGTAAGGAACATTTGGAGTTAAAGCCAATAGTTTTGCTTCAGTTGCCCGATTATGGTGGAGGCAACCTGTTAGCAGTCCTATTAGTATAACGATTATTGCTCGTGTTCCCTTCATTCGTTACGCTTACCTTTACTTATACGGGGTAAATCAGAATTGATCAGTGATTTAGTTAAAACGGAATAATAGCGGATCATAATTTGTACTAACTCACTAACGAATTTAAACACAATTTATAGTCTAATTACGGTTAAATATGAAAAAATTGTTGATTGTTAATCTGTTTTTAAAACTAATAGGTTGCCAATTTTATTTTCGTTTCTTACAAATTTAGTATTAAAGTTTAAGAGTAACATAATGCAACAGGCAGAGCGTTAGTAGCTTACGTACATTTGTAATGCCAAAAAGTAGATAGGCTTTAGGGTTGTTATTTTCTTTATAAGAATGCTTCGAATTTGTCAATTATTAGTAGTGGGTTTGGTAGTACTGCCCTATTGTACGAGTGCTCAGAATAGCCTAAGAAAAGCGTTGTTTATCATTGTCGATGGCATTCCAGCCGATGTAATCGAGCGAGAGTCGACTCCTAACCTGGATAATATAGCTAAGCAGGGCGCTTATAAACGGGCCTATGTTGGTGGTGGCAAAGGAACATATTCGCAAACGCCAACCATATCGGCGGTTGGTTATAACAGTTTGCTAACCGGAACATGGGTGAACAAACACAATGTCTGGGATAATAGTATTGAAGCGCCTAACTATCACTACCCCACCATTTTTAGGCTTTTCAAAGAACAATATCCAGAAAAAAAGACAGCCGTTTTTTCGAGCTGGCTTGATAATCGGACGAAGCTGGTAGGAGAGGGGTTACCACAAACCGGCCGGGTAAAACTGGACTATCACACGGATGGATACGAACTCGATACGTTACGTTTCCCCCATGATGAAGAACGCAATTTTATGGCCCAAATCGACCATCAGATTGTATCGGATGCCGTAGCTTCGATCAGTACTCAGGCCCCCGATTTGTCCTGGGTTTATCTGGAATATACGGATGACATGGGCCACCGATACGGCGATAGTCCGCAGTTTGTCAATGCTGTTAAACAAATGGATGGTGAAATCGGACGTATCTGGACCGCTATTCAGGAACGGCAGAAAAAGCACCATGAAGAATGGCTCATTTTCATTACTACGGATCATGGACGTGATGAGCAGACAGGCAAAAATCATGGTGGTCAATCGGAGCGCCAGCGTACTACGTGGATCGTAACGAATGAATCTCCGCTCAATCAATACGTAGCCACCTCTCAGCCAGCCGTAGTCGATATCATGCCCACCCTGGCTCGTTTTCTGAACGTTTCGATCCCAACCGAAATCAGTCGGGAACTTGATGGCGTGTCGCTGATGGGGCCAGTTTCACTAGCTGAGCCAACGATTACGTATCAACAAAAACAGCTGGTTATAAACTGGAAAGCGCTGGAACCGAAAGGCAACGTAAAGATATGGCTGTCAAGAACGAACGAATTCGAAACGGGCGGGCACGATCAGTATAAGCTGATGGGCGAAGTGCCACTCAAGAAAGAAAATGCGCTGATTGATGTCAGCAAACTGCCTTCATCATTCTATAAAATTGTTTTGGAAGGACCATCAAATACAGTTAATCGGTGGGTAGTACTGGGCGATTCGAAGTAGTTTACGTTTATCCCTAATTCTGTCTCCAGATTGGTATTCTTGTATTTTATAAATAAAAAATAAAAATGGATTGGGGGATTTGATGGGCCAACTTGTCTCATCTGTAGTAGACCCTTCAACTTAATGCCAGCTAACGGATTTCCACTTCAGCGCAGCCCCGATCCGGTACCCGACGGAACACCGCCTGTACCCAGGCGAGACTCTCTATCGTCGGTGCCTAATGATAGTGAACTATTTATCCGTACCACATTTGCTACGGATCCGAAAATGGGGTGTGAACTATTGTTTCGGCAATATTTTGCGCCCTTGTGTAGCCATGCCATACGCTTTGTCTATGACCGTCAGCTAGCCGAAGATTTGGTTGCTGACCTCTTCTACGCATTCTATACAAAAGAGATCTACAAGCAAATAACAGGGTCCTATCGGGCTTATCTCTATCAGGCAGTACGTAATCGTGCCTATAACAGCATACGATGGGAGCTTGATCGCCAGGAAACGCTGCCCGACGATTTGGATCGGCCGGATGTTGATACCGCCCAGCCTGATCGGCTGCTACAGCAGGATGAGTTATACCGGGCTTTAGAACAGGTTGTTCAGCAGCTTCCGCCCCAGCGCCAGCGGGTGTTTTTACTGAGTCGTTTTGAAGGCAAATCGTACAAAGAGATTGCCGCCGAAATGAGTCTATCGCCCAAAACCGTCGAAAATCACTTACTACGTGCTGTGTCAACAGTTCGACAGTACCTCCGTCAGCAACGGCTGATTAGCTGGGGATTACTGATAATAGCTGCTTTGTCATAACGCTTCGCACCTCATCATGGAACTTCCTAAAGAGTTGTTATTTGCCTATTTCGCTGGTCAGGCCACGTCGGTGCAACAGAAGGCTGTTGGCGAATGGCTGCATCGGCCTGAAAATCTGGAAACCTATTTCCAGTGGCTCGATGAATGGGAGCGGACTTATCCGCAGTATGCACCGAATGTGGCTAGCAATCTTGACCTGTTTCGCCAGCGGATCGAATCGCCCGATGAAGCCCCTAGCCGTTTGGTACGTTCGTCGGTAGCCGAGACTCGTCCATTCTGGCATCCGGGGCGATGGCTGGTTGCCGCTACCGTAACGCTGGCTCTCCTGATAAGTGGCTGGTTATTTAGAAAACCCTTGTTTTATCAGACAATTGCGACCAGTTCTCATCAGTTACGCGCTCTAAATCTGCCCGATGGCTCAACCGTTGCACTCAACAGCAATTCATCCATAGACATACCCCGGCTTGGGTATGGATGGTTATCAAGAGAGGTTACGCTACGTGGTGATGCGGTTTTTGATGTGAAACATTTACCCAATAATCAGCCATTCATTGTTCAGGTTACGGATGGGTTGGCGGTAGAGGTTTTAGGCACTGAGTTTTCAGTACGTAGTCATGCGGCCCAGGCGGAGGTTGTTCTTAAACGAGGACGAGTCAATCTACACTACGTTGCCACTGATCGGGCTTCTCGCCAGTTGCTGATGAAACCTGGCGACCGGGTGACACTCGATAAACGCGGTACGCTGCATCTACAAGACCATACGGATACAACACGATTTGCCAACTGGCGCTATCGTTTATTTAATTTTAATGATACCCCGTTACGCGATGTGGCTCGTCAGATTCAGACGGTTTTTGGCGTCACTGTACAACTGAATGATCCTGCATTGGCCCATCGAACGCTTACAGGAACAATTCGGGCGGGCTCCTCAGATGAGCTTGCCGAGGCTCTTGCTGAGCTACTCGATCTGAAAGTCAGCCACCGCGACCAAAAGCTTATTTTTTCAACTACTTCCGAAATCCTAATCACTCAATGAGCAAATCGCTACCCATTGCGCTGGTAACCAGTTGTCTACTTAGCGTGGGCTATGGTTATGCCACCGCCCAGACTCTGGCTTTTGTTCGAACCACCCAGCAAACGACCGCTGGCGGGTTAAACAAAGTCCACAGTACGTCTAACCAAACACTCAAACAATCGCTGCTACAATTAAAAGAACATTACGGAGTCGATATTCTTTTTGAAGAGTCTGTTGTTGTGCGCCACCTTACGCCGACCGAGCCGCTTAATTTTAATGCCCGTCTGGAAACGAATCTTTCGTCGTTACTAAAACCGTATGGCCTACGATTCAAAAAAATACGTTCAGGAGCCTACCTGATTTTGCCGCCGAAAAACGGTAATAAAGCAGCCAGCAACGTATCTGAGCCTACCACAACCGCAACCGCTGAGGGTGTGTCGTTGGTGGGGCTGGCTCCTTTGAAAACGATTCAGACGACAGAGAACGCTTCGGCTGACATTCGGGTGAGCGGACGGGTAACCAGCGAAACGGGCGAAGCCTTACCCGGTGTGAGCGTCGTGATAAAAGGATCGCCCCGAGGAACTACTACCGATGCCCAGGGTAATTACCAGATCAATGTGCCTAATGCCAATACTACGCTTGTTTTTAGCTTCGTAGGCTATCTGAGTCAGGAATTGGTTGTTCGGAATCAATCAACCATTAATATACAACTGGCGCCTGACACAAAATCGCTGAACGAGGTGGTTGTAGTAGGCTATGGGCAGGTGAAAAAGAGTGATCTTACCGGCGCTGTCGCTACGGTACCGGTTGACGAAATCCGGAAAGTAGCTGTTACGTCGCTCGATCAGGCGTTGCAGGGTCGGGCAGCCGGTGTGCAGATTACCCAGAACTCGGGTGCACCGGGGGGAACAACCAGTATCCGTATACGGGGTGGCAATTCTATCCAGGGCGATAACGAACCTCTTTATGTTATTGATGGGATTCCGTTTAAGAACGATGGTGCCAGCAGTGGATCGAATTTCAACGTATTGAGTACACTCAATCCCAGCGATATCGAATCGATGTCGGTGTTGAAGGATGCATCTTCGACCGCTATTTACGGGTCGCGGGGGGCAAACGGAGTTGTGATTATTACAACCAAACGGGGTAAGGCCGGAAAGTCGACGATTAATTTCGATACGTATTATGGAGTGCAGAACGTTCGTCGGAAATATCCGGTGCTGAATGCGCGCGAATACGCTCAGTTTGTGAATGATGCTAATACCAATGAAGGAAGGCCGGGTATTTATTCGCAGGCACAGATCGATGCGTTTGGGGTAGGTACAGACTGGCAGGACGAAATTTTCCGGCAAGCGCCGATCTCGAACTATCAGCTATCGATTAGCGGGGGAGATGAACGTACGCAGTATGCAGTTTCGGGCGGTTATTTCAAACAGAATGGTATTGTTGTCAATTCTGATTTTGATCGGTATTCGTTCCGGGTCAACCTGGATCGGAAACTGACCAATAAAATTAAAGTCGGTAACAATCTGACCGTTAACCGGACGCTTACCAATCAATCACGTACTGACGGTGATTTAGGAAGCTCTGGGCAAGTAACGATGGCCGCCCTGCAATTTCCTCCCATTCTGCCTGTTCGTAGTGCAGATGGTTCTTATTTGCTGAACGATCCAGCGTTGAGCTTCACGGCAGATAATCCGGTTGCGTTGGCGCGGGATAGTAAAAATCGTAATACGGCTTATCGCGTATTTGGGAATGTGTTCGGAGATTATCAGATTATTGATGAGCTAAGCTTACGCGTATCGTTAGGCATTGACGGGGTTATTCAAAAGCAGGATTCTTACCTGCCCCGTTCCGTATCAAGCGGATTGGCACAAGGAGGAGCGGCCTCTATCTTCAATGGTCAATCGATTACGTGGCTGAACGAAAATCTGCTGACCTATTCAAAAACGTTCAACAGCATCCACAACATAACGGCGCTGATTGGCTATACGCAGCAGGCGAATCGTACTGAATCCAGCCGGGCCCAGGCGCGTAATTTCGTAAACGATAATTTAGGGTCGAGCAATCTGGCGTCTGGCTCGGTGCCGTTAACGCCCGAGTCGGGGATCGGTACGTGGGGCTTGGAATCCTATCTGGCGCGGGTCAACTATGGCTATAACGACAAATATTTGCTGACCGCTTCGTTCCGGGCCGATGGTTCGTCGCGGTTTGGAGGAAACAAACAGTATGGTTATTTCCCATCAGTGGCTTTAGCCTGGCGTATGTCGGAAGAAGACTTTCTGAAAAATAATTCGGTGGTCAACGATCTGAAACTGCGCGCTACGTATGGATCGACGGGCAACCAGGACGGTATCGGAAACTATCCAGCCTATTCGTTGCTCGGTACACAGAACTACGTCTTCGGAGGAGCGGTATCGACGGGGCTTGGACCCAACCAGATTGCGAATCCTGATTTGTCGTGGGAAACCACTACACAGGCCGATCTGGGCGTTGACGTTGGTTTCCTGAATAACCGGATTACGGTAACCGCCGATGCGTACATAAAACAGACGAAAGATTTGCTGCTGAACGTAACGATTCCAAGCACGTCGGGTTATTCGAGCGCCATTAAAAACCTGGGTAAAGTCGAAAACAAAGGGATAGAACTGAGTATTTCGTCGCGGAACATCGACGGCGCTTTCAAGTGGAGTACCGACGTGAATTTTGCGCTTAATCGGAATAAAGTGCTGGACATTGGCGGGGCGCCACAGATTTTTGCGGGGAGCGTAGCTAATATCGGCCAGAACCTGAACTCAGGCATTATTCGGGTTGGCGAACCGCTAGGCTCTTTCTTCGGCTACGTTACGGATGGTCTCTACCAATCGACCGATGAGCTGGCGGCTTTGAGCGATCCGCAGGCCAGAAAACCTGGCGATCGTAAATATCTGGATCTGAACGGCGACAAGAAAATTGACGATAATGACCGGACAATCATCGGGCGGGCACAGCCTAAATTTATTGGTGGTATCAGCAATACGTTCTCTTACAAAGGATTTGAACTAACGGCTTTTCTACAGGGTGTTTATGGGAATAATATCCTGAATGCCAATCGCTTTGAGTTAGAGTATCTGAATGCCACAACCAACCAGGACCGTGATATGCTGAATCGATGGACACCTACGAATACGAACACCGATATTCCCCGTGCATCGACCACACGCCCGGCCAACCGGATTTCTTCCCGCCAGATTGAAGACGGATCGTATTTGCGGCTGAAAAACATTCAACTGGCGTATAATCTGCCGGCCCCGCTGATAAAAAGTCTGAAAATTCAGTCAGCACGTGTATACGTAACGGCACAGAATTATCTGACTTGGACAAAGTATTCGGGCTACGATCCGGAAGTAAGCCGCTTTGGCCAGGATAGCCGGAGCCAGGGTTTCGACTATGCGAGTTATCCGGCTGCTAAAACGTTACTGTTTGGCTTAAACGTTGGTTTCTAACCCTTAACACGAACCTCCATGAAAAAGATACTAATGCTGTTTGGGCTACTTCTGGGCGGAATGACCTCCTGCGAAGTACTGGACCAGAAGCCGGAATCAAACTTTACCCCAACCAATTTCTACAAAAATGCCGACGACGCTAAAGCAGCTGTCAGCTCGGTGTATGACCCACTGAATTCCGCGAATTTATACGCGCAGATCATGTGGATTCTGCAGGACCAGGCTACCGACGATTCGGAGTGGGGAAATGGCCGTTCCACGGCCAACCAGCCGAAAAATGATCTGGATAAATATACGTTCACGCCAGC
Source organism: Spirosoma terrae (assembly GCF_010435915.1). GTDB lineage: Bacteria > Bacteroidota > Bacteroidia > Cytophagales > Spirosomataceae > Spirosoma > Spirosoma terrae. The sequence goes on along the minus strand of NZ_JAAFZH010000023.1, from coordinate 66,774 downwards.
TACCGTAACGTTTCAGTCAATCTGGTCGACGATATATGCGGGCATTAACCGGGCCAATACGGTAATCACTCGGGTACCGGCTATCCCGATGGACAACGACCTGAAAGCACGTTACGTGGCTGAAGCCAAGTTTATGCGGGCATTCTATTACTTCACACTGGTTCGGCTCTTTGGCGGTGTGCCGCTGATTACCGCCGAAACGACTTCGTTAAGTAATCTGAACGTATCACGCGCGTCGGTTGATGACGTATATGCGCTGATCGTTCAGGATTTCACGGAAGCGGAGAATATATTGCCTGTTACGTATACGGGGGCTGATCGCGGGCGCGCTACGAAAGGTGCGGCTAAGGCCTTTCTGGCGAAAGTGTACCTGACTCGTCAGGACTGGGCCAAAGCGTCGGTAAAAGCCAAAGAAGTAATCGACCTGAACACGTATGATTTGTGGGCCAATTTTGCCGATGCCTTTCTAATTGCCAATAAAAATGGCAAAGAGGCCGTGTTCGAGATGCAGGCACTAAGTGGTGGATTTAACGAAGGAAGCTGGATGCAGGGCTACATGCGGCCAAACTTCGACCGGGTTAATGGGGTTGCTGGTTTTGGCGATGATCCCCCAACCGAAAATCTGTATCGTGCTTACCGAGCCGATGATAAACGACGTAACGTAACGTTACGGCTTTATTCGGCTACGTCTACACCCGCAGCTCCGTCCAGCGTTTTGTTCCCCTGTTACGTTTATAAGTACCTGGACCTGAGCGCAACCGCCAATGCTGATGGAGGTAATAACTACCCCATTATTCGATACCCCGACGTAATGTTGATGTATGCTGAAGCTCTGAATGAACAAGGCGCTAACAACACAGAGGCTTATACGATGATGAACCGGATTCGAAATCGAGCAGGCTTGCCCAATCTGACGCCGAACCTGAATCAGGCACAGTTCCGGGACAGTCTGTTACTGGAACGTCGTTTGGAACTGGCTTTTGAAGGCCATCGGTGGTATGATCTGGTTCGTACCAAACGGTTGATCAGTGCTATGAAAGCGCAAAATCCGACTATCGTTGTGGGCGAACAGCATTATCTCTTCCCAATTCCTCAGACTGAGCGGGATGTGAATCCGCAGCTGACCCAAAATCCTGGCTATTAGTCTTTTTTCATTATTCTGTTTATGGTATCCTCTCTTTACATTATGAAGAGGAGGATACCATAAATCAGCTACATCTATTATGCAACGACGAACGTTTTTACAAGGCGCATTAGCCCTTGGCTCGTTGACAACGTCCTCTACTTTCGCCAACGGACTAAGCCAGTCGGCCCCACCGGTTCCGACCATTATTAATGCTGGCGTTGGCGGAAATAATACGGTTGATCTACTAGCGCGAATCGATAAAGATTGCTTAGCTCATAAACCTGAGCTAACGATTTTGATGATTGGTACGAATGATATGAACAGCCGAAAGCACGTACCCTTAGCCAATTATGAGCAAAATATTCGGATGATTTGCGCCAAGCTGGTTGCTGCTCAAAGCCAGGTGATGCTCATGACGATTCTGCCCGCCTACGAACCCTACCTTATGACGAGGCACGATCCTGCCTTTTATGCGCCAGAAGGCCATGCCGTTCGGAAGCAGAAAGTAAATGGTACGATACGTAAGATTGCCGCCGATAATCAATTTCCGCTGCTGGATATGCACCACATTTTTGAGAAAGTTGGGCATATTGGTCTGGAAGCCAGTAGCTTGATTAAGAATGAAGCGAACAGTAATAAAACGGACGGCATTCATCCAACTCCCGACGGTTATCGTGTAATGAGTATTGCTGTTTATACCTTCCTTACCCAAAACCAGCTACTCAAAAATCGTATCGTTTGCTTTGGCGATAGTATTACCATTGGCGATGGAAACGGGAAAAATTATCCGTCTTATCTCCAGCAATTAGTAACTCCCTAGCTTTTGGACAGGCATGAAAAAAATAGTTACCCTACTTTTCTGTATCTCTCTTTTCAGTACAGATTCGTTCACGCAGGCCATCCCCCAAACGGTCGATATTTGTATTTACGGCGGTTCATCGGCTGGTGTTATTGCCGCTTACACCGCCCGGGAGATGGGCAAATCTGTACTGCTGATTGAGCCCGGACGGCATTTGGGCGGATTGACATCGGGCGGATTAGGGTATACAGACATTGGCAATAAATATGCTATTTCTGGTATTGCCCGTGACTATTACCGACGAATCGGAAGACACTATGGTAAGTTTGAACAATGGATTTTTGAGCCACACGTAGCAGAAGACCTTTTTAAGGATTACATCAAACGAGCCAACGTGAACGTACTATACGCGCATCGGCTTGTTTCGGCGCAAAAAGAGAACGGAACCATTCAAAGCATTACGGTAGAACCATCAACATCGTCGGGCAAGGCCCAGATTATTCGGGCGAAAATGTTTCTCGATTGTACCTACGAGGGAGATTTGATGGCTAGAGCGGGCGTCAGTTATACAGTTGGTCGGGAAGATAATAAAACATACGGCGAAACGTATAATGGCTTCCAGCTCATGAATAAACATCAATTCGCGGATGGAGTCGATCCCTACGTAGTGCCCGGAAAGCCTGACAGTGGGTTGCTTTGGGGAATCAGTACGGCTACTGTTTTGCCGAATGGGACTGGCAACAAGCAGGTGCAGGCTTACAATTTCCGCATTTGTCTAAGTAGCGATCCGGCCAATATGCTCCCGATTACCCGACCAGAGGGCTATGATTCGACTCGATATGAATTGCTTTTGAGAGCCATTGAAAAAGATCCAAAATTGTCTTTTAAGACAATCCTGAAACCTGACCGGATGCCCAATCAGAAAACGGATATCAATAACAATGGGCCGTTTTCGACTGATATGATCGGCATGAATTACGATTTTCCTGAGGCTACTTATGAGCGTCGGGCGGCCATTCAGCGGGAGCACGAATTGTATAATAAAGGGCTGCTGTATTTCATTGGCCATGATCCACGCATGCGGAAAGACATTCAGGCAGAAATGCTAAAATTGGGCTACCCCAAAGATGAATACGCTGATTCGGGTAACTGGTCAACGCAAATGTACGTGCGGGAGGCTCGTCGCATGGTGGGTGCCTACGTAATGACGCAGGCGAATTGTCAGGGGAAAGAGGTGGTGAAAGACGGGGTCGGTATGGCTGCCTATACCATGGATTCGCACAATTGCCAACGCCTGGTTATTGAAAAGGATGGCGTGAAAATGGTTAAGAATGAAGGTGATGTGCAAATTGGTGGTTTTCCCCCTTACCCGATTTCGTACCGGTGCCTGATTCCTAAAGCCAGCGACTGTAAGAATCTGCTCGTTCCAGTTTGTCTGTCGGCTAGTCATATTGCTTACGGATCTATACGTATGGAACCCGTATTTATGGTGCTGGGCCAATCGTCGGCCGTTGCAGCCAGTATGGCTATTGACGGAAAAACATCGGTTCAAGCCATCGACGTAGCGAAATTGCAGCACGAGCTTACAGCAAACCCGTTGGCTGATCATAGCACGGCTGAAATTTTAGTCGATAACGATGACCCCATACAGGTTGTGCGTACTGGCGACTGGACTCGTGACAATAATCCTAAAGGGGCATATGGCCCTAGTTATTTGACCGCAAAAGGTGGCGACGTAAAAACGGTGCGATTTGCACCCACGATCAAAAAAGCGGGCAATTATCAGGTGTATGTGTATGTGCCAAAACTTGCTGATGCATCGCAAAAAACAATGTTTACCGTTTCGGATGGAAAGGATGTAAAATCCATGACAATTCGTGAGTCTGACATTCGGGTAGAAGGACAAACCTCTGGCGAATGGGTTTCTTTGGGTAAACTGAAACTAGCGACAGGCACAAAAGGGTACGTAGAAGTCTCAACCAACGATTCAGATGGCGTGGTCGTCGCCGATGCGGTGCTGTTTGTTCCGAACGAGTAGACACTGTCTATTCACATTTTTGACTGAAGAAATTTGGCCACTAACCTACCGCCTAGTATATAGTACTTTGAAGTATCATTGGTAACGTATTGATTTATTGCTAAATAATAGGAATAGCTATACCACACATGAAGAAAAAGTATACGTTACTGTGCCTACTCTTGGTAGCCACTCGGTTTGTTCTTGCCCAAAATCCTCTCTCATCGTTCAATTGCGGCACCCCTGATGTAAGCCCTACTCCTGCGATTCAGCAACTGATGAATAGTCTAAACCGGGATACGACGTATGCGCGGGCGAGAATGAAAGCGCAGCAAAAGTTAGAATGTCGGGTTGCGGTTGATGCTGACTATAAGCTTTACCAAGCCTACAACGGCGATGTCTCCGCTATTCGCCGGTTGGTGTATGAGCGAATTCGCGAAGCATCGGAAGTCTTCGAGCGTAATATTAACGTGAAGCTAACGGTTGTTTACATCCATGTTTGGGATAAGCAGGAGCCTTACGTTGCCGCTACTACAGATAGTCATTTAAGTAGTATGGCTGCCTGGTGGCGGCAAAACCTACAGAATGTAAAACGCGATATTGTTTTTGGTTATACTGGTAAGCAGAGTGGCGCTTCTGGCGTTGCTTATCGAGGTCAGACAAGGTTATCCGATTTTGGTGTGGCGGGTTATGTGCAGCCTGGTAGTTATTATACAACCCATCTGAGTGCTCACGAAATTGGGCATATGTTTGGTTCTGCTCACTTAAATGACTGCTCCTGGCCGGGTGGACCGCTGGATAGTTGCAATGTTAGTGAAGGCGGAAATTGCTATACAGGCGTTCCGGTGACACGTAAGAATTATACAATGGGTTCCTGTGGTTACCCCATCCTGGAGTTTCATCCCGTCAGCAACGAATTGATGCGCAGGCTAGCTGATGCATCGGGCTTAGTGCCAATCGATAAAGCACCTTCTTTACCAACGGTTTCTAATCAGGCCGTAAACGTAACGAAATCATTTGCGTATGTAGAATGGCAGCCAGGTGAACGAAGCGAGCGATTCCGTATTCAGGTATCAGAAAATGCAGACTTCAGCACCATTGCTACCGATTCCCTTGTTCTCTTCTCTCAATTTAGGGCCTATAACTTGAAGGCGAATACGGCTTATTATTGGCGGGTTAAAGCGGTTAATTCACTCGGAGAGAGCAACTGGTCGGTCGTAGGGCGGTTAAACGTGGGTACTATTTCGGGAATAATGCCTCCTGTACAAAAACTGCCGGTCCATTTAGCGAAAAACGTGCGTCAGGGATTACTGAGCTGGGAGCCAGTTGAAGGAGCAACGAGCTATAAGATAGAGGTCGCAAATGTCTACGGCATTCGCAGTTTGACCTCAACTCAGACGTCCTTTACGTTTACAGATGGTACGCCTTCTGGATATGGGGCTTCCTGGCGCGTGAAAGCAGTGAAAGGTACGGAAGAGGGGTCATGGTCTGATTATAATGCCTATAAAGTAGGACCTAACGCCTATTTTTCGTTAACGACACTGGAAACTTCTCAAAAAAAATATCCGCTTTCATTGCCTGTGAGCTGGGGTAATGAACCAACCGTATCAAGCTCTGCAACGATGACGCTACGTTTGTATAAATCCAGTGCTCCACAGGCGCCGGTTCAGTCACAAACCCTACGATACAATCATCCCGATGATGGTGGCCTTGTTACGTATCCTGTTGTCATGTTTAATAATCTGGAGCCAAACACAACGTATTACTATGACGCAGAACTGATGGATAATGATAGTTCCAGAGTTGTTATACCTAAGGCCAGTACGTTTGAAACAGGAGCTAATCGAAACAGGTGGACATTTATTAATGGAGCAAATAGTACGTTGCCCCGTTCAGAGGTTCAGGTCATACGAGGAGGACCATCCGGAACGGTATGGGTAGCAACAACCAACGGTGTTTATAGCACAGCAGATGGTCGTACATGGGCTGCTCATACGCCAAAAACCACGAATGGAGTATTGCCGAATTACATTACCGTAATGGCGCTGGACAATAATGAAAGACCGTGGGTACAGCATTACACCGGTCTATACCAGTTTATTAATAACAAATGGCAAAAGTTTGCGAACCCTCCGGCGGCCTCTCAGATGTCTGCCAAACACTTGGTTTTCGATAAAAAGAATTTGTTGTACGCTGTTCAAAACAACACGAATCAGATTTATTCTTTTAACGGAAGCCAGTGGGCGGCCTTGCCCACTACGGGGACAACTATTAGTAGTGTGGCAGTCGATAAAGACAATCGACTTTGGGTGGCATCGGGTGCAAATCAACAGTTTATTGGCTATTATGATGGTGCCAAATGGAATTGGTTGAGCAGAAGTAATGTCGGATTCTCGAACCTTATAGATTATTATGCAAGCTTTACTCAGATAACTGCTGATTCGACAGGTAATCTTTGGGTATATGGCGATTTTGGCGTAGCTCGCCAAAAAGCTGACCAAACCTGGGAGGCAACGACTCTATTGGACATAACGAAAGATCAGAATGAAATAATAACGAATGGGTTTGCTATTGGTCCCAATAATCAACCAACTCTGTTTGGATTACGTCGGGTTTATAAATATGCCAATAACCGCTGGGAGCCTACAGGCGATCCTACAGTAATTGTTAATGACTACCAGAGGGCAACTGCTTACGTTGGGGCCGACAGCCGAGTTTGGCTGGCTAATCAACGGCAAGGAATAATGATTTACGATAGCCGGACGGTAACGCCCACCATGAACTCACTGACAACCTGTGCTGGTAATACCATGCAGGTTCCTTTTACACTGAATTTTACACCTGGTACTACCATTCGCTATCGGGCAGAGATATCAACGGTTACTGGGTTCACGTCTATTGCAGCCACCTTCCAAAACTCGACAGCTACTATTCAATTACCAGCAAGCCTTACTCCTGGAACGAACTATCGTGTACGGATCGTAGCGGAGCAGGCTAAAGCTGTAATTATAGGTGATGAAAGTGCGCCTTTTACAATCATTGATTCTAAAAATGTAACAGTTTCACCGTCAGGTCCAGCTGCTGTATGTACTGGCTCAATACTTAATCTGAGCACACCTAGTGCTTCTGGTGCTACGTACCAGTGGTTGAAAGATGGGCAACCAATAGTAGGAGCAACGCAAGCCGTATATGGAGTGAGTCAGGCTGGTAGTTACGTTGTAGCTGTATCGCAAAGCGGATGTTCTGCGTCTTCAGCGGCTATTGTTGTCACAATGAAAGAAGGGGTCACGGCTACGATAACGGCTCAGGGGCAAACAACAGCATTGCAGCCTAATACAGTCAGTTTGGCGGCAAATACAGGTAATGGATATACGTATCAGTGGCTAAAAGATGGAAGTTCTATTACGGGGGCAACAAACAGTACGTATGCAGCAGCTCAAACGGGTAACTTCGCTGTAGTTGTCACAGGGCCTAATGGGTGTACGGCGACCTCTACACCTATTGCTGTTCGAATAGATATAGTACTAGGGGTTGAATCGGTTGACAATACATTTTTGTTGATGCCTAACCCTGTCGATAAAATATGCCGGATTCAGAAACCCGCTTACGCTACGTTCAAAAGCAATACTGTAGCTATAAAACTAATTAATTCGGCAGGACAGGTTGTAAAAAGCCAAAACCTAACCTTCAGAAATAGCGTGGCCGAATTGGATATGGAGTCAACTTTAAGTGGACTATATATCCTTGAGATCGAAGTTGATGGCAATAGCCAGCGATATAAATTAGTGAAGCAGTAAATCAGAGTAGATCAAGGCGAGATTATCCGGCCAGCTCAACTACCTGTCCATCCTGGCAACGTAGTACGCGGGCCGGATATTTGTTAAGCAGGTCGTAGTTGTGCGTAGCCATAAGAACGGCTGTTCCGGCATTGTTAATGGCTTGGAAAACTTTCATGATCTGATCCGAAACCGCAGGATCAAGGTTGCCGGTTGGTTCATCGGCAATCAGAACAAGAGGCTCATTGAGCATAGCACGCGCAACAACAACCCGTTGTTGCTCGCCCCCCGATAGCTGATGCGGCATTTTTTTCTGAGCGGTACCCAAACCAACCTGCATCAATACATCGGCGATCCGATTGTTCATGTCGTTGGTTTTTTTCCAGCCCGTTGCTTTCAGTACAAAACGCAGATTTTCCTCGACAGTACGGTCAGGGAATAACTGAAAGTCCTGAAAAACGATGCCAATTTTACGGCGTAGAAACGGAACATCCCGAGGTTTTAGCTTGTCGAGCGAATAGCCAGCTACAAACCCTTTGCCGTTCTGAAGCCACAGGTCGGCATACAACGTTTTTAATAAAGAAGTTTTCCCGCTGCCCGTTCGCCCGATCAGATAGGCAAAATCGCCCTTGTGTATTTGAAACGATACATCGCCCAGAATTAATTTGGTGCCCTGGTAGATGTCCGCGTGATCGAGACTAAGAACGGATTCGGTAGAAAACATACGTATAATTATGGATTGTCAGTAATCAGCCGGTAACGCTATGTAATAAGGTAACGACTGATTACTGACAACTATTTTTTTACTTTTTTACGGGAAGAGACGCTTTTTCGTGGTCGGCCAGGAATTTGGCAAGTCCGCTGTCCGTAAGAGGATGGTTCAGTAACGCTTTAATCACGCTTAATGGAGCGGTCATTACGTCGGCACCAATTTCAGCGCACTGGATAACGTGCATTGGGTGACGTACTGAAGCGGCCAGTACTTCGGTTGTGAAACCGTAGTTCGTGAAAATCGTAACGATCTGCTCGATCAGCGCCATACCGTCGGTTGAAATATCGTCCAGACGACCAACGAACGGCGATACGAACGATGCTCCTGCTTTAGCCGCCAGCAGCGCCTGACCAGCTGAGAAGATCAGCGTACAGTTGGTGCGGATTCCTTTTTCCGAGAAATATTTGATGGCTTTTACACCGTCGGCTGTCATTGGAACCTTAACGACGATGTTTTCGTCGATTTCGGCCAGTTCATCGCCTTCTTTGATCATCTCTTCGTATTTCACCGAGATAACCTCTGCGCTTACATCGCCTTCTACGATTTCGCAGATTTGTTTGTAATGGCGCATCACGTTGTCTTTGCCAGTGATACCTTCTTTGGCCATCAACGATGGGTTAGTCGTGACGCCGTCGAGAATACCCATCGACTGGGCTTCGCGAATGTCGGCCAGATTGGCCGTGTCAATGAAAAATTTCATAGTTAAACAAAATTAAATAAGTCAGTGAGTTGGTAAGACCGTCAGTTATACGATATAAAGTTATGGACTAACAGACTTACTAACCAGGTTCGTACCGTTTTGAATTTTGCAAACGTGAAGGTACGTATCTTTACCCGTTTGGGCTTTATATTGTTTGGTAATCAGTTGCGTAAAATCCTCCAGAGCCTCTTCTCTCACTAAATTTATAGTGCAGCCACCGAAGCCACCTCCCATCATACGGGCTCCCAGTACGCCGGGGTGTTTGCGCGCAATAGCTACTAAAGTATCCAGCTCCGGGCAACTTACTTGATACCATTCGCTAAGTCCCTCGTGTGAGCCATACATTAACTGACCAAAGGTGCGAATGTCGCCCGCTTCGAGCGCTTTAACGCCGTCTAATAAGCGTTGGTTTTCCTGAACAACGTAGGCACAGCGACGATAGATTAACGCTTCAGTCTCCTTCAGATGCGCATCGAGCATCGCCATCGTTACGTCGCGCAGGCTATTTATGTCGGGATAAAACGTTTTCAGGAACCGAACACCGGCTTCACATTCAGCCCGTCGGGTATTGTATTCCGACGTAACGAGCGAATGTTTGACCCGAGAGTCGCAGAGAACGATACGGATGCCATCCATTTGCAGAGGAGCATAGGTGTACTCAAGCGACCGGCAATCGAGCTTGATCACATGATCGGCTTTTCCCATCATGCTCGCAAACATATCCATGATCCCCACTTTCGCACCGACAAAATCGTTTTCGGCTCGTTGCGATAGTTTCAGCAACGTAGTACGATCAAGCCCAAGCTGAAACAATTCGTTGAGTGCGAATCCAACCCCGTTTTCCAGCGCTGCCGATGACGACAGCCCCGAACCCATTGGAATGGTTCCGGTAAACACACAATTGAAACCCCGGATCGGTTGATCAATCAGACGCATTTGTGCCGCAACACCCAGTAAATAATCGGCCCAGGTATGGGTAGGTAGCAAATTGTGAATTGATCCGCGAAACGTTTTGTTGATGTCAAGCGCAACAAAGTGAAGTTCATCGTCATCACGTGGCCCGACTGCCAGATAAATAGCTTTGTCGATGGCAGCTGGCAAAACGAACCCTTCATTGTAGTCGGTATGTTCGCCAATAAGATTTACGCGGCCGGGAGAACAGATCAAAAGCGGCTCAGACTCAGGCGTGGTTGAGTCGGTATGAAAAGCGTCGTTAAATGACGTAACAAGTTGGCTGAGCAGGTCCATGCGGGAGTTAAAGGATTTAGCGGTTCGGTACAAACTGTCCGCGTAGGCCGCTAAACAAACAAATTGATTCCGCGAAACTACTATTCGTGATGGACGGAAACAAAAAATGGCAAACCAATGTCTCACCGCTACAACCACCTACCCTTGCTTCGGTCAAGACCTGGGGGATTCAGCAGGAGCTGGTAGCACCGATTTGCCGATGCAAAGTTAAGCAATTGTTGGACAAACGACCAAATTTCAACTGTACCTTTGCGCATAAAATAGATGAGTGATGAAGCGTTCGTTTTATAGTTTTTGTTGTACGTTGTTCATTTTCAGCGCTTGTACTTCGGCTGATAAGCATATTGAACAAGGAAGAAATTATCTGAAAGAAGGTAAATTCCGGGAAGCGCTGCAGGTATTGAACCAGGCTGTAGAAGCCGATGCCGATAATGCGGAAGCCTTCAACTCGCGTGGGGTCGCTTATTTTGAGCTGAAAGAATACGCCAACGCTACGTTAGATTATGATCAGGCCATTAAGCTGGAACCCGGTTTTTACCGGCCCTATTACAATCGGGCACTGCTTAAGGTAGCCCAAAATGATTTGACGGGTGCCGTTAAAGATTATTCGGATGCTATCCGGTTGGCGCCTGACACCAGCCGAAGCATTACTGCAGAAATCTATTTGAACCGAGGCCAGCTGTTTGCTACCCAGGGACAAACCCAACCAGCCCTAAACGACTTTTCGCAGGCTATTACATTAGATCCAAAGAATGCGCTGGCTTTGTATAACCGGGGAAATCTTCGTTTCCAGCAGAAAGATCTTCCGGGCGCTACAACTGACTTTCAGCAGGCCGTCCAGGCTGATCCTAAATTCGGAAAGGCGTTCTATGGGTTAGGTATCGCGCAGCTCTTACAAAATCAGCGCGAAAGCGGTTGTCTGAGCTTAAAACAGGCGCAAAATCTGGGCTACGCCGATGCTAATAATGCTGTAGCGGAGTATTGTCAATGAGAAAAGAGAAGGAGCGCTAAAAGAGCTTCGTTTGATTTGATTTTTTACAAAATGAAAAAGATACTTTCTATCGTATTTGGACTGCTATTTTTACTTTTTGCGGCTTTCCAATACAATGATCCTGATCCGGAAGTTTGGGTGCCTATTTATGGATTGGCAGCCATAGCCTGCTTTATGGCCTATGCCGGGGTAGCCCGTTGGTGGTTTCTGGCCTTGGTTAGCCTTATGTATGTGATCGCAGCTATTTATCAGTGGCCACCGGTTTTTGAAGGGTTTATGTTTAGTGAAGTGGGGATGCGTAGTATGAACATTGAGATGGCTCGTGAAGCGGGCGGCCTGGCGATTTGTGCGGTTGTGCTGGGAATATTGGCCGCTTTATCACGACCACGTTACTGAAGAGTTTATGAAACTGATCGAATGCCCACGCGATGCCATGCAGGGACTGGCCCATTTTGTGCCAACCGACCTGAAAATTCGCTACTTGAATGCCTTATTGCAGGTCGGCTTCGATACGCTCGATTTCGGTAGTTTTGTGTCCCCTAAAGCGATCCCGCAGATGCGCGACACGGCCGACGTATTGGAAGGGCTGGATTTAACAACGACTACAAAACTCCTGGCCATCGTGGCCAATGTTCGTGGAGCTGAGCAGACAACAAATTTTTCGGCCATACGCTACGTTGGTTTTCCGTTGTCGGTATCGGAAACGTTTCAGCAACGTAACACAAATAAGTCCATTGACCAGGCGTTGGTCGACGTAGCAGCCATACAGAACCTTTGTCTTAAAACCGGCAAAGAGTTAGTGGTTTATCTGTCGATGGGATTTGGTAATCCATATGGTGATCCATACAGCCCCGAAATTATCGGCGAGTTTTCCAGAAAACTCGCCGATATGGGAGTGGGCATTATTGCCCCTTCCGATACGGTAGGCTCCTCTACACCAGAAAGTATTGAGTTGCTTTTCAGAGAGTTAATAAAAGCCTTCCCAACTATTGAGTTTGGTGCTCATTTGCATGCACGACCGGGGGAAGCAACGGATAAGGTTCTGGCTGCCTTACGGGCTGGCGTGCAACGAATAGACGGCGCGTTACGTGGGTATGGCGGTTGCCCAATGGCAGCTGACGATCTCACGGGCAATCTCCCGACCGAAGTGATTGTGGAAACGCTGATCGATCAGCATATTCCGATTCAACTAAACCGATCTGCTTTCGAAACTGCGTATGCGTTATCGGTCGAGGTGTTTGGGTAGCCTTACATAAACATGGCCTGAATTTCTTCTTTCACCGCTTTCAGCGCATCGGTGGTTGGTAAGCGATCTTTCTGAATAATTCGCTCGAAAATCCGCTTGGACAGATCCAGGGCAGGTGCATCGGGATTGACATCGCCAGAGGCCTGATTGATCAACGTAGTAACGTCATTCATGGCTCCCTGAATCTGATCCCAAACAGTCTGACTCATGTACACTTGCTGGGAAAGGTTATGGTTATATTCTTCCCGAATCTCCTGCAGAAGCCGTTGCTGAAACTCCAGAGCAGTTGTACTTGTTCCTCCTAAACGTAAGAGCAGGTTGTTGGGACTGATACGTTCCAGAAACAAAACCATGCGTTCGTACGCTTGCAGACGAACCGGTATTACGGTTTCAGTATAGCGGGTTTTTACCTCAAAACGATGGCGGTCGGCTTCGCGCTCTAAAAGTAGTTTAACGGTTACATACATACCGTAAAGCACTAATCCAGCCGGTACTATTAATTTGAGAAAATCACTCAGCAACTCCATAGAAGGGGAAATGTTGTTTAGATAAAAATGGGTAACTTTGACAAAAGGGTTAATGGTTCTACGTTTATAGAAAACGGTTCAGGATAGTATCCTCAATGGGCCTATGGCTATAAACACGACAACCAGAAACGATAGTTAACTTATGCTGGTACTTGAGAATCCTGTTCGTCTACATCCCCAGGCGCGGCAGCAACTAATGGACACGATACAGGCCAATAAAATTCCTGATGAATACGGCTTACGCGTAGGTATTCGGGGGGGGGGCTGTGGCGCATCATGGTTATTAGGTTTCGATATCCCTGGCTCTACCGACGAAGTGTATAACGTTGAAGGGGTACGGATCATTATTGATCGGAAACATTTGTTATACGTACTGGGTGCTGAAATCGGCTACGAGCCGGGCGGCTTTACGGTGGAAAAGGAAACTACTCAACCACAGACAGTTTAAGAAAGTAACCAGTTGGCATACTAAAAGTAGCAGTAGCCCTGTTTTTTCACAAGATATCTGCTTATTAACGAAGGTCCCTCGGCTCATGACTAAAATTGGCATGATTTTAGGTCAGTTTTGCCCAAAACTCCCTATGGGATCGTGAAGCGAATTGAACAACATATTTTTTTAGTAATAGCACTACTGGCTGCTGTACTTTCGGTATTGTGTTACTTGTTCTTGGAGCAGAACGCCCCCGGAGCGACTGACGAACAATACATATCGACGGTACAGAAGCGAGTAAAGGAAGAAATGCGGATCAGCACCGAAGAGCTGGACCGTATTGCTCGGCAACTCAGGCAAACGCCCAATCTGACGTTTGCTGAGATGAGCCAACCGACCGACTATCCTTATTTTATTTTTCGTAAACATACTGGCCGGGGTGCACCTTCTCGATTACTTTTCTGGTCTGATTACCGGTTCATTCCCGACTATGCCTGCATTGCTTCGGTAAATTTCCCTACACTGGTTGATTTTGATCAGGGTAAATACATCGTTAGCCGCCGACAGGTACGTAGTGGAACCGATACGTTAGATGTCTTTTCTTTAATTAATGTCTATCGACACTATCAGAACAATAATACTTACCTGCAGTCAGGGTATAACTCTGATTTGTTTGCGGTTGATCCTGATGCAATTACCCATGACAGGACTAATGTTAACCAGGCTATTTATGACAATACGCCCGTTTATTTGTTTTCGGTCACTCCGCCCAAAATAGATGCCTATCGGAATCATTCAACGCCCGTTACGTCAGTAATTATAGCTTCGATAAGCGTTGTTTTTCTCGTTTTTTACGTCCTGCAACGACTTATTAAACTGAAACGACAATATGAGCAGCGCTTTGTCTGGCTAGCGCTTTGTCTGGTTCTGGTGCGGTTTATAATGCTCTACTTTGGGGTGCCGTTTTTGTTTGTAGAGTCGGATTTATTTAACTCTAAATTTTATGCCTCGTCAATACTGGTTCCTTCGTTGGGTGATCTGTTATTGAACGCATTGGTTATTCTGATACTGGCTTACTATTGGGTTATCAATTATTATCGCTCCCAGACGTATAGCTGGCTGATTCATTTACCAGTCCGAATTAAAAAATTTATATCAATCGGGTGTGTCGTACTAAGCTATTTTATTTTCCTCTTTTGTTACGATGAGCTGAACAACATCTATGAGAAGTCGCAGTTTACGCTCGATATTACGCTGAGTATTCGCTTCTCGCTGCTGAAGGCTGTTTGTCTGATCGTATTTGTTACGATCTCTTCTATTTATTTTCTACTGGTTCATCTACTGGGTAGCATTTTCCTTCGTTTCAACCGTTCCAAACCTATCGGGTTGCTCCTGATCATAGCGGGAACAATTAGCACAGCCTTATTTTTATACGTACTGAACGGTTCCCTTGACCCTATCCTGCTGCTCAACGGGCTTTATTTCCTGCTTGTTTATATGGGCCGTTTCGTTCGCTCATTATATACGTTTCAGTACAAAACATCGGTTTATTTATTTTTGGCAGCCTTGATTTGTGCGGCCACCACGGCTTACGTCGTCTATAATCAGGAAATAAAAAAACAGCTGGCTCATGAGCGAGAGTTTGCCGGACAATTGCTGGCTGAAAACGACCAGTTTGGCGAATTTTTGCTCAGCAAAGCCGAGGAGTCGATTGGGAAAGATGCAGAGATTATTCACTTCTTACAAAAAGACACCTTATTGGTTCGGGAACGTATTCAGCAGCGGATAAAAAGTGCGCATCTGGATAAGTATTTTGATAAATATGATATTGATGTCCTGGCCTTTCGAATGGATGGCCGGTCCCTGGATATTTCACCGAATGCCAGTTCGCTGGCCAGTCTGGTAGCTCGTTACCGCCGACCAGCGTATCAAACTCAGTATCCTGGTATTTATTTTATTAATGAGGTTAGCAATCAGTTTATCAAACAGTACGTTTGCTTTATTCCTATCCTGAAAACAGGGGTAAGCGGCCAGGCCGATTCCGACACAATTGGTTACGTATTACTTGATTTGCGGCTACGTAACGAACGGCCAACGAGCGTTTATCCTGAACTGCTTGTTGATACGAAATTTATGCAGAGCCCTGATACGCAGAAGTACAGCTATGCCATTTTCAGGAAACAGGCCAATGGTGATAGAACGCAGCAACAAATACTGTATAGTGCAGGGAGTTACAATTATGACCGCAAGATGCCCGCAGCGCTCCTGGCCGATTCGGCGCTGTATAATACAGGATTGATTGCTAATGGCTATCAGCACGTTGGCCAGCGCGGGCAGGATGGACGTATTGTGGTTGTGTCGTCGGCGGAGTATCCGTTTCAGAATATCTTCTCTAATTTTTCTTTTCTCTATCTGCTCCTCGTTCTGACGATACTGCTGGCTATTATTGTCTATGCTATTCGTTACGGCGTTTCGCAGTTTAGTGTTAATTACTCAACACGTATTCAAATTCTGTTGAACGTAGCATTCTTCCTGCCTTTTCTGCTGGTTATTGTTATCATAATGGGCGTTATTCGGTCGAATTATATTGATAATCAGGATAATTCGTACATCAACAACATCCGTAATATCGCCACCAATTTTGTTAGTTATCTGGACGAATATGAACAGGGGAAACGTAGCAAAGAGTCGATGGAAGAAGAGTTGCATAAAATTGCTCGTGATGCCGATGTTGATATCAATCTGTTCGATAAGCAAGGGCTGTTAAGTACGTCGACCAGGCCGCTAATGTATGAGAGTGGGCATCTTTCCAAGCGAATTAATCCAGATGCGTATATCCATATTATTGAGGATAAAGAAAATCAGGTTCTGTTAAATGAATCATTGGGGAGCAAGCAATATAGATCAGCCTACGTTGGGGTTAAGTCGTATAATGGCCGTTTCTTGGGCGTATTGAGTATTCCGTATTTTTATGCCCGACCCGAAGTTGACCGTCAGGTTATCGAAGTAATCTCATCGGCCTTAAATGTTTTCACGTTCCTGTTTCTGCTATTCCTGATTTTATCGTACTGGGCATCAACAGTTCTAATAAAGCCGCTTAAGCTACTAACGCAAAAGATCCGAAAAACGAATTTAGATCAACCCAACGAGCCTTTGCCGATGCGTTCTGACGATGAAATCGGTATCCTTATTCAGGAGTATAACCGCATGCTGGTTAAGCTGGAAGAAAGCAAACAGGCACTGGCTCAGAATGAGAAACAGTCGGCGTGGCAGGATATGGCTAAGCAGGTAGCCCATGAAATTAAGAATCCGCTGACGCCTATGAAGCTGACGCTTCAGCATCTGCAACGGACATTACCAAACGCCACCAGCTTTGATAATGCATCGCCAGTGCCTAGAGTGATTCAACGTACGTTCGATTCGTTGCTCGACCAGATCGACAACCTGAACGATATTGCTACGTCGTTCTCGGAGTTTGCAAAAATGCCACTGCCTAAAAAAGAGATTGTTGAAATAACGGCCGTTATCAACAAGGCCGCTGATTTATACGCCGATGACGAGCGCATTACGTTATTGCGACAAATTGCTCCGGGACCAATACAAGTAATTGGCGATCGTCAGCTGATTGGTAGGATTCTTACTAATCTGATTATCAATGCTATACAGTCGGTTCCTGCGGGGCGCAAGCCAGTACTGAATCTCCGGTTATTTACCAATGACGACCATGTGCAGATTGAAGTGCACGATAATGGAGCAGGTATACCAGAAGCCATTCAGAAGAAAGTTTTTCTGCCTAATTTCAGTACCAAACGAGGAGGGTCGGGCTTGGGGCTTGCCATTGCCAAGCATGGGATTGAGCACGGTGGAGGGGCAATCTGGTTTGAAACCAGTGAAGATATAGGAACATCGTTCTTCTTATCGCTCCCACTCGCTGGTAAGTCAGTTACTGCAGTAAGTTCCGGCCAGGAACGGTAAAAGGTCCTAAAAAGCAGCCGGTCAGGAATCCTGACCGGCTGCTGATTTTAATCTCAAACATCACTCAAAAAAGATTGTGGGCTGGTAGCACAATTAGCGAGAATCGTCTTCGATGGTTACGTGCTTCCAGTTTTCGCCTGATCGGATTCTGTTTAATTGAGTATGCGTGATACCGAACTGCTTGGCAATCATTTTCAGGCGATTCTTCTCATTCTTAAGAAGTTTCTTGATAATCTTAACCTTGCTTTCGGTCAGCTTGTAATTTCGGGTAGAGCGGGGAATCGTCCGATTCTTCAGATTAGGATTATTACGATTGTGTTCAATCATTTCATCCTTAGTAACCCATTTCAGATTCTGGTAGTAGTTATTCTGTTTGTCGTGGTCGAGGTGAATAACGAACGTTTGGCCAGGTTGCTCTTGAGTCAAAAAGTTTTCGGCAACTAATTTATGCACGTATCGATTCAAGGTTTTGCCTGCCGAACGGATATTTAAAGATCTATACCCCTGGATTACAGATCCTTTAATGATTGACCCGGTTTGATTTCCGGCTGTATCTGGCTTGGATCCTGCCTGAAAGCTGCGTATTCGGCCATAGTTCGACACATCATAACGAGGTGAATTTTCGACACCTTCGAATACAATGGGCACCCACTTCTCATTCCAGTAACTTTGATTCTTCTTGTCGATCATTGCCAGTGGTTATTATGTGCCAGTAGACGTTATAGATTCGCTATAGGATATTGGCTTGTTTGTTTAACTCTTCTTTAACAAAGATAGCTTAAAATAGTTGTCAAGTCCACATCAATAAATCTGATTGTCAGTGATTTCCATGCTTAATCGGTTAAAAAATTATTCACTGGGATCAAGGTTTCAACATATAAAGCGCCCAGGGAGAAAGGTGTAGATAGTTACCTGACGTCAAACAGGTTGAACTACCTGCTCAATACATAGGTTTTAATGGGGAGTGGCGGTTAGTATATCGATCTACAGCAAATACGATGGGAACAAAATCAAAGAAAACGGTTATCATTGGCGCAACCGAAAACAGAGACCGGTACGCAAACCGCGCAGCCCACAGCTTGCTGCTTCATGGGCATGAGATAGAGCTGGTGGGACTTCGGTCGGGGCAAATTGACGGCCATCCAATTCAGACTGGCCAGCCCGTTTTACAGGATGTCGATACGATTACGATGTATGTGGGTACGCGCAATCAGACGGGCTTGTATGAATACATCAAAAGCTTGAAACCCAGGCGGGTAATATTTAATCCTGGTACGGAAAATCCTGAGTTTGAAAAAGAGCTTCGGGCAGAAGGCATTGAACCGATTGAAGCGTGTACGCTAGTTATGCTTTCCGTCGGAACGTATTAACTGATGAGTTATCAATGATGAATTTTTAGGATAATTCATCATTGATAACTCATCAGTTAACTAATTACCATTTTATCAGTGCGGAAGCCCAGGTAAACCCACTACCGAACGCGGCCAGGCATACCAAATCGCCTGATTGAACGCGGCCTTGCTCAAAAGCTTCTGTTAGCGCAATCGGAATAGAGGCAGCAGTGGTATTTCCATAACGCTGAATGTTGTTAAATACCTTTTCGTCGGGCAGGTTCATTTGCTGCTGTATATAGCCCGCAATTCGAATGTTAGCCTGATGGGGAACTAACAAGCTTAAGTCGCTGGACTGGTATCCGTTAGCAGAAAGGCTTTCGTTGATAACCTCCATGAAACGCACAACGGCATGCTTAAATACCGTATTGCCGTTCATCACTACGCTACTATCGGCCGACGTAGCTGTTTCTGGTGTGATAAAATGATCAGGGCGGCTACTACCTGGGTCTTTTAAATAAAGCTCTTCAGCATAGCGGCCATCGGCGTGCAGGTGCGTTGACAGAATCCGATGTTCTGGATCCGTTGTGGCCTGTAAAACGGCAGCACCAGCTCCATCGCCAAAAATGACGGCAACGCTACGTCCCTGCGTGGTTTTATCCAAAAATGTTGACTGAATTTCTGAACCGACAACCAGTACGGTTTTGTACATTCCCGTTTTAATGAATTGATCCGCAATCGACAGGGCATATACAAAGCCTGAACATTGCTGACGAATATCAATAACGGCTGTCCCTTCCAGGCCGAGTTCTCGTTGCATTAAAAATGCCGAGCCCGGAAAGTAGTAATCTGGAGAAAGGGTGGCATAGACGATCAGGTCTACTTGTTTGGCGTCTACGTTCGCTCGTTCCAGCGCCTTACGGGAAGCAGCCGTCGCCATACTGGCGTTGGTCTCTTTCCCATAGGTAAAATATCGTCTTTCCTTAATGCCGGTCCGTTCCTGAATCCAGGCGTCGGAGGTGTCCATATAGCGGGTTAGGTCGTCGTTCGTAACAATATTATCTGGTACGTAGAATCCTAAACCCGTAATGCGTGAATAAATTGAATGCATTCGTCTGTAGCAAAATAGTTGGCAAAAGTAGTACTTTTTATGGCGACTATTGTGCCTGTCAATGAGTCGATTGCCTCGTTGCTGGAAAGGGGCGGCTGGCTACGGAAAAGAACCGCCTATTTTGCATTACCGGCGAATCAGGCTGGCTGTAGCTCGAATGAATATTCCTCCATGATCAGGTTGGCGAGTAGCTGACGGCAGGCTGTATCAACCGTTTCTTTGGCTTTTTCCTGACTCTCGGCTTCAACTTCGAGCCGGATGTGTTTACCAATCCGAACGTTGTCGATAGTATCCATCTGAAGATTGTGTAGTCCCAGCTTAACCGCTTTTCCCTGTGGGTCCAGAATTTCTGACCGGGTCATGATGTTGATTTCGGCAATGTATTTCATGTTGAATGATTCAATGATTGAAAAAGTCTGTGTCGACTAGTCAATCATTTGGTAAAAAGTGAAACAATAATGTAAAGAAGAATTATCAACGGTATCGCTGCGAACTGCAAAAATAATAAGAGTAAGGCGGACCCTATCAGAAAACTGAATTTAATGCGGTTTTCGGCCCATCCGAACGATTTGAATTTAAGCGCAAACAGTGGCACGTCGGAAACGAGCATGAAAGAAAAGGCGATCATCATTCCTAATGCTACGTCGTTTTTCCAGATAGCATCGTACTGGGGCTGATAACGTTCCATCAGTGGAAAAGCGGCAATCAGCATAGCATTTGCCGGAACAGGTAAACCAATAAATGACTCCGATTGGCGCGTATCGATATTAAAATTAGCTAATCGCAGCGCCGACAGAACCGCAATCAGAAAAGCGGCATACGAAATTGGGCCCAGATCCTGAAACCAGCAGAGCTGAAAAACGATGGTGGCAGGCAACACACCAAACGTAACAACATCGGCCAATGAATCAAGCTCTTTGCCAAACGGGCCTGATACATTAACCAAGCGAGCAACAAAGCCGTCGCCAAAATCGAGAATGGCCGCTAATCCGATCAGCCAGGCAGCTGTTTCCAGATGGCCACGTAGCGCCATTACCAAACCAATGCACCCGCACAACAAATTGCCGCAGGTCATGGCATTGGGGAGGTGTTTGAGTAAGTTCATAGTGTATGAGCGAAAAATAAAGAGTGAATCATGTTTTGCTATTCATCACTCCTCATTATCCATTCTTAATGTCTTTTACGAATGGGTTTGTCCGCTTTTCGTGGCCAATTGTAGTTGGTTCCATATGTCCGGGATACACAACGTAGTCATCGGGAAGCGTATAGAACTCAGTACGGATGCTGTTGACGAGGTCAGCATGATTGCAGTAGGGTAAATCGGTACGCCCTACACTGCCATTAAATAACACATCGCCACCAACAACATAGCGTTCTGCATGATTAATGAACGCTACATGACCCGGCGCATGGCCAGGAACAAACACTACGTCGAGCGTGGTGTTGCCAAACGTTATTTGGTCTCCTTCCTTCAGATACGCATCTATTTCGGACGGTTCGTAGCCGCGCAATCCATACAGCGCACAGCGCGTTGGTACGTCGTTATAGATGACCATATCCAACTCATGCAGATAGGCTTTAACCCCGAATTTGCGTTTTACATAAGCAACTCCGAATACATGGTCGAGGTGAGCGTGTGTCAGAAGCAGATGTTTGACCGTTAATTTACGGTCGGTGATAAATGCAGCCAGTGCTTCTTTTTCGGCTTGCTCATAACAGCCAGGGTCGATAATAACGGCCTCGCCGGTAGAATCGTCAGCTATGACGTAGGTATTTTCGTGAAAGGGAGAAAACTCGAAGGCTTGAATCATCTGGTACGCCAGCCCGGCCAGGCTACTTTTTACAAAAGTAAAAACACCGTTGGTTTTTTTCGCAAATCGGGAACTTGTGTTTTCCATTCTCGTACAGATCGAGTGCGCACAAACGCGTCGGGAGCCGTTAAATTACAGGCCACGCACAGGCGCGTTTCGGTCTGACAGCTAGCCAGGATATCGGCAAACAATGCATCGTTTCGATACGGTGTCTCCATAAAGATCTGGGTTTGCTGCTTTTGCTGCGCTTCTTTTTCCAGGTGACGTAGCGTACGAACCCGATCCTGCTTCTCGATAGGCAAATAGCCATGAAATACAAATGACTGACCGCTCATTCCTGATGCCATCAGGGCCAGTAAAATAGACGATGGGCCGACCAGTGGCTCCACTCGCCAGCCCAATGAATGGGCCATGCCTACTATAACAGAACCGGGATCGGCTACGCCTGGACAACCGGCTTCAGATAAAACGCCAGCGTTACGTTTGCGTTCGGTTAATTCCTGAATCTGTTTTCGAGTTTCGGCCGGTGGCGTATCTTTTGTGAGATCAAAAAAAGTAGTCTCGTCAATGATACGTCCTGTTTTCAGGCCGGTTATAAAACGCCGGGCGGTACGTACATTTTCGACAAAAAAGGCATCGGTCTGGGCAATTGTATCCCGAATGGTTGCTGGAAGAACCCGATCGGCTGTGTCATCAGCAAGCAGGGTAGGAATCAGATAAAGCGTTGGCATAGAAAGTTTCTGGTTTATCGTTTCTGGCTAATTAGCGCCAGCTAAATCAGTTTGTTATAAACCAGACTTAGGCAGTATGTCCAATAAATGTCATGAGCGACTCGACGAACTCGTCGGGTTTTTGAGCCTGTACCCAGTGGCCCGCTCCTTGTATGACATCGACTTTCGAATTTGGGAAAATGCGTTTGATCGTCGGTAAGTCTTCGTCCAGAATATAGGGCGATTCGCTGCCACGCATAAATAGTGTGGGTTCGTTGACGATACGTGGATTCGTCAATTCTTCACCAATCCCATGAAGTTCCCGTTCAATAACCGGTAGATTAAGCCGCCAGGCAAACTGGCCCTGCTCGTTCCGATACAGGTTTTTGAGAAGAAATTGGCGGACGGTCAAAATGGGCTCATACTGGCTTAAAATGGTGTCGGCCTCATTACGGCTTTTTAGACTGGCCAGGTCGATAGCATTCAGACCACGAATCAGTTCTGCATGATGTACAGGGTAGAATTTGGGTGCAATATCAACTACAACGAGTTTATCGAAGGTGCCCGGATAATTCATCGCATACTGCATAACGGCTTTACCACCCATCGAATGACCAACCAGTATTGGTTTTTCTAACTGCTGATCGATCAGAAACTCATGCAGGTCGGAAGCCATAACCTGATAATCGTGTTCGTCGGCGCGTGGCGACTGGCCATGATTTCGCTGATCGAGTGCGAAAACGCGATAGCCTTGAGCGGCAATTGTTTTACTAATGGTTAACCAGTTATCAGACGATCCGAAAACGCCGTGTAATATGATAATTGCAGGCCCTGTTTCGCCCGTCTGACGGAAGAATAATTTCATTAAATCGGGATAATATAAAGAACGGATGGATTCTTGATCCGCCCTTAGTTTACATAAATAACTTTTGCTCGTTTTTCGACCAATTCGCCAAACGATTGAAGAGAAAACCCATTTTCCTTAGCAACTCGCTCAAACTCGGTTGTGCTATTGGGTTCGACCGCAATGAGCAGACCACCCGATGTTTGGGGATCGGCCAGAATATAACGCTGGATTTCGGTGATGTCGGCGATTTTATAGCTATAACTATCCCAGTTCCGTACTGTTCCACCCGGAAAGCTCTTCTGGGCCAGATAGTCCTCTATAAATGGTAGTTTAGGCACCGCATCAAACGAAACAACAGCACTTAAACCCGAGCCTTCTGCCATTTCTGTCAGGTGGCCCAGTAAACCGAAACCCGTTACGTCGGTTAGCGCCTTAACATACGGTAGTTTCCCCAACGTAGCGCCAAAACTATTTAGTTGCGCCATCTGAGTAGGCGCGAGGTCGGCATGTTCGGGTTTAAGTAGCCCTTTTTTCTGAGCAGTAGTCAAGATACCAACGCCGAGCGGTTTGGTCAGGTATAATCGACAACCAGACGTTGCTGTATTATTCTGCTTGAGATGTTCCAGCCGAACGCGACCTGTTACGGCTAAGCCGAAAATGGGCTCTGGTGAATCAATGCTGTGTCCGCCAGCAAGAGGAATTCCTGCTTCCCGGCAAATAGAACGAGAGCCTTCCAGTACCTGACCCGCAACCTCGGGTGGCAGTTTGTCTAAAGGCCAGCCTAAGATAGCAATAGCCATAATGGGCTCGCCCCCCATCGCATATACATCGCTGATGGCGTTAGCTGAAGCGATACGTCCGAAATCGAAGGCATCGTCAACTATAGGCATGAAAAAATCAGTGGTGCTGATGATGGCTTCACCGTTGCCCAGATCAAGAACGGCAGCATCGTCGCGTGAGTCGTTACCAACGAGCAGATTGGCGTATTGAGGCTGTACTGCTGTTTGATTATTATGCAAAATACGGTCGAGTATTTTGGGCGAAATTTTACAGCCACAGCCTGCACCATGACTATATTGAGTTAGCTTTATCGCTGTTGTTTCGGTTGCTATCATAAAGGGGACAAAACTAAGATCGACTGTTCATAAAATGCGTATAAGGTGGCAAAAAATAGTACGGTTCACATCTCTAAAAAGTTCTACTTTATGGCGAAGGTAATTATGAGTGAACTAAGTGCTTAACAATATCTTAATTCTGTTTTATAGAATGTAATTGATTTGAAATATGGCTATTTCTGGAATAAGGCCTATAGACTTTAAAAAGGTGGTACTTTTTTAAGACGAGGTGCTTTGTCGACTGAAAAAATGTAGCATCTTTGTCTTTAAATTGAAGACCTATCTAACCGGATGAGTTGCTCAAAACTACAAACCAAATCTATTAATTTTATGTCAAAACGATTACTGCATTTTAGGGCGGCTTTTGTGCTAGTCAGCAGTATGTTACTGTCCGTGCTTGGTGGGAGCGGGGCATTAGCACAGGTAACGACCGCAGTCATTAATGGACAGGTAACCGACGATAAAGGCGCCGGATTGCCAGGAGCTACGGTAGTAGCTATTCACGAGCCGTCGGGTAGCCGTTACGGTACAACGACAAACGCATCGGGTCGTTATACCTTACCAGGCGTCCGCGTAGGTGGCCCATTCAAAGTAACAGCAACCTTTGTTGGCTTTAAAGATCAGGTTAAAGAAGGTATTGTTACCAACCTGGGTACATCAGCAGACGTAAACTTCAACCTATCTGATGCTAGTGCGCAATTGTCTGAAGTGGTTGTAACCGGCAGCCGTAGTGATATTTTTAGCTCGGAACGTACGGGGGCTGCTTCATCTTATAGTAGAGAAACGATCAATGCGGTGCCTACTATTGGCCGTACGATGAACGACGTAACGAAGTACAATGCGTACGGTAATGGTCAGTCATTCGGTGGTCAGGATGCGCGCTTCAACAACATCACCATTGATGGAGCTGTTTTCAATAATGGCTTCGGTTTAGGATCATCGGCTCAGGCGGGTGGACGTACTGGTACAACAGCCGTATCGCTGGACGCTTTAGACGAAATTCAGCTGAACGTAGCGCCTTACGACGTCCGTCAGACGGGTTTCTCGGGGGCTGGCATCAACGCGGTAACCCGTTCTGGAACGAATGATTTTTCTGGCTCAGTTTACTATCTGTTTCAGAACAACAGCTTGGCTGGTAAAAAAGCTAACGACATCAACTTGCCACCGGTAACGATCGATAAGAAAACCCAGGGTTTCCGGATCGGTGGACCAATTATTAAGAATAAGTTGTTCTTCTTTGCAAACGTAGAGCAATACAAAAGTAGCGTACCAGCGCTGGATTGGGTAGCCGATCGCGGAACAGGTGGTGGAAACGTATCACGTGTGCTGGCTTCTGATCTGGAAGATCTTAGCGCGTTCATGAAAACGAACTTCAATCGGGATCTGGGAGCTATTGATAACTTCAACAACGAAATAAAAAGTATAAAAGGACTGTTACGTCTTGACTGGAACATTAACGATAACCACAAACTGGCGATTCGTTATTCTCACCACAATTCTAGCTCGGATCAGGCTATCAGTAACAGTAACAGTAGTAACACGGCTGGTAACGGTAACCGTACGGGTTATTCATCTACTGGCTACGCTGGTAACCTGGCTCTTTCTCCACGTAACACGGGCTACCAGATCGCTGATAACACCCGGTCGGTTGCTGTTGAATTAAACTCTACGTTTGGCGGTAAATTCGCTAACAAACTGGTTGCTACGTATAACAAACAAATTGAAGACCGTACGTACTTAACCGGTGTATTCCCAAGTATCGATATTTTGAAAGATGGTACTACGTATACATCTATCGGTTTTGATCCGTTTACGCCAAACAATCAGCTTAATTATTCAACGCTGAACATTACCGACAATTTCAGCTATTTCGCTGGTAAGCATACGTTGACGTTTGGGTTGGCTTATGAAAAATATACGTCGAATAACGTTTTCTTCCCAGCTTCAAACGGCGTATACGTCTATAACTCAATTGATGACTTTAAAGCAGCAGCTTTAGCTTCTATCAATAATCCAACAGCTACAACGTCGCCAGTTTCGGTTGCCAGGTATAACCTGCGTTATTCATTGTTGCCAGGTGGGGCTGAACCATTGCAAACATTACATAGAAGTACCTATAGTGCCTATGTACAGGATGAATTTCAGGTAAATCCGAATTTCAAACTAACAGCTGGTATCCGGGCAGATCTATTTGCTTACAGCAATGCAACCGCAAAAGATTTCTATAACCCTGTTGTAGGAACAAGCACATTGTTTAGAGATGAAAATGGTCAGCAATACGGTATCAACACGGGGGCTTTTCCTAAAGCACGTTTGTTAGTTTCTCCACGCGTTGGCTTTAACTGGGATGTGAAAGGAGATAAGATGACTCAGATTCGTGGTGGTAGTGGTTTCTTCGTATCACGGATTCCTGAAGTATTAGTGTCTAACCAATTAGGTAATAATGGTGTAAACACAGCAGTTATTAACGTTACCAATACAACGGCCTATCCATTTGTAACGGACCCAAGTAAATTACCTGCGGGAGTAAGACCTGATCCATCTCAAACGGATATTACCAAATTAGCCCCGTATGTAGTTAATGCTACCGACCCTAATTTGAAATACCCACTTGTTTGGAAAACTAACCTGGCTATCGACCAACGTTTACCATGGGGTCTAATCGGTACATTGGAAGTTATCTATAACAAAACGCTTCAGGGCCTACGTTACATTGATGCTAACCTGAAAGCTCCCGATCGTCAGTTGACTGGACCAGATACACGTGGCCGTTTCCCAGCTTCGGGCGTAGCGAGTTCAGGATCGGGTGCAAATAATACGGTTAACATCGCTCGTTTCTATAATACAGCTATTACCAACGCTTTCGTGTTAAAAAATACCAATGAAGGTAGTGCTTACACCTTTACTGCGAAGCTTGAAAAGCCTGCGGTTAATGGCTTTGGCGGTATGTTGGCCTACACATATGGCTTAGCAAGAGACTTGCAATCTGTAGGTAGCACGGTTGTTGGTAATGCTCCAACGGTACAAGGTCAGAACTACTTAGGATTATCGTTTGGAGATAATGACCTTCGTCATCGGATCATCGGTTTCCTGAACTACCGCCTGAACTATGGTGGTAAGTTTGGTGGATCAACAGCCTTCACGCTGGGTATGCAGTCGACCAGTGGTTACAAACTATCTTATATTTATGGTAGTGACCTGAATGGCGATGGCCAGACGAATGACCTGTTATTCGTGCCTAACAAAGCATCTGATTTGACATTTGCGGCCTTAACGGTAGGTTCTGGCGCTTCGGCCGTTGTTTATTCGCCTGAACAGCAGCAAGCCGCTTTCGACGCTTATATCGAAGGTAACGAGTACCTGAAAACACGTCGTGGCCAGTATGCTGAACGTAACGGTGGTTATGCGCCCTGGTTAACTCGTTTCGATTTCTCGGTTGTTCAGGAGTTTTATGTACGGGCAGGTGCTAAAGGAACGAAACACACGTTGCAGTTCCGTGCCGATATTCTGAACGTAGGTAACCTGTTGAACAATAAGTGGGGTGTAGGCTGGGTGTCAACGACAGCAAACCCATTAGCTATCCAAGGGGTTAATGCCGCTGGCTTACCAACTTATCGCCTGGCGACGCAGACCATCAATGACAACGGAACGAACCGTTCGATCCTGTTAAGAGATTCATTTGTGAAAAGTATCACGATCGATAACGTTTGGCAGGCTCAGCTTGGCGTTCGTTACTCGTTCTAAGATAGTGCGATTAATACATGCAAAATCCCCCGTGAGCTATCTTGCGGGGGATTTTTTTGCTAAACAGAGAGGACCTGGAAAGTTGCCGATACGTATGCGTCGATTATTGATCCTTTGCTTCGTGTGCTCTTTTGCTTGTATGAGCTGGGGGCAGATTGGCCAACCGTTAGCAGACAGGCAACCGGGCCAGCTCGATATTCATCATATTAATACCGGCGCTGGAAATGCTACGTTCGCTGTTCTGCCCGATGGTACTACGTTGCTGATCGATGCCGGATCAGTTAATCCACTGGATTGGCGGACTAACCAACCTCGTAATCTGCCCATAAAGCCCAATACCTCACGGCTGGCGGGCGAATGGATTGCGCGCTACGTTCGGAATGTGTTACGTTTCCAGAAGCAGCCAGCGATTGATTACGCGATCGTTACGCATTTTCATGATGACCATATGGGAACGCCATTGAATCTAACCAAAAGAGGAGCCCAGGGATACGTGCTGACAGGCATTACTGAAGTCGCTGAGCATATACCGATTCGTACGATTCTGGACCGGGGCTGGCCTGACTATCGCTACCCTCGCTCGTTTGATAGTGATTCGATGGTCATTAATTATCGTCAGTTCCTGGACGATAAAATTCAGAAGAAAGAGCTGGTCGCTGAGCGGTTCCGGGCAGGACGTAACGATCAGATTACGTTAAAAAAGCAACCTGATGTATACAAGTCAACGTTCGAAATCAGGAATGTGGCCGTAAATGGAGAAATCTGGACAGGCAGCGATTCGTCGACGCGAGCGCTTTTCCCTGATCTGGCGACGCTAACGGCCGCACAATATCCAAACGAAAATATGTGCAGCATTGCCCTACGGATTCGCTATGGTAATTTCGACTATTTTTCGGGAGGAGATATCTATGGTGTTTTGCAGTTTGGTGAGCCTGCCTGGCATGATGTAGAAACGCCTTTAGCGCAAGTTTTGGGTCCAGTAGATGTTCAATTGCTTAATCACCACGGCTACAAAGATTCCGAAAATGGGTCGTTGTTGAGTCGCTTACGGCCTCGGGTTTTGGTTGTCCCGGCCTGGGCATCGTCTCATGCCGACAGGAGTGTGCTGGAACGTATCTATTCTAACGAAGTCTACCCTGGTGAGCGCGATGTATTTGTGACAAACCTACTCGACGAAACAAAAGCATTGATCAGCGATTATCTGCCGCAGTTTAAAAGCGCATCAGGGCACGTTGTTGTCCGGGTTGAGATAGGAGGTAAAACCTATCGGGTTTTCGTTGTGGATGATAATACGGAAACCTTAACAGTAAAATCAGTTCATGGCCCCTATCAGGCCAACTAATTAATCGTTATGAAAAGCATTTATTATGTATTGATTGCCCTAGGCATAAACACGGGAGTAGCGGCCCAATCTATAAATCGATTTCGTGATAGTAAAACAGCCGATGCCTTTTTAACGTATCGTTCAAATCAGAAGAAACCACTCATCCTGGCGCACCGGGGTGGACCTGGGGCAAATGACACGGAAAACTCGATTACAACGTTCGACCAGACGGCTAAACAACTGCCCGACGCTATTATTGAAATGGATGTTCGGATGACGCGCGATAGCGGTCTTGTATTATTGCATGACCCGACGCTGGATCGTGAATCAGATGCACTAGGGCCTGTATCGGAGAAAAGCGTAGATCAACTGAAATCGATTCGACTAAAAACGCTCTCTGGTACCCTGACCGACCAGCCTATGCCAACGTTTACCGACATACTAGCCTGGAATAAGAATCGGTATATGTTGGCACTCGACGTAAAACCCGGAACTGATCCGCTCATGGTCATGAAGGAAGTTAAAAAATATAAAGCAGAGCATTCCGTTTTTGTCATCTGCTATTCGCTGGCCGAAGCGCAACGCGTACGTAACGTTTATCCGGAATTGTGGCTGGCTGTGGGAGTCAACAGCGAGGCCGACCTGGATCGATTTGAAAATGATACGTTGCCCAAATCAAGATTGATAGCACTCACCCCTCAGAAACTGCAATCGACTACGTTCTATGACCGGCTGCACAAGCTGGGTATCCGTTGCTCGGTGGGTACGTATGGCGCGGGGCAACTGGACGAAGAACCATTGCCAAAGGCGGCTGCTGGCTATCAAAATCTAGTTAAACAAGGCGGAGATATTATCACGACAGATCGCCCTCTTGAGGTCGATCGATTATTTTGAGTATCTGTCGTAACGTGATTTTGTTCGCAACTACGTAGCAATATCACGTTATGATAAAGGCATTGATTGATCGTTATTTGGTTTTCTTTCCAGCTTCAGTACGTCGATTCCGGCCTGATAGCCCATCACAATCAGACGGCCAATATCGTCGGAGGTAAATTTCATAAGATTGAGATAAAGTGGTTCCGTCGGGCGAATAATAGTTAAGTGCATGGGTCGCCCATGGAACTGCTCGCGTTCAGCAAAACGCTCGGCCCAGGCAATGTCGTTGTTAACCAGTTGATTAACTGTAATGTCCTTCACGCGGTCCATCAGATTGAGGAGATTACGATAGTTGAACTTTTCATTGTAAATCTTCCGGGCGTGACAGGCAACGCAGGCAATTTCAGTAGCCCCATCCTCGATGGCAACCCGTAGCGGGGCCACTTCGCGTAAGCCTCCATCCAGAAAGGCTTTTCGGTGATCACCGCCAATTTGTATGGCAGGCATCAGAAAAGGTAAGGAGCTACTGGCGTATACGTAATCGAGAAAATGAGGGTCTTGCTCATCGGCGTAACGCATATCGCCTTCAATGATATCGACGGCTCCAACTTTTAGTTTTACGGGGCCGTTTTTTATCGTTTCCAGATTAACATGATTACGAATAAGCGTTTGAAGGGGCGAATTATCCAGGAGGCCATCAAAGCGCCGGATCAACGTATTGTAGCCCAATCTGAAACGCGAACGGATAACGGCTACATCGTCTGGTCTGGTTATGTTTCGAATCCAGAATTCAATCAGGTGCTTGCCTACTTTTTCCCAATTGATTTGTCCAGTCTCCTGATGCTGACGGGCCGCTTCGTTGGCAATAAACGTAGCGTTTAAACTACCGACCGAAATGCCATACAAACGATCAGGAACAAAACCCGACTCAAAAAGAGCCATAACGGCTCCGGCCTGAAAAGCCCCTTTTAGAGAGCCTCCACCCAGAACAAGGGCTTTGTCTGGCTTTACTTCAGAAGGAACAGCGGCTGGTTGGGGGAGGGGCGGAACCGGATTGTTAATCATAGATACGAGTCTAGGGTTGAGGTAGATTGTCGGTAAATTGGAAGTTTTTACTGGATAAACAAAAGAAAAATGACTATAAACATGATGGGTTTTATGGCCGGCTTTTTCGGCGTCTGGGCTTTACTTGCTATACTTGCCGAAAATTTAGTCGATAGTTGTTCTGATCACCGGTTGACAGTAGCGAAAGAATATTCATTACTGCTATCAATTGTTTAACGACCACTGTCGGCAGACTATTGACTACCGTCGACGTAATATGCCTCTCTCTGTTGCTGATATCCAGGCCCCCATTGCTGCCGAAATGGAGTTGTTCGAGCAGAAGTTTCGGGGGCAGATGAAAAGCGACGTTATGCTGCTGGACCAAATCATGAATTACATCGTGAAGCGGAAGGGAAAGCAGCTCCGCCCCATGTTTGTGTTCCTGACAGCTGGTGTGTGCGGCCAAATTACGGAAGCTACGTATCGGGGGGCTTCGCTAATCGAATTGCTCCACACGGCTACGCTGGTTCACGATGATGTGGTTGACGATTCTAATTACCGGCGCGGATTTTTCTCGGTTAATGCGCTTTGGAAGAATAAAGTAGCAGTTTTAGTCGGCGATTATTTACTATCGAGAGGCTTGTTATTGTCCGTCGATAACGGCGATTTCGAATTGCTACAGATTGTCTCGAATGCTGTTCGGGAGATCAGCGAGGGTGAATTGCTACAGCTATACAAAGCCCGTCGGTTAGACATCACGGAAAAGGTCTATTACGAGATTATTCGTCAGAAAACAGCGTCGCTGATTGCAGCCTGTTGTGCTGTTGGTGCACGATCGGCCGGAGTTGATACGGAAACGATTGAGCGGGCCCGGTTTTTCGGTGAAAAGGTAGGTATCGCTTTCCAGATCAAAGACGATCTTTTTGATTACGGAACGGCTGAGGTTGGTAAGCCGCTTGGCATCGACATCAAAGAGAAAAAGATGACCCTGCCGCTTATCTATGCACTCAGCAAAGCATCTTTTCTGGAAAAGCGACGCATTATCAACATCGTCAAAAACGACAGCGAAAACCCCAAGAAGGTTGACGAAGTCATTGCGTTCGTTAAGAACTCCGGCGGTATTCAGTACGCTACCGAAGCTATGAATACGTACGTAGCAGAAGCGCAATCGCTGCTGAATTCATTCCCGGAATCACCCTATCGACAGTCGTTGCATCAATTGGTTCAGTACACGATCGAACGTAGTAAGTAAGCGCCTGAGTAAAGAGCGGTTATAATCACTCTATTTTGCACTCTACACTACAAATTACTGTCTTCCTTACGGGTCTTTTGTTCAAATAGCTGATGGAAGTTAGGGCTTTCTGTTTTCATCCATTTATCCCAGAACGTAAAATAAAGGCCATAGTTAAAACGGAACTGCGAATGGTGGAGGCTATGGTGAGTAGCGCCAATCAGCCAGCGCCCTAGCCAATGCCGGTCAAAATCGCGCGGATAAATTTCCGTATTCAGATGGTTGATTGTACTGGATATGGTCATAATGATAAGCAACAGTCCAACGGCTGAAACATGCAACGGGATCACGAATGTTAAAACAGGAATAACAATAGCCTGCAACGTGCTTTCTACTGGATGAAAGGAAAAAGCGGTCCAGGGAGACGTAGTGATACTGTCATGATGCGTTTTATGCACCCAACGATACACACCAGGTCGGTGCATCCATCGATGAATCCAGTAATAGTACGTCTCATGAACAAACATTACAGACAGTATACTTAGCGGATACCACACGATTGGATACTCGTGGATGTTGGTGTATAGTTGGGTGTAGTTGTGCTGGTAAGCGATAATCATGCCTACAGCAATGGCTGTAAAGATCAATGACGTGATGAGCGACCAGCCAATCTCGCGCCAATCCTGTCCAATCTTGCGGGGACGCTGCTGTACTGCCCGATGAGCAAACTGTTCTTTCAGTGATATTTTAAACAGCCACCAGAACAAGAGCGAAAAAATAACGTAGCGGCCAAAAATGGCGATGAAGAATAGCAGGGCTGTCAGCCAGAACGTAGTTGGTGTATGTATCTGAATCATGACTACGTAGTACGGTCAGAAATAAGAACCGCTTTCAGGTCAACGCAATGAGCGAAAGAATGTTAACAATAGCTTCTGATTTATCAGAATATGGCCCTAATATATTCCTGTTTTTGCATTCTGAGCCTTCCCACGATTTGTTTGTACATTTGTAGTCAGTACCCCAACCAACTTAACCCGGTTTCATGCGCTTATATTCTCCTGTTTTTTTGCTGTCGTTATTGGCGGCAACGGCATTTGCCCAACCCAAAAAAACAACTGCTACCAGTCAGGCGTCATCGCAATCGCTTAAACGACCCAAACTGGTTATCGGTATCATTGTTGATCAGATGCGTTACGACTACCTGTATCGCTATTACAACAAATTCGGTACGGGCGGTTTTCGCCGTATGATGAATGAAGGTTTTAACGCACGTAACAACCACTATCATTATGCAGCAACCTATACTGGACCTGGTCACGCGGCTGTATATACGGGCTCTGCACCAGCGCTAAATGGTATTGTGGGCAACGATTTTTATGATCGGAAGTTAGGGCGCCTGGTCTATTGCGCAGAGGATACCACTGTTAGTACGGTTGGTAATACAGGAAGCGCAGGAAAAATGTCTCCTCGTAATTTGCTGGTAACTACGATTGGCGATCAGCTCAAACTCGCGACTGATGGGCGCGCCAAAGTGATTGGAGTAGCCTTAAAAGACAGAGGAGCGATCATGCCCGCTGGTCACGCTGCCGATGGCGCCTACTGGTTCGATTCGAAGGATGGTAATTTCATTAGCAGTACGTTCTATCAGAAAGAGTTGCCCCAGTGGGTGCAGGAGTTTAACGCTCGCAAGCTGCCAGAACAGTTTATCACCCAGAAGTGGGAGACTATTCTTCCACTGAATCAGTATACGGAAAGTACACCTGATGATGAGCCTTATGAATCAATATTAGCGGGTGAAACGAAGTCAGTTTTTCCGCACACGTTTGCGATTCAGGCGGGTGGAGCTAAATATGAACCGTTGCGGACAAGCCCGTATGGCGATCAAATCACAAAGGAGTTTGCGCTGGCTGCTATAAAAGGAGAAAAACTAGGCCAACATGATATAACAGACATGTTATGCCTTAGCTTTTCGTCGCCCGACTACATCGGTCATGCTTTTGGAACGCACGCTATTGAAACGGAGGACAATTATATTCGGCTCGATCGTCAACTGAGTGAGATTTTTGCGTATCTGGATACCAATGTGGGAAAAGGTCAGTGGCTGGCTTTTTTATCGGCCGATCATGGCGTTGTTGACGCGCCCGGTTTTCTGCAGCAGTACCGAATTCCATCCGGTACCCGTGGTTATGGTGAAGTAGGTGAAAAAGTGAAAGCCGTATTGGAAAAAGCCTACGGCCCCGGACAGTGGATGCTGACTTATTTTAATCAACAAGTCTATCTGAACCATTCATTGCTGACGGAAAAGAAAATAGCCATTCAGGATGTATATGAGCTATTAAAGAGTGAAATACTGAAGCTAGATGGTGTTGCTAATGTGGTTAATCTGCATAACCTGGGTGCTGAAGCGATTCCGGCCATACAGGAGAACCTGTTCCGTAATGTTTTTCATCCAAATCGAAGCGGAGATTTTTACGTATTACAATCGCCCGGCTGGCTCGAAGGACGTAATAAAGGAACAACGCATGGTACTACCTATACGTACGATACACACGTACCATTTTTGCTGTATGGTTGGGGTGTGAGTCCAGGTGAAACGTTACGTCGCACTCACATTCACGATATAGCGCCTACCATTACCGCGTTGCTACATGTGCTGGAACCAAACGGATGTATTGGAAATCCAGTAGAGGAAGCTATTACAAAATAGTCGACCTCATAAAAAAGTGGTGGGAAACGAATGCCATATCTCCAAGATAGGCCTTCGTTTCCCACCACTTTTTTATGAATTAGATTACAAACGAAACTTCTTTAAAATTAAAATACTGCAGTTGCCCGTCTACGGCGATGGCTAATCGGCCTACGCTGTCTATGCCCGTTATAACCCCTCGAAATCGCTGATCATCACGATCAAAGTACGCTTCTTCCTGATAGCGATACAGGGTTTGTAGATACGTTGTCTTTAAGCTGTCGCGTTGATTCGATCGCAATTGCAGGTAGCGCTGTTCGATCGACTCACTGAGCGCACGTAGTATGCCCGACAGATCGTAATTGTCAGGCAGAGGGGCCTGCTGTTGCAAGGATGTGGCCGTTGAATAAGTAAATTCGGTCTGGTTCACGTTTAAACCAATTCCAATGATCGACCAGGCAATGTTTTGTCCCTGAAGAATGTTCTCAATCAAGATCCCCCCCAGTTTCTTATTGTCTGCATATATATCGTTAGGCCATTTGATTCGTACGGGCGTTTCCAGTAAGAGCGACAATGTGTCATATATGCCTAGCGATATAGCCATGTTTAGCCAGAATTGCTCCGTAGCAGCCAGGAAATTAGGTTTTAAAATCAGGGAAAAGGTAAGATTTTGAGCTGGTTTTGCCTCCCAGCTGTTACCACGCTGACCACGACCAGCTGTTTGATGGTCAGTAACGACAATAGTACCTTCGGCTGGGTCCTGATGGGCAATCAAAGCAGACGCTTCGTCGTTAGTAGACTGACAGCTTGGCAGATATTTAACTATTTGCCCAACAAAAAGAGTTTTGGGATAGATTTTGTACAAAATATTGTATAGTTTAGTAGTAGGAAGTCAATGAATGGTACTCTGGATAAATATAATCCATCTTTGAAAAGTACCCGCTGGTTGGCTGATCGTGCAATGTTAAACCGAAAGCATGAGAATAAAGAAAAGCAATGAATTTTCTGCTGAGCAGATGCGTGATTTTGTCGTCCGTGGTATGCTCGAGAAAAAAGCGCAGGATATAGTCGTCATGGATCTGCGTAATGTAAAAAATGCCATTTGCGACTATTTTGTAATTTGTTCGGGTAATTCCGATACCCAGATTGATGCCATCTCGACCTCAATTGAGGAAGAAGTTTACAAAGCCAGCCGCCAGGATCCCTGGCATCGGGAGGGTAAATCGAACAAAGAGTGGATTTTGTTAGATTACGTAGATGTTGTTGCTCACGTATTCAAAAAAGATCGTCGCTCCTTCTACGATTTGGAACAACTCTGGGGCGATGCCGAAATTCAGCACATCGATGAAAGTATGCTGGCAACGGCAAACTAAACATAAACAGTAGATTTCGACCGTTTATTGGGTAGATTAGCCGTCTATCCGAACCGTTTCGCCAGAGAAACATTACTTTGCGAAACGGTGTTACTCATAAAATCCGTTATGTACAGCCTGAGGAAATGTCAGAAAACAATAATAGAAATCCGTTAGTACCCCGAGGTGGCCCAAGAAAACCTAATTTTCAGGGGTGGATTGTTGCGCTGCTGATTGCCGCTATTCTAGGAATTACGTTTTTCAACAAAAACTCATCAACGCATGAGATTGGTCAAAAGCGTTTTGAGCAGATGGTGAAAGACCATGAAGTGGCCGACGTGGTAGTGGTGAATGATAAAATCGCTGAAGTAACACTTACGCAGCAAGCTGCTCAAAGTCCGAAATACCGGGGTATGTTCTCCGATAAGCCATACTTCGGATCCAATCATGGTCCTCACTTTCAATTCCAGATCGCTTCTGGCGAAACGTTCAAGAAGGACTTGGATCAGATACAGCAAGGCTTTCCTGATAATGAGAAAATCGATTATCGATTCGAACAGCGGAGCGATTTCGGTAGTATCATTAGCACCTGGGGCTTCCTGATCGTGATGATACTGGCCATGTACTTTCTGCTTGGACGGATGTCGGGAGCTGGTGGCCCTGGTGGACAAATCTTTAATATCGGTAAATCAAAAGCGGCTCTTTTCGATGCTGATAACAAAGTCAAAATCACGTTCAACGACGTGGCTGGCTTAGATGAAGCAAAAGAAGAGATCAAGGAAATTGTAGATTACCTGAAAAATCCAACCAAGTTTACAAAACTGGGTGCTAAAATTCCGAAAGGCGCTTTGTTAATTGGCCCTCCCGGTACAGGTAAGACTCTTCTGGCGAAAGCTGTTGCTGGTGAAGCTGGTGTGCCGTTCTTCTCGCTATCGGGTTCCGACTTCGTAGAAATGTTCGTGGGGGTAGGAGCAGCGCGGGTGCGTGATTTGTTCAAACAGGCGAAAGAAAAAGCTCCTTGTATCATCTTCATTGACGAAATTGATGCTGTTGGTCGTTCTCGTGGACGTGGTTCTATGCCCGGCGCCAATGACGAACGTGAAAATACGTTGAACTCGCTGCTGGTTGAGATGGATGGTTTTGCCACAGATTCAGGTATTATTATCCTGGCTGCTACCAACCGTCCCGATGTATTAGACTCTGCTCTGCAACGTCCGGGCCGTTTCGACCGCCAGATTAGCATCGACAAACCCGATATCGTTGGTCGTGAAGCTATTTTCCGGGTGCATTTAAAGCCAATCAAACTAGCTGCTGATGTTGATCCGAAAGAATTGGCCGCTCAGACGCCAGGTTTTGCCGGGGCTGAAATCGCAAACGTTTGTAACGAAGCCGCTCTGATCGCAGCTCGTAGCGACAAAGAAGCCGTTGATATGAAAGACTTCCAGGACGCGATGGATCGTGTGATTGGAGGCCTGGAAAAGAAAAACAAGCTTATTTCACCAGAGGAGAAGGAGATTGTTGCCTACCATGAAGCGGGTCACGCAGTAGCGGGCTGGTTCCTGGAGCACGCTGATCCACTCGTAAAGGTGACGATTGTGCCACGGGGCGTTGCTGCACTGGGTTACGCGCAATATCTGCCTCGCGAACAGTACTTATACCGTACTGAACAGTTGATGGACGAAATGTGCATGGCTTTAGGTGGCCGAGCAGCTGAGGACTTGATTTTTGGTAAAGTATCAACTGGTGCTTTAAGTGATCTGGAACGTATCACGAAGCTGGCTTACAGTATGGTGACGATGTATGGTATGAACGACAAGATCGGTAATATTTCGTTCTATGATTCGAAACAAGCCGACTATGCTTTCAATAAGCCATATTCTGAAGAAACGGCCAAGCATATCGATGAAGAGGTTCGTAAGATTGTTGATATAGCCTACACGCGCACTAAAGACCTACTAACCGACAAGCGGGAAGCGCTGGAAGTAATTGCGAAAGAATTGCTGGAAAAAGAAATTCTTTACCAAAATGATCTTGTACGTCTGATTGGGAAGCGTCCTTTTGAGCGTGAGACTGTATATCAGGCTTACAAAAACAAAGGCGTAGCTGAAGAAGTAAAAGAAGAAATCGGAAAAGAAGCTAAACCAGCGGAAACTGAACCTGAGTCTCTTCCTTTATAAATTATTATCAAATCATAAAAAAAGCCTTCATTCTTTAATGAAGGCTTTTTTTATGTTCAGTCTAAAAACTACTTCTTGCCTAATTCAATAGCCTGCAT
The DNA here is from genome assembly GCF_010435915.1 of Spirosoma terrae. Lineage (GTDB taxonomy): Bacteria > Bacteroidota > Bacteroidia > Cytophagales > Spirosomataceae > Spirosoma > Spirosoma terrae. The sequence continues at coordinate 27,710 of NZ_JAAFZH010000023.1, read as the reverse complement.
ATCTGTAATCTGACCTCCGTCAAGACTAAAACGTAGGGCCGTTCTGATCAAGTGAAAACCAGTTTTCCCCGCAGCGCCGGGGTTGATAAACAACATATTTTTTAGTTTAGGATCACGTACCACCTTTAAAATATGTGAGTGCCCACAAATAAATATATCCGGCGCATTAAGTTGTAAAGTGGGGCGAACAAGTGGGTTGTACTTTGGCGGTGTTCCGCCAATATGAGTCATCCAAATACTAAATCCCTCTATTGTAAAACGTACATGGGCGGGTAAATCCTGAGATTCCTGATCAATATTGCCAGAGACGATTCGTAAAGGCCGAAAGGAACGTAGTTGATCGGCAACTACCAATGCACCCACGTCGCCAGCATGCCAGACTTCATCGCAACTGTCGAAGTGTTTGAACAGTTGAGGGTCGAGATAACTATGTGTATCAGAAAGCAAGCCTATACGTATCATATGTGGTTGGCAACGTAGCAATGGTATAAACATCAGGAAAGAATTTGCGCCTTCATGTCAGAGCGAATTCTTTTTTTGTCGATTTTTCCGACGCTGGTTTTGGGGATTTCCTGTACAAAGATAATTCGGTCAGGCATGTACCATTTATGAATTTCCCCCCGGTCAATTCTAGCTTGTAATGTTTCTTTGATGCCTTCCGCCGTTAGCGAATAGCCTGGTTTTTGGACAACAAGCGCATGTGGCCGCTCTCCCCAGCGTTCATCTGGTAAACCAATAACTGCTGATTCTGCTACGCCCTCCACCTGCGACAAAACATCTTCCATATCCAGCGACGATACCCATTCGCCACCTGTTTTGATCACATCTTTAGTGCGATCGGCAATTACGAGCCAGTTATCGGAACTAATCGTTGCTACGTCGCCCGTGTGCAACCAGCCATTTTGCCAGAGCTCAGCACCTCGTTCTAGGTCGTTGTAATAGCCTTGTGTATTCCAGGGCGTACGGACAACTACTTCACCCAGTGCCTGGCCATCGTGAGGTAGAAAATTACCGTTTTCATCCATTAGACGGGCTTCGACAAATGGCGAAATACGTCCCGCACGCGTACGATACTCCACTTGTTCATCGAGAGGAAGCGAACGTTCAGCATCGTTTAAATAAGCAACAGCCAGTACAGGCGCTGTTTCGGACATACCATACCCTGCCGATACGTTTATGCCTAAATCCAGCGCAGCTTTAGCCAGGCCTTTCGTTAGTGCTGAGCCTCCAATCAGTACGCTCCAACGGCTCAGTTGTGCTTTAAATTTCTGTGCCGCCGGACTGCTAACAAGCATATTCAAAATCGTAGGAACGCAGTGAGACAGCGTAACGCCTTCCGTAACAAGCAGTTTTAGCAGCATTTCTGGGTCGTAGCGGCCAGGATATACCTGTTTCGCCGATAGTAATGTTGCCAGAAAAGGAAACCCCCAGGCGTGGACATGGAACATTGGGGTAATGGGCATATACACATCGGTTCGCGATTTGAACGGAATGGCCTCGTAACCAATTAAATACGTAAGCAATCCCATCGTGTGCATGAATAACTGCCGGTGAGAAAAGTAAACGCCTTTCGGGTTGCCGGTAGTACCCGTCGTATAGAACGTAGTAGCCCAGGTGTTTTCGTCGAAGTCCGGGAACTCGTAGTGATCTGATACGTCCCGTAAAAGCGCTTCGTATTCACCAACGAATCCATTCGGAACATGACCGATTGCGTTGAGATCGGTATAGACTTTATCGCTCAGTAAAACAAACGTATCAACGGTTGTTAGTTTATCTTTTATGGCTTCGAGAATAGGTAGAAAATCTTCGTGAATCAGTACCAGTTTATCTTCAGCATGATTCATTGTAAATAAAATCTGAGCAGGCGACAATCGTACGTTTACCGTGTGCAGAATGGCACCAAGGCTCGTTACGCCAAAGAAGCACTCCAGATAACGATGACTGTCCCAGTCCAGAACGGCAACTGTATCGCCGGGTTTAATGCCTAATCCAGTTAGTACGTTCGCTAACTGCCGCGTCCGGCGATTAAATTCGGTATAATTCATTCGGAATAAATCCCGATAGACAATTTCTCGCTGAGGTTCGTATTTAATGGATTCGGCCAGAATATTCTTTATGAGCATAGGAGGTTCATAAGCCTCCGGTGTACGTGGAATCAATTTCGTCTGGATCATGGTTAATGGGGTCTTTATGTAAAAAACGCAAAAAATCGCTACTGGTTGACTTATTAAAAGAAAAAATAGTAGTGTATTGCCAAGCACAGACAGGGGTGTATACTAATACGTTGGGCGTGAAGGGCTGTCAGATGGTGGAAGTGGATAGTAGGAAAACGAAATTCACTGGAAACAATTAATGGTTATGGTTCGTCTATGGGTAGGAGTTATTCCGTAAAAAAGGGGTAATCTGTTGCATCGTAGCCGACCTGTAAATCAACCCAAGGAGCAACTAACAGAATGCCGTAAAAAAACTAAAAGCGCTTTTTGTTGGTCACCAGTAATATATATTTGGAACCACCTGCCAATCTGACATATCTTCACATAACATTTTCTGGAACTAGAGCTAAAAATGTATCGAAGCATGAGTAAATGCTGCGACGATTTGTTACATCCAGGAGAACGTCTACTGACGTATACCAACGTTATAAATAGTTATCACTGTCTATGATTCTCATTGTTGACGACAGGCCGGAAAATATCTTTCCTCTGAAAAAGATACTGGAACTGCATGGCTTTGCAGTCGATACGGCGGAGTCGGGAGAAGAAGCTTTAAAAAAAGTCCTTAAGACGAACTACTCGGTTATTATTCTGGATGTGCAGATGCCCGGAATGGATGGCTTTGAGGTCGCCAATGCTATTTCTGGTTTCAGTAAGTCAAAAGATACATCCATTATTTTCCTGTCGGCAGTCAACAAAGAGAAGAAGTTTATTACTAAAGGCTATACGTCGGGCGGAATTGATTATCTCACAAAACCCGTTGACCCAGACATACTGGTTTTAAAAGTAAAAACATTACACCGCCTGTATGAACAACAGCAGGAACTGAGAGCTACTCAGGAATCATTACGTAATGAAATTGAAGTCAGGAAGCAGGCCGAAGAAGAATTGGCCGCCCGAATGCAGGATTTGCGACTCGTTCTGGCGTCGCTGCCACAAATGGCGTTTACAATCGGTACCGATTTTCGGATTGAGTATGTGAATGAGCATTGGTTCAACTACTCAAAAGATCCTACGACCTTCCCCGTTGTTCATGATGACGACGAAGCTGTCTGTGAAGAATGGCCAACTTATTTTGAACGAGGCATTGAGTTTACGCGGGAAATCCGATTAAAGGAATTAAAGACGGGCGATTACAGATACCATCTTCTGCGCATCATACCGATTAAGCAACAGGATGCTGTAATGCGTTGGGTAGGTACGTTTACGGATATTCATCCCCAAAAAAGGGCTGCCGAGCTATTGGAAGAACAAGTTACGGCCCGTACCAAAGAACTGTTAGTAAAGAATTCGGAATTAGAGACGACTAACCATGAGCTGCAGCAGTTTACCTGGGTTGTATCACATGATCTGAAAGAACCGCTACGCAAAATTCAACTGCTTCACGATCTGATCAAACAAAAGTATCTGAAAGAAAATCCAGAAGCTATTGCGTACCTGGATCGATCCATTAAATCGTCGGCGCGTTTGTCGGGCCTGATCGATGATCTCTTATCGTACTCACAGTTGTCTGTACCTGCCGTGTTTAAGCCAACTGACCTTACAACACTGGTTAAGGAGGTTCTGGTCGATTTTGAAGACGTAATCAGCCGAAAAAATGCAATCGTTACGGTTGGCGAATTACCGATAATCGATACGATTCCTGGCCGGATCAGACAGGTTTTTCAAAATCTTATCAGCAATGCGCTGAAGTTCTCAAAGAGTAATTTGCCTCCTGTTATTGAGATCAATGCCGACTTCGTGGACGAAAAAGACATCGATAGTTTGTCCGTAGTGAGTGGGCCCTTTTGTCGGATTACAGTAAGCGACAATGGTATTGGCTTCGATGAAAAATTTCTGGACCGTATTTTTGTAATCTTTCAGCGTTTAAATAGTCGTACCAGCTATGAAGGTACCGGCATTGGGCTGGCGATTGCCAAGAAGAATATTGATAAGCATCAGGGAGTTATTTCGGCTAAAAGCCGCATTGATGAAGGTACCCGCTTCATTATTATTTTACCCATTCATCAAGTGAATGAGTTAGTCCCTGAATAAATAAGCTTCCCTTAATAAGTAACCATGCCTCACACTATATCTAATACTGTTATACGGCAACTGCAAATTGTCTTTTCACTTTCGACGCTGTTGCTGATTGGCAGTTTATTCGCAGCCTATTATAGCATCCAAAAACTGATTAGTAATTCGAAGTTGGTAAACCACACCAACCAGGTTTTACTAGAGGCTGAGAACATTATTGCAGCGGTACGAGATGCTGAAACGGGCCAGCGTGGGTTTTTGCTTACCCTCGACCCCACTTTTTTGCAACCTTACGAAGGAGCGCAGGATAAGGCTACCAAAAGTTATGATGAGTTAGGCCAGCTAACAGCCGAGAATGTAGCCCAGCAGAAGAATCTGGCTGAGTTAAAGATGCTGTACGAAGCAAAATTTGAGCAGATGCAGCGTATTATCAACATGACTCGACGTAACACGTCATTCAGGCGCGATACGTTGTCTCGCTATACAGAGATGGTACGTGGTAAAAAAATCATGGACGATCTGCGGTTGGTGATTAATCGGCTCAAAATAGAAGAAAATAAGTTGTTGTCCGACCGTCTTCAGCAACAGGAGTTGTACATAACCTACACGCCTTTTCTAATGCTGGTTGCCGCAGTCATTTCAATAATGATTACAATCAGTACATATCTGCGAATTAAAAAGGATCTGGATGATCGGATAGCTAGTCAGATAAAGGCCGAGCAGCAGTACCGGGAAACCAGCGAACGTATCGGTATTATGGAAGACATTACTACCGATATTGCTGATGGCGATTATTCAGTAAGAAGCCAGGACACGCGTGACGATGAATTGGGACGTATTGGTAAAGCGCTCAATACAATGGCGAGTTCGCTGGAAAGTACGTTCAATGATCTGAAAACCAGAAACTGGCAACAAACAGGCACGCTCGAACTAGTCGAATCGATTCGTGGAGAACGTAACATAGATAAATTAGCGGATAAGCTTATTTCGTCAATTTGCCAGTACCTGAATGCTCCGTTAGGTACTGTTTATATCATCAACGATGATTCTTTTTTTCGGCTGACAGGCAAGTACGCTGCCAGTAATGTACCCATGTTCATTACTGAAGATGATGGACTGCTTGGGCAAGCTATCAAGGCAAGAAAGCCGCTTATTATTGACGAGTTGCCCGAAAACTACCTAACTCTGAATTCGTCGTTGGGGAGCACTCAGCCCAAATCGTTGCTCATTGCGCCATTAGTTTTTGCCGATCTGTGTATAGGTGTTATCGAAATTGGCCTACTGCATAAGCCCGATCCGATTGAGATAGGCTTTCTCGAGTCGAATCTGCACACATTGGCGGTTGGCGTTAATTCCGCTCTGGACTACGTTAAGCTTCAAAATTTCCTGGAAGAAACACAGGCACAGTCCGAAGAGCTTCAGGCGCAGCATAATGAACTGGAAAATGTAAACGCTGAACTGGAAGCACAGGCCCAGAAACTCCAGGCTTCTGAAGAAGAATTGCGTGTACAACAGGAAGAGTTGCAGCAGACCAATGCCGAGCTGGAAGAGCGTAGTGTATTGCTGGTCGAGCGTAATGAAGAAATTCAGAGAAAAGCGGAAGAGCTGGAAATAAGTACTCGTTACAAGTCGGAGTTTCTGGCTAATATGTCGCACGAGCTGCGAACGCCACTCAATTCGATATTGCTGCTAAGTCGGTTATTATCAGAAAATAACGAAGATAATCTAACTAGCGATCAGATCGAATATGCCAACGTAATTCAATCGTCGGGCAATGGATTACTCGGACTGATTGACGAAATCCTGGACTTGTCGAAGATTGAAGCAGGTCAGATGAAGCTGGAGTATATGGAGGTTTCTGTTCAGGAAATAACGGATGAACTTCAGGCTCTTTTTAACCCGATAGCCAACGAAAAAGGGTTAGATTTCAGGATTGAGATCGAAAAGAACGTACCGCAGCTTATTGAGACCGATAAAATGCGATTGGGCCAAATTCTAAAAAACCTGATCTCCAATGCGCTCAAATTTACCTCGAAAGGCAACGTAACGCTGAGTGTAAAAAGAGAATCGCCCGTGACACCAACTCTCCAGTTTGCGGTCAAAGACACCGGTATTGGTATCCCGCCCGAAAAGCAGCATCTCATTTTTGAAGCATTCCAGCAGGCCGATGGCTCAACAAAACGGAAATACGGCGGTACGGGCCTTGGGCTATCCATCAGTCGTGAGCTAGCTAAATTACTGGGTGGAGAAATCACATTGTCGAGTACAATTAATGAGGGAAGTACCTTTACCTTGCAACTGCCGATTGTTGAAGCAAAGGTCCATGCAGCGCCGGAGAAGCCTTATGTGAGCAAGAAAGTGGAACCCGCTCCAGTTAGTGAAGCCAAAGAAGTTGAAACGACCACAAACTATCTCAGTACGATTATTCCGGAAGCAATTCCAGATGACCGCAGTAACGTAACAACGGCTGATAAAGTAATTCTTATTGTCGAAGACGATACCAACTTTGCTAAATCGCTGCTCGATTATTCACGTAAAAAAGGCTACAAAGCTATTGTGGCCGTACGAGGTGATGAAGGGCTGAAACTGGCAGGTATATACAAACCATTAGGTATTCTGCTGGATATTCAGTTGCCCGTCATGAGTGGCTGGCAGGTTATGGATGCGCTGAAATCTGATCCACAAACACGGCATATCCCAGTACATATTATGTCGTCGCACAAGCTCAAAAAGGAAAGTCTGATGAAAGGGGCTATCGATTTTGTGGATAAGCCAATGGCTTTCGAGCAAATGCAGGACATATTCAGAAAGATCGAATACGTATTAAATCGATCGTCCAAGAAAGTGCTTATCATCGAAGACAATCCGAAACATGCCAAAGCATTAGCTTACTTCCTGGAAACTTTCAATATCAGTTCTGAGCTGAAGAGCAATATAACGGAGGGTGTTGAGGCTCTGAAACGGGAAGAAATCAACTGCGTCATTCTGGATATGGGCGTTCCTGACTCGAAAGCCTACGATACGTTGGAAGAGGTCAAGAAAAATCCAGGACTGGAAAGTTTGCCTATTATTATATTCACGGGCAAGAGCCTATCGATGGCAGAAGAGTTAAAAATCAAGAAATACGCGGACTCAATCGTTGTAAAAACTGCGCACTCGTATCAGCGAATGCTTGATGAAGTATCGCTCTTCCTGCACCTGGTCGATGAAAAGAAAAAATCGTCGGACCCATCCATCGATATAAAAAAATTAGGAGCGCTGAGCCAGATCTTGACCGATAAAACGGTACTGGTCGCTGATGACGATGTAAGAAATATTTTTTCATTGTCGAAAGCGCTGGAAAATTATAAAATGAATGTCATTACGGCGCTGGACGGCAAAGAAGCCATCCAGAAATTACAGGAAAACCCGGAAATAGACTTGGTCTTGCTGGATATGATGATGCCCCAGATGGACGGTTATGAGACGGCTAAGAAAATTCGGGAAAATTACCAGTGGCGATCTCTGCCGGTTATTGCCGTTACGGCCAAAGCCATGACCGGCGATCGCGAACGATGCATTCAGGCGGGCGCTTCCGACTACATTACCAAGCCGGTCGACATCGATCAGTTGATGTCGTTGCTACGTGTCTGGCTGTATGAACGATAGTAGTGACCCAGTAGCCCTAAATAAAATACGACCTAATTAGACAACTAATAATGAGCAAAAAAAGGGTGTTAATTATTGACGACGATGCAAGAAATATATTTGCATTGACTGCTACGTTGAAAGCGAAATCCTTTGATTGCGTTTCGTGTTCCGGTGCGCAGGAAGCGTTAGATCTGCTTCATACAGATGAGGTTGTCGATATAATTCTTATCGATATGATGATGCCCGAAATGGATGGATATGAAGCCATTCCCCGCATCAAGAACATCGAAAAACGGCGGCATCTGCCGATTATTTCGGTTACGGCCCAGGCTATGGTTGGCGACCGCGAAAAGAGCTTGCAGGCAGGAGCCACCGATTATATTTCCAAACCCATTGATGTGGACAGATTATTGCAACTATTATTGCGTGTTTAATTGAGTTGCGTAATGATAGCGGAGGCTGAAGTTGATATTTTATTGAATGATCTGTACGAATTATACGGATATGACTTCTCAAACTATTCCAGGGCATCGTTAAAGCGACGGATAGTCCGACTCTGGATGTTAGATAAATTTCCGAGCTTTGCCGAATTCAGATATCGAGTGAAATCTGATGCGGATTATCTGAAACGGTTTGTGGAAGAAATTACCGTGACCGTTACGGAAATGTTCCGCGATCCGCTATTTTACCGATGCCTTCGAACGGAAATTTTACCAACACTCACGGCCAAACCATTTATTCGTGTTTGGCATGCGGGCTGTGCTACGGGTGAAGAGGTTTACTCGATGGCAATTCTCCTGAAAGAGTCCCAAATTCTTCATAAGTCGCTACTATATGCGACCGACTTGAACCCTACAGCTTTAGAAAAGGCGCGTCGGGGCATTTTTCCGCTGGGGTCGATGAAACAGTATTCCGAAAATTACATCGAGTCGGGTGGCATACTGGATTTCTCCTCTTACTATACCGCTCAGTACGGGCAGGTGAAATTTGATGAAAAACTGGCTGAAAAAATGATCTTTTCGACCCATAATCTGGTGTCTGACCGATCGTTCAACGAGTTTGACCTGATCATGTGTCGAAACGTACTGATTTATTTCGATAAGCCCCTGCAGGATCGGGTTCTGAGTCTTTTTGATGAAAGTCTGGGTCAGTTGGGGTATCTGGCTTTAGGCACAAAGGAGACAATCAACTTTTCGACTATAAAGCCAAATTATAAACAGCAGGGTAAAGAAAAGATATGGCGGAAAATAGCCTGAAAAGAAGTTGCGATGTCGTTGTGATTGGGGGCTCTACGGGTGGTCTTGACGTATTATTAAAGGTATTACCTGCTTTAAAGCCAACTTTATCGTTCACGATAATTGTGGTTTTACATCGTAAAAACTCCGCTGATTCTACACTGGAAGCCTTATTAGCCAGCCGAACGTCAATTCCGGTCAGAGAGGTTGAAGATAAGGACGTTTTGGCGGTAGGGCACATTTATCTGGCTCCGGCCGATTACCATTTATTGATAGAGGCCGATAAAACGTTTTCCCTGGACTATTCGGAAAAAGTAAATTATAGCCGCCCGTCGCTGGACGTAACGTTTGAGTCAGCCGCCGATGTTTATGGCGATACGTTAGTAGGTATTTTGTTATCGGGTGCCAATACAGATGGAACCAAGGGGTTGGCGGCTATCAAAAAGGAAGGTGGAATAACCATTGCTCAGAAACCAGAAACAGCTCAGGCTCCCTTTATGCCTCAGCAGGCTATTGACAACGTAGCGGTTGATTTTATACTGGATATCCCGGATATGATTTCATTTATCAATGCGCTGAACAACTAAAAACAGCGTAGTATGTCTGGCTTACGTTACCCCAGGTCTAGCCAGTGGGTTACTATAATTTGATTCGTATGGCTAATGAAACATGAAAAAATGTAAGTTTTTATGTTTTACTGGCTATAGTTCAATATATAGTGCACAATATTGTATTAAAACAAGGATTGGCATTGGCAAATGGCATAAATTTTGTTTAAAATCTAGTAGTGCCCCCGTGAAATTTAGAGACTTGACATATAGGCTTTGTGAAAAAAGTTGTTCCTATTGGCCTTTTTCTTTTACTAGCTTACCATACGCTGGCTTATGTCATGCTGGTAGTTGGGAACTGGTGGCTTGCGGAGAATGACTTATCAGAACGGTTGCTGGTCTATCGTTCTGTGGATAGCATGGTAGAGTTCGAAATCCCACTCGATAATGAGCAGGAACTCATAGATATTGCCCAGTCTACTTCAGACGGCTTCACTTATAACGGGCATTATTATTCGGTGGTCAGTATGGAAGTACAGGGCAATCTGCTGCACATTGCCAGTCTCGAACAGGAAGGGGATTCGTTCTGGCAAAATGATTTGCTTGCCTTCTTAAATGAGCATTTGACCGATACCGATAAAACGAGCCGAAAGGCTAATCAGTTTCTCAAGATCTTGCTGAAAGAGTATTCACTAACTCAGCAAAGTGTTTTCAGTTTTCTTACTTCCTTCTTATTCAACACGCTCCGAATTCCAGATGTACCATTTGTACTCACGGCGCGTGTTCTGCCTATTCATTCTCCTCCTCCAGAGTGCTAGAATAGTTTATTCCTGGAATTAGTGCTACGTCACCGCTGATTTACTAATCAGTGCGGTGGTATGCTGCTTTGTGCTTTTTTGGGTACCAGCAGTAAACCACCATCCGAAACGAATCACTCCCACAATCACAAGCTCTGAGTATAAGCACTGTCTTTTTTGAATGGGTTTTGCTGGCTGGCAGTGTGAGCCAGTATCCCATTCTTTTACTCACGTATCCTGACAACAGACTCATTTCGATCAGCAGGAATGTATTCTCGGCTATGCTTGAGGGCATAGTGCTGTGCTGGCTTGTATTCTCACAATGACTAAAAGATTATGAAGGAAATCTTTATATATTATTTGACAAGACGGTTTTTCAACCACAAAAGAATTATTTGCCTGGGAGCTGTTATTGCCGTTTTGAGCGCAACCGTATCCTGTCAACCCCCGAAGGAAGACGTATCGCCAGCTTTTACGGCATCGACTACTGATGCCTCGGTAGCGCTTCAGTGGATGGATCTTTTTCTGATTATTGACCGATATGCACCCGGATACCGGCCCCCGGTTGCTGCCCGAGCGTTAGCCTATATTGGCTTGGCTACTTATGAAACAATGGTACCGGGTTCTGCTCACTATCAGTCAATCGCCAATAAATTGGCTGGTCTAACAGTACCTAAACCCGAAACCGGGAAAAGTTATCGCTGGGAGGTTGCCTTGAACGAATCGTACTACCAGATGATGAAAGGCTTATTTCCTCAGGTATCCCTTCGCGATAAGGCTAAAATGGATTCGTTATATGCAAAGTTGAACGCTACAACGGCTACAACGGAAGAACTGAGCCGATCCCGAAAATTTGGTGAAGCCATAGCCGCAGCAGTAATGGCTTATTCAAAAACAGACGTAGCGGGCGACGCGGCTTATCTTCGCAACAATCCCGTTGATTACGTACCGCCAAAGGGAACCGGTAAATGGCAACCTACCGCTCCTGATTTTACCCGTGCTCTGTTGCCATATTGGGGAAAGGTTAGAACATTTGTGGCGTCAGAAAGCGATAAGCTAGCCAAAGAGCCGTTGAATTATAGTTCTAACATAAAATCGACGCTGTTTGCTCAGGGGCTGGAAATCTATACGGCCACTACGCCGTTGACCAGTGAAGAACAATGGATTGGTGAATTCTGGAGCGATGATATTTACCAGCTCACGTTCGAACCAGCGGGACGTTGGATAGCCATCGCCTGTGCGGTGATACGGCAGGAAAATGCTTCCTTAGATAAGGCCGTTTATACCTTCGCCAAGGTTGGTATGAGCCTGAGCGATGTGGGGGTTGCCTGTTGGAATTCCAAGTACATCTATAATATCGAGCGGCCTATCCATTACATTCAGCGGACAATTGACCCCACCTGGCGTACCCGTCTGAACAATCCCATTAGCATTATGGTGGGCATTACACCACCCTTTCCTTCCTATCCATCGGGGCATTCGTGTTTTGGGGCAGCTGCGGCTGAAGTATTGACCGATATTTACGGAACAGCCTACGCTATGACCGACCGTTGCCATGAAGGGCGAACGGAATTTAAGGGCAAGCCCAGAAGCTTTAACAGTTTTTATGAGATGGCCCAGGAAAATGCGTATTCCCGTATTGTGTTAGGGGTTCACTATCGGATGGATTGCGAAGAAGGGCTCCGAATGGGCTATGCAATTGGTCGAAAAGTTAATCAGTTAGCCTGGGAGAAATAAGGATTATTTTTGACTGATAGACTCTGGTTTCAGAGTCTATCAGTCAAAAGAAATAAGCTGGAGTACTTGGTTGATACGTTCGGGCGTATGCAGTTAGAAATACTGGATTGATGGCCAATCTATTCCTGAAGAGCTTCTAAAGCGGCAGCCAGATAAACCAATGGCGCGTTCCAGTTAATGGCAATTTCGTTGGAAGCATATGAGCAATCGGCGTCGATATACACCTCGTCGGCAACGGTTGACGGATAACCAGCGCATTTATCCTGACGAGCAGCATTGGCATTGGTTCCTCCAGACAGCAAGCCCGGAACGGGTTCGGTAATACCATCCGCAACCGATGGTCGATGATGTGGATGCATCGGCGTTTTATCGCCAAAACCAGTAACAAACGAATAGCCGACGCTATTACGGCCTAACAGATAGTCGAGATTACTGAGCGCGTACTGTAAATAGTGTTTCCGATTTGGGGTATCAACCAGCCGGTAAGCCTGAATGAGCGCAATACCCTGATTGGCTGCTTCGGCGCTACTTCCCCAAATGTAATCTTTTGCTGACTTGCCCATAACTGTCTGAAAAGCCTGTTTATCAGCTCCCTGAATGAGTGAGTCGGCAAAGGAGACGATGTGTTTTTTGAGCAGTGGTACGTCTTTTTTACCTATTGGCGTTAAAGATTTGCTGAATCGGGCCAGCGTGTAATAGCCTAGAGTACGTACCTGGGCCCAGGAAGGGAGTGGCGTTCTGCTATCAGGAAACAGATTAACAGCTTTGTAATACGACTCATCCTTCGTTGTTACGTAGAGTTCAGCGGCCGCCCATATCCATTCGTCAGCACTAGTACGATCCTCATAACCACCCGTTACCACATCCGGATCAAACTGCGTATTCATCTCATTCTGACGGTATAGTGCAGCTGGATTGGCTTTAGCCCACAGCCAGGCTTTGGTCGCGGCTGAAACGCAGGAATCCGACAGGCCGGGAAGCTGCCGATTATAGGCTTTGAATACGCGACTTGCCTGCGCCATAACAGCCGCAAAATCGAGCGTAGCCGTAATGCTTTTTTGAACAACGTAACGATCTTTGATGGCTTTGTCGGGCATAATCATGCCGTCGAAACTTGGATTGGTGAGTTTATGATAGACACCGCCGTCGTTAGGATCCTGCATCGTCAGCATCCAGCGAAGATTCCACAATAGTTCATCCAACAGGTCTGGTATATTGTTGCCGCTTTCGGGAATGTTGGTACGTAGTGTTTTGGCGTAATCCGGGAAATCTTCGTAGAGTGATAAGAGTGTTCCCATCGTAATGCCAGAATTAACGATATACTTGTTATAGTCGCCAGCATCGTACCAGCCCCGGGGCGAAGAAATTACGGTCCCCGCAGGTCGTTCGGACGTAGCGGCTGATGGATGAATAAGGATCTTCGTGTCGGGGTGGCCAGCAGGGCGTGCCCATTTCCCGGCAAATTGGGCGGGTAAATCGGTAGAAGCCCGCTGGTAATAAAATCCTTTTAGAGCCCCTATTGCTACTTCACGATGAACATCCGAACGAATTTCGAAGGGGTAAGAATGGCCTAGACCCGGAATAATAAGGACATACGTACCCGGCTTGGTAAACGCCGAAAAATCGGCCGTATGCGTTATTTTACCTGAAATCGAATTCGTTAGCGCCGGCCCTAACGTACCGTCAAAGACCACTTTTTTCTGATCGGCGGTCGCTAGCTGAAATTTACCCGACTGATCGCCGACAACTATAGCGATTTTATTGGCCTTAGGATAGAAACCGATTTGGTTCAGTCGAATGGATTCGGAAGGTGTTTGGGCTGGTGATACGTAAGGTGCTAGGAAGAAAAGCAGGCTGAGGTAAATGTAAGTAGGCATATGGGTATAAATAGATTAGCCTGAAAGCGTATCGTTCGATAACCAGCGCTACGTAGGTAACACTTAGGTTAAGCGAAGAAATGCCTTCAGGCTAAACAAGGTTAAAACTCACTTATTTTACTACTTTCATCGTTCCCTGCATAACATAGAAATGGCCAGGAACGGAGCATTCGTAGGTATAATCACCGGGTTTTTCGGGGGCAATGAAGTAAATAGTCTCGTTCGTGTTAGGCTGTAGTAAGTTCGTGTGGTTCAGGACTTTGTCGGTTTGGGGGATATAGTTCTTTTCCTGACCTTCCAGCCCTAATTTCATCGCCAGCTCACCAACCTGAACGGCTGTGCCGGGCTGAACAACAACGAGGTTATGGAGCATATCGTCTTCGTTGTTGAAGATGATTCGCACTTTACTGCCCGCCTTGACCTGAAACTGTTCAGGAGCAAATTTCAACCCTGGTTTGGTGCCAATTGTAATCGTGTAATCGGGCTCTCCCCAGGAAGCAGGCATTTCGGTGATACGTTTGACAACATTGGTAGCAGCTGGCTTGCCCGACGATGGTTTGGTAGGCGTTGCTTTGGCTTTACCGGTTGACTTTGACGTAGCAGGAGGAGTCGTTGAGGTCGACGCCATTGCCATGTCGGCATGGTTATGTTTAGGAGCAGGGGCCGTAATAGCTAATTTCTCGCCGTCGGGAAGATTGTTAAGCGTATAATAACCTACGTTATGTAACAGCGTTCTTCCTATTTCTGACCGGACGCCAGCCGCTGTGATCTCATGGATGTAGCCCAGTCGTAAACTGTCTACAACCAGTCGGGCTTTCATACCATCATTCGACACAACAATGCCCCGAATCGGGCAGCCTGCTCGGTTAATAACCGGACTGCCATACGTAGCGTGGTATTTATAATTGAAGCCTGTTACCTTATACGATTCTGGATCGGCGGCCAGTTCCTTATCAACGGGCGTAGTAAACTCAATTTCGAAGCCGTCGGGCATCGCATGAATCGTCTTCATCTCGAACGGCATCCGGCCCGTCCAGACAACCCGCTGTAAGCTATATAGCGCTTTGCCGGTTGATGACCAACCCCGGCTGGTCATCCCAACAAACATAGACGCATCGTGTCCCCAAACCATACGTAACACACCCGACGAAAAGCCTTCGCGGAATGGGAAAACAACACCCTGATAGACGCCTTTTACTTTTTCGAAGTCGACGCGGGAGAGGATACTTTGCCCCTGATCGCCCACAAACACCTGATTTACGAATGGGCCAAATTTTCCATTCGTATTATCATTTAGAAAGCCCGAAGTTGAAATACCCAAAATACCATGAGGTAACCATACCGCTGGTGCTTTTAGGGCTTTGACCCGTTTTGCTACGTCGTATAAAGGTTCACCTGTGTTGGGAACTTCCTCAGGTTTCAACGTAAGGGGAGATCCTGGTAAATTAGTCCAGCGCAGGCTTTCGGCATTGCCTAGAAAGTCGCCCTTTTCCACTTGCGAGATACGTCCTGAGCCAACCCAGTCTCCCTGGTTTTCGGTGTAGAAAAAATCGCCCGTAGCATTCATGCCATAGCCTGCCGGAGACCGCATACCAGCCGCAAACGGAGTCATTTTGCCATCGGGTGTAAGTTCCAGCGTCCAGCCACGCCAGGGTACCAGACTAACGCCATGACCCAGGCTATTGCTCCAGCCTACATTCAACGTGACCAGCATATTGCCGTTGGGCAAAAATGTGGGTCCGTAGGAATATTCATGGTAATTGCCCGATAGGGGCCACGAGTAAATTTTATCATAGGAATCGGCCCGGCCATCCCCATCTTTATCGCGCAGACGAGTTACTTCACTACGTTGTGTTACGTAGATGTCGCCATCTTTATAGGCAAGGCCCAGTGGTTCGTGTAAACCCGACGCAAAGCGCTTAAACGTAGGGCGCTCTGATCCGCTTATGTATGGATTATTTACGATCCATACCTCGCCCCGGCGGGTACATACAGCCAGGCCACCATCCGGGAGCGTAGCCATACCACCAACTTCCAGAATAACATCTTCGGGAACGGGCAGGGAAATGAGTTTATAGAAATCGTCTTCTTTTTCGGGGTCAGCTTCTACTTTGGCCAGGCCTTTGGGAGCCGGAGCCGGTTGTTTGCTGCTTGAACTAACTGGCTGGCCGGTTTTAGACTGAATTTGGGCTAACGTCACTGACGAATTCATCAGAATAAATCCTGATACAGCGAGTGCTGCCATCGCCAGTCGGTCAAAAAATGTAGGGTATAGTTTCATGATGCTTTCGGGAGTTGAGCCTTACCAAACAATGGAGTACGTAAGCGTTCCGGTATTATTCGTTGCCTTTACGGGGAGCAGCAACTCCTTAGTGTTTTGAGCCGTTGTCCGAATGAATGGCTTTTCCTTTCCCTTCAGAGGAAGTTCAATGAAATACTGTTTATTGTTGATCGCGTACAAGCCATTGGGCTGTTCGACAATGTCGTTACCCGATGCTACCCGGCACCATATTTCCTGGGTTTCCTGGCCTGGTGTAATGGTAAATGTGTGCGATAACTTTCGCCCTTCATCGGTGGCGGCAAACGATTCGCGAACGCTGGCATTGCCCAGCGTATACTTGAAAATGGGCCGCCCGGATGGATCAATATCGTATCCCAGGTTCGTATAGGTCGTGTTAGAGTCAGGCCAGGCCGCGTTTTTGTCGGTCATGAGTGCGAGCGACGGTTTGCCGGCCAGTTCTATTACGCTGCCCAATGGAACGGACAATTGCGTTTCGCCCCGACCATGCCACATTGGTGTTGTTTCCAGGAAATCGCCCCGCCAGATTTGCAGAAATTCACCTGTTTGGAGATCGACCGTATAATTAGTGAAGCCAGGTTCGCCAACCGATATCGTATGTGTATGCTTACGCCCCTGATGGTTGACAAAGCCTCGTTGCATGACGGGTTCACTGGTAGCCGTAAGCGATATTTCGCCAACCGGTTCTTCGACCCGAATAATTTGGTTTAACGTAGTGTATTGAACGCCAGGGCCTTCTACCGAGAGCAGAATGTCGTTACTACGGGCATACCATAAACCGAAATTTTTGTAGTACGTCAGCTCGATTGGGTAGTCGCCTGCTTCCAGATTGACGTTGGTTGAGGCTGCTCCACCATCTTCTGTTGTGATACCAAGTACTTTTTTACCGGCAATTTTCAACTCTCCGGCACCATTGCGAACATTCGTGTTCACTTCTGTAGGAATCCAGCGTAGTTTTAGGTCAAAAAAGTACTGTCCTGAACGTGGAATATGAACAGTGCCAGTAATCTTTCCGGCGAAATTGTCCCGGCTGCCCGGTGCCAGATGAGCCAGTACGTCGATATCCATCTCACGCTTAGGCGTTAGCGCGCTGAGTTCGTCAACCGATTTGAATTTTCCATCGTACGCGCTCAGCCGGAGCTTTGTTAACGTAACGGGTTCTATACCATAGGATTTGTAGCTAATGTTACGTATCGCTACGGGACCGTGATCGCCCTGAATCATCAGTGGGCCCGTCGGTTTCTCATCCTGAAAGATAGCGGACCGGGTTGGGCCAGTAACTTCAATATTTTCCTGGATCGTAACGCCGTTTAAGACTACTTTAACGAATCGGGCATTGGCTATTTTCTCACCTTTTTCGTTGAAACGGGGAGCTTTGAAGACGATGCCTACATGTTGCCACAGGCCCGGTGCTTTGCTGACATTCTGAGCAGGCGGATGTCCTTCATAGCCTTTTCGTCCTTCCGGGCGGTTTTCATCCCAGCGTTCATAAATAGCTCCGCAGTCCGATGATTTGGGATCTTTAACACCCCAACTGTCAAATAATTGAATCTCGTAGCGGCCTTGTAAATAAATCCCCGAATTCGACCCTTTTTCCATCATAAAGTCGAGTTCGAGGTCCAGATCGCCATGTTCCATTTTTGTCAATAAATGCTCTTTGCTTTTTGCAGGATCATTTACGACAATACCAGTTCCTGATTTTGTGTTGCCTGCTCCACTTTTATTGAGATCATAAAATACGTCGCCGACTATTTTCCAGTTGGAGCCAGTGGGTTTAAAATCAGTTAGATTTTGAAGATTAACCTGGGTATAGGGTACCTTATTGGATTGTGCCCATGCAGCATGCAGGGAGGGTAACAAACACAATAGAACACAACACAAACGTCGTTGCATAACTGCTTATAAGAGAATTGATTAAAGACAAAAGGATGGATATACAAAATCCTCACGCATGGGCGTGAAGACATCGATCAAAATTCCTGATTCCAGGCAGACAGCTCCATGGCGAATGTTGGGAGGAATATAATACACATCGCCAGCACGTAGCGTTTTGGTTTCGTCGGCGATTGTAATGGCAAATGCACCGCTCTCAACGTAGCTCATCTGAGTATGTATATGCTGGTGCGGAGTGCCAATACCGCCTGTTTCAAACGATACCTTGACCATCATTAGATTTGCGTCGTATGTCATTATTTTACGTTTGACGCCTTCTCCAACCGTTTCCCAGGGAATTGTAGAATCTTCTACGAAACGAGTTGCCAGTACTGATGCTGCCATGTCAACGCTATTATCAGGTAAGAAGCTTAGGATTGAATAGTATCTTGAGGGAATTATTCAGCAAGTTACGATTGGTTTGTTTATCTATTTGATTAAAAACAAAAAAGCCGCTCCGAATGTCGGGGCGGCTTTCCGCTTCTATCCACACCATTTCAAGACTGACGACCGGGCGGCCGCCGAATCTTGATGTTCAACCTTCCCTTTGTAAAGGATCGTTACTGCTAACTAAGCAATTATTTCTTTATAGAACAAGAAACCCTTAGAGTTTCTGATTTTATGTCAATTTTAAGGATACAAAGTTGGCGACTTCTTTGATATTTAACGTTAATAAATGCTTAAAAATTATTTAACGTAGTAAATATATAAAGCCTCTTAGCTCAATATGCCCTTTTAAACCTTTAAGCAATGCGTTTTATTTTTTACCGAACTCTCAAGATTTTGTCCAAAAAATCAATCGCCAATTTCAGTCGATTCTACTACGTCTTCTACCGACAAAATCCGGGCCATATCGTCCCAAAAGCTGGGATACGATTTAGCAACAACCCCTGGCTCTTCAATTATTATTGATTGCTGCATAGCTACGGGCGCAAATGCCATTGCCATCCGGTGATCGTCGTAGGTTTCGATGGTAGCAGGTATAGTGGGGACTGTCTCCAGACGACGCACTACGTATTGGTGGTTCGGTTCTACCTCAACGAGTTCGGCGCCTATTTTTTGCAATTCTGCCTGTAGGGCAGCTACCCGATCCGTTTCTTTGATTTTGAGACTTTCGATACCCGTTAGAGTGAGCGTAACTCCTTTTATAGCTGCACAGACAGCAACCGTCTGGGCAAGGTCTGGGCAGTGCGTAAAATCCCAGGACAGCGATGGCTCCGTAGGGCGTTTCGTCAGTTTAACCCCAGTATCTGTAAACGTACTGTCAACGCCGAGTGGCCGCATGATATCAACGATGGCGCTGTCGCCTTGCAATGATTTTTCTTTCAGGCCAAGCAGCTCGATTTTTGAGGCTTCGTCTTCGGCTAGTGCCGCAACGCTATACCAGTAACTGGCACCAGACCAGTCTGACTCGATGGTGTATGGCCCCGGCGTATACGCTTTGGCCGAGACCGTAATAGTATTGGCTTCCCAGTCTGCAGTAACATGGGCCCCGAAATAAATCATCTGCTCCAGGGTCATCTCAATATAGGGTCGCGAACCGATAGAGCCTGTCAGCTCCAGCGTGAGCCCATTTGGCAACGTGGGCGCAATCATGAGCAACGCTGAAATGTATTGACTGCTTACGTCGCCCCGAATGCTGATTCGATCCGTTCCGGCTGTTTTAGTAAAGCCGTTAATCTGAAGCGGTGGATATCCTTCGTTGTTGAGGTACGTAATATCAGCGCCGAGTTTTCGCAGTGCATCGACCAGAATACCAATGGGCCGTTCGCACATGCGGGGAGTACCCGTCATTTTTTTCGATTGACCCGTTACGGCAAAATAAGCTGTCAGAAACCGCATGGTAGTTCCTGCATCCAGCACGTCGGCTGTAGCATCAGACGATTTAAGCAGACGAATCATGGTCTGCGTGTCCCGTGCCGTAGAGAGGTTCTGCAGCGTGCATTGAAAATCAGTAAGCGCATCGATGATGAGCGCCCGATTGCTCTCGCTCTTTGACGATGCTAATGGGATGGTGGCTCGAACGGAACCAGTAGGAGGAGTAAGTTTGACAGCGTTCATTGCGACAAAGATACACCATCCTGGCTGGTTCAGTCAACTTAATACGTTCGCAACACTTTAAGTCGGTGGTTTTTATTGATTCGGGGATGCGGGTTGCTTAACCAATGGAACAGCATTCCGCTGGCAATAAAAGCACCCGTAACTGGAAGTACATTGGTGTTTAACTGACGGTTGTTGATCACGTCAGCGAGCAGATAGACGCCACCTGCCAGCGGAAAAATTGTCCCTGCCATAGTTACAAACGGTATTCGGCGGTGGATCATTACCTTCTGAACTTCATTCAGCCGGAACGTAACAGGTTCGTCGCGACCCATAACTTCGTTCGCCATCAGAATAGAAAACGTGCTGTCGGTAACGTCGTATAACTCCTCCCGGAATTTTTCGCCCCTTGCTTTAAAGTGAATTTCATCGCCCACAAAAAATCGGTAACGTCGGAAACCACCAAACGTGTGATTAACATCCAGTGCCAGATAGCGCGATGGACGTAGCAAAGCAGAATAGGCTGTACCCTTTCGCTGAAGAAGCTGTTCGGTGGTGAGTGTGTCAGTAGGTTGGGAAAAGGCAAAATGGC
The DNA here is from genome assembly GCF_010435915.1 of Spirosoma terrae. Classification (GTDB taxonomy): domain Bacteria; phylum Bacteroidota; class Bacteroidia; order Cytophagales; family Spirosomataceae; genus Spirosoma; species Spirosoma terrae. The sequence continues at coordinate 6,794 of NZ_JAAFZH010000023.1, read as the reverse complement.
TGATAAATAGAGAAATAACAGCAAATGTGATGGATCGGCGGGGTTTATTAGACTTCATACGCGAAAAGTGGTGTTGGCATAATAACACAAAAAAGCCTGAATTGACTGAATTTTTAATAAAGTTTAATGGGTTCGCGTCGTGTTGGTTTAATTTGCGGCCATGATTACAGCAAACCAACTCCGTTCGTTTACGGAACAAATATTTATTGCGCTTGGCTGTTCGGAGACTGATGCTCATCTGGCAGCCGATGTACTGGTTAGCGCCGACCTGAGGGGAGTGGATTCGCACGGGGTGGCTCGTCTGCCGGGTTATGTTCGACTGTACGACCACGGACGTATTAATCCGAAACCCCACATGCGTGTTATTCATGAAACCCCATCGACAGCCGTCGTTGATGGAGATCGGGGACTAGGATTAGTGGTAGGGCCGTGGGCAATGCAGGTGGCTATTGAAAAAGCACGTATTGCCGGAACAGGGTGGGTTGCCGTGCGTAATTCGAACCATTTTGGTATTGCCGGCTATCACGCGTTACTGGCGGCTGACCAGGATATGATTGGGCAGGCTATGACTCACGCGGCACCGCTCGTTGCTCCTACTTTTTCGCTGGATAAACTGCTGGGAACGAACCCGATTGCGGTGGCTATTCCGGCCGCAACAGAGCCAACATTCCTGGCCGACTTTGCGTCAACGGCTGTTGCCTATGGCAAACTGGAAATTCTTCAGCGTAAAGGTCAGGATATACCCCTGGGGTGGGCCCAAAATGCGGAAGGTGAGCCAACGAACGATGCGAATGCCATACGCAATGGCGGAGCCTTGCTTCCGTTGGGTACCGACCGGGAACATGGCAGTCATAAAGGATATGGTTTAGGCGCTATTGTCGATATTTTTTCGGGCGTGCTGTCGGGAGCTAATTATGGGCCCTGGGTACCTCCGTTTGCAACGGCTGGCTTTATGCAGGCAAACGAAGGCGTTGGTCAGGGAACGGGTCATTTTTTTGGTGCTATGCGTATCGATGCGTTCAGACCAGCGGATGAATTTAAAACGCATATGGATACCTGGATTCAGCGTTTTCGACAGGCTAAAGCCGTTGAGGGAAAGCAGGTTCTAATTCCGGGCGACCCTGAGCGTATGATGGAAGCTGAGCGATTAGAAAATGGTATTCCGCTAATAGAACCTGTTATTAAAAGCCTGGAAGAACTTGGCGAGCGATTTGGCGTAACACTTTAACCTTCATTTACTGATGTTCTGTGGTCAGAAATAGCTCTCTTTTCCGACTACAGAACAAAGGGTAACTACTTCCCGAAAAAGATCTGAAAGCCAATATCCAGTGATGCGTATTTCGATTCTGATTTACTGTCAACGATAGTTGGGACGTTATTGGCCAGAGAAATATAGCCGCTTTTAGAGTTGGACACAGTATAGGCCAGACCTGCATTGAGTGCCACTGTCCGATTGATAAAATAAGCTACGCCAATTGTTGGAATAAACGAAGTGGAGTACCCCGATCCCCAAACACAGACGAAAGATCATACTTATTATGCGTGAATGCGTAACTGTATGAGACACCTGCATAGGGTTTGAATGACGATTTGCCAATGTAGTAACGCACGAATGGGGATAGTCCTGCTGATGTGCCGGTGTATTTCGTAGTGTTATAGGATGTAAATCTCTGCTGTGACAGACTCAAAGGAACGCCAGTCCCAATCAACAAATTGTCGGCGACAAAATAGCCAGCTGTAGGAGTTAGGTTACCGGAAAAGTATTTGCTGCCCTGTTGCTCCTGATAAGTAAGATTACCAACACCAATACCAACTTGCCAACGCCCTTTTTCTGTTTGTGCTAAGCCTGTTGTGAGTATACTTAAAAGCAACACAATTGTCAGTATGTGATTTTTCATGACTAATGCTATATTATTTTGAGATAGCAAGGTTACAAAACGTTCAACAATCCTGGGTATAATTAATGAAATTTAACAGACAAGAAAAGCCAGTTTTAACTGGCTTTTCTTGAAACGGATAAGAACGGTAATCGTTACTTACCTGTCACTGCTTTCTTGAATGTACCATCCGAACCGAATAATAATAAAACCCGTTTGCTGTCACTGGTTTTTATCATGATCATATAATCGGAGCTTTTCTTATCCTGAACCGCTCTTTCGATGGTGGCGCCCGCGTAGTTCGTTGTGATATACGTCGTGATAGAGGCAGGTAATTTAGCAACATCAATCACCGTTATTTCAGGTCCGGCTCCTGGCTTGTTAGGGCGTAGCGAATCGCCGTGAGGTGGCCGTGGATGCTTCAGCGAATCACCAGGGGCATGTTTTGGCCGATCGGTTGAGTCGCGTTTAGGATGATGAGCCGAATCACCATGAGCGTGGCCTGGTTTACCACTAATTTCTTTGGAGAACGTACCATCAGCGTTAAAGACCAGTAATTTAATCATGTTGCTGACAGAAATGGCTACCAGAAAGTTTCCGTTTGAATCCTTTCCTGCTTCTTTAATAGTGGCTCCAGCGTAGTTCGTATTGATATACGTAGTAACAGCAGTAGGTAGGCTCGCTACGTCGATAGCGGTCAAACTGCGAGGCTTGCCTGCTTTCAGGCTATCCGTAGAACTCGAACGGGCAGACCCATCTGTACTGGATGGATCAACAGAATTGTGGTTACAGGCGTTAAGGCTTATGACGAGCGCAGCCATGCAGCTAAAAACAATCAATGCTTTCATAAAAATGTTGTTGGTTTTGTTAAAAATCGCACTTGAATAAGCCTTGAGGCTAATACGTTTGCCGATACGCGCTAAGTATTTTTACTGTTGCACTGCTTGTTAAAAAGATTTAAAAACCGCGAAATTAGAGCGGAAATGAGTACGGAGATTAAAAGATGCTTAAGGTGATGCGTGGTAGAGGAGGGCTTCGTTACTGAGTTGAACGGTAGTTGGTAAGCGAAGAACTCAACTAAATCGTTATATAAGTAAGGGGAAACCTTGTTTAAGAAAGAAGAGTCTGTTAATCTTGTTTCCTTTATTAGTTGATTTGTAGAATAGGCACCTTTACGGTTTTTCTATTTTGTCTTTTTGATAAACGGCAATATATTGTTCCATGAAACAGAATTCCACCGCACAGTCCCAATCCCAGTCGATGAATGGAATGACCCAGTCTCAGGGTCAGGTCAGCGCTAATTTTTCCTTTGCCGATTATCAAACGGAGAATTTTTTCGATGAAATGTTTGATAGTCAGGCGCAGGTCCGTCAGGGTTGTGCTCCGTTTCAGCAACGGGTTGAGCAGCTTACTCGGGAAGATCTTATTGGCCGGCAGCATGCGGCTGAGCGTTCGCTGATGAGTATGGGTATTACCTTCAATGTATACTCAGAAGGAGAAGGGACGGAGCGAATCATGCCTATTGATATTATTCCCCGAATCATTGAATCTGCTGAATGGAATAAGCTCGAAGCGGGTCTGATTCAGCGGATTAAGGCGCTGAATATGTTCCTTGACGACGTGTATAATGAGCAGCAGATTTTGAACGATGGCATTGTTCCGCGCGATCTGATAGAGTCAAGTAAGTCGTTTTTAAAGCCTTGTTTAGGAGTAAGACCTCCGAAAGGGATCTGGTGTCATATTACCGGAACCGACCTGATTCGGGGCGAAGATGGGCAGTTTATGGTACTGGAAGATAACCTGCGCTGTCCATCGGGGGTATCCTATATGCTCGAAAACCGGGAGCTGTCTAAACAGACATTCCCTGAAGTGCTGACGCAGACGGGCGTTCGTCCGGTGTCCGATTATCCAATGCGCCTGCTGCAAATGCTTCAGTATATTGCTGACCGACCAAATCCTACTGTGGTTGTGCTAACGCCGGGCATTTACAATTCGGCCTATTTTGAGCATTCGTATCTGGCGCAGCAAATGGGGGTTGAGTTAGTAGAAGCAAGTGATCTGGTTGTATCGGGTGGGTACGTTAAAATGCGTACCACAAAAGGGTTCCAGATTGTTGACGTGATTTACCGACGTATCGACGATACGTTCCTGGACCCACAATCGTTTAATCCCGATTCATTAATTGGCGTACCTGGCATTTTTGAAGTCTATAAGAAGGGGCGCGTTGCTTTAGCCAATGCGCCGGGTACTGGTGTGGCCGACGATAAAGTAATTTATGCGTATGTGCCCCGAATTATTCAGTATTATCTGGGCGAGGAGCCTATTATTCCAAACGTTAAAACGTATATCTGTCGCGAAGAGGAGGATTGTCAGTACGTATTGGACAACATCGAACAACTGGTTGTAAAAGAGGCTAATGAAGCGGGTGGTTACGGGATGTTAATTGGACCCAAAGCTCCGCCGGAAGACCATGAGCTGTTCCGCAAGAAAATACAGGAAAATCCAAGGAATTATATTGCCCAGCCGACCATTTCGCTCTCACGCGTTCCCTGTATTGTGGGTGATCATGCCGAAGGACGACATGTCGACCTCCGACCCTATATCTTATATGGCGATGGCGTCAATGTTATTCCCGGTGGTTTAACACGAGTAGCCTTGCGGAAAGGCTCGCTGGTCGTTAACTCTTCACAAGGTGGAGGAGGTAAAGATACCTGGGTTTTATACTAAGTCTTTTCTATAATTTTCAGGGAGAAATAGGGGATTTACATTCTTCTGTTTCTCCCTGTTTCGTTAACAAGGGGTCTATTCATCGGCCGAAATGCCAATTTTATGTACTGATTGAGGAAGCAGACCGGGATTTGTCTGGCAAGTCAGTATATTCCCGCACTTTTTCAGAATAACACAGTTTACAACTCGGGACTTGAGACGATATCATCATTACTGACAGACGGTATTTTGATCCAGCAGTTGTTCGAAAATGAGCAACTGCTGAGTCGGGAATTGATATAGTTTTTAGTGCTGAATTCGTTGTATGTGAAATGCGATAATTCTATGCGCTTACTTTACACAATGGGGTTAATCGCTCTTTTTGCAGGAGCGGTTTTACGGCCAACTATTGGCTACGCAACGCACGTACGGGCAGGGGAAATTACAACGCGTCGGATACCCGGATCTACGTTGACGTATGAAATAACATTAACCACTTATTACGATGAATTAACCGGGAAAGCTGCTGCTGATGATGCCAACTCCTATACGTTCTGTTTTGGTGATGGCACCCAGGCCGATGTACGAAGATTCAGCCGAAAATATATTAATGGACGAACATCGTCAGTTAATACCTACGTTACGACGCATACGTATCCGGGGCCCGGAACGTATACGATTGGGGTTCAGATTGCCAATCGTAACAAAGGCACTGTCAATTTGCCACCGCAGGATGCCTCTGATCAGTTAACGTTCTACGTATCGACAACAATTCTGATCAATGCTGCGCTACAGACAAACTCGACACCCGTTATGCTGAATCCTCCCCTCGATTCGGCTCGGGTGGGGCAGAAGTTCTGTCATAACCCGGCTGCTTTCGATGTTGATGGTGATAGCCTGGCTTATCGGCTTAGCAGACCTCAGGAAGGAGTAGTAAACAGTTGTCGGAGCCGATTTATCCCGGCCTATCTGGACCCAACGTCATTCAGTACACAGCGTGAAGATGGTAGTGGCTCGCCTTCCTTTACGATCGATGCCAAAACGGGCGATTTGTGCTGGGATTCGCCAGGCCGGGCCGGGCAGTTTAACTTCGCCTTTATCATCGAAGAGTGGCGTAATGGTGTGCTGATTGGAGAAATAACCCGCGATATGCAGATTATCGTGGTCGATCAGCCCAATAAGCGTCCACTGATTGTCGGAGCTGAAGTGTGCGTAGAGGCCGGTACGCTAATTAACCAAGCCATCCAGGCCACTGATCCCGACGGTCAACGGGTGATTATTTCAGGTTTTGGTGGGCCGTTTAACTTAAATAGCGATGGACTGCCATTTCCGGCCGGGCAGGAATTAGTAAAACCTGCGTATGCCAGACTGATCAATGGGAATGTTATTCAAAACCAGCCAGCTACGGCTACGTTCTCCTGGCAAACCAATTGCGATCATGTTCGTGAAGAACCCTATGACATTACGCTTAAAGTGAATGACGTACCGGGGCGGGGCGCTGTTTCGTTAGCGTCCTTTGCTACGTTACGAGTTCGTATTTATGCGCCTTCGGTGAAGAACGTAACGGCCCGGCCCACGGCCACCGCCAGCGGACGAGCTATTCAGCTAAACTGGAATCCTTATACTTGCGGCCGTATTGTGTCATCCAGCGGGATAGCTGATACAACAGAACTTATTATTTATCGTAAGGAAGGTTGCACAAACTATACACCAGAAGCCTGTACGACTGGCTTACCGGCTTCGTTAGGCTACCAGAGGATCGGTAGTGTTCCCTATACCGCTACGTCCTACATCGATACCTCGGCCCTCCGGCGGGGCGTTAGCTACTCCTATCGGATCGTAGCCCGTAACCCTGGCCTTCTTAGTAACGGTGGGGTAAGTGTGGCCTCCAACGAAGCCTGCCTCGAACTGCCTTTGCTGGCTCCCGTTATCACCCAGGTGACCGTCGATTCGACCGATACCCAACGAGGACAAATTACGGTTCGGTGGAGCAGACCCTTGGGCCTGCAACCCGGCGATCTGGGAGCACCCTACCAGTACCGACTGCAGCGAGCCACGGGATTGACCGGCACTGATTTTACCACCATTGCCACCATCAATACCAACATCCAGCCCGGCGTGGCCGATACGCTCTACGTCGATCGGGGTAGCTCGGTGAGTGCGCTCAATACCACCGCCAATGCCTACCGCTATCGGGTGGAGTTCTACTAT
>NZ_JAAFZH010000022.1 GCF_010435915.1 Spirosoma terrae | reverse complement strand
GATAGGTCTGGTTATAAGCATACGTAGTTCTTATGAGGAACGACTGCTACCGGAAGATACGGTTAGAAATTCAAACTTGATCAAGGTTATCCATCAAGGATTTAGGTCATTTGAATACGAAGCGACTAAACAATTCTTTCTCTTTTACGGTCTGACATTACCAAGTATACCGCTACTTCATCCCGAATTTAGTAATCCATTGTTTTTACATTTATTCTGTAAGGGATTGCAGAGGAAAGGCCTACGTAGGATACCAGATGGTTATGAGGGCATTACAGCTATTATCACCTTTCTTTTAGATGCTATAGATAAAGCTTTATCGGAGAAATGGCATTACCCCGTTTCGTTACGTCTAACGCAGAAAATAGTTGAAGAAATAGCTGCGAAATTATTAGATAAAGCAGAACGCAGTTTGCCATTTGACGAAGCGTTTTACTGGCTACTTGATCTTCCTCGACTTAAAGCCGTACCCGAGCCATCTCGGGGACAGTATATAGCAGATTTAATAGCCGAAGGTATTCTCAGTAAAAACTTCACACAGCGTTGGGACCAGGATACTCAGCAAATGAAAGGTGAGGAAATTATCTATTTTACTTATGAGCGTTTTGGTGATCATTTAATGGTTACTCACCTGATCAATAATCATGTTGATAAAAATTCGCCAGAATATTCTTTCAAGCAAGATACTAAACTACAATTACTAATTTCAGGGGAGAAAGCTATTCACAAAAATGAAGGATTAGTTGAGGCAATGGCTATTCAATTACCTGAAAAGATGGGTATTGAGCTACATCAGGTGCTTCCCCAATTTGCGAATACAGGCTCGTTGGCCGGTGCTTTTATTGAAAGTTTACTATGGAGAAAGTTGACGTCATATACTGAGAAATCTAAACGTTACCTTCAACGTATCGCGGAAACTGATCAAGAAGAGTACTGGTTTGACCGTCTAACCCAAAACTTGTTGTTGGTTACAGCTTCGCCACAGCACCCGTTTAACAGTGATTTTTTACACCAATCGTTAATGCCTTTAAGCATGGTTGAACGTGATTCTTGGTGGTCAAAGTATATCCATTTTAAATACGCACGTGAGCCTGAAGAATCAGAAGAGGTATCCGCTGTACAGCGTCTTGTAGATTGGGCTTGGTCTCCAGCTTCTAAGGAAAATATCGAAGACGAATCTGCTCGCTTATTAGGACAGACCTTGGCTTGGTTCTTAACCAGTTCAAATCGTCTTCTACGTGACTCTACCACGAAGGCATTAGTATCTCTGTTTGAGAATCGTATTCCGATTCTAATCCAGACACTTCAAACCTTTGAAAAGATTAATGACCCGTATGTATATGAGAGGTTGTGGGCAGTGGCATACGGATGTGCCTTGAGAACAAAATCTACAGAAAAAATAAAAATACTGAGTGACTATACTTACCACACTATTTTTAATCGAGACGAAGTTTACCCACACATTTTACTTCGGGATTACGCACGGCAAGTAATTGAATATGCTGATTATTTAGGACTAGCTGAAAAAAATGATTTGCAAAAAATCAGGCCTCCCTACAAAAGCAAACTACCGAAGCGATTTCCGACTAATAAGGAAATTAATGAAAAATATAAGTTAGATTACAAATCTGCTGATTTCAAAAAGTATCATTGGTCACAGAATGAAATTCTAAGTTCAATGATAACCAACTCTGGGGGTAGAATGTATGGTGATTTCGGGCGATATGTATTTGAAGGCAATTTCAGTGGTTGGGCTAAAGATATTAGTGTTAACCAATTAAGCAATCTAGCAGTCCAGTGGATATTTGAGAAATATGGCTATGATGTTGAAAAGCTAGGTGAGTTTGAAGCATATATAGGACGTTTCAAAAATGGTCGGGATGACGTGCAAAGCGAAAGAATTGGGAAAAAATATCAATGGATTGCGATGCATGAATTACTCGCGCGTGTTTCTGATAACGTCACTCATAGAGATCGTTGGCGTGATGATAAGGAAGTTCCATACCAAGGTCCTTGGGAGCCGTCTGTACGCGATATTGATCCTACTATATTGATCAGAAAAACTTCTGTTAAAAAGGGGAACGTTACTTGGTGGAATCCAAATCAGGAATTTGATTGGCAAATGCCGCACGCTAATTGGATATCCTTGCATGATGACTTTCCTGAGCCAATACAATTTATCCAATTCGTTAATCCTGAAGACGGCAAAGAATGGCTTTCCCTTGAGTCGCATCCTTCTTGGCAAGAACCCACGCTTGCTCATGAGGATGAATACCATACGCCAAAGAAAAATCTTTGGTATCAACTTCGAGCCTATATAGTATCCGATAAAGCCTATAGCAAGTTTATTGAATGGGGGAAGACTCAGGATTTTTTTGGTAAGTGGATGCCTGAACATAGGGAACAACGTGATCTATTTAGCCGTGAACTTTACTGGTCTCCACCCTATAATTCACTTGTAGATCAGACACAAAAGGATGAATGTATTCAGCACCCTTGGAGAAGAATAACCGTCGGCTACCATCACCGCAATGCTGGTATTGAAAATTTAGAGCCGGTTATGGTGCCTATCGAGGATTATATATGGTCAGAACAATATGATATGTCGAAAGAGGAATCGATCAGTTTTTATGTGCCAAATAGTTTTCTATTTGATAAGCTGAAACTACAGTTTACCGAAACAGAAGGAACTTTCGCTAATTCAAATGGTCAAATAGTTTGCTTTGATCCCAGCGTCGCTAAAGCGGGAGATTCATGTCTATTAATCTGTAAAGCAGAATTTCTGGACATGCTAAATCAGCAAGGTTTGCGCGTCTTCTGGACTGTACTTGGACAAAAGTCTATTTATCATTCGGCGCATGGGGGTGAGGAAAATTTCAGCCAAACCGTCATCTCAGGTATACTGCATTTTAAAGATGATCAACTTCAGTTTGATAGAATAATTTATGATGCAACCGAAAAATATTTAGAGCGGGAGAAAGAGAGACCAAAAGAAAGATTCTCTTGGAAAGAAGTAAATCCGTTTACGTTTGAATTTGATGAAGAAGAATAGCCAAGTAATATGATTTGTATTGAAGCTAAACTTCACCTATAACATAAGAGACAGATACAAGATAGTCTAATAGCTTTTTGTGATTTGCTTATAAGATTGTAGGCACATTTGAATTGGCTAAATTATTAGCTATTTCAATTGATGCAAAAATTTCAATAAGGGTATTTGCCATCTAGATTCACTCAATAATCATACACGTGCTCAATCGTTACGTGCTGTTCCTGAACGTATCGGATGGTTTTGTTAAGTCGGCCAACCGTTGTTACCAGGGCAACTCGCTTCAGGCCAGGTTTTGTCAGAACAGGCTGGGTGAAAACAACCCGAAAATCCGGTCGATCAGGGTGCCAGTTTTCGGGCGACAAGACGGTCAGGAGAAGGGCTGAGTTATTGCCCGCAATTTCGCGGAACGTAACACCGTGTTGTGCCAGAGCCGATGCGGCCGGATTGAACGCTTCGTAGCGGGGAAGAAGCAATAGGGCTGACTCGTCAGGATACGTTTTCAGTAGTTTCGTTTTGGATGGTAACGTAGCGGGGGCTTTATCAACAACAACCGCCGTGGTGAGCAACGCTTCGTCGTAAGCGGCTTTAGTGCCGAGTTTAATAAGATAGCCGTAACCCGCTTTCACTACTAATTCGGTGAGGAGCATGTACTTGCGCTCACATTTTCGGATGAAATGCGGGCCCCATAACGATGTTTCGGAGAAGAGCCGGGAAATGCGGGATGTAAAATCAAATTCATACCACGGTAATTCCCGAATAAAATCGACATAATCCTGCGTAAACTGCGCGTTAAATTTATCTTCGTCGGTCACTACGCAGCCATGAGCGGGATTGGTTAATCGGCCAACAACCGTTTCGTAAAGCGCCTTCATGGCATACTCTACGGTTGTGCTTACGCCAATAACCCAGATCATGACGTGGTAGCCCGTATTGAACGGAAAAGTCGCTTTTATCTGGTCGTACACGATACCGTAACTCTGCCAGAGCTGCCGAACGTGACTCATGTAAGGGAACGTAGTGGTCGTGTGGTTCTTGGCATAATCAGCAATTTCGGCCGGGCTGTGTACCAGAAACCATTCAGGATACGTCAGAAACGTTTGGTCGGCTGGCCGGACATGATCGGCTGGTGTCATGGGATGCGGATTCGCTGCGAACCAATCATTCGGAACAACACAGCCTTTACCCGCCGGAATCGTTAGTGTCTGGCGACCTTTACGCAGATATAGAACCACGGCCAGTAAGACCATAACAACTGTCAGAATGGGAAGGCGAAGCATGGGCTGGCTTAGTTCTTTGTGAAAATTACCATCGTATTGTCTGAAGGGTCATTCGCCTGCAGGAGCCGTTTGCCCGCGTCAGTAAACCCTTCCTGCGTCACGAGTTTACTCCATTCCTCAATGGGTTTAAAATCCTTATAATCCTGCTGATCGGTTTCCCAACTGACGTTTAGCCCCAGATTAAACACCGTATGAACGAGCGAGACGAACGTAGCCATGTCTGGATTTTTGACGTCGTGATCACGCAGGATAAACCAGCCGCCAGGACGTAATATGCGCCGAACGGATTGTAGAAAACCAGCCAGCTTTTCGGGGCGGGTGTGGTGAAGACCAATCAGGCAGGTCACTAAATCGACGCTTTCATCGGGAATCTCAGTAGCGCTGATGGGATCAAAATCGTGCGATTCTATGAACGTACCGAGCTTGGTTAGTTGGCCGCGCTCCATAATATCGGCCGGGCCATAGGTCGGCGCTACGTCGTTGATGAGGTAAATTGGTCCACTGACGGGCACGTGTTTACGCAGATCGCTGATATAACGACCCGTTGATCCAATTTCGGCATACCCGTTCAGTTTAGCCCCGGTAGGAAGTAAGCTCAGCATCTGCCGGGTCATCTCTTTTTTCTGAACCTTGAGCGCGGGCAGAGCATAGGTCAGCTCCGACAGAAATGGTTTTATAGTCGGCAGACGATCCTGAATCGTTTTATAGATTCGCTCGTCCGACGTTTCTGTTTTCGTGACTTCGCCGATCAGGTGATGAAATTTATCTTCCGGATAGAGGTGAAAAACAACCTGCAAAAAGCGATAAAAAGCATCGCGTGGTTTCGTATTGTCGAATACCGTATGAAATTCTGATGTGGTCGTTATCATGGTTTTCAGTTGTTATCGGGTTGGTAATACGTGTCCCAGAGTATATTATGAAACCTGAAATCGGGGTCGAGTTTCTTTTTTAACGCGAATAATTTTCGGGCATTCGGGTAGGCCTGATGAAATTGCCCGGCTGTAGCGTGTGCCTGATATGGTAAATAATAAGCGCCTTCTACCGACAGAACCGCATCGATGAGTTCGCGCGTCCAGATCGCGACTGCGTTTTTTGCTACGTCGTTGGTTCGCTGTTTGTAGTAAACCACAAACGCGAATACTTCTTCGCGAGCCCAGGCCAGGTAGGAACCTTGATCGGGCAACGCGTGCCGAACCGATACGTTAATCACATTGACGTTATACCGATTGAAAATCTCGCTCATTTTCCGGGCAAAAACCTCGAAATGCCGAACCGGAACAAAATACTCCTGCAATACGTAGGTTCGCTTTGTCCGGGAACGTGGTTCCAGCTCGGCTACGTCATAACCCGCTTCGTAATTACGCCAGTGAATGGGCGTAGTGAGGTATAGGAGCGGATCAACCACGTGTTCGCGACGCCATTTGCCCAGCATCGTTTCCGTGAAAGCCCACATGAAATAGCGTTCCAGCGGGTAGGATTCGCGCAGTGGCATGAGCCGGGTTTTAACAGTTGGTTTTTCGGTTGTTTTGACCCACGTAACGGCTCGCATGTTCGTAAACGCCGGTGGATACATATCGCCATTATGGAAAACGGCTTCCGGATTATCGCGAATCGTATCAATAAAAAAGGAACTGTAATCCGTGTAGGGAAGCTTCTTGTATACCCGGCGAACAGCCAGATTTTCTTCGAGATCAAGTTCGGCGGTTACGATGATGCCCAGACCGTTATAGCAGCCGATGGTGCCAAAAAATAAGTCCGGATTTTCGGTTCGGCTGGCGTAGACCAACGATCCATCGGCCAGCAGGACTTCAACGGAACGTACGGACAGGATGAGTGGGCCATGACCCATGTAGCGACCGTGGCAATTAACGCTCAGGGCGCCCCCAACCGTAAAATTGGCGTACGTCTGCATAATTTTGATACTCAGATCATGCGGGTCAATAAATCGCTGAATGTCGCACCAGCGAATACCGGTTTGTACTTTGATAATCCGCTCCGCTTTCGAAAAATGAATAACCTGATTTAAGCCGCGCATATCGATGTGCAGGCTATGCGGACTGGCTGTTTGGCCACCCATACTGAAGCGGCCACCACCCACCGAAACGGGGCCGGTTGTGGTGCGTACTTTTTCCTGTAACTCCTCGGTTGATGTAGGCCGGAAAACGTCGGCGACCACAACCGGATTCAGATGCGTTACGTCATTAATGATACGTTCCTGCGTTTTAAGATGAGGTATTAGCGAGCCGTCGTCATTTTTGAGGTAATCGGCGGCTTCGTTCGGTATGGTTCCGAACCGATTTGCCCGGTTGTCGCCTTTTTTGAAACCAAGCCAATAAATCAGCCAGAGCGCGCCAAGAACCGGAATCAGCACGATCAATAGCCAATAGCCGGAGCGGTTGATATCGTGGAGTCGTTTGGTGGCTGTAGCAACCAGCGAGACAAGCAGCAAAGGGTAGAGAATATACGTAGCGCCTTCACCAATAAAGTCATTCAGAAGCGTATGCAATACGTAGAATGTGCTCCAGATAAAAGCAGATACAGTCCAATAGGTTAAGCGGTTAATTCGGCCTCGGCTCGTAAATAAAAGATAGCTAAGGGGTAGTTTATCTTTCAGACGCATAGTGCCGACAAAGTAAGTGAGGTGTATTTATTTGTCTGATTAACAAGGTGAATTCTTAGCAAAAGGGAAATCGGCAGTGCTTTGCCAGGCTACGTATCGTACTTTTGGCTACTCGATGCCAGCCAATTGGTTTACGACAATACGTTAACCGAAATTATATTGGTTAGTTGCCTGGTGCTGGTTGCTTTCATCTATAAACCCCCAATCAAATGAATGGAAGCCTGATGATCTACCAGTCTCTTCTAGACCATATTCGGCGCTACGTTGATTTAGAGCCGTCGGAAATTGAGGTGCTCTGTTCATTTCTCAGTCATCGACACGTAGCAAAAAAGACCTTTTTGCTGGAGCCGGGGAAGGTTTGTGCGGCCAATTATTTTATCAGTTCGGGGTGTTTGCGGCTGTTTTTTATAACCACCAGCGAACAGGAGCAGATTACTCACTTTGGGCTTGAGAACTGGTGGATTGCTGATTACGGAAGCCTGACGAGTCAGCGGCCCAGCCAGTATTACATTCAGGCCGTTGAGGATACCGAAATTATCGAACTAAAAGCCAGTGTGCAGGACGAATTGCTGGCGAAAGTTCCTAAGCTGGAACGCTATTTTCGGTTGGTCTTGCTACGTGCCTACACGGCTTCTCAGCGACGTATTGAATTTATGAACAATCTGTCGGGCGAAGATCGATACAACCAGTTCACGGCCATGTTTCCTGATTTTGCGCAGCGAGTGCCGTTGTATATGCTGGCTTCGTATCTGGGTTTTACACCGCAGTTTTTGAGTAAAATCAGGGCTAAACGCAACTGATCAGCCCGAAAAATTTATGGGCGTGGCGAATCATTTCTTAAACTAGTTTCATTTTTTCAGAGCAGGCCAACGCCCACCTTTGCAACGTAAATCAAACAATCGACTTACTAATCGCAAAGACAATGAGCAAGAGAATCAATATCCTGGAAACGGAGGCTAAAGCCTATAATGCTATGCTGGGCCTGGAAAAATATTTGGGTGCGAGTGATTTGACGAAAACCCACAAGGAACTCATCAAAATCAGAGCGTCGCAGATTAACGGCTGTGCCTTCTGTATTGATATGCACACAAAAGATGCCCGGAAGGCTGGCGAAACCGAACAACGGATCTACGCTCTGAGTGCCTGGCGTGAAGCTCCGTTTTTCACGGAAGAAGAACGGGCGATTTTAGCCTTAACTGAAGAAGTAACGCTGATTACCGGCCGGGTTTCAGACGCTACGTATCAACGGGCCGAAGCGTTACTCGGTAGTAGTTATCTGGCTCAGGTAATTATGGCTATCGTAACCATCAATGCCTGGAATCGGATTGCTGTTACAACCCAGCTTCAGCCTGCCTGAACGTACGAGGTTAACAGCTTACATCAATAAAAAAGCCGTCCCGGTTTAGCTATTTCTCTTCGCTAAGCCGGGACGGCTTTTAAGTTACGTCTTATTTGCTGCCACCGCCCACTTTACCAGCGGCATTGGTGCTGGCTGTAGCAGATGGGTTCTTGACATATTTGTCGAGCCAGCCGTTCATTTCCCACAACATGTGCAGGAGCGATTCCTTCGAATCATAGTGGTGGCTTTCGTAGGGTAGAAATACCAGTCGGGTTGTTGCGCCGAAACCTTTCAGGGCATTGTAATAGCGTTCCGATTGAATCGGGAACGTACCGGTATTGTTGTCAGCCTCGCCGTGAATCAGCATCAACGGAGTTTTCATTTTATCGGCATTCATGAATGGCGACATTTTGCTATAGACTTCAGGAGCCTGCCAGTAGGTACGTTGCTCGTTCTGGAAGCCAAACGGCGTTAAGGTACGGTTATAGGCACCACTACGGGCAATCCCCGCTTTAAAGTAACGGCTGTGCGTCAACAGGTTCGCTGTCATGAAAGCGCCGTATGAGTGCCCACCTACGCCTACTTTACTCGAATCGACCACGCCTAACCGAACGCCTTCGTCGATAGCCGCTTTAGCACTCGCTACCAATTGCTCTACATACGTATCATTGGGCTCTTTGTCGCCTTCACCTACTATGGGGATACTCGCATTGTCGAGAATGGCGTAACCCATTGTTACAAACGCAGCAGCTCCCCAGAAGCTAATCCGGTTGAACTGATAGGGTGAACCCGAAACCTGGCCAGCAGCATCTTTGCTTTTAAACTCAGCCGGATACGCCCACAGGAAGGTAGGCAATGGGCCTTGTTCTTTTTTGTAGCCAACCGGCAAATACAACGTAGCGGTCAGATCAACACCATCGTTACGTTTGTAGCGCAGTTGTTGCTTCTGGATGCCTTTTAGATTTGGATAAGGATGTGGGAAGAACGTGGCCTGAATAGGAGCGATGCGCGCTTTCAGATTCCGAACGTAGTAGTTAGGGCTTTCGTCGGGCGATTCGCGCGTGGTCAGGATAACCTGTTTGGTTGCATCCAATACGGCAATAGGACGCTCGAAATAAGGAGCCACCGAACGCCATAATTCTTTGCTCTGCTTGGTTTTCAGATTCAGCAGACTCACGAACGGACGGTCACCTTCGGGCGATGAGCCTTGTGGGTTCACCATAACGATCTCGCCGGAAGGTAACAGATTTAGCACCTCGCGGCCATACTGATTCGTTTTCGTATCGGGCTGACCTGGGTTGGAGTAACGATCTTCGTACGAACGATCAAAAAGCACTGACGTTTGCCAGTTGGATGGGTTAACGATTTTGGTGATCGTTTTACGACTTTGCCACCAGCGTTCACTGGCAAAAGCAGTCGATTCATTGCCCCAATCAAAACCACCGAAGCGGAATTGGGATGCATAGATTTCTTTAGGCTGAGCCGTAAATGGCGCATCTACCAGATAAACCTTGTCGCGAATGTCGGCTTTAACTTTTGGATCGCCATTGTCCTGAGCAACAGTATAATAAACAGAAGCAGGAGCATCGGCCCGCCAGTTGAAGTCACGGGGGCCAGTAGCAACACCATCGCGGCTGTAGGAAACGTTTTCCTGCAAAGGGCTATCATTAAGGCTCTTAACCAGCGAGCCTGTGACGGCGTAGACATCTGTTTTGAGCGGGAAACGGTAAACCGGAACCAGATAGGAGAAGGGGGTATGAGCCGTTTCAACCATGACGTACTGTCCATCCGGAGACGGGTCAGCCGAGATGATAATGCCGGGTTGACCAATTGGCGTCGTTGATCCGTCGAGCCCGAGCCGAACCACCTGCGACGTAGTGTAGTAAGCGAACTGGCGCTCGTCGGATGGGTTTTTGAGCAAATCCTGATACGTTGGTGCCTGCCCACGTTGTCCACCGATGTTTTGCTGAGTGGTCGGGCCGGAAGGAACCCGGCTGACTTCTGGGGCAGCTCCCCGGTTCGCTGGGATCGCTTTTACGATTAAGCCCTTGCTATCGGATAGCCAGCGATACGGCATACCCAGCGTTCCGTTCAGGGCGATGGAGCCCACTTTTTGCGCACTGGCCGTGGCTACATCAGCAACGTAGAGGTCCATACGATTGTCGGTAGAGTTGGCAAAAGCCACTTTCGAATCGTCGGGCGACCATTGAACAAAGCTAATCAGCGGAGAGGCTGGGAGGCCGGTTATGGCCTTGCTGTCTTTATCGGTCAGCTTTTTGAGCTTAAGGCCGGTTATGTATTGCACACGGCTAGGACCATTGTTGGCCGGGTTCATCCGCAAACCAGCTAGTTTCAGTTCGGGTTGCGACAATTCGGCAATACTGGGAGCCGCGGCTTGTTCCAGAATAAGCATCATGTCGCTTTTGGACGCCATGCGAACGGTAGGAGTAAGCGGGGCCGTTACCAGATCGGCCAGCGTTTTGGGAGGGGTTTGGTAACCCTGGGTGTCCTGCGCCTGGCCAGCAAGGGGCGAGAGCGCCAGTAGCCAGAGAAGAGGGTGGAGCTTTTTTCGGAGAGTAGTTCGGTTGTGAAGCATAGACAATTGAGCATTGGTTAATGGAAGCAATAAATATAAGCTGAAATTGAATGGGAAAGGCTATAAAAGGGCCATTTAAGCGAGCCAATTCGTCTTCATAGATTTGGGTACATAAATTATGTACCTTCGTTCTCCTAATTATCAGGAAAATTCTGCGCATCAACTATAGCCATATAGTAGGGCGGCTCTTAAACAACGTTAATGAAGAATGTACTCTAATCAGGCTGCCGATCTCGAAATTGCGCAATTGCTCGATGCCTTGCCCGATTCCGTTATATGGATGCGGGCACTCCGTGACGAGCATGATCAGCTAATCAATTTTCGTGTTGAGTATGCCAATCAAAAAGCTGTTACAAGTTCCCCAGATGGCAATCTGGCTCGTATAGGAGCAACGTTGCTGAATGAGACATCGTCTGAACATCAGCATCAACTGGTCGCCTACACCGTTATGCGGACAGTTTTTGAGACTGGGGTGGCGCAAGAGCAAACGTGTTTCGATACGGCACTCAATGCCTGGCAACTTATTTCCCGATCTAAATTCAAGGATGGTATTTTACAGGTTACGCGCGACGTAACACGGTTGAAGGTCGATGGAGCCGAAGGCCAGGAAGAAACCAGACTGCTGCAAACAATTCTGGATACATCGATCAGCAACATCTTTGTCTACGAAGCGATTCGGGACGAAGCGGGAGAGATTGTCGATTTCAACGTACGTCTGGCTAATCCCGTTGCTCGTCAGGACGTAATAAAGCGATACGGTAAAGATCCGCTTGACTACACACTCCTCGGGTTCCGCCCAGACTCGCGCGAAACAGGTCAGTTTACGCTGTTCTGTCAGGTTGTCGAAACAGGGCAAACGATATGGGCGCAGCACTATTTCCCTGATGTGGATGCCTGGTATGATACGTCCATTTCAAAAATTGGCGACGGTTGTGTTGTAACCGGAGTTGATATTACGCAGCAAAAAAAGGACCTGTTAAATTACAAACACCAATCAGGGCTTCTCCACAGTGTTCTAAATGGTATTTCGAATGGTATTATGGCGTTTGAAGCCATTCGGAATGAGCATGGTGAACTCATTGACTTACTCATTACGGCGGCTAATGAAATTGGGGCCAGGGTAGCCGGGAAACCATTGGATCAGCTCATTGGGCGGTTAGCACTAGTCGATTTCCCAGGAATTAAGGAGGCTGGTCTGTTCGATCTATACGTCGAAACAATAGAAACTGGTATTGAAGGGCAAAAGGAGCTTTATTATGATGCCGACAATATAAGTCTGCTGGTTCATGTCAGTACCAGCAAATTAGGCGATGGACTTGTTGTAACCTACAATGATGTTACGGAATCGCGCCGGATTCAACAGCAAATTGAGCAAACCGCCGATTTGCTGCAAACCGTAATCGATAATTCGCCTACGGCGCTAGTGCTGTATGAACCGATTCGGAATGATGCTGACGAAGTTATTGATTTCCGGTACAAACTGGTCAATCCAATTGCTGCGAAGGCAACCGGGCGGGAGCTGGATTTCATGAAAGGGAATACGTTGTTCTCTATGTTTCCGGTGTCGGCCCAGAAAGGATTCTTCGATCGATTGGTAAAAACGCTGCAAACGGGCGAGACACAGCGGTACGAAAATCATTTCTCCGATGATGAAGTTGATTTGTGGGCCGATATTACTATTGTTCGGCAAGGCGATGATGTACTGACTGTATTTCAATACATCACTGAAGTTAAGCAGGCGCAGCAGGAATTAGAGCGATCGCGCGCCGAGTTAAAAACCGTAATCGATACGTCGCAAACCGGTATTTTTCTGTTTAGCCCAGTACGTAACGAGCGGTCGGAAGTGGTTGATTTCCGTTTTAGGTTAGCCAATAAACAGCTGGCATCCTACGTAGGTCAGGAATCTGAAACGGTAACCGGCGAGTTAGGCAGTAAGTGGTTTCCTGATTACAAAACGAATGGCTTATTCGATTTTTACTACCAGACGTATCGAACTGGCAAGGCGCAACGGTTTGATTTTCATTACGATGGTGGCGGAATAGATGCCTGGCTGGATATTATGGCCACCAAAATGGGCGACGAAGTGCTGGTAACGTTCGGCGACTATACACCGCTTAAACAACTTCAACAGCAACTGGAAGGGTCGATTACTGAACTTCAGCAGTCGAATCAGAATCTGGAGCAGTTTGCCTACGTAGCCAGCCACGATCTGCAGGAGCCTTTACGTAAAATCCAGGCCTTTGGCGATATCATTCAAACACAGTATGCACCAATAATTGGAGAGTCGGGTGCCGATATGATTCAGCGTATGCAATCAGCGGCTGCCCGAATGCAGGTATTGATTAAAGATGTACTGGCTTATTCAAGGGTTTCGGGAAAGCAGGAAATAAGTGTTGCCGTGGATCTCAATCGGATCGTAGACGATGTGCTGAATGATGTTGAAACAGCAATCGATAGCAAGCAGGCTACGATAAAAGTTGATCCGTTGCCAATCATTAAGGGCGATGTTCCTCAACTTCGTCAGTTGTTTCAGAATCTGATCAGCAACTCGTTGAAATTTGCGCATACGGATCGTAAGCCAGTTGTTGTCATTACGTCGCGCCTGCTTCGTGGGGCCGAGGCTACCATATCGGTCAGACCGTCGGATGCTAATCGTATGTTTCATTTAATCGACGTATCAGACAATGGTATTGGTTTCGAACCACACCATGCCGAACGTATTTTTCAGGTATTTCAGCGGTTGCACGGGCGTAGTGATTACCAGGGAACCGGTATCGGGTTGGCTATTGTACAGAAAGTAGTGGAGAATCATAAAGGATATATTACTGCGCATGGCCAGCCAGGCAGTGGTGCTACGTTCCGTATTCTTCTACCGGAGGTTAAGTAGGATCTATGATGTGTGGGGCTCCTGGCATATATCCTACATTATACTTCATACATCCTACACCATGCCGCCTGCTTTATACATTCGATAGTTTGTCGGAAAAGGATAAATCATTTTCGTCATGCTTTTCGTTACTTTGACGATCGAATCAACCTGAAATGTTCATGCGTATTATCATATTCGTTCTTGGTACACTGGGCGTTTTCTCCTGTAACATTGGAGTATCGCCAGATGATATCAAGTTTAGTAGTAATCCAACGGTGTCGCCTGTTCCACCCGGTCAGGTAGACGAGGCCTCTGGTTTAGCCGATAGCCGATCAATGCCTGGTACTATCTGGATTGAGCAGGATAGTGGCAGTCCGCCAGAGCTGGCCCTGTTGGGGCATGATGGTAGTTTGAAAGGGAAAATCAACATTCCGAATGCTACTAATGTCGATTGGGAAGATATGGCGATTGGACCAGGGCCGCAGGATGGTAGGAATTACCTCTACATTGGTGATTTTGGTGATAATAACGCACAACGGCCAACGTGTGTGATCTATCGTTTTTTGGAGCCAGCGAGCTTACAGGAGTCTATCGGGCAAGTGGAACGTATCAATTTCAGATATCCTGACGGCCCCCGCGATGCAGAAGCTATGATTGTTGATCCGCAAACCCACGATACCTGGATTATTTCCAAACGGGAGTCGAAAGTACGTTTATACCGACTGCCCTATCCGCAGGACATTAATCAGGTAACAACGCTGGAAGCCTACGGTGAGCTGCCATTTACTTACGTAACAAGCGCAGGTATTTCGCCCGACGGTTCGGAAATTTTATTACGTACTTACCTTCAGGTTTTTCACTGGAAACGTAATGCTGGCCAGTCTGTTGCCGACGCGATGCAAAAGAACACCGCCCGTCAGTTGGTGGTCAAAGCAGAACCTCAGGGAGAGGCAATTGGTTTTGATCGGGAGGGGAAAGGCTTTTTTACGATCAGCGAGCGCGCCAGTGCCGCGTCCGTAAATCTATATTACTACGCAAAACAATAGCAGCTAGGTATCATAGTCGTAGCTAATCCACCAGGACCAAAAGACGGTAAGCAATTCATTAAAACCGCTTTTGGTTTCCTGTTTGCTACTACTTTTGTTGACTCAGGATTAACTGGCTTTTACCGGACCCCTGCTGACTGCTACTTGTTAACGGAATATGGATTCTTCGATTCTGATTATTGTTCTTAGCCTGTCGGTTTTGATTTCCTATGCTTTTGACCTATTAAGCAATCGATTTAAAACGCCGTCAGTATTATTGCTGTTGCTGCTGGGAGGCTTGACCCGACAGGCGACTAATTATTTGGGCGTTCAACTCCCTGTTGTCAATACCGTTCTACCGATACTGGGTACCCTGGGTCTGATTCTTATTGTGCTTGAAAATGGGCTGGATCTGGAGTTACATACCGAAAAGTTAAACGTAATACGGCGCACGCTACTGGCCTCACTGCTGTCGGTTGCCGGTATTACGTTTCTGTTGGCCAGCGTACTGTATTTACTGCTGAACGACTCGTTTTATCATTGCCTGATTGCCGCTTTACCTTTTTCTATCATTAGTAGCGCGGTTGCCATACCCAGTGTTTCCAACCTATCCGTTGGCCAGGGCGAATTTGTTATTTATGAATCGGCTTTTGCGGGGATAATTGGGGTATTGGTATTTAACTTCCTGATATTAAGCCGTGATTCTGTATTGAGTGCCGTATGGTTCTTTGCCCGCGATATGCTGGTTATGGCGCTTTTATCATTAGTGTGCTGTTTGCTACTGCTGTACCTGATTGGCCGGATCAACCATCGCATTAAATTTCTGCCAATCATTTCGGTACTGTTTCTGGTCTATGCTGTAGCCGAAATAAATCACCTTTCATCGCTGATCCTGATTTTGATTTTTGGGCTGTTTTTGAACAATACCGAGCTTTTTATTCGGGGTCAGCTCAGTCGAGTCCTGAAAAACGACTTATTTGAACGGGAGCTGGATCAGCTCAAAAATCTTACAGCCGAGGGAGCCTTTGTGGTCCGAACGTTCTTCTTTTTGATTTTGGGCTATACGGCTGTTACCAGTGAGTTACTGGATCGTGATGCGTTAATTGTTAGTGCTATTTTTGTGGCCGTTATTATTGGCTGGCGTTGGGTTACGCTCCGCCTGACGTATCAGGGGCCGGTTAAACCACTGCTCTGGATTGCGCCCCGAGGTTTGATTACCATTCTGCTTTATCTGAATATTCCGGCCGAAATGCGGGTTATTGGCTTTCGGGACGGGATTCCTATCCTGGTTATTGTGTTATCGTTACTAGTAATGATGGCTGGAGGCTTGGGGCAAAAACCAACCGTGAGTGAGGAGTAGACGCTACGTAGGAAGTATGACATATTACGTACCTAAAACGTCATACGTTAGCGCTAGACAAGTATTTACAGAACGCCCAGAATGGCCTCGTCTGCAGGTAGGTCAGATTATCTTCATTGGCGAATGCTTCGCGTTCGAAGCTGATATTGCGGTAGGCAGTGTAGTGTTTGCGGTACTGGAACCGCCGAATTAGGTATTCTGCTACGTACCATACGTAAAACAAAAGAATGCCTAACTCCGCTTGCTGACGTAGGTGAATGCGCTCATGATTGATCAATACCTTGCCTGGATCAGCCTTGCGAACCAGAATAAATGGGAACAAGGCCATGCCGTCTGGACCAAGCGAAGAAACACGAATAATGAACTTTGACATGCAGGGGCGACTTATAAATACGGTGCTTTTGTAGTTTGTGTAAGCTTACAGCATTTGCTGATAAAACAATTCGTAGTGATACGAAATTCCCGTTATGATAGTAACTCTTATCTTCCTCTTTGTTATCGGTTATTTACTGATTACCCTCGAACACCCGCTCAAGATCAATAAAACGGCTACTGCACTGATCACGGGAGTGGTTTGCTGGGCGGTTTATGCATTGATAAGTTCAGACGCTGAATCGGTCGTTCACCACCTGAGCGAACACCTGGCTGGCATTGCCGAGATTTTGTTCTTCCTGCTGGGAGCCATGACTGTTGTTGAGCTGATTGATGCGCATGATGGTTTTACCTTGATTACCGACCGTATTGCCAGTCGTAATACGCGAGTTTTATTTTGGATAATCAGCCTGTTAACGTTTGTCTTGTCGGCTCTGCTGGACAACCTGACCTCATCGATCGTGATGGTATCGGTATCCCGCAAACTAATACGTAACACGGAACAGCGTCAGCTTATGGCGGGGATGATCATCGTTGCGGCTAATGCCGGTGGGGCATGGTCGCCCATTGGAGACGTAACAACGACCATGCTCTGGATTGGCGGACAGATTACCACTGCCAAAATAATCAGTTCGTTATTGTTGCCGAGTCTGGTTGCTCTACTAATTCCGTTGTCTATTCTCACGCTGCAGATTAAGCCCGGTGAGGAAAGCGTCGTAACAACTGAAAAAAGAGGTGTTAGCCGCCCCTATGTAACGCCAACTGCCCGCCGGGATCGACGGATTATGCTGGCTGTTGGGCTTGGTGGAATGCTTTACGTACCCGTTTTCAAGACAATTACGCATTTACCGCCTTACATGGGTATGATGCTGGTTTTGGGTATAATCTGGGTTGTATCCGAAGTATTACATAGTGACAAAGATGAAGCTGATCGACAGAAATTTACGCCCGCTTATGCCTTAAGCCGTATCGATACGCCTAGTATTTTGTTTTTTCTGGGTATTCTGCTGGCTGTTGGTACGTTAGAAACGACGGGTGTATTGCGGAATTTGGCCGAATCGTTGAACCAGACAATTGGTAATCTGGATAGTATTGTTCTTCTGATTGGGCTTGCTTCAGCAGTTGTCGACAACGTACCGATTGTGGCGGCTGCTATGGGTATGTATGATATGCAGACCTTTCCGACCGATAGCAAGTTATGGGAGTTTCTGGCTTATTGTGCAGGTACGGGCGGAAGTATTCTGGTTATTGGCTCAGCAGCCGGGGTGGCTGTTATGGGCCTGGAAAAGCTGGAGTTCGGTTGGTATTTGCGGAAAATCAGTTGGTTAGCTTTCATTGGCTACATTGCTGGAGCGCTGGTTTATCTGGCCGAGTTTGCACTACTGGAATAAGTTTCATTGAGTTATACTTCTCTGATTTTTGTTCAGCAATCCATGGCCCAAACTCGACTATTTGTTACTGGGTAAAGCTAAAAAAGGAACCGCGGTGGCCGGTACGCCGGCGCGGGACCATCAAATGCGTTACTTAAGTTTGTGTTGCCGTTTCTGTAAATAATTCACGACTGCCTTTGTGAAAGCTATCGCAGGAATTGAGCGTTTAGTGAGAATAGCTAAAGGGATTATCTTTGGTACACTTATTCATGATTAGCCAGCAAATCCCCTTGAAAATAGCTTCTGGACGATTATAAAGAGCATAGGACTCTTTCTAACCAGTGCCAGTATTTGCCTATTACATCTAAAATCAGACCCTTGGCACAGGTGAATGGTGGGATAGCTTAGTTAAGATTTTCCTCCTAGAGAGAGATTCTTCAGGATATTGAACAGTCAGGCGTAGTTTAACTGTCGGTCAATAGTATAGCGAACCTGAACATTGATCAGCAGTAAAAAATGGTTGCCAACGGTTAGGGGCTAACGGTGCTTATTGATTGAATAAACCATGGTACTTACTACCCTATGGTGATGAGTTATTTAGCCTTCAGGTATAAGAGGTAGTTACTTAACACAGTTCGTGTTAAGTAACTTTTCTAAGAAATAGACTCGAAGTAAAGGAAAATAGACTTTTCTGAATAGAATAAACCTCCATCCGACAAAGCCCCGGCAAAGTAGTAGATTTGCAGTTACGAAGTTCGTTCAACTAGCTGTATGATTTTCTTGATCGTACTTCCAAAGGCATAACTTTCCAATCTAACTCACTAACTCCAACCGTTTCTAAGCTTACACTTCTATTCTTTAATAAAGGCGCCCCGGGTCGAATTCAGTTGATACAAATACTTGCCCGCTGGAATATGGCCTATGTAAAATTGCTGACCTCGGCCATTTACCGCTGTTGAAACAACAATTTTTCCGGTCATGTCTGTGATGATCAACTCGCCTTTCGTATCCTCCGACTCAACAAAAATCCAGTCGCTTGCCGGGTTCGGGTATAGAGTCACCATGCTGCTGGTAACGACAGCTCTTGCTGGAGAATAGGAATAAGTACCATCCCAGTCGATCTGTTTCAAACGATAATAATTTACACCTGCTTTCGGTATTTCATCGATAAATGAGTAGCTACCGGGCCCCTGCTCGCGGCCGGACACAAGCCCTATAGTTTCAAAGGATTTCATGTCGATACTACGTTGCACCTCAAATCCTTTGTTATTCTTTTCATAGGCCGTTTTCCAAGTTAACAGGGCTTGTTTGTTCACTAGTTGAGCCGTAAAATAAACCAGATTGACTGGCAAAGCTTTCGAATCATACTTCACCTGCAAGACATCCGCTTCTCCCGAACTGGTTAAGGAAGTTGTGCCCACAGGTATTGTTCCTGTAAATATACCGGTCAGATAAAGGGCGTTGTTATAGGTAGCCAGCGAATACCCCCCATCATATCCTGATCCTCCTTCGCTCTTGGCCCAAATCACATTACCAGTCCCATCATATTTGTTTATAAAAGCGTTATAATTATTATTTGGAGAGCTTAGGGTGATGGCACCAAAACTAAGGCTGTTGCGAAAAAAGCCGGTCGTATAGACAGATCCCGAAGCGTCGGTCAATACTTTATTGACTTGAGCTTCACCGGCAGATTTCGCCCAAATGGCATTCCCGTTCAGGTCATACTGAGCTAAAAATATGTTATTGGCATATTGTTGTGGGTTGCCGCCGGATAAGGTTATGTTATCAAATTGTATCGTATTGCTAATGAATTGCCCTGTTATGTAGAGTTTCCCTGTCGCATCTACAGCTATAGAGGTAGGGTATTTGTTCCCTACTCCACTTGCTTTTTTTGCCCAGATGGTATTTCCATTACCATCGAATTTAGCAATAAAAACTTCACTATTTCGATAGGTTCCACTATTAACCAAATCCATACTGTTGGTTAATGTTATGTTGCCGAAGCTTATCGTTTGATTTTCAAATAAGCCGGTTATATACACATTCCCGGTAGCATCTGACGCTACGCCCGTAGTTTGTTCCTGGGAGTAGCCAGATCCAAAACTTTTACCCCAAACCACATTCCCATTCGTATCATATTTAACCAGATAGGCATCGATAGAAGCATAATCGTCGGTGCTGGTTAACGAAACTCCGTCAAACGTAAGTTGGTTTCCGCCAAATGCACCCGCCATATATACATTGCCAGACGCATCGACGGTGATACCTTTGGGATAGGCATAGCTTTTTCCGTTTCCACTTTTTGCCCACATCGTATTTCCATTGGCATCCAGTTTTACAAGAAAGGTAGATTCGATGGCATGAAAGCTCTGCGTCGAATAGTTGGGATTGGTCAGAGTTATTGTTCCGAACGTAATGCTCGGTCCTGCAAATTCTCCTGCCCAATAGACACTGTTAGTAGTTGGGTCAACCGCTACCTTAGGATGGTTCGTATCCGTTCTTCCTGCATTTCTGGCCCAGATGACATTTCCGGAAGGATCATATTTAACTAAAAAAACATCTCCCTTACCGGCAGGGCTAACTCGATTTAAAACTACGTTACCAAAGGTTATCTGATTCGATAGAAAATAGCCGGTAACATAGACATTTCCTGATGCATCGGTAGCAACGTCCGTTCCATAATCTTGATCAGAACCTCCACCTTTGACGGCCCATTCTACGGGCGGTTGTGCATGTATATCTATGGAGATGAATAGGCAAAGTAGTAAAAGTAATTGTTTCATAAGAGTTTGATTATAGATCATATAAGACGATTTGGTGACAATTTAAGTCACTAAGTCGTCTAAACTTTAAAAAAAGCAGTTTTTTAAAGTTGTGTTGTAGGTTTCTAGTTTATGTTAAGTAAATGTCTATGGAATAGTAAGAGTAACTGAGACTGAAGGCACGTATGTAGAAAAAACAAAAGCCAAACTACTCGAAGTCACCTTGCTTACTTTTCACTTTATATTAGAGCTTGATACTTCTTTACTTTATGTTTTTTCACAAGCTGACAAAGTTCCTTTATAAAGAAGTAATAAACAGTCAAAAGTATACATAATTATCAACAGTCCCATAATAATATTTTACATACCAATAGGTAAAATATTATTATGGGACTGTTGATAGTGATTTTTATAGTTTAACGTTTGGTTAAGGTCTAGCTAGTAGTTAGACTATTAACGTGACGTGCCGAGTTGATAAAGCCAAGATACATCCAGTCGATCTTGAGAATAGACAGTTGTGGAAGTGTCCTGACCTGTTCGGCCTTTAAAAGTGAAGTAGCGGTTAGAAATGGGGAGTTCCACGACTGTATCACATTTTGCAATAGCTACCAATCTTATATAAATAATACAAAATGTAAGACAAAATTTGGCTTCTATCTTACAGTTGTAAGTACTCTACATGATGAAACTTAAAATCAAGAAAAAGGCTGGAAATTTGTAGCGACCAAGCAACAAAAAACCAGCCCCGTAATGATTGAACATTACTCATCAAATGTAGAAAAAATCTTCCAATCAGCCACCCAACAAGTAGGAACACGCTGGCACTTAGCCCGGCAAAAAATGATTTTCTCACTCATTTTCAGTATCATAGAGACCCGAAGCGTTCAATTTCCAGAACTAGCTACCAAGCTCAATGCAGCCGTAAAAGACCCATCAAATCTGCGACGGATCCAAGCCTTCTTCGCTCACTATGAGCTGGACTATCGAGTGATTGGCTGTGTGCTGATGAGTTTTGTGACCACTAAGAAGTGTCGCATCAGTATCGACCGTACGAATTGAACGTTCGGCCAGCAAAACATCAACATCCTGACCTTAACAGTCTATAGTCAGGGCGTTGGCTTGCCGATTCTGTGGTCAATACTCGACAAAAAAGGGAATTCAAACGGCCAAGAACGCATTGATTTGTTGGCCGAATTTGTGACTCTCTTTGGTAAAGAACGCATTTTATCGCTGACAGGCGACCTGGAATTTATCGGCAATACATAGCTCAAATGGCTCATTGACAATCAGATCGATTTCGCCCTGCGATTTCCTGTTTCTCATTTGCTCACCTTACGAAACGGCGAAGTTTGGCGGGCGGATGCGTTGCTGGCTCAGCATCAGGAAGGCTACTTCAAGGAGGTGATCGTGGACGGGGTTCGGCTCAATATGGCTTTAAAGCAGCTGGATGGTGACTGGTTATTGGTAGGCGGGCCTTTGGCGGTGAAAAAACTGTTTGCCCATTACCGGTATCGCTGGAGCATCGAGCCGTTTTTCCAAAGCCTAAAAAAGCGGGGTTTTCGCTTGGAAGAGACGCACTTAAAAGGGGCAGATCGGCTCAAAAAGTTAATGGCTGTCGTAAGTTTGACCTTTGTTTTCTGTTGGAAAGTTGGCTACTACTAACATAAGAATCGCAACCCAATTAGCTTAAGGTCAAACGGTTATAAGTCTCATTCGTTTTTCGGAAAGGGCTTGGACCTACTTCGTCGGGCTTGCAAGTTCATTGAATCCCGGTTATTTCTATTTGAGCACTACTTGAGTTGGTTGGGAAAAGACCCCACCTTAAAATTCGTTTAGAAGTTGATTTTAAGTTTCATCATGTAGAGTATCACGGATCAATATCTAAAATTGTTATCTCATAAATCAACATCATTTTCTCAAAAACGATGTTGATTTATGAGAACGAGTTTTCTTCCAATTGACAAATTTGGCTACCTTTTTAGCTTTCCCAAACTCTATGAGGTCAAGTTTACTCACTCGGATAAATAATTGGTAGACTTGACCTCAAGAATGTTAGCTAGTTTCTGAATCGTTACCTGTTCAGAAACTCATTCAGTTTTTTCCTTACTTAAAGATATCTTCCTGATCGGGCATTAACGGGTTGGCATACACATCAGCCCCGTTTATAGATCGGCGAATGGGTTCCGTATTTGGGCTTTGGCGATGATGTTGATACGCCTTATCGGACGAATAATGGCAAACATACGATTTACGCGTTAGCTCGGGGTTCCGAATACTGTCTCCTCCGTGGGCCAGCGAAGCATGCCAGAGTAAAACATCGCCCTTTTTAATCAGCAGAGTTTCCCGCTTCAGACCAACCTGCTGACACAAGGCGTCCAGGTAGTTAGCAAAATCAGTCGGGTTTTGTTTCGACTGCCCATTGTAAAAAATGCCTGTGTTTCCGAAATCAAACTTCTTAAGCTTATGCGACCCCGGATAGTAATAAAGTGGGCCAGAGTCAATATGAATATCTTCCAGGGCAATCCAGGCAGCCGCCAGATGACTGGGAATTTCTGAGACAACGTAGGCGAAATCCTGGTGAGTAGGCTGTTGGCTTCCATATTTAAATAACAGGCTTTGCATCGCAATTACCCGATCGCCAAACACTGCTTCCAGGAACGTTACAATAGGTTCATGCAGCATGATTTGTTTACCCAATGCTGAGTTGTCGTGAAAGTCCATAATCTTAATATATGGACCATTCAATACGTCAACAGGAATATCTTTAGCTTCCATCACTGGATGGGCTGCATAAGAAGGTAGATCAACCCTGACATTCGTTCGGTAATGTTCATGATGATTGATTAACTCTTCGGCCTGGCCCCAGAACTGATCAACCCATTGAGATGGGATAGCCTGTTCCAGGATGACGTAACCGTTACGTTGCCAGAAGCGTAATTTTTCCCCTAAATCATACGGGAAGTCATGCCCACGCTGATACTGCTTAACGAAGGTGTCAATATCCACATCGGTTCGATCAATCCAGGGTAACGTAGCAGTTTCAAATTCACTAATTGGTTTGTTGGTAGAACTTAAAGCCTTCTTAGCGGCATTTTTAAGTTTTGTTAGTAAGCTCATTGGTAGGGTTGAACAGTTAAAAGGGTGTTTGGTGTTGATATTTAGATGATTGTGCTTTTACAAACTATCACAAAGCTCTGCGTTCAGCAGCAACATAGCTTACATAATCCGCTTTCTATTTTTGTTGTGGTCAACTAGATAAATCTGAACGTGCTCCCCGGTTAGCTAAGGATCAAAGTCAGGGCTTACCAGGTATATGTTAGTATAATGTGCTAGTTTGAAGCTAATATAATTTATTCCCGAATAAATGATTTATTTCTCGAATTTTATAGTCTATAGCATGAAAAATAATAGCTACGAAAATATATGGCTACTTCTGATTTGTAGTTATTATAAAAATGACTTTACCCTAATTGCTCGTCAATCCTCAACTCTTCGTCTTACCTGGTAGTATGAGGCTCAATAGAAGGGGGCTGACTTTATCTTGAGCCCCCTTCTATTGAGTTAGGAATTAATTAGTTCACCGCCATTGACGTGAATAACCTGACCAGTGAAATATGATGCATCGTCCGAAGCGAGAAATACGTAAGCTGGCGCCAGTTCCGCCGGTTGGCCCGGACGTTCCATCGGAGTTTCTGTTCCAAATTTACCTACCTCTTCCAGCGTCTTGGTAGCTACGATAAGTGGGGTCCAGATAGGGCCCGGTGCTACCGCATTAACCCGGATATTGCGCTCTACCAGATTTTGGGATAACGACCGGGTAAATGCGGTAACGGCCCCTTTGGTAGAAGCATAATCAATCAATGCTTTACTGCCTCTATACGACACTACCGACGTAGTATTAATAATACAATCGTTGGCGTTCATATGTGGCAAAAGGCGTTTGGTTAATCGGAACATCGCCAGAATATTAAGCTCGAATGTTTCGCGCATCTGCTGGTCCGAAATGCCGCCAAATTCCTTCTGTTCAACGTGGTTCGCTGCGTTGTTGACCAGAATATTTACCCGCTCATACGTAGCAATGATTTTTTCGGCCGCTTTTTCTATAAAGTCGACTTCTTTTAAATCACCAGCAATAAGCAAACAACGTCGGCCTTCGGCCTCAACGAGCGACTTAGTTTTCAGTGCGTCCTCATCTTCTCGTGGATGGTAGAGGATCGCCAAATCAGCACCCTCCCGCGCAAAATGAATCGCTACCGCCCGCCCAATTCCAGAATCACCACCGGTAATAACTGCAATTTTGTCGTTCAGCTTATCCGATCCCTGGTAGTTATCCCGAATGTAAATCGGTTGTGGGTCCATTTTATATTCCAGGCCCGGCTGCTCGTATTGACGCTGCGCCTTAGGTTCCATTTCCATTTGTTCCATAACGAATTGAGTTTTGAGGTATGGTTTATCGTGATATCCGCCAGCCAGAACTACCGACGATAAACAAGAAACTGACTAGGTGTTAACGATTGTACCGCCGTTGGGATGCAATACCTGACCGGTGATATATGACGCATCGTCCGATGCCAGAAATACGTAAGCGGGGGCTACTTCACAGGGCTGACCAGGGCGTTTCATAGGAACGTCTTTTCCGAATTCAGCGACTTCCTCCGCGCTTACAGAGGCTGGGTTAAGTGGCGTCCAGATAGGCCCCGGTGCTACCGCATTCACGCGGATACCTTTGGTAATTAGATTGCTGGATAAGGCTCTCGTGAGCGCCATAATAGCTCCTTTTGTCGATGAGTATTCCAGCAAGTCGGCGCGGCCCTGATAGGCAGTAACCGATGTAGTGTTAATAATAGAATCGCCCTTTTTTAGGTGGGGTTCAGCCGCTTTCGTTACCCGAAAGAGCGAATAAATGTTAGTTTCATAGGTTGCTAACAGATCTTCATCGCTTTCTTCTTCCAGCGTTTGATGCTGTAGCTGGATAGCTGCATTGTTGACCAGAATGTTCAACTGACCCAGTTGCTGGATTGTGTCGTCGACGATTTGCCTGCAATACGTCTCCTGACGAATATCGCCCGGCAGCAGCAGGCATTGCCTACCCTCTGCTTCTACCAGTTCTTTCGTTCTCTGTGCATCTATTTCTTCGCGAGGAGTATAAGAAATAGCGACATCAGCACCTTCCCGCGCGAAATGCACAGCTACAGCTCGCCCAATTCCAGAGTCGCCACCCGTAATCAGAGCCACTTTACCCTTTAGTTTATTAGCTCCTTTATACGTATCACGAATTATTTTGGGCTGAGGAACGAGTTCGGCCTCAATGCCTGGCTGCGTATTTTGATGTTGAGGGGGAATTTTTGTTTCCATAACGTTGCTTGTATAATACCCGATTTTATAAGTCAAAAGCAACAACCGTTGTTTAGAGAAATCTAGGGAAATAGTAGATTAGGGTACGCGCAATGTTGTAAGGTATTTAATCATCCTACGAGTATGTGAGAGTTAATGTGATTTTGGAATTAGTACGCTAATAACCGTAGATTATACTGTGAGCCAGAGTTTTATAGCAAAAGAGTTGAAAGGGAGATTAATGGAGCAATGCCGGCTATACGTTCAGCAACGTATTGATATCGCTCGTAAGGCAATGGAAGAAGCCCAGGAATCAGCGAATTCTGAATCCAAAAGCAGCGCTGGCGATAAATATGAAACGGGCCGGGCGATGGCTCAGCTAGAGCGGGATCGACATGCCCAGCAACTCGATGGGGCCTTAACGCTGGAACGGGAACTGAGTCGAATCAATGTAGAAAAAGAGTATACAACTGTACAGCCGGGCAGTCTGGTGCAGACCAGCCGGGGGCGGTTTTTTATCAGTATCAGCGCTGGGAAACTTACGGTTGATAAGACAGATGTATTTGCCGTATCGCCGGGCTCGCCGATTGGTGTAGCACTGGCTGGCCGGAAAGCTGGCGATACGGTTATGTTCAATAAATTACTGTACGAAGTGAAAGGGGTATACTAGCCTAATAAACGCGTTCGCCACCTATCCAGGTTTGCTTTACTTTCGTTTGTCGCAGTTCGGTGTTGGGAGCGGTCATTATATCTCGATCCAATATAACGAAATCAGCCTGTTTGCCGGGTGCAATAGAGCCCCGCAACTCATCCTCGAAACAGGCATAAGCCGCCCAGCGAGTCATGGCCAGCAAGGCTGATTTGCGGTCGACGGCATTTTCCATCTGGTAGCCACCGGCTGGAAAATTTTTGGCATCCTGCCGGGCAACAGCCGCGTGGAAGCCAAATAGTGGATTAACGGCTTCCACAGGAAAATCACTGCCGAAAGCAATCAGGCCACCCGATGCTTCGTGGTTTTGTTTCATTAAGTCCTTGAATGCATAGGCTCCTTTTACCCGGACTGGTCCCAGCCGGTCAGTTGCCCAGTACATGTCGGACGTAGCATGTGTAGGTTGCACGGAGGGAATAACCGAGTACAGGCCAAATTTCTGGACGTCTTCGGGCGATACGACCTGGGCATGTTCAATACGCCAGCGACGATCGTTATGACCCTTTAACAGCTTTCCGTACAAGTCCAGCATCAGATGATTAGCCGAATCGCCAATGCAATGAGTATTTGCCTGAAAGCCACTGCCATGCAGCAGTTTGGTAACACGTTCCAGTTCGGCTGGGCTAAGTAAGAGGAATCCGCCCGTTTCGGGTCGGTCGCTGTAGGGGCGACGCAGACAGGCGCCACGAGAGCCAAGCGCTCCATCGGCATAGAGTTTAAAAGAACGTACTGTTAGCCGATCCGTTTGAAAAGGTCCACGTTTTAGAAAGTAGTTTAGATTTGGTTCACCCAGACTGACCATGGCATAGTCTCTGATCTTTAATTGGCCAGCTTTATGCAAACTATCGATCAGATTGATTTCGTCGGGACTAATACCTGCATCAGAAATAGTAGTCAGGCCCAGCGAAACGCAGACTTTCTCCGCGGCACGTAGCATTCTGGCTTTGTCGGCATTATCGGGTTGGGGAGTAATCCGTTTAACGAATTGCATCGCATTGTCGACCAAAACTCCAGTTGGCTGCCCATTTTTTACAACCACTTCACCGCCTGGAAGCGTAGAGCCTGCCGTTATCTTAGCCAAACGTAACGTTTTTGAATTGACCAGTAAAGCGTGGCCGTCAACGCGCATCAATGCAACTGGTACGTCTGGAAAAGCCGCGTCCAGTTTTTCCTTAGTCGGAAATGTTTTATCAGGCCAGTCGTTCTGGTCCCAGCCACGCCCTCTCAGCCATAATACGTCGGGATGTTGCTGATAAAAGGCTTTCAGTCGTTCGATAACTTCATCATACGACGTAGTACCGCCCAGATCGGCCTGATCGAGTACCTGACCGAGACCCAAAAAATGGGAGTGGGGATCGTAAAAACCCGGATAAACGGGTTGGCCACCTAAGTCGGCAGTACTATCGGCATCATATTGATCGGTAAGCGTTTTTGATGAACCGACGGCTACGAACTTCCCATCCTTAATAACAAAAG
The DNA here is from genome assembly GCF_010435915.1 of Spirosoma terrae. Classification (GTDB taxonomy): domain Bacteria; phylum Bacteroidota; class Bacteroidia; order Cytophagales; family Spirosomataceae; genus Spirosoma; species Spirosoma terrae. The sequence continues at coordinate 83,390 of NZ_JAAFZH010000022.1, read as the reverse complement.
CATCTGCCACGGAGAACGTAGAGTCTGCTGTATAAATGCGTGCGTTTGTGATGAGAAGATCCGCTTTCTTGCGTGACGAACAAGCCGATAAGAGCGTGAATAAAAGTAAAATGAGAAAAATTGGACGTTTCATGACCGAGGATTGGGAAAGATGCAAGTTAATGGAAACTAGATAAGCCTACCAATCGCAGATTCTTGTATTTTTGCCATAATTGTCGTAGTCAATCCCCATACAATGAAGCTCTGCAGTTGGCTTTTGTTTGCCTCACTTTCTCTTCCAGCCCTTGCCCAACAGACCCAAAATCCTGTCCAGCGTGCACAACAACGAACCCTAACCGTAGCGACCATACCACAGCCTGGTGAACTACTATCATTACGGCAGGCTATTGATCTGGCTATCGAAAAAAACTATCAGATCCATATTAACCGGTCGCAGGAGGAAATTGCGCGTAATAACTTCGCAAAGGGCAATGCGGGTTATCTGCCTTCTCTGCTCTTCAACGGTAATTCGAGCGGAGGGCTGCAAACCTTCAGGCAAACGTTTATCGGGGGAACGCCAGCTCCTCGGGAAGGTAATAATATCTTCAACCGATCATCAAATCTGGGCCTTACACTAAACTATACTATTTATAACGGATTTGCCCGTCGGACGCTCTACGCGCAGTTGGAGCAGTTATTCAAAATCAGTACGGTCAATACCCGCGCTAACGTAGAGGCTACGATTGCGAACGTAGCCACCAGCTACTACGACGTGGTTCGTCAGCTTCAACGCCTGATTGCTTTTGCGCAGGCGCTCGATATTTCGCGAGAGCGACTTGAACTGGCGCGGTCGAATTACGAAGTTGGTACACGCTCGAAGGTTGACTTTTTGAGTGCCCAGGTCGATTACAATACAGATAGTGCCGCTTTGCTATCGCAGGAGCAGGCATTACGTAATGCGAAGATCATTCTGAATACGTTACTGATTCGTGAACCTCAGATGGAGTTTGCGGTACGGGATACGATCATTGCCCGTTCTAATCTGGAAATCGACCCGCTACAGCAATCGCTTATGCAAAATAACCCACAACTGGCTGCTGCCGTTCTCAATCGGAGTTTTGTTAGTTTGAATGAGCAAATTGCTTCGGCTCAACAACTTCCGCTCGTTACGGCTCAAACGGGCTACAATTACCAGTTGCAGGATAACCAGGGTGGTTTCGGGGTGGCAACGGGCCGTACGCGTGCGTTGACGTATAACATAGTCGCTTCTATTCCTATTTTCAATGGCTATAATCTGAAGCGTCAGATTCAGAATGCCAAGGTAAGTACTATTATTGCCCAGGATCAGGAAAACGCGCAACGACTGCAACTCCAATCGGCCATGTCGCAAACATACCAGAACTATCAGAATAGCCTTAAGCTGTTGAATCTGGAGGTTCAGAATAACCAACTGGCCAATCAAAACGTCGACATCGCCTACGATCGCTATCGCATTGGTAATTCAACGTTTGTCGAATTTCGGGACGTGCAACGTAACGCCATCAATGCGCAAACACGTTTGATTGAAGCTGAGTATACCGCCAAGGCTGCCGAGATTGAATTGCTGCGATTGAGCAGCACCATTTCACAGGAATTAGGATTGTAGGTAAACAGTATTGGGGCCAGTACGTTATTAGACTGATTATCTACCAACGTACTGATTACTCAACTGTTATGCTTTATACAAAGAACGAATATCCGGACTCGCTGAAAAATTTTATGGCTCCGGTTCGAAACAAAGCTATCGAGATTGCCAATGCCTTACTGGCAGATGGGTCAGACGAAGCGAGAGCGATTGCTATAGCCACATCGAAAGCAGAAGAATGGGCTTCTAACAGAGGAATCAAAATTCGGAAAAACTCCGCTCCTGAAAATAAGAAATAAGCCATTTTAGAAGGGTAAACGGTCAAGAATCGTTTACCCTTTTTCATTCATTCACTATGACGTCAGAGCCTGTTTCTCCCTTTGACTGGGAGCGAATGTTTATTCACGACTTTCCGTGGACCTATCTGGGGGAAGTTGCCTTTCGAACAGTGATCATGTTTGCGGTGATTCTGGCCGCACTGACTGTTTCTGGTAAGCGCGAGGTGCGGCAACTATCTATCTATGAGCTTGTTTTGTTGATTGGGCTTGGGTCGGCGGCTGGCGATCCAATGTTTTATCACGATGTACCTCTTTCATCGGCTATCGTAGTATTTATAGTAATGATGGGGTGTTATAAACTGGCTACCTATATCAGTGACCGTAACGAAACGGTTCATGATGTAATTGAAGGGAAACCTGTTTACGTAATTGAAAATGGATGTATTTTAACCCCAAACTTTAGTCAGGAAGATCTCGGACTCGACGAGCTATTTTCGGATCTACGAGTCGGAGGGATTGAGCACCTGGGTCAGATACGTATCGCCATCCTTGAACCGAATGGGCAGCTCAGTATCTTCAACTACAAAGAAAATGAAATCATTGCCGGGTTGCCTATTTTACCAAAAGCGCTAGAAAGACACACAGAACATATTTCAGAACCAGGTACGTATGCGTGTTGTGTCTGTGGTTACGTACAGCGGTTCAGGAACGTAACCAACAACGCTTGCTGTGAACGCTGTAGTCATTCCAAATGGGTAGAAGCCATTAAGTAATAGCGTTACGTATGCCCTGTTTTTTTGCTGTAGTCGTTACTTTTTTAACCTGATCGGTTAGGAACTTTAGCAAGAGTTTTTCAACGCCATCTAAGCCATACGGACTGGTCTGCCGAAATCGATTTTTTTGTTCAATATACGGATTGAGGTCCTGACATTCATAAGCGTCCAGCACTTGGGGATGAACGTAGTGTTTGCGGCAGACAGTACGTGTATTACCAAGCTGTTTAGAGACTTGATCGAGAACAGCGTTAACGTTGCTTTTTAATTCTTTGTCTGATTTACAGGGTTCTAGCTCAATAAGAAGCTGCAAAGCATTGACCGTTCCGGCCCATGTCCGAAAATCTTTGGCCGAAAAATCGTCACCCATGGTTTCCTGCAAATACTCGTTGACCATACCCGAGTCGATGGGGTGCCGATTACCCTCATCATCAAAATACTGAAATAGTTCTTTGCCTGGAATATCCCGACAAGCCTTTACCAGCCGGGCTAACCGTCGATCCTGTAACGTGATGTCGTGGTAAACCCCTTTTTTCCCCTTGAAACTGAAACGAACACTGTGTCCTTCGGTCTTGACGTGGCGGTCTTTCAGAGTCGTCAATCCATAAGAGCCATATTCTTTTTCATAAGCTGCATTGCCAACCCGAATCAACGTCTGTTCCATAACACTCAGGGCAATGGCAATTACTTTTTCCCTGGTTAAGGTGCTTTGTTTCAGATCTTTATTTAGCCGTTCGCGTAACAGGGGGAGGACTTTACCAAAGGCGGCCATGCGAAAAAATTTTGTTTCACTACGGATCGCATTCCATTTCACGTGATAGCGATACTGCTTTCTATTTTTCGTATCGATGCCTGTAGCTTGTAGGTGTCCATTCGATTTAGGGCTAATCCAGACTTGTTCCCAGGCTGGCGGGATAACCATGCTACGTATGCGCGTCAGTGTCTGATCGTCTTCGATATGTTCGCCGGTTGGCGTTATATAGATAAAATGATCACCCTTTTTGCGACGGCTTATACCGGGCATGGCATCATTCATATAAACCAGTCGAGCTGCTTTGGCAGCCTTGGCAGGATCGTGTGTTAATTCCAGTAAATCCACATTCGTTGAGCTTAGTGGATTGGTAACTGATTGCGGAAGGAATTGGTTAAAAACAGACGGCTTTTACTATCATTTAAGCCAGCTGTGGCTGTGGCTTTGATACGTTACTCGGCCATTTATCGTTCTGCAGCTTTTCCGAAAAAGTAAAGCGCCAGTGCGCTGGTGTAGTGGTTAAAATCGGTAGGGTGGATAAACGAAGTCATCAACTGCGCTTTCGTTGCCAATCCCATCATCATGGCAGCTAATACAACCCATAATCCCCGTTTGTTACGTTGTAAGAGTGAAAAAACGGCCAATAACATTAAAATTAGTATGGCTAGCGATGGGATGACAGGAGTAAATACACGTACTTCCGGCAGGAGAAGCACTATAAACAGAAGTAACCCGAAAAGCACAGTTGAGATAAAGGTTGTTAGCGAATAAGTGCGTCGGTTGAGTAGCCCCCAAACGCCAACAACTGCACACACAACGCCCAAGCTATCCGACAGAACAATCATGGAACTATGCAGAGGCTCAAGAGATGGAATACCAGCAAAAAGGAAAATACTAATCAGCGCTGCCAGTGAAACAGTAAGCAAAAAGAATCCCCATATGAGTCGGTTAAATAGGCTTACACGCTGGAAAAAATGCCAAAATACTCCGAATCCTGTCCCGGCCAGAATAGAGCCCGAGAGAATGTGTGAAAAAATCATCACGTAATTTACGAAGATTCGCCTACTTTTGCCCAACTTTTTGAGTGAAGCAAGGCTGACAGACGAAAGAATAAAGAGTATGGTTCAAGGTCCTTTATTCTTCCGTCTGTTACTTTTGCATTGAATCAACCGCATTGCCAACGATTTACTAACCGTCATGAGTGTTTTAGTCAACAAGGACTCCAAAGTTATCGTCCAGGGCTTCACCGGCTCGGAGGGCAGTTTTCATGCCCAGCAGATGATTGAGTATGGTACCAATGTTGTCGGGGGCGTAACGCCCGGCAAAGGTGGTCAGACCCATCTGGATCGGCCCGTGTTTAATACTGTTCAACAGGCTGTTGAACAAGCCGGTGCCAACGTATCCATTATTTTTGTGCCACCTGCTTTTGCAGCCGATGCCATCATGGAAGCCGCTGATGCTGGTATTAAGGTAATCATCTGTATTACGGAAGGTATTCCGACAGAAGATATGGTGGCCGTAAAAAACTACCTCACTGACAAAGACGTTCGGTTGATTGGACCTAACTGTCCTGGCGTTATGACGGCAGAGGAGTGTAAAGTAGGTATCATGCCTGGCTTTATCTTCAAAAAAGGAACCGTCGGTATCGTTTCTAAATCCGGAACGTTAACCTACGAAGCCGTTGACCAGCTGACCAAAGCAGGTCTTGGCCAAAGTACGGCTATCGGGATCGGAGGAGACCCTATCATCGGTACAACCACAAAGCAGGCTGTGGAACTGCTCATGAACGATCCAGAAACTGAAGCGATTGTCATGATTGGTGAAATCGGTGGTGGTATGGAAGCCGAAGCGGCTCGCTGGATCAAGGCTGACGGCAACCGGAAGCCTGTTGTTGGCTTTATTGCTGGCCAAACGGCACCTAAAGGCCGTCGTATGGGTCACGCAGGTGCTATTGTTGGCGGAGCTGATGATACGGCAGCGGCCAAAATGGCCATCATGCGGGAGTGTGGTATTCACGTAGTGGAGTCTCCTGCTCTGATTGGCGATACGATGCTGAAAGCATTAGGCAAATAATTTTTATATAATGTGAAAGAGCGAAAGAGCGGAGCAGTGAACGAGTGGAATACTAGATGCAAAAGTTTTATTTTGCTTTCACTCGTTCGCTCCTTTGCTCTTTCGCTCTTTTTCTTTTGCACTACGTTCGCTCAGTCGAGAACGGAAGGAATTGGGCCTGCCAACAGCTACTATCCTGTTCATAACTTTCAGGATGATTTTCAGGTCTACGACGAAGCCACAAAAGCATACGTACCGTACATCGTTGAGCAACATGCCGACCAGACGGCGCTGAGTACGTATATTGATCTGGAAAGTAATCGGCACTATAGCTTACTGATTTCTACGCGAAAAGACGGGTATTTATTTATCAATGCTGCTCTGAAACGTAAGCTAAGAGCTGGACAGTGGACTGTATTAAGTATCGATAGCCTTTTTCGAGTTTATCGTCAGCCTGAAATCTTTCTGACACTGTATGGAGCCCCGGGGCTGGTAGATAAGAATTTATTTATTGGCTATCCTAAATCGGCTACCCAGCGGCCAGTTGTCCTGCGGGATGATAATTTGAGTGTACGGCCACGCCCCGTTTCCATGTACACTAACTTTTTGGGGCTGGGCTTACTTTTTTTACTAGCCACCCACGCTTTCCTGTTTGCTTTTCATCGACGGGCGTTTCTCCGTTTCTATAGTCCACGGGATTTTTTTTCACTACGTGCCCAGGAAGAGTCTTTCCTGATCAACCGCCCTTTAAGCAGCACCAACGTACTTTTTGTGTTGAATCTAAGTTTTGTGGTTGCTTATTTAATCATTTTCATTCAAAGTCGCCAACTCGACGTAGTTGTGTCTCGCAGACTATTCAATGAACAAAGTTTGCTTTATATTCTGCAAGAGTTTTTTGTTCTGGGCGTTATTGCCTTTATCGTTTTGATGGGCAAATATGTTGCTTTGGAGGTAATAGGAGGATTATACAAGCTACAAAGTAGTATAAACCTACATTTTTTCAAGGTTCTACAGTCTTCAATGCTATTCTATACAATACTAACCTTGTTTCTTGTAGTCATAGCGTATAATACGGGCACTATGAGCTGGTCTGAACATATCCTGATTATCCCTCTGCTTATTTTCTATGCTGCTCGTCTGGCTTTCCTATATATCGTTATCCGGAGCCAGGAGCCTATCAAGAATCTGTATTTATTTTCGTACCTTTGTATAGTTGAATTGATTCCGCTCATCATCGGCCTTCGGTTTGCGCTGTGAGAGCGGTTTATAATTTATAGTTGCTACGTTATGGTTGGTTGCCTGGTCAACTACAAACCAGACTGTAGACGTAGAACTGATTAGTGAAACGAGTTGAGATTCAATGAACGAGACCAGCATGCAATCTACGGAGGACCGGCTAACTAAGGTTAACCGGCTGCTAGTGAGCCAATCCCGGCCTGCCGACGAAAAATCCCCTTATTTTGACTTAGTCAGTAAGTATAACATCCAGATTGATTTCCGGCCATTTATTCAGATAGAGGGCGTATCGTATAAAGATTTCCGTCGCCAGAAAATAAATATTCTGGATCATACGGCTATCATCTTTACCAGTCGGAACGCTATCGATCATTTCTTCCGTATCTGTCAGGAGGGACGTGTTGAGGTGCCGGCTGATATGAAATACTTCTGTATTTCTGAGCAAACGGCCAATTACCTTCAGAAGTACATCGTCATCCGGAAAAGAAAAATTTTCAGCGGCACAAAAACAGCTACAGAATTATTCGATCTTATCAAAAAACATAAGAACGAGAAGTTCCTGTTTCCCTGCTCAAATATCCGTAGAAACGATATTCCGGAGTTCATGGACACGAGTAGTCTGCATTTTACTGAAGCCGTTATGTATGAAACGGTAGCTACGGATCTGTCGGACCTGGATATTAAGCAATACGATATCATTGCCTTCTTTAGCCCATCTGGAGTGGCATCGCTGAAGACAAATTTTCCTGAATTTCAGCAAAACGGTATCCGATTGGCTGCGTTTGGACCAACAACGGCTAAAGCTATTATTGACGCTGGATTAACTCTCGATATTGAAGCACCGCTACCTAATGCGCCCTCTATGACGGGAGCACTTGATTTATATATCAAAAAAGCGAACAATTCATAAGCGTTTCGCTTAACGATAAGGTTGGTTGTTAAAAATGGGTTGTTTATGACCTGTTTTGGCAACCAACCTTTCTTTTTCTGGTTCAATAAAGTAGCAGTTTCGGCGTTTATTTGTAAACTGCGCCCTGTGGTTGCAACGAACTTGCCGATACGTGTCGTAATAAGGCAAAAGCCATTGGCATTGGTTATTTTTTCTTTGCTTGTATGATTCGCACAGTTTACTTTTTTGCTTTCCTGGCGTTAACCCTTACGGCCCAATCCATTTACGCTCAGCAGGAGCCTCAGCTAAGTATGTATATGTATAACCCGATTTACTATAATCCAGCTGCAGCTGGGTCCGAGGGGGTATCGCGTATACAATTGACGCAGAGAACTCAGTATCTGGGCTATCAGACAAGTGGCAATATCGATCCGGGGGGGGCTCAAAACTCGCAGGTTCTGTCGTTTAATATGCCGCTGGCCCGGCTAAAAAGCGGAGTGGGGGTTTATCTGTTGAACGATAAGGTTGGTCCTAATTATAACCAGTCTGTGCAACTATCCTATGCGTACCGATTAGCTCTTAAGGAAGGTACCTTATCGTTTGGCGTTCAGGCAGGACTTTTCAATAAAGGGTACGATTATGGTCAACTCAGACCCAGCGAACCCGGTGACCCGTTGATTCCAACTGGACGAATCGGTCAAGCTAAACCTGATATTGGCGCTGGCTTATATTATAATACGACTGACTATTGGGTTGGAGTAAGCGTTAACCATATTAACAAAGCATCGTATACTATTGGTACAGACCGCTCGACTAACCCACTCACCCCTAGTGCTTACTTAACGGCAGGCTATCGGCTGGGCCTGGGTTATGATATCGACATACAACCTTCTATACTGATACAATACGTTACAGTAGGCGGAATACAGAACTCAACCGCTGCGTTTAATGTCGTAGGAACGTATGACAATCGTATCTGGGCGGGGCTGGGCTATCGTTATCAGGATGCTGTAATGGTAACGGCAGGTATTAATCTAATGCGTGATAACGCTTTACGGGTTGGCGGAGCACTGGATCTGGTGACGGGAGCAAGTGTAAAAAGTGCTACTTCTTTTGAGCTTTTACTGGCTTATGCGCTCCCTGCCCCCGATCCCCGTAAGAAACCTATTATACGGACGCCCAGGTTTCGGTATTAATCGTGTATTGAATAGGATTGTTTGAAGTTTTCGGTCTTGAATAGTAAAGACTCTTATTTTGGCAGTATTCTTGTTAGGCAGATTGCAGATGGAAATGTATTTTTGAACAAACTAGAATTCTGTTAAAAAGCGTTAATACCCACTACTAAGCCTATCTAGTTAAGCAACGTTTTTAAGAATTTCTACGTAAAGAAATTTCCATATACAATAACCAAACGGATTTTCGTTTTTAGTCTGGTCTCGCACAAGAAGAAGGTAAAAAGTCCTATAATGATGAAGTACAAATGGTTTACAACCAGCGCAACCCGAGGGGTAATGGTCGCAGCGGTGATTCTGCTGATGCAAGGTTGCGGCTTTATTAAGTCAAAATTTGGTGGTAAGGACGGTAAAGGAGGGGAAGTTGGTGTGACCAACGGCGAAATTACGGCCACTGGTCGTAAAGGTTGGAAACAGCCTACTCCTTACGGTATGGTCCTGGTTCCATCGGGTTCATTTATTATGGGTCAGGCAGATGAAGATGTGGCTGCTACCCAGATTAACATGAACCGCCAGGTTACCATCAGCTCATTCTATATGGATGATGCCGAAATATCCAACCATGAGTACCGTCAGTACGTAAATGCGCTGCTGGCTGACTCTGTATCCGTTTTAGGAGAAGAGGAAATCATGGCTAAGTATTACCCGGATACAACTGTCTGGAAAAACGATTTTACGTATCATAATGGTGATCCAATGCTGGAACACTATTACGCTCACCCAGCTTTTGATACGTATCCAGTAGTAGGAGTAAGCTGGATTGCCGCCAAGCATTTCTGTCAGTGGCGTACTAATACGCTTGATGATTTCCGGACAAAAGACGGTGGGTATCGTTCGTTCGGTTTCCGTTTGCCATCAGAAGCTGAATGGGAATGGGCTGCTCGTGGTGGAAAAAACGGAGCTAAATACCCTTGGGGTAACCCATACGTGGCCAATGGTAAAGGTTGCTATCTGGCAAACTTTAAACCACAGCGTGGTAACTTCGATGCAGATGGTTATCCGTACACTGCTCCGGCAAATGCATATAGCCCCAATGATTATGGTCTATATAATATGGCCGGTAACGTAGCAGAATGGTGCCGTGATGCTTATGCCGACAACTCAAATGCCGTTGTTTGGGATATGAATCCTGATAATCAAAATGCCGATGAACCACGTAAGGTTGTTCGGGGTGGTTCCTGGAAAGATATTGCTTATTACCTGGAAACTGGAACTCGTTATTACGAGTACGAAGATCAAAAGCGTTCGTACATTGGTTTCCGTTGCGTAATGGATAACCTGGAAGGACGTGCTGCTTCTGGCCGTGGTGGCCGTAGTAGTGGTAAAGCAAAAAGCCCCAAAAAGCCGAAGGCATAAAATAAAATTATCCAGTTAGAGGCTGAACGGAGGTTATCTACGTTCAGCCTCTGATCTAAATAAAGTACCAGGTTGTCTACTAATTAGGTAAGGTTTGACAACTGGCAGAGTTCTTAACCGCAAAATTTTCGTTACCTATTCCAACCAAATCGCTTGTCATGGCAGCACAAAAATCCACGAATTTCTTTTGGGATCGTTTAGTACCAACCATTTATAGTGCGGGTGCCGCCGTCGTTATTTTCGGTGCCTGGGCAAAGATTACACATAATGAACAGTTCGGTTTCATGTTAACAGTTGGTCTTCTGACCGAGGTTGTTATTTTCGCCTTGTATGCTGTTCAAAGTTTTACAATGCCGACAACCGCTTCTAGTGATTACGCCTGGGAAAGAGTATATCCTGAGTTAGCGGATGATTTTAAAGGTGAAGCTCGTAAACCAGCCCCCCAGGCCAATGGACTGACGGGCAATATGGATCAGATGCTGGCACAAGCTAAAGTTACTCCTGACGTGTTTGAGCGCCTTGGTTCAGGCTTCCGTAATTTAAATGATACCGTATCGAAATTAACGGATTTAACCGATGCTACGGTTGCCACTAACGACTACGCTCGTAACGTAAAATCTGCAGCAAGCTCAATCGGTGAAATGAATAAGTCGTATGGGGTTGCTATTACGGCTATGAATTCAATGGCCGATGCTACTACCGACGCTAAAGATTACCGCGACCAATTCCAGAAAGTAACCAAGAACATGGGCGCTCTGAACGCGGTATACGAACTTGAGCTTCAGGATACGAACAAACACCTGAAAGCGATGAACGCTTTCTATGGCAACCTGACAACAGCTATGGAAAATATGGCTGATGCGAGTCGTGATGCGCAGCAGTTTAAAAATGAAATGGCTAAGCTGACGGGTAATCTGGCTTCTCTCAACAACGTATACGGTAGCATGTTGACTGCTATGCGTGGTAACTAACATTTAATCCCCCGTTTTCTACCATACTTTATGGCAGGTTCAAAAGAGACTCCCCGTCAGAAGATGATCGGGATGATGTATCTGGTATTGACCGCAATGCTGGCATTACAAGTCACCTCGGCAATTCTGGAGAAGTTCGTATTAATAAATAATAGCCTTGAGCAATCCACTGTAGCTGTTAGCAAGGTAAACCAGGCCACTCTTGAAAGTATCCGGGCAACCGTAGAAAAATCAGGTAACAGAGCTACTGATCTGGCCATTGTGAAACAGGCAGATGAGGTTCGTAAACTCACATCTGATGTAATCGGCGAAATTGATAAGCTGAAAGATGAAGTTGTTGACGCTGGCGGTGGCAGAGATGAAGCCGGTAACATCAAGAACTTAAGCGAAGAAGAGAAAGTTGCGCAGTTGATGATTGGTACAAGCCGTAATGGTGCCGCTTTCAAACTGAAAGATCAATTGAACAACTACGTAGAAACGCTGTCAAAATATTCTGGCACGAAGTATACACCAATGGCACTGGATGGTAAAGACGATCCAATTGCCAGTCGTTCGCCAGAACAGCGCCGGAAAGACTTCGCTGAATTAAACTTCGCTCAGACACCAGTTCCGGCTGCATTGGCCGTATTGAGTCAGAAACAAGCTGATGTTCGCCGTATTGAAGGTGAAGTACTGGATGTATTGGCCAGCAAAGTAGGTGCACAGGACGTTAAGTTCGATAAAATCATTGCTATGCTTAGCATGGAATCGAAAGTTGTCGTGGCTGGTACCAAATTTAAAGGTCAGATGTTTCTGGCCGCTTCATCGTCTGGAATTCAGCCTAAAATGAGCCTGAATGGTGGACCTGTTCGTATGCAGGATGGCCAGGGTATTGTTGAGTTTACGGCGCAGGGTGGTTCTTACGATAAAAATGGTCTTGCTCGTCGCGTGCTGACCGGATCAATCGCTTACCAAACACCTGCTGGACTAAAAACTGTACCCCTTCAGGCAGAGTATTTTGTCGCTAAGCCTTCTTATCAGATTGAAACGGGTACGATGCCTCCGTTATATCTGGGATGTGAAAACAAGTTGAGTATTCAAAGTCCGCAATTAGGTGCTTTATGGAATCCGACGTTCTCAGCTGACGGTGCTTCAGTTATTCAATCAGGTGAAAAAGGCAAGGTAACCATTGTACCTACGTCTAAGAGCGTGGCGCTGAATATCAGCAATAGTGGTAGTTTGTTAGGTACTGAGCAGTTCAAAGTAAACCTCGTACCACGTCCTACCCTGGAATATTTAGTGGGTGGACAACGTACTACAGACCCTCGTGGTGTTCCTGTTTCTTCGGCACGTAGTGTTCAGATTCGTGCTGTAGCTGATCCAAGTTTTGCTGCCTATGCACCGAATGATGCTCGTTTCCGGCCAACGGGAGCTACTGTATCGTTAGTTCGTGGTACGAAGCGGGTACAGGCTATAACGATTGGACCTACTGGTGGATCTATAGGAGCAATAGCTGGCGAAGCCCAGCCTGGCGATCGCTTAGTAATTCAGGTAGACGGTGTACAACGTCAGAATTTCCGTGGCGACATCAGTGAGGTTCCGATGGGGAATCCTGTTTATCAGGTTTCACTTTATTAATGCACTAAAGCAGCTTTTAGTCCGTTAGTTTACTTGACAACAAATAGTAGCCATGACACAAATAAGAACGATACGATACGCTGGAGTGCTGGCATTTGCTTCGCTGGCGTTGGCAGGGGGGGATGCACTGGCTCAGGAAAAAGCGAGCAACGGCACAAATGCGCTGTCGGTTCGTCCGATTAATGATAACGACATCATGATGAAGAAAACTCTTTGGCGTCGGATAGACCTCAAAGAGAAACAGAATCAGTCGATGTTCTCAAAGAATAATGAGATTTCCAAGTATTTGATGGAAGCCGTTAAGGCGGGCTTAATTGATGCGTACACCAATGATTCGTGTACGACGAAAATTACGGCCGAGAAATTTCATGAAAACTTGTTAATCCCTAACACTGGGGGTGGTTTGTCGGAAGAAGAAAAAGCCGCAGGCTTTGGTGACGAAGGCAAAGCTGGGGCTGCTGATGATTCGTGGGGAGCACCGAAGAAAAATGATAAAAAGGTAGCCGACGATGGTTGGGGAGCACCTAAAAAGGCCGCTGCGCAACCCGCCGACGATGGTTGGGGGGCGCCGAAGAAAAAATCATCTGTGGCTAAAAATGCCAAAGGCAAAAAGGGCAAGACAACAAAGGTTGAGCCGCCAGTAGAAGAGCCTAAAAAGGATACTGTTGCTGTGGCAAAAACTCCCGCTTTTTCTGGAGATGAGTTTTTCCCAAAGGAACTGAATATCCTTGAAGTCAAAGAAGACTGGGTTTTTGATCGTAAGCGTTCACGTTTGTACTACGACATTCAGACAATAACGTTATTACTTCCTGCCGATAAAAACCCAGCTGGATTTGAAGTGCCCATAGCATCTTTCAAATACAAAGATCTGGATAAGCTGTTTCGTAGTGATCCAAAGAAATTTATCTGGTATAACCCACAAAACCAGGCCCAGCATAAAAACCTGGCTGATGCTTTTGACCTACGCCTGTTTTATGGACGTATTACAAAAGTGGCAAACCCAGGAGATCAGGATCTGGTAGGTATGTACGGAGATCGTGAAGGGCTTATGAAGTCGTATCAGACCGAATATGAGCTGATGGAAACCGAACACGGTCTTTGGGAATATTAATAAAAAAAGGCGGGATATCCCGCCTTTTTGCTACGTATGAGAGGAGCTTAGGCTCCTCTTTTTATTGCTCAATGGTGTCAAAATATTGCTTCAGTTTCTGGGCTCGATCTTTACCCACAACCTCCGCAACCTCATCCAAAGACGCTTCCCGGATTTTTGACACGCCTTTGAAATGTTTAAGGAGCTTGGCCGCAGTTTTCTTACCAATACCGTCAACGTTTTCCAGTTCGCTGATTAAACTGTTTCTACTACGTTTGTCGCGGTGGTACGTAATAGCAAATCGGTGGGCTTCGTCTCGAATACGCTGAATCAATTTGAGTGACTCCGATTTTTTATCGATGTATAAAGGTAGATTGTCTTCGGGGAAATAGATTTCTTCCAGGCGCTTAGCGATACCAATTATGGGAACTTTACCATATAAATCCAACGCTTTGAGCGCATCGCAGGCTGAACTTAATTGACCTTTGCCGCCATCAATAACAATAAGATCAGGTAAACCAGTCTGTTCTTCGAGCACGCGAGTGTATCGGCGGGTAACAACTTCATACATACTCGCAAAGTCGTTAGGGCCGACTACGGTTTTGATTGAAAAGTGCCGGTATTCTTTATTGGCCGGTTTTCCACCAATAAAACACACCATGGCTGATACAGGATTCGTCCCCTGAATATTGGAGTTATCAAAACATTCAATCCGGACAGGTAAGGTTTTTAATTGTAAATCCTGCTTAAGTCGAATGAGCACACGATCTTTTTTGCTGGCATTCGCAGTGGCTTCGGCAGCAGCTCGGTCCTGACGCTCTCGACGGAAATACAGCACATTTTTCAGCGACATATCCAATAGTTTCTTTTTGTCGCCAATCTGAGGAATCGTAACCTCAGCCTGTAAATCTACGTCCAGCGGAATATTTGTAATAATTTCCTTGGATTGGCTGCCGTATTGCTCCCGAAACTCAATAATCAGCATAGCCAGGATATCTGGATCGGTTTCGTCGAGTTTCTTTTTGACTTCAACAGTATGGGCCTGAACAATGGTACCATTGACAACCTTCATAAAATTGACATAAGCGGCCGTTTCGTCAGAGGCAATGGAGAACACATCGGCGTCTGCAATCTTAGGATTAACCACTGTCGATTTACTCTGAAAACGCTGAAGAACCTCCATCTTTTCTTTGTACTTCTGAGCCTGTTCAAAAGCCAGTTCGCTGGCCGACTCAACCATCCGGGCTTTAAAGTAATCCTGCGCTGGTTTTAAATTTCCTTTTAAGATATGATGAACCTGTTCTATATCTTTATTGTAATCGCCTTCTTCCTGCTTGCCTTCGCAAGGTCCTTTGCAGTTGCCAATATGGTATTCAAGACAGACCTTGTATTTATTGGCTTTTATATTTTCAGGAGCCAGATTGTAATTACACGTACGGATAGTGAATAGCTGGCTAAACATATCCAGTACGGTATACATCGGTTTTAAATTAGCAAACGGACCATAAAACGTACCAAGCTTGCGATCAACACGTCTTGTCGTAATGACGCGTGGAAAGTGCTCATTAGTAACGCAAACGAAAGGATATGTTTTGTCGTCACGTAGCAGAATGTTAAACTTTGGCTGATAACGCTTAATGAGCTGATTTTCGAGCAGCAGGGCATCAAATTCCGTGTGAACAATGGTGAATTCGATTTTGCGTATCTGGCTTACCAGACGTAACGTTTTGCGGTCATGCTGCCTGGAATTAGTAAAATAGCTGGTAACACGATTCTTTAAATCTTTGGCTTTACCAACATAAATCACTTCACCAGAAGCGTCGAAGTAGCGATATACGCCTGGTTCATGTGGCACCTTGGCCAATTCATTTTTATAGTCGAATTCTGGCATAGTATACAGTTGCCTCAGGAAGGCAATACAAAAACAACGATTGATGGGTAAAGGTTGCTTTATGACTCGCGGCTTTCAGTAAAACGAAAGGGCCAGCAAGTGCTGACCCTGATACGTTTACTGAAGAATTTCATCTTCATCTTCCGGTACTACTTTGGGTGGAATGTAGCGCTGGGATGAGTCGATATGATAGCCTCCACAATCGATTTTGAAGTCGTTGGGTTTGCGAAATGGCTCCGGCCTGTATTTGGTAAGTGTTGGGTCGGCATATATTTTCTGCATATACATCCCCCAGGCAGGCATAGCCATTCGACCGCCTTGTCCATACTCGATAGTACGGAAGTGAATACTCCGATCATCGCCACCAACCCAAAGACCTGAAACAAGGTGCTGAGTCATCCCCATAAACCAGGCGTCGGAGTAGTTTGAGGTTGTTCCGGTTTTGGCCGCAATCTCATTTCCCCCTTCAAGCAGTTTGTATTGGGTACGAAGGCGCTGGGCTGTTCCGTTGGGATCTTCAACAGCCCCCCGCATCAGATAAAGCATTTCATAAGCTCGGTTAGAACTGATTACCTGGTTGGCATCGGCCGTAAAGGCTTTTAGCAGATTCCCATTTTTATCGTATATCTGCATGATGATCATCGGACGAACGCGGATACCTCCATTCGCAAAAGCGCAGTAAGCGGCAACCATTTCGTAAACAGACACATCACCCGTACCCAGGCATAAGGTCGGATTTTCGGGCAAGTCTTTGCTCATGATACCCATGTCGTGGGCATATTTGACAACGGCTTCAGCGCGGGTTTTTTTAATTAACTGAGCACTAACCGTGTTGATCGACTGTCCTAAAGCTTCACGTAATGATAAACTCCGATAACTATATCGGCCTGTCGAGTTCTTGGGCGTCCAGGCAGGGCCACCATTATTGTCCTCTCCATGAGCAAACGTAGTGGGTTCATCAGTCAGATGAGTACAAGGCGTAACAAAGCCCTGGTCCATAGCTGTCAGGTAAACAAAAGGTTTGAATGTCGATCCGGGCTGACGACGACCCTGGCGAACGTGATCAAATTTCATGTGCTTGAAATTGATACCACCAACCCAGGCTTTGACGTGACTGTTACGTGGGTCCATCGACATGAAACCTGTGTTCAGCAACCGCTTGTAATACCGTATTGAATCTAACGGACTCAACGTAGTGTCTTTTTCATTACGTCGGCCACCATACACAAAGACTTTCATTTTAACAGGCTTACGCATCTCGCTCCAGATGGCCTGTTCGTTAGTTCCATGCTCGGCTTTCAGCTGTTTATAGCGTGAGGTCAGGCGAGCTGCCCGCTCGATGAAACCAGGCATTTCAACGTATTTCTTCGTTTTCTTGTCTTGTTGTACCCACGGATTTCTACCGCGCCAGTGTTCATAGAATTTCTTTTGCTGATCACGCATATTGGCCATTACCGCTTCTTCGGCATATGCCTGCATCCGGGAGTCAATGGTTGTGATAATGCGTAGGCCGCTGGTATACAGATCCAGGTCGGCATCGGGATTATCCTCGTTATACTGATCAATAAATGCTTTTAAGTCGTCTCTGATCACCGAACGGAAATAAGCAGCCATACCCGTATTCTGATTCTCAACGTTGAAGTCGAGCTTAATGGGCTTGCTCTTATACGTAAAAAACTGCTCGTCGTTAAGAAATTTGTAGCGTTTCATCTGGCTTAACACTACGTTCCGGCGTTGCAGGGCCCGTTCTTCAAAAATCCGGGGATTATACCGCGATGGGTTTTGTAACATGCCCACTAGAAGTGCTGCTTCTTCGACACTAACGTTCCAGGGTTCTTTGTTAAAATAGGTTTTAGCGGCTGTTTTAATCCCGTACGTATTGTTTCCGAAGGACACTGTGTTCAGGTACATCATCATGATCTCCTGCTTGGTATAATTTCGCTCCAGCCGTACTGAAAGAATCCATTCCTTCGTTTTTTCGATCACTGTTTTAATAAGCGGAATATTACCCAGAGCACCACGTAATTTTTCTCCGCGTGTATCGAATAGGTTTTTAGCTACCTGTTGAGTCAGCGTACTACCTCCGCCCGAACTACTGTTGCCGGTTGCTAAGCCTTTAATAACCCGGAAAAAGGATCGGGGATCAATGCCGGAGTGCTTAACGAAACGGGCATCTTCGGTTGCCAGCAAAGCCGATACTACGTTAGGAGAAACCTGCGTAATTTCGACGGGGGTTCGGTTTTCAACGTAGTATTTTCCTAAGAGCTGATTATCGGCTGTATAGACTTCTGAAGCTCTGTCACTCTGGGGATTTTCGAGGGCTTTCAGACTTGGCATGCCGCCAAAAAGCCAAAGAAAGTTATAGCTAACAGCTAGTATGTAAAATACCAGCATGAGTATGCCGGTCAATGAGAATTGCCAGACTCGTTTAATAATTTTCCGGTAGGGGCCGGGTGCAAATTCGATCATTATGGGTGTGTAGGCGTTTGCGGTTTGTTAAAGCACAACTAATAAACTTATTTTCTGTTGGCAGTTGGCTGATTGGCAGCAGTAAGCATTTCCTTAACGTGCGGCAGTAGAGGACTGGCTGGATAATCGCGGACAAACTCATTAAGCGACTGACGATAGGCATCCAGGTTTTGTCCCTTACCAATCAGAACGATACGTAATAACGCTAACTTGTCTTCCAATTGGGTACCAGCCATAGAGCCTAATGCATTGTCGGCACGAGCCAGGGCTTCCGTTACGTTGTTGGCTTTGTATAAATCATAAATCTCCTTGTACGTAGCCAGGGCTTTGGCTTCACTGTCTGTCGATTGAACGGCGGTACGTCCTGTTAAGCGGGCATAGGACGTATTCGGAAACTCGGCTAACAGCTTTTCTTTCCAGGTAGACGATTTCCCTAATTGCTCATTCGACAGATGAAGTAAATAATAAATTTCTGGTTTTTGCAGCGTGTTAGGATAACGGGTTAGCAACTGCTCAAAGGTTGGAATTGCGTCGGCTGGTTGGTCAAGCTGAAATTTGTAAAGCTTTCCTAGTTTATAAAGTGCATTTTCGATGCGCTGATTCGCCTGGGCCTGAGCTTCTTTAGAGAAAGGTATTTTTGCATACATAGCATCTTTCTGCGCTTTTCGTGGAGAAGAAGCACTGGTGCCGGTAGCATTACTGGCATCCTGTTGTTGCAGAGGAGGGTTGGGGTTTATGTCATTGGCTGGCGTGTTGCCATTGAGAGGACTGTTGGCACCGGCAATGGCATCAGACGGCTCTTTGTTGCTACGTCGCCAGTCATCTTCCAGCGGCCTATTTCCCCAGCGTGTTGAAAACTCCTGTTTGCCCTGGCTCAATGCAATTGGGTTATACAGAACCCATCGCTCGTTTGGTTGCAGGTTTGAGTTGGTTGCTCCGGGAATCGAATTGAAATTTGCACCCGATGCGCGTTCAACAATTTGCTGGGCCAGAGCGGCCTGTGCTTTGTCTTCTTTTTCTTTTTGGCTAATAATTTTATCTAATTGTTTATCAAGCTCTGCCGGATTCATTTGGGCCAGATGCAATAAACTGTCGTCAGTACGTATTGTCGTTTGATACTGAACAAATTCATCGAGTGTTTTCTTCCGGGCGCTGATCGACGCATAAGCAGGCGACTGCTGTGGTATAAGAGCCAGCGCACTATCGTAATAGACTTTGGCTTTAGGGTAATCCGCTTTTTTCTCGAAATAAAGTTTCCCAATTTCCAGATAGGTGTAAGGTACCTGCGTCGTGTTCGAACCGGCTGCCTGGATCGACTGACTGTAGAATTTGATCGCTCTGTCGATTTTACCGTTTCTGGCTTCCAGAAGCCCCATGGTGTAATAAATCTTATCTTTCAGATCAACGTTTTTGCGATCGTTGAGCATATCATCAAACGTTTCTGCTGATTGAGCTAATCGCTTCGCATCGCCAGTCAATCCATTACTTTGAATTGCATACAGATTGGCGTAGAATGATTGGTCGTATGATGGACTTGATTTCAGAACTTTCCGGTAATGGGCTATGGCTTTGTTGGGCTGCCCGATTAAATCGTATAACTGCCCGGCAATCAGGTGCAGACGAGCGGTCGATTCTCCTTTTTTCAAGACAGGGAACGTAGCGTCCAGAATGCCTGCTGCGGTCGCATACTCGCCTTTCCGTTCGTGTAGGTAGGCTTTGGTCAGGTAAAAGTCGCGCGTGTTGTTTTTATTGAGCGGTTGAGTCCGTAAATAGTCCGCCACATTCAGCGCGTTTGTATAGTCGCTGGCTTCCGTATAAGCCCGCATTAAACCGACTAGCGCTTCGTGTTTATCGTCCTCGTTTGTTCCCTTAGTATTAACGTACTTGAATACTTCAATCGCATTGGGCAGATCCTGCTTTAATAGTCGAGCTTTTCCAATTAAATTATACGCATTATCCAGCCATTTACTGTTTTGATGCCGTTCTGGTATTAGCGATGCTTTTTTGATGGCATCGTCTAATTGAGGTTTTACCGGCATAGACAACATAGAATCTACCGGAAACAGAATGGGTAATAACTGGGTATAATTTTCCTGTCGTGTTTTAAACAGTATTAATTCTGCTTCTTTGATTTCATCGCGGGCAATCACATACGCATTATAATGGGCAGTTAGGTTGTGGTACCCCTTACTGATTGGCTTTGTACTATACTGCGAACACGAAACTAACCCGCCGGTCAGCAGAATAAAGACCGTAAACAAGGATAGAAATGGGTAGTTACGATAATAGCGGGACATTTGAGAATAATACGTAGTCAGTCGTATCTCAAACGCTCTGGCCTGCATTGGCCGTATGGAACGTTAGCCCAAATTAACGAATTTTGGTGTTTACCTTATATATAGTTCCTAAATTCTATGGAAAATGACTCTGAATCATTCACTGAAAATCAGCCGGACAAATCCGCTGAACGTAATCAAATAACGAACACAACCGAAAAAACAAGGTCGTTTGTGCAGTATAGCGGTATTGCTTTTCAAATGCTCGGCACCATTGGGCTGGGTGTATGGGCAGGATTAAAACTCGATGAGTGGCAGGATAATAAACGTCCTCTCTGGACAGTGGTGCTATCGTTAACTGCCATTGGCGCATCATTATATTTGTTTATTCGGCAATTGACAAAAAAGTAATTTTGCATTTACGACAGGTACAGAAAGCAAATGTTCTGTACCATAACATATGCTCCGGACATTCATCGTTACCATCCTGCTTGCAATTGTATTTTTCGTAGCCGAACAATATTTTGTTTCCCCCTGGGTTCATCCTTCCTGGAAAATTCTGCTGCTCTTTTTTTTGAGTGTATCTTTTTTAATTCATCGGTTAATGGACGCTGGTTTACAAGGTAATCGCGAGCGATTCGTTCCGCTTTACTTGGGAGCAACCGTAGCACGATTTATACTTAGTCTGGTCTTTGTCGGTTTTTTCCTGTTCCGACACATTGAATTGAGAAGGACCTTTGTTTTTACCTTTCTTGTACTATATATATTTTACACAGGCTTTGAGATATGGACGCTTACTCGTAACTTGCGACGCGATTCGTAAAAACGATCTATTGCATCATATGATGAGTTCTTTGTTTAAAAGGTTTTTGTTGGCTATAGCTCTTGTTATGAGTTCATTAGCCTTTGTGAATGCTCAGGAAGAAGGGCATGAAGGCGAAGTGCCAGGCAAGCACGGTGAAAAAGAAGGCTTCAATGTGGGTGAAATGATTATGCACCACATTAAAGATGAACACGGATGGGAATTTGCCCATGGTGTTACGTTGCCGCTTCCCGTTATTATTTATTCGCAGGAGCGTGGTCTTGAGGTTTTTTCCTCATCGCATTTAGCGAACGAAGCAGTCTATAATGGCTACAAGCAGGAGCACGGTAAAATCCATCGTGTTAACGAAGCCGGAGCTGATGACCACGAAGCTAAATTTATTGATTTTTCCATTACAAAGAATGTGGCTTCGCTGCTGTTGAGCGCCATTATTCTGTTGGTTATTTTCTCGTCTGTCCGCAAAGGTTATCTGGAAAATAAAGGCAAAGCGCCTAAGGGCCTCCAATCGTTTCTTGAACCAATTATTCTGTTTGTTCGCGACGAAATTGCCAAGCCGAGCATTGGGCCTAAGTACACAAAGTATCTTCCCTATTTATTAACGTTATTCTTTTTTATTCTGGTCAACAACCTGCTTGGATTGTTGCCAGGAGCCGCTAACGTAACGGGTAATATAGCCGTAACGCTGGTATTGTCTTTCATTACGTTCCTGATTGTTACGTTCAGTGGTAATAAACATTACTGGCTACACATTCTGAAGCCAACGGGTGTTCCGCTGGCCCTGCTGCCGATCATGGTACCAGTTGAGATTGTGGGTGTATTCATGAAGCCAATCTCGCTGATGGTCCGGTTGTTTGCCAACATTACGGCAGGTCACATTATTATCCTGAGTTTGTTAGGTCTTCTGTTTATGGCCAATTCTATGGCGGGAGCCGGAACGAGCCTGGCAATCAGCCCGGTTGTTATCTTCTTTTCAATATTCCTGAATTTAATTGAATTGCTGGTAGCATTCCTTCAGGCGTTTATTTTCACGCTGTTGACGGCGATGTATATCGGAAGTGCGGTAGAAGAGCACCACGAAGCTGATCATGGTATTGGCTACGAAGGGGCCGACGCTCACTAAGCTGGTACGTACAGGACGACGGATAGTTTACTATTCGGAGTCGTGTATCTGTTAAAATGCAATCTTTTGTTTTACTTATATAAATACGTTTGAAGTTATGTTGACAATGTTGTTTGCTCTGCTGTTAGAAGCTACAGGTAGCATCGCGGTATTTGGTGCTGCTATCGGCGCAGGTCTGGCTGCTATCGGTGCAGGTATGGGTATTGGTCGGATCGGTGGTAGCGCTATGGAAGGTATCGCTCGTCAGCCAGAAGCGGCTGGTCGTATCCAGACTGCCATGCTGATCATCGCGGCTCTGATCGAGGCCGTTGCGCTGTTCGCAGCTGTTATTTGTCTACTGGTTGCAACAGCTTAATAAAGCCCGCTATCAGTAGCATCAGCGTTTGAGTAGGCTGGTTACATTAGGTGCTGGCACCGCTGCTCACAAAATTACGGAACCTTCTGCCTGTTTGGGGTTGCCGACAGGCAGGAGGTTTCAAACAAAAGATTGAATTTGTCCACTGACACATCGCTACGTAGGTAGCAAGATGGCAGTAGCTAAAAAGAAACTATAACTTATACCAAATAAATAGCCGCTGAAGCGGTCGTAAACCATGGATTTGCTTACTCCTGATATTGGTCTACTATTCTGGCAGGTACTTGTTTTCCTTATTCTGTTTTTCATCCTTCGCTCGTTTGCCTGGAAGCCCATTACAGACAGCCTGCATGAGCGTGAGAACAATATCCAGAGCGCTCTTGATCTGGCCGAAAAAACACGGGTAGAAATGACGGCTTTGAAAGCCGATAACGAAAAACTACTGGCTCAGGCACGTTCTGAACGGGAAGCAATTCTACGGGGTGCTAAAGAAACTGCCGACAAGATGGTAGCTGAAGCACGCGATAAAGCGGCCGTTGAAGGACAGCGTATTCTGGCTCAGGCTCGCGAAGCCATGCAGAATGAGCGTCAGGTATTAGTAACGGAAATGAGAAAAGAAGTCGTTACGCTGTCGCTGGACATTGCTGAAAAAGTTCTGCGCAAAGAACTTAGCGATAAACCTGCTCAGGAAAAACTGGTTAGTGATCTGGTATCAAACGCAAGACTAAATTAAGGGAGTAAAGAAGTAAGCCAAGCTTACAACTAACTACCGCCCGAGAACTATAACTATGGCCGTTGTTACCGTTGCATCCCGATATGCTAAGTCTCTTATCGACCTGGCGCAGGAAAAAAACCTGACGGATGCTCTCTATAAAGATATGCAGTTATTTAAGCAGACCGTTACGGATAGCCGTCCGCTCTTGCTGCTGCTGAAAAACCCGATTGTACGGACTGAAAAGAAAAGTGCCATTATAAAGGCGGCTTTTGAAAAACGCTTCAATCCGCTGACAATGTCTTTCTTACAGATCATCATCAAGAAACATCGCGAGGCAATCATGGACGCTATTGCTGATGAGTTCATCAATCAGTATGATGTGCTTAAAGGTGTTGAACGTGCTACGATTGTCACTACTATTCCGCTGACGGAGGAGCTACGGGAGAAGTTTAAGTCAATGGTGCTGAAAACAACGAACGGAAAATCGGTTGAACTGGAAGAGAAAATTGATCCGAAACTGATAGGCGGCTACATTCTACGTATTGGTGATCAGCAAATTGATGGATCGGTTCGTAATCAACTGAACGAAATTCGCCTGCAATTCCTGAACTAGTCTTAGTTCAAACATATAATTAGTACAAAAGCCGCTCCTCATCTGAGAAGCGGCTTTTTTTATTTCGCCCATTTTTCATATCCTTCCACTGGCTTCCAGGTAGATTCAGGTTCAAAATAATGCCAGAGTATAGCAGCTACGTTTCGTAATAGGGTAGACCCTTCGTTAGTCCGTTCCCAGCTTTCATCTTTTTGGTTTTTGGTCATCACACAATAGACGTAGTCGCCGTGCGGGGCATGAACCATCACGACTTCGGACCGGGCCTGATTGACAGCTCCATTTTTGGTAACGGCTTTTACGGAAGACGGAATCTGGGATAAGCCATTGTGATCCCAGAACTGACGGCCCAGATTCCGGTACATTTCTTCGCTGGCATCGGGGCTTACGGCGCGTCCCTGGCGGATATAGGTTAATAGCTGAGCCAGTTCACGGGGTGTTGTCTGGCCCCATCCATAGCGACTCCGATATGCTTCGCGGCCGGGGGTTCGGGAGTTGACGCGCGTTTCTTGGAAACCATTGGTCGCCAGCCAATTGTTTATGGCTGTTCCGCCCCCGGCCAGTGCCTGGCACCATAAGCTGCCTGTATTGTCGCTGATGGTTTCCATTAGCATAACAACATGACTGAGTGGAATCTTAGCGCCATCTTTTAATGAGCCTACAATGCCGTCATCGTAGTGCAGAGAGTCTTTATAAACAAGTTCCTGATTGTAGGACAGCTCCCCTTTGTGGATTTTGTCAAATAGCCCGCATTGAATGGGGATTTTAACCGTACTGGCCGTGGGAAAAATCGTATCCGCGTTGATCGCCACCCGCTGGTCGGTACGTAGGTTATGAACATAAATGCCAACATCGCCCTGGAATCCGGCTATAGCCGTCTGCAACTGTTGGTCGAGCGACTGCTTGTTTTCTTTGGATTTGATACGTTTAGGTGCTTTGGGCGACTGGGCGATGAGTAAACTACTCTGGAAAACAAGAAGGAGAAAAATTGAAAAACGCATTACGATTGTATTGATTTGACTAGTTTAAAGTGCGTGCAATGAAAAGCTTCCCGTTCGTAAAACCGGACGGTCGCAGTACGTTTCTGATTGGTGGTGACTTCCAGATTTATGAAGCCTTCATGAGCCGCCAGCATATCTATAGCGGCCATGAGCTTATGCCCAATCTGTTGATTCCGATAGGCCGTTTTCACAAAGAGCTCCTGAATCTCGCCAACTTTACCGACGTGGTGAAGTAAATATTGAACATGACAACTCACAAAACCGACGGCCTGGCCAGCCACTTCAGCAACCAGGTAGTGAATAAGCGGATTTTGTAGATTACGTTCGAAAATGGATTGAAATAAAGCTGAGTCGAGTAGCTCATCTTCCAGTTCGCAAAGGAATCCATAAATACTATCGCCATCATTCAACCGGGCCGGTCTTATCGTAACATCACTATATGGAGTAGGATTGCTGCTCACCGTGTTTTTGGTAAAAATACCAGGATAATTAATGGAGACGTATTGATGGTCAATTTGCCGAAATTCATTCATATACCGGGCATATCTGCCAACAAAATTGTAGCACTGCTGATAATCGGGGGCCTGACGGCTTGCTCTGGCCGTAAATCTGAGCGAATGGAAACCGAACAAAAGAATTCCGATAGCGTAGAGGTTGCCCGAAACACGTACGCGTATGACCAGGCTTTTTTACAGCGATATCATCCCGATCTTATCGAGCTAAAGAGCGGTAGTGTTCGCGTGTTAGTTTGTCCGGCTTATCAGGGGCGGGTAATGACCAGTACGGCCGATGGGAAGGCGAGTTATGGCTGGATTAACTACGATCTGATTCAATCCGGTACGATTTTGCCGCACATGAATGCATTTGGTGGTGAAGATCGCTTCTGGCTGGGACCGGAAGGTGGGCAATATGCGTTGTTTTTCAAAAAAGGTGATCCATTCGATGGCGAGCATTGGCAAACGCCGGCCGCTATCGACTCGGAGCCGTTTACGGTGGTAAGAAAAACAGAACGTAGCGCTATGTTTAGCCGGGACGTAGTGCTGACAAATTATGCGGGACATCCGTTTTCCATCGGAATAGAACGTAGCGTTTCACTTTTGACCGAAGCTGCTATTCATCAACTGATCGGTGTACGTACCGACTCACTCAAGATGGTTGGCATTCGTTCTGATAATACCATTCGGAACAAAGGTGAGCAGGCCTGGACGGTTGACACGGGGATGCCTTCCATCTGGATTCTGGGGATGATGAACGCATCATCATCCAGCACGATCATTATTCCATTTCGTCCGGGTGCGGGAAAGCCTATCAATGATAATTACTTTGGCAAGGTACCTGCCGACCGATTGATCGTTGGTAAGCAGGCTGCTTTTTTTCAGGCCGATGCACATTACCGTAGCAAGATCGGTGTTTCGCCCATTCGGGCCGCAAAATGGATTGGGAGCTACGATCCGGCAACCCAAACACTAACGGTTGTTACGTTCAGTTTTGATCCCAGGGCAACAAAGTACGTCAACTCGGCCTGGGAAGTGCAAAAAGAGCCGTTTGCTGGTGATGTGATCAATGCTTACAACGATGGCCCGATGAAGCCCGGTCAGCCCCAAATGGGTAAATTTTACGAAATGGAATCGTCGTCGCCAGCAGCCGCTTTGCAGCCCGGATCAACGTTGCATCACCAGCATACTACGATTCATATTCAGGGATCGGAAAAACAGTTAAATGAACTAGCGAAAAAGCTGTTGCAGACCGATTTAGCTGATGTACGCTAGGTTTTAGCTAGAAGTTTTGTAGTTGATCAGACTCGAAGACGTGTTTCCCCGTCAGGCCCTGCTGCATGGTTGTTACCATAGCGTTGGCGACTTTCGACCCTTCAATTCCTTTATACTTTGCTGGAATCAGCGGATTTAGCAGCTTCATGGCTCCTTCCGCAAATTTTTCCCCGAATCGATTTTCCCCACGATTACCAAGTAGAAGCGAAGGGCGAAAGATGAGCAGTGCTGGATAATTCAGCGCGGATAAATCCCGCTCAATTTCACCTTTGACCCGGTTGTAGAAAAATAGCGAGTTTGTATCGGCGCCCATGGCCGTAACAATTCCAAATTGTTTGGCTCCATTCGTTAGCCCAAGTCGGGCAATATCGAGTGGATATTGATAATCAACCTTACGAAATGCTTCTTTTGAGCCTGCTTTTTTCATGGTTGTTCCCAGACAGCAGAAAATATCGTCGGCCTGTACCAATAAGCCATTGGGATGGTCAAAATCAAAAGTAATCTGCTGCAAACGAGGGTGTTGCCAGTTTAGTGACTTTCGCACGAGCACTTTCACTTTCTCATAGACAGGAGAATCGACTAATTGACGCGCAAGCAGGTTTCCGATGAGGCCGGTTGCACCAACCACTAAGGCCGTTTTAGAATTGGGACTAATCATGCGTAATAGATTTCTAGTAAAGTAAGGGCAATGTTCATGCCATGACGCTACGTAGCATGGAATCCTATTGTATGCGCCTATTACGTAATCAATACGTTATGGTAAGTAGAGTAATTCGGGGTTGAATATGGAAGGAATGTACCACTGCTAAAAAACGTGGTGCTGAGTTTTGCTCAGCACCACGCTACGTCTATAGTCAGTATAATTGAGTAGGCTTAGGCTATGAGCTTCATGTTGATAGGATCCCAACCCACAATCTTTTTCTGATAATAGCTCATGTTGCCGCACTGAGTTGGGCCGCAGGTGCGCAAACCAAACGTAGCGTCTTCCACGTTAGGAGCGCCAGTACGTATCGAATTGAAGAAATTAACGAAGTGCTCGTAGCGGTCGCCTTTATATTCTTTGGGGAACGTATATTTGAACTCTTTCGGACCAACCAGTTCGGGCGTTTGTGGATATAGTTTATTGTATTCAGCCACGAACAATTCTTTCTGGTCTTTCGGGAAATTATCAATCGACATGCCCGGTGCTTTCGGAAACTTATTACGATGAACCGTTAAAGAGTCGAAACCAAGCGAAAGATCGCCTTCCGTACCAACAATACGGACCAGATAATTACCACCACCACCATCAACGAAGTTAGAGCGGGTTGTCAGGTTAAATTCTGGGTGTTCAGCTGTTTTAGGATAATCGTAGATACTGAGCTGAATATCCGGTACGTCACGTCCATCTTTCCAGTATCGTGTGCCACCCGTCGAGTATACGCGCGTAGGACCTTTTGAACCCGTAATGCAATGCAGAGAGGTTAATAAGTGAACATACAGATCACCAGCAATGCCGGTACCATAATCGGTATAGTTTCTCCAGCGGAAAAAACGGAGTGGGTCCCAGGGGCGTTTTGGCGCGCTACCCAGATACGTATCCCAGTCAACCGTTTGGGGGGAAGCATCGGGTGGAATCGAATATTGCCAGGCGCCCATCGCACTATGCCGGTCATAGATCGCTTCGGCAAAAACCAGTTCGCCGATATCCCCGGCTTTCATCAGTTCGCGGGCTTTGGCAATCAGCAATGAACTGGCAAACTGGCTACCTACCTGAAACACTTTGCCTGTTTCTTTGGCCACTTTAATCAGTTTGTGTCCATCCTCAAATTTCTGCACCATTGGCTTTTCGCAATACACGTGTTTGCCTTTGCGCATAGCGTCCGTAGAGATTTTCTCGTGCCAGTGGTCGGTAGTGCCATTAATAATAGCGTCTACGTCACTACGTTCCAGAATTTCGCGGTAATCGCGGGTAACGGGTAACTTATCACCCCAGAGTTCTTTGGCCCGACGCAGACGACCATCGTATAAATCGCAGGCCGCCACCATCTCAATGCCATCGACCATAAGGGCCGTTTGCGTATCGCCAATACCCATTCCGCCCGTACCAACGAGCGCAATACGGATTCGTTCATTGGCCACCGTACTGGCATGGCTTTTAACCAGGTTCAAATACTGCGGAGTAGCAATAGTGGTTGCTTCCGCAAGGGCGGCAGGTGCTGTAGCTGCCGCTGTCCCTGCAATGCCGAGTGTCTTCAGAAAGGTCCGGCGAGAGTTGTTCTCGCTGTTCTCCGATGAAGTCGCCCGTTTGTCGTTAGTCATAGTATAAGCAGATTGAGGATATGTAAGGGAATCAAAATAGTACTGGTCAACAACAGATAAACAGTTGCACCTTTGTTAGTGGCAATGTACACTGTTACCAATGAATGTTCGGTAAAAATAACCTATGTCTTCATTTGATTATTAAATTATTTAAAAAATCAGATAAAGTTGACTGCATCACCAAAAGCATAGTAATTCGTATGAAGAACGATCACTAATCCTAAATCCGCTTTATGAGGTATCCATACGTAGTACTGGCTTTCCTGCTTATAGGACTATGCC
Source organism: Spirosoma terrae (assembly GCF_010435915.1). GTDB lineage: Bacteria > Bacteroidota > Bacteroidia > Cytophagales > Spirosomataceae > Spirosoma > Spirosoma terrae. The sequence continues at coordinate 53,930 of NZ_JAAFZH010000022.1, read as the reverse complement.
GCCAAGGTAATGCGCAGACAACACCCTATCCAACCATTGGTCAGATCATACGTCTTGATCCCCGTCTTGATAAACTTATTCCAAAAGAGGCTACAATCGACGTGTTGTCCAGTGGGTTCGTCTGGACAGAAGGCCCCGTGTGGGTTAAAAATCACCCGGATGGCAATTTTCTACTTTTTTCCGACGTACCACAGAACACCATTTTTAAATGGACCGAAAAAGAGGGCGTTACTACGTTCCTGAAACCATCGGGTTATACCGGAACCGGTACGTATGGTGACGAACCCGGATCAAACGGACTGACTATTGACCGGAAAGGACAGTTGATTGCCTGTGAACATGGCGACCGACGGGTAACGGCAATGCCTTTGAATGGGATTGGTGGAAAGCGCACTCTGGCCGATAACTATAACGGAAAACGGTTTAACAGCCCTAACGACGTAGTAGCGCATTCGAGCGGTAGTTATTATTTCACCGACCCGCCTTATGGTATGCCCAAAAAAGAAAAAGATCCAACCCGCGAAACAGAGGGTTTTGGTGTCTATCGGATTGGGCAGAATGGCGTCGTTACGTTGGTGGTGCCTGACCTGACCCGCCCGAATGGGATTGCCTTATCGCCCGATGAAAAAACGCTCTACGTAGCGCAGTCGGACCCAGAGCGTCCGGTGGTGATGGCGTATCCCGTACAGACAGATGGCTCAGTAGGCAAAGGACGCGTCGTCTTTGGGGCTGATGGTCTGAAAAAGCAGAACTTACAGGGTGGTTTTGACGGAATGAAAGTGGATCGGGATGGTAATTTATGGGTTACTGGTCCCGGTGGCGTATTGGTTCTATCGCCCACTGGCGATTTTTTAGGCCACGTCAGGATTGGTGGGGCAACGGCCAACTGCGCCTGGGGCGATGATGGCACTACGTTATACATTACGGCCGATATGTATCTCTGCCGATTGAAAACGACGGCCAAAGGATGGTGAGATTTGAGGATTGATTATGAATGATAAATGATTGGTAGAATAGTATGAAACATTCGTCGTTTATCATTCATAATTCATCATTAATAAGCTAACTTTGTATAAAGTTAGTAGCTTGATAGTAAGGTTTTATTCTCATGTTGGAGAATCGTAAGTATGTCATCATCGGTGTGTTTTGCCTGATGGCGTTGACATATCTGGCTCGTTTATTTTATCTGCAGGTTTTGGATGATACCTACTCACTGGGTGCGTCGAAAAATTCCATTAAACGAGTTATTGAAATACCCTACCGGGGGCAAATCTATGACCGGAACAATCAGCTCCTCGTTTACAACACGCCTGTTTACGACCTGTACGTAACGCCCAAGAAAGTAAATATTTCGGATACGACTGCGTTCTGCCGACTGATGGATATTACGCGGTCGGATTTCGACAGTATTATGGGACTGGCGCAAAACTACTCGGCGGTTAAGCCATCGCTATTTATGCGGCAGCTGTCGAAGGAGGATTTTGCTCGTATTCAGGATGCGCTGGTTGATTATCAGGGCTTTGAGCCGGTGATCAGTTCCATGCGGACATACCCTGCACATACCATGGCCAATGCACTCGGCTATGTCAGTGAAATCAGTAAGAAGCAGCTCGATAATCAGGATATACCCTACTATCGACAAGGCGATTACATTGGACATAATGGTCTGGAAGAACAGTACGAAGAGCAATTGCGTGGTAAGCGTGGCGTAAAGTTCGTGATGCAGAATGTGCGTGGCGTAAACAAAGGGCCCTGGAAAAACGGAGAATTTGATACGTTAGCCGTAGCAGGCGATAACCTGATTACAGGCATTGACGTAGATGTGCAGCAATATGCCGATAGCTTAATGAAGAATAAAGTGGGGGCAGTGCTGGCCATAGAACCCGCGACGGGCGAAATTCTGGTGTCGGTATCGGCGCCTACCTACGACCCAAATCTGCTGTCGAGCCGTTATTTTTCAAAGAACTACCGGGCTCTGATTAAAAACCCATACAAGCCGCTCATTAATCGGCCCGTAATGGCCAGCTACCGCCCCGGATCGACGTTCAAGTTGATTCAGGCCCTGATTGCGCAGCAACAAGGCTCCTTATTGCCCAGCACCGTATATGGACACGCGGGTTCGCCGATGCGTTGCCACTGTCGGGGGGGGAATAACCTGCGCGGAGCCGTGCAGAACTCCTGCAACCCTTATTTTTATTACGTATTTCGGAAATTTCTTTATTTCAACGGCGAACATAATACCTTCAAAGCATCGGCCATCGGTCTGAGACAATGGCATGATATGGCGGAGAAATTTGGCATCGGAGCAAGACTGGGTGTCGATTTACCCAGCGAATTGAAAGGTAATCTGCCTACCCCTGAATATTACGATAAGGCCTATCGGGGAGCGTTACGCTGGAAGTTCTCCAACGTTTATTCGTTGAGTATCGGCGAAGGCGAATTGCTCATCAGTCCGTTGAAACTGGTCAATCTGGCCGCTACCATTGCGAACCGGGGCTGGTATATCACACCGCATTACATTAAAGGTTTAGGCAAGGTTGGCGTTGGGGTTCCTGAGGAGTATAAAGTGCGGCACGAAACAGGCATCGACTATAAATATTACCTGCCTGTAATTGACGGTATGCGGGGAGCCGTAGCAAATGGTACGGTAACTCCCCTGGCTAACATTGCCGGTATTGATCTCTGTGGCAAAACAGGTACGTCGCAGAATGCTAAATACGGTCACAAGTTCGACCACTCTATTTTCATCGGGTTTGCGCCAATGAATAATCCCAAAATTGCGGTAGCCGTATTTGTCGAGAACGCTGGCTGGGGTGGAAAAGCTGCTGCTTCGGTGGCTGCCCTTGTGGCCGAACGCTACCTTAAGCGTAAGACCGAGGCCAAAAAACTGGACGAAATCGTTAAGGCGTCTAACTACCTTCCACCGGCTAATTCATTGTTGACGCCTAAAAAGCCTTCGCCCGCTAAAAAAGATACCACGCAGAAAGATCCGAAGCCGGTTCAGCCCAAGCCTCTCATGACCGCTATCCAGCCCAAGGCAGTTACGGCCACAGTTGGGATGGGCGGGAATTAAGTGAATCATACAGATGGTTTTGCCGCGAGTTGTGATGCCGCAACGTAGCAAAACCATAATCATAGACCTATAAACAACAAACTAACTTGGCCCGTCGTAACGACCCATTTACTCAGGATATCGATTGGTTAACGCTGATTCTTTACCTTGGCTGCATAACTCTAGGATGGCTCAATGTGTATGCGGCTGTATATAGCCCGGAGGAACACACGAGTTTATTCGATATGAGCACGAATGCCGGAAAGCAGCTAATGTGGATTGGCACCACGGCGATTCTGGTTATCTGCATTCTGGTTGTCAATCACAAATTTTTCGACTCGTTTGCATATTTGTTTTATGCATTTATGATCCTGATGTTGTTGCTGGTGCTGGTTGCCGGAGCCAACATCAAAGGGTCGCATTCGTGGTTTAAGTTTGGCGGATTTCAGATTCAGCCTGCCGAGTTTGCGAAGATGGCTACTGCCCTGGCCTTAGCCAAATATCTGGACAATCCGGGGGTTAGCCTGACAAAGCAGAAGGATCTGATGTATATCGCAGGTATCATTGTACTACCCTGTATTCTGATTCTGGCATCAAACGAGACGGGTTCTACCCTGGTATTCGCATCCTTCACGATCATGCTGTACCGGGAAGGATTGCCCGGCTGGATTCCGGCGATTGGTATTACGGCGGCTGCTTTGTTCGTTCTGGCGCTAATCTTTCCTAAGCTGTATATTTTTGCGGGCATCATTTTACTGCTGGTGCTATTTATTGCGTTGATGCCCCGCTATAATCGGAACCTGAATAATCTGCTCTCGTTAGGCGTTTTGGTAGCCGGAATGATGATTTTCGTAACCGGCGTCGATTTTTTTGTCAACAGCGTACTGCAAAAGCACCAGCGGAATCGTATTAAAGTACTTGTCGATCCAACCATTGATCCATTAGGGGTAGGCTGGAACGTAACGCAGGCTAAAATTGCGATTGGTTCCGGACGACTTCAGGGCAAAGGCTTTCTGGAAGGAACGCAGACCAAGTTTGACTTTGTACCCGAGCAAAGTACCGACTTTATTTTTTGTACAATTGGCGAAGAACACGGCTTCATTGGTAGCGCTGTTGTTCTTGCTTTATTTGTTGGGCTGCTGGCACGAATTGTGATTCTGGCCGAAAAACAACGTAGCAAATTTGCCCGCGTGTATGGCTACTGCGTTGCTGGTATTATCTTCTTCCACGTAATGGTGAATGTTGGCATGACGATTGGCCTGATGCCCGTGATCGGTATTCCTTTACCGTTTTTTAGCTACGGCGGATCATCGCTCTGGTCGTTTTCAATCCTGCTCTTTATTTTCCTGAAACTCGATTCCCGACGTACTGCTTTATCGAGGAGGTGATAGGAGTCGATGAGCTCAAAAATGCGTATTACATCGTTTTTTAAATCCGTCAGATAAGAGGAGTTTGCACAAAAAGACAAGACTATGCACTCAGGCATAGTCTCACCGTTCAATCTTGATATCGAATGTGAACGTAGCGTTGCCGCTGCCTGTCGTAACCTGTGCCTGCGTGAAACGAATCAGACCTTTTTTGCCTTGCTGCGTTCGGAACGACCACAGATACTGCGTAAGCGGAGCCGACGTATTGAGATCGACCAAGGACGTAACTAATTCTGTTTTTTCATCGGCCGATGCGTCGAATGTCCAGGCCCGACGTAAATCAGCCGCGCCCGTAAATGTAATCCACTGATTGGCTGGAATAGCGGTATAGCGTAAGAATGTATTCGGGAAATAGGGCCATTTCTGCTGCTCGATATGCGGCCAGATGGTATAGGCCCCGCACGAAACACCACAGTTTTTTACCGCACACGGACTGGCAAACCACGGCCCGGCGTAATAATCGAATACTACGTCGATATCGTAAGCAACCGATGCACCTTTGGCGAATGAATAGAACGTACCGTTATCGAGATCGAGTAAATTTTTTGTCTGGCCGTCATTCGACTGACCTTCTTTCAGGTCGACTTTCAGGTTGTTGAATATGGCTACGTCGGGACTGGCCGGAACTTCTTTTTGACTCAACAAGGCCGATTGGGCCAGTCGCGTGTCGCCCGTAATACCGACGTCGAACGTACATTGCCCTAGTTCGGGCTGACGCGTTACTCCGGCGGCCGTACACACACCTTCGGCCCAGGCTAATTTATCGGGATCAATAACGGGAAACGTTTTAGGGAATGAGCGATCGGTGTACGAATCGGTGTTTTTTCCCGACTCATAAACAAACAACGACGTAGCGTTTGTGACTCGCCAACTGTCGGCAAACGAGCTATGAATAGCAGCAAAAGTTGGTTCAATAGCGGTGCCGTTACGTAGCAGGAGGTCATTGCCATACACACCGTCATAATTCCCCAACAACCCTATTACGTTGTTTTTCCGGGCATCGCTCAATAGAACCGAATAATCCAGATAGGGGGTGTTCCAGTAAATGATAACGCCTTCGTTCTGCGCATTGCTGAAAACCAGTTTTTCGCTGCTGGCCAACTGAAGCTTGTTACCGCTGCTTAGCACGACCTGCGCCAGTGAGGATAGAGCCGTTTCTTTTTTATTAACAAAAAGGCGGGGTACTTTGATGTCTGCCGGATTGACCAGAAAGCAAATTTCATCGTTACCCAGTTTAGCCGCAACGCCCGTATTGACGGCCGCACGGCCGGTTTTGTAGGCGTCTTCCTGCCGCGCCTGTACTTCCAGATTCTCTCCTTTTGTAGCTACAAATTCACCGATAGCCTGGAAACTGTACGTACCGCCCGTGTCATGCATGCGCAGATGCGGATCGCCCGACGAACCGCCATTGCCTGACGCCCGACCCAGGGCGTCGCCCAGCCGGTCGTAAATACCATTGAAAATATCGGCGATGTCGCGCGGGCCCCGGTTGGTACGTCCGGCTTGTGCCGCCTGCCGGGCTGCTTCTTCGCGGGCGGCTCGCTGGGCATCGGTTTCGCCCTGTGAGTTGCGCTGCGTGGGCGACGCATTGGAGGGCATTGGAGCCGTTACCGTTTCCGGTAAATTCATTTTGTATTCGGGTAATGGGCTTCCTGGCTGAGGTGAAGGACTGTAGAAATATGAACTGTGGTAATCAATCGAACCGTCTCCGTAAATGTGACGTCCAACTTTCTGAGCGTGAGCAGACGTAGCTACAAACGCAGCCAGAAAATCACCTATATCGAACGTTTTTCGAATCATATGCAGTCTAGCGATCGTAGTTTCTTCGTTTGCCAGAATACCCCAGATTGCATCATTCTTCAGTTCTTTTGTGGCTACGTATCCCGCCACTTTTGTCAGTCGACTAACTACAAAATCGGTCATGGTCGGAAACGTTTTCACGTCAGCAGCTTTGGCCGCAATGTCGGTATTGGCCTGACGAATAGCCGCGTCGATGGGTGTAATAATCGTGTTGGCGAACGCTACGTATTTACCAGCTCCGTAGCCAACAATTCCCCCATTGGCATACGTATCAAACCGGAAATCAAGAATGGCCACCCCTTTGTTCTGAGTCGACGCTTCGGTGCATTCGATAATGAGCTGGTGATACCGAATTTCTTTTGGCCCTTCAGACGTAGCACCGGGGTCGCTTTCTTTTTGTTTGCACGATTGCGGAAGAATCGGAAAGAGCAGCAAGAATGCCGTAATGACTGTCGGTATGAAATAAGTTTTCATGGCTTTACACGGGGGAAAAATGAGCGGCTAGATGCAAAAGCATACTTATTTCCCAACTTGGTAAATGGCGTACAAAAGCGCCTTGCTGATACGTTGGCTGGCTTTTTTGCCGAGGTGCCCTTGACCATCACTATCGACGCCATTCACTTCCGACGGGTCTGTTGCACTGGCGCGGTTCTCCTGACAGATACGTGGTACGTTGTTTTGCTGGCAGCTTCCTTCGTTGGTTTCTACGGCCTGTAAATCAAAAATCACGTCGGTATTTTTGAATGTATCTTTCATCCACTGCCCTACGTTCGCTTTGGCCGCATTCCCTTCTTCGGCCGAGGTGGAGTACACCAGCGGGGGCGTTATATGCACGAATCGAAGGCCGGGAATCTGGGCTTTTAGGTCATCCACAAATGCCTTGTAGGCACTCTTGACCTGTTCGCGGTTGTTGTCGAGTACGTCGGCATAGCCGAATTTAAATACGGCAATTTTCAATGTGCTTTTACTACGTAGCGCAGCTTCTTTAAACACCCGTATTTTCTCATACGGGTTGCCATTTGGAATACCGCCCACATCGACAAAAATGCCCCCCCGAAGTCCTTTTCCTTCAGTTCCTTTATCGACAATATCGTTCGCGCCAAAATACTCGAACGAAACGCCGTTGGCTTTGGCCCCTTCTTCCAGATCCTGCCCTACCGACTGATGGAGGAAAAGGGTGTTCCAGTTTTTGATACGTCCTTTCTCCGTGGCCGTCAGCTTATCCCAGGCGTCAATACCGGCTACTCCCACTACCCCCGGCTGCCCATTGCCCAGCGTTACGTTGCCAACAGTGGTTGGATCAGTCGGATTGGAGGGTGTAGTTGGGGCTGGATCGGTTTCTTCTCCTTTGCTGCAGGCAATCAGACAGGCGATGATAAAGGTCGTAATAACTAGTGAAAGGAGTTGGTGCCGGTGGTAAAGACGAATTGTTTTTCGTTCGTTGTGGGTAGACGTATTCATGGGCATAGCTGATTTACGAGATTACTGTTGACAGTCCGTTAGTCGACAATCGAACTCATTGACGAAACGGGCGTTGAGGGAACGGTTAGGCCTGACTACACAGACACGCGTAACCGGCCATCACGTATTAGTTCGTGTGAGGGAGCAAAGCTCAGAACAAGGACTGAGGTTTTAGTGGTAAAAATCCGACATTCTGTAAAAGCACTATAGCCGGACTGACGCCTATAACGACTGCCATTTTCAATGGGAGAGAATGGTTCAACCGGGCGTTGACTACATAGAAATGGCAGTATCTACCCGATTTTTTGACTAACGTAGCGTTAGCGATTTAGGCGGTCGAGGGTAAGGTTTATTTTTTTGCTGTACCTGGGGTCTGCACTGTTCCAGAAGCTTGAGCCATCGGGTCGGCGGTAACTAAATGTCAGCAGGCAGCTCATTTTATTGGCGTTCCATTGGCCTTTTGTGACATCATTTACATAGAAATTAGGCCTGGTCAGCATCTTTTTTTCATCGGCGATCAGGTCAAGCTCTACCCGGTGGTAGTCCTCTTTATCAACATGTCCCCAAACCTCATATTCTTCGCGGCCAGCCGGGCCAATAACCGTTGCTTTGCCGTCAAATGATCGTTGGGAGGCCGATGACCTGCGCCGTCTTTTGCCGCTTCGAAAAGCCCTTTTCCATCGCTCATCGTCGGATTCTGGTTCGAAAAGATCGATGGTAAGCTGTTTAGCAATGCCATCCGGATCGCGAAAATTACCGTGCCAGCGACCGATCAGCAGCGGTTCGGTTGTACTATATGCCCAGGGGCGCTGGTAGCGATCAATGAACTTCCGGCCATAGAAACTGCCAAAGCCTATTGCAAGTGTAACCAGGAAAATAACGAGCAGAATTTTCAGACAACCACCGGGCGTTTTCATGAACAGAAAATGGAGAAATACTACGTATCAAATTCGCGGATATACAGTTGTACTTGTGCTTTCACAAGATTAGGTATTTTTAAGTTATCGGCACAGATAAAGACCTGATCGTTGATGTTGGCCAGCTCTTCGATAAGAATCCCGGATGGTCGTTGCCCAGTCCAGGCAATAGTCGTAAGAGGAGCTTAGGCTGTTCGGGAGGTTGTTGACGAGTAAGGCAACTACGAGGAGTAAGCGGTTAGGGTCACGTTGTTGCAGTTAGAGGAAAATCAGTAATAGTCCTAGCATTCCAGCCACCAATAAGTATAGCCATTCTATAAATTGCTGTCGCAGGCGTGGTCGCATAGGGGGCGCGTTAACACTAGAAAAATAAACCGCCGTTTGGCATTGGACAAAAGCCTCTGCGTAAACGGCGGTTTCGGTTTAGCGAATTACGGTTTTAATACCCCTACAGCTCTACTAGGCTGCTAAGCGAGTCATAATCAGGTTAATCCGATTCGTTCGAAAAAATGTTGCTTCTCCCGGCGCGATACCTCTACCTCGCTACCATCACACATAATGACCGTACCTCCTTCGCCCCGAATGTATTCGCTCAGATGATTCAGATTGATTAGTGATGACCGATGAATGCGAACAAAATTGAGTGGTTCGAGTATGTCGGCGAAGTCCTTTAAGGTTTTGGTCGCTACTATTTTTTTTCCGTCGATCAGGTAAAACGTAGTATAATTGCTATCCGCTTCGAGCCGTATAATATCCTGAACGGGTACAAACGTCAGACCCCGTAGCGACGATACGGCAATTTTATTGAACAGCGCATTCGAAGACGTTGTCTGATAGTCGGCCTGGGGCGACTGAGCTATTGTTTCGCGGTGCTGCCGTTTCTGGATTAATCGATCAATGGCCTGGCGAAGTTCGTGCTCATGAATTGGTTTTAGCAGAAAATCCAGGGCACTTACCCGTAGGGCATCAATGGCATACTGCCCATAGGCGGTGCAGAAGATGATTTCAAAGTCGGGTGTTCCCAGTTCCCGCAGCATCGAAAATCCATTCATTCCCGGCATGTCGATGTCGAGAAATAAGACATCGGGCCGATAGCGGCCTAACTCATGCAAGGCTTCTCGGGGATGCTGAAATGTTTGTACAACCTCCACATTAGGAGCCACTTTCTGAATTTTTACGCGTAATGCGTCCAGGCTAGCCCGTTCGTCATCAACCAGAATAGCAGATAATTTCATCATTCCATTCCGTTGTTAGTTGGAAACGAAATTTACGGGCTCATAATCAGAGAAGTTCTACCGATGGCTAAATCGATCCTATAAAACTAGTATTCCTAGAGGGTGAGTTATTTAACGGTAAAAAACCCACCCTCCAAAAAGTACAAACAGTGGCTCTATTGGAATAGTAACGGCGCATATTCGTGGAGATACTGCCGCCAGTTGACCCAGGTATGGCCGCCATCCGTTTCTTTATATTGGTACTTGATCTTGTGTTTGTCGAGGAGGGCAATGGTTTTTTTATTAGCATCCATCACAAAATCATCCTTGCCAATTTCAATCCAGAATACCTTTTTGTTTTTATTGAACGAGGGGTCTTGTAGCGCTTTGGCGTATTTAGTGTCGGCTTCGTCGATCGTGTTGCCGAAGAAGCCAGAACTGAATACACCCACGTAATTGAATAATTCGGGATGGCTTAACGTAACGTCAAGGGTTTGGAAGCCGCCCATCGACAGACCCGCAATGGCTCTGTTTTCGCGATTCGTCAGCGTACGATACGTTTTTTCGACGGTGGGCATTACGTCTTTCAGGAGTTCATTGGAGAAACGGGTTCGCATGTCAGACATGACCTGATTCATATTGCTGCCTGGGGTCAGATTCATGGGCATACTTCCATTAGGCATCACGACAATCATGGGTTTTGCTTTGTTGGCCGCTAATAGATTGTCGAGGATGAACCCGGCCCGACCAATTGAGTTCCAGCCTGAATCGTCGTCGCCAGCACCGTGGAGCAGGTAAAAAACCGGGTATTTCGTCGTTCCTTTCTCGTAGCCAGGCGGTGTGTATACGTGCATTCGACGCATCATACCTAGCGATTGGGACTGATACCATACTTCCCGAACCTCGCCGTGCGGAACAGTTATATTGTCTTCAAAAGCTGTTTCTGGTCCCGGAATCGTCATTACGTTCTCCAGACTACTGATGCCCTGCTTGATGATAGGATTCTTCGGGTCCATGGTGCGGACCCCATCAACGGTCAGTGTGTACGTATAATAATCGGGCTTTAGCGGATCGGTTACGACCGACCAAACTCCCTGGTCATTTTTGGTAAGGCTTAGCGGTTTGTACTGTTTTTGAAAGTCGCCCGACACAACAACTTCCGATGCTTTTGGTGCATATACACTAATAACTGCCCGTTTATCGTCCAGGATTCTGGGCGATTTAAGCGTGTCGTTGGGTGTTGGCTGACGCTGCGGCATCTGAGCTACTGCCTGATAGCTGACAAGTAGCACCAGGGCTAGTTTATGGACTGTATACATAGGGGTAAAGGATTAGAAAGTAGTATTTTTATTATGTATTTATGACGTAATGATACGCGCTTTTCGCTAATTGCTTACGGGAATGGCTTATTTTTTTATGGTCAGTGACCAGGCGATACGTAGCGTCTTAAGCATAGGTTGGTTCTATAATCAGAAGGGGCGCGGATTTCGTCCGCGCCCCTTCTAGTAGTAACGTATATCGAAGATTAGTTACTGGCTTCCTGCTTGACGAATTCGCCATTCGCTTTCACCTCTACTTCGTCGCTAACAACAGCCGTTGGAATCGTGCCAATGCCGAAGTCAGACCGTTTCACGGTCGTGCCAATTTTAAAACCTACCTTTTCTTGTTCTTTGCCACCCTGACCTTTCATTTTCACTGGTCCGACCATCGTTACGTCTAACGTAACCGGTTTGGTAACGCCGTGCATCGTAAGGTTGCCCGTAGCCGTATATTTTTTACCGTCTACTTTCTTGAACGACGTGCTTTTGAAGGTTAAGGTTGGAAATTTGGCAGCATCGAAAAAACTATCGCTTTTCAAATGGCCGTCACGACGTTCGTTGTCGGTGTTAATGCTGTTTACATCGGCTGTAAGCTCAAAAACGGCATCCGATAAATCGGGTTTAGCGGAGGTTATTTTGGCGTCGAACGTTTTAAAATTGCCGTCTACTTCTGCCAGCAGGTTGTGGGTAACGGTAAACCCAACCCGAGAGTGAGACTTGTCTACTGACCAGGTTTGCGCAAGCGCAACACCGGATGCAAAAAGGCAAACAGCAAATGTGGTAAGCGTTTTCATAAATTTGATTGGTTTATACAGGTAACTACGGATAATGGGAGCTAACGTAGGCCATACAATTTATCTGCTGGCCCATAAGCAGAACTACTTTCAGGACTACTTATTGTTCTCGTAGCGATAGACGCTCAAAAAGCTCGCTTTAAAATTGACGGTTGTAGCTGATTCTGAAAAACCAATATAGCCGAATGACCTTTTTAAGGTGTTGAACCCTGCTGTTTTGCCTCCGAATGCCTAAGTATTATTACGCTTACTTGTTGAACCGCTGTCCCTGGATTCGATCAAACAGTATCTTAAACCAGACGGTGAAGGCATCGGGTGATTCGGCGATCTCTTCGGCCAGCGCATCCGGCGAAACCCAGCGTACGGCGCTCACTTCTGCTGGATTGAAGGGGATCTGGCCTTGATAGTAGCCCGTAAATACATGATCAATTTCGTGCTCCGTTAAGCCGTTGGGCAGTTCAGCATGGTATCGAAAGCTGAACAAAGGGTTTAGCTCCGTACGAAAGCCCATTTCTTCGTACAGACGTTGCTGGGCCTGAGTAGCAGTATTGTCGGGTTGGTGTGGATGGCCACAGCAGCTATTGGACCATAAACCGCCTGAGTGATATTTTTCAGTAGCGCGTTGTTGCAGCAAATAGTCGCCCTGATTATTAAAAATTAAGACAGAAAAGGCTCGGTGCAGCGCCCCGGTTTCATGGGCTGGTAATTTTTCGGCCGTACCAATCACGCTGTCCTGTTCATCAACAAGAAGCAGATTAAGAGACGTATTTATTGTGTCTGTCATACGTGAGTGTGTCTGTATTTGATGGGGTTTGGTGTAGTGATTTAACAGTACCGGTTGCCTATTGAACGACAGAAAAAGACTTGTATTTCCTGATAGGTAGCCAAAACGAATTAACCGGAAAATATACGAAGCGCTTTTCGGAATTAATTTATTATCGCAAAATACTTATGTAGTTGGAGCAAACGTACTAGTGCGACGAGGGGCGGTTAACGATCAATACGCCGATCAGGATAATGGCCAGGGATACAATCTGGCGACCAGTAACGGGCTCATGCGCCAGGGCCCAGCCCAGCAGGACCGCCACGACTGGATTCACATAGGCATACGTACCAACAACGGCCGGGGGACGGACCTGCAGGAGCCATAAATAGGCCAGGTACGTCATAACTGACCCAAACACAATCATATAAGCGAGTGCCGTCCAGGATCGAATGGTGATGGCATCGAATCTGAAGCCCTGCCACTCGCCTAAGCCGATACTGACAATCGCACAGAACAAACTGGCTGCCAGTAGCTGAATGGCTGCATTCAGAATGGTTGAGCCGGAGGCTGGTCGATAGCGCGAATAAAGCGAACCTAAGGCCCAGGAGATGGTTCCGGTGAGAATAACGGCAATACTAGGCCAGTACATGGCTGCTTTGGCACCCGATGCAAACACGGCTGGATCTTCGCTGAATAGTAACAGAATGCCACCGAATCCGAGCAGGATTCCGGCCAGGCGTAGCTTGGCCGTTCGATACGCCGACCATTGTGGCCTGTCCAGTACGATAAACCAAAGAGGAAGCGTTGTCACCAGAATCGCGGCAAGGCCAGTTGGTAAGTACTGTTCCGCCCAGATCACGGAACCCGTTCCGCCACCAAGCATGAGGCTTCCGGCCAGCGCATTACGGGGAAGAACTGACCCTAAATTCAATCGTTCTCCTCTAATGATACACCAGCTCGCTAATAAGGCTCCGGCAACGAGAAACCGCATTGAGGCCATCAGGAAAGGAGGAATACTCTCCAGACCAATCAGAGCGGCTAAGTACGTTGAGCCCCAGATTAAATAAATGGCGGCAAAGGCCAGCGTTACAGTCCAGGTGCTTGATAGAGAGGTTGTTCGAGTTTGTGCAGTCATTCTTCGGTACCAACATCGGGCTCTATTGATAACGTTCACAAATGGAGAGATTTTCGGCTACGTTACGTCGATCAGTTTCTTGTATTCGTCTGCCAATACTGCCAGTTCAGCCGTTACTTCTGAGCATTCAGATACTATCCGATTGATAACCCGCTACTTCCTTACCAGCTTTGACGTAGTGACGATAATACGATCGATCGTCTTACTGCTCCAAAACGAAGTTTTACCGGCGCACTACGTACTAAAATGGCCTTTAAGAATAAACTCATCCGTAATAACGTAACCGGGCAGGAGATCCGGTTTTTGCAGACAGCTATTGATACAGCGGGGCAGCTTCTCGAAATGGAATCAACGTTTCAGCCGTATTCTAAAGAACCCGCCGTGCACTATCACCCGCATCAGGCCGAAGATTTTGACGTGCTTGCGGGTGAGCTGACTGTACGGATACATGGTCAACAAAACGTATTGAAGGCGGGCGATACGCTTCACATTCCCAGAAATGTGGTGCATGCCATGTGGAATGCGTCTGGTGATAAAACGGTAGTCAACTGGCAGGTTCGGCCAGCAATGAACACCGAACATCTGCTGGAAACAGCCAGTGGGTTGGCCAGCGACGGCAAGGTGAACAAAAATGGAATGCCACCGGTGCTGCAAACGGCACTAATGGTCAATCGGTTCTCGAACGTTTTCAGAATAGCTAAGCCGCCTTTTATTGTTCAGCGGATTCTGTTTACGATCCTGACGCCCTTTGCTTATCTGGCTGGCTATAGATCTACGTATAAGCAATACCTCGACTAGTCAGAGCAAAACTGGTTTTCTGGTACGATAAAGTACTGGTATTGCCAGTTATTTACCCATCCATTTCTTGAAATCGGTAGCTCGTTCGCGACTAACCAGTACGTCGTCGTTTACGGCTGGTTTGAGTACTAGCTTCAGTTTGTTATTGAAATAAGGGTGAATCTGCTGGACCGTATTGATTTGGATAATATACTGCCGGTTAACACGGAAAAACTGAGCTGGATCAAGCATTCTTTCCAACTCATCCAGTGTATAATCCAGCGAAAACTTTTGGTTGCTATGCGTTTGAAACAGACTCGAACCTTCTTCCGAATAAAAATAAGCAATGTCGTTAACCTCAACCGGTACCCATTGCTGACGATGTTTGACCAGAAAACGTCGTCGATGGTCGGTGGGCTGAATTTGCTGACGTAGTTGCTGAACCAGCGCATCGATGTCCATGATCCCTATGTCGCTTAGTTTGGGCTCTGCTACGTCGCCAGTATGGCCTACGGTACGTCTATACTTGGTCAGGCTAGCTTCCAGTTCGTGTCGTTTGATGGGTTTCAATAAATAATCGATACTATTGACCTTGAACGCCCGTAGCGCATATTCGTCGTAAGAGGTCGTGAAAATAACTGGTGCCCGAACGGTTGTTTGCTCAAATATTTCAAAGCTTTGCCCATCGGCCAGCTCAATATCCATCAAAATCAGATCGGGCGCGTTTGGTTTTCCGGGCGTATGTTCGTTGAGCCATTCTACTGACGAGCGTACGCTGGCGGCCGTGCCAACAATCTGAATAGTTGGGTCTACATCCAGCAGAAGCCTGGACAGTTTACGAACCGCCAGTTCTTCATCTTCGACTAAAAAAACATTCATAACGCGCACTTGAGGTTATTCTGGAAAGAGTCTATTGCAAAATGATAATACAACCGCTAGTTATCCAAAATTTAATTCACTGAATTGGTTGAAGTTACGGATGAAACGCGTAGTTATTCGGTTTGAAAACGGCTTCCGGCAGGTATCAATAACAAAAGCAGGCGATACGTTAGTTGGTTTTCCGTGTCGATAAAACCTCAGGCGGGGGGAGCCAACTGGATAACCACTTCGAACGATTCGGTAGTTTCGGTGATTTGAATCGGTGGCAGATTGAGTAAGCGATATTTTTCTGAAATGTTCAGCAGACCTTTTTGGGTAGATGGATGACGAGGTCCTACTTTGGGCTGAATATTGTTCCAGACACAGAGCGATGTTTGGCCTTCCGTTCTAACATGGATCGTAAGGGGCCGATCGGTGGAAACAACATTATGCTTAACCGCATTTTCGACCAGGAGTTGCAGGGTTAATGGGGGTAATAAATACGGATAATGCGTCTGCGGAATCGTTACTTCTAATTGTATACCCTGTCCGTAGCGAGTCCGAAGCATGTGATAATAAGAGTAAATAAACCTCATTTCGACATCTAACGTAGTGAGTTCTCGGTCATTGGCCTGGAGCAAGTATCGGTACACGTTCGACATTTCATCCACAAAGCGTTCGGCGCGTTCGGGCTCTTCGGCAATCAACGACGAAAGCGTGTTGAGGCTATTGAACAGAAAATGCGGACTGATCTGACTTTGCAGAGCCCGCATCTGCATGTCTGTCATTTCCTGCTTCAATTGTTGAACCGCCAATTCCGACTCTGCCAGTTCGCGCAGTCGCTGTTCGCGCTCATGGGCAAGCTCTTTGTCGACCAGGGCTTTACGTATCGATTCGCGCCGATGCCGATAGGCGAGTCCCAGCGAAAAAAAGATCAGTTCGAGAAAAATGCCAAGGTGCAGATACGTTAATGGTGCTCTGAAAAACGAGATGCTTTCGTTACTGGTGTAGTCGAGGTAGAATAAACTGAGCAGCAGGGCCGTAACGGCTCCCAAAATAAGCAGTAGTGATCCGGTGATGAATAACCGTGAAACCGTACTCCGGTGCTTATAAACCTGAATCACTACGTAGAGAGAGAAAATCGCCAGGGTGATCCGGACTATGGTATGAACGATTTCGTGAATCGGTTCGGCCCACAGATTGGTTGCAAAGCAAAAAATAGTTTCAACGAACAGGTATCCCAACAAGCCACCCTGAACGTAACGAAACAAACGGACTAAAGCCGGCTGCCGGGTTCGTAATTCCAGAAAAGCGGTCGTGAATTCGAAGTAAACAGAGTAGGCCGCCATTGGTCCCAGCGTACGGAAAAAATACCAGACAGTGTCGGGGAGATCGACGGGATTAAACGGGTTCCTGAGCAGGAAATAAACGACCCATATGGCTATGTAGGCGGTGTAAAGGGCATACACGCGTTCGCGGTACCAGGCCCATTGCACTACGTTGAATAGCAGCATGGCTGTAAGCATTCCCTGAAACAGTAAAGCCCATGTCTCGTAAGTCATTCAGCACAACCAGTAGTAACCGAACAAAAGTAGGTACAAGCGAATAAAAAACACCGCTCTTAGTCATGATACAAACGCCGAGATCCCCGAAGCGGTTAAATGGAACTATCGACCGGAATAAACAGCCGGTGAAGCGGTGAGCAACCACAAAAAATATCGGACAACCATAGGTTGCCCGATATCTGTGTACTACTCCTGATCCCTGTATGCTTATGTGTTCGCAGCCTATAGCTGATTGTTGTCTGTTGTTTACTGACTAAACCCGATAACCTGTTCGGTTGGTTTGACATATCAAAAATGGGTGATTCGCAGCGCGGACCCAATTGGTGGATGGATGAATTGGTATTTGTGGTGGTTGAATCAGCATAATCGAGACATCAGAAGTGGTGCACATAACCGTTTATTTCGGTCGAAAGCCATACTTGGTTTTGGGTAGCCAGTCAGAATTACGTATTTGCTGCCCAATTTTATAGACGAATGGCCGATCAAACTGCTACTGAACGGGCTGAAATGCCTGCTGCTCCTAATCCTGTTATTGAGCGAAGAACTGTTGATAATGCGAACAGAAATTTGCTGAAGTTTCTACGTCCGGGCCTGTCTGTGCTGGATGTAGGCTGTGGGTCGGGGGCTATAACCCGGAGTATTGCCGAAAAAATCGGTAAAAGTGGCCGGGTGTTGGGCATTGACCCAAATGCTACGTTGATCGAGCAGGCCCGGCAGCATATAGGCGATTTAGCCTGGCTTGATTTTCAGCAGGGCGACGCCTATACGTTCACTACCGACGAGCGCTTCGACCTGGTGACCTGTGCACGGACGTTGCAATGGCTGGCCGATCCCGAAGCCGCATTGGTTACAATGAAGCGATTGGTTAAACCCGGTGGTTATCTATCAATTCTGGATTACAATCATGAGAAAATTAGTTGGGAGCCGGCGCCACCAGCGTCGATGCAGCGATTCTATAATGCTTTTCTGCAATGGCGACAGGATGCCGGTTTTGATAATGCCATTGCGGATCATGTGGGCGATATCATGAAACGTATCGGCTTTACCACTATTCAGGTTGAGAATCAGTTTGAGATTGTACACCGGGCCGACGTAACGTTTGCAACCAGCAGTCGGTTATGGTCGGAGGTGGCAGAACTACGCGGTCCGCAGTTGGTACAGTCAGGTTATATCACCGAGTCAGAGCGATTACAGGCCATCGCAGACTATGACAATTGGATCGAAACGGCGGGTGAATCCATGACGGTTTATCTGCTAGCCGTAGAAGCCCAGCAACCCATAATATAATATGTTCTGTTACGTTATCAGGTCTGTCTGATTTTTTTTTCTGTGTTTTTTTTGTCTGATAATCAGTTTGTTGTCTGGGTTATCAAAAAAAAGTTAGTCCGGTTTAAAATATAAAGCTCTTTTGTTGCGACTCTCCTTTTGTAGCAGCGATGGTGAGCCTGAAAGAAGCGTACGATTTTTTCTCCAGCTCAACGCTCTAGCTGCTCGCTAGACCATTAAATGAACTAACGACATGCATATTTGGAGAATCGCCGGGGTCGCCCTGGCAGCCGGGTTGGCCTTATTTCTGGTAACCCTTCTATTAAAATTAATATTGGTAGCCGCAGTGGCCTTTATGTTGATACGGGTAATTGGCTGGCAGTTGGTCCGTCGGTTTTCGGGCAATCTGGGCCGTGGCAGATGGCAACCGAATCATGCTATCGCCATTGACAACCCAACGTATCGGGTACCGATGAGTATGAAAGGATATACCCGCGTGGTACCGATCAGCTAAGCCGAATAAGTAGAAACGAAAACAGTAAACAAAACATAAAAACACAGTCATGTATTACAATCAGGGATTTCAATCAGAACATAATCATAATTGCGGACCAATGGGTCGGGGCCGTTTTGGTCGCGGTAAATTTGCAAACTTCTGGCGTCGGCAGGCTGGTGGATTTGGACAGCCGCCAGTCAATATTCAGGAAACTGACGACAGCTTTGTGATCTCGTTATTTGCCGCCGGACTCGTTAAAGAGAACGTAACGTTAACCGTTAAAGACGACGTATTGACGATTGCCTATCCGGGCGATGAAAAATCGGCAGACTCGGCTGGCCAAAGCCAGTACACGTATCAGGAACATAGCCTTAGTGCGTTCGAACGTCCATTCCAATTGAACGGCAAAGTGCTGGTCGACGCCATCGTGGCAAGCTATACCGACGGCATTCTGAAAGTTACGCTGCCTAAAAACCCAGAAACAAACAAGCCCGCTCAGACTGTAACGGTTGCGTAAACGGATTGTAGGTTCTGCTACGTTCAGCGATGAACGCGTATATAGCAAAAACCTTCCGAATAGGAGAGGAGAACGTATGTTGCCGTTCCCTTCTCCTAATCGGAAGGTTTTTCGACATTTAGAGGGCCTTGACTGGTCAGTGTTAAATCTGTGATTTAGCAATTATATAACTCTCCATTCACAGGACAACCCTATGACTGAGCAGGCTAGAAGGCTGATGGAATTTCCTTCTACGCCCGTCATAATTTTTGGTACAATCAGCTTGTGTTACCTTTCTTTAAAGCGTTCGTCTATTGCTCCAAATAGATTTAATTGATTAAGATTATGCAAGCTTCTATAGGCATAGACCACGCCATAAAACCATCCGTAAATTGCGTACAGTTAATTTTGCCTTCTCGTCAAATGAATGCCGAATTAGTCGACGAGAGTGATCAGATCTACACAGCCTTTAGGGATGGGCCTCTAACCCCGGAATCTGAACTCCTGGACGAGGGCAGCGATTCCGCTGCTTCTCCTGGCGATGACGATTATGCCGCACCGTTCTATGCTACCAGCCTTCTAAGTCTGATCCAATATTACCAAGTGGTAACCTTTGTGCTCCATAAGGAGTTGACTAATAAGGATGAATCAAGTTATCTTGATCTGCAATAGGGATTCGACCTCAATACATTTTAGGAAACCAGTAAGTACTTCAACAGTAATGTGCCCCAGATAAAAGCCAGCGATTAAAAACAAAATAAAACCTGTTCATTGCCAATCAACTGGCTGGGTGTCAATCCCGAATAAGTTCGACAGGCGCGTATAAAATGTGCCTGATCGTAGTATCCACTTTCGTAAGCTATTTCGGTCAACGTAAACGATGGATACTTTTTCAGATTGACAAGGCTGTTGGTAAACGTAGTGATCCGGGCAAATTCTTTGGGTGATAGGCCAATGTACTGATTAAAACGGCGCGCCAGCTGCCGATTGCTAATACCCACCTGATTGGCCAATTCATCCAGCAAAAGCATCCCGTTCGTCTCTTGCATTCGTCGTAGGCAGAAGTCAACAGATGCATCGAAGGCAACTGATTTATACAGTTGCTGAATAAGATACTGCTGAACTAGAGAAATTCGCTCCTGCATCGTAGCGGCCTTGTCGACACATTCCTGCATATCGTCGGCACGGGCACCCCATAAGTCGCGGAGATTGATTACCTGATTGCTGATGTCGTGCATCGACACCGGAAAGAATTGATACGCCTGACCACTCGCAAAACACACCGATACGAACGATACGTTGTCCTGTGTAGACACATCCATAAAACTGTTCATCCGGGACGTAACGAAACTCCGGCTGAGACTAGGCGTATTACCGTCCGGGATCGCTATTTGCTGGGGGGGACAGAGGTTGATGAACAGCTCTACGCACGTATCGGGCAATACCCGTAGCTGATTCGGGACGATGATCGGTGAACGATTGTCTACCGAGCAGATCACCTTGATGAATGGCCGTAATATCGGATCAATAGCGTAGAGTTGGTACTCCATTTCCAAAGATACTTATTTTCAACGTGCGTGGATTCATTGTCCGTTTTGCGGACATAACTTGTCCAGAATCGGACAGACAACGATTGACCGACGTAGCAGTATTGGCTTAAATTGCTCAGAAAGGGCTTGTTTTTATATTGGCATTTGATTTGTTCGGCATTATCGTATCAAATGCCTGGTAGTATGAAAAGAGCCTTTTTGGGAGAGTTTGAAGAAGTGGTTTTGCTGACAGTAGCCATTCTGGACGAAGACGCATACGGAGTGAGCGTTACTCAGGAAATCGAACAGAAAACCGGCCGATCTGTCGGTTTCAGTACGGTTCACACCACCCTGCAACGGCTGGAGGACAAAGGGTTTCTATCGTCGCGAATGGGTGGAGCCACAGCCGAGCGAGGAGGCCGCCGGAAACGATTTTTCAACGTAACGGCGGCTGGTAGGAAAGCATTGCAGGAGGTAAAGCAGATCCGAGAAACCCTCTGGAGCGCCTTACCACCACAAACCTTGCAACTCATAGGAGGGTGACGATGAAACCACCTCGCTTTGCTACCTGGTTACTGGCAACTTTCGCGCATCCTGACCGGCGTGAAGAAGTTCAGGGCGATCTGCTGGAACTCTATACGTATTGGGTTGAAACGGTGGGCGAACGGAACGCCAACTGGAAGTACAACCTCAATGCCCTGAAGCTGCTACGTCCTCTGGCTACATCGAAAAACGTGATTCAGAATGCCGAACCTCCATTCTTTCTAAGTCCTGCTATGCTACGTAATTATCTCAAAATCGCCTGGCGTAACCTCGTCCTGCACAAAGGCTTTACGGCCATCAATGTTATTGGCCTGGCCGTTGGTCTGGTAACCTGTCTGCTCATTATACTCTTTGTTCTGGATGAGCTTAGCTACGACCGTTATTACGCCAATGCCGACCGAATCTACCGGATGACCATCTATGGGCGAATGGATAAAAAAGATATTCGACTGGCCTACGCTGCCGGACCAGCAGGGCAAGCGTTGCAGCAGGAAAGTCCGGGTGTTGAGGCTGTTACTCGGCTACGTAAGGAAGGGGCTTTAATGGTAAAAAACGGCACGGATATCGTCAGGGAAGAACAGATTGCCTTTGTCGATTCAAACTTCTTCTCCGTTCTCACCATACCTTTCCTGAAAGGTCATAAGGCGCTTGCACTCATCGAGCCGAATACACTGGTGCTTACAGAAACAGTGGCCCGGAAATACTTCGGCAAGGCCGACCCTATCGGTAAAACCCTTCAGATGGGGCATTTAGGTTTGTTTCGAATAACAGGTATCTGTGCCAATGTGCCTTCGAATACGCACTTTCATTCTGATATGTTTGCCTCACTTTCTTCGGTCAAAACGGGCAAAAAATGGTTGGCAAGTGGCGCTTATACGTACATACGACTTCGGGAGGGGTATTCGATTGGGCAGGTAGAAGCCGCGGTTCCTGCACTGGTCAGGAAATACATCGCTCCGGAAATCAAGGATTTTTTCGGGACCACGTTTTCGGAATTCCAGCAAAAAGGAAATACGTTTACGTTCCATTTTCAGCCCATAACCGACATTCATCTGCATTCTGATCTGGATGATGAGCTGGAAGCGAACAGCGACATCAAATATCTTTACATTTTCTCCGCGATTGCACTGTTTATTCTGCTGTTGGCCTGTATTAACTTCATGAATCTATCAACGGCCGGATCGGTAGGACGTTCAAAAGAGGTTGGGATTCGCAAAGTGCTTGGCTCTATCCGACAGCAGTTGGTTAGTCAGTTTCTGGCGGAGTCTGTGCTGGTAACTTTTCTGGCCCTCGGGCTGGCTCTCGGACTCGTTCTACTCTTGTTACCGAGCTTTAATGAGTTGGCGGGTAAACAATTTACGTATCGCACGCTTGTTGGCGGCTGGATGCTGCCGGGAATTGGGCTAGCCTGTCTGGTGATTGGCTTACTGGCTGGAAGTTATCCTGCTTTTGTGCTGTCTTCGTTCAGGCCCATACTTGTTCTCAAAGGGACTGTACAGTCTGGCTCACGAAGCGGCTGGCTACGTAGTACGCTGGTAATTACTCAGTTTGTGGTGTCGATTAGTATGATTATCGCTACCATCGTTGCCAATCAGCAATTGCGGTTTATTCAGAACAAAAAAGTGGGCTTCGATAAAGAGCAGATATTGGTCTTGCAGGATACCCACGTATTAGGCGACAAGCTAAATGCTTTCAAAGATGAGCTGGGTAAGCTAGCTTCTGTTGTTCGGGTCTCGCGCGCGGGTTTCCTGCCCGCCGGAACGTCTAATCAGAGTGTTGACGGTGTTGTAGTGCGTAACGGTTCGGAGGTGAGTACACACCGGACAAAAAGCTACTACGTCGATGAGGACTATTTGCCCACATTGGGCATCAAGTTGGTTCAGGGACGTAACTTTTTGAAAGCTACGCCTTCTGAAAACAGCAACGTACTGATCAACGAAGCGGCTGCCCAGGCGTATGGATTCAGGAATCCTATCGGTAAACAAATCGCCATAACTGGCGATGGTACCGAAGGCAGTAAACGTACCTACACAATTGTGGGGATGGTAAATGATTTTCATTTTGAATCGATGCGCCAGCATATTGCTCCTCTGATCATGTTCTATGGCCATGATACCGGGCAATTGGCACTACGGATTCAAACAGGCGATATAGCAGGTCTGCTACGTAGCATTGAACAGCAGTGGAAGGCGCGGACTGATAACCCATTCTCGTATTCGTTCTTAAATGAGCGATTCAATACCATTTATCAGTCTGAACAGCGGATTGGCCGACTGGTCGCAATCTTCGCTGGTTTAGCCGTGATCATTGCCTGTCTGGGCTTGTTTGGGCTGGCTGCGTTGACGACTCATCAGCGCACGAAAGAAATTGGTGTTCGCAAGGTACTGGGAGCCTCTGTTGGCAGTGTAGTCGTTCTGTTATCGAAAGATTTTCTGAAGCTGGTCGGCATTGCCATTGTGATCGCATCGCCTATTTCCTGGTACGGCATGCATGAGTGGCTACAGGATTTTGCCTATAAAACAGATCTCTCCTGGTGGGTTTTTGCGCTGGCCGGATTGCTGGCTATCGGCATTGCTTTGGCCACTGTAAGCTTTCAAAGCATTAAAGCTGCACTGATGAATCCGGTGAAATCGCTACGTTCCGAATAGCGAAGAAAGCAGCAATTAAGCGACCACTTACTGTCATTTCTGTTATGGGATCAACTCCTCGAACCAAGCCACCTCGCTGGGCTAGCTGGCTGCTGAAAACCTTCGCGCATCCTGATCGGCGGGAAGAAGTGCAGGGTGATTTACTGGAGCTCTATCCATATTGGGTCGAGACTCTGGGTGAGCGTAAAGCTAACTGGAAGTACAGTCTTAATGCCCTGAAGCTGCTACGTCCTCTGGCCAAATCAGAAAACCATCAACCGTATTCAACACCGTTCTTCTTAAGCCCTGCTATGCTACGTAATTATCTCAAAATCGCCTGGCGTAACCTTGCCAAACAGAAAGCCTATTCGTTCATCAACATCACTGGATTAGCGGCTGGAATGACTGTTGCGATGTTAATCGGCTTGTGGATCCACGATGAACTGTCATTCGACCGGAAATTTAACAACTACGATCGGCTGGCGAAACTCTGGCAGTTCGTAAAATTCGATGTCGAAAAGGCATCCTACGATGTGATGCCGATTCCGCTGGCGGATGAGCTGCGCACTAGATACGCTGATTTCGAGTCGGTTGGTTTGTCGGTGACACGTAGTGTGATTCTGGCGTCTGGCGAGCAAAAACTGATGAAAACGGGCAATTACGTCGAGCCTGACTTTATCAAGATGTTGTCGCTGAACATCATGTCGGGTGCACCGTTTGGGGCCAACGATGTCAATTCGATTCTGTTATCTGAATCACTCGCCGATGCGATGTTTGGCTCCGAAAACACGCTCAATAAGCTCATCCGGCTGGACAATAAGCAGACGGTGAAGGTGGTGGGGGTCTACGAAGATTTTCCGGTCAATACTACGTTCAGTGACGTAACATTTCTGGTGCCCTGGAAATTCTTTGCCGCTAACGATGACGGTGCCAAACGCGACCGAAACGAATGGGATTCCAATTCATACCAGATTTTCGCCCAACTCAAACCGGGTGCCGATTTCGATCAGGTATCGGCTAAAATCAAGGATATTCGAATGAAGCGGGATAATCCGCCGGGTTATAAACCCGAATTTTTCCTGCATCCGATGACTAAATGGCACCTCTATGCTGATTTTAAAGATGGTGTTAACACCGGCGGTATGATCACGTTTGTCTGGTTGTTTGGTATCATTGGTATAATTGTTCTGCTGCTGGCGTGTATCAACTTCATGAATCTGAGTACGGCACGTAGTGAAAAGCGGTCCAAAGAGGTTGGTATTCGGAAGGCAGTTGGTTCGGTACGTAGCCAGCTGATCGGTCAGTTTTTTTGCGAATCGCTGCTAATGGTACTGCTGGCATTTCTTTTTTCCATTCTGTTGGTACAACTTGTTCTGCCATTTTTTAATCAGATAGCCGAAAAGAAAATTGACATTCTGTGGTCAAATCCCTGGTTCTGGATGGCGGGGCTGGGTTTTAGCTTACTGACTGGATTCATTGCGGGGAGCTATCCTGCTTTCTATCTGTCTTCGTTCCAACCGGTGAAAGTGTTGAAAGGAACCTTTCGGGCCAGCCGTTTTGCCGCTGTTCCGAGAAGGGTTCTGGTTGGTTTTCAGTTTACGGTTTCGGTCACGCTCATTATTAGCACCGTTATCGTATTCCGGCAAATTAAACACGCCAAAGAACGTCCGGTGGGGTATAGTCGTAGTGGCTTGATTGAAATAGGAATGAACGCACCTGAACTGTACGGGCATTACACCGCCCTGCGTACGGATTTGCTCAATACTGGAGCCGTGGCCGGGATGTCTGAATCATCGAATTCAATAACCGAACAGGCTGGTGGGACAACCGATATTTCATGGAAGCGTAAACAGCCCGGCAGTAAGCCATTGGTAATGTCGAATTACATCACGCACGACTACGGCAAAACCATTGGCTGGCAGGTAAAAGAAGGGCGGGATTTTTCACGGGATTTTACGACGGATAGTTCGTCGATGATTTTAAACGAAGCCGCCGTAAAGCTAATGGGTTTCAATCAGCCGATTGGCGAAATCGTTCGACAGAGTGGTCGCCCATACAAGGTTATTGGTGTTATCAAGGACATGGTGAAAGAAGATCCGTTTAAACCCGTAAATCCTTCCTTTTTTGCCGTTAACTACCGGAACGTTAATACGATTAATCTACGCCTTTCCCCGCAGCTATCTACTCAGGAAGCCCTGGCGAAAGTAGAACTCGTTTTCAAAAGCTATAGCCCCGATTCGCCGTTTAGTTACAAATTTGTGGATGATCAGTACGCCAGAAAGTTTGGCACTGAAGAGCGGATTGGCCGTTTGGCAGGTGGATTTACCAGCTTAGCCATTCTAATCAGTTGTCTGGGGTTGTTTGGCCTGGCGTCCTTTATGGCTGAGCAACGTATGAAAGAAATTGGCATTCGGAAAGCATTGGGCGCATCGGTTTTCAACGTATGGAAACTGTTGTCTGCGGAGTTTGTCATTATGGTTGTGATTGCCTTCTGTATTGCTGCGCCTATTACGTACTACGTATTATCAGACTGGCTTCGTAATTACCAATATCGTACCGAACTGTCGTGGTGGATCTTTGCCGCTTCGGGCATAGGTGCGCTAGTTGTTACGTTACTGACCGTCAGCTTTCAAAGCCTTAAAGCTGCACTGATGAACCCGGTGAAATCGCTACGTTCCGAATAAATGGCTGATATGGCTGGGCAGTAATCGGCTTGTTTGGTAAAGTTATTGCTGAAGTCTGTAACCTTTTTCTAAAGCGGGAGTTTGTGGCCGAAAGATTTTCGTTCTCATGACACGCTACCGGGCTGTTATCGTATCAGTATGTGTTTTAGTCAGTTTTATTGCCAATGGTCAAGTTTCGCAGTTGCAGGCGGCTCAGATAGATTCGCTGATTAGGCGAGAAATGCGAGAGCGACGTATTCCCGGACTTCAGGTAGCGGTTGTTCAGCACGGACAAACTGTATTGCTGAAATCGTACGGGGTCGCCAATGTTCAGCATGCCGTTCCCGTAACAAACCAGACTGTTTTTTCGATCAATTCCTGCACAAAAGCGTTTACGGGAGTGGCTATTATGCAATTGGTTGAAGAAGGAAAAGTAGACCTGGAAGCTCCCGTTTCCCGCTATGTAGAAAACCTGCCCGTTGCCTGGCAGCCGGTAAAAGTTCGGCAATTATTAACTCACGTATCGGGTCTTCCCGATATTTTGCGGAAGGTGCTCGATCCAAAGTCTGGAGGTTATGTGGGGCGGGATAATGAAGAATCGGCCTGGGCCAAGGTGATGGCTTTGCCCATGGAATTTCCCATCGGTGAACAGTTCAGTTATAACCAGACAAATTACGTGTTGCTGGGGAAGATCATTGATCGATTTCGAGAGAAGCCATTTGTTCAGGTGTTTGATGAGCGTCAGTTTAGGGTGGCGAACTTATCCGCAACGAGTTTTGGCGATTCGCGGGATGTTGTGCCGAACATGGTTCAGATCTATCGCTACGTCAATCAAATTGACGGCAAGCCTGTCGGCGATAATAAACTGACGAATGCCTATGAGGAGTTTCCAGCTTTTAAGCGGACATCGTCGGGTCTGAACAGTACGGCCGATGATATTGCCCGCTGGCTTATTGCTCTGCAACAAGGTAAACTGCTCAAAACGAAGGCTGCTCTGGCGAAACTCTGGACGGCCGGAACCTACAACAACGGGCAGCCAACGCAATGGGCGCTGGGGTGGATGACAAAGCCTCGCCCAAACCATGCGGCTGTTATTGCCACGGGTGGTGGCCGGTCCGCTTTTTTCGTGTACCCCAACGATGATCTGTCGATTGTGGTACTGACGAATCTGGCAGGGGCATTCCCGGAAGAATTTATTGATGAGCTGGCCGGATACGTTAGCCCGGCGATACCGGCGGCTGATCCGATTACGACACTCCATATGCAATTACGGCAGCGAGGGTTTGAGCAATCTATTGAGGTTTTTAAAGACATAAAACAGAAAGACCCAACGTTCCAGGCATCGGAAGATGATCTGAACGATTGGGCCTATCGGATGATGAGCCGCGGACAACTGAACGAAGCGCTAGGGGTCTTTAAACTGAATGTCTATCTTTTTCCGAAAAGCTGGAATGTGTATGACAGCTATGGGGAAGTGTTGTTTCGGAGTGGCCGGAAAGACGATGCTATTGCCATGTACAAAAAATCGCTTGAACTCAATCCGAACAATAAAGGTGGCAAGGCGATGCTGGAGCAATTATCTAAATAAGGGAGGGTCGAAAGCGTCGTCTTGTCCGGGATGATTTGTATGGGCAAACTTTTCTCCGCAATTTGCTGACTTTCGCTGATTAGCTGCCTGCTTATGAAAATCATTCCCCTCTTTCTACTCCCTTTGTTCGTTGGTTTTCTTTTTCCAATCAAGACTACTGAGCTAGTCCATCAACCAGCCATTACTGCTGTTCCTGATACGAAAACGATCATAACAGGAGCCGATCAAACGGCAGCCTATCTGCCATACCTGAAAGGGAAACGGATTGGAATGGTCGTTAACCAGACATCAATAATTGGTACTAAGCCGAGTGTCGACAGTCTGAAGAGTTTAGGCGTAAACATCGTTGCCATTTTTGGGCCGGAGCACGGTTTTCGGGGAAACGCCAGTAACGGAGCGAAAGTTGATGATAGCGTCGATGCCAAAACGGGTATTCCGGTTATTTCGCTGTATGGCAAAAACAAGAAACCGTCCAGGGAGCAGTTGGCCCAAATTGATCTGATGATTTTTGATATTCAGGATGTGGGCTGCCGTTTCTATACATATATCAATACGTTGAATTACATCATGGAAGCCTGTGCGGAACACGATAAGGAGTTATTAATTCTGGATCGCCCGAACCCGAATGGCTATATTGTTGACGGCCCGATTCTGAAGAAGCATTTGTATTCAGGAATTGGTATTCACCCAATTCCGATTACGCACGGAATGACCATTGGCGAGTTTGCCCAGATGATTAACGGCGAAGGCTGGGGCTTGCCAGCCAACAAAAAGTGTACGCTTCGGATTATTAAGGTCGCTAACTACAACCACGACATGGCCTATACATTGCCGGTATTGCCATCGCCCAATTTGAATACGCAGCAATCGATCATGCTGTATCCGAGCGTTTGCTGGTTTGAAGGAACCATAATCAGCCAGGGGAGAGGCACTTACATGCCGTTCACGGTGTTAGGCGCGCCTGCGCTGAAAGGTAAATATTCGTTTTCGTTTCGGCCGGTCAGTATCAAAGGCATGAGCGAAACGCCTTTGCATCAGGACAAAGACTGCTACGGGCTCGATTTACGAAAATACGATGTTAATCTGCTCCGTAAGTCGAGGAAGCTCAATCTGCAGTGGTTGATGGAGCTCTATAAAGCATACCCCGATAAGGCACGTTTTTTTGATACCAGTCAGAGCAACCAGATCGGTAATTTCGATTTTCGGAGTGGTACGGAAGATTTGAGAAAACAGATTATTGCGGGAACATCAGAGAAAGAAATCCGCCAGAGCTGGGAGCCTGGCCTGTCGGCATACAAACAGATGAGGAAGAAGTATTTGCTATACAAATAAGTTTTTTTGACAGGATTTACAGCCGGGCCGACGTTCGGATGAACAGGATTCTTTTGTAAAAATTGAATTTAAAATCCTGTTCATCCGAACGTCGGCCCGGCTGTAAATCCTGTCAAAAAAACTACTTGTTAACCAGCTTCATGGCTCCTTCGCTGTAGCGTTCGCCGGTGTTCGGATAGCGAGCCATTAACTCGTCGATTGCTTTCAGATCAGATGCTGATAGTATTACGTCTACCGCTCCGGCATTATCTTCCAGGTATTTCCGCTTCTTGGTACCCGGAATCGGGATGATATCGTCGCCCTGCGCCAAAACCCAGGCAAGTGCCAATTGAGCCGGGGTAACCTGCTTCTCCTGGGCCAGCGCAGCAAAGGCACTTGCCAGCGACTGGTTATTCTCCCAGCTTTCGCCACTATAACGCGGGAGGCTCCGACGAAAATCGTTGTCGGCCAGTTGGCTAACATCGAGTGTATTCGTAACTAATCCTCTGGCGAGTGGCGAGTAGGGGACCAGCGAAATGCCCAGTTCACGAACTGTACTCAGAATCTCGCCCTCAACATCGCGCGTTAGTAACGAATATTCGCTTTGGAGAGCCGCTATGGGGTGAACCGCATGCGCTTTGCGGATGGAAGCCGCCGACGCTTCACTTAAACCCAGATACCGAACTTTGCCTTCTTTAACCAGGTCGGCCATTGCGCCGATGGTTTCTTCGATCGGTACGTTCTGATCGACCCGATGAACGTAGTATAGATCGATGGTATCCACTTTTAGCCGTTTCAGACTCTGTTCGATGGCTATTCGCATCCAGGCTGGTGAGCCGTCGAAATACGTACCAACGGCATTGCTGGAACCCGCTCCTTCTTTGAACCGAAAACCGAACTTAGTAGCAATAAAGATCTTGTCCCGGTTAGGAACCAGTACGTTAGAAATAAGCTCCTCGTTCAGGCCATTGCCATATACATCGGCCGTATCCCAGAAATTAATACCCAGGTCAAGGGCCTTGTGTAACGTAGCAATGCTTTCCGTGTCGTCGGTAGGTCCGTAGGCAAAACTCATACCCATGCAGCCGAGCCCGATAGCTGATAACTTTTCTCCTGTTTTACCCAGATTTCTGTAGTTCATATCCTGTTGTTTTATAGGGCAAAAGTAGGGTAGTCGGTTGGTTGATAAGCTATAAAATTCACACAGGTCGTTATAAAATTCAAACAATGTGAGTTGAGGAATCAGCGCTTTTAGGAACTACTTAATGATGAATGAATCGCCTTTGGGAAATTTATCGACAATCGTTTCATCTACGCTGAAGTTGCTGGTCAAAATGTCTTTGGGGTTTCCGCTTATCCAGGCGCTGAGATCGATTGCCTGATAATGACCGCTGTTAAAACCTAATAGGACAATCAACTTTGTATCGCCCGTATTTTTGATGTAGTGCCCCGCGCCCATAGGAACATAGCCCACATCACCGGCTTCATAATCGTCTTTTACGAAATGATGCTCTGCTAAAAAGATGCCTACTTCAGCCTGTCCCTGAATAAAATACTGCCATTCATCGGCGTTAGGATGCCAGTGCATTTCCCGCAGTCCGCCGGGTTCAATTTCAAAAATACTGCCAGTAATGGTCGTCGAAATAGGAAACTCTTTCTGGGTAACCACCCGCTGGGTGCCGCCACCAGGAACAAGTTTAGGTTGCTGAGCTGATAACGGGTAACGGTGAGTAGAGGTGAGATTGACACCATTTCTCGGTAATGCAATGCCTGACCGAATGGATGGTACCTCGCTTTGGGCAAAGTACACTTCGCCTTTGGGTAGTTTATTGACTTCGTCGACACTGATGCCGAGGTTTTGTGCGGCAATAGCGGGTGGAACGCAGGAGATAAAATCGGTAATGCTGAACGTGTGGTCTTCGGAAAAGTCGCCATTATCAAAAATAAGGATGAAATGGCAGGGCTCATCGCCAACGCATTGTAATACATGGCCATAGCCGCGAGGAAAGTACCAGACATCGCCGGGGTAAAACAGATCGATAGCTGTATTCCCCTCCGGGTCGACTACTGTTGTACGCATATTGCCTTTTATAACATAAGCCCACTCGGCTGCATTGGCATGCCAGTGTAGCTCGCGCATGGCTCCTGGCTCCAGATGCATACTGACTCCCGCAATGTTTGCCGATACCGGAAACTCCTTTACCGATACTCCTCTTGTAATGCCGCCAGGGCCTAATCTGGGCGTTTGTTTTTCTAGCTGATATTTAAAAACAGACTGTTCGTTAGCCATTCTTTTGGTGGTTAGTGATTGCGAATGATGATTTTATGATACACCTATGCTGGATAAGCAAAGAACGGTCAAACTAAGCTATTGCGTAGTGAATGGGGCGATTGACCTGTCTGTTTTCTGAAAAAAGTGGTGAAATAAGCCGGTTCGTCAAAGCCAAGGCCGTACGCTATGTCGGCAATAGTCCAGTTTGTATGTTGTAAGAGGGCCTTCGCTTCCCGGATGATTCGTCCGGCAATATGGTCCGTTGTCGTTTTGCCGGTAACTTCTTTTACGGATCGATTCAGTGAGTTGACATGGAGCGATAAACGTTGGGCATAATCGGCCGCCGTTTTTAAGCGAAGAGCATGTTCGGGCGTATCAATCGGGAACTGGCGTTCGAGCAGCTCCATGAACAAGGACGTAATGCGAGTTGACGCATTCGTGTATTTTTCGAAGCGTTCGGCCGGGCGCATTTTCATGGCCTCGTGAATGAGTAAATGCAGGTAGTTACGTAACAGGTCATATTTATAGGTATAGTCAGAAGCCATTTCGGCCATCATCTTCTGGAAAATAGCCGACGTTTCCTGCAATTGGCTCTCGTTGATAAAGAAAACGGGATTACCGCCAATTTTAAACAGGGGTGACTCAGCCAGGGTCTCTGTCCGTTCGTGATGCTGGACAAACGCTTCGGTAAACAGGCAGAACCAGCCTTCCTGTTTTTCAGAATCAACCTCCCAGGAATAAGGAATCACAGGGTTCGAAAACAGTAAAGCCGGTTTATCGATCTGTATCCATTTGTTGGCGTAGTAAAGGGTTCCGGTACCAATAATCAGCGAAACTTTATAGAAATCACGCCGAACGTAGGCTGTTTTCTGAAAGCAGGCACTCCGGGAAAAAACGTTGAAATGGCCAGCTCCGGCATTCGTCAGCGATAGCCCGGCTGCATTAGCCTGGGGTACGCGCTGATAAAACTCGTCAATGGTTTCTGTCTGTTTCATTATATAAAGTTATGAAATTCAAACAGAATGCAGGTAGCGTAAGGAGAACATTGATTTATTCACAACGCTGTCCTTCCAGTCGAAAGTAGCGTAGGGCAACTGGCATATTGGCCGTCGAATCCATAAAGCCTTTGAGGGCAAACAGACCAACGTAGCGCGGTTTCATGCCGAATTCGTAAGTAGTTATTTCTTTGAACGAAGAGTTCTCGACGGGACTGGCCGAATATAAAAAACGGAA
Source organism: Spirosoma terrae (assembly GCF_010435915.1). Taxonomy (GTDB): domain Bacteria; phylum Bacteroidota; class Bacteroidia; order Cytophagales; family Spirosomataceae; genus Spirosoma; species Spirosoma terrae. The sequence goes on along the minus strand of NZ_JAAFZH010000022.1, from coordinate 20,821 downwards.
CTTTTGCCCTTGTTTCTCAATTCGGAAGGCTACGTTCTTCATGTTTGCGCTGGCAATACGTCGGGCGGTGTCGGAGCCAAGCTGAAACAGAGGTTGATGAATAAATTCTTCCAGGTTGCGATCGCCTTTTCCATAAGAAGCAGTTCCCTGAATCAGAATTTCGGCGGGGTGTTTCAGGCCACCAAAGAAGTCATTGTAGGCGAGTGAGAGCCGGATGCTTTTGCCGGTAAACAGTGTATCTTCCAGTAACAAAATCCCGGCCTGCTGCCAGTTTCCAGTCGGCATAAACGCATTAAGATGAAGTTCGGTCCGAAAGCAGTCGTTTTTGATGTCACGGAGCAGCAGGTTTTGAACGCGGGGCGCTTCGCCCGTTTTGGGCCAGTTGTCGCCTTTGAGTGTAAATAAAGTCAGGTGTCCCGGTTGCTCCGTTCTTCGTTTCCAGAAAGCAGCATTTATATCCTGGACAAACCATCCTTTTTGAGCCAGTTCTGCCTCATCGACATGGCTGAAGTCTTCCTCGAATTGCTCCAGATTGGACTGATGGAGCAGTAAAAAACCGAAAATAAAAGCAATCAGTACCAAAGCCACTACGTATCCTATCGATTGTTTTTGGGCCGGTATAGCCTGTGGTACGTTGGCTTTTGGGGCAATAGACAACTGTTCGCGATAGCGAAACCAGTAGGAAGCCTGTTCGCCCGTTTTCTTCCGTTCCGCTTCCGACGTAGCGGGGGCCTCCAATACGTAGCGTGCTAACGTATCGAGGGTGGGCATCGATGGGTTTTCCTGCTTATCCGATGAAGGATTCAGGGCGAATGCGACGTAATTTTTCAGACTCCGCCAGCCAATAACCAACCCCGTTCGCTCTTCAATGTCAAGGCTCAGGTGTTTACTTTCCGGCTCCGACAATGGGCCCTCAAGCGGATGGCCGAAACATTTCATGACCATTGCATGCAAGAGCTTTATAAACGACTGCCGGTCTAATTCGTCCATATGGTGCAAAAGTTCTGTTGATTTCCTGGCGCTATTGACAATTCCGCCACGTTTCCGTTCTATTTCTGCCTATTTTCTGGCTTCCGACGAAGATTTGTTCAAAAATCGTCGTCCATGAAAACCCTATTATTTGTTATTCTTTGTCTGACTGGTCAGGCCCAACAGCTTCAGCTTCATTACGATTTCCGACATTCAATTGATCCGGCTCTGAACCGAAGAAACTTTGCTTCCCTGTCGTTCGAATATTTCAAAAGCAACGACTCGACCGGCTCATTTCTGCTGAAAATGCAAACGGACTTTTCCGGCGAAAATAATAACCTCGGGCAGCTTTTTTTACAAGTGTCGAAGAATATCCGTTTCTGGAAACCCAAAGCCTATCTGGCCCTTACCTACAGCGGTGGTCTGGGCGTGGCTCCTCCTGCCTATGGGTATTCGATCAACAACACATTTGGAGTCGGGGTGGCGTATCCGTTTCAGTGGCGTGGTGCCTGGTTTAGTACAAGTGTGGTTTATCGGTATAGCGCTTTTTTGAAGCCGAGTTATGACCCACAAGTTACGTTTTACTTCGGACGCGGCTTTTTTAATTACCGAATTATGGTAGCTGGTAGTCTGGTTGCGTGGAGCGAGAACCGGAACCAGGGGAATGAGTTTACGAAAGAGCTGGATGGAAAAAAAATAGCGTTTTTCGGCGACCCGCAGTGCTGGATTAAGCTCAATAAAACTCTTTCGGCAGGTTCACGGATCAATCTGTTCTATCATGTTAACACCCCGGCCAATCAGATACAGGTTTATCCGACGCTGGCATTGAAAAATCAATTTTGACTGAAAAATCCCGTTCACAATCGGACGAACCGTGTCCAGTTTCGGACAACGCTGGTTTGAGAAGGGCCGATTCTGTTTTAGAAAAGGCCTTTTTAGTACATGGCACGGCTGTTGAATACCGTAACATAGTGTCCGGCCTGGCTTTCATGAAACCTATTCTAACTTTCTTGCTGCTCGTTACGAGCTTTATAACGATGGCGCAATCGTCGTCTTCGCTTAATACCGTCATTAACGAAGACGATAAAACGATGTCTATTCAGGTTGATGGCGAACGTAATGGCAAGACGATTAACTACCAACGGACGTTCGACGTAACGAACCTGACCAGTACCGAGAAAGACGAGCTGAAAACGAGGGTCCTGGATTCGTTGGGAGTAGGCAAAGTAACTACGGCCCCTGATCCTGAACCTATTGCCCGCCGTGGGCAGGGGGCGGCAAGATCAGCGAAGGTTATCAAGTCGACCACAATTACGTCGAATAATAACCCCCGCCCATCAGCACAGCCTGCTCCATCGGCGGAGGCCGGGCAGGTGGTCACCACGTTTACCTGCGAAACCTGTTCCGGGAAAATAAAGCTGGAAATCGTCGGTAAACTCGACGATTATTCGATTGAACGGGATGCTAAAGCGGGGACGGATAAGCGCCTGTTTCCGTATCAAATCCCATTAACGCCAGGCGATTATACATTAAACTATTACCAGAACGGTGTCTTACAAATTCAGTCGGCCTTTACAGTAAAATTGGGAGAATCCGGTACTGTCGTTATCAACTAATCGGTAGCTCATCTACCACGTTCATTTATCCTCTATACAACTATGCTCAACCAATCACTGGAAGAAATTTACCATCAGATGTGTGCCCGACGCGATGCGGTCGTTCTGCATTATCTGAACAATATGACCTTGAAAGCCGCTGATCCAATCGAATACGAAAAATACCGTAAAGAGGTGCGGACCATCAATAAACGGTTGCGTACGATTCGGGAATGTATTCCGTCGAATCCAATCCTAACAGCCTAAACGCTTTTTCTATCGTCTTTAACCAGTTTAACCGTCCTCATGATAAAAAGCTATTTCATTACGACCTTTCGCGCACTGAAGCGTAACTGGAATTATTCGTTACTGAATATTATCGGTTTAACGTTCAGTCTGGCTTGTTGTCTGCTCTTGTTTTTGGCAGTACGGTATGAATTAAGTTTTGATCGGCATCACCGGAATTCGGAGCGGGTTTTTCGATTAATAAGCCACTACAAGACGCCTACGGTGGATGGCTACAACATGGGTATGCCCATGCCGCTTATTGCCGCTCTGCGTAACGACTTTCCTGAGCTGAAAAACAACGCAACCATGATACAGGACATTGGTAATGTGGTTGTGTCGACGGTTAAGGGCGAGAAACAGCGAATACAGGAGGGCAGCAGTGCTATTGCCTTCGTTGACCCTACTTACTTCTCTATTTTCGATTACAAATGGCTCAAGGGAAGTCCCACTACGTCGTTACGGAATCCAAACTCGGTTGTGCTGACCGAATCGACGGCCAGAAAATATTTCGGTTCGGCTAACCCAATCGGCAAAACGCTCCGTTTCGATAGCCGGATGGATTGTCAGGTAACGGGTCTGGTTGCCGATCCGCCCATAACCTCCGATTTCCCATTTGGGCTGATGATTTCATTTTCATCGCTGAAGCAATATGGGGCTAATACGGATTGGGAAGACTGGAACTCAACCTATAGCGGAACGCAGGTTTATATGCGTTTACCAGCTACGCGTTCGGCGGCCGATATTACCCGGCAGCTGGTTGCCTTTAAAAATAAATACAAATCGCCCGAAGACGCTGCGGAAGAAACCTACGAATTACAACCGCTGTCGGACGTCCATTTCGCGACCCGGATGATGAACTATAGCCATCGGACAGTAGGCCGGGAAATGATCTGGGCCATGTCGTTGATTGGCTTGTTTCTGCTGATTACGGCCTGCGTTAATTTTATCAATCTGGCTACGGCCCAGGCCATTCGCCGGGCCAAGGAAGTAGGTGTTCGGAAAGTGCTGGGTAGCTCAAGGTGGCAACTGGTTCGTCAGTTTCTGGGTGAAACCGCTTTGTTGACCGCCTGCGCCGTTCTGCTGGCGCTGGGGCTGGCTCAGGTATCGATGCCGTATATTACCGATCTGCTGAACATTAAGCTAGACTCATTGCGGCTTTCCGATCCGCTGGTTATCGGTTTTCTGGTGGCATTGACGTTGTTTACGACGCTGCTATCGGGCTTTTATCCCGCGCTGATTCTGTCGGGTTATCAGCCGGTTCTGGCGTTGAAGGGTAAATTAAAAGCGAGTGGTACAAGGTCTTTTTCGTTACGTCAGGGCTTGATCGTACTTCAATTTGCTATTTCGCAGATACTGATTATCGGAACTATTGTTGCCTATAATCAGATGGAGCGCTTCCGCTCGGCCGATCTGGGCTTTGCTAAAGATGCCATCGTTACGATTCCCATTCCAGAAAAGAAACCTGGGCAACTGGCCAGCCTGAAGGCGAAACTGGCCGCTTATCCAGAAGTTGAATCGTTTAGTTATAGTATGTCTTCGCCGTCAGCAAATGGCAACTGGAGCACCAGTTTACGGATAGGTAATGCTGACAAAGACGCTGATTTTAGCGCAGTAATGCGCCCGGCAGATACGGCTTATGTGAAAACCTATGGACTGACCCTGCTGGCTGGTCGGATGTATTACCCGGCTGATACCATGCGCGAAGTGGTGGTGAACGAAACGTTTGTTAAAAAGATGAACCTTCAGCAGCCTCAGCAGATTATTGGGCAGCTTATTTCACTCGGCGGAAGCGCTACCCGTATTCCGATTGTTGGTGTCGTCAAGGATTTTAATACGTATTCGTTGCATCGGCAAACATCCGCCTGCATACTGGGCAGTCATAGCGATGCGTATCAAATCGCTAATCTGAAATTGTCGAAGCAGGCCAATACGGTAGGTACTATTAGCCCATTGATGAGCCGTATTGAACGCGACTGGGCTACTACGTTCCCTAATCATTTGTTCAAATATACGTTCGTCGATGAAGAGATTGCCCGGTTCTACGCCAGTGAAGAACGAATGTTCAAGCTCTTTCAGTTGTTAGCGGGTATTGCCGTTGCCATTGGTTGTTTAGGACTGTTCGGCGTTGTAGCGTATATGGCTGAAGCCCGGACCAAAGAAGTGGGTATTCGGAAAGTGCTGGGCGCATCGGTGGGTAGCATTTTCCGCTTGTTCTCCATCGATTTTGTAAAACTGGTATTGATCGCCTTAGTAGTAGCCTCACCCATTGCCTGGTACATCATGGGCAAATGGCTCGATAATTTTGCCTACAAAATCGAGCTAGCCTGGTGGATGTTTGCCCTGGCAGGATTGTTTGCCATCGTAGTAGCTGTCTTAACGGTTAGTTTTCAGAGCATCAAAGCCGCTTTAGTGAATCCAATCAAGTCATTACGATCTGAATGATAATTGCGAATGGTATGAAAAGTAAACGAGTTCATGCCATTCGCAAAAGTCTACTTTTCCCATTCCCGCCTATAACTTTTGTTACCCTGTCTTATGCTGACAAATTACATCACTACGGCTTTTCGCGCGTTGAAGCGTAACTGGAGTTATTCGGTTATTAATATCCTTGGCCTTGCGTTGGGGCTGGCGTGCTGTCTGCTCCTGTTCGTGGCCGTTCGCTATGAATTGAGCTTCGACCGGCACAATACGAATGCTAACCGTATTTATCGTATGCTGGGCGTTAGTGCAACCAGCCCCGATAGCAAACCGAATACGGGTATTACGTTCCCGGCGCTGGCCGCTCTTCGAAATGATTTTCCCGATATGAAACACCAGTTGACTATGGTGAGTCGGGTACGTTCGGCCGTTGTGTCGGTAGGAGGGCAGGGGAATACGGAAAAGAAACGGTTTCAGGAGCCTGATGGGGTTGTTACGTTTGCCGAACCGGAATATTTCAACCTGTTCGATTATACCTGGGAAAAAGGCAATCCAAAAACGGCACTGCTGAATCCAAATACAGTAGTGCTGACCGACCGAATGGCGCATAAATACTTCGGCGATGCCAATCCGATGGGTCAAGTGATTCGGATTGACAATCAGATGGATTTTGTGGTAACGGGCGTAGTGCAGACTCCGCCTGCCACGAGCAGCCTGCCCTTTAGTGTATTCCTGACGCACGCGTCTGTCGTGGCTTTTGGCAATACGTCGCCTGTAGATGATTGGGGATCGAGTTATGGTGGGGCGCAAATTTATATGATGCTGCCCCCTACTATGGCAGGAGCCGAAACACCAGCTGCTCAGATGGAGCATCGGTTGGACAATTTCGTCAAGAAATACCATACGCCAGAAACCGCCAAAACGCTACGTTACGTTCTACAGCCGCTGACCGACATTCATTTCGCAACCAATACGTCGAATTATGCGCAACGTAGCATCAGCATCGAAATGATCTGGGCTATGGTGCTGATTGGACTGTTTATTCTGGGAACGGCCTGCGTTAACTTCATTAATCTGGCGACGGCTCAGGCTATTCGTCGGGCCAGAGAGGTAGGTGTTCGGAAGGTATTGGGCAGTACCAGAAGTCAGTTGCTACGTCAGTTTATGGGCGAAACGGGCTTTTTAACGGCCATTGCCGTGGTGCTGGCGTTGTTTTTGGCTCAGGTATCGTTGCCTTATGTGGGTGGTTTATTAAATGTGATACCAGATGCGGTAACGCTTTTTAGCCCGGTCGTGCTGGCTTTTTTACTTTTCCTGGGGTTGATAACAACGATGTTGGCGGGATTTTATCCGGCGCTGGTGTTATCGGGCTATCAGCCTATTGTGGCATTGAAAGCAAAAATCCAGGCCAGCCAGTCGGGGCGTTATCTGACGCTACGTAGAGGTTTGATTATTGGGCAATTTGCTATATCGCAACTACTGATTATCGGTACCATCATTGCCTACTACCAGATGAATTATTTCCGGTCGGTCGATCTGGGCTTTAGCAGCGATGCCGTTTTAACCGTTAAACTCCCCGGCAATGAACCCGGTCAACTCGAAAACTTACGAGCAAAACTTCGCAACGTACCGGGCATTCAATCCATGAGTTTTGGCATGACAACCCCGTCGTCGACCCTTAACTGGACAACCGGTTTTCGGTTCGGGACCGACGAAAATGCCTATGATTTTGGTATTTTAATGCGTCCTGGCGATACGTCGTACGCGCGTACTTATGACATAAAACTGCTGGCCGGACGAATGTATCAATCGGCCGATACCATACGCGAACTGGTCATCAACGAAACGTTCATGAAACGACTGGGCTTCCAAAAGCCGGAGCAGATTATTGGCAAAATGATGGAAGTTGCGGGTTCCGACGTCAAAAAGCCAATTGTGGGCGTTGTAAAGGATTTCAATCAATTCTCGCTGCGTGACCGTGTGGAACCAAGTGTATTAACAACCATGCGTTCCAATTACCACACCCTGGGCCTTAAATTGTCGACTCAGCAGGGCGGAACCGATGCGATCAATCGCATCGTCAACGAGGTTCAAACTGCCTGGACAGAAACGTTCCCGGAATTCGTGTTTAGCTATGAATTTATGGATGAAACGCTGGCCAGTTTTTATAAATCGGAAGAGCAGAGCTATGCCCTTTTCCGATTGCTGGCCATCATTGCCCTGTTTATCGGTTGTTTGGGCCTCTATGGCGTAGTGGCCTTTATGGCTGAAACCCGGACCAAAGAAGTGGGCGTTCGTAAAGTATTGGGCGCATCTACGGCTCATATTTTCGGCCTGTTTTCGATGGATTTCGTAAAGCTGGTTTTGATAGCACTGATCATCAGTTCGCCCATTGCCTGGTATATTATGAATCAATGGCTTCAGAAGTTTGCCTACAAAATTGAGATCGAGTGGTGGATGTTTGCTCTGGCGGGTACACTTGCCATGAGTATTGCCTTGCTCACAGTGAGTTCCCAAAGTATTAAAGCCGCGTTGATGAACCCGGTTAAATCGTTACGTAGTGAGTAATCGAAACGTTACTGAATCGGGCTTCTATATCGTTTGTTACGTATTGATGTCTTACAGAAACTGATTCAGGTCGATGGTTAGCAAATCAGAATAGGACGATTCGATAGGGAGCGCGCCATCGCCTTTACGGTAACGGAACCACTTTTTAGCAATATAATCGTAAACGAAGCCCTCAATGATGCCATAGTCGTCTTCGTCAATCAGGCGAATCACTTTACGCAAATCGCGCCGAAGCCACGTCTGTATGACAGACTTCAATAATAATTGGTGTCGTCCGATTATCATTGTCATATAAAATCAGATCAGGAACTGGACTCGCTTCGCCTTCATTCAGCATCGTTTCAGGTAAAGGTTCCAAACTGATGCTATGCTGATGGTAATAAAGTGGCCCCAGGCCTGAGTTAAGTTTAGAGATAATACGTTGATGTGCTTTTGGCCCATAAACGCTCATATCTTCGTTGGCAAACAGTGCGTTGGCTGACATCGGGTTATACATAGCTGTGTCGTCGGATTCGAACAAACTTACTGGAAAATACTATGCTCGGCAACTACCTCAAAATCACGCTACGTAGCCTTTGGCGTAACAAATTGTTTTCGGTTGTTACCATTGCCGGATTGGCCCTTAGTATGGCAGTAGGCGTTGGTCTGGTTAGTGGAATTAAGGATAATTTTGACACGGACCATTTTCATCCCTACCTCGACCGTACGTATCGAATCATAACCGACGCGACTACGCCCGAAGGGCAGACCAGCTGGGCTACTACGCCGGAACCCATTGCTTCTGCCATTCGTAAAATGAGCGCTGTCGAAAAGCTGGTACAGGTTCGACAGGGCGGACCGGTTCGGGTGCTGAGCGAAAAAGGTGAGCAGCTCATCGACGTAACGTTTACAGAGCCGTCGTTCTTTAACGTGTTTGGCTTTACATTGTCGGCGGGTAATGCGGAAGCTGCGCTTAGCTCGCCCAATACTGTCCTGTTGAGTCAATCCACCGCGTTTCAGTTGTTTGGTGGGAACGATCCAATGAATCGGTCTATCCAGCTCGATGGATTGGGGGTTTTTACCGTAGCGGGCATTATTCGGGAGCCTCCGCTACGTACCCATTTACCGCTTAAAGCCGTTTTATCGCTGCAAACTGCCCGGAGTCTGGAAAAGACGGGTGCACTGCCAGTAACGTCTGCTACGTGGAGTGATTACAAAACTACCGCTACCTATGCGCTGTTGCGTTCAACTGCTGATGCCGCTTCATTCAGACTATCTCTAAGTAAGTTCAACCACCAAGTTCAAGCGAATAATCACAGCCAGTCGTTAACGTTTTGGGCTCAGCCTATTGATGATATAACGCCGTGGAATCCAGCCATACGTAATGATTTTCATGCGGGTATGAACTGGTCAGGGATTAACACAAACCTGTTTTTGATTCTGGCCCTGACCGTATTAGCTGCGTTTAATTACACGAGTCTTTCGCTGGCCAGATCGCTCAGTCGAGCGAAAGAGGTCGGTATTCGTAAAGCCAATGGGGCCTTGCGTAACCAGATTTTCGGGCAATTTCTGACCGAGTCAACCCTGATTGCATTGCTGGCATTAGGGATAGCATTAATTGTCTGGTATAATGTTGCCAATTCGGGCTGGCTTCCTCAAGCCTTCCGCAAACCGACGTTCTTCAATGCGCAGCTGATAGGCTGGCTACTGTTATACGTAGTGCTGACGGGAATCGTTGCGGGGGCCATACCGGCGGGTCTGTTGTCGCGTTTTCAGCCTGTGCAGGTGCTACGTAATCTGCAAACCATGCGGTTGTTTCGACACGTTGGATTTTATCGAGTCCTGATCGTGATTCAGTTTGCTGTAACAACCATGTTGATGGTATTCGTGGTGATTCTTCAGGATACCCAAAGCCAGACCAGCAACCGGCTGCAGCGTATAATCCCGCCGGACGTAGTGCTTCTGTCGTTACGAGATGAGCCGGCTGCCACACTCAAACATCAAATTGAACAACTGAGTCAGGTTAAAAACGTGTCGTTAACGAATCAGGTACCTGTTTATCAGGCTATGGAACAATGTACCCTACGAGTGGCGGGTACTACGTCTCCAAAAAACCTTTCCGCTAAACGTATTGATCCCAATTATGTTCCTGTTTTCAATCTGACTATGCGGGCGGGCCGGAACCTCCCGTCTGATATGTCGGCAACGAACGAGCAGTTTATTCTGATCAACGAGGCAACAGCACGGCTTCTTCCGGGGCACACACCCGAAACCGCCGTAGGTCAGCTCATTACGCTTGATTCCACGATGGTACGGATTGCGGGTGTAGTGGTCGATCCAGCAGAACAACTTGGTCCTCCACAGGCGACTGTATATCGATACCTGCCCGAGAAAGCTACATTGTTGGCTATACAAACGCGGCCCGGCCAGGCGGGCGTTGTGGCGGATGCTTGCCGTCGTATCTGGCAACAGAACGTACAGGACCGTTTGCCCGACGTGTCTATTTATGATCAGAAAATCACCGCTGATATGCAGGGCGGCTTTGGTCAAGTCAATGCCTTCTTCCGTTTTTTCTGTATGCTGGTTATGCTGGTTGCTTGTCTGGGTATTTTGGGCATATCGGCCTACGCGGTTGACGTACGTACCCGAGAAATCAGTCTTCGTCGAATCGTGGGGGCGAGTCATTCCGAAATTATCTGGATCGTATCGAAGACGTTTCTGCAATTACTGTTCTGGGCTGGATTGTTTGGCGTGCCAGCGGGTTGGTTCTGCGGTAAACTTCTTCGTGATCGAATGTATAACACAGTTGATCTGGGGCCTACCAATTTAGCTATAGGTTTCGGACTGGTACTGTTGGTTGGCTCCCTAACTATTTTGTCACAAACGATACGTACTGTATGGATGAACCCGGTTAAATCGTTACGTAGTGAGTAACTTTGCCCGCTCAGGCTACAAGTATGCATCGTTTTCGCTTTACTACGTTTCTGACGTCCAATATCGATATCGATAAGAATACGCTCGATGAACTGCTGGGGCACTGCCAGATGCGGTTTGTCAACAAAGGCGATTTTCTGGTACGGGCGGGCGAATTTTGTACGCACTCATTTTTTGTTGAACAGGGGTTGCTACGTCAGTATTCCATCGATAAGAAAGGGAAAGAACATATCGTACAATTTGCGCCCGAAAACTGGTTTGTGACTGATCGCGAAAGCCTATTCTTCAACCAGCCTTCGTCTTATTTCATCCAGGCGCTGGAAAACACCGAGGTCCTGTTGGTCGACGAACGGTTTATTAACGAGCTGGCGCAAAGCAACCGGGCCTTTCTCGATTTTAATAATAAACTGCTGCATAGCCACATTCGGCAATTACAGAAGCGAATTACGCAACTGCTGAGCGCTACGGCAGAAGAGCGCTATCTTGATTTTATCCGGATCTATCCTGATCTGCTGCTTCGGGTGCCGCAAATTCTGGTTGCGTCATATCTGGGCATCACGCCCGAAAGCCTGAGCCGCGTTCGGAAAGAGTTGGCACAGAAAAATTTCAGGCGCTAACTTCTTATCATACATCAATGCGGGAGGCAGTCCGCTGTAGTACGTTTGTAGCACCAAATCGATACGACGACTATGGCAACGAAATCAGTAGAATTAGTAGCGAGTCCGAGAGAACCCCATTTTGTGGGCGACGGATTCCGGGTTCATAACTTTATTCCGAGTGGTTATCGGATGGACATGCAGCGCATGGACCCATTCCTGATGCTCGATTATAATTCCAAATATAATTTCCCGCCCGCCCGTTCGCCCAAGGGCGTGGGCGTGCACCCACACCGGGGTTTTGAAACGGTAACTATTGCTTATAAAGGTCGGGTAGCACACCACGATAGCAGTGGCGGAGGGGGCGTAATCGGCGAAGGAGATGTACAATGGATGACAGCCGCCAGTGGTGTGCTTCACAAAGAATATCACGAAGAGGAGTGGAGCAGGCAGGGTGGTGAATTTCAAATGGTTCAGCTGTGGGTAAACCTGCCCGCCCGGGATAAAATGAGCACGCCCAAGTACCAGGCCATTAAAAATGAAACCATCAGTCGGTACTACGTAGCGGATAATGGGGGTGAAATTGAGGTTATTGCCGGTTCCTACAAAGGCGTATTTGGAGCCGCCACAACCTTTACGCCCATCCACATGTATAATGCTAGGTTGAAAGCTGGTGCTCAGGCCGATTTTTCATTTCCGGCTCATTATAATACATTGCTGCTGGTACTGGAAGGAAGTGTTATGGTAAATGATACCGAGCAAGTACCGACCGATCATCTGGCCTTGATGGCCAACGATGGTGATACGTTCACCGTTCAGGCCACTAGTGACGCTGTTGTGCTGGTCTTGAGTGGCGAGCCAATTAACGAGCCTATTGCCGCACATGGCCCGTTTGTGATGAACTCCCGCCAGGAATTGGTCGAGGCATTCAATGACTTCAATCAGGGTAAATTTGGGTATTTAGAAGACTAAAACGATGGAAATAGTACAGCACAACGATGTGAAAAAGGGCACTTTTCTAGCCAAAGATGGTGATAAAACGGCCGGAGAAATGAGCTATACCTGGGCTGGGCCCGATAAGTTTATCATCGACCATACGGAGGTGGATGAGGCCTATGGCGGTAAAGGTATCGGCAAACAATTGGTGATGAAAGCCGTTGAGTTCGCCCGTGAACAGAACGTGAAAATTATGCCGCTTTGCCCATTCGCCAGGAAGGTTTTTTCGGTAACGCCCGAGATTCAGGATGTACAGTTTTAATAAATAACCGAGCCTTAATCAAGAGAGTCATGCAGGAAACGCATGGCTCTCTTTTTTTACCCAGACAGCAAGATGCTGTCTGGGACAACCGAGTCCTGAATTCATGGAATTGTTCCGTTACGTACCTTTGTGGCCGTTCTAATCCCGAATTCGCGCTGAATGGATTATCAATTTTCTCAACCAAACAGTACGTCTTCGCTATCAATCCGTTAATGAAAAGGTACGCACTTCTTCTATTTTTTTCGTTTCTTCTTTTTTCGGCCTGTACTGGCTTTGGTCAACTCAATCTGATTCCTTATCCGCAACAAGTAAACGCCCAACCTGGAGCGTATCGTTTTGCCGGTCAGTCGATTACGTATTACTGTTCCGACCCGAAGGTATTTGCCAACGAACTACGGTATCTAAACAAAAATCTGCTGGAAAATTCGTCATTGAAAGAAGCCACTGCCAGTCAGGCCACGCTACAATTGCTAAAAAATGAGCAACTCGCCAATACGGCTTATCGACTGAAGATTAACAAAAACGGGGTCAGACTGGAAGCCAAAACGGGAGAAGGTATGTTCAGTGGTTTGCAGACACTACGTCAACTCATCGAGTTTTCCGGGAGCGATAATGCGTTGCCTTACGTAACGATTCAGGATGCGCCGACCTACGAATGGCGGGGCGTTGAACTGGATGTAGCGCGGCATTTTTTCTCGAAAAACTACCTGTTTAAGTTTATTGATCTGCTGGCGCTTTACAAATTTAATACCCTGCATTTGCACCTCACCGACGATCAGGGGTGGCGGCTGGAAATTAAAAAATACCCCAAATTAACCGAGGAGGGTGCCTGGCGATTATTCAATAATCAGGACTCCGCCTGTATTGCCAAATCGAAAGAAAACCCGGATTTCGCGTTGCCCGCGGAACATCTACGTACTAAAAACGGTCAGCAGGAATACGGCGGTTTTTATACCCAGGCCGACATGCGCGACATTATTGCCTACGCTGCCGAACGACATATCGACGTAGTGCCCGAAATTGATATGCCGGGGCATATGATGATGGCAACAAAAGCGTATCCCGAGCTGCTAGACGGTAGTTCGGCTGGTTGGGGTAAGCAGTTTTCGGTGCCCCTCTGTGTTTGTAAAGAAGAGGTCTACCAGTTCGTAGAAGGTGTATTAGGTGAGGTGATCGACTTATTCCCCAGCCGGTTTGTACATATTGGTGCTGATGAAGTGGAGAAAAGCAGTTGGGAAAAATCGGCTCTTTGTCAGGAGTTGATGAAACGCGAAAAGCTCTCTGATGTGCATGATCTGCAGCGTTATTTCGTGAATCGGGTGAATACGTTTATCCGGCAGAAAGGCAAAATTACTATTGGCTGGGACGAAATTCTGGAAGGTAAGGTCGATACTACCATGCGTGTGATGTACTGGCGTGGCTGGGTGAAAGATGCGCCCCTGAAAGCCGTGACGCGCCACCATGATCTGGTGATGACGCCTACCAATCCATTGTATTTCGATTACCTGCCTAATAAAAGCACGTTGGCCAGTACGTATCAGTTGCAGGTTGTGCCAAGCGACATACCGGCTGATCTGGCACACTACGTAAAAGGGGCACAGGCTAACGTCTGGACCGAAATGATCCCATCGGCTGCCCGGCTGGAGTTTATGATTTTGCCCCGATTAAGCGCGCTGGCCGAACGGGTCTGGACCAATAAGTCGCTGTTTGATACGTATCAGCAACGATTGATTCATCATTTTGCCTTGTGGGATAAAATGGCGCTACGTTATCGACTGCCCGATTTGAGTGGTTTCGCTGACCAGCAGGTGTTGGTCGATGGTCGTGCTACGTTACGGGTGCAGAATCCGTTGCCAACGGCACGGGTCCATTATACCGTAGATGGTACGCTGCCTACGCAAGCCAGCCCGGTATTTACCAGTGCATTGCCCATTACGAAGCCCGGACATGTGCGTTTTGCAGCCATCGCCAGAAATGGGGCTAAAAGTGAATTGTATACCGTTACGTTTACCGAAAGCGGCTGGAAAAAAGCGGTTAATGTGCCAGACGCGAAGCCGGGTCTGGATGCTGCATTTTATGCAGGGACCTTCAGGAACACAAAAGCTATGTCGGGCAACGTAGTGCGTCGGCAGGTTTTATCGAACGTACAGCTTAGCGATACGTTAAAATGGCCGTCGTTTGGGGCAAAAATTAATGGCTATATCAAGGTGCCGAAAAAAGCCCGATATAATTTCTATTTCACCTGCGATGACGGCGGTGTTCTACGTATCGCCGACCAACTGGTAGTTGATAACGATGGCCAGCATGCGCCTGTTGAGAAAAGCGGTCAGATTGCGCTGGAAGCGGGTTTACATCCGTTTGCCGTCGATTTCATTGAAGCGGGTGGGGGTTTCACACTCAAGCTTGCCTACAGCGAAGACGGTGGCGAGGTAAAACCCGTACCTGACAGCTGGTTTTTCCATTAGTAGTATAGGGTCTTGCGTTGAGATTGATGGAGTAATGGATTTTGGTAAAGTTGCCAAGATAAGCGGTAGTTCGGTTTAAGGGGAAATAAATAACTTCTCGAAAAAGTCGTAACTTCGGAATGCTAACCGATTGAGAATATGCGGACATTGAACATTGAAATATCGGAACTTGAGTATGAAAAGTTTGGGATCAAGAATGACCAGCTTTCTTTTTCCGACTTTGTGGAGATCGTTAGCCGGGAAATAAGTCGACAAAATCTTCAAAAATCAATTGAACTGGCTGAGCGATACGGGCTATCGGGTATGTCGATGGATGAGATTTCTGCCGAAGTAAATGCTGTCCGAAATAATGCGGCTCATTCTTGATACGAATGTGATTGTTTCGGCACTGATTCAGCGAAGCTATCCGTATTTCATTGTCGACCGGGTTCTTGTCGATACAAGCCTGCAAATTTGTCTTTCTGAAAAACTTTTTAATGAATATCTCGACGTATTAAATCGGGATAAGTTCAATCGATTTCCTGATTTTCAGATAAGAGCGCAACTGCTACTGGCCGATATCGAAAGCCGCTCGCTGCTATTTAAGCCGACTATGACTGTAGACCTAATTAGCGACGAAGCTGATAATCGGTTATTAGAACTCGCAGAATCTTGCCAGGCCGATTACATTGTGACTGGCAATACAAGAGATTTTACAATGAGTAATTATAAAGGGACGAAAATCATAGCGCCTAAGGAGTTTTTCGACATGCTCAATAAATAACGCTTATAGCGAAGACGGTGGCGAGGTAAAACCTATACCTGACAGCTGGTTTTTTCATTAATTTCTCCGCGGTCTAACCCGTTCCCGCCATAGAGCCGTTTGTGTTTTGTGGCGGTTTTTTATGCCTGATCGGGTGTGTATTTGGCTGGCCTGTCTACCGCTGCAAGCGGACATTCACTGTACGGTTTCGGACACCTGTTGTTGGCTGAATAGGCGCTGAATTAGCTACAGACCCTTTTTTAGGGCATGGCATAGTAGTTGCGCCGGATAGCGGTAGCTAATGAACGAAATGGCCTCATGTTAACCAACTATCTTAAAATTGCTGTCCGAAATCTGCTAAGAAGCAAGTCTTTCTCGGCGATCAATATTTTTGGCCTGTCGGTCGGGATGACCTGCTGCATGCTGTTGCTGCTCTATATACGTAGCGAACTGTCATTTGACAAGCATCATGAAAACGCCAGCCGATTATTCCTAATGGCGCAGGAAACCATCATCGGGACGGGTAATAAAGATGCAGGAGCCAGCCGGGATATGAACTCGACCGCTTCGGCAACCTACGCTTCGGCCCTCAAGTCAGAGTTCCCGGAAATAGAACAGGTGTCGCGGTTGTGGCTTAACCTGATCGACGATAAATCGCTGCTACAAGTGCGGGAAGGCGGCAAAACCGTTAAATCGTTCTATGAGACAAAAGGCTACCAGGTCGATTCGACGTTTTTTGATCTCTTTACCTATCAATTCACGGAAGGGAACCCACGTAATGCGTTGACCGATCAGCACTCTGTGGTGTTATCGGAAGAAATCGCCCGCAAACTGTTTGGCAATACGCCCGCGCTGAACAAACTGATACGTATCAGCGGTACGTCGGGCAATGGCGAGGATTTCAAGGTAACGGGTGTGTATCGCGACGAGAGTGCCCGGTCGCATATCGACGCTCGCTTTTTTCTGCCTCTGTCGGCGGGGTGGGTTGGGAGTTTTCTGCGGGAAGGTCCCCTGGATTTCTGCTGTAACAATATGTTTGTTACGTATCTGAAGTTACGTGCCGATACCGATCCTGCGAAGCTACAGCAGAAATTTCCGGCCTTCATGGAAAA
Source organism: Spirosoma terrae (assembly GCF_010435915.1). Lineage (GTDB taxonomy): Bacteria > Bacteroidota > Bacteroidia > Cytophagales > Spirosomataceae > Spirosoma > Spirosoma terrae. The sequence continues at coordinate 3,897 of NZ_JAAFZH010000022.1, read as the reverse complement.
GTACGCCAGCAAGGATTTAAAGGCCAGAGGATTCGCCAAAAAGTTATCTCTGGTTTCTGTTCCTGATATTCATCTATTTCATGAGATTGGTACGGTGGTTACGCCTACCAATACCAAAACCTATCTGTACATTCTGGCATCAATTGCGCTATTTACACTAGTGATTGCCTGCATCAATTTTATGAACCTGTCGACGGCGCGTTCGGCAAAACGGGCTGCCGAAGTGGGCATTCGGAAAGTGATGGGAGCCGAACGAGGCTCGCTCATTGGGCAGTTTCTGGGTGAATCGATGGTGTTGTCGTTGCTGGCGCTGGTGATTGCTGTTGGGATGGTGGCGTTGTTTTTAACGGTGTTCAATCAGTTGACTGACAAGGCGCTACGTATATCGGAGCTATTTGAGCCAATCATTCTGCTGACATTTATTGGACTGGCGTTACTGACGGGTTTACTGGCCGGAAGTTACCCGGCTTTCTACCTGTCGTTGTTTAATCCGGCGCATGTGCTGAAAGGAAAGTTCAGCAATACGTTGTCGGCGGTGGCGCTACGTCGTGGTCTGGTTGTGTTTCAGTTTGTGATTTCAGTGGGCTTAGTTCTGGCTACGTTCGTTATTCAGGAACAGATGCGTTTTCTGCGTAATACGCCCCTGGGTTTCACGCAGGACCAGCAGATTGCCATTCCACTCAGCAGCAGGGAAGCACATGGGATCTACACTGCTTACCGGAATGAAATTCTTCAGAATAATCAGATTGTGAGTGCTGCGGGTACGCAGTATTATCCGGGAATCAATAATGCTACCGATTTTCTGCTGTATAGTCCTGAGTTGGGCGCAACCACGGGTAAGAGCGTAGAAACCGACTGGGTCGATTACGATTACCTGCAAACGATGGGTTTCAAACTGTTGGCGGGTCGGTTGTTCACGAAAGCGTTTCCGGGCGACACCAACGGGCGGCTGATTGTCAACGAAGCTACATTACGGGCGTTTCAGATTCCGCTGTCAAAAGCAATCGGGCATAAACTGAACATGGATTGGCAGGGTAACACGAACCAGTACGAAATTGTGGGCGTACTGAAAGACTTTCATTTTGAAACGCTGCATCAGACCATCAATCCGTATGCATTCCTGCTCAACAGCCGTCCTGATTATAACTATATCGTTGTCCATGTCAACACCGACAATATGGCAAACGTACTGAGCTTTCTGGAAGAGAAGTGGAAAGCCCTGCGCCCCGACGAGCCGTTTTCGTACACGTTCCTAAACGAAGATTTTCAGAAGAACTACGTAGCAGAAGCCCGTACATCGCGGATTGTTAGCTATTTCACTACGATTTCGATCCTGATTTCCTGTCTGGGTTTGTTTGGTCTGGCAGCTTTTGCGGCACAGCAACGTACCAAAGAAATTGGCGTTCGGAAAGTATTGGGGGCGTCGGTTTCCAACATTGTTTTGTTGCTCTCGAAAGACTTCCTGACCCTGGTGGTGATTGCCATTGTGATCGCGTCGCCTATTGCGTGGTATGCGATGAATAAGTGGCTGCAGAATTTCGCCTATAAGATTACCATATCGTGGTGGATTTTCGCCGTAGCCGGTTTACTGGCACTGGGGATCGCTTTTGTTACGGTCAGTTTTCAGAGTATCAAAGCCGCCCTGACCAATCCGGTCAAATCGCTACGTAGTGAGTAAGTTAAAAGCTATTTATCAATACCGGACAAATCACGACAATTGAACGCATTCATTCTTTCGACAGGCAATTTTTGTCCTTTACTTCGAACGGCTTGTATAAACGTATTGCAACGGGTTTCATCAAACAAGCCTGTTGCTTGTGCGTGACATAAAAAATCCATAGTAGTGAGATAGATAATCTTATGCATCTCGCAATAGCGTTTGATGTCTTTCAGATTGCTGCTGGCTAAAATGTCCTTCGTATATTGGGCAACGGCCATACAGGCACTTTCCCCTTTGCCTCTAAACATCATTTTCTGAATATGCAAAAATTCCCGGACAATAGCAGGATTGCTGTCCGGGAAAGGCATTATTTCCAGTAATTTCATATTGACAAGGTTATCTACCTGTATCTTCTTCTCTCGCCACTGCTCTAGCTCTTCATAGACTTTGTCCAGTATTCGAATTGGTATGGGTTGAAATATTTTGGGCAGGGACAGTATCTCACCAGCGTATATAAAGTGAGATACTACGTCAGCGTCAAGCAGTATAATCTTACTCATTATGGATTACATTAAACTTGCAAGGTATTCATGTCAATACCTAAGTCTGTTAAAAGGGCATAGTAATGACTTTCTGAGATTCTCTCTGAATCAAATAGTTGTTTGGCTTTCGCGCCATAATCGCCAATGTGTTGCCCGGCGTTACCCGGTTCATAGAGTTCAGTTGTGAACCCGAACAACGTAGCAGAGCGCTTCACATCCTGTTTGAATGATTCGCTATAAGCTCGTTCAATCATGTCCATATCTTCTAGCCGACGTAGTAATGCTTGCCGTGAACAGGAAAAATACTGCTCAATTTGCAGAATGGTCTCCAACTTGATTTGATTTAAATCAAGTTGATCTAAATCGTTGATCTGCGACAGTACACCGTCGCGCGGAATGAGCAAATACGCGGCAAACCAATCGGCTTTATATTCTTCAGGATTTTTGTAGTCAAATTGCCCCGGTACGCAAACCTGAAAGGTAAATTCATCCTGAATAAACAGATGGTACAGTTCGTGGCAAATGGTGAAATGTTGGCGTCCCAGCGATTGATTGCTGTTGACCAGCATAAACCGATGCTGACCTGACTTAATCGCCATGCCGCAAAACTGATCACCCAGCGGTTTAAACAACGTCTGTACGTTCAGCTTCTGCAGCAGACTTTTCAGACGAATCGGTTCACGATCATTAAGGCCGTGAATCTGCCGGAATTCACTGGCTCGTTTTTCAAGCAGTAGCTGCGTGCTGTTGTGTTTACGTTTCATCGGCCAAAACGTGTTGCATTTTTAAGTAATTGCTGACAACGCGCCGGAATTGAGCAATACTCGCTAAATCCTCAGCCGTAAGATCTTCGGCCCGGAAAGCCAGCGCTACGTTAATTTGTTGCTGAGCGCTATCTGCTTCGAGCAGATCATAAGCGTCGATACCGAACAGATCGGCTAATTTCTGGAGGTGGTCGGTCGAGACGGAGCGGGCGCCAGTTTCGTAATAGCTGATTAGCTCGCGGGCAATGCCCAGATAATCCGCTACGCTGGCTTGGGTAAAGCCCAGCCGCTCGCGAAACTGCCGGATATTCTGGCCGACCGTTTCGTGTTGGGTGTTCATATCGTAAAGTTGATGTTGGGAAAATCTGTTACAAATTTACTGCTTTTTCGAATGGGTTACCCACATTGCTACGTATTTATTTGTGGATAACCCATTGTTTATAAGCAATAAACGAAGTTTATATACTCTGTTATGTGTTACATATATGCAAAAACTATGCAAGTATTAGATTTGTTGTAACAAATAGTATTTAGCCTAAAATCATCCGCTCAATTTCCTGTTTTGCTTCGGCAAAATCGCGTTCAGCCTGTTGGCGGAGGGATTGCGCTTGCTGGCGAATATCATCTATATGTTCCGCAATAGTTTTTTGCACGCTAATGGAAGGCAAAGGAATTCTAATTCCTCGAAGAATATCGGTATTAATCCCTGATTGATTGTTCCAGTTAATACAGCTTTTGAAAAATACCTTCCGACGCTGATATAGATTAAAAAGATGCGTCAGAAACTCGCCACTCAAACGTTCGTTGGTTTTTATACGGGTGATATGGTTAGAGCAAAAGTATTCGCCATCAATGTCGAAATAAACTGTTTTTCCAACTAACTCCTGGCTGTTGGTATTATTAAATAAGACTTCTCCCGGAACCAATAGAT
>NZ_JAAFZH010000021.1 GCF_010435915.1 Spirosoma terrae | reverse complement strand
CATCAGGTCGACACCGAACGTATATTGTATTTTGTCGGTGTTGTAATAGAAGTTATCGACCAATTGTAGTACGTTATTGGTAAAACCTTCCTGTGCGAAGCGGTGGCCCCCCATCTGAATGTTGGTCGATAGGGTTCCGCCTTCAATAGTCGAACGAACTGTTTCTACGATGTTACGGGGAATATTGGCCGCTGGCAACTGATCGCCAGGGCTACTCTTCTGGTACGTAAACAGGTGCTGGAGCTTCAGCTCGTTCGTGATTTTGGGCGAAAATGTTGTGCGAAGAGTAGCCAGCAGACTGTTGTCAACGTTGTAGTCGTTACCGTACGATTCGTAGATGTTAATGGCTGTATTATCGGCCAGGCCCAGCTTGTTACGATCGTTGGTATAGTTGTCGCGGATGGTCAACAGGTTATTGGGGTTAATCTGCCAGTCGATACGGGCGAAGCCGGCATCAGTACCCCGATTCTTGGGGAATGTACCGAATTGCTGGGTGTTGGCTACTCCGTATTTACTGCGGGCAATGTCGACAAACCGATTCAGTGTTGCATTGGTCACGTTAAACCGGCGCTCATCGAGCGGTGTCTGTACGTCGGCGATAATCAGCGGGCGCGAATCCTGTTGATGGTCCCATACTACAAAGTAATGGAGCTTGTCTTTAATAATCGGGCCACCTAGCGAAAAGCCGAACTGATTCGTCGAGAACGGTACGTTACGCTGGTTGCCCCGGATGTCGTATTGACTCGACAGCCAGTTGGCGCGGGTGTAATTGAAAACGCTACCGGTTAGTTTGTTCGTACCGGCTTTTGTTACGGCACTCACCAGACCACCCCCAGCCCGGCCGTATACTACGTCGTACTGGTTGGTAATTACCTTAAATTCCCGAACCGCTTCAATGGAAATCGAGTACGGTGCTCCGCTTCGGCTCGTGGTCGATCCGGCCGAGGTGGGGTTTTTGGCGTTCATCCCATCAATGGTGTAGTTGGTCGAAGAGCCAAGCTGACCGGAAAGGCTTCCGCTGTTGTTGGTGAGGGGCGACAGATTAACGAGTTGCGTAAAGTTCCGACCGTTGACCGGCATAGAAATCAGCGTTTTGGCGTTGATCGCCGTAGCGGCACCCAGGTTGTCGGTTTTGTTTTTTAACCCTGATGCCACTACCTGTATCACTTCCAGGTCCTGACTGGTTTCCTGTAGTGCCAGGTTGATTTTAATATCATCACCCTGATTGACCATATAGCCCGTCCGGCGCTGTTCGCCTAGCCCGACGGCTGTAATGGTAACCGTGTAGGGGCCACCCAGCGGAATTTCTTTGAAGAGGTATTCGCCTTTGACGTTGGTGACGGTTCCGGTCGAGAAACCCGTCGATTCGTTACGAACCCGAACCGTAGCACCGGGTAATGGTGAATTCTGTTTTTCGGTAATGACTCCCGAAATCGATGCCTGTGTCGTTTGGGCTATTGTATTGTCAGCGGTGCAATAGCTTAGTAACAACAGCGCAATGGTAACTAGTACGTGTTTTTTCATGCAACAGCATTGTGAAATTTTCTGCTGCAAAGAGAGGTGTTGCGTTTTACTAAGATGTTACGGGGTTATTATCAATTTATGATGATTATTGAATGCGAGAATTCTGGTATGGAAAGTGCAATAATTCCTGTTTATAGTAATGAATCCTGCGTTTTTGGAGCGTTATGCACAAAGCGATATAGGTAAGGAGCTTTGTGAGCGCCCCCGCTATATTGTTTTTTCAGGCGCTCCAGAATACCTAAGCCAAGCATTTTTCGCTGGAAACTGGACCGGTGGAGGGGTTGTCCGAGAATGGTTTCGTACAGACTTTGCAGGTCGTTCATGGTGAAGGTTTCGGGTAATAAATTAAAAACGATCAGCTTACGGTCCAGATCGGCCCGGAGCGTATCGAGGGCCTTGGCAACAATCAGATTGTGATCGAGCATAAGGGGAGGTAACGTAGCCAGATCGTGCCATTGGCAATTGTCAGATAAAAGGTCAGGAATGGGGATCGCTTTGGTAAAATCAACCAGGGCATAAAAACCAACCGTAACGAATCGCTGTAGTAGCCAGTGATCGTTAACTGGGTCCAGGCCTCTTTTGAGCAGGATAGTACGTAGCGGGTTAGGATCATATCGGCTCATATCGCCAAACACGTAAAACTGATCCAGATAGATGTCCCGCAGACTGGTCCGGTCATTCAGCGTCCGTTTAGCTGCGTCGTTTAGATTTTCACCAGATCGTATAAAGCCGCCGGGTAACGCAAACAAATCCGTATGTCGGTATTCCAGCAGTAAAATCTTAAGCTGGTTGTCGTGAAAACCAAAAATAACGCAATCAATGGCCAGTCCAGGCAAGAAACCTTGTCCATCGGGTCTTATCTCTTCGGTACTGAGGGGTTTATCCATCTGGCTATTCGTTACGGTAAAAGCAGGAAAATTTGGCGATGTCAGGGTTAGCTGTTATTATTGTCGCAAAGTGCTACAATATAGATAAATGCAACTATATGTACGCTTTTACTCGTCCATAAACAGAAGAACTTTTATTCCTTTATCCTATGAAATATCATTTAATGCTGATGCTTGCCGCTCAGTTAGGTTTGCCCGCTCTGGCGCAGACAAGCAAACAGGCTCCCCAGGTCAAAACGGCCAATGGTCTGGTAGAAGGGACTATTGAAGCCAGTGGCATTCGTTCCTTCAAAGGCATTCCGTTTGCGCAGCCGCCCGTAGGTGATCTGCGTTGGAAAGAACCCCAACCTGTAAAAAACTGGTCTGGCGTTAAGCAAACGCAGAAATTTGGTCCTCGTGCTATGCAGCGGGCGCTGTTTGGCGATATGGGTTTTCGGTCGGATGGTATGAATGAAGACTGTTTATATCTGAACGTCTGGACTCCTGCCAAGTCATCGCAAGAAAAACTGCCTGTGCTGGTGTATTTCTACGGAGGAGGGTTTGTGGCAGGCGATGGGTCGGAGCCGCGTTACGATGGCGAAAGTATGGCGCGTAAAGGAATTGTTGCGCTGACGGTGAACTATCGACTAGGCTTATTTGGGTTTTTTGCCCATCCTGAGTTAAGTAAAGAATCCCCTAATCATTCGTCGGGCAACTACGGGTATCTGGATCAGAATGCCGCACTACGTTGGGTACAGCAGAATATCGAAGCGTTTGGTGGCGATCCTAAGCGAGTAACCATTGCCGGGGAATCGGCCGGGTCGGTTTCTGTTTGTGCTCAAATGGTTTCACCGCTGTCGAAAGGACTCATTGCCGGGGCTATTGGCGAGAGTGGTTCTCTGTTAGGAACGTTGCCTCCGATTACGCTGACTGATGGGGAGAAAAACGGGGTTGAGTTCGCGACTATGGTAGGTGTAAAAACGATCGCCGACATGCGGGCCATATCTGCGGAGAAATTACTGGAAGAAACGGCCAAAGTTGCCTTCGGGCGTTTTGCAGCTACGGTCGATGGCTACTTTTTTCCTAAACAACCGGCTGCCTTGTTCGCAGCTGGTGAGCAGGCTCACGTACCCTTATTGGCTGGCTGGAATTCTGAAGAAATGAACTATCGGGCCATATTCGGCCAGGAAAAACCGACGGTAGAAAACTACACGAAAGTCGTACAGAAACTCTATCCTGAGCGGGCCGATGCCGTACTAAAGGCATATGCTGCCAATACAGACGAGGAGGTCGTCCAGGCGGCTACAGCCTTAGCGGGTGATCGTTTTATTGGCTACAGTACCTGGAAATGGGCTGATATACAAAGCAAAACGGGTGGTAAGCCGGTCTATCGCTACTTCTACGCCCGCCCGCGTCCAGCCATGACGCCTGAAATGGGAAATGCAACGCCAGGTTTGGCGGGTGGCGTGGTGAAAGGTGGCAATGGGGCTGCTCCCAAAGCACCACAAGCGCAGGGTGCCGTCCACTCAGCCGAGATTGAGTATGCAATGGGTAATCTGTCGACGAACAAAGTGTATGCCTGGACGCCAGAGGACTACAGAGTGTCGGAAACGATGCAGAACTACTTTGCCAATTTTATAAAAACGGGTAACCCAAACGGAGCTGGACTACCGAAATGGACTCCCCTGAAAAATGGCGAAACGGTTCAGGTGATGCATATTGATGTAGACACTAAATCAATGGCGGAGACCCATAAAGACAGATATCTTGTTCTTGATTCGTTCGTTAAGTAATATTCACAACTAGTTTAGAGTAGGCTGGTGTTTTTGTTATGCTGACGAAGGATGCATCTTTGGTAGCTAGATAATAGAATAGGTCATCCGAAGATGCTTCCTTCGTCAGCATGGCAAAAAATGCTTAGTAGTTAACTCCAGGTAAATCACAAAGCCAGCAGCTGTTTTTAGACGCTGCTGGCTTTGTATGTATAGGGCTGGAAGGTCTTGTTACGTTGTTGCCAATGCTGGCTGATTGGTATAAACTGACAGTAATGCAGACAGCTTTCCGACGGTACGAGATTAAAATTTCTTTCCAATTAGCTACCGATAAAAAATAAATTTATATACCTTTTTTTGAAATTAGAAACTGCTTTTTCAGATAAGTGTATGTACTATTCTTTTTGGAGATATCACTACTGTGGCAAGACGAAATTTTTCGAGAAAATGTGTATATAAATGGTTGATTAAGAAAATAGTATGTGTGTGACAATTTACGAATAGTATCGTCAAAGATGATATAAGTGGTAGCGTAAAAATACTTATACTACTTATGCGTCTTTACCTATCCGTTTCTTGTGCTACGTATACTTGTATTGACTTATTTACTGCTACGTTGTTGTTACGTATGTGCGCTACCAACGCACAGGCAATTGTCTGGGTATGTATATGACCGTTCTACCCAGTTACCCATAGCGGGGGTGAACATATATGAGACTTCTGGCAGAAAGGGTACTATTTCCGATAGCAAAGGGTATTTTTCGTTATCGATACCTATCGAAGCGACCATATCGCTTACCTTCTCTTTTGTTGGTTTCCGACCAGTTAGTGAGATCATAACGCCAGATCAGAAAGGCGTACTGGCTGTGTATTTATCCGCCGGGCAAACGCTTACTGAACAAACCATCAAAGTGGTGAAAAATTCGTCAGGCATTGACAATGCACAAATGAGCGCGTTGAGCCTGTCGATGGATAAACTCAATAAAATTCCCGTTTTGCTGGGGGAGAAAGATGCCCTGAAAGTTCTTCAACTGCTGCCGGGCGTTCAGAAGGGGGCAGAAGGAAGCGCTGGGATTTATGTTCGGGGTGGAGCGCCCGACCAGAACCTGATTTTGCTGGATAACACGCCCATCTATAATCCGAATCATTTACTGGGATTCTTTTCCGCGTTTAATGGCGATGTACTCAACCGTGTCGATCTAACGAAAGGTGGATTTCCGGCGCGCTTTGGCGGTCGTTTGTCGTCCGTCATTGAGCTGACTACTAAAGATGGAAGTACTGATCGATTACGGGGTGAAGCGTCGGCAGGCGTGGTGGCCTCGCGATTAACCCTAAGCGGGCCATTGAGCCCAAACGTTTCTTTTGTGATCGCTGGTCGACGGACCTACCTGGATATTATAACGGGTTTGTTGGGGACAAATATGGCCGACCAGCCCGTTCTAAAGACTTTTTTCCACGATCTGAATGCCAAACTAACCATACGTATCAGCGAGACCGACAAGGTTTATGTCAGTGGCTATGCCAGTAAGGACAAATTCAACAACATTCGTACTGAAAAAGGGCCGTTACGATCCGCCCTGCAATGGGGTAATGGGGCGGGGAGTATTCGCTGGAGCCATCGTGGTGCAACAGGTGCTACGTCTGAGGCTACTCTGTTCTATAGCCAGTACGCTATGAATATGCAGGATCAACAGACGATTATAGAAAATAATGTAACTAATACGTACAACCTTTTCTATCAATCAGTCATCAGCGATCTGAGCGGTAAGTATGATATCAGTCGGTACGTAAACGATCGGCATCAGCTTCGGTATGGTGGGCAAGTAACGTATCACCAGTTTACACCGCAGGCCCATGTTGCCGAGGGAAATGCAGACGTAACGCCCACCACGAACGATGAGTCCGTCAATACGTTGGAAGGGGGGGCTTACATCGAACATTCGTGGAGCCCCGGTAGCCGTTGGCGTATCAATAGCGGCCTTCGACTGAGTGCATACACCGTTTTGGGGAAGGGAACGGGACGTGATTCAGCCGCGTCTGCTTATGTTCGACCGGAGCCCCGGTTATCGATGGCGTATCGGGTAACGCCCAGCCTGTCAGTCAAAGGATCGTATGCCTTAATGAATCAGTACGTTCATTTGCTGTCGAGCACTGGTATCGGGCTCTCCACCGATTTGTGGGTACCAACCGTTGATCGGATTCGACCACAGACCTCGCAGCAGGTTGCTTTAGGCTTTGTTAACGAGTGGGCTAAAACAGGATTAACCCTGACCCTGGAGGGCTACTACAAACGCATGGACAATCTACTAAGCTATCGTGAGGGGGCCAGCTTTATGTCGACTAATGCACAGGGCGGAATCAGTTCGGCGAAGTGGATCGATAACGTAACCAGTGGTCAGGGGGCATCGTATGGCACGGAATTTCTGTTGCAGAAGCAAGCAGGACGGTTTTCGGGCTGGCTGGGCTACACCTTGTCCTGGACCAGGTGGCAGTTCGATGCCCTGAACGGAGGCAAGCCTTTTTTTCCGCGCTATGATCGTCGGCACGATGCTTCTGTTGTGGGCATATATGAACTATCGCCTTCTATCTCGTTGTCGGGAGCCTGGGTGTATGGTACAGGCAATGCGCTCACTCTTCCTTTATCGCGTTACTCGGGTTATTCTGATCAGAAGAACGTAGCGGGGCCCCTTACATCGAGTGCGGTATATGGTTCAGCTGTCAACGTAAAGGAATATGGCGAACGTAACAGTTTTCGGGCTGAGGCTTACCATCGGCTGGACGTAAGCCTACGATTTACCAGAAAGCGACGTAGTTACGAACGCGTCTGGGAGGTAAGCGTATACAATGTGTACAATCGACGTAACGCCTTTCTGTACTCGCTGGAAGGAAAAGAGCAGGGGCAGGGATTGCCGTCGAAGACGGTTTTATATAAATATTCTCTATTTCCCGTTGTGCCCTCAGTAAGCTATACTGTCAGGTTCTAAGGGGGGAATTGGTTTATGGTTTGAGGTTTATGGTTCATCGTACTGAAAAAAAGTCAATCATCCACGAACCATAAACGATAGACCATAAACCCACCAGTACTGATTAAATAAAACACCGTAACGTTCCTTTACTATGATTTCTGCCTGTAAGCAATGGCGATGGCTCTTTCTGTTGATTGGTCTATCGGGCTGTGGTGCAATGCGAGAAGAGGTAGTCCCAGGCGAGCTTGCTGGCGAATCCAGTAAACTGGTCGTCGACTGTTTTATTTCGCCACAAGACTCGGTGTTAACAGCTAAAGTCAGCCGGTCGCGACCAATTCTGGATGATAAGGCTACTCAGAAGGTGGAAGTTACTGATGCCATTGTTACGCTCACTGATGGCAAAAGCACGGTAAAGTTTCTTTACAATAGTAAATTAGGATTATATACCGCCAAAAGAGAGTTTTTGCCAATTAAGGTGGGCGTCGCTTATTCTCTGACCGTTCAAGCTCCCGACGGTATCCGTGTAACGGCGACCACCACTGTGCCTGCTAACGTACCGCTCGAAGCCGTAAAAATTGATTCGTCAATGATCGGTTCAGTGAAGAGCTATCGAGTTCTGGCAAGCTGGCAAAATCACTCTCATACGTACTATCGCGTAAAAGGATCGATACGTAACATTGGTCAGAACGCACCGGTCAATGCATCCTATGGTGAACCGGAAACAATCCTATTTACCATGTCAGACAACACATTCGGACTGCTGTCCGCTTTAAGTAATGACAATAGTCTGAATGTATCAGCTTCTATTTGTGATGGGACAATTAGAAAGAAATACCGTTCAATTTTGATTAATTTATCTTTATTACAGACCGATGCGGCTTATTATCGATACCATCTTGCCCTTGATGCTCAGTTAAAAGCTGCTGGTAATCCTTTTGCCGAAGCGGTAATCATCCCCACAAATATTCAGGGTGGGCTGGGGTGTTTCGGGAGCTATAATCAATCAACCAAGACCGTAGTATTGAATTGACTTTTGCTTTTCTGTTTGCATGTATTCGCGAATAAAGAAAGGTTTGTACTATTCCTTTCTAGGTGTTTTTTCTGTGCTGATGGGTAATAATAAGTTTATTATATACTAAAATAGTAAACAAATACTATTTATATTGCAGAGGTTTTATCCCGTTGGGATAATAAGCTAGTTACTGTAGCCTCTGTAATTATGAAGCTAGTACTGTCTGTTGTTCTCTGGCTGGCAATCTATTCTGTTGCTAGAGGACAAAATGATTCTCTTTCTGTTCTGCCGGAACATTTTAGGGATATAGAGATTGAAGTTGGAGGGTTAATGTCGTCAGGCTATAGAACCCCATTCTGGTTGCAGGCTAACCAGTTTGCATTAGTTCCCAGGAGTAGCCCGGCCGGAACGTTACGTCTGGGCATACAAGAGCAGTTTTCCTTAAGCAAAGTTTATCCTAATCGCCATATAAGTTATGGTTTGCAGGTGGCTGGCAATGCGGCTAGGACATCAGCTATACTTTTTCCAGAGGCCTATTTATCCCTTGACTTGGGTCATTTCAGTCTTTGGGGAGGGCGGAAAAAAGAAATTATTGGTCTAGGTGATTCGACGCTAACCTCGGGATTTTATTCCTGGTCGGGAAATGCATTACCGATCACTAAGCTTCAGATTGGGACAAACGGCTTCACTCCTTTAGGCTTTACTAATGGCTTAATATCGGTCCATGCTTTTTTTGCCCATGGCTGGATTGCCAATTCTGATAGTGTTAGAGGTTCATTTCTCCATCAGAAAGCATTGTATGTTCGTTTAGGCCGCCCTAACTCACGTGTACGTTTAACTGCGGGTGTACTACATAATGCTCAGTGGGGGGGACGGTCAGACGTTTTGGCTCCTGGTATGACCAAAGATGGTAGGCTACCTGATACCTTTAACGATTTTTTATATGTCCTTACTGCCCGTGAGGGCAATGAATCCGATTCGCCTAGTCTGACCAAGTTTGACAGAATCAATCGCGTTGGTAACCATCTGGGCTCTATTGATTTTAGTGTTGATATTAATTTGGGGCGGTGGCAGGCTATGGGTTATTATCAGCATCCATTCGAGGATAAGTCAGGTGTTGCTTTTATCAATCTTCCAGATGGACTTTATGGTATTCGATTAGTGAATAGAAGTACCAGAAAGGATGGTTTCCAATTAAAGCATATTCTCTTGGAATATTTTAATACAATGAGCCAGAGTGGTTCAATCGCTAACAACTCTCGATATGACGGACAAGATGATTACTTTAATAATTATCAATATGTTGATGGGTGGCAGCAAGGCCGATATGTAATTGGTACGCCATTTCTTTCTCGTCGGGATGATGTAAGAGCTGAACTACGGAATGAGCAGCCTGAAAAACGGATATGGGCTATCACCAACAATCGTGTCCAAATGGCGCATTTGGGACTTGCAGGAAACATATCTCAGGAGGTACAATGGCAGAGTAAGCTGTCGATCAGTCAGAACTATGGTACGTATCGGTATCCATTTGTTCAGCCAAGGCCTCAATTTTCAGGAGTTGTGTGGCTGACATGGCCCTTACAGTTGTTGGGTGGGGCCGAACTCAGAACGGCTATTGCACTTGATCACGGACAATTATACGATAATGCGGTAGGGGGCTGGATTAGTCTTCGAAAGGTCTGGAAAACAATAAAATAAGCCAACGATAGTAAAGCTATCTCAATTAGCTAACCAGTTATTATGTGAACAACTATTAGGAACATAAACTCTCCACTATAAGTATACTATTATGGTAGCTCAGTTCTCAAAAACATTTTTATTTGGCGTTTCTTATGCTTCAGTTGATTATGAATCAGCTACTCAGATCATTATACAAAATGCAGAAAATAAACTAAGTTTTGGCGTGTCTGCATTGGCCGTACACGGATTAATGGAATCCAATCGAAATAAAACTATAGGTAACTATGTGTCGCGTATCGATATGGTAGTTCCGGATGGTAAACCTGTCCAGTGGGCTTTAAATGCATTTAATAAAGCAGGGCTTAAAGATCGGGTTTATGGGCCAGACTTGACTAGGTACGTCTTGAAAGCAGCAGGTAACAAACAATTAAAGGTATATTTATACGGCAGTACAGCCGAGACGTTAGAAAAGCTCAGAGAATATATTCCACGAACGTTCCCCGGAGTTACTATTTGTGGGATACATGTTGATCGTTTTCGGGATGCTACTCAAGAAGAAGATGCTGCAGATATTGAAAAGATAAATCGTTCTGGCGCCAATATTGTACTAGTTGGGAGAGGGTGCCCAAGGCAAGAGATCTGGGTGTCGCAGCATTTAGGGAAAATAAATGCCCCCATGATGGCTGTAGGGGCCGCTTTCGACTACTTTGTTGGAAATATTAAACGACCGCCCGGTTGGATGCAGCAGGCTGGATTAGAATGGCTATTCCGTTTATCGCAGGAACCGCGTCGATTGTTTAAACGATACGCTATTACAAATTCTTTGTATATCTACTACGTATTACGATTAATGGTGAGTCAGCATTTTTCAAAAGTTAGTACGCAGGAGTAGATATTATGATTCTTCCTGGGAAAGAAGTGTCTCTTTCCCAGGAAGGGTTGTTATACAAGTTGTCCTAATCGGGCAGCCATACTGTCATGTATCTGTAGCATTGTCTGTTTTAGGTCATAATGCCAGTTCCAGTCGGGATAATGCTCTTTAAATTTGTTCAAATTGGAAATATACCAAATATGGTCGCCAATTCGGTTTGTTTCAGAGTACGTATAATTCATTTTATTTCCCGAAATTTCTTCACATAAACTAATCGCTTCCAGCATGGAGCAGTTAGCGTGGCGGCCTCCTCCTGCATTATATACTTCTCCTGCCCGTGGGTTTTGATAAAAATGCCAGAACATATTTACTAAGTCCCAGCTATGAATGTTATCACGTACTTGTTTGCCCTTGTACCCGAATACTGTATACTGAGTACCAGTGATAGCACATTTCATTAAATATGATAAAAAGCCATGAAGCTGGGCACCAGAGTGATTAGGTCCCGTTAAGCACCCTCCTCTAAATACACCTGTTTTCATGCCAAAATAGCGGCCATACTCTTGGACAAGAATATCCGCTGCTACTTTGGATGCTCCAAATAAAGAGTGTTTGGTATGATCCAGGCTCATAAACTCATCAATACCGTTTTGGAAATAAGGGTGGGACTCGTCTATTTCCCAGCGTGTTTCTGTTTCAATCAGGGGTAAGAAATTGGGATTATCGCCGTACACCTTATTGGTGGAGGTAAAGATAAAGACCGCTTCTGGGCAATGCTGGCGAGTCATTTCCAGCATGTTTAATGTGCCATTGGCATTTACTGTAAAATCCGTAAATGGTTCACGGGCTGCCCAATCGTGGCTGGGCTGAGCTGCTGTATGTACTATGAGCTTGATGTCAGTTCCAAACTCCTGAAAAATAGGTTCGAGTTGGCTGGTTTCACGAATGTCGGCTGGGCGATGAGTATAGTTAGTGTATGAATCCAGTAGCCGATTTCGATTCCATTCGGTTGAAGCATCAGTACCAAAAAAGTATTGACGCATATTGTTGTCTATACCAACAATCAAATCAAACTTATTGGCTAAGAAAGAAACGGATTCACTGCCGATTAAACCAGCCGAACCAGTTATTAGAGCAATACGCATAATAAGAAGTGTTTAAGTCTAAATATGAAATTACTTTGATGTGATGCAGGCTTATGAATTATGTTTAATTAATAAATGCAACATTTTTTTAAAAATAATACTAATTATTTATGATAATAAAAAAATGTAAACTAAAAGTTTGTTAAATATAAAATTTAATACTTTTTAAAGTGTAGATGCCATTTTTTTATAGATGCGAAAAATTAATGTGATTTTGATGCTTGTAAAGAGTCGTTTGCGTTAGATCTAAAATGAAATATATGTAGGAAGTTGGCAGGAAAGATGTTTAATGAATGTTGATTGTTTGGGTACCAAAACATCAATAAGAAACAACTTAAGTAAATACAAAAAATCGCATTGTATGGATAAAGTATAAAGTGACTACAAGTAAGCTGCTTTTAGAGCGAAGGTATTAACGTGCGCTAATACTCAGCTAAGAGATAGTGCTTATAAGCTGTTATAAGCAGCTAAAAACTGAAAAAAGCTGATTGTTTTCAGGAAAAGCTTTGATTCCGGTCATTCATCGAAAAGAACCGGTTCAAGGGGGCGTAGCAGGCGAAATTTGATCATCGAATCAAAGGGAAATCGCCAAATAGTACTAAAATGCTACAGCAATCAGCCGCTTACAAGAGTTTTAAATTAACATTTAACGGTACATTACTTGTGATTTCATTTGTTGTATTTAGTGTATTAACAGCCTGTAATCCTCAACAAGATATGATTACACCGGAGAGCTCAAGGGCTGGTTTAGCTAGTATTGATATTATTGCTTCGAATCAGACTTCTAATATTGTTATTGATAGTAGCACTAGCTTAAAAGCAGCCGCTTCTTTTCCTGTAGGAGCGGCTCCCGGCTCTTGGCTAGAAAAAAAGACAGCGAAAGGATATCAGGTATTTGTAGATAACTTTAATGCAAAGACTGTTCATGCTTACATGAATCGGCAGGTGTCTCCTGGTAATTTCAATTTTTCGGAGATGGATTATTGGGTTAAATGGGCTGAAACGCATGCGATCAGATTACATGGGCACTGTTTAGTATATCAAGGTGCAGCTCCAGATTGGATACTGAATTTTAAAGGGCCCAATAATGAGTTCGAGCAAGTTGTTAAAACTCATATTCAGACGATGGTTGGTAGATACAAGGGGAAAATCAAAAGCTGGGATGTAGTTAACGAATTGATTAATGATAAAGATGGAACAATGTTTATGCGTGTCTTTCGTAAGCGCTATAACAGCGATGCTAGCTACATCGAGTTTCTAAAACGTTGTTTCCAGTGGGCTCATGAAGCAGACCCTAATGCCCTATTGTTTTATAACGACTACAACTTTGAGATTGCACCTGCGAAAGTTGAAGGGGTTATCCGGTTAGTCAATGAATTTAAGCGTACAGGTACACCTATTCATGGTATAGGCACTCAGATGCATATGAAAGTGAATACCCCTGATGCTGGTATAAGAAGTTCGTTGCAGCGCCTAGCCTCCACCGGTCTTTTAATTCACATTTCAGAACTTGATATTCAGATCAATCTAGATGAGAATCCTAATCTTATTTTTACAAATCAGTTGCTAGATGCGCAAGCCGCTAAATTCCGGACAGTTGCTCAAGCCTATAAAGAATTAGTACCGCGTCAGCAGCAGTATGGTATAACAGTATGGGATCTAGGGGACGCTGATAGCTGGATAGTTAATTCGAAAAAGGAACACGATGCTCCTTGTTTATTTAATACATCTTACAATAAAAAACCTGCTTATTATGGCTTTTTGCAGGGCCTTCGATAATAGACTCTAATCAAAAGCAGTTAGCCCAGCTAAAATAGCTGGGCTAACTGCTTTTGATTAGAGTCAGACAAAAAGATAGACATGTAGATGATTAGTAAGATGGTGATAACAATGCCGTCTTTTTACCAACTTTCTGATAAATATCCATTAGTACGTCGTAGTTCATTTCCGCTGTATACTTACGGTCAAACTCCCTTCTTCCTTCTAGGCCTAGGGCTTTAGCTCTATTTGGTTCAGAATAAATCCAATCGATTTTAGCTGCTAATTCAGCAGCGTTGCCCGCTTCGAACAATAGCCCTGTTTGTTCATTTTGTATCAATTCCGAAATTCCACCTATGCGTGCGCCGATAACTGGAGTGCCTTTTGCATAAGCTTCTACTACAACTCGGCCAAAAGGTTCATGCCAAGCTGAAGGAACAATAAGGGCAGCGGCCCCCCCAATCAGGTCATATGTATCAGTAACTGATTTTTTACCTACGTACTCAATTTGGCTGTATTTTCTGGTGTATTCTTCTACCAGTGGGAGTTGTGGCCCTTCGCCCACAATTTTGAGCTTTATAGCCGGATTGGCCAGTAAATCCATTGCTTTTAGTAAAACTTGAATACCCTTTTCTGGTTGAAGTCGGCCTACATATAGAATGTAATTTTCTTTTTGGGGCGCTATACCTGGGTCTGGATACACGAAGTTCGGCTTTACGTAAATCTTATTGGCCGGAAAACCTCCTTCCAAAAGCTTTGTTTTCATGAATTCTGATAGGCAAACAAACATATCCACGTGCCGCCATGTATTTAATAAGCCATGAACGATACGTGTAGAAGCGGATACCATGCTAGCTCCCAAGCTGTCTCTATAGCATTTATGGATAATACCAGATAGGGAATATTTGTTACTGACACATGTTTCGCAAATGTGTCCGTCTCGAAAAAGATAAGAATTAATGCACAAAAACCGGTAATTACGAACTGCTTGAACTATTGGGACATTGGCAGCTTTAGCTGCATAGTAGATAGAAGGGGAGATAAGCGGGAAGAAGTTTTGTACATGAACAATATCATGTTTCTTCTCCGCTAAAATGTTCTTCACATGCTGATAAGATTCGGTCGACCAGACGGCTCTTGTTGCTAACTGTAATTTAGAAAGCTCATTCGTTTTTGTATTATTCTCAGTATAGTACGTGACATCATGGCCATTATCACTTAAGATACGAGCCTCGGCCAGCCTTGATTCATCTTCTCCGCCCTTTATAAGGTATTTATTATGGATGCTTAAGATTCTCATATCTGTTTGTTGTAAATTGTTGAATGTAAAAGACTATACCACAAATTAGAACTATTCGTACGCTGGCTGTCTAATCGTATCTATAGACTAATAGCGCTTTTTAGATATGTATGGTGTTGGTTTCATCTTTTAGCTGTAGTAAAGTTGAAAGGAATTTATCGGGTGAATGATCCTGATAAAAAGCTTGCCCATCAATCGCTACGTCATTATAATTCTGTATTGATTTTGTAAGGTATCTGGCTATACCATCTATATCTTTAGGTGAAACGGCATTCCCTAATTTGTATCGCTCAACTAATTCGGGCATAAGGCCATATGTGGATACCAGGACAGGTTTATTATGCTTTGCTGCCTGTCCTAATAATCCGCTTGAGCCAAAAAAGTCTCGATAAACTAATAGGGGGAAGTTACACTCGCTAAATAGTGTTTCCATCTCACTATCACTAATAAACTCATCGCGATGAACGATCTGTAAACCGGGCTGATGCAAACGAAGGTGCTGCAAAGCATTGCTTAATATTGATTTGTAATGTCTTTTGACTGGGCCAACTACTAGTAGAGCCGCTTTCTGGGCCAAATCAGGAGTAAGTTTAGCAAAGGCAGCAAAAAGATTTTCTATGTTTTTACGCTCATCTATAGAACCAAATATTAGAAAGGTACAACGATTGTCTTCTATAGAATATGACTTACGGATATCCGTATACGTTGGCTCGTAAGTTAGTATAGGGTCTGGTAGATAACGAAACACTGGCTTTAATAAATGATTCATCGCATCCACGGTTTGCTGATCATTCAGAATGTATATGTGTCGCAGGCTCTTATTACGACACATATACATTTCGAGCCAACGCTTTTTCTGACGTAGTAACCAATACTTAATAAAATTACGTGTACCTCCACCAATTGCTTCTATTCTGAAGTGAGGTCTAAAATAAATTCCCGAAATGCTAAAAGGAGTGCTTTGATTACCAATTGAAATATGATATTGATCTAACTCAAGAATTAATACGTCATCTATATTATAGTGTCTAGCATATTGCTTAATTAACTTCCATTCCGCTTCTCTACGCGAAAACACACCGTTACACTGCTCTAGTGCAGTATTTTCTTCTTCTGTGATAAAGACTAATGAAATGTTTGCGTGCACTGATGCTAATGCAAGCTGCTGACGTACCGGACTGTTGAACAAAAATATAAGAGTACGGTCAGTAACCATATTTCTCTGGTTCAGCAAGTTGACAATAGTTTGGATATAGCCCAAGTTATGTCCTCGAACCTGTACGTCAAGATCACACACTAACTGGTTCATATACTTGGTTTATGTTACGTATGAACTGAGCTGGATTACCGGCCCAAACTTGATAAGGAGGTATATCTTTGGTAACAACTGAACAAGCTCCTATAATGGAGTGATGACCAATTGTGACTCCTTTTAAAATTGTGCTATGGGCACCAATAAAAACATGGTCTTCGATGACTACCGGAGATTTACGGGTATTATCTCTGTCTGCTTTTGAATGTTTGCGGTCGACGGCATTCAGGCTGTGAAAATTTGTATCGTAGATGGCTGTATTTCCCCCAAGCATTACGTAATCTCCAATATTAATTTGATGATGACACGTAATGGCAGTTGAGCTTATACCCACGCAATTACCAATAATTAGGGAAGCTTTTTCGCCCACAATAAACTCGCACTGTCTGTTACGTCCCGTAGGGCTGTAATATGGTCCGTTGCTGATTTTAAAATTATCGCCAGCCAGAAATTGGCCACTGAGAGATACATTGAGCAAGGGTATACCTCTGGACATAAAGTTCTTTCCGTACTTTACTCCATTCATAGCAAACAGCAATTTTACCAAAAGGGTATGCAGGCGAGGGGCCACATTGGTTTTGTAGACCCACCACATTTTGTAAAGTATTCTCAGCGGATTCATACAGAAACTTCCGATTTATACACATTACAAACCGACTGATACGTGTTAAGAACAGCCTGCTTAATTTGGTTAGGATTATGTCGCTGTCTGGCAACAAATCGACTTTGATGACTGATGATTTTGGCCAGATCGGTATCCGATTTTAACCGAAGAATTTGGTGGGCTATATCGGAAGGGTCGAGTGTCGTTAAAAGTCCGGTTTGGCTGTGTTCAATGAGGCTTGAAACGCCACCAACATTACTGGCTACAACAGGTAATCCGGCTACCTGGGCTTCACATACGCTGTTAGGACTGTTGTCAATATAAGAGGGATGGACTAAACAAAAACTCTCATTGTAGGCCTCGATCAAGCCTTGTCCGTTGACCATCCCTCTGAATTCCAAGTCGGCCAGTGAAATATTGGTCAGATTTTGTTTTTGAATGAATTTTTCAACCGACGAAAGCGAGCTTGGTTTAGCGCCAAGAATAATCAGTTTCATGGCTGGGTGTTGTGCTTTTACTAGGTTGAAGGTTAACAACAGTTCATTGAAACCTTTGATACGTTGCGCACCTCCTACATAAAGCAGTTTTTCGTTGCGGGAAAAATCATTATTGACGGTGAAAAATACAGGCCTGATCATTTCCCAAACCTGGTGGACAATAGCTTGGGGGTTTAGTTGATTGACCCAGGCTGTATCCCAATGGGTGCGACACATAAAACTGGGCAAACGTCGACAGTGGCTTCGTTCATAGTAACTAGCCAACAACCAATAAAACCGCCGATAAGATAGGAACTCAGGAATTATTTTATAGTACTCTGATATTATGCCCTGTATAGACAGTACTTTGGGTTTGTCTATTGAAGCGCAGGCTGCAAGAAACTGATTCTCGGATCCGTGTATATGAATAATATCAAACTCCTGTTCGTGTTGTTTAAGATAAGATTTCAATTGGTTTATCTTCAATAAACAACCTGTTAGAAGATCTATACTGCCTCGGGGAGATTTTAAATAAATATAATTAATACCATCCTTTTGAATTTGAGTACTTGCGTTGATTGACGAATTCCAGGTTACAATTGTTAGACTAACATGATGTTGCAGTACTTGGGCTAATGAAGTCATCCAACTAGCCGGATGACCTTTATGATTTTGAAGCAACGGATAATTGGCGAGCCAAAGGACACGCATTTTTTTATCTACCTGTTTTTCCGACTTATCTAAGACCGAAACGACACTCTGAGCGCTAGTTGTCATAATACGTTATTGATAAGGTTTAACCAACGGGCATTAGTGGCTTTATTCGATATAAGCTATTCATAAGGAAAGGCTGTTTTAATCCTTCCAAAGGATCCTTACTAGCCCTAACTGTATTGGATAAACAGGCTCCCACATAAAGCCAGATCACTACATCATAAGCAGACAGCTTAGGGTAATTTTCGATGAACATTCCAAGTGAATGGCATAGAATAGTTATACCCAGACCGACCACAAAAGGGTTATTAGCTTTTGTTAACCCTAGAAAGCCGGCTGCGATTAGTAAAAATAAAGTTGACCAAAGGAGTACGTAGCCGCCTTTTAATAAGTAGGATAAAATACCAACTTCAATGTTATATCGATAATAGTCATCAGCACTACTCCCTGAATACTCATATACAGAAAAGAAAAAGCTACTGAAGTATTTTCCTAAGGGACCTCGTCCGAATGTAAGATCGTTTTTATGATTCAAGTCTGCATATACTTCTTCATACATCCAAGCCCGGTTTTGGTCATTATCAATTTTTATCCCGAAAACATCTATTTCGCGCTGTGCAAATAAACTGGAAAGCGTATCTGCGTAAGTTATTAGGAGAACAACTAATAGAACAGCTGAAATGGCGGCTAAAATGGTTATAACCGATTTTTTACGTAGTAAAAAGTATGTAACAAAACACCCTATCAAGAGTAGTTCTCTCATTAAGATAGCGCGAACATTAGTCAATAGGCTTACTAAAGCACAAACGACTAAGCCAGCAATGAGTAATTGCTTTTGTTTTTTATTTAGGTAGGTCCAAAAAGGGAGTAGTAAGTAACTGAGCTGGATAAAAGGGCTTGAAAATAAAGCTAATCGGCCTTCGATAAAACCAAGCGGAGCCAGGAAAATACCGACCCAAACCAGTTTTAGTCCGGTTCTTAAAAGCACATCATAGTTGATGATTCGATCTCCGGCTAGTGCTATTATAGGAACCAGTAAACCTAGTCCTGTTGTATAATTGCCCAATAAATTGGCAATGACTTGGGTATCCATTTCTGCACTTCTGCAGATCGTTATTATGCAGTATACTAAGTATAGCGTATAAAAGCTGGCAAAGAAGCGGGAGAATGTTGATCGGCGCCGAACACTTTTCCATACAATTCGGACAAGCAGGCAAAATGCAATGAACATAGTTCCTGCGATAGAAATTTTAAATGCATTGAACCCCTTTGGCTGGAAATACTGAATGAAGCCAGTATAAATACACAGAAGAGTCAGAATCCAGAAAAAGTCCCAGTTACGAAGCCGGTGTGATGTAATCGGGTTATACTGATTCCCAAAAGGATAAGCCTCCATAGTCTGATAGTGTATGGTTAGAAACGACGTTACAGAGTTGTAGTTAAGGTTGGAAGTGTCTCCTCTGTCAAATGGCTAAATTGATTTCGCCATTTGGCAATTGCTTCCTGAGGCAAATGAATCGACGTTTTGTAGTCACTATCGATAAAATCAGCAACCCGATCGACTTCCTCCCGACGGATCACGTTTAAATTGGTGTCTCTCCCGATTTCTAATGCGCGGTTATCTACTGCCAGAATTAATGTTCTGTTTCCGTGCTGCAGCGCTCGTACGCCCGCATGTAAACGCGTACCTACGTATTCAATATCTGATTGTTTCAATACTGAATCAAAGGCACTTAGTGAAGGGGCTATAGGAATAAGCCGTTCCTGATGTGCATAATTTAGTTCTTTTAGGTAATCGAGGTCGCGTACGCCCTGAATCCAAACGTATACGTATCGATAATTACTCAGCAGTTGATCCAGCAGCTGTTTATCGTATTGTACATTTTTGTGATAAAACGTGAGCGTAGTGACAACGTCAGTTGCTCGACTCGTTGGAATACTTCGGCAGTGATCGGCTGTCATGTTCCATAAAGTCGGGCAACTGGTATTGAGAACATTAGCGATACCCGACTCTCGCAACTTCTGCTCAGTATATGAATCTCGAACCGCATGTAAATAGTGCTTACTCAATACATTTTTATATAGCCAGCGTGTATATGGGTTTGTGGCGGGCTGGTATTGCCACCAGCCTACACCAAAGAGTATATACCGGTTCTTCAGGAATCTGGCATCCAAGGGCCCAATCTTCCATTGGTAGTAAAAATCCATATTAGAAGAGAGTAGATTAGTTCCGGCCACAAACAAGAGCCTCTCATTGTCTCGTTGCTGTAGTACAGAATCTAATTGTCGATGTAATTGAGACGGGTAATTAGTGAAAAAAGCCTCGGGGAACAGCGAATTTAGATGTTGGGTAACCGCATCTTTTATAATAAAATCTCCCTGATTACTTGTCCCAATAGTGGGGTCCATAACGCCAATTTTTGTGGATGATTGGCTGAGATCATTCAATGGAGTATCTGTCAACAGCTTTTTGAGCGTAATTACCCGGCGTTTGTTGACAGTATATAGATAAGATAGCATGCTCATTTTGACCAGATGTTTTTAGATGTGTTTGTTACAATTTTGTAGCATTGAACGATGCGTAGAGGTAGGAAAAGAGCTATCCACATACAATTCGCTAGAACTACACCAACTGGGCCGAACGCATGACCGAGGTATAATGCTGTCGGTACACTTAGAAGGCTTGTACAAATAGCTGTCATGGTCTGTACACGAAGGGTGCCTACACCATTGATTATGTAAGTAAAAGCGCTACTGATTACCATAAGCGATGTAGCTAAGGCTACGGCTAATAAAAGCGATGAATCAATCGAGACCTGACTGCCTAGCCAGTATTTAAATACGATAGGGGCCAGTATAACCTGAAGTCCTAGACCCAAGCACAATAACAAAGAGTTGAGTATCAATTTTTTTAGAGCAGATCTAATCCAATTATAGTCTTGCTTCACATATGCTTCGGTTACTGCCGACCAAATTGGTGTCAGGACAATTGTCTGAACGATCATCACAACGCTGAAGTAACGTAATGCTACGTTGTATTTGGTAACTGTTTCGTTTCCAAACAACTGGCTGATTACAACGCTATTTGATGTCAGTACAATGGCTGAGGCAATTTGAATAATAAAAAACTGTAAGCTCTTTCCCGCCAGGTTTTTTACTTCGGTAAGATCAATTGCCTGAACAGAAGGGGTTAGTAGAGGGAAACGTCGATATATGTACAGGCTTCCCAGTAAGTAAGCTAGAGGTGGAGCTAGGCTAAAAACTGTTACTAGTTGAATTAAACTGCCGTGATTCGCGGTAGTATATTTAAGCAGTAAGATTCCCGCAATCCCTAAAGTGTTACCAATTAAAATAATAAAATTATCGAGAGAAGCTTGTTGGTTCGCCATGATCACAGCTGTCAATGGCTTAAGAATAAATAATAGGCAAAAAGCTACAAACGATACGATGATTGACCCTAACAGCTCTGATTGACTAACAGTGTGAATATTAAAAAAAGAGGGTAAATTAATCCAGGGTAGAATCAAACCTACGATTAGCATAATAGCGAAGACTATGCTGATTACTAAAGCATATGTAGTACTAATCAACTTCTGTCCATAGGCAATGTTATTAGTAGCTAAAGCCTCAACTAATTTGTTCCGTAGGCCATTGCCTAGTCCAACATCCATTAAATTTATCCAGTTGAGCATAGCGCTCATGGTAATCCAGACTCCGTACCGTTCAGAATCGATGTAATCTATCGACAGGGGTATAATAGCTAGTGTCAATAAGATACTAAGCCCTTTAAACGAGAAAGAGAGCGCAACATTCTTAAGGATATTCCGATCGCGATTTGAAGCTTTTGAGCCAAAAAGAGTCGAAAAGCCTCCTTCTCCAGCTATTTTACTTCCTAGCTTTGTTGATAGGGACGGTAGCATCTTTTAACTATTATTTTCTGGCTTTACCAAGCTTTTTTATCACCCTTAACCATACTGGTGAATGTCCACCAGCAAATTCGAACATCGAGTGGCAGATTACGATTGTAGATGTACCATCGATCGAGCCGAACCCGGTGCTGCATATCTATTAGTCGGGCCGTTTCGCCCCGATAGCCTCGTACCTGTGCTAATCCCGTAATACCAGGTTTTACCGCATAGCGGTACGGATAACCGGGTAGCGTATGCCAATGCTCGGCATCAAGTTGAATCGGGTGTGGACGAGGGCCAACAATACTCATGTCACCACGTAATACGTTGAGCACCTGTGGTAATTCGTCCAGATTACTTTTGCGTAAGAACTTGCCGATACGTGTGACACGCACATCATTTTGGGTCGCCTGCTTAAACTGGGCGTTTTTTTCGTATGTCATTGTACGAAATTTTAAACACCGAAACGGGCGACCATTGCGGCCGGTGCGTAGTTGTATAAACAAGACCGGGCCGGGCGACGACAGACGAATGATCAAGCCAATAACAGGGATTAGCCAAATCAAAATTGAAATAGTTACGATGCCAGCAACGACAATGTCAAACAGACGCTTAATCAAACTATATCCGCGAGCTGCTCTATTCGTAGCGTTACTTTCTGCTGTTAATGATCCGTCAGCTACTGACGTTTCACTGAGTGATGGCAAAGAAAGACCGAGCATATCTTGGGTGGGGTTAACAATACTATTAAATCAGAAATGAGCTTAGCTACGCTGCTTGGGCAACGCTTTTTTGCCGCCATGACCTTCTTCATAGTAGCCGCCATACCCATAGCCGTATCCATAGCCATACTGGTACGAAGTGCCGCCACCTACGCCATTCAGGACCAGATTTAATCGCTGGAATCGATGCTCCCGATACAGATTATCAATCATCCGGATATATGCCTTAGGGGTATGGTCATGACGTACCATGAACATAGTGGCATCAACATGAGGAGCAATAAGCTGAGCATCTGTTACGAGTCCAATTGGCGGTGAGTCCACGATGATATATGCAAAGCGCTCCCGTAACTCTTTAAACAGTTGCTCCAGCGCCGGACTACTTAATAACTCAGCCGGATTAGGTGGTATGGGCCCAGACGTAATGATATGGTAGTTTGGGAAACCCGGAACCGGTTGCAATACTTCATCCAGGGTTGCTTCCTGAATCAGGTAATTGGTGAGTCCCATCCCATTCGGCATATTTAATACCGAATGTATTTTAGGCTTTCTAAGGTCCATTTCCAGAATAACCGTCGGACGGTCGACCAGGGCTAAACTGGCGCCTAGATTCAGCGATAGAAAGGATTTACCCTCGCCACTAATGCTGGATGTAAACATCACGACCTGGCTATCATTGGGGCTGCTACGCAGGAATTGTAGATTGGTACGTAGCGTACGAATTTGTTCGGCCACAACCGAACGCTGACTCGAGACCATCACCAGTGGATCAAGATTGCGAGTCGAAGCGATTTCGCCCAGAATAGGAACCTGTGATACCGACTCAACATCGGAGCGACGACTAACACGGTCGTTTAGGGCATCACGGGCGGCTATTACGCCAATGGGCATCATCAGACCCAACAGTCCAAAGAGCATAAAGATTGTTCCTTTAACAGGCTTAACAGGGTCAGTTTCGCCACGTGGAGGATCGATGGTGCGGCTATCGGCCACTGTTGATGCATAAGAGAGAGCGGTTTCTTCCCGTTTTTCGAGTAGGTACGTATATAGGTTATTTTTGATCGACTGCTGCCGGGTGATGTCTACCAAAGCCCGCTCTTTACGAGGGATAGTGCGAATCTGATTCTCCAACTGTCGATTGGTCGATTTTAACTTCTCCTGTGTACTGACCAGCGTTTGTTTAACATTGCGAACGTTTTCGGTCAGACTTTCTTTTGTGGCTTTGATCTGACTATCCAATGATTGCAGCATTGGGTTGTTAGCAGTGGTGGTCTTGCTCAATTGATCGTGTTGTAACTCCAACTCACTGAGTTTCTGAACCAATCCAATCAGAACAGGGTCGCTAACACTGATGGTCGCAGGAACAACGCCACGGCCTTCTCCTTTACTGTTTACATATCGTTCAATGTCCCGAACTACATCCAATTGAATGTTAGTCTGGTTCAAACGATCATCGTTCTCTTTCACGGTGGATAAAAAGACCTGTGCCTGAGAACTCAAATCGGTTATACCCTCCGCCGATTTATAGGACTCAACTCCTTTTTCAACAGCGGTTAGTTCGCCTGCAATCAGCCGAAGACGCTCTTCGATAAAATTCAGCGTATTAGCCGCAACGATGTTCTTATCAACAATAGCCGCCTGGTTATATTCGCTGATGATCTTGTCCAGAATAGCTTCGCCACGAGTTGGTACCGCATCTTCAAGTGTCATCAATAAGACGGTAGATGCTTTGCTGCTTGGCTCAACAGTAAGACGTTTCATATAACTGTCCACCGTTTTCTGGTGTAGATTCACCCTAACCTGTAGCGGATCTGAACCAACTTTCAGCGGATTTTTGGCAAACACACGAAGTCGTCCATATGGCGTTTGAATACTCTGGTTAACTGGGTATATCTTATCGTTGATGCGAACTTTGGTAGGTGTAACAACACTCACGTCGAGGTCATTCTCGAATAAGTCGTCGTTGGCTTTTTCGACCATCAACCGGAAAGGAGCTTCATCGAAAAGTTCTTCTTTGCGTGTGCTGGTCGGCCTAAAATACTGAACTGTAAGCCCTAAACTATTGACAACTTTGTCCATAATAGCGTAGGATTTCAGGATTTCCATTTCATTTTCAATCACCTTCTTCGGAGTGAAGATGTCCATCTCTTTCAGGATATTATCTTCACTCAAACCCTTCTTGTCGTCTTTGATTAATAAACTGGCGCTTACCCGATAAATGGGTGTCTGGTACAGGATATAGACGTAAGCCGCTCCCGCTGCCAGTAATAATGAAAGAATAAACCATTTCCAGTATTGCACATAACGCATTAAGATCGCCCGAAGAGTTGGCGTATTTTCCGCTTCATATAGTTGGTATGGAGCGTAGGCATAGTTATTCTGAGTCGACATAGGAATGCCTGTTTAGTGGATAAAAGAAAAGTTTAGAATCTGGAAAATATGATGGCTACGAACGAGAGGCCACTTAAGACGATAGGTAAGAGCTGATTGGTCCGGTCGGCACTGGCTGCCCGAACACGACCTGGTTCTACATAAACCACATCGTTTGGATGCAAATGATAGTAGGGCGAGTTAAATAAATCCCGGCGGGTCAGATCGATACGATTGAACGACCGCTTGCCATTTTCTTCCCGGATTAGTAGTACGTTGTCCCGACGTCCGTAAATCGTTACGTCCCCCGACAGACTGAGCGCTTCCAATAAGGTAATTTGCTCGTTGGGAATGGTATAGAGTGACGGACGAGCTACTTCGCCCATGACCGATATCCGGAAGTTCTGGTTTCGGACGTTAACGGTGGGCTCTTTTAGGTATTCTTTCAACGAAGACCGTAGTTGGTCTTTCACTTCAGTAACTGTCTTACCCGTAACGTTCACCTTTCCTAGTAAGGGTAGCTCAATCATACCGGTATTGTCAACGAGATAGCCATTTACAGCCGGTAAGGGAGTGGTGCTGGAAATCGTATTCGTGGCTGGCATCCGTTCAGAAACGGCAAAGGATGCATAAGGGTTAAAAAAAGCAGCTGCCTCTGGGTTTAAACTACTCACCTGAACCGATAACACATCGCCAGGCTGAATCTTGGGAACGTAGCGATTGGCAACGTTTAATGTATCTGCTTTTCCTGCTTCCTGCTGAAAATAAGAAAGATGTTTTGTGGAAACGCAGCTTGTTAACAGTTGGCTACCTACTGCACAACCAAATAAAACCGATCTCAATCGTTGATGGCTTATCACTCTGCTTAGATAGGATGTCATTGGATTAGCTTTTTGTGTATGTATTCAAAAGGTGAAATAGGCCTGGCGTATTACTGGCTTACTCCTATCAGGAGACTCAGGTAAGTACCTTTCATGCATGCCTCTGTTTCATGGATTATGAGGTGATGTACCCATTTATTTTTAAGTAGTATCTTGGCAAATCTAGTATATTTTTTATTTACGAAAATGGAATTACGTAAATTTATTTCTCAGATAGTTATCTATTGGGCCATATGGACGGATTTACTTTGGATTGTTAAATTTTTTGATAAATAAATTATAAGATTGGTTCGCCTTTTTGCTGTTAGATAATGTATTAGGCTATTTTGTAAGGTTTTTGTGGTTATTTATTTGGTATGTTAAGAAAATATGAAATAAAATTTCGAGTATGATCTTCTGGCCGATCTGCCGTTTAATATATAAATGGGTGTAGCTCGATAGTCCATAATGTGAAAGATGCTTGCAAAAGCTATGTATGTATTTTCTTAAATGTTACCTTTATGATTATTTGTTAAATATAAAGAATCGGCCATACAGAAATGAGAAGTTGGATGGCGTTGCTGGTTGGATTTAACGTATCGTTTGTGCTCTTATCCAACGCATCGGGGCAGGATACAATGGCTTTGGCTGGAAGTAGGCATCGGCAGTCGCTGAGCATGCAACTGGGAACCATGGGTGTTGGCTTGTTCTATCAGCGAAAGCTCACTACGTCGGAGCGATGGGTGATTCGGGCGGGTGGACAGTATGCCGCCTACCGAAAACCGATTCGGGTTAAAACCGCGCCGGAATCATACATACAAATCGACCCTGATTTTGTCATCAATATAGCGCAGGTAAGTATGGCCTATTATCCGTTCCGGCGGAGTGCTTTTTTTGTGGTAGGTGGCGCTGGCTATACCTGGCATCCATACATGAACTTTGTGGTTACAGCCAATGACAAGCTGAATCTGGGAGGGCTTGAGTTAACGCCCGAAGACGTGGGAACCGTAGATCTGGGCTTCCGATGGCAGTCGGTTGTTGGTTATTTAGGGATGGGGTTCGGGCAGGCAATTCCCCGGAAACGTATCGGGATTGGTGTCGAACTGGGCGTCTACTATCTGGGGCGTCCCAGCGTGAATCTGGATTACGAGGGATTTCTCGAAACAACCACTATTGACGAACAGGTGCCGGTTGTGGAGCGAAACCTGTCGGGTTATCGCTATTTGCCTGCTATTAATCTGACAATTACTTATAAGCTGCGTGGTCAGCCCTAACCCGTGTTTATGATGACTATTCGCTTTGGCTGTTGTTGTCTAGTAGCACTCCCAGTCGTTCTGTCAACTTGCCAGAATCCGCTGGAAGGCGTTGTACTGAAAATCAAAGACCCCATTCAGCAAGGGGTGGTTGAATGCCGTTTTTATGATCCGGCCGGGAATCCATTGCCCAATGTCAATGAAATTATCATGGCTGGCCCTGATTCGAAACAGGTTGTTACAACATTGAATACCAACCGATTCAGAATCAATGCGGATGGTAATCTGCTGGTTGCGGCTTCTCCTTTAGCGTCCTTAACCGCTCAGACGCCTTTTCGATTCACAACCGTAGTGGCCGCCGAAAATTATCTGACCGTAGTACAGCCGTTTTCATTAACTGGCCCCTCTCGCGTAACGCGCACCATTCGGCGGATTAATCTGCTAAAACCTCCTAAGACATTAACCGCTGCCCGCTCGTTTGGGCAGGCTACGGCAGATGGTACTGTATCGGGAACGTTCGACGTAACAACCGCCGGACAACCGTCTTCAATTGATCAGGCAACGGTATCCATTCGGTCGGGAACCAGATTGACTGATCGGGACGATCAAGCTGTTGGTGGCAAGCTAAAAATGGCCATTATTCATACCAACAATCGGGAAAGCAATCCAACCAGTCAGGTACCGGGAAGCGGAATTATGTCTGCCGTAAACGGAAAAAATGGGAAGTTTTCCTTAGGAACGCTACGTATATCGTCTATAGCGGGCTCTGTAACGTTTGAGGTGTATAACGATACGTATCAACTGGTTAAGAAACTATCGCAGCCCGTTTCTTGGTCGATGGACATCAACCCGGCAACGATCAATCGGAAAACGGGTAAAGCTGTTCAGGCGGGCGATTCGATACCGCTCTATAGTTACGACGCTGTTACGAGTCGATGGCAGGAAGAAACGCCCGGCGTTGTGGTCCGCAACAGCCAAACCGGAACGTTATCATACCAGGCTCAGGCTACTGACGTGGCCGCCTACGTAGCGGCATGGTCCGAATCAATTTGCGACGTAGGGCCGGTATTTAAGGTGGCTAACAGCAAGTTCAGTAATGTCGATGTCAATTACTTGTGTAAACTGATCGATGCTACTACAGGCGTTCAGGTCAGTTCATTCTATGCAAATGTGAATAATAATGCGCTCATTCGAATTTATAATCAATCCCGAGGGCGGACGCTTAAACTGCAGATTTACGATGAAACCGATGCCTGGGGAAAAGGGACGAAAGGCGGGCTGATTGCGGGGTCGGCAGTCGGTACTACGTGCGATCAAACCCCCGTTGCCATTAATTTGAGTTCGTTGCCCGTACCGCCGGTTATGAAGCTGGAGTTTAATTTCTCCTGCCCGGCGGGGATGAAACTGGATGAAGCCTCGTTGCCTGCCGAAATACGAACGCAGTATAGCGAGCCGGGCAAAGAAGCCTGGCGCGATCTGATAACGGCCACCCGAACGCAGCGAAAGGTGTCATCGTATAAATTGAAAGTTGGCCGGAAATATGATTTTCGGGCTAGTACCGACGGTGGAGCCTCGTGGCCGCTACGTCAGAATGATTATCTGGTCGATAAGCCCGAATGGGTACTGAAAATTAAAATGGAATCATACTGTAAATGACCTGAAAACTGCATTTTTGACTTTCATCGCGTAACTTTCGGCCTCCTTGGATAGGATGTGTACGGCCGCTGTTTTATAGGTCTGAGAATCATTGGTTTTGCCAATCGACCAATTGGCTTGTAATGCTGAAAGAAACAGAGACAGAAAGCCAGAAGCCTGTTGTTTAGCCATTAATTTTTTTCGTTCATGCAATTACTCCTTCACCGCGTCGATTTACGGTTAAAACATACATTTACCATCGCTCACGATAGTCGGGATGTGCAGCCGACGCTGATTGTTGAACTACGTGATGGCGACTACCGGGGATTTGGGGAGGCAACGGCTACACGCTATTACGGCATTACGATGGAGGGAATGGTAGCGGCTTTAGAAGCGCTACGTAGTCATATTGAAACCTATATCATTACCGATCCCGAAGCCTTTTGGGCAGCTATGCGTCCTCATCTGGCCAACAATCCGTTTGCGCTTTGTGCGCTGGATCAGGCGGCCTGGGACCTCTGGGCGAAGAAGCAGAAACAACCACTTTATAAACTCTGGAATCTTGATCCGGCAAACAGTCCGCTGACCAATTATACCATTGGGCTTGATACACCCGAGCGAATGGTTGAAAAAATGCAGGAACTGCCCTGGCCATTATATAAAATTAAGCTGGGTCGGCCTGAAACCGATCTGTCCGTTGTTCGGGCACTTCGGGCTCATACAGACGCTTTGTTTCGGGTCGATGCGAATTGTGGATGGTCGGTTGACGATACTTTGGTAAAGTCGCGCGTGCTGGCCGATCTAAACGTTGAGTTTATTGAACAGCCATTGCCTGCTGGCGACTGGGAAGGCGCAAAAACAGTTTACGAACAGACCGCTTTGCCCATCATTGCCGATGAAAGTTGCATTGTTGAAGAGGACGTAGCGCGGTGTGCAGGTTATTTTCACGGAATCAATATAAAACTGACCAAATGCGGAGGGTTGACTCCAGCCCGGCGTATGATTACGCAGGCCCGCGACCTGGGGCTGCGCGTTATGGTTGGTTGTATGACCGAGTCGAGCGTTGGTATTTCGGCGATTGCTCAACTGCTGCCGCTGCTCGATTACGCTGATCTGGATGGCTCCCTGCTGATTGCCAATGACCCGGCAACGGGCGTTACGTTCGATTATGGACGTATCATCTACGCCGATGAAAATGGTACGGGCGCCCGTCTGCTTGATCCAGCTTCCTGATTCGGCCGGTTGCTACCTAGGAAGGGGAGCCGTTCTTTGAGCGATAATCAATCTTACCGAATTTTACTACTATATCGCTTTACTGATGGAAAGTAATGTGATTCAGCCAATGAATCGCTATACTCCTTGTATTTAAAAGCACAGCGCATAGTTTTATAAAATGATCGACATATTTACGATTAACAGCCTTCCTGACCGCTCTATCAGCCACGAAGGCCGAGACTATTTATTTTTCAGTGGGACCGCTTATCTGGGGCTTCAGCAAAATCCCGGTTTTCAGCAGTTGTTGGTCGAGAGTATCGGGCGCTACGGTACTGTGTTTGGAAGTTCACGGAACGGCAATTTACGAATCGGTGTGTACGAGGAAGCCGAAGCAAAGCTAGCGACCTGGGTAGGGACCGAGTCGGCGTTGACGGTGTCGTCTGGTATGATGGCCGGGCAACTAGTCGTAAACTGGTTACAGGCCCAAAGCGTAGTATGTCTTCATGGACCTGGTGCGCACCCAGCCATCTGGACGAGCCCAAACATGACTACGCCATCAACTGATTTTGCCGACTGGGCAGCTCAATTACCCGAGCAACTAAAAACACTACCTACCGGGCCCATTGCCATACTGGTCAATTCGATAGAAGCCGTTCGTTCAGAATATTACGCTTTTGACTGGGTTAACAATCTACCCGATGACCGGCTAATTACGCTCGTTGTCGACGATTCACACGGGCTGGGCGTGCTGAATAAGGGTCGCGGTATCTGGCCGCAGCTGCCGAAAAAACCAAATGTTACGTTACTGGTAACGGCTTCGCTGGCCAAAGCGATGGGATTGCCGGGCGGTGTTGTTTTGGGGGATACCGCTAGTATCCAGGCGTTACGTAGTACCGCCTTTTTTGGCGCCTGCTCACCAATTCCGCCTGCTTATCTTGACGCCTATCTACGGGCTGATGCATATTATACAGAAGGCCGCGAGCGGTTAACGCAAAACCTGATACTGGCGGAAAAACTGCTGTCGCCAACGGGCCTGTTTAATCAGGCAAAAGGGTACCCTGTATTTTTTACGAAGCAGGATGATCTGTATTCTTATTTGCTGGAGAAAGGCATATTTATCTACTCGTTTGCCTATCCGACGGCTTCAGATAGGGCTAACTCCCGGATCGTAATCAGTGCGTTTCATGAGTTTGCCGATATTCAGACGCTGGCCGAAACGATCTATACGTATTGTTTTTGAGTACAGTATAACTGCTAATTAACAGCCCGAAAGCGTTAAACTTTTGGGCTGTTATGATTTATAGGGTGTTTGAGGTGCCACAATGAGGAGACGTTTGACGTATCAGTCAGAAAACGACTGCTCATGAAAAAACACTATGCACTTTTCCTCGTTCTGGCATCGATTATTGCTGCCTGTAGTAAAAGTAATGACGTAGCACCTGATCCGGGAACCCAGGTGGCCGGTACGTATGAGATGACTAATATTCGCTACGACTCTGCGGGAATCACGCTATACAATTATCCACTACCCTTAACGGTCGGTTCTGAATCATTGTCTGGAACGATAGTGGCCCGACGCGATTCTGCCTCAGTTGTCTACGCAACCTATACCATCAAACAGACGGGCGAATCGGATTTTACGGATGCATTCGGCCAGTTAAAAATCCAGGGTAGCGCGGCTCCGTTCGACCTGTATTACCAGACAACCAAAGTCGGCACTGCTGACGGAAAAAACTTTACGGTCGATTATTCCTTCACCGATGGTCAGGGTATTACGTATCGGCAAGTATTTAGCGGCACAAAAAGTCAGGGCAATTAATGGAGTCGTTGTGACGATACGTAGCATCGTCACAACGAATTTCGGGCTATTTCAGACTTTCCAGAAAGGTCAGGCTGGCTGGTACCTGTTCCATCGAGCGCGACGATTCGTCTTCGATGAAGAAATGCTTTACGCCTGATTTTTTAGCCTGTTTCATGATCCCGGCAATACCCACATCGCCCTGGCCAAGCGTTACGTTGGATTCTATGTCCGAGTGGCCCGTATTGGTGTCGGGGGTTCCGGGCTTTCGATCTTTGAGGTGCATTAGAAGGAACCGTTTCGGATACTTTTGCAGCAGAGCAACGGGATTATAGCCGGGAGCTTTGACCCAAAATACGTCCATTTCAAAGTTAACGTACTTTGGGTTTAGGTTTGCCGCCAGATAGTCGAAGAACGTACCATTTTCGTACGTCTGAAATTCGTAGCCGTGGGTGTGGTAACAGAACGTAATGCCATTATCAGCCAATAATCGTCCGGCGGTATTAAATACATCAATGGCCTGGTCGGCGTCCTGAATCCTGAACATATCGCCGGGATGAGGAATCCAGGCGCACGTTACGTATTTAGCACCGAGTGCTTTCGCTTCGGCCAGAATTTTTGGGACATTACTATCCAGATCCTCGAAGCTGGCCCCCGTACTGATGGCTTTGATCCCATTCTGATCCAGGAGTTTGCGGAAATCAGTCAGACTTAATCCGTAGGTTCCGGCAATCTCGGCTTCGCGGAAACCCATCTGTTTCACTTTCGCCATCGTACCCGGCACATCTTTCGCAAACTGGTCGCGAAAGCTATACAACTGTATGCCGACAGGGGCCGCTTTCTGTGCCAAAGCAGCAAAACTGACGAAAAGCCCGACAAATAAGAAGGTTAGTTTTGAGGTCATGGCGTTGTGGGTTTAGGAGGTAGGGTTATCGACCGGTTTGGGTTGTAAAGGTGCTCTCGAAAATTTTATCGGCGTTCCCTGTTTCAAACCCTTCGCGTCGATGCTGGCGGCCAATCTGGTCAGCGGGCAAGTCGCGGAATGGAGGCAGTACTCGTCGCTCGGCGAACTCTACGTACGAACCCGCAATTCGGAACACATCACCACCGGCAAATTCAGCATCGATCATCTGAGCTACTGTTGAGGCTTGTCGGAGATCGCCGTCTGGACTAACCTTAATGGTGCCGCCGGCCGAGTTAAGCTTAAAGCCGTTCCGTTCCAGAAAAGCAACAAATTCGTCGATGGTATTATAGCCCGGTTTCAGGTTATGAACGCTGATGGTAAAATGGTTCAGATAATACCGGTTATAAATCACCCAGGCGGCATATTCGCTCTCTTTCAGCAGCGTTTGGTAATCGGACAGGGTAGGGGTGGTCCAGAGCGGTTGATGCAGAAATTGGTCTACGGCGTTGGCGTCGTCCAGATCCAGCGCGTCGACCGGGTCGCTCGTCACTGTATCTGTATAGCGATGGATGATTCGTTGCGCTTCTTCCGATAGCTCATCAACGCGCAGCTCACTGGCAAAAATACGCGGATAGTGCGGAGCGGGTGGCGCATACCAGTAAGCCGTTAGTTTTTTCTCAATGAAATTGTATTCGTCCCGTTTTTCGTACCCGTAATGCAGGAATATTTTTTCGAACGACGCAATGCCCAGATTCGGTACACCCATGGTTCGGAAGGCAATATGGTCGTTTTCGATGTCGCTGGCCGATTGAATAATACCATCGTCAATCATAGCGTCGATAACGTGCTGTACGTCGGGAACCCGCTCGCTATAGCGGCTCATCAACCCGGCCAGAACACCATCAAGCGTTTGAGTATGAGTAGGTTTGTTGGGAGAAGAAGTCATCGTTGTAGAGTTTTGTTACGTTGCTGCTGATACGTTACTGGTTGCTCGCCACTGGCTTTGGGCTACTAGCACCTCTTTGCCCGAAAGAGGATGTTCAATCCGATGAGATAACGTAGCACCGCTACTGGCTTGCGATAAAACCAGAAGCTGATCGCCCCAGTGCGTTTCCGTACGGTAAACTAAATCAATTTCAGCTAATTCCAGCGTTTCGAGCCGATTTCTGTTGATGCTTTCGAGTAACCAGCCAACATAAGCGACATTATTGACGTGCTGATTTTGATCGATGCTTGTCCAGCCAACGGCTATGTCTTTTGTCTCGTGAACAGCTGATAAGTCTAGTTGAATGTCTGGTTTAAGGTTCAGTTTGGGCATTGGCTCAATACCGGTTGGTACGTGAAGCGCACGAATGAATGCCGGTAACGCTACCATGGAGCGTTTGGTTGTATCGAACACAAGCCAGACACTGGACGCATCGGCCAGTAACGTATCATCGTCGCCCAAAACCTGAAAATCGCGATAGATAAAATACTTTTCCACGAAAGTTGGGTACGTAACGACCCGGATTGTTTGGCCGTAACGTGGATACTGATGGATACGCAGCCGGAAGCGCATCAGCATCCAGCCATACCCATGACGGGCCAGATCGCTGATGCCAATGCCGTAGTCGATAGCGTTTCGATTGGCCGACTCCTGCATAAAATTCATCAGAGCCGTACTGCTCAATCGCCCGAACGCATCACACTCGTACCCTCGAATGGCGTAGGTGTCCGTTTGGATAAAACTCATGAACAAAAAAGACGTTTTGCAAAGATCAGCAGAATGCCGCTTAGTATGATCAATTACGCTTTGCCGAGGCTCGAAGAAAGGTCTTCGGTATCGAGTCGGGCCGGAGCCAAACGGCTCGGTAAATTGTTCTTGATCGGAAGGGTTATGCGAAACGTAGTGCCTTTGCCAATCACTGACTCGACCGTTAGCTGGCCCTTGTGCAGTTCGATAATGCGGTGGGTTAGCGCCAGACCAATGCCATGACCTTGTATGGTCATGGTGTTTTCGGAGCGATAGAATGGCTCGAAAATATGCGGCAGATCGTTGGATGAGATACCGTAGCCTTTGTCGCTGATGGTGAGTTGAACCTGACCCGGCTCAAAAGCAATACGTACCGTAACGCGTTCATCCGGCGAATATTTACACCCATTCTCGATCAGATTCTGGAAAGCTGTCTGTAGCAGCGATTCTTCGCCCACAATCACCAGGTCTTCTTCCTGATCAGGCAGATTTTCGAAATCAATATCGATCTGATAATCGGGATGTTTGTGGGCAATCTGGCTTTGAGCCAGCCACAGCAGTTCATCAATACGGACGGGCTGGTAGTTGAGGGTAGCTACGTCTGAACTGGCTCTGGCCAAATCCAGCAGTCCATTGACGAGACGAATCATATTTTTGACCTCATCCAGCAAGCCATCGAAGGCTGTCTCGTATTCGCTGGTTGAACGAGCCTGAAAACGAGTTACTTCAATTTGCCCCATCATGACCGTCAACGGGGTTCGTAGTTCATGAGAAGCGTGAGAAACGAAGCTTCGTTGCGAAACGAAAGCGACTTCCAGCCGACTGAGTAGTTCGTTAAAGGTACGAGCTAGATTAGCTAGTTCATCACGTTGGCGACCCACCCGAAGGCGTTCGTGAATATTGGTAGCTGAAATAGAATTGACTTGCGCAATAAGCTCTGAAATAGGACGT
Organism: Spirosoma terrae; assembly: GCF_010435915.1. GTDB lineage: Bacteria > Bacteroidota > Bacteroidia > Cytophagales > Spirosomataceae > Spirosoma > Spirosoma terrae. The sequence continues at coordinate 95,607 of NZ_JAAFZH010000021.1, read as the reverse complement.
AGCGCATCGCTGGCAAACAAATAACCCGCCAAACCGACAATAAACAGGCACAGAATCCAGCCGAAAACCAGAATTTGCTGTAACCGCTGGAGTTTACTGAATCCATACCGGTCATTGCCTGACGCAACAATGACAAATGACTCTCCCCGATGCGTTCGATGCCTGACGCCAACGGCTTCTGTATCGCCCTGGCGAAGATAATGGGGCTTTTGGTCGGTTACGGTACGTAAGAAGCCGATACTAACCGGAAAGCGAGGGAGCTGCCTGTCCTGATTATAGAGAACTACACCGCGATTGTTATAAATTGTAATCTGCTCGTTGGTAATAACGGGTAAATCTTCCTGCGGAACTTCGCCTATATCCTCCCGAAGTCGTACGGTTGTTAGTGCTTTTTCCTTTAAACGCTGTTCAAATTCCTGCTGCCGAAACTGATCATAGAGATAATAGACGGATACCGAGAACAGCAGTAAAATTGAAGCGACTACCAGTACAAAGAGCAGGGTCAATCGGGTGCGAATAGTCATAGTTACGCTTGCTGGGTGGATATTAGTGGTTGCGATTAAAGGCAGAAACCGGCATAGAATAACAACCACTACTGGCTAATCACTCTTCTTTGAGCATATATCCCATGCCAATTACCGTATGAATTAGTTTGTGAGGGAAATCTTTATCGACCTTCTTGCGCAGGAAGTTTACGTACACATCGATTACGTTGGTTCCGGTATCGAAATGGATGTCCCACACTTTTTCGGCTATATCAACGCGTGATACAACGCGTCCACGATTACGCATCAGGTACTCCAGCAACCCAAACTCTTTGGCTGTTAGCTCAATCCGTTTATCGCCCCTGCGAGCTACTTTCTCGTTCAGGTCTAATTCAAGGTCGGCTACTTTCAGGATATTAGCCTGCAATCCGGCTTCGCTGCCCCGCTTAGTCAAGGCACGCAAACGAGCCATTAGCTCCCGGAACTCGAATGGTTTCACCAGATAATCGTCGGCTCCTGATTCGAAGCCAGTCAGTTTATCGTCTACTGATCCCATAGCGGTCAGCATCAGAACCGGCGTACTGATTCGCTCTTGTCGTAGCGCCTGTACTACGTCAAAACCATTCATTTTCGGCAGATTAACGTCCATTACAATTACGTCGTACGTATTGCTTAGCGCCATATTCCGCCCTAGTTGGCCGTCAAAAGCGACATCCACTTCACACGATTGTTCCTCTAAACCTTTTTTTACAAACGACGCCAGCTTGGGCTCGTCTTCAACTACCAGAATCTTCATATTAGCAATTAATAGCTCTTTTCAGATGTAAAGCACCAAACCCGGTCAGTGTTTTCTGGAAGGATATCAGCGAAATCGTTTACAGAAAACATACTAAAAATCTGATCGGTGTGGTTTATCCGCGATTCAAATCGCGATGATTCAATGTTAAACGTTTTTTTTTATAGATGTGATACTCTTTAATAAAGTTTTAACGAACGTGCTACGTATAAGCCGATTTTTATAGTTACCTAATAGGTCGTAGGCATACTGTCTTTCGATATAGACGTCAGTTCATAAAAATAGTAATGGCGGAATCAGTAGCTATTGGGGAAAAGAATTGGGTAAAAACGTCTACACACTCCAAGCCAAATTCTACACTTTGCCAAACGGAGCAATATTCGCAAGTGAAAATGATTAGTGGGCTTTGTTTTGTAAGTGGCTTATAGAGAGTTGTTTAATTGATTTTGGTGGATAGGTCTATCGGTGGGCTTGATGGATTGGCACAATTAAAGCATACAATCTATCAACACGATGATCAACGACATGATGTGGACACCGACTCACTTTCCTTCAGCAATGCGCTCACTTAATCCGAGCACACGTGCCAAGGCGATCGAAATAGCGAATCGTATGCTGGAACAGGGCGCACTGGATAAACAGCAGGTAGTAGCCCTCAGCGTCGATCAAGCTCGTAAATGGGCACGTATGGCTCATTCAGAATCACTTAACAGCAGCTGGCAACCTCGTCTGTAACCAACTGTAAACTCAATCCTTACTATGATCTGGAAAAAAAACATCTACGATTCACTAACTGGCTGTGCTGCTCTTTGTGACGAGTTTGCCACGGAATGTTCCAGGGCTGAAGATATTGAAAATTGGTACCGTAGTATTTTCCTTAACCTCGATTGTGCTGATATGTGCCGCCAACTGGCTATGTTGTACGTTCGTGGTTCAGAAAACACCCGACTTCTGGCAAAAGCCTGTATTGAGGTTTGCGAGAAATGCGCTCAGGAGGTTAGTCAGTTCGATACCCAACGTTGCCAACAGGTTTATGCCATGTGCCAGCAAACGATCTTAAGTTGTGTTGGTATTTTGGATATGGCCTATCAGACGGATGTTGAGGCTCAGAACCCAGCTACCACGCCAGCGTCGTTGTTCTACGGAATAGATCTACGCGAAACACTTTATAATTAGTCCGTTTTTGTAGTCAGTCAGCATGAATCGTCCGTTAGGTGAGCGTTGCTTCTCTATCGACCGTGATGTTGGCTGATTTTTTCTTCTAACGTTATGGAAACTACAGCACAAAAAAACAAGGAACTCGAAAAAGTGCAGGAACTGGTCGATGACATTGGCATCGCCATGATGACAACCGTTGACGATCAGGGGCAGCTGGTAAGTCGCCCCATGGCTGCGTTACAAATGGACGAAGAGGGGTCCATCTGGTTCTTCACGAAACGTAGCGCTCCTAAAGTTGCTCAGATTGAGAATAATGAACGTCGGGTAAATCTATCGTTTGCTAAAGTAGGCGATGCTGAATATGTGTCGGTATCTGGTACCGCCGATGAGCTCGACGACCGGGCCAAAATAGACGAACTTTGGAATCCAGTAGCTAAGGCGTGGTTTCCAGAAGGTAAAGACGATCCGGAATTAACGCTGCTAAAAGTGCATATCGATATGGCAGAGTACTGGAATGCAAGTGATAGTAAAATGGTTCGCTTTTTTCAGCAGGCTACCGCGGCAATTACAGGCAATCCACCCAAGATGGGCGAAAACCAAAAAGTATATAATTGATACGTTAAGTAAGTCCGTGAAATTACCTTAGGTTAAATCATCAACCCCTAAATCCCCTAAAGGGGACTTGATTCGCGCTTAGACAAAGTCCCCTTTAGGGGATTTAGGGGATTTAGGGGTTAAGCAAGCAAGAAATAACCTAAATTATTTTTGCTCAGCTACTTATAACGTAGCAATACAATAAAAGGAAAATCCCCGGGCCAGCTGGCCCGGGGATTTTCCTTTTATTGTTGAATCGAGTTAAAGAAGTCGTAGGTGCCGTAGACGTAGCCAAGCAGGGCCGTATAATGGTTACCTTCCAGCGGCATAAGCTGCACGTTCGTTGCCCCCCTTTTTACCATAGCATCGTAAGTATTCTGCGAATTCAGATAAAGAACCGTTACGTCAGATTTGCCATGAAATAGGCGGGTTGGAGTAATCGGTTTCCAGTCGTGAATATCGTTATCCTGAACGGCTGCTAGAAAGTCTTTGTCTGTGCCAGAGTTAGCACCTTGTTTAAAACTGTCCGTAAAAGCCTGATTAAGACTCACCTCAATGTTGGCATCTTTGCCACTGGCTGCTACCTGAGTTGCATAGGGCTCCTTGAAATACGTACTCATCGACCGATTCAGACCATAAAGCCGGTCGTAGGTTAGCAAAACCCAAACGTAAAGCCGGTTAATACTGGCAACCCCCGCCGTTGGCTCATTAATAATCTGCTTCATAAAAGCTGGTTTATCATAAGCGCCTGCGCCACAACTAGATGCTACCAGGTTAAATTCAGTACTGGCTTCTTCTTCGATTTTTTTCTGCAATGCTAACGTAGCATAGCCTCCTTCCGAATATCCGGCTATGAGCAACCGCTTATTCCAATTCGTTTTTTTATCGCTTAAAAAATCGCGGGTAGCCCGAATCATATCTAACGATGCGGTGGCCAGACCACTACGGTGTTCATACGTATGAGGAATATCTTTCGATGCACCATAGCCAATATAATCGGGAGCAGCTATGATATAACCCATTGATCCAAATAGCGTACCGAATGTATATAACTCGCTGCTTGACTGGTAATTTGATGGTGCATCGGTTTCACTGGTAATTGTACCATGCTGCATACTAAGCAGCGGAGCAGCGGTTGTGGTATTGGGAATAATTACCGCACCGGATGCTGTAATGGGTTTTCCATCGGTGTTGGTTGTGGTGTATTCCAGCCGATGCACGCTAATACCGTAGCGGACAAATGCCTGTAAAAGCTGGGTAGCGCCCGTATATCTACCTCTCAGTTGGTCGGGTGTGAATTCACCAATGAGGGTGCTCTTAACCAGAACGCGGGCAGGGGGAGCCGGGTCGGTGTTATCGGTTTGTTTACAGCCAGTTGGCGCAAACAAAAGCGTACTGCCGACTAGTAATAAGAGTAGAAAGGATTTACGTGTGATCATGTAGGAGAAGAAGAGCGCGCCTAGTGGCTCTATAGTGTTTAATCAACGTTACGGAATCTTTTTTCGTTTGTTTAGCTGCTACGTAGTGAGTAATTAACCGTCTGCCTGTTTCCCTGCCCCTAGGCTACGGCTGTGATTGCGGAAAAAGAGCTGGCTACTACGTCAACTAAATGCCTTCTTAACATCACCACCTAGCTTTCCTGCTAGTGCAGAATTTGTAGAATTCACTCCCCAAAATAGGTATCAAGCTTCACGTTCTATTGAGCAGCCTACTCAGTAGGCTATCCCGTTAACTCTTTTATGTGGTTTTAGAGGTATTTGGTAACTTATTGATTAGTAAGAGATTAAAAGTATATTCTATATAAAGGCCATAGACTATGAACTGAGCTGAAAGAAACTGGTATAGCTTTTGGCAATATATGGTCAATACAAATCATTCACAACGTTATGAACAATCAACTTAAATCAGTCGGTACTAAATCACTTGCCATTGTTTTAATGACCTGTGTTTTGTCTGGTGGTATTATCTCAAGTTGTAAATCGCAAAAGAATAGCTTAAATAAAACTCAAAAGGGCGCTGCTGTTGGGGCTGGCGGTGGAGCAATTGTAGGCGGTATCATTGGCAACAAGTATGCAAAAGGCAACACCGTTATGGGAGCCATCATCGGCGCTACGGTAGGTGGTGCTGCAGGTGCAGTGATTGGTCGCCGGATGGATAAGCAAGCCGAAGAAATGAAACGTAACATGCCTAACGCACAGGTTGAGCGTGTAGGTGAAGGTATCAAAATTACGCTTGGTTCCGACATTCTTTTCGACGTTAATTCATATACACTGAAACCGGAAACCCAACGTCAGTTGATCGAGTTTGCTCAGACGCTGAACAAATACGAAGACACCGACATTCGGATTGAAGGGCACGCCGATGCCACCGGTTCCGACGATTACAACCTTAAACTTTCTCGTCAACGTGCTAATGCGGTAGGTAGCTTCCTGGAACAACAGGGGGTTAAATCGGCCCGAGTCGATGAAATTGGCTATGGTGAAGCGCAACCCGTTGCTGACAATGCAACTGAAGCTGGTCGTCGTCAAAACCGCCGGGTTGATGTGGCTGTATTTGCTAACAAAAAGATGCAACGGGATGCCAAAAATGGCAACCTGAACTAAGAGTACGTTAGCAACCGATAAGGGCAACGGTGAAAGGCTGAGAGGTAGATCGATCTTAGGCAGAGTAGAGCCTAAAAGCCGTTGCCAACTTTTTAGTAGATCAGTATCAGTGGCTGGTAATGAGTAAAGCCATTTGATTACTACGAACTGATTACCAGCATAAATTCGATTTTCTTTCTGATTTACTCAACTCTATTCAAACGTTACGAAACATTTAAATTAAACACACAATTAACTAAACGTTATGACTGTTAAAGAAACACGTGGAGAAATTCTGGATCAATTGAACCGGCTATTGACTCGCAATCATGATGCAGAAAAAGGATATCAGGAAGCTTCTGAGAATGTAAAAGATACTGAACTCAAGAGTTTATTTATGGCGCAATCGCGCCAACGTGGTGAATTTGCAATAGAATTAGATCGGGAAATCAGAACGCTCGGTGGTGAGCCTGATACGGGCACCAGCTTTGCCGCCGACCTACACCGCGCCTGGATTAACGTAAAATCTACGTTCTCCAGCAACGACGATAAAGCAACAGCAGAGGAATGTAAACGAGGAGATCACGAGGCCTTAGAAGACTATAATTCTGTACTTCAGGAAACAGACTTAGTTGCCAGCACTCGCGAATTATTGTTGCGTCAAAAACAGAGCATCGAATCGGCACATGCCTCGATGTCTCGTCTGGCCTTGGTAGTGTAGTGAATGGTGGGATCGGAAAGCCTGCTTCCTTTGGGAGCAGGCTTTTTTGTGCCGTTTTGTGCCGTCGGTACGCCAAAAAACCGTTGAATTACTAAGGCTAAATAGCCAAACAATCTGAATAAACCAAACGTTAATAGTACGTGTCATCAGGCCCTTGACAACTAGATGCCTGATCAATTAAAACCAGTGTGAACCGCCCTTCAAATGGGTGTATGAACCATTTCTACACAGAACGTTATGACCAAACATGCCTCGGCAGCTTCTGCTAAAGAGAAAGAAGCTGTTCAAACAAAACCGGGTAAGCCTTACCCGCTGGGAGCTACCTATGATGGGGAAGGAGTAAATTTTGCTTTATTTAGTGAAAATAGTACAGCGGCTTTTCTATGCCTCTATGATTCAGAAGATCCTAGCCGCGAAACGGACCGCATTCCAATAGCGGAACGTACTGAATTTATCTGGCATATTTACCTGGATGGCCTGAAACCCGGTCAGCTCTATGGCTATCGGATTGAAGGAACTTATGATCCTAAGGCTGGCCTGTTCTTCAATCCGAACAAACTCTTGCTGGACCCATATGCCAAGGCGATCAATGCCCCGGTCAATGAAAAAGAAGAATGGTTGGGATATGACCATAAGAATCCGTCTGATGATCGCTATCTGATCATGAGTGAAGAAGACAGTGGACCTACTATGCCTAAATCGGTAGTGGTGGATACTGCCTTCGATTGGGAAGATGACCAGGCCCCCGCTATCCCTATGCATCGGTCGGTGATTTATGAGATGCACGTAAAAGGGTTTACGTATCAGCATCCAGCTTTGCCGGAAAAAATTCGCGGTACGTATGCCGGATTAGCGGCCCCCGAAAGTATCGACTATCTGAAAAAACTGGGCGTAACGGCAGTAGAACTGTTGCCGGTCCACCAGTTCACCGACGAGAGCTACTGGGGGTACAATAGCATTGGCTTCTTTTCCCCACAAAACACCTACTCATCATCGGGCATGACCGGGCAGCAGGTCACGGAGTTCAAGCAGATGGTGAAAGAACTGCACAGAGCTGGTCTGGAGGTAATTCTGGACGTAGTGTATAACCACACCGCAGAAGGTAACCAGTTTGGTCCCATGCTATCGTTTCAGGGTATCGATAACCGGGCTTATTACCATCAGGTTGGCGAACAGCCAGAGTTTTACATGGATTATACGGGTACCGGAAATACGGTTAATCTGAGCCATCCGCGTGTATTGCAAATGGTGATGGATAGCTTACGGTATTGGGTAACTGACATGCACGTTGATGGTTTCCGATTCGATCTGGCCGCAGCTTTGATACGTACCGACGAAGAAGCGGGTCGGGTGTCGTCCTTTCTGGATACCGTAACGCAGGACCCTATTCTGGCACAGGTTAAACTGATTGCCGAACCCTGGGATATTCAATCGTATCAGGTTGGCAATTTCCCGGTGCGCTGGTCTGAATGGAATGGTAAATACCGCGATACGCTTCGGGCCTTCTGGAAAGGCGATGATGGCAAAGCTAACGAAACGACGCTCCGACTGTTGGGAAGCCCCGATTTATACGCCAACGATGGCCGGTCGCCAGCTAACAGCGTGAACCTGATTACAGCGCATGATGGATTCACGCTCAATGATTTAGTGAGTTACAACGACAAGCACAACGAAGCGAATGGCGAAGATAACCGCGATGGGTCAAATGACAATTTGAGCTGGAACTGCGGTGCCGAAGGGCCAACCGATGATCCAGAAATCAATGCGTTACGTGAGCGGCAGAAACGCAACTTCCTGACCACCTTGTTGCTTAGTCAGGGAACACCAATGATTGTGATGGGCGACGAATACGGTCGGACCCAGCATGGTAACAACAATGGCTATAACCAGGATAGTGAGATTAGCTGGATGAATTGGGACTGGTCTGAAAAGGAACAGGCTTTGTTCGATTTTACCAGCAAACTAACAGCGTTACGTAGAGACATACCTATTCTGAGTCGTCGGAAATTCTTCGGTACCGAACAGATTAGCTTTGTCCGGCCGGATGGTCATGAAATGACCGAAGAAGACCTGCACAATCCTGGCACACATTGTCTGGCCTTGTTTATCGATGGATTGCGCGTAACGGAACAAACAGAAGATGGTCAGGATATTGGCGACGAACAGTTGTTATGGGTTCTGAATGCGTTCTGGGAGGATATTCCGTTTATGCTTCCCAAAATCGGCCGTAAGCAATCGCTCTGGGAAGTGGTGGTCAATACGTTCGAAGGCAAAGTCGATGCCGACAATCAACTGGTAAAAGGAGGACACGAGTTCACAGTACCCGCTCGTTCGTCTGTTCTGCTACGTATGAAATAATGCTTCAGTAGCCTGGACGTCCACGTCTGGGTTAGAATAAATCTATTGCTACCCGGACGTGGATGTCCAGACTACTGACTATGAACGCTAATTAAGCTTGATAATGGTGTAAGCCGCCTGATGGGGTTGCCGAATTCGTGAACCGACCTGAGTGCGAACGCGATCATCGTCGTGAATAAGCAACAAATGGTTTTTGTCCAACGGCGTAATATCTTCGGCTTTATGGCTAACGGACAACGGCTGTCCCTGCGCATTCCGTACTAACGTAAAAGGCTTGTCAGCGTACAAATCAGTCAGGGAACTAGACCACAAATACGCATCCAGCTTACCGTTGGCTTCCAGAGAAGTGAGCATCCAGACTGTTTTCCGTTGAGGATCATACTCCAGACTCGACAAGGCTAGCGGCTGAGGAAGCGATGGTTCGGCTTTCGCTATGTCGAAATTATTTACGATTTTCCAATCGTCATCTAGCCGGATACGCTCACCCATGTTTGTTTTCTCGACCCGGTATGAAACGCTGATGATTTTTGCCCGGTACGAAAAGCTTTCGTATGATTTTCCTTCTTCCCGAACTCCAAACAAGAGCTGTTTGTCGGTTGCGGCCAATCCTTCAATCTTAAAGTAGGGCATACTGCCCGGAAACTGGTCATTCGCCAGTACCTGTCCAATACGCAGGCGATACGCCATTGAGTTGCGACTCGTATCGTCGGGAGCCAGTACGGCAGCATGATCAGGATCGCCATTACGCCAGTACAGAATTGTGTTGAAGCCGTCCCAGTCGTGGCTGTTGGGTTTCACGCGGTCAAAAGCCGTAGTCAGGAATATGAATTTCCTGTCGGGCGTCTGGGCGAAATCTTCGTATTTGTGTGCGTTTCCAAAAATAGGTTGGTTCAGATAAGCTGGAGCTTGCGTCGAGTCGCCCAGGGCCGTTGGCTTTTTGACGAAGACTGAGCTTTGTCCCGCAGGCATATCTTTGTCGTTGGCTATCAATACGTCGTTGCCATCAAACAATACGGCTGATGCTTCGCACCAAATGGGTTGCCCGTTTACGGATGTGCCTGGTGTAAAGCAGTTTAGTAAACCTTCTTCAGTTAATTGAGCCGTTACCGGGATGGAGCCTGTGGGCAGTTTCGTTGTTTTACAGCCGTACGAAAGCAGAATGGCTGTTAGGAGAATGGTGGGGAGTCGGTAGTTCATTAGACAAATAAAAATAGAAGGACCTACAGCTAGTCAGGTAGAAAACAACGTAGCGATACGTGAATGGATTGCTACGCTGACTGGCCGTAAAACAGACGTGCAAACTACGTTATTACCGCCGTAAAATGAATCCCACCCCGTGTACATTTTCTATTCGGATATCGGTCGTTTGGGCAAGCCGTTTTCTGAGACGTGAAATGAATACGTCCAGACTCCGTCCCATAAAATAGTCGTCGTCGCCCCAGATAGCACGTAGCAGTTCTTCGCGCCGAACCAACGTATTCGGATGATCGAGCAGATAAGCCATTACGTCGGCTTCGCGGTGCGTCAATGTCTGCGGTTGACCATTGATACGTAGGGTCAGGTTCTGGCGATCGAGCAGAGAGGACGTAACGGATGACGGTTGAGTGTTGGGGACGCTACGTCGTAAAAAGATATTGATTTTCAGGATTAACTCTTCAATGCTGAATGGTTTCGTAAGGTAGTCGTCGGCACCCAGGCGAAGACCTTCCAGCCGATCGGTTTTATCAGCCAGCGCACTCAGGAAAAGGATAGGAATCTGACTATTAACGGTACGTATCTGTCGGGCCAGCGTAAAGCCATCCGTTTGTGGCAGCATAACATCCAGCAGGCATAAATCGAACGTATCGGTCTGGAATTTGGCCCAGGCATCGGTACCTGTTGTGCAGTGTGTAACTACAAACGGCACGTTTTCGAGTGTATCCCGAATAACAAAACCTAGGTTGACATCATCTTCAACGAATAGAATCCGGGCGGGCATCAGAAACGAAATACAGTTTTCAAATACGAAAAAACAACCTTGTTTTTAGCAATCGGCCAATAGTGTTGTGCTGTAGCAAGCGTAGGTTCGTAGGCGCTTTGTGCCTCAAATGTGCTGCCTTCACCCATTTTACTCGTAAGTGATAGCTGCCATCCGTGCGCCCGCACCACTTGCTGAACGTAATAGAGCCCTAATCCAAAGCCTTTTACATCATGCGTATGACCGACCGGAACGCGGAAGAACTGTTTGAAAATAGCCTTATGATATTCGGGAGCAATTCCGATACCATTATCGATGACCGACCAGATCAGCAAACCGTTTTCAAGGCGAGTATGCAGCCGGACGCTGGGAGACGTATCACAATATTTCAGGGCGTTATCGATCAGATTGTTCAGAACAGTTTCGAGATGGTACCGGTCGGCACGAATGATGGCGATTGGCGCGGTTAAATCGAGCGTTACGTTCGGATACGATACGCTGGCCGTTTGCAGAAGTTCGTGCATATCAACCTCGGTCATGTTGAGTACAAAACCCGTTCGTTGCGATCGCGCTAGTTGTAAAACACTATTAATTTGTTTCTGTAGGCGATGACTTTCTTCGCCCAGCACGCGGGCATACTGCTTTAAGCGGTCGGGTTGTTGCGTAATGGAATCAGATTGTAGTACGTCGGCGGCAATACGAATGGTCGAAACGGGCGTCTGAAGTTCGTGGGTTATATTATTGATAAAATCGCGTTGGACTTCGGTGAGCCGTCGTTGACGTAGCACCACGATCAATGTATAGCCAAAGAAAATCACTACCAGTAGAACGGCCACCGTCGACCACAGCCATCCACTGAGCTGACTGGCTAAGAAGCCCGACTGGTTAGGGAAACGAATACCGAAGTAATACGTGTAGCGCGGGAATTTTGGTAGGTTTTTGGGCCTGGAAACAGCCGAGCCGCTGGTGCTGACGTAAGCGCCGTAGACCATGCGGTCGGTTTCGCAATTATAAATGCCGTACTCGTAATCGGTTATCAGATTATGCTGTTGCAACGATTTCTGAATAAAACCTTCGAGCGTTACGGGGTCGATTGGCGCGTCGGTATTGACAATGAAATAATCGGCGGATAGCTGCGTAACCGCGTACCGATTCAGCATAAACTGATTCAATTTGGCTACCTCGTCGGCTACATCCTGCAGCGCAATAAAGGCCGACTGTCGGAATTGGCGCTCCCGAATTGCGTAAGCGTTACGTACCCAAATAGCCTGCATCGCCAGAATACCAATAATCGACAGGACTGATAGAACGACCAATAAACGTAAACGTGACATTCGGCAGTGAGCGATTAGCTGAAGAACTAGCTGTAAAGTTCGTATTATTCAGGTACTACGTTGCTACGTTAACAACTCATTAACAAACGTTAGGAACTGCTTAACAGCCGTAACGAAAACAGGTCTGTAGGTTTGCTACGTCGTTCGGGTGAGCGGCTGACAAATTAATCAACCTTAATCAATCAACTCGTTTATGAAACGTATTTTCATGGTAGCATCGTTGCTCGTACTGGCCGTTTCTATGGCCATGACCATTCCGTCGGCACTGTTTAACTGGGGCAAATCGACACACGATTTTGGGCGGATCGTGCAGGGAAAACCAGTAACTGCGGAGTTCTCGTTTAAAAACAAGGGCGAACTGCCACTCGTCATCAACCATGCTCAGGGTTCCTGCGGCTGTACGGGGGTTGATTATCCGAAAGAAGCGATCATGCCAGGGCAGTCAGGCACCATCAAAGCGACGTTTAATGCAGCCGCTCCCGGCGCTTTTAATAAAACCGTTACGGTTGAGTCAAACGCCGAAGGAGGGGTGCAGACGCTTTACATTAAAGGAGAAGTCGTGAAAACAGCTACGACTGCTCAGTAAAAAAACAAGCGCCGGATTCCAGAATCCGGCGCTTGCTCATATCAATTGCATAAAAGCCCGCGTCTGATCAATACTTCATGTCGCCACGATCTTTCTCAACGGCGGTGCGGCCTTCTTTCATCCAGCGTGGCATCGGCGCATCTTTCAGATAATAGTCGAAGTACTGATAAAGCCGGATACTCAGGTCTTTAGCGTTATGGCGTTGGGTCAGGTTGTGGCCTTCGCCATTGTAGACCAGCATCCAGACGGGTTTGTTCAATCGACGTAGCGCCGAGAAAAACTCAATCCCCTGATACCAGGGTACAGCTCCATCGGCGTCGTTGTGCGTCATCATCAACGGTGTTTCTACCCGATTGGCAAAAAAGAGGGGTGAGTTCTCGATGTAATTCATCGGTTTTTCCCACAACGTACCGCCGATACGACTTTGTGTTTTCTCGTACTGAAACTGGCGCACCATGCCGGATTCCCAGCGGATTCCGCCGTAGGCTGAGGTCATATTTGCCACCGGCGCACCGGCTTCTGCTGCCCGGAACAGATTTGTCCGTGTGATGATATAGGCCGTCTGATAACCACCCCAGCTTTGTCCCTGAATACCCAGGCGGTTGCGATCAACGAAGCCTTTGTCAATCAGACTCAATACGCCCGGAACAATACAGTCGTAGGCATTAGGACCTGGCTGGCCCGTCGTGTAAACGATATCGGGAACAAACACCAGATAGCCATTCGATACGCAGTAGGGAATATTGATCGTTGACCGGCTGGGTGCTGGTACGCGATAATCGTTCAGCGTTTCGGCGTTACGTTCGTAGAAATACGTCAGCATGGGGTATTTCTTCTTCGGGTCAAATCCTTCCGGTTTGAAAAGCAGTCCTTCCAGTTTAACCCCGTTGGTGCCTAACCAGCTAACTAATTCAACACTGCCCCAACTGATGCTATCCTGCTGCGGATTCACCTTTGTCAATTGAGTAGAAGCGGCTAACGTAGTGTCGGTCTGGAAGAGGTTGATGGGCTCCTGGAAATTTCCCCGGTAGAATGTCATCACTGGCGAGTTTTTGGCCTTACTCAACCCAAAATACCGGTGATTGCTACGTGTCAAAACGGTGGGTTCAGAAACCGCCAGTCCATTCTTGCTTTTCAAAATACCGGTGGTTTTGTCGCTTTCCCAGGTTCCAGTCAGGAACAACTCCGTTTTTGGATCGATTGCTTTTTCGGCAGAACGGCTAAAGGGGTTATTGTTATCATCGCCATCAACTTCAGCACGACGAAGGCGAATACTGTTTTTACGGCCCCAGCCAGCGGTCAGGTTCGTTGGTTTTTCCTTGCCCGTCGGATCGATTTGCCAGATGTCGTAGCGGTCGTATAACCATACGTAGCGGTCGCCCGTGGTCCAGCCCGCCGAACCGTAGGAGCCGGGGAGGTTGGGCGTATCATGCTCTTCATCGAAAAACTTACTGGGTAAACCACGGGTCAGATCGATACGTTTGCCTTCGGCTACCGACCAGGCGCGCCAGAGCGAATCGCGTTCGTCGAACCAATACGCATACGTGCCACCCGGCGACATGCGGGGTTGTGAGGCCATTACGTCGTTGGCGATACGCTTTTTGTCGCCCGTTTGGGTGTCGACCAGATATAAATCGGTGTGGCCGGGGTCCCAGGATGACTGAACCTGATAGGGCAGATCACTTAATCCCAGCAGATAGCGCGTATTTTTCTCCGGATCGAACGTAACGGTAGGCATCTCGCGGGTTGCCAGCGGAATAACCTTGCCCGACGTAACGTCGTACATCGTTACAAAACCACGTTCTTTTTCTTCTTTCAACCGACGTTGCTGCATCGGTTGCAGACGGCTATCGGTCCAGGTCCAGATGTCCATTTTAACCTTTTCATCGTCGGGCGTCAACGTATCCTTAGTTGGTTTGGGGGGAATGGGCGACGTAGCGAAGTAAAGCCGTTTGCTGTCGTCCGAGAATCTAGGCTCCCGGAACTCATTGACCGACCAGCCTTTGGGCAGAGCGCTGGCTACCGTATCGGCAATAACCTGAAACGGAGGCTCAACAGCCGTGGTTTTGCTACGTTTGCCTTTGGCTGGAGCTGCTGGCTTCAGGTTTTTGTAGTACAGCGAAAATACTTTTACGTCAGAACCGGCACTATCCGCCGAAGCCATCCAGGCCAGTTGTTCACCCGATTTATCAATGGCCAACCCTTTGTAAATCCGGCGCTTTGAGCTGGTATCAACCAGCATGGTCTGGCCATTGGCTGTATTGAATAAAAACACGCCCGGAATAGCAGCATCACCTGCTTTTAGCGAATCGTTGGCTGATTCTTTACTGTAAAACACACCCTGACCGTTGTCGGATACGGCCACATTGGATACGTAACGAATCGTTTTACGAGTACCATCGGCCATATTCAACAGCGTAAGATCGTCGCCTTTGGGCTTTTTGACCGGCCCTTTCCGACTGGCAACGGTTGTGGTCGATACGGGGGGCGATGGTACAAGTGTATCTTTTTGAGCGACTGGTTTGGTTGATCCGGCTTCCCGGCTGTCTTTCCGCTCCTGCACAATAGCGAGCCATGATCCTGCCGACTTTCCAAACGAATACGATTTAACGTTAGGAAACTTGGTTGATTTACCCGTTGCCAGATTAAGCGCCAGTAGGCTGTCCTTCGGCATCTCATCGGGCTTCTTCTTTTTTAGCTTGGCTTTTTTCGTATCAGCAATCTTTGGTTTTAGCTTCATAACCAGAAACTTGCTGTCGGCAGTAAACTGGGCCATATAGCCACGTGGGAATACGTAGCGGGTGCGGTTCGACGGGTTTCCCGTACTGGTAACTTCCAAACGACCGTCACCTTCCTGAAGATCGATCTGGTACGCAATCCACTGTCCGTCGTTTGAAATTTTTTCGGATCGAACGCTTTGCCATCGGTCATAATCGGCGGCAGTAAGCGGCCGTTTTTGCTGGGCCAGTAGGGGATAGGAAAGGAATAAACAGAGAAGTAGTTGATTGAAGCGATTCATATAAGAGGTATATTAACAACCAACGAAAATACTGAAAAAAGTACTAAAGGCAGCTTGAATATGCTTGTTTAAATAGCTGGTTGGCGAATTATTGCATATTATTCATAGTATTTTATAATTGTCTCGTTTATTACGTTCTGGCCATACCCCAAGTGGATCCATAAGAACAGCTTTTGCATTGGGAAGGTTAGGAAGCAAGATGTTACGTATATCGGGGTCTGGTTGAACGAGCTGCCGATAAATCTCGCGCCCATTCCTATCGAGAATAGTAATTGGGATATAGTCACGAATCGGCGTCGGAATGCGTTGCCGGTCAGTAAGTTCCCGCCATTTCGCCGGAATGATTTCAACGGTTAGCCCATTGGGCTGAATGGCAATGCGACCGAGTCTGAAATCAAACCAGAAGCGTTCTGTCAAATAACTGGTTAAATAATGAAGCGAATCGGGGAGCCTATGTGCTAGCTGATTGGAGAACGCATCAGCACTGGCCAGTTGAGGATGTCGTACTGCCTGATGATAGAACTGACTAATCGTTAAGCTGAGTGGCGTGTTCCCCCAGACCTGTTCAATGCTGGTCAGGGCCATAACTCCTTTTTCGCGCTCAGGATCATCGCCACTGCTCGTTTGTCCGAGTGTTTTTGGAGGAATACGGTTACGGCTTGCTAAGTAGCTATGTCTACGTTGCTCAATACGTTGTTTCAGCCGGTCATGACCATATTTCCGGGCGACTTCCTGAAGGGCTAAATAGCCGGAAAGGGTTTGGCCGATCAGACTATTCTCCGGCTCATGTTGTGGGCTGATCCGATGGACCAGCCATTGATCAAAAACCTCCCTTGACATACGATAGTCAATATAGTCGAGCTGTTTGGGCTGTCGATAGTCGGCTATCCATCCCTGTGTTTCGTCAAAAGCAATTCGTCCGGGTTTCGATTGAACGGAGGGCCCCCCTTTAGGCGTTTCGCAAATCTGAATGAATTTGTATGGGTAAGGCCCGAATAATTCCTCGCCTTTTTTGAGCGATGAGATAGTCGCTTCTATAATCTTCTTGACCTGATAGGGATGGTAATAACGAACCTGGATGGCTATCCTCTTGCCCGACAGGGAGCGAACCTGGGCTGTCTGAGTACGGTAATGAATAGGAGCGGTTTTAGCTGACGACTGCTGATTCAATAGCCATATGCCAAAGCCTGTGCCAATCAGGAAAGCCATCGGAACGAGGCCGTAACGCCAGCCCATTTGCTGACGGATATGAGCAATACGAGTGAGTAAGGTCGTACTATTGCTCCGGTTCCAGATAAACGGAATCAGGCTGGCAAACAGACCTGTTATACTCCACCAGATTATGGGTAGAAGATGTCGGGCCATGGTTTGCGATCCGTACCCGATCAGGTCGGAGTAGGTTGCGGAGTCGGGAAGGAATGAAAATACGTATTCTGGCCCGTTAACGTAATGGCTTACTGACAGGGCGGCAAAAATGAGTAAATTGATGACATGGCTTCCTAATCGATTGTTGATAGAAACGGCCACTAATCCGCTGAGAATAATAAGCTGGCAGTAATGGAATAGGCCATCGACAAGTAAGACAGAGGCATACAGCTGCCAGTCGATTTCATAAAACGAAGAACTCAGTTGTAGCCCGATACTACTCAGAAAAAGAACCCCGGTCAGTAAACAGGCGAGATAAACAATCGCTACGATTTTGGCGAATAACAGAGTAAAATTAGACTGAGGTAAGGCGTTGTAAATAGGCCAGAAGCGGGTGCTACGTTCATTGTCAAACAACTCTACCGTTATAACACTCAGGAAAAGGCTGATGAACAAACTGGACGGTAGTTGAAACGCAATGATCCGGTATGTGAGTGGTAATTCAGGAAAATCGGGGTTTTGATTGAATACGCTTACGTTTAGTAGCATGCTACTAACCAGAAACGCGCTACTAATCTGGACAACCGGTTGCTTGACCAGCACTATAAATTCGGCTCGGGCAACAGCTAGTATCGTTTGCAGAGACACCCATCTACCAAAGCGGGGCTGTATGGTGGGTAGGGCCACGTAGTTCGATTGAGGAGGATAGCTTTGGGAGGAAGTATCTGCTGGTTTTTGCTGACCAAATGTGGTAAACGAAAATCGGGACTCTGCCTGCGCGACTACACCGAGCGATAAACCAATCCAGAAGAGCCGATTGATAAAGAGCATGTCGGTGAAAGAAAGCAGGCTATCGGCTGTGGTAGGAAAGGGTAAATCGGCAATGGATTCGTGGACCATATTCAGGCCAAAAGGATCGACTAATTGCCAGATGTCAGATTCGATGGTGATCGGTATTTCGGCATCTACCACTAAAAAATACAGGACACTCAAAAACAAGATCAGGTAAGCGCCCTTGATGCTTTGGAAAAATACCGTCAGGGCAAACGTAAAGCTGACAAGTATCAGGCAATTAGGTACCAGCAACCGCAGCGTCCCGTCTAGTAAGGCAGCCCAGGGAATACGTGTTAGTGGCGTATCTTGTTGAATGAAACCCAGCACTATGCCAAGCGGATAGAGTATGACCAGCGTTAAAGCCGTGACTAATGAGCCCAGAAATCGGCCAGCAAATAAGGTTCTACTGGAGATCGGTAAGGAATAGATATACGGTTTAGTCTGAAATTCGAGATCTTTGGTCAGCGACTGACTGGTTATGAGGACGGTAGCGATAGCGAGTGCCAGTCCGTAGGAGGCTAGTATCGTATACGTATCAATGGTCGAACTATCCGAAAAGGAGACAGATGATACCTTATAATGCCCCCAGTACCCTTGTAGTAGGGTCAGTATGGCGAATAAGTAAAAGATTGGCTGCCGGAGGTGGTAGCGAAACTCGAATTGGCGGATAGATACCAGTGGGTTCATAATACCCACAAGATATCTTTTTTGTGTATATGAACTGTTGTGTATTGTATATACGTAGCAATGGCTTTTGTCTTTCCTAGCGGGCAAACGCCATCAGTCCAGGTGTTAATGCATCCTGAAGCCAGAATGGATTCAGAAGGGCAAGTTCAGCAGGAATCTCGTCGGGGGCAAAAAGGTTGAGTTCCATCGTTTCTTCATTGGAAAACGAGTCGGGAAGTTCGCTCAGTAGTTCGCCTTTAAAATAAGTCGTTACGTACTGAATACTCCGATTGGCGTAATGATACGTCTGCGAAGCGGGTTCAGAATAAACACCAATTAACTGATCGATACGTACGTTTATTGGAGCCTCTTCCTGGATTTCGCGGTAAATGGCTTGCTCTACGCTCTCGCCGAATTCGACATGGCCACCCAGCAACCCCCAACGGCCGACATCGCGCCTTTTCTGCAGGAGAATTCGGCCCTGTTTGTCAAAGATGATGGCGGCTACGGCCGGGAGTATAAGGTGCTGATGACTGACCATCCTGTTTATCGGCTAGAAAGAGGATGCAAGATACGTAGCTCCCCGATAGGCACCGGTCTCTTTGAGTAAGAGAAATTCATTCATCAGCCATAAATCGGCATCCATCCCGCCGAATTCGAACTTCATCTAGTTTCGCTTTCTGGCTTGAGAACCTTAAACCATTTTTGTAGCCTCAGAACGAAGCTATGAAAACGAACATTTACATTATCGCAATCCTATTTCTCATTGCCAGTTGGCAGATGCCCGCCCAGGCCCAGTTTCCGAGTATGGGTGGATCAACACAGCCTAAAGCATTGCCAGGAACAGCGGGTGATCAAAGCCCCAAGGGAAATGCGAAAATTACGGGTTCTATTGTTGACTCTACACAAGCGAAACCGATCGAATTTGCCAGTATTGCGCTCTATAATAAAGCAACCGGAAAAGCCATTGATGGTACTGTCGCTGATGACAAAGGTAAATTTACGCTGTCTAAACTGGTAGCTGGTAATTATGAAGTACTGATCAGCTTTGTCGGGTTTCGGAATAAAACGATCGGCAATCTGACGCTTACGAATGGTCAGTCGCTTGATTTAGGTACTGTTAAATTAAGCGCCAATACGAAAACACTCGACGAAGTGACAGTTGTAGGACAGGCGGCCTTAATTGAGGAAAAAGTAGACCGTATGGTGTATAATGCCGAGAAAGACATTACGGCTAAAGGCGGAGATGCTACGGATATTTTACGGAAGGTACCGATGTTAACGGTCGATCTGGATGGGAACGTTTCGCTACGTGGTAGCCAGAACATTCGGGTGTTGATCAATAACAAACCATCGACCATTGTTGCCAGCAGTGTGGCCGATGCGTTGAAGCAGATTCCGGCCGATCAAATTAAAACGGTTGAAGTAATCACCAGTCCGTCGGCGAAATATGATGCTGAAGGGTCGGGGGGGATTATCAACATCATCACCAAAAAGAACAGCCTGCAGGGCCTGAATCTTAATATTGACTCGGGCGTCGGTAACCGTGGATCAACATTATCGCTGAATGGTAACTACCGGAAAGGGAAAACTGGCTTTACGCTGGGTGGTTTCGGACGTGGTATGTACAATACGATCACCAAAACCAATCTTGACCAAACCAGCCGCGTTGGCGACGTAACAACCTTAACCCGTCAGGCGGGCGATGGCCATATGACGGGGTTGTTTGGGCAATATAATCTGGGCTTTGATTACGATATTGCTAAAAATCAAAGTATTACGGCCGGTGTTCGCTATGGTGTACGTAACATGAACAACCAGCAGGATCTGATTACCCAATTGTTTACGAACGGTACGCTGGGTTCTACATCCAGCCGCAACGTCGATTCTAAAAACCTGTCGGGTACGCTCGATGCCAACGTCGATTATCTGCATACCTTCAAACCGCAACAGGAATGGAGTATGTCGACACTCTACAGCCGGACTGATCTGACCAATAATTTCGATGCCGATCTGTTAAACGGTACCGGTGAGCTGACCGGACGCCAGCGTAACCTTAACAGCAACCTTAACCAGGAATTTACGTTCCAGACTGATTATCAGACACCGATCAAGAAAAATCAATTGCTGGAATTTGGCGGCAAGGCGATCTTCCGGGAAGTAAACAGCGATTACAAATACCTGTTTGCAGGGCCATCGGGCCAGTTCACAACAGAAGTGAACAATACGCTGGGTGAGCTGACGTATCATCAGAATATTGCAGCAGCTTACTCGTCTTACACGTATACCACCAAGAGCCGGTATACGTTCAAAGGAGGATTGCGTTATGAGCATACCTTTATCGATGCCAGCACCCGCGAAGGTGGTAATCTGGGTGTAGGTGATTATGGTGTACTGGTTCCGAGTATTAATGCGTCGAAAACCATTAAAGGTACTACGTTGAAACTGGGCTTTAACCGCCGGATTCAGCGGCCAGGGTTGCAGCAGCTGAACCCAAACTTCAATGCCGCCAACCCACAGAACATTACCATTGGTAATCCAAGTCTGCGTCCCGAACTGACCAATAACTTTGAGTTGGGCGTGAGCAAAACAATTGGAAAAACATTCATTAATGCTACTTTCTTCGGACGTATCACCAACAATGCCATTACGCAGGTTAGTCAGCCGTCCGATACGATTGCGGGTGCTATTGTATCGATGTATCAGAACATTGGGCGTCAGCATGCGTATGGCACGAACCTGTTTACCAACGTTGCCGTAACGTCAAAAATTAATGTTGGTGTATTCCTGAATGCCTTCTACTCTAGTCTGACGGGTCAGGCAATGGGACTGGATAAAACATCAATTACGATGACGAACAGTGGGATGAACATTGGTGGGGGTTCGTTTGTGAATGCTACGTTTAAAAATGGCTGGGGTGCACAGGCGTTTGGTTTTATGCAGGGAACGCAGGTACAATTGCAGGGGCGTCAGGGTGGATTTGGTTTCTACACTGTTGGTGTGAAGAAGGAATTCAACAATAAAAAAGCTAGTTTAGGGCTGGCTGCTGAAAACTTCCTCAATAACCGTTTTAATATCCACACTGTCCTGAATTCTCCGCTCTTTAGTCAGGTAAACGACGTGTATTTGTATAACCGGGGTGTTCGGTTGACTTTTACGCTCAAAATTGGTAAAATGACGATGGATGCCCCTCGTAAGAAAGCCAAGTCGGTTAATAACGACGACGTGAAAAGCGATGGTCAGCAGCAGTCGGGTGGCACTCCGGGCGGAGGGCAGCCACGTTAGTAAGAAATAATATAAGAACGATCATAAACTTAACCAAACAATAGGTAACAGATGAATACATACAAGACCCTGGCTGCTATGGTGGCCGTTTGCTTCTCCATCAGTGCGTATGCGCAGACGGTCGACGAAATTGTTGACAAACACGTAACGGCACTGGGCGGAGCCGATAAACTGGCTGGCGTTAAAACGCTTTACATCGAGCGGTCGCTATCGGTACAGGGTATGGAAATTCCTACTAAGTCGACAATTGTAGTTGGGAAATCGATGCGCACCGAATCGTCGGTAATGGGCAACTCAATGGTTCAGGTGGTTGATGGTTCGGCTGGCTGGATGGTACGTCCGGCTATGATGGGCGGTACGGGCGACCCTGAAGATATGCCTGCCGATCAGGTGAAGCAACAACTGGGTCAGCTCGATCCATTCGGGGCCCTGGTGAACTATAAGGCCAAGGGAAACACCGTTGAGCTGGTGGGTAAAGAAAAAGTAGATGGTAAAGACAACTACCACCTGAAGGTAACCACCAAAGAAGGGCAGAAACTGGATGAGTTCCTGGATGCCAACACCTATCTGGTGAGCAAAGTCGCTATGGATATGAATGGACAGACGGGCGAAATTGCATTCTCGGACTACAAGGATAAGGACGGCATCAAATTCGCTAACACGATGGAGATGGCGTCGCCACAGGGCAATCTGACATTCTCGACCGGGAAAATTACCGTAAACGGTCCAGTTGACGAGTCGATCTTTAAAAAGCCTGCCAAATAACATAGCATCATACGCTGCTGACGCATATCGCGTGAGCTAAACAAACAGCCCGAAAGTTCTGAGCTTTCGGGCTGTTGTGTTTGTATAGGCTACGTAGGTCAATTCGTCCGTGTGAGTTCTGCTACGCCTACGCCGGAATCCGCAGCGCCGTAGTACACCCAGATTCGTCCGTCGGGCCATTGAATCCAGCCGTTTGAGAAAACGACGTTGGGGAAAAAACCTTCCCGTTCCCAGGAAAGCTCGGGCGTCAGCATCGGGGCTTCGGAGCGGTCGAGTATAGTGGCTGGATCGTTTTTATCCAGTAGAGCCAATGCTAATGAATACGAATGAGTAGGATCGGCCCCATGATAGCACAGCAGCCAGCCGTCGTCGGTTAAAATGGGTTCAGGGCCAGCACCGATTTTGCCGCCTTCCCAGGCAAATGGATTGTCGGCCAAGCCTCTGCCGCCAAACAAAAAACGGTGGTTACCCCAGTGTACGCCATCTTCCGACTCGGCCAGCCAGATCGACGGTTTGCCGATATCGGATACCATAGGCCGGTGTAGAAGCATGTACTTGTTGTTAATTTTCTGCGGGAACAGGGCTACGTCTTTGTTAGGTGGGGGCAAAATCATACCCACGCGCTCAACAGTTTTAAAATCGGTTGTCACAGCCAGCCCAACGCCTGGCCCATGCTCCGATACCGCCGTATAAGTAATCCAGTATTTATTATCCAGGAACGTAATGCGAGCGTCTTCTACACCGTATGATTCATCCATTCGTTCTGGAAAAAGGAACGGTTTTTCGTCGATAGTAAAATGAATGCCGTCGCGACTTCGGGCAATGCGGAGATGACTTAGTGATGTTAAATAAACCTTACCACCCAGTGAAATCACACGTGGGTCATAGGGTACGGTTGGTTCATCGAAATGCTTTACTACGAGACTCAATGCCCCGTCTTGTTCGTCGATAAGTGGAATGCTGATAACGCCTTCTTTGGAGGCAGGCGCTTCGGCCACACGTAGCAGCAGAATGACCTCATCGCCCACCAGGCAGGCGGCCGGGTTAAATGCTCCCAACACCGTAAAGCCCTCAACTGATGGCAGAACGTCGCTGGTTGTAAGAATTGGCTGGTCTGATAACCGGCGGAGCTGATAATTTTTCATGCAAAAATTACGGATTGTTAAGTCGTATTTTTCTGTACATCAGGCAGAGACGGACGACGGAAAAAGGACAATAGTATCAACTTGAAATTTTGATTGGTGTTTATATCCGTTTAGTCAATAAATTTACGGCTCACCCAACCTTACGCAAATGTGATGCGTTATGAGGTGTGAAATCACTTAATTGACTATCTCAACCATGATTTACCAGCCAACGTTTGATCAGGACGAAGACGTGCTACTATTAAACCCAGATCCTGAATCTGCCGCTTTTGACGACGATGATGACGATGACTTTGATGATGCCGAATTTGACGAACTGGGTACTGGTGCTGCCAGCGGTTACGGCGAAGATGATCTAGCCGATATTGACGAAGAATTCAGTGAAGATGACCTGGATTTTGATCCAGATTTAGATGATGACATCGACGACGATCTGGACGACGATAGTATGGAGTAAACTTAATACGTTACGAAGCGTTTACGTAGAAACTAATCTAATCGACCAATAGCATGATACCATCAAAAGAAGAACCGCTCGTAACGACGGCAGATGCAGAGGAGGGCGGTACCGCACCCGATGCGGATACACAATCGTCGGCGGCCAGTGAAGCTGGTGATCGCACTTCAGAAGAAGGATCTCGTGCACCAAACGACCCGGCAGAAGGGGCGGATGAGTAGGGTTTAAAAAAGTTTAGCGTGTATAGTTTTCAGTTTATAGTGGCTGACGCCAGATACTTGCTGACGCGTCAGCCACTATAAACTGAAAACTATACACGCTAAACTTTTTTACTGAATAACCGACAGAAGCGTTTGGCATTTCATTTCGGTTTCCTGCCATTCGCGTTCAGGGATTGAGTATTCTGTTAGGCCAGCCCCGGCGTATAGTGTGGCAAGGTTACCTTCCAGTTTCATACACCGGATATGGACGAATAAATCGCTGGCCGGACCTGCATCATTCGTGCTGATGTTGACGGGTCCTAAAAAACCACTGTAGAACTCGCGGTCGTAGCTTTCGTGTTGTTTAATGAAGCTGAATGCCAGATCGCGCGGAGTACCGCATACGGCAGAGGTGGGATGAAGCAGACGTAGCATTACGGTGCCGAGTTGTGGATAACGTACTGCCTGTGTATCAACCGTAAAGCTGGTGCCGAGGTGCATCAAATTGCCCGCAATAACCGTTTGGGGGCCTTCTTCAATATATTCCCGCAGCCGGATTTTTTTGAAACACTCAATAATATAGCGGCAAACGATGGCCTGTTCCTCAATTTCTTTCTGAGACCACATCGCATCCTGGGGTAGCTTGGGTGTGCCGTCGGCTTCAAAGGCAGATTGAGTACCCGCCAGAGCGTTTGTTCTAAAGATTCCAACTGCATCTACGCTAACCAGCCGTTCAGGAGTTGCGCTAATCCAGATTTGACCTTTTTCGGGTATCGACACGGCCGAAACGAAAGCTGTTGGGTATTTCTGGCAAAGCTTATCGAATAAGGCAACCGCGTTTGGGGCGTCACTAAAACAGAGTTGTTTTGTTCTGGCCAAAACTACTTTTCTAAACTCGCCCCGCTGCATAGCCTCAACCGCTTCCGCAACGTTTGTTACGTATTCCTGCTCAGTGCCAGCATCGGGTAACGTAACGAACGTGATTTCCTGATCAGTACGCTGATTGTCTGTTCGGCTGGCAATGGTTTGCTGAAACCGGTTTCCTGCCTCCGTATCCGCAATCGACGTAGCCGTGGGAGCATTTTCTGAAAAAACAGCCTGAACATCAGCGCGCAGAAACAGCGTTTGAGCAGGTGTTTCGGTTTCTGTATTCAGATTGTCGAAGGGGCTGATGAGAAAGCCAGCTGGTAACTCTTCCAGGTCGGCCGATACGCGGGGGAGCGTTTCATCGAAAGAGACAATGAGATGTTTGTGCCGTTGATTAGGTAAGCGCCAGAGGGCAGCCGGTAAACCTAATGTATAGGCCGTTTCCCAAAAATCCGTAGGTGTAGGCTGACCAATTCGCTGACTGGAATCGGTAGCTTGCATAGCTCGAGTTATCGTACTAACAGAATCAGATTGCATAGGTATTAACTGACCGGATCAGCGACAGTTATATACATAACAGTTTACACAGGAAATTTGTGCGAAATATAATAAAACTGTTGTATGACTTTAGTTCTGAGTACTATAACAATTGATAAGTAGGCTTAAACAAAGATTATCTGTTCGCATAAATGGCGCTTAAGCCTAATCTATTAATAACTATGGTTTGGTGGCTGGTGGTGGGAAGTTAGGGCCATTCTGGTCGGCGGGGCCAGGGGCAGTAGTGCCTAATTTGTCGTGAAACCAGGACAGTTGATCTACGTATGATTGGCTATTCAGGCGATGCCCGGCATCGTACCATTTAACGACTGTTCCAGCTGGGGCTGCTTTGTGAAGTTGTTCGGAAGCAAACGTAGAAACGGCCTCATCCTGCCGTGCGGATTGGATAAACAGTGTTGCCGACGTAGCACGGTGGATGAAACGAATAGGCTCAATAGGCATCATGGCTGCTAACCATCGCTTGCGTTGCTCAACTGGTATGGGAAGCTGATCGGCGGGTTCACCACTGGCAATGGTAAAATGTGAAATAAGGCCACCATCCGGTACGGCCAGGATGTAGGTCTTTAGGCGGCTCTCAATACCGGCCAATAATCCACCCATGGCTCCACCGTGGCTTCGTCCAACATACCCCAGCCGAGTTGGATCGACATCGGGTCGGCTGAGGAGTAGATCGACGGCTCGTTGCAGATTGATCATATACGTAACCTGCTCAACGCTATCGGCTGGCGTTAGTTGTATGGCCTGTCCGCTACGTTCTGCGAATGGAGCGCTGATCGCTACTACAACCGCGCCATGACGGGCAACATAAACTCCGCGCGGAGTTTGATTCATGGCGGTTCCGGGTGCGCCATGCTGAAGCAGAATACCCGCAAACGGCCCTTTCCCCGACGGAACAAAGAGAAGTCCATTCACACGATCGGCTACGGGGCTGGCAAAACTTATACGATGAATGGCTACATTATCTTCATGCCCAATTACCGAATCGGTAAGGGCCAATGGCACCGTTTTGTCGTAAGAAAATAGGTGTAACGGTAAATCGTCTTTTTGGGCGAAGCTGTTGGTAACCAACAGGAAAAGGCAAATCGACGCTGCCAGAAATACATTATTGGTCAAGTGCGTTGGCTATTAGATGGTGAAAGGCGGTCGGTGTACTCAATGGTCAGACAATTAATGCATGAGCTGAAACGAGTCGTACCGTTGAATTCGGTAATGACTGATCCGTCGGCTGAGTAGGCGCCGTCGTTACCGGCTCGTAAATAGATGCGCTGCCCAGTGGGTCGGTACAAGGCCGTAATCTTATACTGGCCAATCGGAATGTCGGAGATTCGGGCGTAATGCGATGTGCCTTGCGGGCCGCAACTGACCGTTTCGGGGTCGGCGGTTGAGCCGTCGATTCGCGGGCTTACGGGCGTAAACGTAAACGCAATGTTATCAATATCAGCAATCTGGCTATGCTGGTCTTTATTGATCCGAACTTCACCGCCGTAAAAACGATCAGTGGAACCGGTTTTGGGGCCGTATAGTCGCCATTCAAAATTGCAGACGACCCCATCCTGCCCCGTAAATACGTCGGGATGATCGGGGTGAAGTGTTAACGTGAAGTGTCGATTGTGATAAACTCGTTCCAGTTCGCCCGACATTTTCCAGGCCCCGGAAGGTATTTTGATCCGGTAATTGCCGTTGGCGTCGGTGATGCCAGTAACCTGCTTTGTGGTAGTACGGGCGTTGGTAGCTACAATACGGGCACCCTCAACAGGGTTGCCTCGTACGTCTAATACTTTTCCGATGGCATAGCCTGCATCAGAACCAGGGGCATAGCCCGTCTGGGTTTTGCAGCCTGCTACGGTAAGCAGCAGGCTGGTTAAAAAGAGAAAGGTTGTCTTTTTCATCGTTGATCAATCGAGTAGGTTAGTCGGAAAATGATACGTAGTGCTACGTTATCTTTTCTCTATACAAAACTATTTTACTCTATTAATCAACGAAGTGTAAGTGTGCTGAATCGCGGATAATACTGTATGAACCGTATAATAACCGGGTCGACCGGTATGGCTGATTATTGCCGAATTTGGTTAGGAGACGTATGGGTACGGTTTATCCTTATTTGCCCATCCAGTCTTTGAAAGGCGTTAGTTTTTCGCGGCTGACAATTACCTCCTTATCGAGTGCCGGTTTTAAGTGAAGAGCCAGCCGATTTCCAAAGTAGGGTTGAATCTGATCGACGCTGTTGACGGAAACTAAAAAGGAGCGATTGATGCGGAAAAAATGACTGGGATTAAGCATGGTTTCCAACTCATCGAGCGTGTAGTCGATAACAATTTTTCGGCCATCGATTGTCTTGAACTGATTCATTTTATTATCACTGAAGAAGTAAGCAATCTGCTGTGTATCAACGGTGATAAGTTTATGCGCATAGGTTACCAGAAAGCGCTGGCGGTATTCTTTCGGTTGTAGTTTCTGCTGAAGTTCCTGGATCAGATTTTCTACATTCAGCGGGCTGTCTGATTTGGCTGGTTGAGGAGCTGGTTTTAGTCGGTAAAATTTCGCCAGGGCGGCTTCCAGTTCGTCTGTCTGGATTGGTTTAAGCAAATAATCGATACTGTTGACTTTAAAGGCTTTAATGGCATATTCGTCGTAGGAGGTCGTAAAAATGACGGAGCTAGTCACGTCAATTTCCTTGAATATCTGAAAGCTTTGTCCATCGGCCAGCTCAATGTCCATCAGGATCAGATCGGGGGCCAGCGGTTGCCCCGGACCGTTGGCCCGTAGCCAGGCAACGGTTTCCCAGATACTGCTCGTAACGCCTACGACCGTTGCCAGCGGTTCAACAACAGCCAGTGTTTTGATGAGTTTTTTTGCCGCTATTTCTTCATCTTCAACAATCAGGATATTCATACGGGCTTTTCCGGGCTGGATAAGGTGGCTATATTAACTGGTTGGCCATGAGGGGAATAATCACGGCAAATTCGTCTTCGGTTTCCTTAATGATAATCTCGCGTTGTTTCAGTAGTCTGAACTTTGCCGCAATATTGGCCAGTCCAATTTGCGTAGAGGGGATATGCTGAATTTTCTTCTGCAAATTGTTTTTTACCATAAGCAGCCCATCGGGCTGGGTTATGATCTGGACAGTTAAGGGCTGCGTCTTATGAATAATGTTATGTTTTACGGCATTTTCGATCAACAGCTGCAAAGTCAGCGATGGCAGTAGATACGTCTCGTAGCGGGGTTCTATGGCCAGCTGAAGGTGCAGACTATCGCCATATCGGGTTTTTAGCAGGTGGAAATAGGAGCGAATAAACTGCATTTCGGTGGCCAGATCCGTTAATTCGTGTTCATTGTTACGTAGCAGATACCTATATACTTTACTCAATTCTTCCAGAAATTTCTCCGCCTGTTTAGCGTCGTCGCCAATCAAATACGATAACGTATTGAGGCTATTGAATAAAAAATGCGGGCTAACCTGTTGTTTCAGGCTCTCCAGCTGCGTTTGTAAGTTCTCTTTTTTCAGGGCTTCGGCTTCTTTTTCGGCCTTTATGAGCCGGTCGAAGTAATACACTGCTTCCTGAACGCCAACAATCAGCACCGTAAAAATCAGGGCGCCAGGCAACGTATTGGCGAACGATGACATGGAGTAGGGTTTGTGAAAGCCGGTGCTGTTCACAATAACCATATCAACCCAGTCAATCAGAACAGAGGCTGCCCAACAGATTGGTAACACTAAAAGGATTCGCTTCTTCGTCTGCGATAAAAGCGGAAACCATTTCCGGAAACGGACTAAAATCCAGCGGATTACCTCCCAGGTTGCCGTTGTCAGGAGCAGGAATTCAATCGTAAACTTGATCGTGGTCAGGCTTACCGGCTGAAGGAAGATCTGAGACGTATACAGATCGAGTAACAGCAATAAGCCAATACCGCTGATGCGAATCCATCGATCATTGACTGGTTTCAAATGAAGTTAAGTTAAGAACGTTATCTCGTAGGTGACCAAATATAGTTCTTACGTCCTGTGCGAGGCAAGTAAAGATCAGTCGGATCGGGAAAAAACGTGGCTGAATTGGGCAATAGTCTGAATCAATTGTTGGGTTGCTGTGATCAATTGTCTAATTAGGCTAGCTGAGCTGTTACGTAACGTATCACTAAAGCCATTTCGTGCCGCTACGTAGCCCAATCAATTTAACCAATACCTGGACGAATTAAGCCTTCGCTTTACCCAATACAGTCTACTTCTGCTTTTTGGGTGTTGCTTATGCATTCATATTGGACTGGTTTTTCGGACTCATCATCAATCTACAACCAGCTTCATGGTATGAATAAAGTAACATTTGCCATCGTATTAGTAGGGTATAGTATAAGCAACAGCGTTGCTCAATCTACGTCATCAACCGTCGCTGCCGATTATCAAACATTAGTAGCGGCTGAACAATCATTTGCCGCTTACACGGAAAAAGAAGGTATTAAGGCCGGGTTTTCCAGATTTCTATCGCCGGAGGGAATTGTTGTCGTGAAGGATGATTTTACGTTAGGAAAGCCCTTGTACGAAAAAGCACCCTACGTGCCCGGTGTTCTGTCCTGGACGCCGGTTTATGCCGACATTGCCGATTCTGGCGACTTTGGATATACAACCGGCCCTTTCGAAGTACGACCCAAGACGAAAACCGATGATCCGGTAGGGTTTGGGCATTTTACTACGGTCTGGCAGAAGAATAAAACAGGGCAGTGGGAAGCCATTGCCGATGTTGGGATCACGCACACCAATCCGCAGCAGGTACGAACCGACTTGTACTGGCCGGACGTGTATAGCCAGCGTTGGCGTGGCGACTGCGATACAACGGCCCGACGAATCGAACTTATTGAGGCCGAAAATCGATTAGCGCAGTTGGCAGGCGGGCAGTCGTTACGTAGTGCTTATCAGTCTGCTTTGGCCAAAAACCATCCGGTACGTTTGTATCGAAAAGGCTTTGTTCCGGTAATGGGTGACGAAGCCAGGACATATATAGACGGCTTAACAACTACGGCTGTTTACAGGCTTAGCCGGGTTAAAGTAGCCTCGTCGGGCGATATGGGCATTGCCTATGGCTACGTTCAGGAACAGGACAGAAAAGGGCTTTATCTACGTATCTGGAAGCGTTTGCCCGATACGTCCTGGAAATTAGTACACGAAGTTCTTGATATCTGATTGGGCTGTTTTCTTTGGTCTTTGCTCTTCAATGGACGTTACGTCTAAAGAAGAGCTTTTTTATGCCCAAACTACCCCTAGGGTTTTCCCTAAATTTAAACGGAATCGGGTTTTCACTATTCTATTACTCAGTTGACTAGTCCTACTTTTGCTAAACAAAGTTCAATTTGATGGGCTTGAACTGTGGATTGTTTAGGTTTTTAGGCGGTAATTTCAATAACTGACAAAGGATCTGGTAACTTTACTATAGGCCCCAAAGAGTCAATAAATGATACGAGTGCTGATTGCTGATGATCATAACGTCTTCGTAGAAGGCATCGAGTCTCTGATCTCGGGATCATCAGAGAGTAGGGTGGTAGAGCGATGTTATACGGTTCAGTCGGTGATGGAACGATTGCAACAGACTGAAATCGATGTCATTTTACTGGATATTTCATTTCCGCAGATTGAAGACGGGCTTGGTCTGTGCGAGTACATAACCCGTACGTACCCGACGGTAAAAGTTATCGCGCTAACCATGCACGACGACGCCAGCCTGATTAAACGGGTGGTCAAAAAAGGAGCGAAAGGGTATCTGTTGAAGAATACGACCAAGAATGAATTGCTGCAGGCTATCGTGACGGTGTATCAGGAGAGGCAGTATTTCAACGAAACCATCACGCATATTTTGCTGAATGATGGGCCGAAAGCTCGGAAGACAATGGCCGGAGTTGGTATCAAGCCAAATCTTACGCCCCGCGAATCGGAAGTGCTGACACTGATTGCCCAGGGACTAACCACGCAGCAAATGGCTACTCAGTTGTTTGTGAGTGCCAAGGCCGTAGAATTTCATCGGAGTAGTTTGCTGATGAAATTTGGCGTACCGAATACGGCTTTGCTGATTAAGACAGCGATGGAAATGCAATACATTGATTAATTCGTTACCCGAATGACGTATCGTTCTTTGCTTGTCGAACTTCCGAAACGATGGAGCGTAACCCTATTCTTACTTGGCGTAGTTGGGTGTTTCCAAACCGCCTGGGCAGTCGCCGAATCGTCATCGATCGACAGTTTAAAGCGAGAAATCAGCACGCTTGTTCAGGATAAAAAGTATGTAGAAGCTGCCAAAGGATACGAAAAGCTGGGGCAGTTGTACCACCAGCAATACGGCTATAATAAGTATACGATTGATTCTTATTTCAATGGGTTGAAATACTACAGCCTGGCTGGAGATTCGCTGGGGTATTATAACGGACATATTGTTATTGGCGATTACTATTCGCATGATGATTTCATGCAGAAATACGCGGAAAAATACATTCGAAAAGCCCAGCAGTTTTTTGAGCGGACCCGTAACATGCCTAAAGTGATCGAATGTCGGCTGGGGTTAGCCAATATCGATCAGAACAAGGCTGTAATACCGAATGGTTTAATTACCCAATTGCGTGAAACGGAGGCCCTTAGTGTTCAGTATAAGCAGGCTTACTCGCAGGCGTATGCACTCAATTTGCTGGCTAATACGTACTCAAGAGTGAAGAAACCAGATTCGGCCGAATACTTCGCCAATCGAAGCCTGGTAATCTCCAATCAGTTGAACATCAACTGGCTTATTGCACTGAATCATTTTTATCTGGGCCTGGTCGAGCAGTTTAGGAACAAGCCAGACAAGGCTATTGAAGCCTACCAGCGAAGCTTTAAACTGGCGGAGTCTGAAAATAACTTATCCATGCTACGTGAGCTGTCCCGGCACACAGCCGATAGTTATTCCCGAATGGGCGACTATAAAAAAGCCTACGAAGCGGCTTTGAAGACGCTTGATTTTGAGAAGGAATTCTATTCGTCCGAACAAACGAAGAGTATTCGATTGCAGGAACTGGATAGTCAGATCAAAACGCTGGCCGTTGAAAAACAACTGGTTGAAGAACAAAGCCGAAATCAGCACGTCCTGAATTCGATGCTGGCCGTTGGCTTGCTGATCAGTATTCTGGGCGTTGGGGCACTGGTGTATTTACGGCGTCAGCAGAAATTAATTGCGCATCAGGAGACCGTGATTGCACAGCAGCAAATCCGGCAACTGGAACTGAAATCGTTACGTGCCATGATTGAAGGGCAGGAGGGAGAACGGAGTCGGATTGCCCGCGATTTACACGATGGATTAGGCATTCAGTTGTCCAGAATAAAACTATTCGTGGAAGCGCACCAGGAGCAGTTGCCGTTATCGGTGAAAGAACCGCTGAACCAGTTTCTGGACGAAGCCTGTACGGAAACGCGCTTGATTTCCAACGATCTACGTCCCTATGCGTTGTCTACGTTCGGACTTATTCCGGCCCTGGAAGATTTGGTGCAGAAGCTTAATCTGGTTAATCAGACGAAGTTATTCTTAGAGCAGTATGGACAAATTCCGGCCCTAAGCGACGAAGCATCAGTCATGATTTACCGGGTCGTGCAGGAACTGTTGAATAATGCGCTTAAACACGCCAATGCGCAGACAATTACGGTACAGATCATGGCCAGCGACGAAGAAACGCTTATTAGTGTGGACGACGATGGCCAGGGAGCCGATTTCGATCAGGAGCCATTAAAAGGCAATGGAATCGCCAATATAAAATCAAGAATAGCGTATCTGGGCGGGCAGGTTATGTGGCAAAGCGAAGCCGGAAAAGGAACATCAGTCATGATTTCACTACCGGTTCAGAAACAAACGCCAGAACCGTCAGCCATTACTTAACCCTCGAATTCATTCTGTCAGGTACAATTCATCCGTTAATACTGACTACCTCTATATACTAAGTTTACATCTAATTCCTCCTTATGATTAAACATGTGCTTTCAGGCGTGTTCGTCCTGAGTAGCTGGCTAACTGTCTCTGCTCAAGACCGAACCATTACCAGAATGGCCCTTAATAAACCAGGGCCGATCCTGGCTACTACTAAAAATACGGGCTCTGCCAACGCCGGAACAATAGACATAAAGGCCGTTATTACGGGCGTTGTGTCGGACGAAAAAGGCAATACGCTACCGGGTGCAACGGTTTCGGTGAAGGGCACTACGGTAGGAACAACGACCGATGCAAACGGCCGATTTTCGATCAATATGCCCGCTGGGGCTAAAGTGCTGGTTTTCTCCTTTATTGGTATGAAAACGCAGGAGGTTGAGGTTGGATCGCGAACAACGCTGAACATTACGTTGCAAACCGGCGATCAGTCGCTGGACGAAGTAGTTGTTATTGGGTACGGCACGGCCAAACGGTCCGACATTACGTCGTCTATCACGACTGTAAAAGCAACTGAATTAA
This sequence comes from Spirosoma terrae, assembly GCF_010435915.1. Taxonomy (GTDB): domain Bacteria; phylum Bacteroidota; class Bacteroidia; order Cytophagales; family Spirosomataceae; genus Spirosoma; species Spirosoma terrae. Next base: position 61,428 of record NZ_JAAFZH010000021.1, on the reverse strand, counting down.
AAGACATTCCGGCGGCCGGGGTCGATCAACTGCTTCAGGGCAAGGCGGCCGGGGTGACCGTCACCAGCAATGGTGGTCAACCGGGCGGTGGTGTATCGGTTAAAGTGCGTGGCGTTACGTCGATTAACAGCAACGATCCATTATTTGTGATTGATGGCGTACCGTTTGTGGGTGGTAATACATCAAACAGCCAGGGATACGCAGGTTTGGGAGGCAGCGATGGTCAGACCGGTAATAGCGTAATGGCTATGCTGAACCCCAATGATATTGAATCCATCGACGTACTGAAAGATGCGTCAGCGCAGGCCATTTACGGTTCTCAGGCCGCTAACGGCGTTATTCTGATCACGACTAAAAAAGGGAAGCAGGGCGAAGGCAAGATCAATTACGAGATGTATACGGGCGTATCGGAAGTGGCTCGTCGGCTGGATCTGATGAACCTACGCGATTTTGCCCGCTATCAAAATGAGGTTTTACCGATAATCGGCAATCCGGTAGCCGATGAATTCAGAAATCCTGATTTGCTGGGAGAGGGTACCGATTGGCAGGAAGCGATGTTTCAGCGCGGGGCCATCAATAATCATCAGTTGAGCTTTTCGGGCGGGCGCGATAAAACAACGTACTACCTGTCGCTCAATTACTTCGATAACAAAGGGATTCTGCTCGGATCTGATTTTAAGCGCTATTCGACCCGCTTTAGCCTCGATAATCAGTTGAAAAGCTGGGCCAAGGTTGGCTTGAGTGCCAACGTATCGCGTAGCATTCAGAACGTATCGCTGGCCGATGCGGCCGAAGGAACGATCTGGTGGGGCGCGTCGACCAGCCCGTTGATTCCGGTAAAAAATCTGGATGGTTCGTGGGGTGGTGGCCAAACCGTCGGTGGGGTTCAGTACAACAATGCGAACCTGGTCGGCAATAGCCAGTATCGTGGCAATACCAAAACCTCGACCAACATTTTTGGTAGCTTATATGCTGAGCTTCAGTTCACAAAAGACCTGTCGTTACGTAACGAACTGTCATACGCTATCGGGATGGACAACAACGTAGCGTTTCAGAAAGCGGGTAACGTAGGGTCTACGTCGTTTCGGAGCAAGCTGATCGATTCGCGGTCGGACAACTACTACTGGTCGCTGACGAACTACCTGAACTACAACAAATACATCAAGAAACACAGCATTCAGGCAACGCTGGGCCATCAGGCGCAAACGTCGTATTACCAGTCGATTTCAGGAACTAAAGTCGATTTACAGGCCAATATTTTTGATCTCAACACCGGTAGCTCTGATCAGACAACCTGGGGGCTGAGCGGTGGTAAAGGCCAATGGGCTATGGAATCGTACTTTGCCCGTGCCAACTACACCTATGACGATAAGTATTCGGTTTCGGCCAGTTTCCGCACCGATGGCTCCTCGAACTTTGGACCAAACAATCGCTGGGGCTATTTCCCCGGCGTGTCGGTGGGTTGGACCGTATCGAACGAGAAATTTATGAAGGGTAGCATTGCCAACGTATTGAGCTATGCGAAACTACGGATGGGCTATGGTATTGTGGGTAATCAGAACTTCCCGAGCGGAGCGCCTAACCCGGCTTATGTGGGAGCCGTTCAGTTCTTCTCCGGGCCGGTTGGTTTCGGGTCGTCTAACATGATCAACGGTATTCCCAACCCGAACCTGAAATGGGAGTCGGTAAAAACAGCCAATGCCGGGGTCGATTTAGGATTCCTTAACGGCCGGATCGATGCTACCATCGATGTCTACAAAAAAGTAACGTCTGATATGATCATCTTCCTCACTGGACCAAACCTGATTGGCGTGGGCGATCAGTGGGACGACCTGAAAGCTCCCCTGGGCAACGCCGGTCAGATGACCAACACAGGGGTTGACATCGGACTGACTACGACGAATATCAAAAAGGATAATTTCAGCTGGAAGACCAACGTCGTCTTTACCCAGTTTACCAACAAATACGATCGGGCCGCCAGTGCAGCGTCGGCACTCGATGGAAAGGTATACTATAATAACTACCTGATTACGCACACCACGCCGGGTCGGCCAGTGGGCTCGTTCTGGGGGTTAGTAACGGATGGATTATTCCGTACGCAGGCTGAGCTCGATGCGAGCCTTCCTCAGTTTGGCTACAAAGTTAGTCAGACCGAAACCTGGCTGGGCGATATTCGCTACAAAGACATCAACGGTGACGGGAAAATTGATGCGCAGGATCTGACGTATATTGGCAGCCCGTTACCGAAATTTACCTGGGGTTTTACCAATACGCTGAACTATGGCGATTTCGATTTTTCGTTGTTTCTGCAAGGCAGTCAGGGCGCCAAGGCGTTCAACTTCCTGCGCTGGCAGCTGGAAGGTCTGAATAATGCGTATACCAACCAGATGAAGACGGTCAACGATCGATACACCGAAACGAATACGAATGGTTCGTTGCCCCGGTTCACGAATACGAACAAGAATAACACGGCTATGTCGGATCGCTACGTAGAGGATGCTTCGTACGCCCGTATCCAGAACATTACGTTGGGGTATCGACTGCCGAAAACGCTGCTGAATAAAGTCAAGATCGCCAATCTGCGGGTATATGGCTCTATTCAGAACCTGAAAACATTCACGAACTACTCGGGCTATGATCCTGAAATTGGTGCTTTCAATAACAGTATTAAACTGATGAATGTAGACGCTGGTCACTATCCAAACCCACGTACATTCACCGTAGGCGCGAATCTGCAATTCTAATGTTGAATGAAAGAGTGATAGAATGACTGAATGAACTACAAACGTCAGGTCATTCAACAGTGGAGGGTTCATTCTATCATTCAATCATGCACTCAGTCAAAATTCTATAAAAGACAATGAAACTAAAGCCATTATACGCTCTGAGTCTGTCGGCTGCTTTGCTGTCGTCCTGTTCCAAGGATTTCATCGATCGGCCATCGTTATCAGGCACCACAACCGGAAATTATTACAACAACGCTGAAGAAGTACGTGGAGCAACCAGTACGCTCTACAGCGGCTTGCCCTGGCGTAACTACGAAAGCCGGGCGCAGGATGCCATCGGCGACGTGATGGGGGGAAATATGTTCACCTACACGGATGTCGAATACCTTAATTTCACTGTTTCGTCGGCTTCTGACCGGATCGGGGCCGCCTGGGGGGCATTCTATAAAATTATTGGCTATGCCAACGTATTGATCAAAACGTTCGAAGAGAAAAAGGCAGCGGGTGGCAGTGCTACGTATCTGGACCCTGCCATTGCCGAATGCCATTTTATTCGGGGAGCAATCTATTTCTACATTGCCCGTACCTGGGGGGCGGCTCCCATCATCACCGATCCGGGGGCTACGGCGTTGTCGGGTAATTTTAACATTCCCCGTTATCTGCAGACAGACGTATTGCGGTTTGCGCTCGAAGAATTGAAAATGGCCGAAGCGGGTCTACCTGAGTCGGACGTAGCGGGTCGGTTAACCAAGTATTCGGCCAAGGGGATGATGTCGAAACTGTATTTGTACACGAAAGATTATGCCAACGCGAAAGCCAAGGCGGAGGAAGTGATCAATTCGGGCAAGTACACGCTGGTTCAGGATTACATGGGCATGTTCACGAAAATGAGCATGAACAACAACTCCGAATCGCTCTTTTCGATTCAGCATCAGCTGGCGCAGGACCCCTGGGGAACGGGTAACATCAAAAATCCCGACCGGGGAGCCGGTGCGTTGCGTACCGCCGAAGCCGATGCCTGGGAAATGTATGTGCCTTCGCTCGATTTGCTGAAAGAATACGAATTCGGTGATCTGCGTCGGCAGTGGTCGGTGATGGAACACGGCTGGACAAACTCAAACTGGAAGCCACAACGGGCCAATATGCCGAAATACAACGCATTCATGGCGAATGGATTCAAGTACGATACGTTACAGCCCGTTGAAGACGGTGGCAGCCTCAGTCCGACCCGTGCGAATATTACTAAATACTTTGCCGGTCCCGGTAAGAGTTTTGGTGGAGAAACCGTATTGGGGCAAAACTCAGGAAACAACGTAGTGCTGTTACGGTATGCCGACATTCTGCTGATCTACGCGGAGGCCACTCTAGCCTCCAGTGCTTCGACCAACGATGCCAAAGCACTGGAGGCACTGAATAAAGTACGTACCCGCGCTGGACTAAACCCGAAAACATCGTTCACGCTCGACGATATTCTGCACGAGCGTCGGGTAGAGTTTGCGTTTGAGGGCGATTACTGGTACGATATTCAGCGTCAGGGATTTGCCAAAGCCAAGTCGATGATTGAGAAACAGAACCGTGGTACTGTAACCGCTCCTACGTATCTCACCAATTTCACGGAAGACAAAATGTATTTGCCTATTCCTGCCGGTGAAATTGTGCAGGACCCTGAACTTGCCAAAGATCCTGTTCCGTACTATAAATAAAAACTTGACCAGTTCTCCGGCTGACGTTGACAGACCTCAGCTGGAGAATGATAATCGTTACACTGATGATATTCAATAGATTCTCTCGATTGGCGGGCTTTTCGTTGCTGACGGTACTGGCCGGACTAGCCATAAGCTCCTGCGAAAAAGATACGGATGGAAGCCCTCAGATCGGGCCTGGTAATCCAGTAGCCAAGGCATTGTCGCCCGATTCGGCAGCTGGTGGAGCTACCATCACCTTAACCGGAACCGGGCTGGGTGATATACGTAGTATTGTATTCGATAAAGGCAACGTAGCAGCTGGTTTTCAGTCTACCCTCAACACCGACAACGCCATCATTTTCCGGGTTCCTACGGAAGTGTCCGGTGGCTCTCAGAACATTATTTTTACCAATAGCGCCGGTCGAACACTCACCGTGCCGTTCAGAGGGTTGGCCTACCCGACTGTTAGCGATGTGTCGAACTACAATTTCACGAAGGGAACCACGATAACGATCACGGGTAATAACCTGGATGATGTTACGGCCGTGGCTGTTGCCGATTCCGTGAAAGGTATTTCCGATGCCGCAACGATTGTATCGAAAGAGAAAAAGCAGCTCGTTGTTCAGATGCCCAGCACAACCCTGACGCGGGGAACGCTGACCATTACGAACAGCACCGGACGAATGCGTACGAAGCAGGAGTTTGTTAACATCGATCGGGCCTATAAAATTTTTACGGATGCTTATGGTGATGGTTTTCAGGATGGCTCCTGGGGCGATGCGGCCGTTATTTCGACCAAAGAATTTAAATCGGGGACGGCATCCATCGGGAAGAATTTCCAGAAGGGAAACTGGCACCTGATCGGTTTTGCCAACTGGTCGTCGTCGGCTATTGCGTACTCGGCCGATTACACCTACGTAACGGGCTGGATCAAAGGCGCTTCGGCCGACTATTCGCTGTACCTCACAACGGATGCGGGTAAGGCTGGATTCGGCGATTATGTCGATAAAAACAAAATTGACGTGAAGGCCGGAACCTGGACGTATTTCAAACTAAAGTTATCGGACATTGATTTCTGGACGGCCGGCAAAACACTGAAACAAGTTGGTTTCCGTATTCAAGGGCCTGACAAACAGGACGAAACCTTCTATTTTGACGATATTGTGCTCGTAAAATAGTTTTCATTCAACCTCCCGGAATTCATTTTCGGGAGGTTTTTTACTAATCTTCATCTTCTCTTTTTCTGGTGCTTCTGAGAAACAGATCAACGTCTGTTTCCTGGCTATATGTTGGCTTTTATGCAGTTTTTTGTGCGTAACAGAGAGCCGTATTCGTCCTCTTTGCATGAATACTGGCGTTCGTCTCTGTTGGTGGTGTTAAGTAGTATGAGTACGTTCGTTGGCTTAGCTGCCGGTTCAGAAACGCTACGTGCTGGATTGCCTGTTGTGCCGGTAGTGAACGGACGACTGGAAGCCGAGCTGGGCGATTTGTCGGGGGTTACGGTATCTACTACCCGTTCTGGCTTTTCGGGAACGGGTTACGTTACCGATATGGATAACGTAGCGGATAAAGTAAGCCTGACATTTAACGCGTCGGCAGGGCTTTATAATCTGTCAATTGGTTACGCTTCACCCAGTGGCAACAAGGGTGTCGATTTCGAGGTGAATGGCAAAAAGAGCAGCGGTACGCTGCCAAAAACGACGACCGGATTTGGAAAGGCCGACATTGGTAAGTTTTTGCTACGTAACGGGTTGAATACGATCGTACTACAAAAAGGCTGGGGTTATTACGATGTAGATTACGTTCAGCTAATGCCAGCTACTGTTTCGCTGCCTGCCAGACCTTCTAAGCAATTGGCTGATGCACGGGCTACGGCGTCGACAAAAGGATTATTTTCCTTTCTGGTCGATCAGTACGGGCATAAAGTGGTATCGGGGCAGCAGGACGATATTGAGTACGTTCTGGAAAAAACGGGTCGGGAACCCGCCATCGGTGCTTTTGATCTGATGGATTATTCGCCAAGTCGTGTGGAGCACGGGGTAAACGTACTACGTAGCAGCGACGCAATTATCAATTGGGCAACAAAAGGGGAGGGACGTGGAATCGTCAGTCTGATGTGGCACTGGAACGCGCCTACCGATCTGATAAACCAGGCCCCGGATAAGTTGTGGTGGCGCGGATTCTATACGACAGCTACTACGTTTGATCTTAAAGCAGCTCTGGCCGACAAAAACAGTGAACGCTACCAGCTTTTACTACGTGATATAGATACGATTGCGGTTCAGCTCAGGAAATTTCAGGCCGCCGATGTACCTGTTCTTTGGCGACCGCTCCACGAGGCAGCAGGCGGCTGGTTCTGGTGGGGGGCTAAAGGGCCAGAGCCCTTCAAAGAACTTTGGCATATTCTCTATGATCGGCTGACAAATCATCATCAGTTGCATAACTTAATCTGGGTATATACGGCTACTGATACGTTCAATGCGGAGTGGTATCCGGGCGATCAATACGTTGATATTGTTGGGTTGGATATTTATAGTCATTCCGACAATACCTTAAGCAGCAACTGGGAGAGTGCACAGGCGTCGCTGACTGGTAAAAAGCTGGTAACCCTCTCTGAATCGGGACAGCTGCCTAGCCCGGCTAGCATACGTACGTTTGGAACCTGGTGGTCCTGGTTTTCGGTCTGGACGGGAAATGACCACATCAAAAAACAGCCGGTCGATACGTTGAAAGCAGTTTTTAACAGCGAGAGCGTTATCACGCGCGACGAGTTGCCAAACTGGCGTATCACTAAATAAAGCCCCGGAAGGCTTCAGAAGCTTCCAGGGCTGAGCGGGGCATGTAGAGGGGCTATAATTACCGCCTTCGCCGGACTATGCTGATCGTTATAGGAACGCAAATCGGTTTGCAGTTGACCGGCGATACCACTGTAAATGAAGTAGTTGCCGGACTACTGCTTCCTGCCGTATTTCGGGAAATTGCCTGTAGCGTATGTACACCATCCGGCAGGCTTACCATACAGGTCCAGGTGCCTGCGGTGGTAGCTGTTGTTGAACAAAGCAGATTCCCGTTTTCAGAGACAGAAACAGCTGCGCTTGCAGTTGCTGTGCCGCTTATCGGAACAGTGGGGCCCATTGCGGTTGAACTTGCGGTCGGACTTAGGATGGCAACTGTTGGGAGTGTTGCTGTTGAGCAGTTGGCACCACCAACGTTATAATTTCCATTCCAGGCATTATATAAGGTTGTTCCATTTCTAAAACCTAAAGCGGTCAGGTCATTCCCAACATTAATGGGTTGCCTGGGCGGATCTGGTTTAAACGGGTCCGATTTAGTCCATACTTCTACCGGGCCAGCACAGGTCCCATTATTAACAAACGTAAAAAGAATAGTTTCCTGCGTAGCACTATAAGGAATAAGCGGAGCTGTTGGCGACATGCCGAAAATAAAATAATCATAGCCAGGGCTCTGACTCGGAGCCCGTATGGTTGTATTGTTTGTCCAGATGCCGTTCACGCTCTGAATCGTACTAACCTGGAAGCTGCCTGTAGGTACTACCAGAGTTACCTGACCACTATTAGTTGTCTGACTAATGCCCGATAAGCCGATGGTACTGGATAAGGAAACCTGATAGGTGACTTTGTCCGGGAGCAGCTTCACTGCATAATAAATACCATCCTGAGCCAGGCCAGCCGTTAGACTTCCTAGCCCAAGCAGGAGGCCTAGCGCCAGACGCAAGGATAGGGATGGATAGGATTTATTTTGCATGTCTTAATTCGTTCTGGGATAGACGTTTATACTATCTTAAAAATGCGCACTTCTGCGGTTGTAAACCAGATTGGTATAAACTTGTTATTGAGTTGATAGTAGTATGTAGAAACGTCCAGCCTGCTTACCTATCAGGCTGGACGTACTCTCAATTAAGGGATTTGTTCGAGGATGATATACTCCTGATTATAGCCCGTATTACCGGGATAGAGAAGCACGCTGGTAAAGATCACCTGAAGGTCGTTACCGGCTCCCTGATACCTTACCTCACCGTCCAGGTTTAAGTCGCCCGTCAAATACCGCTGAACGATATAAGTTGGTAGTGAGGAAACGTTGCCTGTATCAAAATAAACCTGGCTAAACACAGTGGAAACATCATTTCCTCCACCGCTATAAATCAGGCTCCTACTGCCATCGGCATCGCCTGCCCAAAGGGCTTTACTGGAGTTAATGGTTTGCTGAGCATTAAGGTCGCCATAGGTTTGAGTAGAAGAACTGGTAAAATCAACCGTTACGGCCGTACTGCTGAGGGCTATCGTATTCAACGCTAAGACGCCTAAATGATTTCGGTGACGTATTGAGATATAATAACTACCTGCACCTACGGCAAACGTTACCGGCGATGTGCCGTCTACGTCAACTACATCGCCATCACGCTGTAATAAGGCCGAACGGGTAGCTACTACAGTCGATGCGCTCGACGGATTTCGTAATTCAACAAATACCCAGTCCACTATCGCATTAGTACCCGTAGTGCTAAACACAGTGGTCGTTGTTGATTCGTTACCTCCGCCCCCTTTGTGCGTAAATCCTGTGCCTACCAGGACGGGTGTCGAGTAAGGCTCTAGCAAGGGAAGTAGATTTTTTGTGCGTAAATCGTCGCGCATGAGCCCGTCTATCGGGTTATAGGCTCCCGCTAAGAATACCTTCGGGCGGACAACAGCCAGCGGATCAGTTACCTGGATGGAAACACTGGCTGTTACGCTGATCGGCGCTGCGCAGTTTACGGGAGTACTACCGTTTGTAGCTGTATAGGATAATATATAGCTACCAGCTGTGGCAAACGTTATCGAGCCGGTAGGAGAGCCAGAGCCATTACTGGTTGGACTGATTCCTGTGACTGGATTGACGCTCCAGGTTAATACACCGGGATTACCACCAAGGGCCGTTACCGAAACAGTCTGACCGATAGTAATGGCGCTCGACGAGGTCAGGAGTGTCAGCGCAGTAGGCGTTGTACAGGGCGGAGCTTCTACCGTGAAACTAGTCACGGCCGAGGCTGACCCGCCAATGGTCGTAACCGAAGCTGTAACGCTCTTAGGACCAGGTGCAAAGGTCATCGATGTGCAGGACCAGCTTCCGGCGCTGCTGACAGCTACTACACAGGGCGAATTACCTGGCCCCACTACGGTTACGCTGGAATTAGCTGTTGCTGTTCCGCTGATGACGGGATTCAGATACGTCACTGCGTTTTGAGCTGGCGTATTGATGGCAATGGTCGGGGGGGCAATGGCTGTGAACGTCGTCGTCGTACTGGCTGTTCCGCCCACATTGGTCGCCACTGCCGTCAACGTAACGGGGCCAGCTGTCAGCGTGAGCGAGTTACAATTCCAGTTGGTTCCTGATACGGTAGGAGTGCAGAATTGGCCGCCCGGTGCCAGTAAGGTAACCGAAGCCCCCGCTGTAACCGTACCACTGACCGTCGGTGTGGTGCTGGTCAGGCTATTCGGGGCCGGAACCGTAATGGCAATGGTTGGTGGGGCCACGGCTGTAAACGTGGTCGTCGTACTGGCCGTTCCTCCCACATTGGCGGCCACTGCCGTCAACGTAACGGGACCAGCCGTCAGCGTGAGTGAGTTACAACTCCAGCTCGTGCCCGAAACTGTAGGTATACAGAATTGACCGCCCGGCGCCAGTAAGGTAACCGACGCCCCCGCCGTAACCGTACCACTCACAGCTGGAGTAAGGCTGGTTAAGCTATTGGGCGCTGGTACCGTAATAGCAATGGTTGGTAGAGCTACGGCTGTAAAGGTTGTGACGGCTGTGGCGCTTCCAACCTCATTAACGGCCACGGCTGTCAACGTAACGGGACCAGCACTGAAAGCGAACGATGAGCAGGTCCAGTTACCGTTTCCATCGACAACTGGCGAGCAGGATTGGTTTCCCGGTCCTAAAATGGTTACGCTGGCCCCCGTTGTTACTGTGCCGCTGACTGTTGGCGTCAGATTGGTCTGGCTACCTGTTGCGGGCGTGTTGATCGCGACCGTGGGGAGCACATGAATCAGTACCGTGGTGCTACAGGTACCCGTTGCTTCGCCAGACGTAATGGTCATCGATCGAACCCCACGTGGTCCGCTGCCGTCATAGCTGACCGGAACGCTGAACGTTGTCTGACCGCTGACAATGGTCTGGGTACTGGTCCCGGTAATGCCGCTGCCAGACACAGAAACGGTTGTTGTGCCAAGCAGGTTGACCGTAAGCGGGAACGTAAGAGTTCCTGACGAAGGAATACCGACGATAAATGTTCCGCTTACGGTTGAGGTTGTACAGTTGCCAAACATAAAGGCGCCTTGACACTGATAAGCCATGCCCGCCGGGAAACTGACCGTGGCTGTATATTGCGAACAGGTCTGACCAAATTCGGCAAATCCGTAGAATACGTTGGTCGTGGCTGCGGCTGTGATGAATGAACCGACTCGTACTTCTACTTCGTCAAACTCCTTAGTAGTCTGAAAACGAGCCTTAATCCGGTTTCCTGAGAGGTTAATAACATTCAGTAAAGCACTGGTTCCTTTAGCTTCCTGCAGTATTCCTCCTTTGTAGGTAACTATTGTTAATGAGCTGACCAGGGTAAGTAAATCGGTGTTTTCCACAACAAAACCAGCAAAATCGCCCGCAGGGGCCATACGACTGAGCTTAGCCCGAATAGATCCATAACCGTCTACCCCAACCGTTGTAACAATGCTGGCGTTATTGGTTAGATCGGCATCGCCAACCGCCGATACGTTATTAATGGAACATCCGACGCAGACCGGGCTTGAAAAACCACTGGACGTTATACCGACTGTGGTGTTGTTGGCAGTAGCAGCCGTGTTTTCTTTCGTGCAAACCTGATACGTAATGGCCGCTGTGCCAGAAGATGGGTTAGTTGGGCGGAAATTGATCGTGCCATCGGCGTTAGCCGTCGCGCTGCCATTCGAAGGCTGCGACACAATGGTTACCGTAGTTGGGTCCAGTATTCCAGAGCCAACTGCTATGTCGTTACTCAGCACAGAAAATGCCTGAGGACAGGTTGTCTGGGATAACACATCCGTGCAAAGGCCTGCCGGAACGGCTACGTTGAATGTGACCGATTTGTACTGAGAAACGGGTCTGGAGAAGCCGTAGTAGACATTGCTGGTCGCCAGTATACCAACGGCTGCCGTTATTCTGAATTCAACTTCGTCGAAATCGGATGTTGATGTTGGGAAACTAACTTCGTAGCGTGAGCCCGACAGCACTTGTAGACTAGCCAACGTATTAGTCGTATAGCTTTCTTTGAAAACGCCACCCAGATACGTTCTGACGACGAGTGTTGGGAACGCAGATACGGATATAATGCCACTACCTCCAATAACAAAACCTGCCACGTCGCCTTTGGGTGCCGTGCCATTTAATTTGGCTCGGATCAATACGGTTCCGTTTAGTGCTGTCTGATTGATTTGAACAAAATCGGTGGTAGACGCTGTGGTCAGGTTTTGAGGATTCATCACCGAGCATAAGTCCGCGCCTAATAACGTTCCGCAGTTATTGCTGTAACTTATTGTGCTGGAGGTAATCAGCGACGTTGAGGAAACCTGGGCTGCCTGTAATGTAAAGGTGGCAGTAGTTGCCGCTGCGGAGGCAGGCTGGTAGCGTACTGTACCATCACTGTTGACGTAAACTTTACCCGCAGCGGGCTGCGCCGTAACCTGTATCGATGCTGGATCCACAACCCGGAACGGTATTGCAAACGAAGATAGGAAATTTAAGGCCTGCCCGCAGGAAGCCAACGTAGTAAGAACCGTGTAGCTGGCTGTGCTAGTGGCTGTTCCACCAATATTACTGGCCACGGCCGTCAACGTAACGGGACCAGCCGGGAGCGAAAAGGAACTGCATGACCAGGAACCTGTACCAGCATTGGCCGTTGTTGTACAGGATTGGCTATTGGGGCCGAGTAAGGTTACGCTGGCACCAGCAGTTGCAATTCCGCTGACAGTTATAGAGTTGCCAACCGAGGTGCCGGGCGTTGGACTTTGAATGCTGATAGTAGGCGGTGGGTTTGCCGTAAAATTGCTGGTAGTTGGCGTCTTACCGCCGATAGTACCGGCAACCGCCGTTATTGTCACAGGCCCAGTTGGAACGGTAATTCCAGTACAAGACCAGTTGCCGTTACCATCGGCTGTGGTCACGCAGGAACTTCCATTAGGGCTGGTTACCGTTACGCTGGCCCCTGGCGTGGCTGTTCCACTGATGGGTGGAGATTGGTTGGTTTGTGCATTAAGGGCGGGCGACGTAATGCTGATCGTAGGCGGTCCGACAGCGGTGAAACTGACAGTGGCTGTGTTGCTGGGCCCAACATTGTTGGTTGCTACAGCGGTTAACGTAACGGGTCCTGCCGTCAGCGTCAGCGAATTACATGACCAGTTGCCTGTGCCGGCATCGGCAATGACGCAGGATTGGCCACCTGGCGCGGTTAGCGTTACGCTGGAATTGGCCGTAACCGTACCGCTGACTACGGGTGTCAGACTCGTTAAGCTGTTCGGAGCTGGACTCAGAATAGCCACCACTGGTAGTAGCAGGCAGTTTGCCGAACCAACGGCATAGTTACCACGCCAGACATTGCCTGAATAACCTATCCTGGCAAATCCTAATGCGGTTAGGTCGTTTCCTACGTTGATGGGTTGTGAAGGAGGTGCCGGGTAGAAAGGGTCTCCAGTTGCCCATACCTCAAGAGGACCGGCGCAGGGTCCCACGTTCCGAAAGGTAAACAGGATCGTTTCTCCATTGGCTACGTAGGGTATCGACGCTCCGTCTGGTGTTAATCCAAATATAAAATAATCTTTACTTGGATTCTGTGATGGAGCACGTACTGGAGCATTACTACCCCAGATACCATTGACAGAGGTGAGCGACGTAACTGTAAAACTGCCCGCCGGGGCCAGGATCGTAACCTGTCCGGTGTTTGTTATTCGGTCCTGTCCCGTGAACGTATTGGTACTTGATAGCGATACCTGATAGGTAAGTCCGTCGGAGAGTAGCTTTACGGCGTATTGAATGCCTGTAGTTTGCGCCCAACCTGCTGTGATGCTGGTGAGAAATAGGAAGCAGCTTATCCAGCCGATTTTTATGTAATTAACTATGATTGGTAGAGGTTTATTCATGTAGTCAGTAGATTATATAATGGGTGGAATAAGGTTCGTTAGCAAACGATGTAGGCTATTAATTGTAAAGCGCTTCACCACTCCATCACTGATTGAATAGAATGGTTAACATCTGTCCACAACCTGGGTATGAGGCTACCGGGTTGAGTTAGTTTTTAAGTATTTATAATATTCTGGTATGCGATGCTTTAGGGGCTACGTAGAGTGATAAATAGAATTTCCTTCATATCACACATATAGAGTAGACTAGTGTCTATGTTACTGGGCTTAGTATAGTGTATAAACTAAGTTATGTATAGAGAGAGTCAGGCGTAAGCGCTTTGTTGTTATTTGCAAACGTCTGTATATGAAATATTTGACTGGAAATATCTCAATAAAATGTTTTTGTATTATATTATATATGATAATATTTTATTGTTATTTATTGTTCGGTATTTGTAAATATATGTAACTCAAAGAGAGGATACTTAAATAATAAAGACCAGAATAAATATGATATTTACTAGTTAAATATCGATTAAAATATTTTGGCGTGATTGATTTACAGCATGCTGTTTTTATTGATTTTTCTGCCTGCTGTTAAGTATATGTACCTATAAATAGGTAAGTGCCTGTTTTGATTTATAATAGTACTACAGCGGTCTACTCTATTGCTACTACAAGGGAGGTATTTCATGGTAATTATTCTAGTGTTACTGGACTCTGCAAATAGAGATGGTTTTGCCAAAAATGAGGAGAGTTCATTCTGAAGCGCTCTTCTAAGTGGGTTATATCAATCACCATTCACAAGAACGCCTTAGTTATATTAGGATAAGAGATAGAAAAAAATATATTATTATTAGCCGTGGTAGCTATGTTTGTGATTTATTAGCGTAATGGCAGGTCCTGATAAAACCGACGTACTGGATGCAGATTTATGGAATGCCTTCCGCCGGGGCGATGAAACCGCATTTGGTCAGATAGCCCACCGGTTCTATAAGAGTTTATTTAATTATGGCGTCAAGTTTTCAAAAGATCGGGAGTTTGTAAAAGATTGCCTACAGGATTTGTTCATGGAACTCTGGTATAAACGCGAGACCCTGGGCGATACCGAGTTTGTTAAATTTTACCTGCTTAAATCGCTTCGGCGTAAGATTTATAAAGAGAGCCTGAAACAGCAGTGGCTTACAACGGGCGAAGAACTCGATTTTGATGGCGATGATTTAGGCGAATTGTCTATTGAGCAACAGATCATTGACGGCGAGACGCACACATTCCAAATCCAGCAGCTTACTCACCATTTGACTACGCTCTCCAAACGGCAGCAGGAAATTATTTACCTGAAATTCTACGAGAATCTCGATAATGAGTCGATTGCGCAGGTCATGTCGATTTCCAGACCGGCTGTGGCAAACCTCCTCTACCGTACCATTCAGGAGTTGAAAAGTCGATTTTGACTACGCTGGCTGAGTCGTTAGCCGTATTTTGAAAAATAATTGATTTTTTTTGATTATTCCGGGTGAGAGGTTGCATATGTATACGTAGACGCCTTTTATTCTCATGAATCCATACGCTGATTATTGTCTCGAAGACTTTGTACTGGATGCCCGGTTCCAACGCTGGGTACGGTATCAGGAAGCTGATGAAGTTGCTTTCTGGCATCAATACGGGCAGCAGAATCCGCAGCAGGAATTCGATATTCAGCATGCGCAGGCGTTGTTACGTAGTGTGTACCAACGGTATGAAAGTCGTTTGAGCGACTCCGAAATACATAGCGAAATTCAGAAGTTAATTAGTAAGGCCAGGGTCAGCAAGGAAACTCCCATTGGCCTCCTCTCAGATCAGGAAGAATCTTCTGAGGTAAAGGTTATTCCGATTGGTGGTCGTTTGACCTGGCTGATTCGGGCTGCCGTCGTTATTCTCCTGCTAGGCGTAGGTTGGTGGCTGTGGACGATCCAGAAGCCCGCCAGTGTGTATGAACAACGTATTGCGGGGCAGACACTACTTGAGCGAAAAAACCAGACTAAGGTTAAGCAGATCGTGCGGCTGGCCGATGGAAGTCGGGTAATACTTAACCCAGATGCCCGAATCAGCTATCCGGCTCAGTTCGCGGCCGACCGGCGGCAAATCTACCTATCGGGAACGGCTTTCTTCGAGGTGACGAAAGATACTAAACGCCCCTTTGTTGTATATGCCAATGAGCTGATGACGAAAGTATTAGGAACTAGTTTCCTGATCCAGGCGGCTGACGGAGCGACTAAAACAACCGTTGAGGTGAAGGAAGGGCGGGTATCCGTAAGCGAAACAACCGATAAACAGATTCGTCAACGGGGAGCCAGCCGGGAATTGAACGGGTTGATTGTGACAACCAATCAGAAGGTAATCTTTGAACGCGATCAGGATCGACTGGTGAAAACCCTCCGCGATAACCCGGAAATTGTGGCATCGGCCGATAAATCTGTCCCATTTCAATTTACGAATACGCCCGTCTCCGACGTATTAACTGATCTGAAACGAGCTTATCAGGTTGATATACTGTTCGACAAAGATGTGCTGAGTCATTGTCCACTAACAGCGACCCTTACCGATCAGTCGCTCTACGAAAAACTTTCTGTTATCTGCGAAGCCATCGGTGCCCGATACGAGATACTGGATGGGCAGATCATTGTCGACAGTAAAGGATGTAATTAACCCCAAACCCAAGTTGCCCATGTCAATAGCCTAAACCTACCTTTAGCCCAACAAAAAGGGGAATCAGTGGTTCCAGCACCGTTGCCCCTCATTTTCTCCCCATCTCTTTACGGATCGTTCGAACATCTTCTACAAAGATGACGGGGTTTGCTGTATCAAAATGTTAACCTTAATACACCTTCAAAACAATGAAAAATCGGCTATATATACAAATAGTCTTTACCCTTATGCGTCTTACGCTCACTCAACTTTTTATTCTTGCTGCGTTTGTGAGCGGCTCCTATGCTACTGATGGTAGAGCACAGGACGTATTGCAGCAACGGGTTACGTTCCATTCACAGAAATATACCGTTGAAACCTTGTTGCCTCTGCTCGAAAAACAAGTGACGGCTCGCTTTGTCTTCAGTGCTAAACTTATTCAGTCGGACCGAAAAGTGAGTGTTCATGCGGAACAGCAGCCATTGGAAAAAGTCCTGAACGACGTACTAACCCCCTTGGACCTAAGCTATCGGGTTTCGGGAAAACTCATCATTATTACCCCCTCACTGAAGCCTGCTCCAGCCCCCGCTGACGAAAAAAAAGAAGCCCCCAAAGCAACCTATAAAGTGTCGGGACGGGTAGTTGATGCCAAAGGAGAAGCCTTGATCGGGGCTACCGTGCTGCTGGGCTATCAGAACATGGGTCAGGTAACGAACCAGAGCGGTACGTTTACATTCGCCAATATTCCGGAAGGTGTTTATACGTTAACGGTAAGTAGTATTGGATTCATTACGCTTCGAAAAGAGGTGGCCGTAGGCGCTAACGATGTACAACTGACATTGGTTATGCAGGAAGATAACCTGCAGCTTGAACAGGTGATTGTAACTTCCAGTGGTTCTCCAAAGAAGAAAATTGAGTCCAGCGTAGCGGTATCAACCATCAACGCTAAACAACTCAGTCAACGGCCACCGCTCAACAGTACTGACATGCTCAAAGCTATTCCGGGCCTTTCGCCGGAAGCGAGCGGGGGCGATGGCCCGGGTAGCGTACGGGTACGTGGTCTTCCGGGTGGTGGATATGTATTTATGGGCGTTATGGAAGATGGATTACCGGTGTTGCCAACGGGTTTCAGTAGTATTCCATCGGCCGATCAGTACTATAAAGTAGACCTGACTGTCAAGACGGTCGAAGCGGTTCGGGGTGGCCATGCGGCTATTTTGCTGGCCAACACGCCTGGTGCCCTGATTAACGTTATCTCCAATACGGGTACAGATCAGTTATCGGGTAAAGTAAAGTTAACGCGTGGTCTGTCGCAAAATGCTACCCGGCTGGACTTTAACGTAGGCGGACCGCTGGCACCTAAGGTGAAATTCAATGTAGGCGGATTTTATCGGGCCGATGATGGCATTCGTCCACCCTCGTATCGGGCCAATGAGGGTGGTCAGTTGAAAGCCAATCTTACGTATCAGTTTACACCCAATAGCTACATTCGGGTATACGGCAAATACTTGAACGACAAAACCTCCTGGCTGGTGCCTGCCTATTATAGCTACAATGGTTCGGGGCTGGGAGAAGCGTTGCCTTTCTTTGATTTATTGACTCAGACCCTGGCTACCCGCGATACCCAGGTGAGCGTAAAAGCTCCTAACGGCAATACCTATAACTATGATCTATCGGATGGGTTTCACACCAAATTGCTGGCGGGCGGGGTCGAATTCAAGCATACAACCCGTAACGAATGGGTTATCAAGAACAATCTGCGGTATCAGCAAACGAATGGTAGTTTCAATGGGACGCTCGTAATAGCCGCATCGGCCTACCGAAGCGATGTTAACTATTATTACCAGGATGGCCAGCAACTAAACAAGCCAACCGGTTATTATACCGGTCAATCGCTCTCGGCTACAACAAACGCCGACAAGCAATTTTCGGATAACCTGGACATCGCCAAGCAGGTTAAAAATCACTCGCTATCGTTTGGGGCAGGCATTCATACGTACGACATCGATATGTTGACGATTGGAGCAGCTTTCAACACCGAAATTAAGGATAAGCCACGGGTGGTGCTGGTCAATACCAACCAGGGAAATGGTTTTAGCAACGTAAACATATCGGGCTACCGGAAAGGGATAACCACAACTACATCGGCCTGGGCGTCGGACGAAATTAACTGGGATAGATGGACCGTCGACCTGGGATTACGTCTGGACCGATTTCATATCAAAGGACAGCGTTTGCAAAACGTAGCACCCTATACAAACTATACCCCTTTCGACGAAAGCAACACCTACGGAACCATGTCGCTGGGGCTAAACTACAAGATCAATGAGCAACATGCGCTGTTTAGCCGGGCAACCCGTACCTACAGTGCGCTTACCATTGGCGATTATGCAAACTTTAATTTTGACCCGTCGACCGTTCGGGATCGGGGTGTTTTCATGGCTGAAGCGGGATATAAAGTCAATACGGCTAAATTCTCATTGTTCAGTTCGTTAGTCTATGCTAGTCTGAGCAATATTTCATCCAGCATGCTGATTCCTGATACGAAAGGATCATTCATCACAATACCTACGTTTGCGTCGAGCCGGAATATAAGTGCTGAAATCGAAGCGAGCTATACCCCCAAACCTAATTTGAACTTCCGGTTTGTGGCAACCTTCCAGAATAGTAAATACACCAGCTACGAAGTCACGGCTCCATCGACCGCCCGGGCCGATCTGGCGGGTAAACCTTTCGTTTGGTCGGGCAATAAAGCTGAACGGATTCCCGATGCCCTGCTTGAACTTTCGGGAACATACACGTATAAAAAGATGGATTTCTTCGCCAGTCTGCGGCATATTGGCAAGCGGTGGAGTTCGCCTAGTAACGTCTACCAGTTGGGTAGCTACGATGAACTCTCGGTAGGTATCGATTACCGGGCCACGAAAGCCATTGGGCTTCGTATTTGGGGCGATAATCTGCTTAACAGCCGTGGCCTGACGGAAGGCAATGTTCGGGGCGACCAGTTTCTGCAGAATGGTAATTTCGAAACCGGCTCCTTACAGATTGGCCGGATTATTCTCCCCAGAAGCTTCTGGGCTTCTCTAACGTATTCTTTTTAATTAATCAGAGACTATCGCGCAGCGGCTAGAATCACTAAGTAGCCTGCTGCGGTGTCTATAACCTGGAAGAGACAGCCATGATGGACTGTCTCTTTTGTTCAATGCTAACAGTATGATTCGTCTTACAGTATTGCTAGGTCTGCTTACCATGCAGGTACTGGCTCAATCCAAACAGAAAGTTCCGGCGGCTGGTCAGACACTGGCCCGCCCAAAACTGGTGGTCGGTGTGGTTGTCGATCAAATGCGCTACGATTACTGGTATCGGTATTACAACAAATATTCGGAAGGGGGATTCAAACGATTGTTACGGGATGGATTTAACTGCCGGAATCATCACTACCATTATGCGCTCACTGTTACGGCTGCTGGACATGCATCGGTCTATACGGGTTCGATGCCTGCTATACATGGTATTGTCGGGAATGACTGGTACGACAAACGCCTGGGACGTAACGTGTATTGCGTGGGTGACACGAGTGTACAGGCCGTAGGGACAACCAATGCAGTGGCCGGTAAAATGTCGCCGAGAAATTTACAGGTTAGTACCATTACGGATCAATTACGAATTGGTACTAATTATCAGTCGAAAACGATTGGGGTAGCCCTTAAAGATCGGGGAGCGATCTTGCCCGCCGGACATACGGCTAACGGCGCCTACTGGTTCGATAGCAAAACCGGTAACTGGATTACCAGTACGTTTTACCGCTCTGATCTGCCCCAGTGGGTAATGGACTATAACGCTCTAAAACGGCCAACAACGCTTATGAAAGCTGGCTGGCAAACACTATTACCCATCGATCAATACACGGAAAGTACACCGGACGACCAGCCTTACGAACTAAAATTGGCGGGAGCCCAGAAAGCCACGTTCCCGTATGAACTGGCAGGCCGGTCTGGCGATGCGTTCGGGATTATTGCCAGCACACCCCACGGCAATACGTTGACTAAAGAGTTTGCTTTGGAAGCGCTTAAAGCAGAAAAGCTGGGAAAAGGCGCGGCTACCGATTTTCTGGCAATCAGCTTCTCCTCGCCAGATTATGTAGGGCACGCGTTCGGACCTAATTCAGTGGAAGAAGAAGACATTTATCTGCGACTGGACCGCGATATAGCGGATATTCTATCGACGTTGGATGCCTGGGTTGGGAAAGGTAATTATTTGTTTTTCATTTCAGCTGATCATGGGGTAATGGACGTAGTAGATTTATGGAAAGAACACCATCTGCCAGCAGGTCGATTGAATATAAGTGGGATCAATACGGCCGTGAAAACTGCTTTGACCAAGGCTTTTGGCGAAGGAGAGTATATCCGGGCTTCGGAAAATTATCAGCTTTACCTGAATCATCAGACCCTGCAAACGAAAAAAATTACCGTTAACGATGTTTATCAGACCATTCGAGAGGTCATACTCGATTTTGACGGAGTAGCGGATGTGCTAAATCTGGACGAATTAGGGAAAGCTCGTTTGAATGATCATCTGCTTTCACTGTATAAAAACGGTACACATGCGAAACGAAGTGGTGATATTCAGCTTGTTGTTGAGCCAGACTGGATGGCAGGGGCTATAACAGCCAGTCATGGTTCGCCTTATAATTACGATACGCACATTCCGCTTTTGTTTTATGGCTGGGGGATAAAGCCGGGCGAAACGTTTTCGCGGACGGTCGTTGCGGATACGGCGCCAACAGTAGCTGCTCTCCTGAGTTTATTGGAACCCAGTGGTTGTGTTGGAACTGTAATCGAGTCGGTGCTTAAATGATAAATTTACTTTTTGGGGAATTCAGTCTATTTACTAAGACGTTGATACCTAATGTCCTACTAGATAAACTGAATTCGTCGAAAAGCCCTGTCTGTTTGGCCCTGGCTGGCTAACAATGAGCTTATTGTCGACTTATTTCATCGCTTTTATCCAGTTTCGGAGCAGCTCCAGACTTTCGGTGTGTACCGTCTTTCGGCCGAGTTCGGGCATCATATCGCCGGGGTCCGTCGAATGCAGTCGGTAAATCAGAATTGATTCATCGGGGTTGCCCGGTACGATATCGAAGGCGTGTCCACCCGACCCACGCCCGGCAGCCACGGGCGTCTTTAGAATGCCCAGTGCCGTAGGGTTTGTTTCCCGATAACTCAGATTTAGTCCCGAGGTCATGGCTGGGCCCTGCGGGTTATGGCAATGAGCACAGTTAATGTCGAGCCAGGCCCGGGCGCGGTCGTTGAGAGAACCCGTTTCGGGCTTGCTCCAGACGGGCGTTCTGGGACAGTCGGCCAGCGCAGGCATACCCGTTAGCATACCGGTTCGTTGCCAATGCAACAGTTGATTCTCTTCGCTGGCGGCTCCGGCGTAGACCAGATTGCCGTTGAGTTGCCGTACCGACGGACCGATGGGCGTCATGACTTCCTGACGATTATGACACCCTTTGCATTGGTTTAGGTTAGGAATCATATAGGCATGCTGACGGGTGGAACCCTGACCATCTACGTACTGCACGGTTTTGGTTTCTCCGGCTACCTCCAGCAAGGCATCGGTCTGATCGGAGTTCCAGACATACGTCAACGCTTTCCAGCCACCCGGTTGATGGACCAACAACCGCGTTTCCAGCAGTTGGCGACCTTTAGTGGGGTCGCGGAAGTCGTGAGGGTAGTAAAAGGTCTTGATCAACGTAGTGCCGACCGGAAAATTCAGTACAGCTGTATCGGTATACGTTACAGACTGCCCTGGCGGTAGTTTGACGAACCGAAGTTTCTCCGCGTAATCTGAAAACAAGGGAGTATTCAGCGTGTAGGGAACAACGTCGGCTGCTGGTTGTTGATTGGCCAGATTACCGGCAAAAAAGCCGTAGTCCGATAGCTTTTCGGGCACAGCAGTCGTTTTCCAGCTGACCAGCGTCAGCCAGAGGATCAGCAGAGAGGCTCCTAATAAGTAAGTGCGCATCCGTTAACGGGTGTTGACAATTGCGGCTTTAAGTGGTTGTAACTGGCAATCGTAGGGCGTAGCATTGCGGGATATGTTTTTGAAATCCCTTCCGGCATCGAGGTTGATGAGACTTTGATTTTTGTTGTTTCGAATGCAGATACGTCGGCCGGCCAGCGGCATTCCATTTTGATCGAGCGTAGCCGGGTCAAAAATGCCATCATGAAAAATATGAGGAATCTGCTGACCAGTTTTAAGGATTGTTTTAAAAAGCTCACCGTAATGACCGTACGAGGTGGGTGGGCCTGCCTTACGTTCGTAGACGTTGTCGTGAATCGATATGGCCGTCGCAAATGGGTAATAGGTTTTGTCGGTTATGGGTCGTTGCGTAAACAAGTAGCTAATGATACCCGTACTCATACTCTGATTGTTAATGAACCGATTATTGAACACGTCAACTCCATTGGCGGCCAGAATGAGCAGACCCGTTCCGTCCGCTACGCTGGCGACAATATTTCCTTCAGGGGCAAAATTCGGGAGATTATTGTCGTGAACGTAGTTGTTGAACACACGCACATTTCCGCCCTGTTTTTGGACCAGATCGGGCAAGTCGAATACGAGAATACCACCTGTATTCTCATAGGCTTCGTTATCGAACACATCCGCATTACGTGAGTTTTCGATCTCGATACCAGCTACGTTGTGATGCGCTTTGCTGTTTTTAACGACAATCCCGCGCGACTGTCCCACATAGATACCGGCATCAGATGCTCCAATGGCCGTACAGCCGTCAATCACTACGTTATCGCATTGAACAGGATACAGACCATAGCCGCCATTCTCTGCTTTGGGCGGCCCTGTCCACTCAACTTTTACGTTGCGAAACGTAATTCCTTTCACATTCATAGTTTTAATGCCGTCACCTTTCGTGTCCTGAACGGTCAGGTTTTCGATGACTATATCTTCTCCATTCGATATACGTAGTCCTTCGGCTCCGTCGGTCTGGCCTTTGAAACTGAGCACGGTTTTATCGATGCCTTTTCCGCGTATTACGATGCGCTTTTTGTCCTGAAGCGATAAACTACCTGTAAACGTGAAAGTACCCGCATCAAGTTGAATCGTGCTACCGTCTTCGGCCATGATCAACTCGGTCTGATAGCGTTTCTGAACGGCTGATTGAGCGTACAGCGTATACGTAGAGAACCCAGTAAGCAATAGGAGTAAGGCTCGTTTCATCGGGAAAAGGGTAGGATAAAATCTGTTAAGTGACCACCTTGACTAGTAGGGGTGCATGCGGATAAAACTAAGTAAAACTGCAGTTACTTGCAAGTCTTCCTGGCTGCATACACATGAATACGCTGACACCGATTGCTGATGGAGGGAAACCATCTTTTAAGGTGCAGCTACCTTCGTTTTTGGCGCAATCTTGATAGCAGAAAAGCTATCTGCTTACAGGAATTCTGGCGTTGACTAAGTAAAGCTGCGCCAAAATTGATTTTTAGTATGGATTGATTATTCGGCACTAAAAATTAGGCTATCAATGCACAAAAACGTTCTATTCTATTCCGTTTTTTCTTTTCTGGTTTTTGCTACGTCGGGTCACTCGTTGGCGCAAACGCTACGTCCCCCGGCTTATCCACTCGTGACCCATGATCCCTACTTCAGTGTCTGGAGTATGACCGATAAACTGACCGATTCACCTACTCGCCACTGGACAGGTAAGCCACAGTCGCTGGAAGGAATGATTCGGGTAGACGGTAAGGCTTATCAGTTTTTAGGAGCAGTTCCCACTACGTATGCTTCCATTTTACCCACCGCTGAATTACAGTCCTATACGGCTCAATACACGACTACAAAACCGGAAACGGGTTGGGAGAAGCCGGATTTTGACGCCAGGCGATGGAAGTCGGGCGCCGGTCCGTTTGGCGATACGCCTGAGGCTCGTACTCGATGGGCCACCCAGGAGTCAAACGATATCTACATCCGGCGGGAGTTCACTTTCGATGGTAAAGCTGATCGTAAAAACTTACAGCTAGTCGTCAATCACGACGATGATGTGGAAGTTTATTTGAATGGCGTTCAGATACTTTCGAAGCCGGGCTACGTGAGTGAGTATATTCATTTGCCGCTTTCTGAAGCTGGTCAGCAGGCATTACGTACCGGAAAAAACGTACTGGCCGTGCATTGTGTCAGTCCTCGTGGTGGTTCGTTTATCGACGTAGGTATTGTGCAGCCCATTAAGTCGGCAGTGATTAATACGGCGGAGCAAACGAACGTAACCGTGTCGGCAACGCAAACAAACTATGCGTTTACGGCAGGCCCGGTGAAGTTGACTGTAAACTTTCTGTCGCCACTACTCATGGACGAACTCGATGTAGTGGCAAGACCCGTTACGTATGTTACGTTCAGTGCGCAGTCTGCCGATGAAAAACCACACGCCGTACAAATCTATTTTAGCGAAGCCGGTACGTTAGCAACCAATACAATCGGGCAAAAAGTGGTAACTAAAGCTGGTCAGGCGTCTGGTATTTCTTACGAAATGATTGGGACGGAAGAACAGCCGATTCTGCAGAAAAAAGGAGACAATATCCGAATCGACTGGGGGTATGCTTATCTGGCGGTTCCTCAGAGTACGGAATCTAGAACTGCGTCGGGTATCGCCACTACGTTGAAACAATCGTTTCTTGACAGTGGGCAATTAGCCAGTTCGGCTAAAGGAGTGGCTGGAGAAGTTGCGCAGAACGTAGCGTTGGCGACGGTGCTGAACATGGGCAACGTAACAAAGCCAGTTGAAAAATACCTGATGCTCGCTTACGACGATCTGTATTCCGTGCAGTATTTTAATCAGAACCTGCGGGCCTGGTGGTGTCGGGACGGGAAAACAACGATGCCGATGCTACTGCAAACTGCCGCGAAAGATTATTCACGGCTTCGGCAAAAAAGTACGGCTTTTGACGCCAAGCTACGTACCGATGCGCAAAAAGCTGGCGGTAAAGAATACGCTGATTTGTGCGTACTGGCCTACAGACAGGCCATTGCTGCCCATAAGATCGTAGCCGGGCCGAAAGGCAATCAGAAAACAGAGCCTGTTTTTTTCTTTTCGAAGGAAAACTTTTCGAACGGATCGATTGGAACGGTAGACGTTACATATCCATCGGCTCCCTTGTTCCTATTATATAACAACGAGCTGGCAAAGGGCTTACTACGTTTCATTTTCGATTATAGTGAGTCGGGCAGATGGAAAAAAGATTTCCCGGCGCATGATGTGGGTACGTATCCGCTGGCTAACGGGCAGACATACGGCGAAGATATGCCTGTGGAAGAGGCCGGAAATATGATTATTCTGACGGCTGCCGCAGCACACGTTGACGGCAACGCTACGTTTGCCCGGGAGCATTGGCCAACGCTTACCAAGTGGGTTAGCTTTCTGAAACGCGATGGCTTCGATCCGACCAACCAGCTTTGTACGGATGATTTTGCGGGGCACCTGGCCCGTAATGCTAATTTGTCGGCCAAAGCGATTATCGGTATCGCCTGTTACGGGAAATTGGCCGGGATGATGGGCGACCAGAAAACGGCGGATGAACATCTTACATTAGCTCGCGAAATGGCTAAGAAGTGGATGGAGATGGATGCTGATGGTGACCACTATGCCTTAACCTTCGATAAACCTGCTGGCAGCTGGAGCCAGAAGTACAATATCGTTTGGGATAAAATGCTGGACTTGAACGTATTCCCTACCGAAGTCGCCCGGAAAGAAATCGCCTTTTATCTGAAACAGCAGAAACCATACGGCTTACCATTGGATAGTCGAAAAACCTATACCAAATCAGACTGGATTATGTGGACGGCTACGTTAGCGGAGTCGCCGGACGATTTTCAAGCCTTTATAAGGCCTGTCTGGAAATTTGCGAACGAGACTCCTTCACGCGTACCGCTTAACGACTGGCACGAAACAACCAATGCAAAACAGGTCGGTTTCCAGGCTCGCTCTGTGGTGGGAGGGTATTATATTAAGATGCTGGAGCAATGGTTGTTGGCGAAAAAGAAAAAGTGATTATCCGTTGATCCCTCATAAGTTACCATTCCTAAAAAAGACAGCATCGGGTAAGGTTTTCGCCAAAACTTTGCCCAATTTTAGTCGTTAATCCTAACTTTTAATAACAATGATTACGAAGCGTATGAACTGGACCATTGCCCTGACACTGATGGGGGTAATGATGACAATGATGAGCTGGGCTCAGGGCGATAAAGCTAATCGGCCTAGCCCACCAGCCACGGCAACCGGCAAAATAAAAGGAGCTACTATTACGATTAACTACAGTAGTCCGTCCGTGAAAGGGCGGAAAGTTTGGGATCCGAGTGGTACGTTGGCACCTTATGGAAAAGTATGGCGTGCTGGTGCTAATGAAGCTACTACGTTCGAAACCGACAAAGACATTAAAGTAGAAGGAAAAGAATTGCCCGCGGGTAAATACGGTTTTTTTGCTATTCCGGGCGAAAGCGAATGGACCATTATTTTTAACAAAGTGCCTAATCAGTGGGGGGCGTTCAAGTATGAGCAGGCGCAGGACCAACTGAGAGTAACAACGAAGCCTAAGAAATCAGCGCAGATGAATGAGCGGCTTTTATATGATGTTACCAACAAAGGCATCGTGCTGAAGTGGGAAAACGTTGAGGTGCCCGTTGCAATTCAGTAGTAAGTACTGTTTATAAAACCTAAAAAAGCTCCTTTGGCTAATCAGGATTCTTGCTTCAAGAAGTCAGATTAGTCAAAGGAGCTTTACTATTGACAGTAGGTAACAGAGTCGTTAATTGACAGGAATGGCTGCTCCTTTTTCAATCCACTCTTTTACTTTGGCCACAAATTCGTCATGGCTGATTGGTGGTGTTGTGAGGCCCTGGGCCGGGTGCCAGCAGCTAAGCACTAGTGGTTCTTTTTCTACGTGCTCAATCATTTGCTCCAGATTTTTAAAGCCTGTGAATTTTGACTCTTTAAAATGAAGCGCTAACTGACGAGGGCTTTTGTCCTGAAATATCATTTTCAGGTGAGCGGGGGGCATCTGCCAGTTAGGCTGACCAGGAGGCATATTTAAACCCGCGATATTATTATCCTGATGGCAGTTTTTGCATTTCAGGGCGTATAATCCCTTGCCGTCGGGCCCTCTTGTTACACCCTGAGTATGAAGGTGGCTATCTTCTCCCTGCAGTGGGGTGTCGCCATTGGGATGGCAGTTCATGCAGCGTGGGTGCATAAATACGGTATAAGCAACCATAAATGCTTCACGCGATTCTTTCTCACGCTGTAGCTCCGCTTTGGTTTTTGGTTTAGGGTTCGATGGTTTCGAGTCGAACGCGTAAGCCATCTCCTTTTGGGGTACAGATGGAGAAGAAGGAGCTTGTGGCTCTGGTTTTATCTGTTGATAGGCCACTGATATGAAGAAAATCAGGGCAATCAGTAGCAATAAGCTTCGCTTTATGCCCTGAACATGTACTTGTCTACCGCTTTTCATAGCTGTAAGTGAATAATAGATTTGTGGAAAGTCGAGTTACGTCAAAAAACAGGTAGCTGTTTGTCTCTTTGTTTACTGGGGTTAGGAGACCGCCGTCTGAAAACCCCGTAGTGGTCTAATGGCACTGTCAATGTGAGGAAAGCCACAGACCGGTTAGGGAGATTTCTGTCTACCTGCCATGTATAAACAGCTTCGGCTGTTAGCCAGCTAACGAGCGGATACCCGGCACCGAAACCGAGTCGATTACGTGAAAAGCGACCTTGGTCGAAGCTGTAAAAGAACTCATTGCCAGCAAACAGCCGCAATGTTTTGTCGCGCATCGACTTTTGATAGATAAATCGTAATCGGTTTCGGTAAAAATCTAAATCAGGTAATTCGCTCTCGCGAAAGCGGTGCCACCACATGTTCCGGTCTTCCAGTGTGACGTGTTTTCCCAGGGGGAAGGCCAGTTGAACACTTCCTAAAATATGGAATTCTTTTCTGGAGCCGGGCAGTGATACATACATACAAGACGGTGAGAGCGTAACATATTTATTAACCCGAATCAACGGAATGGCCGCTATAGCTTTAATCTGGTCAAAAGGATTGTACACACCATATAGGTTCAGGTTTGTTTTGCTTGAAATAGCGGTTGAAACGCCTGTAAGCGAAAACAGCGAGTAAGGGTCTACTCCTTGGGCGCTGACCAATCTGTTGCAAACCAACAGAGCGAGACAACTGCATATGCGATAGATAAATACTAGCCTCATAGGTTAGTAACAAGCCTGAATCCTGTGTGTACGACCAATCTGACTAACATTAATGCTATTTGGCCTGGGCTGCTTTATGAATGGCTTTCCGAATCCGCTGATACGTGCCACAGCGGCAGATATTTCCACTCATGCCATTGTCGATATCGGTATCAGTAGGATTAGGCGTAGTGCGGAGTAGAACCGCAGCAGCCATAATCTGTCCACTCTGGCAATAGCCGCACTGAGGAACCTCTTCGTCGATCCAGGCCTGCTGAACTCGCTTGCCTACTTCATCCGATAATCCTTCGATCGTTACTATTTTTTTGCCTTCTGCCCGTGATAAGGGTGTTACGCAAGAGCGAACGGCTTCGCCGTTCATGTGTACTGTGCAGGCGCCACATTGAGCCATCCCACAGCCGAATTTTGTGCCTGTCAGTCCAATATTTTCTCTGATTACCCACAACAGGGGGGTATCCGGACTTACAGTAACATCGTAATTTTTATCATTGACCGTTAAAGTCGCCATACAACTAATTGCTTATCTTTTGTGAATGGGATTGGTTTTATAGCTATGCTCTTACGTCTGCCGGGAAAGGTAGCTTTCGGATTCGCTTGCCGGTTAGCGTAAATAGAGCATTCGCTACTGCTGGGGCGATTGGCGGAACGGCAGGCTCGCCAATACCGCCCATTTTATCGGTACTAGGAACAATATGTACCTCAACATCGGGGGCTTCATTCATACGTAGCATTTTGTAATCGTGGAAATTACGTTGCTGTATCCGCCCTTTTTCCAACGTAAGTTCTCCGTAAAAAGCCGAGGTTAATCCAAAGATTACGCTGCCTTCCACTTGTGCCTTCACAGTGTCGGGGTTGATGACAGGGCCACAATCGACAGCGCAGACGACACGGTGTACCTTTACCTTGCCTGACGGTGTAATGGAAACTTCGGCAACCTGGGCCACGTAACTGAAGTAAGAATGGTGAACGGCGATGCCGCGTGCATGCCCTTTGGGTAGTGGTTTCCCCCAGTCGCCTTTTTGGGCTGCCAGTTCCAGTACCTGTTTTAGACGTGGTTGCTTCTCCAGAAGTTTTCGCCGGTACTGATAAGGGTCCTGCCCCGCCGTACGGGCTAAATCATCGATGAATGTTTCTTTAACAAAAGCATTGTAAGAGTGCCCAACCGAACGCATCCATAGCGTTGGAATAGGGGAAACCGCCTGATGCCAGTTAACCTGCACGTTGGGGATCTCGTAAGGGAGTTCAGCTGCGCCTTCAACAGCAATTTCATCAATCCCATCTTTTACCATAGAGCCCGCCAGTGGAGTTCCAATAATAAATGATTCATTGACAATGTCATGACTCCAGGCTGCTGGTTGCCCTGATGCTGCCAACACTCCCCGAATGTTATGATAGGAAACTGTCCGATAATAGCCGCCCCGGATATCGTCTTCCCGACTCCACATCACTTTAACAGGAGCTTTGATCGCTTTTGACACCTGAACGGCTTCCTGGATGACGTGTCCGTCAAGGACACTACGTCGGCCAAAGCCGCCACCTAACAGTTGGGTGTGTATTTTTATTTGCTCAGGTTTGAGCCCACTAGCCTGTGCGGCTGCAAACTGATCAAACGTTTGCGCTTGTGTGCCCAGATATAATTCGCAACTGTCATCTTTTACATCGGCTACGCAGTTTAAAGGCTCCATAGGAGCATGGGCCAGATAAGGAAATTCGTAAACGGCATTGATAGTCTTTGTGCCCTTGGCCTTGGCAACATCGCCCTCTTTTTGGGCGACTTTCCCTGCTGTTTTGGCCATTTGCGCGTATTGTTGGCGTTGCGTTGCGCTACTTTGTGCAGCAAACGGACCTTCATCCCACTCAATTTCCAACGCTTCTCTGCCAAGTTTAGCAGGCCAATAGCCATCAGCTACCACAGCCACCCCCCGGTCAATTTGAACAACATGCCGGACGCCCGGAATCGCTTTGGCCTTATCGGCATTAAAGCTTTTGAGTTTACCACCAAAAACCGGCGTGCGAGCTACTACGGCTACCAACATCCCTGGAATAGAAACGTCCAGGCCAAACATGGCTTTACCGTTTGTTTTATCGGGCGTATCTAGTCGCTTAACGGGTTTCCCAATGTAGGTAAAGTCAGCTGTACTTTTCAGCTTAACATCGTTAGGGGCTGTTATCCCACTTGCTTTGTCGACCAGTTCTCCGTACGAAAATCGACGATTGGTGGCAGGGTGAATAACAGTGCTGTTTTTTGTCTGACAACTAGCTGGGTCTACATTCCAGGCACGGGCTGCTGCCTGAACCAGAATGGACCGGGCTGAAGCACCAACAGTTCGCATGCGTTCCCATTCTGTATAAGCAGTCATGCTATTGCCAGTCAATTGCGCCTTGAATATGGGATTGGCATAAGCTTCGCCTAACGGAGCTGATTCAATCTGAATGGTTTTCCAGTCCGCATCTAATTCATCGGCAATGAGTTGCGACATAGATGTATATGTCCCCTGTCCCATTTCGGAGTGGTTGCAAATAATCGTAATACTATTGTCTGCTCCAATCCGAATAAAAGCGTTGGGTTCAAACGTAGCGGGTGCTGCTGAAGACGCCACTTTAGGTGTCTTACCAAACGTTGGTAAGTAAAAACTCATCAGTAACCCTCCACTTAAAGCGGCACTCGTTTTAAGAAAACGGCGCCGGTCAATGTTACTGGTTTCATCCATGGTTATTCCTGTTAGTGAGTGAAATAAGTGTACACGGTATTGTCCTAAATGATACTATTTTTTGCTTAAAGGATACAATGCTTTGTATTCAAGTTCTCGTACAAGAAGAATGATTAAAGTGACATCTTTTCCTTTTATTTATTTACAAGCTAATATATAAAAATAAAATATCAGTTTATATATGGCCCTTTCTTTTTAAAAATACTTAATCCGGGATAGGTAATAACCACAGAGTGGTGTAGGTATAAAGATAGCCCCCTCATTACTAACAAATTTGTTAGTAATGAGGGGGCTATCTTTATACCTACTAATTAACTTACAGCTTTATCTGTAGATCTATTAATTAATTTTTAATGCGTTTTCAGCACTATTGATGCCAGATTTAGCTGCGTCGGCCGCATCATCGACAGTATCATTATAGGAAGCTTTAGCGCGCTCTCTATTATACGTTGATTTTGCTTCGTTCTTATATTGATCAAATTTTTGTTCTGCCTGATTAGCATACTGATCAACCTTGCTTTCAGCATTGCCAACAAGCTTGTCAATCTGCGATTTCACTTCTGAAACGCCTTCTTCCCATTGATCTTGCAGTTCGTTAGCGCGTTGCGATAATCGTTCTCTGGTTTCTTTGCCACTGCGGGGTGCTGTCAGATAACCTATTGCTAATCCTGTTAATACTCCTCTAAGAAAGCCCATAACGTTGGTAGTTTGAATTCGTTTTTGTTAGTTGATCAATACGTTATAAAAAGTATGCCATATTGATTGATTTTTACTAACTACCTATAGGTCATATTGTTAGCTGTAAAGAGGAGAGGCTCAAATAAAACAACTTAATAAATGGTGAGGAGATTCTTCTACAAGATAGAGGTTGAGGTGGGGCATAGGTATGTATAATCTGGCTTTTTATGGTATATCAGCTCGTGAATACAAACCAACACAGGTGATTTCGTAATTGCTGATCATCAAGAACAAGTTCACGAACAGCATCAGGAAGCTGGTCGCGTTGCCACTGACATTCCTGTTGACTTGTTGATTCCTGCTCTGTTTTATCCACTGACGCCTGAATGGCTCTGATGGCGTAGGCCGCTGCGCCCAATTCATGTGCTGCTACGTGGTCGACAGCTACAGCTTGCCCGGCTGCCAATGCCGCAAACCGGGCAGCGTCGGGCATTCCTTTTGCGGCAGCGTTTGCTACAAAAGCCGCTTTGTGGGCTTCTTTCATCGTGATTTCACCATTGACCCATGCCCGTGTCATTTCGATAGCTTGCCTTGGTCGTTTATCGTCGGGGTTGACTTCTTCGAACAGATGCAGTACGTGTTCGGCACAGGTAGCGGCCCATAGAGCAAGCTGTTGATGATCGGAATCGGTTAAGGTTCCACCACGCCGTATGGTTATAAATCGGGAATCGCGTTCCTTCGGTAAAATCATTGGATGTATTTGTCGTTTCGTACAAAACCGTTAGTAGGGTTATATTGTATTGAATTTAGGCTTTAGGTCATCATGACACCACTTATACAACAAGGAGAGTTGTCAACTTTTGAATAAGGATAGGTAACCAACAATTATGCAAACTGCTGTTACAAAACCTGTCGTCAACGTTATTACCCTTGCTATCCACATTTGGGATGGCTTTAACCAATCTTTGCCATACCAGTAATTGAATTTATTGATGAGCCAGATTAGGACAAGCCACTCTAAGAAACTAAAAACGCATAATAAAACTAACCACGTTGTACTTGATTTAGCCGAATCAATATTTGCTTGATCCCTTAGAAGTAAGTTTGCAAGGATACTATTGATGCCCATGACATGGCAATAAGCTAGTACTACAAGTAGGCTAAGTGCACTAATTAGGGCTATAATTATGTGTAGGATAGCCTTAGATATAATTGATGCCACTTCTAAAATTGACTTATTTCCCTTTTACAGCAAACTTATATGACGCTGTAAATATTAGAATACTTTCTTTACATATTTTTAGTTATCCAACACATCTGGCAAATATATAAATACCGCCAGCTAGCCAAATTGTATTTTATCTGGATCGACGGATTATACGGCCGAGCGTTGCTGTAGGAAAGGCAAAATTTTCCACCAGAACGTAGCAGAAGAATCATCCGCACGCTCATAGTATAAAAAAGCCGCTACGTTTGTAGCGGCCTATCAAGGGATTGGAATAGTAGTAAAGTCGTTTTATCGTTTTTCGGCAATGACTTCCCGAATATCGTTAATGATTTTGCCAGCCAGATGATCGGCTGTTGCCAAGGTGTCTGATTCTGAATAGATACGAATGATTGGCTCTGTATTCGACTTACGAAGATGAACCCACTCTTTATCGAATTCGATCTTAACACCGTCGATGGTATTAATTGGATTACGGGCATATTTGGCCTGTATTCTCTCCAGCACCGCATCGACATTGATATCGGGGGTCAACTCAATTTTGTTCTTGGAAATGTAATAGTTAGGATACGTTCGGCGTAGCATAGAGGCTGATTTGCCGGACTTAGCCAGATGAGTCAGGAAGAGAGCAATACCTACTAATGCATCGCGGCCATAATGCAAATCGGGGTAGATAATGCCGCCGTTGCCTTCGCCACCAATAACGGCATCCTGCTCCTTCATCATATCCACTACGTTGACTTCGCCCACGGCCGACGCATAATGGTTGCCTCCGTATTTCTGCGTTACGTCCCGCAAGGCAACAGTGCTCGACATGTTAGAGACGGTGTTGCCCGGCTTGTTTTTCAGAACAAAATCTGCTACCGAAACCAGCGTATATTCTTCGCCAAACGGAGAGCCATCTTCACAGATCAGAGCCAGCCGGTCAACGTCTGGATCGACCACAATACCCAGATCGGCATTGCCTTTTTCCATCTCCTTAATGATGTCGCGCAGGTTTTCAGGCAGTGGTTCAGGGTTGTGGGCAAAGTGGCCGGTTGGTTCGCAATGAAGTTTAGTGATCTTTTCTACCCCCAGGGCTTCCAGCAACATCGGTACGGCGATTCCTCCGGTTGAGTTAACCGCATCCACAACAATCCGGAAGTTTCGGGTAGCAATCGCGTTCCGATCAACCAGTGGCAAAGCCAGAATCATGTCGATATGCTTCTGCAGCCATGAGGTGTCGGGTTGATAACTGCCTAGTTTACGTACTTCAGCAAAATCAAAGGACTCCTCTTCAGCAATGGACAATACGTCGGCTCCATCCTGAGCGGAGATAAATTCTCCGGTTTCGTTCAGAAGTTTAAGCGCGTTCCATTGAATTGGATTATGACTTGCTGTCAGGATAATGCCACCGGCTGCTCCTTCAGCGGGTACGGCGAGTTCAACGGTTGGGGTCGTTGACAAGCCCAGGTCGATTACGTTCAGCCCTAACCCCTGTAAGGTCGACGAAACGAGCTTAGAAATCATTTCGCCTGATAGCCGGCCATCGCGCCCGATAACTACGGTTTGTTTTGACGGATTCCGTTGCCGGAGCCACTGGCCAAAAGCAGCCGTAAATTTAACCACATCTAAAGGCGTCAGTCCGTTTCCGCTGCGCCCCCCAATCGTTCCTCGTATTCCGGAAATAGACTTTATTAATGCCACGTGATGGGTCTGATAAATATTCTGATAAGATTACAAAGATAGCTGCCAGTTTGCAGGTAAACGTGCCAGTGACGAAAAAGATATAGCGTTTTACATGAAATTGCCCTATTGTTTAGTCTATTTATACAAATACTAATTCAGAACGTAGCGTCGATGTAGCCTTGCCGATAAACGTACCGCTGATAGGGGCGGCCAGTTCGGGTTTAGCGGTTGAGGTTAAAAAGATATGCCGATTGACAACCACTGATCCTTCGGTGGGGTCGAAACCCCGCCAGCCAGCACCGGGTAAATACACTTCGGCCCAGGCGTGGAGCTGATGTTCCTGTTGCGGATTACCGAATAAATACCCACTAACAAAGCGGGCCGCAATGCCCAGGCTACGGCATGCTGCCATAAATAAGGTTGTATAGTCGCGGCAGGAGCCTTTACGTTGCGTAAGCGTTTGTTCGGGTGGAAACGGGGCCCCCACTTCCCGAACCTCATACGTAAATTCGCGAATAGCCTGGTTGAGCGCCATTAGAAAGGAAGTGGTTTGCCAGCCCGATTTTGCTGCGAGTTGCTTGGCCCAGTCGTCAATTCGGTGTGTAACCCCAACCCGTTCCAGATACGGCTGCAGCAGATCTTGTTCTGACTTTGGATATCGGAATGGCACGCGTTGTGTATCGAACGGGAAAAGAACGAAATCGAACGAATTGAATTCGTCGGACTGTAGCTCCATTTCGGCCGTAACGCGTAGATAGTTGGTCGGATGATTAAAATAAACCAATTGCTGCACGTTGCCCTCAACATCAATGTTTCGGACAATGCGAGATGGTTTAGGGTCAATAACCAGACTATAATTGAGCAGCCGTTGGTAGGGATACGTTCGGGGATACAGATACAGCGTCTGAGGGCCTAGAGCAACCGGAATATCGTAGTTGTAATCAGATTGGTGCCGAACGTGAAGCAGCATGGCAAAGATGAAGTAGTACGTATGAAGTATGATCTATGAAAAATGACTACGTATCATATAGTATACATCATACTTCGTAAGTCATACATTTTTTACAGAACGGACTTTATTGAAAATAGGGTCCATCCAATAGGACGGAAGCTTCCGGACAGAATTGCTCAGCAAGGCACTCCATTGGTGGGAGACTTCATCCATATCTTCTTTCTCCAGCCGGTATTCGGTCATATGGAAACTATCTTTCGGGTAGATCACTACGTCTAGCGGATAATCGACATCATTAGCACTAACGCGGGTAGCATCGAAGGCCAAAAAGCCAATTTTTAGCGCTTCCTCCATGCTGGTTTCGTACGAAAGGTTCCGAAAGAGCAGCGGTTTGCCGTAGCCCGAATTGCCGATAATTTTGAACGGAGAGCCTTGGTCGACTTCAATCCAGTTTCCTTCCGGATAGAGCATGAACAGCTTATGCTCTTCGTCGTCTTCCAACTGTCCGCCAACGATGGCATTTAAGTTGAAATTCAGACCACTGGCTATAATCGATGCTTTGTCTTCCTGAGCAACCCGCTTTACCTGTTCGCCAAAGGCATTGACCGCTTTATATAATTTGTTAAATGAGCGATCCTGCTCCGCAATTACTTCTTTAAAATAGGTAATTGCTTTATCACGAACGGAGCGAAGGCCAGAAGTCATGATAAAAAGCGAGTGATTTTCGACTTCATGAACCGAAACTTTGCGATTCGATGACACTTCGGAGCCGGAGGTTAGCCGTCTGTCGGCAATGGCTACTAAGCCCGACGCCACTTTGATTCCTAAACAATACGTCATTCTGTACAGTGGGAAAAGCAACTTATAAAGTCAACAAATATACAGATTGCCCTCATTTTTGTTGGATTCGTTCGTTGCTTTTCTCAAAAACCGACCCCGCTATTGGCCGCCTTCTCTGGAAAACCGATGTTGGACCGTGCCGTTAATTTTGGGTAAAGCCGGTGCAGGTGAGGATGTTGCAGTGCCTATTCGCGCTCCGGTCGTACTGCTATCTGTTCGGAAATCAATCTGGGCCGTATCGTCTTCTCCGTTGGTTGTGCCATTACCGGGCGTACTGTCGGGATCGGCCTGATCGACCGACCAGACCTGAGCGGCATTTGAGAATGTATTTTGTGTGGTAGCCACAGTGGCGTTGAATGTCAGACTCGTTGTCTGGCCTACGGACAACTGATTTATGGAGGCCATTAGCACTGATCCGTTAACGGTCATTCCGGCCGGAAGTGGCGTAACAAGTTGCAGACCCGTTGGTAGATCATTCCTTATTTTAATATTGGTCGCAGTTAACGCACCCAGGTTATTTACCTTAATCGTAATCTTCACAATTTGCCCTACCGTAACGTAACGCTGGCTAGCTTCCATAGAAAGGCTCAAATCGGCCTTACCGGATGTTGGTGCAGGCTGATTGCCCTGTACGGCTGGCAATGGCGTTTGATTAGGATTGGCCGATACGTAGAGAGAACCACCAGAGGCCGTAGTACGTAAATCAGCCGTAGCTGCGTCGTCCTGTCCGTCTGCAGTACCTGAATTCGGTTGGCTATCGGGGTCCAGCCGGGTCTGGGCGGTTAACTGAGCTGCATTTTGATACGTACCAGGCGCTGTTACCCGCGCTACGTATCGACGTATAATCGACTGGCCAACGGGGATGTTGGTAAGCGTACCCGTAACAATCCCATTAGCCGCACTCAGATTGGCCGATGATACAAAGGTTATATTGTCGGGTAGTCGGTTTTGGAACGTAACGGCACCCGCGTCGCAACCACCTTCGTTGGTTATTGTGATAAAAAAGGTAGCTGTATCGCCTACAGCTACTGTCCGACGACTGACACCAATGGAAAGCGCTAGGTCGGTTGGCGAGAGCGAGACAGTAAAACTTGTTGCATTGGATCGACAACCGTAGACCGGATTTACGGCCGTTACGGAAAACACGCCGGTAGAAGGTGCAACGATCGAGCGAGTCGATTCGGCAGTGCTCCATACATTCGAACCCGCATAACTGGATGTAAGCGTTACGCTGCCTGGCTGACATAAGGATACTGATCCACTCGTGGTAATAGTAGGATTGGCCGGTCTGACGGAACTGGGTACGGCGACGGGCGGAGAAAACAGGACTTTGTTCTGCCCGTTGATTAACCGAGCGGAGTAAATACCTTCACCTACCGTTAGGGCCTGAGAACTGGCCGCATTGTTCCAGATATATTGGTAACCTGCTGGTTGGGTTAGTGTTAGTTGGTTGCCATCTGCACAGGCAATACTGGCCAACGGTTGAGTTTCGGCCATATACGGTTGCATTGTTTGCAAATAACTGTTCGTTATCGATTGCGCCCACAGAAGTCCTACTTTTTCCTGACCAGAAGGCGAATAGTGAATACCATCCGGGCGATCTTCCAGCGAAGATATATTATCCAGGTCAGGGCCTTGAAAGGTTAAATAGTTCGATCGGTTGATGACTTGCTGTTGAGCCTGGCGAACGTTATCAAAGCGTCCGCCCGCATACGACGAAAGCGCAATGATCCAGGATAAATTAGGCTTATTAAATTCCTGCCGTACTTTGTCTATTACGCCATAATGGTGGGAAACAATCAGGTCGGTAGGATTGCCCCGGTCGTTTTCGCCGTGCTGAAGAAGAACGGCTCGAATACCAGTTGTGGGAACGTACAGATTCATCAGATTTCGAATGTTTACGTAAGGCATCCGAATAGAATATTTGATGAAGCCATGATCGAAAGGAATGTCGTAGGCAGCTTTGTAGGTTTGTTCCATATTGGAACCACCAAACCCCGCGTTGTAGAAAAGGACCGGTACCTGAATACGCTGAACCAGATTATCGCCCATACGCCCCCAGAACCAAGACATTCTTGCGAACGGCGAAATACCGCTCCAGGTTGACAACTGGCTGAATATAAGACCTGGTAAGTAGCGCGTATTGGCTGTATTCTCATATTGCTGAAACTCAGGCGTTGATTGATCTAACGACACCACCGTTACCCGGTCATCGACAGCTCCTGACGTAGTAGGGCAATGATCGATAGTGTAATTATCACTTGGAATAAAGCAGGCCGACCCCTGGGCGTTTGAGTGACCAACAATGGCAAAAACTTCACCTACGCCAAAACGATCTACCGATACCGAGGCTACGACCTGGCCGTTACGTTTTCCACGAACTTCTAGGGTGTACCAGCCACCCATAATGGTAAGCGTACCGTTAAATTGACCATTTGATGGACTTGTCTGAATGGTTGTCCAGCCGGTTGTAGTACCCTGTCCCTGGGCACGGGCAACCGCTCGTGCTTCCACCGCGTCGATGTCAACGGAGTAGCTGCCGGCAATCTGGGCAACTGCCTGGTTGGCATTGTTACGTTGAATAATCATTCGGTTTACGGGGAACGAAACGTTGAGTTGTGCCGTAGCCAGAGAGATCTCAAATAGCCATAGAGAGGCAACAAGAAGTAGAGATCGAATAAGTTTTAGCGTTAAATTCATGAGGGATAAAGCAATCGTTAATCAAAAATAAACTGTATCCTGTCTTCGAACAAATGGCTACAGATAGATTATTCAATAATTTTTATATATACTATTTAATGGCATTTGGTGTGCTTTATGTAAAATACGTTAACTAAAAAGATGGCTTGTAGTCTCTTAATGGCATATGGAGGCTTTATAAGAGTTTGTCCTGATGGAAAAGTATGTAGATGGTAGCTATTTGGTTATGAACTGAGCGTTTCAGGGAATCTTGAAGGCGCTGTGCTACGTATCCGATTGGCTAGTTTATTGAGTGGCTTAACAAAGAAAGCATATCTTTTCGTTATACTACATCATTTACTTGAGATGTAAAACTGTAACGGTTTGATTTGTATAGATTTACATATGGTAAAATGCCCCATTTTACAAGCTGTTACTTAATGGACTATTCTTGTAAATGGGTTGGAATGTAGCGTTACGTCATTGTTAGTTTTTAAGGATATAGGTTTGTTTTAGCGAAAGGTTTGTGTTACTTTGTCCATGAGAAGGTAATGAACCCCTTCGCCGATTCGCAATGAACTTTGACGACGAGGACGACGACGATAGTTTCATGGACTGGGACGGTTTTGATGAGGATTACGATCCTGAAGAAGCTCGTGCTGAAATGGAAGCGGAGAATCGACGGATCAAAAATCTGCCGATCTTACGGAAAGCTAATGAAATCATGGAACTCACTCAGGCCATTGTTGAAACGATCAACAAGGAGGATGATGTGTTGATGATGCATGAGCAAATGCTCGCCAACGCTATGATGCTGGCCCCTAAAATTGTGGGTGCTGAGGGCGGAGATCTCTATACGTTGCGGATGGAAAACGCAGTGATTATTAAAATGCACGCTCGCGAGTTGCTGGCACAAACGTCTTACTGCAAAGCTGAAAAACTGGCTACTCCTGCTTATCTGAATGTATTGCGCGATGAGATCGAACAGTTTCGCCTGCTGTTTGTAGAGTGGGTAAACGGTTTTGATAAAGACAATGATGCTCCGGACGACTGGGGCCTATTTTATTAACAGTATCTGAAACCCGGGCCGCAACTCGGGTTTTCTATTGACAAACAAAGCTGACTCCCGTTCGGCAGGCCGATAAGGCCATCACTTCGAACCGTACCCTAAGAAAAAGGGTCTGTACATAGCAGTCAGGTTGCCTTGTGCTAAAAAACCGTTCTGACGAATGAAGGGCACTGTGGGTTACATAGCATAAAGAGGTACCTTTGCTGCTCTGTGGTTAAATCGGTTAGTTCATGAGCGTTCGTTTACCTTCTACTTCTTCTTTCTTATTCAGGCATTCAGGCTTACTACTCATATGGGCATTAGGCCTTTGTATGGCTACCAGTAGCTTAGGCAAAGCACGTACCAAACCAGATTCGTTAGGCGTAAATGATTTTTATGCCGTGACGTCTATTTCAGCCGCGCCAACCGCTACTATCTCGCTATCGATTACACCAGCAACAGCGGCCATATGCTCGGGTGGAAGTGCTACGTTGAATTTGGCCGGCTGTCCAACTGCCGGAAAAATCCAATGGGCAAGCGGGCAGACAACCGCAAGCATAACGGTAAGACCAACCCAAACAACTACGTATGAAGCAACTTGTTCAGTAACGGGGCCTCAGGGAACGACAACGGCTACCGCGAACAGTACCGTCACCGTAAATCAGCCAATATCCATTGTTGGATCGCCCGTGTCGCAGTCGGCTTGTGAAAATTCAACAGTCGTTTTTGAGGTTTCGGCTAATGGAAGCGGTATTTCCTATACCTGGACACGTAACGGAGCTGCTATAGCCGGTGCCAACGGTTCTAGATTGTCGCTGGCGAATGTACAGGGATCGCAGGCCGGTACGTATGCTGTTTCCTTAACGAACCAATGTGGGACTGTCAATAGCGCTTCAGCACAACTCCTGCTCTCGCCGGGAGTAACCATCGGCGCAACGCCAAGTCCGGCACTCTGCGCCGGAACCAGCACCGGACAGATTTTTGCTACGTCGACCGGTGGAACCGGACCAAGACAATATTTGCTGAATGGTCAGGGCGGGCAGGAATCAAATATTTTCACGAATCTAAAAGCCGGTACGTACCAGGTTTCTGTAAAAGATGTTATTGGCTGTAGTGCTCAGACGACCGTAACGATCACTGATCCCAAGCCGTTAACACTAACGGTCAAGGCCGTAAATGCCAAGTGTTCGGGCGGATCGGATGGGGGTATACTGGTGGCCGCAAGCGGAGGCAATTCGCCTTATCGTTTTCAGATTAATGGCGGACCACTGCAAACAGGAGAAAGTTTTCTGGATCTGAAAGACAAAGGTACCTACGTAGTAACAGCCGTTGATGGTGTGGGATGTACTACGTCGCAAACGGCTGTGATTGGGGCTCCTCAATCATTCGACATAAAAGCAACCATTGCTTTGCCAAAATGTGCAGGTTCTTCAGATGGGAC
The DNA here is from genome assembly GCF_010435915.1 of Spirosoma terrae. Taxonomy (GTDB): domain Bacteria; phylum Bacteroidota; class Bacteroidia; order Cytophagales; family Spirosomataceae; genus Spirosoma; species Spirosoma terrae. Next base: position 19,691 of record NZ_JAAFZH010000021.1, on the reverse strand, counting down.
TATTAACGTATCGAGCACGGGGGGCACGGGAGCGTATCAGTACCAACTGGGAACCGGGCCATTTCAGGCAGGAACATTGTTTACGGGGCTTTCGGCAAAGACTTACGAAATTACAGTAAAAGATGGCAACGGCTGCCTGGGAACCAAAGCGTTTGTTGTTTCGGAGCCTCGTACACTATCCTTAACGGCGGCTGTGATACCGGTTAATTGCTTCGGAGACAATAGCGGGTCTATTACGTTGACGCCGGGTGGCGGAACGGGCTCTGTACAATACCAGCTAACGACCACGGCGGCCCCGCAGAAAAGTAACCTGTTCAAAAACCTGGCGATGGGAAACTATACCGTCGTAGGAACCGACTCAAATGGCTGTACGGCTCTTTTACCCGTAACGATTGGCAAGGCCGACCCACTAAAAGTACAGGCTTCAACTGTTGCCGCAACGTGTTGTGTGTGCCCAACGGGCAGCGTAGCGCTTACCAGTGGCGGAGGTACGGGCACAGGCCGGCAGTTCCAGCTAATTGGCCGTGGTTATCAGGCGAGTAATCAGTTTCCTAGCCTGCCACCGGGTACGTACCGCTTCCGGGTATCAGACGAGGTTGGCTGTACGGATTCGGTTACAGCCGTTGTTACGGATGCCGCTGCTTTGTCGCTTTCGCCGGGAACCATCAAAAATGTTGCCTGTGCGGGTGGGCGTGATGGCGAAGCAACTGTTCAGGTAACAGGCGGGACAAAACCGTTTACGTTCTACTGGCAAACGGAACAGCGAGACACGCTTCAGGCTAGGACGCAGTCGCAAAAAGGACTTGCCGAAGGAACCTATACTGTTAGTGTGCTGGATAGTAACCGCTGCGCCACAAAGACAACGTTTGTTACTATTTCGGCTCTGGCACCAATCCCGCCCCAACCCGTTATAACCCAAACGAGCACTACGTTGTCGGTTGCTGACGTATTGACCGGTATTCAGTGGTACGTTAAGGTGGATACCAGCGCCGGAAAACCGGTGCCGAATGCCAATCAGCCAACATTACTGCCTTTTCAGAGTGGTAGCTATTACGTTGTTGTTACGCAGGGCGGCTGTGCTTCGCTACCGTCGAATATGCTGACGTTTATTTTAACGGCAACTGAGCCCGTGGGCGATTTGTCGATACGTGTGGTGCCGAATCCAATAGTCGATAAATTACGAATCGAAATTGAGCAGACGAAGCGGCAGCCTATACAATTGCAGTTATTGGATGGAACAGGCCGTGTAGTAGGCGATTATCAGATGCCTGCGTTTACGGGCAAGCAACAGGCTGAGTGGACTTTATCGGGCGTTTCATCGGGCTTATATTTATTAAAAGCCGAAGCGGGTGATCGAAAATCGGTTATTCGTGTACTGGTTCAGTAATAACTAAAAAGGAGCTTGTCTATCGCAACAAGCTCCTTTTTAGTTATAGAGTGAAACTAGTCAACTACCCTTACAGTCTTTCCTCAAATAATTTTAAGATTCGTTTGTATTCGTCCATCCAACTGGTTGGTTCTACAAACCCGTGATCTTCCATTGGATAGGCGGCAACTTCCCAGTTCTCTTTACGAAGTTCGATCAACCGCTGCAATAGTCGGACAGTGTCCTGAAAATGCACGTTCACGTCGACCATACCGTGGCAGATCAATAGGTGCCCTTTTAAGCCTTCAGCGAAGTAAATCGGCGACGATTGGCGATAGGAGAGGGAGTCACTCTGCGGTTCGTTTAGGATATTGGCCGTGTAGCCATGATTGTAGGCCGCCCAGTCAGTTACGGGACGTAGCGCTGCCCCTGCCTTAAATACGTCGGGCGTGGTGAACATGGCCATTAACGTAATGAAACCGCCATACGATCCACCATATAAGCCAATCCGTTTTTCATCGACGCCATGATTCTGCACGAGCCATTTAACGGCGTCAACATGGTCGGTTAAGTCTTTACCGCCCATATGTCGATAAATTCCCGTCCGCCAGTCGCGACCGTAACCCGCGCTAGCCCGATAGTCAATATCCAGTACGGTATACCCTTTGTCGGCCAGTAGGTTGTGGAACATATACTCCCGGAAATATTGGCTCCACCACTTATGAGCATTTTGCAGATAACCGGCTCCATGGACAAAAACCACCGTCTTTCCCGATGGATTCTGGGGTTTGTAGAGTCGTCCGTAAATGGTTTGGCCATCACGGGCTGGAATAGTCACGACGGCTGGTTCGCGCCAGGGGTAACTTTTGAAGGCGTCGGTTTGGGAACTGGTCAGTTTTAACGGTTCACTTTTTCCTTTTTCCTTCAATTCGACTACGTATAGCTCCCAGGGCTGATTGCTTGACGAATAGCGAATGGCCAGCCGAGTTTCATCGGGAGACAAGGTAACCTCATTGGCGCCGGTCATTGTCGTTAGCCGAACGCGTTCGCCACCGTTGACCGACATCCGGTAATAATGCTGTTCGCCAGGGTGTACTTCGTTGGTTTGCAGGAAGAAATGAGACTTGTCTTTCGATAATAGAACCTGTTGCACTTCAAACTTGCCCGAAGTGAGTTGCTTTTTTGAGCTACCCGTTAGGACATTGATCGAATAGAGATGGGAATAGCCATCGGCTTCTGACTGGAACCACAAGGTTTGATTATCCGCTAGAAAGCCCATATTGCCGGGGGAGTTCTGATTGCCGATGCCAGGTCCGCCGATCCAGGCTTCGTCGTGCTGACGATCGAGCAGCGTCAGTTTGAGGGCTTCCGGATCGAACCGCATAATCCAGCGATCTTTGTTGTCCTGCGAACGAACGACCACCACGGCCACTTTGCCATCTTCTGACCAGACAGGCGTACTGACAACGACTGGCCGCGATTTTTTAGCGGTATCGGCTTTCGCCTTGGCGGTTGTTTTCAGATAGTCGGGTTTATCGCCTATGCCCGGAATATCTTTAGTACTGACAGTCCGAACCGTGTCTTTTGCTACGTCGTACACGAAAAATTCGTAGCTCGGCAGTGGAGAGCCAACTTTTGTCCGGGCAGACAGTTCTTCCGTATAACCCGATTCGGTTACGTAGTTAGGCACCTGCGCGGTTTTAGCATTGGTTGGACTCTTCGCCAGGCGATACGTAATGAATTTGCCATCAGGACTGACCTGCGGAATCGACAGCATTTTGTCGTCGAGATAGATTTCTTTCGGACGTTTCGGTCGGTCGGCTTTACTGATTCGGTCGGCTTCATCTTTCTTATCTTTGCGTTCCTTTAAAACGGTCGATAGCCGCAGTTGGTCTTGTTTTAAAAACTTTTCGGAGTCGGTCAGTTTGGGGTCTGCTTTTTTAGCTCCTGGTCTGAAATCGGTCAGCTGAGTCAGTTCGCCCGTTTGCAGATTAATGCTGAACAGATTGTTGCTACGTCGAAAAATAGCCCGTTGTTCATCGCCCGACCAAACAGGGTTACTTTCGGATTCGACCGTATTGGTAAGCTGCCGAATACGACCCGTTTTAACGTCGAGCCAGTATACGTCGCCTTGTCTTTCAAACAGGCGCTGCGTACGGGCGCGATTGAAGGCCGAGATCGGTTCGGTAGGTAAGGCCCGACGCTCGGTGGGGCTGACCTTCAGCGGTTTGGTAGCCGTGAGGGTTTTGCCACTTGTGAACGAGATTTTGTACAGAGAATCGCTTTTGGCCCGCTCGGGATTCCAGTCGAAATACAGCGTTTTCGAGTCATCGGACCAGTAGGGGTTAGACGGTGATGTTCCCATCCAAACCTTGGGATCCTGCATAATGGTTTCGACGGTGAGTTGCATTCGGTCCGGCGTACCAGCGGGTTTGGTGGGTTGCGGTTGGGCAAGAAGGTGCCCTGAAATCAACGTAATGAGGAGTGATGGGTACCTACTACGCATGTGATGAAGAGTAGTTTTTGTCATGAAAGCACACAGATTCAGATTGTAAGGCTCAAATTAATTATAAACTCATTAACGATATACCGTAGTAGCGAAAGAGACTAAAGAATCTTTTGACCAATCCGTGAAACTGGGCGGATTGCTACGTATTCCTTGTCAGGAATTACGTGTTTCATGAAGTTTTATGAATATGATAAGCCAGACTACTACTAGTTTGCAGAAAGATGGTATCTTGCCTTACAAAATTCGTTACAGCGTTAATGCAATACGTTATTCATGCCTACGACCATGTTAATGCACTCGATCGCCGTATGGCCGTTCGGCCTGCCCATCTGGAGTGTGTTCGGGCGTTGAAGGCAAAAGGGCATTTTTTAGTAGGAGGTGCATTGCTCGATCCATCAGGTGCTATGATTGGTTCCATGTTGCTGCTTGATTTTGACACGCAGGAGCAACTGGACGATTATCTCAAATCAGATCCTTACATTGTTGAAGGCGTTTGGGATACGGTCGATGTAAAGCCATTCCGGAAAGCCGATGTATAAGAAGTGGCTTTCGGTTGATCGTATCAGTCAGCAGCCGAACCCGGCCATCTACCAATCCAATTGACTGAACTTAACCCTTACAGCTAGATTTTGATACGCGCAGCAATATTTGATATGGATGGGCTGCTGGTGGATTCGGAACCCCACTGGCGAGCTATGGAACGTGAGGTGTTTGCAACCGTTGGCTTGCTGCTGACCGATGAAGAATGTAAACAAACAACGGGCCTGCCAATTTTAGATGTCGTTAATTATTGGTTTGCCCGTGCTCCCTGGACAGAGCAGGCCGCCAATGGGAGAACAAATGCCGACCTGGGCGAAGAAATTACCGCTGGTGTCCATGAACGTATTGCCCGGTTAGCTGAGCCCATGCCCGGTGCTATTGGTGCATTGGAGTTTTTTTATCGGCAGCAAATTCCTACCGCTATTGCATCAGCATCGCCGATGAGTTTAATTGAAGTAGTGGTTGATCGGCTCCGCATTCGGGACTATCTGACGCTTTGGCATTCTGCTACGTTAGAGGCCCGTAACAAACCCGCTCCCGATGTTTATTTGGGGACCGCCCGCAAGTTAGGAGTAGCTCCCGCCGACTGTGTGACTTTTGAGGATTCGGGTAGTGGACTTTTGTCGGCCTACTCGGCTGGCATGCGTACTGTGGCGGTGCCTGCCGAATTTGAACGAACAAACCCTAAATTTGATATTGCTGATATAATTCTGCCATCGTTAACGGCTTTTTCGCAACGAACGCTGGACGAAATAATGAGTAAAAAAGAACCCTCCTAAACAGATTATACCCTATAACCTTGTCCGGCGATAACTGTCTTTCGAAGATGAAAATCGCTCGTGACTTTTCTCACTGAAATCATGCGTGTTTACCAACTTGATGCGTTTACGGATCGGCTCTTTAGTGGGAACCCCGCTGCCGTAGTGCCCCTTACAGACTGGTTGCCCGACGACCAGATGCAGCAAATTGCTGCCGAAAATAACCTGGCCGAAACGGCTTTCTACGTGAAAACAGAGGGCGATGCGAATTATCATATTCGCTGGTTTACGCCAACCGTTGAAGTTGATCTATGCGGTCATGCTACGTTAGCGACCGGCTACGTAGTGTTTTTTCTGGAGCAGAAACCCGAAACAGATCATATCTATTTTGAGTCACGTAGCGGTCAGCTAAAGGTATGCCGTAGTGAGGATGGCTGGTTAACACTCGATTTTCCGGTCGATACGGTTCACAAGGCGAACGTCCAGCCGCCTGCTTTGCTGACCAGCCTCAATGAGAAGCCATTGCAGGTATATAAAGGGAAAACCGACTATATGCTGATTTACGAAAGTCAGGCGCAGATTGAAGCCCTGGAACCTGATTTTCGGGAGATGAGCACCGTTCCGGCCCGTGGTGTTATCGTAACTGCTCCGGGTAAACCTGGCTCTGGGATTGATTTTGTTTCCCGGTTTTTTGGCCCCCAGTCGGGTATTGACGAGGATCCGGTAACAGGCTCAGCGCATACTACGCTCGTTCCTTACTGGGCTGAACAGCTTGGTAAAAATGACCTTACAGCGCTTCAATTATCAAAGCGGGGAGGTTATCTACGTTGCCTGTTAAAAGGCGAACGAGTCGATATTTCAGGGCAGGTACAGCTCTATCTGTCGGGCGAAATCATGTAGCCCGGCCGCCTGTAGATGGCTAATATAGTCATCTACAGGTAGTAAATGGATGCCAGAGAAAGGTAGTAAATGGCTCCAGAGCACCATTTTGGGCTACCAGAAAATATTTAGTGTTAATTTTAATTTGTAATAAATCTAAACAACGTACCTTTGTATCGTAAACAATTGGTACAAATGACTGCTGAGTTCATTCTTTCTGAGTCTTTTGCTTCGTTAACAACGTCTAAGCCGGTCCTTCAAGCCAACCCGTTTGTAGGTGGCGAATGTGTCCTGAAAAAATGTTGTAAGAAGTACAAAAAGGGCAAACGCTGCAAAAAATGCCCCGACGATTAACTGGCAATAATACAGTTAAGTCATAATCTATTGGTTAAACACTACGTAGTGATACGTTCCAGGTGTCGTTAGTATACGGTACTCAGGAACCCAATGCCTGCCTTTGTTGTCATTAGGGTAAGATGCATCTTTACCTTCATATTCCGTTCTGTAAGCAGGCCTGCCACTATTGCGATTTTCATTTCAGTACCAACCTGAGCCAGAAATCGGCGCTTGTTGACGCTATCTGCACCGAAATTGCTTTACAGAAGGATTATTTACCGACTAAAACGCTCGAAACAATTTATTTGGGTGGGGGTACCCCATCGCTACTGACCGCTTCGGAATTGGGTCAATTGTTCGAGACCATTCATCGCTATTTTTCGGTTGCTTCAACTGCTGAAATTACGCTGGAAGCCAACCCCGACGACCTTACCGTTGATAAACTGGATCAATTACGCCTTTTTGTTAATCGGCTCAGCATTGGTATCCAGACTTTTGATGACGAAACGCTACGTTGGATGAATCGCGCCCATTCGGCGGTAGAAGCTGAACGTTGTATTCAACTGGCGCGAGATGCTGGTTTTGAGACGATGAGCGTCGATTTGATCTATGGTATTCCCGACCAGAAAGAGCAGCGTCGGCAGGGAGGTATATGGCAAACTGATTTGCAAAAAATGCTGTCGCTGGACGTCGCTCATCTGTCGGCTTATGCGTTGACGATTGAGCCTGATACGGCCTTTGGTCGATGGCAGCAGAAAGGCAAGCTGGCTGCTCTTGATGAAAATCTGGCCGCTGAGCAGTTTGAGGAATTGACAAAGGCACTGGCTGGGGCCGGATATGAGCATTACGAAATCTCGAATTTTGCGAAACCTGGTCAATATGCCCGGCATAATACGGCCTATTGGCAACGGAAGGCGTATCTAGGAGTTGGTCCCAGTGCTCATTCATACAATGGCGTTAGCCGTCAGTATACAGTTGCCAATAATGCGCAGTACATCAGTGCGATACGCCGGGGAGAAGTACCCGCTACGCTCGAAATGCTAAGTGTATCTGATCAGGTGAACGATTATTTATTGACGGGCCTGCGCACCAAGTGGGGCTGTTCGTTACGCGAGTTAAGTGTATTACTGAGTGCTGATTTTGCTAAAACGCAAGCCAACGATCTTCAGGCCATGTATGAAGCTGGCTGGCTAATGCAGGATGGCGACTATCTCCGATTGACGGAAGCGGGTAAACTGTTTGCTGATCGGGTAGCAGCATCCTTGTTTGTCGATTAACGTAGCGCAGTCGATCTATACGACTTGCGCGTTGACTAACCAGCTAGGCAGTAGTCGACAGTACGTAATAATAAGGTTCTGATCTGAAAATTGACAACGGATACCGACTAAGCATCTTGTTTTGGTACTTTTGGTACATGAAACATTGGATGCGGGTAGCGGTATTACTGAGTTTGGCGGTGGCTATTCCAGGTCATTCTATTCGGGCTCAGCCTATTCCCGCCACACCTATACCCTCAACGACAGATCCGGCCGGTATTCGTGAAGGTCGATTTATTGGCGTATTGATTGGAACAGCCGCTTTTTATACCGTTACGTTGCTGATGCTGAAGAAACAATGGTATAAGAAAAAAGTCCCCTTCCATTCGTTCAACGATAATCGCGAGTGGCTTCAGATGGATAAAGTGGGCCATGCCGCTACGGCCTATTGCATGAGTAGGGGAGGCTACGAACTCATGCGGTGGAGTGGCGTAAACGAAGGAGCTAGTATTCTGACAGGTGGTTTGCTGGCTTTGCTATTCCAGACAACCCTGGAAGTGTATGACGGCTATTCGGAAGGATGGGGCTTTTCGAAAGGTGATATGATCGCCAACGTAGCAGGGACAGCCCTTTTTATGGGTCAGCAGTATGGCTCTGGTCAACAGGTTGTTACGTTAAAGTACGGCTTCCGAAAAACTATATTTCCTCCCTATCGCCCCAATATATTAGGTCGTACTACGGGAGTGCAGATGCTGAAAGATTATAACGGTCAGCAGTATTGGCTATCGGTCAACCTGGCTTCTGTATTGCCAGTTGGGCCGTCGTTTCCACGATGGTTAAATCTGGATTTTGGTTATAGCGGTAGCGGTATGATTGGCGGGCACGATAACCCCCGTGTATTCGACCAAAATGGCAATGAAGTAAAGTTTGAACGATATCGACAATTCTTTATATCGCCGGATGCTGATTTGTCCCGAATTGGTACGTTCAGTCCTTCTTTGCAGCGATTTATTGGCACAGCTCAGTTCTTTAAAATTCCCGCTCCTTCGTTTGAATACAATCGGGTAAAAGGCTTTCGATTTCATCCGCTCATACTGCCGAAAGAATAAGTACGTATGAATACGAAAAGGGATCTCAGCTGAGATCCCTTTTCGTATTCATACGCACTGAAACGTGCTTATTTACGGCCACCGCCAATATCAAAACCTACCTTAACGCCCAGATAAGCGTTTTCACTAGTAATGGTTGTATTTGACAACTTGTTATCGGTAGTTGGTGCTGCGTTATATTCAACAGCAGCTACGAAGTGCCCAGCTTTAATACCAGCCCGAACCATTCCTCCAAATTTGGTAGCTGCCACCAGATTAACCTGTTGTGGTGTTTGGCCATCCGTAACGGAAACCGTGCCACCTGCAGCTACGCTGTACAAACCCGCTCCGACCCCTAAAAAGGGACGAATGCCACCTTTGCCGAACAGGTAGTTACCCGTAAGCAAGTAAGACGAAAATGCACCTACATCGCCAGTGGTTGTGTTGCCATTAACTTCAATCCCACGAGCAACGGCCGCCAATTCAATCCGAAGACCTAAATCAAAATTATCGCTTAAACCATATTTAGGCTCTACGGCGAACAAGACACCACCCGATACACCAGCATTAAGTGGTTTAGCGTAGCCTATCGATAGATTAACTTTGAAAGGCTTAAATTCCTGAGCTGAAGCTGAAAAGCCGACTAGAACGAAGAGTACTGCTAAAATGCGTTTCATAAAAAATAGAAATGAATGGTAAATAAGAACTACTGAAACTTAATAGCAGTAACTATATACTTATAGCCATTGTTAATCAAAGCAGCGAAAAAATCTTTAGATCTGGCAGACTGAGACGGAGCGAACGCCGATAAATAGGCTTTTAAGCCTGTTTTGACGATGGTTTATTTTAGTTCGCCGGGTACTACAAATACGCCTTTCTGCCGATTCTCACGTAGTATGGTTAGCTGAATACGGCGACCAATTGTATCGTCGGTGAGTAATCGGTGTAAATCGTCGACGGACGCTACTGGTTCGCCGTTAAATCCAACAATAATATCGCCCTGTAATAGTTCGCTATTACCAGCCACGCCATCGGCTTCTACACTGGCAACCACTACGCCTGTTTTTATGGTGAGCTGATTATACTGTTTGATACGTTCGGTTAGATTAATAAGCTGGCCTGCAATGCCCAGATATCCCCTACGAACGCGACCTTCCATAATCAACTTGCCTGCAACCAGAGCCGCTAAATTCGACGATACGGCAAAACAAATTCCCTGAGCAGGCAGAATAACCGCTGTATTGACGCCTATCACGTCGCCGTTGGAGTTAACTAGTGGCCCGCCAGAGTTGCCAGGGTTAAGCGCTGCATCAGTCTGGAGAACATCGTCGATCAACCGACCTGATTCTGAACGTAGCGTTCGGCCCAGGGCGCTGACTACACCTGCTGTCAGAGAATACTGAAACCCGTATGGATTCCCAATGGCGATAGCTATCTGACCAACCTGTACTTGTCTGGAATCAGCAAAACGAATGGCTTTCAGCCCATCTGCATAAATTTTGATGACCGCAACATCGGTTGCCGGATCGCGGCCAATGAGGGTAGCCTCAAATTCGCGACCATCTGGCAAACCAACATCTATTTTGGTTGCCCCGGCAACAACGTGATTATTGGTGATGATATAGCCATCGGTTGATATAATAAAGCCAGAGCCCGTACCGCCATCATTATTGCCGGGTCGAGATTGGCCGGGTCGGCGACCTGGGGAAGCCGATTGGGCATTGTTCTGGCTACGGGCGCTAACTTTAATCTGCACCACAGAGGGACTTACTTTTTTGGCTACATTTACGACTGTATTTGAATACGTATCGAGAAGAACCTGGTCTTGTCCAGGGGGATTTCCTGCTTGCGAACCCGTATCGGTAAACGCCACAAACTGCGTGTTCATGCGATTTATAGTTTACGTGAGCATATGTCTGCTCACGATTTGTTCCAGGATGTTTTTTTCATATATTTAAGGTAACATTACGTCAATTTGTCAGATGAGTAGAGACGTAATACGGCACTACTTTTACTATCTATTGTTATAGTCAATAAATTGCCGTATGAACGTTACTAAGTAGAGGCCAATTTGTCATATGTCTTTTGAGGATTATCTGATTCTAAAAAAAATTGATAGGCAGCGCTTTCTGGAATCTGAACCGGAACGGTATGCTGAATGGAAGGACGAGTTCGAACAGATGCATCCCGATAGTTTTACCGTTCAGAAAAAATTCCTGTTAAACGATACTCGGAAAAAGTATCTTGTTCGTTAATTTCGTTAATAGTATATACGCAGATTGAGGGTCGATCTGTAACTAAGTAAAAAATTTACCTACCTCTTATTTATCTGTTATGAGTATTACGTTAGGAGAACTTCGTGGAACTACTGACGCTATGGTTTACGCTTTGAAAGGACAAGGCTTGGTAGACAGTGATTCGCTGCTCGAAGCCAGTAAAACTCCTCAGGATCGTAAAGCATTGGCGTCAGCTATAGGTATTGATCCTTCTTTTTTGTTAGAGTTAGCTAACCGTGCTGATTTAGCTCGTATTAAAGGTATAGGCCGTGTATATAGCGATCTAATGGAAGAAGCTGGCGTTGATACAGTAGTTGAACTGGCGCAACGTTCGGCTGTTAATCTGCATGCGAAATTGATCGAGATCAACACTAAACGCCAGTTTACACAACGTCCGCCGTCTGTTGAACAGGTGACTGATTTTGTTGAACAGGCCAAAAAACTACCCCGAATGTTAGACTATTAAGAGCTCTTTACTTCATAAAAAAAGGAGTGATTAGGTTTTAACCTAATCACTCCTTTTTTTATGAAGTAGCATAATGTAACTATACGATTGCTTTTTTAGTTGGCTCCTGCAGATACTTTACCAAACTTTCTTCTAATTCGGTCAGAGTAAGATTGGTAAACAATTCGCCGTTAAGGGCTAACGATAATCGGCCGGTTTCTTCCGAAACGGCAATCGTAGCCGCATCGGTAGCGTCGCTCATCCCTAAAGCAGCCCGATGACGAAAACCTAACGATGGAGGTAGTTCGTCGTCGTCTGATACAGGAAGAATACAACGAGCCGCCTGAATTCGCCCATCACCAATAATTACGGCTCCATCGTGTAGCGGACTATACTGACTAAAAATAGCCAGGAGCAATGGTTTAGATATCTCTGCGTCGATCGATTCGCCTGAATGCATGAATTTTTCCAGATCGTCGTTTTTGCGAATAACGATTAACCCGCCCGCAAATTCAGCTCCTAGTGTTTTGCAGGCGTCCAGAATAGGACGTAGCGGAGTAATGGGTTCAGCAGAACCCGGTTGACGTAGCAGCCAGCGCCGTATCCAGCGGCTGTTTGCTACGTTGGTTGATTTGCCAATTAACAAAAGAAAGCGCCTGATTTCCTGCTGAAAAATGATAATCAGCGCTAAAGCCCCAACACTAATAAAGTATTCGAGAATAGTAGTCAGGAGGTTCAGACCCAGCGCTTTAACCAACAGATAGGCTAAATAAACCAGTAGGTAGCCAATAAACACCCGACTAGCAACGCTACCCCGGACAAGATTATAAATCTGATAAATCAGTAGGGCAACTAGTGAAATGTCGAGCAGGTCGAGCCAGCCGACATCCAAAAAGCCTAAGCGAAAGGCTAACATGTATGAATAGCGAATATTTGGGGCTAAATATAAGTAGTTTCTGGCGGGAGTTTACAAAATCATGCTGAACGGCACCGGACCGCCAGAAATCTTACTTATTCCAACTTTCAATGGCTATGGTTTCTCCTTCCGTTGCAATATACGTTTCAGGAAAAACACTCCTGGCTTCGCTAACAAATGACTCGTACTGTTTATACCGTGACGAAAAATGACCAATCAACAGTCGGCCTACTGCTGCTTTTGCGGCAATGGAAGCCGCCTGTTTAGCCGTAGAATGAAACACCTCGGCGGCTCGTTGTGCATTGTCTTCGAGGAACGTAGCTTCATGATAAAGCAGATCAACGTTACGTAGCTGAGGCACTAAGCCTTCTACGTAGCGTGTGTCGGAACAAAAAGCAAACGAACGGGCGGGGGGAGCAGGTTCCGTAACATCCTCGGAGGCATGAATGATCTGGCCTTCCTGATTCAGAATATCGTGCCCATCTTTCAATAATTTCAGGTATTGAACCGGAATGTCATTGGGTAGACGTTCGCGTAGCAACCGGCGTGGGTGCGGTTTCTCGCGAAATAGATAACCCGAACAGTCAATTCGATGCTGAAGGGGAATTGATTCAACCGTCAGTTGCGGATGGTCGAGCAGCATCGTCGCTTTATCCGGGTCAACAGCCTGAAAATGGATTCGATAGCCCAGTCGGGAGTCCGATACGCGGAAAATTGTTGTCAAAACCTCATCCAGACCCCGTGGACCAAAAAGAAAGAGATCATCTGTTCGGCCAGCCAGATTGAGTGTCGATAAGAGGGGAGGTAAGCCAAAATAATGATCGCCGTGGAGATGCGAAATAAAAATATATCGCAGCCGGTTTGGGCGAAACTTCTGCTCCAGTAATCGAAGTTGAGTTCCTTCGCCACAGTCGATAAGCATATAGTCGTTACCAACTGTGAGTAGCTGCGCTGTTGGATGATACCGTAATGTGGGCGTAGCCGACCCCGCTCCTAAGATCGTTAGAGCAAAGGCGGGGTTGGCGGGTTTTGAGTGTTCATTATCCTGATGCAAACGTTGACTGTTAATCGGCATCTCTGCCGATGCTTCCTCCTGCGTCGTACTCATCGTCTTCCTCACTACGAAAATCATTCTCCAATTCATTCATGAACACCGCATCTACGGCTTCTTCTACGGTAGGTAGAATCGTTAAATCGCCGATATTGGACTTGTCCAGAAAGTCAATCAAGGTATCATTCTTTGTCACTAACACCAATAAGCCGACTTCGTTGGTACATTGTCGGTTTATTTTCCGAATGGTCGCTACGCCTGCCTGATCAACCGCCTGAACAGGGGCCATATCGACAATAATGTTGCTGTAGCCTTCCCGAAATAGCGAACGGCTTAGATTCTCGAAGTCAGCCGGAATTTCTTCACTAAACTCACCATCGGCTAATCGAATCAGCGCATATTGTTCGTTTTTTTCAATCGTATAATTCATGGAATTAGTTGGTTGAAGGTTTTTGGTTTTATAACAATGCCGCATTAAACATGTGTTACGTTACTGCTCGACAAGTGTGTCTACGTTCACTGCATGGGCGATAACAGACTAAACTACGTCGATAACTTAGTTAGAAAGTGATTGACTGATATTGGTTTCAATACGTTGTTGAGGATCGATACTTGGGTCGGCGGGCTGAAATTGCTGTCCCGTAACCGTCTCAAAAAGCTCAATATAACGCGCCGATATCTGGGCTACCCACTCGTCGGACATAACTGGCACTGTTTGCCCCGTTTTGCCCTGAAATCCGTTGGCAATGAGCCATTCCCGAACAAATTCTTTCGATAGCTGCTTTTGGGGCTGATTAGCTGTTAGGTTTGCTTCGTACGTATCAGCGTAAAAATAGCGTGATGAGTCGGGCGTGTGGACTTCATCAATCAGATAGACTTTGCCATTCAGATTCCCAAACTCATATTTGGTATCAACGAGAATCAGGCCTCGTTCGGCTGCCATCGCCGTACCGCGATTAAATAAAGCCAACGCGTATTGTTCTAACTGAACATACTCATCTTCTTTTACGATACCCTGGCTTATGATTTCTTCCCGGCTAATGTCTTCATCGTGGCCTTCGTGGGCTTTCGTTGATGGCGTAATAATGGGAGTTGGCAAACGATCATTTTCGCGGAGACCTTCAGGCAGCGCTACTCCACATAACGTCCGATGACCATCGCGGTATTGACGCCAGGCATGACCAGCCAGATAACCCCGCACGACCATTTCAACGGCATAGGGTTCACAGCGCAGACCAACACTTACATTAGGGTCTGGTACGTCGAGCAGCCAGTTTGGAACAATATCGGCCGTTGCTTTCAGGAAATGGGCGGCTGTCTGGTTCAAAACCTGACCTTTGTAGGGAATAGGGCGGGGAAGCACTACGTCGAAAGCAGATATACGGTCAGAAGCAATCATGACCAGCTTATCGGGGAAGGAATAAACATCCCGAACTTTACCTCGGTAGAAGCCCGTTTGGCCAGGGAATTGAAAGTTGGTTTCTTGTATAGTCATTAACTCATTGTCTGTTTATCACTCTCTGTGGGTGAAGACCGGAGAAAGTGACAACCTTATTTATAGTTTTTCTATGATAATGGCTGAGGCTCCTCCGCCACCGTTGCAAATGCCTGCGGCTCCATATCGGCCACTTTTTTGTTGCAGTACGTTCGTCAGCGTCGTTACGATCCGGGCTCCTGATGCACCCAGAGGATGACCAATGGAGACTGCTCCGCCCAGCACATTCAGTTTTTCCTGTGGTACGTTCAACAGTTGGCTAAAGGCGAGTGGCACCACCGAAAAGGCTTCATTTACCTCAAAATAATCAATGTCATCAATAGCCAGCCCTGCCCGTTCAAGGGCCAAAGGTACAGCTTTCGTTGGGGCTGTTGTAAACCATTGCGGATCTTGTTCGGCATCGGCATAGGCAACGATACGTGCCAAAGGCTTTAATCCTAACTCGTCGGCCTTCCGGCGACTCATGATCACGAGTGCAGCAGCGCCATCGCTAATGGGCGAAGAACTGGCTGCGGTTACTGTTCCTTCTGAGCTAAAAGCTGGCTTAAGGGTTGGAATTTTATCGTAGATGACATTCTTGTATTCTTCATCTTCGGTTACGGTCGTGGCTCCTTTTCGGCCTGTTACGTCAACAGGAACAATTTCGGAATTGAAGACTCCTGTCTGCGTACTATCCTCGGCTCGTCGGTATGACTGAATGGTGTACTTGTCCTGATCTTCTCGACTAATGGTGTACTTACTAGCCGTTTGATCGGCAAAGACACCCATTGAACATTGATCGTATGCATCGACCAGTCCGTCGCGAGCGAGGCCGTCGACTAGTTCGCCATTGCCATATTTATATCCAAAACGGGCCTTAGGGACGTAGTACGGAGCGTTAGACATGCTCTCCATCCCTCCTGCAATCACGACATCAGCTAACCCTAATTGAATACTTTGAGCGGCTAGCATAATTGATTTCGTTCCCGATGCACATACTTTATTGATCGTAGTGCAGGGAATGTTGGTCGGTAGTCCGGCCTTAACAGCTGCCTGTTTGGCCGGTGCCTGGCCCAGATTAGCCGATACTACGTTACCCATATAAACTTCCTGTACCTGATCGGGCGAAACACCCGCGCGAGCCAATGCCCCCCGAATAGCGGCAGCACCCAGATCTGTGGCCGACAGACTGGAAAAAATACCACCAAAAGACCCAATAGGTGTTCGAACAGCAGAAATTATTACGACTTCGTTCATGGTCTATTTCGTTAAGTTCAGCCAGATGGATGCTGAGCTGGCTACAGTTATCAAATCAGGCAACGATACTACAACATAGCAACCTGATTGTAGGGCTTATACTACCAGCGGCTACCATTCGACGCTTTTTTGGCCGTCGACTGACGTGCCGATTGCGTTAAGGCATACGGTAAATCGTCGTCCTGCATGGCATCGAGTAGTTGAAGCGCCTGTTCTTCGCTAATATTCAGACGTTGAAAACGATTCAACAATTCATCCTGCCGATTAGATCGCTCAACCTGTTGTCTGCTTGACGATTGTGGTTTGCTGGGCTGTTGCGAATTGGTTTCAGCCGATTTCTTCCGGGATGTTTGATTGGGTATTTGCCCCGAAAAACGTTTTTTAATTAGTTCGAAATCGTAGCGAGCTGCTTCGTTATCTGGATTCTCCAATAACGCCAGTTCAAATAGTTTCAGTGCCGAAGCGGAATCCTGCTGAAAGCAGGCAATGACACCTAGTTGCGTAGCAGCAATAGTCCGTAAATCGGAACGGTCTGAGCGAAGCAGCGTCTCATATTGAGAGCGGGCTTTACCATATCGTTTAAGCTGAAAATAGGTGTGCCCTAAGTTTAAGCGTACGCCCGGATCAATAGTGGTTGTGATGCGGCTGAGGTTAGCGTATAAGTGCATGGCACGCACGTAATCGCCGGCTTCGTAAGCGACCTCAGCCTCCTGCCGAGCTTCATTATTCCGAGAAATCTGGTTTAGTGAGTGAGGCATCTCCCACCAGAGCCACACCAAAATGAATAAATAAGTCATTACGTTATTAACGCATCTGGAGCCAAAAATAAGGCGAAAGTTTGAGATGCTTTCATAATCTGAACGTCCTTACCGTTACCATCAGGTCAAAAGTAAGTAAAACGAGAGCAGCTATCAGAAAATAAAAATACTTATTTGACGAAACAGAAACTTGATTTTGATCGATGCGAAACCCTTGCTGAGCCATAAGTAGACTGGCTAATTCGCGTATGTATGGCCGATTGTTCGTTGCTTCGATATATTGTCCATTGCCATCGCTGGCCAATTGCTGAAGAAATGATCTATTTAGTTGACTACGCACAATTTGCCCGGCATCATCCCGGATAAAATCCCGGCCCTGGCGAATAGATGAGCCCATGTCGGTACCGACGCCAACCGTGATGAGTGGTAGACCGGCCGTTCGTAAGGCAGATAGATTCGTTCGACTACAGGTGCCAAAATTTTCGCCATCGCTAAATAAAACGATTGCTCTTGCATTTAGACGTGTTGACGAGTCAGTTACGAATTTTTGGTGAGCCAGCGTAATAGCGGAACAGAGATCAGTTCCATTACCTGTCTGCTGATTCGTTCGTATATCGCGGATAAATCGTTTGAGGGCATCGTGATCGGCGGTCAAGGGCGATAAGACAAATGATTCATTAGCCGTCAGAATTAATCCAAACCGGTCGCTCGGTAAGGTATCGCATAGTTGGCCAAGATCATATTTGACACGCTCCAGTCGAGTGGGAGCGGCATCTGTTGCGTCCATTGACCGCGATACGTCAATTAAAAAATAGACGTCGCGTCCCGTTGTTGTTAGTGTTTGACTGCTTTCGCCAAAAGAAGGTCCCAGTAGTGCAAGCACTAATAGGATTAGATAACTACTACGTAAAAAGAATTTCGGTATGACCCCCCAAGCCGACGTATTAAGCTGCTGAGCGAGCCTGAATGTTCTGAAAATATAGAGCCCGTAGAAGAAGAAAAAGAGGCCAAATAAAAAAAAATCTGTTCTTGATAACGAATATAACCAATTCATGAAATACAGTAATGGGCCTGATCGTGATAGAGTTGCATGTGTTTAGGACTTGATGAGGATGGGCGAAAATAATAATTATAAAAAGATTTTATGCGCTACCTATTGCTATGAACGAAAAATCGCTCTACCTTTGTGTCCCAATCGTTCGGGAACGGACGAGAGGCTACGGAGAGATGCCTGAGAGGCCGAAAGGAACAGTTTGCTAAACTGTCGTACTGGTAACGGTACCGAGGGTTCGAATCCCTCTCTCTCCGCAGAGCGATCTGAAGAGAAAGCTAAATTTTCGGGGTGTAGCGTAGCCCGGTATCGCGCCTGCTTTGGGAGCAGGAGGTCGTAGGTTCGAATCCTGCCACCCCGACACTAAAAAGTTTATAGTTTTTCGGTTTTATGGTCTTCAGTTGGTTTGTTAACTGTAAGCCTTTTAGCTAAAAACTATAAACTTTTTTCTTTTTTGGTCCTGTAGCTCAGTTGGATAGAGCATCTGCCTTCTAAGCAGACGGTCAAGCGTTCGAGTCGCTTCGGGATCACGCTGAAAGTCAAGCACTTAGCAGAAATGTTGAGTGCTTTTTTGTTTTCTACTCGCCCACATTGCTATTTTTAAAGATCAAGTCCAAAAGTTGTGGCTTTCAGTTTAATCTACAAGCGCCGTCCTTGCTAATATATGAATTCCTCTCGTAGCAATACGATTTAGCGCATTTCGGTTTTGCCGCAACTCGAACGACAAAAGATTATTCATTACCGTTCAAAGTGAAACGGAGCTTTTCGTAAGTCAGAAGCCCCTGATCTAGGGGCTAGCTGTACTGATAACGCTGACTACGGTCAAAGTCGTTTGTGGATATTTTGACTCAGCATTTGAATGTATTACGCAAACTCAGTTCTATTTAGGCACTGCTGAGAAGCTAAAAGAATAAGGGTTTGACGTAAACTCATTCAGGATCGACTCATCGTTAGGTGATCCATGATAGTGGCTGTACTGAATAATGTAACGGTGTTTGCCCGGCTTGAAGGCATACGATTGATCAAGACGTATCGATGTTTTCACACTTTTGCCTGGCTCTAGCAACACGAAATCTTCTAGTGTGGGTGTTCTCCGTTTAACCATCACACCCGTATAGGCAATCTCCTGCCCGCCTTCTTTGACCAGAAAGAGCTTATTCATCAGTCTGGGGCTCATGCCAATGTCCAGTTTATTGAGGTAAATGGGCTGTTTTGACTGGTTGGAGAAGGTTAGGTTAACCCAGAGCTCTCTCGCTTTCAGAATTGTTTTAATCTGGATATGTAGCGGTTGCTTGGTTTTTTTATGGTTAGTAAAACCGGAGCCTATTAACAATGCAATCAGCATAATCAATGCTGTACCTTTTAACGATTTCATAAATGAGAGTTAACGTTATTACTGCTCATTAGATATAAATTCAGATTAAAGTTTAAAACTCGTTCAATTAATAGTGTTTTATAACACTGGCTATAGCTTAGTTGGATGAGTCATTAACGGCTTAATGGATGATAGCAATATCCGTCTCTGTAGTAGCTGTAAATAATTCTGGTGTTCCAGAAGGTTGGCTCGTACTTAATCGATTATCAAGCGCAGCGCTAAATAGTCCGCTTTGGATGGCGCGGGTTAGGAGCTATGAGAGAAGGTATTCCGGCCTAAGGGCTAAATTAGTTGGTCAAAAATCCCTATCGACAGAGTCAGTAGGGATTTTATACATATCCACACCAAAATAAGTA
>NZ_JAAFZH010000020.1 GCF_010435915.1 Spirosoma terrae | reverse complement strand
CCTGCATGCTATCATTTCATTTTAGCCGCCAACCAATACTCAGCTAAGAAGGCTTCTACCGGTTGCAGTAGTTGAATAACTAACTCAACTTGATCTTCATCCAGTCCCTTCAAGCACAGCTGGTTCACCTCATTCAACTTTTGATAACAAGATTCCAATTGCTTTTGCCCTTGGTTGGTTATCCTTAACCGTTTGGTCCGCTTGTCAAGCGCATCGCCTTCTTCCAGGGTTAGACCTGATTTTTTGAGCCGCTCAAGGATCAATAAGCCTGAGGATAACTCATTAAAGTGAGCCGAGATGACATCGGTCTTCTTAGGATTGTCCATATAAGCCACTGAACTCAGATACAAAAACTCGTCGAAGCTGTTGAGGCCAAATTCTTTGAAAGCAGCCAGCGCCTGAAGTGTATGTAGCTTAGAAATCCGACCAATTAATTTAATCAGCAAGCTAGCCTTGTCTGGAGGGATTGGAGATTGCCAAAAGGTAGCTAAACTGGTTTTTGGCTGCTGACTCACTAAGTAGGCTTGACAGAACTGGGCTAAATCAGCCTTGGGATTTTCCTCTTCATAGTGCGCCCATAAATTGAGCAATTCAACGGCTTTATTCATATATATATCATCTTTGATGTAAAGATAAAAATAAACATCATTTATGTTGTTTAATGTCATTTGTGATATATATTTACCGGATAAACATCATAAATGATATAATTATGAATACAGTAAAAGTCAAAGGACTCGGCGGGGTTATCATGTCCTCACCTGAACCAGAGCGATTAGCCAACTTCTATCGCGATGTACTCGGCATCCCTTTGGCGTTAAGCCGACATGGCAATACGCCTGAACATTGGGAATGCGACTACAATGGGATTCATTATGCGGTGCTTAAACAAAAGGTAGCTGCACAAGCAAACGTCAACACAGTTTTATCCTTTATGGTAGATGACATTGAAGGCATTGTGAGGGCTCACAACATCCCATTAATTCATCCAATCATGGATCTGGGCGAAGGGGCTTCTATTGTCAGCTTCAGCGATCCAGACGGCAACATCCTGCGCTTTTGGATGGATAAGAATTAACAAGAAGGTAGCCCGTAAAGATGAGGATTCTCTGTCATCTTTACGGGCTACCTTCTTATTATGATAAATTGGTTACTGATTCTCAAAATACGCTCCTACCCGAGACGAATAATCGTTTATGCCCTTACTGCTTGAATAATGCAAGGACATGAATTATTATTTTATTGAATGCCACCACAATTAATAACATACAAGAAAACTGACCACGCTTTGCGCGTTTAGGCTTATCAAAGAAGCGGTACCGGAACGATTTATGAGTAGGCAGTAAATTTAAAGCCTTTTCCTTAGTGCCTAGTTCCAGTTACCGTCCAGTTATGATAGAAGCCATGTCATATCATCGAACCTCCTGGTTCTTTAAATTTTGTGAATCTGTATTAGCTACTACTGCTCTTCTCAATCTACTGCTGATCCCGTTGGAATTCTTGCCTTTCTCGTTCCTTGAGAAATACGGCCAGTACTTCATGTATGTATTAGTGGGGATGGTTGGAGCGGCCTTGCTTAGTAGCTTAGTTTATGTCTGGATATGGCGTCAACGCGAACAACATAACACCATCAACAGTCCTTTACATCATGCTTGGCTACAAGGTATTATTCGCTACTGGTTGGCCTTATCGATTTCAAGTTATGGTTTTGCCAAAATTTTAAAAACGCAGTTTCAAACCCCGGATTTCACCTTAGACACCCCTATTAGCTCATTAAGTGGAATGAGCTTGACTTGGTACTATTATGGTTATTCATATTCACTGGCGGTTATTATTGGCCTTTTGCAAATAGGGGGATCTGTCTTACTTCTTTACCGTAAGACAACCTTATTAGGCGTACTGATTCTGGTTCCAGTCATGGTCAACATTGTTTTGATTAACCTATTCTATAAAATTGCCGTTGGCGCTTTTTTTAATTCAGTTGTCTATTTACTGGCCTTGGCATTTTTCCTCTTTTTAAATAGACAGAGACTTAAAATTGCCTTGTTAGATTTAGTTGATCAGCTTCCTGCTATTTCTTCCGGTCGTAGTTGGATAAAGCATAGCCTGCGTTTATTGCCGATTGCTATTGCTTTTATTTCATTGAAACTACTAATTGACACTCATCCTGATGATCAAGTATTGAGAGGTAGCTGGAAGGTGGAGAAACTTGTTCGCAATGGTCAGGTTCAATCCTCTTCCGCCTGGCTAACCGATTCTAGAGCTTGGAATCGAATCTATTTTGCTGGATTAACAGGTTGTGCTTTTAGCCCAAACCCCTATCGATTTGAATCTTGGGAAGGTCGATTAGGAAGCTATGAATTCGATAGTTTACGGAATAGACTAGAGGTAGCTTTTTATTCCCGTGATACGTTACGTGCGGTTGTCAGTAATCGTACAGCAAATGCAATGCGATTACAAGGTGTTTTGGGGCTTGATACATTGGATATACACTTGTCTCGTATACACCGCTAGATTACAGCAGCTGTGATAACCTCATTCTCGGATGTTATCACTATAGGTTTATTCATTTTACTTATTCTCATAAAACGCTCTAACCTGAGACGATACGGTTTCAACTGAACAAACTGTTCTCCTCAAAGACCAACCCCTCCCTTAGTTTTGGACAATACGTCCGATTGATCGTCGATCCTTCACTACATCACCCTCATTCAACAAGACCAGCAATGATTTGACACGGTCCTAACTATCCGTATCCGACCCTTAATTAATTTCGAGTACGGATAGTTAGAACCGTATTAAGAGAACCAATGATTACTAACAAGTGCTAGACTGACCCTACGCGGCTACTGTTTCTACCGGTGATCGCTGCCAGTACCGCTTCCCAACGGCGTTCACAAACTGCTCAATCGTGGCCTGCGCATGCTGGCTGGTTTGGGTCAAGACACCCGCGTCAGCGTCGATGGCTTCCTCGGGCAGTGCATTCCTCAGCAGAGTAACGCTTTCGCCTATGGCTGCCACTGGCTTGCCGTGTTTGTAGGCCTGAGCCAGAAAAACGTAAGCATCCCCTTTGCGGGCCAGCTCGCTCATGCCTGAACCACCAGGGGCAAACACGGCGTCGTAGAGCACAGAACTGGCATTGGCATAGGTCTTTTGGGCTTCCAATTTGCCCCCTGTCCCGTCGATATCACCCAGATGCGGACCGACCAGTTCACCCTGCGCCCCGGCCTGAGCAAGGGCCTCTTTGAGCGCATTGACCTGCTGGCTGTCGACACCATGGCTCACCAGAATCGCCACTTTCCGACCTTTAGCACTGGTAGGCTGCTGAGCCATACTCAGGGCCTTTGACCGCTGCACGCCCCCCGACGCTGTTGTTTCTGAGGTCGCATCGGCCAGCCGCTGGGCACCCACCACCGAGTCAGCAGTACCGCGCGGTTCGGCCGGAACTTGCTCATTGCTGGCCGGTTCGCCCAGCGCTGCTGCCACTTGCCCGGCTAGCACCTCGTTAATTTGGTGCAGATGTCCCAGCATCCGCTGCCTCACCGCCCGGGTTTCAACCAGGCTCAGCTCAAACTGAAGAGCTTTGACGATGTGCTCCTTCTCGGGCCCGCTCATGCTGTTCCAGAACAGTTTAGCCTGCCCGTAGTGGTCGCCAAACGATTCGCTGCGGGCGCGTACTTTAGGGCCGTCCACCGCAGCCGAATAGCTGACAAACCCACCACGGGCCGGCGTGGCTTCATCGGGCGAATGACCGTCAAGCGAAGCCGGTGTATACGACACCCGACCCTTGTCTATGGTGTAGCGCATTTGGGCATCGCGCTGGTTGTTGGAAACCGGACACCGGGGGCGGTTGATGGGCAACTCCGTAAAGTTCGGGCTTCCGAGTCGACTCAACTGAGTATCGAGGTAGGAGAAGTTACGCCCCTGCAACAATGGGTCGTTGCTGAAATCGATCCCCGGTACAATATTGGTGGTGTTAAAGGCTACCTGCTCGGTTTCGGCAAAGTAGTTGTCCGGGTTGCGGTTGAGCGTCATTTTACCAATCCGCCGAACCGGCAGCAGTTCTTCGGGCCAGAGTTTGGTGGCGTCCAGAACATCGAAATCGTATAGTTGCTCCTGGTCTTCGGCTAGGGTCTGAATGCCCAGTTCCCATTCCAGGAAATTTCCCGCTTTGATCGAGTCCCACATCTCGCGCCGGTGGAAATCAGGATCCTTACCGGCAACCTGCTGGGCTTCGTCCCAGACCAGCGAGTGAACGCCCAGCACGGGCTTCCAGTGGAACTTGACGAAAGTCGATTTACCCTGGGCGTTGATGAGCCGGAAGGTATGCACCCCGAAGCCTTCCATCATGCCGAAACTGCGGGGCAGCGAGCGGTCACTCATAATCCACATGATCATGTGCATCGATTCGGGCGTGAGCGAAATGAAATCCCAGAACGTATCGTGAGCCGTGGCCGCCTGGGGAATTTCGCGGTCGGGTTCGGGCTTGGCCGCGTGGATCAGGTCGGGAAACTTAATGGCATCCTGAATAAAAAATACCGGGATGTTGTTGCCCACAATGTCCCAGTTACCTTCCGGAGTGTACATCTTGACGGCAAAGCCGCGCACGTCGCGGGCCGTATCGGCCGATCCTCGCGACCCGGCAACCGTCGAGAAGCGCACGAAGACGGGCGTCTGGGTCGTGGTGTCTGTCAACACCTTGGCCGTCGTCAGGTCACTGAGCGATTCATAGAGTTCGAAGTAGCCATGGGCGGCCGCCCCCCGGGCGTGTACGATACGTTCAGGTATGCGCTCGTGGTCGAAATGCTGCAATTTTTCGCGCAGGATGTAATCTTCGAGCAGGGTGGGACCTCGTTCACCCGCCCGCAGCGAATTCTGGTCATCGGCAATGGGCTGACCGACATTGGTGGTCAGAGGACATCGATTATCGGTCATCATCGGATGCTCGGCTGGAATGTTGTTTGCCAAGCTTTGGCCATTCTGGCCTTCTGATGTAGTAATTGGTCCTGGCTTCGGGTTGGATTGCTGCATGATCTTGTTAAAAAAAGCGGGTCAAAACGGCTTTCTCTTTACGAACGTAGAATTACCCAAGCTGTTTGTTAAGGTGGTGTTATATCCAGCAAATTTGAGGCAATGGAGGATATGACTTGGCCCGCGGTGGTCGGTAGGGGTCGGCTTGTGGAGGGATTGCGACCACTGACAGCCACCAAATTATAGGAGACCGATAAAGATGACTATTCTCCCAAAAAGCTTCCCCTTGAGATAAAGATCGACTTGAATCGGTATACTTCAGGCGTTTCCAAAGCAAATACGATGTATGATAAATGAGATGGGCAAGCATTCTCCTTTGAAGCACCATTCTCTCGCGCCCAATTTACCGATAAATAAAACCGTGTGGGAGAGAGGACTTTCCTGTAGCTATATTGCCCAATCACTCGGTACTCTTTTTCTATCTGGCTAACCATTTAGTCGACCACTATTATATGAGACTTATTGCCCTGGGAATCTTCCTGATTATGAGCCAAGCTCAGGTATGGGCTCAGTCTACCCTAAAACGCTTGCCTATCATTGACATGCATCTGCATGCCTTTCCCTTCACCGCCCAAGGCCCCCCGCCCGTCACCATTGGCGCTCCCTATCGCGATTGGTCGGCACAGGATCTCAAACAGGGCCTGGGTGTGGGCTACGCCAATCAGTTGCTCAAATCGTCCTCGATGTGTGCCAACTGCTTAACCTCCGCTCCCTCCGACGACGCCTTACGCGACCAAACCATTGCGGTACTCAACAAGTATAACATCATCGGGGTGACCAGCGGACCAATGGCCTACGTACGGCGCTGGCAACAACAAGCCCCGGATCGCATCATTCCGGGCGTACTGTTTACCATGGGTGACCCCGCACTTACCCTGGACTCGCTACGGCACTATTTTCAGACGGGGGCCGTCAAGGTGTTTGGCGAGCTGTGTCTACAGTATCAGGGTATCGCCCTGTCTGATTCCGTGGTCGAACCCTACCTCAAATTAGCCGAAGAGTTTGATGTGCCGGTCAGTGTACACATTGGCACAGGGCCACCGGGGGTAGCCTATTTTGGAGATCCCAAGTACCGGGCTCGCTTGCACAGCGCTTTAACGGCAGAAGAGGCCCTGATTCGTCATCCTAAATTGCGGGTAGCCATCGCGCATGCGGGTTGGCCACTGGGTGATGATTTGCTGGCCACGCTGTATGCACACCCTCAGGTGTATGTGGATCTCGGGGTGATCTGCTATATCTTGCCCCGGGCCGAATTTTATGCCTACCTAAAACGGATCATGGATGCGGGTTTTGGCAAGCGGGTGATGTTTGGCTCGGATCAGATGGTGTGGCCCGGAGCGATTGCTGTAGGCATCCAGGCGATTGAGCAGGCTCCTTTTCTGAGTGCAGCCCAGAAGAGGGACATTTTTTACAACAATGCCGTTCGGTTTTTACGGCTGGATGCGGCACTTGACGGCCGGAAAGCAGTGGTTAATGGTCAGGCCACCAGGAAGTAGGCTTTAGGTGAGGACAGTGGCGGTTGTTGAGTCTTGAGGGGAGGAACGGGCAATCTAATCTCACAAATGGCTTCTAACCGAAACGAGGGGATATTAGTTATGTAGATGCTTCCTAAAAGTGGTCCGTTTGTTTTAGATCCGACTCTTCAAGTCGTGACCGCAAGTCGAGCGTGACTCCGAAATGAACCGAGATTTGTGTCCATTTTTAATCGCATCCAATGTTCTCTTTTATCAGTCGATCCAACCCAGTTAGCCGATTATCATACTGTGAGTAAAATCTCATTATCAAAACCGATAGCCTAAGGTGAGCCCAAAGCGGGGAGTAAACCCTTTCCGACTCATCTGTTCTGGCAGGACTGCCTTCAGAGGGGTACTGCTGGTTGGTAGTTGATAGTGAAGTCCCAGAAACAAATCGACCACTACTCGCGGTGTGCTTGTCTGTACACCAGCCATAGCGCCGGGCATCCAGACGTAAAGCTGTTGGATAGCCCTGACTAACGTACCGCTCGGGTCTCGAATCATAGTACCCTGATTGTCGAATTGATAGTCGTCGAGCGTGAGTCCGGAATAGCGACCATAGACGCCTGCATAAAAGCCCATGGGGGAAAAAGGACGCCGAGGGAAGTAGTGTCGGTATTCTAATGTAACCCGCTTATAGTGAAATAATCTCGATAAGGGGTTGTTGGCGTTGTGATATTCATATGTTTCTGAACCGAAGCCCACCCCACCCACCAGCGATGCACGTTTGGTCAGCATCCGTTCATAAAACACAGATACGTCGCCGACAATAAGACTCAGTGGGTTAATTTTTAGACTATTCTTTCGGTTGACTGCTGAGTCTGTCGTTGACTGGGCGTAGGCCCTACACAGGCTCATGGCACTGAGTAGAACAAATAAGGATAGTTTCATTGCGAAATTTGGGTGTCCGTTATGGCCAGTCACCAACAAACTGACATACACTATTTTTGCTGCCGTTGCCTGTTCTGCCATTGCCAGCCTGCGGGCTTGGTACCGGTTGACAATATTACCAGTTTTGAAGTTCGGCAACATTAACCTTCTTTAATGTCAACTCTTTCCGTTGCGTGTATTAAACCAGCGCTGACTGCGTAATGATGCGCGTTGACCTAGCAGGTATAAGTTTGGAGAAATGCCTATTGCTAGTTGGTCACAGATGAATCCGTCTGGGAATGGGTGGTAGTCTACCCTGCTGGTCGTCTTACCGGGCGGATTAAAAAGAAAGGTAGTAATTCTCTGTTTCGGCTTAGCCCTCTAATGACTAAGCCCGATTACTGTACTTGAAAAAAGCGTTTTGTAGGCTTATTCAGGTGCGATCGATAGTTCTTGTCTCGATGAAGGCGCTGGCTTGAGATGAAGGAATAGTCGTCATAACTATAGGGCATTATAAAGCCGACTGCTTAAGGGTTACAGCTAGATTATTGTACTGCAAAAGACCCTGCCACTTCCCTTTTAAGAGGTACCGTTGACCGGTTGTTGTGTTCTCTAAAAAGCCTTCAAAAGTACAACTGAGTTGATAGGCGTCGATCTGACGAATAATGTCAATTTTTGATTGGGGGGGAATAATGATGGTCGATGTAGCTCCCGTCTTAGATGTATATGGCTTTTGTTGTTGACTAGAACTTAATGGATACGTGTCACTGGATTGGACTAGAGAATTACGATCATGACCATAAGGCGCTTGAGGGATATGTACCTCAAACTTGCTCAAGTCAAGCTCTTTGGGCAATTGACTTGAAGGGTCGAAGGTAAATTGAGAGGTTTTCACCAATTCACTTAGATCTTCGGTTACCTGCTGGGTTGAAGAAGTACTACTCGGGTTTCGTAGAATGGCTCCCTTAAGTGGCACCGTTATAGTGTCAACTCGATCGCCCGAATATAAAAAATACCGAATATTTTTGAGTTGGTAAGTAGCCGGGAGAACAGCATCGGGTTCAGTGGATTGCGGTTTGGAGCAGGAATTTATAAGTATAGCCAGCAATAAAATAAGAGTCGAGCTAAGAATCTGGTGCTTTGTGGTCAGATAAGTGGTCATGTTTATTCGTTGAGTGCAGCGAGTTGGTCTCTATGACAAGTAAAGACTGAAACTATGAGTAAAATACTCGTAGTTCATTCGTCAAAACTAATGCTCTATTCTCGAACGATATAAGCCGCTCTACCACATAAGGACTGAAACCGGAGGTATACTTAGGTTGACCGTCTTTGGCCCTTCTTAACCCGAGCGGTTTCTACCGCTGGTTTCTCAGCTTGTTTCTGTAATCGTTCATCGAACTCATGAGCCACCACGTCCACCACCTTTACTTGACACATCAGCGGGTGCAAAGGATTGATCAGAATATTACGCGAAGGCGTATTCCTGACAATCACCGACGGAATGGCAAAAGCCAAGGCGGGATAGTTAGGAACTAGTTTGGGTAGTAAAAATTGCGGTAGGCTTTCAGGATATTTGAGCGCATCCCAATCTGGAGGCAACTCAGATGGTTGGATATCCTCAATGGCCTCCGGTAGCTCGATGCTTACGCGTACAAACGGCGGCAAATCACGTGCGGGTGTACCATCTAAGTGCACCAGCGTTTCCAGCAAGGCTAGCTCGGGCGTCATTGACGTGTAGACTAAGGGAAATACCCGGTGGATTCCAGCGACCACCGTTCAAACGATCTCCTTCTCCCGTGAGCACTGACTCAATGAACTGCTTCTTTTGGATACGGTAGACTAAAGGCATTGCTTAACTGTAAACGCCATACTCAATGCGGCCTAAGATCTGATCCACTATCTGGGAGCCAGTAGCCATGTCTAGCATTTGTAGGGGGGATTGACCTTCCAAGATCTCTAGGGGCCGACGCAACCAGCGGTTGAACTTACCTTGATCTTCGAAAACGCGCAGGCCATGGGCCGCTAGGGCTTTGAGCAGCAGGAGTCGTTCAGATTCCACCTTATTCAAGGAGCCACTCACTAAGCGACGAGCCATCGTCCGTTCATTCATCGATAGTAGAATGGCTAACTCTCGAATTGTCAGCTCTAACAAAGAAGCCTGTTTTCGCACTTCGGCATGGGTTACCCCTGAGCGCGACTGGGCGATGAGCTCGAAGGGGCCGGTTAGCTCAGGTACAATCCGCACCATGGCATTGGCTGCCATAAAAATCGGTTGTCGAGTGCTGTTATCCTCAGCGCCCGGTCTAGCTTTGCGAGCTTTCTCAGTAGTTGCTTTCATAAATAACAAAATGTCAGTAACATTGCTGACATTTTACATACATATAAATCGTGCCGTCAAAAAAAAGTTTATAGCTCGTCTGGTATGGAGATTCCAGAATCCGCAACTTAATCATTATGCACCATGGTGACCACCGTCGGGCGATCGCCATGGTGCGGCCCCGCTTAATTCCCTTTCTAACAAGAAATTAACCATCAATTCAGCAAGGATAACCGGTAGCTACCGTGGCGCGGTCAAATAGCTGAGAAATTTAGTGATCAAAGCCTCCGAAATCTCCATATTATCGCTTATAGTGATTCTGCTGGAGCAAATAAATTTTTTGAGCTGCTTCTGAAATGTGATAATAGAAGATAGTTTTCCAAACGGACGCAACCGACTGACTATTAATTGCATCTGTTCTAAAAACTATAGTTAAGGCCGTGGCTTATCAATTTTAATGGAATTTATGATTTTCCAGAAGATGCTAAGGGAACAGCAGGAAGTTTTGATTAGGGTGAAATTGAGTATTTAGAGTTATAATAATTGTATTTTAGGCACAAACGGTCCGCCGTGGCGGTCGGAAATTTGCCCTGTTTGTTTGGTTATGCACAAGACTGATTCGCACACTATAAACTACATAAACTGAAAACTGAACTACCCTAACAGGTCCTTCAATGCGTTTGTCAGATCAGCATAGTTGTATTGAAAGGTTGTTTCGTCGGCAATGCGTTTGTTAAGGACGTAATTACCACCCAGAACGGTGATTGCCAGTTCGCCGAACATCATCCTGATAACGAATCCCGGAATATTTGGTAGGATCATGGGCCGATGCAGTACGTTGGCAATGGCTTTGGTCAACGCTTCGTTCGTGACGGGGTTCGGAGCAACGGCATTGTAAACGCCCTGCCACGACTCATCAGTTAGCGCCTGAATATACAATCGACACAAATCATCGATATGAATCCAGGACAAATATTGCTGCCCCGAAGCAATAGGGGCACCTGCACCCAACCGAACAGGTTGCGCCAATTTGGGAAGGGCTCCCCCCTCCATAGTCAGGACAACACCCGTCCGAAGCTTCACTGTTCGAATACCCAGAGCGGCTACCCTATCTTCAGAACGTTCCCAGGCGCGTACTACCTGAGCCAGAAAATCAGAACCACCCTGACTTGTTTCTGTCAGGGGCCTATCGGCCGTATCGCCACCGTAAAAGCCAATAGCTGACGAAGCGATAAATGATTTCACGTTGTGTGGGTTTCTGGCTAATGCCTGCGCCAGCAATTCGGTAGATTGGGTGCGGCTCGAAAGAATTTCATCTTTACGCGCATCCGTCCACCGCTCATCGGCAATGCCAGCACCAGCCAAATGGATAATATGGTCGGCGGTTTGAATGGCTTTCGGGTCAATATGCCCTTTCTTAATGTCCCATTGATACGTTGTTACGTCGGGTATGGGTTTATTCGTCCGGCTAAGGAGTGAGACCTTAAATCCTTGTTGAAGCAGTAATTGAACTAAACGACGACCGATCGTGCCGGTGCCGCCGGTAATTAAAATAGTTTGACTCATGGGCGGGTTCATACGTTTATATAACCTATAACCACCCTGGCTCGAATGAGGTTTCGACCGCCCGATAGTTGATTCGGCAATGGTGTGCAAACCAGACTCTTACTCTAAAAATGATTCGTAACAGGCCATTGGGACGTAGTAGTAACCAGGCTGCTTTATACACCAGTGTCGTTCTGAGAGCGTAGAAGTTGGCGCTACCGGTTGCCGAAAAATAACTCAACTTTGTTCTGATTCACCTTCCTTTACTTTTGCATAGTATGTCAGTTCCAGCTACCAGATGGACTGATTTGGATAGTATAGACGATGAAAAGCTGGCTGTTGAGCGGAGTTTTTTGGCTGATATGCCTTAACGTCTGGGCACATACCTATTCCGATGCCGAAGCTCGCTCAACCTGGGCCAGACTTCAGCGGCAACCTCTTTCCGAAAAAATCTTTCGCGAAACCTGTGATCTGATTCAGGATGTGGGGCAAACCAATTTGCCGTTAGCCTACGAGTGGTTGGCCCAATACGTAGCGAAAATTAAAAAAACGGGTAATCGTCGCTGGATTCACATTCTGCTGATCAACTGGGGAAAAGCCAAAGAGTCGCTGAATCATTACGATGAAGCGGAACCGATCTTTACACAGGCTCGCCAGAATGCACAGCCAGTACCACTGTTATATTGTCAGGCACTGACCTATACGGCTCAGCTTTATTTTGACTGGGATAAACCCGATTCATTGGCACGCTATTTGGCCCTGGGTGAGCAGGTCGCCCGGAAAGCAAACGATCGCGAGACGCTGGCTCTCCTACGAGTATTTCGGGGGGCTTCCCGTAGTCGTACCGACCCGATTGAGACCGTTTGTGCTGATTTTAATGATGCAATTCGACTGGCTAGACATCTGCCGAATAAAAATGCGCTGTTCATGGCCCTGCATAACCGGGCCTCGTATTGTTTAATGGATTTGCAGCAACAGGTTGTGGCTTTTGATAGTTTGCTGATGCTGGCTAACGATAGTACACTGGCGCGTAACCCAAGATTTTACGAGCGAACCACCGTTTATTTTCGCAGTCCGCGACCAACCGTATTGTTTAAGCTGGCCCAGCTGAATATGATGCTGACCGACTACGAAAATGCCGGAAAGTTTGCTGACATGGTCTACGATGAACTGGTACGGCCAAATCCGAAAGCGCCGATGGTTCCGTATTTTGATGCAGAAATGGCCATCGTTCGGTTTTATCAGGGCCAGATGAAGCAGGCTCGGGCCTTTACTGATTCGAGCCGACGACTGTTTGGCGTACCGGAAAACAAAATACCCTATTCTGGTTATTTCCTGGCAGCAGGTTTGTTGGCCGAACACGATGGTCAACTGGTAAAATCGGCAGATTATTATAAGCAATCGCTTACTAAAGGCGCTACGGCTGCTTCATTTTCACAGATTCCTCCCGAGCTTTTTTACGTCCGTGTGCTGATCCGTTTGCGGCAATACGAAAAAGCGCAGGCCATACTCAAAACGCTGGTTACGGCGGCAACAACCAACCGTTATTCGGCTGTTGGCTTATACTATTACCAGTCGTTAGCCGATTTGAATAAAGCGCGTGGTAACTATGATGCTTATGGAAATGCGTTAGATACGTACTACGCCATTCGGGATTCGCTCACCAGTTTAAATCAGTATCGGGCTGTTCAGCAGATTCTGGCGGGTGTACGCATTCGGGATAAAGAGCAGCAGATTCTGCGACTACGTAGCGAAAAAGAAGCGCGTGAACAGCAGCTGCAACGCGAACGGTTGTTCTACGGGGTTATTATTGCGCTGGCTTTACTGATGATTGGCCTGTTGATTCTATATCTTCGGAATCGACAGCTTCGCGCCCGGCAACAGGAAGCACTGCACCTGAGCAAGCTGGAGCAACTGGAACAGCAACAACAGATTGAGCTGATGCAGCATGTGATGGAGGCCGAAGAAAAAGAACGTCAGTCCATTGCCGATCAGCTACACAACGAGGTAAATCCGCTTCTGGCGATAGCAACGCTGAATGTATCGTCAGCGCTGGAAAAACTAAATGACTCGGCCACCAATAGCCAGAAATTGCAAAAGGCGCAGCATACGCTCAAATCAGTTAGTCATTCTGTGCGGGGAATTAGCCATCGATTGACACCTCAGGTCATTGAACAACAAGGTTTTCGGGCTGCTATTGACGATTTGGCGGATGGGATCACTATGTCGGGGAAAGTTCGGCTGCAGGCGATTGTGGTTGGGTTCGATCAACCATTTCCTATACCGTTTTTGAGCGATCTGTACCGGATTGTTCAGGAGTTGGTTCATAATGTAATTCGACATGCGCGGGCGACGGAAGCTACCGTGGAGGTCATCGAACATGATAAACATGTAACGATTCTGGTCGATGATAATGGAATAGGGGTCAGCGATCAGATACAGGGAGATGGACAAGGGTTACGGACCATCCGGGCGAAAGTAGCACTACGTAACGGGCAGATGGACGTACACCGAAAACCCGAAGGCGGTACGTTGGTGGTTATTGATAATCTTGAGTTTCCGGCTGAAGGGGCTTCGTTGGCGAGTCGGCTCGGCAAGGCAGATCGATCAATTAGTTAGTAGTAACTATTTCGGGTAAGGAGTGGAGCGATGAACTTTGTTAAACACGTAGTGATGTAGTGTTTAACCAATGTCTACGCTCATGAAAACCAGCACCTTCTTCCTCGCAGTAAGTATTGGCCTTTTGTTTGGCTGCAGTAAATCGTCGCCCGATCCCAAACCGGATTACTACGTATCGGCAACTATAGATGGTAAAGCCTGGATGTCTAATGTTACTAATAGCCAGAATACGCTGGCAGCTGCTACGTTGAGTCAGGATCTGGTAGTCATTGCGGCAGGGCAGGAGGCCAACAATACCAATACGGTGATTGCCATTGCTTTTCCGAAAAGCATTCAGCTCAATAAGCCGATCGCTATTAATTCGACGCAATATAGTACAGTGGCTTATATGCTTTCGTCGAATGAGGGCTATGCCATTGATGCATCAAAGGGTGTTACGGGCACCTTGACTGTGACCCGACTTGATGAAACGGCTGGCATTGTAGAAGGTAACTTTTCGGGAGAGGCCCTTCATAATCAGAATGGGAGCCGTATTTCGATTGCAAATGGTCAGTTTCGGTCGATTATCTACAAAACCAACGTAACGCCCCCCTCGCCGGGTAAACGTTGATCGATAGGTTATGACACTATTACTCGCTGATGATCACCCACTTTTGCTCGACGGACTACGTAACGTATTGTCCGATCTGCCCAATGTAGAGCTAATGCCTCCCGTGCATAATGGGCGGCAATTGCTGGATGTTCTGTATCGCTCAGCTGTTGATCTACTTTTGCTGGATCTGAATATGCCAAAAATCGACGGCATGACGGCGCTCAAACAAATTCGTCGGGATTTTCCGGCGATTAAAATCATCATATTTACCAGTTACGATCAGCCCCAGCGCGTTCGGGAAGCGAAGGCACTGGGGGCAATGGGCTATCTGCTTAAAACGACTGATGCACCAACGCTTAAAATGGCTGTGCAACAGGTAGGAGAAGGGAAACTTTGGTTTCCGATGCTGCAAACCAAAGTACTGGAGCCGCCCGGCGATGCCTTTATGCAGAAGTATCAGCTCACCAAACGAGAAATTGAGATCATTCAGCAGATTGTGGGCGGCTTAACTACCCGGCAAATTGCCGATACGTTCTCGTTGAGTGAATTTACGATCAATGCCCATCGCCGGAATATTGCCCGAAAACTCGGGATCGACACACCCGTAGGCTTAGTGAATTTTGCCCGCGAGCAGGGGTTAGTTTAATGCAAAATCGTTAAAACTAACTATAGCACAGCGGATTAACGTAGCGGAACTTTGGGCGACAAACCATTGATTCTCATACGTTAAACGCTATGAATACTAAAACCTCTTTTAGTTTCCTTATTTGTTTTTTAGCCTTGTCGTCCATTGGCAGGGCTCAGCTGTTGAACCGAACCGTTGTAAAATTCAACGTATCGGGGGCCTTTTTCAAGAGTTATACCGCTCAATACGAGCGAGTACTCACACCACACAGTACCATTACGTTGTCGGCCAGTTATTCGCCCAATGCTCCGCTGCCATTTAGGGATGCGCTCCTGAATCAATATGGTGATAATCAGGATGCCCGTCGGGCGATTGAAACCACCTTATTTACCAAACGAATTGCTACGGTAGAGTACCGATTTTATCCGGCCGGACAGGCCCCGCGTGGCTGGTACGTAGCGCCGTTCGTTCGTTATGCCAGCATGGATATCAGCAACGACTACACCTATACCACGCAGGATGGCGTTTTACATCAGGCTCACCTGAATGCCAGTTTCAATGCGGGCGGAGCGGGGCTTTTGCTGGGCTATCAATTCCTGATTGGCAAACACCTTGGCCTTGATTTGTGGCTATTAGGGCCTTTTTACGGCACCAATGTCAATGCTGTTTTTACCGGCGAAGATCCCCAATGGACCAGTCTGAAACCGGCTGATATAACAAAGCTGAAACAGGATATCGATAATACCGATGTACCCTTGTATTCCGTTGAATCGACATTGAACTTACCAACAATTACGGCTAAACTGACAGGTCCGTACTTTGGCGTTCGGGCGTTTGGATTAGCACTGGCCTATAGCTTCTAAACAACCCATTCGTTGGGCAATCCCAACTGCCGGGCGTAGTGAGCGGGTGCCGTATAATGAATCCAACCCAACATTTTATTGATTTCATCGGCAAACTCGATGTGGTAGTCCGCATCGAGTTTGCTGACTTTTTTTAGTACCTGTTCGGCGCGTTTCGCGATATACTCGGCGGCTTTGTCGGTACGTGAATTGTATTTCTGAAGCAGGTGCGCGTTATGATCGTAGAACGTATTGAGCATGTAGAGCATCAGCTCCACCTCGCCATATTTGTCTTTGGTTACTTTCAGATGGCGGCTGATGTAACCGCTCACCGTGCGCATATCCATCATGACCCAGCCCGCTGAATCCTGATGTAAGTTAGCGGTTCGGTCAATAAATTGCCGGATCAGATCGCGCCGTTCTTCGAGAGTATCACTGTGTTCAACGAGTTCAAATTGAAGCCGTTCGGTCAGAATGGTATCTTTCGCAATCAGACGTAGCAGGAGTTTATCTTTCTCCACGCCCGGCATTCGTATAATTGCTTTCTTTAAATCAGGGTCAAGAGCAGGCATCTAATGAATGATGAATTATAAATGATGAGTGATAAGGTAAAACGGCGTCACTATAGGGCGATGTGATGGCTAAGTTAATTCATCATTTATAATTCATCATCAACTTAAACGCCAACCATGTCGCCTTCGTCGGCTCGGATTTTATCTTCGATATAAGCAATAATTTCTCCGGCTATATCCAGCTTCGTAGCAGCTTCGATGCCTTCGAGACCCGGCGACGAATTAACTTCGAGCACCAGCGGGCCTCGGTCGGAGGGAAGCATATCTACGCCCGCCACTTTTAACCCGAGTGCTCTGGCGGCTTCGATGGCTGTTTGTTCTTCTTCGGGAGTTAACTGAATCGAAACAGCGTTGCCCCCCCGGTGAATATTCGACCGGAACTCACCTTCTACGCCTTGCCGTCGCATGGCTCCTACCACCCGGCCACCGATAACGAGCGCCCGCAAATCCGAGCCTTTGGCTTCGGCCACAAATTCCTGTACCAGAACATGTTTCTTTAGCCCATAGAAAGCTTCGATGGTCGATTTGGCTGCTTTGGCCGTTTCGGCCAGAACAACGCCAATTCCTTGCGTGCCTTCCAGAAGTTTGATAACAACAGGCGGACCGCCCACCAATTCGATGAGCTGCGTTACGTTCCCATTTTTTGGATGGTTGGCAAACACTGTTTTAGGAAGCCCAACCCCGGCTTTTGAAAGAACCTGAAGGCTACGTAGTTTATTTCGGGATCGGGTAATGGCCTGCGATTTGGCCGTTGTAAAGACTTTCATCATCTCAAATTGCCGGACAATGGCGCAGCCGTAGTCCGTGACAGAAGCGCCGATGCGGGGCACGATGGCATCGAAGGATTCCAGTTCCTGACCTTCGTACAGAATAGACGGTTTACCCCCTTCAATCATGACCTGACAATTCAGGTGGTTGACCACAACCCCTTCGTGGCCACGCTGGTTGGCGGCCTCAACAAGCCGTTGGGTCGAATATAGATTCGGATTAGCCGATAAAATGGCAATACGCATTGAAGTAGCTGGTTTGGGTAGTCGCTATAGCTAAGGGTCTGTTGCTATTGAAATAGCAAGCTTCTATGAGTGGCTGTCGACCTCCTCAGTCTCCTGCTGACGACTATTGATTTTTGCTTGATGAGAAAGGTTTTTTTGCGAAACGTCTACGACGAAACGATTACGAAGAAGTTTGCGACCTAAGAGAACCGGATTTTTTAATTGTTCGCGATCGGCTAGTGTAAATTCCGTTCGGATTTTCCGTCCGAACAAGACAATGCGGGTTTTGATAACGTACCGTTTTTCGGCTACGCCAAATGAGTTACGAATCATTCGCTGGCTGAACTCGTCGCTATAGAACCGGCGGGCCGGCTCATTGGTTTTGCCAATCAGCCAGAAGCGTAATCTTTTTTTAGAACCACTTCTCACCAGCCGAACGTCCTTACAATGGAGAGATGATGTGTAGGCTCCCGTATCTATTTTGGCCTGTACGTCAAAAAGTATCAGATCCGGAAAATCGACAAGGTCAGTCATGCCAATAATCTCCTTGGGCCTGGGCGTCCGGGGGGCTTTTGAGCGGGGGTTCATGGTGCGTGAATAATGCTTACGGCAGCTTAAATCCGGTTGAATTAGCTGCTTGTCGTAAGCCGCAAGGCTACGTCCGTATTAATCGACTAAAGGTGAGTGACATGTCCAGCATGACCATTTTAGCGCGGGCATTTCGTTCGAGATGATAGGCCGCTTCGTTTAAGTCGTTTACGATTTGCTCGATATGATTTGTAGTCAGAACTTTGGAGAAATTTTTAACGAACGCCATTTCTTCGTCGGGCAGACGAAGCAGCGAACCCGCTCCTTGCTGCCACAAAAATAAATCGCGATACAGACGGATGCTATACTCCAGCAAACCTTTTTGTTTTTCTTTACTGAAACTGTCGAACTGGTCGGCTTGTTTAACCAACGTAATGATATCCTGCCGATAACAGGTCCGCATCCAGTCGGCAAACCAGGTGTGCTGGTCTGCATCTGAACCTTGCTCAGATTCCCGTCGGCATAGGTGCAGGGCTACCGAAAGATCACCATCGGCCAGGTAAGCAATCCGGCGCGCCGTGGTCTCGTCCAGATTCATATACTGACGCAGATACGTAGCCACTTCCTCGTCGGTAAAAGCGCGCACAGCAACCCGCTGGGTCCTCGATAAAATGGTAATCAGTAGTTTGTCGGACTGGTTTGTAACCAGCAAAAACAGCGTTTGGGCGGGGGGCTCTTCCAGTACTTTCAGCAGCGCATTGGCCGACGTTACGTTCATCAGTTCCGGTAGCCAGATCAGCATGATTTTATAGGCGCCTTCGTATGATTTCAGCGAAAGCTTCTGTAAGATATTCCGCGCTTCTTCGGCCGAAATGTTGCCCTGTTTGTTATCGGCCCCAACGTTTTCCAGCCATTCTGGTAAGGTTCGGTAGGGTTGTTCGAGCAGAAATTTACGCCAGTCGGTGAGGTAGGCTTCGGAGGTTTTGCCTTTTGCCAGGTTCGCCACCGGAAAAACCATATGAAGGTCGGGGTGAACAAGTTTCTGCATTTTTATGCACGACGCACACCGACCGCAGGCATCCTGATCGCCTTTGTCTTCACAGTTAACGTATTGAGCCAGCGCTAGGGCCAGCGCCAGATTCGCACTTCCGGTTGGGCCATCGAACAGCAGAGCGTGAGCAAGGTGGTTGGTTTGAACCGCCCTGAGCAGCATTTGCTTCGTTTCTGCCTGACCGATGATTTCGTTGAATAACATAATTCGTTGAGCGGCCTATAACGGGTTACCGTCCATACGCTCGACTCGTTTTTATAGATCGTTCAATAAGCTGAACGGATTGTTGGTTGGCGAGGTTGTTCGCTCTGTGTTGAAAATTTCCTTTAAAATGGTTTCTTCCTGCTCGTTAAAATCGGTGCCACGTCTTTTGAACGCTTCACTGGCTACGTAGAGGGCCTTGTCGAGCCGGTACGTAGTAAAGCCATCGATGGCACCACCCCAGGAAAAGGACGGAATAAGTTTAGGCTGAAAGCCACTACCAAACACGTTCACACTAACGCCAACTACCGTTCCGGTATTAAACATGGTGCTGATGCCCGCTTTGGTAAAATCACCCATCATCAAACCACAGAAAATACGGCCGGTGTCTTCGAGCCGACCGTGGGGATACGAGTAAAGCTTAACGTTACTGTAATCGTTCTTTAAGTTCGAATTATTCACGTTGGCACCCAGGTTACACCATTCGCCAATCACTGAATTACCCAGAAATCCATCGTGCCCTTTGTTGCTGTATCCCAAAAAAACGGAATTGCTAATTTCGCCACCAACTTTGCAAAATGGACCAATGGTGGTATTGCTACGCATCTTGCCACCCCAGTTTACGGTTGAGCTTTCGCCCAGCGAAAAGGGACCAATCACCACGGAGCCCTCACTAATCGTTGCGTTACGTCCTACATAAATAGGACCGTCTTCAGCGTTCAGGATCGAAGCCCGAATCGTGGCTCCTTCTTCAATAAAAATATTCTCAGGAGCGTAGCAACGTGTGAACGGATCAGTGATGGGGGCAGATTGGCGCCCGGCGGTCAGCTGGGCAAAATCAGCCCGAATCTGATCGCCATTATGCACAAAAATATCCCACAGATTACAGATGATTGTCAGCGGTTCAGCGAACGTAGCGAAATCATACGGGTCGTTAATCGTTGGGGGAGAGGACAGGGGCTTATCTGTTTTTACGGCCAGAACGGACCCCTCAGACGTAATAAGACCTGCTCCAGAACGTAACGCCGAGATCGACTGCTGGAGGGCATCTGTTGGGCATACGGCCCCGTTAATATAGAGGTTGTCGGAGTCGGTCTGTTGCGGGAACTTAGTTTGCAAATACGACTCCGTCAGAAACGATGCGGTAAGATTTAACGTAGCGCTCCATTTTTCGGCAATCGTTTGAATGCCAACCCGAATACACGCCACCGGGCGTGTAAACGTAAAGGGCAATAAGGCCGGTCGGATTGCCGGGTCGTCGAATAAAACTAGAGTAGCCATGCGCGTAAGGCGATTTCAGGCGTAAATATTCAACCTTAATTTGAAAAAAGAGAACGTATCAATAGTTGCTTGTCGCATTTGAAAAAACCTTAATATAGAAACCCGCGTAAC
This sequence comes from Spirosoma terrae, assembly GCF_010435915.1. Lineage (GTDB taxonomy): Bacteria > Bacteroidota > Bacteroidia > Cytophagales > Spirosomataceae > Spirosoma > Spirosoma terrae. The sequence goes on along the minus strand of NZ_JAAFZH010000020.1, from coordinate 119,038 downwards.
GCCGATTCGAGGAAACAGTATTTTTGCCACTACTTCAACTCTATGGCTGCCCTATCTCTGGACGATATTATCCAACGAATCGCTGATCTACAGGACGACAAAGGGTTGTTTCCGTCGTTTCGTAGCAATTCGACTTTGCTATACCGACGTCCTGATACCAATGTTTTCTTTACTGCCATTACTGTTTTTACCTTGCAGTTGTTGCACGATAAACTAACTGCCAACAGCCAGAATCTGGTTAGTCTGATTGCTGGGCGCGCCCAAAAAGCCTATCCATTATTTCAGAATAAAGACGGCCTGAATACCTATAATTTCTGGCCAACCCGCCCATCGCAGCATTTTTCTAACGGCTATATTTTTCGGCATTTCGAGCATTTTCGTATTCCCGACGATATCGACGATACGGCAATGGTTTATCTGACAACCCACCCGTCGGCGGCTGATTGTGACTGGCTGAAAACAAAACTAAGCCTGCATGCCAACGGAAATCAGCGGCACCAGATTCGGAATACGTATCCTGAGTATCGGGCGCTACGGGCATATTCGACCTGGTTTGGTAAAAACATGGGTGTCGATTTTGATGCCTGTGCGCTGAGTAACATACTGTATTGTATTTATCACTATGACTTGCCCCGTAATCAGCATGACATTGATTCGCTGACGTATCTGCGATCAGTCGTTGAAACGGGGCAATACGTAGCAGAACCATTCCGGTGCGCTCCTCATTACGCTCGCCCATCGTTAATTATTTACCATCTGGCCCGCCTGATCACGGCATTCGATATTCCAGAACTAAACTCAATTCGGGAACGGCTGATTCGGGATGCCTATCAGCTACTCGCGGACTCTGCCAATCGTCTCGAAAAAATTGTACTGGCCACTTCGTTGCTACGTCTGGGGGAAAATCCGCCCGCTATATCGATCGATACGATTGACGCTGACTTCAGGACGTTTCATTTTTTTATTGCGGGTTTGCTAACGGCCTACGAACAACCCTGGTTACGTCGGCACGCCGATCGGCCGATTACCCAGATGCGCTGGCAATGTGAAGCACACAACTGGGCGCTAGTGGCTGAGTACGTAGGGTATATGACGTAGGATATATGACGTATGGTATATTTACCTTCATCTCCATACATCATATATCCTACATCATACTTTTTTTACAAGCTCATGCCGCCGTCGACAAAGATGGTTTGGCCGGTAACGTAGCGTCCGGCTTCAGAACAGAGCAAAACGGTCATGGCAGCAATATCTTCGGGCTGACCATCGTAACCAACTGGTACGGTCATGCGTTGGCTGATATGGTCGGGAACGGGAGGGGTTGGTTCGTCGGTACGTGGCGTGTCGATGACGCCGGGAGACAGGTTGTTGATTGTTACGCCTTCTTTGGCAACTTGCAAGGCCAGGTTTTGGACCATATTGGCTACAGCGGCTTTGGTACCCGCGTAAACAGTCATAGCTGGATGCGGTTTTTCCTCCTGCACGCTACCCAACGTAACAACGCGGCCCCAGCCTTGTTTGATCATGGCCGGAATGAAGCGCTGCATAATGAATAACGTGGATTTCCAGTTTGCCATTACCTGCTTGTCAAACTCCTCGGGTGTTGTGTCGAGCCATAGATTTGGTTCCTGCACCGATGCGTTGAGAACCAGAATGTCGATTTGTTTGAATTGGTCGATAGCCTGCTCGAACAGACTTTCGGGGGCATTGGCATCCGCCAGATCAGCACTGATTACCGCGCTCTTAACACCAAACTGTTTGACTTGATCCGCGACAATCTGTGCTTCGTCGGCATCGCTCCGATAGTGGACCAGTACGTTGGCACCAAATTCGGCCAGGGCCAGCGCAATGCCTTTGCCAATTCCCTGACTCGATCCGGTTACTAGTGCGTTTTTCCCTGATAAGTTGAGTAAGTCTTTAATCATAACTGTTCACAATGAATAAGATGTTGAACAGTTAGGTTAACTCAAAAAAGCGGGTAAATGCTCAAAAAAAGCTTGTAAAATGAATTATATGGAAGATGCGGTCGGACGTTTTAGAACGTTCAGGACGTAATATGTGCAGGAGTGTCCGGCGGATCAATACGTCTTGGTCATATCGGACGGAATGGCAATTAAGAAATCGGCCAGATTCTGATTTTCAGTAGCCGGTTTCTCCGGTTCTGGCATTTCGACAGACGAGATCGTCATGATTTTTAGTGGTCGGGCTGAGCCAGTCGCTTGTTTGAGGTACCAACTGATACCCTCAAAATTTTTCGAATGATAATCGCCATTGAAGTGGAGGAGGGTTTGGCCGGGCTTCAGATTCTGTAGAATGAAATAAGCCATTGTAGCATCTTTAATAGCCTGGGCGCGGGCGAAGTTGGCCGCTACGTCGGTGTTAGCGTTTGGTGCACTTTTCTGATCGGACGTAGCGCCGTGATTCCCGCCGTTACCCATCATGTCGAGCATGGCTTTATAGCCGGGTAACGCAAGGTCAACAGTCAACGGTAGCGGGGCCATCTGGCGTTTGGCTTCTGCGGAAAGCGTATCCAGAGCTGCCAATCCTTTTCGGGCAACCAGGGTTGCATATTTACGCGGTACGTTGGTGGCTACAAACGGAATTTTCTGCTCGCGGGCAAAGTCGGCAATCGGTTTATAGTCCGTATCGAAATTGGGCCATAACCTGGCCTGGGTAGCTAATTCCTTATTGGTAGTTTTGCCCTGCACATAGTCGGTGAGCGCCGTTTGATTGTCAGCTTCAAACATTTCTCCTCCCAAAACCAAGGTTCCTTTTTTAGCTGACTGGAGGTCTTTTGCCAATTGTAGTTCGAGCCAGTGACAGATTGGATTGTTGTGCAATTCGCCAAAAAGCACTACGTCGGCCTGGGCTGCTTCGTGAAGCAATTTGGCATACGTGGTTGTTTTTAGCTTTGCATTGTATAGTCGGTAGGCAGGTTTGTCGGGACGAAAAGAAAAGGCCAGCAACGAGAGAAGAACAAGGGCGACGCGCATGAGTAAAGCGTAAGACGTTGGACAGTAAATTTCAGAAAAACCAGCTATATTCAACGGCTAATATACAGCAGGCCCAGGATTTTAAGCCAAATGATTGTTTGGCAACTAATTGGGCCCACACGTAGTTACCGTCTGTACGTGATATTCCTCTTGCCATGACCTTATTAGAAACGCTGCGCCAATTTTCGCTACTGGAATCTGTTCCTGATGAACAGCTACAATGGCTTATCGATAACACCGAAGAAAAATTCTATCCACAGGAATTTACGATTTATAACCAGGGCGACGCCGTTAATCACCTGCTTGTATTGATCGAAGGCCGGATTCGGGTCGACAGTGTTGTCAAAGAAAGTGATGCATTAATCTACGATCCATGTTCGGTGGTGGGTGTATTGCCTTATTCCCGGATGAAAGACACCCCGGCCCGTATTGTCTCCGAAAAACCGTCGCGCGTGCTGCTACTCGATCGGGAGCATCTGCGGGAGTTGTCGAAAAATCATTATGAGCTGACCGCTGTGTTCGTACAGCGAATGATTACGCGGATTAAGGATTTTACGGTGCTCAGTCAGCAAACCGAAAAAATGGCGTCTCTGGGCCGTTTGTCGGCTGGTTTAGCCCATGAACTAAACAATCCGGTGGCTGCGGTGCTACGTTCCGGCGATACGTTAAAAGCGCATTTGCGGGCAACCCCCGAAGCCTTTAAAACAATCATGAATCTGCACCTGACCAACGAGCAGGTCGATACGGTAGGCGAGGTTTTCTTTCGGAAAATGGATCAGCCCAAACCAACACTGTCGCTACTGGAACGTAGTAGTCTGGAAGATGACGTAACGGATTGGCTCGATGATCATGGCATTGACGACAGCATGGACCTGGCCGGGCCACTGGTCGAATTTGGTATAACGGTCGATGATCTCGATTGGCTACTGGAAAAAATTGACGATGATAATCTGCCGGGCGTAACGGCCTGGATTGTCAATAATATGATTACCGAAAAGCTGGTTCGGGAAATCAGCGAGGCTTCCAAACGTATTTCGACGCTAATCAGCTCAATCAAAAATTACACTCACATGGACCGGGGGGCGGGTAAGGAAGAGGTACACCTGGCCGAAGGAATCCATAATACGTTAACCTTACTGGAACATAAGGTTAAGCAGAAAAATATTGCCGTTACGGTGGACATTCCCGACAATTTGCCGATTGTTTGTGGCTGGCCAGGTGAGCTTAATCAGGTCTGGACCAATTTATTCGACAATGCCATCGACGCGCTTCCCAATGGTGGTGAGTTGACCATTAAAAGCCAGCCTGATCCACGGCCCGACGGAACGGAGTTCGTATTAACCAAAGTCATAGACAACGGTTCTGGTATTCCGGCCGATATTCGGGATAAAATATTCGAGCCCTTTTTTACGACGAAAGATATTGGAAAAGGTACTGGTCTTGGCCTGGATATCGTTCAGGGAATCATAAAACACCACAACGGCTCCATTCGGGTGAAATCGGAGCCTGGTCATACCGAATTCAGTATTTGTTTACCTGTTAAATAAGTGATAGAGAACCTTCTGATTCGTCTGGTCACTACGTTAACCAACTGCTAACTCAACCTTTTATGCGCCTTCCTATTATTTTTTCCATTGATGATGATCCACAGGTGTTGCAGGCCATTCAATATGACCTACGGAAGCAATACCGCAAAAAGTACCGTATTCTCTCTACCAGTTCGGCCCGTGAAGCGCTCGAATCGCTAACAGAATTGAAGAAAAAAGGCGACGAAGTAGCACTATTTCTGTCTGACCAGCGAATGCCTGATATGACGGGCGTTGAGTTTCTGGCGCAGGCCCGGAAAATATTCCCAAACGCAAAACGGGCGTTGCTGACGGCCTATTCCGACATAGATGCTGCTGTTCGAGCTATTAATGAAGTCCAGCTGGATTATTACATTGCCAAGCCCTGGGACCCGCCCGAAGAAAAACTGTATCCGGTTCTGGATGATTTGCTGGGCGATTGGATGTCGGACTATCGACCTGCCTTTGACGGACTGAAACTGGTGGGGTATCAGTTTTCGCCCCGTTCGCACGATTTAAAAGATTTTCTGGCGGGTAATCTGTTCCCGTATCAATGGCTCGACATTGAAAGCGACCCCAGCGCCCAGCAACTTCTCGATCTGCATGGAATTAGCCGCGAGGATTTGCCGGCAATTATCCTGGAAGATGGATCGATTTTGAAGCAGCCTACGATGGGCGATTTAGGCAGCAAGTTAGGATTGCAGCCCAAAGCGTCGCAGAGTTTGTATGATCTGGCTATTATCGGTGCTGGCCCTGCCGGGCTGGCGGCTGCCGTATATGGCGGCTCAGAAGGTTTACGGACAATTTTGGTCGATAAACGTGCGCCCGGTGGACAGGCTGGGACCAGCTCGCGTATTGAAAATTACCTGGGCTTCCCCAACGGATTAAGCGGTGCCGATTTGACCCGGCGGGCCATTACGCAGGCGCAGCGCTTTGGCGTCGAGTTTCTGGCTCCGCAGGAAGTAGTGGCTATAAAATCGCAGGGGCAATACAAGCACATTGCCATGTCGGATGGCAGCGAAATTATTGCACGTTCCATTCTGCTCAGTACGGGCGTATCGTATCATAAGCTCGAAAACGAAAGTCTGGATAAGTTTACGGGGGCGGGCGTTTACTACGGTGCTGCCACAACCGAAGCCTATGCGTTTAAAGATAAACCGGTTTACATCGTTGGTGGTGGAAACTCGGCCGGGCAGGGGGCGATGTATCTGTCGCGTACGGCTTCGGAAGTTTTTATCTGTGTTCGTCGGACAGACCTTGTCGAAACCATGTCGCAGTACCTGATTGATCAGATCGACCAAACGCCAAATATCACCGTATTAGGCTGTACGGAAGTGGTGGAAGCGTTGGGTAACGAGCGGATGGAATGTCTGGTGCTGGAGGATATGAACACAAAGGAACGCCGGACGGTAAGCGCGGCCGGGTTGTTCATCTTTATCGGTACAAAGCCCTTCACTGACTGGATCGCCATGGATATTATCAAAGACGCCAGAGGTTTCATTGCTACCGGCCGAGATCTGTCCCGGTACGCTGATTTCAAAAACGTGTGGAAACACGATCGGGAGCCTTATCTGCTGGAAACATGCAGCCCTGGTATTTTTGCCGCCGGCGATGTACGGGCGGGGGCGATGAATCGGGTTGCTTCAGCCGTGGGCGAAGGGGCGATGGCTGTCAGTTTTGTTCACAAATACCTGGCCGAAAACTAATTAAACGATACTATGCAAGATCAAGCGATTTGCGACCATCTCAACGCGCTGACGGAAATTCTGGCGGCAGAAGAACGAGTTTGTGAAGAGTGTGTTAAAACGGGTAGTTCGTGGGTGCATTTGCGCACGTGTCAGACCTGCGGTAAAACCCACTGCTGCGATTCGTCGCCCAATAAGCACGCTACCAAACATTTTCACCGGAGCGGCCACCCGGTTGTATCATCAGCCGAGCCGGGCGAGCGGTGGGTCTGGTGCTACGTTGATGAACAAATCGTAGGCTACTAAACAAGCACAGCAATAATCGGTTTATAGTCTGGTGTCCTATCGGAACTATAAACCGATTATTACCCAACCTGATGATTGCTGAACATACCATTACCGATCAATACCTGCGCGTAAGACAACATTCGGAGACGATCTGTCGAGGACTGGAAACCGAAGATTACGTAGTGCAGCCGATTGTTGATGTTAGTCCGCCCAAATGGCACCTAGGACATACCACCTGGTTTTGGGAAACATTTATTCTGGTTCCTTATGCCACCAATTACCGGATATTTCACGAGGATTTCAGTTACGTCTTCAACAGCTACTACGAAACCGTAGGAAAGCGCGTGCTACGTACCGACCGGGGTAATCTGAGCCGTCCAACAGTGGCAGGCATCTATGCGTACCGGGCCTATGTGGATGAGCACATGACCCGATTCCTGGAAGTAGCGGATTTATCGCCGGAACTACACGCACTCCTCGAACTGGGCTTAAATCACGAGCAGCAGCACCAGGAACTGCTTATTAGCGATATAAAATACATTCTGGGGCATAATCCGTTATTTCCTTCGATTGAGATGCCGATCAACGTAGCGTTTACTACGTTGCAGCCACAGTCTGAAAGCTTTATCACTGTTCCCGAAGGAATCTACCGGATTGGTCACAAGAACGATGGTGCCTTCTGCTTTGATAATGAGCTGTCCAATCACAACGTATACCTGAATGGAACACGGCTGGCTGGTAAGCTGACTACCAATGCCGAGTATCTGGCTTTTATCGAAAACGGTGGTTATCAGACCGTCCGACACTGGCTATCGGATGGGTGGGCCTGGGTGAAAAGCAACCAGATTCAGGCGCCTTTATATTGGCATCAGATTGACGGCGAGTGGTGGAACTACACGTTCGACGGGTTGAAACCGGTCGACTGGAACGAGCCAGTCTGCCATATCTCTCAGTATGAAGCCGATGCCTATGCCCGTTGGAAAGGTCAGCGTTTACCTACCGAATTTGAATGGGAAGCAGCCGCTGATCAGCTGAATTGGGGGGCACGCTGGGAGTGGACAAACTCGGCTTATCTACCCTATCCTGGCTTTGCAACGGCCGAAGGGGCAGTAGGCGAGTATAATGGTAAATTTATGAGCTGCCAACTGGTGTTGCGTGGCGCTTCGATTGCTACGCCAGCCGGACATTCCCGGCCAACGTACCGCAATTTTTTTCAACCTGACAAACGATGGCAATTCACGGGGATACGATTAGCAGCGGATTGACGACATGGAATGATGAACAGGAGGACGTAGCAACTGAGTTACTTGCTACGTTGGCCGAAGAAGTAAAAACAGGATTAGTAAAAACGCCCAAGCGGTTGTCATCCCGTTTTTTTTATGATGCCCAAGGAAGCCGACTGTTTCAGGAAATTATGCGCTCGCCTGATTATTATCTGACTCGGTCTGAATACGAGATTCTGGATACGTATAAGTCAGAACTGCTACGTCACTTTACAGAAAATGATAGCCAAGCATTTGATTTGGTTGAATTGGGCGCCGGTGATGGATTGAAAACAAAAATATTGCTGCGCTATTTTGTGGAGCAACAGGCTCGATTCGCCTATGCACCCGTCGATATTTCAGCCGATGCACTGGACGAATTAGTCGGTGATGTAAATCGGCAGTTTCCTGATCTATCGCTTAAACCGCAGCACGACGACTATTTTCATTCGTTACAGCAACTCGCCAGTGAGTCAGATACCCGGCGTGTTATTCTCTTTTTAGGTTCGAACATAGGAAATTTTACGCCCGACGAAGCGGTCGATTTTTACCAGCAGCTCAGTGATCGGCTCCAGCCCGGCGAACTGGTTCTGACCGGTTTCGATCTACAAAAACACCCGGCTGTTATCCATACGGCCTATAATGATCGGGATGGATTGACGAAAGCCTTCAACCTGAATTTGCTACGTCGGATTAATCGCGAACTGGGGGCCGACTTTGATCTGGCTGCGTTTGATCATTACGAATCCTACAATCCCGAAAATGGCGAAGCGCGTTCGTATCTGGTTAGCCAGAAGTCGCAAACTGTTCAGATTGGGGCGTTGGCTATGACCGTTCCTTTTCAGGCCGGCGAAATCATCCATACCGAAATTTCCCGGAAGTTTACCCGTACTCAGATTGAGCAACTGGCCGAAAAAACCGGATTCGTCGTTACCGGCTGGTTTACGGATAGTAAAGGTTATTTTGCGGATGTAGTCTTTAGGAAGGCATAGAGTCTAAACCATCAACGTAACGATTCCCAAGGTTCTTTGCAGTGGTAGCTCTGGATAAGTATCAACGTATACTAAACAATGGGGCTACATAAAATTCGTTAGGTTGCTGTAGCGTACTGCTGCTATCGATTGAATACAACCGCTGACGACCAATGAATTATTTTTGTTTACTGCTAGGACTCCTGTCTACCCCACTTTTCGCAAGTTCTGCTGATCTGCCACAGAGCCAGCGTTCGCAACTACTTCTTGTCGAAAACAGACGTAGCGTTGATCCTAACAAACAATTAATTCGGCCAGAACGCGCTGCCGGGAAACCGCCAAGACCCTGGAATACGGGGTATTTTGGCCTCTATGGCGGCCTCAATTTTTCCGGCACCAGCCCCACCATTTCGAAGCCTGCCGATAAGCCGGTTGACTGGCAGGCTGGGGCTTATGGGCGTACGGGGGGCGCATTTTTCTGGCAATTGGGCGTGGAGTTCAGACGGTTGACGACGTATTACTCCCTAACGGGTAGTTCGCCCTCTGCTGGTGGGGCAAATGCTGAAATGGATCGACAGAATCTGCTGGTTTTTCCTACGTATCTAGGTTTGCGTTTTGGAACGAGAGTAGGGTTCCACCTGCAGGCAGGAGCCGAAGTGACAACCTTACTCTCGACCGATTATATCCCCAACGCTGTGGGCAGCAATAATCTCCGACGGTCCAACACTTATGCACTTGGGGGAGGAGGTATCCATGCTGGCCCTGTTACACTGGATATTATTTACCATCATGGACTCCAATCAATTTATAGCGATTCTCCCGATGGATCGCTTCAACTGCTTACCCTTAACCTGGGGTTCCGTCTGTAATATTTCTTCTTAGGCAATCGGCTACTATTCTGTACTGTTTCCGGAGTCGGGTTCAGTACGATAGGACATCTGGTCTTTTTCCCGTTCCTGCTGCGCAATTAACTGCTCATTAAGCTTGACCAGCAAATCCCAGTGTTTTAACCGTGATGCCTGATTGCTAATCAGTTGTTTTAATTCGGTTAATTCCTTAATCGTGAGGCTGGTACGGGATGATTCCACACGTGTTTGTCGCAATTCGGCCAGGCACATCTGCTCGATGTGTTTCCGCTCATAAGTCAAATGCTGAACTAATGACTGATCTTTATTTATTGAATCAGGATTAGCTGTTGATATCGTAAAAACCCGAATCCTGATAACGTCTACACCAGGCTGGATCAGCCCTAAGCGGATCAATTCGTCATAGAATTCATTCCAGCTGTGAAAATTGGCGGGCAAGTCTTTTTTATATATGATTCGGTGTTTAAGAAGATTCATCATAGTGTCAGTGGAAGAAAAAGAAGGATAAGAGTAGCCTGGCACTGGTCAGCAAAGGACCCTGAACCTATCTACAGATCAACAATGGAGAAAATCCGTGATTGCCCTCGCAACCGGTTTTATCCTCAGCAGGAATAGAAAACTCTCAGTATAAGCTATGGCTCAACGGCGATAGTCTGTGCTACTGAAGTAGCCACACAGAGCGGATAATACAAGATGATAGGGGCGCTGAAATCGATCAGATGTGGTAAAAATCCGTTATTCTTCCAGAAGAGCCAACGAATTTGATACCAGACAGATACAGCCCATTAGCAAGCCAGTAAAGGCAATTAATGGGCATCGACATCAGGATGGAGAAATGAGTAGAAACTAAATGGCTTATATACGCCAGATGGCATGGAGAGATTGAAGTCGCCTACGTTTAGAAGGCCCATGCAAATAAAAAGCAACGCTTGGTAAGACGAGAAGAGCGAACCAATTAATCCGGGTTAGTGGCAGGTTGTTGGTTGGCTCAACAGATGGGGATTCTAGTAAGATGTTGTGCTGATCAACAGCTACTGTTGGTTTAGGTGACTTTACCGTTGAGCCGAGGACATAGCTATCATAGACATCGCCAAATGTGTCGTTAATATTGCCAAGGTCGACTTCCAGTACGGCACAAGTATAAAGTAAGCCAATCAGGAATACCGTCAATTGAGTACTCCATCGGCGTATCCAGTCAACAGAAATCGTATCCTGCCAGAGCTGGGCGTACTGATAAACAGAGTTTTCCGGATAATCTCGTTTATTGGCTCGCAGCATAAGGAGGATAGTTTAAAAACTAGACTAACGACAGATTCACTCGATAACAACTTTCTGGTAACGATACCAAAACCGTTACCTGAAAACCACGGTTGCCTTACGGTAACAGTGACTGATTGGGTGTTGAATATAAAGGAATCCTCTGAATATGTTGTAGGGGAACGTTAGTCGAAGCCGCTGAGCGTATTGGATATGTCAGAGAAGGCTCCTCTTCGTCTAAATCGTCGCTGAGAAAGGGAGCATCAGTTGATGATTGTGGCTGTTCAGATGACTCAGACTTCTGAGGGGCAAGCCACATAATACCAAGAAGGCTAAGGGCAGCCAATCCCAGATAAAGAGCCAGATGATTATTAAGAAGGGGGAGTTGCGAAAGAATTGTACTTGTCAGACCTGTCTGAGATTCCGGCTTGATCAAGATGTAAGTCAACGATAAGCTGATCAAAAAAAGAAGCGTAAGTACTAGAGGGACCCAGGAGCTACTGATAATTAGCTGGCGGACTTTTATAAGCTGACGCTGTCGATCTTCGTCAAGTAGTGTATTACGCTGTCGATTATTAGTTTTCATAACGTGGGGTATGTAAAAAGAAATGTTTAGCTAGTAGGTTTTGAAGACTGACGGTTAAGCTATACGTGTCCGTTAGTTCGTGTTATTGGCGGAGAACTGTGTAAGCTGGTTTAACTTATTCCAGATATCCTGCTTGCGCCGTCGTGATACCGCAACTGAACTCGCATTAGTCATGTATAATTCCAGAATACCTCCGGGTTGCCGGTCAACACTTTCGATATATTGGTGATTAATTAATGTTGATTTACTAACCCGTAGAAAATTGGGTAGCTGACTTTCAAATAGTTTCAGCGTTTGGGTAGCAATTATGGGTTTTTGAAGCCCCTGAAGATAAACACGGGTATAATTTCCGTCTCCTTTGCAGTGCGTGATTGAGCCAATGGGAATAGGTTTAGTTACTCCCGGAATTTTAATCGTTTGGTCGGTAGGATAAGAATGCTCGTTCATAGCTGCAACTCAATTAAGCGTAGGTAAAAAAGATGAAAATGTATTCTCTGTAAGAAATGAGGCTAATTAGAGATGACTTCATTATCCTGACCACTGATTGTACCACATGAAAAAGGAAGCTTCGAATCTCTTATTTGATGAACGTAAATGTCATATGATCATGATTTTCTATACTGCTTTTTTTAGTTTGGTTTCAATTCGCTCAATGCATGTGTCTCTCTATACTTAGGCCTTATTATCGGCGCAGTCAGCAATTACATACAACCTCTACTGTTTATAAATTATGTTTTACTGGATAACAGCAAATGACGCTTGAGTATAAAATGGCTTGAAACACTCGCTAAACCGAGAAAGTTGGCTTAACGGACAGTAGGCTGGCAAATGGCTTGCCAGTGGTTTTTACTCATCTGTGCCCGTTTAAATCGCTTCATTTACTAACAGGTAAAATTCGCACTCAGTTAGCTAGTATTCAGTTGTCACATTCTTACACTATTCCGCAATTATATAAATCCCCGACTATATAGGATGAGTACAACTTCTCAGCTTTGTGGAGATTATTCTACATAGTTGAGTGTAGAACTATACAATGAACAAAAAGAAAGCTTTTTTAATCAGTCTAGATTGAAGTTAGTAGGCATAATGACCAGGCGCGTAATTCATGAAAAAGAAAATTTCACTTTCCGGCTTTTCCCTGCTTAAAAGGAGTTAGGAACTAGCCCTGTTATAACTTATTGCATTTGTTCATCGCTATTACGTCGCTTTCCAGGCTTTATACAAAGCCGATTAGTTTACCAGTTTTTGATTTTATTATCGATATAAACTGGATGGCAGGAAACGGTAGATAATAACTAGTATTTTTATACCGCTAGCCTTCTTTTTTGAGCCGTTTATCCATTTGTCTTCCAATTTTGGCACTTGCCGTAAAATATTTTCCTTTTGATTCCGACTACCCTGTTGTAAAGAGAATCAAAACGTGGATAGTATCCCTGTAAATACGTTGGCTATTAATGCTAAAACGCCCAGACAAGAATCAAGCGCCGGACAAATCGGTGAAACGGTTCGTAGGGAGCGGGGACGATTATTAGCGTTTATTCGCCGTCGCCTGCCCGATCCTGATGAAGCTGAAGATGTGCTGCAGGATGTTTTTGTTGAACTGACTGAAGCATATCGGTTAGCCAAACCCATTGAACGCGTTGCGTCGTGGTTATTTGCGGTGGCACGTAACAAAATCAGCGACTGGTATCGGAAAAGCCAACCCGGTGGTGCCCGTACGGTTTCGCTCGATACGTCCGATTATGCCGACGGCGACGACACACCGGTATTGGGTGAGTGGTTGGCAGTAGCTGATAGTTCAGGACCGGAGAGTGAATTCTTCCGGGAAACATTTATGGAAGCGTTAACCGACGCCCTTGATGAGCTGCCGACCGATCAGCGCGAAGTTTTCATTCAACATGAGCTGGAAGGCCGGAGTTTTAAGGATATGGCCGAGGAATGGAACGTGTCCGTCAATACGTTACTATCGCGTAAACGATATGCGGTACTGCATCTTCGTGAGCGACTGCAGGATTTTTATGATGAATTAATGAATGATTAGTCAACGAACAGCGGTTACTGCCCGTTGTGCCATCGATGACTGATCAGCAACCAATGATTTTTAGATAGATTTTAGAAATGAGACGTTTTTGGTTTCGCCGGGCTTTACGCTTTCTCGCCTTCGGACTACTTTTCGCTGGCGTAGTAGGCTATGTGGTCATGTCGCTATGGAACGCACTGTTGCCGTCTATTCTGGGCGTTTCAGCCATTGGGTTCTGGCAGGCGCTTGGCTTATTGCTACTAAGCCGGATTTTGTTCGGGGGACCGCGCGGTTACGGATGGAACCGGGGCGGGTTTGGTCCGGGCCGCCGGGAGTGGAAGCAGAAAATGACTAATCACTGGAAACAGATGACACCTGAGCAACGTGATAAAATGCGGCAGCAATGGCGTGAACGTTGCGGCCGTTGGGGGCGTGGTCGCTGGGAATCGAACCCGTTCGACCAATCGGACGATAAAGGACCAACCCCGCTCTGATGCATAGTAACCTACAACGAACAAAGCCTGACCGATCCGGTCAGGCTTTGTTCGTTAGAGAATGAATCGATTACTGTTTATCCCACCACACTCGGGTATCCAAATTATCGGGACCCTGACGCGATATGGCTTCGCTTACTTTAGCCTGGTTTACCGAAATTTCGGAATCCGGGTAACTCAGGCGATTGATAAAGTTGCCCTTGATTTCTTTACCGGGATATGGATTCGGCGTTAAGGTTGGGAAACCGCTCCGCCGGAAGTTCGCAAACGCTTCGGGTCCATTCAGGAAAGAAGCCACCCAGTACTGGGTATTGATCAGCTCAAGACCGCGTGCTGCTACGTATGGATTCTTTTGCAGATAGGGGGCAATACTTGCGTCCGGTACGGCAGATGAAGAGCCATAATCGGCCAGTTGCTGCATATGAGCGGTTACTCCAGCGTTGTACAGATCGGCCGCATTACCCGTTGTCCAGCCGCGTTGAACGGCTTCTGCCAGTAACAGCTGCGTTTGAGCATAAGTCACCAGAAAGCAGGGAGCCGTAATGGAGCCCATCCGTGTCCGATCCAACTGCGAATAATCGTAAAAGCTGGCGAGACCGTCGGCCGTAGCGCGGGCTGCAATGGTCCCGTTATCGAAACCCAATGGCATGCCCAACTGAACGCTGGTTTCGCGGTTGGCACGGGCAGCGGTTTGCTCCGGACCACTTTTGGCACCAACGTAACGAACGGCAATCGAATTTAAGCGAGGATCTGCCGTTGTTTTCAGATAATCGACGAAATTTTTGGTGAGGTAGTAGTTAGCCGCTTCGGTTGAGTTAAGCGTAACACCCACTGAACTCTGGTAGTTGGCATTGTGACGAACGGCACAGTTATCGGCATTCGACTGCATCAGCCCACCGGCTACAGCCTTTTGTACGGTCGATTGAGCCAGCGTTGGATTGACTTTCGATAGGCGCATACCAGCCCGAAGCATAATCGAATAGCCAAGCTTTTTCCATTTAGACACATCGCCACCATACATGATATCGCTGGCTTCAATCGTTTTGGTCGCATCCAGTGCGGCTGTTGCCTCCGCCAGCTCCTTCAGAATATCAGTATAGATACTTTCCTGCGTATCGTACTTGGGCGTTACGTTGCTGTTTAGATAGCCTAAACCTGCTTCTGAATAGGGAATATCGCCGTAGGAATCGGTCAATACCATAAACGAATAAGCTTTCCAGATGCGAGCCATATGATACAGATTACTGCGGCTGGCATCGGACTTGGTTTTGGCGATTACATCAACCAGGTAACGGATGTTATCGCGGTAATAGCGCTGCCAAAGCTGGGCATTGGCACCGGCTGAACCCCGGTTATCGATATTAAAATTACCGCCTGATACAATCCCTGAGTTCGGCGAAAACATCTGCTGAACGATGGGTTCTTCAAAAATGAGCATCCCACCCGGAAAAGAGCCATTGACGATGGCGTTGTTGAATGTATAAACCGGGTTCAACGCAGTGGCCGCCGTTGGGTTTGTGTTAAGCTCTACGAACCCGTTTTCACAGCTACTGGCTCCCATCAGTAGAGCAACCAGCGATATATATAAATAAGTCTTTTTCATGAGTCAAAAGTTTGTGGTCTTTACTGGGTTTTACTACGTATCGTTGCCCGATAAAGACTGAAAACTGTTTAGAATTTCACATTCAGGTTAAAGCCAACGCTACGTGTGGTCGGTAAGCCAGTCGATTCCAGACCAACCAGGTTGTCGGAGCTGAAACCGAACTGTTCTGGATCGATATTCGGAACCCACTTTTTGAGGATTGCTACGTTGTTGGCAACAGCACTCAGGCGAATACCTTTGATAAATAGTGTCTTGGGTAAGAACTTGGTAAAATCATATCCTATACTGATCTGACGAAGTTTCCAAAAACCTGCATCGTAAATAACCTGTTCGCCAAGGCTTTTCGAACGACCAACCGAGTAGTAATCCTGAACGAAGGCGCGCACATTGTTTGTTTCGCCGTTCGTATTTACACCAACGCCAACCATTTTGTTATCGGCTTCGCCCCGGCCAACCAGCGTTTCTTTCTGCAGGCCATGACGGAATGCATTCAGGTTCGTACCGGAAATCATTTTGCCACCCAGTTTGAAGTCAACCAGCACCGACAACGTAATGCCTTTGTAATTGAATGCATTGGTAATACCGCCTACATATCTTGGTAATGCCGAACCAAACGAAACAGGGGTTGCTGTCCGGTTTGCAATACCATCATTACCATGAATGATACGTCCCTGAGCGTCCCGTGCATAACCGTATGTATATAACTGACCAAGTTCCTGGCCAACTACCTGACGAAGCTCACCCACGTAGATACCAGTTCCTACAACAATTTGCTCAGGAAGTTTATCCTTGTTGTAATCCTTCTCAGGCGTACCGTCGTCGTCGGTCAGCAGTTTCAATAACTTGGTTTTGTTATACGAACCGTTCAGCGTAATATCCCACGAAAAATCTTTTGTACGGATAGGAGCGAGATTTAATAATACTTCCACGCCCCGGTTACGGCTTTCGCCACTGTTAATGAGCGAGCCGGTATAACCCGATGCATCCGAAATCTGGACGCCAACAATCTGATCTCTCGTTACTTTATTGTAGTAAGCAAAGTCCAGTCCGACGCGGTTGTTAAACAACTTCAATTCTAACCCAACTTCGGTCTCAGCTACCCGGCTTGGACGAAGGGCAGCATTCGGCACCGTGTTCGATGTAATGTTACCCACTGGCTGACCGACACCGGCTGGGTTTGGGAATAAGTTGGCACCTACGCCGTAGAAAAGTCCGTTTGAATAAGGCGCTACGTCGTTATCGCTACCAACAGCAGCGTAGGCTGCCCGTACTTTACCAAAATTCACCCAGGCGGGCAGATTATTGAACGCCTGCGAGAAAACAAAGCTACCCGTAACAGACGGATACAGGATGCCATTGCCCGGAGGAAGGGTAGAGAACCAGTCATTGCGGACCGTTCCGTTGATGAACAGAACATCTTTATAAGACAACTCAGCGGCACCATAGAGCGAGTTAACTTTACGCTCGCTGAGGCTATACAGTGGATCTTTGACACGACCGTTTTGTGGAGTATATAGTCCACGAACGATGAAATCGGTAACCAATACGCTGTTCAAATCACTCCGGCGATAGAGCTGGTTACCACCGGCTGTCAGATCAATACCAATAGCACCAAACTTCCGGTTTGCACCGATCAGGAAGTCAGCGTTGATTTCGCGGAAACGGCGGGCGTCCTGAACGTAACGTCCGTTGACGAAGCCAGCTGGAGCAGCGGCCAGCGATGCCTGACCGGTTGGGAAGTTGTAATCCTGGTCACGTGACCAGAAATCCTGACCAACCCGGCCTTGCAGATACAACCAGTCGGTGAAGTTGTAACGAGCGGAAATATTACCGAACAGACGATCCCGACGGATATTTTCAAATTTGTTAGTCAGGACGAAATAAGGGTTCGTACGGTTCATGAACCGAGAATACACAAACTCGTTGCCGGTAGCTGGGTTGATCTGGTTGGCCTCCAGCAAATCGAGAGGCATGGAGTTTGCCAGTGTGTAAATAACTGTTGGCGTACTATTATCCTGCTGAGCAATCTGGGGTGGGTTCTTATTGTACTCGTTCGAGTAGTTGATCGTACCTGTAACGGTCAGCTTAGGCGACAAATTATAGCTAAATCCAAGGTTGATGGTTTTCCGGTTATAGGAGTTGTTACGTGTAATACCTTTGTTTTCGAGGTTCGATACCGATAGGTTGAAGCCACCACGGTCGTTGCCCGACGAAACGGCAACCGAGTTTGTCCAGGTTGTACCAGTCCGATAGAACTTGCTGATACGATTGTAGACTGGTTCATACGGTACGGTAACGCCCCCGAACAGCACCTGGGTCATGCCTGGCTGAAATTTTTCGCCGAAACTCCATACGCCCGATGTTGGGTTAGGAGCCGTTGGACGAACGCCATACTCTCCCTGACCATATTCGTACTGAAAATCGGTGAAATCGAGAGGCTGGTCTGTTGTGAAGTTCGAGTTATACGTAACACCAATGCCCTGGCCGGTTCCTTTCGTTTTTGTTGTAATCAGAATAGCACCGTCTTTCGCCCGTGAGCCATATAGAGCAGCTGCTGTTCCGCCTTTCAGTACGGTCATTCCTTCAATATCATCGGGGTTGATCGAAGAAAGACCGTCGCCACCATCTGAATAGTTATCGCCGTTCCGGCTGGCAATCGCTCCATCACTACCAACGTTACCGTTGTTCTGGCCGAAGTTTGAGTTGTCGATAGGCACCCCGTTTACAACGATAAGCGGACTATTTTGGCCGGAGAAAGACGATTGGCCACGGATGCGGATTTTACTCGTACCTGCAGCACCAGTACCCAGGCTGGAGATGTTAACCCCAGCAATTTTACCTTGCAGGGCGTTCATAAAGTTAACCGTTCGGTTAGTCGTAACCTGCTCGGGCGACACGATAGCCGTAGCGTAGCCCAGTCGTTTGGCTTCTTTCTTAATACCTAACGCCGTTACGACAACTTCATTCAGATTTTGCTCAGTTTCCTGAAGTGTAACGTTTAACTGGGTTTGATTGCCAACGGCAACTTCCTGACCTGTAAAGCCAATAGCACTAAAAACAAGCGTAGCGTTGGCAGGTACGTTCAGAGAGAAGTTACCGCTAGCATCAGATGTAGTTCCGTTCTGGGTATTCTTGATCAGGATATTCACGCCAGGTATGGCTTGCTGATCTTTACCTGATACAACCCGGCCACTTACCCGACGGTCTTGAGCCCAGGTTACGTGAGTGAGTAGAAAAGCTGCCCAGAGCATTAAGCTCAACGCGCAACTTTTTGCTTGTATACAATGTCTCATTGGGATAGGAATTGTTTTTTATGTGCACTTATTTGAATTAATCAAACTAATCTTGTTTGATTGACAATTATTCTAAAAGACGCTTGTAAACAGCTTCTACTATCTCTACTGAGTATTTATTACTATTTCGAACTACTTTTTTTCTTGTTTTTACTACGAAGAGCACAAAAAAAGCCTGGACGTACGGGCCAGGCTTCTGATTTAGTGATGAATAAGGAAGTTTATAATGTACCCTACGGTTTGGGCTCGCCAGCTGCTTCGGTCTTGGCGTCTATGCCGAGCGAGTTAATCCAGGCTGCAATTTTCAGTGCATCCGCTTTTGGAACCTGAGGCATTGGGGGCATTTCAGTAGCGTAATCGGGCCAGTTGTGGGGCTTGGGATTATAGATGAGTTCCACAATCTGATCATTAGTGTATCTCCGTTTTGCTACGTCGGCAAAAGCCGGTCCTACCTGACGCTTGTTAGCCTGATGGCAGGCCGAACACGTATGACGGGTCAACAACCCTTTTACTTCTTCATACGTAGGGGCCTTGGCCATCGTTACAGCCTGTCCTTCTACCAGTTTGGGTTTACCGCCGGTGGTGGTCTTCTTCACGGGTGCCGTTTTCTTTTCGGTGGCTGGCGCTGGTGTAGCAGTTGGGGCTGGCGTTAGGGCAGAGTTCTTGGTGCTGACCTCACTCAATGTTAGCTTCTGACCATCTGGAATATTGTTCAGCGTGTAATAGGCGATGGGGTGAACGAGTGAGAAAGAACCTTCTGTTCCCCGAACACCGTCGAGCGTGAGCTGATGGATGTAGTACTTGCGCAGATTGTCGACAATGAGTCGGGCTTTCATGCCATCGGCCGAGACCTTTACTCCTTTGATTGGAAGTGCTTCTTTGTTGATGGTGGGGCTGCCATACACCGAGTGGTATTTATACAGAAAACTTTCAACTCGGTAGGAGGCTATGTCTTCGGCCGATTTCCGGTCGACGGGTTTGGTGAACTCCACTTCAAAGCCGTCGGGCATTGCTTTTACCGTACGCATCTCGAAAGGTATCGTACCATTCCAGGTTAGCCGTTGCAGCCCTTCATTCGCTTCTCCGGCTGATCCCCAGCCCCGATTGGTTTCGCCAACAAACAGCGAACCATCTTTTGCCCAGGCCATACGAAGAACTCCCGAACGGAAACCATTCCGAAACTCAATAGCACCGCCCTGATATTCGCCGTTTACTTTTTCCATGAAAACGCGCGAAATTTTGCTCATTCCCTGATCGCCAACCAATAATTGTCCAGCAAATGGCCCAAATGTTCCGTCCGGAATTTCGAGGATTTCGGAATTGGAAATCCCTAAAATACCATGGGGAAGCCAAACAGCTGGCGTCTGAATGTCGGTTGACGGAAATTGGTCTTTCATGGAATACAGCAGCGTAGGTGTTTCGCTGGCTATATTTTCGGGTTTGATGGCCCGACCGTTTTCGTCTCTCCGACGGCGCTCGTCAATTTTGGCAAAGAACTGTTCCTGCGTCAGTTTAACGGGCGAGTTAGCCATGCCTGTCCAGCGTAATCCCGCCGGGTGGCCAACAAAAGAACCTTTCTTCACATGAACGATGCCACCCGAGCCCATCCAATCGCCCTGGTTATCGGCATAGAATAACTCGTTATCGAAAATGCCTAATCCGCATGGGGAACGCATACCCGTGGCCCAGGGCTGCATGATACCATTTTCGGTGATGTTCATGGTCCAGCCCCGCCAGGGAACCCGGCTTTCGCCCCGCCACCATTCTTCGTCGCCAAACGCTACGTTGCCTGTTACGAAAAATGTTCCGTCGGGAGCGATTTTAGGCCCGAAACTATACTCGTGATAGTGCCCCGACAAAGGCCAGGCATAGACCGTTTCAAATACGTCGGCTTTGCCGTCCTTGTTGGTGTCGATCATTTTGGTTAATTCACCACGTTGGGCGCAATAGAGCGCGCCATCTTTGTAGGTCAACCCCAAAATCTCGTGAAGGCCGGACGCAAACTTGCGAAAATACGGTTTCCGGCTGGTCGGATTTTCGACAATCCATACATCGCCCCGGCGCGTTGCTACGCCCAGGCTGCCGTCGGGCAGGGTCGTTAAACCACCAACTTCCAGTAGTGTACCTTCGGGAGCAGTTACTTTCAGGATCTTAAAAAAATCTTCCTCTTTGGGCGATTCCTGTGCCCGCAGTGCCGTTATACTGGCTATTGCCAAGAGGGTTGTGATGATTTTCTTCATAAGGATAGGTAGTAGCTCAGAGCAAACCACCGAAATCGGTTAAAACAAGATCGAATACGTTAGTTTTCCCTTTACAGGTACAAGAAGTTCTTTCTGGCCATTCGATTCCCGCACAATTGGCTTAGCACCGGCTGTGTCGTCGATACGTAGATAGGCTTGGCCATCAATAAGATACATGCCATTTTCGAGCGGACTAATCACACTGCCACTGGCTAAACGGGCGTATAAGTTAGAGGCTGGCGTAGCAACAGTTAGCTCGCGCCGAACGCCCTGACCCGATTCCAGAACCCGGATTTTATCATCGACCATACTACCGTAGCTCTGATAGCGGAACGTAGGAAGATCATTGCCATCCAGTACGTAGCCTTTTGGGCGATAGGAAGAATTGGTCGTATCGGTTGGCCAGTTGGTTTGTGGTGATGCGAGTGTAGCCAGGAATAAGACGGGTGTGCCCAGCCGTTGAACCATACCCATTGGGCGGGAAGAACCGTCGCCCCGATCGTGCCACATGGGCGTTGCATCCAGGAATAAGCCCCGCCAAACCTGTATCATGGCACCTTTATCCAGGTCATACGTATAATGAACCTGAGCAGGGCTACCTACCGAAATGGCATGGGTCACGCGAACCCGTTTGCCCTGCGTATTCCGGTCGCCGGGCATATCCATAAAGCTACGTAGCAGTGTGTTTGTAGAGGCATCAATCAGAATTGGGTCAACGTCATCCTGATTGGTACCGATTGGGTCGCTAATCAGGAATTCGCGGATACCAGGACCCGCCACTGAGAGGCCAAGCGCGGGCTGAAACCAACCGGCTGTTTTATAATACAGCAATTCTAGAGGAAGGTCGCCTTTGGGTAACGTAACCTTGCCTCTGTTGGCCTGGCTTCCTGGCGCTACCACCGATTGGTTATTGATTTTGAGCATACCTTCGCCACCCGGAACACTCAGATTGAAGCTATACTCACCCGGCTCCTGCACCCGGATCGTTCCAGTATAGCGAATGAGAAAATCGTTCGGAATCCGGCTGATCGACGACGAAAGAATAGTTGTTGGCCCCTGAGATTCGGGAGCTGTTTTGTCGTATTGAGAATCTTTGGTGAATTTACCTTTATAAACCGAATACGTTAGGTTTGCCAGCTCAGGCCGCGCTTTATCGTAGGAGGTGTATCGGATGTTACGGAACGCTACCGCGCCATGATCGCCCTGAAGCATAAGTGCACCCAAAGGCTTTTCATCGTCAAAAGCAGCGCCACGGGTTGGGCCGGAAAGCTCAACATCATCGTGAATGAGAACACCGTTCAGCTCGACACGTAGCATGCGGGCATTGGCTGTTTTCTGACCATTGGCATTAAAGCGGGGCGCCTGGAAGGCAATTTTCAGATGTTGCCATAAACCAGGCGCACGGCTGGCATTCTGGCGGGCCGGATGACCGTCGTAACCGTTCTGGCCTTCGGGGCGTTTGGGGTCCCAGCGTTCATAAATCGAGCCGTTATCGACAGTGCGTGGACTACGAACATCCCAGCCAGTGTTGTCCCAGCTATCGAACAACTGAATTTCATAGCGCCCCTGCAAATAAATGCCCGAGTTCGATTTAGGAACGATCATGTAGTCTAGTTCCAGATCGATGTCGCCATGTTCTGTGGTGGTAAATAAGTTGTACTTGGTTGGATTCTTGGGGTCTTCAGGGGCTTTGGCCAGTGGAACATTAGCCAGGATGCCGGTCCCTTTTTCGGTACTGATCACATTCGGTTTGCTAAGGTCGGCCCGGACGTTACCGACAATTTGCCAGTTCTGAGTGGCAGGCTTGAACGCACTTAGGTCGTTAAGAAGAATGGGAGTGCCGGGAGTGGGCGTAGGCTGCGCCATAGCAAATCCCGCGCCGACCATCCAGCCGATACCCAACAGCCAGCAGAAGCGAGCTGTAGTAAATGGTTTTGACATGTAGAGTTGGAAATTTTGGCTCGAAATTTACCATTTTTTCCCCACAAACGGATGTAATCTGCATTTACCCTATCTTTGGGCGTTTTACTTGCGAATTCATTAACCTGTTTTACATCCCCATGAAAAATGCTCCGTTATCGCTCGCGTTCTGCGTTGGTATCGTTGGCTTAGCCCTTACCTATTCGGCCACGGCTCAAAACCAGCAGGCCCCTAAAAAAACACCCGAATCGACAGAAATCTGGGAACCTGTTCCTCCTGTCGTAACCCCCGGCACTAATTCGGCGAATACAAGCGGTACTACTCCTCCGTCTGATGCTGTCGTTCTGTTCGACGGTAAAAACACCGATGAATGGGTGGCCATCAAAGGGTATTCACCAGAAAGCTGGGAGAAAACCAACGAAGGCCCGCTGAAATGGCCAGTTAAAGATGGGGTGATGTATTCGACGAAAGGGTTTTCGGCCCGTTCGAAAAAAGAATTCAATGATTTTCAGCTTCACATTGAATTCAAAACGCCCGAAAAAGTAGAAGGAAACAGCCAGGGTCGTGGTAACAGTGGGATCTTCCTGCAGGGCCGTTACGAATTGCAGGTTCTCGACAATTATGAGAACCCTACGTACGTAAATGGAATGGTTGGTTCGATTTACAAGCAAACGATTCCGTTGGCGAATCCTAGCCGTAAACCCGGTGAGTGGCAAAGCTACGATATTATTTATCAGGCACCACGTTTCAACAAAGCAGGTCTGATGGTCGACTATGGTTACGTTACGGTGTTGCTAAACGGTATTCTGGTGCAGAACCATGCGGCCATTCGCGGAACAACCGAATACATTGGTTATCCGAAAGTACAGCCACATGGTGCTGGTCCTATTTTGCTGCAGGATCACGGCAATCCGGTTGGTTTCCGTAATATCTGGATCCGCGAATTGTAAGTCGCTGGCGCTACGTTACGTATAAAGCTGATTAGCTTGCGAGAAGTGCAAATAGAGGAACAACACCTCTGTTTGCACTTCGTCGTTTATGGCGGTATGGTTCACAAGGCGAACTTTTTATAAGCTGACGTAGGGGGATTACGCTGTATGGTGGTCATGGGTAGGAAGTCGATCAACTTCTGTACTGTATAATCGTAATACAAGCTATGAAAAACCCAATACTCCATATGGCAGCCTGTCTTCTTATGGCTGGTCAGCTTTATGCCCAGGATACTAGTCAAGTAGAAAAACAATCGGAAAGCCAGCGTCCATACCCGAAGCGTGCGGCCCAGATCGGGTTTATTTATCCGTTAAGTACAAACGGGCATGAAGGCATGAAGGTCAGTAATCAATTGTCGTTGAACGTACTGGGTAGCTATGCAGCAGCACTGGATGGGGTTGAACTAAGCGGTTTGTTTAACCTGGAAAAGGATTACGTGAACGGCGTTCAGTTTGCCGGTATTGTCAACAGTGTTGGCAACGAATTGGATGGTGCGCAATTTGCCGGAATTGCTAACGTAGTAGGTGGGGGTGTTCATGGGTCACAGTTTAGCGGAATTGCCAACGTAGTGGGTGGTGACGTTAAAGGTGCGCAGTTTGCCGGAATTGCCAATCTGGCTGGTCGGGCGGTCAATGGTATTCAGGTGGCTGGTATTGCCAATTTAGCTCAGTCGGTAACGGGACCTCAGATTGCGGGTATCGTTAATATTGCTGGCCGGGCGAAAGGAGCACAGATTGGCCTGATCAATATTGCCAAGGAGATCGATGGCCCACAGATTGGCCTGATCAGTATTTCACCCAACGGATATCGTCGGTTTGAGGTATGGGCCAGCGATGCACTCCATGCTAACGTAGCGTTCAAGATGGGTGGCAATCGTCAGTTCTATAATATCTTCACGGTAGGCGCAACGTTGCCCACCGACAACAAAACCCGATGGGGTTTTGGCTATGGGATCGGAACAAATCGGTTGTTAGGCAAACGTAATCAGTTGAGTATCGAAGTCGTATCGTACCATATCCACGAAGAGCATACGGACTGGGATCAACTAAATATGTTGAATCAGGTCAGGGTTAGCTTTATCTTCCCGATTCATAACCGACTCGCTTTTACCGTAACGCCAACGTTCAATGTACAGGTGTCGCAATTGGAGGTGGCCGAAGGTATTGGTACTAAGTGGGTTAGCTGGTCGGTCTATGATCAGCTGACCCGAAACGATACGCGCGTGCGAATGTGGCCCGGCCTCAACGTCGGTCTTCAGTTCTGATCCATCAGAATCATTAGGGTGTTGTCTCTTTTAGTAGGCTCAAGGTTGAGCCTACTCGTTGCTGTTAATCAAAACTTTATGACGTCTGTCTGAATGTAGTGCTGGGTTTTGTATCATTGTGCCTGTCAACTTTCTATTCAGATGCGCTCTTTTCTTATCTCCATTTCGTTTCTGGTACTGCTCTCAAGCTGCTCAACTACGACGGTCTATATTGTTCGTCATGGCGAAAAAGTGAACGAAAGCGATACCACAAACCTGAGTCCTGCCGGTTTTGCCAGGGCGGCCGCTTTAGCCGATACGTTGGCTACTCGTGGCATTGATTCTATCTTTTCAACGCCGTATCGGCGTACCCATCAAACCATAGAGCCGCTGGCTAAACGTATCGGTTTGTCTATTACCGACTATCCGGCCAAACCGATGGAGGCCATTGTGGATCGGGTAAAGAAAATCCGAAATAAAACGGTGGTCGTAGCCGGACATAGCAATACGATTCTGGAAATTGCGCGTGGCCTGGGCGCTCGTCCAACAATGGCTAAAATTGAGTCGGGCGACTTTGATAATCTGCTAAAAGTCCGTATCCATCGCGGACCATTCCGTAAATCGGTTGACCTTTCAGAAAAAACTTACGGTCAGCCAACCCTTCCATAAGATACTTTCGCTACGAGTTTTCGTCTGAGAATGCTGTAGTTGCCAATCTGCTTGCCAACGATTGGTGGTGATTATATGACGACTCACGCTGTGTCTCCCTCAAATCATACAAATCGAGTATGGATGAGGCAAATGGATCCATATACTTTTGTTTAACCCAATACGAATATTGCTACATGCAACGATTTATACTGACCGTACTTCTGTTTTCACTACGTCTATCAACGGCTTCGGCACAATCCATTAAAGCAGCTGACGAAAAAGCGCCCGTTGCCATAGAAAAAACGGCGCAGGGTGTTACGCCCGCTACGTATAAAGGACGTGTGCTGACAGTGGCGAGTGGGGGCGGGGTTACCGGCTTTACTACCTACTATTATTTACTGGACGATGGGCAGCTTTTTGGGAAACGAAGCCGCGACAACACGTTTTCGTTTCTGGCTAAACAAACGGCTGCCAACACGAAACGTATTTTCGACGTAGTTGAAGGAAGCTGTAAAATAAAAACGACCAAGTTCGATAAGCCGGGGAATATGTATAAGCTGGTTCAGTGGCGGAAAGGAGGCCAGGCGTATCGGGTGGCCTGGGGCGATCCCGACAAAACGGTGCCCGCTAATTACCCCCGCTTTTATGATTCATTTATGAGTATGATTCCCGCATCCTTGCGATTGAAATGATGGGTTTTTTACCCATCCGACTGTATAACAACAAATCACGCATATCTATGAAATTACCTGTACTGGCGCTGACATTGCTGACTACTACGGGCGTTCTGGCCCAGCAAGCGGACGATGGATTCGGCCGGAAACATAAAACCACACCGGCAAAGTCGGGAATAGCCCAGAAGCTGAATGCGGTGGTCATTCCGGCGCCTAAAAGTCAATCGGGAGCGCAATTACTGGCGTCTTCAAACCGAACCCGGTTAAGCATACAGCCGATGCGTTTGCGGGTCGTTCGTGATTCCTCAACGGGTTTGCCCGTATATATTGAGCAGAAACTGTCAGAGTCAGCGAAGGCAAGTAGGGCTAAAAAGAGCGGAGCCAGATTGTCGGCCACAGCCGCTACGTCTGTAGCTTTTCAGTTTATCGGTCAGGTAAAAGGATTACTAAAACTTGATAATCCTCAGGCAAATTTTCGGGTTGCTAAAACCGAAACGGACGATTTAGGGCAAATACACGTTCGATTGAGCCAAACGCATGATGGTATTCCGGTTCTTGGTGCAGAGCTGGTTGCTCACCTTACCGATGGCGACGTATCGTTGCTAAATGGTCGCTATCAGCCCGTGCCTGCCGATCTGTCCACAAAGCCGAAACTGGCCCTTGCCGACGTATCGGCGCGCGCCCTGAAAGACGTGCGGAAGACATCCGTCGTTCGGACGTTTGGTGATAATATTCTGAATATGAAGCCAACAGAAGGTGATTTGTGCGTTTTTGTGGCTAACGACGTAGCAAAGCTGGCGTATCAGCTTACCGTCCGCCCGAATATTCTGGAGCGCTGGGAGTACGTAATTGACGCGCAAACCGGTGAGATTCTGGATAAATACGATAATACCTGTACGTTCGTTGGCCCTACGAGAGCGTCGGCCAAAGACCTGAATGGCGTCACGCGTACGTTCCAGACGTATCAGGATGCCAATGCATATTACATGATCGATGCGTCGCGTCCGATGTATAAAGCTGCTACGTCTAAAATACCCAATGATCCGGTGGGCGCTTTATGGACAGTAGACGCCAAAAATACCTTTGGCGATAATCAGAAGGTCTATCAGATTACGTCGGGGAACAATTCCGACTGGACTCCCACGGCCGTATCGGCTCATTATAACGCGGGTGTCGCTTATGAGTACTACCGTACTACGTTCAATCGGAATGCGCTGAATGGGAGTGGGGGAACAATGATTTCGCTCGTCAACGTAACGGACGACGATGGGAAAGGACTCGATAATGCCTATTGGAATGGTAAAATCATGGCCTATGGTAATGGTAAATTGTTAAAGCCACTGGCTGGTGGGCTCGACGTAGCGGGGCACGAGATGACGCACGGCGTGATTCAGAATACCGCTAACCTGCAGTATAAGAGCCAGTCCGGCGCTATCAATGAATCGATGGCCGATGTATTTGGCGCCATGATCGACCGTGACGACTGGAAGCTTGGGGAAGATATTGCTACACCGAACGTATTACCTTCCGGCGCTCTCCGGGATTTATCAAATCCGAATCAGGGGGGTAAAGCCAAAGATCCGAATGGCTATCAGCCGGCCACAATGGCGCAGTATGAACAAACGACGGAAGACAACGGTGGTGTGCACATCAACAGTGGTATTCCCAACTTTGCTTATTATAAATTCGCTACATCTATCGGGAAAGATAAAGCCGAGCGCGTGTATTATCGGGCGTTAACGACCTATCTGGTCCGTACGTCGCAATTTCTGGATTTACGACTGGCCGTTATTAAAGCGGCAGGCGATTTATACGGCGCTACCGGGGCCGAAGTGGCTGCGGCTAAAAGTGCGTTCGATGCCGTTGGCATTGTGGAAGGACAAACAGCCCCCGATCCGGGCAAACAACCGGATCTGCCCGTGGCATCAGGACAGGATTTGTTGCTACTGGCCGATGCTGGCGATTCGAAAGTGTACTCGACCAATTTGGCAGTTAAGCCTGCCAAGTTTGATCTGAAAAGTTCGTTAGGGTTAATGCACCGCCCTAGTGTTACCGACGATGGGAAGTTTGCCTACTACGTAACGACGGATAAACGTATCCGTGCGGTAAACCTGACCGGAACACCCAACGAAACAATTATTTCAGACGAAACCATTTGGGATAACGTAGCGATTTCGAAAGACGGAACGAAGCTGGCAGCCCTGACCGCCGATAAAGATGGGTCAATCTACGTGTATAGTTACGATAAGAAAAAATGGGCCGAATTTAAGCTCTACAACCCAACCTATTCGGAAGGCGTAGCAACGGGGGACGTTCAATATGCTGATTCCTTCGAGTGGGATTTCTCGGGAGAAAATATTGTCTATGACGCTTACAATGAACTCAGTAGCCCCACTGGTGGGTCGATTGATTACTGGGATGTAGGATTTATTAACGTGTGGAATAATAAGGCCGGTGATTTTGCAAAAGGAGAGATCGAAAAACTGTTTTCTGATCTGGAAGACGGCGAGAGCGTAGGGAACCCTTCTTTCTCCAAAAATTCGCCCGACGTGATCGCGTTCGACTATATGAATGAGACCGACGATACGTATTACGTATTGGCCGCCGACCTGAGTAAAGGCTCGCTGGAGAGTATTTACGAAAATAATACGCTGGGTTTCCCGAGCTATTCCCGATTAGACGATAAACTGGTGTTTAGTACCGAAACCAATAGTCGGGAAGACGTAGCCAGTATTAATCTGGCCGCCGATAAAGTAAGCCCGTCTGGTTCGGCAACCGTGCTCTATACCGACGCCAAATGGCCGGTGTGGTATACGCAGGCAACGCGGGCATTACCAACTAAAACAGCGCAAACCATTACGTTCGATGCGATTGCCGATCGCTATACCAATCAGGGAGACTTGACGCTCAAAGCTACGTCTACCTCTAATCTGTCAGTGAGTTTTCTGGTACGTAGTGGTCCGGCCTCTATTAACGGGAACGTACTGAAAGTTAGCGGAGTTGGTTCGGTTACGGTGCGGGCGTATCAGGATGGAAACACACAGTTTTATGCCGCAACAGCCGTCGATCGTACGTTTACGGTGCTGGCCGTTACAGCTAACGAACCAACCTGGGCCGATGCGCTGGAAGTATATCCAAATCCGGTCAGTAACGTGTTAAATGTAGAATTGCCTTCGTCTGAGGCCGTTGATAAGGTATCGCTCAAGGCAACCAATGGGGCTACTGTTGCTGAGCCGTCAGTTAAGACGCGCCAAAAAACACTAACGCTCGATGTGAGTCAGTTGCCCAAAGGAATGTATCTGCTTCAGGTACAAACGGCGAATGGAGTGGCTAACCGGAAAATTGTGAAGGAGTAAAATCCGTCGGTTTCCCATAAAAAGATCTCCCAGGGAGGCACCGAGAATGCAGGTTTTAGTTGTGTTCTCGGTGCCTCCCTGGGAGATCTTTTTATATAGAACTATTTTGATTTGGTGGTCACAGAAATCGTTTTGGTATTCTTGTCCACATTCACACTGGCAATGTTATTTGGCGACAATTGCTCTAGGTCGGCTTTGCTAACAACTTTGCCGTCAATAAGGATTTTTTGAACGTCTTTAAACGAATCGTTACTGAAGTTCGATTGATTCTCTTCCAGCTGGAACCGGATAGGCATGGTGTATTTTACATTCACGCTCTGGCCTGCCTGTTTGCCTGGTATCCAGCGTGGCATCATTGAAATCACCCGCACGGCTTCTTCATCGGCACCAAAACCAATTCCTTTGTCAGTTTTTACATCCGTGATTTCGCCTTGAGTGGTGACGATGAAGCTCACGAATACCTTGCCTTCAATTTTCGCTTTCTGGGCCGCAGCAGGGTATTTTAAGTTTTCACCAAGGAACTCGCCGAGTTTTTGCATCCCGCCCGGAAACTGGGGATGTTGCTCAACTTCAGTGAATACCTCACCTTTTACTTTGGCCGATTTCTGCACCGAATTAACCTGGGGTAGATCCTGTTCGGATTGTGTACACATAACCAGCAGGGCAGCAAGC
The DNA here is from genome assembly GCF_010435915.1 of Spirosoma terrae. Taxonomy (GTDB): domain Bacteria; phylum Bacteroidota; class Bacteroidia; order Cytophagales; family Spirosomataceae; genus Spirosoma; species Spirosoma terrae. The sequence goes on along the minus strand of NZ_JAAFZH010000020.1, from coordinate 88,406 downwards.
GGAAGCGCAAGGGCGTACCCTAAAAGAGAACGGCGGCTGGATTCTGTTTTCTGTAGCATAATTAGTCGTTGTTTAAGGGTTGATTTAGAGACAAAGGGAGTTATTAATGTCGCGGGCGGAACGTTTAGCGCGTAGGCTACTAGTTGCCGTGGATAATCGGGTTGTGGCGTTTGCAGCACAGAGCGGTCGGCCAGAAACTCATGAATTTCCTGTAGAGATCGCTTATAAAGCCACAATACGGGGTTAAACCAGAAGACAATACGTACTGCTTCCAGAAATAGCACATCCAGCGTATGTCGTTGCCGAATATGGGCTTCTTCATGACGTAGCAATGCTGCTGGCCGATTACTGGCATCGGTATAATTCAGCACCAGAAAGCGGCCGAACGAGAAAGAAGGCGAGGAGTCGTCGGGAAGGTAAACAAGTGTGTATGAGGGTGCTTTTTCGGCTACCCCGCTGCCAATTAGCTGTAGAACCGACCGAAGGTTGAGTCCCAACCGAACAAGCATAACCATAACGCCCAAAGCGTAAGCTAGCCAAAGCCATTGTACTGTTGTGAGCGTATCTGTGTCGGTAGTGTTGCCTACCGTAAAAGCGGGTAACGTAACCGTTTCCAGCGGTAATACGTCTGAGGTTCCAGCTGGTAGCTGGATGAACGGCAATACCAGCGAAAGAGAAATCGATCCCAGCAGATAAGCCCGGTTTAAGCCGAAAAACGTATTTCGACGTAGCACCAACCAATAGCAACTGTAAAACAATGCCATATACAGGCTGGCTGTAAGGAGGTAAGGTAGCGTATTCATTTCTTTTTCGTGGTTATAATAACGACTCCATATTTACCTTTTTCGCCATATCGGTTGGCTGCTCCTTCGCCTGTGAGAACCTCTATCTGCGAAATCTCATTCTGATCAATGGCTTGTATACGAGCAGATGATACGGCTGCGCTATCAACGATGTAAAGAGGCTCGCCACCCAATGGCCCAAGTGGCCCTCGTCCACGAATACGTATCGGTGAATTCAACGTAGGAATGAGACGACCCCGAGGGGTAGTGTCGGTTTTGAAAGCATGATCTGACTGATTGCCAGGCGTAATAACGAAAGCAGAAGGGGATGGGTAGGCAGTAGTTCTGAATGTTTTGGTATCTTCCTCTGAATCAGTGGCTGGCTTTGCCGTTTCTGCTGGAATCGCGCGTTTCTGTTGATTTTCACCTGTTGTGCGCTGAGGATTTGGCGCAGCGTTGGATTGTTGATGCTTAGGAGGCTGAGCTACAGGGATAGTCTGGCTATCAGAAGAGCTCAGTAGGTGGCCAGATATGGTCTTTGGTTCATCCAGAACCTGATTGGCTACAGTGGTGATTTCATTCCGTGCCGTAGTCATTGCCAGCAAGCTGAAAGCTAACGGAAACACCAGCGCGTATTTGCCCAATGCCCAGCGGGTGGTGGCTTTCTGATGTAACATCATAATCCGCTGTTTCAGGAGTGAGGGGGTAAAGAAACTGTTCGTAATCATGTCGGGATTAGTCAGACCCGGTTTTGTGCCGAACGAATAGGCGACTAAGAAACGAGCATACTCGGTTGGTTGGCTGGCGGGTTTATCGGCTAAGAATTCGTGAACCTGACGCAAGAGTTTATCAGTCAGCCATACTACTGGGCAGGCCCAGAAGAGCGCCCGCAGTATGCCCAGTCCGAGCACATCAGCGCTATGGTATTGGCGCACATGAACTAGTTCGTGCTGTAGAATTAATTCATTACGTGTATCGGCCGGATTGAGAATAACGTACTGGAAAAACGAGAATGTAGGAATTTGCGGGTTGTTTGGCTGAACGAGTACATACTCATCCTGTACGTGTCTGGTCGATTGCCGAATTAGTCTCATCAATCGACCAACTTGTAGACCCAGACGAACCAGTAGAAATAGCGCTATTCCTGCATAGCTCCATAAGCCAATTTGCTGCCAGTCGGGGCCCGTTTCGGCAACTGGGGTCGCCATTGTTGAAGCGGGTAGTGTGATAACGCCGATGGGGATTGTGGCTGGAAGCGTTTCAACGGTTTTTGCTGGTAGGATTAGTAATGGCAGAAGGAGCGATAGACCGACCGAAACCAGTAAATAGGCCCGGTTGAGGCTAAAAAACGTATGTTTACGTAGCAGAAACCAGTAACAACTCGTGAACAATAAGCCGTAAAGGTTAGCCTTCAGGAAATAGTCGAGGGCGCTCATTGGTCTTTCTTTTTGTTTAGGAGGTTAATGATTTCGTCGGCTTCTGATAGACTAATGTTCTTATCCTGTACGAAGAACGATACGAGCTTTTTGAGCGAATTGTCGAAATAATTCGCCATCAGCTGGTCGGTCTGGAAGCGACGGTACTCTTCTTCCGTAATGAGCGGATAATACTCATGGGTTTTGCCGTAAGCCGTGTATCCTACCAGTTCCTTCTTTTCTAAAATCCTAATGAACGTAGAAACGGTGTTATAGGCCGGTTTAGGCTCTGGTAATTCGGCCAGGACGTCTTTGACAAAGCCCTTTTTGATCTGCCATAGTACCCGCATGATCTCTTCTTCGGCTTTAGTGAGTTCGCGTAGTTGCATAGGAAGTAGTAGAATCAGTATAATGGCTGAAAGGTATGACTAATGTTTTAGTTTTACAACTAATTTATTAGTTATTATGTTTGGCCGTCTGATTTGGCAGGCATAGGCATCGTTCCGATAGCTGAATTAACAAGCCAGGCAACGTTGTCCAGGATTAAAATTATGGCTGTATAGAGGCAAGTATCACAATTTATTGACACACTAATGGCCTAAAATAGGCCTAACAGTAAGTGTATAATAAGTGACAAGTAGGTATATTAATTCTAAATAGGATTTTTTTCTATCGGTTTAGTAGGATTTTTAACGTAATCCTTATAATTAGCGACTTAAAACGGCGGTCGTTGTGGGCTATACTGAAAATAATTGACTGTTATGGTCAGAAGTCTATTGACTGATTGCTAATAAATAGGTGTTTATTTGTTGTTTGAGCTAATTTTCTTTTGAGGTAACCTATAGTAAATCAAGGTTACTAGTTTATTGGTAAGTAACTTTTGCCAGAAATTTAGCAGTAGCGATTATACACCCACCCTTGGAACCATTCGCCTAAAAGAGATAAAATCATGATTTCTAAAAAAGCAAAATATGCTATAAAAGCACTTAAAGTGCTGACTGAGCAGTTCGGAAACGGGCCAGTTTTAATATCATATATATCGGCCCAGGAAAATATTCCCAAAAAATTTCTGGAAGCGATTCTTCTGGAGTTAAGGAACCATGGTATTCTGCAAAGCCAGAAAGGGAAGGGCGGAGGTTACCTGTTACGTGTTGAACCGGAACGAGTTAATCTGGCTCAGGTGGTTCGGATCATTGATGGGCCAATTGCGCCAACGCCCTGCGTTTCCCTGAACTTCTACGTTCGTTGCGACGATTGTGACGATGAAGAAACGTGTACGATCAGGCCTATTATGGAACGCGTCCGCGATGCTAACTTATCCGTTTATGAGCGCACTACGTTGAGAAATCTGGTAGCCGATCCAGAAAGTCAGCGCCTGGCAGGCTAGTAAACGGCAGGCCAGCCGCTAGTTTATCCAGGACTGTTTTGCTTTTTTTGTTGCTGACTTATCGTTCAACTACACAATTGCTCATGACGCCAACGCAACCGATCAAAGCGCTCTTTCTGGATATAGGTGGAGTATTATTAACGAATGGCTGGGATCGAAACGCCCGAAAACGGGCTGCCGAACTGTTTAATCTGGATTATGAACAGCTCAACGAACGCCATCATTTGACGTTCGATACGTATGAGTCGGGCAAATTGAGCCTGGACGATTACTTAAAACGTATCGTTTTTTACGAAAAACGACCGTATTCTCCGCTGGAGTTTACCCGGTTTATTATGGAGCAGTCCGAGCCTTTTCCGGATATGATTCAGCTCGTAAGCCAGCTAAAACAGGCGCATGGGTTAAAACTCATTGCCGTCAATAATGAAGGCCGTGAAATCAATGCGTACCGAATTCGTCAATTTGGATTAGATACGTTCTTCGATGCGTTCGTCTCATCGTGTTACGTCCACCTACGCAAACCCGACACGGATATTTTTCAGTTAGCGCTCGACGTAGCACAGGTTGAACCCGATCAGGTTATCTATATTGATGACCGGCTCATGTTCGTGCAGGTGGCCCGCACACTGGGTATGAACTGCCTGCAGCACACGAGCTACGACAAAACCCGTCAGGCATTAGCTGGATTTGGCTTAACACTCTAAATGCTATGATGGCTATTGTTAGTGCATGTCGTTGATGTTGAGCCAGTACAAACCGGTAAACAGAAGGCTGAAGAATACACCAAATGACGTATTGAGCGCGCTGAAACCGACGAGCGTGACGGGTAGAACAAAGCCGACAAGCACTCCGGCTACATAAATCCAGAAGCCGATCTTACGTAGCTGGAACATCAGAATGGCTCCGATCAGCGTGATGAGGGAGTAGATAAATTGGGCTATCGATAAACGCTGTATTTCGTCGGGATTGCCAGGTATGGGCTGATCGCCCGTTGGGCCTCTATCCTCAAAATATTGTTTAGACTGTTTGGGGGTTTCCTGAGGGGTAGATTTACGTTTAATGTAAGCTGTTTCGGCTACAGACTGACTTTGCCCGTACGATATAACCGAATCGGCCAGGCCCAGAGCACAGCTCAAAAACGTAAGAACACAGAGTAGAGTTAAAAATTGCGACCGCATTGATGGAGAATAAACATTCTAACGATACTAAAAACCTTATTTTCGCGGCATAGTTTCATAAAAACAAACGAAGCCTTTTAACATGAGCCTACAGGAATTAACCGACCAGATTCGAACCAAAGCCGCTAATGCCGATAGCCTGAATGCGACTGCAAAGCTAGTGACGGATCAGGGAGTTGTCTACATCGATGCTACACAATCGCCAGTTGTTGTATCAAATGATGATAAACCGGCCGATTGCGATCTGCACGTCAGCATCGATAATCTGGTAAAAATGGGCACTGGTGATCTAAACCCAATGATGGCCTTTATGACGGGAAAGCTGAAAGTAAAGGGCGATATGGGCACCGCAATGAAGATGGGCCAGCTGATGGCTTAAAATTTCAGTATTGGATATTAGGTATTGGAAGTTAGATTTTTTTAAGCGTAGATTTACCAGTCAACGTCCAATATCTAGTACCCATGTCGCTTGATCAATCTACATCCCGTCGAAAATTTCTCCACAGCAGTGCAGTAGCGGCTGCCAGTTTCTTTATTGTTCCTCGTCATGTTTTAGGTGGTAAGGGGTTTATCGCTCCTTCCGACAAACTAAACATTGCCGCTGTTGGCTGTGGCGGTAAAGCCGATGTCAATATCCGTCTGGCCCACAATAATGGTTCGGATAATATCGTGGCACTTTGCGATGTCGACGATAGAGAGGCCAAAAAATACCGCGCTCAGTTTTCCAGTGCTCCCTATTTTCAGGATTATCGGGAGATGTTTGATAAAGTGGGCAAAACCTTCGATGCGGTTATTGTTAGTACGCCCGATCATATGCACGCGCCTATTGCTATGGCTGCCATGCAGCTTGGCAAGCATGTGTATGTCGAAAAACCATTAACCCACGATATTTATGAAGCCCGAATGCTGACCGAAGCGGCCCGTAGGTATAAGGTAGTGACCCAAATGGGAAACCAGGGAAGCTCAGGCGATGCGACACGTATCATCGAAACCGCGATTCAGAAAAAAATGATCGGTCACGTCCATACGGTCTATTGCTGGACTAATCGGCCCGTGTGGCCGCAGGGCGTCCGGTCGCCGAAGGATAAAGGCGAGTCGCAGCCCGTACCTGCTGGCGTGAACTGGCCGCTATGGCTGGGAACGGCGCCCAATCGTGATTATCATGAAGCCTATATGCCAACCCGCTGGCGCGGCTACTGGGATTTCGGTACGGGTGCTTTAGGGGATATGGGTTGCCATTTTATGGACGTACCGTTCCGGGCGCTAAAACTCAAGTATCCAACCTCGGTAGAGTGTAGTGTTGGTTCGGTCTATTCTGACTTTTTTCAGGAAGCTTTTTATGATGACGTATGCCCTCCATCGTCAGCTATACACCTGACCTTCCCGTCTGAGGATAAAAAAGTGAAGGAAATAAAATTCTCCTGGTTCGATGGAGGCATACGACCACCGCTTCCCGATGGCGTCGAGTATCACGAAATGTTTCGGGAGATCGATGGCGGGATGTTGTTTATCGGTACAAAAGGCATGCTGGCCGGTGGCTTGTTCGGTAATAATCCGATCCTGTTACCAAGCAGTAAATTTGCCGGTAAAGCCTTGCCAGCGCCAGTAAAGCCACTGGTCGACGGAAAAACAGAAGGCCATCAGCAGCAGTGGGTAAAAGCCTGCAAACAAGGGTATGGTGCCTATACGTCCTCTTCGTTTGATGAAGCAGGGCCATTAACCGAAACCGTGTTGATGGGCAATCTGGCGACTCGTTCCTACCTGGCTCGCGAAGGAGGTAAATTCCCCGGACGTAAAAAACTGCTCTGGGATGGTAAAAGCATGAAAATCACCAACTTCGATTATGCGAATCAATTTGTGAAGCGGCAATACAATGGCGGCTATACGCTATAGGCTGTTAAAACAACAAACGCGTTCCGAAAGCTCAGAACGCGTTTGCAAACTACCAATATGAAATTTTAACGTTCGTGAAGGAATCAGAACGAATATCGTATGCCAAACTGCATCTGCCAGCGTGAAGACAGCTGGTCAATCGAGTAAGGTCTGGCTGGTGCTGACCACGTAAAGGTTGGGTCGCTCCCCTGAACGTTCGCGGCACTATAAGCTGGGTTCGTAGCTCTGGTCAGACCGACAGATGCTGTCGAGTTGAACGTGTTTGGCGAGAAATAGTAGTAGCCAAGCTTATTGTCGATCAGATTCAGGAAGTTGAAAATGTCGTAGCTCACCTGAATCGTGTGGCGGCCCTGTAGTTTGAACTCGTGCAACAGACGCAGATCAATGTTATTGTTCCAGGGTGTACGGCCGGTGTTGCGTTCCGTAAAGTTTCCTTTGTGGCTGCTCAGATAAGAATCACTGTTAACAAAATTCATGAAATCCTGTGCCTGCGTACCCGTAGGCAGAAGCCGCTGGGCTTCGGTCAGGTCGCGGGGAATGTAGGCCAGACCGGCCGCCTGAGCCGAACCGGCAATGTTTGCATTAATATAACCCCAGGTGAACGGACTACCCGACTGGAAGGAGTAGAATAGCGTAAACGTAGTCGTATTCTTCGGGTTCCAGTTAAGCCGGTAATTGACGTTACCCACAATACGGTGGCGGATATCGAAGTTGGAGTAGGCCAGAGCTGGATCGTTCGGATTCAGGGCCTGATTCAACTGCCAGTTCGATTCCATGGAGTTCCGAATACCATTCGAAATATCCAATGCTTTTCCATACGTATAGGCTGCCGAGAAACCGAAGCCTGTTGCGAACTGGCGTTGCACCTGGAACGTCAGGCTATAACGATAGCCTTTGTTGGTGTTCGATAGCATATAGGCATTGGCAAAGGTCGAGTTGATCCGTTGGGCGCCAGCAGAACCATTTTTGGCCAGATAAATAGGCTGTTGGTGATCCGTATCGTAGCTGTAGTAACGTACCGTATCGCGCGTGTTGACCTGCTGGAACTTGATGTCCTGGATAACTTTGGTATACAACCCTTCGACCGTGAACTTATAGCCACCAACCGTATAATCGATGGCGATGTTGTTCCGCCACATTTGCGGCATCTTGAAGTTATTCGCCACTACGTCGACCTGAGTTGTACGGGTCGTCGTGTTGGCTGCGTTGAAACCGGCTGCCCCACCAGTGGTTGGATCGAGCGGGTCGCCTTTAGGACGGCTGGCGGCTGCGGTGGTGGCAATATTGTTGTAATCGTAAGCCCCGAAACCAACACCATCGTTATAGTAGGCATAGCCCAGCCAGGCAAATGGAATCCGACCGGTGAACGTACCAGTTCCACCCCGAATAACCAGACTGCGATCGCCCAGTACGTCGTAGTTGAAACCTAGCCGCAACGATGGCTGCACAATATTCAGGAACTGATTACTGATCTGGTTAATCGGCGTTTGGGTCGTATACGTAGTGCCGTAGTTGGCATCGAGGTTCGTAGCGGGGATCTGCGGATTTAGACCTGGTTTTTTCGGTAAACCCGAGTAATCCAGGCGAATGCCGGGCGACAGTTTCAGTTTGTTCGTTACCTGGAAATCGTCCTGGAAATAAAGGCTAAACAGATTTACGTTGAACGTTGCGTATGGATTGTTAAACTGATAGTTCCGGTTGTTCTGTGCATCATTGAACGCATACGTACCCCGCACCCGGTTCGGTAGTTTCGCCAGAAACTCATCTGGGCTGCGGTAAGAAATGCGGCCATTCAGCGAATTAACGAAGCCATACGTGATGCTATACAATTCGTTGTGCGTACCGAGCGTGAAGGCGTGCTTGCCTTTGAAGAACGACAGGTTATCAGTAATCTCGAACGTATTCTGGCGCATATTGAATACGGTTCCTTCCCGGTCGTTACCCAGCAGAATTGTTCCGCCATTGTAGCCAATTTCGACCTGCGGGAACGATGCATTATTAGAAAGCGGAGTCCGGTAGTCGTGCACGGTCGAATAACCCAGAATCAGGCTGTTCGATACGCTGAGCGTTCCACCAAATCGGCTTTTTAGTTCGGCTACTGTGCTGCTCTGGTTATTGTTCTGGCGGAAGTCGATGCTGCCAAACCGGAAATTAAGCGCATCGCGTTCCAGGTTGGTGGCTTCCGAGAAAACCGTGTTGTTACGTAGCGTGAGCTGATGTTTATCCGAAATAGTCCAGTCGAGCCGGTTGAAGAACTTCGTGCTTTTCGAATAAATGCTGTAGTCGCCCTGGTAGTTACCAGCGTCGAATCCGTATTGCTGCTTCACAAAATCGCTGATGCTCTGCGCCAGCGCTGCGTCTTTGATCAACGATGAGGCCGTGCCCGCCTGAAACAGCACCGGGTCCTGCCGGTTGGTGATTTCCTCGTTGGTGAAGAAAAATAGTTTGTTTTTGATAAGGGGTAAACCAACCCGGAATCCGGTCTGCACATCGTGGTACGAACCGGGGAATTTACTTTTCCCACCATCGGCTCCACTATAAGCCCCCACTAGCGACGCGTTACGTCCGTACGCATAGACGGAACCTGTTACGTCGTTCGAACCGCTACGGGTTACGGCATTGACCGAGCCACCCAGGAAGTTGCCAATTTTTACGTCGAAAGGAGCCAGATAAACCTGCACATCCTGGATGGCATCGAGCGAAACGGGATTGGTTCGGGTGCTCGAACCCGGTTGCCCCGACGTACCGGTTGTGCCACCTAGCGAAGGACTGAAGCCAATGGCGTCGTTGTTGATGGTACCGTCAATCGTTACGTTGTTGTAGCGGAAATTTGTTCCAGCAAAGGAGTTACTGTTGCTAGCCTGTGGAGTCAGGCGCGTTACGTCCTGAAAGCTGCGGGAAAGCGTCGGTAACTGGCGAATTGATTTTTCACTGACGTTAAAGCCTGCGCCTTGTCGATCTCCGCCCCGTTGTGCTTTCACGACTACTTCCGACAGGTTTTTGCTTTCGTCCTGTAGCACAATGTCCGGATTGGTGTTCGAACCCAGATTCAGGGTCAGTCCAGTAAGGGTCTGATTCACAAACCCAACGTAAGTCGCCTGGATTTCGTAGGGGCCGCCGGGGTTCATGTTGAAAATACGGTAACGTCCGTCAATGTCCGTAACGGCACCATATTTAACGCCCGTTGGCTGGTGAATAAACTGTATGGTGGCTCCAATCAGTCCGTCACCTTTCGAGTCGACAATACGTCCATCGACGGAACTGGTTGTTATCTGAGCCCACAAACAGGTTGTCAGTAAAGTAAGTACAAGTGTTGTAACTAGTGCCTTCATAAAAGCGGTGTATGATTCCGCTGCAAAGCTCTGGGCGCTGGATTAAAGCCTGGTTAAAACCAAATTAACTGGGCTAATGGATAGATTGTCATTGCGTTATCTTATGTTTAGATAACTTCGCAATAAGATAATATACGGACGAGTTTGGAGCCGAACCTTTTTGTTATAGTGTGCCTGGTCGGCAAGGCAGTTGTTGACTAGTGGTTGTTGGAGCCACTCTTTTCTTTATGTGGTATTGAGGGGTAGTTGTAGAGCTAGGAGTACATTTACTTTCGGCATTAGTACTGGTATTTGCGTTGGTGATAGACTAAACCTCTGATGGCTTATTTGATTCGACTTCTACTCGTACTCTGTTTCGGTTGGTTGCTGCCGTTACACCTGTCTGGTCAGCCGCTGAAGAAGCAATCGGTTGTGCTATTGCCAGAACGAGGTGATTATATGTCGCTGCGAGGCAAACTTGCCTATTTTCGGGATTCGCTGGCCAGTAGTACCATTGGTGAGCTCATTCAATTGCCTGAAAGTGCATTTCAACCCGTATCCACCATTGTTCCTAACTTCGGCTACATTACTGGTGTCAAAGCGGCTAAGCCTGTCTGGCTTCGGTTTCAGCTGAAAAATTCATCCGCCCGGCCGCAAACCTGGCTGGCCGAAATTGACTTCTGGTGTTTCGATGAACTTCAGTTTTTTGCCGTAGACCGGCAGAACCATATTCTGTCGGCATCGCCTGTAATCGGCTGGAAAACGCCCGTTGCCGAACGTATTCGGAATCACCGTCATTACTGGTTTCCGTTTACGGTGTCTGGAGGGCAGGAGGTTACGGCCTATCTGCGAATACTCAAGCAGCGGGGAACCCAGATTGTACCCATCGAACTGGTACGTGAGTCCGCCTATGAAACGCTTCAGCAAAAAGGCTATTTGTTCTGGGGCGGGGTGCTGTTTACGCTCGTGTTTGTGTCGGTGATGAGCCTGATCTTTTTTCTGATAACGCTCAACCGCATTTATATAAAATACATCTTCTGTTTGCTGGGATTAGCAGGCTTCTTCGTCATCAATGACGGCTTCATGAACCAGTTTGCGTTTAACGCCCAATTCTGGCTGCCCCGCCAAAACGTCTACTTTTTATTCCCGCTTATTTTATTCTACTCTCAGCTTACGTTTGTGCGGTCGTTTCTGCCGCTACGTGATACGCCTTCCCGTCGATGGCATACAATCGGCACCGTCATATTGTGGACGGGGTTTGCCTTTCTGCTCCCATTGACCGCCGAACGATTTATGGCACTATCACCCACCATTGAGCTACTAATTGTCCGTATGTTTTCGGTGATTTACTGGTTGCCCATGCCTGTCATCGGCGCCTATATTGCGATCGGAATCATTCGGGATTATCATCGGAAAGAAGCCTGGCTATACCTCATTGCCGTTCTGCCCTTTTATACGCTGAATCTGGGGCAGGTTTTTGCCAATTTTGGGATGATACCGACGTTTGAGCCAGTGGCTAATTTTGTTTATTATGCGCTGGCTGCGCTGTTTGAAGTATTGGTGCTGACGTTTGGTTTGGCGTATCGGTATAAGATTGATCGCGATGAAACGGAACAACTGATCCGGGAACGTAACAGTCAGCAAAAGCGGATGTTCGAAGCCGAAGTTCAGACGCTGGCTGTCAAAAACAGCCTGTTGGTCGAAAAAGAACGTATTGCCCGCGACTTGCATGACAATGTTGGCGCCCATCTTGCTTTTGTTGTTACCAACCTGACGCATATTAGCGATCAGGCCGAAAAACAGCCACAGCTGAACGGTCGGCAATGGTCCGATCAGTTAAGAACCATCGTTATTCATACGCGCGAAGCGGTGAAACTACTGCGGGAAACCATCTGGGCCATTCATCAGGAAAGCTTTACGGTCGAAGAATTTTCGGAGCGACTGAATCAGTACATCAACCGCTACGTCCATGAAACGGATGGCCTGCACGTCGATGTACTGGTGACAGGAGCGCCCGGTCAGCGACTTTCATCGACCCAGGTGCTGAATCTGTTTCGGATCGTGCAGGAAGCACTGAATAACGTCATCAAACACGCCGGTGCTACGCAGGCGATTGTGGGCTTGCAAGTGAGTGCGGGCGGCCGTATCAATCTACGTATTCATGATAATGGGCAAGGATTTACCTGGGCTAATGGTACCGCTTCCGAACAACATTATGGTTTGCAGAACATGAAGACGAGAGCCGAAGAGCTGGGTGGTACGTTCCGGGTATTTGCCGATGAAGGAACCACCGTTGAGGTAGACGTTACCTAAACAGGCGAAATGACTCTAATCGATCAGAAAAACCGTTTTTTTGGGGGCTCCGGTTAACACATATCGTTGACGGCTTGTTAGTCTAAAGATACTACCAACCTCAACGTATGAATGAGTTATTAACGGAGCAGCGAACACTCGGGGTTACGTTTGCAGCGGAGGGCGCCACCATACGGGTCTGGGCGCCTATGGCCGAATCCGTAGCGCTCCATCACTGTGGCCTGAATCAGGTTTTTCCCCTTCAACAGAACGGCTCCTACTGGTGTGCTGAGCTGACAGAACTACTCCCCGGCGATCGGTATACATTTATCTTGAATGGTACGTTAGAGCGGGCCGACCCGGCTTCGTTGGCGCAGCCCGAAGGGGTTCATGGCCCGTCGAGAGCAATCGATACCCGGCAATTTGTATGGACGGATGCTGACTGGAACAATCTGCCGCTGGAAGATTACCTGATGTATGAACTGCATACGGGTACGTTCACGCCCGAAGGTACATTCGCGGCTATCGAAACCCGGCTCGATTACCTGATTGATTTGGGCATCAATGCGATTGAGATCATGCCGGTAGCGCAGTTTCCGGGTAATCGGAATTGGGGTTACGATGGCGTTTTCCCGTATGCCGTCCAGAATTCCTACGGTGGAGCAGTTGGTTTACAGAAACTGGTCGATGCCTGCCATCGCAAAGGATTGGCTGTTATCCTGGATGTGGTCTACAACCATATGGGCCCGGAAGGAAATTATTTTTCCGACTTTGGTCCTTACTTCACGCCAAAACATCGAACGCCCTGGGGCGATGCACTCAATTTCGATGATAATTACAGCGATAGTGTTCGCCGGTATTTTATCGAAAATGTGCTGATGTGGTTCCGGGATTTCCATATCGATGCGTTACGTCTGGATGCTGTTCATGCCATTCGTGACGAGAGTAATCGGCATATTTTACGGGAAATTAAGCAATACGTCGATCAGCTAATGGCGTCAACGGGGCGGCAGCATTATCTGATTATTGAATCGGACCAGAACGAAATCCGGTTCATTCAGCCAATTGCCAGCGATGGCTACGGTATGGATGCACAATGGAACGACGAGTTTCACCATGCCTTGCGGGTTGCTGCGGGAGGGGAACGTAGCGGTTATTACGCCGATTACGACGGTATCCGGCATTTGGCGAAGGCCTATCGGGATGCGTATGTATATGATGGAACATACATGCCCCGGCGATCAAAAATTGTTGGGAAGTCGACGGCCAGCCATCCGGGAAGGCAGTTTGTTGTGTTTTCCCAGAATCACGATCAGATTGGCAATCGTATGCTGGGTGAGCGCCCAAGTGAACTGGTCAGCTTTTCGATGCAGAAACTAATGGCGGGAGCGGTAATGAGCAGCCCGTACTTACCCATGTTGTTTATGGGCGAAGAATGGGGCGAACTAAATCCTTTTCTGTACTTCGTCAGTCACTCCGATATGACGTTGATTGAGGCCGTAAGGCAGGGCCGAAAAAAAGAATTTGCTGCCTTTCAGACAACACAGGAGGCTCCTGATCCGCAGGCGGAACAAACCTTTCAGCGGTCGAAACTGCAATGGGATCGACTACATCAGGAGCCGCACCAGACTCTTTTTCGGTATTACCAAACGCTGCTGGCACTACGGAAACAGTCGCCACTACGGCACCCAAATCGAGAAACGGTGGCTGTTATTGTCGACGAGAATCAGCAAACGCTTACCCTGTTACGTCAGCGCACACAGCAGGTAGCCGAAGAAGTGCCCATCGTGTGCCTGATGAATTTTTCCCAGAATCCACAGCTCATGACCTTGCCAGCCAGTGAATACCCCTGGCAAAAATTACTCGACTCCGCCGACCCACAGTGGGGTGGACCCATGGCAGCACCTGCCACGGTCGAAGGCGATACGTCGGTAACGGTTCAGGCTGAATCCATTTTGATCTATACCAGCGCTTATGTATAATCCTATTTCTACGTACCGTATCCAGTTTCATAAAGAGTTCACCTTCGCGCATCTGGAAGGACTATTGTCTTATATCAAAGCGCTTGGCGTATCAACCATTTATGCGTCGCCTGTTACGGCGGCTGTGCATGAGAGCACACATGGATACGATGGGGTCGATCCGTTACGGATCAATCCTGAAATCGGGACGGAAGAGCAGCTTCGTTCCCTTAGCGAGCAACTGAAAGAGGCCAACATGGGTTGGGTGCAGGACATTGTTCCGAACCACATGGCTTATTATATCACCAACGAGTGGTTGGCCGATGTACTGGAGAAAGGGTCGTTGTCGCGTTATGCTACGTTTTTCGATACGTCATTAGCCAGTTCTTTTTTTCATGGACGTATTCAGGCCCCTTTCCTGTCTGCTTCGATGGAAGAAACGTTGGCTGAGCAAAAGCTAGTGCTGGACTACGATCAGCAGCGATTTGTCTTCGAGGTAAGTGGTGAAACATTACCCGTAAAGCCAGGTAGCTATGCTACTATTCTGCGGTCGGGGCCGGGTGAGTATACGGAGGACGTAGCGGAGTTGCTACGGCAGCTCGATCAACTTAAACACGCTGACGAACCTATGTCGTACGCGTTGGCCTGGCGTGAGTTTAGGGAACAATTACAGGCATTGATGACTACCGAGCAGGCGGGTAACTATGTACGCTCTTGCCTGGCCGCTGTCAATCAGAATCCCGCTCTTTTGCAGCAGCTGGCCGACGAACAGCATTATCGGTTCTGCGACGAGCCAGAAACGCGCCATACGATGAGTTATCGTCGTTTCTTCACGGTAAATGCGCTGATTTGCCTGAATATGGCCGATGAAGCTGTTTTTCAGGAAGTTCATAAGCTGGTTAAAGCATTGGTTGAGGAGGGCGTTTTCCAGGGATTACGGATCGATCATATCGATGGTTTATTTGATCCGGCGCAATACCTGGACCGTCTTCGTCAACTGGCCGGTGATGAAACCTACATTGTGGCCGAAAAAATCCTGCAGGCCGATGAGCAACTACCAACGGAATGGTCTATCCAGGGAACTACCGGTTATGATTTCCTGGCGATGGTCAATAATCTGTTGACGAATGAATCAGCGGAATCCCGCTTCCGGGACTTTTACCATACGTTGATCGGCAGTGATACGTCGTTACAAAAGCGGATTCGGTACCGGAAAGCCTATTTCCTAGCGCAGTATATGGGCGGAGAACTGACCAACCTGTACCAGTATTTTCTGGCTATGGAGCTGGCCGACAACGAATCCATCCAGAGTCTGGGAGCGGGCGAATTAAAGCTGGCTATTGGTGAGCTATTGATCGAGTGTCCGGTTTATCGCTACTACGGTAATGCGATGCCTTTACCGGCCGATGAGGTGAAGGCGCTACGTCAGCAGATTGACGCCATTCGGCAAACCAAGCCAGAACTCAATCTGGCGCTTTCACTGCTGGAAAAGGCATTGCTTGATGAGCCTGCGAAGGGGGATAATTCCTATAACCGTCGGGCACTATCGTTTTATCAGCGCCTGATGCAATTTTCCGGCCCGTTAATGGCAAAAGGCGTAGAAGATACATTGCTCTATACCTACAACAACTTTGTTGGACATAACGAAGTGGGCGATTCGCCGGAAGAGTTCGGACTCTCGACCGATGCGTTCCACCAGGCGATGCAACAGCGGCAGCAGTATTGGCCGCTTGCTCAGAATACGACTACAACGCACGATACCAAGCGGGGTGAAGACGTGCGGGCGCGGCTCAATGTGCTGACCGATCTGGCCGACGAGTGGCTGGCCGAAGTAAAAGAATGGCAGAAATTGAACGCGCCACGGAAAGCGAAAAATGAGCCTGAAGAACTGACTCTCGATCTGAATGATGAGTATTTCATCTATCAGAATCTGTTGGGAGCGTATCCTATGCCCGGTCAGGATACCGATAATTTTGAGGATCGTTTTCATCTATACCTGGAAAAAGCCTTGCAGGAAGCCAAACGACACACCACGGGCTGGGTAGTCGAAGAGGAGTACCACCAGGGTGTTCGGGCGTTTACGGATAAGTTGTTTGATGAAGGACGGGAGTTCTGGCGACGATTTAAACTGTTTCACCATAAAGTAGCTGATCTGGGCGTTGTCAATTCGCTCGCTCAGCTTATCCTGAAATGTACCTGTCCGGGTGTACCCGACATTTACCAGGGAGCAGAAGGATGGGATTTAAGCCTGGTCGATCCCGACAATCGTCGCCCGGTCGATTTTTCGAAGCGGCAGAAATGGTTGTCAGAGCTGGTGGAGCGCCAGCCTGCCAATGATGAAACGCTCTGGGCTGATTTATGGCGGCATCGGTTTGATGGACGTATCAAATTCTGGCTGACGCGTATTTTACTACGTGAACGGCAGCAACAAGCCAATACGTTTGCCCAGGGGAGCTACGTTCCTTTGTCTGTTAAGGGCGTTTATGACCAGCATATTATAGCGTTTGCCCGGCAGTATGAATCGGAGTGCTACGTAGTGATTCTGCCACTAAACATTGCCCAGCTATGTCGTCAGCAGAAGAAAGAGGTAACGGATATTGTTTGGAAAGATACGGAGGTCGTATGGCCGGATACTGAAACCAGCATCTGGCGAAACTGTATAACCGATCAATCTGTCGAGTCACTACGTATCCAGGCTATTTTTGATCACTTCCCGTTCGCTTTACTGAAGCGAGTATCGAATGGAGCCAATGAAATTTCGAACAGAGAATAATTAGACTCAGAACAGGGTCTATCCAGCCCACTCCGTTCTTTGGGCCACGCATTCGTGTGATGGCAACCAAAAGAACGGAGTGGGCTGAAACGTACGGAGCAGATGAGTTCTGATACAATAGGCATTGTTGCAGACTGGTAGAACGTAGTGTCTAAGCCAGGTAATCCAACAGGTTAACCAACTGGTTCGTTAATTGGTCATGCGTATTAATGAAGAGCTGGTACTGTTTCTTAGCGTTCTCAAGTGGATCGTCATTTCTATTCTGATAGGGTGTCTGACAGGGCTGGCGGTATCTGGTTTTATCCTGTTTATCCATCATGTCATTGAGGAAAGCAATCATTACCAACACGTTTTTTATTTACTCCCGCTGAGTTTTTTTACGGCTAACCTTCTTAGTCAGTTTGTTCTGAAGCAGCATATCGGGACCGATGCGCTGATTGCTGCTATCAACAAAAATTATGGTAAAATGGAAGGCAGTTTTGTGCCAACCAAAGTTGTCAATGTTATTCTGATTCTGGCTACGGGTGGCTCGGCTGGTAAAGAAAGTCCTTGTGCGCAGATCGGTGCGGGATTGGGTAGTGTCTGCGCCAATGTGTTCCGTGTCGACGACGTTGACCGGCGGAAGATGGTACTCTGTGGTTTCTGCGCCGGGTTTGCCTGCGTATTTGGAGCACCTATAGCGGGAGCATTGTTTGGCATCGAAGTGTTGGCGGTAGGGGTGATTCTATACGACGTATTACTGCCTGCCTTTGTGGCTTCGATCACGGCCTATCAGATTTCATCAGCCCTGGGCGTTACGTTTTTCTATTATCCATTAGCATTCGTGCCAGACTTTGGTCGGGGCTTTTTTCTCCAGTTACTAGGTGGAGGGATCTTTTTTGGTTTGTGTGCTTACGGACTCATTCGGGTTATTCAGAAAAGTACAGCCTTCATAAACCGTATTCCTATATGGCGCCCCTGGAAGGGCTTGCTGGGCGGACTGGTTCTGGTTGCGCTAACCCTTATTTTTTTCACGGGCTTATCTGGGGCTGGGGCTTGACCTGCTCGAAAACTGTATAAAGGGGCAACCTGTTGCTTTCTATACCTTTCTGCTAAAAGCCTTATTTACCGTCATTACGTTAAGTATCAGTCGGAGTGGAAGTGTTATCACCCCCATTTTATTCATCGGAGCAACCGCCGGTAGTTTTTATGCGGATGTGGTTGGAGCCGACCGTTCAACGTTTGCGGCAATTGGCTTCGTGAGCCTGCTGGCCGGAGCGGCCAATACGCCCATTGCCTGCAGTATATTGGCCATTGAGTTGTTTGGTGGTGAGGTTGCGCCTTATGCGTCTGTGGCCTGCGTGATTAGCTTTTTGTTGTCTGGTCATTGTAGTCTGTATGGTTCACACCAAACGGCTCTAAAAGAGGCCTTAGGGATGCAAAGAGCGTACTTTTTGACCCGGACGTATGAGAGGCCGTAATCACTTCCTGCGTCAGATCAGGAGCCAAAAATTGCCGTGTTGAATAGGATTCATTAACTGACAAATAACTTGTATCCAGCCGGGCCGCTAATCGGCTAATTCGTTTGTTTCTTGTCGATGTGGTCAATTGGCTACCTGCTGAACCAATTGTAGAAACGTGATAGGCTTCGTAGGTAAAGGATTGTAATTGTTCGGGATCATTCCTGGGCAAATTGATAACTGCCTGTTGAATAATCCGGTGCGCCGGGTTGATAGACCGGACAGTTACTTCGTTCAGGTACTGATGACTCTCCGAAAGCAGAATCAACTGAGCATCGGCCGCCCGAATATGCAGTGGTTCGTATCCTAACGCGTTGATAGTTAATTCGCTGGCTAAACCAGGAACGATCAGTATAAACCGGCCCATACTGTCGGCAGTTGTACCAGTGGTTGTGTGTTGTATGCGAATTGTGGCAAACGGCAAACCCGTTTGCGTACGTGCATTTACAATCTGGCCTACAATCCTTTTTTGGGCTGACGTTGAGCCGGTTACAAATAAAAAAAGGCAAAAGAGGAGTATTTTTGCTGTCATAAAGGACCGATTTCAACCGTTTTTCAGTACCAATACTACCCGATAGCTTCCGCATTCAAGGGTTAAGGGCAATGCCTAGCAACACCGCCCGGATATAGGGGAAGCGAGTCCAGGGAATAAAATGATTGGCTTCTTTCAGCCAGATCAACTCGACATGGGCCGAATTGACGAGCATCTTTCGAGCATAGATCGCATTAGGGGGTGGTACCAGCGGGTCTTTGTCGCCATGCATGATAAATACAGGGCAGGTTATGCGCTTGAAAGCGGGTTGTATGGTCACGA
Organism: Spirosoma terrae; assembly: GCF_010435915.1. Classification (GTDB taxonomy): domain Bacteria; phylum Bacteroidota; class Bacteroidia; order Cytophagales; family Spirosomataceae; genus Spirosoma; species Spirosoma terrae. Next base: position 69,101 of record NZ_JAAFZH010000020.1, on the reverse strand, counting down.
TATCTTGCTTGAACAATCGCAGTTCATGATTACTGGCCCGAATGGCACCCGGCAGCAGATATCGAAATGGTGGCGCATCAAGTAGTCCCCGCCACCGCTCGCGAGGCTCGTCGGCAGGAGATACTGATCCAGCCAGCAGAACCAAACCAGCAATGGGTAAGTCGGGATTGTCGGCAGCGAGTTTAAGGATGATTGGCACACCCAGACTATGGCCAATCAGGTACATCGGTTTGCCGTTCTTCAACTTGTGCAAAACCGGACTAAGCAGGTCCGATTGCTCCTGTATCCCCGTCGATTTGCCGAAATTGCTAGTCCCAAAGCCCGGTCTATCCAGACTAGCCATCCGAAAATGTTCCAGCAAAAGGCTGTCTCTCAAGTAGGTTTCAAAAGCGTTCCAGCTACCGGGTGAGCCATGGACAAAAATCAGGGTAGGCTGGTCTGTATCGCCAATGGTCATGTAGTGTAAGGTTCGGCTCGCCAGAGTCAATTGTTGGGGTACCAACGTGAGTCCTCGTTGCGCGAATTCGGCTACCGCTTTTGAATCGGTCGTCCGAAAGCTCATACACCCCTGCGCCAGCACCAGCCAGGTAATCATTAGTAAGCTCAGTAAGCTATAAAATCGGTACTTCGTCAACCATGCTTTCATAGCGGATTAACCAGCCAGACCAGACATTGAACAACGGATAAACCCACCAGCAGCAAGCCGGTCAGTTGATCGATCCGGTGATAGTAATTCGCCAGCAATTGCCTGACCCAGCTACTTAGCCAGACAAATACCCACAATCCAAGCAGCGTACCGATGGCAATTCCTGTGACGTAAATTATCATTTCTGACGGACTCATCAGGCTAACCCAACCCTTCTGAATAAGCAGGGCGGTATAAATTGTCCAGAACGGGAATGCCGCCAGATTAAGTAAACTCAACAGAATACCCAGTTTAAAGGGATGAGTTTTGTGTTGATGTTCAGTCGGTATGGCAACGGGTTTTCGGAGGTAATACACACCCATACCCAGCAAGACGGCGGCCGTCAGCCCATCGGTCAGGTATCTGATAACGCCATTCTGTACCACGAGTTGAGTAATGAGAACAGCCAGATAACTGTACACAAATTCCACTAATCCGCAGGCCAGTACAAACCCTAATGCCGACCATTGCCCCTGCCGCAATGTAATGCGGGTAACGGTTACGTTGAGCACGCCCGGCGGCAATGTTCCCAGGAAGCTGACGATCAGTCCGGCGAAAAATGTGCTGATAAGCAGGTTCATAGCGTTGGCGTAGGTTTGCTATAGGTTTGAATCCGTCGGTAAATCGTCAATGCTTCCTGCCTGGTCATGTAAGGCACCCCCCGACGGTGATTTTCACGACTGATGGTGTAGAGAATATGCCAGTGCTGGAGCAGAATCCGCCACCCCTGCCACAATGAAAAGCCGGGGTGATAGATGTGTGCCGGTTCAGCCCCGGCCCCGTTCAGTTCCAGAATGGATATATGTTTTCCCTGATACAGGTCTTCAATAGATCGGCACCGGAGATCGTATCGACCGTAGTAAAATCCATCAATGGAGAGGCTAATCTGGTCGAAAACCGCAACCAGTTCAGGTGTAATCAGGTGGTTGGCATTCAGGAATTTAGTGCCCCGGCAGTGGTTACCAATGGGCATCAATTGGACTACTTGCTTTCGATCCAGTACGTCATTAAGATGATCTCCGTAGCGTTCGATCAAAGCAGAAAGTTGGAGCATGGCACGGTCACTCTGACTGATCAGTTGCAGCATGGTTGATTGACCATCTCCCGTAATTGACAGAAATTCTTTTTGTACGATCGATGAAATAGTCCCCGTTTTCTCCCCCGGCATTCGGTAGTAGAACACACCTAATTCGATGGATTCGTCGACGTATTCCTGCACAATCAGGTCCATGTGGTTCGTCAGTAGGTACTCTGTCAATTCATCTTCATTATGTAGCTTTTCAACGCGCCATCCCCGTTCGCCCTGATTCGGTTTGGCAATAATTGGAAACCAGAAACCAGCCAGCACCATCCGATTTAGAATTTGATTTATTGAAACGAACTGCCTGAAAAACAGCGTTTTTGGTTTAAACTGATCACTAATCAGGTCCAGAATATCGATTTTAGATTCACCAAGTAAACCACCACTTTCGATCGCTGGATTCGAGGCCGAAAAAAAGAACAGCGACCTGGCTTTAGCCGCCAGATAGAGATAATAGACGAAGACAGGAATATACACCACCGTAAACGGCCAGTATTCCCAATTGAACAAGCGAATCCGAAAGCGGCTCAGCCACTGGCGTATATGGGCCATTTTGGACGTACTACCCGCAACAGAAGGCAGTGGATTCTGGCTAGGTTGTATGGGGCGTTCAGTGAGCAAAAACGTGTTCATTCGTAGTAGAAAGTTGTTGATGACGTATCGTATTGGTCAGTAAATCTTCGTAGCACATCATGGCATTTTCGCCCTCCTGATGAATGGTGGTTAGGCTGATGGTTTGCATCCCATTTCCTCGGTTCATAAGCACACCATTGACCGTATCGCCAGCACCCGCCTGTTTATGGAAATCACGGATGGCTGAAACCTTAAACCCATCCGTCGGTTGCTGAACAAGCCAGTCTCCAAACCACTGCTGCCGCCGGGCAATCACCTCATCCGAATACAAGGTAACAGACGACCAGATGTGCGGGAGTTGCGGATTGAGCTGGCGGAGGTGAGGAGTTTGCCCATCCCAGCGTACTTCCCATAGCCGCTCAACGGGATGTGTAAAGCGCTGGCAAGTGGCTTCCGGCTCAATGATGATCAGCGTGAAGGGTTCGAGACCTATAAAATTGTAGGCAGCGAACCAGTCCGCAGGCGATGGATAGTCAAAAACCGACAGGACAACCAGACCTCGGCTATGGCGGTAAGGTGCACGAGGTGCATGCGCTCGAAAGGCCCCATTAAGCAAACAAACGGTCAGTTGGGACGAAGCGGCTACCCAGCTACCCGCACTTTGCGGGTCTTTGGGGTAGCAAATTTTGTGATAGGACGACTGGTAACGAACCGGAAAAATAGCTGCCGGACGAATCGTTTTTTCATCCCGACTGGAGGTTAGCAGAAAGCCAGCACGGGGCTGCGGAAGATAAGTGACCGTACACATAACCGAATGATTGGTATCCGGTTACTACGTTGGCAAAGCCTATACCAGCTATTTTCTAAATATTATTCTACTGATAGTCAGTGGTTTATTTAAAAAATGATGACAGAACTTGTTCTTGTTTAATAACGATATTTCGGGAACGTCGGGATATTTCGGGAGTTGGGTATGAGCTACTTACTTTCTTTCGGGACGTGCAACCTGTCGACTAGAGATGGATGTGGTGTCGATTCGATGTTACACTAATTAGTTGTATCTTGTCCCTATGCTTTGCTCTGTCCAACACTAGGAAATTGATTACAAATCGAATTAGTCAAGAACAGTTTCAGACTGTCTTTCTTGAAATCACAAAAAAAGACCTGCCTGGTTTACATAAAAAATTCTGGTCCTTTGACTGGAAAAGAGAAATTAAATTGGCTGATCGGGTTGTTTATAAGTTAACCACGCAGGAAAATCCAGACGTCATACAAGGCTTGATTAGTTGGTCTGACTTAGGGGATCACATTTTTATCAACGTAGTTGAGTCGGCCCCGTTTAACCGGAGCAAAGAGCGTTTGTATCAGGGCGTAGCCGGTAATTTATTTGCTATTGCTTGTCAAGAGTCGTTTGTAAGAGGCTATGAGGGTTTTATCGTATTTGAGTCTAAAACGAAACTGATCAATCACTATCGGGAACTACTGGGAGCGCAACGTTTGGGTAATTCAATCCGAATGTTTGTTGATACGCAGGCAGCTAATGACTTAATAAAACTTTACTTATGAAACCAAAAAATCCAAAGTTAATCGAAGAAATAGACGTAGAAGTCGTCAATCGTCAGCCAACTAGCGAAGAGCGTCTTGAAATTAGTGCGTTCATTCATTCCTACAAAGCTAAGGTTAAAAAAACGTCTACTGTTTCAGCCCGACCCATCAAAGCATAGTGTCCTGGCAGGAAGTCGCTTAGTTTCCTACGGCCTCACAATACCCAGCTTTTTCATTTTCGATTCGAGGGTCGTGGGGATGACGTCCAGAATCCGGGCGGCTCCGTTTTCGCCACTTACCTTCCACTTGGTTTGCTCTAACACGGAGGTGATGTGGTCGCGTTCGGCCTCTTCCAGGGTGCGGGGCGTAACCCGGCGAGCCAATACACTGTCCTGACTTCCCCCTGACCAGTCGTCGAGCTGGAGCTGGCGACCCGGTGAGCTAATCAATGACCGCTCAATAATGTTTTCCAGCTCCCGAACATTGCCCGGCCAGTTGTAGGCCATCAAGGTATTGATAACCGACGTAGGAATGGTATCGATACGTCGGTTCATGATGGGGCCGTATTTATCGCAGAAGTGCCGAACTAACAGCGGGATATCGTCTTTCCGCTCCCGCAGGGGTAAACTCCGAATCGGGAATACGGCCAGTCGGTAGTACAAATCGGCCCGAAACCGACCGGCCTCTACTTCCGTTTCAAGCGTACGGTTGGTGGCAGCAATTACCCGCACCTGCACCTTCAGGGTTTTGGTGCCGCCAACCCGCTCAAACTCGCCTTCCTGCAAAACACGTAGCAGTTTGACCTGCATATCCAGTGGCATTTCCCCAATCTCGTCCAGGAAAATCGTTCCGCCATCGGCCAGTTCGAACCGGCCAATTTTCTGCGTGTTAGCCCCCGTGAAAGCCCCTTTTTCATGGCCAAATAATTCACTTTCAAACAGCGTAGGGGGCAACGCTGCACAGTTGACTTTAATAAGCGGTTGATTTTTACGCGGACTTCGCTGGTGAATGGCCCGGGCCAGCAATTCTTTCCCGGTTCCTGATTCGCCCAGCAGCAGTACGGTTGTTGGCGTAGGTGCTACCTGCTCAACCTTGCGGAGAATGGGGGCAAAGGTTGCACTCTGACTCACAATCTCACCGAATCCGCCGGTTTCCCGAATCTCCTGCTGGAGGTATGTATTTTCAGCCTGAAGCTGATTTTTCAGCGTATCGAGTTCGGCCAGAGCCTGAGTCAGCTCTGCCGTGCGTTCGGCCACGCGTTGCTCCAGACGATCGTTCGCCTGCTCCAGTTCGTGCTGCAAGTGCCTGATGGTTAAATGGGTCTGCACACGAGCCATCAATTCCGGCAATTGAAATGGCTTCGTAATGTAATCGACAGCACCCATATTGAAGCCATTCACCTTGTCGATGGTATCGCTCATAGCCGTCATGAAAATAACTGGAATGTCGCGCGAGAGGGGGTTATTTTTCAGTTGTCGGCAGGTTTCGAAACCATTCATGCCGGGCATCATTACGTCCAGCAAAATCAGGTCGGGTTGGACATATTTTATCTGTTCAAGGGCGCTTTTGCCGTCTCGCTCGGTCAATACATGATACCCGTAATGGCTTAATGCATCGAATAAAATACTGATGTTGTGGGGGGTATCGTCCACAACCAGAATACTGGCAGGTGTTGGTGTCATAGGGTAGAGTTCAGGCAATCGGTCAGGTATTGCCGAATGCGTCGGGTGTCGAATTCATTGGCCCACTGGCGGAGTATTGTAACAAAAGGGCGATAGTCTGAATTCATTGCGTCAATTGCTGAAAGTTTCTCTAAAACTCCTCGAATATCGCTCTGGTTAGCTCGTTCAAGCAGGCTTTCGAGTTGGTCGGCTGGAGGTAACACTACATCATTCTGGTCGGAAGTTGATGGCAAAACAGAACTGGTGTCTGGTTCGTATTGCCACGTAAGTGCCAGATGTTGGCCTATTTTCGTCAGCATATTATCGACATCGACGGGTTTAGCCACAAAATCATCGAACCCCTCCCGTAAACTACGTTGCTGGTTTTGCTCAAAAACATTCGCCGAAAACGCGATAACTTTTGTATCCGCCACTTCGGGCCACATACGCAGTTGTTGCAACGCATCGAAACCGCTTAACTTAGGCATCACCAGGTCCATAAGAATCAAGTCAGGAGGTTGCACTCGAACCAAATCGAGCGATTGTTCACCATCGATAGCTTCGTCGACCAGAAAACCCAGCGATGCGAGTAAGGCGACGACGACTAACCGATTATCGACATGGTCATCAGCTACCAGTACGCGCCGACGTGGCCCCTCGTAACCTGTAATACGTTTGCTCGTGGGCTTGATGACCATTTGCGAGCCCGATGAATCCGCCGATAACGGCAGACTGACCGTAAACGTACTGCCTTGATTCGGGTTACTGACAACACTTAGATTCCCACCCATCAATCCCACCAGTTTATCCGAAATGGCCAATCCTAATCCAGTTCCTTCGATGAACTGTTGCTGGCCACGTACCTGATAAAAAGGCTGAAAAATTTCGGCCAGCCGGTCGGCTGGAATGCCGATACCCGTATCGCTTACCTGGAAAACAACGCGATACGCTCCCGGACGAATTTCCTGGCTGGTCACTACGAGGGAAACCTTTCCTTTTTCGGTAAACTTTACGGCATTACTCAGCAGGTTGTTCAGCACCTGCATCAGTCGTTTCTCATCGCCCAGCACCGTACTGGGTATGTTCGATTCTGGTACGTACGAAAACGTTAATCCTTTCTGTTCAGCGCGCGCCCGGAAAAACAACGCTACTTTCGTAAGTAAATCCGGCAAGGCAAATGGAGCGCGCTGAAATTCGAAACGCTGGGCTTCAATTTTGGCAATATCGAGTACCTCATTAATGAGCGTCAGCAGGTGTTCGCCACTGGTACGAATAACGCCCAGACCACGTTGTTGACCCTCATTCAGATTGGTATCACGTTGCAGAATCTGCGTAAAGCCTAGAATCCCGTTCAGTGGGGTACGTAGCTCGTGGCTCATATTGGCCAGAAATTCACTCTTGGCCCGGTTGGCCGATTCGGCCACTTCCTTAGCCATCTGGAGCCGAACCGACTGCGCCAGAATCTCTTCTTTTTGTTCGACAACCTGCACCGTTCTGTCATGAACCAGTGATTCCAGCTTCAGTTTATCGCGGGTAAGTCGCCGTGTGTAGTAGCGAACCACTCCAGTAATGAGGGTGCAAATCAGCAAAGCATAAAGTACATATGCCCAGGGCGATAGAAACCACGGCAAGGCAATCTCGAACGAAAAACTACATTCGCGGCTCAGTTGTCCGTATGGATCACGCGCCCGAACCCAGAAGGTGTATTTGCCTGCGGGTAAATTCGTGTAGTCTTTACGGGTTTCATGGCTCCATTTAGACCATACCGAATCATCGGGCATTTGACCTTTGCCCACCAGACGCACCTGAAATTCATTGCCACCCTCACCCACGTAGCTAGTAGCGGCAAACTGAAATGATACGGCGCGGTAGCGATAGGGTAACACCATACGCGGTGGGCGTGCATCAGCCATATTACCTGCATAGACCAGCGAGTCATTCGCCAGCAGTCTTACTGCCCGAATGAGCGCCGGATAATCAGGCGGCATCACCATCTGGGCGCCATCGTAACGATATAATCCTTCGTCGTTGCCGAGCCAGACCAGCCCATTGGCTTCGGGGTAAACCACGTAGCCGCCCTGTCGAATGGGTTTCAGACTCAACGTATCGGCCTTCCATTTTCCGTCGGCTTCAGGTCGGAAAAGAACTGGCGGATTGGCAAACCAAAGGCTCTGTTCCTTGCCTTCGGCCAGGTAAGGGGCGTCGGCGTTCAGATTTTTTAATACGGGGCCGAAGGAGTTATCCGCGATAAAGCGATTCGCTTGCGGGTCAAATGTGTACAACTGCCCACCCGCCGTAAAACGCAGGCCCAGCGACGTCGGAAAAATATGATTCCAGTTGGTTGATGCTAATCCCTGTCCAGTACCGAAATGCCCAATCGGACTTGTTAACTGAAGTGTATTAACTGGCTTAAGTTGGTAAAAACCAGAACGTTGTGTGCCAATCCAGATGGTTCCGTTTCGGTCTTCAGCCAGCGATACGCATTCCGTTTGAACACCAGCCAGATTGCCGACGTATTGCCAGTGATCAACGTCGCGTCTGTAAATTCGAACGCCAGCGTTCGTTGCCGCCAGCAGGTAATTGGCAAAGCGATGGGGACGTAATAGCGCCATAACAAGCTGATCGTCGGTACGCAGGGTTTCGGTCACGCGATTCTGCCGTACCCACCAGATGGCACCGGAACTACCCGCCCATAGGTCAGGCCCATCGGCTAGCAGCGACCAGCAGGAGGCATCCGTGCCGGGCACCCTCTCAAACTGATGTTTGGTATCCGTCCAGCCGTAAAGCCCTAACCCCGTTCCGATAAACAAGCGACCTTCGTGTCGGCGAATGGCCCGCACCGTTGAGCGCACATTCAGGCTACTTTCGAATCGACTGATGGGCAGGTTAATTTCGATTCGGTCGAGGCCGCTGCCAGTGCCGACCCAGAGCGATTTTTCGCGGTCGTAAAACAGGCTTAGCACTACGTTCCGATAGAGCCCGTTGCTTTCATTGATCCGCTGCACTTCGTTTCCTGCTTCGTCCAGAATGCGGGCACCGTCGGTGGCACTGCCGATCACGTAGCGGTGGGTAGTGCCATCGGCAATGTAAATAGCCCGAAAAATTCTGGCTCGATGTAGCCACTCATCGGCCTGGGTGGGTAACGTAGTGAGTGAAGATTGCTGGCGGTCATAGATGAACAGCCCACCCTGGCACGTAACAATCAACTGGCGATTCCCAGTATAGGGCAGAATAGCTTCGATCCGTTCGTGAATGAGTCGCTCTGTACCCAGCAAAGGTGTTAGCTGACCAGATTGGGTTGAGTTGGGCGAGACGCTAGCCCGTAAAAGTTGTCCCTGTTTTGTCTGAACGATAAGCGTATTCTGGGCAAAACTGGCGTGACGGATGCCTGCCGGTACATTCCAGCGTTGATCTGGCTGGAACCGATTCGATTTGGATTTATCCCGCTTATCGCGGCTGGATTTAAACTGGTCAGTTCGGTAGGCATAAACAACCTGATCCGTACCAAAATAAACCCTATTGTCAGAACAGAAAACCCAGACCGTTTTGGCCGAAGCAATTGACGAAGAAGATAATTGGTCACTCAACGAAACGTAGCATCGCTTACCACTGGGTTCGATGCGGAGTAAACCGAAGTTGGTATCGGTACCGATGTAGATTGTGTTTGTTGAGTCGATGGCAAGTGCGCGAACGGCTTGTCCTGGTACGTTGGTTAGTTGCCAGGTGCTCCCATCAAACGCTAACAAACCGTGCTGATTTCCTACGTATAAAATGCCCTGACTATCCTGAATAATGGCCCGGCTTTCGGGGTGAGCGTGGTAGGTGGTAGGGGCATAATGCTGAATGAACGGCAGTCCGGCTGGCTGACTCTGGGCGGAGCGCGCCATCATTAGCAACAAATGAACTAGTAATAAAAACTGTAATCCGCGCATACAGAACTGGTAAAAACCTCGTCAATCAATCAGCAATTGTCATTCCACTTCCTTATTTCAACCGGAATGTCTCGTTTTGAGACGTAGTCCATCAATTCTTGTTTCACTTCCCTTCGTTCATTGGCTGATTTTTCCCGACATATCAGGAGCATCCCGATATATCGCTACTGGTCAGACTGGCATAGCTGGCTTTGCATGGACCAAAACAGGCTGTAATGACCTGTAGTGGGCATTTGTTGCTGTTTGCCGGACGTGGCACATTGTTTGGCTTTTCTGTTGACAGAAAATTTATTAAAGCTATTAAGAATCATGTACACTTCTGGCAACTATCGCACGGCAATACGACCCATCTGGCTAATCGGAAATTTACTGGTTATTCTATCTCTTTCGGCGGCTCAGGCGCAGACCGATCCCGTTCGGGCTAAGCAGTTTAATCTGGAAAAAGGCGTTGCGATTCAGGGCTACGATCCCGTGGGTTATTTCGTGAATCATAAGGCCATCAAAGGGTCTTCGCAATTCGCCACTACGTATAAAGGCATTACGTACCAGTTTGCTTCGGCGGCCAACCGCGATCTGTTTCTGAAAAACCCTTCGGCTTATGAACCATCCTACGGCGGCTGGTGTGCCTACGCCATGGGAGCTACCGGCGAGAAAGTCGAAATCGACCCGGAAACATTTGAAATCCGCGACGGTAAACTAAATCTGTTCTACCACACGCTGTTCAACAATACGCTCCCGAAATGGCAGAAAGACGAGCCAAATCTACAACGAAAAGCTGATCAGAACTGGGCCAAAATCGCCGGAAAATAAAACCCCGGTTTCCAGGAAACGACCTGCGCCATTCGCTTATTCATTCGTTCGCTCATTCACTCATTACTAATGAAGCTACAGGACATTTCGGCTGACCTTTTCGATCAACTCATCAGCATCAGCTCACAACTAACCAACTACGAATACGCCCAGCCACTCGACCTGTTGTTTGGCGCATCCGTTGGCAAGCATGTTCGCCATGTACTTGAATGCTATGCCATTGCGCTAACAGGCTATAAAACCGGCTACATCAATTATGACAGCCGGGTTCGGCAACTGGCGCTCGAAACAGATCCGCAGGTTGCCATCGATACGATGAGACAGATGTCTACGCTGCTCGAACAGTGCAATAGCGACCGGTCGCTTCAGTTCGAGGCTTCCTACTCGCCCGATACCGAAACCGATGTGTCCATATCGACCACATTTTTTCGGGAACTGCTCTACAACATCGAACACGCCGTCCATCATTCTGCCATCATTCGAATCGGGCTGGAAACAGCCTTCCCACAGGTGACGATTCCGGCCAATTTCGGCATCGCTTACGCAACGGTGCATCACCAGAGAAAGGCTTCTTTAACAACCGCATAACCCGAATTAGCATGAATTATCAACTCATTATCTTCTGGGTAGCCCGACTTGCGGCAGCCATTATTATGCTCCAGACGCTTTATTTCAAGTTTACCGGGCAACCCGAAAGCATCTATATTTTTTCGAAACTGGGCGTTGAACCCTGGGGCCGGTATGGATCAGGCGTAGTCGAATTAATTGCGTCCATCCTGATCTTGATCCGGTCAACTTCCTGGATTGGTGCCGGGCTAGGCCTGGGCGTCATGCTCGGTGCAATTGTATCTCACCTGACAGTTCTGGGCGTCGAGGTTCAGAACGACGGCGGTTACCTGTTTGTGCTGGCGTTGGTTGTGGCCATTAGTTGCCTGACTATCCTGTTCATCACCCGGCACGACTGGATGCTTATCCTCAATCAATGGCGCCAGAGAACCTTACATTCATAACTAATCTAACAACTATTTTTCATCATGAGAACAGCTCTTTTTCAATTCGTTACGTTGTTTTTTCTGGCCACCGCAACCGTATTTGCTCAACAAGCCGAGGTATTTACTGCCAACAACCAGGCCATTCGAGGCTACGATCCGGTTGCTTATTTTATGGAGAGCAAAGCGGTTAAAGGTAATCCTGATTTCAGTTATCCGTATAAAGAAACCACTTGGCTGTTTGCCAGTGCCGCTAACCGCGATGCCTTCAAAGCTAATCCTGACAAGTACATGCCTCAATACGGTGGCTATTGCGCTTACGGCATGTCGCAGGGGCACAAAGCGCCTACCGATCCGGAAGCCTGGACCATCGTCGATAACAAGTTATACCTCAATTATAACCCAAAAGTGAAGACGAAATGGGTGGAGAGCCAGACCGAAAATATTCAGGCTGCCGACCAGAAATGGCCAACCTTAAAAGATAAAAAAGAGTAACTAAACGCTCAGAAATCATGTCATATCAACTCACGAGTGCCCTGTTTATACTGGCCTTTGTCGGTATGAGCTTTGTCAAAACGCCTGCTCCAACCTCGCTCAATAGCAAACGGGAGCCGGTAGCGGTGGTCGAATTATTTACCTCGCAGGGCTGTTCGAGCTGTCCATCCGCCGATCACCTGCTGACCGAAACGCTCGCCGATGCCGCTAAAACGAACCGGAATATTATCGGACTATCGTTTCACGTCGATTACTGGGATCGCTTAGGCTGGAAAGACCCGTTCAGCAATCATGCCTTCACCAAACGGCAGTATGCATACGGAGAGCATTTCAAACTAAAAGGTGTCTACACTCCCCAGGAAATTGTGAATGGGCAACAGGAATTCGTCGGATCGAACCGGGCCAGGCAATCCAGTTTGCTGGAAACCGCACTGAGTCAACCCGCCAGCGCCGGCGTGCAGTTGACAGTAGCCTCTCCCTCAGCCAATACCCGCTCTGTTAGTTATAAACTTGATGGCGATCTGGCCAATGCCGTACTTCATGTAGCCTTAGTCAGCAAGGAAGCGATTACGAACGTGCAGCGGGGCGAAAATGCAGGTCGTAAGTTGGTGCACAACAACGTAGTCAGAAGCTTCCAGACGGTGTCGGCTTCACCGGAAGGCTCCGTTACGTTGACCTTCCCTGATGGATTCGAACCCGCCAATGGTGCCATTGTGGCCTACATACAGGGTCAGCAACGGCTGGATATTCGGGGCGCTTCGCAAATCACATTAAACTAGTTCTACCTTTTTCTCCAACACGATCATGGTTAAATCTGGAATGCCCCGATACGTTCGGGGGTGGGGGATTTTATTGCCCATACTGTTTGTCGTTTGCCTATCAGCCTGCGTCAAAAACGTTGACCTGATACCCGTTGGCACAACAACGACGCCCGGCACAACGACACCCGTCAGTACATCAACTACGTCAAGTACCTCTGCCGCTGATAAAGATCAGAAACTGATTGCCCAGGGTACCTTCGTCAACCGGGTTCACACCGTAAAAGGGACGGTGAGCGTCTACGAAAAAGGGAGTTCGCGAATCTTGACATTCACGAACTTCTCGACCGATAGTGGTCCAGATTTACGGATTTACGTCGCTGAAGATGCTGCGCTAACCAATTTTATCGAGGTGTCGAAGCTATCGAACACAGGCACTTTCTCGGTCGATCTGCCCTACAATTATAGCCCGACCCAACATAAAACCGTGATAATCTGGTGCAAAGCATTCAGCGTGCTGTTTGGCACAGCAGCACTCACACTCAATTAACTCATTTCCCTGTTTTTTCGATTCTTTATGAAAAAATTCTGTTTGCTATTCCTGCTTTTGCCTGCTCTGGGATTTGCCCAGTTGAATTCGGCTACTGCTCAATCCGAGTTTAAGAAAGTTACGGAGGTGCTCGATTTAAGTCTGGCCTCGAATGGCGATTTTGGCACGGTGGCATTGTCGTTCAACCGATTGCATGGGCTGGGAAAATCGCACCGTTTCCGAATTGGGTATGGCCTTCGGTTTACGTCGGCGTTCGGCAGCAACACTGATTACCGGACCGCTCCCGCTCGTCTGACCTCCGGTAGTCAGAGTTTTGCTGCTCTGGTCAGCGAAGATATTATTGCCAATATCGATACGGTTCGGTTTCCAAAAACGCAGATTAACTCATTCAACATCAGTATTAATCTGGAATACGCCCTATCCCGCAAATTTGAGATTGGTATTAATATCGATGCCATTGGTTTTAGTTTCGGCGCTACGCAGACCGGAACATTTATCGCCAATAGCCCGGTTCGGTCGTCGCTGAGTGGATCTGCACAGGAAGCCAAACCAACTGCGTTCAACCTGCTACTTGTCAGTGATAGTGATCTTGGCAGTCTGAACTCTGAAGCCTATGTTCGGTATCGACTCAATCAACGGGTAAGTCTACGGGGAGGACTTGGCTTCCAGTTCAACGAATATACCACCACCCGCAAACTGACTTTTGAGAATGACCGCTTCCGAAGCAAAAATGCCATGCCTATGCTGGCCATTTCTTATCATTTTTAACATGAAAAAGCACAGCATCCTACTCGTTATTGGGCTTCTGATAAGCCTCTCCGTTGTTGCGCAGCCCAACTGGAAAACCACGAAGGCAGCCGTTACCTTTAAAATCAAAAATGCCGGACTGAACGTCGATGGCTCATTCAGCGGCTTCAACGGAACACTAGTGTTCGATCCGGCCATGCCCGACAAAGCCCAGCTTTCGGCCAGTGTCGATGCAGCTACGATTGAAACTGGCGTGAACATGCGGAATAACCACCTGAAAAAAGAGGAATATTTCGACGTAGCGAAATACCCGCGCATTAGCCTAAAATCGACACGGATCGAGAAAAAAGGGGCGAATTCCTATATCGGTACGTTTGCGTTGACGATCAAAGAAACGACCCGCACGGTTATGATTCCCTTCACGGTTACCCAGACCGGTATGATGGCGCAGTTTGCCGGTGAATTAGTGATTAATCGACGCGATTATGACGTAGGTGGACGGAGCCTGTTAATGGGCAGCGAGGTAACGATCAATCTTTCTATTCAGGCGCAATCGACAGGAACCGTAGTCGCCACTAATTAACTGGGCCGCTGATGCGGTCGCTTTTCAACGCTATGCCTTTATCCGGAAGTTTTATCAATGCCTTAGGCGTAGCGGTACCAGACTACGCACATTCGCAACATCAACTGGCTCATTTTATGGTCAACGCGCTCCAGCTCGACGAACCAGCCCGTCGGCGGATGATGGCCCTGTACCGACAAACCAAAATCAGTCGTCGGTATTCGGTATTAGCTGATTATGGTCAGCCAGTTGGTCAGTTCACGTTCTATCCGAACAGCCCCAATCTGGAACCCTTACCATCGGTTGAGCAGCGGATGTCGGTCTACCAACGGGAGGCACTACCGCTTGCGTTACGAGCTGTGCGGGCTTGTCTGGCCGATTATCCATCGTTCTCGGTTCACTCCATTACGCATCTGATCGTGGTGAGTTGCACCGGATTTTACGCGCCGGGGCCTGATATTGAGTTGCTTGAAGCCTTAGGACTACCGGGAACTACGCAGCGATTACTGATTGGGTTCATGGGGTGTTACGGCGCCTTTAACGGGCTCAAAGCCGCCGATGCCATCGTCCGGGCCGATCCGCAAGCGAACGTACTGGTCGTTTGCGTTGAGTTGTGTACGATTCATTTTCAGAAGCCCGAAAATCCATCGAATTGGCTTGCCAACGCGCTGTTCAGCGACGGGGCCGCAGCCGTACTGGTACAAGGAACGGCCCGCCGGGAGCAGTCATTTCAACTTCAGTCATTTCATTGCGATCTACTGCCCGAAGGCCGCGATCAGATGGCCTGGACAATTGGGAATCACGGGTTCGACATGGTACTGACATCGACCATTCCGGACCTGATTCAACATCATATCAGCCTGATGCTTCAGCGGATATTGGAAAAGAAAGACCTGACAGTTGGCGATGTAGACTATTTCGCCCTGCATCCAGGCGGTCGGCGCATTCTGGACCTGATCGAACTGGAACTGGGTATTGACCGCAGCCAAACACAGCACGCCTATACAGTCCTGAATCAGTATGGTAATATGTCGTCGGCAACAGTACTGTTCGTGTTGAAAGCTATTTGGGACGAACTGGCCGAATCCGTATCCAGCGCACCTGAATCCATCCTGTCTGGCTATTCGAAACGTATTGCCGGAGTTGCCTTTGGACCAGGTCTTACGTTGGAGTCGATGCTGCTACTGGTACACGTTAATTCAGTGCAAATGACTGATAATCTGAACGATGGCGTTTCAGCAGAAACGTTAGAATTAATTGAATTGTAAACCATTTCACAAATAACATAATGAACCGAACCACTTTTTTTAAATGCCTGGGAGTACTGGTGATTGCCGGACCGCTCGCTGCTGCAAGCTCTTCTTTTCGTCCAGCTAATGGACTCGTTGACGATACTAAACCACCCCGCCGTGTCGTGAAATCAGAAGCCGAGTGGAAGAAAATCCTGACGCCGGATGAATTCGCCGTTGCCCGGCAACATGGCACTGAACGTGCGTTTACAAGCCCGCTGGCCAAAAATCACGACCGGGGTGAATACCGCTGCGTTTGCTGCCACGAGCCCTTATTTCGGTCGGAAACCAAATTTGAGTCGGGGACGGGTTGGCCTAGTTTTTACGCCCCTATCAGCAAGAACGTTGTAAAAGATTTAAAGGATACCAGCTATGCAATGGTACGTACCGAAGTACAATGTGCCGTTTGTGATGCTCATCTGGGTCACGTTTTCGAAGATGGCCCCGAGCCAACGGGTCTGCGCTACTGTATGAATGGTGTATCGCTTGAGTTTGTCAAAAAGTAAAGTTTAAACAACTAATCAGTATGAAAATGGGTCAATTTATTGCGTTTTGTCTGCTATTGGTGGTAGGCTGCGTTCAGGGCCAAAATCCGGATGCATCTCCGGCGAAACTGCCCGCACTTAAACCGGGTGAAGCCGTCGCTACGTTTGCCGGGGGCTGTTTCTGGGCGCAGGAAGAAGGTTTCGATCAACTGGTTGGTGTTCGGGAAGTAATATCAGGTTATTCCGGTGGACACGTTAAAAACCCAACCTATCAGCAGGTGGGAACCGATGAAACCGGCCACGCTGAATCCGTGCAGGTCTATTACAATCCGTCCGTAATCAGTTATCGGGAGTTATTGACCGCGTTTTTTGCCGGACATGATCCCACCACGCTCAACCGACAAGGACCCGACGTAGGACGCGATTACCGGTCTGTAGCATTCTATCGGACACCGGCCGAAAAGGCCGAAATCGAAGCGGCTATCCGGCAGGTAAACGCCGAAAAGCATTTCGCCAGACCAGTCGTAACGGAAGTTGTTCCGTTCACGGTGTTTTACCCCGCCGAGAATTACCACCAGAATTACTGCAAACTTCATCCCGATCAGCCCTACATTCAGAACGTATCGCGGCCCAAGATCGACAAGTTGCGGAAGGCCATGCATGGTAAACTAAAAACCGACGTTTAATGGAAACGCCCGCAGTGATTCGCCCGAAAATGCCGTCGACTATGAGCCTGCGAGCCATCTGGCTGCACTTGCGGGTACCGTTCTCCTTTTTTCTGATGCCCGTTTTCTGGTTTGCGCTGAGCCAGTCGCCCCATCCAGATCAAGCCCGAACCTGGGTTGTTTTCGCCATCATTCACCTATTGCTGTATCCGGCAAGCCACGCCTATAATAGCTATTACGACAAGGACGAAGAGAGCATTGGACTGCTGGCCTCTCCGCCCCCCGTCGACCGAACGCTGTGGGGGGTTGCCTGGGGGCTCGATGTTCTGGCGTTACTGTTGGGTGCCTGGGTTGGCTGGCCGTTTGTGGCGTATCTGCTCGTATACGGTCTGCTATCCAAAGCCTATAGTTACGACGGAATTCGACTGAAAAAATACCCGGTCCTAAGCTGGCTGATTGTCGGTACGTGCCAAGGGGCGTTAACGTATCTAGCTACGTATCAGGCCATAAATCAGGTTGCTGTCACTACGTTGGTTCAATCCGATTTATGGCTGGCGGCTGGACTTTGTACGTTAAATATTCTGGCTATTTATCCGATCACGCAGGTCTATCAACACGCCGAAGACGGTCGGCGGGGCGATTTAACGATGAGTCGCTGGCTGGGGGTTCGTGGTACGTTCTGGTGTACGGGGGTGATTTTCATGCTGGCTACGGCAGGTTTTTACTTCTTCTTTCGAGGACAAACGCCTTTCTATTGTTTACAGCTTTGTCTGTTTCCAGCCACCCTGTTTTTTGTGATCTGGTACAGTCGGGTTTACCGAAAACCGCACCTGGCCAATTATCAATCGGCCATGCGGATGACGTTGCTGGCTGGTGTCGGGCTCAACCTGTTTTTTATTGTTTACTGGCTGGTGGCAGAAAAGGGTATTTAGTAGAAAAACGTAAGCCACTCATAGACATGAACTTACAAGTCAGATCTACCCAAAAAGAGTTGCTGGATAGTGATGCCATTCCTTTTGCCGACATCAGCCAGAATATGCTGGAACTGAACCGGGTCAATCATCTGCTTGGCGGGCATCGTACCACGCTGAAAGGATTCAAAACGCTGCTAGGCAATCGTAAACGTCTGCATATCTGCGAAATTGGCTCGGGTGGTGGCGATAATTTACTGGTGCTGCTCAGTTGGTGCAAAACGCATTCGATACACGTAACGTTTACCGGGATCGATATCAATCCACACTGCATCGCGTTTGCCCGGACCCGAACACTCCTGGAGTCGACGACTAGCTGGATAACCAGCGATTATCGGACGGTTGTTTTTGATCATCCACCCGATATTATTTTCTCCAGTTTATTCTGTCATCATTTCACTGATGACGAATTAGTGAGCCAATTACGGTGGATGCACCAGACTGCCCGACTGGGGTTTTTCATCAACGACCTGCACCGGCATCCCTTCGCGTATTATGCCATCCGACTGCTTACCCGGCTTTTCTCACGGTCGTACCTGGTTAAAAACGATGCGCCCATCAGCGTAGCACGGGGATTTGTTAAACATGAGTGGCAACAGCTTCTATCCAGCGCGTCCATAACAGGCTATGCGATTCAGCCCCGTTGGGCATTTCGTCACCTAATCACCTATCAGCATGGCTGATTCAGTCAACTACGACTTAGCGATTATCGGAGGTGGATTGGCAGGACTTACCCTTGCTATTCAGTGTGCGCAGGCTGGTGACCGGGTCGTTTTGTTCGAAAAAAAACAGTACCCGTTTCACAAGGTTTGCGGAGAGTATATCAGCAACGAAAGCAAGCCGTTTTTAGAGCGTCTTGGTCTATCTGTCACCGAGTTAAATCTGCCTTCGATCAGTACGTTGCAGGTATCGTCGGTTAACGGACAACGGTATACCTTTCCGTTACCCAAAGGTGGATTTGGCATCAGTCGTTATGAACTCGATCATCGACTGTATCAGCTTGCCCTACAGAAAGGCGTTGTCGTGTATACCGGTACTAAGGTGCAGGACGTACAGTTTCAGAATGATCAATTTGTCATATCTACCCCCTTAGGCGAGTTCGTTTCCCGATTAGCAGTAGGGAGCTATGGCAAACGGAGTAACCTGGATAGTAAGTGGAATCGGTCGTTTCTTCAACGAAATGGCAACGCATCAACAAATTACATTGGCGTAAAATACCATATTAAATTTCCTCATCCGGAGCCGGTAATTGCCCTGCACAATTTTCCAGATGGGTATTGCGGCATTTCCCGAATCGAGGACGGAAAAAGCTGTCTGTGTTATTTGACAACGGCGGCCAACCTGAATAAACACCAGAATGATATTGGGCAAATGGAACGCGAAAGTCTGTGCTGCAATCCCTATCTAAAAGAGTTATTTTCCAACGCTCAGTTTCTGTATAAACAGCCGTTGGTGATCGCCCAGGTGAGTTTCCAGCCGAAAACGCAGGTTGAAAACCACATGCTCATGGTAGGCGATTCGGCAGGACTAATTACACCCCTTTGTGGAAACGGTATGAGTATGGCGATGCATTCAGGCTTGATAGCTTTTCAACACGTTCAGGCTTTTTTAAGGAGCCAATCCACTCGACAACAGATGGAGCAACGCTACGCCCGGCAGTGGCAACGTTCCTTCTCAACCCGATTGATGACCGGCCGAATCGTGCAGCGATTTACGGGCAGTGGTCGATCTACTGATTTATTTCTTAACACGATGAACCAGTTCCCAGCTTTGGCCCAGGCCGTAATACGATCTACCAGCAGTAACTTTTTTTGATAAACACGCCTGTTATGAATCAAAAATCAAATCAATAGCTGGCTGGATAAACTGCCATTGTTATCGGGCCAGTGCCCTTCACTAAGCTTCTAGGGGTAGATTGCGTTTCGTTCTTTGGATTGGGTGCTTACTAGATAAATTTGATTATTTAGCCAATGAGCGGTACTTATCGGGAGCTATGCCGATAGTTCTGGTAAGCCAGATTAGTAGCTTTAGGGAAAGTCTAAAAATGAAGTATTTACTTTGATGTAAGTAGGTTGATTTTATAAATTAGTAATAACTATAATTTCCGTTTGAAACCGTAAATTTTCGCCCATTTGGAAGAAGAACCCTATATATAGCAAATCCAGTGCTATCAAGGCTAATCTGGGGGAAGAAATTAGCACCGTATCGACTCAGGCTGCGACGGTAGTCCATTGGCCACGCTGGCTACAACGTGTACAAAAAAGGCTGAGCAAGCGATTCAGACGCTGAGTCAGGCGCGAGTTTCGAATCGATCTTAACCTGTATAGACGCGAACTTTACAAACTGTATTTTTTGTACTTCCAATCAGAACGGTTTGCGATGGAGTAGTTAACGTAGCGGTATAATGAGTGAAAAGCAGAAGCAGTGGCTTCAGAATGGTTTATTAGTAGTATTTCTCCTCTTTCTTTTCTTCACCGACGCCGGGAAGTCAGTTATGGGCGGTATGCAACAACTGCTACTCAAAACAGGCCTAAAGGATGCACCAACAAAAACGGAGCCGATAAGTCAGACGTCAGGAAGCTATTCGCTTACGCTTCGCACGTTGGAGGGGAAAACCATTCAGTTGAGCGACCTGAAAGGCAAAGTAGTGTTTTTTAATCAGTGGGCAACCTGGTGTCCACCCTGCCGGGCAGAGATGCCTGCTATTGAGAATCTGTATCAGTCAGTGGATAAAAGTAAGGTGGCTTTTGTGATGCTTTCTATTGATAAAGAAGCGCAGAAAGTACCCGACTTTGTGCAGCAAAAAGGCTTTACATTTCCTGTCTACATGCCCGCTGGCCCAATGCCGGCTGCTTTTGCTGCCGAGGTTGTCCCAACAACATTTATTCTGACGCCTGACGGGCAAATTGCCCAGCGGATCGAGGGACTTGCCAACTATGATACGGATGAATTTCGGAATTATTTATACAGCCTGGCCTCGGTAAGGGATTCAGAATAACCTATCTAGCTGGCTTCCTTCTCTGCGGTGAAGGCAACTGATTATAAACCATACAACAACGTATTGCTCCACAAAGTCCTGTAGGGCTGTCTGGACATAGTATGCTCAGTTTACTTTTAGGATTTTTCGACCCAGATCGTTTTTACATTCACGAACTCCCTGATACCTGCTTCGGATAATTCCCGACCGAAGCCCGATGTTTTGATGCCTCCAAAGGGAACCCGGGCGTCTGAACGCATCAGGCCATTCACAAAAACCGATCCTGCCTGAATCTGTCGGGCCAGTTGCTCTGCTTTTTCCGCATCCTGAGTCCATACAGCCGCCCCGAGCCCAAAATCAGACTGGTTCGCTAACCGTATGGCATCGGCTTCGTCTTTGGCATCGATCAGTACGGCCAATGGCCCAAACGTTTCTTCGTCAAAAGCAGCCATACCGGGTTTTACTTTATCCAGCAGGATAGGCTCAACATTACAGCCCGACCGTATTATGGTATTCGTTAATAGCCTGGCTCCCTTGGCAACTGTTTCCCGGCACTGACGCTCAATAGTGTCGGCCAGATCGAGCCGAGCCATCGGACCCATTGTGGTGGCACTATCCATTGGATCACCTTGCCTGATTTTCTGGATGTTATGGAGCACAAGCTCGGTGAACTGATTTTTAGCCGCCTTTTCAACAATGAATCGCTTGGCTGCAATACAGCTCTGGCCTGCATTCTGCATACGTGATTTAACGGCAATAGTGGCGGCTTTTTCCAGATCAGCATCGGCCAGAACAATCAACGCATCGGACCCGCCTAACTCCAGCACCGATTTCTTGATTTGACTACCGGCAATGGCCGCAACTGATGCGCCAGCCCGTCCGCTCCCTGTCAACGTAACGGCTTTCACGCGTCGATCTTTCAGCAGCGTTTCGACCATTGGTACATCGACCAGCAAGGTTTGGAAAACGCCGTCTGGTAATCCCGCTTCCCGAAATACTTCTTCGATTGCCAGGGCACAGCCCGAAACGTTGGGGGCATGTTTCAGTAGGCCGACATTACCGGCAATCAGCCCCGGAATGGCAAAACGCATGGCTTGCCAGAACGGAAAGTTCCACGGCATGATCGCCAATACGGCGCCCAACGGCTGATAGGTAACGTAGCTATGGGCCGCGTCTGATTCGATTGGCTGGTCGGCTAGAAATGCTTCGGCGTGATCGGCATAAAACTGACACGTAGCGGCACATTTTTCTACTTCCGATATCGCTTCGGCCAGCGTTTTACCCATCTCGGCCGTAATCAGTTCGCCGTAGCGTTGCTTGTGAACCTGCAGATACGTACCAACGCTACGTAAGAAATTCGTTCGATCCCGTAACGACAAAGCCGACCAGTCGGCAAAGGCCCGGTCGGCTTGTTTTAACTTCCGCTCAATAGTAGCAAGGCTATCGGTGCGGTATGTTTTTAATTTCCGTTGGTTGTATGGATTGATGGATGAGAAAGTCATGGCTGTTGCTGGTCGCCGTTTTGGTCGATATGCTGCACTAAAACAACCATTGTGTCCAGCATTTGTTCCCATTTCTCCTTTCCTACAACCCCTACAAACTGCTGATGGACATCCTGCATGCACTCATACACGGCTTTTAACAGCTCCATGCCTCGTTCGCTAAGATAAATAACACTAGAGCGCGAATCACTGAGGTTTTTTTCTGTACGGATATAACCCTCACGTTCCAACAGGTTAACTACTTTGCTCATGGCCTGCTTGGTAACGCAGGCACGCCGTGCTAGTTCGTTATTCGTGATACCGTCGGGGGTTAGATTGGCCAGAAACCCCATATAACTCAATTTGAAATCGGTAAAGCCCATCGCATGCAGACGGGGTTCGATAATTGAATCGATATGGCGTTTCAGACGGCCCATTAGCCGACCAAAGGCCCGCTCCCGAAAAGCCGATAACTTTTTATAATCAAATGATTTTTTATCTGTTTCCACGATTATTTACGCTACTTAAAAAAAGCTGAAACGAATCGAGATTAATTTTTGTACAAATATAGTCAACTTGCTTGACTTTATAGTCAACCCGGTTTACTTTTGTTGCGTTAGTCAAAAAAGTTGACTATATTATTATAGTACAAGTTATAGTACCAGGTACAACCATATTATCATGGCAACCATAATGGCAACCGGAGAGGAAACAATTACTGACGAAAAAAACGCAATTAAAACGTATTTGCCGCGAATTATTATAGCAGCCGTCCTACTAGTGGGCGGTTATTTTGGTGTTAAAGCGTATTTGCACGGCCAGGCCTACGAATCGACAGATAACGCACAGATTGAAGGCAATTCTGCCCCCGTTCTGGCTCGGGTGGCTGGCTACGTCCAGTCCGTAAACGTAGACGATTACGCAACCGTAAAACAAGGGCAGCCTTTGGTAACGATTGATCCGCAGGAGTACGACGTAGCACTGGCTCAGGCTGAAGCCGATTACCAGCAATCCCTGGCCGATCTGGAAAATGCCCGCGCCGATTTGCAGAATGCGCAGGCTAATGTCCGTAACGTAGCGCAGAATGCGC
Organism: Spirosoma terrae; assembly: GCF_010435915.1. Lineage (GTDB taxonomy): Bacteria > Bacteroidota > Bacteroidia > Cytophagales > Spirosomataceae > Spirosoma > Spirosoma terrae. The sequence continues at coordinate 45,755 of NZ_JAAFZH010000020.1, read as the reverse complement.
GCGTTGCCCAGTCGAACGCGCAGGTACAGGCCGCTCGTCGCGACAAAGCGCAGCAGGATTTACAGCGCGATCAGAACTTATACAAAGAGCAATCGCTGACCCGCAAGCAGCTCGAAGACACACAGAACAATGTTGAGGTACAGAGCCGCCAGTATGCCGCCAATGTGGAGCAGATCAATCTGGCTAAAACGTCGGAAAGCGTAGCGCAGGCTGGTATTGCCAAAGCCAAAGCGAACATTCAGAAAATTGAAGCGCTCATCAAAGTAAAACAGGCCGCTATCGACAATGCGAAGCTGAAAGTTGGTTATGCGCATATGACAGCGCCAATTGCCGGTAAGATTGGCAAGAAAAACGTTATTGCTGGTCAATACGTACAGCCTGGCCAAACGCTGTTTACGATCGTTGCCGATTCAACATTCTGGGTGGTGGCGAACTTCAAAGAAACTCAGCTCGAAAGTATGCAGGTTGGTCAGCCTGTCGATATCAAGATCGATGCCTATCCTGATCTTGACGTGAAAGGTCGCGTAGCCTCGCTGTCAGATGCAACGGGAGCACGTTTCGCCCTTCTTCCCGCCGACAATGCATCGGGGAATTTCGTGAAAATTACGCAGCGCGTACCGGTTAAGATTGAAATTCTTAACCCGGAAAAGTACAAAAACAAATTGCGCGCGGGCCTGAGTGTAGACGCTGACGTGCAGATAAAACAATAGTCATTTCTGGTCATTTACCGTCATTACTTGTCGTTCGTTATGGACCAGGTATTGACTCTATATGACTACGTAATGACCATAAATGACCAAGATTTATGGCACAACAAAGCGCATTTGGCCGCTGGATCGTTGTGATTACGGCGGTATCGGCTGCCATTATGGAGCTGATTGATACGTCTATTGTCAATGTCGGCCTGAACGACATTGCGGGTAATCTGGGCGCCACCATTGAGGACGTATCGTGGGTCGTAACATCCTATGCTATTGCCAACGTCATCGTGATTCCCATGACGAGCTTTCTGCAGCGGTATTTCGGCCGAAAGAATTATTACATCGCTTCCATCATACTCTTTACACTGGCCTCCTACGGCTGTGGATTTGCCAGCGATTTATGGACACTGGTCTTCTTTCGATTCCTGCAGGGAGTGGGCGGAGGGGCCCTGTTGTCGACCTCACAGGGATTGATGTACGACGCGTTCCCGCCATCACAGCGTGCTACGGCATCGGCGCTGTTTGGTATGGGTATCGTGCTGGGTCCAACGCTCGGCCCAACGCTGGGGGGGTATATTATCGATAATTACCACTGGAGCTGGATGTTCTATATTAACGTGCCCATCGGAATTATCGCTGTCCTGCTTAGCCTGACCTTTATCGAAAAGAAACCCGACGAAATCGGTATCAATCGGAAAGCGATTCATATCGATCAGCTCGGAATTCTGTTTCTGGCGCTCGGAATCGGTAGCCTGCAGTACGTATTGGAACGGGGCGAAGCTGACGACTGGTTCGACGATAGCGCCATTCGCTGGTTATCGGCCGTGGCGGCCTTTACTATTCCCGCCTTCCTGTGGTGGGAGCTGCGAGGTACTAAAGAGCCGGTGGTGGATTTGCGCGTCATGAAAAACCGGAATCTGTTAGTGGGTTCGATTCTGGTCGTTATTGTTGGTTATGGTTTGTTTACATCCGTACTCCTGTATCCGCTATTTGCCCAGCGAATTGTGGGTTTAACAGCAACACAAACGGGTAAGTTGTTGATTCCCGGCGGGTTGGTTACGTTACCGATGTTTGCCATTACGGGCCGAATGCTGGCCAAAGGCGTATCGCCCCGATTGATTGTGGCCCTTGGCTACGTTGCTTTCGGGAGCTTTTGCTTCATCATGTCCACCTATAATATGGATGCCTCGAATGGCGATTTCATTTTCGCCTTAATCATTCGGGGTATTGGACTGGCCTTTGTGAACGTACCACTGATTAACCAATCTGTTTCGACGCTGGAACCTCGCCAACTGCCTACTGGTATCGCTATTGTTAACATGATGCGTCAGATTGGTGGAGCGTTTGGTGTAGCCATCACCAACACTTACGTAACGCAGCGGACGGCGGTTCATCGGGGCGATTTGGTTGCTAACCTGCAACCCGGCGATCCAACCCTGGTCGAACGACTGAATATGATGAGCCAGGGACTAGCCGCTAAAGGAATCAATGCGCTGGATGCGGTGTCGGGTGCGTATAAAAATCTGGATTTGATTATCTCCAAACAGGCATTGATGGTGTCCTATCTGGATACGTTCCGACTGGCTGGTTTGTTCTTCGTGGTTTCATTTCCTCTACTGTTCCTACTTAAAAGCAAAAAAATGGATGCCGCTACGGCTAAAGCCGTGGCCGATGCCGCTCACTGATCTGCGTTTATGGTTTTGGGTTCAACGTCGATAGTTAGTTGAGGTAGTCAACAACTCCGCAAGACTAACCATAAACCACGAACTCAAAACGATAAACCATAAGACTTTTCCAGTCATGAATTTGAAATATGTAATACTGAGTCTTTTATCGACAATTACTCTGGCTCAGGCTCAAAACACACCGATTCAACTACCCGACGAGTTGCGGACCCTGCTTCAGCAGGCTAATGCCAATTACCCAGTGTTGAAACAGCAGCAGCAACAGCTCCAGGCGGGTGAGGTCCGCGTCGATATTGCGCGTACCAGCATGCGGCCTAACGTAGCGCTGAATGGTTCCTACAACTACATTACGCCCGTGCCGCAATTTGCGGTTCCGCTCAACGGGCAGGAGGTAGTGGCCAAGCTGGCACCGAACAATAGCATCAACGCGAACGTATCGGTTGGGCAAACTATTTACGATTTTGGCCGTACGGACGCGGCTATCAAACAGGCCACGGATAACGTCCAGATTTTACGTCGGCAATATGAGCTTACGCAGCAGAATCTGGCGTATCAGGTAGCGGCTGCTTATTATGGTGTCGGGTTTTTACAGCAGGGAATTATCGTTCAGGATTCGGTCATCAAAACGGCCGGAGCCAATGTTCGGCTGCTGGCGAGCCGGTTACAGAACGGCGATGCATTACAGTACGACGTATTGTCGCAGGAAGTACGAGTGAAGATAGCCGTGAATCGTAAGATTGAACTACAGAATCAACTGGAGCGTCAGTTGGCGGTACTCACGTATCTGACCGGAAATACACAACCTACTACCGGTCAGGCTATTCAGCAATTCCAGTTAGGGTCTCAGCCAACTCCGGTGCAGTTATTCGATCTTGATGGGCAGTTTCAGAATGCGTCGACCGGCAATAAGGATATTCAGTTAGCCCAGGATCGCGTAAAAGCAGCAGAAACCGACATCCTGGTGAGCCAGCGGGCGGGGCAGCCCTCCATTGGTTTTAGTGGATCGGCAGGCTACAAAAATGGCTATCCATTAAATGTAGAGCAATTACGGCCTAATATGGTTGCGGGGGTTAACATTGTCGCTCCGATCTATTCGGGAAAGCGTTACAAACTGCAAAATCAGGTAGCCCAACTAAATCTGAATGCCAGTCGCTACGCGGTCGATAACGCCAACGCGCAGTTGCGTCAGACCATTGCGCAGTTAAACGCCGACATACGTAGTAATCAGACCCGGCTTGCTAACCTCGAAACGCAGGTGTTACAGGCGCGCAAAGCGCTGGAAATTGCCAATGCCCGTCTCCGAAACGGTGTCATCACGAATGTAGAGTTGCAGAGCGCCGAAACAGGCGTTGAAGAAGCTGAGTTAGGGCGGTTGAATTTTCAGTATCAGCTGCTGCTTAATCAGTTAGAGCTAAAGCGGTTGTTGGGTGAGTCACTTGTAGCAAACCCCTAGTTCATTGGCAACGTAACGTTCGTCGGTAATAGCTGGCGGATGCCGTTGAGTTGTATTCGCTACGTCAGCGTAAAGGCACAAAAATGATCGTATTGTGTATCTGGCTATGTGCGTAGTATGATACCGGATTGTAATCCGAAAGAGAACTTTCCGGAAAAAGTACAACGCTTATGGCGCTGAGCGGGTCAATGGTTAAAAATTGATTAGGAAAACAACAAATGCAATTAACGGACCGTTACCTAGCCAACGGCTATGAACTTCATACCAAATCTATCATGAAAGAGCGTGTTACAGAAATATTGAAAAACTTTGGCGTCTCAGAGAGTGCTGTTACGAACGATGTTCATTTTGTTCGTGATCTGGGTCTGGATAGCCTCGATACAGTTGATTTGATTATGCAGCTGGAACAGGAATTCGGTATTCGAATTCCGGATGAAGATTACGGAAAACTAACCACCATGCAGGGGGTTCTGGATTACCTGCAATACGAACAGCAGGTATCGGTTGCTGCATAATGCAGGTAGTCAACTCGCTGATACGTAGCATAGGCCCAGCGAATTGACTACCTTTCCTTTCTTTATACTGTCATACTCACCAGCGAATTGCCCCGCAGAACAGGAACAACGTCATATAAGTCGTGCTGGAGGCAATAGGGAATGTCTTTCTGAATACCCAGTCGTTGTAAACGCCGAATGTGAGACGAATTGGCGAGATAGCTCGTCAAATTATCTTTCCCCTGTACATACAGTCTCCAGGCCATAATGGCACTATCTTCGGCCATCGCGTAATTGTCTTTCAGACGGTCGACCAGGGCGCCTGCGAAGAGTGTATCTTCCAGATTCACCCGACCTTTCCAGCCAGCACACAAGACCAGTACGTCATAGCGTTCGCTGTGCAGAAAACGCGCAATCGCATCGAGGTTGAGGAACGAGCCCACGAGAACTTTTACGGCCCCCCGTGATTTTGTGATGGCCAGCGTACCATTGGTGGTTGTCATGGCTACGTCAGCTCCGCGTATCTGCTCGTCCATATACGTAAAGGGCGAGTTATCTAACTCAAAGCCTTCTACTTTACGGGCGTTACGTTCGGCGGCTGCCAGATAACCCCGTTCCTGCCACTGGCGGCATTCTTCGACTGTAGCAACCGGTATAATACTGTTTACGCCATACGCGAAAGCCGTGACCATGCACGACGTTGCCCGAAATACGTCGGCCACCACAACAATGGTATTCTCTATTTTGTGTAGCTGAAGTAAATCAGGCGTTAAGCAAACATCAATCTGTTTCATGTTTCTGAACCGGGATTTAGGGGATTAGTGGATTAACCAGATTTTGTCTTTCGCTTCTTCAAAGCGCTTCATGGAAAACAAAATCTGATTAATCCATCAATCCGGTGAATCCCGGTTATTTCTTGACAAAAGGTAGTTTAATGATCTGGGCTTTCAGGAGCCGGTCGCGGACTTTAACGAAAAGTTCAGAGCCGGGCTTGCTGAAAGCGGTAGGAACGTAGCCCAGGCCAATGCCTTTGCCGAGTGTTGGCGATTGTGTACCGGAGGTAACTTCGCCAATGATATTTCCATCTGCATCGGCCAGTTCGTAGTGACCCCGTGGAATACCACGATCAATCATTTCGAAGCCAACCAGTTTTTTGCTGATACCCTGTTCTTTTTGTTGTTTGAGTACCTCCGCGTCAACGAAATCGTGGGTAAATTTGGTAACCCAGCCCAGGCCCGCTTCAATGGGCGAGGTTTCGTCGGTAATGTCGTTGCCGTATAGGTTATAACCCATTTCGAGACGTAGCGTATCACGGGCTCCCAATCCAATTGGCTTGATGTCGTACGGTTTTCCGGCTTCCATGATGGCATTCCATACGCCTTCGGCCTGATCGTTGGCTACGTAGATCTCAAAACCACCCGCTCCTGTGTAGCCAGTTGCCGATACAATTACGTTGGCATATCCCGCAAAATCCGTTTTTTCGAAGGTGTAGTAATCCATCGAATCCAGCTTGGCGGTTGTTAACGATTCCAGCGCTTTAGCCGCTAATGGCCCCTGAACGGCAAACAGACTTATATCGTCCGATACGTTTACGAGTGTTACGTCGTAATCCGGTGCGTATTGATTGATCCAGTTCCAGTCTTTATCAATGTTCGACGCATTAACAACCAGCATATATTCTGTAGCGCTGATCCGATAAACCAGCAGGTCGTCGACAATACCACCCCGGCCGTTGGGCAGGTAGCTGTACTGAACTTTACCGTCGTAAAGGATACTGGCGTCATTGGCCGATACTTTCTGAATAAGGCCAAGCGCACCTTCGCCTTTGAGAATGAACTCGCCCATGTGCGAGACATCGAAAATGCCCACGCCATTGCGAACGGTATTGTGTTCTTCGAGATCAGAAGAATAACGAACGGGCATCTCAAAACCCGCAAATGGCACAATTTTAGCGCCTAACTGCTGATGAATATGATGAAGAGTGACTTGCTTGAGCGACATGTACGCAGGAGTTATCCGGCAAATTTACAACCAGTTTCCGGGTTTTAACCTGTAGCCTTGTTAGTTAACCTCAATTCAATGTGAAATTGATCGGCATATTGTATTTTACCCGAACCTTTTCACCACGTAGTGAACCGGGCTTCCACTTACCGCTCATTTGCTTCACCACACGTAGCGCTTCCTGGTCTAAATCGCGCTGAACGCCCTTCAAGACCTCATAATCGCATAAGGTGCCATCGGTACAAACCACAAAACTAATGTGCACTCGGCCCTGAGCACCGGTTTTTTGCGCCGTCGCTGGGTAACTTAAATTCTGGCTTAAAAAACGCCCTAGCCCTTGCATTCCTCCCGCAAATTCGGGTTGCTGGCTAACGGTAGTATAGCGTATCGTATCGGCTTGACCGCCTTTAGCTTTGCCTTCCTGACAGATGCCTTTGTCGTAGGTTTCTTCGTAAAAGTAGGACCCATCGGCATAATGTCCGGTCCAGATTCCCTGCTTCAGGCCATTAACATACTGGCCCCGTTCTGTCAATAGCGTATAGCGAGTTGTGTCTTTATAGGACGGAATTTCAGTTCGGAAGGTTGCATAGCCGTTACCGTCGATGACTTCCGGATGACCTGTGCTATCCCAATACGCCGTTACTACTTCAGGCTCTTCCGGGCTCAAGGGTTTGGGCTTGCTACTTGTTTTGATCTGCTTAACCTGACCGTTCGAGTGCCAGCTGGTTATCGAAGACTTATCGCCACTCTCTTCATTCTTCTCTGAGACACAGCCATTGGGATAATAGCTTAGTTCTGGTCCGATACGTTTGCTCTGGAAGAAGGTGGACCGCCGAAGAATGGTACCTGCTTCATTGACAAGGAATATTTCGCCATACCACTCGTTGTTTGCGTCCTGAACGCCAACTATATAAGTTGGCTCTCTATACGGAGAGGGACTATTTTTATGGCGTTTCAGAGCTAGCCTGGACGACTCTTTCCAACTTTTATTCCGTCGCTCATAAACGATCATATCGCCTGTGGGTACACCGTTATTATCAATAGGTACAATCTGTTTATAGCGGGTGCGTGCGCTGCTATCCGAGGCTGGACTATTTTCTTCGTCATAATAGCTCACACGCTGGCCGTTCGCGTAAACAAATGGTTTGTTCGGTTGGAATAAAATGGGGAAGGTGATTTTCTGCCGAACTGCCTGACCATTTTTTTGAGCGGGTTTCCAGGCATTAAATAACGAAAAGACTCGTACTGCTTCCCGATCAAGGTCGGGGCTTAGTTTGATCGCTACGTTGACATCGGATACGCTACCATCGGTTTCGACAATGCCGCTTACAATAACACGGCCACCAACGCCCACTGCTTGGGCTGTAATGGGTTTGCGTAGATTGGCCAGAAGAAACGTATTGAAAAAAGGAATTCCCCCACGGGGTTGAGCCGCACTATCGACTTCAAAAACCTGGTAGACTGTTTGTTGAGAAAAGCCAGAAAAGCTTAAAAAAAGCAGGAGAGTAAGCGGTACGTATTTCATTCGGTTGACAGATGTAGAAGTCTCTAAATGTATACGAAAGATAGACTTCTGTCAACTCTATTGGCTTTAAATTTTTGATGTCGGCGCTTCCAGCGACAATCGGTCAATACCCGCTGCGATCAGCGTTTCCATCTCTGCTTCTGTGGCTCCGTCGGCGATAATCTTTACACCAACCGATTTTGATACGTTTTGACGAAAGGCTAAAGCCGATTCCAACGAAAAGTCGGCCTTCAGCGCACCCGTCTGGTTTTTGATGAAATCAGTTCCGGCGTCAGTCGCCAAGTTAATAGTATGCTGAAGTTGCTCCGGCGACAATAGCGCTGATTCCAGAATAACGGTGACGAATTTCTCCTGAGCGTGTGTAAGGGCAATTAGTTTGGCGAGTTCTATTTTTAACCAGACCGAGTTGGGAGAAAAAAGAGCAGATGTGTTCAGGACTACCTCAATTTCGTTGGCTCCGTCACGTAACGCCCACTCAATTTCGAGTTGTTTGGCTTCGGTACGCTGGTAGCCGAACGGATAGCCAATAACCGTTGCCAGAACCGCCGGATGAACGTCGCCCAGTTCCCGCCGAAATTTCTTTACCCAGAATGGCGATACGGTCAGGCCCGCCATACCGAGCTGAGTCACCTCATCCAACGCGTCGTATTGTTCGTTGATCGTTACGTTGGGTCGGAGTAACGTTCGCTCAATGTAGGGGAAGAGGTGATTCATGGATTAAATGGAGAATGAGTGATTGATAGAATGATTGAATTGCTAGAAAAGCCACTTATTCAATCATTCTATCAATCACTCATTCAAAAGTAAACTAGTTGAAGTATTTCAACTTCACCACTTCTTTCGGATCGAGGAAACGCCATTTGCCACGAGGCAGGTCTTTTTTGGTCAGGCCAGCATACGTAGTGCGGTCGAGTTTAGTTACTTCGTAGCCTAAATGTTCGAAAATACGACGCACGATACGGTTCCGACCTGAGTGAATCTCAATACCTACTACGTAGGCGTCGGGCGTTACGATGCTTAAGGCATCGGGTTTGATAGGACCATCTTCGAGCGTAATACCCTGCTGGATGGTTTCAAAATCTTCGTTGGTGATTGGCTTACTTAACTCAACCTGATAGATTTTACGAATGTTGTTCGATGGGTGGGTCAGTTTATCAGCCAATTCGCCATCATTCGTCAGTAGGAGCAGCCCCGTTGTGTTACGGTCAAGACGACCGACTGGATACATCCGGAAATTACCGGCGTCAGCCACCAGTTCCATAACGGTTTTACGTTCTTCCGGGTCCTCGGTTGTGGTGATATAATCCTTCGGTTTATTCAACAGGACGTAGACAAAACGCTCTGGATTAAGGGTTTTAGTACCATATTTTACGGTGTCGCCCTCTTTCACTTTGAAGCCCATTTCCGTAACGACTTTACCGTTCACCGAAATATCGCCCCGCGCAATCAGTTCGTCGGCTTCCCGACGGGAGCAAACGCCCGAATTGGCAATGTAGCGATTCAAACGAGTCAGCCCATCGTCTGTGGTTTTTGTACGTTTTGGCCGGTCGTTCTCGTCCTGTGTCCGGGGAGCACGCGGTTTATCGTAGCGTTCGGTACGGATTTGTTCGAGGTTATAATCCGGTGCTTTGGAATAGCGACCAATCCGGCGATCGCCCGATTCTTTCCGTTGTTCAGGCGAAAAACGGGGGGCTTCATTCTGATCATCACGGTTCCGGAAACTACGACGGTCTCCACTACGTTTCTCATCGCGGTCAAAGCGATTCCGTTCGTCGGCATCCCGCTGGAAACCGCCTACCCGTTTGAATTTAGGCTTGTCAGAATCGGCGTTCCGATCCCGGTCGAAGCGGGGTTTGTCGTCCCGGTTAAAACGGGGCCGCTCGTCATTGCGGTCAAAGCGTGGTTTGTCGTCCCGATTGAAACGGGGCCGCTCGTCATTGCGATCAAAGCGAGGTTTGTCCTCCCGATTGAAGCGTGGCCGCTCATCGTTGCGGTCAAAGCGGGGTTTGTCGTCCCGATTGAAACGGGGCCGATCATTTTCGGAAAAACGATCGGGTTTATCGCCGAAACGGTTGCTGTTACGGTCGGAACGTGGCCGTTCGTCGTTGCGATCATTAAATCGGCGTTCGTTGCCAAAACGGTTATTGCTACGGTCGAAACCTGGTTTATCGTCTCTGTTGAAACGTGGCCGTTCGTCATTACTGTTCCTGCGTGAGTCGTCGGAACGTCCTTCCCGGCGACCACCCCGAGGGTTGTCGTTCCGGTCGCGGTCAAAACGGGGTTTATCGTCCCGATTGAAGCGTGGCCGTTCATCATTCCGGTCGCGATCAAAACGTGGGCGACGATCGCCGAAACTATCAGACCGTTTGTCGTCGCGATTGAAACGCGGGCGGTCATTGTCTGAACGGTCGTTACGATCTTTATTGAATCGGGGTTTATCATCACGGTTCGTGTCGCGAGAGAAGCGAGGTTTGTCGCTATCGAACCGGTCGTTGCTGCGGTTGAAACGTGGTCGGTCGGCATTAGAATCGCGCGACTCGTCGTTACGTTGTCTGTTAAAGCGGGGGCCGTCATCCCGACGACCGAAGGAACGAGACTCACCGTCACGGCGGTCGTTCTGATCTGAATCTTGATTCATGGAAAAATACAGTAAATCGTACTGCTGTGTCTAAAATATGCGCTGATTATCAGCTTTATTGCTGAAGCGTAGTTCAAAAGGGACGCAAAGTTACAGCTTTTCTGTCTAACCCAGCAATCCCGGCTCGTTTCAAAACGCATTTTATGAAAAAAACAATCCATCGAAACTCTCTTTCGTTAGAGAAAAAAGTTTTCCGTTTAACGTTTTCTGTTTTCAGTGGGCAACGCGGCTGAGTGTCGGCCCACTGAAAACAGAAAACTGACCATAAAACCTATGCCTGCTTTGATGCCCTTATATACGCCACCTCGCCGAGTAGCCGACCAGTCGATTCTTAAAAAATACATGGACTGGCTTTTTATAAAAAAAGGACTGTATTTCCGGGATTATGACGATCTGTGGGACTGGTCTGTAACGGATCTGGAAGATTTTTGGGAAAGTATCTGGCAATTTTTCGATGTTCAGGGGCATTCGCCTTATCGTCAGGTTGTTTTTGAAAATAGCCAGCGCGATATGATCGGTACGGAGTGGTTCCCGGGCGCAACACTCAATTACGCGGAGCATATTTTCCGGCATCGGAACTACCAGCGGCCTGCTATCGTGTTTGGATCGGAAAGGCAGACCCGGTTGTATAGCCTACCCTGGGACACGCTGGAGCGCCAAGTGAATGCGGTTGCTACGTATCTGCGGCAGCAGGGCGTTGGTGTTGGCGATCGGGTTGTGTCGGTGTTGCCCAATATTCCTGAAGCCGTTGTCGCTTTTTTAGCTACCAATTCGCTCGGTGCCGTCTGGTCAAGTTGTTCCCCTGATTTTGGGACGCCCAGCATTCTGGATCGTTTCCGGCAGGTTGAACCTAAAGTACTGATTGCTGCTGATGGTTATACCTATAATGGGAAGCAAATCGATAAAACCGAAGCCATTCGGGAGTTACGTATTAGTCTGCCTACGCTGCAGCGGGTTATCTGGATTCCGTATCTGGACCAGGAAAGCCGCCTGGAGCGGGCAACTCTATGGCAGGAGGTTCTGGAAACGCCAACCCCGGAAGAGCTAACGTTCGAGCCGGTGCCTTTTGAGCATCCTATCTGGATACTGTATTCATCTGGAACAACGGGCAAACCCAAAGCGATTACTCACAGCGTAGGTGGTTGCTTGCTGGAACACCTCAAGACGCTGGCCTTACATCAGGATGTTCGGGTTGGTGAGCGATATTTCTGGTACTCGACTACTGGCTGGATGATGTGGAACTTTGCGCTGGGATCGATGCTGGTTGGCGCTACGTTGGTACTGTACGAAGGATCGGCGAGTTATACGGACCTGACTGTTCTCTGGCGATTGGCGGATGAGGCCCGTATCAATCATTTCGGGGGCGGGGCGGCTTATTATATGGCTTGCTTACGGGCCGGGCTGAAACCCATAGAAATGTTTCGACTGGCTAATCTGAGAACTATTGGCTCTACAGGCTCTCCGCTGCCACCAGAGGGTTTCCGATGGGTGTATGAAAACATAAAACCCGATGTCTGGTTAATTTCGTTTAGCGGAGGTACGGACGTTTGCAGTGGTTTTGTAGGTGGAAACCCTCTTTTGCCAGTCTACGAAGGGGAAATTCAGTGTCGGCTGCTAGGGTGCAAAGTAGAAGCCTTCAACGACAACGGGCAACCTGTGCGCGGAGAACTGGGTGAGATGGTTATTCTCAAACCGATGCCGTCAATGCCTATTTATTTCTGGAACGATCCGGGCAACGAGCGCTATCGGAAAAGCTATTTTGATACGTATCCGGGTGTCTGGCGTCATGGCGATTATATCCAGATCACCGAACGAAATGGAGTCATTATTTACGGTCGATCGGATGCTACGTTAAACCGGGATGGCGTACGTATCGGTACAAGCGAAATATACAGCGCCGTTGAGAGCTTACCCGAAATTGCGGATAGTTTGATTGTTGGCCTTGAACAGCCCGGCGGCCGTTATTTTATGCCGTTGTTTGTTGTTTTACGCGATGGATTTGCCTTGTCTGCTGAACTCGTTACCCGAATTAAACAAACGTTGCGGAGCCAGTTTAGCCCGCGTCACGTACCCGATGCCGTCTATGCGATTGGTGAAATACCTTATACCATTAGTGGCAAAAAGCTGGAAACACCTGTGAAGAAGATCTTGTCGGGAACCGACGTATCGTTAGTGGCGGCTAAAGATACGTTACGTAATCCGGCAGCACTGGATCAGTTTACCGAATTTACGATTGAACGATAAATGGAATAGCCCGCTGCCTACCAGCATGCTGGTAGGCAGCGGGCTATTTTTCGTGAATTAACTGACTCCCCCTCTCCCTAATAATTTCTCCGCAAAATGCTCGTCGGCCAGTAGCTTCTTAATAATATCTATATCGCTATCATTCAGTAAATCGCTGATACTGACCTGATATAAGCTAGCCAATTCCTGTAGTTTATTAATTGAAGGTTGAGTCTGGCCACTTTCCCATTTGCAGTAAGCTGGTTGAGTCATGCCGATCGAAAAGGCTATGTATTCCTGTGAATAACCAAACAGCTGACGCAACCGACGCAACTTTTCTGATAAGACTAGCATACATCAAGAGTTTATGAATTACTTGTACTAAAAAAGTATACTATTCCTCATAGATTATGTAGAGTACTGTGGGATTGGTTGGTAGATAAACCATACGGTCGGGCATATGTTTTGGATTGCTTTGGCTAGTTAAATAGGCCAAGATTGAGCCAACGGCCCACCGGAAGAGGTTATGAAATTATAACTAAAAGCTATGAAACTATAAAAGTCGGTTATCAGAACGTAACGCTAAAACCCCCCAACTTTGTCCCATCCAAACGGTAGAACGGTTTAGCTATCTTAACTACCTGCCTTTGTGAAGCGGCTGCCGAAAAGCATATAGAGTAGGCATAACTCAATTTAATCTCGTTATGAAAACGTTCGATTTTTCGACCCTCGGTGTTGAGGAGCTAACTAATCAGGAAATGATCAATAATCAGGGTGGTGGTGATAACACAAGCCTGTTAAATATTGGCTCAATCGCCATTGGCGATCTGGTTGATCTAAGTAACAACAGCCTGCTTAACGGAAATTACGCGCTGTTTAGTGGTAACTCAACCGATGTAAGTCCCAGCACCGGTATCGGCATTAGCATTAGTACGAGCCGGTCATAAGCTCTTACTGCGAGTGTAATCGATTTAGTGAGTTAATTTTTGTTTCATCTAATTATCAACCTCGTTATGAAAACGTTCGATTTTTCGACCCTCGGCGTCGAGGAGCTGACCAATCAGGAAATGATCAACAATCAGGGTGGTGGCGATACAACCAGCATCGGAAATATTGGTGGCATTGCAATAGGTGATTTAGTGGATGTAAGTGGTAATAAAGTGCTGGACGGTAGCAGTTATCTGTTCAGCGGAAATAACTTCAATCTCAGCCCGATTACGGATCTGACCGCCATTACTAACTTCAGTCGGTCATAACGTAAAACGGTTTCAGAAAAACTGACCGATACGTTTATCGACTCAGTATTGTTTCACTTAAACTTTAATCTCGTTATGAAAACGTTCGATTTTGCGACCCTCGGCGTCGAGGAGCTGACCAATCAGGAAATGATCAACAATCAGGGTGGTGGCGACACAACCAGCATTGGCAACATCGGTTCTATACTCGTTGCTGATTTGGTAAATGTCAGCGGTAATAGCGTACTAAATGGCGACAGTGCGCTGTTTAGTGGCAACTCAACCAGCGTGAATCCAATAACGAATCTTTTGTTCGGATTTAGTTCGAACCAATCATAGCCGATTAGGTCAGGCTGAGTAACAGCCTCCCATATTAGTTGTAAGCAGGGATTTAGCCCGGAGACAGGAAATCGTTTTAACGTTTCCGGCTCAGGGGTGAAATCCCTGCTTTTTAGTTATGCGTATATAATGACTTACTCAACGATATCATGAACGAAAATAACCCATCTTATGGGCTAGTCACTTATCTGCCCAGGGTAAGTGTTCGGAGCCAGGTAATCTATTCCACGGTCCTCGGGGTAGTATTGCTGACATTGCTGGCTCTGCCCTTTATTTATGTCGACGTATCGGTCCAGGCCAACGGTATAATCCGGCCGGTTTCAGAGCGTAGCGAGGTTAAGGCAACGGCTGGTGCTGTGATTGAGAAGGTGCTGGTACGTGAGTGGCAGCCGGTCAGACGAGGTGATCCGCTTTTTCAACTGCGTTCCGATGCGCTGGATACCCGTAAACAGTTGATCGATAAACAAATTCAGGAAAAACAATCGTTTATCCGAGATCTAAACCAGCTTACCCAAAAATCCTGGAAAGAGGTTAACGGGCTCTATGCTCCGCTCTATCGGCAGGAATACAATCAGTTTCGGGCGGTTGTTGAGGAGAGCTGGAATTTGCAGGAAAAGCGTAAACGGGAGTTCGAAACAGCTCAGTCGTTATATTCTCAGAAAGTAATTGCCCGCCTGGAGTACGAAGATGCTTTGTATGCTCACAAAGCCGCCATGGCTCGCTACAATACGTTGGTTCAGCAGCAACGTAGCGACTGGCAGGTTGATCTAACGCAGAGTCGGCGCGACCTGGCTAATCTGGAAACAGAAGCCAAACAACTTCGCGAAGAACAGGAACTATACGTATTGAAAGCGCCTGTTGGCGGTACGGCCTCACAATTGTCGGGGCGATACGCAGGCAGCTACGTTCAACCGGGCGATGTACTGGCCATTGTTTCACCCGATTCGACATTGATTGCCGAAACCTACGTTTCCTCCAAAGATATTGGCTTGTTGAAGCAAGGGCAGCCAGTACGTTTGCAGGTCGATGCTTTTAATTACAATCAGTGGGGACTTCTGACCGGACGGGTTATTGATATCGCCAACGACTTTACGACCACCAATGGTGAGCCTGTTTTCAAAGTCCGCTGCCAGTTAGAGCGGCCTTATCTGAGTCTATCCAATGGCTATCAGGGCCGTCTGAAAAAAGGAATGACAGTACAGACTCGCTTTCAGGTAGCCCGACGCTCTATTTTCCAGTTACTCTACGACAAAACCGACGATTGGCTCAATCCGGCCATCAATACTCAGAAAACGGCTACGGCATCTACGCAGAAGGAGGGCGGTAAAACACTATGAGTACTACGCAGGAGCGTCCAAACGGAACAGAGAATGGCATGCTAACACGCGTTCGGGAGTGGTTGGCTGAAAAGAGTATAAGCAGCCGGGTAAAAATCAAGCAGCGCGATATAACGGATTGTGGAGCCGCTTGTCTGGTTTCGGTAGCCGCGTATTACCGCTTATTGTTGCCGGTGGCCCGGATTCGGCAATTAGCCGCTACGGATCAAAAGGGAACAACAGTACTGGGTATGGTTGAAGCGGCCCAGAAGCTGGGCTTTCAGGCGAAAGGCGTTAAAGCTCCTTTTGAAAGTCTCTCGAAAATTCCTCAGCCAACCATTGCCCACGTAACGATTCCGAATAGCCAGCTCCAGCACTACGTTGTCATCTACCGCGTTACGTCGGAACAAATCACCGTCATGGACCCTGCCGATGGCAAACTGCATCCGTTGAGCCCTGACGAGTTTAAAGCCGTCTGGACAGGTTTGCTGGTTCTGCTGGTTCCCGACGAAACGTTTACAGTAGGTAACGAGAAAGTGTCGGTGTTGCAGCGGTTCTGGCAGTTGTTGCAGCCGCATAAGGCGGTGATGTTTCAGGCGTTGTTTGGGGCGCTGATTTATACCATTCTGGGCTTATCGTCAGCTATTTATATTCAAAAGATAGTTGACAACGTACTGGTTAATGGAAATCGAAACTTACTGAACCTGCTCAGTGTAGTCATGATTGGATTGCTGATTCTGCAAATATTCATCGGTTCTACCAAAAGCTTTTTCAACATAAAAACGGGACAACGTATCGATGCTGCGCTGATTCTGGGCTATTACAAGCATCTGATGACATTGCCGCAATCGTTCTTCGATACTATGCGGGTCGGGGAAATTATCTCGCGGGTGAACGATGCCGTCAAAATTCGCACCTTTGTCAACGACATTGCGCTAAGCGTACTCGTTAACGTACTGATTGTCATTTTCTCGTTTGGGCTCATGTTTACCTATTACTGGAAACTGGCCTTGATTCTGATTCTGATTGTGCCTTTCTACGCTGGTATTTATTGGGTTATGAATACATTTAACCAACGCTATCAGCGTAAACTGATGGAGAATTCGGCCGATCTGGAAGCGCAACTGGTTGAGTCGCTGAACGCGATGCCAACCATCAAGCGATTTGGTTTGGAGGAATACGCCAGTCAGAAAACAGAGAATCGCTTTGTGGCGTTGCTGCAAACGATCTTTCAGACGGGGAGCGCCGGTATTTACGCCGGAAATGCGTCGGAGTTTGTGACCCGATTATTTACCATTATCCTGCTTTGGGTTGGAGCCAGCTACGTATTGGAAAACGACTTGACGCCTGGCGAATTGCTTTCCTTTTATGCCCTGATTGGCTATTTCACGGGTCCGGCGGCCAGCCTGATTGGGGCAAACCGGAGTGTTCAGGAAGCCTTGATTGCTGCTGACCGGCTGTTCGAAATCATGGATCTTGACCGCGAATCGAACGAAAATAAAGTGCAGTTACAGCCTGACATGGTTGGCGCTATTCGTTTTCAGAACGTTACGTTCCGATACGGTAATCGGGCTACGATTTTCGATGATCTTGTACTGACCATGCCGAAAGGGAAAATTACGGCGGTAGTAGGCGAGAGCGGCTCGGGTAAATCAACACTGATGTCGCTCGTGCAGGGTTTATATCCGTTGCAAAGTGGGAGCATTCATATTGGCGACTATGATATCAAGCATTTGCATCCCGACAGTTTACGCCGGGTGGTCAGCGTAGTGCCGCAAAAGATTGACCTGTTTGCCGGTAACGTAATCGACAATATTGCCATTGGCGAGGAAGAGCCCGATATGCAGCGGCTCCTGTCGATCTGCGATCAGTTGGGTATTACTGAATTTATTGAACGAATGCCGAGTGGGTTCAAAACGTATCTGGGAGAAAACGGTGCTACGTTGTCGGGTGGGCAGCGTCAGCGGTTAGCCATTGCCCGAGCCTTGTACCGACAGCCCGAAGTGTTGATTCTGGATGAAGCTACGTCGGCACTCGATACGGTGTCGGAGCAGTTCGTACAACGTACTGTACAGCGTCTTCGCAAGGAAGGGAAAACCATTATTATTATCGCTCATCGGCTGAGTACCGTTCGCAAGGCCGATAAAATTATCGTGCTGGAGCAGGGAAAGGTTATTGAAGAAGGTAAACATGTGGATTTGCTGAAAAACGGGAAGGCGTATTCGCACTTCTGGCAACAGCAAACAGAAGTAATGTAACGTACTGATATGGCCTAAACGTAGGGCTGGAACGTTAAAAAATCATAATAAATACCGTTCGCTACTACCTGTAATTCGCTCATAGCGAGACTGTTTTTTGTCGTTCAGTATTTTTTTGACCCGTAAGCGACCTTGTGGCAAACATTTCGCTATATTCGATACGTTTAGGGGTATATACCAATGTGTTAACGAAGGCACGAACGAATGGCGTCAGAAGAGAACTTCAATACTAATCCGGAGGGGGCAAAAGGCTCCCGTACCGAGATTCATAATAGTAAGGCAACGGTTCGGCTACCCATGCTGTTAGGGATAACGCTGGCAGGAGGGATGCTGATAGGCGCTACGTTTTTTGGCGGGACAAAAAGCCTGAATACCATCGGGCGGGGCTATACTAAATACCGGGAAATTTTACAGCTGATCGAAAATAACTATGTCGATACGGTCAATACCGACGAGCTGGTTGATTATTCGATCTCGAAAATGCTCGAGAAGCTGGATCCGCATACGGCTTATATGAATCCACAGGACGCTATTGCGGCTCGTTCGCAACTGGAAGGTGGTTTCGACGGAATCGGGGTTGAATTCAACATCTATAAGGATACGGTGTACGTAGTGACGCCATTAGCGGGTGGCCCGTCCGAAACAGCCGGTATTCAAAGTGGCGATAAAATTATCAAAGTAGATGAAACGCCACTGGCCGGTAAAAAAATCGAGAACAGTGCTGTGTTTAAAGCGTTACGCGGAAAACGGGGCACAGACGTTCGACTGACGATTTTACGTAAAGGTGAAAAAACGCCTAAAGTGTTCACCATCACACGTGATCGCATTCCAACCTACTCGGTCGATGCTGCTTACATGGTGGATAATAAAACGGGGTATATTAAAGTCAACCGTTTCTCGGAGACGACTTACGATGAATTCAAAACTGC
Source organism: Spirosoma terrae (assembly GCF_010435915.1). Lineage (GTDB taxonomy): Bacteria > Bacteroidota > Bacteroidia > Cytophagales > Spirosomataceae > Spirosoma > Spirosoma terrae. The sequence continues at coordinate 26,958 of NZ_JAAFZH010000020.1, read as the reverse complement.
GCTTGGTTCGCTGAAGTCGCAGGGAATGACGCAGTTGCTGATGGATTTGCGGAACAACCCCGGCGGTTATATGGACCGGGCAACGAGCATTGCCGATGAATTTATTTCGGGCAACAAATTACTGGTCTATACCGACGGAAAAGATAACCGATATGACCGTCAGACATTCGCCCGGATTTCTGGCCTGTTTGAAGATGGTCCATTGGTCGTGCTAATCGACGAAGGAAGTGCGTCGGCTTCTGAGATTGTGGCTGGTGCCTTGCAGGATCATGATCGGGCACTGATTGCTGGTCGTCGCTCATTTGGTAAAGGACTGGTTCAGATGCCTGTGCAGCTGTCGGATGGGTCGGAACTACGATTGACTATTTCGCGGTATTACACGCCGAGTGGCCGGAGTATCCAGAAACCATACGTACCAGGCCAGGAAGGTGATTATGAGAAGGATCTGGAACAGCGGTCACGTCGGGGGGAATACTACATCGCCGATTCGATCAAGAACGATCCTAAGCTGAAGTTCAAAACGGATGGTGGCCGCGTCGTGTATGGTGGTGGCGGTATTACGCCCGACTACTTTATTCCCCGCGACTCGACCTGGCAAACGAGCTATCTGGTACAGCTCTACAGCAAGAATATCATCCGTGAGTTTGCCATGGAATATGCCAACGAAAATCAGAAGAAGCTGGAAAAGCTGCCTTTCACTGAGTTTGATAAGGCTGTTACGATTGGCGACGAACAGATGAACAAACTAGTGAAACTGGCAACGGCTGGGAGTATTAAGTTCAACGAAAAAGAATTTAACCGGTCGAAAAACTACATTCGGACGCAGGTCAAAGCGCTCGTTGCCCGTTCTGTTTATCAGAAAAACAATAAGGGTGGGCAGAACAACGAATTCTTCCGCGTCATCAGCGAGTCAGACGATACGTATCAGAAAGCACTCAAGCTCTTCGATCAGGCCGACAAACTTGAACACGGTATGTTCACCTACAATAAGCCGGAGAAGAAATAGTTTTCAGTTTTATGAGTTTATAGTTTTCAGTGGGCTTACGCAAAACAGCTTCATACACTGAAAACTATAAACTCATAAAACTGAAAACTATTTCTTACTGAACTGATACGCCAGACCCAGGTAGGTTTGCATAATGCCGTACTTGAAGTCCTTGCGTGAGTAGGGCGATATTTCGAAAGCGGCTCGTAGATTTGGTATAAAAGGCACTTTTGCCCGAACACCAAAATGGAGCGAATACCCTTCTAATACGTCGCGACTGTCGAGTCCATTCAGGAAGTTGACTCGAACTCCCACACCGGTATAGTATTTCACCTGTTCTCGTCGCACTACGTTGATCAATGGGCATAGCGTCGTGCTTAACGATTCAAAAGCGGTATTGGTCTGAAACCGGGCATCAACCCAGAACGCGCGGTCGGCATTCGTACTGACCGACACGACGGAATTAAACGGATAGTAGGCTACAGAAGCCTGGCCAAAGGCAGCAGCGGTAACGCTAAAGAGAAGTGCGGTCAAGATGTGTTTCATGGCCGCAAAACAACAACTTTCTAGTCAGAAATAAAGTCGGCTACCGCGTAAAACGACTGATTGGCACCAAACTATTGACTTATAAAAACGGGCGAAGGCATGGATCTTATCCATACCTTCGCCCGTTTTTATAGTATTCGGCAAGTTATCGCATCATTTTGTTCAGCTTGCCGGATGCCTGCATCGTATTCATTTTTTTCATCATCTTACGCATCTCATCAAACTGTTTCAGCAGGTTATTTACTTGCTGAATATTGGTGCCACTACCTGCTGCAATACGTTTCTTACGGCTACCATCGATGATATCGGGACGTTGACGCTCCTTGGGTGTCATGGAGCTGATAATCGCTTCGATGGGTTTGAATGAGTCGTTGTCGATATCCAGATCCTTGATCATTTTTCCCATTCCCGGAATCATGCCCAACAGATCTTTTACGTTACCCATTTTCTTGATCTGCTGAAGCTGGCTCAGGAAGTCGTCGAAGTCGAACTGGTTTTTACGCATCTTGGCATTGATACGCTTTGCTTCTTCTTCGTCGAATGCCTGCTGAGCCCGTTCTACCAGCGAAATAACGTCGCCCATACCTAGAATCCGGCTAGCCATCCGGTCAGGGTAGAATACGTCGAGGGCTTCCATTTTTTCGCCCGTACTGATGAACTTGATTGGCTTATTAACGACCGTTTTGATTGAAAGAGCCGCACCACCACGGGCGTCACCGTCCAGTTTAGTCAGGACAACACCATCAAAATCAAGCCGATCGTTAAAGGTTTTGGCCGTGTTTACCGCATCCTGCCCGGTCATTGAGTCAACAACGAACAACGTTTCCGTCGGACTGATAGCCCGTTTAACGGCTTCAATCTCCTGCATCATAGCCTCATCCACAGCCAGACGACCAGCCGTATCGACAATCACGATTTTTTTGCCGGTCTTGCGGGCTTGCGAAATAGCGTTCTGCGCGATCTGAACGGCGTTTTTATTCTCTGGCTCTGAGTATACCTCAACACCCACCTGTTCGCCAAGCACTTTTAGCTGATCGATAGCCGCCGGGCGATAGATGTCGGCCGCAACCAGCAGTACGTTACGTCCCTGCTTTTTGAGATAGGAGGCCAGTTTTCCAGAAAAAGTGGTTTTACCAGATCCCTGCAGACCAGCAATCAAAATAACGGCGGGGTCTCCTTTGATGTTGATTCCCTGCGCTTCACCACCCATGAGGTCCGTCAATTCTTCCTGCACGATTTTAACGAACAGCTGACCTGGCTCTACGGAGATCAATACTTTGCGATCAAGGGCCTTGTCCCGGATTCGGTCGGTAATGTCTTTGGCAACTTTATAGTTAACGTCAGCGTCCGTTAAGGCACGGCGCACTTCTTTAATAGTTGAAGCGACGTTAATTTCGGTAATGCGGCCTTGCCCTTTGAGGGTTTTTATGGCCTTATTAAGTTTATCCTGAAGGTTCTCGAACATAGTCTATTACAAACGATAGCACAAAGATAACAGTTTCCAGCGGCCATTAATTGCCAGTACGTAACAAGGGCAGCATCTTAAACGACAGATTTGTTCGTTAAGTATCCCGTTAGAGACTATTCTTTGGGTAAAAATCAGCTGATTTCTTAGTTATTTGGCTGTTGACGAAAAATATGTTTGCTTCAATTGTAGAGATACAATATAATGTTTGGCATTATAGTTGATAGGGAAGAATAGAGCTGAGTTTATTTTGACTTTAATACAAATTTATGAGGTAATTATACTAATCTAGTTGCTATATTTGGTAACGATCATTGTTTCATACAAAGGTCACCAAAAGGCCGCCGGAGTAACTTTGACCAAATAACCTCATGAGAACGAACTTAATCAGGAACGTAAATGGCTATATAGCCTTTGTATTAGTAGTTACTTGCCCATTTTTGGCTGCACCGGCTCATGCCATCTCAACACAGAATGCATCACCGGCGGCTTCTAAACCAGCTGTGTTGATTAGCCGACCAGGAACGGATAAAACAGCTAAATCGCCTGTTTTAGTACGAAATACGTCGACAAAAGAAGAAACGCCACCGGTTGATGCAACAGCTCCTAAGGAGACGAAAACGCACGATAAAAAAACGATTAGTCGTTGCTGGAAACGGCTAATGGACATGGTTCGTGAAGCGAATCATACGCATAAACAAAGCAATAAATAACAAGTTTTCAATACAGCTAAATGCCGCTTAGAAGCTAACTCTAAGCGGCATTTCTATTTTATTTTCAATCATGAAATCTGCTGTAATTTAATGATCCGATAATACTGGCGCTTCTATTTTTGCGATTGTTTACTCTCTGATTTTATCAGCATTTGGTCGATGAATAGGGAGAAACAACACCATTCTTCCTTCAGTAGAGGGTGACTTCTCAAACCAACGAAACAATGCGCTTACTTTTTTCTCTTTTATTCTGTAGTATGTTGACGTTGCAACTCAGTGTGGCTCAGCAATCTAATTCTATCAACGTTGCTACGTATAACCTACGCTACGACACTAAAAATGATGGCATCAACGCCTGGCCGAATCGGAAAGAGAACGTAAAGGATCTGATTCGTTTCCATGAGTTCGATCTATTCGGTACGCAGGAAGCGTTACGTCATCAACTGACCGATATTGCTGAACTAAAGGATTATGCTTTTTTCGGCGCAGGCCGCGACGATGGTAAGGAAGCAGGCGAACATTCGGCAATTTTTTACCGGAAAGATCGATTTAAAATTCTCCAGTCGGGTAATTTCTGGCTGAGCGAAACGCCCGATAAGCCCGGCAAAGGATGGGACGCTACGTGCTGTAATCGAATCTGCTCCTGGGCTAAATTTTCTGACCTAAAGACCAAAAAAGAATTTTTCTTTTTCAGTGTTCACTTCGATCATCAGGGGGTTGAAGCCCGTCGGGAATCGGGGAAATTAATGGTGACTAAGATTAAGGAAATCGCAAAAAATACGCCGGTGATTCTGGTGGGTGATTTGAATTCTACGCCGGAAACGGAACAGGTAAAAACGATTCAGACCCTATTAAACGATTCACATAACGTAACGGCAACACCACCATATGGCCCTGAAGGCACGTTCAATGCCTTCAAATTCGATGCGCCAATGGACAAACGTATCGACTATATTTTTGTTAGCAAGCAGTTCGACGTATTGAAATATGGTGTATTGACAGACGCTAAAGAAAAACGTTACCCATCTGACCATCAGCCGGTTGTTGCAAAAGTGGTTCTGAAGTAGGCAACTACTACGAACGTATTTAAACGGTTGATCTGTCATTCCGACCGGTCCGCCGGTGCGGCAGGAGGAATCTTTTGTAAAAGCAAAGAATCAACTAGCTCCCCAAGATTCCTCCTGCCGCACCGGCGGACCGGTCGGAATGACAGATCAAACCTCTTTTTAGGAAGTTTAATCAATCTGTTACGTATAAAAAAAAGCGACGAGGCTGCCTCATCGCTTTTTTTTATACGTAACAGATTGATTAACGTGACGAAGAAACTTTCGCGGCCGATGATTTCTCTTTATCCAGAATTTTTTTCACGGCCTCACGCTGATCGTCACGGACGGTTGGATATTTGATTCCTAACTGTTCCAGATACGTTTTGTATTTGCCTGGGTCGTAGTAGAATGGCTCCAGCTTTGGTTTGAATTCGGCCATAATCTTCTTGTTCAGATAGATAGCTGGCTGTTCTTTCGGGCTGATGAGTGGTTCGTATTTAATATCTTTCGTTTGCTCGTCTTTATAATACGCCCAGGCGTCTTTAATGAGTTCTGGTTTCATCAGTAAGTCAAGCAGCGTCATGGCTTCGGCTTTCGCGCCATAAACGATTCCTTTGTGCGCAATGGGCGTTGCCATCGAAATGGCGTTGGCCCAGTGGTGGCCTGGCATTCCAGGAATGTTACTTGGATAACGTAGCACGATGGTTGGCAATGACCACGAAATGTCAGCGATGTCGTCGGAACCGCCACCGCCCATCGATGCCATCGGCTGGCCACCCATCATCATGGTTGGTGCTGCCGACGTGGGCATGCTCATCGAATCCAGTTTGGTGGCTAAACCGTCTACTTTAGGCGCCTGTAACTCAATTTGAGAAGCTCTGGCCAATAACTGATCGTCTTCCGACCAGGTTGGCAGCCCTACTTTTTTGATGTTTTCGTAGGCCGCCAGAGCCATCGCTTTGTTGGTATGAACGGGCCAGGCCGATCCCAGAATTTCGTAGGTGAATTTGGTATCGGTCATCATAGCTGCACCTTCCGCAATCTTAACGCCCGTTTCGAACAGTTTCTTTATTTTTGGATACGTCCGTTCGCGGAAGTAGTACCAAACGGCCGCTTTTGACGGTACTACGTTAGGTTGGTCGCCACCGTCGGAAACAACGTAGTGTGAACGCTGGGTAAGTTCGAGGTGTTCACGGCGGAAGTTCCAGCCGATGTTCATCAGTTCAACCGCATCCAGGGCGCTACGTCCGCGCCAGGGCGCACCGGCAGCGTGAGCAGCCTGTCCTTCAAAATTGAATTTTACGGATACCAGACCATTGTTGCCATTATCCCCCCACGAAACGCCCAGGTTGTTCCCCACGTGGGTGAAAATACAGGCGTCAACATTTTTGAAATAACCATCGCGAACGTAGAAGGCTTTCGTGCCAACCAGTTCTTCGGCAACGCCAGGCCAGAGCATTAACGTACCCGGAATCTTTTCCCGTTCCATCAGTTTCTTGACGGCTAGTACGGCAACAATGTTGAGCGCTTGCCCTGAATTATGCCCTTCACCGTGGCCGGGAGCTCCCTCTACGATGGGATCTTTGTAAGCCACCCCCGGTTTTTGACTCGCTTTCGGAATACAGTCGATATCGGAGCCGATTGCGATCAGTGGTTTTCCCGAGCCCCAGGTAGCGATCCAGGCCGTAGGTATGTTGGCAACGCCTTTCTGTACCGTAAATCCTTCTTTTTCAAGCAGACTTGTTAAATAGTTGAATGATTCTTCTTCCTGGAAACCAAGCTCTGCAAAGCTGAATAGTTTGTCGTTGATTTGCTGGGCCAACTCTTTGTTCGCTTCGACGGCGGCTACAGCTTCCTGCTTTAGTTTGTCGAGCTTGTCGTTGGATTTAGCCGTTTTTTTCGCCTGGCCAAAAAGTAGCACAGGTATCAAAAGCAAGGCCGATACTAATTTAGTACAGTTTTTCATTGGGAATGCCAAATTTTATAGGGTATGATTGGGTAGTACATCATAAAAATACGGCAAAAGCTTGCTTTTTAGAAGATTTAATTTGAAAAATTTACTGCTTCACATTCTTTATAAATGGTATATGAACCATTAGTTGCAGAGAACGGGAGGTAGCCGTGCGGGTGACACCGTCCAAAACAAAATGTGGCATAGTGCGACATTCAATATTTATATGTCGTTTTTTCGCAATTGGGATAACTGCGCCTATCCCCGCTAAATAGCCAATGCCAATATTTGTCCTGTTTAAAATGGTAATATCTGCATCCAGGTTTAAGCTACTACCCGAATACTTGCCAGATACATTTGTAGATAGAGTAGGAACAAGACCTGCTTTGAGGTACCATCGTATAGCATGGTCGGCAAATATGTAACGTCCAGTAAGCGGTAAGGCAAAATAAGTTTCGCTAAACGAATAAAGTCGGCTATCTACATTTGATGGATTGAGTGGGTCAGTTAGAGGGATACTACGGCTACCCTTATACCAGCTAGCTAAAATTTCCAGACCGGCTGATAATCTTTTTTGAGGAGCTACCGTGAAAAAGCCTCCTCCTCCCACTGCATATGTTGGACTATAAGAAACGTATGGATTATAATAAACGCTGTTTTGTTTATCCGCAGCACCATATACCCAGCCATTTATAGCGGCTCCTAGTGACAGACCCGCTTCGTAGCGGAATACTTTCTTCGGCTTTTGAATCGATTGGGTTGGGTTTACACAGGTATTATATGCCTTGATGATTTGTTCGAACTTATAACTAGATGGATAAAAGTTGTGGACATTAAACATCTGTTTAAAGGCAGGGCTTTGACACTCTGTCAAATTGTTGCTAAGCATTAATAACGATAAGTTTCCTCGTAGTGGAATAAATCGTTTGTCAGGCAAACGGAGCGCATGCGATAAGTTGCCTTCTGGTTTAAATAAACGATACAAACTAACATAACCCTTTGTCTGCTCCTGCATAAAATAAGCACTAGTACGCCCATCCTCTGTTAGATCGACCGTTAGGTGGTTTATTCCATCTGAATAATAGCCAATAAGCTGGTTTGGTACGTAATCCAGAATTGTTGCTGACTGATTCGGGCGAAAATTGATTAGTTGGACATTTCGTTCACGGATTTCACCCTTAACTGTGTCGCCAGACGCTAAAACGATGTAGCCATTAGTAAAAAATAGCTGTGAGTAAGTGGGATAAGTAGATAGCGTAACTAGAAATATACAGACAATAGCCGGTCGTATAAATGATTTATACATGGTTGTGGTTAAAACTAGAAAGAATATGGTTTACTGTTGCAATAAATATACCAATGTATCGAAAATGTATGCACTACTTGATCGGTAGAGAATAGCCCTAAAAGGAAACTGCTTTCAATTTCACCCGTTGCCCCTAATTCACTACTTTTGCGCCGGGTCGCCGGGCGGCCAAGTTTGTATCGTTTTCAATCGTTTATATACCCAAGTCCAATGGAAAAAATTAAAGTAGCAAATCCGGTTGTCGAACTGGATGGCGACGAAATGACCCGCATCATCTGGAAATTTATCAAAGACAAGCTGATTTTGCCCTACGTTGATGTTGACATTAAATATTATGACCTTGGCATCGAATACCGTGATGAAACCAACGATCAGGTAACGATCGACGCGGCTAATGCCATTAAAGAATATGGTGTTGGTATTAAATGCGCGACCATTACGCCAGATGAAGACCGTGTTAAAGAGTTCAATCTGAAGCAGATGTGGAAATCGCCAAACGGTACCATCCGGAACATTCTGGACGGAACGGTTTTCCGGGAGCCAATCGTAATGAATAACGTACCACGTCTGGTTGTGAACTGGAAAGCGCCGATCATCGTTGGCCGTCACGCTTTCGGCGATCAGTACCGCGCTACGGATTTCATTGTACCTGGTAAAGGTAAACTGACGATGAAGTTCGAAGGCGAAGACGGTACGGTGCAGGAGTACGAAGTATTCAACTTCAAAGGTCCAGGTGTTGCCATGGGCATGTATAACGTAGATGAGTCGATCAAAGGATTCGCGCGTTCGTGCTTCAACGTAGCACTGCAAAAAGGCTGGCCATTATATCTGTCGACGAAAAATACCATCCTGAAGAAATACGACGGACGTTTCAAGGATATCTTCCAGGAAATTTACGAAACCGAGTTCAAAGAAACGGGTGTTCATTACGAGCACCGTCTGATCGACGACATGGTTGCTTCGGCCCTGAAATGGGAAGGTAACTTTGTTTGGGCTTGTAAAAACTACGACGGCGACGTACAGTCTGACACCGTTGCACAAGGCTTCGGTTCGCTGGGTCTGATGACCTCGGTTCTGTTGACGCCAGATGGTAACACGATGGAGGCAGAAGCGGCTCACGGTACCGTAACGCGCCACTACCGCGAATATCAGAAAGGCAACAAAACGTCTACAAACCCAATTGCGTCGATTTACGCCTGGACTCGTGGTCTGGCTTTCCGTGGTAAACTGGATGGTAATCAGGAGCTGATCGACTTCGCTAACGCGCTGGAAGATGTTTGCGTTGAAACCGTAGAGAGCGGTAAAATGACGAAGGATCTGGCCATTTCGGCTTTCCCGGATGTGAAAAATCTGGTAGCTGGTGAGCACTATCTGTATACAGAAGACTTCCTGGAAGCTTTAGATGAGAATCTGAAAGCGAAACTGGCGAAGTAATACCAATTGTCAGAACCGGGATTCGCAGGATTTAAATGATTTGCATGATTTTGCTTTCGCTTCAAAAAAGCGGTATTTCAAAAAATCGTGTAAATCATTTAAATCCTGCGAATCCCGGTTCTGACGTATAGTAGGGTGGCACTTTAATTTTCTTTTGGTGTAAACGGTCATCACTTTATGAAACGCATTCTGACTATCGTGGCTTTGGCCCTTTTGTCTGTCACGACATACGCTCACACGCTTACTGGCGATCCGCCCGCAAAACCAATGAAAAATGTTGTTCAGCACATTGTGCTTTTTAAGTTTAAACCCGAAACGACCCAGGCGAAAGTAAAAGAGATAGTGGCTGCTTTTGAAGCGCTCCCATCGAAAATAAAGGAAATCAAAGGCTTTCAGTGGGGAACGAATAATAGCCCTGAAAACCACGCCCATGGCCTAACTCATGCCTTTATTCTGACGTTCGATTCAGAGAAAGATCGGGATACCTACCTGCCGCATCCGGCTCATAAAGAATTTGGGACGGTTGTTGGTCCCTGGATCGGTGAGCTGACGGTTGTTGACTTTACCAACCAGGCTAAATAATAGTTTAGATAATATCCTGATGTCCCAAACAGCAGGATGCTGTTTGGGACAAATTAAGCCTTTACTGTTTTTTGAACGATACGTTTCGGGCTCGGGGAATTGTTACGTTGAAGCCTTTGACCGATTTTTTATCACGCTGAAACGTAATGACGGCACCACCCAACCCGCGCGAACTGGCAGCGGCCTTAAATGTATCCTGACCAGTAGCGACCAAATCAAGATTCACGCCGGGTGCCTGGTTGAGAATTAATTTTCCCCCGCTTTCTTTAAGTGAAAAAGTGGCCTGAGCCTCTTCGGAATAATACGTGCCAATATAGTCCTGTAATGAGTTTGGTTTTACCGAATTGCTGTTTTTTGCCATTGTAGACGTAGCGCTTTCTGATTTAGATGCAGCGTTTTTATCGGATCGATCAGCGACAAACAGGTTTTCGATCTCTTTCACTACGTTGTTGCTGGTCGCGTCGAACTGCGACGTATTACTTAGCCAGGCAATCGATAGCTTTTCCTGAGGATAACGTATCAGTAGAGCCCGATAACCAGCCGTGGAGCCGGTATGATAAACGTAATCCTGGCCTTTGTTTTTCGTGACGTAAAGCCCGGCGGCATATGGATACGTAGTGCCGTTATTAAACACTTCAATGGTTAGCTGTTTGGGTAGTAAGGAAGGGCTACCAAAATGCCCATTCCAGTAGTATTCATTCCATTTCAGGAGGTCTTCGGTGGTGGTGAGAAGGCCGCCGTTTCCGTAGACATATTCATTGGGCATATCGGTTTCGTAACCAGTTGCGGTTTTCTCATAGGCTATAGCCCGATTGGGGACGATACGTCTGAAGTCATCGCGCCATTGCGTATGCGTCATGCCTGCTGGCTCAAACAAATAGTTCTTCGTGTAATCGGCAAGAGACAGACCACTGACTCGTTCCACTAAAATGGCAAACAGATTGTAGTTCGAATTACTGTACAGAAATTCGTCGCCGGGTTTGTGATTCAGCGCTTTCTGATGGATGATAATGTCCAGCGCATCGTCATTGCTATATGTTTTGGTCGTACGTGGCCAACCAGCAATACCAGCTACACTGCCCCAGTCGCGGAAACCGCTGGCATGGTGCATCATCCGACGTAGCGTAATGGGCGTACCATAATCCGGTATTTCGGGGATGTATTTACGAATATCGTCGTCCAATGATAATTTACCCTGCTGCTCCAGGAGGAGAACGGCGGCTGCCGTGAACTGCTTCGATACCGAACCCGCTTCGGTGATGGATTCGGTCGTGAGCGGAATCGTGTGTTCCAGATCGGCCATACCCCAGGCTTTGGAAAAAATTACACTTCCATTTCTGGAAATAGAAAGCTGGCAGCCAGGATTCTGTGGCAAATAACGATCAAAGATTTTGTCGATTCGAGCGAGCGTATCAGCGCTTAGCTGGGCGAACGAATCAACCGGGCTAATGACGAGAAAGAGGAGTATCAGGATGCGTTTCATAGAAGAAGTGTCAGGATGGGATCACTTCAGTCAAAGAAACGAAAAAAGGAGAAACGACATAGGGATGCTACGTCCTTTCTCCTTTTCGTCTTAAAGACTCGCCTAATAATTTAACACGTCCTGAATGTTGAGGCTAAATCCGACAAGTACATCTTCGCCGGAAAGCGTATCGCTGAATGCTTTGGTTTCGGGCGTTGTCTGGGGACGATAAATGGTTGTTGTCTGGGTTTTGGGATCAACCATCCAGCCTAGCCGGACGCCATTGCTAATCCACTTTTCCATTTTTAGCTGCAACTCCTCTACGTTATCAGATTCGGATCGGACCTCAATGACGAAATCCGGGCATACATGAGCAAACTTTTTTAACTCTTCCGGCATAACGGTCATCAACCGTTCTTTGCTGATCCAGCCAACATCCGGTGCTCGCATTGATCGGTCGGGCAACGTATAACCGCCATTGGATTCTGACGTTCGACCTGCTTTGGTCTGGCGATTCCAGTTACGAACTTCGCCGAAGAGTTCTCCACTTGTAAAGCTACTTTCTAGTCCGGTGGGGGACATAATAATAATATGGCCTGTTTCGTCGCGCTCTATACGTAGTTCGGGATTTGCCAAACAGAACGCATAGAGTTCGTCGTCCGAAAACACATTCAGATTAGGCGGTATCGTTAGCGTAATGGCCTGCATAGCTTTTGACGTTTTATCAAATATACAAAAAAGAAAAGGCTGAAGTTTAGCAAGCCTTTCTTCAGGACCATGTAATAGCAACGAGCACGAAGATAGTCTCCGTGCTCGTTGTTAGGATAAGCTTAGCCTCAGCAGATGATCTACTTCACTTTTACGGGTTCGGCGGGAGCCGTTTCGGGCAGCAGGCCCTTACGACGTAGCATAGCATCCATGAATTTCAGGTCGTGCTCGCTATTGAAAATCGAATAAGGCAGATAAATAAACTGGGCCTTGGCCAAACCTTTCGTTACGGTCTTGGCAAACCAGCTGGCCTGTACATTTTTAAGAGCTTCGGCATTGTTCAGGAACAGAATGTAAGCCTCTTTGTCTTTAATAAGATCGCTGATCTGGTCCCATTTCAGGATACCACCTTCCTTTACGTTGATACGCATCAGAATCTGGCGGCTATCAATTTCATAAATATATTTCTGGAAAAGGGCCTTGCTCTGCTCCATCTGCGCAATACCGGTAATCTGAATGGCCCAGAAGAGCACATAGAGAATAGTGAGCAAAACAATAACGATATAAATCCAGTAGTTGGGATAAACCTTCGTCAGGTTGAGAACAACGTTCAGGATAATAAGTCCCAGTGGTACAAATGCCCATTTCCAGTTATCTCGTATCCACTGCCGCAACGCGATGTTAATGTACGTTTTTTGGTCTAATGCGTATTTTTTAGTTTTAACAATCATAGTACTGGCAACGCCAAACGTCAAAATGAAATACAAAGATACGGCGATTTAGCATCTATGATATAGGATGTTGACGGTATAATGCAGGAATTACCGGTAGTTTATAAAGTAACATCAAAATCGGCCTTTTCGGAAGTGTAAGGCATTTATGACGTATTCCTGGTTCGAAGACTGCCGCATCAGTACATAAACGGCAAAGGTCTGACCTTCCGTTGTATAGGTGCCGGTACTATAACGAAGGCGATTGGAAGCGCCCCGGTATACAAATTGAAAGTTTTGTGGTGGATGCTTACGGAAAAATGAACGAAGAATCAGCTCCGCGTGGGTGGATTGGACGGAAGGAAAATCTACTTTTTCAGTATCGATGATTAGTTCCAGTGTTTTGTCAAAGCGGGCCGATAACTGTCCGGCATTCCCTTTCCGTAAGGAGGTTTGTATGGTTTGAATGAGTTCGGTATCAGAAGCCGACTTAACTGGCATAAACCCTATCGTATACAATACTAAAAAAGTTATCAGGGCATTCATGTATCGTAGAATCTGAATAGTATGCTCCATCTATTGGCGAAAATTATGCCAAAAGCATAGCGAATACCGATGATTAACTAGTGAACATGCATAACTTTCTTTATTGACTTCCCGACTTTTATCATCTTTGCGCCTTCAAGTGTATTTATAGTATCTATGAAAACCGCCCAGCCGACGCTTATTCTGAATTCTGAACAAATACGTCAGAAAATTCGCCGAATTGCTTTTGAGATTTATGAGAATAATTTTGAAGAGAAAGCCATCCTGTTAGCGGGTGTTTCGGGCGAAGGATTTGTGCTGGCTAAATCTCTGGCGCAGGAATTGCAGATCATTGCTCCTTTTACAGTAGAGGTACTATTACTGACGCTGGACAAAGCGCAGCTCTCTCAACCTCTCGTTGAAACAGACCGCCCAGCCAGCGACTTTGTTGATAAAGTTGTTATTGTTGTTGACGATGTTCTGCATACGGGCCGGACGCTGCTTTTCAGTTTGCAGCCGTTTTTGGCCGTTCCCGTGCGAAAACTTCAGGTGGCGGTACTGATTGACCGAAACTATCCGCGTTATCCAGTTGCGGCCGATTATACAGGGTATGAACTTAGCACAACGCTAACGGAGCATGTTGAGGTTGTGCTAAGTGATGATCAGCGAATGGGCGTATATATGAGATAATCTCCCAGATACTGTTCGCTAGGCTTTGGTGCTACGTAGCAGACTTACGCCGGTAAAGAAAAAGATGCCTCCCAGTATTAGGTAAACAAAAGATGCCTGTGCTACGCCCCCTTTGGTGAAGTCGATGCCGCCGTATATGAGCCCAACCAGGCCGACGAGAGTTAAGATGATGCCAAAAATGCTTTTAACGTTCATGCGTTGAGTTTTTTAGGGTGAATGCCAGTTACTTGGGTTACTAACAAATACCAGGCAAGATCTTCCCAAAAAACTCTTTTGTGTCTAAACATCTACTTATTCAAGAAGCACCAGAATGTCTTCTTTGGTAAGCGACTTCATGAAATTTTCTTCCGTAGTGATCAAACTTCCGGCCAGTTGCTGCTTGGCCCGCTGCAACGACAGAATTTTTTCTTCGACGGTGTTCTTGGCAATGAACTTGTACGTAAAAACCGTTTTTTGCTGGCCTATTCGGTGAGCCCGGTCAACGGCCTGCGCTTCGATAGCTGGGTTCCACCACGGATCTAAAATAAAAACGTAATCGGCGGCTGTCAGGTTATGGCCCAGACCGCCCGCTTTGAGTGAAATCAGGAACAGTTTAACCGAATCGTCGGTCTGGAATAGTTCAACCTGGCTTTGCCGGTCCTGCGTTGACCCATCCAGATAAGCGTATTTAATGTTTTTCTCCTTGAGGTATTGCCGAACTACGTTTAAGTGCTTAATAAACTGGCTAAATACCAGTACTTTATGGTGTTCCGTCATAGCGCTTTCGAGACGTAGCAGTACGTCCGATAGCTTTCCGGAATCGCCTTCGTACTCATCATCGACCATGCGCGGGTGGTTCGCAATCTGACGAAGCTTGGTTAGGCCCTGCAACACCACCATCTGCGATTTAGCCATCCCTTCTTCTTCGATACGTTCCAGAATCAGATTGCGGTAGAACGATTTAGCCTCCTCATACTGCTTCTCCTGATCGGGAGTCATTTCGCTAAACAGAACGCTTTCTACTTTTTCGGGGAGGTCCGTTGCTACCTGCGATTTGTTCCGTCGAAGCATGAAGGGCTTTATCAGACTATAGAGCCGGGCCGTTTTTAGCTCATCATGTCGCTTCTCGATGGGTATCAGAAATTCATTGCGGAAGAACGACTGGCTACCCAGCAAACCCGGATTGATGAAGGACATTTGCGACCATAGATCCATCGTGCTATTCTCAAGCGGGGTGCCGGTCAGAATGAGCCGATGGGCCGTGTTGAGTTGCATGACCGCTTTGGTGATGTGCGACGATGGGTTCTTGATTGCCTGCGACTCGTCCAGGATGACGTAGTTGAACCGATAATCACTCAGTAAATCTATATCGATCCGAACAATACCGTACGAGGTCAGAATTAAATCATAGCCGTCAAATTGAGCCGTGTTTTTGTCGCGATACGTACCGGTATAGACCATAACCCGCAGATCGGGCGTAAACTTGCTGGCTTCCAGCTCCCAGTTGTAGAGCAGCGAGGTTGGCATAACCAGGAGCGACGGTTCCAGAGCACCGGCTTCTTTCTGGCCCTGTAGCATGGCCAGCGTCATAACGGTTTTTCCCAAACCCATATCGTCGGCCAAGCAACCGCCAAACCGATACTGGCGCAGAAAATTCATCCAGTCGTAACCAGCTTGCTGGTAGGGACGTAGCGTTCCTTTGAAATTTTTGGGAATTGCAAACGATTCAATCTCCTCAAAGTCGCGCAGGCGTTCGAGTTTTCGGCTCATAACTGTCGTTGCCAGATTGTCGCGCTCCAGCTCCTGTACCAATGCCAGATGGTGCTTCTGCAGAACCAGCCTGTCCGCATCGCGCGGATCGCCACTGTCGGGATGTTCGATAAAACCAAACAGTTCGGAGTACTTGGTGAACCACACTTCCGGGATGACCGCTATTTCGCCGTTGGGAAGTGTAAACTCATGCTTTTTGTTCAGGATGAGTGTCCGGAGTTTAAGAAACGGGATTTCAAATTCGCCAAACCGGACATTGGCGTAAATATCGAACCAGTCGCGCCCTTCCTCAATAGATACGCTGATGCTGGAGTACCCCAGAAAATAGCGCTTGGCATCCTGTGCGTTCTGACGTATTAAAAAGCCTGCCTCCTGGAGTTTGATGTTGTTTTCAGACAGCCAGACGAAGGCTTCTGATTTCGAAATGGCTAACCGGCCATGTCGGAGATCGAGGCCCGATTCACGCAGGAAAGTCAGCTTTTGCCGTTCCAGCCGCTGATCCCGACGAATTTTATGAAAGACATACTCTTCCCCTTTTTTTTCCAGACTGACGTTGGCCGATGGGCCAAAGCTGTCGAATCGAAAGGTAAATTCGCCGTATTGAAAAGACAGGTCAAAAGCGATCCGCTGGCTGGATTCATCATCCGAATCGCTTCCGTCCTGTAGTATTCCTGCCGGTACCGTACGGCTTGACGTAACCATTTCTGAGACCGTCAGAACAGGGGCAGGCTCCATGGTTTCCGAGCGAATTTCGAACCCCTTGGCATATACGTCGTAGGCAGCAATGAGTTGGCTGACAAACCGTTCGTAGTACTGCTGTTCAATGTTTTTCGGAATAACAATATGGTTCTTAGAGAAGAAAGGACGTAGCTTTTTACCATCGACATTCCTGCTGAAATGATAAACACGATTGTTAACCATCATGTAGGCTGGTTCATCGCAAATCATCAACGCACCTTTAAACTGGAACTCCACGCGCTCCGTGTCACCCGTAGTACCTATCGGATAACGAATGATAGGGAAGTAATTTGTTGAATCAGGATTACGGACAAAATGGAAATGGACTCGGGCGGGTTCTGGCATCCATTCGAGGGGAGTCCAGGCCGGATTACCATCATTGCCCATGACGTAAAATGGTTTGCCGGAAAGCAATCCCATAATCTTCCCCTTCATGGTTTCCAGATACCCACAAATGGCTTCCTGAACGACCTTATCGCCTTTGTGTGGGTCATATATTTTCAGGAAAAAATCAACGGCAGGCAGCTTTCTCGTATTAAACTTTTTAACAATGGTGTCCTGTTGGATGCTATCGATGAGCCGAACCAGTTCAAAATCACGTTCGTCAAGTTCCTGAGCAAACTCGCTTACGTTTTGTGTAGACAAGGTCTGGTTTTGCAGCGTTAATTCTCCTCGCCCATTCAACTGAATAACGAAGGCCTCGATGAGGTAGCCTAGAAATTCATGCTCTAGTAGTGAGTAAACGATCTGGAAGGGTTCGGAAGGCGAAACTTTCATGGTACAGCGGCAACAAATTAGTCAGCGTAACTACGAAAATTAGCCAGAAAAGACGGCTAATTGGTCAAAAAAACAGTTCCGGCGGGATAACTAATGAATTACAAAAACAAGCTAAAGAGAGCAATTTAGGCTTGTTTCGGTATGGCTACAGATTTCAAATATACGAACAGAACCAAGAAACCCAACCCCATATGTTGATTGAGAAAAGAAAAGGAGATATGTAGCATTGGTAAGATTATCAAACGGTAGCCAAGAGGCTGGTACGAGCAGTTGTATGCTAAAATCTAAATAATAAAATATCCGGCGGTTGCTTGCAATTGGCACATTATTAGGGAATTCTTTCGCCTAAGTAAGTTTTGGACGTGTTTTGAGCACGAATTGAAATCGGTTTTAATCAAAACGCAATATTTTCTATTCTACCGTAGAAAAATAATAGTCTCTCTGGATGAGCTATAAATGCACTCATTTTTCCAGTTGTTGTCATGGTTTTGTCATTGATATGTATATATAAATGATTGATCATCAGATGTTTATTACATGGTTTTCTTGGCTTCATTATAGATAGGTTATATATATATATTAGTTAAGATTAGTGTAATAAATGATTTATAGTAAGTGTAATATAGTATACTAATTTCCTGTCTTCTACTCTCTTTCAGTATATTATCTATCTATGTTTGGCATTTCATTTGTCATGCCAGCCGGTGTTACTGATACGTCTTTTCAGCAAGTGCTCATTCGATCTGCTTACAGCATTTTTCTATTCTGAAAGGGGGACTATCCACTAGCAAAATGTTACTTATATGCAAAAAAACATTTACGCTCATGTTGGGCTAACTCTCAGTGCTCTATGGGGTTCCAAATACTTGTTTTTTCGGATCGCCGGTATATTCTTACTTGTCATTGTTGCTGGTAATGCGGTTACGGCACAAGTATCGGGAGTAGTTTACAAGGATTTTAACGGGGATGGTGTACGTAGTTATACTGTAGCTACCCCACTGGCTGGCGAAATTGGGGTTGGCGGCATAACCGTGAACCTCTATAGTAGTGCTGGTTTGGTGGCAACCACAACAACCAGTTCGGCGACGGGGACAGCCGCTGGTTCGTATTCATTTACGGCAGGCATAACATCCGGGACTATCTATCGGGTTGAGTTTGTCAATTTGCCGACGGGCTCCTTCGATGGGGCCAAAGGCACCAATAGCGGCACATCGGTCCAGTTCGTAACAGCCCCCAGCACTACTGCCAGCCTGGGTATTAATGATCCGGCGGATTATTGTCAGGCGATTCCCAACTTTTTTATTCCCTGTTATGTGAATGGAAATCCAACGGGGGGCGGCACAGCGGGTCCAGAAGGTGTTTTAGTGACTTTGCCCTATAATGCAACCAGCCCTACTGGTGCTACTACCGGTAATACGCCACAAGAGTCAGCGATAGCACTAAATAATCAGCTCGGTACGGTGTATGGTGTTGCCTATCAGCGGCAAACAAAATATGTTTTTACGTCTGCTTTCGTCAAAAGACACTCGGGGCTTGGGGGCGATGGAGCGGCTGCCAGGGCAGGGACAATCTATATTTCTAAACCGTCGGGAACGACGTATACACACAGTCAGTTCGTTACGTTGCCAACGGCCATCTCTGCCATTTCGGCGGCCTCAATTGGAGGAACGACTGTAGTTGGCTCGAATACGGATCGAGGGCTGCCGAGCGCAGTCACGTCCGCTAACTACGACGTAACAGCATTTGATCAGGTTGGTAAGGCCGGTTTGGGGGATGTTGAAATCTCAGATGATGGGACGGAATTGTACGTAGTGAATCTGGGCGATCGGCGCTTATATCGTATTCCTATCAATAACCCAACCAGTGCTAACCCTACCGCCGGTACACCGGTAAGTTACCCGCTTCCTGATGTGACACAAACAACCGGCAGTGCGTTGCGACCTTTTGGCCTGAAATACTACCGTGATCGTATCTATGTGGGCGGGGTAACCACCAACGAGGCCGTATCGACCACGCTAAGCATGGGAGAGGGAATGGTTGTGAGGGATACGACTGGTATGAAGGCGTTTGTCTTCGAGTTCAATCCGGCAACGGCTATGTTTGCTACTGTATTGACCTTTCCCCTGACGTACCGGAAAGGAGCTACCAATAACGATTTGACGGGTGTTCAACGGGCTGATCGCTGGTTTCCCTGGACCCATGTTCAGGCTGCTACCGGCCGAGTGCCAAACCGCTATGCTCGCCCTTCATCAGGGGCTGGTAGTGCTGCGTATCCACAGCCTATGCTGACGGGAATAGAATTCGATCCGGTAGATGGGGCCATGATTCTGAGTATTCGTGACCGGTTTGGTGACCAGTATGGTAATAATAACTACGGAACGAATACCAGTTCTGGTGATTTATACAGAGCCATTTCGCCGGGCGATATCCTGCGTGCAGGCAAGTGTAATCCAAGCGTCAATCAGTGGACAATTGAGAATAACGCCCGCATTTGTAATGGAGCGCCAACGGCCGGTGCAAACAATGGACAGGGAATAGGCGGGGGAGAATACTACTACGCCGACGCAATAGCGTTACCCAATACGACGAGTCCTTACCACTCGGAAATGAGTACTGGCAGCCTGGTTGTGCTTCCTGGTCGGGGCGAAGTGGCGTCGGCTGTCATGGACCCTACGAATAATATTGATGCCGGCGGGATTCGTCGATTTAAAAATGCAGATGGATCTGGCGCGCCGGCAACCAGCGTTCAGATTTATGAGAGTAACAACGTAGCAACGTATGGTAAGGCCAACGGCCTGGGCGACCTTGAAATAGGTTGTGATCTGGCGCCTGTTCAGATTGGTAACCGGGTCTGGCGGGATACCAACAATAATGGCATACAGGATCCGGGCGAACCTTCATTAGCTGGCGTTCAGGTTACGTTACGTTCGGGTTCGACAGTGATTGCTACCGCCACTACCGATGCCAATGGCGAATATTTTTTCTCGACCGCCACGGCGACTACTACGTCTAGTTCGGTTTATAATCTGACCTTAACAACTGGCGGAAGTTATACGCTGAGCTTTCCTACCAGCGTCAGTGCATTTAGTGTCAGTACGTTCCCCAATTCGGCAACCGGCGCCAATGCCGATGCCATTGATTCCGATGCCGATGCAGCAGGGTTGATCACATTTACGTTAGGACAGAGTGGCGAAAATAACTTTACATTCGATGTGGGCTATGCCTGCACACCCCTGGCGTTAACGCTAACCTCGGCAACGATCTGTGCGGGTCAAACTGCCAGCTTAACGGCCACATCAGGTTTCAGTAGTTATACGTTCTCATCCGGATTAACGCAGGTTGGATCAACGAACGTAGCGACTGGTACGGCAACTGGTACGTATTCGGTAACGGCGGTCAATTCGGCGGGTTGCTCGGGTACAGCTGTGGGGTCCATTACGGTTAATTCGTTGCCCATAGTGTCCTTGTCGTCGGCAACGATCTGTGCAGGCCAGTCAGCAACGCTAACGGCCACCCCTGGTTTTGCCAATTACACATTCCCGGCTGGGCTGACCCGAATCGGTTCGACCAATCAGGCGGTTGGTTCTGCAGCAGGGACATACAGCGTAACGGCGGTCAGCGCTGCAGGCTGTATCGGAACGGGCTCGGGTAGTATTACGGTCAATGCGCTGCCAACTGTTACGCTAACCTCGGCAACCATTTGCACCGGCCAGCCTGCTGCCTTAACGGCAACAGCCGGTCTAGCATCCTATACGCTGATTGCGTCGACAGGCAGCGTTTTGACAAATGCAACGGGGGTTTTCTCGGTAACGCCAGCTAGTGCTACGTCCTATACGGTTACCGGGCAAAACAGTAGTGGTTGTTCGGCAACAGCTGTAGGTAGTGTTACAGTGACCCCTGTACCAGTTGCCACAGCGACCAGCACGACTATTACGTGTAATAGCCCGGCTACCGTAACCGGTAGCTCCAGCCTGACTGGTTCTACATATGCCTGGACGGGCCCTGGCGGTTTTTCGTCATCCCAGCAAAGCTTCACGACCAGCATTGTCGGAACGTATACATTAATTGTATCCAGCAATGGTTGCAGCAGCACGGCTGTTACCACAACTGTTCAATCCAATACTACAGCACCGACAGTATCAGTCAATAGTCTGACGCTAACCTGTGCGCAAGCAAGCGGTACCTTGACAGCTACGACTAGCAACTCGGCCACCTCGACCTATCGATGGAGCACGGGCGAAACCTCGGCCAGCATCCCTGTCATCAGCGCGGGGCTTTACTCGGTGACCGTAACCGGTGGTAATGGCTGCACGGCTTCGACCTCGACCACGGTTCAGTCCAACACTACGGCCCCATCTGTATCGGTCAATAGTCTGACACTGACCTGTGGCCAGCCCAGTGGTACGCTGACGGCCACGGTAAGCGCTACAGCCAATCCAACCTACCGATGGAACACGGGAGCAACGACAGCCTCCATCAACGTAACCAGTGCGGGTCCTTATTCGGTGACCGTGACCGGCGGCAATGGTTGTGTGACCACCGCTACCACCACCGTTCAGTCCAACACGGCTGTGCCGACGGTATCAGTCAACAGTTTGACCTTGAGTTGTGGTCAGCCGACTGGTACGCTGACGGCCACGACCAGTAACTCGGCCAGCTCGACCTATCGGTGGAGCACGGGGGAGACCTCGGCCAGCATCCCCGTCATCAGTGGGGGTCTTTACTCGGTAACGGTAACGGGTGCCAACGGTTGTACGGCATCTACATCAACGACGGTCCAGTCCAACACGGCAGTGCCGACGGTATCGATCAATAGTTTGACCTTGAGCTGTGGTCAACCCAGCGGTACGCTGACGGCGACGGTGAGTGCGACGGCCAGTCCGATTTATCGGTGGAGCACGGGCGAAACCACGGCCTCGATCAGTGTCAGTGTTGCGGGACCGTATTCGGTAACCGTAACGGCTGGCAATGGCTGCGTGACTGGAGCCGTTACGCTTGTTCAGTCCGATACATCAGTCCCAACTGTAACGATCAATAGCCTGACGTTGACCTGTGGTCAGTTGGCCGGTAATTTGACTGCTACCGTGAGTAATGCCGTTAACCCGACGTATCGCTGGAGTACGGGCGAAACCACAGCCTCGATTAACGTAGCCATTGCCGGACCCTATTCGGTGACGGTGACGGATGCTAACGGTTGTATATCGACGGCAACATCAACCGTCATATCCAACACACTTGCACCTGCTGTGAGTGTCAATAGTTTGACCTTGACCTGCGCACAACCGAGTGGTAGCTTAATAGCAACAGTGAGTAATGCGGTCAATCCAACGTATCGATGGAGCACAGGCGAAACCACCGCATCGATTAGCGTGAGCGTTGCGGGTGCCTATTCGGTAACCGTAACCGAAGCTAATGGCTGTGCGGCTACAGTTGCTACCATAGTTCAGTCTGATACGGCTCTGCCGACAATAGGGATTAATAGTCTGACCCTAACTTGTGCCCAGACCAGCGGTACGTTAAGCGCTACGGTTAGCAACGCTCTCAATCCCGCCTATCTGTGGAGTACAGGGGAGACCACTGCCGCCATTACGGCCGCTAGTCCAGGACCCTATTCGGTGACGGTGACGGGCGCGAATGGTTGTGTGGCATCGGCTACAGCCACGGTTCGGTCGGATGGTAATGTACCCGCCGTTTCCGTGAACAGCCTGACGCTGACCTGTGGGCAGCCTGTTGGCGCTTTGACGGCTACGGTGAGTGATGCCGTCAATCCGACGTATTTGTGGAGTACGGGCGAGACCACAGCCTCGATTAGCGCTACGGCTGCGGGCGCTTATTCGGTAACCGTAACGGGTGGCAATGGTTGTATGGCAATGGCCACAACAACTGTTCAGTCCGATACCGCTATACCGACTGTAACGGTCAATAGCCTGACCTTGACCTGTGGACAACCTAGTGGAACGCTAACGGCTCAGTCCGGCAATGCGACCAACCCAACGTACTTGTGGAGTACGGGCGAGACTAGCCAGACGATTACAGTAGCAGCCGCTGGACCCTACTCGGTGACCGTAACGGGGGCCAATGGCTGTGAAGCCGCAGCTAGCAGTACTGTTCAGTCGGACGGAACGGTGCCAACCGTGTCGGTCAATAACGTAGTGCTGACCTGTGCGCAGACCAGCGGTACCTTATCGGCTACGGTGGGTAGTGCCGTTAACCCGGTTTATCGGTGGAGTACGGGCGAAACCACGGCCTCGATCAGTGTCAGTGCTGCAGGACCGTATTCGGTAACCGTGACATCGTCGAATGGATGTTTCGCCACCATTACAACAACGGTTCAATCCGATACGGATGCCCCCGCTGTCACCATTGCTGGAAACACAACGCTTTGTCAGGGAGAAGTTACTTCGTTGACTGCAACTGGTGGAGACGCTTATGTGTGGAGTACGGGGGACGTAACGAACCCCATATTTGTGGCTACGTCGGGAACCTACTCGGTAACGGCAACGAACGCCAACGGCTGTACGAGTACTACAGCCGTGACGGTACAAGTTAACCCAATCCCGGTTCTGGCGCTTTCCTCTGTACCGGTCTGCGAGGGTCAATTAGCCTCGCTGACAGCCAGTACTGGTTTTGCTAGCTATGTATTTTCAGTAGGTCTTACTCAGATTGGTACTACCAACGTAGCAACAGCAACAGCGAGCGGTACGTATTCAGTAACGGGTATTACGAGTGCCGGATGTTCGGCGACGGCTACGGGCACGGCTACGGTCAATCCGGTGCCGGTAGCCACTATTTCGGTGAGTAGTGCCACAATTTGTAAGGGTACCAGCGCGACCCTGACCGCTGGAGGTGGTGCTACGTATGCCTGGTCGACGGGCCAATCGACACCAGCCATCGAGGTGGTCGACAGTGGTGTGTATTCCGTAACCGTTACGAGTGTAGATGGATGCTCTGACGTAGCGAGTACAACCATTACCGTTGCTGAACCGCTCGCTCTGACCATTAATTCGGCAACTGTTTGTTCAGGACAATCAGCGACGCTAACGGTTGGTGGTTGCCAGGGTGGGACTATTGCCTGGTCAACGGGCGAATCAACCGCTTCTATCGTTGTAACGCCAACCTTATCAACAACGTACTCCGTGAACTGTACGTCGCCATCCGGGTGCCTATCGACAACGTCGACCGTCGTTACAGTCAATGAAGTACCAACGATTACGGCTGCACCGCAGGCGATCACGGCTACGTGTACAGGAGCGTCTGCCAATAACGATGCCCGTATCGATCTGACGGGTTTGGTGAATGCGGAACGAGCGGATATAGTCTTAGGAAGCAGCTATGGCAACGGACCTGCTTATGGGGCTCCTACCAACCTCACCGTAGTAGCGGGCGCCGTTAGCTTTACGAACCTGCCAAATCCTGGATCAAGCCAACCCTATACCATTCGACTCTACAGCTCAAATGGTACGTGCTACGCAGACGTAACGGTGATTCTGGAACCTGCTTACTGTAATTGCCCTCCGCCAAAATGTATACCGTTTGTGATTCAACAAACCAGAGGGCCTAAACGATAACATATAGAGAGAATATGTCGAATAGAAACCCCGGCGATAGCATTTCGCCGGGGTTTTTTGTGCGGTATGCTTGATTGTGCGAAGAGCGAAACGTAGAAAGAACGTTACAATTCACAAAGAAAAGTGGAGTTGTCTGGCTTTGGTGGCGTCTGCCTGCCTATGGACTTTTACCTACTGGTTTGTTGTAATCCCACGCTGAATGTTAAGAACAAAATCAACGCTGACACCACTATCTTCAGCTATTTCTTCAATGGTGAGTTTGCCACGTTTTAGTGCTCTTGTGACTGTTTCTATTTCTTTTTGCTCTACCGCTTCTCGGATTTTTTGCTTTTCTGCTTTTACTGCTTCTGCATTAGCCGCTGTTACACGAGCAAAATAGGCTCGCTCCTCAGGTGTCATCTTCCGTGTATCCAACTCGTCAATAGCCCGTTTCAACCATTCCTCGTTCCAGAAAGCAGGATACTGAGTTGGATCAGTTGTATGAAGCGTCTTCATGGTATAAACCAGTTTTTCTAAATCGGACTTTATATCAGCTACTTGTTTGTTAAATTTAGCCAATTCTACCGTAATAAACGTCATTTGAGTATCAATGATTTCACCTGCTTCGCTCCGTAGATTGGCAATCGTATGGAAATGAGTAGTTGGTAAAATGCTCTTAGCTAAAATAGCGATGGTATAGATTTTGGGTAGATTAGCATAGTCAAACTCACCACGTTCAACTACTGTGTTAAACTTATGTAGAGCATAGAACTTCATCCGTTGCACAAAATGCGGAGCTAAGCCCAACTGCATTTCGACGATGAATTGACTTCCATTTTCATCCGTGCAGGCTAAGTCAAAAATGCCACTCCGACTGTCAATGGTCAGCGCTTCAAAGGCATTCTTATCGAAATGCACTTCCCGAATAGGCGTGTCCGACTTGATCAGCGCCTGTAACGCTGTACGAAGGAATAAACTGTCGGTTTCGTTGCCGAAGGTAGCTTTAAACCCATAATCAGAAATAATAGGAATGTAAACGCCGGTTTCCATAATGCGAAAGTACGGTAAACCCTGGAAACACTCTCGCTGGTATCTACGAGATATAGCTTCATTCTGAATCTACCTTACTATTAGGAAGTTCTCCAATTATTCTGAAAGCGCTTGCTGGCAAGCCAACAGCTTCGACAATTAGACGTGTTAATCGTTGAAAACTATCAGGGCTTTGATGGGTTCCGAGATATAGTTTTGTTAATGGAATTTTGTGAGGTCGGCTAACCTTTGATTCATCAAACGTAAAAAATGTCGCTCGGTTGTTGTTTAGGTTCAACAGTATGTCTGGGTCTTTAAATCGTTTTTGTTCACCAAAGATTCCTAACACTTTAGTGAGCATATCTCGCCAATGCTCAACAGTATGAACAGTACCCTGTAATTCAAACTGTTTCAAAGTACGCTTTGATTTCGATTGCTTAACTCCGTTTTTGCGTAGACTGGCAATCTCCTTCTTTAATTCATCTTTTTCTTGGGTAAGAGCAGATATTTGGCTAATTAGTGGCTTTATATCAATCACTTCATTCCCTCTAACCCAGCCTTCTAAGTTATAGCGGCTATCAATTTCAATCATTGACTGAAAAATAGCCAATTTGATACCGTCTAAACTATCAAAGAATTTGACAATTTTTGACTGCACTAACTTTTTAAATTTCCTATACTTATCGACGTTATCTTGCTCAAAAACTGCCCTGCCAATTCGAGCTATTTTCGCATCCAGAAAAGCATCTGACATAACTACTGCGAAAACAGGCTTTTTCTTTTCGAGAGCATATCTATATTCAACTTCGGTATATGCCAGCTTAGTTTTTGGATCTAAAGATCCATATCTCCCGCCTAACAGAAGCATATAGACATCAGAGCTATCAATCCACCTTTTAATTGTTTCAAGCTGGGTCTCGCTTCCCGCAGCAAACAGTTCCATCCCTGCTGGTATGTGGCCTGCTTGAAGAATTGTCTCGACACAAGCTTGACGT